>NZ_CP104162.1:0-138725 GCF_025200735.1 Rhizobium sp. CB3060 | reverse complement strand
GACGTCCTCTCGTACACACGGTAATTTTCGTAAACACAGCAATTTACCGTCGATAGATCACCCGATTCCGCAGGATGTTGCAAGATATTTAAGGTTAACGAAAGGTTAACAGGCAGCATGCTTTAACCTGTCCATTCCACGATTCATCGTTGGATTTCCGGTGGTTGCAGCAATTTTCTCGCTGTGGCCGCTCTTAGCTGATGTGCAGATTTGCACATGAAATCAACGTTTCCCGATAGCGATTGCGATCGAAAATCGCTCCTTGAACACCCGACTCAGTAGAATCACCGGGTGCAGATCTGCACATAGCCACACGCTGAACGAGATGTTTTCTCTCCGCATCGTTTGTTGTTGCGGAGATCAAGATGCTGATTCTGACCGTCTCGCCCGGCCAATATCAACACCAGAGCCACTACCTGAAGCAAATGCACCGGCTTCGCGCCGAGGTGTTCAGAAATCGTCTGGAGTGGGATGTCGCAATCGAGGAGGGCGGCGAACGGGATCAATACGACGACCTCAGCCCGACCTACATTCTCGCGACCTTCGGTGGGCAGAGGGTGGTCGGCTGCGCGCGGCTTTTACCCGCATCAGGCCCGACCATGCTGGAGAGGACGTTTCCGCAATTGCTGGCAGCCGGCTCCCTCAGCGCCACCGCGGCAATGGTCGAAAGCTCACGCTTCTGCGTTGACACGACATTGCCGACGGGGAGGGCAGGGGGCCATTTGCATCTCGCGACGCTCACCATGTTCGCCGGCATCATCGAATGGTCGATGGCAAACGGCTACGACGAAATCGTCACGGCGACCGATCTTCGCTTCGAGCGCATCCTGAAGCGCGCCGGTTGGCCGATGACGCGACTGGGCGAACCCGTCGCGATCGGCAACACCGTCGCCGTCGCCGGACATTTGCGCGCCAACCGAATGAGCTTCGAACGGGTCTGCCCGCCAGGATACCATTCGATCATCGCCGACGATAACGGCCGCCCGTTGAGGAGCGCCGCGTGACCCAGCTTCGCTCCCATCCGCGCCTTGTCCGCAAACTCCAGGACGCACTCGGCGACCAGCTGTGCGTTGCCCTCGATGACGCGACGGTCGTCGAGATCATGCTCAATCCCGATGGTCGACTGTTTATCGAGCGGCTCGGTCATGGCGTAGCATCAGCCGGCGCAATGACGCCTGCCGCCGCCGAAGTCGTGATCGGCAGCGTCGCCCACGCCCTGCAGTCAGAGGCTGACGATGAGCGGCCGATCATCTCCGGCGAACTTCCTATTGGAGGACACAGGTTCGAGGGCCTGTTGCCACCGGTCGTATCCGGGCCGGCATTTACAATTCGGCGGAGGGCATTGCGCCTCATACCTCTCGACGATTATGTGGCGGCGAAAGTGATGACCAAAGCCCAAGCGTCCGCTATCCGCAGCGCGATCGATTCCCGCATGAACATTGTCATCTCAGGCGGGACGGGCTCCGGCAAGACGACGCTGGCCAATGCCATCATCGCCGAGATCGTTGCCGCCGCTCCCGACGACCGCATGGTCATTCTCGAAGACACCGCCGAAATCCAGTGCGCCGCCGAGAACGCTGTCTCCCTCCATACCAGCGATACGGTCGATATGGCCCGGCTGCTGAAGAGCACGATGCGCCTTCGACCTGACCGTATCATTGTCGGTGAGGTTCGTGACGGCGCCGCTCTTACCCTGCTGAAAGCCTGGAACACCGGCCATCCCGGCGGTGTCACCACGATCCATTCCAACACCGCGATGTCGGCACTACGCAGGCTGGAACAGCTGACTGCAGAAGCAAGCCAGCAACCGATGCAGGAAGTGATCGGCGAAGCCGTCGATCTTGTCGTCTCCATCGAACGCACGGGGAAGGGAAGACGGGTCCGCGAGGTGATCCATATCGAAGGATACCGCAATAATCGCTACCAGACCGAGCATTACGCCCAGATCGACGAGGACAGCCATGTCGCGTAAGACCCATCTCATTCTCACAGTCACAGCACTGGCCCTCGTCTCGCTCGGCTCCGTGGATGGGGCACTGGCATCCTCCGGTGGTGGCAGTCTGCCATGGGAATCCCCACTCCAGCAGATACAGCAGTCGATCACCGGACCGGTCGCCGGCTTCATCGCGCTTGCGGCGGTGGCGATCGCCGGTGCTATGCTGATTTTCGGCGGGGAGCTGAACGACTTTGCCCGACGGCTTTGCTACGTCGCGCTAGTCGGTGGCGTGCTGCTCGGCGCCACCCAGATCGTCGCCCTGTTCGGCGCGACAGGGGCGTCGATCGGCGAACTTCACTCGCAGGCTAACCGGTTCGGGTATTCTCCCTCCGCCACGCTCGTTGGAAGAGGGGAGGGAGATCGTGGCTGAATCTGGTTCGGCTCTCGTGCGGTCGCGGGTTCATCGGGCGCTATCACGTCCGAACCTGCTGATGGGTGCCGATCGCGAGTTGGTGCTGCTGACTGCGCTCGCCGCCATCATCCTGATCTTCGTGGTGCTGACCTGGTACGCCGCACTGTTCGGGATCGCGATCTGGCTAATCGCGGTTGGTGCCCTGCGCATGATGGCGAAAGCCGATCCGCTTATGCGGCGCGTCTACGTTCGCCACATCTCCTACAAAGCTTTCTACCGTGCGACCTCGTCGCCGTGGCGCAAGTTCTGAGGGGGTCGAAATGGTCGCCCTTAAGTCCTTTCGTCATTCCGGTCCGTCGTTTGCCGACCTGGTGCCTTACGCCGGTCTGGTCGATAACGGCGTCATCCTGCTGAAGGACGGCTCGCTAATGGCCGGCTGGTACTTTGCCGGCCCCGACAGTGAGAGTTCGACCGATGCGGAACGCAATGAGGTCTCCCGCCAGATCAACGCGATCCTGTCGCGACTCGGATCCGGCTGGATGATCCAGGTCGAGGCCGTCAGGGTGCCGACTGCGGATTACCCGCATCACCCCGACTGCCATTTTCCTGATCTTGTCACCCGCGCGATCGATGCCGAACGACGGGCACATTTCCAGAAGGAAAGAGGACATTTCGAGAGCCGGCATGCATTGATCCTGACCTGGCGGCCGCCGGAACCACGCCGCTCCGGCCTGACCCGCTATATCTATTCTGACACCGCCAGCCGGTCCGCCACCTATGCCGACAAGGCGCTGGATAGCTTTCTCTCCTCGATCCGGGAGGTCGAGCAGTATCTCGCCAATGTCGTATCGATCCGCCGGATGATGACGCGCGAGACGTCGGAGCGCGGCGGCTTCCGCACTGCCCGCTATGACGAGCTCTTCCAGTTCATCCGCTTCTGTGTCACCGGCGAAAACCATCCGGTTCGCCTGCCGGAAATCCCCATGTATCTCGACTGGCTGGTGACGGCGGAACTCCAGCACGGGCTGACGCCGCTCGTCGAGAACCGCTTTCTCGGCGTGGTCGCGATCGACGGTCTGCCGGCGGAAAGCTGGCCAGGTATCCTCAATGCCCTCGACCTGATGCCGCTGACCTATCGATGGTCTTCACGCTTCGTGTTTCTTGATGCCGAAGAGGCGCGGGCAAAACTCGAGCGTACCCGCAAGAAATGGCAGCAAAAGGTTCGGCCTTTTTTCGACCAGCTATTCCAGACGCAATCGCGATCGCTCGATCAGGACGCCATGATGATGGTGGCGGAAACCGAGGACGCAATCGCCGAGGCCTCATCGCAGCTCGTGGCCTATGGCTATTACACGCCGGTCATCGTGTTGTTCGAGGAAGACCAGGCACGCCTGCAGGAGAAATCCGAAGCGATCCGCCGCCTGATTCAGGCCGAGGGGTTCGGCGCCCGGATCGAGACACTGAACGCGACAGATGCCTTTCTCGGAAGCCTGCCCGGCGTCTCCTATGCCAATATCCGCGAGCCGCTGATCAATACGCGCAATCTCGCAGATCTGGTTCCGCTGAACTCGGTTTGGTCCGGAAGTCCGACTGCACCATGCCCCTTTTATCCCCCGGCCTCGCCTCCGCTGATGCAGGTGGCGTCGGGCTCGACCCCATTTCGACTGAACCTGCATGTCGATGATGTCGGTCATACGCTGATCTTTGGTCCGACCGGATCCGGCAAATCCACCCTGCTCTCGCTGATCGCCGCGCAGTTCCGTCGTTATGCCGGTGCGCAAATCTTCGCCTTTGATAAGGGCGGCTCGATGCTGCCGCTGACGCTCGGGATCAATGGCGATCATTACCAGATCGGCGGCGATGCGACCGCAGAAAGGGAGGGGAGGGTGCTTTCCTTTTGCCCGCTCGCAGAACTGTCTACCGAGGGCGACCGCGCCTTTGCGGCCGAATGGATTGAGATGCTCGTGGCGCTGCAGGGTGTGACGATCACACCGGATTATCGCAACGCCATCTCGCGGCAGATCGGTTTGATGGCGGAATCTCGTGGCCGCTCACTCTCCGACTTTGTCTCCGGCGTGCAGATGCGCGAGATCAAGGATGCGCTGCATCACTACACCGTCGATGGCCCGATGGGTCAGCTTCTCGACGCCGAGGAGGACGGTCTGGCGCTGGGCACCTTCCAGTGCTTCGAGATCGAGGAACTGATGAACATGGGCGAGCGCAATCTCGTGCCCGTTCTCACCTATCTGTTCCGCCGTATCGAGAAACGCCTGACCGGCGCGCCCAGCCTGATCATCCTCGACGAGGCATGGCTTATGCTGGGCCATCCGGTGTTTCGCGACAAGATCCGGGAATGGCTGAAAGTGCTGCGCAAGGCCAACTGCGCCGTGGTGCTCGCCACGCAGTCGATCTCGGATGCCGAGCGCTCCGGAATCATCGACGTGCTGAAGGAAAGCTGCCCAACGAAAATCTGCCTGCCGAACGGAGCAGCCCGAGAGCCAGGCACACGGGAATTCTACGAGCGCATCGGCTTCAACGAGCGGCAGATCGAGATCGTCGCAACCGCCATCCCGAAGCGTGACTATTACGTCGTCTCTCCCGAGGGTCGGCGCTTGTTCGACATGGCGCTCGGACCGGTAGCGCTCTCCTTCGTTGGAGCGTCCGGCAAGGAAGATCTGAAGCGCATCCGCGCTCTTCATTCGGAACACGGGGCCGCATGGCCTCTTCAATGGCTCCAGCAAAGGGGGATCGCCCATGCCGATACACTCTTCCCGGCCGACTAGACCAGCCCACCACGCGATGATCGCGGCCGTCCTTCTCTCGAGTACCGCGCCGATGCCAGCTGTGGCGGGTGGCGTGACCGGTCAGGCGACCGAATGGACGCAGCTCGCCAACAACGCCGAACTGATCTCGTTGGTCGGCAAATCTGCGGAGCAGGTCAACAACCAGATTACCCAGATCTCGCAGCTGGCCGAGCAGATCCAGAACCAGCTCAAGATTTACCAGAACATGTTGCAGAACACTGCGCAGCTGCCGAACCATATCTGGGGCCAGGTCGAAAGCGACCTGCAGAACCTGCAAAACGTCGTTAACCAGGGGCAGGGCGTCGCCTTCTCGATGGGCAACATCGATGATGTGCTGAAGCGGCGCTTCCAGAGTTTTTCCGAGATGAAGAGCAACCTGCCGGATGGCGCGAGCTTTTCCTCGACCTACCAGAACTGGTCCGACACCAATCGCGACACGATCGCCGGCACGCTTAAGGCCGCGAACCTGACGGCAGAGCAGTTCTCCAGCGAGGAAAGCACGATGTCGTCGCTGCGCTCCATGTCTGAATCGGCCGACGGGCAAATGAAGGCGCTGCAGGTGGGCCACCAGATCGCCGCCCAGCAGGTGGCACAGATGCAAAAGCTACGCGGTCTCGTTTCCCAGCAGATGACCATGATGGGCACTTGGTTCCAGTCGGAACAGGCGAGACAAGACCTGGCGCAGGCCCGACGTGAACAGTTCTTCGGTGGGAGCGAGCGGGATATCCGCGGTGGACAAACGATGGAGCCTCGGTGGTGAGCCCGCGCCTGATCATTATCCTCGTGGTGGTAAGGATCGTCACTGCGGGTGGCGCTGTCAGCTGGATGCTGATCCATCCCGAGCCGACCTCGATATCCGGTTCAGGTGCGGCCGCAACCGGTCGCGCCTCCGATGCAGAAAAGCGCCAACACCGCGAACAGTTCTTTGGCGGTGATACCACCCGCGATATTCGCGGCGGCCAGGAGATGAAGCCACGATGGTAGCAGCGCCTCCTTCCCGCAAGTTTGAACTTGCTTTCATGGCAATCGGAATTGCGCTGATCGCCACCACCCCCGCCTTCGCGCAACAGGGTCAGGTGCTGACCACTCTGGAGAACTCGGTCGTCACCGCCGCCAAGGGCTGGGAAACGACCGTGATGAATGCTGCGCGGTCGCTGTTCTGGATCCTCGCCGGGATCGAGGTCGGCATCGCCGCCGTCTGGCTGGCGATCAATGCAGCCTCGCTCGACAGCTGGTTCGCGGAACTCGTCAAGCGCATCATGTTCATCGGTCTCTTCGCCTTTATCCTCAACGAAGGGCCAGCGTTCGCCAAGGCCGTGGTCGACAGCCTCTATCAGATCGGCGCCGGCGGTGGTTCGGCCTCACCGGCCAATATCTTTGATGCCGGCATTCGCGTTGCGACGAAAATGTCGGAGCAGGCGAAGTTCGGCGTCTTCGAGGACAACGCGCTGGCGATCGCTGCCGTCTTCGCCATGGTGGTGGTTGTGGTGTCGTTCTCGCTCGTTGCGGCAATCTTCGTCGCCGTCATGGTCGAGATGTATGTCGGCCTGCTCGCCGGCATGATCATGCTCGGCCTTGGCGGCTCGTCCTACACGAAGGATTTTGCCGTCAAATATCTGGTCTACGCCTTCTCGGTCGGTATGAAGCTGATGGCGCTGGTGATGATCGCCAAGATCGGCTCCGACATCCTGCTCGGTTTGGCCGAAGCGCCGACGGCCACCTCCGAACAGTTCATCACGACGCTTGCTATCGCCGGGATCTCTGTCGTGGTCTTCGTCATCGCCATGTATGTCCCACCGATCCTGCAGGGCGTAGTGCAGGGTGCGTCGGTGAGCGGCGGGATGGAAGCGATCCGGCATGGCGGGCAGGCCGCATCTGCCGCATTGGGCGCCGGGTTCCTCACGATCGGCGCTGCAAATCGGGGATTTGAGGCAGCAACGGCCGCAAGGGCAGGCGGATCATCTTTGGCAAGTGCTGCCATGCGCGGCCTGGAAGCCGGAGTCGGTGGTGCTGCCGGCGCAGTCGGTTCCGCTGCCAAAGACAAAGCGATCAGTTCCCCCGGCGCCTATGCGGGGTCGCTGCTCGGCCTTGCCAATGCCAAGCTCGATCAGCAACCAGGGCGTCCCGGCACACCGCCTCCACCTCCGCCGATCAATGACAGCAAATGACTGGAGGAACATGACCGATGGCCGGACAGAACCCGCTCAACAATCCCGATACTGGCAATCCATATATCGCGGCACGTAGCGAATGGAACGAGCGCTACGGCTCGTATGTGAAAGCGGCCGCCGCCTGGCGCATCGTCGGCATCACCGGCATGACCATGGCGGTGATCGGGTTTGGCTATGCGCTCTACCAGAGCACGCAGGTCAAGCTCATCCCCTACATCGTAGAGGTCGACAAACTCGGCACGGCCGTCAATGCCGGATTTCCGCAGCAGATCGAATATGCCGATCCGCGCGTCGTACGCGCCACACTTGGCAGCTTCGTCTCGAGTTTCCGATCGGTGACGCCCGACGCCGTCGTCCAGAAGCAATACATCGACCGAACCTACGGGCTGCTTCGGACATCCGATCCTGCGACCGAAAAGGTCAATGCCTGGTTCCGCTCGAATTCGCCGTTCGAAAAGGCGAAGACCGCGACCGTGGCCATCGAGGTCAACAACATCGTCGCGCTCTCGAACCAGAGCTATCAAGTCGACTGGACCGAATTCGAGCGCGACCGCCGCGGCAAGGAAACGGCGACACGCCGCTTCCGCGGCATCGCCACCGTGACGCTGACGCCGCCCCAGGATGAGGGCGTCATCCGTCTCAATCCCATTGGTCTCTATCTCCGCGACTTCGACTGGACTGCACAGCTTTGAAAGGCATGGCCCGAGCATGAATATCAGAGACAGAAGACAACGGGCTACGCTGGCCATCGGCCACCTGGTTTTGGCAATCGTCCCCTTTACCGTCCTCGCCCCCCCGACTGCGCTTGCCGCTGATGGTGTCACCGCCAACGAGGCGAAAGGCATTGGGCTATCGACCCAATGGCGCGGGTCGAAAGGCCTGGTCACCAAAGGCGCGGATGGGAAGGTGATCTTTCTTTACGGCGAGATCCAGCCATCTGTCGTCTGCTCACCGTTGCAGGTCTGCGACATCGAACTTCAGGGCGGCGAGGTGGTGCGCGATGTGCTGGTCGGCGATACGGTGCGCTGGAAGGTCGAGCCTGCAACATCGGGTGCTGCCGGTGGTCAGGCCATCCATCTGATCGTCAAACCCTCAGAGCCCGGTCTCGTCACCTCGATGGTGCTGACCACATCCCGGCGGACATATCACATCCAGCTCAAGTCGCATCCTACGCAATATATGGCCCGCGTCGGCTTCGAATATCCCGAGGATGTTTCCTCGAAACTTGCCGACGTCAACGCGCGGCTTGAAGCCAGTACGATCCCCGGCGCCGGGGTGCCAGCGGAGCAGCTGAGCTTTTCCTATTCCATATCGGGCAGTGCCGGCTGGCGGCCGACACGGGTCTATTCGGACGGATTGAAGACATACATTCAGTTCCCTCGGTCGATCTCGGGTCAGGATGCGCCGGTTCTCTTCGTGGTATCCGGTGGCCAGAACCGTATCGTCAACTACCGCATGAAGAACAATATGATGGTGGTCGATTACAACATCGATCGCGCCGTGCTCGTCTCGGGCGTCAGCTGGAAACAACAGAAGGTGACGATCAGCAGGGGAGGGCGGTGATGAGTATTCTTTTTTCCGTGCGGCGTGCCCTGAACCAGATCCCCGGCCTTGCCGCCACCTGCACCCTCACCATCCTCCTTTCCGGATGCCAATCGATCGACACAGAAGGGCTTGTCGCCAGCAACGCGCCGCCCGAAATCTCAGGACCGGCGGCGAGCGCCATTGCAGGCGACATGGTCAGCCGCCTTGCCGAACAGATCGGGCCGGGCAAGGCAACCGTTGCCCTGAAGGCGGATACCTCCCCCTTCGGACAGGCACTGGAGGCGGCGCTGAAGGGATGGGGCTATGCCGTCGTCACCGACCAGAAGACGGATAACGGAACGACCGTCGTCCCACTTGCCTATGTGATCATGCCATTCGACGGGCAGGTGCTGGCGCGCCTTTCGACCAACAGCGTCGAACTCGGCCGCGCTTACACGGTGACGTCGACCGGTGCCACACCGGCGAGCGCGCTTTCGCTGATGCGGCGCGGGTGAGGGCGAATATCATGGTGCAATCCCTCAAACTCGGCGGCGCGCAGAACAGTCAGGCGGCATCAGGCATTCGTCGGATCAATCGTCTTCCGATCGTCGTCGTCATCGTGCTTGCAGTCGCCTTCCTCGGCATCATCTTTTATGGGCTCGCCTCACGCGGGCTCTATTTCGGGAAGGATACCGGCCCGGAGACCAGTTCCGGCGATCCCGCCTCGACCTTTGCCGATCAGATCAAGCGCGGTGTCACCGACGGCATTATCGGCGAACCGCAGCAGCAGACGACGTTTCAGCCGACACCTGTGGAGACGAAGCAGGTGGACGAAAAGGCGAGCAATCCGTTCACGAAACAACCGGAACAAAGGCAAGAGCAGCGACGCGGGCAGGACTTGGAGCCGGAAGCGGTCTGGCGCGCACGCCTCGAGCGCGAGCAACAGGAGCAATATCTGCGTGAGAGACAGCGTCAGCGCATGGCCAGGCTGCAGGCCAACAATGCGGCTTTCGATGCGCCACTCGCAATCGATCGCGGCAAGCTCGAGGCAAAGGCAGCGACCAACGATACTTCGGCCGCCAATACATCGACTGCGATCTCGACGACGGCAGGCGCTTCCGATCTCTATGCTGCCGCCTTGCGCGCCGGCCTCGGCGGCCAGAACATCGATCCCAATGGGCAGAAGAGCAAGGAAGACTTCTTCAACACGGACCTCAAGGACCTCGGCTATCTGCCGAACCGTGTTGTCCCGCAGCAGTCACTCTATGAGCTGAAACGGGGCTCGGTGATCCCGGCGACCTTGATTACTGGCATTAATTCCGATCTGCCCGGCCGCATCACTGCTCAGGTCAGCCAGAACGTCTATGACAGCGCGACCGGACATCGCCTGCTGATCCCGCAGGGCACGAAGCTATTCGGCCGCTACGACAGCAAGGTCTCGTTTGGCCAGAGCCGCATCCTCGTCGTTTGGTCCGATATTATCTTCCCGAACGGCTCGACACTGCAGATCGGCGGCATGGCAGGAACCGATGCTGAGGGCTATGGCGGTTTCAAGGACAAGGTGAACAACCACTATCTCAAAACGTTCGGCTCGGCGGTGATGATTGCGCTCATCGGAACCGGGATCGACATGGCCGTGCCGCAGAGCTCGACGCTCGCAACGCAGGACACGGCGTCAGATGCGGCGAGGCGGAATTTCGCGGAGACCTTCGGGCGTGTTGCTGACCGGACGATCCAGCGCAATATGGATGTCCAGCCCACGCTCGAAATCAGGCCCGGCTATAAGTTCAATGTGCTCGTCGATCAGGACATCGTTTTTCCGACTGTGTATGCTTCTCGATGATGACAATGTCTGCGAGCTCCGTCTTTGAAGAAAAGCTTGGAACCAAGTATACGTAGCTGTCAAAGTTCGCGGAGATTTGACCAGAAGGGGGGTGCGGATAAAAACTTGGACTATCAAGGAGGTAGTTCATGTATTCCTGAGCAGACAGACTTCGAGCAGTCGAGCCTATGCCCCGCCTACGGATAGCGAGTACATTCAGGCTGACCTGGGCCGGCTGCCGGTCGACGACAGAAGGATCCTGCTGCTCAATTTCGCCGTCGGCCGCGCTTTCCGGCAGCCAGCCCACACCCTTTCCTGCAAGAATCATTGCGCTTGAAACCTTCGGACATCGAGTTTTGAAAGGACGATCGTAGAGCGCGAAGAATTTTGCATGCGCTGCCACCGCTCCAGTGTTGCAAAGTCGAGAGCGGGCGAGAACAGGATCTTGGCCTCGATGAGATGCGGCGGCAGTGCGAACAGGACATGCGACGCCCGCTCTCTCTGCGCCGATCCGGTCGCATCAAGGTACTGCACAACGACGCCCTCGAGCGAGACATGCGTCACCTGTGCACCGAGTTCAATGCTCTCCGCCGGCAGGCCTTCTGCAAGCGCCGATATGATCGCGCCAGTTCCCCCGACGAGCCGCATCGACCGGGGCTCCTGTCGCATACCGCGATAACGCTGCGGGGCTTCACGGGCCATCCGTTGAAAGATCACGTCGCCGTCGCTGTTCTGCTCGAAGTAATGAAGGCCGAGTTGATGGACGAGGCCGCCCATTGCCGGCTGCATGCCGAGCCAGAACCAGGAGGGTCCAAGATCAAAGCCGTCGCCCGACGGTTTGCCGGTGGCGTCGACCGAGAGAATGCGGCCGCCCAGATCCAAGACGGCGCGGGCGCGTGCTTTCGTGGCCGCGCCCGGGCAACTCGTTGTGGTCGCCGCGCAATCGGACCTCGCGGTGACCGCAGCCAAGCAGACAACCGACACTGGTCATGGTAGAAATCTGCGGGGGGCGCAGGGTGCGAGACTGCTGTTATTGCTTTTGTAGAAAGTCATCCCGGCGTGGGTTGAACGTATCGATCAGAAGCCCCTCAGTAACGGCCACGACCCCATGAACGAGATGCGGCGCGACGATGAAACTGCTTCCCGGGCCGAGGCGGATCGTCTCCCCGCCGACGGTCACATCGAAGGTGCCTTCTGCGACGTAGCTCACCTGGCTGTTCAGGTGGGAGTGTAAGGGGCTGATGCCGCCTTCCTCGAAGCGAAATGCCACGAGCATGAGTTCTGGCCGCTCGCTGAGTACGGCTCTGCGGTTGCCCGGCGCGACCTCGATCCAATCAAGGTTTTCTGGAAGCGTAAAAAACATCAAATCCTCGCTCTTTCTGCAGTTATGCGGCGCTTGGGGTCGGACAACCAGATCACAATCCGGACCACCATTCTCGGTCAGGGCTGTCTGTCGATCGCTTGCTCGACGACTGCCAACGCGCTGTCGGCGTCTCTTGCCTCGATCGAATTCAATAGTGACGACAGGCAAGCCGTGCGATCCATGAACTTCGAAGTTTCAGGGAAGTCCGCCTCCGGATCATTTCGGAGCGCGGCAGCCAGGCTCGTAAAAAGATCGATGAGCAACTTGTTTCCTGAGGTTGACACTATGCGACGGTGCAGGTCCGTATCGTGTTTTTCGCGCTCGGCTAAATCCGCCCCCATCCGTCGGGGCTGGGCAAGAACACCCCGGATTTCCTGGATCTGCGAGGGCGCCGAGCGTCGGACGGCCAAGCTCACTGCCTGCTTGTAGATTGCGGCAAGCACTTCCCGCTTGTCGCGCTCGCTGTAGTGTCTAAGGTTTTTTTCGAAAGGAGCCGCTGCTGGAGAACACACATAGGTCCCCGAACCCTGCCGCGTCTCGAGCAATCCTTCCGACACGAGAACCCGCACGGCTTCTCTGATCGTTCCCCGGCTTACCGTCAACGTATCGGCAAGAACAGATTCATTTGGAAGGCGCGTCCCGATCGGCCACTTGCCGCCGCTCACCTCGGATCGCAGCATGTCGGCAGCAGTCTCGGAAATATTTCTGCGACGGATCGGACGCACGATTGTTCCCTACGGCCTTCCGGCCGGTCAGCGTTGTAGCGGCAAATGGGTCTCGCAAGATGTCTTGGACGGCTATGGCAGCAACCCGTTTGAAGATTAGGAGACAGGCTGTCGAGCCGACAGTTTTGACCGGGCCTTCGGTTTTTCCTGTGCGGCCTGGAAATGCTCCAAAATCCGGTCACGCTGCCGCTCGATGTGATTTCTTATCGTTTCGGACAAGCCTGCCAGGTCACGGCGTTTGAAGGCATCGAGAATGGAGCGGTGTTCTTGCACGATGACCATCGAACATTCCGGATAGCGGTCGTAAAGATTCTCGAACCAGTCCAGGTAGACATCGCAGTCGCGCCCGACTTCGTTCACCGCTTCATTGCGGCAAGAATGCCGGATCTTGAGGTGGAACTTATGGGAGACGCTCTTATACGTCCTGACATCATTCTGTTCGACAGCGATGGCCATCTGTTCGGCGTATCGCTCAAGCTCGTCCACGTCGTCCTCACTCGCCGACAACGAGGCGAGATAGGTGCGACCGACATCGACGATCCACCACAGTTCGAACTTCTCTCGAATCATCTCAAGGCTTGGGACCGTTATCTTGCGATCCCGCATTCCGGACCGTTGGGTGAGCCCCGCGCGCTCCAGTTCCGCCAGCGCCTCGCGGGCCGGAGAGCGGCTGACACCGTAGGTTTCGGCCAGTGCCTCTTCCGAGATGGGACTACCTGGAAGCAGTTGTCCTTGCAGAATGTCGTTCTTGACCATCGAGTATAGCTGGGAAGAGAGCTTGGATCTCTGCATTGGGCGCTTCGGACCGGTCTCTGAAACCATTCGTATCCATCCTTTAAAAGTTCATTTCGGTAGGCGCGGCTGCGCCTCCTGAAAACATAAGTCGGTTGGGTCCGCACGCCACGAGCCCGCAGGGCAACATGCACATCGACCGTCCTCCCCATTTCGCGCGGCAGCTCGCCCGTCCGCCCAAATCGTTATCTGCGATCATAAACCACTTGCAATCGCTTGTCACGTATGTATCCTGAATTCCGTATTCTGTATCCGAAAGATATGCAGATTAAGTTGGCGCTTCGCCGCCGACAACCCGCGTCATCGGGCCGTTGACCGGCTGAACGAACGCATCAATGAGGAGAAAGTTAATGGCTGAAGTTGTTTGCGCCCTGAGCATGTCCCATGCCCCCGGCGTCCTCGGATGGGCGGACGCGCCATCCGAAGCGGTTAAAAAGAGCATCCACGAAGCCCATCAGGAATGCGCTCGGCGTCTTGAGGCCGCACGCCCTGACTTGATCATCGCCTTCCTGGACGACCATTTCGAAAACCATTTCCGCAACATGATGCCGGGTTTCGCGGTTGGCATCTCGGCATCCCATAGCGGCCCGGCCGACTATATGATGGAGGCTCTCAAGTTCGACGAGAAGGTCGTGATCGAGAGCAATGTCGAGCATGCGGAGACATTGCTTCGCGGGCTCATCAAGCGCAACTTCGATGCGGCGCGCATGGGCGAGATCGAATACGGCAACAACCTTCTTGTGCCGTGGAAGCTGATCCGGCCGCAATACGACATTCCTGTCATTCCGATCTACACGAACGTGTTCTCGCCGCCGCTGCCGAGCATGGCGCGTGCATACGACATGGGTGCGGCGGTACGCGATATCGTTGAACGCGAATTGCCGACCGGCCTTCGGGTTGCGTTCCTGGCGACCGGCGGCCTGTCGCATTGGCCTCCCGTCTGGACCGAGGGTGCGCCGGAAGACGACCAGTTCCTCCAGCGCATGAAGCGTTATCAAAGCGAAGGGAAGCACGTCGCGGAGGAAGATCCGACGCTCTATTCCGACCTGGCCGCCTACGAGATCGAGATGGCCGACAAGATGCAGTGGCCGCTGCGCCATCAGCACCCGCTGGTCAACGCGGCGTGGGACCGCGAAATCATCGAGGCCTTCGGAAGAGGCGACACCGAGTATCTTCGCAACTGCACCTTCGAAAGCGTGGAAGAGGGTGGCGGACACGGTGGTCACGAGATCCTCAACTGGATGGCCGTGATGGGCGCCATGGGCGGGTCGAAGGCCGACGTGATCGGCTATGAGCCGGTCGTCGAGTGGATCTGCGGCATGGGCTACATCGCCTACGACGCAGCAGCATAGCTGCAGTCAGCCACCCAGTTGCCGAACGGTATGCGAAAGCCCGCACCGCATGCCTGTGCGGGCTTTCGCATACCGTTCGGCAACCCCTCAGCTGGCGTTTCTGGAGATAGGCATGCCTCATTTTGAAGACCGAGAGTTCTCGATTGACGGCCATCGGGTCGCCTACATCGAAGGCGGCAAGGGATATCCCCTGCTGATGATCCACGGATCCGGGCCTGGTGCATCGACATTGGGGAACTGGAGCCGGGTCCTCGGACCCCTGTCCGAGCGATATCATGTCCATGCAATGGATCTGATCGGTTTCGGCAAGTCGGACCGTAAGAAATCGGAGCCCTTCTTCGATCTCGATCTCTGGATTCGGCAATGCAAGGCGATGCTGGCAAAAATCCCCGGTGAAAAGGTCGGAATTATCGCACATTCCATTTCAGCGTCGCTCGCCCTGCAGGTCGCCGCATCTGAAAGCCGCGTCGGTCAAGTCCTGACCACCGGGGCCATGGGTGCGAAATTCACGGTCAACGAAGGTACGGTCGCCTGCTGGACGTTTCCGGAAACCCGGGCGGATCTTAAGAAAGCGATCGGGTTCCTGATCAACGACAAATCGCTGATCGACGACGCCTATCTGGACGCACGGGTAAAGGTCCTCCATGAGGATCCCACCTACAAGGACTACTTTTCGCGCATGTTTGCCGGCGATCGGCAGCGCTATGCCGATCAAGCCATCATCGACCCTTCGGTGCTGGCCCGCATCAAGTGTCCAGTGACGATGCTGCACGGGAGAGTGGACGAACCATTCCCGCCAGCGACCACTCTCAAACTTGCCGACCACATACCGCAAGCGGACGTCGTCCTGCTCGCAAACTGCTCTCACTCAGTGGCGCTTGAGCGAACGGACGCGCTGTTGTCCGCCGCTCATACGCTCTTCCCGCAACCACAATAAAATAACAACACCTTAGAGGGGTTCTACTATGGTTACTGGAATTTCGAAATATACACTCGGCTTTGCCCGCATCGCCTGTGCTGTCGTCGTTGGATCACTTTTCGCGTCGCCCACGCTAGCCGAGGAGCCCGACCGCCTGGCCGGGATCGTCGAGCCGGTCGTCGCGAAAAAGCCGCTCAAGCTCGGCGTAACGCTGGTCCATCTCAACGACGATTTCTGGAAAGGCATCGCCTACGGGATTGCCGACGAGGCAAAGCGAAGCAATGTCACGGTCGCCCAGATTTCGATTGCCGGCGCCTACGGAAACGTGACGCAACAATTCTCGCAGATCGAAACCTTGCAAAGCCTTGGCGTCGACTATGTCGTGCTCGGCGCTGCTGCTTATAAGGGTTACGATCCCCAGCTCAAGCGGCTGAAGGATGCGGGCATCGGCGTCATTGCCGCAGGCATCCCGGTCGACAGCAAGAACGTCGATTTCGGTGTCACGCAGGATGATGGAGCGATCGGTGTTGGCCTGGCCAAGGAGATCTGCGAGGCTGCCGGGTCGGACAAGGCCGGCGTCATTGCGCTACCGGGACCCGCCGGGGCCGAATGGGCGCGCTTGCGGCTCGATGGTTTAGAGCAAGCTCTCAAAGCCTGCCCGAACGTAACCTTGGTCAAGGGTGCTGTTACCGGCGGGCTTGAGCTGGAGCAGGGCCTCACCCAGGCATCGGATATGCTTCAGAAAAATTCGGACACCAAGTTCATCTTCACGCCCGTGATACCGCTTGGACTTGGTGCGGCCCAGGCAGCTCGGCAGAGCGGCATCCAAGCCCAGGTGGTTTCCGCCACCATCGTCCGGGAAGCTCTCCCGTTGATCAAGAACGACCGCTTGTTGGCACTCACGTCGGAGCCCGGCATCCTGATGGGCCGTCTCATCGTGCAGTTCGCCATTCGAGATCATGAAAAGCTCTCGAAAGGCGACGAGTTCAAGACTGAGGGCATGGCCTATCCGACGATCTTCACCAACAATGCCGTGATCACAAAGAAGAACGTCGATACCTACGGTTACGACGTCTACGACCTTCCGCCGAAGGATTGGTCTTTGAACATCAAGCAGTGACGGTGCCCTGATGACACCACTCCTGCGATTAGTCGACGTCAGCAAGTCCTTCGGAGCGACAAGGGCGCTCCGGGGCGTCTCCATTGATATTTTCCCGGGTGAGATCCATTGCATCATCGGGGAAAACGGGGCGGGCAAGTCCACTTTGGGCAGAATCTGCGGGGGCTTTGTCCGACCAGATACCGGCAGCTTCTGGTATGATGGCAAGGAAGTTCCATTTTTCAGCCCTGAAGAAGGGCGAGCCGCCGGCCTGGCAATGGTTTTCCAGGAGCTTTCGCTGGCGCCGGATCTGAGCATCCAAGACAATCTCTTTCTTGGCGCGGAGCCGACCCGTAACCCGCTTCGCGTGCTAAGACGCTCGCGAGAACGGTCGGACTGCATGAGCGTTCTGGATGCGGTGGGGCTTGGCAGGATCGATATCAGGCTGCCAGTCAACCAACTCCCGCCTGGCCAGCAGCAGCTTGTCGAAATCAGCAAGGCCCTGGCGCGCAAGCCTAAGATTCTCGTGCTCGATGAACCCTCGGCCATGCTCAGCCTGGCCGAGCGCAAACACCTGCACGGCATCATGGGCGAGCTTAGGGCCAACGGCACTGCGATCGTCTTCGTTACCCACCATGTGTCGGAAGTCGCCGAGCTCGCCGACCGCGTCACCGTGCTTCGCAATGGCGCTCTCGTTGAGTGCATCACCGGGCGCCAGACCGTCGATCAGATCGTTGAGCGTCTCGGCGGCGGCGGTATTCCTGCCCCGCATCGGTCACAGAGCCAGGTCGTTCAAAACCCCGATAATAGCGCGGCCGATCTGCTCTCGATCGTGGTGCCGCGTCTGGACGGTAGCACCAAAGCAATTCGCGTGGCGCCTGGTGAAGTCGTCGGGCTCTATGGCGTCATCGGCTGTGGTAGCGGGCGGATTGCTTCAATCGTATCGGGCCAGGCATCGGACGCCGCATCCGTGGCGATGGAGGTCGAGGGGCAAAAGATCGCCGTCAATACGCCTGTTCGAGCGCGAAGGCTCGGCATAGGGCACCTTCCAAACGGCCGCGCCGCGAACGGGATTCTCCCGACGAGAAGTATAAGCGAAAACCTCTATTTGCGTCCCCGCAGCCGCAAGCAGCGGGCGTCGCTTGCTCCGACGGGCGGAGATCCTGACAAGGAACTGTCGGAAATCGGCGTCCGGTATGGAAATGCCAAAGATCCGATCACGAGCTTGAGCGGCGGCAACCAGCAGAAGGTCCTTATTGGTCGGCTGCTCGGATCCGACCTCCGTCTGCTCGTGCTCGAGGAGCCGACGGCCGGAATCGATATCGCCGCAAAAGCGGACGTTCACAATCTACTGCGCGAATGCACAGGCAAGGGATGGGGGATCCTTCTTGTGTCCAGCGATCTCGAAGAAGCGATCACGCTCAGCGACCGCATTCACACGATGTTCGATGGACAGTGCGTGCGCACGTACAGCGCCCCGACCACCGGCGACATGTCGTCGATCTCGGCGGACGTGGTTGGCGCGACACATGCAAAAGACAGGGAGGAAGTCCTATGAGTTCCCAAAGCAGTATCAACCAGGCCAGCCCACCAAAGGTGCGGCATCTATTCGGACACGTTGGCTATGCCGACTTGATGTTGCCGTTGCTTATCCTGTTGCTGGCGCTCGTCGCAGTGATGATTGAGCCGCGTTTCCTTTCAACGAACAACCTGCTCAATCTCCTTCGGCAATTGACGCCATTGCTGATTTTCGCGGCCGCCCAAGGCATTGTCATCATGTCTGGCGGGCTGGATCTTTCGCAATCATCCGTCTTGTCTGTGGCCGGGGTCGCAGGCGTCCTCGTGATGCCGCAGCTCGGTATTGGCGGCGGCGTTTGCGTCATGATTGCTGTTGGCGCTTTTTGTGGGCTGTTCTCGGGCTTCGTCGTCGCCGCTACGGGGGCTAGTCCGCTCATCGTCACCCTATCGGCCCTTTCCATCACACAGGCGTTCGCCCTCATTTTGGCGAATGGTGTGCCGATCTACGACGTTCCCGGCGAATATACCGATCTGGTCGGCTTTACCTCACTTGCCGGAATTCCGGTGATGGTTTTGATCGGCCTGGCAGTCTTGGCCTGCTGTTGGGTCCTGCTGCGCTTTACCGTCTTTGGACGGTACGTGTACGCCATGGGTTCGAACTATTCCGCGGCTTTGCATTCAGGCGTCGATGTCCGTTTCTATACGGTGCTCGTCTATGTTTTGAGCGGCACCTGCGCCGGGATCGGTGCGGTCGTAGTGACCGCCTGGACAAGCGCTGCCCAACCGATTGCGGCACCCAATCTCGCTTTGCAGGCCCTTGCCTCCGTCGTTCTTGGTGGGGTGGCTCTCAAGGGCGGCAGCGGTGGAATGATTCATGTTGTGTTCGGCGTCGTCACGCTCGGGATGCTTTCGAATGTTCTGAACATGATTGGCGTGTCCGCCTATTTCCAAACACTGGCAGTCGGCCTCGTCATTCTGCTGGCGGTCTGCCTCGACCGGCTCCGGCAGCGCTCGGCTCGCCGATAAGTCCGCGATCTCACATCCAACATGGGTGGTGCAGTGCCCACCCGTCCCCTCAGACAGGAGTAATTTGATGAAGTTTGTTACATTCCAGCATCGGGGCAATAGCGCCGTCGGCGTTCTGGTCGACGACGGTTCTCGCCTGGTCGACCTTACCGCTGCGGGCCTCGCAGCAGATATGCAGGATCTGATCGAGAACTACGATCAGCGCACTGCCCAGATCGAAAGGCTTATTCAAGAGAAAGCCAGCGCATTGCAGCTCGCCGAGGTGGAGCTTCGCGCGCCGATCCCGACCCCTCGCCGGAACATCTTCTGCGTCGGCAAGAACTATCATGAACATGCTGCAGAGTTCGGGCGCAGTGGTTTCGACGCCGGGTCGATCGGCGGCTCCGAAGTTCCGGAATATCCGATCATCTTCAGCAAGCCGCCGTCATCGGTGATCGGCCCCGGCGCAACGATCGAGTGGGCAAATGATCCCTATCAGTCGGTGGACTACGAAGCCGAGCTTGCTGTCATCATCGGTCGTTCTGGCCGCGTCACCGAAAACGATGATCCGATGGATTTCGTCTTCGGCTACACCATCATCAACGACGTGACCTCGCGTGAACTGCAAAAGCGCCACAAGCAGTGGCTCCTCGGCAAAGGTATCGACACCTTCGCGCCTATGGGGCCTGCGATCGTCACCCGGCAAGCAATGGGCGACATTTCTTCCAAGGGCATTCGCTGCCATGTGAATGATGAGCAGCGTCAAAACGCGCGGATTGGCGACCTGATCTTTGATGTTCCGACGCTGGTACGAGCGATCGGTCGCTCGATCTCGCTGGTGGCCGGAGACATCATTGCAACAGGCACCCCTGTTGGTGTCGGCATCGGCTTCAACCCGCCGAAATACCTCAACCCGGGCGATCGCGTTCGCGTCGAAATCGACGGGATCGGCACGATCGAGAACCCGGTCGGATAATCATCGCACATCGAAGCTAGGAGTAGAGAATGGCCGACATCAATATTTACAACCCCGAAAAGCTTGGCCCGCCAATGGGTCAGTACACACATGTCACCCGCGTGAAGGCGAACGAGTTTCTGTTCATTGCGGGGATGCTTTCCGGTGACTCCGCTGGAAACGTCATCGGTGAGGGTGACTTTGACACCCAGACCGCGCAGGTTTTCAAAAACGTGGAAGCCGCATTGGAATCTGCGGGGGCGTCCTGGAGCAATGTCGTGCAATTCACGACCTATTTGGTCCACTCACAGGACATCCCGAAGTTCATGGAATTTCGTCTGCGTGAGTTTCCCAAGATGTTCCCGGACGGAAAATATCCGCCGAACACTTTGTTGATGGTCGACCGGCTGGTGAAGGAACCGTTCCTCGTAGAGGTCCAAACGATCGCGGCGCTCTAAGCGCGAATACCTTCATCGGATTATCGAAGAGAGCAGGCTCAGCCAAGCAGGCGAGGGCCTGCTCTAGTCCACCTGGTTTGTGAAGAAAAGTTGCGATGCCCATTTCCAAGATACTCGTTGCCAACCGCTCCGAAATTGCCATCCGCGTTTTCCGCGCTGCAAACGAACTCGGGCTGAAAACGGTCGCGATATGGGCGGAAGAGGACAAACTTGCGCTGCACCGCTTTAAAGCGGACGAAAGTTACCAGATCGGCCGCGGGCCGCACCTTGCCCGCGATCTCGGCCCGATTGAAAGCTATCTGTCGATCGACGAGGTGATTCGGGTCGCCAAGCTTTCCGGCGCCGACGCCATCCACCCGGGCTACGGCCTGCTCTCGGAAAGCCCGGAATTCGTCGACGCCTGTGACGCCGCCGGCATCACCTTCATCGGCCCGCGGCCGGCGACCATGCGCCAGCTCGGCAACAAGGTGGCGGCCCGAAACCTTGCCATCTCCGTCGGTGTGCCAGTCGTTCCGGCCACCGATCCTCTGCCGGAAGACGAGAAGGAAATCCATCGCCTGGCCGCCGAGATCGGTTATCCGGTCATGCTCAAGGCCTCCTGGGGCGGCGGCGGACGCGGCATGCGCGCCATCCGCGACCCGAAGGACCTGATCCGCGAGGTGACGGAAGCCAAGCGCGAGGCCAAGGCCGCCTTCGGCAAGGACGAGGTCTATCTCGAAAAGCTGGTCGAGCGCGCCCGCCACGTCGAAAGCCAGATCCTTGGCGATACCCACGGCAATGTCGTGCATCTTTTCGAACGCGACTGCTCGATCCAGCGCCGCAACCAGAAGGTCGTCGAGCGCGCCCCGGCGCCCTATCTTTCGGATGCGCAGCGCCAGGAACTCGCCGACTATTCGCTGAAGATCGCTCGCGCCACCAATTATGTCGGCGCCGGCACGGTCGAGTACCTGATGGATGCCGACACCGGCAAGTTCTACTTCATCGAAGTGAACCCGCGCATCCAGGTTGAGCATACCGTCACCGAAGTCGTGACCGGCATCGACATCGTCAAGGCGCAGATCCATATTCTCGACGGCGAGGCGATCGGTACGCCGGCATCGGGCGTGCCGAAGCAGGCGGACATCCGCCTCAACGGCCATGCGCTGCAGTGCCGCATCACCACGGAAGATCCGGAACAGAACTTCATTCCGGACTACGGCCGCATCACCGGCTATCGTTCGGCCTCCGGTTTCGGCATTCGTCTTGACGGCGGCACGGCCTATCCGGGTGCGGTCATCACCCGCTTCTACGACCCGCTGCTTGTGAAGGTCACGGCCTGGGCGCCGAATCCGCTTGAAGCGATCACTCGCATGGACCGCGCTTTGCGCGAGTTCCGCATTCGCGGCGTGGCGACCAACCTGACCTTCCTCGAGGCGATCATCGGCCACCCGAAGTTCCAGGACAACAGCTACACGACCCGTTTCATCGATACGACGCCGGAACTGTTCCAGCAGGTCCGGCGCCAGGACCGTGCGACGAAGCTCTTGACCTATCTCGCCGACGTCACCGTCAACGGTCATCCGGAGGCCAAGGGCCGTCCGAAGCCGCCGGCGGATGCGGCCAAGCCCGTCGTGCCGTTCATCCAGGGCGAAATCCCGGCCGGTACCAAGCAGAAGCTCGACGCGCTCGGCCCGAAGAAATTCGCCGAGTGGGTGCGCGGTGAAAGCCGTGTTTTCCTGACCGATACGACGATGCGCGACGGCCATCAGTCGCTGCTTGCGACCCGCATGCGCACGCACGACATCGCCCGCGTCGCCGGCACCTATGCTCGTGCCCTGCCGCAGCTGTTCTCGCTCGAATGCTGGGGTGGTGCGACCTTCGACGTTTCCATGCGCTTCCTCACCGAGGACCCGTGGGATCGTCTCGCCCGCATTCGCGAGGACGCGCCGAACCTGCTGCTGCAGATGCTTTTGCGCGGCGCCAATGGCGTCGGCTACAAGAACTACCCCGACAACGTCGTGAAGTACTTCGTTCGCCAGGCGGCGAAGGGCGGCATCGACGTCTTCCGCGTCTTCGACTGCCTCAACTGGGTCGACAACATGCGCGTGTCGATGGAGGCCGTTGCCGAGGAGAACCGCATCTGCGAGGCGGCAATCTGCTACACCGGCGACATCCTGAACTCGGCCCGCCCGAAGTACGATCTCAAGTACTACACCGCATTGGCGGCCGAGCTCGAAAAGGCCGGCGCGCACATGATCGCCGTCAAGGACATGGCGGGCCTGTTGAAGCCGGCGGCCGCGCGCGTGCTCTTCAAGGCGCTGCGCGAGGCGACGGATCTGCCGATCCATTTCCACACGCACGACACCTCGGGCATTGCGGCTGCGACCGTGCTTGCCGCTGTCGATAGCGGCGTCGATGTGGTCGATGCGGCGATGGACGCACTCTCCGGCAACACCTCGCAGCCCTGCCTCGGCTCGATCGTCGAGGCGCTGCGCGGCTCGGAGCGTGATCCGGGCCTCGATCCCGAATGGATCCGCCGCATTTCCTTCTATTGGGAAGCAGTGCGTTACCAGTACGCTGCCTTCGAAAGCGACCTCAAGGGACCGGCGTCGGAAGTCTACCTGCACGAAATGCCGGGCGGTCAGTTCACCAACCTCAAGGAACAGGCCCGTTCGCTCGGGCTGGAAACCAAGTGGCACCGCGTTGCCCAGGCCTATGCCGATGCGAACCAGATGTTCGGCGACATCGTCAAGGTAACGCCGTCCTCCAAGGTGGTCGGCGACATGGCGCTGATGATGGTCAGCCAAGACCTGACGGTTGCCGACGTCGAAAACCCGGCCAAGGACATCGCTTTCCCGGACTCGGTTGTCTCGATGCTGAAGGGCGATCTCGGCCAGCCCCCGGGCGGCTGGCCGGAGGCGCTGCAGAAGAAGGCGCTGAAGGGCGAGAAGGCCTATACCGCCGTTCCGGGCTCGCTGCTGCCGCCGGCCGATCTCGACGCGGAACGCAAGGCCATCGAGGACAAGCTCGAGCGCAAGGTCGACGACTTCGAGTTCGCTTCCTACCTGATGTATCCGAAGGTCTTCACCGACTATGCGGTCGCTGCCGATACCTATGGCCCGGTCAGCGTGCTGCCGACGCCGGCCTATTTCTACGGGCTTGCGCCGGGCGAGGAACTGCAGCCGGAGATCGAGAGGGGCAAGTCGCTCGTCATCCTGCACCAGGCCAAGAGCGAGCCCGACGAGAAGGGCATGGTCAAGGTGTTCTTCGAACTCAATGGCCAGCCGCGCCTGATCAAGGTTCCGGACCGCAACCGCAGTGCGACGAGCGCCGTGCGCCGGAAGGCCGAGGGCGGCAATGCCGCCCAGCTTGGCGCACCGATGCCGGGCGTCATCTCGACGGTCGCGGTTGCCGCCGGCCAGGCGGTCAAGGCCGGCGACGTGCTGCTCTCGATCGAGGCGATGAAGATGGAGACGGCGCTTCATGCGGAGAAGGACGGCACGATTGCCGAAGTGCTGGTGCGTGCTGGCGACCAGATCGACGCCAAGGATCTGCTGATCGTCTACAGTTCGTAACGAGTTTCCCAAGGCCGCAAACGCTGCCCATCTCCGCCCGGTACCACTAAGTGCCGGGCGCTTTTTTTCAGGTGCTGGCTGCTATTGCCGAGCTATGCGAGAAACTCGCAGGCCAGCACCAGTCGGCGGCGCGAACTTAGGGAAGAGGGATGATTTGATGGAGGAATGCGCGCTTCCTCTCCTCACACGCCGTCACAATGGAGCGGATACAACTTCTCAACCAGATATGGCCCGCGTCCGTCTGTTTTGTTCGGACATATATCAGCGATACGCGAACATCAGGCAAAGCGAGGGGAGGGCGTGTGACGAGTATCTCGCTGCTCTCATCGATGAGCGATAGCATTCCGTCCGCAAACGCGGCAATCATCTGCGTCCCTCTGAGGACTTTGGGTGCAACCATGTAATACGGGATTGTAGCGGCAACGCGCCGTGACAAACCGATCGTCGCCAGTGCCTTATCGCTTACGCCGGACTCATCGCCATCCGGCGAAATCTGCAGGTGAGGCATCGCCAGATATTTCTCCATCGTGAGATCTTTTATCACCGCGTTCCCGCTCCAGGCAGCACAGAGCATTTCGTGCCGTGCCAGAACCGTTTCGACGATATGGGATTCACGAATGATCGGATTTCCGATCAACACGCAGTCGAGATCGGGATCGCTGAGCAATTCTGCGGCCTCGTAGAGGTAGACCGGTACGATGCGAAGCCTCGCATTGGGAGCCTTCGAATTGAATTCTTCCAGCAGCGTGGGCAAGTAGAGCGCGCTGGTGTAGTCGGTCACGCCGATCCGGAATTGACGATGGCTCTCGCTGGGTTTGAAGTTGATGCGCTGGGACACCACTCCTTCGATATCTGAAAGTGCCTGCGTGATCACGGTCGCCAGTTCCCGTGCCTGCGCTGTCGGATTCATCGACCCCGCACGCTTGACGAACAACTCGTCACCGAAAATCTCGCGTAACCTGTTCAGCGAATGGCTGATCGCTGATTGGGTGCGGCCGGCGCGGTCCGCCGCCTTGGTAACGCTACGCTCCTGCATGAGCAGATCGAATACCCTCAACAGGTTGAGGTCGATCTGATTCAGAGTGAAATCGCTTCTCATGCGGAGGTCCTCTCTCTCATTTCCATGCCAGTATAATGAATTTGGATCATATTAACATTATGAATATTCATTCGCAGTCTGGCTCACCTGCGGCTATCATTTTTATCGCGGGTGCAGAGAGGATGCACCTGGAGAAGCCCGTTATAGCGCCACCTTCCAACGCAGATGCAAGGTCATGCTTGCATCTTCGATCGGTGAACTGCGCGCAAAACAGAGCGATCAAGACAACGCGAAAAAGGGAACATGAAATGACTGCCATTAAATCTGCAATTCTTTCGACAGTGGCGCTGGTTGCGAGCGCCACTGTTTCGCTGGCTGGCGATATCGCGCTTCCGTCCTACGTCAAGGACAGCGGCAAGCTGCCGATCGCGACCACCATTTATGCTCCCTTCTCCTACATCGACGAGAGCGGCAAACAGGTCGGCCTCAGCGTCGAGTTGGCCCAGGCGGCCGCCAAGGAGCTCGGTGTCGAGCTGACCATCGACCAGGTCCCCTTCACATCTCTCATTCCGTCCTTGGGTGCTGACCGGATCAAGATCGCCTGGCTCAATGCATCGGTGACCGAAGAGCGCCTGAAGCAGGCCGATTTCGTCTCCTGGATGGAAGATGGCACCATCATTTCGACTCTGCCTGAGAACAAAGACAAATACGCGAAGCGCACAGAGCTGTGTGGCGCCACCGTCGCCGTCCAGTCCGGCACGGCAGCGGACTTCTCTGCCGATCAGGTGAACGAGGAGTGCAAGGCCGCCGGCCTGAAGGAATTCAAGAAGGATATCTACCCGTCCCAGCAGGACACGGTTCAGGCCGTGATTACCGGTCGGGCGGACGCATATCTGGATGACTCGACCTCCGCCGGATACTATTCACAGGTCAGCAAGGGAAAGCTTGTCCTGACGGGCGAGGTCTTCCACAAGAAGCCCATCGGCCACATCATCAAGAAGGGTGACGCTGAAACCGCCACCATGCTTGCTGCCGCGATTCAGAAGCTGATCGACGACGGCACCTACAACACCATTCTCGCCAAATACGGAATGACTTCGTCCGCAATTGCGAAGCCGGTGATCTATACCGACGTGTCTCAGCTCAAGAACTGATCTCATGCCCCCGCTCTGCCGCATCTCGGCAGAGCGGGGGCGCGTAATTGAGCTGCAACGCGTTTGCGAAAAGTCATCATATCACCCGAAAAAGGAGTCGAGGACTTGAACGTTCTCCCCCTAAAAGACGACAGCGTCGCCGCCAAGCGCGCGCAGTTCACGGTGGTGCCGCTCCGTCATCCCTGGCGCTGGGCTGCTGCTGCAATCGTCACGATTCTTTTGCTCTTGCTGCTCCAGGCAGTCGTCAGCAATCCCAATCTTCAGTGGCCCGTGGTCGCCTCATATATCCTCAACCCTATCATCGTGCAGGGTCTTTGGGTGACGGTCGGCTTGACTCTGGCCATCATGTTTTTTGCCAGCATCATCGGCATGATCGTTGCCTTGATGATGCTCTCTCCAAGCAAAATGCTGTCGGTCCCGGCCGCGGCCTTCATCTGGTGGTTCCGCGGTACGCCGGCACTCGTCCAGCTCATCTTGTGGTATAATCTGTCGCTTATCTTCAAGGACATTACGCTCTGGTTGCCGGGGCTCGGCACCGTCTTTTCGATTCCAACGAACACCGTCATGACGCCATTGGTAGCGGCCGTCGTTGCCCTGTCCCTCCATGAAGCGGGATACATGGCGGAGATTATCCGAAACGGGTTGAAATCGGTGAACCGCGGGCAGACGGAAGCTGCGCTCTGTCTCGGAATGAAACCCTCTCTGCTGCTGCGGCGGATTGTCATTCCCCAAGCAATGCGCGTCATTATTCCTCCGACCGGAAACGAGACGATCAATCTGCTCAAGACGACCTCGCTCGTCAGTATCATTGCCGTCGGCGACCTGTTGTACTCGGCCCAGGCGATTTATGCCCGGACGTTCGAAACCATTCCGCTCCTGCTCGTCGCCACGTTCTGGTACCTGGTCGTCGTCTCAATCATGACCATCGGTCAGGGTTATCTCGAACGTCATTATTCCAGGGACGAAGCCGGACCAAATCCTGCTCCGGGCGGTTTGTCGCGGCTGGGTTCGATTCTCATGATGCGTGAAAAATGGAGAGGTGCACAATGAAGACCAATCACTTTGAACGGTTCGCTATCTCTCCCTCCGTGATGATCCACGCGTCAGATGTCAGGAAGTCCTACGGCAGTCTCGAAGTTCTGAAGGGCGTGAATATTTCGGTGCCGAACGGTTCGGTCGCCTGCATTATTGGGCCGTCCGGCTCCGGCAAGAGCACATTTCTCAGATGCATCAACCATCTCGAAGAGATCAACAGCGGGCTGCTGCTGGTCGATGGGGATTTCGTCGGGTATCGCTTGAAAGATGACAAGCTCCATGAACTGAGAGCGTCGCAAATTTGTGCTCGACGCGCCGAAATCGGCATGGTCTTCCAGCACTTCAACCTGTTCCCCCACATGACCGTGCTGGAGAACCTGATCGAAGCCCCGATCAAAGTGCGTGGCGAACCTCGCGCCGAGGCGCGGTTACACGCTATGGAGTTGCTAAGCCGCGTAGGGCTCGTGGAAAAGGCGACCGCCTTTCCAAGACAGCTGTCGGGCGGCCAGCAGCAGCGAGTTGCAATTGCGCGTGCACTTGCCATGCGCCCGAAGGTGCTGCTGTTCGATGAACCGACCTCGGCGCTCGATCCCGAACTTGTAGGCGAAGTCCTGTCGGTCATGAAGGATCTCGCGCGCGACGGGATGACGATGGTCGTGGTGACGCACGAAATTGGATTTGCCCGTGAAGTCGCCGATCAGTTGATCTTCATGGACGGGGGAACCGTCATGGAACAAGGCGATCCGCGCGAGATGATCGCCAATCCTCAATCGCCGCGAACGCGTGAGTTCCTGGCCAAAGTCCTCTAGCCGCCTGGCACCGACGAAAAGATATTCGGAGAAATATAATGCACGATTTGCACCGGGCGCCGGCTGATGCCGCCGCGGAAACGACCGACTTTGACGAAATCCTCGACCGCTCGCAATTGAGCTCTGTCAAGTGGGAAATGGAAATTGACCGGACCGGCAACAAATCCCTGCTCGGTTTCGGTACCGCGGACATGGACTTTCGCTCTCCCAAGCCGATTGCTGAAGCTCTTGAACGCACTGCTCGTCTTGGCCACTTCGGTTATCCCTACAAGCCGAACAGCTACTACGAAGCCCTGATCGGCTTTTACAAGAGGCATTTCGGGTGGGAGATCAAGCGTGAGTGGATTGCCCACAATGTCGGCATCTACCCCTCCATGCGACCGTTGATCGATCGCCTGAGCGTCGAGGGAGACGAAATTATCTACCAGCCACCGGTCCACTTCCAATTCAGGAATATCGTGGCCGCCGCTGGACGTGTGCCCGTTGCAAATCCGCTCATTCTTCGCAACGGCCGCTATGAGTTCGACTTCGATCAGCTTGCCCGCTGCGTCAGCAGTCGCACAAAGCTGCTCCTGCTTTGCAATCCTCACAACCCCGTCGGGCGTGTCTGGTCGCGTGACGAGTTGGCGCAGCTTGCGGAGTTTTGTCAGCAGAACAACATCGTCGTCGTTTCCGACGAGGTCTATTGTGGGTTGCTGCACGACGGCTTTCACTTCACGCCTTTTGGGAGCGTGTCGTCAGATGCACTTATGAATTCCGTGAGCCTGCTTTCTGCCAGCAAGATGTTTAACCTCACGGGACTGAAGCACTCTCAAGTCATCGCCGCTAATCCAAGGCTTATGAATGAATACCTGGAGGGGCTGAAGCGCGATACCTCGGGCTACGGCGGTTCTCTGTTCGGCCACGTCGCGACCGAGGTGGCATACCGAGATTGCGATGGGTGGCTTGCCGATCTCATGAAGTATGTTGCCGGCAACTATGCCTTCGCCGAGGCTTTCTTCAAGGAAAGACTCCCGCGCATTCGCATACGCCCGACAGAGTCCACCTACTTCATGTGGCTCGACCTTTCAGATTACGGCATGTCGCACCAGGAGATGCTCGATCTGTTCGAAACAAGGCATGGCCTCGTGCTCAACTACGGCGAAGACTATGGGCCGGGCGGTGAAGGACATATCCGTCTGAATATCGGCACGCCGAAGTCGATTCTTGCTCAAGGCATCGAGCGGATGGCGAAAGCATTGTCCAGCCACGAAGGATGATCCTGGCATTAAAGATCAGTTCCTTCCCAGGCTGACATCCCGACGATCTGTCGGCGCGCGATCATGCCGACAGATGATCCGCTCATATTCGAACACCGTGATGCGTCGCATCAGACGGTCACCTCAAACTCTTGCGAGGAAATCATGGAAATCTCCACCCCTAACGCACCTGCAGCTGTCGGTCCCTACAGCCAGGCCAGACGACAAGGGAACCTGCTTTTCGTCTCGGGCCAACTGCCTCTCGACCCCAAGACGGGGGAAATGGCCAGCGATGCGGAAGAGCAGATGCGTCAGGTGCTGGCAAATATCGAAGCGATCGTGACGGCGGCGGGGGCAAAGATGTCCGATGTCCTGAAGACGACCGTGCTCGTGACCGATCTTTCGAAATTCAAGCAGCTGAATGAAATTTATGCAGCGGCTTTCCCGAAGCCATGCCCGGCACGAGCGACCTACCAGGTCGCGGCGCTGCCAATGGGCGCGCAAGTCGAGATCGAGGCGGTCGCCGTCATTCCCGGTGAAGCTGATCACGCCTGCAAAGGCTCCTGCACGGCGGCCGCCCTGTCGTAAAATCAAGACCCTCAGAGGTTAGCACGATGACAGATCACCTGGATTTGGTCCCACTTGGCTTCTTTCCAACGCCGATCGACAAGTGGGATAACCTTGGGCGTGAACTCAGCATTTCGCTGAGCGCGAAACGGGACGACCTTTCCGGCCTGGGCGGCGGCGGAAACAAGATCAGGAAGCTGCAATATCTTCTTGCCGAAGCCAAAGCGGAAAAGGCAACGACGCTGATCACGGCGGGCGCCACGCAATCGAACCATGTCCGGCAAACCGCGGCTGTTGCCAGAAAACACGGCATGCGGCCTTTAGCCCTGCTTCGTGGGCAACTGCCGCCGAGCCCCTCGGGAAACCTGCTTCTCGATGAACTCTTGGGCGCGCAGTTGGAATTTCATGATCGTGACGACTTCAACGCCATGGTCGTGGACCTTATGCTGGAGCGCAAGGCGGAGCTCGAAGCCTCGGGCGAGCGCGCCTATGTCATCCCGATTGGCGGATCGAGCCCTCTGGGAGCCCTTGGTTACGTCGATTGCGCCAAGGAGATGCGTGAGCAGTTCGATGCCCGGCGGCAGAGGCATCCGGACTATATCGTTGTCGCAATGGGCTCGGGCGGCACGTATGCCGGTCTCGTCGCAGGATGCGCGCGATATCTGCCCAACACGCAAGTTCTCGGCATCGTCATTACGACTGCGGCCTTTGCTTCGCGCGATTGCGCGGCGTCCTTGCTAAATGACACGGCTCGACTCGCTGGTGTCGATCGGCGTTGGGATGCCGAAGATCTGTTGCTGAATTACGATCATATCGGACCCGAATACGGGGTCCCCAGCCAAGAAGGCAATGCCGCAATCCGCAAAGTTGCAGAAGCCGAAGGGGTCTTCCTCGACCCGACTTATACGGGAAAGGTCTGCGCCGGACTGATCGCCGCTGTCGGTGAGACGATCCCTGCAGGCAGCGATGTGATCTTCGTGCATACGGGGGGAAGCCCCGCTCTCTTTGCAGCACGGTGACACGCGTTCGATCAAAGTGAAATTTATCGGCATGTCGACCTCACGCGATCGCCATCGATCACAGGCCTTGCCGTCCCATCAAACCGGGATCCGAGATGAGCCAAGTGCGCGTTCTGCGTTGCTTTGCTACCCGGCGGATTTTACCTTTGTATGCCCAACGGAACTGGGCGACGTCGCTGACCATTACGCAGAACTGCAGCGGCTCGATGTCGAGGTCTATTCGGTATCGACCGACACGCACTTCACGCACAAGGCGTGGCATGACAGCTCCGATACGATCAGGAAGATCGAGTACACCATGATCGGTGATCCAACCGGGACCGTTACCCGCAATTTCGAGGTCATGCGGGAAACGGAAGGCCTTGCCGACCGTGGAACTTTCATCGTCGACCCGGACGGATCATTCAGGCGATCGAAATCACCACCGAGGGCATCGGTCGAAATGCAGCCGACCTACTGCGCCGCGTAAAGGCGGCGCAATATGTCCGCGCACATCCCGGCGAGGTTTGCCCCGCTAAATGGGAGGAGGGCGGAAAGACCCTCGCTCCGTCTTTGGCTCTCGTCGGTAAGATTTGAGCGCAAAAGACGAGACCCCAGTTTCAGGTTGGGGTCTCATTCTGTCAGAGATGCTTCCAGGAACAGCAATCCGATGCTTGACGACGCGATCAAAAGCGAGCTTTCCTCCCATTTCGAGAAAATTGCCCGACCGATCGAGATCATCGCATCGGTCGACGCAAGCCCGACATCTCTCCAGATGATCGATCTCCTGACCGAAATCGCCAGCCTGTCGCCCCAAATCACGCTCGAGCAGCGTCACGATATTGGCGGATCGTGCCCCTTCCTTCTCTTTGAGTAGCCCAGGACGCGATATCAAACTGACCTTTGCTGGCCTTCCGCTCGGCCACGACTTCGGATCGCTTGTGCTCGCCTTGTTGCAGCTTGGTGGCCATCCACCATGCGTCGAACAGGGCGTCGTCGAGCAGATCGTTGGTCTTGAGAGCGATTACCATTTCGAGACCTATTATTCGCTCTTCTGCCAGAACTGCCCAGATGTCGTGCAAGCGCTCAACCTGATGGCCATTCTCAACCCCCGCATCAGCCATGTCGCGATCGAGGGGGGAGCCTTTCAGTCGGAGGTGTGCCAGCGCCAGATCATGTCGGTTCCAGCCGTCTATTTGAATGGCGCCTTGTTTGCGCAGGTGCGCATGGACTTGCAGCATATCGTGGCAAAGCTGGATAGCAAGGCGGACCAGCGCGCCGCCGCGAAGATCAGCAATCTTGCGACTTTCGATCTCCTGGTCGGCGGCGGGCCTGCCGGCGCGGCGTCGGCCATCTACGCTGCACGCAAAGGGCTCGCGGTCGGAATGGTTGCCGATCGACTTGGCGGCCAGGTGCTCGAAACGATGCTCATCGAGAACCTCATATCCGTACCGCAGACGGAAGGCCCGACCTTCAGATCCGCGCTCGAGGCGCATGTAAAGGAATATCCGGTCGAGATCGTAAAGGCGCAGCGGGTAGAGAAGCTCGTATCAACGGGGCGCGCCCACGAGCTCCGACTTGCAAGTGGCGGGTCCCTTAGGCCAAGACGGTCATTCTTGCCGCTGGGGCTCGCTGGCGCCAGATGGGGGTACCGGGAGAGGAAGAATACCGCAACAGAGGGGTAGCCTATTGCACGCATTGTGACGGACCCCTGTTCAAGGGCAAACGCGTCGCGGTGATCGGAGGCGGCAATTCCGGTGTCGAAGCGGCGATTGATCTGTCCGGAATCGTCTCCCACGTCACCACTGATCGAATTCGACGGCAAGCTCAAAGCCGACGATGTTCTTCAGCGCGAGGAGCCTGCTGAATGTCGATGTGATCCTGTCATCACAGACAACGGACGTACTCGGCGATGGCGAAAAGGTCACGGGCCTGAACTACCTCTCTCGCGCGAGCGGGCTTAAACACCATATCGCGCTTGATGGCATTTTCGTCCAAATCGGTCTTTTGCCGAACACCGATTGGCTCAAGGGATCGATCGAACTCTCGCAGCTTGGAGAGATCGTCGTCGATCGGCACGGGCGAACATCGCTCCCGGGGGTTTCGCCGCCGGCGACTGCACCACGGTTCCCTTCAAGCAGATCGTCGTGGCAATGGGCGAGGGCGCCAAGGCATCATTGTCCGCCTTCGAACACCTGATCCGCGCTGAGGATATCGACGTTCCCGAGACGGAGCCGGCTCGCCGGCTCGCCATCTCATCTGCGGCAGAATGACCTTTGCGCTTGTGGTCGGAGCTTAAGGAAGATAGCGAGCCGGCGATCGGATGAGACGCTGCAAGCGGGTGCCGCTTAAGCTGGACGACTTACTTGAAGAACCGGGCGGGTGTCGTTCCGAACGTTTCGCGGAAGGCTGCCACGAAACTCGAGGCGGACTCGTAACCGACATCCAATGCGACATTGGTCACGGCCTCTCCATAGGCCAGAAGTTCAAGCGCCGCCAACAGGCGGAGCCTTTGACGCCAGGCCCCGAACGCAAGATGGGTTTCCCGGACAAAGATTCGCTCGATGGTCCTTGAACTCGCCCCCACGCGTGCAGCCAGTGCGGCGAGAGGTTCGCGACTGGAAGGTTCGCGCTTGAGCATGTCCACTATGCGCAGGCCCCGTGGATCGGTGGGAATGGGAAGATCGACAGGCGAGCGGTCGAGCGTCGCGATCTGATCGAGCAATACCTCGCAAAGCCGGGCTTCCTTCGATCCCGGCTGGTAATCCCACGGCAGACCCGCGCACGACGAGATCAGTTCACGTACGAGCGGCGTGACCTCGACAACAACGCAAGACGATGAGGTGGGTGCGCAACCAATCGCCGGATCGACGTAAAGAACGCGAATTTCGGCTGCTCTCGCCACGCTCAGTTTGTGGTCCGTATTCGCGCGTATCCACAATGCCCGTGTCGGCGGCAGCACCCATCGGCTCCCTTGTGTCGAGACGTGGATCACGCCCTTTATCGCGTAAATGAGTTGATGGCGCCGGTGATTGTGGAACGATGCTTCTGTTGACGACCAGCTTTCGACCCGGCCCACAACAGGAGCGGCGGCGAAATCAGGATCGGAGTCGTTTTGACGAGCGCGCAACATCGGAGCAGATTATATCGATAAATCGTCGCGCCATCCATCCTTGTTGACGCCGCGGTTTCAGGCGCCGATCGCGGCTCCGACCTCAGAGGTGTCGTGTCATCGATATACATTGGCCGGCGGCAGATATTTACCCGCTGAATCGGCTGATAATCTGCCAAGGGTCCAGTACGACAGACGCAACGCGCGGGCTGCATGGTCCTGCGACGCGGGCGGTTGCTTCCACAGCCAACGGATCATGTCGAGCGCGTCTATTGGTGACCGGACAGCCAAAATGCGGCCTCGGGCAGCTTTTGCATGCGGCAGAAGCCCGGGGAGGACGAAAGCAGATATCCTGAAGAGGCCCTTCCTTTCGCACACGGCGCAAATCAGAGAATGTCATGATGGATCATGATCCCGCGATTTCGGTGTCGAATACGACACTTGAAACGCTTAATGATGGCGATGAGGCCCCTGGCGACCAGCGTGTGGTTTTCCAATGGCATCATTACCCCTCGGCGCACGTTGTTTCCCGCCATCTTCACGCCCGTGTCCAGCTTGTCTGCGTCTTTGCCGGCGTGGTCGTTGTGGAAACCGACGATGGGCGCTTCATGACGCCACCCGGTCATGGCCTCCTAGTGCCTGCTGGGCTGCCGCATTCTCACATCGTCGTCAGCGACGTTGCGATGGTTTCCGTTTATTTGAAGCCGGCGCAAAGCGCCGGGCGGAAAGAGCCGTTCGTTTTTCAGGTGACGGACCTCGCTCGTAGCCTGGTGCTCGAAGCCGTTAAACTTCAAGAAGCTGCCATCGCAAACACAAGGTCTTCTCTCGTGCATGAACTCTTGCTCGAAGAGATCACCAATCTGCAAGAAGAACATCTCGTGCTCTCGTTCCCGTCAGATCTAAGGCTGGCTGGACTATGCCGAGGCTTTTTGGAAGCTCCTACGCCAAATGATCATATTGATGACTGGGCGGCAAAGCTGGGGATGAGCCGCAGAGCCTTCACTCGGTTTTTCCGCCGAGAGACGGGCGTAAGTTTTCTCGATTGGCGCCAACAGGCAATCGTGTTTGCAAGCTTGCCTCGTCTTTCGGCGGGACAGCCGGTGACATCAGTCGCGCTGGAGGCGGGCTATCGTAATATCGGCGCCTTCACCACCATGTTCCGTCGGGTCACCGGTCTTTCCCCAAAACGGTATGCCGAAAAGGGCAGGTCCTTCGCCAAGCGCTGATGTTGTTGAAGGCGCAGATCAGCACGCGGCGATGGTCGGTAACGTCTCGGGTCCACCAATGGAGCGCGCCTGGAAGATGGAAGTGCAGCGCGCTTTGATTGAGAACCCGCTGAGCTCCACCGTATCGACGCCCGCGCCAGCTGGCAGGAGATTTGTACTCGACGTCCGCACCCCATCCATGTTGCCTGAACCAGGTCGGCAGCCTTTCACCCGGTTGTCCAAAAAGACAAACCCTTGGCCGCCCCCAGTTCAAGGTAATGGGCCTTGCCATGGAGTGACAGGGCAGTTCGGCCGCCCGGATGGATCGAAGCTGCCAGTTGCGCTTGAAGGGCGTAGACCCTGATGTCCAGGATCAAGGCCCTAGATGGGTGCTGATCAGTAGGCGTACACTACGAACCAGACGGGCAGCGTCACGTTTGCTCCAAAACGCGCCCCGACGCTGCGCATGCTCAAAGGTCGAGAAAGGCTCCGACGCAATCTTTTCCCAAGCCGCTGCCCGGCCCTCGAGGGGGCCGCCTCAGTTTTCCTTGTCTGCCCGATATGCCGCCTCGAGCGCTTCAACCTGCGACGCTCCACCAAAGATCAGGGGGACGCGATCGTGGAGTGTCTCAGCGTTCACCTCGAGGATTGGCATGAACCCCGTGGAGCACCTTCCTCCGGCCGCCTCGACAATTGCGGCGATCGGGCGAGCCTCGTAGAGAAGCCGAAGGCGTCCCCTACCCGATGAATCCGCCGGATACAGAAACAGCCCGCCTCTGCTGAGAATGCGTTGCGTCTCAGCAACGAGCGACGCAACCCACCTCGCATTGTACCTTATCTCGTTCCCGTGGAAGGCGTCGTTCACGAAGCCGCGGATGACATCGTCCCAGCTATCAGCACGCGCGGCATTGATGGCGATTTCGGGGAAGCGATCAGGTAGACGCATGTCCAGTTCCACGAGCCGCCAAGTATCGCTCGCATCCAGGGTGAAGCGCGCCACTCGTCCCTTTGCCAGGACCGTCAGATCGGTGGACGGCCCATAGGATGCAAAGCCGGCGATGTGTTGCGGCCGCCCTCCCGGCAAAATGTGCTTCGGCGTTGTGGCCGAGACCACCGAGAAGATGGAACCCACGGTGACATTGACGTCAAGATTGGACGATCCGTCGAGCGGATCGAACACGACCGCGTAACTGCCGGTCGCGGAGATCGGAATCGGGTCTTCCTCCTCTTCGGAAACTGCCAGGGAAATCTGTGCGAGTTCCCGACAGGCGTTGACGAAGACCTCATTCGAAATGATGTCCAGAGGCTTCTGCGCCTCCCCTTGAACATTCAGGCTGCCCGCCGACCCGGAGAGCTGGGCCAGCGGGGCTGTACGCAACGTTCGGGCTATGGTCGCGCACGCGTTCGCCAGCCCCGAAAGGACTTCCCCAAGTTCGTTTTCCAGTCCGACCGTGGACGTCCACTCGCGGATATCCGTCATCGGATGCTGCCCTCCCGATAGCGCGCCGCCATATCGTCCAAGGAAATCGGCTTGATCGAGGCTGCTCTGCCCGAAGCGCCGAATTGTTCGAACCGCTCCTGGCAAAGTCTGGACATGTTCACGGAAGCGGCTTTGAGTAAATTTCGAATGTCGAAAGACGACGGGTTGCGCGCGAGGTTTTCGCGGATCGCTCCTGTGAACGCCATGCGGAGGTCGGTATCGATGTTGACCTTGCGCACTCCGTGTTTGATGCTCTTTACGATCTCCTCAGCAGGAACACCGTATGTCTGGGGAATATTGCCGCCGAACGCATTGATCTGATCCTGCAGTTCCTGCGGAACCGTCGAAGCCCCGTGCATGACTAGGTGCGTGTTCGGCAGACGAGCATGGATCGCTGCGATCACGTCCAAAGCCAGCAAATCGCCCGTCGGGCGACGGGAGAATTTGTAGGCACCGTGTGACGTCCCGATGGCGACCGCCAGGGCGTCGACACCGGTGGCATCGACAAATCTCGCCGCTTCTTCCGGATCAGTCAGAAGCTCCTCGCGCGATAGGACGCCTTCAACACCGTGTCCGTCCTCCTGCTCGCCTCCCCCAGTTTCCAGAGAGCCGAGGACCCCGATTTCCCCCTCGACCGAAACGCCGCGCGCATGGGCAAACTGAACGGTCTCGCGCGTTACATCGGCGTTATAGGCGAAGTCAGATGGGGTCTTTCCGTCCTCGCGCAGAGACCCATCCATCATCACGCTGGAGCAGCCGATCGCGATTGCATCGCGGCAGACCGACGGAGAGCTGCCGTGGTCTTGGTGTATGCACAGGGGTACTTCGGGATATCGCTTGGCAGCCGCTTCGAACATCGCCGCGAGGAAGATATCGTCGGCGTATTTTCGCGCGCTTTGGCTCACCTGGACGATAGCGGGACTGCCGGTCTTTTTGGCTGCCTCCAAGACCGCCTGGAGGGTCTCCGAGTTGGTAATGTTGAAGGCGGGCATTCCGTAGCCGTATTCGGCGGCGTGATCGAGTATCTGCCTCAATGAAGTCAGGGCCATGTCGAAATTCCTGATTATGACGTTGGAAAGTTATGTGCGGCCGCCTTGGAGCCTAAAGCGGTCGAGCGCGACGGCTATGACGATAACGAGGCCCTTGATGATGTACTGCCAGATGTCGGAGACCCCCACGAGAATGAGACCGTTTGACAGCACGGCGATTATGAGCGCGCCGACAAGCGTTCCCCAGATCGAGCCGACGCCACCCACAAAGCTGGTGCCGCCGAGGATGACTGCGGCAATGGCGTCGAGTTCGTAAGCTTGCCCGAGTTGCTGTCCATTGGCGGCATACAGACGAGCGGCGGACATCACACCGCCGAGCCCGGCGAGCAGACCGGATGTCGCATAAACGAACAAAAGGACCAGAGGCACCTTGATACCGGTGAGCCGAGCGGCTTCAGCGTTGCCACCGATGGCGTAAATCCAGGTCCCTAGAACCGTCCGCTTCAATACGAACCACGAGATCACGATCGTGAGGAGCGCGATCACAGCCAACCAGGGAATTCCAAACAGCGTGCCGTTTCCGATGAAGTCGAACGGCAAGTCGGGGTTAAAGACTGTGGTATCGTTGCCGAGCAGGCGAGCGAGGCCGCGGATGGCCGTCAGCGAGCCGAGCGTCACGATGAAAGGGGGCAGCCGCAAACCTGCGATGATAGCTCCGTTGGCTATGCCGCAGACAAGCCCTACCGCCAAGGCGGCTGGTATCCCAAGCATCGCGATATCCGGGACCAGTGATACGATGACACCGACCATCGCAGCCGCGGCCAGAATTGAGCCTACGGACAGGTCGATCCCGCCAGTGAGGATGACGAACGTCATTCCGGCTGCAAGGACCGTGTTTATCGAAGCCTGCTGCATAACAATCGAGAGATTGTTGACCGAGATGAAGCGCCCGGTCATCAGGTGGAAACCCACCGTAAGCAATACAAGGACGGGCAGCATTCCCAGGGCGGTCATCGTCGCACGCAGGTTGGCGCGCTTCAGGTCGCCGGTTTCGCTCGCTGTCAAAGACATCGTCTCCTCCTCCGTTAATACGTCTTCTTCAGGCTGCTTTCGAGGAACCCGTCGAAAGCGCCATTATTGCTTCCTGGGGTATCTCATCCGACACGTTGGGGACGACCTCGCCCACTATCCGGCCCTCGCGCATGACGAGCACGCGGTCGCTGATGCCGATAATCTCGGGTAGATCGCTCGAAATGACGATGACGGCGACGCCGGTGGCGGCAAGCTCATCGATGATCCGGTAGATTTCAGACTTGGCACCGACATCAACCCCCCTTGTCGGCTCGTCGAGAAACACGATCCTCGGATTCCCGGCGAGAATTCTCGCGATCAGCGCCTTTTGCTGGTTCCCCCCGGACAACGACCCGACATTCACGGCTGTGGACTTCGTTCTGATCGAGAAGTCGCTGACGGCGGCTTCGGCCCGTGCGCCTGACCTGATCGAATTCAAGATTCCACCGCGTCGCGCGTCATGCGCAATGACGGAAATATTGATGTTCTGTTCGATCGACATATCCAGAAAGAGGCCGAGGCCCTTTCGGTCTTCCGTCAGGTACGCGATACCGACGTCCAGGGCCTCCCGTGGACTCTTCACCTGGACCTTTCGCCCCTCGATCTCGACGCTGCCGGAACTCTTGGCGTCTGCGCCGAAAATCATCCGAGCCAGCTCGGTGCGCCCGGAACCGACGAGCCCTGCGATGCCAAGGACTTCCCCTTTGAAGGCGTCAAAAGAGCAGTCGATGACTCTCGCGCCGTCGCCGAGGTTCTTTACGCTCAAGGCCAGATCGCCACGACGTGAATGGTCATGGACTTTTTTGTAGAAAGACGTCAGGTCCCTGCCGACCATCATCGAGATGAGGCGTTCCGCGGACAAATCCGCTCTGGTCAGGGTGCCGACGTACTTTCCGTCCCGAAGCACGGATACTCGATCTGCGAGACGGTAAATCTCTTCCATGCGGTGACTGATGTAGATCACCGCTATTCCGCGCTGCTTCAAAGCGGCGATCACCTCGAAGAGCCGTTCGGTTTCGCGCGACGTCAACGACGTGGTCGGCTCGTCCATCACGATGATCCGCGCGTCTGCGGCAAGCGCTCGCGCGATTTCGACGATCTGCCGCTCGCCCAGCGACAGCTTTGAGACCCGATCGGCGGGAGCGAAAGTCGCGCCAAGCTGCTGCAAGATCGGTTTCGACCGCTCGAGCATGGATCGATTGTCCGTGACGCCGAACCGCCGAGGCTCAATTCCGAGAAAGATATTCTGGGCCACCGTCAAATTGGGAGCCAGTGAAAGCTCTTGATAGATGACCGCGATCCCGCTTGCCCGGGAGGCGATCGGGTTGCCCGTGGAAAGCGCCCGGCCGGCAAGCAGGATTTCACCACCGGCGTCGGGAGTATACGCGCCCGACAGTATTTTCATGAGAGTCGATTTGCCGGCACCATTCTCTCCCATCAGCGCGAGGGTTTCGCTTGCGTAGACGGTGAGCGAAACGTCGCTGACCGCGCGCGTAGCGCCGAAGGATTTGCTGATCCCACGCATTTCCAGAAGTGGAGTTTCGCTAGTAGGTGGCACGGCCATAAACCTTTCCCCTCTCAGGCAACTAAAAGGGGCGACGCCACCGCGCCGCCCCTCCCTTGATTCACCGCTTGGCGTCCCAGCCGACGTAATCGTTCACGTTGTCTTTCGTAACGAGTGTCGTATCGAGGAGGGTTACCTCCTGGTCGGGCTTCTTACCGTTCAACAGATCGACAGCGAGCTCGGCCGCCTTCTTGGCCATGCCGTAAGGGTCCTGGGAGGACGAGGAAACGATGAGCGTATTGCCGCTCTTCAGCGAAGCCACGATGTCGGGAGACCCGTCAACGCCCGCAATAATCATTTCGGACCGGTTCAGCTGCTTGGCTGCAAGGTCGGCACCGATAGCCGTCGGATCGTTGGCACCGAACACAGCATCGATCTTTTCGAAGCGGGTCAGGAGCGCCTGCATCACGGCAAGACCGCCTTCGCGCGAAGCTTTGCCATCCTGGTTATCGGACAGAATCTTGATGTCCGGATATTTTGCGAACGCCTGCTGGCAACCCTTGACCCGATCCATGATCGAGGAGATCGGCGGGCCGTTGATGATAACAACGTCGCCCTTTCCCTTGAGGCGTTCGGCGAGATCGGTGCAGGCGAGCTCGCCGGCCTGTACGTTGTTGGTCATAACGGTGAGATCGGAACCCGAGGCCGACACGTCCATGGCCGCCACTATCGCGCCGGCCGCCTTCGCCTTCTCGACGAACGGCTTTACCGCAACGGCGTCGACGGCATTGATCATGACGATCTGAGCGCCGCCGGCGATGAAGCTGTCGATCTGCGATGCCTGCTTATTGAGGTCGTAGTCTGCCCCGACGACGGTGACCGCGGTGTCCGGGTTTTTCGCCTTCAATCCATCTTCAGCGCCCTTGATGAGCGGAACGAAGAACGGGTTTCCGAGCGTCCCGACCGTGATTCCGGCGTTGGTAAGCTTGTCCTGGGCGAACGACGACATCGGAATGCTGACGACCGCGACCGCCGCAAGCAATGCTAGCTTTCTCATACGATTCTCCTCCTTGAAACCGGATCACAGAACAGGCTCGCCAATTCTTGTCCGTACAGAACGTACGGTAGGTTCTCCTAAAATAGATGTCAATGAGGATTCTAGGGACTTGGCTTCACGTTACCGGCCGCAAGCTTCACGCGTCGGCTGCGCAAAGCGAAATGGCCGCGGAATGTCCGCGGCCATTGATCGGATTGGCAAATCTCGCGATCTTGAGTGGCTGGTCAGTCCTGGAACTTGACGCTGCGCGTGAGCTTGGCAATTTCCGCGATCGTCTCTTCGCCCGACTTGCGGTCGCGTTGCCAGATGTTGCGGCCGACGATGACGCCGCGCGCGCCGCCACGCAGCGTCTGCGCTACGGCGTCGATGGTTTCGGACGGGGGGCCCGACAGCGGGCCGCCGGCGATAACCAGCGGAACCTTCAGTTCCTCGGAAAGGCGCTTTGTGCGCTCTTCGCCCGGGAAGGCGATCTTGATGATGTGCGCGCCGAGGTCGTACGCGATGCGGGCAACCTTCTCCTCCTGAACGATAACTTCCTGCGTGCGCGGCGCACCCATGATGACCGGCTCGAGAACGAGAGGAATATCCCAGCGGTCACAGGCGGCGACAACCTTTCCGACGCGAGCGCACATCTGGGTCCGCTCGTACCGCGACATGTTCCAGGGGAAAAGCATTTTCACCGCGTCAACGCCCATGCGCACGGCTTCTTCGACCGTGGTGATGAGTTCGTGCGAGCCGCCGCCGTCGAGTTCGCGGAACTCGTAATAGGTGTCGATCGTCAACACGCGTGTGAGATGCGAATTGGCGGCAAAGAACTTCTCAGTCTGCTTTACCTGGCCGGGCGTCATCATGAAGCCGGTGACGTCGTTGTTCGCCCACGCTGCGAAAGGCGCTGACGGCGTTTCAAGGCCTTCGATACGGTCGAAGATGAGACCGTGGTCAACAGGCATGATGATTGCCGCGCGATCACTGGGCAACGTGCGACGTAGACGATATTCCATCGACATGAGATTTTTCCTACTAATTTGGACGGGCACTCCCGCCCTGTTTGCGCTCCACCCTCGTCTGCCGTTTTGTACGGACAAGACGGACGATACGTATCTACGCTTCGTTCAATCGGGGTGTCAAGCGGAAATGCCGACCGCGGATGCTGACGAGACGGCGCGGTGGCGCGGCAGAACGCCGTCGACGGCGCACGCATGAAATCGTGCGCGGTCCAACGGGCGATCGGCTGGAAATTCAGAGGAGCGTTTTCGTCCGGCGATGGAGTGCCGGGACCGCAGGGTTCCGGCTTATTCGGTTTCGACGGAGCCAGGCACCGACTCGGGCTGCGCTTCGGCGTCTACGGAGATCGTGACGACGTCGCTTCGAACAAAGGATCGATAGAAGTCGAAAACCCGGCCGAGCTCGGAGCGGGAAGTAGACTGCACGAACAAGACGGGAGCACCGCGGGCCAAGCCCAGATGCTTAGCAGTGTCCGCCGGTGCGCCAATCGCAGCAACCTCCCGTCTTGCGGCAAAGATCGAGAAACCAGCGGCGGCCAAGGTCTGGTTCAGCGAGGCACTGCCCTCGAGGACGGGCTTGCCGACGAGGAAGCCGCCGACATCCGCGGGCAGATAATTCGTCGAGTGCATGGCCGCCTTGCCGTCTATATGGCGAAGGCGCTCCAATACAAATCCGCTCTCCCCGCGCGGGAGGCCGAGGGCCTCGGCAGCGAAATCCGGGAGCGGCTCGAAATCCGCGCGCAGCACCGACGTTTCAATGGTTCGGTCGGGCGAGTGTGCGCCGGTTTCCAGAAATCCTTGGGTTACTTGCAGCTTCCATTGGTTCTCGGCGGGGTCGGCGATGAACGCGCCGCGCCTCGGTACGAGCTTGATCAGTCGCTGCTGCTCGAGCGCCCTGAGCGTCTCGCGTACGGTGGAGCGAGCAAGATCGAACGACCGGCACAGCTCCGTTTCGCCGACGCGATCTCCGACCGTGTATTTGCCCGCCTTGATATCCGCTTCAATTATTCGGGCGAGCTGAAGGTAGTAAGGTTCGGCTGAGGTTCGATCAATGTTTTGCATGGCTCTTTCATCCTGTCCGGACGAAACGTACACGTATGAGTGCGCCTCGTCCATTGATTCGACCCAATCGATAAAGAAATAAGCTCGACCGTGCTGATAAAGCAACGGCTTTCTCGAGCATCTCCCGCACTGCGTATGACGGATCGGGACCGACATTCATCACCGAAATCCGGCCTTTGCCTGTCGAAATCGTCCTTTTTTTCGGCTTGGCCGCCTCCAGCGACAACAAACCCGTTGACGACGGCGCAATCATTTTGTACGTACAAGACATACAGTGCGGCATTCTGGTGGAGAGGGTCTGCGCTGTGGCCTCGGCGAGCTTCGCCGACGGGTTTGGTTCCGACAATAGTGTCGGAATGTTTGGAGGAAGTCATTATGTCTACGAATAAGTGGCGAACGGCCGTGGCCGGTTCGCATGTGAGCATGCTTGCCTTTTCGATCGCTCTTGGACTGTCGGCGGCCCGTCCGGCGCATGCTGAAGAGGTGACCCTCACGGTCGCTCTCGCGGCGAATCCGCAGATGGAAACGGCCGCGAAGCTCATCGAGAACTTCTATGCCAAGTACCCCGACATCAAGGTGAAGTTCCAGACTCTTCCCGAAAACCAGCTGCGCCCGACCGTTCTGAAGGACGTGGCTACCAAGTCCGGCCAGTTCGATGTCGTCATGATCGGCGCGTACGAGGTTCCTCTTTGGGCGGAGAAGGGCTGGATCACCAATCTCAGCAAGGAGTACGTCGCCAAGGACACCGAATGGAAGGCCGATGACCTTCTGACCCCGATCCGTGACCTGGTTTCGTTCAAGGGCGATATGTACGCAACGCCGTTCTACGGTTCGTCGTCGTTCATGTTCTATCGGAAGGACCTCTTCGAAAAAGCCGGCCTGACGATGCCGGAGCAGCCGACCTGGGATCAGGTCGCCGAGTTCGCAGCCAAGCTCGATGACGACGCAAACAATGTCTCGGGCATTTGCCTCCGCGGCATTCCGGGGTGGGGCCAAAGCCTCGCGCCGCTTACGACCGTCATCAACACCTTCGGCGGGCGCTGGTTCAACGAGAAGTGGGAGCCGCAGCTGAGCTCTGAAAAGAGCAAGGAAGCGATCAACTTCTATGTCAACCTTCTGAAGGAACACGGCCAGCCTGACGCGGCGAAGGACGGGTGGCAGGAATGCCTCCAGCTGTTCACACAGGGCAAGACCGCCATGTGGTACGACGACACGGTTTTCGCCGGTCCGGTCATCGACCAGGCGAACGACCAGGTGAAGGGCAACGTTGGCTTTGCTCTCGCGCCGATCAAGGAAAAGCCGGGCTCCGGTTGGCTCTGGGCCTGGGGCCTGTCGATCCCGACGACCAGCAAGCACCAGGACGCAGCTTGGAAGTTGGTTTCGTGGCTGACAAGCGAGGAATACATCAAGCTTGCCGGCGAGAAGGCCGGTTGGGGTACCGTTCCTCCTGGCTCTCGCCAGTCGACGTACAAGCTCGCCGAATATGAAAAGGCGACGAAGGACTACGCGGAGCTGACCCTCAAGTCCATCAGCGCGGCCAACCCGTTGAAGCCGACGGTCGATCCGGTTCCGTACACGGGCGTCCAGTATGTCACGATCCCCGAGTTCGAGCAGATCGGCGATTTCACCTCGCAGCAACTCGCCGGCGCGATCAGCGGCCAGATGAGCGCCGATGACGCGATCGCGGCTAGCGAGGAGAAGATCACGGAGATCATGGAGGACGCGGGCTACATCAAATGATTGAGCCCAGGCGGGTCGTCACCTCCCGACGGCCCGCCAAATCTTCGGCATTTGTTCTCGCGGATGAAAATTATGACATCGACTTCGCCATCAAGCGGGACCCTGACGCGTACCCGCAGTAACGTCGCCAAGGGTTGGTGGGACAGGCTCCCTCTGCTTCCGGCGCTGATAATCGTGCTGCTGGTCACGCAGTTGCCTTTTGTCATAACCCTTTACTATAGCCTTCAGCGCTGGAACCTGGTTTCCACAACCGCTCCTCGCTTTGTGTGGTTCAGGAACTTCGTCAACGCCGCCAGCGACGACGTTTTCCTAAAAGCGATCGCCAATACTGCCATCATCACATTCTCGATCGTAATCGCGTCCATCGTCGTCGGAGGTTTGCTCGCCGCTGGCCTCAATCGAGAGTTCCGGGGACGGACGATCGCCCGTACGCTGGCCATCACACCGTTCTTCATCATGCCCGTCGCCGCCGCGTTGTTCTGGAAGACGGGCGTTTACGATCCGACGTTCGGTATTCTCGGTTGGATTACGGACGATGTGGGTATCGGGCGCATCAACTGGATCAGCCAATATCCGAAGCTCACCATCATCATCTTGACGACCTGGCAGTGGTCCGCATTCTCCCTGCTTATTCTACTCGCCGGCATGCAGTCGTTCCCGAATGAGGTCGCCGAGGCCGCTGAAGTGGACGGGGCCAGCCGCTTCTACACGTTCCGCCGTCTGATGCTGCCGCACCTTCGTCCGTTCATCGAGCTCACCGGTCTGCTCGTGGCGATGTACGTGCTTGAAAACTTCGCTGCGATTGCAATCCTGACGAACGGCGGTCCTGCTTACGCGACCACCAACCTTTCATATTACGTGTATCTGGAGGCTTTCAGCGCCTTCGACCTGGGGCGGGCTTCCGCTTTCGGCATGATATCGCTGGCGCTCGCGATGGCGCTGACTATCCCGATGCTGCGCGTCGTCTCAGGCATCTTCAAAGAGGGAGGCCGTGCATGACCCGAAGACGCACCAGTTTCATCGATCTGCTGCTGACGATCTTCACCTGGGTTGGGACACTCACCATGTTCGCCCCTATCGCGTGGATGATCCTTACCAGTTTCAAGACGGAGCAGGACGCGGTAAGCTATCCGCCGAAGTTTTTCTTCACTCCGACGCTCGAACATTACCGCCGGATATTCGAGAACGACTTTGTCTCGTTTGCCACGGTCTCGGTCGTCGTTACGGTCGTATCAACCGCCATCGTTATGCTGTTCGCTGTGCCGGCTGCCTATGCGCTCACGGTCCGGCCCGTTCCGAAGTGGAGAGACGTCTTGTTCTTCTTCATTTCGACCAAAATGATGCCGATCGCCGCAGGTATCGTGCCGATCTACCTGGTCGCCCGGGCCTTCGATCTGCTCAACACCTCGACGGTCCTGATCATCCTCTACACGTCGATGAACCTGCCCCTGGCAATCTGGATGATCCGCTCGTTCATGGTAGAGATTCCGCGTGACGTCTTCGACGCTGTCGAAGTCGACGGAGCCGGCCGGTTGCGCGAGATGGTCCAGATCATCGTACCCCTTATCAAACCCGGCCTCGCCTCGACCGCGTTGCTGTGTGCCATCTTCGCCTGGAACGAGTTTTTCCTCGCGGTGAATTTGACGACGACCGTCAGCACACTTCCGGTCTTCCTGCAGAAATTCCTGAGTTTCGGTCAACTCTACACCGCGCAGGTGGCAGCCGTCGCAACGCTGATCAACGTCCCGGTCGTTGTGGCCGGATGGTTGGCCCAGAAGAGCCTCACCCGAGGTCTAACATTCGGAGCAGTAAAATGAGTTTGGATAGCCTGTTTGGCGGCGCGCCCAGTGGGAAGATGCAGGCCGTTCGCATCACCCAGGATCACAAGATCAGCGTGATCGAAACCACGGTCCCCAGCGTCACGGACGACGAGGTATTGGTCAAGCCGTCCTGCTGCGGCATTTGCGGAACCGACCTTCATATCCTCAAGCACGGTTTCGTCGGCACGAACTACCCGGTGATACCCGGTCACGAGTTCGCGGGGCACGTTGTAGCGGTCGGTAAGAACGTGCGGAACGTGAAGGCAGGCGACTTTGTCGCGGTCGATCCCAACGTTGTCTGCGGAACTTGCCGTTGGTGCCAATCCGGAAGGCCGAACCTCTGCAATCACCTGACACCGATCGGCGTCGGGCGGGCGGGTGCGGCAGCCGAGTACGTCGCAGTGCCGAGCAAAAACGCGTTCAAGGTGAGCGAGTCCATCGGCGCGGATATCGCCGCCCTTATCGAGCCGCTGGCCTGCGCGCTCCACGCTGTCGACTCCTCGCAGGGCGTTAAGGACCGCCAGGTCCTGGTTCTAGGCGGTGGAACGATGGGCCTTCTGATCGCCATCGCAGCCAAGCATTCCGGCGCGGGCAAAGTGACGCTGGCCGATCCCGCCTCCCCCAAACTCGACATCGCGCGGAACGTCGGCGTCGATGCCGCGGTACATCCCAATGAACTGGGGCAAGAACGCTTTGACGTCGTTTTCGAAGCGGCCGGCGTTCCAGCCGCTCTGAAGCAGGGTCTCCAGCTCGTCGAGAAGACCGGTGCATTCGTTCAGGTGGGCGTTCATGACGAACACGCCGAGGCGTCATTCGTGCCGTTCAGGCTTTATGAGCACGAGCTCCGCTTCATCGGCTCGAACTCCTGTGCCGACAAGTTCGGCGCGGCCGTCGAGCTGATGCCCGACATCAAGGAGAAGGCAAGGCATCTAATCGGCGAAAGTTTCCAGGTCTGGGACTTCGAAAACGCCGTGCAAAGCATGCAGGCGGGCAAGTCGATCAAGACACAGCTTCGTTTTGTTTGATTAGTGCGTCCGTTCGGGAGGAATGCTGAATGCTAGTGTGCGGTGTCGATATCGGGACGACCAATCTCAAGGTCTCGATCGTTGATGAAACAGGCGTCTCGAGGTGGACTCGGGCCGTGCCGACACCCCGTGTTGCGGCCTCTTCGCGTTCGGACGTCAATGCGACTGTGCTTGTTTCCACGATTGAAGGTCTAATCGTCGAAGGATGGACAGCGGTCGGCATGGGCAAGCCGCTGTCCGCCATCGCTACGACTGGTGTCGGCGAAGATGGCATTCTCGTCGATCGGGCGCTCCGGCCGCTGTGTTATGCCATCCCTTGGCACGACCGGTGTGCAATTCGCGAAGCCGCCGAAATCCGCGAAAGCGCCGCCGCGACGACACGTGCCGGCATTGAAATGGAGCACACGCGAACGGGGGCGAAATGGCTTTGGCGGCGTCGGCATTGTCCAGCGCTGTTTGACGACGGAAGTACCTGGATCGCTCTCACCGACTACCCATCCGTCTTCTGGACGGGTCGACCATTCATCAGCGAGACCCTTGCGTCGCGGACGGGCTGCTATGATGTTGGTGACCGGAGATGGATCGATGGGCTTCTGCAGGTCTGCGGAGCTCCCGAGCTCCCCGAGATTCTACGAGCCGGGGAAATCGTCGGCACCATCGTCGCGGGGCCATTGAAGTCCTCCGGCGCGGTAAGCGGTAACACGCTCGTCGTGGCCGGCGGCCACGACCACCCAGTTGCCGCTGCCATGATCCAGCGTTTCGACTCGACCGCGCGGGTGGACTCCATTGGCACCGCCAACGTCGTATACGGCGAGTCGGCAACGTTCCCCCTCGATCGCTTCGATCGGTACCTGGCGTTCATGGTCCCTGTTCAGGCCAAGATCGGCGTTGCCTGCCTTGGCGTCTTCGAATTCTCGTCCGCAGTTCAAAACCTGAAAGACCGTGGCGTCGACATCCGGTCGATCCTGGCGCTGCCGAAGTTGCCCGGTGAACCGAACTTCTTCGCGACGCCAGAGGACCTCCCGGCCCATGCCGATGCCCGCTCGGTGCTGGAAATGGCCAGCATCACAGCGCGCAGAATGTTTGACCATATGCGCTGGGCGGGTGTCCGTGACACCGCGATTTATGCGACCGGCGGCTGGAGCCGTTCGCTGAGCCTGCTGGAACTGCGAGCCAGCATCTTCGGAACTTCCGTTGGCGTCTTGAGCGAGCAGGAACCTGCTGTCGTCGGTGCCGCTCTCCTTGCGGCCGAAGGCCTGGGTCAAGACGTGGATTTCACCACAGGAGTGACGACACAGACGATCGATCCAGACCCGCGCTGGGCCGAATTCTATCAGGAAATGTATCAGGCGTCCTTCGACGCCAGCGACGGTCGGGCCAACGAGAATTGAAGCCGACCGCATCCATTAAAGGGAGGATTTCATGTCCGTTATAGCAATTGAAAACCTGAACAAATCCTTCGGCGCGTTCAACGCTGTCGATAACCTGAACCTCACCACGGAAGATGGAGAGTTCGTTGTGCTGGTCGGTCCCTCGGGCTGCGGGAAGACAACGACGATGCGGATGATCGCGGGTCTTGAAGGCTCGACCTCCGGCTCGATCAGCATAGACGGAGAGGACGTGACGGAGCAGACGCCGTCGGAACGTGACGTCGCCATGGTCTTTCAGAACTATGCGCTCTATCCGCATCTCACGGTCTTCGAAAATATGGCTTTCTGCTTGAAGGTACGGAAATGGCCAAAGGAGAAGATCGATGCGCAGGTCCGCAAGACCGCTAAAGCTCTGGACATCGAGAGTCTTCTCGAACGCAAGCCGTCCGCCCTGTCCGGCGGCCAGCGGCAGCGCGTAGCGCTTGGTCGAGCCATCGTCCGCGAACCGCGCGTGTTCTTGATGGACGAGCCGTTGTCGAACCTCGATGCCAAACTCCGTATCGAGATGCGGGCCGAGATCGTCAAGCTCTGCCGCCGCCTCAAAATCACGACATTCTACGTCACTCACGATCAGCTCGAAGCGCTGACGATGGGACACCGCATCGTCGTGATGCGGGGTGGAGTTGCTCAGCAGATCGATACTCCGCAGAACATCTACGACACCCCGGTGAACAAGTTCGTCGCCGGGTTCATCGGCAGCCCCCCGATGAATTTCATCAATGCCGCCATCGACAACGGCGCATTGGCGGGTCGCGGGTTTACGCTCATTCCGTCCGGTGCCGTCTCCGACGCGCTCCGCGCCCGCACAGGCACCATCATCGCCGGCGTCCGTCCCGAACACCTTACCCCCCTGGTCGGTGATGCCGGTGGCAACGTTGGCACGATCAAAGGTCGCATCGAGCTGATCGAGCCGCTTGGTTCGCAGGTCATGATCCAGATTTCGGTTGGAAACGAACTCATCTCCGCCCAGTTCGAGCGCGGTCCGGACATCGAGGTCGGCAGGGACGTCGTCCTCGTTCATCGTCCCAACAGCGTCCACGCGTTCGATTCCGCAAGTGAGCGCTCTGTTCTTGCGCCGGCAAACTGAACTCCTGAGGAGATGACTATGAAGAAGCTGATCAACGACCCGTCGACCGTCGTTCGGGACATGCTGGAGGGAGTCGTTGCTCTCAGCCCGGCAACGATCCTGCTCGCCGACGAGAACGTGGTTATCCGTTCCGACCTTCCCGAAGCCGGAAAAAGAAAGGTCGCCATCCTTTCTGGAGGAGGCAGCGGTCATGAACCCGCCCACGCAGGTTACGTCGGCAACGGTATGCTGACGGCCGCGGTCGCCGGCGATGTCTTCACCTCGCCAAGCACTGATGCTGTCCTCGCGGGTATTCGCGCGTCAGCAGGCCCGGCGGGTGCGCTCGTCATCGTCAAGAACTACACGGGCGACCGACTGAACTTCGGTTTGGCTGCCGAGCTTGCTCGCGCCGAAGGCATCCCTGTCGAGATCGTTGTCGTGGCGGACGACGTAGCCCTCAAGGACACGGTCACGGCCGACCGCCGGCGCGGCATCGCCGGAACCGTCCTGGTGCATAAGCTCGCCGGCGCGGCCGCCGAAAGAGGGTTGGCGTTGGCGGAAGTCGCACGTGTGGCCAGAGCCGCAGCCGACGGTCTTTCGTCGATGGGAATCTCGCTGGGTTCCTGCACCCTCCCCTCTGTCGGAAAACCGGGCTTCGTACTTGGCGAACATGAAATTGAGGTCGGTCTCGGCATCCACGGCGAACAGGGTGTCCGCCGCATGGAGATCGCATCCGCAGAAGAGCTTACCTCATTGGTGCTTGAAACGATCGAGGCCGATGGAAAGCTGAAGAGCGGCGACCGTATCGCACTTCTGGTCAATGGCCTCGGATCGACCCCACCGATGGAACTTTCGATCGTCGCACGCTCCGCCATCAAGTTTCTCGAAGCAAAAGGTGTCGTTGTCGAGCGAGCTTGGGCGGGTACCTTCCTCTCGGCACTGGATATGCCCGGCTTCTCGTTGTCAGTGATGCATGTCGATGACGAGGCGCTCGCCGCCATCGACTTTCCCACCGATGCAATAGCTTGGCCGCGCGGCGGCGAAGTCAGCAAGGCGCGGGTCTTGCCAGCGGTTGCAGCTGACAAGGAAGCGGCTCCCGCTCGCGCCGTCACAGCAGCGGGCAATCGACTGCGGGAGGCTTCTGGAGTTGTCGCGAGAGCGCTCATGGCTGCCGAACCGAGACTGACAGAACTGGACAGCATTACTGGCGACGGCGACCTCGGTGCGAGCATGATGCGTGGCGCGGAAGCCATTCTGGCGCTGCCTGTCGAGGAATTCGCCGACGTCGCTAGCGGTTTGATGGCGATGGCAAACGCAATGCGGAAAGCAATCGGCGGCAGCTCCGGACCTTTTTATGCGACGGGGTTGATGCGAGCATCGCGAAGCCTGACAGGCCTAGATCAACCAACAGCAGCACAGATGGCCGAGGCATTTGCGGCCGCCGTACAGGCTGTCTCCGATCTCGGTGGCGCGAAGCCAGGCGACCGGACGATGATCGACGCTCTCGCGCCAGCCGCCACGTCATTCACTGATGCTCTGGCCTCGGGTAAATCCGTAGACGAGGCGTGGAACAGCGCTGTCGCCGCGGGCGTCGCGGGCGCTGAGGCAACAAGTTCGATGCGCCCTCGGCTGGGCCGCGCCAGCTATCTTGGAGACCGCGCACTTGGCTACCCGGACGGCGGAGCCGTCGCCGTGACCATCTGGCTCCAGGCGATTACGGTCAAGGCCTGAAGTCCGAAATGGGTGTAAATCGTATCACTGACAGGCACTACGAGTTGGTCAAGCTTGAAGTCCCACAGCGGATATTCTCGCGGAAGCTTTTGAACGAGCAGGGACACGTCAAAAATCGAGGGTCCCGCAAACTGGGTAGGAAGCCGTGCGGATAGGATGGGAAATATGAGGCATGAAGCGGTACCCGTGGTTACGGGTCTATCCTCAACCACGGTGCTGCAAGTTTCTTCCGACCTTTCCGTACAACTCAGACGCCTCGGCGCGAACAAAGGATATCCTCCGTTAGCTAAGGTTATCCTTAGTTCGCCGAGGGCCACCCCGCGGGCGTCAACTCGCCGCGCAGCGTTCTAACCAGGACTTCGCCGTTGGGAAATCCGCATACTGTGCGGAGGCTCAGTAAAGCCTGACAACGCTCTCTCTATCAGCGCCGTACCGAATGTCGGCGGAGCGTTGGTCGGCGGGGCGAGTCTCAAAGCCAGTGATTTTATGGCTATAGCAAGATCGTACACAGAGGGATGAGCGGTTAAGCCTGTCCGTGCATTTCTACTCCGACAACGAGGTGCTTGGACGTCGAATGCGGCATTGAAGCAAGCCCGCTCAGCAATTGCGCGGAATTATCATGTAGCAAATGCCACAAGGACAAAGATTGGCCCGCAGCCGACCGACGTGCGCAGCTAGCGAACTACTCCTTCCGATGTCATATAAATGTTCTACATCGATGAGGCGAAGCTATTGGCGCTCGGCTTGATGACGTCCAATCTCCTCGAGAAGCACAGCGCTCCGTGGCTGCAAGACGCTCGATGCGCGCCAGAAATTCACAAACGGCTGCCGTTGTCAGGATATCGCTAAAGGCTGTCCGTTCCTCAATATCGGTGGTCGCGCAAGTCCTTTAAGCGTTTTGAGAACGCCTGGTGAATTGGACAACAGCGACGAGGCCGTGCGGATATGAGCAAAACGGATGTCAATCCTCCCTACGATATCTTCAGCGTGACGGTGAAAAAGGCGACGCTGATAACCCCACTCTTGAAGCGCATAAGCGTGGATGCGCAGGAGGTATCGGGGCTGCGAGCGGATTTGCCCGGTCAATACCTGAAAGTCTTCGTTCGCGACGCCGATGGATTCCGCCAGCCTGGGCGTGCTTATACCGTCAGACGATTCGATCCGCAGACGAGTGAACTCGAACTCGACTTCGTGCTGCACGGCGATGAGGGCAACGTTTCCCGGTGGGCGTCTCGAGCAAAAGCCGGTGATATCCTGGAAATAAGCAGGCCGAACACGCGGAGCGGTATCACGATCGATCCGGAAGTCAAAAACTATTTCCTTTTCGCAGACGAGACAGGCTTGCCGGCTGTCGCGGCCATCGTGGAGGCGCTTCCTGCAACAGCGAAAGCGCGCCTCTTCATCGAGATCGCCAATGCTAAGGAGGTGCAGCCCCTCAGCGCAGAGGCGGCTGTTTCGGTGCGCTGGCTCTGCCGCGAGCTCGGTGAGACACTGGTTGATGCCGCTAAAGATCTGTCAATCCCATCGGGATCTCTGGTTTGGGTGACAGCAGAATCAGGCCAGGTTGCAGCGATCAGGGCCGGGCTGAAAAAACAACAATCTGTTGAGACCTGCGCGGTTCATGCAAGCGGCTACTGGAAGAAGGGCGTGGCGGATCATCGCGATCCCGACTGACGCTGCAGTGGTTACGGCGTATCGATCCTCTCCGAGGCACGTCGGAACTCGCGAACTTGGTGGTTTGTAGAATCGAGCAATCGTCATTGGTCGGTTGACCCGCGAACAAGTGCCTAGTTGCGCCCGAACCTCGTCCTTGACGGAATAGCGACACAAATCGGCATTTTATCGAAAACTCGTTCGCTGATCAGCGATTACATGGCTGGGCCGAAGAAAAACAAAAGATAGGTCCATGACAAATTCGAAATTGAAACTGGCCCGCAGGGATTCTGCGATCAACCCCGAGGCTGATGCGCGGTTGTTAGGCAGCAAGCGCGCAACGCGGCTTTCCTTCTTCATTTCCGGCTTCGCGCTGGCATGCTGGGCACCGATGGTGCCATACGCGCAAAGCCGCATTGACGCAAATTCTGCGACCATGGGATCGGTGCTGCTTTGCCTTGGTTTTGGTGCGGTAGTGGGCATGCCGACTGCAGGCGTCGTTTCTAACAAGGTAGGAAGCAGGCCAGTTTTGATTGCTGGAGCTATAGGCCTAGCCACGGTGCTGCCGCTCATGGCGGTGCTGGCGAACCCAATAACCCTCGCAATCGCACTTCTTCTTTTTGGTTGCTCAATTGGCGCGATTGATGTCGCCACCAACATGCATGGAGCCGAAGTTCAAGACCTCGCAGGTGTGCCGCTGATGTCAGGATTTCACGGCGTCTACAGTATTGGCGGGCTGGTCGGGGCGGCAGGGATGACTTTTCTTGTTGCGGTTGGGCCTGGGGTACTTGCCGCTTCCGCGGTGGCATCATTGATTATGATCATCTGCATAGTCTGCGCGGTACCTGGATTTCTCAAAACGAAGCCAGCTTCGGATGGGGCGTCTTTTGCGATTCCCAGAGGAGGCGTGCTCCCGGTCGGTTTGCTGTTGATGGTCATCTTCTTAGCGGAAGGCGCGATGCTCGACTGGGGAGCCATTTTGCTGACTTCCAAGAAACTGGACGTCTCATTTTCCGGCAGCGGCTATGCTCTCTTTGCCATCGCGATGACCGTCAGTCGATTTGTAGGCGACAAGGCAGTTGAGCGCCTCGGCGAGCCCAAGATGCTCTTCGTCGGCATCTCAGTGGCTGCTCTGGGTATCATCTTCGCCGCCTACGCCGAGACGGTCCTGATGACCTTGACAGCCATCACTATCGCAGGGCTGGCTGCTGGAAATATTGTCCCGATCCTCTTCTCGCTCGCCGCGATACAGCGATCGATGCCGGCACCCCAAGCGATCGCCGCAACGGGAACGCTTGGTTATGCTGGAATTTTGATTGGACCCGCACTCATAGGCCACGCTGCCGAGGTAGTTGGACTTGCAAATGCAATTGCCGGCGTCGGCATATTGGCAATCGTCGCCCTCCTTCTCATTCCAGCGATCTCGTTCCGCCGCTCGACGATTGCGGCCTCCGCGCATCGAGTGATCTGACGATTTCCGCACCTCTGCCGTTGCGGGTTGACCGCGTCTGGCACTCGCCCGCTGCAGACGAGAAGAGTCCGTCGGGCCGCAGGCCGCTCGACGAAATCGCCGAGGGCCGAGGCATTGGTTCCATCTGGCAGAAAAAAGGTCAGACGCTTTCTGTCTCCAAAGACATCGTGCTGCGGCGAACCAAGAGTTCGCCCGGCAGAACGATCCGGGTGTCAGTTGGAACCTTGTCACCTGCCAGAGCGCGAAGCATCAGACGAGCGCCCGACGAACCGAGATCACTGCGTGGCTGACGAATGGTGGTGATGGTGGGCTCGAAGTAGTCTGTGTATTCAATGCCGTCGAACCCGACTACCGATACGTCCCGCGGACAAGAAAGGCCGGCGTCGGTGATGCCTCTTATGAACCCTATTGCCATCTCGTCGCTACAGCACACGACACCAGTTGGCCGATCTGCCATTTCAAGAAACGTCCGCGCGGCTGCCGCGCCACTTTGCATTCGATAGTCGCCCTGAAAGCGCGGGGCAAGCTGAGGGTCTATCCGGTTCGCCACAAGTGTCTTTCGAAAGCCCGAGTACCGCTGCACCTCATTGTAGTCGCCGTCGATACCAGCCACATACATCAGCTTTCGATGACCCAAGGATATAAGGTGCTCGGCCTGCAGCACCGCACACTCTTCATCGTTGAGCACCACTGTTGGGATCGAGTGACCACCCACTTCGGCGCAGACGGAAACGACGGGGATGCCTGCATCGAATACCGAGTGCTGGAGCCTGGAGGGAATTGTACAGGCAAGAACGATGATGCCGTCGAGCTGACGGGTGAAGACGAGACTGGTGAGGTTCCTCCCATCCTCCGTCGGGCTTTCCAAGCTTCCGATGATCATCGTGTAGCCATTGGAAGCCAGTTCGTTGTGGATGCTATCCAAAATTGTCGAGAAAAAAGAGGTGTTATAATGAGGGGGAACCAGAATAAGGATCATGCGCGACGAGCCGGCGCGCAGCGTGCGAGCGACTTCGTTCGGGGCATAACCGAGGCGCGCAACGGCTTCGAGTACCTTTGCTCGTTTGTCCGCACGTACATGGGCCGGATTGGCCAAGGCCCGACTAACAGTCGCGGTTGACACGCCGGCGGCCTTTGCCACATCCGAAATTGTCACGGCTGTTTTTTCGGTCGCTCGACCTCTTCTGACAGGTTTTTCCATTTAGACTCAACTCCGAACTCAATTTGAATATACAGCTCTTGTAATCGATTACAAATATGGTAGATAGATTTGTAATCGATTACAGAATCGGCCATGTCCGTTTGTAATCGATTGCAACGCTTTTTTGGAGATGAGGAATGTTCAAGGCTAGTTGTTTTGCGGCTCTTGCAGTTGCCGCGCTTGCTAGTGCGGGTCACGTGCAGGCTGATCAGCCCCTCAAGGCAGATGTGGTGCATTGGTGGACGTCAGGCGGGGAGGCGGCCGCACTCAAAGTGATCGCGGATGCGTACACCAGGGCTGGTGGCCAATGGGTCGACTCGGCCGTCGCCGGAGATGCCGCCGCGCGTGCGGCGGGCATAAACCGCATCGTCGGCGGCAATCCTCCGACCATGATGCAGTTCAATACCGGCAAGCAGCTCGATGACCTGCTGGGCAATGGCCTCCTGGACAACCTCGATGACGCGGCGGCTGCCGGAAAATGGCGCGATATCCTTCCGCAGCCGATCATCGACGCCTCCACCCGCGGTGGACATGTTTATGCGCTGCCGATCAATATTCATAGCGCAGGCTGGGTTTGGTATAACGCAAAGGTATTCTCTGATGCCGGCGTTGAGCCTCCCAAGAATTGGAGCGACGTGGTCGCAGTCGCGCCGGCTTTGGAAGCGAAGGGAATAATTCCGCTCGCACACGGTGGTCAGGCTTGGCAGGACAAGCTGCTGTTCGACGCCATCCTCGCACAGGAAGGCGGACGCGAACTTTATCTGGGGGTATATGGAACAGAGCCGGAAACCGCACTGGCCGACCCGAAATTCAAGCATGTGGCCGAGCTGTTCAAATCCATGCGTGGGTTGATGGACGACGGTTCGCCTGGACGCAACTGGAATGATGCGACGGCCCTAGTCATAACCGGAAAAGCCGCAATGCAGTTGATGGGCGACTGGGCAAAGGGTGAATTTCTTGCCGCCGGAAGGATGCCGGGAAAAGACCTCGGCTGCGTGATCCCCGGAGATGCAGTCTATCTGATGGGCGGCGACGTTTTTGTGTTTCCAAAGCTCTCGGACGAGAACGGCAAAGCGGCTCAACGCAAGCTCGAGGACCTGCTTCTGTCGCCGGAGGTCCAGGTCGCGTTCAATGCCAAGAAGGGTTCGATTCCGGTGCGCACCGACGTGGATACGTCCCAAATGGATGCCTGCGCGCAAAAGGGTGGGCCAAGCAACTCCCCAGCACGGACTATCTCCTGTCAGCCGACCAGACCGGTGCGGTCAAAGACGTTATCACCCAGTACCTGAATACGCCGAGCCAAATGGCAGACGAGTTTATCGCGAAGTTTGGCGCTGCCCTCGCAGCGTCACGATAATCTTCATCCGGAGCGCCGGGATCGACCATTTCCGTCCCGGCGGCGTCCCTTGCAAAAGCAAATTGATCTCAGGGCAACTGATGCTGCGGGATGGCGGCCGGAAAAGCTGTTTCCGGACGGCGGCGCTGTCGCGCCAGTCCACGTCCATAAAGGATATCAATGTGACAAGGTCATCATCACCACCTCAGTCGCGCCGGCGAGCAAGGCTGCGCGCCCAGGCGCCCGCGGCATTGGCTCTCGCCCCGGCTGCCGTAATAGCGATCGTTGCCTACATTGGGGCGATCGTCTGGACAGTCACACTGTCATTCACGAACTCGAAGCTGTTGCCGAGCTACACATTCGTCGGCCTTTCGCAGTACGTCCGCCTCTTCAATACCGAGACATTCACCAGTTCAGGCTGGAACATCCTGCTTTTCGGCGTTCTCTTTATAGCCGGGAGCCTGGTGTTCGGCTTTCTTCTAGCGGTATTCATCGACCAAAACGTGCGCTGCGAAGGCGTGTTCCGAACGATATTCCTCTATCCCTACGCGATGTCGTTCGTTGTCACCGGCCTGGTATGGCAATGGTTTCTGAGCCCAGAGCTCGGCGTTCAAAAAATCGTCCGTGACCTCGGGTTCTCGGCCTTTACCTTCGACTGGCTCGTGAACCCGGACATGGTCATCTACACTCTCGTCATAGCCGCAATTTGGCAAGCCTCGGGTCTCGTTATGGCACTGCTGCTAGCCGGGCTTCGCGGCGTCGACAGCGATCTCTGGAAAGCGATCAAGATCGACGCGATTCCAACGTGGCGAGCGTATGTGTCCATCATACTTCCCACTATCTCGCCAATGGTCGTCACCGCAACCGTCTTGCTCGCGACTGCTGTCGCCAAGCTCTACGATCTTGTGGTGGCGATGACACTCGGCGGTCCCGGGATTTCCTCGCAGGTGCCGGCCAAGTTCGTCATGGACAACCTGTTGGAACGCGCGAACGTCGGCCTGGCCACGTCGGCCGCAACGGTAATGCTGGTCACCGTCGTCGCGATCATGTCTCCGTTTATTTATGCCCAGCATTTCCGCAGGAAAGGTGTTCGCAAATGACCGTTTCTGTCATCCCCAACGGGCCAAAGCCTAAAAGTTTCAGCATGGGTCGCGCAGGGGTTTACGCTTTTCTCGTGGCCGCCGCTGCTTTCTTCCTCGTGCCGCTATGGGTGACCCTCGTCACTTCGTTCAAGTCCATGGACGAGGTAAGGCTTGGAACCATCTTGGCCATCCCAACTGCTCCGACAATGGAGCCTTGGTTTCGGGCCTGGATGACGGCGTGCACCGGATTGAGTTGCGAAGGATTGCACGGCGCCTTCTTGAACTCCGTGGTGATTTTGGTGCCGTCGGTCATTTGCTCGATCGTTGTCGGCTCTGTGACCGGCTACGCGATGACGTTCTATCGGGTTCGCGGGGCCAACCTCTTGTTTGCTCTTCTGCTCATCGGAGCCTTCATCCCTTATCAGGTTTTCCTGTTTCCACTGATCCGCATCTTCGCTGCGGTCGGAATCTACAACTCGCTTTTCTGTATCGTCCTCGTGCACGTCATATTCGGCCTCCCGCTGATGACGCTGCTCTTCCGCAATTACTATAGCGCGCTTCCGGTCGAGTTGTTCAACGCAGGCAGGGTCGATGGTGCGGGCTTTCTGCAGATTTTCGTCCACATCATTCTGCCGATGTCGGCCCCGGTAATCATCGTGGCGACCATCCTTCAGGTCACAGGCATCTGGAACGACTTCATTTTCGGGCTCACCTTTGCGGGACGCGACAACATGCCGATGACCGTGCTTCTCAACAATATCGTCAATTCGACCCAAGGGGAGCGGGCCTATAACGTGAATATGGCGGCAACAGTGCTGACCGCCCTTGTTCCCCTGATCGTCTATCTCGTCTCCGGACGTTGGTTTGTGCGCGGCGTAGCCGCCGGCGCAGTGAAAGGTTGATTGCTATGGGTTCCGTTTCTCTCCGCAACGTCGACATCGAAGCCGGTACCGTCAGCATCATAAAGGACTTATCCCTCGAGATCTCGGAAGGCGAATTTATCGTTTTGCTGGGACCCTCCGGCTGCGGCAAATCCACTTTGCTCAATGCAATCGCGGGTCTGAGCGAGATCAAGCGAGGACAAATCTGGGTCGGAGGCAACAATGTGACCTGGGCCGAGCCAAAGGAGCGCGGCATTGGGATGGTCTTCCAATCATACTCGCTCTATCCGCGGATGAGCGTTGCTGACAATCTCTCGTTCGGCCTCCGCATCTCAGGAGTTCCCAAGGATGAGCTCAGCAAGCGCGTCGAAAAGGCTGCCAAACTCCTCCACCTTGAAGCTCTCCTGAAGCGGACGCCGTCCGAACTCTCGGGAGGTCAACGTCAGCGTGTCGCAATCGGTCGGGCGCTGGTGCGGAATGCAGATGTGTTCCTATTCGACGAGCCACTCTCGAATCTTGATGCAAAGCTGCGAAACGAGCTTCGCGTAGAGATCAAGAAGCTCCATTCGGAGGTTGGCAGCACGATGATTTACGTCACCCACGACCAGGTGGAGGCGCTCACGCTAGCGGATCGCATAGCGGTGATGAGAGACGGGGTTATCCAGCAGCTTGCCTCGCCACATGACATCTACCATCACCCAATAAACATGTTCGTTGCCGGGTTCGTGGGTATGCCGGGGATGAATATGGTCGAAGGCAATCTTCGGAGCGGTTCTGCTGGCTGGTTTATCGACACGTCGATCGGGCAAATTGCGCTCGACCGTTACGCGCCGCAAAAGATCCTAACCGAGGGCAGGGCGGTTTTGGGAATCCGGCCCGAGCATATCTCTCTCCACCCTCTGTCGACACCCGCACACACCTTCCAACAAGCCGTCAGCCTCGTAGAGCCAATGGGAGCGGAAACAGTGATCTGGACCGAAGGCGGCGGCAAGTCGATGACGATCCGCACTGATGGCGATTGCGCCGTGAAGATGGGCGAGATGGTCGACCTTCATTTCGACGTTGCCCGCGCCTCACTGTTCGACGCGACGACCCAAGCCCGCCTTTAGGCGAAAGTACCAGCGCAGAAGCATGGAGTGCGATCGTGCACGAAAATGAAGTTAAGCGAATTGCCGCGGCGATGTCCAACGAGGAGCTTGTCGCGTTCGCTGCAGGCGAGGGGCCGTGGACAACTGCTGCAATACCTCGTCTTGGTATACCCGCTCTCAAGGTGAGCGACGGGCCGAACGGCGCGCGGGGAGGAGGAGCGCTGATCGGCGGCACCAAGGCCGCGGCCTTTCCTGTTGCGATTGCCTTGAGCGCCAGCTGGGATACCGAATTGGTTTGGCAAGTTGGCAGGGCACTGGCAGGGGAAGCCAAGACAAAGGGCGTGCGGATCGTTCTTGCACCAACGATCAACATGCATCGCTCAACGCTAAACGGCCGGAACTTCGAATGCTATTCAGAGGATCCGTTCTTGGCCGGAACGATCGCAGCTGCGTATATTGAAGGCTTGCAAAGCGAAGGGGTCGCCGCAACGGTCAAGCATTTCATCGGTAACGAGTCCGAGTACCAGCGGACGGAAATCAGCTCCGATATCGATGAGAGGACCCTTCGGGAAATCTACCTTCTTCCATTCGAAATGGCGGTGAAGCAGGCCCATCCATGGGCGGTCATGACGTCCTATAACCGGCTCAACGGGGTCTTCACATCAGAAAACACAGCGCTCGTCACAAACGTGCTGAAGGGAGAGTGGGGATATGACGGGGTTGTGATGTCCGATTGGTTCGGGACCCGCTCGACGGTGGCGGCGGTCAAGGCAGGGCTCGACTTGGAGATGCCGGGCCCGTCTCGCCAGCGCGGGTCAAAGCTTTCGGAAGCGCTGCGGAGCGGCCTGGTTACCCGAGCCAGTCTGGAGGAGAGCGCAAGGCGCCTCATTCGGCTTATCGACCGTGTGAAGGCGCACGTAGAACCGCCAACACTCACGGAGCTCGCAATCGACCGCCCGGAGGATCGAGCCCTGATTCGCAGGGCTGGAGCGGATGGCGCCGTCCTTTTGAAGAACGCGGGGCTGCTTCCGCTCGCCCCGGATGCTTTGAAGCGGATCGCCGTGATCGGCCCGAATGCCCGTAACGCGCGGATCATGGGCGGTGGAAGCGCCCAGCTCAATCCGCATTACCAGATTTCCCCTTTCGACGGCCTCCGCTCTGCGCTCCCCGACACTGTTGAAATAGTCTTCGAACTCGGTGCGTCGAACAATCGGCTCGTTCCCCTTTATGCGGGCGACGTCGACACCGAATTCTACGCCAACAGGGCCCTGTCCGGCCCGCCTGTCCATCGGACGACCTCTCAGGTCGGGGAATTCATGTTCAACGGAGATGCAGGACCCGGCTTCGATACGAAGCAATTCTCCGCTCGCATGCGAAGCACGTTCGTACCGGACGAGTCGGACGACTACCAGTTCGGCGTGGTCGCTTCGGGACCGGTGCAGGTCTTCGTAGACGGCCAGTTGCTGATCGATGGATCGAACTGGGAAATCGGCGATGAATTTCTGGGAAGCTCCTGCACTGAGCTGCGCGCAGTCTGCGGACTGGAAGGAGGGCAACCATACAATCTCGAAATCACCTATCGAGCTGTCGACGCACCGCGTGATGTCGGGATCTCCGTTCTAAGATTTGGCGTCGGTCAGATGATCGGAAAAGCTCAAATCGACAGAGCTGTGGCCGCCGCTCGGGGCGCCGACGCTGTCGTTCTTTGCGTCGGCCTGAATGGCGAATGGGACAGTGAGGGCATCGATCGACCGTCGCTTTCCCTGCCCGGACAACAAGACGAACTGATCGGCCGCATCGCTGCGGTCAACGGAAACACGATCGTGGTCCTTCAGAGTGGTTGCCCCGTTCTGATGCCATGGCTTGGACAGGTATCGGCTGTGTTGCAGGCATGGTATCCCGGCCAGGAAGCCGGAAACGCCATCGCTGATGTTCTTCTGGGACATGCCGACCCCGCCGGCCGGTTGCCTCAGACCTTTCCGGTACGGATAGAGGACGATCCGGCATATGCGAATTACCCGGGAACAGACGGCACGGTTCGCTACGAGGAAGGCGTCTTCATCGGACATAGACATTACGAGAAGTCTGGAATTGCCCCCGCCTTCCCATTCGGCCATGGGCTTTCGTACGCCGACTTTTCGATATCGAACATCACTCTTTCTGCCCGTGAGCTCAGAGCTGGCGAAACCCTCCGTGTCGGTCTCGATGTCCGCAACACAAGTAAACGAATTGGATCGACCATCGTTCAGTTCTATCTGCATGACCAAAGCTCAAGTGTGGAGAGACCCGATAAGGAGCTGAAAGCGTTCATGAAGGTCTTACTAGCGCCGGGCGAAACAACGCGGGTCGAATGTGCGATCGCTCCTCGCAGCCTGGCATTCTTTGACGTCGGCCGGAAAGCTTGGGTGGCCGAACCAGGTTTGTTCGAAATTCGTGTAGGGTTCTCTTCCGCGGATATCGTCGGTACGGCGGAGTTTTGCCTGACCGAGGAGTGGACCGAGCATATGTCCGCCAGTACCGGATAGCATTTCACTCCGGTTGCCTAAGCGCATTCGGTGGATCGATATATTGAACCGCGTCTCTGAGGCGCAAGCTGGCGAACGCCACCGGCACCTTTTCGTGTTCAGGATACTGAATACGAAATTCAGGATACATACGTGACATCCGGGCGCAAGTGGATTATGCTTCCTAGAAAACGGTTTATGTTCAGCAATAACAGCAATGGTAAACCGTCCGAAAGCACTGTCGGTCAACCGGTTACCTCCTGCGGTATTCTCAGTCGGTTATCCGTCATTCCGTGGGAGCTAAGTATTGCCGCCTTGGGACGTGATTGTGATGTGTACCTCATGTGAGGCGATCCTTGGGACGCTGGTCCGCCCTGTGAAGTGAACGTCGACCAACCAGTGTCATCAATTAGGCGAGGGTGCATCCCGACGAATGGAGCCCTTAGTGGCGACCAGTCTGCGGGCGCCTCAGTTCCATAAACCGCGTTATGCAACTTTAGATTGCATTTTGAGGCCGTCTACTCCTAAAGGGATCGCATGATCTGTTCCACCTGACGATCACAAGGAATTTCGAATGCAGCACTGGCTGGACAAGTTGACCGATCTCGCCGCAATTCCTGGCGACGAAAGCATCCTGAAACTCGCCCTCGCGACCTTTACCGAGCAGATTGGGTTCGCAGGATATGCCTATCTCAACATCCAGCCAGGTCGCTCCATTGCAATTTCGAACTATCGCCAAGAGTGGCAGTCTGACTATTTCAAGCGCGGGTATCTCGCAATCGATCCGGTTATTCGACGCGCCAGATCGCTGAAGCGGGCCTTCACCTGGAGCGGCGAGCAGATGCCGCGATCTTCAAAGGCCGAGCGCTCCTTCTATGCGCATGCGGCCGACTTCGGGATTCGGTCCGGCATTACAATTCCCATCAAAGCCGCATACGGCGCAATCGCGATGTTCACGCTTGCCTCGGAGAAGCCGGCAATCGACCTCGATCGCGAAATCGACCCTGTCGAGGCCGCATCCGCGGTTGCGCAGCTTCATGCCCGCATCAACCTTGCTGATCCGACCCCGAGTGTCGACGACCCGATCGGTCTCGATCCCAAGGGAGCCGCTTATCTGAGTTGGATCGCCGTCGGCAAGACGATGGAGGAAGCCGCGGACCTGGAGGGCGTCAAATACAATAGCGTGCGCGTCAAGATCGCCGAAACCAAGAAGCGCTTCGACGTGCACACACTGACCCATCTGACCGCCGTCGCCATTCGCAGAAAGATGATCTGAGCGTCAGTTCACGGACACTTTCGGAATATAGCCAAGGATGGTGACCAGCGTGTTCACCACATACATCTGCGCGTGCATCTCCATGCAAGCCTGGATGTAAGCGAGATGCAGAGCGCCGCCCGTCGCCTTGCCGGATTTATAGTCGTCGGGCAGTGTCTGGAAGAGCCGGTCGGCGGCATCCACCAGACGCCGGTGGGTTCGGATAGCATCTACTGTGAGGCTCTCCAGGTCAGCCTTGGGTAGACCCTGCGTCAGCCCATACACGGGACGCATTTCCAGTTTATCTTCCGATTTCGGCGCGTCCGGTGTCATTCGATTTCGTCTCCGGCTTGTCCGCGGTGCGCCCCCGCAAACGTTAATCCCTGATCCCAAGCCGGGGGTTGGAAACTGTACCTGGACAGTCCTGCGACCTTTAGTACCGGAGCACCTGGACATACGTCACAGGCCCCCGGCCAATCGGTCAGAGGATTCTGGTGCTGCAACGGCCAGCACCAACCGCCAGATAGAGGTTTCCACACCTCGGGGCAGCGCGTACTGCCCTATCCGCCCTTATAGATGGCGGAAGCTGAATTCGCCAGTGCAAACATGCACATGATCAAGGGAGTCGCGCGGTGAGTTTCGCGAATATCAATGTCATTCAGCACCAATTCCGGAAAGATCGACACGGATGCCCGCCTTGTTCGGATCGCCGCCGCTGGCCTCATCCCTGGCAGGATCACTCACTTCCTCTCCGGCAGAATCTGCTGACTGCTCAACAGCATCGCTCGCAGGATGCTCCCTGTCAGGTTCAGGCGGTTTGACCTCACCGGGGTCCGGCGTCCGAAACACCGCCGTCCCCTCGAAATATCCGGTCTGCCAGGCGATGACTGCGTCCTCGAACACTGCTGACGTGGCTTCCTCTCCGGTCGGATTGCCGTACCACTTGGAGACGACGCGATAGACCTTGGCGAATAAGGCCGTCCCCATTTTCAGATTAGCGCAGGCGTCGACGATGTCCGGCTTGAGTTCGCCCGCCTCCATAATGCCGAGACCGGCCGGATACTGGGTGATCCCGACCCGAATGGTGTTGCGACCAATGTTGTGGCGGATCAGTGCCATGGCCTCGTCCGAGGTCGTCGGTTTCGGCACAAGAACGACGCGGTTTCCGGATCGGACCGTGACGGCAAGCGGATCCTGCGATCCTGCCCGCTCGACGAACTGCTCGACGATCGCCGGTTTCAGGCCGGGATCTGCGCATTGTTGGATGAGGGCGGCGTCGACCATCCCGGTTTCCCTTTCAAGTGTTGAAAGCCATGACGACGGGCAGATCGAAGAGCTTCGCCCAGGCGACGGTGCTCGCCTTCTGGATGGAGACGATGGACGTGCCCTTGGTCCACCAGCCGTTGCCGGTTGCGACGATGATGCTCGGGCGGTGCAGCATCGACTGCACGACCGGCCAAAGAATGAGTTGCTCGTAGCAGATCAGCGGCGCGATCCGGGTGCTGCCGATCTCGACGGCTGTGTTCTCGAAGAAATGGGCGCGAGCGCCGCCGCCCTGCCCTGTCCAGGCAAGCCATGGCCGCCACATAGAGACCGGAACGGGCATCCGTTCACGATAGACGATCCTTACCTCATCGGCCGAAACCGCAACCATGACATTGTCATAGCCTTGCGGATCGACGACCGCGGCGCCGGCAAGGACGGTGATATTGAGATCGCGAATTGCATCCTGCCAGAGCCGCGAAACCGTCGGCGTCCAGAAGCCGAGCGCGCTTTCGGGGAGAAGGAAGACACGGCTTCCGTCGGCCGCCGCAACCCGCACCGTTGCAATCAGATCACGGTGTTGCTCGAGCGACCCGTCGCGTCCGAGCATCTGGCCCTGTTCGAGGTCGACGGCTTTCCATCCGTCCGGTAGTTTCGGTTCCGTCCATGTTGCGGCGGACCAGAGCCAGAATCCTCCAAGCGTGACGGCCGCAGCCGGCCAAACTCGCGTCGTCATGACGAGAAGGCCGGCTGCAGTCGCGATGAGCCCCCACCATCCCCACCCCGGAAACAAGACGCCGGCCGCGGTCAGCGGATGCGCCCATCCGGTGATGCCGAAGGGCGGCAACCCCGTGAGCACCCCCACCGCCAGATAGCGCACCGCCCTTCCTTTTTCCGGATGCCCCTTCAGCAGTCGCCCCCTAACCGGCAATGTCCAGGCCGCCGCATGCACGGCGACGAATGAGAGGGAGGCGCCCACCCAAAGCAGGAGGCCTGGCCAGAGATCGGCCGCGTAGAAGTTAGCGACGCCCTGCGGCAGACCACGCGAGGCGGCGAGGAAATACCCCGCCGACACGAAGGCTGCGACCATACGCAACGGCGACATCGCCCAGAGCGCTGGAAAGACCATAGCGACCGGAAGAAGAAGCACCTCACCGCTCCAGCCGATCAGGCCGCAAGCGATGGAGGCCGCGAGAAGCAGGATGGACTTGCAGTTATCAGAGACATGGTCGCCACCGCGATTACGGATCGAAGGTGAGTACCGGTCGCGCCAGGCCGAGAAGGCCCGCATCTGGAACCGGGCCAAAATATCGAGAGTCATAGGAGCTCGCAAAGGAAGAGTGGAGAAACAAGGTTCCGGGCGGCACGACGCCACCGGGATCGGGTGTGATTTGCCTTCCCTCTCCGTCCGTTCTCCGAACGCTGGATGCTGGCAAAGCGCGGTCATCGATGATGACATGATCGGTAATTTCGACATGCTGGCCTGGGAGCCCGGCGACTGTCTTGATCAACGGCGCCAGCCCGCCAACGCAAAGCCCGTGGCGCAAATATCCACGACCTCGCGCCTCCTCGAATGCGGCCGTCACGGGCGGACAGACAAAGACGAGATCGCCGACTTCGACCGGGCGGTGTAGCGCCTCGATACGCCAGAGCCCGAGCGGCTCGCTCGGCGTCGTGTTCAGCCGATAGCCGCCCATGTATGCGGTCGTCGCCAGACCGCCTATGGCAATACTGGAGCCTGCTAGAAACATGACAACGCGCCGCCGCCTCACTGCTTCAACACCGGCGACTGAAGCTGGGTGAGACGCAGTTCCTCTGCTTGGCGCAGCGACTGGATGGTGCGTTCATGGGCCGCGAGCTGCTGGGCAGTGCGCATGACCGGCCATGCTTGCTTCAGCTGAGCCTTCTGCTCGGGGCGCATGCCCTCGGCGAGTTTTTCGTAGAGCTTTCCGGACGGCTCACGCGCCGCATTTGATAGCAGTGTGCGCTCGCCGAAACGTTCGGTGACAGCTTGGTTGAACCTGTCGATTTCGAGCTTTGTTTCGCGATTGCTGAGCGCATAAGCCATCGCCGCGGGCAGATCGTTGCGATCGATCGCATCACGCACACGTTCGAGGACGGCGCGCGCAGCCGGCGACAGCGCCGGGATGTCGATGGAGATCCGCTGGCGCAATGCCTGTTCATCCATCTGCAGTCTCTGCGTCGCAATTTCGCGCATGCGAAAATACTGTTCAAGATCGCGCTTCAGCGCCGGAGCATTGACCTCGGCAATGCGGCGCGCTTCCCGATCGGCCTTGCTGGCAAGGATACCGGTCTTGCCGTTCAACGGTCCGATGGATGCCGGCTCTGCCTCAAGCTTCTGCAGGACCTGTTTCGCCGCCTCCTTATCGGCCAGAACGACATCAAAGTTCATGGCGCGGAAGGCGGCTTCGGGGTCGGCGAAGACATACCGGAAGCGCGCCGACACTTCCTCCCATTGGCGCTTCAGGGCGGGATCGGCGCCGAGCTGGTCACCAACGGTATCGGCAACAGAGCCGGAGAATGTCTTGATGCCTGCGACCATGGGTTCGGCCTCCTTCATCGTCTGGGTTTTGGGGGATTGGGCAAGGCCGAAGCGCTCGGTAAAAGCGGCAAGTCGCTGGCCGAGATCGGTCAGTTTGGCCTTCTGTCTCAGCGTCCAGTCGAGCCGGTCGCGTACCAACGTGCGCGCCACCTGGACAATATGCAGGCCGCGGTTTTCAGCGAAGCGCAGCGCCTCGCGATAGAGCTTGCCACGGTCGTAGTCGAGCGTCGTCTCCTTGGCGTTCTTTCGCGAAAGAACTCTGGAAAGCCCACCATTGAAGGCGAAGGACCGGGTCCCGTAGTAGAGCTGCAGATCCTCACGATGGCGGGTCATCGCCACGTAGGTGAGATGCCGGTCGAGCGAGAGCGACGCCAGCACTTTCACTCGGTCGACAGTGGCACCCTGGCTCTTGTGAATCGTCGTCGCATAGCCGTGATCGAGATTGCTGTAGAACCGCTGTTCGACGACAATCTGCCTGCGCTGATCGCCATCACCGACGACAGCAACGATGCGGTTCGGTAGGGCCTCGACGACATGACCGATCATGCCGTTCTTGACGCCGAGCGAACCCTCGTTCTTCAGGAAGACGATCTGGTCACCGGCGTCGAACTGGCGGATGCCGTCAGCCGTTTTGAACGAGTGACCCTCACCGACAATGCCGCGTTCGACCAGCTTGTCGCGCGCCATGACGTTCAACATGCGAACGTCGCGGCGCAGATGCGCGAGGATCAGCGTGGTCTTCGTCGGATCGTAGCTGTGGTTCCAATCCGTGATCAGGCTCGTCACGGCCTCGTCCTTCAGCCGTTCGCCAGTGATCTTCGCGTTCGCGCCGTAGGCATTCAGCGCCTTCTCCACATTGCCGCGCGCCAGATCGAGCGACGCCTTGCGCATCCAGTCCTCGCGCTGGCGATAGATCGTCTCGAGTTCGGCGTAACCGATACGGTCGACGATGGCGCGGAAGGCGGCGCCCGCCTCGATCGGCTGAAGCTGTTCGGGATCGCCGACCAAAACGATCTTGGCGCCTGCCCGAACCACCGCGTCGATGAACCCCGCCATCTGCTTCGACGCCACCATGCCGGCTTCGTCCATGACGAAAACGGTTTTGCTGTCGAGCACGTCACGACCACGATCCCAGCGCAGTTCCCAGGAAGCCAGCGTCCGGGAAACAATGCCTGCTTCCTTCTCCAGACCCTCGGCCGCCTTGCCGGCCAGTGCGCCGCCGACAACCCGATATCCGGCCAGTTCCCAGGCCTCGCGTGCCGCCTTCATCATCGTGGTCTTGCCAGCGCCTGCGCGTCCGACGACGGCCGCGATCCGGGCGTGTCCGGCGATCCGCTCGATCGCGGTTTTCTGCTCCTCCGAAAGCCGCGCATGCCGCCGGAACGCCGCATCCACCACGCTCGCGGAAACGGCGTGCGTCTCCTTGCCCGACAGCCACAGCGCCTGCCGCGCCATCGTCGACTCCAGCCGGATCATCGTCCGTGTTGAATAGCGCGCCGGCACTTTCTCTCCGGTCGCAAAGTCGATCGTGTCGCGCTGAAGCCGGAGAACCTCGGGATTTAGGATGATGCGCAACATCAGCTGCTGGAAGACAGCGGGATTGTCGACATAGCGATGCAGCACTTTCGCGACATCCCGCTCATCGAAGACGCTCTTTTCCCGTGTGATCAGGTCGAGCACGATGGCGGGATTCTTGACAATACGGCGGGTATTTTCCGAGCGGCGCTCTTCGTTCAGCGCGATCCGTTCCAGCTCCGGATGAACACCCTGTTGCTCTGCCTTGCGCTCGATTGCCTTGGCGCCCACGCCGAGATGGATGGTCGGCTCGAGATCGATGCCCTGCTTTTCGTAGGAGCGCCCGTCGATGCGAAGATCGATGCCGCCCAGCGCCAGGTGATGGTTCAGCCTCTCGAACCAGCCGTCGCGAAGCACATTGAAGTCGTCGGTAGAGCCGGCCCAGAGTTCGTAGAGGATTTTGCCGGATTTGGTGCGGACCGGCTGACCATCGTCACCGATGACCGCGACCTTCTTAGACCCGAAACCATCCTCGGCCAGAGGGCGCAACGTCGTCATCAAGTGAATGTGCGGATTGCCGGGATTGTCGTGATAGACCCAGTCGGCAACCATACCCTTGGAAAGGATATGCTTCTCGACAAAGTCCCGGACCAGGGCGATGTTCTGCTCGGGTGTAAGTTCAAACGGAAGCGCGATGGTGAGGTCGCGCGCCAGCTGCGCATCGGTGCGCTTCTCGAAAGCCTCAACCCTGTTCCAGAAGGCTTCGACGGCGCTGGAAACAGAGCGATCTGCAATAAGGCTGCGCGCCCATTGCGGGGCATCGGCAGGGAGCACGAACTCCTCATGCAGCAGCCCCTGTTTGCGGGTGTAGTCGATGGTCCGGGCCTCGCGTTCGTATTCCATCTTCGCGCAGTGCCGGTAGGCCGCAGACAGCACCACGCTGCGGCCTGAGCCGCGGCTGACGATGCTGGCTGAGAAATGGGCAATAGCCACGGCGCGAAAAACTCCCGATTGGAACTGTGTTCGTCGGGAGTGGTGGTCGCCACGCGGCCCCGCCAAGGGTGCTGAGCAAGCACGTCGCATTGCGACGTATAATTGCGCCCTTGGAAGCCGCTCCTTCGGAACGGCCGGGATGATGCTCCAAAGCATCGGCGTTGCCGATGTGCAGATCTGCACATTCCATTTCATGACATCCGGAAGGATTCTGGCGTCGCGAATGCAACGCCAGAACCTCACGGAGACGCAAACGGAATGAAGAAGCCATCATCGAAGATCAGGGAAGAAATCGCCAGATTGCAGGATCAACTGAAACAGGCCGAGACACGCGAAGCCGAGCGCATCGGCCGCATCGCGCTCAAGGCCGGGCTTGGAGAAATCGAGATTGACGAAGCCGAGCTTCAGGCAGCCCTGGAGGACGTCGCCAAACGGTTTCGCGGAGGCCAAGGGGGAACAAAGGGTACTGCAACCGGGAAGAAGAATACCGGAGACAGCCGGACCAGCAGTGAGCCGTCCTCGACGCAGCAAGCTGGCGCGGATGCGGGCGGGACTGGCGAGGTTTGAGCGCATGTCGAAGGCAACGACATCAGAGGCGCGCAAGAAGGATACGCGCGAAAAAATCGAACTCGGCGGCCTGATCGTCAAGGCCGGCCTGCGCTACGAGAAGCGTGCGCTTCTGCTCGGGCTGCTGATCGACGCCGGGCGCCGGCTCAAGGGCGACGAGGCGGAGAAATCCCGACTGACGGCAATCGGCGCGGAGGCCTTTGGCAATGACGGCGAATAGGCTGCTCCTGGTAATCATGCCGGCGGCGATCATGATCGCGGCGATGGTCCTGACATCAGGCATGGAACATCGACTGGCCGCGCTCGGCACGAGTGTGCCAGCAAAGCTGATGCTGGGACGTGCCGGGCTCGCCCTGCCCTATATCGCGGCAGCCGCGATCGGCGTGATTGCCCTGTTCGCTGCCAACGGTTCGGCGAATATCAAGGCGGCCGGCCTGAGCGTGCTGGCAGGAAGTGCTGCGGTCGTCATCATCGCAATTGCGCGCGAGACAATCCGCCTGAACGGCATCTCCAGCCGCGTTCCAGCAGGACAACCTGTTCTGGCTTATGTGGATCCAGCGACGATGACCGGCACAGGCATCGCACTCATCGGCGGCGTGTTCGCATTGCGTGTCGCGATCAGGGGCAACGCTGCCTTCGTGGCCTCAGCGCCAAAGCGGATTGGCGGCAAGCGCGCCGTGCATGGCGAGGCTGACTGGATGAAGATGCGGGAGGCTGAAAAGTTGTTTCCAGACGCCGGCGGCATCGTCATCGGCGAGCGCTATCGCGTTGATCGCGACAGCGTTGCCACTATCTCGTTTCGAGCCGATGAGAAACAAAGCTGGGGTGTGGGCGGGAAATCGCGGCTGCTGTGTTTCGACGGCTCCTTCGGCTCGTCGCATGGCATCGTCTTTGCCGGCTCCGGCGGTTTCAAGACGACCTCGGTGACGATCCCGACCGCACTCAAATGGGGTGGTGGCCTCGTCGTGCTCGATCCGTCGAGCGAAGTCGCGCCGATGGTCAGCGAGCACCGGCGTCAAGCTGGCCGAAAAGTCATAGTGCTTGATCCGACGGCAGGCGGTGTCGGCTTCAACGCGCTCGACTGGATCGGCCGACACGGCAATACGAAGGAAGAGGATATCGTCGCCGTCGCCACGTGGATCATGACCGACAATCCTCGCACCGCGTCCGCGCGTGACGATTTCTTCCGGGCGTCGGCCATGCAGCTTCTGACGGCACTGATTGCCGATGTCTGCCTGTCAGGTCACACGGAGGAAAAAGACCAGACCCTGCGCCAGGTTCGCGCCAATCTGTCGGAGCCGGAACCGAAGCTGCGGGCGCGTCTGACGAAGATCTATGAAGGCTCGGAGTCCGACTTTGTGAAGGAGAACGTGTCGGTCTTCGTGAACATGACGCCGGAGACGTTTTCCGGTGTCTACGCCAATGCGGTGAAGGAAACCCATTGGCTGTCCTATCCGAATTATGCTGGTCTCGTCTCGGGAAGCAGTTTCTCCACCGACGATCTCGCAGACGGCAGAACGGACATCTTCATTGCACTCGATCTAAAGGTTCTGGAAGCCCATCCGGGGCTGGCGCGCGTCGTTATTGGCTCGCTGCTCAACGCGATCTACAACCGCAATGGCAATGTGAAGGATCGCACCCTCTTCCTGCTCGATGAGGTCGCGCGCCTCGGCTACCTGCGAATCCTCGAAACCGCCCGCGACGCCGGCCGCAAATACGGCATCACGCTGACGATGATCTTCCAGTCGCTCGGCCAGACGCGTGAAGCCTATGGCGGCCGCGACGCGACCAGCAAATGGTTTGAGAGCGCCTCATGGATTTCGTTTGCGGCCATCAACGATCCCGACACAGCGGATTACATCTCGAAGCGCTGCGGCGATACCACGGTCGAGGTCGACCAGACTAACCGATCGAGCGGCATGAAAGGATCGTCGCGCTCGCGATCGAAACAGCTCAGCCGCCGCCCACTCATACTGCCGCACGAAGTGCTGCGTATGCGCGGTGATGAGCAGATTGTGTTCACCTCGGGAAATCCGCCGCTCCGCTGCGGCCGCGCGATATGGTTTCGACGTGACGATATGAGTGCCTGTGTCGGGGAAAACAGGTTTCAGCCGGAGAAAAAAGCGTGACCTTGCGCCGCTTGGCTCTCATCATTTTGGCCACGGCGTTCGTCGTCGTTCTGGTGATCGGCCGCTTGCCATACGGACCAGGGGCGCCAGAGATGTCGCACGGCTTCCCGACAAGTTCGCACCCCTCGTTCCAGCCGACGATCGAAGATGCGTTAGCTGCACGGTTTGCTCTTTGCGATGAAACGAGCCGCGTGAATTGCGTTGTCGACGGCGATACGATCTGGTTTCGGAGTGAAAAGATCAGAATCGCCGATATCGATGCGCCGGAAATCTTCTCCCCTCACTGCCGCGACGAAAGGTCTATCGGCGAAGCCTCCCGTGACAGATTGCTGGAACTGTTGAATGGGGGAAGCTTCACGCTCGTTGCCGGGTGGCGCGATACGGATCGATTTGGTCGAAAACTCAGGACGGTGACACGGCATGGAAAATCGCTGGGCGTAATGCTGGTGCAGGAGGGATTAGCACGTAGATGGAATGGGCCAAGGCGCGACTGGTGCGCGCATGATGGATCGTGATACCAAAGATGCCGGCATTGCCGGCCATGCGAGATGGATCGTAATCGGGATCGGACGAAACCGCGGCGCGGGTTCGGTGCGCCTGCGCATAGAGCCGTCCGGCGAAGCCGCCTCGCCCAATCTTTCATTTGAAATCATCACGACGATGAATCGGTGACACCGGATCGATTCATATAACTCGTTGGACGCTGCCTGCCGGGACAGCGACAATGAGAGCATGGGAAACAAGGAGACCTGCCAGGTTCATCTTCACCGTATCGATGCGGCGCAGAACATGCGGCGCTTCTACGGGATTGCGATCCAGCCGACACTGTTCGGTGGTGTTTCGGTGATCCGCAACTGGGGCCGGATCGGAGCGGGTGGCCAGACGATGATGGAGACCTTCGATCATCCGGACGATGCGAACATGGCACTCTTGCGTCTTGAACGAACGAAGAGACGACGAGGGTATCGGGATGCGGGCAGCGCCGAATAACCGGGTTAATCGACGGCCCTCCTGCTTTTCCTGTGGTTTTCGCGTACATCGCCGAAATTCCTGCCTTTCTGCCCCTTTCTTCGCCACATCTTCATTGTCAAAGCTGAAGGATCGAAAACCGAAAGAGGCCCGTCGTTCATGACCACGACCAACGAAATCGCCGACAAGATCGCAGCCGAGCAGAGCTTAACCAAGGCGCAGGCCAAGACGATCGTCGAAAGCGTCTTCAAACAGATCACCGACGCAGCGCTTGCTGGCGCAGAAACGTCGATCCCCTCGTTCGGAAAGTTTAAGCTGAAGGACACGCCGGAACGTGAAGGCCGTAACCCGGCAACCGGCGCCACAATCAAGATCGCAGCTTCGAAGAAGCTGACGTTCACGCCCGGCAAGGCAGTCAAGGACGCGCTGAACGGCTAAGGCAGAAGAGCCGCATAGGGAACGCAGAATAGAGCCTCCTAGAAAGGAGGCTCCGAGCTAGTGCGGCCGTCCTGCTCGGCCTCGATCGCTGCAAGCTCCGCCTGCACCATCTCCAGTTCCGCCGCAATCTGGCGACGCTCCGCCGGATCGCAAGCATTCCTGAGTTCGGCCTGGAGTTCTTCGCGTTGCATTTCGAGAGAAATCGTCATCGTCGTCTCCTTGACGTTTGTGAAAGACGACGTCGCGGGTCATGGCGAGGCGGAGGGGTCCAGCATCGCGGGACGCGACCGCCGGAGGCGGCGAGTGGAGGAACCGATTTGCGGAGGCCGCCATCGGCGGCAGGAGCAAATTGGAGGCGCCGCTCGTGCTGGACGCCTTCGGTTCGCCATGGCACCCTTGGACGAACTGAGCAGCTTACATCCTCCCCGTATGGCACCTAAAAAGCCGGAGGCGGGCTCGATACCCGCCTCCGGCTTAATCATGGGAAAGGAAGAAGAGCCCCGCCTTGCGGCGGAGCTCGTTGCGGTGATCAGGCCTCCCGCTTCGGGCGGTTCCAGATGAGGGCGTATTCGCCTTCCTTCTCGCTCGGCCAAAGGGCGGCGGTGATCGGGGCGTTGAAGCTCGGGTCGTCCAGCTTGACCGAGATGTATTCCTCGCCGTCGTTGGAGACCGCCTTCCAGCCTGCGCCGACCTCGACGCCGTTGCCGGCGGTGATGCGGAAATCCGGGGCGTCGCGCGAGACGCGTTCGATCGGGTTCAAGCGGGCCTTCATGCTGACGGTGAGGGTTCGCACGTTGCCGATGATGGAGTTGTTGCCGTTGGTGGTGAATTCGCCGATGACTGCCATTGTCGTGTTCCTTTTCCGGTTTGCTCGGGCCGCGCCTATCGCGTCCTCGATGACGGTGTTAAGACCGGGGGCGTCGACGCCGCACCCTTGGGCCGGAACGTACGTGGAGAACGGCCGGGAGCCGCTTTCTTGGCTCGCGAGGAATGCGAACCTGTTCGCAGGGGAAGAAAGTTGCGGACGGCCGTTGCGGTCAGGGCGATCGAGACGAAGGCGTCCTTCGGTCACACCAGATCCATCGAGGTCTGCGTTGGTGTGGCCAGCCTCAACCGGATGGATCACGACATGCCGCAAAAATTATCGGCGTACTCACCACCACCGCGCCGCTTGCACAATCGATTTTGGCACCATGCTCACACCACGCCTAGGGTATGGGGCAAGCAATCCCTTCGATGCCATCGCTGGTCGGCAACTCTGCACAAGCGAACGTTCGGACAGTCGAGCCATCGTCGAGTGGATGGTATCTCCCCTCAACCGGCGAGCTCCTCGGCTATGCTGCAATCACTTGCCCTCAGGCCCACACCGCACCTGCTGGCCGCCACGGAAAGTGTGCGCACGACAGGGACGGACTGTGCCGGCGCGTTTTACAGCAGAGTTCCGCAGTATGGCGGCACACCTTCCGCTCCAAATGGCGCGGTCAGCCGTTGCCGCAGCGCAAGAACGCTGCCTTAGACCCCACACATTCCTTCGCATTCGATGGGCTAGAGATCGAGTTGGCCGTGTTCGGCGGCCGTCGACAGGTCGGCTGCATCAAGCGGAACGCATGAGCGATGAAGATAAACCTCGCCACGGATGCGTCGAATGCCGGTCCGCAGTGCTCGATCGACTATTACCGCGTCTGCCCAGGCTTCCGGATCATGATCGCGCATGTGACGCCGACGTCCGTTGTCGTGAAAAGGGCATCCAATGCAGGCGGACTTCGGGGGCGTCGGATAGTCATTTTTGCGCAACCAGGCCAGGCAATCGCGCCTGCTCATGCGCTGTTCTATCAACGGCCAACGATTGATCTGCCAATCCTCGAACGAGGGTTTTATCCGGCTGGCCTCATCTGTCGAAATCCCGATCCACTGTTCGGCGACCGCATGATCCGGCGACCGCTTGCGCGTTAGGCCCACTAACTCCCGGACCTTCCGCCGAATCGGCACGATCTTGAAATCGGTGGTGCAGGCCCGGCGCATCATGCCGGTTGACACGGTATCACGCGATGTCGCGCGGGACCCGATCTGGACGAGTTCACCATCGTCGTCCTGATCCAGAACCGGGCGCTTAGTCCCGGCCGGCATCACTGTCTTTGCAAAGGTCGGAATGGAAGCCCAGCGCTTGCCGGCTGCGGCGTCCATGAGATTGTCGCGAATGCTTCCAGCCGAGAAAATATGGACCGGGAACGGAAGAACATTCGGCGACCTCAGCCATTCGAGATGTTCGTAGACAGCTTTTGGCTCCCAGCCGGTATCGGCGAAGATCGCGCAATCGGGCATCGGTCCGATCTCACCATGCGCTGCCATCAGCGCCATGGTGGCGGACTGGACACCGGCGCCGAGCGAAAGTGCACGTAGCCGGATCCGCGAGGGCGCGCCCTGCCCTGCAGAGTTTGACATCTGGAGCATCAGGCCGCCTCCTGACCGGAAGCCGCCTGCGGCTGGAGATCATGGAGATAGGCAACGGCGCGCTGTGCATGCGCGGCCGCATTGAAGATCGCCCTCTTGTCGGAGCCGAGGATTTCGGCCCAGCTCTGGATATAGGCGGCGTGATCGGGGCGAGGCTCCAGTTCCGGCACGATACCCAGATCGGCGCAGATCATCGCTGCCCCGAGCTCCACGAGCATCTCTTCGAATGCCCTTTCTCGCCGATCCTTGTGGTAGCGGCTGAGGTCCCTGTTCAGCCGGGCGGGACCGCCGACCCAATGCAAGGTTTCGTGCGCTCTCGTGGCAACGAAAGACGCCATGTCCCGGAATTGTTCGGGGCGTGGTAACTGGATGTGGTCGGAGACGGGAGAATAATAGGCCTTGTCACCGCCATAGCGAACGACAGCACCTGTATTGTCGAAGAAGCGATCAGCGTGCTCGATACGCTCGAGCGGTTTCGCGATCGGTTCGGGGCGACTGTAATAATGATCGGCAAGGCCATCGATCTGATCGCAATTGAAAACGGTGTACGCTTTCAAGAAGGGGATATCGCGCTCGACCGCGTCACCGCCCGCATTCGTCTCGGTTTTGGTGAAGCGGCTGGCATAAACGACGGTGGCACCGGTTTCGCCCTTTCGCACATGGGCACCGAGTTCATTCGCCTGGCGCAGCGTCATCCACGTCACTGAATCGAAACCGCTGGCAACGCTCTCCGACCAGAGCAAGAGAACATTGAGGCCGGTATAGGGTTGTCCGTTGTGGCGAAGCGGCCGGCTCACCCGGCCGGACAAATTGGCCGCGCTCCACGGCTGCACCCATGGCCTCACGCCTTTTTCCAGATCGGCGACAATCCTGTCGGTGATCCGTGCGTAAATGTCGGTCCGCGTGTTTGCTGTTTTCCTGCTCATTATCAAACCTCCGTTTCAGGAGGCCGCGCTTATCGCGGCCCCGTCGCGGAGGGCCGAAAGCAGGAGTGTTCAGGGGGCATGTGCACCGGAACGGCCGAAACCTAAGTGGAGGACGGCGAAGCCGTTGCGCCTTGCCACCGGCTCCTGCAGGACCGACGAACGGGACGGGGCTGCGATAGGGCGCTCCGTCGTTTTTCGCTTTTGCTCCTTATTCGCGTTGAGCTTCGCTCTGACCGTGACACGAAAAGAGGCCGCCTCACGTTGAGGCGGCCATGTCACGGAGAAGGCGGAGCTAGATACTCCGCCGGATCAATCTCAGCCGAGAGCGTCCATCTGTGCTTCGGCCGCCTTGCGGTCGAGTGTCTGGCCGGGATTGTCGACCGGCCGGTCGAAAGGTTTCCACTGTTCGCCGACAATCTGTTCGTAGGCTGCGACGGCGCCTTCAGCCGCCATCCGGAGCGCATGGGCCTGGATGCCCATGTCAGCTGCGAACTCACGCTTGCGCTGGGCGGTGCTGTCGTATCCGACCGGACCGTCGAGATCCTCATCGCGGGCATCGGCGGCACTCTTGGCGGTCGCATCGCGTGCTTCGGTGACGGCCTTGCTGTAGAATTGGCCCGCGCCATGGGCCGATCCGACATAGGCGCCGACGATGCGCTGGAGATGGATCTGCATCGCTCGTTCACCAAGACCATCGGAGAGGCCGGTTGCGGTCTCGACGATCAGGCGTTCGTGCATGTCGAGGATGCCGTCGCTGTCGAGGATGACGGTTCCGAAGCTTTCGGCGATCCGCAGCGCCTGCGGTTCATCGGGGCATGTCAGGCGGACCATTTCGATGGTGGCGCCCTTGCGGAGCTGGACGACACGGGCTGCTTGTCGGGGAGAGGTTGCGGGCTTTGCCATGATGGCTTCCTTTTCGGTTTGTCCGAAGCGTTCGGCCCCTTGGCCGTTCTGTCCTTCGGTGCGGTCGAAAGGAACCGGCGCAAGCCGGGCGGTTCAGGGTCCGGGCAGGCCAGATCGAGAAAAGCCGGTGCGCGGGCAAGCGGGGCAAAAGCCCTGAGCAGTCCGCGTGCCTGCTTTGCGACGAGCGGCATGACCGGCCGCCCCGCGGCGCGACAGCGGCCTTGAACCGGACGGGCGCTGGTTCAGACCGCACGAAACCGAAGGACGGAACAGCCAGAGGCTGATCCCGGATGCCGAAGCCGAAAAGGAAGTCACGCAAGCTACGCGCCAGATCTCCGTCATCCCGCCCGCCCCTGTTCGACAGTCAGGACCTCCGATCGTTTCAGCTCCCTGCAGTCCGGCTCGATCAGACCCGCAGACCAGAGCGCGCGCAATGATGCGATCGCATCCTCCTGACGCGCGAGTTTGCGTGAGAGCGCGTCGATCTCCGGCTGACGCTCTGCGGTCATCGCGGCAAGATTGGAACGATAGCGGGCCAGGAAGGCCTTCGACTCGTGCGGCCTGCCACGACGATAGCCGGATCTGCGCCGGCCCAGTTGCGGGATCAGCGCTGTCATCCTGGCGGTAATCTGACGCTCGATCATCGCGAGCTGATGACGCGTTTGCCGGAGAGCGTCTTCCTTCGGCGCAATTCCGCCTGTTGATTGTATGGCGAAATCATGCGGCGGCCCTCCCTTCCACGACATCGGCGGCGATTTCATCGGCTGTGACATCCTGACGAACGGCGGAAGGATAGCTATGGGTCGTCCACCAGTGCTCCGCAGCCTGACGGCTTGCCAAGTGAACAAGCTTGGCATAGTCGCCGGGACGGTCGAAGACGCGGCAACTGCCGACCGGCGGGCGTTTGACGAGGGTGAACATCAGGCTGGTGTCCAGCGAAAACTTGCGATGGACGCGGATCGCGATCACACCGCCGCCGCCATAGTCACCTTCATGCAGAGTGAAGCTGGGCGGAAGGACGAAGTGGCCGCCATCACGTTGATCATCCCTTCGGATTAGCCGGCCGCTGCTGTTGTTCGTCTGCCAGGTTGACAGTTTCTTGCGATGGCGTTCAGGCGGACGTGGCTGGCCGTCAGACCATGCCAGGATGGAACCGATTGGGGCCAGAAATGCGAGATGTGCCGACATGTTGATCTCCGTGAATTTGATGGTTTGAAAACAAAACCGCCGCCAGTGCTCTTCATTGGCGGCGGCTGTTCATTCGGAAGGGGAGGTGAGCGACGCGCCTACTCGGCCGCGATCCCGTATGCGTCCTGCTCTTCGTCAGAATCGACGGCCTCGGGCGCGTCGTCAGACGTGTCGCCGGCCGGAAGGTCGCCTTCGGGTGCAGCCAGGCCATCATCCTCATCAACCGTCGGCTCATCGACGGCTGCATCTTCCGCGGCGTCGCTCTCGGCGTGGTCGTCACCGATGTGAGCGTCTGCGTTGTCCTCATCGATGACCACTCCAGCCTTGATCAGATCTGCGATGTCCTGCGGGTCGGGTGCGAAGAGCGCCGACGCATGGACGAACCGTTCTTCCTTGAAGTGATCGATGAGAGCCGCGCGCGTTTCCCGCACCTTCTGACGCGGGAGGACGTTGGCTTCTTTCGCAGCAGCCTCCATCGCCTGGCGAGACAGGCACAACAGGAAGTCCTCCGAACCCATGTTCGGCAGGAAGCTGTCGGCGCCGATAGCGTCACCCGCGATGCGAGAAGCGACCCCGCTGTTCGACATGCCGCGCCTGCACGACAGCACGTCGATCAGCATGGAGCGCGCGGCCACACGCAGCGTCTCCCCGTCGAAGGCAAGTTTGCCGTCTTCGCCGATCAGCCGGGCGGCATGGCGCTTGAACCGCTTCGATCCGAACACGGTGTCGATGGCGCCGGAGTCGACGCGGACGTTCAGGCCGGCGAAGGCGAGCACGAGCAACGCCATCAGCGTGTCGTCCTCGATCGGCGCGCGGCCAAGCGCTTCGTGCAGGGCATCGGTGCGGAAGTCGCCAATCATGTCCTGGCCCTTCTGGGTCACGTCCGGCCGGGACTTCGGTGCATCGACGATCGCGCCATTGTCGAGGCCGTCGGTGCCGTCCGTCGTAGACGAATTGCCCTTCGCCCTCTTCTTTTCCTCGGGCAAGCGGTATGCGACCGACTGCACCTTGCCGTCACGGTCGAGATACATGCCGACGTGGTCGGACTTCGACGGCTTGCCGTAAACCCGCTCCGCCTTCTTCGGCAGTTCAGGCTGGCCCCAATTGTTGACCTCGATGATGGCGCCCTTCTTGGGAAGGTTGTTCGTCATCCATTCCTGCTGCGCACCAAGGAAGGCCTCAACATTGGTCGTGTAGCGGCTGTCCTGGTCGGCCGGAGCAAACAGATCCTCGACCCATTCGACGCCATAGGCACTCGCGAGATCGTCACCGAAGCTCGCATCCTTGGCGAACATGCGGGTCTTCGAGAGCGCCCGCGAAATATTGTACCAGTCGGCCCGCTCGGTCTTCTTCGGCTTGTGCGCCTTCCACACCTCTTTCTGCTCGTCGAGCGAGGCGGCCGCGATCGTTCGAAGCTGCTGCTCGTTCGGCATGTCGCCGAGCGCCATGTGGTCGAGCATGGAAGGCAGGACGTTCGCCAGAAGCCGAAGCTTCCTGATCTGGCGGACCGGAAGCGCAAGCGCCACGCCGATGGCTTCCTCGCTCCAGCCGAGAGCGACGAGGCGTTCGATGCCGCGCCATTGGTCGACGGGATTGAGCGGTTCACGCGCGATGTTCTCCACCATGGAGCGCATGGCACCATTGTCGTTGGCCGCCTCGACGACAAGAACGGTGATTTCTTCCAGCCTTGCGGCAATTGCCTGCTTCACGCGGCGGTGGCCAGCCTGGATGATATAACCGTTACCGCCATCAACTTCTGGGGAGATGACCGGCGGTTGGATGATGCCGACCGCCTTCACCGTCGCAAGCAGCAGCGCATCGGACTGCGGAGACGATTTCGAGCGACGGGTATCGTCAGGATTGTCCTTGAGGGCGCGGGGATCGAGTTTGAGGATCTGCATGAGATTGGCTCCTTCCGGGATTGCCGAGCCGGCCCTATGCCAGCTCTTATCCGTCTTCAGTTCTTTCCGAAGACACTTCCCGGAGCGCGGAGCGGACGGGCCGGTGCAACTGTGCCCGAGCGGCCCTGGCCGTCAGGGCGAGCGAGGCAAGGCCTTGCGAGAACGACGGGCCGGGTTGCGGAGGGGGCGGTTGAGCGAAGCGACACCGGCATGAACGATCTGCGATCAAATTTCTATTTTAGGTTTTCTTTCCCTTTTCTATTCGCCCATCTTGATTTCAACCGAACATGGCAGGATCATCCAGCATGTCGGGGGACTTTTCTGGGGAGGGTGGGAAATGGCAGCCGCGAGCACAACCTTATATGCGTGGGCCGTGCCGGCGTTCGTGAACGGATCGCCCGTCGACCACACCTGGGTCACCAACTTCGACAATCAGAAAAACAGCTATCCAAAAATCGCCGATGTGATAGCGGCTAAGAAATTCTATTGGTTTTGCTGGGGAAGTTATCACCCGGCAGGAAAGATACCGGGTAATCCGACGGGTGCGCTCGGCTCCCAGCGCGGAAGCCTCGCTTTCGCCAGTTGCCTTGTCACGCCCAACGCGGACTCGCGAACTGTACCAGGAGCCCGTGGTACAATATTCACCTATGGCGTTGACGGGGTTTGCCATCAACTCGCCAATCAGGTCTTGTACGCTACAGGACTTGGAAAGGTCGCGCCCTTGACGGTGTCTGGCGCTCGAGGCTACGCAGCGAGCACTTTCATCTACGGGACATATGGCCTTCAGCACGCGGCATGGGCGGCGAAAATCGCAAGCTGCGGCGCCTCTTCAAAAGCGCTCTCGGTGTCTGGGACATGGACCGGGCCGAGGCCAGTCGGAGGGGGTCAAAGCCCGAGCGGAGGTGCACCGATGCAAGAACCTGACGATTTCACCAAACATGCGAGCAAGGTTTTGGCTGACGAGCCTGAGCTATTGAACCGGTTGCTATCGTTGAGAAGCGAGGTGCAAATGTTCGCGGCGCAGAGGATGCCCGCGTCATTGCCACCGCCACCCGAATACTTGAATTCTCGAAACCAGCACTTGCTGGAAGAAGCAGCGCTGCTGCTCGGGCCTGAAAAGTTCGAGAAGGTCTTTGGCTTCAAACCAGGCGAGAAGATCAATCTCGTGGATCCAACTCTATATCAGGTGGATAAATAGCTTTCGCTCTTCGACAAGACCGCGGCGAATGGTTGCCAAAACGCGGGAAGAACAAAGAAAATGGCCATCTCCTTCGCGGCGGATGGCCATTTTCGCGACTCAATTACAATGACGCTCAAGCCGCCTCCTTTTCTGCCTCAGCGTCACCACTGGCGGACTGCGCCAATGCCTCCTCAACCTCCCGCAGCGCCTTTCGCTTGTCCGCCAACTCACCGGCGAAGGCGAACTCACCACCCTGCCGCGATTGGTAAGACGCCAGCCTGCAGCGGTAGTCTCCCAGTCGCTGATGATACCGGCTCCTCTCCTCCTCGAACCCATCGAGCGCGCGCTCAAGGCGGGAGATCGCCCCGAGCGGCGTTACGGTTACCGGAAGCTCGATCTCATATTCGGCGCCGGTGCGCTGCAGCAACGTCTGGTAATGGTAAATGTCACCACGACCGAACTTTTCGCCAACGTAGACGAGATCGAAGCCGCCAATGCTGGCGATGTGCATCTCGCCCTCCCGCTGCAGCTGGACGAGGGTGAGGATTTCCTTCATCAGCGCCCGGCCGGCATCCTTGCGTTCGGTGCAAGCTTTGCCGGTCACGATCATGGAGAACGCATCGCCTGATGTCGGAATAAGCCGCTCGATATCCTGGCCGATGTCAGCGATGCGGCGGGTCGCCGTTTCGATCTCGCGCTCGGCGTCGCGGATCTGACGTCGAACCGCGAAGAGATCGTCATCATGAGCGGCACGCAACCATTCCAACCGGGCAATGTCCGCCTCCAAACCGGCCTTCTGCATCAGGCGCTCGTCACCACTGGCGATCGCCTTTGCCATGGCGAACTGGTTGGCCTGGCCTTCATTGAGATCTTCCAGCCTGCGGATCGAGGTGTCGCCGCTGAGGGCTGCTGCGATGAAACGTGCCTTGCGCTCGTTATTCTGCCACATCGTTGCGTCGAGAGAGCCCTGTGTCGCATAGGCGAAAATATCGACCTCATCATGCTGGTTGCCCTGGCGGACGATGCGCCCCTCGCGCTGCTCGATCTGTGACGGCAGCCACGGCACGTCGAGGTGATGGAGTGCCTTCAGGCGAAGCTGGGCGTTGACGCCGGTGCCCATCGTCTCGGAACTTCCGATCAGGAAGCGGACCTTTCCGGCCCTGACATCCCCGAACAGGCGTTGCTTGGCCTCGGTCTTCTTGAAATCCTGCATGAAGGCGATTTCCGGACCCGGCACGCCCATTCGGATCAGCTCATCGCGGATCCAGCGATAGGCGGAGAAGCCGCGCGTCTTCTCAACATTGATCGTGCCGAGATCGGAGAAGATCATCTGCGCGGCGCCGGAAAGCTCGAACGGCTTGCCATCCGGACGGACATACGTGTTCTCTTCCGTCTCTTTCCAGATCCGGTGAGCATTGCGGACCAGCAGGTTGAGCTTGTTATCCGGCTCGTCGTCCATTGCCGGCATGACGAGACGCAGGTCGATCGCCGCATGCCGGCCGTCGGTGATGACGGAAAGCAGGATGTCATCACCGGGCTGTGCCGGTCCCTCACGCTGTTCGATCGCCTTGATGCGGGTTTCGAGGATCCGCTGATAGGTCTTGAATGCCGGCGTCGGTGCGGCGGTGAGGATCTGCCGCTTGCCGGTGGCGATGTCCGGCACCTTGACGTATTGCCGCAAATCCTCCGGCATCACCACGTCAGCGAAGGCGCGGAACATGGCAATCAACTCGGGGATGTTCACGAAGGAGGCGAACCGGCTGACAGGCTTGTATTTGCCCGAGGGCTGAAGCTCCAGCTCGGTCTTCTCGTCGCCGAAGTTCGAGGCCCAGGCGTCGAACTCATGCAAACCGCGCTCGTGCAGGGCGTGGTAGCCGAGCAGGCGCTGGATCGAGAACATCTCTCCGAGCGTATTGGTGATTGGCGTTCCGGAGGCGAGCACCAGCGCCCGCCCGGGGTTCTTCCTCTCGATGTAACGGCTCTTCACATAGAGGTCCCAGGCCTTTTGCGAGCCGTTGGGATCGATCCCCTTCAGCGTCGACATGTTGGTCGCGAAGGAGAGCTTGCGGAATTCCTGCGCCTCGTCAACGACAATCTGGTCGACGCCGACTTCGGAGATGGTCAGGAGATCGTCCTTGCGGGTCGAGAGCGCCTGAAGACGTTCTTCCAACCCCTCTTTCAACCGCTCGAGGCGCTTGCGTGAGACACGGTCGTCGCTCTCGACCCGCGTCAGCAGATCCTCATAGAGTTGCAACTCGTCCTGGATCATCTGCTGCTCGAAGGCCGAGGGCACGCCGATGAATTTGAAGGCGGAATGGGTGATAATGATCGCATCCCACACCGCCGTCGCCGCGCGACTAAGGAAGCGGGCGCGCTTTTCCCTGGTAAAATTCGTCTCGTCGGCGACCAGGATGTTGGCCGAGGGATAGAGCGCCAGGAATTCACGGGCCGCCTGCGCAAGGCAGTGGCCGGGAACGACCAGCATCGCCTTGGCGATCAGGCCTAGCCGGCGCTGCTCCATGATCGCAGCCGCCATCGTCATCGTCTTGCCGGCGCCAACGGCATGGGCGAGATAGGTGGAACCGGACGAGATGATCCGCCATATGCCGCGCTTCTGGTGACCGTAAAGAACAAAGGCGCCAGAGGCGCCCGGTAGCTGGAGATGCGACCCGTCAAACTTGCGAGGCGCGATGTTGTTGAACCGGTCATTATAGTCGCGCGCCAACCGGTCGGTTCTGTCAGGGTCGGTCCACACCCATGTCTGGAAAGACTGCTTGATCTTCTGCAGCTTGTCGCGGGCGGCTTCGGTGTCGACGACATTCAATACCCGGCGCTCGCCGCCCTCATCCTTGAACGTGTCGAAGATCTGCGGCACGCGAGAGTTCAGGGCGTCAGCCAGCAACTCGCCGGCATGACGTCGGCTGGTGCCCCATTCCGACGTTCCGGCCCCGGTGTAACCGAGTTGCCGCGCTTCCACCGTCCACGAGCCGAGTTCCGGCATGTGATGGATGCGGATTTCCGCCCCCATCATGTCCTTGACGAAGGCAACGACGTCGGAGGCCGGGATCCACGGCGCGCCGAGGCGGGCAGTGATGTCGGATGGTCGCAGATCCGCCGGTTGAACTTCCTGAAGCGCGCGGACGTTACGCTGGAACGCCGGATCGAGTTCCGCTGCTGCCTGCGCCTCAACGAGCCTGGTGCGGACCGGACCGGACAGATAGGCATCGGAAGTTTGCCATGAGCCGTCGACAGGATCGATAAAGATCGCATCGCCCAGATCGGCAATCACACCTTGCACGTCTCGATGCAGGAGCTCGGCGATATGGTCAATATCGACGCGACCGCGTTCGTTCAGAACCACGGCGAGCGCATCAGCGGAGCTGGCGATGACGGGAGGCGCTGGAGGCGAGATCACGCGTTCGGAAAAGATCGGGCCGGGTTTTGCCGTGTCCGTTTCGAGATCATAGTCTTCGATGGAGGCCACCAGCCAGCAATCGGGATCGTCGAGGAATGGCTGCAGGTTCGGCCGCCGATGGATCTCGCGGACCTCTCCGGTCTCCACGTCTTCCGTGATCGAGACGGTGGTATGATTGATCGGGCCGAAGTCGCGCACGAAGGAGGACCAGGCGATGCGCAGCCGCACCTGATGATCCTTCCAAGGCCGGTCCTGCTCCTGGGCTTTCAGCACTTCGCGTACCGCGTCCCGGATCGGGATAAGTTTGGTGATGATCCGGATATGTTTTTCCGGCACACCGTCTGCAGAACGGCTTTTGCGGACCTTGATCGGAACCGGAGAGCCGTCGACCATCTGCATCAAGCCGTGCCTGGTATCGACGAAGAAGCTGCCCTCGCGGACTTTCGAACCGTCGGGGCGAAGATCGATGATGTGGCCGAGCTCGTCTTCCAGATCGATGTCGATCTTTGTCGGCTCACCGTCATAGAAATCTTCCGGAAGAAGGGAGACGGCGGCATTTATCGCGGTTTCGAGATCGACGCCGGTGCGCGGGCGGCAGGTGTAGGTTTCGCCAAAGGGGCCGGAGGTCAGGGCATGGTTGCCAAGGACGAAGTCGGGATGCCGCGCGAACCAGCGATTGACGCGAATTGCGCCTTCATCCTCGGTGGAAGGACGGACTTCGTCGACGTCGAGCCAGGTCTGATCGCCCTCGGACTCGCCGACCTTGCGCTTGCGGAAGAACAGGATATCGACCACGACATCCGTGCCGGCGTCGCGACGGAAGCTGCCTTCGGGCAGGCGGATCGCCGCGATCAGATCTGAGGACCTGGCGATGTGCTCGCGCGCGGTCGTGTCAGCCTTATCCATTGTCCCGGAGCTGGTGACGAAGGCGGCGAGACCGCCGGGTTTCAAAAGGTCGATCGACCGAGCGATGAAGTAGTCGTGAAGGCGCAAGCCGAGCGATCGGTAGTGCCGGTCTGAGCGGACATTGCGATCGGAAAAGGGAGGATTGCCGATCGCAAGATCGTAAATCGGCGTGAGGTCGGTGCGGGCGAAGTCACCGGTGATGATCCTCGCCTTTGGCTGAAGAAGCCGGACGATACGCGCTGTGACTGGATCGAGCTCGATCCCGGTCAAGTAAGCCGCATCCCGGAAGACCTCCGGCATCAATGCCGGAAACAGCCCCGTGCCGATGCCCGGCTCCAGCACCCGGCCGCCGCACCAGCCCATGCGCTGCAAGCCCGCCCAGATCGCCCGGATGATGAACTCCGGGGTAAAATGGGCATATTGGGTGCAGCGAGCCAGGCTGCCGTAATCGCCATCCGACACGGCGGTTTCCAACGACGCGCCGAGATCGTCCCAGCCGTCGCGGAAGTCAACGTCGCCGGGCCGACGGAACATGCCGTTGGCAAGCTCGCCGGCGCCGAAGCCGGTGAAGCGGATCAAACGTTTCTGTTGCTCGCGTGTCGCGGAAATGGCGAGCTTTTCGAGCTCGTTGGCGGAAAGGATAGCAGCGACGTTGATCCGGGCGCGCTCCTTCCACGAGGCGGCCAGACCGCGATCCTCACCGTCCTCGAAATAGAAGTTCGCGACGTTGCCCTGTTTGCGGGTCACAGGGGAGGAGGAGGAAGTGGACCGCATGGCTGGGGCGGGCGCGGGTGGTGTCGGTTCAGGGTCATCGTCGTTGGCCGCCTCTGGCGCGAAGCTTCCGAAAGCGGTGATGCCAAGTCCAAGCCCTGGCGAAAAAGCGGTATTGCCGAACATATCAAGGGTGAAGGGATCGTTGCTCATCAAGTGCCTCCTTGGAAACGAGCAGGCGCCATCGCCCGACCCCGGGTGGACGAGAGAGGTTCGCCAGAATGTTGGAAGAGCGACCGCGACGGGTCGTGTCAGCGGATCAGTTCGATGGACATGGAACTGTCGTCCATGACGATGCGGATATGCGTTGCATCGGGCGCAGCTGTGATCAGCCGGTCGAGTTCGGTGGCGTCGAGAAACTCGACACCATCATCACCCCGAAATACTGTCGCTTGTAATGCCAGTAGTCGGGATTGTTGTTCGGATTGCACTCGTCGGCATAGACGACGAGCGCACGTTGGTTTTCGGCCAGCTTGCCGTTTGACATCACGTATACGCCCTCGTCTCCAACCACCCATAGGCCGGCGCGAGCATCGCTATCGGGGGATATCCCCTGATAAGGTACGCGATATCCCCCATTTGCGTCCGCGTCAGCGCGGCCACGCGCCAGCACGGCGGCAATATTGGTCACAGAGAAAGTGAACATGTCACGTCTCCGTCACGCTGCAATCGCGTCAGGCAGATAGCGCAGATGCACCGGCAGCTTGGACGCGATCTCCGCGTCGGTCAGATCCTCGAGCAGCTTGACGTTGATCGCGCCACTCCCGAACATCCGGATGTACCGCCTGCCGCGCTTAGGAGCTGGAAACTGGAAGTGGGAGTAACCGCGATACCCGTCGGCCGTGCTAGACCAAATATGCTCGAGGCGCTCCTCGCGTGTCATCGCCCGCACCGGGCGGGTCTCCCGCTCGATGATGGCGGCCCGCATGCGCTCGGTCGAACCGGTATCGGCAAGGTCGCAGTAACCGTGGAAATGGCGGGCATGGCCATCGATCGACAGGGTGAAGAAGACAGATGTGATCGAGCCCGTCAGAAATTCGCGCATCGCGAACATCTCGCCACGGATCCACAGTGGCGGCAGAACGTCGAGCATATAGTCGCTGGACGCCTCATCAATCTCGAACCACTCGCCAGCGTAAAGCGCACTGTCGTCGCCGTCCCATCGGTTCGGGCGTTGCGCGTGACGGTCGAACATGTGGAACATCTGATGGCGGTCGGCGATGCCTTGATAGATTTTGCGGATGGGAGAGAGGGTCATGATCGGGCTCCTTCAGCCTCGTCCGGACTGAGACGCGGCGGATCCTCATGGTCGCCATCTTTTCTTCAGTCCTTCCTGACACCTCCTTCCAGGCCGCCTCTCCGTCCGGGCGGGTCAAGGGCCGGCATAGCCGGGCGAAGCTTTACCCTTGACGAGGCCGGCGGGCATGCGGCACGCCTCCCCTCTCTCTTTCCATTCTTCTTTCTTTCCTCTCTTGCTCGCGAGCGCGTAGCGCATCATTCCAGTCGTCGGCCGGCGGCTTCAGCCGTAACCAGTCGCAGCCCGCTTCATCGGCAATGTCGCGAAGGCGGCCGGCAAAATTCTCGCCCTGGCTGTTGGCATCGGTAGCCGCGACGAGCAACGCACCAGTACACGAGACCAGCTTGCGGAGTGCGACCTCCGTCGTCGGCGACCAGCCTCCGCCGGTGCTGAGATAGAGGCTTCCATCGCGCAGCCCTTCGAAAGCGGCAAGGCTCATGGCGTCGATCGCTGCTTCGGTGACGCACAGGCGCAGGGCGTATCTGGCGCCGAGACGGAACAGCACCTTCGATCCGCCCTTCGAAAATCCCCGCCAGTCCGGGCCGCGCTCTTCCCAGCCGGTCACGGCACCAGCGTCATCGACATGGGCCGCCCACATGCTGCCGTATGGGCCTTCCCGCAGGACATTGGTCTCAATAGCCGCGCGGATGATCCTGTGCGGTACGTAGCGATCGGTTGCAAGATAGCGCCACGTCATAGACCCGCGCCATGGCCTTCGCCGACCGTCCCATCGCTCCCAGATGGAAGCTGCAGGAGCGGTATCGCGCACTGAGCGTCGCCACTCTGGCTCCTGCAAGTCGACCCCAAGCAGCGACGCGACACGATTCAGAGCATCAACAAAAGAGAAGCCCTCCACATGCTGAACGAGGCTGAAGACATCGCCCTTGGCCTCGGAAAGCGGGTCGAACCATCCCGTGCCGCCGTGTATGACGATGACAATCTCCCCGCCGCGCCGGTATTTGATTGCCCGCCGTGTGCTTTCTTTCAGATCGAGCGCGAACCCCGCCTGCTCCAGCACGACGGCGCACGGGACACGATCCCGTAGGTCTTCCAGTTTCTGTTTCTCCATCCTTCTGCCGGCGCTCTTGGCGCCGCCCTTCTTTCCAGATTCATTTCTCCCGCAATTTGCGGGACCGTTTCCGACGGTCCGCGAAGAGCAAAGGGGGCAAGGGCGCGGCTGGCAACCTGCAGATCTGCACCGTGGCAACCAAGGGCCCGTGCCAGCTGCGGCGAAGCTTCCCTTGCCGCCTGCAGCTCGCAAGCGGCACCTGAAGGGAAATGCCGGCTCAATGAGCCGGCCCGTACGCGAAGGGATCGAACTCCGCGATGGTCTCGACCTCGCCGTCATCGAGTTCGTCGCTCGGAAGGACGCCGAACTCGTCGCCGGACCGGAAAAGCGTGACCGGGACCATAAGGGTGCGGGAGAGCTGGAACGCGTGGTTCTGTGCGAGGTTGAGATCTGTGTTCATCGGAGGGCTCCATCTTGGAGCGGGCCGTTCCCGCTCGATGGCTCCCGTCAGTGTCCGGAACCGGTCGCGATCACCGCGAAGGCAAAGCCGAGTGGCCGCACGCTTGCGTAGCGGACCCCGCAGCGGGTTGATCGACGGAGATCCGGGGCTGGACCAGGAAGCCATCCATCAAGAGCGGGAATGGAACGCCTCCATGAGCCCAGCCTCGAGCTTCAAAGATCTTGCTGATCCGGAATACATCGCCGCACACCAAACTCTGGTGGTCCGTCCACACCGGTCTGGGAGTAGCTCGCCGTCATTGCAGGCTTACGGTGGAGAAGAAGCTGAACGCAGTAAGCAACCGCAAATTCGAGGGTGTTAGGTAGACCATCGCATTTTGCATAGGTGCGTTGCACAATTCTTGTTTGCGCATCGCACAATATCTAGGCAGTATGCCTATAGCTGATGCACGCGATGGCTTCCTCCCAGGTCCATCGTATCAGCTGTTCCCCTCTGGAGGTTTTTGACCTTCACAATTAAAGGGCCTCGGTATTCCGATGGCCCTATTTTTTTGATGTGTCGAGGCGATGGATAACTGGACGCTATGAGTGGTCCATTGTGAGGCTCGCACGTGTGCGGAGCCGCCCTCTTGAAAAACGAACACCCAACAGATATATGTTGGTCATAGTCGAGAGCGCTGATCCGTCGGTGCGTTGAACGATTGTTTCACTCGGCTTATCGAATTCGAGCGGACCGCATGCGGTCCGCTTTTTCGTTTCAGGGGGATTCGTTGCATCTACTGTATCTCGACGAGTCGGGTCACTCACATGATCCAAGCTCTGAATTCTTTGTCCTCGCCGGATTCAGCATATTCGAGCGCCAGACCCATTGGCTGGAAAGCCAGATAGATCCAGTTGCAGCGCGCTTCAGCTCAGCCAATCCTCGTGACATTGAGTTCCATGGAAACCCGATGCGGTCGGGCAGCGGGACTTGGAAAGGCGTGGCTCCAAATGACAGAGTTCAGGCCGTCGTTGATATCTTGTCGCTGCTGGCCGACAAGCAGCTGCAGTTGAAAGTCTACGCCTGCGTCATTGAGAAGAAGCTCTTCAGTCCTAACGATATCCTGGCTCGTAGTTTCGAGGAAGTGGCTTCGTGTTTCGACGGATATCTGAAGACACTCTACAAGAAAAAGAACCCGCAACGCGGCTTGGTCATCCTCGACAAAAGCAACTACGAGGAGAAAATCCAAACGTTGTCTCATGTTTTCAAGCACATTGGGCATGCCACCGGACAACTTCGGAACTTTGCTGAAGTCCCACTTTTTCTGGATTCCAAAGCATCGCGTCTGATTCAGATGGCGGACTTGATCGCCTACTGGATCTTCCGTCATTATCAGACAGGCGATCAACGTGGGTACAACCTCATAAGACCATATTTCGCACGCTATGGCGTCGGGCCGGTTTCTGGACTTTGTCGTCACGTCACGCCTGAAACAGACGCTCGTCTCGCCTCACTACCAGCGCCCAGCCACCCGTTTCCTGCTCCCACACCGAAACTTGTCACAATAGGAGGGTCAAGCCACCTTTGACGAATGAGGCTTGCGGTGGCGCAACTCAAACCGATCAGACTTCCGTGCCTTTATCTTCAAGGGCGACGCGGTCGAGGCGGGCGTCGACGCCGTCGATGCGGCGATGGATGCGCTCTCCGGCAATACCTCGCAGCCCTGTCTCGGCTCCATCGTCGAGGCGCTCGCCGGCTCCGAGCGCGATCTTGGCCTCGATCCGGAATGGATCCGCCGCATCTCCTTTTATTGGGAAGCGGTGCGCAATCAGTATGCGGCATTCGAGAGTGATCTCAAGGGACCGGCTTCGGAAGTCTACCTGCACGAAATGCCGGGTGGCCAGTTCACCAATCTCAAGGAGCAGGCTCGCTCGCTCGGCCTCGAAACCCGCTGGCACCAGGTCGCCCAGGCTTATGCCGATGCCAACCAGATGTTCGGCGATATCGTCAAGGTGACGCCATCCTCCAAGGTCGTTGGCGACATGGCGCTGATGATGGTGAGCCAGGACCTGACGGTCGCCGATGTGGTCAGTGCCGAGAGGGAAGTTTCCTTCCCGGAATCGGTCGTCTCAATGCTGAAGGGCGATCTCGGCCAACCTCCGTCGGGATGGCCGGAAGCGTTGCAGAAGAAGGCTCTGAAAGGCGAGCAGCCCTATACGGTGCGCCCCGGCTCGCTCCTTGATGATGCCGACCTCGATGCGGAGCGCAAGGCGATCGAGACCAAGCTCGAGCGTGAGGTCAGCGACTTCGAATTCGCCTCCTACCTCATGTATCCGAAGGTCTTCACCGATTTCGCGCTGGCTTCGGACACCTACGGTCCGGTTTCCGTGCTGCCGACGCCTGCCTACTTCTACGGTCTTGCCGATGGCGAGGAGCTGTTTGCCGATATCGAGAAGGGCAAGACGCTCGTCATCGTCAATCAGGCGATGAGCGGCACCGATAGCCAGGGCATGGTCACCGTCTTCTTCGAACTCAATGGCCAGCCGCGCCGCATCAAGGTGCCGGATCGGGCGCATGGCGCCACTGGTGCCGCCGCCCGCCGCAAGGCGGAGCCGGGCAATGCCCCCCATGTCGGCGCGCCGATGCCGGGTGTCATCTCGCGAGCCTTCGTCTCGGCCGGCCAGACGGTCAGCGCCGGCGACGTGCTGGTGTCCATCGAAGCGATGAAGATGGAAACGGCGATCCATGCCGAGAAGGACGGTACGATCGCCGAAGTCCTCGTCAAGGCGGGTGACCAGATCGACGCAAAGGACTTGCTGGCTATTGTTACGGGATAGTGCCTCATCGGGTGAATAGATCTCGCGATCACCGGGCACCCTTTTATATAGGGCCCACGCGACGGTGAGGGATAATGTGTAGCTTTCCGGAGATTGGTTCAGAGGTAATGCTGCATTCAATGCCGAAGACATCCTCGAGCAATCTAGACGAAATCACCTCCGATGGCTTACCTTCCGCAAGCACCCTCCCCTCATTCATCACAATAATGTTTGTCGCATAGCGGCATGCTAAGTTCAGGTCGTGAAGAACCGCGACAACTGTCCTCCGGTGAGTTTCATGTAGCGACCGGCAGATATCGAGCACGTGAATTTGATGGGCTATATCGAGATAGGTTGTTGGCTCGTCGAGTAGGACAAGCTCCGTCTGCTGGGCAAGAACCAATGCGAGCCAGGCGCGCTGCCGCTGTCCGCCGGAAAGCTCGTTCAGAACTCGCGACCCCAATCCATCGACACCGGTTTCGGACATCGCGCCTTTCACAGCGCGCTCATCCTGAGCTGTCCAACCGCGCAGAAATTTCCGATGGGGATTGCGCCCGCGAGAGACGAGCTCCTCGACCGTAATTCCATCAGGTACAATCGGGCTTTGCGGAAGAAATGCCAGTCGTCTAGCACGCGCTCTAACACTCATCGAGTCCAATCGCATTCCTGCGAGTGAAATCTGCCCGGCTGACGGGCTCAACAGCCCGGCCAGTCCTCTCAACAAAGTAGACTTGCCGCAGCCATTAGGACCGACAATGATGGTGATGGATTGTTCCGGAATTTCGATATCGACTTCACGAACGATGGGGCCAGAGCCATAGCCAAGGGTGATGTTGGTTCCCTTTAATATGGTCACCTTGAACTCCGTCGCCAAGCCATGATGAGCCAGCCGGCCAGATAAATACCGCCGAGCGCGCCGGTCACGATCCCGACTGGAAATGACGTGGCGGGGATAGCACGCTGTGCGAGGAGATCGCTGGCGGAAAGCAAAAGTGCTCCGACTAGGCAACACGTAGACAGACGCAATACGGAGCCCGGAGTAAGGCCGCGCGTGATGTGTGGTGCCGAAAGCGCTACGAAAGATACAGGGCCTGCGCAGGCGGTGGCTGTCGCTGCAAGGCCGACTCCGGCCGCGATGGCTCCTCGGCGGACTCCTTCAACACGGACACCCAGCGAGGCCGCAAGCTCATCCCCCATCTCAAGGATGTCCAAGTCATGTCGAAGGGGCTGCGTGAAGACGAGAAGCGCTCCCAGCGCGATCGCGACTGGCCAGACATCTTCCCAACCCGCCCCGTTCAGGCTGCCCGTCAGCCAAAAGGCTGCGTCCTGAGCCTTGTTCACATTTGCCCGCGTGAGGATGAATGTATTGAAGGCGGAGAGGAGGGGACTGATCCCGATACCGATGAGAATCAGCCGATATCCGCGAACGCCTTTCTTCATTGAAAGGAAATAGATACATGCGGCCGTCGATAACCCGCCGATGATCGCCCCGACTACGAGGCCGAAGCCGATCATGTTGAAAATGAACATCGCGATGAGGCCGCCTGTTGCGGCTCCCGCGTTGAAACCCATGATGTCCGGACTGCCCAATGGATTACGCGAGATGCTCTGGAAGATGGCCCCACCGACCGCGAGAGCCGCCCCCACTAGGAGCGAAGTCAGAAATCGTGGAATTCGTACCGTCAGAAGCACGAAGTTTTCCATACCCGTGCCAGTGCCACAAAGTGATGCAAGCACCCTTTCAAGCGATAGGGGCGGCTGTCCTGTCGTCAGCGCTAAAAAGGCAATCGCGATTATTGCGACGATAACTGCCATGTTAACCAGCAAGACCCTGCGGCGCGCTGTCCGAAATCTGCTCGGTGGATACGAAGATACGACGGCCAAGGTTGAGCCCGGGATCATAGTTCGATGACTTTCCGTCGGCGGACCAGATATACGAAGAACGGCGCTCCCACGAATGCGATAACGATGCCCACCTCCACTTCACCGGGTCTCGCAATCAGCCGCCCGATGATATCGGCCCATAGGAGTACCACCGGGGCGATCAACATTGAGCACGCTAGCAGCTTTCGCTGATCGGTAGCGCCGAGCATTCTGATCATGTGCGGCACGACCAATCCAACGAAACCGATCGGCCCAGCTGTTGCTGTTGCCGCCCCAGCAAGGAGAACGGTCGCTAGGATCGCGGAAGCCCGCACGCCCTCGACATTGGTTCCCAACGAAGCGCCAAGGTCCTCGCCTAGCGTAGTTACGTTCAACGAAGAGCCGAGCATCAAGGCGATCACCACGCCAGTGAGAATGAAGGGTCCCGTCTGAGACAGGACTTCCAAGGATCGGCCAGCAATCGCTCCGACCGCCCAGAAACGGTAACTCTCCATTGTTGGTTGATGCATGAGTAGCACCCCCGATACAACCGAGATCATAACGGCATTCACCGCAACTCCAGCCAAGGTCATTCGGATTGTACGGACTGAGGGCCGGCCCGTGCTTCCGATCCCGTAGACAGCCACGGTCGTCAGCGCTGCGCCAATCAAGGCTGCCCAGACGTAGGCAGAACTGCCTCCAAGGTCCAACTGGATTGCAATCACTACGCCGGCCGCCGCTCCGGCGTTAATTCCCAAAAGGCCTGGGTCGGCCAATGGATTGCGGGTCACAGATTGCATCAGTGATCCAGCAAGTCCCAGCGCCATCCCCACTGCAATACCAACGAGTGTTCGCGGTACGCGCACGGTCCAAACGACATTGCTGTCATGGGATTGCGAGCGCTCTGTTAATGCACCAAGCACATCGGCCAACTGAAGTGATTTCGTACCAAAAACGATGCTCAGCACCGCGGTACCCGCCAGCAGCGCAAGAGCTGCCAAGTAAATCAAGTAAGTCCGACCACTGCTACTACCGAGACGGATCGACATGCTCACTTTCCGATCGCTTGCTCGATCCTTTTATCAAGCGTGTCGAGGACGTAGGGGATGGAGAGTACGGTGGAAGCTGACATGGCCATCGTCAGCCCGAGGTCGTCCGTGTATACAACGTGTCCCTTTTTGACGATATCAAGTTGTTGGAACAGCTGCGATCTCTCGAAAAACTCGCGGGCTTGTTTGCTGCTTGTCAGGACGACGATTAAATCGAGCTTAGCGAAGAGATCAAAGCGTTCCTCGCTGATCGGAGCAAAGAATTTTCCACCTGTCAGCGCCTTGAGATCGGCGGGCATGTCAAATCCCATGTCTTTGAGGAATCGTCCGCGATTGTCGCTGAAGGCATACATTAGGACTTGGCCGTTCCAGTTGATCAGGGTGGCGGCGCTTTTCCCCTGCCACGATGGGTGATCAGCTCGGACTTTTTCGAACATTAATCTAGTTCGCTCGACAAGCTCCTGCGCCTGAGCCTCCCGGTTGAGGGCCTTGCCGACAAATAGCGTCTCGACATCCCACGGGGTTGTGTAGGGGTCGGGATACTCCTTGGGAGCAGCTGTTGTCGGCGCAAGCAGGCCCAGTTTCGAATACATCGTAGCGTCGAGCGACGTACTCGATCCGACGATGAGATCGGGATTTGAGGCCGCCACGAGTTCAAGACTAATCTCTCGCGAAGTGATCATCAAAGGTCTCTGCCCATGAAGATACGACTCGGCCCAAGGGCCGACGCCGTAGGTCCACTCTGGAACCCAGCGGTTCACCAGCACTGGAACCTTGCCCAACGCCAATACAATATCCGCGTCGGTCGATCCCAGGACCGCGATGCGATCCGGCTCCTTGGAGATGATGGCCTCGCCGAGGCTGTGCTCAATCGCCTTGGGGTAAGCCGCAGGCGTCCGCTCTTCGTCGGCTGATGCCAGTGGTGCGACCAGCGATGTCAGGGAAGCCGCCAGACCGATGATGAATGTTCTTCGAATTCCCGGCATGACATACCTCTGACTACGTGATCGCCTACGGCACCAAGCCCAGATGGGGGGCACGAAAAACTTGAGCGTATCGCTCATCTTGAGCTGTCTTTAAGGGATGTTTATCTGATGTGGATAGCGCGGAACGGGCAGACGATTGCTCAATCAGGACAATCCAGGGCGACGCCCGGTCGCTGAGGCAGGCGGGCGTCTATTGTCCAAGGACTTCGGAACTCTAGTATTTGTAGGTCAGGGACGCAAAGACGCTTCGACCCGGACCGAAGCCGACATTATTCCCAAAACCAAGCTGGCTGTAGTAGATCTTGTCGAACAAGTTATTGACGTTGATCTGTGCCGTAACCGCCTCTGACACCTTGTACTTGGCAAACAGATCGAACACCGCGTAGGGATCTTGGGTAATGCGTTGCGCTCCAGTTGGACTCGTGACGTCGGCATAAATTTTGTTCTGCCATCTTAAACCGCCACCGACAGTCAGATTGTCATCCAGAACCTCGGGCGTATAAGACGTGAAGAGATGAATGGTGGTGCGGGGAATATACGTGTTCACCGCTATCCCGTCCGGCCCTTCAAGCGAATAGTGCGCCAGGCCGGCACTTACATTCCAGCGATCTGTCAGCGCCCCATTGAGCTCGATCTCGAAGCCTTTGCTGACAGTTCCATTGGTTGTGCGATATGCTTGCGACCCCGATCCAGGTACTGTATTGCTGCCATCAGCGGTCGCGAGATTGTCCTGCTCCGTTCGGAAAACAGATAAGGAGGCATTCAGGCGGTCGTCAAAGAATGCTCCCTTTACCCCTGCTTCGTAATTCACACCCTCTAGGGGAGCAAGGTAAGCGCCGGTCGTATCTCGATTCGTCTGAGGATTGAATATGCCGGTATAGCTTGCATACACAGCGTAGTTGTCTGTGAGATCATAAACCACCCCAGCATAGGGGACGAACTTGTCTTCGCTGGTCTCCGAGCTTCCCTGTGTTCGCCAGTCGGTAAGCCGTCCTCCCAAGATGAATTTCAGATCGTTTGTCACATTCAGCCTAGTCGCTGCGTACACGTCTTTCTGATTAGTCCGGTTCACACCTGAATCTGTCAGGGCGCCCCAGTTCGGCTCGGCAACTGATCCGTTGAACGTAAACACGTCATCCACGAAGAAGTAAGGGCGTGTGGCTCCCCAACTATGTGTGCGCTGTTGACTCGCGCTCGCGCCGATCACCAGTTCATGTTCCCTACCAAGAAGTTCGAAGGGGCCGTTGGCGTACGCGTCTAAGGAGTCGACTGTTCTGTGCTCGATAAAGCGGCCGCCTTGGTATCGAAGGCGTCCCGTTAACGCATCCGGATAACCGCTTACGCCGGCGAGTTTCTCATCCGCTTCCGTGACGCCGTGGGTAGCAACAAGTCGCGCCTCCCATCCATTGTCGAACTCGTGGTTCAAGTCGGCGGTTATTCCCTTGTTCACCGTCTCCCAGTATGTCCAATCCGGAGCGACGTTGGACGAACGCGACCAATCGATTTTCTGTCCCGCCGAATTCCAAATCGGCAGACCACCCCACGTCACATTTGTGGGATCGGACTTCTGATAGTTAAAGCCGATACTCAACGTGGTACCGTCGCCGAGGTCTGCGTCGATGGTTCCATAGAAGAGCTGCTTGTTGTTTTCATATCGATCGAGCTGCGATTCCATATCCTGGAGAGAGACGACAAAGCGTCCTCGGATCGAGCCATCCTCCACTAACGGCATACTCACATCAGCAACGCCTCTCCAGTCGTCCCAAGTTCCGCCGCCACCCGTAACCGTAGCTGTAAAGACATCGCTCGTCGCACGCTTACGCACTAGGTTCACAGAAGCCGACGGATCTCCAACACCCGTCAAAAGTCCGGTAGCACCGCGAATAACCTCTACCCGTTCGTACATCGCGGTATCGAGCGTACCTTCCAGATATGAGCCGGTTGTTCCAAGCGTCGTGGGAAGACCATCGAACATGTAGTTGTTGATGCGATAGCCTCGCGAATAGTAGCTGAAGCGTTCGCTGTCGAAGCTCCGCTGCGAAATTCCAGTTGTGTTCAAAAGGACTTCTCCGACAGTCTGGAGGCTTTGGTCCTGAATACGCTCCTGCGTGACGACCGTCATCGATTGGGGCGTTTCTTTTGGTGAAAGCGTGAGCTTCGTTGCAGCGCTTGTCGACTTTACCGTATAGCCAGCGTTCTCGGTTGCACCTTCGACTACAATAGGAGCGAGCACCGTTTCGTCATTCGAAAGCTGCTGCGCGAGCGCCGAATGCGCCCCCAGCGAACTGTACAAAGCTGTGCTCAGGGCAAGGATGTAGGCCAGCCCCTTTCGGGGGCCAGGAACGTTTGCATAGTACATTTTAGACACCGACTATTGTGAAAATCCCGAACGGCTCCTCACAAGTCGCCGCGCTTGGTTGCACAATATGCACGAGGTCTCCAGCCGATTAGCTCAGGTTGGCCAATATGTTGTCTATTCCGGACTTTTACAGTCCAGATTTCTTTCGTCGGCCACTTTGCAACTCGGGGCTAATGTCATAAGGAGGGCAAACCCTCCCGAAATCGTTGAGAATATAATGTCTCGCATTGTCGACAACGTCCCGCCGTTAGGGGATCCCGATACCAGTCTCGGCAGTGTCAAAGCGGGTCGTGACCTCATTGCGGCAAGATATTGGGAATATCCACATCATACCCACATCAGATCGCAGCTCGTTTACACCGCCCGGGGCATCGTGAATTGCGAAGTGGAAAACTTCATGGGGGTCATCCCGGCGAATTGCGCGGTTTGGATTCCAGGCGGCGTGAGTCACTCGCTCCGTGGATGGGGTGCTGCGGAATGCTACTTTCTGTACATCGATCCAAGGTGTATTCCCCAACGTATGAAGGAATACCGCACGCTTTTCGTGTCACCCCTGCTGAGGGAACTCATAATCGAAGCCTCCAAGCAGCCGGAGGCATATGATGAAGACGGACCAGCCGGTCGCCTGATGGCCACCCTGCTGGATCAGTTGGCGGCGGCCCCATCGGAGAATCTGCATTTACCGATGCCATCTGACACGCGTCTTCGTAGAATGGCCGAACGCTTTATGGAAAATCCTGGCGATAAGGCAACGCTGGAGGAGTGGAGCGCACGGATAGGTATGAGCGGGCGCAATCTCAACCGCCTTCTTATCGCGGATACCGGTATGAGCTTGGGAAGATGGCGTCGGCAACTGCACATGGTTTATGCGCTTAGAAGACTGATCGCTGGTGATCTCGTCCAAGACGTCGCACTCGACCTCGGCTACGATAACGCGAGCGGGTTCATCACCATGTTCCGCAAAATTACGGGAAAGCCACCCGCACGTTATTTGGCAGAAGCGCATCCATTCAACGAATGACATAGACGAAAGGGACTAATCGGTCCCAAGGTTCAAAGTGACGGCAACATCGACATCGAGCTATGCCGACTGGGCGACCGCTATGCTGCCAGAAACGTTGGAAAAAACTTGATTAATCGGCATAGTTCGCCGGTCGGCATAAACCTGCAAAATGAATGGCATCGATCCGCTCGACTGGCTCTCGCAGACCTTGACCCGCATCGCTCAAGGCTGGCCCGCATCCGAAATCGAAGCCCTCATGCCCTGGAACTTCAGGTCAGACGCCGTCAGCTAACCGCTTACTTTGCAAATGCCGAGACGTAAGAAGATTCCGACTCCTGTGGCTAGCCCGGAGCCCAGGGGTATCCGTACACGCAGAGTCTGACAGGCGTCGTTAAACGCAGTATGTCGGCAATCACGGAAGGTTTACTGGTTCAATTCGAAGGGATGGCATTGCCGACAGTTCTAACGCTTTCCGGATATTGGCGGCGGCTTTCGGATAGACGTCGGCTTCCGTTCATTTCCACGCGCCAGAGCTCGATTGGAAAATCCGCCGCGACATTTAATGCCCTAAAGAGGATATATCCCACTTTTCTAGGTTTTCTAGATAATTTTTACCCTGATTCAGTTGCCCTGCAGTTAGGCACGAGGTTTCAAGACGTCCAAAGTCAATAGTTGTTCATTTCCCGTATCCTGCGATCAGCCTTCATAGTGCGTGTCGAACTCAAAGAGGAGCTTTGACAAATATGAGGAAAAGCAGAGGTTGGATTTGTCTCGCGGTGGTGGGTTTGGCGGCACTATCCTCGACCGCAGCCGTCTCATTTGCGCAGACCACTGAAGGCGCAATGGAAGCTAAGGTACTGGCAGGCACCTACAAACTGGATCAGACGCATGCTTCGCTCGTCTGGTCCGTGGGGCATAACAACATTTCCAACTACATGGTCCGCTTTAACAAGCTTGAAGCAACGCTCAAGCTTGACCCGGCCGCAATCGAGAACTCCTCTATCGAGGCGAGCATTGATGCAACGTCGCTCGTCACGGCTTATCCGGCCGACTACAAGGCGTCGCACGCTTCCTCTCCCTATCAGACCTGGGACGAGGAAATCAGCCGTGATCCGAAAATGCTGAACAGCGACGAATTTCCGAAGATCACCTTCAAGTCGACAAACGTGACCCCGACAGGTGCGGCGACCGCAGATGTCACCGGCGATTTGACTTTCCTTGGCGTCACGAAGCCCGTGACACTCAAGGCCACCTTAAACGGCGAAATTGACAGCCATCCCTTCGCAGGCGTGCCCGCCGTCGGTTTCGCGGCCGAAGGTACATTTGATCGAACCGAATTCGGTCAGCCCGTCGGTTTTGTCGGTACCGATGTAACGATCCGGTTTGACGGTGAATTCATCCAAGAGACGGCAACCGAATAAGCTGCCGATGATCTAGCGGATTGTTGCTGGCTGCGCTTCGTACCCGAACCGCAGCCAGTTCTGTGATCAGGCATATCGAGGAAAATCGTTCGCCGCTTGGCTTGAGATTGGCGGCTCGGATCTGACAGGACGTCAACGAACATGAACTTTGCTAGGCATCCCCGTTCCAACCGTGCCGTGCATTCCCAATATGACGTGGTTGCCATCGGCTTGCACTGGGCAACAGCCGTGCTTGTCACTTCCATGATCCCGATGGGATGGTGGATGGTCAGGGCGATCGAGAATCCCGACACGCGGCAGCTTGCCTATCAGCTGTTTCAAATCCACAAATCGATCGGCTTCGTGATTCTTGCCCTGACGCTGGTTCGAATTTTCTGGCGCCTCACGCACCCCGTCCCGGCGCTGCCGTCCGGCATGAAAGGATGGGAGCGCTTCCTGGCCCGAGCAACACATGTTGCCTTCTATGCGCTTCTTTTGGCCATTCCCCTAACCGGCTGGGTCTATGTTTCCGTTGGTTGGGCCGTCAGCATCGACAGACCGCTCTTGGTGGCGACATCGTGGTTTGGCCTGTTTCCGATCCCGCACCTGCCCGCAATTGAAGGTGCGCGCAGCGTTGCATTCGGTGCCATGGGCACACATGCTTATCTGGCCTATGGCGGTACGCTCCTTATCGCCCTTCATGTCGCTGCCGCGCTTAAACACCAGTTCATGGACAAGGACGGCGTTCTGGCTCAAATGGTGCCGTTCCTGCGTGGCAGCAAGGACATCTTTGATCATTACCGTCCGGCAGGCAGCGCTATCTTGCCGAAATCGTCAGGTGTCTTCGCCGTGCTGCTCATCGGGGCTCTTGGGTATTGGTCGCATCTCCCGAACGGGCCTGCGGCAGAACCGGTGGTCGCCTCCGAAACAGTGGACACATCTCCGACCGTCTCTTCCTCCGCTGGTGCTTCTACAGAGGCAAATGCCAGCCTCTGGACTGTCGACAATGCGAATTCCAGCATTCGATTCTCTGGCAGCCACGCAGATAGGCCATTTGAGGGATACTTTGGCGATTGGAGTGGCGACATCCGCTTCGACCCCGACAATCTTGCCGGCTCGAGAGCCATCGTCGTGATCAGCACCGGGTCCGCAAGGACTGGCGATCCCACTCAGGAGGGCTCCCTCAAAGCCGGCGAGTGGTTCAATACGGGCCGTTTTCCCGAGGCGGAGTTCGAAACAATCGCCTTTCGGTCGCTGGGTGGCGACCGCTATTCGGCAGACGCCACGCTGACCATCAAGAACAAGTCGATCCCGATTGTCTTTCCCTTTACGTATCAGTTGGAGGGTGACGAGGCCCTTGTCGAAGGCGAGATCGAGGTCGATCGCTCCACGCTGGATCTTGGCATGTTCTCGGATCCTTCGGGGGATTGGGTCTCCAAGCTCATCAGAATCAGGGTTTCGGTTGTGGCCAGAAAGGACTAGGGCATTTGCAGCCGAAGCAAGATCTCTTCGGCATCGGATAATGCTTCAATAACAGGATCGTCGCGCATCTCCCGGCAGGTTGGCCATCGATGGTGCGGCGGCGGTCCGGCAGACTTTGCAGGGTGACCGGCACGGACATGCACGATGGTGGTCGTCAAGCGCTCTGCAGCGCCAATAGCCACTTCCCACCGGGACGGCTGGAAGGCGTATATTTTGTTGGTAGCTTTTCGCCTCAGGCTTTTGATCGTGAAAACGACAGCCGGTTGACATCAGCCTTTCGCCCGCCTGTAGTGATCCCCTACCTGGACTGCCTGGAGGCTATGGCTTGGATCGCCTGTCTTGTGACCGCATGTTTGTGGCGATTATGGAATCGGGCAGTTTTGCGAGGGCCGCCGAACGGCGGAGGACAAGTCCTGGCCAAGCATCAAAGATGCTGACATGGCTCGAAAAGGAGCTGGGGGTTCGGCTTCTGACCAGGTCGACTCGCACAATATTCCCGACCGAAGTCGGACGCTGCTACTATGAGCGCGTTAGACAGCTATTGGAAGACATTGACGAACTCGATGAATCCGTCAAGGCAATGGCTGGTTCGGCGTGGGGCCGCCTCCGTATTACCGCGCCGATGTCTCTGGGCTCCGAGGTCGTGGTGCCCGCTCTACTTCAGTTCGCGAAATCATACCCAAACATCGAAATTGATTTGAGCGTATCGGATCGTATCGTCAATCTGGTTGACGAAGGTTTCGATGCGGCAGTGCGGGTCGGTACGCCAGGCAGTGCGAGTATGATCAGTCGCCGGCTGTGGGAGGCAAGGGTCGTGTTGGTTGCCGCACCGCAGTATTTGGAAACGGCCAAGATACCAACCCATCCAAACGATCTCAAGGAACTGGATTGTGTGTTGGATACGAATTTCGGAGATCCCTATCACTGGCGCTTCAAAGAGCCGAAGACGCACGAACCGATTACCGTTCCGGTTTCGGGCAGACTTAGTTTCTCGGGCGCGGAAGCATGCCTTGCCGCAGCGGAGAAGGGCTTTGGCGTTTCCCGCGTGCCCAGCTTCATGGCGGTTCGCAAGATTCAAGATGGTAGCCTCCGGCATCTGCTCGCCGACTTCGAGGAAGCACCCTACCCTGTTTATGCCGTCTATCCGCCGGGCCGTCATCAGGCGATAAAGCTGCGGGTTTTCGTGGATTTTCTGGTCGCACATTTTTCGGATTCATCGAGATGGCCTTGATGCGGCGCATTGATTCCAATTCGGAATGAACATCCCGCCCGAACAGTATATTTTCATCCAGCACCGGCATAACTAGGTTCTGCTTCGAAACGTCACGTTCCGTGCCGTATTCTTGAAGAGGAACTTTGTAGTGCTGAATTTCAACTGGAAAAGAATGCTTGGCGTGACGATTGCGCTTGCAACACTCAGCGTGCCGGCGATGGCCGACGATGCGAGCGATCTTGCCGCCTACCGGAAAGCCGAAGCTATCGCCAAGGAGCACCTCGCCAACTTCGACACGCTCGACTTCGACGTATTCAACGAGCAGCAGTGGGATCGGATCAAGGAGAGCCACAGCGCGGATGTAAAGGTCTACTGGCCCGACGGTCGCGTTACTGAGGGCATCGAGACCCACATCAACGACATGAAGTACCTGTTTTCATTCGCGCCCGACACTCGTATTTCGGAACATCCGGTGAAGATGGCTGACGGCGAGTGGACCAGTGTCATTGGCGTCTTCGAGGGCACCTTTACCAAGCCCATGAAGCTGGCAGACGGGAAAGAAATCGCTCCGACCGGCAAAGCCTTCAAGATCAAGATGGCGACGGTGGGCCACTGGACCGAGGAAGGCACGATGGATGAAGAATACCTGTTCTTCGACAACAAGGCCTACATGGATCAGATCGGCCTGGGCCAATAATTCAGGTAAAAACGAAGTATCCATCGACACCCGGTTTGCATCCGGGTGTCTTTTCCCGCCGGATGGTAGAGAAAATGATTTTTTTTGGGAATGACCGTATCAGTTGGACCGCGTTGCTTGGAGGCGCCGTGCTGGCTCTCTCTGCCGTCAATGCACAGGCACAGGAGCCACCGGATCATTGGAACCGTGCTGGCCGCGCCCCTTCAAAGCTCATTTCCCCTCTCTCCGTCGCCGCGTCGGCGCAGATGATCGCGATACCGGGCGGCCGCTATCCTATGGGCCGGAATGATGGTCCTGCCAGCGAGCAGCCCAGGCACACGGTTGCCCTCAATGCGTTTCAGATCGACCGGACTGAGGTGACGAACGCACAGTTCGCCGAGTTTTTGAACGCGCTCAACCTGCCGATCCGTGGTAGCTTCAATATCGGCGGGATTGCGCTAGCGAATGGAAATGCCGCGACAATCCGCCTTCTCCGCACCGCGGCACGCGGCGCCAGCCCCTATCCAATTATCGAACTCGAAGACAATGACGCCCGAATAATACTGGTCGATGGGCGGTTCAAGGCGGCCTCCGGTTACGCGGATCATGCCGTGACCGAAACCACCTGGGCAGGCGCCCGCGCATATTGCGTTTGGCGCGGCGCGGACTTGCCGACCGAGGCCCAGTGGGAAGCGGCCGCCCGAGGCATGGACGACCGGACGTATCCCTGGGGCAACGCAAGGCCTGATGCAAAGCGCGTCTCCGCAAGCGGACGCCGTGGCCAGACCGATCCTGTTGGCCGGCAGACATCCGGCGCTTCGCCCTTTGGTGTTCTCGACATGGCCGGAAGCTTGGCCGAATGGACAAAGAGCCTCAAGAAACCTTACCCCTATCGGGCCGAGGATGGGCGGGAAAAGGTCGATGCGGCCGGCGAGCGGACAACCCGTGGCGGGGACTATGCATACGACGACAAAGCCTCCAATTTCCGGGTCAGCTTCCGGGATAGCTGGTCCACTGCTCCCTACAACGGCCATGGTCATATCGGCTTTCGCTGCGCTTCATGAAAGGGAACGCAGCAAGCCTGACAATTGCCAATGGCGCTGATGCCTCCTCACCTCGAGATCATATCCAGGAACACCCCTCTGCAATGTCTCATCTGTTTCAGCCTCTCCGTCTCAAAGACGTCCGTCTCCGCAATCGTATCGGAGTTCCACCCATGTGCATGTATATGGCCGAGGATGGAATGGCTCGCGATCGGCACCGTACCCACTATGGGTCGCTGGCGCTCGGCGGAGCAGGTCTGGTCACCGTCGAGGCGACCGCCGTGTCGCCGGAGGGCCGTATTACCGACGGATGCCTGGGTTTGTGGAAAGATAGCCAGACCGCAGCTCTGGCATCCGTCGCCAAGGCTATTCGTAGCGCGGGTGCCGTTCCCGGCATCCAGCTGGCGCATGCCGGCAGAAAGGCAAGCGCGAGGAAGCCGTGGGATGGAGACGATCATATTCCCGAAGGCGATCCGGCGGGATGGACCCCGATCTCTCCGTCCGCCATTCCGTTCGGGGCCCATCTTGGGCGGACCCCTGCGGAGATGGATGGCAGCGATATCCTACGTGTGCAGCAAGCCTTTGCGGACGCTGCAACGCGTGCCAGGGATGCCGGATTTGAGTGGCTTGAGCTGCATTTTGGCCATGGCTATCTGGGACAAAGCTTCCTCTCGTTTCATGCGAACCAGCGTGATGACGCGTGGGGCGGCAGCCTGGACAACCGTAGCCGTTTCCTGCTCGACACGCTGCGCGGCGTACGCAAGGTCTGGCCGGAGAGTTTGCCGTTGACCGCACGGCTGGGCGCTGTGGAATTTGACGGGCGCGATGAACAGACCCTTGGCGAGTCGATAGAGGTGGCGCGCGCCATGAAAGCCGAGGGGTTGGATCTGTTGAGCGTAAGCCTCGGCTTTTCCACTCCGAATGCCGATATCCCGTGGGGAAAGCCCGCCTTCCTGGCGCCTGTTGCGGAGCGTATTCGCCGGGAAGTTCAGATCCCGGTGTCTTCCGCCTGGGGTTTCGAACAGCCTCAAATCGCCGAAGAGGCTGTCGCCCAAGGACAACTTGATCTGGCGCTTGTCGGACGGTCGCATCTCGCGAACCCACACTGGACCTATTGGGCCGCCAAGACGCTCGGGATACCCGAGCCGGGGTCATTGCTGCCGACCCAATACGCCTATTGGCTGGACCGGTACCAACCAACCGCCTCTGCAACGTAAGCCAGAGGCTCGCTGCCCGTGATCCATGGTGGAAAGATTGTGCTTTTGAAAAAGCTGGCTTTCAAGCAAGCCGAACCGGCCAACAGCGAGCCTTGGTGAGTCAAAAGGCGTCGGCATCGACCCATGGCCATCAATGGCAACGGCACGTTGGGGGATGCAACCGTCGTAAGTCTAGCCCGTTCCGAAAGACCAGCTATGTCTTGCGGTCAAGCCGGTCGAACAATCCATCGCCTCTGCCCCGGACAAAGACCTGCTTTGACGGTATGGCTCTAAAGAGAAACGGTACGCTACAGGCACCCACAATTGCCCCAGATGCGAGCTTTCGATTGTCCTGACGTTTGAACGGAGACGGAAGAACCATGTCTGACAAAGAACCGATGCTTGTTCGAGAGACTTTTCGGTCTCACGGGCGAGGAATTCACGAACTATCGGCAGCGCTGTCGACCCAAGATTCAAAAATAGGAATTTCTACACGGCGAGATTCTGCGGTTTGTTTCGAGTGCGAATTCAGATCGGCAGATAGTATTTCGATTGGTCTCTGTTCCTACGATGGTGCATTTCAGTCTCTTCGTGAAGCAGATTGCGGGCATTTCTTGATCATTCTACCAATCAGAGGACAAGCACGGTTTGAATCGCAGGGCAAAAGTCATGAATCTTTCCCTGGGCGGGCATCCGTTTTGCAGGGAAGGGAAGGTGACCTTGGGAGTGTGAAAGACGAGCGGCAACATTTTTCGCTGCTGCTAAGCCGAGATCACCTCGCAAGGAGACTGAGCAGAATGCGGGACAAGCCAACCAGCACTCGCCTGGATTTCGAACCGATTTTTGACATTGATACGGGGCCGGGAAGTCTGCTGCTGAGCCTCGTGCGGACGGCCTACATGGCCTTGTATTCGGACAACACCTCGCATCGCTCCCCGATTTACGTCCGCAGCCTGACGGATGCCTTAGCGGACTTTGTTCTCGAGTCCATTCCCCACCGTTATTCAGCTGAACTGGGTAGTAGCGTGGCGTCGATATCGCCACGCCATATCAAGCGGGCCATCGAATTCATGAGAGCGAACCTTGCACGTTCAATCTCAATTCATGAGATCGCTGATAGCTGCAATGTCAGTATGCGTTCCCTTCAAAAGGGCTTTCAGGACTTTCACATGACGACCCCGATGGGGTTTCTCCAACACTTGCGTTTCGAAGCGGTCCACAATGACCTTCAGAAATCGCAAACAGGCGATACCGTTGCGTCTCTCGCAGCGAAATGGGGGTTCACCCATGTTGGCCGATTTTCAGCAGATTATAAGCGACGCTTCGGTCAGTCACCATCAACAACACTTCGCCAATTGCACACGCATGTACCGTGAAACGGTGTGTCCTCCTGCCAAAAGGATCGACTTAGCCTCTCCGAGTAACCCTCGCGAAGGCAGGATAGGGCAAACCACTCCGGCCAAATGAACGTTGGAGGAGCTGGATGCCGAGCAGGTACCCGAGCGCTCCCCATGGTCCATGGCCGAACAGACCCACGGGTTGGTTCGACCGCGTCATCATTCGGATCCTCTATGATGACGGCTTGACTGGCGGGACCAGGGATACCCTCCCGCCAGTTCTCGCAACAGCTAAGAAGTGCGCTTCCAGGGAGCGATGAGAGCGTCGAGCATCTCGACCTCGGCATTCGTAAGGTCTGTCAGCGGAGAACGCACGCCGCCAGCATTGAAGCCCTGGAGACGGACACCCGCCTTGATTGCGGAGACGGCATATCCCTTGGAGCGATTGCGGATCGCCATGAACGGATAGAAGAATTCCGTCAGGAGACGTTCGCACATCGCCTTGTCTCGTCTTCTTCATTACCGGCCATTCAAATTTCCTATCGACGCGGAAGCTGGACCGCCCATATCCAAAACTCTCGAGGACTGACGCTTTCCAATTACCCGCAGGTTCAAAATCTTCAATTCAAGGACTGCATTGGAACGTGAATGGTATGGCCCACGTGTCCATGAGGAGCGATTGTGTTGCGGCGAGAATTTCCAGCTGCCCTTTATCCTGCTGTCGGATCGCCTCCGATTTCGAGTACCCGGGCTGGACCGCGGTCATCTCAAAACGATAGTCGAACTCGCTCCAGCGGTTGTGCCATTGGATTAGGTCGATAACGCTGCCCTTCTCCAACCTTGAAAGCCCAAACTTCTTCTGTATTGCCGTCTCGCGTTTTCTCAGCCGGGCGAACAGGAGATCCGGCCGTTCCCTCCATCGGATCGCCTTTTGCGTCTGGCCACATACCTCGTAGAGGTCATCGACCCTGGCGGACGGGGTAAGATCGCTCGAGTACTTGCAATGGAACATCGCCACCGTGATGACGTCACCCTCTTTCTTGATGGCTACGACGTCTGCGGATTCGCCAGAGCCGTCATCGTCGAAAACGACATCGAACCCACCGTTCTGCAGCAGTTCATCGATGACGCGGCGCTGGATGCTGGTCGCGTCCTTGTTTCTGCCCTGCGATTCCTTCTTGATGTTGACGCCGCTCCAGTCCCGGGCAACCAAGCGATCGGGATCGAACGGCGGAGCGTGGTCGTCGGGCAGCTTAAGCAACTCGGACGCCAAAAGCATATTGCCATCCGCGAAGTAGATATGCGGCGGATCGTCCTTGAACCATGTGACCAAATCCGTTGTTTTCTTACCGATGCGGACGCCGCTCACGGCCGTCGGCCTATAGTGCGCACCGGAACCGTCTATGGTCATCGCAACATCGACGAACCCGTCATCTCCTCCGACCCTCATTACGATCTCGGTGCCGGGAATCTGGGATAGGATGCGGATCTCGCAATCGTAGAATGGAACCGAGACGTCGCCGAAAACCAAATCGACCCGGTCATCATCGACATGCAGGACCGCCTCGGGCCAATTGATGGCTACAGCGTGCTTGTCGGGCATCGAAGTGAGCTTGGTGGGCTGAACCAGCCGTCGCAGAATACCGTCTGGCTGAATTGACGAGTCCTGCAGCTTCGCACCGATGACCCTGCACCACTCCATCCAGCCTGCGAAACCATGGACGGACTCGTATGACCAGATCTTACCCTTCGTGGAACACCCGATCGTCGACTTGCCACTCACCGTGTAACCCTGACCAAAGATGTTCGTCTTCATCCGGCCGCGATTGGCGGGGTCGTCGGTAAGCTGGGGAGCTATGTCGCTGCCCATGAACTGGGAATACCTGATTGGCTTCCGGACCGCCTCCGAAAGGCCAAGATGGCTTAGGATCAAGCGCTTGTAGCCGTCCAGCACCCTGAAGATATCGTCTCCGCGAATTCGCTTCGCATCGGCCCCGGCAATCTTTTCGGCCAGCCTGGCGTGGAGATCGCTCAGATTCGAACTGCTGACGTAGAGAAGTTGCCGCTCGTCGTCCCAATGGCATGCGTACAGATGATACGCCGAATTTACGGGCTGCCGCATCGACGTCCACTTGAGCTTCTCTTCGGTTTTCAAAACCCAGACCGCAAGCCGCTCGGCGTAGTTGATCGACGGACCTTCGATAATGGAGCCGGGGCCATAAGCATCGACGATCTTGTTCGGATCCCATCTTTCGCAAGCGGTCTCGTACACAACCGCGCTTAGACGAGGTGTCACCTGATCCAGCGGAAAATCCGTCGGCGGCTGGTCGAAACCCTCGAAGACTTCCTGCCGCCGCTCTTCGCGGGCGGTGTTACGGGTTCCAAGGCCTTCGAGCAGGTGGTTCCAGTCGGCGTCTTCATTGTAAAGCGCCTGAAGGCTGTCCCGCATGCCGGCGGCGACAACGTTGGCGATAACCGTCGCGTCGCCGAGGTCTTTCCGCGTCCTGGTGAACCGCCCGACGAACTGTACGGTGATGGCCTCACTCTGATGCTTGTCGTGCAGCGCCGCGATCTTCAGTTCAGGAAGGTCGAAGCCTTCGCCCAACATGTCAACGCACACCACGATCCTGCTCTCTCCGGACCTCAGCTTCCGGAGAGCCTCCAACTTCACCTTCGAGGAAAGGCTGCTGTAGACGATGACGGGGTTGTACTCCGGTAGAAGCTGGCAATAGAGGCGGTGCAGCTTGACGGCGGTTTCGATTATCCGACAGCGCGCCATCGCGAGATGAACGTGGCCGTCTGCCTCGTCTTGGATCAAGGCCGTCTTGACGGCCTGGATTATCCGCCAGTCGGCGTCGTCCCGGTCGAGCCCGTAAATCGGCTTGAAGTGAATCTTCTTGAAATACCTCTCGGCATAGGCCTTGGCGAGTGGGTAGTTGTAGATGAACTTTCCATCGACGCGTCGCCCATCGGTCCGATACGGCGTCGCGGTGAATTGCAGGACGATGCGGTTAGCGAACTGCGCCTTGAATTCCCGCCACGTCTTGGCGGCGATATGGTGGGCTTCATCGACGAAAAGGTGGCTGATAAGCTCCGCCATCCTCAACTGAACTTCCGCGCTTGCCTTGGCGACCGCGTCCATCGTCGTGACGACAACGTTGACCCGCCTGAAGATCCCGTCGACCTCTTCAACCGACTTGGGGATTCCTTCGAGTGTCGCAACGACTGGCAACTTCGCGTCAGCGCCAAGACAACCGCTGTCTTTGAGCACCCCGAGGCTAAGGAACTTCTCCGAGATTTGCGTCCGCAAGGCGTCGCTGGGCACGACGACAAGAAGCCGCCCGACCTCGGCGACGACCATAAGCGCCAGCATCGTCTCGGTCTTGCCTGTTCCCGTTGGCATGACAATCGTCGCGGGGGCAGAAGAAGCGGTCCAATGGCCGAGGGCGGCATGTATAGCACCTATTTGCGGCTTCCTGAGTCCGGGCTGGACAACGATGTCGCCGACGATGCGCTCTTCGGTAAAGGTGAACGCCCCTCGCCAAGATCGGCGGATTTCGTCGCACCTGCCTTCGAGTTCCTCGATCGAGATGCCGGTGGCATCGGCTGCGGCGGGCTTGATCCAGACGCCAGGAGTCGAATCTTTCCGGAATTCCGCAAGGCTCACCGCCGCCGGATGGCGCAGTATCTCGTCGCTGGGCAGATCCACGTCGGTCTTTCGGGGGATCACTGCCACCTCGCGCCGTCCATCGGGACTGCGGAGAAACAGTCCCCGAACTCGCTTTTCGGTAAACTCGTTCGCAGAGGCGATCAGCTTGCGGCCGGGATGGCCGAGTTTCCTGACAGAGGCACCGTGGATTTTACCAGCTATCGCGAATTGCGGCGGAAGCGAAATTTCCAAATCTTCTTTGAAAAGAGTATCCACGTCGCCTCCAGGCAAATGAAATGCGGACCCTTGACTATACCCTCAAAGGTAGTCCCGCTCCTCGGCCGCCGCAACGCCGGGAAGGTCGGGCGACCTCTTGCAAGCCGCCTGTTCCACAAGAGAGTTCGAACGGAACGACTGCACTACACGGCCGAATGCTACCGGGCTGCCTCGATGGTATCTGCGACCCGGCAGCGCCTACGGGTCCTTGTCGGGAACGTCAAAGCTGAGATTGCTAACGTTGCGACGATCGACCCAGACGTGCTCCCGTTTTACCGCACCCGGATCAGCGGCTTTCGTCGTGATGGCGAGTATGGCGACTTTCACATCGGGAAATCGTGGCTGGGGAGCGTCCATAACACCAACGAGCACCGTCAGCCCTTGCCGCTCCATTTCGGTCACATGTTCCTGAATGTCCCTATAGAGGCGACGTCTTTTGGGTTCCTGACCATCCCTTTCGATTTCCTCGCTCAATATGAACCCGGCCAGGTCAATCCATTCGGCCAGGTTTGCGATATAGTCGTCATGCCCCTCCGGTACGGCGTGCTTGTGAACCAGGATGCCAGCGCACTTCGCCGCATCTCGAATGGCCTTCTGGGTTTTCAGTGGCACGACAGACACCTGTTCGAGGTAGCCGTAAGTCTCGATCAGATCTTCCGCCGCCTTGTCTGCACCAAGCGGTATGCGCGGAGCGTGAAGCTTGCCCGTCTCGTACCCCAGCGCGACAGCAATCCTGTCGAGATTTTCCACGCTCACCTTTTCACCGCGCTCGACCCGCTCCACGGTCGATACCGAAACGCCTGCGAAGTCGGCGAGTGTCGAGACCTTCCAGTTTTTCAGTCCGCGCGACCATCGTACGAAGAAAGCTACTGTTTCGAGCGGCGGTGACGACGGCACTTCCCGGGAGCGCTCAGGGAGGTTGGCTACGCTATTCAAAAGCTCATTCAAAGACATCGTTCGGTTCCTTTCGATAACCGTAGAGTGCCTCAAAATTAGAAAGCAAAAGAGGTCCAAAAATCCTTCAGCTTCATATTTTCCGGCAAGCGGCGTTACGCCAACTGATACTTCAAAACGCATCCAGGATGGCATATTCCGTCAGATGGGCCGGCACACCCAGCGACTCCATGCGCTGACGCAGCCCATCAAGATCCTCATAGTAGCTGACCTTCCAGCGCACCTGGTTGACGTCGATATTCGCGATGACCTCCTCAAAATACGGGTGATCGACCTCCGACACTGAATGACCCATCACAAAAATTCGATCGACATCCGACAGCTCGGCAAAGAAGGCTGCGTTTTTCTCGATGACTTTGGCGGTGGGTTTGAACGTGTCCCTGAAGTAGTCGTCTACAATCCCCTGCCCTTCGACGACACGCATGTCCGCACCCTCCGGATCCAGCTCGAAACGGTAGGGATCCGGGTTTGGATCCGGCTCCCATCCATGGCCCAGAACCAACGTCTCCGTTGGGTTCGCCGCCGCTCCATGGATGTGCAACACGTTGATGTCGGGAACCCCATACAAGCGTTGCAGCGACGGCGTGTAATTGAAGTTCAAGAAGACCGCCAAGGGATTCACCGGAACGCGCTGCCCGCTGTACTCAGCAGCCGATGGGACACGAAGCTGGCGTATCCATTCGGCGAAGCGCAACCGCAACGTCGTCGAGATCGCCTCGACCGCCTGCTGAATCTCGTACTGGTAATCGTGGTGGTATGCGTCGCTCCAATCCTCGGCACCATATCCGACCAGAAAGTTGGACGCGTCCTCGATCAGCGAGTCGCTGTCGAAAGAGGCCAACCGATCCTCGAATTCGGCCCAGAACTGCGCATCCATCGAGAAGTATTTCTCGACGACATCATAGGTCTTGGCATCCGAACGCCGGAGATACTTTCCGAACGATTTATAGGAAGACGGAATTCCGTGGTGGAGATCGAAGCCGTTTCCGATGATGTAAAGCGTTTTCCCCATCCCAGCCCCTCAGTGTTTTCCCGTTCGCCAACACATTCGCTCATCTACGCTGCTCTTCAATCGTTCACATCCATATCCGGCTCCGCGATCAACTCCTCCGCCAATTCCGAAAGCCAGGGCGAAACATTCTCGATCTGAACCGCGCTGGCGTGAGCCGCGTAATAATCGCCGACCGTCCGGAAGCGCTCCCCGAACCGCTCCGTAAACATCCCCTGCAGCTTGTCGTTTCTGCTCAAGACGCTCGACATGGCGCGACCACCTCGCAAGAATCTGATCGCATGCTCCGTTCCGAGCAAATAGAGGTGCTTACGCTTCGCCGTTGGATGCTCCGCAAGCAGCAGGTCATCCTTGAAAACCGAATTCTGACGGATCGTCTCGGCCCCGCCTCTCCACTGAATTAATTTGAACTCGGCAACCCGGACATTCGTCTCCAGGTCAAAATCGCGGCCCGTATTTCCCGCGCCGAGAGACACAGATTCGACGCGCTCGTCCGGCTCGAGAATATGTGGCAGGCAAATGAGGATGCCGAGCGCATGGATCGTGACATTGATCTGCCCGGCAAGCCCCTTCATGCCGGCGGCGGCCGCAAGCACCTCACGGCCAGCCCCAGCATTTGCGAGGAAGCCCGTGCAATCGCCGGCCGACACGCCTCGCACCGCGCCTTCGATGCGCGATAACGTCTGCGTCAAATCCGGCCCGGTAAAGCGTCCGAGCAGTTTGACGATCTCGACGGGATCTCCAGTCACCCTGCTTTCCCCAGCTCAGCGCGCATCCACTCCGTCAGTTCTTCGTCCAACGCAGCGTCGACATAGACGTCGCAACGGGGCGCGATCCCCGCCTTCACGTCGACTACCAGATGAAGCCCAACCAAATAGCCGTAAGCCCCGGCCTGTTCCGTCATCCCCTTGAGCTTCCAGATGTCCCCATCGAAGTCCTTGTTGGTCGACTTCTTGACCTCGACGACCAGCAAATTTTCACGCTTCCCGACCCGATGTACGATCAGGTCAGGGACGATCGCATCCTTCCCAATCAACTCATCATCGCTCAGGTCATAGCGAAGGCGCTTGATCACATCTTCGCGGCGATTCCATTCCAAATCGATCGACCAGCCGGCAAATTCCCCGTGCAGGAGATCCCGAATCCGAGCGACAAGCGCGCGCTCGGCAGGATCCGCATAGGCAAGATCCTTATCCTGCAGAAGTGCACGCACCGCAGCAGCGAATACTGAAAGTATTTCTTGCAAATCACCCCTCATGACATTCATTTACCATGAAATACCTCAATGAAAATCGGGGCCGCGAAGTGAAAACCGAATTCGCCCGCAAGAAGACGAAACCCAACACTCTTTGCCTTTCCTATATGGCTACCGATGGCATCGCGCTCCCGCGAGATTGCACCGGGAAACCCCAGCCATACCAAATTTTCCGGAGCTGCTTTCCGTGACCGAACAGCAATCGCGCTCATCGCAATGGCTTGCCTGGATGAACGGCTACGTCGACGCTGCCAGACGCTTCATTTCAGAAGACCCGATCGACGTTGCCTCAGACGAGGAACGTGAGCTGATAGCGCTTAAAATGGCGCTGTACGCCCGAGCACTGACGCTGTTTGAGGGTGCCCTGCTCCTGCTCGAAAACGACCGACAGCTTGATTTTCGCATCCATTCCCGCGGCGTCCTTGAGGCTACGATGTACCTCATCGCGCTGGACCGAAATCCCGCTTTCCTCGCGCGAATGAAGGACGACGACTTCAAGAGCCGGCATTCGCGTGCTGCTCTTCATCTAGACGCGAAGACGTTCAGCGGCACCGACGACGTCAGGCAACAGCTTGAGGAATTTGTCGCTCAAGGGCTCCAGGGCGCGAAGGCAATCCAACTCGGTACGCTCCTGGAGGGCAGCGACTTCGATCGGCTTTATCGCAGCTATCGCGATATTTCCGGAGACGCGGCTCACGTGAGTGTCACCGCCCTCAACCGGCACTATATCGAGCATCCCGAAACCGGTGCGGCAACACTGATCCTTCATCCGGAGCTCGATGACGACGATTTTCAGCGTACGATGACAGAGCTCGGCATTTCAATGACAATTGGAACTCTGCTCATCATGAAGATCAAAGCAAAAACTGACGTTTGGGACGAATTTCAGACGCTACTCCGACGCTACCGGGCCTTGGCAAGTGAACGGCACCATGCCGACCAACCGTCAACGCAGGATGAGAACGCCTAAAAATTTCAAATTCAGTCTCTAGGGGGAGTTTAGATGGGAAATTTCATTGCAGCAGTTCACGGCGTTCGACAGGTTCTCGTCGGCCGCATCGTCACGATGGATGGGAACGGTACGATCTACCCCCATGGCGCGATCTGCATCGAAGCCGACCGCATTGCCGCCGTCGTCGCCGACCCTGGTCATGTTCCCAATGAATTCGCAGGCATCACGCCGATCGACACCCACGGGACGATCTACCCAGGCCTAATCGAACTCCATAACCATCTCAGCTACAATTTCCTGCCGCTCTGGAACGTCCCGAAGACCTACACCAACCGAAATCAATGGCGCGAGCACGAACCCGACTACAAGATTTCGATCTCCCTCCCCTCCAATGTCATCGGCGGCAACGTTGATGTCGATTACCCGCGCAGTATCGCGCGCTTCGTTGAATGCCGGTCGCTCCTTGGCGGGACGACGACAACGCAAGGCCTTAGCCGGGGCGGTGGTTCGAAATGGTACCAGGGTCTGACCCGCAACGTCGAAGCACCGCGCGACTCTGCCTTTCCTGCCGCCGGAGGCCAAACACTGGACTATGCGGCTGCCCAAATCGCAACGGACCTCGTCCCGGCGCTTCAGAAGGATCGCCCCTTCTTCTATCACCTCAGCGAAGGAACCGATCAGGACGCGCGCCAGCGCTTCCTCGATCTTCAATACACCCCCAACACTTGGGCCATCGATCCGGATCTGATCCCGATCCACTGCACCGGACTGCAGGCGGCCGACTTTCAACGCATCGCCGGTGCTGCCGGGATGGTATGGTCACCGCTTTCCAACCTTCTCCTCTACGGAAAGACCGCCGACGTCGCATCCGCAAAAGCCGCGGGCGTCCCGATCGCACTCGGATCCGACTGGTCGCCAAGCGGGAGCAAAAACCTCCTGGGCGAGCTCAAGATTGCGCGCATCGTCAGCGACCATCTGGGAGGCCTGTTCTCTCCAGAGGAACTGTCACGGATGGTGACATCGACGCCCGCGAAAATGCTCGGCTGGCAGGGCCAGGTCGGTAGCATTGAACGCGGACTGAAAGCGGACCTCCTAATCCTCGATGGTGACACAGGTGATGCCTACGCGCAGCTCATTCGCGCGCGAGAGAATGACGTACTGGCTGTGCTGATCAATGGAAGACCCCGGCACGGCCGCCTTGGCTTCCTCGATTTCGACGCCAAGGAACAGGAACGTATCCTCATCGGCGGAAAGGACTACGTCCTTGATTTGACCGAAGCCGGTGACGATCCGCTGGCTGGACTTTCACTTGGTACGGCAATCGCCAAATTGACGTTCGGTCTGGCGCACCTGCCGGAACTTGCAGCAAGCGCTCCAGCGCCGACGATTATGGGATTTCAGGCGATCGAGCGAGATGCCATCACAATCGATTTCGAATTGGAAGATGATCAACGATTTTCAACATTGCAGGACATCATGAAGGCAGCGGCGCCAGTGTTGAAACCATTGCCCATGTCGCCGATCACGGCCGTCGACGATCCCGGTTTCATCCCCGCTTTGAAAGCCAACATCAATCTCCCGACCTATGTCAAGCAAGCCCTCTAGCCGGCCCGAACAGCCGAAGGCGACGTGATGCGAAAAATCCCGCAGTGGGAGTTCGATTTCTACGCCTTGTCGCTCCCCCGCGGCCATGGTTTCGGCGACGAGCCTCCCGTCGGAGCGTGGGGTGGGTCGGACGGTCTCGCCTGCGGGGTTATCACCCGGAACGCCGCCACCAAGACGTTTGGCACGATTGTGATGCGCCGGCGCGTGGACTCCGTCTGGACGATCACCGGGCGAGCGAGCGGTTTCGGCTCAATGGATGCGGCAATCGAAGCTTTAGAGCCCTCCCTGGCAGAGGGGATACCGCCGGAACCTGTCCCGTCCGGCGTCGTCGCGCACTCGCCACTCTTTGATCTGAAGGATCGTGAGCCGAGCGATTCATTTCGACTGCTGGCAACTGCTGCGCGCCAGCCCGCCGCATGGGCGCTGAACCAACTCTATCTCGCCCTGCCGAGGCCCGACCGCAATTGGGTCAGCGACTGTCAGACCACCAATTTTCACACCCGCATTTGGGAGGCTCAGCTCCTCGCCTCATTTCGAGAACAAGGGCTGCTCGTCGAGCAGCCGTTCGAGTCTCCCGATTTTCGCATCGCGAACCGCCTTGGCGGCGAAGCTTGGGTCGAGGCAGTCACGGCAAATGCGCCGTTGCCCTACAATCATGTCAATGCGCCGTTCGCGGAGATACCGACCGACAAGGAGGAGATTTTCTTCGGCAGCGCCGCACTACGCTTTGCAAAGACGATCGGCAACAAGCTCGCGAGGCGGTACGATCAGCTCCCCCAGGTCGTTGGAAAACCCTTCATACTGGCGGTCGCCGATTTCCACGCGTCTGGATCGATGATGTGGAGCCGTGACGGCTTGATCGGCTATCTCCAAGGATCCGGCGCGACCGTAGCCGAGGTCGACGGCCGCCTGCAAGCAGTGCCGATGCCAGCTGAAACGCTTCTTGGCCCTGCCCAATTCCCGGCCGGTCTGTTCGCAAATGACCGCCATGCAGAGCTTTCAGCTGTCATCTTTTCCAACACCTGCTCAATCGCCAAACTCAACCGAGTTCCGATCTCCGCTGCGGGTGCGCCAACGGGCTACCGCTACACCAGGATGGGAGAGTTCTTCGATCGGGAACCCGGTGCGCTGAAAGGCATCCCCTTTTGCCTCGACATAACGAGCGACGAGTATCGTAACCTTTGGCCGCATCGGTACGAACCCTGGACCGCCGAAATCGAAGTCATTCACAACCCCTTTGCCCGCCATCCTTTGCCATTCGAACTACTCCCGGAAGCTCAACATTGGTTCGAGGCGGATGGTGAGTGGCAATGCAGTTCCGTTTACGAAACGTCGATTTTGTGGTCGCAGACATGGATCACCGATGCTGACAAGCCCGCACCCACACTGCAGCAGGTTCTTGAAGCGAAGCGTAGCACCGACCCTTCTACATCCGGATGAGGCGGCAAGCGTCCGCCATTATTGAAAGCATCTCATCACGCGCACGCCGCCTCCGGAAAAACAGGGTCCGGTTTCCGCAAGAAATACCCGGGCAGTATTGCAAAACGCAAAATTTTCTATATCGTTTCCCGTATCACGAAAGGGATTCGTATGCTCGACGTTCGCCAAACCATCCTTGATGCCTTGCCGAAAGATCTTCTGTTGGATCTTGAGGATCGGCTTCGTGCCGAAGCACTGAAGGCGAACTCCGTCGTGCAGCGTGAACTCGCATTGAACCCGAAACGAAGCCGAGAAGCCGAAGGGCAGATCCGGTTTCGTCTGCAAGAGCAGGGTTATGAAGAGGTTGTGCAGCTTCACGGTGGGCATCTGCTTACTGACGGGGTAGTGGTCGGAACAAATCTCAAGGTTTTTCAGCCTTTCGCGCGGTTTGTTGGTCCTCAAACCGGCGTCATCCTCGGCTTCGCTTCCATGCCGGAACGCAAAAAGATCCCTCCGAAAAACATGTCGCGCGCGGCCGGCGTAACGCTGAACGTTAGTCTTCAGTCGAGTCTTTTCTCGGATGAACGCAGTCCGAAGCCCACGGATATTTTCGTGTTGTTTCTAACCGCGCGAGATCGTGAGCGGGGTGGAATGATTGAGGAAATTGCGATCGGTGTGATTGGCTCCGATTACAAAGATTTTGTCTTTTATGAATCGCTTGAGAACTTCCTGGGCGGATATGGCTCGGAAACGCAGACGCCTCCTGCCAAGCCGCAGGATCCGCAAGGCGGAGGTAGCGTGGTCAAGCTTCGCGAAGCCCGCAAGCTGTTTGTACCGCCAGAAACACGCAGAGACAAAGAATCCGAAGACGGCACAGGTGAATAAGGTCGCCTGTTAGGTTAAAGCCTGCAAAACGTTTGATGCTCCGTACCATCAAGTACGGAGCTTGTTGGATTCAAGGCAATGAGAATTGGCACCCCAGGGTTCATTCCCGCCCGTTTGACCGAAGCTCGCGACGCGCGACGTATAACAACCAAGTCGGCTCTAGCAAGGCGTCTGGGCGTAAGCCCTACCTCTGTATCGCGCTGGGAAGACGACAATGCAGATCAGAGTCCAGACTACTCGACGCTGATTCGCCTTGCAGACGAGCTTCAGGTTCGACCTGAGTTTTTCTTGCGTCCACGTTTCGCCAGCGAGAGGCCGACTTTCCTTCGTTCGCTCGCAAGTACCCTCATTCGAGACCTGAATTACCAAAAAGCACAGATGCACTGGCTTCAGGAAATCAGTTTTGTCCTGAGCCATTACGTCGATCTACCCGAGGTCGATATTCCTGATGTGCTCTCGGGTAGCCGTTACAGTGAATTACGCGATGACGACATCGAGAGTATCGCATTGCAACTCCGGCGACATTGGAACCTGGGGGAAGGTCCCTGTGGTGATGTCGTCGCTCTGATGGAACGCGTGGGCATCGTCGTTGCGACCATACCCATGAATACAACGAAGCTCGATGGCCTGTGCAGTTGGTCGCCGGTTGACGAGCGTCCGCATGTTTTGCTCGCGACAGACAAGATGTCGTTCCCTCGTCGACAGATGGATGCTGCGCATGAATTGGCCCATGCCGTACTGCATAAGAATGTTTCCGAACCCGAGTTCGAAGAGAACATTCGCATCATCGAGAAACAGGCTTTCCGGCTAGCAAGCGCTCTACTCTTGCCCTCCACGACCTACCCCCATGAAGTGAAGCATCCTTCACTTGCAATGTTAACGACGCTCAAGGAACGTTGGAGAGTCTCGATCAAGGCTCAGATCAAGAGGCTCTCCGATCTTGAAATCATACCTGAGGACTATTCTCGCCAATTGTATAAGCTCTATTCCGCAAAGGGTTGGGCAAAAGGCGAGCCCCTCGATCAGCACTGGCCAATCACAGCTCCAAAGGCATTGCGCGACAGTCTAAGCTTGATCGTTGACAACGGTATCCGAGGCAAAGCCGATCTCTTGGCCACCGAGTTTACGGTCTCATCGGCAGACGTCGAGGCGCTTTGCGGTTTACCTCGAGGTTGGTTCGACAGAGAGGCGGCTGAGGTGGTCACGTTGAAGGCTGGCGGTGATCATCCATCGCGAACCTCAATCGGGACCGGCGAAGTCGTACCATTTCCTTTTGGAAAACGCTAAGGCCCGGCTTTCCGGCTTGCCCCCCTACGAACGGTTTGTTCATGATTTGCGTGAGCTTACGGGCAACAGCGATGGATGCGATAGTGCACTGGCATCACGGCAGCGCTTTCGCTAGAGTTGTATGATGATCATGTGAAACGGACGAAATGCATACCGCCCCGCCGCCAAAAGATGCCCTTGCAAAATGGCTAAACGATTATCCGTCGGAGGAGGTCGAGGGCTACGGACACCTACTTCTAGAGGAGAAGGCGGAAACTGACCCGGCCCTTGCAGACGATCTTATCGATTATTTCGAGTCCGCCCATCTCGACGCGCGCAAGTGCTTCCACAAACTGGCGCGGATCAGCCTCCATCCTGACGCGGGCGATGAGGCGTGCGATGCGCAATATCCAAACTCACTCCCATTGACAGCGTTGAAAGGTCTTTTCGGCGAGGTCATGTGCGGCATGATGGCGGAGAATTTCGAGTTCGTCGGGAAACATGAGTACCTAATCCCAGTCTTTCTATTCCGCAACCACGAAGACGCTGGGCAGTACATTTACACGCTCAGCCGAGACCCCACGCGAACTCGCGAGGTGCTTGGACGGAAAGGCGATGATTTCATTGCAATCGTGGTTGATAACGAAGGAAAGGTCACCCGCTTCATCGCCGGGGAGGCGAAATGGCGGGGATCGTGGACACCGTCTGCCCTGGCGACCGTGATGCTTGGCGCCAAGATCGAAGATCCGGAGGACAAGACAAAGCGTATCCATAACGGCAAGGGTATCTGGTTTGAGGTTAATCGGGGCCTTTCGGTTCCCCTCGGTCTCGAGCAACTGCATGCGATCCTGGACGAATGTGAGCCGGACAAGTACTCAAGCGTGATCGCTTCGCTCGATCGGATTCTCGCCCGCCGCAATCCCGATCCGGTCGAACGCACGGACTTGATCCTTCTGGCAGGAGGTTCGCCTCCGACGCGAAAGGCGAAACATTCACTTATACCGTGGGACGTCTTACCGGAAGAATACACCGCTGGTCGCGATCTGCAGATCGTGGAGCTTCTTTTCTCCAATGGGGACGATCTAATCGGCGAGATCTACTCCCGCCTTTGGGCGAAGGAGGACGCTCTTGCCTGAGTTTGACCAGCAACGCCTCGATCTCGCGCGCGCTATACAGCGCGATCTCGCTCAGGAACAGACGCTGAGCGCCATCCAGGCACGTTCATTTGTGCGTTGCCTGCAGACAGACTGGAATGTCGAGACAATCCAGTGGGCCGACCGTGACTCCGATGCGATCCTGCAGCAGGCCAGACATCTGATCCGCGCCGGTCGGATCTTGTCGACAGTGGCCGGAGGAGATCCTCAGGAAGCCTCCCTTGCTTTTCGTAGGGCCGGCGAGCTACTTGAATGGCTTGCGAGAGCACGTGACAAGGTCGGCGCGGAGATTTCGACAGCACTGATAGCAGCCGGCTGCTATCAGCTCGGGGGACTTCCGGCGATGGCCTCTGGCCTCCTTCGCCAAGTCTCGCAGGATGATAGAGGATCGAGACTTTTCGCGGAATTCCTCAAAGCTGACTTCGATGCCGTGCTTCGTCGCGCAGCTTCCTTCTGGCGCGACAATAGCGATCTGACCCGACGGGGTGTCGAAGAACAGTTCTTCGGCGAGGATACCGAGGACGCCGTAACGTGGTTTGGCACGGTCGAACTGGTGAGATGCATCGGCCTCGCTGCACAGACCTTGCGGCGAGGAGACACGGCTCGGTTCTCTGTTGCGCTTGAGCGTCTACGCGACGTTGAGAGACTCCTCGTGCGAACGTCGGCTGATGATGTGGCCCTACTTTCGTTCTTCCTACGCTCAGCGTGCGAGCGGTTTGGCAAATCAACGATTTACGACCCCCTGAGGCGGCTCGTAGCTATTAACCCCGCTCGACTCACCCATGTGAACCAGTTTGCCCGGCGCCAATATTCGAGAGGCCGCGGCATCCTTTGGCAGTCCCAGCAACAAGGAATCGAGCGGCTTCTCGACAATTCATCGTTTGCGCTCTGCACACCGACGGGTTCGGGCAAGACACTTGTCGCCAATCTCGCGATCTTGAAGGAACTTTTGATCCTGCAAGATGGGAATGCGTTGCTTGCACCCTTAGCGCTCTACATCGTTCCCTCGCGCGCACTGGCGGGTGAAGTCGAAGCGAAGCTTACGGGCGAACTCGGCCGCGACTTCGTGGTGACGGGGCTTTATGGCGGTTCCGACTGGGGTATCACGGATGCTTGGCTGACCTCCGATTCTCCAACCGTGCTCATTGCGACGGTCGAGAAAGCGGATGCATTGATGCGTTATCTGGGGCCGATGCTGCTCGCACGCCTGAAGCTCTTGATCGTGGACGAGGCACATCAGGTCGTCACCGAGAACAACGAACGCGAGCGCAACGCGCTTGCCGATCACATGAACCGGGCGATTCGACTCGAAAGTTTCATTTCGCGTCTTTTGCTCCGCAAGCCCGAAATTGTTCGCGTTGCCTTGACAGCAGTAGCAGGCGGCGCGGCGCCGCCCGTCGCTCGCTGGATAGAATCCAATCCTGACGCAGTACCGGTCGGGTCGAACTATCGCAGTACGCGCCAGGCCGTCGGCGTGCTGGAGATCAGTAACGGGGCTCCGAGGATCGAGCTGCATCGCGTCAACGAGCACTCGCTCGGCGTTCGTGGACGGGGTGACGTTTATATTCCGCTGAGGATCAGCCCGATGCCCGCGCCGTCGTCGGCCATCCGCAACAGTCTCAATCACTATACACAGAACAGCCTACTATGGACGGCTCTGCATCTGGTGGGCGACGATCGCCGTATTCTCATCTCGATCTCGCAACGCCCTGAGCAAACCATGGGCTGGTTTGCTGATGCGTTCGAGCTTCCGGGATGGGACGATGTGCCAGCCTTTGAAGTGCCCGCCGATGGCGAGGATGCCGCATTGTTTGCAGAAGCCAGATCGGTCTGCATCGACTATTGCGGCGAGAATTCCCATGAGCGCAGGCTTCTCGATCGCGGGATTGCAACGAACCATGGCCAGATGCCGCAGCGACTTCGCCGTCTGATGGTCGCGTTGATCGATCGAACGATCTGCCCCATCACAGTCGCGACAGCGACTTTGACTGAAGGGGTCAACCTTCCGTTCGACATGATTTTCCTTCCACTCCTGAAGCGGACGATTTTCAACCTCGCAACGCAGAGGCAGGAAGAATACCCGATCTCAGCCGCGGAGTTTCGAAATCTGTCCGGCCGAGCCGGCCGACCGGGCGCGGCGAAGGGGATGGAGGGTCTGACACTGATCGCGCTGCCGGTAACGCATTCGACGACCGCTCCTAAGCAGATCGCAACGCAGCAGGGACAGGTACGAGACCGCCGTCAGGACTATGATGATCTCATCGCCAGGCTGCGCGCAGGCGCAGTCGGTGATGGCGAGACGACAAGCGCCCTATCCGTACTGTTGAATGCGATAAAGGAACAGGTCATGCGCCTGCCCGGGATCGACGATGATGACGATTTCCTGGACTGGATTGCCGCAACCGCCCCTGGGGATGTCTCCGATGTCGCCGGGCAAGCGGACGCGTCGGCACCTGCGCGTCTCGCCGACCGCCTCGATGAACTCGACGCATTAATCCTGGCGGCGATCGAGGAAACCGCAGCGATCGCAGGGAAAGAGACCACACCCGCAGGTGCCGAAGCGATGCTCGCGGAACTCTGGCGGCGAACCTTCACAGCTGTCGCGCGAGCAACCGAAGACTGGATGGAACAGGCCTTCGTGAAACGCGGCCGGGGGATGGTTGAAGTAATTTACCCCGAGCCTGAGGAGCGCAAGCGCCTTTACGATTATGGCTATTCACCGCATGTCGGCCGACGTTTTGAAGATGTCGCCGCGGGCATCCTTCTTATCCTTCAGGAGGCGGTGGACTATGGCACGATGCAGCCAGAGAACCGGCTCGGAGTGTTCGTCGCCCTCGGAGAAATGGTTGCCGAAGACGGCGGTTACGGCTTTTCCGTCCGCGATACCGAAATGGGCCGAACCCTCTATGGCAACTGGCATGAAGTTCTGCGCTGGTGGATGGGCGTTCCGGGAGCTGTGGGGCCTGAACCGCGCGACCTTCGCGCCTGGCAGATATTCACGACGGACAATTTTGAGTTCCGACTTGGCGTTGCGATCGGGGCCGTAGTTGCCAGAGCATGGTCACAAGGTGCCGGCGACGTGCTCGCCACGCCAACGATCGAGACCTGGAAGGCGACGACCGGACTGCCCTGGTTTGCTTTCTGGGCAAAGGAACTACTGCGCTGGGGGACGCTTGATCCTTTTGTGGCGTTTACCCTTTCGCTCGGCGTTGCAAAATCCCGTCCGGAAGCTGATGCGATGCGCGCCCAGTATATCGCGTGGCTCGACGAAGAGTTGATCATCTGGGACGGCGAGGATCAGATTGATCCTAGCAACCTTCTCGCCTGGTCTAAAACGCTGATACCGCAACAGGCCGATGTCCCTAGGCGCGCACCTATTGCAGCCGTTCTGTCGGGAACCGACGGGAGAGCGGGACGGTACGCGGTAATTCCTGTGCGATCCGGAGAACGGATCCGCTGGCTTGACGCGTCCGGTTTTCGTCTTGCCGTATCTGATCCGCCGCCGGGGGATTTTTCGCGAGCCACCCGTCAATCGGACGACTACGACCTCGTTATCGAGGACCGCAATGTCTCTGTCGTACGACAATGAGATGCCACGACCAAAGTCGGCTTCGATAGTAAAGGTCATACCGGGCGTTTGTGCTCGTGCTTAGAATTAGACAGCAGACTGCATCAGGCCGCATGGTCTTTGGAGTCTTCGCGACGTTAACCGGGTTATACCGTGATCTTGTCCGTGAACGTTCTTGATAGGATAAACTCGGCGTCAAGCGCGTTAGCTTGCAAACTGTTCAAATTACCCTCTCGGGAGAGGAGCAAATAGCTCCCGTATAATTGCTGTTACGATCTGAAACGTCGTCAGGAACATGGGTGGGTTTAGCACGATATCGCTGCCGTGCATGAACGTGTTGCGCATGTGGCTAAGGTAATCGATCTCTGACTGAATCAGACTTTGTGCTTTTGCCGTCCTGAGAAGCTCATCGAGCATCGCCGGCCGCGGCTTGCCACGCTTATCAACACGTCCCACAAACTGGGCGCCTATCCTTTCTCGCAACGCGAGCTCCAAACAAGGAAACGTTTGTGCTGCTGCCACTGTCAGTAGATCGTAGGAGAAGTAGGAATATGCGTGCCGCACCGCGTCGTGGGCTCGCCGCACACTTTCGGGCGCGGTCTCCGGGATGTCGCAGGCGAGCATATCCAAGTGGAGTTCGTCGAGCCTGCTGCCGACAAATCCCACGGTACCTGCGAAAAACGGGTCAGCCTTTGTCAGATCTTCAGCGCGTTTGAGCACGGTCTTGTTTCCTCCGATGTGTTTTGATCTCTTATGATGCCGCATGGCCATGGCGCAGGGACCACTACAGCACACCCCACGCCCGAAACCTCCCCCTGCCCGTCATCTCGCGTAATCCCAGCTCGCCGACGATCCGCCGCGCAGCCTGCGGCGTGACCTCGAGCCTCTCGGCCACCATAGTGGCCGACACTAGCGGTTTTGCCATCACCAGTTCGATCAATTCCGGCAGTTTTGAAGAGGTCCGCCGCCCATCCAGTTTCCGCTCCATCATGGTGCGTGCCAGCGCTAGCCGGTCATGTTCCTTCAGCCCGATCTCGGCGGCCGCCAGGAAACCCTGCGCGATCGCCAGCAGCCGGGTTCCGCGATCGCGATGCCGGCGCCGATCGACGGGGATGGTTTTCAGGCCGAGATTGATCGCCGCGAGATGCGCCGCGGTGGTAACGCCGGCCTGACGTAGGATCGATGCCGCCAACAACTGGCCGAGCCAGGGCGCATGCTGAAGGACGGAAAGTTCGTTCCAGGCATCGAGGGCGACGATCGCCTGCAGCACCGCCGGCAGGTTTTCAGCCTGCCGCAGTACGGCCCGCCACTCGTCTAGCCGCTCGTCTTCGTCCCAGTCGAGATCATAGACCATCGGGTCTTTTTCTGCCGTGCCAGCACGGCCGGGCCGCGTCGCGCTCTCGATCGCGGCCTCCGATCGGGCAAGCACCGCATCGATGGCGGCATAGTCAACGCCCGGAATATTTTCGTTCTGGTCCGCGTCATCCCCCTCCCCTTCCCCTTCCGGATCGATCACAACCGCGGGCCGAATAACGCGGGCAGGCTCCGCCGCCTCAGCGCCGTCTGGAGTGATGTCCGACGTCTGTCGCAAAGTTCGGATACCCTCTGTCGATAACGCCCAATTCCGCGACTGCGCAGCAATGCGCCGGCGGGTTCGTAAAACGTCACGGGCAATGGTGAGTTCGTGGGTTGGCGTGCGGATGTCGCGCGTGGCGTCGTGGAGGACGAGATCTTCGAGATGCACGAGTTCGCCGTCGATCCACAGCGAGGCGCAGGCATCGGCATAATGCATGCGTTCAAGCCAGCCTCCGCCGACCGGCGAGCGGGCGATGCGCTCGTCGAGGCGTGCCAGGTCGATGCCGGCGCGAAAGGCCGGCTGCATCAGGGCTGTCGTGCTGATTTTCGTGATATCGTAAGCCATTGAAATCATGGTAAACGATTTGCTAAACGAACTCTATCCGAAAGTTTGGGTTCCTCACTTCGCATGATTGCGGGTCGGGTTTTCTACCATCGATAACTATCGCTTATCGATGGTAGATCGACAAGGCCCGCAAATCACCCTATCGTCGCGCCATCAACCGCCGGAAAGGCCAGCATCCATGCAAGATCGCGTCCGCTTCGCCCTCGAAAAGCTGCTCAACGTCGCCCACGGCGACACCGGCCAGAGCCGTCGCGTCGCCAATTTTTTGCTCGCCTGGTGGAACGCCGAGGTGCATGGCGGTTTCGATCTGACCGACCTGGCCGATCTCGATCCCGAAATCTGCGAGGACATGATCACCGTCTTCACCTTCATCGCCCGCGAGGAGACGCTGTCCTATCCCGATGCCTACAAGCCGGAGATTATTCAGATCATCCGCCGCTGGCGGCCGCATGTCGAGATCGACTAATGGCGGCCCCGCGGAAATCGGCCGGCCTGTCCGGCGTGGAACGGCGCGCCGTTGAACTTGATACGATCGCCTCGGTGCTGCCGATCGATCGACGCGACGAACTCGCCGAGCTGCTGACCGACAGCGATATCGAAACGCTGCGCCATCTCGTCAACGAGGGGATGGGCGCCAACACGCTGCGGGCTATCACATCCGACCTGGCCTATATTGAAGCCTGGGCATTGGCCGTCACAAAACGATCGCTGCCCTGGCCGGCACCTGAGGCGCTGCTGTTGAAATTCGTCGCGCAGCACCTATGGGATCCGCAGAAGCGGGTCGCCGATCCCGATCACGGCATGCCGGCCGATGTCGACGACAATCTTCGCGGCCAAGGTTTTCTGAAAACTGTCGGCCCGCACGCGCCGGCGACCGTGCGCCGGCGGCTCGCTAACTGGTCGACGCTGACCAAATGGCGCGGCCTCGACGGCGCCTTCGCCTCCCCTGCCCTGAAGTCGGCCATCCGCCTCGCCGTGCGCGCCGTCCCGCGGACGCGTCGAAGGAAAAGCGCCAAGGCCGTCACGGGTGACGTGCTGGCAAAGCTGCTGGCGACCTGTGCGACCGACAGCCTGCGCGATGTGCGGGACCGCGCAATCCTGATGGTCGCCTTCGCCTCGGGCGGCCGCCGACGCAGCGAGATCGCCGGGCTACGCTGTGAGCAGTTGACGGTCGAGCCGCCGATCCCGGTCGAGAACGGAGCCCCCTTCCCCTCTTTGGCCATCCATCTCGGCCGAACCAAGACAAGCAGCGGCGAGCAGGACGACGTCGTCTACTTGACCGGACGGCCGGTGGAGGCGCTGCATGCCTGGATGGCCGCCGCCAAGATCGACAGCGGCAGCGTGTTTCGGGGGATCGGGCGCTGGGGGTCCGTTTCGAAGCGGGCGCTCGATGCGCAGTCGGTCAACGCGATCGTCAAGCGGCGGGCGGAGATGGCCGGGCTGGAGGTTGGGGAGTTTTCTGCGCATGGGTTGCGATCGGGATATCTCACTGAGGCTGCTAATCGTGGAATTCCTCTTCCTGAGGCGATGGAGCAATCACGCCACCGTTCAGTCCAGCAAGCATCCAGTTACTATAATAGCGCAACGCGACGAAATGGCAGAGCTGCCCGCATGCTGTGAAGACAGCTGAGAGCTAAGCGGCTAGGCATGCATATGCGCGACAGTTTCGGAATACTCGCCGTTCCAGGCCGACGTGAAAAGAGTTCGACAACGCCCAACTAAACCTTCCGGGGAAGAGCAAAAATTGTGTGGTGATCCACCCACCGACAGGTCCGCTCCGCCGAAAGTACGGTGTCGATTCTTGAAAACATCGTGATTAATGCTGTGGAATTTGGGCGGTGATTAACCGCGGATTACCAACTCACTTGTTACGAACTTGGAGGAAGGCACCCATAAGATCGGCCAACACAGTGACACTTTCGCCTCTACCGCATACTAGCGAAGACAAAATGATCAGCGGTACTGTGTCCCCACAACGAAATCGCGCACAAGCCGCTGTGATGGCTTTGTACGCGATAAAGATGCTCAACTATGGCAGTCCGATCAAGGAACTCTATACGGAGTTGCACGAGGATTTCTTAGCCCGCCTCAAAACGGATCGATATATCTTCTTTCAGGTAAAAACCCGATCGCTTGGTCTCCCCGCGTTCTCCCTAGACCATGACATCAAAACTGCGCTTGCCAACTTTGTTCTAAAGGATTCGGAATTCCCCAATCTGATAGATCAATTCGTACTTATCAGTAATATCGGTTTTCAACGAAAAAAGCGGAAGGGATCCGTCAATCCCTATGAGTTTCTGAGCTGGAGCAAAAGGCCGATCGATGAAAACGATGCCTGCCGCTCTGTGGCGGAGGAAATAGCGAAAATCGCGAGCAAGCGAGACGTAGAGGGCTCTGCGCGAGAGTTTACAATCGATCAAGTTCGCGCGGCGATGAAGCGCGTCGACTTGCGAGCCGAGCTTTTCGAACCCAATGCAATCGTTTTGCTCGTTCTCGCCGGCCTCTTGAAAAGCCCGCTCGCGGGTCTGGTTGACCCGAGGGGTTTGTTAGCGCTTGCCGATGACCTGATCAACGACATGTTCAACCGCGCGGCATTGGGCGAATTTCGCATTCTACCAGGCGACATAGACCCTGAGGCACACTTTGACACAACGCATGATAGCGCTCGGATCCTATCAAGAAGAGTTGACCGCGCCAGTCTGGAAAAACTGATCTCCAATCATCTGAATGATGATCGCCTTACTTTGAAAGGTATGGTCACGAAGATCGCGATCACGCCGGATTTCGAAATTGACGAAACTGACGAATCTCTTCGTGCAAAGATCTACCATTTGCGTGAAAAGAAGCGCGATGGCGAACCCGCATCGATAGAATGTAACATAGTGCGGTTGCCTCAAGAGGGTGGTCTGGAACTGCAATTCGATGACCTAGCTCGTGATCGAGAAGTTGCTCGACAAGTAGTTTATGCCATCGGGATGCTGCTTGATGAAGAAGTCACGCGGAATATCCTTGCTACCGATTCCGTTTGGGATTTGGCCTCGGCTGTGCGGGCGTTTGTTATATCCCTAAACCCACTATCTGATATTCATGCAACGTCGAGAGACGTAGCTCCGTATGACTTGCTAATTTCCAGCGACCGATTTGCCCACGAATTCATGTCTCTTCCGGTAGACGAAGCGACAATCGTTTCCGTCTATCAGGACCAAATGATGCGAGACCCTTTCGTGCAAGGTTCAGAGGAGCGCGACATCAATGCGATTCTCCTCGATCAAAATCCCTATTTGTATGTATCCGATCTTCCTCGCCCTTTCCTCACCGAGGTAGTATTGCCGCGCATCATATTGTTTCTATACCTCGAGGAACGGCGATCTGGGTCGGCCGGCGCACCGCAAAATCTAGACGTTTCGGGCTGGCTCATTCGATTTGAGCATGTGCGCTCCCTTCCATTACACGATGCACACCTGGGACAAGAATTTCCATTTGGATGAATAGATAGCCGCCGACCGCCCTTTGGGGGGTCGCTAGGATCTCTTCCGGCATAGCGTGTCATCCAGGATACGTTGCAGAAAAGAAGTGGCATCGTTACGTCCGTATTCGCAACCGCTTGTAACATTTTCATCTTTTCACCTGTCACGGACGTTGCAAATCCCAAACAGAGTACAATCGTGTTCCCGCAGTGCCGCCTCATGAATACAGGAGCAGACTTGAGCGACCGAAAGCTTACAGAAGGAAATGACGGGCAGACTATCGTTCCCAATGGCGCGGACGCGAGTTACCTGGCCGTCTCGGAATGGGATATTGGCACCTTTAATGACATCCTTTCAGACGAAATCGATTCAGACTTTGCCTCAAGCATCTGTTGCTGCGATGCCTGTTACGATGAATTTGCACGTCGTTGGCCGGGCGTCACCATGCATGATCTCACGTTCATGAACAATGCGATGACCGTCGAGTATTGTGTCGAGCAGAGCCGCCTCGTCCAGCTTTACACGCCGGCCGAACTGAAAACTCTCAAACATTTCGTTCAGTGCCCTCGCTGCGATACGTATGTGCAGAAATCAGTTCATATTTTCGAACACCCGTTTGATCGGGTCAGGGAAATCGAGGAGTGGATTGATGAGCTTGCAGAAATAGGAAGCCGCACACCCTTCCTACTTCTGGAGCATCCGTTCGCACGAGGCATACTGGAAGCAGTGCGCGATCTGTCCCTGGAAACCCAACCCTCCGCCCTAGAGGGTGCTTTTTTCCGCGCCAGGAAGACCGCTGATATTCTGCGTCTCGGCCAAAGCCTTTCCGACGTGACCACGTTTGGTCCCGCGCCTTCGTCCGTGATTGGCGAAGGGCGCTTCAATCATGCCGGCTCACCCATGGTCTATCTCGCGACAACCGTCGAGACGGCTCTCCTTGAGATCGGCTCCACCGAGGATGAATATTGCATAGCCGAACTTTCCATCGAGGGGCAATTCAAGATCCTGGACCTGATAGAGCTGAACGACAGCTCCGAAGCTCGAACCCCGATCCTTGCGATGGCGAACAGCGCATTAGTCGCGGCACCCCGCGCCGATCGCGGATGGTTACGGCCGGAGTATGTGTTCTCACGCTTCGTGGCGGACTGCGCAAAGAACGCCGGGTTCGACGCAATACGGTATGCCTCGACGAAATCCGGAGGCGGGGAGAACTACGTGCTTCTGTCAGCACCACAGGATCTCCTCTCTCTCATCCACGTTCACAGGCGCTGAAGCCATTCCGCCTACTCCTTCATTTCAGTGTCACCGCGCCAGGACAATCATCAATCAGACACGAAAGTTTCCGGCTGGCAACTTTTCACTTTTCGTATTTATAATCAGTACCTTAGCCATAATATTCGCGACTTTCACCGTGCATCAAGCCGATGATTTCATCGGAACGGCGTTTGCCCTGAGCTGCGCGAACAGCATCGGCCCGAGCGAAAACTCCCCTCGCCGCGCCTTTGCGGTCAGATCCCGCAGATACCCACCAGCCGAATTGATATGCCCCGCCCTCTCATAGATGCAAGCAATTGCGATTGCAGCGCCGGCTTGCCCCAGGATTTCGCAGGCATCCTCATAGGCCGACGGGCTGACACCAAGCGTCGAGCGGACCGTAACCGCCGCCGACATCAACTCCCGCCAGCTTCCGATTGATCCGCCCGGCCCGAACGGTGCAATTTCAGGGCAAGCTCTCAACACCAGCGACAATGGAAAGACTTCCGGTTCGCCTTTCCGCTCTCTCTGCCTATTTTGCTCTGACTTTTCGCCCTGCTTCTTTTCGAAGCTAGGTTCAAGTTCATTGCAAGATTCGGTATTTGAATTCTGTATGTGCCGTCCGTCCGCGATGGCATTGCCATCGCATTTTACGACTTCTTCCTGTGTTTCCAACATCCTAGAGACCTCTTCATGCAGGAGGCTCATTTCATCCAGGCTTGTCATTACGTCCTGCAAAGTCGGTCGCCGCGCAAACCTTCCAACGATCTCGACAAAATATGCTTCCGCGGCTGCCCAGTCGCCGGCCAGGTTCTCCTCCATGCCCACGGTAATCAGCTTCCTGACATCTCGGCGCACGATCGTCAGCCGGTCCTTCATGACACGGAACCGGCGCTTTTCGGCTGCGACCTCTTGCGCCAGAGAAGCAAACTCCGCCGCGCGCGCAAGAAGCGGTGCGAGACTGAAGCCGTACGCATCCTCGATACCGCCGTCGTCACCCTTGCGGGCGTAGCGCTTACCGTTCGGACTATCCTTGCGGATGATAATGCCAGCCTCAACGAGGGCGCCAAGGCACTTGCGTAAGGTCGTATCGGCAATGCCATTCGCACGCGCGGACAGCTGAGCGTTTGACGGAAAGACGATAAGGTTCATCTCTCCATTGAGCTCCGAACCCGGGCAGAATGACAGTAGGGCGTTCAAAACAGTTAAGGCGCGGTCCTGCAGACTGAGGCGTGTGCGAGCATCGCCAACGTCACGAAACACGCTCCACTTGTCTACCGAACGACCTCCTGCGGACTGCTCGGTCCTCACCTGGCGTTTTACCAAGGCAAGGGTCATCGGCCGCCGCCCGAAAGGCGTCGTTATATATCCCTTTTCCATGTCTTCACCTTTCACAAGGCAAAGAAAAGGCCACGCCGACATGGCGTTGACTCTTGACTGTGATTCCGGGAAGTGCGATTCTCTAAGCGACCAAACTGAGAGAGGCCTTCTGGAACACCGTTTCGGAGGGCTTTTTCTTTGCGCTATCGATCCTTTCCTCGTCTCATTTCACCTACTCCTTCGTCTTCTTAAACGAGGCGTAGATTTCTGGGAGAACCGACATCAGGTAATCCCCGAACTCTGGGGCTGCCTTTTTGTCGATCGTCAACGTCAGTGTGCGCTTGTCCTGGCGAAAACTCGCGGCTTTGACGCCGTCGTCGGCCTGCCAAACCACTGCCTGAACCTTCTCTTTCTTCACTTTCTTTGGCGCCGCCGCTTCGAAGACACGAACAAAGCGCTCGTCCGAGGGGAGAGCTTTCACCTCGCCATCAGACAAAACCTCTCGCGCGTTAATAATTGCACCATCCTTGCTCAACCGTGCGGCCAACTCGCCCCAGCGGTCCCGGCCCGTTTTAGGGGCCGCGCCGATCCCGCGAATGATATCCGTCGGTAGCTGCGTCGCCGCCTGGATCAGGCGGGACAGATTGCTCTTGTCGACGGCAAGGGCGGCCATGATGACGGATCGCTGGACGCCGTTCGCCTCAAGCTCGGCTGCGTAAAGCGCACGTTCGATGAACGAGAGATCCTGTCGCGCGCTGTTTTCCTGCCCTTGGGCCAGGACGAGTTCGTCATCGCTCAGCGTCCGGACGGCTGCCTTGATCTGGAGCCCTGCGGCTTTGACCGCGCGTAGACGACGGCGCCCATAAGCGATCTGATAGCGGCCTTCGATCGACGGGTGCGGCCGAACAAGGATAGGAACCTGCTGACCGTTCTCCCGAATGTTTCGGGCAAACTCCTCGAACTGCTCTCCATCCTCATCGAGGCGATCCGTAACGGATGGCGCGTCGATGAGGTCTGGATCCAGGTCGATCAGCGATTGGGATTTCAACAGCTCGATGGAACGCGAAACAGCCCCAATCGCTCCACGTGGAGCATATTGCGGCGTGATGCCTTCCTGGGCCGAGGCATCAGCGCCGTCGGCCTGGGACTTCGGGCCGGCGAGGTCGGAGAGAAGGTGTTTTCTAGCCATTTTCTGCTCCTATTTTCGTATCTGAAAGAGCGAAACCGGCCAGCATTTCCAGGCCGTTAGGCGCAAAGTTTCCGGCTGGCAACTTCTTAGCCATGCAGCAGCTCATAGTGGTTGTCATCGACATCATTTCCGACCCCACGATGACTGAATCAGCTGCTCAATTTCGTTGTTCACGTTGTCGAGCGACTCCATCGCCCGATCGTAGGTCGCCCTTGTGAACTGGTCGCGGCTGACCTCGTAGAGTGTCTGCTTGGTGATGCCGGCGTCTGAGATTGCCGTGCTCTTAAGCATGGGATGGTTCAGGACATGATCCCCGAACATGGTCCGCATGAACGAAACCATCTGATTCTGCGGGCCATCGCCGGGCTCGTAGCGAGTCACGAGATAACGCATCCAGTCGTAGTTCATGCTGCCGCCGGCATCGGCTACGACGCTCAGAAGCTCCGAAGTCATCAGTAGGAACTGACACATGGACATAACGTCAAGCATCTGGGGATGGACCGTCACGAGAACGGCGGTGGCGGCACAAAGTGCCGAGATCGTCAAAAATCCGAGTTGAGGAGGGCAGTCCACGACGACTACATCATAGTCGTCCGCCACCGATGCAATCGCATCGTCCATCCGCGTGAAGAAGATGTTCTTACGATCACTCGAGCCAAGCACCTTCGCGGTGTCGTGTTCGAACTCCATGAGCTCGAGATTTCCAGGGACGAGGTCGAGGTTGGTGAAGTAGGTGTTCTTGATGACCTCCTTCAACGGCCGCCGTTCGCTGTCGTACCGGACTGCCCCATAAAGGGTCTCATTGTCTTTCACATCGAACTCGGGCTGGAAGCCATGTAGCGCCGACATACTGGCCTGGGGATCAAGATCAATCGCGAGCACCCGATAACCGTTAAGCGCGAGGTACTGAGCAAGATGAGCTGCCGTCGTTGTCTTGCCGGATCCGCCTTTGAAATTGACCGCAGTGATGACCTGCAGGTGCTCACGTCCCGTGCGCCGTGGCGAATAGCGGCGGTCACCTTTGCCGTTTTCGTCGAGATACTCGCGAAGAGCCTGGATAGTCTCCACGGAGTACGAGCGACGGCCATTCGCACCCACTTCGGGCTGCGGTCCTTTCCCTTCAAGTGACAGATGGCGGAGATAACCGTCGTTGACACCGATAAGCTTGGCAGCCTCGATCGATGAGAATGAGCGAAGCGTTTTGCGTGCCTCAGGTGGATAGAGCTTAACGCGATGTTCGTGTAATGCGCCGGAGAGATCTCGCGCGTGTGCCGCTATCAGTTTATGGATAGCCTTCTGAAGCTGGGCGGGATTTTCCAC
>NZ_CP104161.1:0-276058 GCF_025200735.1 Rhizobium sp. CB3060 | reverse complement strand
TTTCAGCCCGATTTCTCAAAACAGCGCTTTGTGGCGATCAACTCGATCTATAACGCTGTTGCAATAAGCCCCGATTCTGTCGGCTCGGCAAGCTATTTATGGTAAACAGAACCTTAACGAAGCCACTGGTTTCTCAAGACAAACGCGCTGCCGAAGGAACAATTCCCTAGCGAAACAAGCGTTTGTGAGCGCAGATCCTTCTCGAAGCCTACGGCCAAGAATCTTGGGAATTCGACACGCTACAGGCCGGCGAAGCCGCTCTCACTGCTCAAAAGTGAGCGAATCACCTTTCCCGACGCTTAGGATCACTGCGCTAGCCCAACCTCCTGTGGAGCATCACTGCATAGACTTGGCGCGGCCCGACTAATGCGACGGCGGAGCTGATGTCGGTTAATTCGTTTACTTCCAGCAGTTATTCGGCGTTCAGATCATGGTTGCATTTACGGAGTACTGTTCCGCAATGCAGGGATGACGACCGGGGATTTCGATCGCGGCAGATATTGCACGCTATAGGTTCCCGCATACTTGCTGAAGCCGAAGCGGCCCTTGCCTGGAGATGCGTGACAGCACGACACGAATCTGTTTCTTCAGAAGCGATGCATTTTGGAAGACGCTAATGGACACTGTAGACAACGACCAACATTTGATCGCCGTTATGCGGCGTTATTTCACTATTAAGGAATAACTCGCCGTCTTGAAGGCGTCGCTAGAGGAGAAGCGTAAAGCAGCGGGAATGGGAGTCGGCGAATTTTATCATGTTCGTAGCAACAGCGAACATTCGGGAGATGTGATCCGGACCGTAACCCTGAAAAAGGAGTTGGACTCTCTGATGAGGCTCGCCGAAGGTTGGGCGAGAGGAGAAATCATCCGCCTCGACACGTCAGTCGACTGAGCCGCCGACCGGCCAATTCGCACAAGCCACCTTCTTTGTAGGGAAGGTAAATCCGACGCGAAATTCAAAATGCAGCACAGGGTCATGGCTGTTTTTCCAGCGCTTCCTATATTACATCCTTCCGTCGGCGTGGGCCCTCGGAGACTACAACTGGAGAGAGCCGACAATGGCGACTGGCACTGTAAAATGGTTCAATGCGACGAAGGGTTTCGGCTTTATCCAGCCGGATGACGGCAGCACGGATGTGTTCGTTCATATTTCCGCGGTGGAGCGGGCCGGCTTGCGCGGTTTGAATGACGGCCAGAAGATCACCTACGAGCTGGTGAAGGATCGCAAGTCCGGCAAGATGTCGGCGGACAACCTCCAGGCCTGAGCCTGATTGCGATGCGACCGTCGGAGGGCCGGGTTTGCCGGCCTGCTCTGTTTTTAGATCGAGGTATGCGACATCGGTGCAATTGCGCGGCTTGAATTTGCTGCAGCGCAACACTACCTTCTGGCTACCGTAGCGATTTACCTCCTCCCGAGCCGCTTCGGTCCGACGGACAGCACTCCTCCTCCCAAGCTGTCAGTCCTTATCGAAGCCCGGCGCACCTCCCCCTGCGCCGAGCTTTTTTGTTGCGCAAGCAAACGATCGCCGCAGGGCAGGGCGCCTGGAACCGATGTCAGCGATCAGTCGTGCGATTAACGGCAAGGGCATGCAGCTCGATGCTTTGACGGCGGCTAGCCGGTTTCTCTTGGCCGCGCAGTTGCACGGATCGCTCTATACCATCTACCTCGGGTTTTCGCTTCCATTTGGGAGGTCGGGGCCATCACCAAGCGTATCAGCGCCGCTATCCACGCTGTCTCACCTGACGGGCGGCCTCTATCGATGCCATGGTTGACCTTGCGGGCCTGGTCGAGTCTCGTGAATTCGGAACCGTCCCGGCCTTCGTGCACGAGGCCTTCAGGAAGATCCGGAGAGGGGAGGGCCAGCAGGCGGAAGAACCCGCTGCCGCGACCGAGGATGAAAGTGCCGAGCTGAAACTACGGAGTGATGGCGATTACCGTCGCCTAGCGCTGCAGATTCTCAATAGCCAAGCCTGGAAGACTCTGCCGGCGAGCAGCGGCAGGAAAAAGAACCGCGTGATCGGCCGTCTGATGAACCGTGCCCTCAGCGGCGGATGAGACCAAACCGGTGCGCCTCGTCCAGCAGATCCCGGACGGAGGAGGGTTGCCATTTTTTGCCGCCTCGCGCCGGCCGTTCTCCCATCTGGTCCAGTTGAGCGGCAATGTCGCGAAGCGACAGATCGGGATCGGCAATGGCGATCGCCGCCACCAGCTTCATCAGATGGTCTTCAGGAGCGCGGCGAGGGGAGCGGGCCAAGAGTTCTCTTTCTGCAAGCTTTTCGCGGACCAGGCGATGAACGGCGCGACGAAGGCGCTCGACGGTCCAGTCGTGGCCGCGGCGATTGAGCACCCGCACGACATTGTCCCAACTATGCTGGGGCCGGAGTTGCCGCACCGTCGGCAGCCACGTCTGCGCGGACGCAATGAGCTCATCGAGATAGAGTTTCTCGCGTGCGTCTGAGACTGCCTTGATTGCCTCCGGTCGTCGTTCTCGCAGGCCGGGGTTTCCAGGAAGCTTGCCGCGCGCCTTCGCTGCCTTAATGCCGGCCTTGGTGCGCTCGGCGATCAGCGCCCTCTCGAGCTGCGCGACCGCACCGAGAACCTGGAGGGAAAACATGCCCTGTGGAGTCGAGGTGTCGATCGGATCGCGGATCGATCGAAAATGAACGCCGCGTTGCTCGAGGTCCTCGATCACGGCCAAGAGATGGCTCACCGATCGAGCCAACCGATCGAGGCGGACGACCACAAGGACGTCACCCGGGGCCAACTCGCCGAGCAGCCGCGTTAAGACTGGTCGGGCGCGTGATGCCCCGGAGCCGTGCTCCTGGTAGATCCGATCACAGCCGGCGGCCCGCAGCTCGTCCATCTGGGCATCGTGGACCTGGTCGTCCGTTGTCGAAATTGCCCATAACCACTCTGCTGCGGCCGATTTCGGACGCGGCTGTGGCTTTTACTTCCCGATTTCAATTGAAGCGCTAAGCTAAAACTCCCGCACACAGTTTTGACCTAACGATTTCATGCCGGGTGAGGGGAGGGGCCTGTTAAAGCCCTGACGCCTTTGTCAGATTGGTGCGGAAGCGGTCGCGCCGCCGCTGATATTTACGCGTCATCTCCGCCGAGGCGTGGCCCAGCTGTTTCTGAACGTACCGTTCCTCAATGTCGGCCGAGGAGGCAAGCCCGGCGCGCAGAGAGTGGCCTGAGAACAGCGACGCCCTTTCCCCTTCCGGAAGATCGGAGCGGACGCCGGCGGCGAGTGCGGTCTGCTTGACCAGACGGGCGACATGCTTGTCGGACAGCCGCTCGACGTCGACCGTCTTGTTGTCCTTGAAGATGCGGCGGAAGAGGGGCCCGCGGGCAATCCGGCCGAAGCGGATCCAGCTCTCGAGGGCCGCCACCGGGCAGGTGTCGCTGGAGGCGCCGCGGCCGACCTCGACCTCGCGCCATCCGGTCTTGCCGCGCAGCGTCACCAGGACGCCTTGGTCGGGAAAAATCTCGATCCAGCCATGGCCGTCGCTCTTGTCGTCGCGGACGATATCGAGACCGACGATTTCAGAGCGCCGCAGGCCGCCGGCGAAGCCCAGGAGCAGGATGGCCCTGTCGCGCAGGCCCCTGAGATCATGGCCGAGGGTGTTGACCATCGCCTTGATGTCTTCGCCAAGCACGGCCTCCTTCTGTCGCGGTGGCTTGGCGTGCTTGCGGCGGATGCCGGCGAGCACCGTGGCAATATGCCGGTCGGAGCGATCCATCGGCATGCCGCGCTGGGTAAAATTCCAGGCAAGGCCGGAAAGGCGGCGCTCGATCGTGGCGACCGAGAGGGTAGGGGCGGTGCGCTTCGGCTTGCCGGCAGCGGTGTCAACGACGCTGCCCGAGGCACAGGCGCCGATATAGAGGCCGATCACCTGGCTTGACGGCGGCGTGGGCTCAAAACCTTCGCGGCGGCACCAGGCGGTAAAATGCCGCCAGTCCTTGGCATAGGCGTCGCGGGTGTTTTCGGAACTGGCGGCATTGGCATAGGCTGTGGCGGTCTTGACCAGGGCTTCCAGCCGCGCCGGGACACGGGCTGCCGGCTGCGGAGCGGGGACTGAATCACCGATTTCGCTGCCGATATCGACGCCGTCGGGGAGGTCGCCGTCGTCGATTTTGGGCGTGTTTGCCGGGGGATTTTCCATGGTTCGGGAGCCTATCACGATATGTCCGGTAATGGAAGGTTATCGGACGTAATTAGTTGGCGACAGGTTGTGCGGTTCGTGGTGATATTTCTGGCATAAACCGCACGTCCGATTTATGCTGCGTCCCATGGATTCGCCCGTCAGTACAGCTTCGATGCCCCTTGCCTGGATGCCCCGGCTGCCAGGCTGGACGCTGCCGCGCGGTCGCGATCCCTCCGAAGCGGACGCCGCCTTTGCCGCCGGTATCGCCCTGAAATCGCTCGACGATCTCGTTCGCACCGACCCGGTCTGGGCCGGCTGTTGGCGCTCCCGCCAGGCCTTGAAAAGCGCCGCGGCGGCTGTTCGGCTTGTCGGCCGCGGCGAGACCGAAGCAGACTTGCGCGACGCCGTACTACTCACCGCGCCGGGTGATGATTGCGGCCCTGCTGGAAAAGTGTTTTGGGCCTACAAGCGATTGGCTCTGCGCAAACCCGATCTGTCCTCAATCGGCGTGGCCGGTCTGGCGGATCTGTTTGGCCTGGTCTGGAATGACCGGCTTGCGGGTGCGGTCGACCACATCGATGCCGCGCTGCAGTCCGGCCGCGCCGCGCCGTTGGCCGCGGCGGAACTGGTGACAGCGGTTGTCGCCGATCGGCCGGATGCCGAGCCGCTCGCCTGGGCGCTGGCTGACCTGCTGGTCGCAACGATGCTGGAATGGCAGCTCGCCGTACCATTGCTGATGGCCGAGCGCTATGGTCCGGCCTTCAAGACGATTGGCGGGCGAGGGCGGGTCCGGCCCGGTGAGCCGGGTTTTTCGCGTGCGGTGTGCCTGGCCATGGTCGAGGGCACGACGTCTGCACTGTGTTCCGCCACCGTCATTGCTCGCCGCGCCGACACTCTTCTGACGTCGGCGACAAAGCTGCGCACCAAGGGCGCCGAGACCGTTATCCGGAAACTGCTTGAGGAGGACGCGCTGTCGCCGTCGGCGCCCGGTACTCCTCTCTCCCGCTGGGCGAGCGCCCGGCTGTTCGAGCGACTGGAAGGTTTGGGCGCAGTGCGCGAACTGTCCGGCCGATCCTCCTTCCGGATATTTGGATTGTGAGGCGGCCGGTATGAGCGCGACGACGCAGCCACGCCGCAACACCAAAAAGATTCCCCAGGACGATGTCCTGTTTGATCGAGAGCTCGAGGATCTGCCGCCGGAGCTGCGCTGGCGCGAATGGATGCTGCGGGTCGAGGCCGTCATCTTCGCCTCCGTCGAACCGGTCAGCCGCGAGATGTTGGTGCGGGCCGTCGGAAAAGACTGCAGTGTCGACCTGCTCATCGACGACCTCATCGAAGAACTGCGCGACCGGCCTTATGAACTGGTGTCTGTCGCCGGTGGCTGGCAGCATCGAACGCGTTCGCGTTACGCGGACGCGATCCGGGCCTCGAATGCTCCGACGCGCGGCGCGACAACAATGTTGTCGGAGTTCGAGGCGATGGTGCTGATGGCGGTGGGATATTTCCAGCCGGTCACGCGTGCCGACCTCAGCAAGATTTTTGGCAAGGAGGTCAGCCGCGACACGATCGCTAGTCTGCGCGACGCCGGCTTCATTGCCTCCGGACCGCGCAGCCCGACGCCAGGCGCGCCGTATACCTATGTGACGACCAAGCATTTTCTGTCGGCGTTCGGCCTGGAGACGCTGCGCGACCTGCCGGATATCGAGGCGCTCGAGGACGCGGGTTTGTTCAGTCGGCGAGACCAGACATCCGGCTCACAGGCGGACCCGGAATTTTTGGAGGAAGAACAAAGTGAGCGATAATCCCGTCGTGGAGCAAGCGTGGTCGAAAGATCCGAGGGAACTGTGCGATATGGAAAACCCAGACAATGAAACTGGCGCGCTATCGTTCCCTAATTCCGACGGATCGAAGTAGCCAGGCTTCGGCTATATTTTGAGGTTGGCGCTTGCAGTCATGACCAGCTCGAACAACTTTTCTCCGTCATGAATGCCCTGCTGGTAGAGGTTCACGATCAACGCCGCGACGACGTCAGCCTTTTCATGTTCCCGCTTGATTTCTAGCGCAGCCAGAACGGCATCAAACGCGACTTGACAGGTCCCAAGCGCTTCGGAGCCTAAAGGGATGTCCCGTTCGTGAACGAACCTGGCGATCACGGCAACCTCCAAACTCTTCGACAATACGAACAGCGATCGAAATTATGTCTTCCTGTCGCTGTCCCTTGCGACTCGCCCGAACGCAAGTCGTTCTCGAAAGCGGGACCGCACATCCTGATCGGGATGTGCCGGGCAGCACTATAACAGACATTTCACCCGCCGTGCATCCTTTTGAAATTGAAGAAGATTGTTAGAACGCGACGGTTCGGATCGTCGGGATTGGCCATTGCGCCAAACAGGCAAAGAACCCGCCACCATATGGTGGCGGGAAATCTGTCTGGGAGGATCGCGCCGAGAACTAAGGCAAAAAGGGCGACGTTCAGTCTAGTGTAAGTGGCTTAGGGTACTTGAAAACGTTACTTCCGGCCTCCGGTTCCGCGGCAAATTCTTGAAATTTAATAGCTGAAAATTACATCATTTTCAGTCGGCAAATCCAAAAGAGGAGGCAGGAAAGGAATGATCCGCAGGTATCTCAGCAAGCGTGATTTGGCTCTAGATTCAGTTGATTTGGACACCTGTCAACGCGCCTTTGATGCCATTTTGCTGAAAAGGAACATCGAGCGCGAAAGTGAAGAAGGCGAGCTAGTGGCAGCAATGATCATCGAACTTTTCAGGGAAGGAGTTCATGATGAGCAACAGCTCGTCGATCTCGTCGGCATTAACGATCGCCATCGCCCTGCTACGGGGTAGCGCACCAAACGGCGGCACGCATATGGTCGGTTGATTTGCAAATGGCGCAGTGGAGAGACGCTCTCAACTCTTTGGGCTGTTCGTGACGGCTTGCCGATTGCGATACAATATAACGCAACGCGATTGGCGCTGATTGTGGATGCTTGGATGACCGGGTTGCCAAGGGCAGAGCTCGGCTATGGTACGCAAGCCGACAGCAGGTATCCAGACGTTCCCGCGCGTAAGACCGCCAAAAATTATCACGTTGTTGTCCACCGCTCATATCGAACCGTCAATTGTGAGCCGGAGCGAAGGTCCGGCGCCTGCATTGTTCATTCCGATCCACGGAATGGCAGAAGGTTCTCCGTAAGCATTTGCGAACGTTATCCTTATGGCTCCTGCGAACAAGGAACCATGCTTCGATTGCTCAGTTAGGAATTGATCTAGCGATTCCTACTGGAGAGCCGAAATGAACATTCAATCTGATGATCCAAGCCCTGCGGATCTGACGTCTCGAGATGCAGACGATCGCCCAGGCATAGGAGCGGGGACGAGCCAGAAACCGAATACGGACGGTTCGGAAGAAGCAATCCGGCAGAATTTACAGGAGCTACGGCAGTTTACCGATGAGCAAACAGAGAAAGCGAAAACCGCCGTCAGCGACGCGGCCGCAGATAAGAAGAATCTTGCTGCACGCCAACTCGACGGTATCGCATCGGCATTCGAAAAAATCGGAGCCGAACTCGAACGATCGAACCAACAGGCCGTCGGCCGATACACCAAGCAAATTGGCGGTTCCCTTCAGAATTTCGCGCACGACATGGAGGGTCGTGATCTTGGGGAAATCGCGGGCATGGTTGAAGACTTCGGGCGGAGGCAGCCGCTTGCCTTTCTCGGCATAGCGGCGATTGCCGGCCTGACAGCCAGCCGGCTGCTCACGGCCTCAGCCCACCGTCGGAACAGCCCGACGGATTCCCGGACCTCGACTCCTTCAATGCCTGCAGGTGTCGAGCCCCTCAAAAACGGGTAGTACCAGAAGGATCGCGACAATGGCAAATCATTGGGATGACCGCTCTCTGACCGAACTCATGGCCGGCCTAGTGACCGATATAACCGGGCTCTTTCGCAAGGAAATCGACCTGGCGAAGGCGGAGGCATCGGAGAATCTGAACCGCGCGCTGGGAGGCATCGAAACCCTGCTCATTGGCGTCATATTCGCAATCGGTGCCATCGGCGTGTTGTTGGCCGCGGCCGTCAAAGGCCTAGCCGCTTTTCTCGTCGCACGGAACATAGCTGAGCCGAATGCCGACACGCTTTCGGCGCTTATTGTCGGCGTCATCGTCGCGGGCCTTGCCTGGGCAATGGTAGCGCGCGGGATTTCCACGCTGCGTGGCAGCAACCTAAAGCTGGATAGAACGGCGACGTCGCTGCGGCGGGACGTGGACGTCGTAAAGGAGAGAGTGCAATGAACGACAATTCTCACTCCCACTCGGCTGCCGAGCTGCAGCGAGAGATCGAGGCGGATCGGCAGAGGATCGAGGAAAAGCTCCATGCCATCGAGGAGCGCATGTCCCCCGGCCAACTCGTAGACGAACTGCTCGATTACGCGAGGGAGAGCGGCGGCGCTGAATATGTCAATAATCTCGGCAAGGCGGTTAGGACCAACCCTATTCCCGTCACTTTGCTGGGGGTGAGCCTCGCCTGGCTGTTCGCCAATCCTGGCGCCCGCACCGAGCGGCGTGACGCCGAGGAGGAATACCCTCTGGCGATCGTGACGGGCGCCATAAGACGTATGGGTCCCATAGAGGTAAGCTTTGGCGAACGGTATAGCAACTTCACGGATGAAGGGGGTAATCGTTTCAGGGCGATGACGGACGCCGCCGGCCGACGGGCCGGCCACTTTGTCGACCAGAGCGGGAAAGCTTATCGCGGTTTTACCGACGCGACCGGCAAACAGATCCAAGACATTCGTGACGAGGCCGGCGCGTTGTTCGATGAGGCTTCCGGTTGGGCGTCTGACACTTGGCGACAGATCAACACCTCTGCCGACCGGCTGACGGGGTCGATTGCGCAAGCCGGAAGTTCTATTGCTGGCAGTGTTCAAGGTGCAGCGCAATCGTTTGAAAATCAAAGCAGGCAGCTTAGCGAAGCTATTCTCAGGCGTTTTCGCGATCAGCCGCTCGTCGGCGGTGCGCTCGCATTTGCAGTCGGCGCAGCGATTGGAGCGGCGCTACCTTATACGGAGTTCGAGGACAATGCCGTGGGCGAAGTTTCTGAGCAGCTACGCAGGGATATCACCTCAAGGACGACTGAAGCGGCCAGCGAAGCAATCGGAACTGCACGAGAGGTCCTAGACAAGGTGGGAGACACCAGCGCAAAATACGATCCCGCGTAAATTGGGGTGTCAAAAAGCAAAAGAGTGGGCTTCTCCCCCACGACTGTTTGTTTCGTACCGCAGCAGTATTACCTGCTAGCGATGAGTTCAGCCGTTTCGCTAGGCGGCTGACCTGCCCGACGTGGCCCGTCGAAGGGCTGATAGCTATTGTCCTCTCGACGATAGGACGACGTATAGCGGCTTGCACACCAATCGGCTGGTTGTGCAGATATCGATGATCCGGCCCCGGCGCCTTCGTCCATAGAAAAAGCGGCCCACGGATCTACCTGCGGAAAAGCTCATGTTCATAGAGTTCTTGTTTCAAGCTCGGCGACGGAGCAACTGAGTTTCAGATGGTAGAGATCCGTCAGATCGAGCTTGTCCCATGGCACGATATGGCCGCTTGGCCGCTCCTTGAAGCCGAAGGGACGCAGGATGGCATGACCGATCGTGGTTGCCGATAATCTTTCGAACAATCCAAGAGCGCCCAGGTGATATTCGACAACGACGAAATCTTCTCCATCGGCTGCCGCCTTGATTTCCTCCAATCGCCCGACCGGCCGATCATTTGTGTCGTGAACCTGCATTCCAAGCAGGAGTTCCAGGTGGATCTCCGTCACGACAGTCCTCCCGGAATGTAGCGAAGGATATGTTGCCTCAGCCATTCCTGCGATTGTTCGAGCGGCGTTTCGCTTTTGTCGACATCGGCTTCGATATCGACGCCGACATCCGTGATTTTTGACCATGGGATCCGATAGGGATGCTGACCTTCGACCGCTCGCGATGTCGTGGCAAAGGCGAGCATCCAACGATTCAGCCGTTGGCTCAGCCTTCGGATCCGCATCGAGGTCCCCATTTCGATGAAGGCAACCTTGGGCTGGCTGCCATTTTCTGCGGTGAGCACGATCCCGTCGACTTTTCCGATACGAGTCTGCCGACGGTCGACGACCTGCTTATCCAGAACATCGCGAACAAGATACATGTCAGGCTCCGAGGATTTCCAGGGGTGTGGTTACAATCGAAAGTACGAATGCCATCGCGACGATGAAGACGACGGCAGCGTTGCCGACCCACCCATTTCTGTGTTCTCCCACGTAAATCGGGTCGTTCATCAAGATGAGGAAAGGAACCACGCCGAACGGCAGGCTGATGGCGGTGATCGCCATCGAGAAGATGGTGAGTTTCAGCGGATCGATGCCGACGGCTATCGGGATCATGGCAATCAGAAGCGAAGCCGTATAGACGAGGCAGAATGCCGGGTTATCTTTCGGTTTTGCGTCTTCCGACCAATTCCACCCGAAGCCCTGCGCAACCTGATAGGCCTGCGCAAGGCCCACTTCGAGGGTCGCGCCCAAGCAGGTGATCCCGAGTGACGTTGCAAAGAGATAAAGCCCCCATTTTCCGAAGGCGGGAGTGAGGATCATGGCAATCTGCTCATATCCTTCGATGTCTTCGATCCCTCCAGCGGGATAGATCATCGCAGCCAGTATCATGATGGCGGCGGTGATAATCGCGCCGAAGCTCATGCCGATGATTGCGATCGCGCGGTTGGCGCCGAAGTAGCTCTTGTCCCACTTATCTTCGATGGCGCCCGAAGAATAGAAGTAGAGGAGATAGGGAGAGATGAGGGCGCCCAATATTCCGACGACGATGAAGCTATAGTGCAGCGGATCTTCGCGGGGCAATGTCGGCACCATGCCTTTCGCGACTTCGTCCCATGGTGGCCTCATGACGAAGACTGCAACGACGAATGACAGAGCTATCAGCCCCAAAGACGATATGCCGTTCTCAATCAGGCCGAATGTGCCTCGCCAGAGCAACAGCCAGACAGCAAATGTCACCGGCAACGACCACCATTGAAATTTCACGCCGGTCAGAAACTGCAGTGCAAGCGATACGCCCCCGATTTCGGCGGCAAGAACGAGAAGATTGACGATAAATGCTATGGCTACCGTCAGAAGAAAAATGTTGGAGCCGAAGCGGGCTCGAATTCCGTCGGCGATCGTATAATGGCTCGCAATTGCGAACCGCCCCGACATTTCGACGAGGAAAATCACGCAGATCGTCCCGAGCACGATGGCCCACAGAGGGGTGAATCCATAAGCCGCCCCCGCCTGACTTGCCGTTGCGATATTCCCCGTTTCAAGAAAGCCGCCGATGCTCGTGACGACACCAAGCGATATCTGCAGCAGCTTTTTCATTGTGCTGTTCCGGCGCTTGCTTTCAACTCAGCTTCGACGCCTCGCAAATCTTCGAGATGCTGCGAAACCGTACCTATTCGGTCATTGACGATGTCGTCATGCGTGGCACCGATAATCGTGTTCAACCGGCCAGCCAGTGTGGTCAAGTCCTGGGGAGAGGTCGGAAGTTCCTTCGACAGGCTGCCGATCTCCTTTCCGCATCGCTCCATGGTGAGTGCTGTAAAGCTGTTCGAGACAAGCATTTTTGCTCGTCCGTCCAGGGCCATGTCCGCCGTCGCAGTCCAGGAGAGCAACGCACGAATTTGGCGTTTGGTCTGCTGTTCATCCGAGCAAGCGGTCATGCTCACAAGCAGCAGGGCGATGATGAAAAGCTTCAACACAGTGGCCTCACGGAATGCCCAAGCTCGATCTCCGTAATATAATCGAATGGCGGCTGTAGGGTTCCCGATGCCAAGTGCTTAAGCCTCTCGATCCGTGAGAATTCAAGCCCTGTGGCCTACGGAGGGATCGATGAAGAAACGTGATGCCGATGAAGATTCAGGGATCTCCGTGTCCTTTCGGAACCGTGAGTTCTGGACCTGCGCGGGCAGTTCATCCTCGCGCGCGACGGCCCTGGAATTCTGACGAAATCTTCGAAGGCTAGGAACCAATCGGCACCAGACGCTTTGCTCAAATAGGTGCGAATTGAATGTTTGAACGACGGCCCACTCGTCACAACAGAGTTCAGCGGCAGCAGAGAACAAATGTCGAGATCGGATGATCCTGGCAACAACGATGCGGCCGACATCTGCAAGGACGCGAGGGGCCAATATCGCCGGCTCGTTAAGAAAAGCCGCAACAACGGTGTCGCCAGCGCCAAACCGAAGGTCATTACTGGATCGGCCGACGCAACGGTGAACAAGAGGCCGCCTGCCGAGAAGAAACCGGCAAAGGACTGGGATCTGAACTACGATCCCGCGGATATGAACGAAGGCAAATATCGAGGCTAAATCGCTATTTATTTCGAGCGGGAACCTGAGACAGGGATGTTGGTTTGATAGGTGGATCGCGTAGATTTAGTCCCTTCCTGCCAGCCCTGTTGCCACCTGCGCGGTCCACCCTCTTCCTTTTACGGGGTCGTACTTCGCGCTGAAACCATGCGCACCATATCCGCGCGCATGGACGACGCGTTCGGGAATGCGCTCGTGATCGAAATGGAATAGTTTTTCGCTTAAATGAGAGTCTTCGATAAGAGCAGGACCACGTGCCCCGACCCGCAGGCTGTTCTGATCATCGGCAACTGGACCGCCCTGAGCAGTCGTCAAGACCGGTTGCCAATGTTCCGCAAATTGATGAAGTTCGCCTCCTTCATCTCGAAAAAGTTTTTGGTCATGAACTGTGGCGACAGCACGTCCGGCGGCCTTAGAGGTCCTCTTGGCCATGGTGTTATCCCGTAAGGTAATATGTGAAGCAGCTACGTGGAAAAGCCGCTCGTCGAGCGGCTTTTTGTGAGACCTGCGTTGGTCTCAGGCGGCCTTGCCTTTAGGATTGGCCGCGGACTGCGCAAGTTGCGTCAGCTTTTTGTCCGTGGCCTCTTCTTCAACCAGGCTCGCTTGCAGGAGCGGCACGGCGTCCTTGAGGCCAAGCTGCTTGGCCCATGCGATCAATGTGCCGTAGCGCGCGATCTCATAATGTTCGACCGCCTGTGCCGAAGAGATGAGCCCAGCGTCGAGAGCCTTCGTGCCCTTATACTCTTCCATGATCTCTTCACCTTCGGCGATGATGCCCTGGATCGCTTCGCAGGTTTTGCCGCGGGCTGGCTTGCCCAAAAGTTCGAACACTTGATCAAGGCGTTCGATCTGGGCCTGCGTCTCGTCACGATGCTTCATGAATCCTGCCTTGCCTTCCTCGAGCTGGGCGGCCCGGGCCATTTTCGGCAAAGCCTTCAGGATTTGTTTTTCGGCAAAATAGATGTCCTTAACGGTATCAAGGAATAAGTCGTTCAGCGTCTTCTCTGTAGCCATTAGATCCTCCTGGCGCCTGATTGCGTCGTCACCGAACATGGAAAGCACCTGAATGTTCCGGGAGGTGTCTCGGGTCAGAGCGTTGCAAGCTGTTGGCAGAGGGCGCTCGCATGTGACGGAGCGCCTTCGGTTGGCGTCAAACTGTGCGGCGGTCCGTGACCAGCAGGTCTTCCTCCTCGTCGCGTTGCTTTCCACCGAGAGCGGCGGCCGCCGCGGCGATGAACGCCCCGATCACAAGCGAGAGCGATCCAAGGAGCGCTGTTGTTGCAGCCGCCTTCCTTGCCTTGTCGGTGGCGGCCTGAACGGCGACCTTGGCATCATTGATCTGCTTCAGGACGGTATCGACCCGAGCACGGGCATCTGTTTCGGACAGGCCCGTCCGTGCGGAAACGATGCCGGCAATATATGCCTTATCGCCATCCGGAATTCCTCCATTTGCAGCACCTTGAAGCAGGATGCGGGAAACTTCTGTGGCCGCCGCTCCGTCGTCGTTGCGCGCCCGGTCGCCTGCGCGTTGTGGCCGAAGCAATGCATCGGTAAAGTAGGCGGTAGAGAGGTCCGCGCCCTCCTTCGAAGCGGCCGTCGTCGCACCCACGACACCGGCGGTACTAGCGACGCTGCCGACGGCACTCGCGCCGGTACCGGCAAGCGATGTCAGCGACGATGCCAGGAATCCGGCAACGAACACGGTGGCCAAGGCCCAACTGAGGAAACCGTGCGCGGTGTCGCGAAAGAATACCTCGTCCGTATGGACTGCTGTCCATTTCGTGCGCAGCCGTCCAGTCAAATAGCCGCCGAGAGCGGAGGACAGCCATTGGACGACCACGAGCCAGATCGCCGCTGTCGCGCCAATAGTGGCTGCGGAACTACTCTCGCCGGACCACGGCGATACCATTGTCAGACCCAATCCCGATCCGAGTAGAAGGAGGATGAGCGTGACACCCGTCGCCGCAACGGCGCCGCCAATAATCGGCCCCCAGGCGAGGGCGGACCTGGAGGATTCGATTGGTAGGATATCCGTCGACGTATCTTCGCGTGGAGACATGACAGCCTCCTAACGCATGAACAGAACAAGTAGGATGACGATCGGCAACGGTATGCCGAGAAGCCAGAGTAGGATGCCGCGACCCATTTGAAAAACCTCCACAAAGATTTGCGGAAATCCCAACTCTGAGGGTTGTGTTTTGTTCCTGCACCCTTTGGCGGTGACCTGTAATCGTCATCAGGCTGGAGTGAACATGATGAGCGTAGCACCGCCGCCGAAGCGCCGGTTTTTCAATGTCGCGGCCTTCATCGAGAGACCCACCGGCAAGCCGTACGGGCTCATCAATCTTTAGCGGCGGCCTCGGCTGAGGCCATTGCCATCGGCGGTCATCGCCGACCGGGAACAGAAGAGCTTGTCGTTGGTTCTTTGTGGGAATTGAGGATCTTCATCATGGCTACGCAACCGAGAAACGAACCACCGAAAACATCCGGCAAACCTGCAGCAGGCGGATGGGGTTCAGCAAAGTCGGTGAGTAGGATCCTTCTTCGGGAGCATATCCCGATATCAGGCCCATCCCTGTTGGCGCATCAGAACAAGCCCGACGGTTACATGTGCGTCAGTTGCGCGTGGGGCAAGCCTGCCAAGCCCCATCCGTTGGAGTTCTGCGAAAACGGCGCCAAGGCCACCAGTTGGGAAGTCACAAACCGGCGGGCGGATCGGGCGTTCTTCGCGGCACATACGCTCGCCGAGCTGGAAACCTGGCCTGACCATGATCTCGAAGAACAGGGACGATTGACGCATCCCATGCGTTGGGATGCCGAAAAGGACAAATATGTACCCGTCATTTGGCAGGACGCTTTCGAAGAGATCGGCCGTGAATTGAGAGCGCTATCCCCTGAGCAGGTCGATTTCTACACCTCCGGTCGCGCATCGCTCGAAACGGCTTATATGTACCAATTGTTCGCCCGCTTATTCGGCAGCAACCATCTGCCGGATTCATCGAACATGTGCCATGAAGGCTCATCCGCGGCATTGCCGGAAAGCATTGGCGCTTCAATCGGCACGGCGATCCTGTCCGATTTCCAAAATTGCGACTGCATCTTCTATCTTGGACAGAACGTTGGCACGTCCTCGCCAAGAATGCTTCACGACCTGCAAGATGCCGTCAACAGGGGCGCCAAGATCGTCACCTTCAATCCACTTCGCGAGCCTGGATTGGAGCGCTTCGTCAATCCCCAGATGCCCGGTCAGATGCTCACGGGCAAGGAAACGCTGATCTCGTCGGAATATTATCAAGTCAGGAATGGCGGTGATATCGCGGCACTTTTCGGCGTCTGCAAGGCACTGATCGAGGCCGACGATGCGCTCAAGGCATCCGGGACCAGCAAGGTTACGGGAACCGATGCGATCCCGGACGATCCTTCCGATGCAGGAACGGTAGCCTTTGCCGCAGCGATGGCCGCTGCCGACAAGAAACATGTCCTCGATCACGATTTCATCCAGCAGCATACAGCGGGTTTCGAGGAATTCGCTGCTGCTGCGCGAAACCATGATTGGGCGGAATTGGAGCGTGTCTCCGGCCTGACGCGGGCACAGATGCAGCAAGCCGCTTCGACATATGCCAACTCGAATGCAGTTTTGCTGGTGTATGGCATGGGCCTTACGCAGCACCTCATGGGCGTTCAGAATGTGCAGATGGTCGTCAATCTTGCGCTTCTACGCGGGAATATCGGCAAGCCCGGCGCCAACATCTGCGCGGTACGCGGCCACTCGAATGTTCAGGGCCAGCGCACGGTAGGCATCACCGAAAAGCCGGGCCTCGTGCCATTGGACAAGCTGGCCGCCCTTTATCAATTCGAGCCGCCGGAGTGGATCGGCCACACGACGGTCGAGACCTGCAAAGCGATCCTCAACGGCGAGACGCGGGCGTTTATCGGTCTCGGCGGAAATTTTCTGCGGGCTATCCCGGAAACTGCCGCGATGGAAAATGCGTGGCGAAACCTCCGCCTGACCGTCCAGATTGCCACCAAGCTCAATCGCAGCCACGTTATTCACGGCGAAATCGCCTATGTCCTGCCATGCCTCGGTCGCATCGAGATCGATGAACAGGCGAGCGGACCGCAGGCCGTCTCGGTGGAAAGCTCGGTCGCGCATTTTCATGGTTCGCGCGGAAGAGCCCGGCCGGCCAGTCCGGAACTGCTTTCGGAACCGGCGATCATCGCCGGCATGGCAAAAGCGACGCTGATCAAGGGGGTCGTGCCATGGGATCGCTGGGTTGCCGACTATTCAAAGATTCGCGACGCCATCGAACAAACCTACCCGGAGACGTTCAAGGACTTCAACAAGCGCATGTTCCAACCAGGCGGCATTCCAAGACCGCTGCCGGCGCGGGAGCGCAAGTGGGTCACCCGCAACGGCAAGGCCAATTTCATCACCCCCGACCGCCTGTTTCCGGAGTTTTCTCTCGGCGCTCAAGGTGACGATGTCCTTCATCTCGCCACGTTGCGTTCGAACGACCAGTTCAATACGACGATTTATGGTTTTAGCGACCGCTATCGCGGTGTCGAGGGAACGAGGCGGGTGGTCTTCGTCAATGCAGCCGACATTGCGCGCCTCGGTTTCCGTAATGGCGAAGTCGTCGATCTGATGACGGCGATCGATGAAGAGACGGAGCGCAGGGTTTCAGGCTTCACCATCGTCGCCTATGACATTCCGGAAGGATGTTGCGGCGCCTATTATCCGGAGGCCAATCCACTGTTTCCATTGGATCATCATGACGCCAAGTCGAAGACTCCGTCCTACAAGCTGTTGCCGGTGCACCTTATGCGTTCCGGCACCGTGCCCGCGAATTGAAGCCTGCACAGGTTGGAACATCGAACATGGCGTGGGTGGTCAGCAGAGAATTCCTGGATCGCGCGTTCCCGATCGCCGCCTTTCTGGTGGCCCTCGGCGCGGCCGCCTTGATCGGCGGTGCGCGTGAAGCACGGCAATATCGAACGGATCCTCCTGTCGGAGCCGCGTTGGACGAGCTGCGACTGATGCCGAACGGTATCGGCGGTGCTCCGCCGGAGATCTACTTCGCCCTCGGCAAGCCTTACGAGAAAACTGCTTACGACCTCAGCCAGGGCAAACGGCTCTATTCCTGGTTCGGCTGTGGGGCGTGTCACGGGGACGGACGCGGTGCGGCCGGTCCCTCTTTCCTGGATGGCTGGTGGCTCTATGGTCCGGAAATGGTGTCGATCGCGGCCTCTATCCGCGATGGCCGCCCACACGGAATGCCGCCTTTTCGCGACAAGATGACGATCGATGAGATCTGGCAGCTCGCGGGCTATGTCCACACGATCGGCGCATATAAAGCGAAGAGCACTGCGCCCAGTCGCAATGACGACAAGCATACGCGCCCGGCGGAAAACCGCGCGCCGGCGGCAATCCTGTTCGAAGAAGGCCCTGCCGGGATGAACGCCGCGCAGGGGCCGTCGCCTTGAAAGCGGGTGTTGCCGTTTTCCTGCTTTTGTCGGCAATCCTGATTGCAGGATGTAACGGCGCACAGTCGGCCTTGAATGCCGAGGGTGCCGCGGCCGTTCAGCTCAAGCATTTGATCATCGCGATCGTGATCGTCTGCTCGGCGGTGTGGGCGCTGGTCATGATCGTTCTGATCCTGGCATTGCTGCGATCGAGGACGCAGCGGGAACGTCCAAGCTCCGAGAGCGAGCGGCGGATGGGAAAGTTAGTAGCGGCGGCGGTGGCGGCGACCGTGCTCATCATCGCCGGCCTGACGATCGCGAGCTTCTATGCAACCCGCGGTCTCGGCGCGGCTCAGGATGCCGGCATCACGATCAAAGTGCGCGGCCAGCAATGGTGGTGGCAATTCATCTACAACGATGCCGATCCGGCCAAGTCATTCCAGACAGCCAATGAGATGCATATTCCCGTCGACGTGGATATTCGCATTGAGCTCGAAAGCATAGATGTCATTCATTCCTTCTGGGTGCCGAGCCTTGCCGGCAAGCGCGACCTCATTCCCGGCCGACAGAACACCATAAGCATTCGAGCGGATCGCCCCGGCGTCTATCGCGGTCAATGCGCGGAATTCTGCGGACTTCAGCACAGTCACATGGCGCTGTTCGTCATCGCCGAGAACATGCCCGACTATCAACGCTGGGCTGCTTCACAGCGCGGCATTAGCGTAGCGCCGTCGGACCCCGAGGCGATTGCCGGCAAGGCTCTCTTCATGCGCAAGCCCTGCGCCGCCTGTCACACTATACGGGGTACGGACGCATCGGGGACGACAGGGCCGGACTTGACCCATGTCGGTAGCCGCAAAACGATTGCGGCGGGCCTGCTCGACAATACGCGCGGCTCGCTCGCCGCATGGATCGCCGATCCGCAGACGCTGAAACCCGGAAATAACATGCCGATGGTTCCGCTCTCCAGCGACGAACTGCGGCAGCTTTCTGCCTATATGGCAAGCCTCAGATGACGAAGGATGGCCAACCAACTCAAACGACGGATTCAACGCTTGGCGACGACGAGCTCGAACGGCGGCTGGCACAGACCTGGATGACGCCGGCCGGCGTCTGGGGCGCCCTCACCACTGTCGATCACAAGATCATCGGCCGCCGCTACATCACTACCGCATTCGTCTTTCTCGCGATGGGCGGGCTCCTGGCGCTGGCGATGCGCCTGCAACTGGCACAGCCGGAAGCGCGTTTTATTGGTCCGGATCGCTACAATCAGATCTTCACGATGCATGGTGCGAATATGATGTTCTTATTTGCCGTGCCGGTTATGGAAGCCATGGCGGTTTATCTGGTGCCGCTCATGGTTGGCACCCGCAATATCGCCTTTCCGCGCTTGAATGCCTTTTCCTATTGGATGTTTCTGTCAGGCGGCTTGCTGTTGTGGACCTCGTTCGCTCTGGATACTGCGCCCGACGTCGGATGGTTTGCATACGTGCCCCTATCCGGCCCGCAATATGGCGCCGGCAAGCGCGCCGATATCTGGGCGCAGATGATCACTTTCACGGAAGTTTCGGCATTGGCCGTTGCGGTGGAACTTGTCGTCACCGTCTTCAAGCAGCGTGCGCCCGGCATGTCGCTGGACCGCATCCCGCTGTTCGTCTGGTCGATGGTCGTCACGGCCTTCCTCGTCATCATGGCCATGCCGGCGATCATGCTCGCCAGCTCATCGCTCATCCTGGACCGGCTGGTCGAAACGCAGTTTTTCAATCCCGCCGAAGGCGGTGACGTACTGCTGTGGCAACATCTGTTCTGGTTCTTCGGGCATCCGGAAGTCTACATCATCTTCCTGCCGGCGGTCGGCATGGTATCGACGATAATAGCGACTTTTTCGCGCCGCCCCGTATTTGGGTATCTGCCGCTGGTGATGGCGCTAATCGCCACAGGAATCCTGGCTTTCGGCCTCTGGGTGCATCATATGTTCGTCGTTGGGCTGCCGCGCCTTGGCGAGAGCTTCTTCACCGCCTCCAGCATGGCGATCGCCATTCCCGCCGGGGTGCAGATATTTTGCTGGCTGGCGACGCTGTGGGGTGGGCAACCCGTGTTCAAGACGCCGATACTGTTTGTCCTCGGCTTCATCGTGACCTTCGTCATCGGCGGACTGACCGGCGTCATGGTTGCCTCAGTGCCGTTCGACACCCAGGTGCACGACACCTATTTCGTCGTGGCGCATTTCCATTACGTCCTGGTCGGCGGCGCGGTCTTCCCCTTGCTAGGCGCCATCTATTATTGGTTTCCCAAGATGACCGGCCGGATGATGAGCGAGACGCTCGGCCGCTGGTCCTTCGGGCTGATCTTCGCCGGTTTCAACCTGACCTTCTTCCCAATGCATATTCTGGGCCTCGAAGGCATGCCGCGGCGCATCTATACCTATCAGCCGGAAATGCCTTGGGCCGGCATGAATATGTTCGTCAGCCTGAGCGCCGCCATCCTCGCGCTGGGGTTCCTCGTCTTTTTCATCGATGTCATCCGCAGCGCTCGATCGGGTCCGATCGCAGGCGATAATCCATGGGGCGCGTCGACGCTCGAATGGGCAATGCCGTCGCCGCCACCTTGCTTCAACTTCCGCCGCATTCCGGTGGTCGGCGATCGCGACCCGTTGTGGACGCAGCCCGACGAGCTTGCGGTTGCGACCGGGCTGCGCACCGACCGGCGTGAATTGATCGTCAGCAGCGTTGTTGAGGCACAGCCGGAAGCCAACGAGTCTTCGCCGCGAAATTCGATCTGGCCGCTATGGGCGGCTCTTGCCACCACGGTGACGCTGATTTGGTCGATCTTCTCGCCATGGGCTGTCGTATGGGGATCAATTCCCATCGGCATCACGTTAACCGGCTGGTTCTGGCCCAAACAGACGCCGGAGGACGAATCGTGAAGGAACGCATCGTACTCGACGTTTCGAAGTTGCCGCCCCATGGTATGGGTACGGCAAGCCCGACTTGGTGGGGAACCTGCGCCTTCATGCTCATTGAAGGTTCCGGCTTCGCTTTGGCCATCGCAGTCTATTTCTATCTGATGAGCATCGCGCCGCAATGGCCTACCAATGCGCCCGCGCCCGGCCTTATACCCGGAACGTCTCTGACGGTCATATTATTGGCGAGTGTCGTGCCGAATGTCCTCTTGTCCCGCTGGGCGCGGCAAAGAGATCTGCGCAAGGTGCGGATCGGGCTCGTCGTCATGTCGGTGCTGGGGGCAATACCCCTGGTCTTGCGCGCTTTCGAATTCGCCGTCCTCCACGTGCGCTGGGATGACAATGCCTATGGCTCGATCATATGGACCATGCTGGGGCTCCATACGACCCACATCATCACGGACCTCATCGATACGCTGGTGCTGACTTGCCTGATGTTTACAGGGCATGCCGACAACCCGCGCCGCTTCGGCGATGTCGAGGATAATGCGATGTACTGGAACTTTGTCGTAGTGGCTTGGATTCCCCTCTATGCATGCATTTACTGGGTGCCACGCCTATGATGACCGCAGCGGCAAAATATGGCGGATTGATTTTTGCTCCCGTCGTCTGGGCCATCAATACCCAGCTCGGCCAAATCCTCCCCTATGTCGATTGCAGCCATCGTATGCACTGGTCGCTTCTCGCATCTTCCGTGGCTGTCCTTCTTGCGCTGGCGAGTACGGTCGTCCCGCAAGCCGGCTCGAGGCCGAAGGAGGCGCGAACGGGGCTGTTCATCCGCCATCTCAGCGTCTTGGTCGGGCTCGTTTTCGCCGTCGCGCTTGTTCTGCAAGGGGGAGCCGCATGGCTCTTGAACGCATGCGAACACTAGGCGCTTTGATATTTCTGCTGATGATGGCGCGGCAGGCGGCAGCGCACGGCGCGGAAGCGCATTTGTTTCATTCGATCTGGACAATCGATCCGTGGATCGGAACGCCGTTAGCGATCATCGCTTTTCTTTATGGCCGGGGTTCCTGGAAATTGTGGCGGCGCGCCGGCAGGAGCCGGCCCGTTATGGCGAAACGCGCCATTTGCTATTGGGCAGGCTGGCTGACGCTTGCGGGCGCACTGCTGTCGCCGCTGCACTGGCTCGGAGAGCAAGTTTTTACCTTTCACATGATCGAGCACGAGATCATCATGGCGGTCTCCGCTCCGATGATTGTCATAGCGCGGCCTGCGGGTTTGTTCCTATGGGGCATGCCGGAACGACTGAGGCGCTGGACGGGCAGGGCCATGCGGCGAGGCACGGTGCGATCAGTCTGGCGCTGGCTGAGCGGCGGAACCAATGCCACTCTGCTGTATGCCGTCGCCATATGGGCTTGGCACGCGCCGGCCCTTTTCGATGCCGCCGTCGACGACGTCGCACTGCATCGTCTGCAGCATCTGAGCTTCTTCGCCACTGCCGTGCTGTTCTGGTGGTCGGTCTTCTGGCGCAGCAATCATGGCGTCGCTGCGTGGCATCTTTTCCTGACCATGCTGCACATGGGCGCGCTCGGCGCCCTGATGGCGCTGGCCCCCCGCGTTCTTTACGTCGAGCAGACGCATGCCGCGGCAGCATGGGGGCTTACGCCGCTGGAGGACCAGCAGCTCGCCGGCATGGTTATGTGGATTCCAGCCGGGACGATATACGCCGGGGCGGCACTCGTAATGGCTGCGCTATGGATCGCCAGCGCGGGCAGGGGAGTGGACCATGTTCACCGCATCCGTCCTTTATAGAAATCGCGGCGCCTGGCTGGGCGCGGTAGCCATTGCATTGCTCTGCGTTCTGATCGGCACGGACATGGCAAAGGACTCGCAGCAGCGGCTACAGGCGGCGCGCCTGCTCACCCAGGGCGGCGATCCTTCCCGCGCACCGCCGATCTTTCGTCGATATGGCTGCACCGGATGTCACCAAATCCCCGGAATCGCGGGTGCGGACGGACAAGTGGGCGGCGCTTTGTCTGGCCTTCAAAAGCGCGTCTATATCGCCGGCGTGATCAACAATACCGGCGACAACCTCGTTCATTGGATCGTATCGCCGCAGATCTTCTCTCCCAATTCGGCGATGCCGAAAACGGGGATTTCGGAAGCGGAGGCGCGCGATCTTGCCGCCTATCTCTACACTCATTAAGCCCTTCAAGGATGCGGCGTCGGACGAGGCGGCAAGGCCTTGATATAGCGCGCGATCGCGTCGCGATCGCTCTGCGGCAACATCGCCGTGTTGGTGACGACCTCGGCCATGGACGAGCCGACACGGCCGTGGTCCGGCGTGTTGCCGCTCTTCAACAATTCCGCGATATCGGCTTCTGACCAATGTCCGATCCGGCTTGGTGTAATGTTGGGAATAAAGCCCGTGCCCTCGGGATCGGTGCCGCCGGCAAACCGGGTTTCGGGCTTGATGGCACCGAAAAAATTGCGTGACGAATGGCATTCCGCGCAGTGGCCTATGGTTTCGACCAGATAGCCGCCCCGCGCCAAGACGGGATCGGCGCCGACCGATACCGAGGTCTGCCCTTCATGGAAGAACAACAGCTTCCAGAAGCCCAAGAGGCGGCGTATGCGGAACAGAAGAAACAGATCATGCGGGGGCGGCTGGCCGGAAACCGGAGCCAACGTCTTCAGATAGGCCCGCAGATCCTTGATGTCCTCGAGCCGCATGCCCGTATAGCTCGGATAGGGAAACACCGGATAATAGTGCCGACGTTGCGGCGAAACCCCGCCGATCATGGCGTTGGCGAGATCAACCGTGCTCCATCTTCCGATGCCATCAACGGGGTCGGATGAGATATTGGGAGCGCGAAACGTGCCGAAGGGCGCCGCGAGCGCGATGCCGCCGCCCAATCGCAATCTGTCCTGTTGGCCAGGGGTGGCGTGACAGGACGCGCAGTCGCCGGCGGCAAAGATAAGCTGCCCCCGAGCCGGATCACCATTGCCTTGAAGGCGCGGATCATCTGCCGCAAAGGGCACGGTGGGTCCCGTCACGAACCAGATCGCAGCGGCAACCGCTAGGGCCGCCAGGCACAGCCAAATCAGAATGCGCATGGTTCTATCGACTGATCCGGTGGAACTCGTGGAGGCGCTCCCATAGAACTGACGATCGGGCCATCCGTTCCGCTCTAAACGCTGGTGGTAGCTCTTCCTTCCTGCGGCAGCAGGAGCCTTTGGGCGACTTCAAGCTCTTTTGCCGTTGCCTGTTCTTCGCCGGCTTATCGGGAACAAACGCTGAATGCGGCGGTTTGATGTGGCGAGGTAGCCAGACTTTGCCAAAGGAGTTGCATTGCACAGCTCGGCCAAAGTCGACTGGTTGTCGAAAAGCAAACGCCCGTTTTAATCAGGAATCTGGCGGGACCCATGAACAAGTACGAACCCCATCTTGCACGCCTCGCAGCCTATGCGGAAATAATGATGAATGGCGAGATGGCTGAACAATTCGGCGCAATCTGTTCACGTCTCGGCGCCGGCGGGACTATCGAAGTTCTTCTCATCACCACGCGCGAAACGCATCGTTGGACTATTCCCAAGGGATGGCCGATCAAAGGTTTGAAGCCGAACGAGGTTGCAGAGCGCGAGGCTTGGGAAGAGGCTGGTGTCAAAGGCAAGGCCGAGAAAAAACCCTTTGGTTACTACACCTATCTAAAGATCTTCGATTCGGAAAACGCGACGCCATCAATGGTCGAGGTTCATCTTCTACGAGTCCAGAAGCTATGTGCCAAATTTCCGGAACGTAAAGAACGCACCACAGAATGGTTCTCGCCTTTGGAAGCTGCCAAAAGAGTGCAGGAGCCCGAATTGAAGGGCCTGCTGGTGCGCTTGATGCATTTTCCGATCGAAAACGTCGTGGCCGAAATGGACAGGAGAAAAAGCCGTTCGTGATCCCTACCATCCCTGTCCACGCCAAGGCGCAGATCGCTTTGCGGGCGCAGCGGTGCGAAAAGCCGGCTTCAAATTGGATCATGGATGGCAATGCTGCCTGTGCTCGACGATCGGCCCTCTGGGTTACATCCGGCGCGAGCCAACGCGACGGCTGGGATGTCGAGATCGGCGGTTGAATTTATCGAGAAGCATATTCCGTCTTCGGAATAAGGAGCGGGCCGGTGAGGGCCGCTATGTTTAAAGCACTTGGAGTCTGGTGTGTTTCTGTCCTTCTTGCGACCTCTGCGCCGGCAATGGCACAAGATTGGCAGTCTGTGAACAGCGGCGAGACTGTCACCATCGGAACCACGCAGAACATTCTCATGCACGCCGATCAGCCGAAAGGAAGCATTCTGTTGCTAACCGGTGGCGATGGCCGGCGGAATGTGAGTGCGGGCGCCCGCTTTAGCGATGGCGCGACCAACGCTCTCATCCACAATCGTGATGCGTTCCGAGACAAAGGCTTTAACGTGCTGCTCGTCGAGGTGGGAACGAATCTCAACGCAGCCACGGATTTCATGGCCGGCCTCAAGCGCCCCGTTATCATTGTCGCCACGAGCAAGGGAACGCAGCGTGCGGCGGAAGGATTACGCCAAGGTGCGCGTCTGGACAAGCTGGTGCTGACCTCCGGCTTCCTCAGCAACGCACCCGGTCCGGCCAAGTGTGTCACAGAGATCCTCGGCAAGTCAGCGTTCCTGCCACGACGCTGTGCCGTTCAAATCCTGGGCCGGGTCGAAGGTTGAAGTGAGTTGATTGAGCGGAGGGAGCGAGGAAGGCAATCCATGTAGCTTCAGCGCACACCATGGTTTTGCGGGCCGGATGCAGAATTGGTCTGGGTTATTGCCGATTTTGCTGGTCGTTAAGGGGGAATAGCCAATTGGAAGCCGAGGGTGCGTCACGAATAGCCGGCGGCACAGCGGGATCCCTATCGCGACAACGGCTGTAAAAACCACCGTTGTCTCTCCACATATTCGCGAGGGCCACATGACCCTATTCCCCGTACACGAATACGCCATCCTCTCGCGCCGCCGCAATCATTGCACTGCGGGCTGCCTCGGTAGTGATTCTCCCCTCCACAGCATCAAGAAGCGCTTGCTTTGCCCATTCGTAGGCTTGTCCGGTTTTCTCGGTCGGCCATTCGTTCAGAAGAAATCCAGCAGCGTGCTCGGTGCTGTTGATCCTGACCACTCGGCCAAGGCGTTTCGTTGCGAGCATCAGAGGATGGTCCCACCATTGTCTATCCATAGCTATATCCCTCCATAATCCGAACCAGCAATGGGGAGCTTTGTTCCTGTCAACGCTCAAGTTGCTCCATTGTTTGGTGGCTTGAAGGGTGGTAGGGCAGGTGCCTCTCCTCTCGCCCCCTTCTTTGGGATAGTCATCAGGACCATTATGTGAATTTGACACCGGCCCCTCCGGTGTGAGCTGATTTGGTTGCCGCTCCCAGACGGGATTCCGGTGGCTAGGGTTGACGAGAGGGGGCGCTGGTTGACCCTAGCCCGTGCACTTATGACGCAGTTATCACCGAGAATGGGGCGACCGGCCGGTGTGCCACAATTGCAGGAAGGTGATGCCTCCCTTGGCGTGAACAGCGTCGGTAACTTTTTTCCACCCCTCGATTTGCTCGGCGGAATGGATCTCAGGGGTGGCGGAATAGCCCTGACCAGAAGCGGGGCATCCTTAACAGTTGAGAAGGCGCCTTGCTGCGGATGCGGGTGGAGAAGAGCGACGCACCGCTGGTTGAATTCACTCGTGTGGTCTTCGGATCGCTTCTTGTTTGACCAAACGACCGAAAACGAGCGCGAGACAAAATCGTAGAATATTGACAGCGGTGGTGCGGATCGGCTCTGTGCTTCAGAACCCCAGGTGCTCGAGGAGTTTCTAGCTCTCGCAACTTTCGCTACGCACCGATAATTTCCAGCGTTGGTCAATGGACGGCGAGGACCTACACATCTGTCCATAAGTTCTGAGCAGGGGAGCGACGTTTACAGCCGGCCGTTCCCCATTCCCAGCACTCGGCCTCCCCCGTTTTCGCATGAGAGCATTTGCAAGCAGCCCGATTAACGCGCTGTGGCCATCCGCTGGCGGAACCAAACGCCGCCGCTGATCAAAGGCCATGTCATCATAATCATAGATCAGCCAATGATTGGGGTCACATGCAAGCCGTTCGATACAGCGCGTGCGCGCCGATGTGGACAAGCTGCTTAAGGTCGCCTGCGGATAAATTGCGACAAGACTGGGTATGTTTAAAAGGCGCCGAATGAGCGCTCCGCTGGATGGCGAGCCGTTAAGCGAGTCCAATCCGCAAATTTCGTCGATGCAACGATCGAGCTGTCTCGCGGCCGAGCTCACGGCGATCGTCGATGCGCGACGCAGATCGTAGCCGCAGCGGACACAATAATGTTGCGGGACAAGTTCGCTCTGGTCGAAAACCGCAATGCGGCTGCTGCAGGAAGGGCATCGGTCACGCAATCTGCAGCCATGCTTCGTGCATGAAACCCGCGTCGCCAGTCGCCATCGCCGCCGGAAATAGGGCTGTGCATCCTCGGCAAGACATCGAGAGCAGAACTGCAGCCAAGTCGAACGATCGCGCCGGCCGCTGTTGCGAAGCGGCAGCAAAAGTTGCTTCGGCAGAACGTGCGACAATTCCATCGCCGCGAGCTGGTTGGGCGAAACACCGGCGTTTGCGCACAGCAGTCTTGTGACATCGCTCGGAAGCCGGAAGTCAAGCGCTGGCGACCACATGCCGATACCAAGCCCCAGCACGCTTGCGAAGGATCGCGGAGCAACACCATTGGAGTAGGCAAGTCGGTGAAGCCAACTCGAGAGCAACTCGTCGGGTTGCGGCGCAACGATGGCGGGCCACTGATCAGAAACGACGTCGCGATATCGTTCGCGAATACTGATTGTGAGCGCCGGGGTGCCGGTCGCCCTCATAGCAGGCTCTCACGCACAGCCGAGTTGCGCCGCTGCGAGATCGGCACATGATGCAATGCATCTATGCCGGCCTTGGTGATGCGTTCGGTCCCGGATCTGACCGCCGCGACAGCCGCCTTCGTGACGATGGCGACGATCTCTCCGATCAAGCCTTCCGAGAGGCTGAATATCCGCCGGGCCAATCGTTCATTCGACAAATCCGAGCTTCTTGCGAGGGGCAAAGCGGCCTCGAGGCTGTCGAGCAGCATGAGATAGGCTTCGTCATATTGCCACCGAGGGACCGCTACGAGGTCGAAGCGGCTCGCCATCTCGCTGGTGGCGTGGATAAAATCAAAGATGGCCACCTCGCCGATCAGCACTGGCGAGATATCATACTGGCGGCCGATCCGCCGCAGGAAAGCAAAGACGGCTTCGACGTCCCGCGCCCGGCCTCGCAACGCATTATGGAATTCGTCGAAAATCAGTACCTTTGGCTTGAGGTTCGCCAGCAAGTGATCCAGCTGCGCCGCTTTACGGCCGACGTCCCACATATCGCCGCCCGGAGCTCGCAGAGCTTGCAGAATACTGGCATAGAAGTGACCGAGCCCGGCGCCCTCGCGGGTCTGGGCTATCCACACCTTTTGCTGAGGCGAGGATCGCAGGTGTTCGACGGCGAACCGCTCGGCGATCATCGTCTTGCCGTTGGCATAGGGGCCGACCAATATCAGGCCTTGAGTTCGCAATGACGGAGGTCGCGACATAAGATCGGCCAGCCGCCGATGGCTGTCTTTTGCAACATGATGACCGATCCATCGTGGCGCACGAATATAGGCGATGCGTTCCTCCCGATCACGATCGAGATATGGCCGAACATGGTCAAGCAGATGATCCGCCATGCGGACTACCAGTCCTCCACCGGCAGCGGTTTCTTTTGGCGAGCCGCATGTTCCCTGGGAGCCGGCACATGCGCTTCAACGGAGGCGTAAGGCTTCTGCGCTGCGGCAGCATGGGCGTTGCGCACGGCGTCGCGCAGCTGGCGCCTGGAAGGCTTTGTCGCTTCGGCGATGGCCGCGATCTCACGCCGAAATGCCACCTTCTCGACGCTTGATCGCTGGTTCATCGCCCGCCGACGCGCGCGCCCGGCCTCATGTTCCCAAAGCGTCAGCGGCGTCCACTGGCCGTCACGTCGTTCGACCGGCCGAAACACTCGGGTCTCCGGGTCGCGGACGTAGACATGGCTGATGTCGCGGGGATCGTATCGCACCTGCAGCTTTCCGAGTCGATCGCGCTCTGGAACGAAGATGCCGAGCCAGGACGCATAGTAGTGCTGAGCGAACATGCTGATGCCTTGCGGCGACAATCGCCGTTCGGCCCCCGGCAAAAACGACAACAGAACACGCTGCGGATTGTCGCCGTGCTCAGGCGGAGCCGCAGCGTCGCGGTGCCATTCCGTGAACGGCACCTTCAGCGTCTTGGGATTTTCCTGAAGATTGTGGTCGATGACCGCCAGGGCAATGCAGCGCTCCAGATCGGCGAAGCTCAGGCAGGCACGCCGCTCCGCCGGGTATTCGTCGCGATCGGCGACCGAGCGCCCGGATGAACCTGGGTATGTGGCAAGAACCCCGTTAAGTTTGCCCAACAGTCGCTCGACGACGCCGCCTTGATGGACCCGGCCGCGATCGCGATAACGGATCCGAATACCATAGTCGTCACAGCCGCGTTGGAAGGCATCACTCTTGAACTCCTTGGCCGAGTCGGTGACGAGCAGCCGCGGCCGGCCGGACATTGGCCAGGCATGATTGAGATTGCGCGTGGCAAGCCATCTATCTTTCGGGCAGATGGCTTGGGCAAGACAAAGCGCGACAGACAGGACCGACGGCTTTTCCAAAGTGAGGCAGAAGCCGAGGATCGCCCGCGTCGCCACATCGGTAACAATTGTCAGATACGGACGGCCGACGAACAGGCCAGCCCCGCCGACAACCTCCACGAAATTGATGTCGGTTGGCGTATGGTCGATTTGGCAGACGTCGAGCGGATTCGACGCGTGGATATAGCCGGGCCGCGGTTTCAGGTGAAGCAGGTGCTTCGGATTGGCGGAGCGCTTCTTCGCAATCTCTTCAGGCGAAAACAACGCAGGAACGCGCCGGGCGACTGTGACATAGGTTGGCACGGTAAGACCGGCTTCCTCGCAACGCGCCTGGATCTCGGCAACAACAGGAGCGAGTGGGGGCGCCTCGAGCGTCAGCCATTGCTCGCGCAATGTTGCGTTGATGATTTCCTCGACCTGTTGCGGCAGCCGTTTGCGCCGGTTGCCGGCGGCGCGAGGCAGCAGGGCTGTCACCGTCCGATCCACGCGATAACGGGCGAGGAGGTTGTAGACTTGCCGCGTTGTTAGCCGCAATTCGGCTGCGGCGCGTGTGATGGCAGCCTGCTTGGGACTGCCGCCATCGAGAATCTTGTCCAACTCACGGGCGATGCGACGCGCGGTCGACCACTGCTCGTCCGGAATCGGTCGAGTTGCGGCTGTTCGATCGCGCAATTGCTTTGTCAAAAGCGAGCTTCATTGAAATCGTTAGCGGAAAATCGGCTCTAAATTACCGGCTAAATCTAACTACCATATGACATTTTGCGGTTTGAAATTGGGAAGTAGAAGCCACAGCGGCGTCCGCGCTCGTGCGGCTCGATGAGCGCATCGCCCGTTCGCCGGTCGGTGCGGGCTGGATCGAACGCGCCCATTTTGCCGACGCCTGCGCCTCGCTGTGGATCGACGGCGAGCTCGTCCATTTGGAAGACCTCGTGCTGCACGACGCCGGCGCCGATATTCGCGCCCCGACCCACGAGCTGACGATTGCCCGCGATGTGCTGCGCAGCCGCCGGCGAATTGCAGCGCAGCCGTCCGGTTGGGCACTGAGTCCGGATGGCTTGCGCGCGCTCCGCGGCCAGGCGTGGCCTGGAGCATCAGATGATCTCGCCAGCACGGTAGAGAGCAATGCCACCGTGACGAATGCCGCGACCTATGGGGAAGGGGAGGGAGAGGACGTGTCTGCCGTTCCCAGTCCGTTCGACGCCGAGCTTACCGCCATCGACGCGGTACTGGCCCGGTCCGAGGCGGCCATCAAAGCAGCCAAGTTGCCCGGTCCGGCTCGGGCCCGGGATAAGGATCCACTGGTCTACGACCTGGACTGGGACGAGGATGAACGCGTCGAGGAGTGGCGCGCCGTCCTCCTGGAGACCGATGGTCTGCCACCGGTATTGCAGGCGATCATCGCCCTCGACGCCTGGAACGATCTGCAGGTTCTGCAGCACGCGCCCTGGCTCGGCCGGCTGCTGGCGGCTGAAACGCTGCGGCAAGCGGGCCTCACAACGGCCGCGCATCTCGCCGCGGTCAATCTCGGCCTCAGATCCATCGCCGTCGAGCGCCGCCGGCATCGCGGTCGCGACACAAGGTTGCTGGCGATCGTCAATGGCATCATCGCGGCCGCCGAGTTCGGCCTCAAGGAGCATGACCGGCTGGCGCTGGCAAAACAGATGATGGAGCGGCGTCTGGTCGGCCGGCGATCATCGTCAAATCTGCCGGAGCTGATCGAGCTCGTCATCGCGCGGCCGCTGGTCTCGGCCGGCATGATCGCCGAGGCGCTGAAGGTGACGCCGCGGGCGGCGCTCCGGATCGTCGAGGAATTGGGGCTCCGTGAGATGACGGGCAGGGGGAGGTTTCGCGCGTGGGGAGTTATGTAGCCTCAAGGCCTTCTGGAAAGATCAAGTTTTGTGTCGCCTCGGATCTGCGGGCTCTTTTTCCCTGGGCGCACCATTGCGCCCGTTTTCGCACCAACAAAACAGCGCCGAAATTGGCCGTTTGACTTCGAGATGCCCTGCGCTGAAATCAAGTGACACAGGAGCGAATCAATGGGCTTACAGACATCTCCTTCACTGAGCTTTGAATGCAGCCGATGCGGGGAGTTGACTGAGGTCGATGGCTTCGATCTGCCCGGCTACGACTACAGTGCCGAAGTCCACTCGGAAGGTCGCGGAACTGAGGATGTTGATGTCGAATGTCCTACTTGCCATAAAACGTACACTGTCGAAATCAGCAACATGCTTGGCCAGTATGATGCCGAAGTTGTAGAGGACGCGAGTATCACTGTGGACTTGGACGTGCCGTCGATGCCAGACTACGATGATTACGACTATGACGAATATCTGAAGTCATATGTTCCGAAGGAGCCTTTTGAACGCTACGAGCATTCGCTGGAGCTTCTGGACGAGATGCTGAAGAACGCAGGCGTTTTACTGAGGTATCCGATGTTCCATCGAATGATGTTGCTGCAGCACGTGGCAATGATGGAAGCATACCTGTGCGACAGGCTCATCACGCTTGTCGCAATCGACGAGGTTCGCAAAAATCTTATCCTCGGCTATCCCAGTCTGAGCCAGCAGATATATCCAATGTCCGCTTTTGCTGGCAATTCCAACCTGATGAACGAGAAGACAGTTTCGTTCCTGAAGGGTCAACTTTATCACGAACTGGATGAAGTCGAGAAGCTGTACGTCGCCGCCCTGGGCGGCACGCCGTTCGTGGACGAAGCCAGCATGACGTTTCTCAAGGCAGCAATGATCAATCGCCACCATTGTGTCCATCGCGATGGCAAGGACAATGACGGTGTTGTTCTTGAAGAGGTTGACGCTGCCTATATCGTGGACGTTCGCAAAAACATTGGCGAGCTGGTGAATAACATCGAGTCGAAGTTCAGCACAGAGATCGCCCAAGTTGTACCTAAGCTCCCATTTTAGCGTGCTGCAAATCAGGCAGGCGGTCGACGATATCGACGTTCGACAGTTTCTCTCGTTGCGGAATACTGCGGCGATGGTGGGTTGGCTCGTCGAGTGCTGGCAGAGTTCAAGATCTGCCAGCACGAAATGCAGATGGCGGTTGTCCACTCACCGCGCCGTCACTCCCTTTCACCGGACGAAGTAGCTGTCCCCGCCACGATGTTCGAGAACGCCTTCCGTCACAGCGGCATCGAGCAGCCGGGTGAGGTCGTCATAGCCGATGCGGTAGTTGGTGGAGTAGTGGAGCCGCCCCTTTTGCGGGACAGCATCGCCCGGCCGCAGGCCGTACCGCGCGATCAGCTCTTGAACATGGTCGATGGAAGGGGTGGGTTTCTTGGTCATAGTCGTTCCTTTCGAACTGACGTGCAGCTTGCAACCGGGATGGCTGCCGCAACTACGTTTTTCATCAGGAACAAATAAAGAACACTGGCGCGCGGGAGATCGGACAACAGAAAAAAGCAATACTATTTTGTTCTATCGGGTTTCTCGTTATTTTCGCCTCATCGCATCGGATTCGATATCACCGTAGCGGGCGTTTTGTGAAATGCAAGGGCGCATGTAGGAGACTTTATGGAGCGAAAGCACTGGAAACGGAGCTACGGGTATTTCCCCCAATTCCTATGCCCGCGATGCCGTAAAGGCAACCTGAAATCCACGAAAGACAAATACAAGCGCGAGCCAAAGCACGTCACAATCGAGCTTCGCGACCACGAAATGCAGGGCGAGGACTCGGAAGGCCGCTTCGTTGCCATGCTGGCTTGCAGCAACCGCATCTGCGGCGAAATCGTTGCGGTGGCTGGCGACTATGAGAGCCACGCTACCGTCGACTACGGACCGACCGGGCAGCTTGAAATGTCTTGGGATGACACGTTTCGGCCGAACAGCATGCATCCGGCGCCGCACATCATAACCTGGCCGAAGAGTCTTACCGGGCCGCCGACCATGCACCTGCTTGTGTCGTTCGAGCTCTTCTGGGTCGATATGGCGGCGTGCGCCAACCGCTTGCGTATCGTGGTTGAAGTCCTGCTCGATCAATTGGGCATCCCGCGTGCGAAGGCGCCGGGCGAGAAAGGCCCCAAACATCTCGATCTGGCGGCACGTATCGCGCGGCTTGGCGATGCTCGGCCCGGCCACGAACATGCTCTGAACGCTCTGCGCTACGTCGGTAATGCTGGAAGCCATCATGGTGTGGTGGATATCGGGGATGTACTCGACTGCTACGAGTTGCTCGAAGATGCGATGGTGGAGCTGTTGGAACACCGCAGGGAGCGGCTCAATGCTATCGCAAAGCGGATCAATGACGAGAACACCAAGCCTAAACCCTAGCGGTTCATAATCCGATAGGCGAAGATGTTGTTGTCCCGGCTCAAACCGACGGCATATTAGCTTCGTGGCGATGTCTCCAGCGGGGTCGCGGCGGATATTTTGCTGCAAGGCGGCGCCGGTCAATCTGCTGGTGGAATCCTCACGGGCAAAGGCCCTAGAGAATATCCCATCCCATGACATTAGATATTTTCATGCCGCCGCACCGGTGCATGTAGCGGGATAGGGTCGTCACGGTGCCGTTGGGGGGGCGTCCACCCAATCAGAGCCAAATCGAGTCAGTTCCCATCGCATTCCTGCTGCGCTAACAATGTCCGTCGCCCTTCGCGCCGACAGCTAAGGACGGCCGATTTTTGCGTCGAGCGGCATCTTCAGTGTCATGGGTCCTTCTTTCTTCCCGCTGTAGACAATATTCAAGAGTCTGGAAGGTACGAGCATTTGCTGCGAAAGTTGGCTCTCGAAAACATCCCGGGAGCGCGCCTTATAGATGGCTTTTTTTCCGTCCCCACCAAATCCGAGTTCATCTTCCTCGTGGCTGAGATAGTTCTTGCCTCCCACATAGATTCCGGAAACTACATTCTCGTCTTCGATCTGCACATCGACAGTTACCGTACGTCCTTTTCCAGGAACGGCGAAGAGATGCCTTGCGTTGTTCGAAAGTGCACCAGCGATAAAGTCGAAGCTTTCCTTGAACTCCTCAAACTGCTCAAGATCGAAGACTTCGTTAAAGAAATTCGTCTTTGGATTCTTTCTCAGCTCGCCGTCGGAATCGAAGAAAATCTCAAACAACATGCCGTCCAGAAGAGCTTTGCGTTTCTCGGCCTTGGATCCGGTGGTACGCTCGCGGAAGCCAATAATGAACTCCGCTGCCGAATTCGCCGAGCCACTGGCTGCCTGCAAGATGTTGCGACCGAGCACGAACAGATTGTCAGCCGCCATTTTGTTGAGTTTTTCGACAGTCAGGCCGTCAACGGCGGGGTTCTGAGTATACCAGTTTAGTGTCTTGAGCGCGCGAATAGCTCGATGGGAGAATTTGCTGTCGTCTAAAACGAATATTTTGTCCTTTATGGACGCCACGCTGTAGTTGTCGATGCTCGCTGCGACACTGATATTGAAATAGAACTCCCCGGCGAGGGAGGTGTGCTCCCAGCTGATCTGCCTCTGCTTCGTCGCCGCGCCGAGGGTGTTTCGGACGCGTTTGAACATCGCCTCAATCGGCAGGTCCGGTTCTTCGATATGCCTGAGAAGAGCTGCGGTGTACTCGCCGTTCCTGCCGCGTCCATCGGCGGCGAACTGCCCTGGAGAGGTGGCGAAGGCGACAAGCGTTCCGCGGGGCGCATACACGGGAGCGAGGCCCCGCAGCTTTCCGCGCCACTTACGCTCGAAGGGGTTATCTCTGCAAGCGTCGAGAATGATGATGTTCGTACGCATTGCCTCGTCATCGGGCTCCAACCGCTTGATCACCTCGCTAAGCGAGAGAGCACCTACTTCGACGTCTGTCTTATCGTCCGCCTCAGTATCGGTTGCGATCAGGTAATTTTCCCCATCAACTTCCACGCCGTGACCGGCGAAGAAGAAAAGGGAGACTTCGCCGCCGTCGTTCGCGGCTTTCTCCAGATCCTTGATCCCGCGTTTCATTTCGCGGAAGGATGCGTCGGTGATCCTTGTCACGTTAAATCCGCCGTCGGCCAACACCCGTGCAATGTCGTTTGCGTCATTGATGGGATTCTTGAGATTGCCACCGTTGTCATAGTTCGAATTTCCGATCACCAGCGCGTTCATGCGGGCCATGAAGTCTCCCATGCGTTTCACTCAGTTATATGCCGATTCCGATTGACGGCTATTCGAGCACCGTAGTCATACGGCCACAAGGCGAACCTCTATTTCTTTCGCAACGGAGCGGCCGAACGTCGCCGATGAACACGATGGGCACAGGTTCGGGTCTCGAGAGCTCTTTGAATTGTTTATGGCCGGCCCTCGTTTACGAGCGCCTCCTCTCCTTGAGAGACCCTATCGCTTCCAAAAGCGTAAGGAGCCTATTTTCGTCTTCCTTGCTTCCGTCCCAAAGCGACGCAAGCCCGCTCGCGAGGGAATTGCTCAAAAAAGTCCCGCCAGGCTGGGGATGAAGCCCTAAGGTCATGCAAATTTGCATCACATTCGAGCTGACCGAGGAAAACTGCCCCATGCATATTCGGCTCGTCTGGCTCTGCTCAACACCAGAAATTTGCGAGAGAGCGGCTATCGATAGCCGCATTTCGTGCCGACGATCTTCAATGGCGGCCACCAGTCTCTTCTGCTCGGCGGGGTTGAGTTTCATGCAAAATCACATATACTCAATCGTAGGGTTTTTCAAGCAAGGTGGGAACATGGTTGACCAAACGGAAATCCGCTTCTATCGCGCAAATGAAAAGCCCTTCGGGCCGCTCAGCAATCTCTATCGTCGGAGCATTTCGTTCGAAGGCGAGGTTTTTGCGACGTCCGAACATGCCTATCAAGCCGGCAAGGCTCGCAAGCCTGCCGTTCGAAAATGGCTCATGCAGGCGCCAAGCCCGGCGCTACTCGCGATGGCCGCCCATGGCCTCTATTACTGGGACGTTAGCCCCGGTTGGTCCCGGACGAAATTCGACAGAATGCGCGCCGTCCTCTACGCCAAGTTCACCCAGCATGAGGATCTCAGGGCTCTGCTGCTCTCGACGGGGGAAGCGCGTCTCATCGAAGCGGCCACGGTCGATAACGAAGTCAATCGCCTGTGGGGTGAAGTCAATGGTGTCGGCAAGAACATGCTCGGCGTGCTGCTCATGGAACTGCGCGAACGGTTGCGTGCCGAACCAGCCGAGGCGCGCCTCGAGGCAGCCGAGTAATCGAGATCACTCGGCGTGGAGTAGCGACCGAATGTAGGACGCGCCCCGATGCTTGAACAATCCGCGAGCGCCGGCATAGGCGCAATTGGCCGCGGCGAGCCGCTGGCCGGCGACCACCCCCGCGATGAGTTCCTGGCCATTCAGTTCACCAAGTGACAATTCCTCGGTCAGCAGCCAGTCGATGATCCCGACGCTTACCATATCGCCGGAGCCACAGGTGTCGCGCACCTCGCTCGCATTTATGGCGTTGCACCAGATTTTCGACGAGCCGTCGCGAACCTCAAGTCCAGATGAGCCATGTGTGACGATCTTGATGCAGTTGGCGGCCATTTCCTCGAGCTCATCGTCGAGGCGGTCGCTAGAGTATTTCACGATCGTCGCCAGCGCGAGAGCGTGCTCGAAGAGTGTGCTGTCGCCGATCTCCGATGGTTCGAAAAATACTATCGCCCCGCCCGCCCGCGCTGTTCGCATCGCCTCAAGGATGCTTTCGGACAAGCGGTCGGCATAGAAGATTGCGCATTCCTCAAGGAGCGGCAGCGCCTCGGTGAGCTCGGGCTCGCCGATCGGTTCGTATCGGGGAAGGTCGGCGTCGGTCTCGGGGCACTTGAACGAGAAGCGGTGGACACCCGATGCCGTATCCAGCTTCTCCGCAAGCACGGGCGAGCGCAAATTGGGGCTGCGGTGGATATGGGATACAATGGCGCCGGCCTCGCAAAATTCCGTAATTAACCGGTCGCCTTCGAGATCGAGCCCTAGCCGCAGGACAGGCGCTACCGCTCGGTGAAGCATCGCGAGCGAGACGAGGACGTTGCCGCACGATCCTCCCAGACTCTCATCGGAGAAGCGCCCATCCTGGTAAAGCCTGTCGAGCACTGTAAAGCCGGTACCGACAACGTCGGCCTTGCGTTGGAGGCCGGCGCTAGAGCCTGCCGCTTGTCTATGTCCAGTTCCGGCCGAATGTGAGCGATGCGACATCAATCTTCATCCCTTTGGATCCGAAAGGCTTCAATGCACGCAACAGTTCCAGGAGCGCGTCAGGTCCCAATAGATGATCTCCAAAAAAAGACCAGCATCCATTGGCCAAGCCGCAGACGTCTCCTACACTTATACCATGAGGCGTTGCCAAAATCGCATAGTCATTGCCGCTTCGCGAGCCACTGTCCCCGACGCAGAGCACCGAGAACCCCTCGTCGAGTTCCTCGGTGATCGCTCTCACAGCAGCAAGCTTAGTCGTTGTCGACGGTATCAAGTCGAAACTATGGGCCGATCGCGTCAGGCGAACCCGCCCGTCGGCGATCGGCGGGCAAGTGCTGACATCGACCGCAAACGTCTCGGGGTTCGCAAGATCGTCCTGCTGGATCGTGATCTGAACGCCCGGCTCAAATACAGACCATGTGACGAAGAGGCGCTTGTTGGCTGAAAGCCAGGCGATCGCCTCCTCGATCGACGCATCGGCGGAAGGGCGCTCAATCTTCGTGTCGATATCGAGTGTGCGTATATATCCGCCATTGTAATAGGCGATCGTTACGTCAGCGTGAAAGCCCGGCTTTACGACCTTTCGCAAGTCTTTGCCCGCAGAGCTGCCGCGGCCCGTCGCGATCGCGACCTTCATCCCATGCGATAGCAGGCGCTCGATCTCTATGATTAGGTCGTCGCCAGGCGGAGAGAATCGGTCAGCAGTACGGACAATCGTCCCATCGTAATCGAGTACAATTCCGCCGAAGACGGCCTCGGCCAGTCCGTTCAGCCAATTTTTCCGTGCCTCGACCAAAAGGAGGTGTTGCGACAACGGATCGTCCTGCCTCAGCACTGCCGCCCGCTTATGCTCGATGGGGGGAGGCAGATCGGCAGACAGGGACAAAAGCGCCGGGTTCTCATAGATGTCCTTCGCGTTGGCCCCGATCGGTGGACGACCCGGATCAGTGCCGACCGCAGCCCCCATCGCCTCGACCAATACCAGCGCGTCGATCAACCCGAGGGCATTGGCGAGACGCCCGCAGCGACCCAGGTCGACCTCAACCGATCGCAGCGCATCGGGTAGATTGTCCTTCAGCGACCGCCAGACGCCACGGCTGTCCTCTCCTGTGAGCGCAAGCACCATCGACGACGGGGTCCGTTGGTGGATCCATGCATGCCGGCCATGAGCGAAGTTGCGAAAGTCGGTCGTCTGGACAGGGCAGATCCCGGATTCCCAGAGCGAAGTGTCAATGAGGGTGGCGACCGGCCGGACCTGGGGGTCAGCGAGGATAAGCAACGTGTGTCCAGACTCCAACGAACGGAAGCGATCGCGCGTATTCTCGCGCGCGGATCTGGAAAGCCCTTCTGCGACACCGGTCAAATACTTCCCCACCAGCTCGGCGCCCACAGGCGCGCCGCTCACAAGGTCAGAGGCGATCAGCAGGGCAGACGTCGTCGCAACCAGGGAATGGGTGGCCAGATAGCCGTCTTTTAGGTCCGCCACAGGGACTGCGTGGACCAGACCACCTGCGGCAGTCGCCTTCAGAGCGGCGAGGCCCTCGGGATTGCGGGTGATGAGATGGATGGAGCGAGCTCGCCTCTTGATGGCCGTCTCAACGGCAGCAATGACATCTGCATTGTCGCTGCTGGCCGAAAACAGCCAGATGTCGTATTCGGCAAGGCTCGATGCGCCGAGCACGAATTGCATCGGAGTCTCTACGAAGGTCCGCGCGGAAAAGAGGGTTTCGCGGCAACGCGCGAAATAATCTGCGGCGATCGCCGATCCCCCGGACCCGATGGCAATCGTCGGGCGAGTCCTGCCCTCATCGAGCGCTTTCGCCATGATCCTTGCGTCGCGCGCAGCGGCAAGGGCTGCTGTTTCCGCAAGCCTGTCTAGTTTCTCGCTAAACCGGCCCGTCATATCTCTTCCGTGCGCACGAGCGCATCGTAATCGCCATAGGCGGGGCCGGACAGAAGCACGTGCACCATCATATCCTCCGTCTCATGCCCGGGGTTCTCCGGAGCATTGAATTCATAGCGTACCGTCTCAAGATACTGAACCGTCAGGTCGTGCTCAATGGCGGCCATCAAAGCGCCTGCCGCCATAACCTTGCTGCCGATCGGCGAGAGGATGACCCTCGGTTCGAAGGTGCCGTTGACCGTCTTGTTGTAGCGCTCCTTGAGCGTCGATAAGGTCCTATAACAGTCCAGCGGATTGCGTTCCGAGACATAGACGAGATCGCGCGGATCGACCTGCCATTCATTGACGAGTTCGTTCTCGTATTCGCTTATCAGCCCGTCGGCCCGCCGGGGGTCGCGAGCCGGAAATGGCAGGACCGGGCAGATCTTGTAGCACTCCCCGACCGAAAGCCCGATCTTGGTGAGTGCAGCCTTTCGCCCCTTGGCGAGCTGCGGGATCCTGATCCGCGCGGGATCGAGCAGGCCGTCCAAAGCTTCCGAGCCGGAAAACCCCTTGACGGGCATCGGCCGGTCGGCTGGCTCGCTGACGATGTTGTCGTCGAGTTCCGGATTCGACACGATCAGAAGGTGGAAAGATCGGCCGACGGTCTCGCACTCCGAAAGCAGCATCTTGGCGGCCGGAAATCCAATACCGATCGAGAGAGCGCTCATGTCGAGCACGATATCCGTGATCTCTTCGTCGATGGTGTAGGCGCTAAGCAGGGCAGCGATGCGTGGCCCACCGATCGCCGCGCCATCATCGCCGAAGACATCTACATGGAGGAATTCGCAGTCTGGGACAAGCTGCTTAAGCGCCGACGCGTTGTCATCTGCCCGCGCGAGAAGTTCCGGATCAGGCTGGCCGCGCTCCTCGCGAATGAAGATCCCGCTCAGGCTCGGTCCGAGGACGCTGGCGAGCATACTGGCGATGCGCTGAGACCGCGGATCGAAGCCGGCAGCTCCGACGAGAAGGCAACGACGGTCCTCCTCGCCGAAATAGGATTTGATGAAGCCGCCAACGTCATCGTCGAAATGCGTGATGCAATTGCTCCAGTGGTTCCTCATTCAATTGCTCACTTCCTGAAGGTAACTGATCCGCTTCTCAAGGAAGCCACCGCGTTTGAAGGTCAGCCCATGAACAAGGCATACCGTCCCCGAAAGTTCGATGAGGCACCAAGACCGGCCGCCCTGACCGTAATTGCGTCGAACGACGATCGCGCCATTGGCAAGTGCATGCTTCAAGACGAGAGCGAGCTCGTTCTCCGAGCGCAAGAGATCCTGGATTTCGTCTTCCGGAATCCCGATCGCGTTCGCTCCTGCTCCAAGCCTTGCGTTTGGTGAGCGGGAAACCTCAAGGCACTCCACTGCTATGGCGTCAACAAGGAGCCGCACGCGTCTTGCAAAGGCGAAGGACCAACCGTCCATGATCGACCGCGCTTTTTCGACAAGTGCGCTTTCCTGTGCCGAGGCACTAAGGCCTGGGCTCTTGCCGCGGATAACGCGCGTCTCCATGCGCGCGACCAGCGCGCCCGCGAACTGGAGAAAGAGCTCGGCATTTTCGTTGCTCGCGTCGCAAAGATCAGTAATGCCGTAATGATAGGGGCGCTTCAGTGCGTCACTCAGCTGGAACCGCGCGGCCTCGGCAACGCCGGCGTCAGCCTTCAACGGCGATTTCGGATCCGGATCGAAATCCTCAAAGAGCGACGGGGTCATATGTTGTACGCGGTTTGCGTACCGATGCAGAAGAATGCGCGCCATCGAAAGATGGACTTCCTCGCGCTTATCATATGATTGCGAGCCGGCAAGATGTTCGGAGACGATTGTATCGATCTCTTGACGCCTGGCATTGGTGATTCCGAGCTTGATTTGCTCCCTTTCAATCTGGAGAGAGAGCTCCCTCAAACGCCCGGGTGCAAGCGCCGGCGGTTCGCTAGGAAGCAAGGCCGCGAAATCCGCGTTGCGGTTCTTCAGTGACTGGACGAGCGGCAGGTAACGGTTGGCCATGTCCAGTGCCATGGCGCGGAACTGTCGACGCTCGGCGCCGCGCTCTGAATGGCCCTGCATTCGGATGTCGACAAAGTCCCGTCCTGTTGCCAGGTTGTGGGTTTCCTGGCTCCCGGGCGCGCCGAGCACGGCGCCGGGGCTGAGAGCATCGAGCCGCATCATCAACCACCGGCCGAAACGGATCTCACGCCGCGACAACGCCGCGAAAATATCGTCGCGCTGGTCAGGATGGAGCGCATGGACGTCGTCGAGCATGACGAGAGGGCTCAGTGACAGCATCTCGCCCTGCCACTCGATCTCGACTGCTCGGATAGCTTCGAAAGGCTGATAGGGCGAGGTCGCCGCAATCGGAAGATTTGCGAGTGGCGGCGGCCGCAGGCCTGCGGCGATCGAATAAATCGCTTTCTGAACCTCGAGCGCGCGGTCGCGGATGCCTTGCGCCGTCAAGCCGCCGATTTGCTCTATCTGTGCTTCGGACGATTCCCGCGCAACGAAGCGGATATCGTCGAGCCCCCGACGCCGGTTGGCCGTCAGGTTGCGCAACAGGGCAAGCATCGCACGGGCCTGAACTAGCCAGAGCGCGAGCTTGGTCTTGACTGCCGGCTCATAGGGTAGTTCCCAGAAGTCGCGATAGTCCGACTCCATTGGGATTCGAACCGCCGCAACGCGCGGCTTCCCGTCCTGCAGGAAACCGGCATCAGCAAGCGCCGTGGCGAGCCCGCGATGGTTGTCCGTGGAAAGATCTCGCATGATCGTTTCCACCATTTTGAATTCGGCAAGCGTCGCAAGCATGGTTTTTCCGCTACCGGGCTCCCCGATTATGCGGACGGGTAATTCGAACATCGCCTCCTTATGTTCGCTTCTGGCGAGAAAGGTCGTCAGAGGCGCGGGGCTGACAATCGCCAGGAACGAGGCGTCGTCACGCACATATTCCGTTGCTCGGCGAAGGAATGGATTAGCCATGTCTCACCCGTGCCTATCTCGACGCCGGAACAATGGCTCCATCGCGTGACCGAGCTTGCCGCTCGTTTCAGCCCAGAGGATCGAAAGGCTGTTGTTGGGGGTGTTGTGCTCGAGGACGAGGGGAATGGCGCAATCGGCATACCCGAATTTCATGTGACTCTGTCCGGCTTCATCGCAGTGTTTCTTTAGCCGAAGGTAGAGCTGGTCATCATAATAGTCCTCACAGAGTTTCAACATGGCAGCGTCATCAGGCTGGCCGAGCCTCAGACGGCTGGGGAGCAGACATCCCTCCGAGATGTCGACGTCGGCGAACGATTTCTCCTCCCAGTTCGCGCAGGCGTCAGTGACGCGGTCTCTCAAGGCGATCCGCGCCTGATCCGTCGAGACGTAGTGATGGATATGAAGCCGGTAGTTGTCGGCGATCGGAAAGCCGTCATGCTTACGGGCGTCGCAAATCATGTCATTGAACTTTTTCAGCTTGCCTTTCCATTCGCCATCGACCTGCCGGATGAACGTCGTTCCGGATGCTGTAAAATCATCAATCAAGTAGACATTGTCGAAGCGGGCGTCTTCACCCTGCTCCTTGCGCAATTCCTTGCCGAGGTCGTCCCATTTCTCTCGTCCGATATTCATCATGGGAACAATCTGTTCTTGCGAAAGGCGGCCGGCGTTCGCTCTGCGCAATACGTCGATGCGGCTGCCGTCACTCAAACCAATAAACAGCGAGCGACGCAGGACGCGATTGAACGCCTCGACACCTTCCTTTCGTCCCCAAACTTCGTAGGGCTTGATCCCCGCTTCGATCGCCGCGGCTTTTCGCAGGGAAGGGGTGACCGTTTCTGGAACGAAGATTTCGATGACACGTTGCATTTCGGCTGCCGAGATGTAGACCAATCGCTGGCGGATGAAGGCGTAGGCGGTCTTGCGGTCATCTTGTTTGAATTGACGTAGCCAGGTGGCCAAACTCTCAAAGAAGCGAATTCCGGCTCTGAAGTCGGCATAGCCATCGTATTTGATTGAGGACATGAGTTGAAGCCAGCCATACTCAGCCGTCGCTTCATCATTGTCCCACTGCATAAGCTCTGCAATAAGACTTAGTCCAAGGGTACTGATCATCTATTTTGCGCTCACTCATACGGAGAATACCGCGCTGACGCTGTTAACTCGGCAAACTCCCCAACCCGAGCAAAATCTTACACGGATTCGCTTAGTTCTCTAGCCAAAGTTGCGCTGGCACCACACCTTTCCATGAGTTTTTGAGTGAGTTTTTGATCTTTAAATTTCGCCCGGAGGCAGGCTATCGTTTCAAGCAACGTTTCCATTGGCCTGTTGTTGCCTAACCCGGATCGGCTCTCTCGATGCAGGTGTTTTTGGAAAGGCAGGCTTTCGTCATTACTTATGGCTGAAGTGCTGTAGGGGGCGAATATGGGTTGGCGCAAGGACACAACACTTCCAGAAGACAAGTTTGAATCCGCTCTTGAGTATTACGCGTCCGTCCGACGCGGGATGCGAGAAAAAGCCAATCACAATAAGCTTGAAGCGCAAGGCTGTTTTGCGGCAGTGATCGCATGCACGCTTATAGCGCCGTTGTTCGTTACGCTCGGTGAAGGCCCCTTTCTCGCGAAGGTGGTCCCCTCCGTCTTTTCGGTGACGGCGGCCGGCCTCACGAGCTGGCTACAACTGCGCAAGCCGCAAAAATTGTGGGTCATCTATCGCCGCGCCCAGCGTGAACTTGAGGAGCACAAGGCGAATTACGATTTCAAAGATGGTGAATTTGCTGACGCCGAAAATCCCGACCAGCTTCTTGCCCGCAAGGTGACTGGGATTGCGAAGTGGGTTCACGATCTCTGGGAAGGCATGGTTCCTGAACCTGAAATGCTTATGGGCAACAAAGGAAAGAAATTGACGGACCAGCGGAATGAAGGTAAGCGCGCAAATCGCTGCACCTGTTCATTGGCGGAGTGTTGAGCGAATCTGTGTCCACAACGGAGACTGTGGATACAATGACATTGGATGGCGCGGGAATTTCAGGGGAGCTTCGGGTCGTCAAGGTTCTTCGCAATGGCAAGCGGCGGTTTGATCCGGTCGAGAAGGAACGCTTGATCGACGCGGCCCTTGAGCCGGGGGTATCGGTTGCAGGGCTTGCGCTGAAGTACGGGGTGAATGCTAATCAGTTGCGCAACTGGATCAAGCTGCATCAGCGCCGGCAGGCGGAGAAGGCGTTGACGGTTATGCCTTGCGCGCCGTCGGCCTTCGTTCCGGTGGTTGCGGCATCGCCGACTGGACGACCGCCGGCCCCGTCGGCTCCGACATCGCCACGGATGCGCTTGAAGGCATCGCTACCGAACGGCGTGCGGCTTGAGCTTGAAGATGCGGATGCGCAGGCTCTGTCGGCGATGATCGAAGCGTTGGGGCGTTGCGATGTTCCGGCTGGCTGATGATCTGCGCGTCTATCTTCACCGGGAACCGATCGACTTTAGGGCTGGGATCAACAGCCTCGCGATTTTGGTCGAGCAGTCTATGGGCCTCAATCCGTTCGAGCGGGCGGTATTTGCCTTCTGCAACCGTCGCAGAACCCGGATGAAATTGCTGTTTTTTGATCGATCGGGCTTTGTGCTAATTTTGAAAGCGCTGACCGAAGATAAGTTCCGCTGGCCTCGGCGACAGGAGGCTGTGGTGTCGCTTGATGCCGAGCAATTGCACTGGCTGCTCGACGGCATTGATCTCGACGCGATGGTTCGCCATCCGGTGCGACAATATGAATTTGTCGGGTGAATTTGGCGGTTGACGCAGGGGAGCGGTTCAGATTCAAAAATGCGATGACTCGAACCGGTACCCCGACCGTTGAAGAATTGATGGCGCTTTTGGCGGCGAATGCTGCCGAGATTGCCGCGCTGAAGGCTGAGAAAGATACCCTTGCGCAGCGCGTCTTCAAGCTCGAGGAAGAGCTGGCGCTGGCGCAGTTGCATCGTTTTGCGCCGCGTAGTGAAAAGCACGTGGATCGCATCTTCAACGAAGCCGAGCAGAGCGTCCTTGAGGGGGACGAGGGTTGCGACCTCGCCGACGAGGCGGATACCATCGATCTTCCGGACACGGGATTGCCGCAGACCGACAAGCCGGAACGCAAGAAACCTGGTCGCAGGCCGTTGCCGGAAAACCTGCCGCGCCAGCGCGTCGAATATGACCTTGCCGACGATCAGAAGGTCTGCCCGTGCTGTAGCCATCAGATGCACCGCATGGGCGAACTGGTCACAGAACAGCTTCACATCGAGGTGAAGGCGAAGGTTCTGCAGAATGTCCGAGCAAAATATGCATGCCGCAACTGCGACCGGACCGGGATCAATACGCCTGTTGTCATCGCGCCGATGCCGAAGCAGCCCTTGCCCGGCAGCATAGCCACGGCCTCGACGCTGGCCTTCGCGCTCGTCCATAAATATGTCGATGGCACACCGCTCTATCGTCTGGCGCAGGCCTTTGAGCGTGCAGGCGTTCCTGTCAGCCGCGGCGCTCTCGGCCACTGGGTGATCAGTTCGAGCGAGAAACACCTCGTTCGTATCTATGACGCGCTGAAACTGCGGCTCCAATCGCAGACGATCATCCATGGTGACGAGACCACAGTCCAGGTGCTGAAGGAAGAGGGCAAGGATCCCACCAGCATCTCTTACATGTGGGCCTATCGTAGTGGCGAAGACAGTAAACAGCCGATCGTGCTGTTCGATTATCAGGCCGGCCGCGGACAAGAGCATCCGCAGGCCTTTCTTGGCGACTACCGCGGCATCTTGATGAGTGACGGCTATCAGGCCTGGCGCACGTTGAAAGGTGCCACGCATGTCGGGTGCATGGCCCATGCCAGGCGGCGCTTTGTCGAGGCTCTCAAGGCGCGCAAGAAACCCGGTGGGCCGCCGGCACAGGCCATCAAGTTCTTCGACCAGCTTTATCGGATCGAAAGGCAGGTGCGGGACGAAAAGCCCGATGACGGCGAAACGCAGGCCGATTACATGCGTCGCTTTCGCCAGAAACATAGCGTTCCGGTTCTTTCCGCCCTCAAGGAATGGCTCGACAAAATCGCGCCAAAGGTCGTGCCCGACACCAAGCTTGGCGATGCCGTTTCCTATACGCTCAACCAATGGGACTATCTGACCCGCTATACCGATGACGGCAGGATGCCGATCGACAACAATTTGCTGGAGCGCGACATCAGGATTTTTGCAACTGGAAGAAAGAGTTGGCTCTTTAGCGATACAGTCCAGGGGGCCAAAGCCAGTGCCGTCATCTACAGCTTGATGCTGACCTGTCGCGCCTGCGGTGTCGAACCATTCGCATGGCTACGCCACGTCCTCACCGAACTGCCGCAGCGCCCCGACGATGTCGATATCGACGACCTGCTGCCCTTTAACTTCAAAAGCCAGCCAGCCTGAGCTGCCCCTTCAAGCCGCTTACCACGTGCAATGAAACGCGCGCTTACGAATGAAGATGAGCCTACCGGAAATAGCTAAGTCACCTCTGAATACGAAGTTCGGAACATTCGACCTCTACGACTTTGCGTGGTCCCAAAACGAGCAAGATAACGTGCTTGCCCTCGTCTCGGACTATGGCGACGGGATTCCGCTCGTCCGTGTTCAGAGTGCTTGCTATACTGGCGAGATATTCGAAAGCACTGACTGTGACTGCCATTGGCAGCTGGAAACCGCTCTTCACCGGATTCAGGAGGAGGGCGGCATCTTCATCTACATGCTGTGCGACGGTCGGGGTGCCGGCCTGCTGACGAAGATACGCGGAATGAACATCACAGCTACGCAGGGGCTCGACACGGCTGACGCCTACAAGGCTCTCGGGTCTCCGCTCGATCCGCGCCAATATGAACGCGCCGGATTTATCCTGAAGCACTTTGGGATAACCCGATGCAGGCTGCTCACGAATAATCCTCGGAAGATAAACGGCATTGAATCTGAAGGAATCCTGGTTGAACGTATTGCCCACATGAGTAAGCCAACTCCCGCGAACGAGGCCTATTTGAGGTCCAAGGCGATGAAGCTCGGACATCTCATGAAGCCGTTCGGGACAGACGACTAAACCCTTGCCATTGCGCCCCGACCCTCACCGAATTGTCGGGCCACCGACGGATCCGCCATCGGAATGAACATCAGGCCCAGCGCCCGCTTAAAATCTGTCGCAATGTCACGCGGCAATCGAACATGTCTTCGGTTCGATTCCCTTCAAGGCGAAAAGCTCCTTCACTGATGGGGTTTAATGAGGATTGCGATGAATGCGTTCATCGGCGGCTTCGCGCCCTCATCTCGGTCATTCACACAGCCGAGTCCTTCCACCAAAAGCGGACAGGCTCGCCGCCTCCGCACCGATCGCATTCGACAGTTCCAGAGCTCTACCGGTCCGGCAAGAAGGTTCAGACCGGGCCGCAATTGATGGTCAAGACCACGACGGCCGCAAAGCAGCGAAAGCCGCGAGAGAGATTCGAATCTCCCCATGTTCGGTCACGGCGGCAGGAGTCGAACCTGCACCTCCTTACCCAGCCGAATAGTCGGGCTGTCGAAAGTAAGGGCTCTATCCATTAAGCTACACCGTCGCTCTAGGAGCGAACGATATTGTTGTATGTTGCTTCGGCATCGTATTGTTGACCAACCTTGAGACAATTTCGAAAAAGCAGGTCAATCAGCGCGGCGGTTACGGACTCTCTGGCCGAGTTCGACAGCCAAAGACAACATCTTATTTTCGTGCCGCTCAGATTCTTGTCGCCATTCGTCTAACGTGGTGCGGCTCATTTGGCTTGCCCACACAATGAAGGGACCGTGTTCTTTCATAGCTGTTTGCTTTTGCTGGATGACGTCCAGCATACGTATCGAAATTTGCTGAATCGATTTTTCATCCCATGACTGCGAAGACAGCATATTTTGCCAGAAAGCTTCTTCCGCCTCCAAAGATATTATTCGTGCTTTCACGCCGGAAAAATTGTCAGATTCATACTCTGCCATGCCCTCGTCACTATTTTCATAGCGGTGAATTTTTTCCTCTTCATCTATCTCTCGTCTTTCGGGGCTGCGAGCAAACTTGTTGATGGCACCTGCCAAGCTTTCGTGCGGTATCCCCGTCGCAAGCTCAAGAATGAGGCTGCAAAGGTTCGAAAAGTCTGATCCTGGCGTTGTTTTAAGAGCCGGCGCACCAAACTGCAAAGCTAGTCGATACGCACATTCGACAACATGAGTTTTCGCTTTGTTGTCACCTACATAGAATGATCGCTCGCCTACACTGTCGCGATATAGGGTCAGCCTTGAAGCAAAACGCAATGCCATTAGCTCACGGCGCAGATTTTCAATATGCCTCAATTCGTGTTCGGTTTCATAGAAACGCGCAATCGCGTCTTTGTGGTGATGAAACTCGCTATCTACGTGCCTTGAAGCTTGATCCAATACTTCATCCAACTGCTCTGCCAATTGTATGATCGAATTGATCCCTTGGACTGCCTTCTTTCGTTGCTGAGACGAAAATTGAGATTTCTCAATTACGGGATAATCTCCAGCGCAATCATATATTTGATGAATTGCGGACGATATGTCACGAATGTCCGTTAATTTGAATATGTCAATTATTGAGGGAAGCACGATTGCTAATCGAGAGACGAGTTTTTTTCTCGTCTCTATGATCGCATTTACCTCTTCTTTGCTATATTTTGCGCTTATGAAGTTAAGTAATGCCCAAGATTCAAGATGTTTCCCGGCGCTCTCGGATATCTGCGAGGCAGCAATTCTTTCATTTTTACTGAAAGATGTATCTGTGATCTCGTTGATCGCCGAGTTCATCAAGTCATGCGGAATTTGTTCTCCTCTTTTTAGGTGTCGGGCAACTTCGTTTAAATGTACTTGCTCACGGCTCATTTTGGTTCCCGCATAGCCTACGTATCTTGGAGAGAGGGAATTTTGTAACAACAGGGTTGTTGGTTCCACTCCTATCAAGGCGCTCGCAACGAACAACCGGCTAATGTGCGATGTGCATTGATGGCAGCCCGGTCAGACGACAGAAAGTCTCAAACCAAAACTTGTAGTCTTCGTTTCGTTGGTCAGTTCGAGCTTGAAGAGCGCAATAGGCGACAGCGGTCGCGGCTTTTGCGCCAAACAACTCGACCGCAGCTTCTGCGGCGCTATCCGGATCACTAATGTTTTCGAAAATGCCCTTCATGTCGATTCCCCGCCAATTCGATAGACTGCCGCGTTATCCTGTCTTTCACGCAGGCCCTTGTATGAGGCGTGCCGAAGTTTTCCGTCATGCGTCCAAGCTCGATACTCGATTTCAACGATTAGGGTCGGCTGAACCCAGATCGCGCCTTTGCGCTTAAGCTCGACGGGCGGTTTCGCCGTCTTGATCTTATCGAGATCCTGCCGGAGACGGATTGTCACGCTCTCCTTGAACCCGGTGCCTACGCCGCCGACATAGACGAGATCGTCGCCGCGATAAGCGGCGAGCAGTAATCGGCCAATACCGCCCAGCGCCGCCGCGGAAGGTTCATAGCCGATGATGAAAAAGCTGTCGCTTCGGACGCATTTGATCTTGAGCCAGTCACCGAGACGGCCTGATCGATAGGGCGCATCGAGCTTCTTGGCGATAAGCCCCTCGAGCCCGTGCTCGCAGGCTGACGCGAACAGCTCGTCACCATCGGCTTCGATCGCTTCGGAAAGCCGGATGGCGCCGAAACTGTCTGCCGGAATGATGCTCTCGAGCATCTGCCGGCGCTCGGAGAACGCCATGCCCCGGAGATCATGCCCGTCGAGATAAATGACGTCGAAGGCGAAAAAGATCGCTTCCCCGGCACTTCGTTTGCCGCCGCGGCCGCCGAGGGCCTGCTGCAAGGCGCCGAAATCGGAGCGGCCCTGTTCATCGAGCACGACGGCCTCACCATCGAGGATCATCGTTCCGCCAAGCCAGGACGCGGCCTGCGCGATGGAGGGGAACCGATGCGTCCAATCGTGGCCACCGCGAGTAAGGACGCGGGCTCTCGTTGGCTCGACGTGGATCGCGAGACGATACCCGTCCCATTTGACCTCGTAGATCCATTGCGGGTCTTTGGGCGGTTTCGACACGGGGAGCGCCAGGCATGGCTCGACACGATCTGGCATTGGATCAAACGGCAATATCGGCTGCTTTGGGTCGCGCGGTTTTCGCGCGCGGCTTCGAAGGGGTGCTTCCGCGGCGCCCAACAGCGGTTGCGTCTTCTTTCCTGGTGGCTTGATCATGCTGACAATGCATCAGAGTGGATCTGAAGAGTCGAGTCCTTCAGTCGAGTGATCGCAGGGGATTACTCACGCAATGCCGGTGCGACGAAACCGGTATCGCTGGCGCCAGCGCTTGTCTGTACGGCTTTCCCAAACCCGAAAACAAACCCTTGGAGCGAGGCGATATCGCTGCCCCCGGGGACTACCCAACCTGTTCCACGGCGAGGGTGCCCGCGGAAAGCGGCCCGATCAGCGACTTTGCCGAGACCGACGGATCGAGCCAATCCGCCCATGCTTTGCGATCGAGGATAACGATCTGCCGGTCGTGGTATGGCGCGATGTCCGGACCCGGCGCCATCGTCAGCATCGTGAAGGCTTGGCCCACCTCCGGCGTTTCGCGCCAGATGCCGGCTATGCAGAAGATCGGCTCGTCCTTCTTCGTGAACAGCCACTTGTCCTTTCGCTTCTTTTTCGGGTCCTTCGGATCTGTGAACTCGTAAAAGCCGTCGGCAATGATCAGGCAGCGATTTGACGTGAACTCCCGACCTTCCGACCGGAAATTGTACACCGGGCGCTTGTTCGGTCCCGGCCAACTCCAGCGCCGCTGGACGAGCTCGGCCTCATCGCCGGCTCCATCGATCGTCCGGACGATGGGGCCGACATCGGTGATCTTGATGTCCTCCCGCGCCTCGAGGTTCGGTATGCCTTCACCAAAGCGGATCTTGATCTTCAGATCGGCGAAGTCCTTTGCGATCGAAGCAGCATCCACCATCAGCCGATAATCATTGCACATACGTCCCTCATTTCAGGTTGGTTGCCTCGAAAAATTGTTCCTGATATGTTCTATCTATGATGAGCGCGAAGGTTTTCCAGTCCGACGCCCCGCTCGACGAGCGCCGCGTCATCATAAGACGCCATGACGGCGATGTGGAGATGGTGGAGCTGCCGTGGGGACTGCGCCCGCGGGACGGCGGTCCACGCGCCGTCAACGTCGTCCGATCGGAAGGACGGACGTTTCCGACCCACCGCTGCCTAGTGCCGGCCTCGGAGTTTCGCCATAAAAGCTTCAGCTTTTCGCTCGCCAATGGCGACTGGTTCTATTTCGCGGGGATCTGGCGGCCGGCGTCTGAGAATTGGCCGGAGGCCTATGCCATCCTCACCATCGAGGCGAATGCCGACATCGCGCCTATTCACGATCGGCAGATGGCGGTGCTGGCACGCGACCAGCGCATGGCCTGGCTGGATGGACTTGTCCACGAAGAGGAAATCCTCCGGCCGCTGCCGGCGGGCACCTTCCGGGTCAAGCGTCGCGCCGGCGAGCCTGCCCAGCCGATGCTGGCGGTCTAAAGCGCCAACCGCAGTTGCGGTTCCGTTCCGGCGGCGCGCCTTTCGAGCGACGACAGCGAGACGCCGAGCAGGCGAATGCCCTTTCGGGGCGGAAAGATCGGCGCCAGCAGCAGGCCGACGATCTCCTCCAGGTCGGCGATCGCGGCCAGAGGAGTGGGAACAGTCTTGCTGCGGGTGATCTGGTTGAAATCGGCATATTTGACCTTGAGCGTCACCGTCTTGGCGCCGATCCCATTGGCCTCGCAATAACCCCACACCTTTTCGATCAACGGCTGAAGCCCTTCGCGGGCCGGCTCGTAAGCGTGGAGATCCTGTGAGAATGTATCTTCGGCGCCGACGGATTTGCGCACCCGGTTCGGCCTGACCTGGCGCTCATCGATGCCGCGCGCGATGCCATAGAAATAGGGTCCGGACTTTCCGAAATGTTCGACTAGAAACTCGAGAGTCTGCTGCTTGAGATCAGCGCCGGTTTCGATCCCAAGCCGGTGCATCTTTTCCGCCGTTGCCGGGCCGACGCCATGAAATTTCTTGACGGGAAGGGCTTCGACGAAGGCCGGCCCGTTCTTCGGGGTGATGACCGCCTGGCCGTTGGGCTTGTTGAGGTCGCTCGCCGTCTTCGCGAGGAACTTGTTATAGGAGATGCCGGCCGAGGCGTTGAGGCCGGTGACCGCTTTGATCCTGGCGCGGATCTCCAGTGCAATCTCGGTGGCGATCTCCATGCCCTTGAGATTGTGCGTGACATCCAGATAGGCCTCATCGAGTGACAACGGCTCGATCATTGGCGTGTATTCGGCGAAGATTTCGCGGATCTGCTGCGACACCGCCTTATAGACATCGAAGCGCGGCGGCACGAAGATCAGGTCGGGGCATTTGCGTTTGGCGGTGACCGACGGCATCGCTGAGTGAACGCCGAATTTGCGCGCCTCGTAGCTCGCCGCCGCGACCACGCCGCGAGCGGCAGATCCACCGACGGCAATAGGCTTGCCTCGCAGTTCCGGATTATCGCGCTGCTCGACCGACGCATAAAACGCGTCCATGTCGACATGGACGATTTTTCGGACGGGGGTCGTGCTCATGTCATTCATGGCGGCTTCGGCGATCGCGATTGTATCGGCATTCACTGCCGAAACAAAAAGAGAACATAGCAGGCTTCGGCGCGATATCAACCATTTCGATCGGCGCTTAGCCCTGGCCGTCGCAGCTACCGGCCGCCGGCAGCGTTCTCATCCCGTGGAAATCAACAGCAGGAAACGCCAAAATGGCGGGTGAGGGGGAGGCCATATGCCACCTCCTATTAATCTCGGCGCGAGTCGAAGATCGCTGCGTCCTCTATACTCAGGCTGCAAGAGACGGTCCTCCGCTGGCTCGTCAGGTCGCTGATCGGTTCATCTGGTCGAAAATGCTAGGGCCGCCGTCAACGAACGAATGAGCTTAAGGCACACACTCGTTAGGCGCCGATCTTGTCAGAATCGATGAGGTCACGCTTTGACGGTCGCCTGGAAGTGTGGGCCATCGTCGTGGAATTGGCTGCTTGCGCAGTCGCCGCTCTGATCGATATTCTTTCAAAATCAAACGGCAGGAATGGTTGTAGCAATGTTGAATTATGTGCTCCGCTCACCGATAACAATCTGGTCTATGGCTGCTCCGGCTGTGGTTTTTCTGGCTGGAGCAATCCTTGGTGCGTTGATGGGACCGCTTCCGCCGTTCGTCATGACAGTTGAATTCGCATTGCTCACTTTGACGATGGCGCTATCCGCGCTCGGTGTCCTGCTCAGCGTTGCGCCTCCATCCATCACAAGGCGTGAGGTGAAATGGGCGAACGAAAATGCCGCCATCCTCTACACGGTCCCCGTAACCTTCGAGGAAGTGGATTTTATTCCACCTCTTTTGAGCAGGGTTGCCGCTTATCGGGATGATGACGGCAAGCGCCGGCGCGTGCCATCTTACGAGTTGCGGGCATTGCGTGCTTGAGCCTATGCCTCCACGGCTTGGAGCCAGGGAGCGCAATCAAAGCACCCGCCACGCCGCGGCAAGAAGGATAGGTTCAAGGCGAAATTGGTGACCGCAAACATTGGCCTGCAGCCTAGCGGCTGGTCACTCTGATGTAATAGCCGTCAGGGTCGGTCACGCGGAAGTCTCGAAGACCCCATGGGCGGCTAGCGAGATCGGAGACGTCACATTGCTCTTTCCTTGCGACTTCATAAGCGAAATCGACGTCGTCGACACTGAGAACAATTTCAACGCCGCGACCGAGTCTCTCATTTTGATGGGCATACAGCGGATGATCTTGGCCGAGAGCTTCCACGCTATTGATACCGATCACCGCGTCGCCGTTAATCAGTTTTGTGTAACCGTCTGAGCTGTGCCCGCTGATTTGAAAGCCCAGGAACCGGCAATAGAAATCAGCAGATTTTCTAACGCTCGCAACGAAAAGCTCGAGTCGAAGATTCATAGAGAACTCCACATCAGACAAATGTCGTCACTCCCTGTACCACGCGGATTTCGCGCGAAAACAAAACAAACACTAGTCAAAGTGAGAATACTCTTGTGTAGCTCGGATGCTTTCGTGGACGTAGCATTCTGGAAAACGACGTTATTCGCTTTGAGATGCCGATCGCTTCTAGGGGTCATGTGAAAAAATTCCCAATTCAGCCATCGAATTGAATCCGTTTATGGAATCCGTCAGGTCCACGCCCCGCTCAACTTGAACGCGTCCGGCGCGCATTGACTCGTTTTCGCTTTGAGAACAAATAAAGAACATATCGCATTTTCGCAAGTCAAGACGGGTTGCCGTAAGGAGATCATGACCACATCAGTCGCCACTTCGAATGCCGTTCTCGACGAGTTGCGCGAGAAAATCGCCAGCCTGGAAGGAGCGGGTATGCGCCGCCGCAGTGTTTTGCCGTTCGGGGTCGGCGAGATCGATGCGCAGCTGCCGGGAGGTGGCCTGGCCTTTGGTGCCCTGCATGAAGTCGCCGGCGGCGGGAATGGTGCGATCGACGGCGCGGCCGCGGCGCTCTTCATTGGAGGCATCGCGGCCCGGACCACCGGCAAGGTGGTCTGGTGCCTCACCCGCTTCGATCTGTTCTTTCCCGCGCTCGCCCAGGTTGGACTTCACCCCGATCGCGTCATCTTCGTCGAATGCGACAAGGAAGAGACGGTGCTCGCGAGCTTCGAAGAGGCTTTGCGCTATGGCGGCCTCGGCGCCGTCGTCGCCGAACTGGTGCGCCTGCCGATGACGGCTTCGCGCCGGCTGCAGCTTGCGGCGGAAAAGTCCGGCACATTGGGGCTGGTGATCCGCCGATGGCGGCGCCAGGCGGAAGCCTCCGATTTCGGGATGCCGACGGCAGCTGTAACCCGCTGGCGGATCTCGGTGCTGCCGTCCGAGCCGCTGCCCGTGCCGGGCGTCGGGCGGGCGCGGTGGCTGGCCGAGCTCATGCGGGTCAGGTCAGGCGAGGGAGGACAATTCATTATCGGAGCATGTGATGGCAAGGGTCGTATCTGTCTTTCTTCCGACGCTGCCGACCGATCGGATCAGGCGCGCCGATCCTTCGCTCAATCCTGACACGCCGCTGGTGGCGATCGCCAAGAGCGGGTCGAAGCGATGGGTGGCGGCGGCCGACCGGGCCGCTGCAAAACTGGGCTTACGCGTCGGGATGCCGGCCGCCAGGGCGCAGGCGCTGGTTCAGGGATTGACGATGGTGGATGCCGATCCGGCGGCCGACCTCGCGACACTCGAACGGCTGACGCTTTGGGCACTGTCGCAATATTCTCCCGTAGTCGCCATGGATCCCCCTGATGGCATCGTCATGGATACCGAAGGCGCAGATCATCTGCAGGGCGGCGAGGACCTGATGCTCTCCGGTCTCGTCAACCGCTTCCGCGCCCGGGGTCTTGCCGCGCGCGCGGCGATCGCCGACACCTGGGGTGCGGCGCATGCGCTTGCCCGGTCCACGGATCGCGAGACGGTCATCGTCCGGCGCGGCGAGACCGCCAAGGCCGTAAACCGTTTGCCGCTATCCTCGCTGCGGCTGCCGGCCGAGATCGTCGCGAGCCTCAGAACCCTCGGCTTCGCCACCGTCGGCGATTTGGCAGTGACGCCGCGGGCGCCGCTGACGCTGCGTTTCGGGCCCGAGGTCGGGCGCCGGCTCGATCAGATGTACGGCCGGCTCGCCGAGCCCATCGACCCGATCCGACCGGCGGATCTCGTCGAGGTCCAAAAATCCTTTGCCGAACCGATCGGAGCTGCGGAGACGATCGAGAGATATGTGAGCCGCCTGGTGCGGCAGCTCTGTCTGGAGCTTGAGAAGCGCGGCCTTGGCGTGCGGCGTGCCGACCTCATCGTCCACCGCGTCGACAACACAATTCAGTCGCTCCGGGCCGGAACGGCCAAGCCGGTTCGCGACATCGCCTGGCTGGCGAAACTCTTCCGCGACCGGATCGAGAAGATCGAGCCTGGCTTCGGGATCGAGAAGCTGAGCCTCGCGGCCATCATCGCCGAGCCGCTCGTCGAGGTGCAGTCGGCCTCCTCTTTGATCGAAGAACATGTGACCGATGTGACGCCGCTCATCGACGTGCTGGGAAACCGCGGCGGTCAGCGGATTTTTCGTGTCGCGCCGGTGGCAAGCGACGTGCCCGAGCGCAGTGTGCAGCGGATCGCACCGACGGCGGACGAGGTCGGCGCCACCTGGCCGCTCCATTGGCCGCGGCCGTCGCGGCTCTTGCCACATCCGGAAGCGATTGAGGTGATTGCGCTGTTGCCCGATCATCCGCCGGTCTCCTTTATCTGGCGCGGCAAGCGGCGTCGGGTGAAACGCGCCGACGGCCCGGAGCGGATTTTCGGTGAATGGTGGCAGCGCAGCTCCGAATGGGTCGCGGTTCGCGACTATTTCGTCGTCGAGGATGATGCCGGCGAGCGCTTCTGGATTTTCCGCTCCGGCGATGGGGTCGATGCGGACACCGGATCGCACAAATGGTTCCTGCATGGGATGTTTGCCTGATGCGCTACGCCGAGCTGCAGGTCACCACGCATTTCTCGTTCTTGAGGGGCGCAAGCTCGGCGGAAGAACTCTTCGCGACGGCCAAGCTCATGGGCATCGAGGCGCTCGGCATTGTCGACCGCAACAGCCTGGCCGGCATCGTTCGGGCGCTCGAAGCCTCGCGCGCCACCGGCCTGCGGCTGGTCGTCGGTTGCCGGCTCGATCTCGCCGACGGCATGTCGATCCTCGTCTATCCCACCGACCGCACCGCCTATTCGCGGCTGACGCGGCTTTTGACCTTGGGCAAGGGCCGCGGCGGCAAAGCCAACTGCATCCTGCATCTCGAGGATGTCAGGCTCTATTCCGAAGGCCTGATTGGCGTCCTGGTCCCGGACATGCCGGACGATGGTTGCGCCGTGCAGCTGAGGAAGATGGCCGAGATTTTCGGCGACCGCGCCTACGTCTCGCTCTGCCTGCGCCGGCGTCCCAACGATCAGTTGCGGCTGCACGAGCTGTCAAACCTGGCGGCGCAGCACCGGGTGAAGACGGTCGTCACCAATGACGTGCTGTTTCACAAGCCCGGCCGGCGGCAGCTGCAGGATGTCGTCACCTGCATTCGCACCGGCACGACCATCGATGACGTCGGCTTCGAGCGCGAGCGGCATGCCGACCGCTTCATTAAACCGCCGGAAGAAATGGCGCGTCTGTTTCCGCGCTACCCTGAGGCGCTCGCACGCACGATGGAAATCGTCGAGCGCTGCAGGTTCAGCTTGGAGGAGCTCGTCTATCAATATCCCGAGGAAGCGCTGATCCCCGGCATGACGGCGCAACAATCGCTGGAGCACTACACCTGGGAAGGCGTGAAGACGCGTTATCCCGAAGGCCTGCCGGCGCATGTCGAAAAAACGATCCGGCATGAACTCGCTCTGATCGAGACGATGAAATACGCCCCCTATTTTTTGACGGTGTTCTCGATCGTCCGCTATGCCCGATCGCAGGGCATTCTCTGCCAGGGGAGGGGATCGGCGGCGAATTCCGCCGTCTGCTATGTGCTCGGCATCACCTCGATCGACCCGGATACCAATGATCTCCTGTTCGAGCGCTTCGTCAGCCAGGAGCGCGACGAGCCGCCCGACATCGACGTCGACTTCGAGCATGAGCGGCGGGAGGAGGTCATTCAGTGGATTTACAAGACCTACGGCCACGATAAGGCGGCCCTCTGCTCCACCGTGACCCGCTATCGGGCCAAGGGCGCCATTCGCGATGTCGGCAAGGCGCTCGGGCTACCGGAAGACCTGATCAAGGCGCTTTCCTCCGGCATCTGGTCCTGGTCGGAAACGGTCGGCGAGAACCAGGTTCGTGCCCTGGGCCTAAATCCGGAGGATCGCCGTCTGGCTCTGACCTTGCAACTTGCCCAGCAGTTGATGGGCGCGCCACGGCATCTCGGCCAGCATCCCGGCGGCTTCGTCCTGACCCATGACAGGCTGGATCATCTCGTGCCGATCGAGCCGGCGGCGATGGCTGACCGCCAGGTGGTCGAATGGGACAAGGATGACGTCGAGGCGCTCAAAATGATGAAGGTCGATGTGCTGGCGCTCGGCATGCTGACCTGCATGGCCAAGGCCTTCGCCCTTATCGGCGAGCACAGGCATCAGGATCTCGACCTCGCCACCATCCCGCAGGAGGACGCGGCTACCTATGCGATGATCTGCAAGGCCGACACGCTCGGCACTTTCCAGATCGAGAGCCGGGCACAGATGTCGATGCTCCCTCGGATGAAGCCGGAGACCTTCTATGACCTCGTCATCCAGGTGGCGATTGTGCGCCCCGGGCCGATCCAGGGCGACATGGTCCATCCGTATCTGCGCCGCCGCGAGGGCAAGGAAAAGGTCGAGTATCCGACGCCCGAACTGGAGGCGGTCCTCCACAAGACGCTCGGCGTGCCGCTGTTTCAGGAGTCGGCGATGAAAGTGGCGATGGTCTGTGCCGGGTTCACCGGTGGCGAAGCCGATCAACTGCGGAAATCCATGGCGACCTTCAAGTTCACCGGCGGCGTCAGCAGGTTTGAGGACAAGCTCGTTTCCGGCATGATCCGCAACGGCTATTCACCGGAGTTTGCCAAGCGCACCTTCGGCCAACTGGAAGGCTTCGGCTCCTATGGTTTCCCCGAAAGCCATGCTGCCAGTTTCGCGCTGATCGCCTATGCCAGCAGTTACATCAAATGTCATTTCCCAGATGTGTTTTGCGCGGCTCTCCTGAACTCGCAGCCGATGGGCTTTTATGCCCCGGCCCAAATCGTCATCGATGCGAGGAAACATGGCGTCGAGGTGCGACCGGTCTGCATCAACCGGTCGCGTTGGGACTGCACGCTCGAGGGGGTCGAAGGCACTGACCGGCATGCGGTGCGGCTCGGCATGCGGCTGGTGCGCGGATTGGCAACCGCCGACGCCGCCCGCATCGTCGCGGCGCGTGCCGACGAGTCCTTCAAATCGGTGGACGACATGTGGCGGCGGTCGGGCGTGCCGGCCGCTTCCCTCGTCGAGCTCGCCGAAGCCGACGCGTTCCTGCCGGCCTTGCGGCTCGAACGACGCGATGCGCTCTGGGCGATCAAGGCGCTGCGCGACGAGCCGTTGCCTCTGTTCACCGCCGCGGCCGAACGCGAGGCGCGGGCGATCGCCGAGCAGCAGGAGCCGAACGTCGAACTCAGGCAGATGACTGACGGGCATAACGTCGTCGAGGATTACGGTCACGTCGGGCTGACGCTCCGGGAGCACCCCTTGCGGTTCCTGCGGGCCGATCTCAATAAGCGCCGGATCGTCACCTGTGCGCAGGCGATGAAGGCGCGCGACGGAAAGTGGCTGATGGCGGCCGGGCTGGTGCTGGTGCGCCAGCGACCGGGTTCGGCCAAGGGCGTGATGTTCATCACCATCGAGGACGAGACGGGCATTGCCAATGTCGTCGTCTGGCCGAAGCTGTTCGAGCGCTCGCGCCGCGTGGTGCTCGGCGCCAGCATGATGGCGATCAACGGCAGGATCCAGCGCGAAGGTGAGGTGGTTCACCTGGTCGCGCAGCAGCTCTTCGATTTCTCGGACGATCTGTCAGGTCTTGCGGGGCGCGACGGCACGTTTCGTGCCACCACCGGGCGCGGTGACGAGTTCGCCCATGGCTCTCCCGGCAGTCCCGATTCACGCGAAAAAGCGCCTCCGGGAGTCCGGGCGAGGGATATGTTCACGCCCGACCTTCATATCGATACGCTGAAGGTGAAAAGCCGGAATTTTCAGTAGAGCGGCTCCGCTCGTTGGTCGCTGCAATCATGAGATCGCTGGTTTCGAACCCCATCAAGGCGCACAATTTGCATCTTGGCATAACCTCAAGTTATCTAAGTAGCTATTTTTTTTCGCCTGCCATCCCCATGCATGACTGTTAGAGTCTGGCCAAGAAAAGTGGGAACACGGCGCTTCCGAAAGGAAGCAATCAACAAAGCAGAAATTCACGACGCTATGAGCCGGGCCGTTCGCGCCCTCGCTGATGCGTGCGCTTCATCGGGAGTGGACGGTATTGGTGACATCGCATGCGATATCGATGGTTCGAGACTTACGCTCCAACGCAAGTGTCGAGGGTGGTCGGAAATGAAGGCCGCTACCGGTACAACTCTCATTGGTCTGCACTCGCTCAGCAAGCATTACGGAACGCATACCGTTCTGGACAAGATCGATCTCGACGTCTGTTCAGGTGAGGTTCTCGCAATCATTGGCCCCAGCGGTTCAGGCAAAAGCACTTTGCTTCGCTGCATTAATTATCTCGAGCCTCCGTCGGGCGGCACGATAACTATTGGTCCCACCACAATTAACGCGGCGCAGCCGGTATCTCGTGCCGAGCTTTCGGGCCTGCGTCGGCGTGTCGGCATGGTTTTCCAGTCGTTTAATCTCTTTCCTCATATGTCTGTTTTACGCAATGTCAGCCTTGCACAGGAACGGGTGCTTGGCCGGAGCAGGGGCGCAGCAGATGAGCGCTCCATGCAACTGCTAAGTCGCGTCGGCCTGACCGACAAGGCAGCGCAGTATCCCGGCCGTTGTTCGGGTGGACAACAACAGCGGATCGCCATTGCCCGAGCTCTAGCGCTTGATCCAGAGGTGATACTGTTCGATGAGCCGACATCCGCGCTCGATCCGGAGCTGGGGCTCGAGGTCTTGGCTGTTATGCGGGAGCTTGCCGCAAGCGGCATGACGATGATCGTCGTCACCCATGAGATGGGTTTTGCCGAAAACGTATCCGACACGGTGATGATCATGGCGGATGGCCAGATCGTCGAGAAAGGCCCATCGGCCGAGGTCATGCGCAATCCGCAGCATGAGCGGACGCGCCGCTTCCTTCGCGCGGTGCATCATCGATGAACGCCGCCGACCTCGTCATGTTTGTTCGTGGCTTCGCCTGGACCATTGCTTTGACCGCTGGTTCCTTTGCGATCGGTGCTACGCTTGCCATACCTTTTTTGGCAGCGCGCCGAAGCCGATTTTTCCCGGTGCGCCTCCTCGCATCCATCTTAATTCAGATCATCCGTGCCATTCCGCCGATCCTCTGGCTGTTCATTATCTTCTTTGGTCTCGGGATAAGCCTTTTTCCGATCAGCCCGTTCGTCGCGGCACTCGCTGGCCTTGGCCTTATCGCCGCCGCGAACATGACAGAAATTTATCGCGGCGCTCTCAACTCGATTCATCATGGTCAATGGGAGGCCTCGACAGCGCTCGACCTTGGTCGATGGTATACGATGAGGGATGTCGTGGCGCCGCAGGCGTTCCGAGTGGCTCTGCCGTCGGCTGCAAGCTATCTCATCGGCTTGATGAAAGAGACGGCAGTGGCCTCGACCATCGGCGTGACCGAACTGGTCTATCAGGGCAATCAGCTTTCGCAGCTGACTTTCCGCGGTCTGGAAATCTTCGCCATTGTCGGACTTTTCTACATCTTACTTAGCCTGCCCGTGGCTTGGCTGACGCGCATGGCCGATGCGCATCTCCGATCCAAGGTGGCCCGCTGATGCTTCCAACCTATGAGGAAATCTTCTCCTGGATGCCCGACCTTCTCAGCGGTCTTTCCATCAGCCTTCAGGTCACGGCGCTCAGCCTGCTGCTCGGTATACCCTTTGGGCTTTTGCTGGCCTTAGGCGTGCTGGCGCGCAATAGGGCGCTCCGGGCCGTTTCACTTATTCTTGTCGAGGTCGGGCGTGGAGCGCCAGCGCTGGTACTTTTGCAATTCATTTATTTCGGATTGCCAAGCGTCGGGTTGACGATCGGGTCCTTTGTGGCGGCGGTGATCGCTCTTGCCTGGAATACCGGTGCCTACACGAGCGAGATCATCCGGGCGAGCCTGCAGTCAATCGCGCATGGTCAGCGCGAAGCCGCCCAGGCGCTTGGCCTTAACCGGACCGACGAGCTGCGTTTCGTCCTGCTTCCGCAGGGTCTGCGTGTCGCGCTGCCGGCGCTTCTCGGCTTCTCGATCCTGATTTTCCAGGGCACATCGTTATGTTTTGCGATCGCCCTGCCGGAGCTTGTCAGCCGCGCCTACGAGATCGGCTCCAACACCTTCCGCTACTTCCCGGCTCTGCTCTGCGCAGGTGCCCTTTATGCCTGCATTTCGATACCAGCGGCTCTCCTCGTCAGCCATGTCGAGAAGCGCGCAAGTCTCTACGCTCAACGTTAACCGTCCACAGAAAGGAATTTCGGCATGCCCGCATTCAAGTCCAAGACTTACTTCCTACTGCCCGCCATTGCCGGCATGCTTCTGTCAACCCAGATCGCGCACGCTGCCGATTGTACGCCAAAGCACAAATTCACCACCATCGAGCCGGGCACTCTGACGGTCGCCGTCACGACGTACGCGCCGCATTCCTACCTCGATGACAGCGGCAACATGAAGGGGATTGACGGCGATATCGCTACTGAATTCGCCAAGCGTGAATGCCTGAAGGTCAAGGCCGTTGCCGTCGATCCTGCCGCCGCGATTCAATATGTTCTTTCCGGCCAGGCCGATATCACCACGGGCGACTGGTATCGCACCGCCGAACGGGCCAAAGCCATGAACCTGTCTGCGCCGCTCTACACGGACCAGATGGCGATCTATTCGAAACAGAACTTCAAGAATATATCCGATCTCGAGGGCAAAAAAGTCGGTACCGTCCAGGGCTATCTCTGGGTCGCGGATCTCAAGGCGCTGCTCGGCGGGTCGCTGAAGCTCTATCCGAATTCCGTCAACATGCAGCAGGATCTGTTCGCCGGCCGCATCGATGTCGCCGTCGACGGCTACTCGACGGGCGTTGTCGCTGCGCAGAAGGGCGCACTGAAGGATGTCAAGGTCGCGGTCGCGGCCGCCGACCCGCGCGTGAAGGCGACCAAGGAAGCGGCCCAGGCTGCCTTTCCCTATTCGATGAAGGCAAAGGAATTCGGCGACGCGCTCGATAGCAATATCGAGGCGATGCACAAGGATGGGACGATCGTGAAGATCCTCAAGGCCTACGGTCTTGATGGAACGGCTGGCGAGACGGGCGCTCCGCGCCTGGTTCAGTAAAACCTCTTGTCGTGCGGGGGAGGCGATCCTCCCCCCGTTTTTCTACGATCGGATATAGGGAGACACTGGTGATGACGGTCTATACGGTCACACGCAAGACGCAGTCATGGTACGGAGAGCAGATCGGCATTCTGATCCTCGATGCTGCCTATCCCTGCGTTCCCGGCAATGTCGGCAATGCCACCACCTACACCTATCCTGTCCGTTTTCAGGAGGTGCGGGGTGCATCCATCGACAGGCTTTTGAATCAGCGTGATCCAGCCTTGAAAGAGGCTTTCGTGGAAGCGGCCCTGGAATTGCAGAGTAGGGGCGTCAAGGCCGTTACCGGTGCCTGCGGCTTCATGGCCTATTTTCAAGAAGAGGTCGCGGCGGCGCTCGACATTCCCGTCTTTCTTTCCAGCTTGATGCAAATTCCGTTCATGCATGCTCTTTGCGGCGGCAGCGTTGGGGTCATAACGGCCAATGCCTCGCGGCTCACTCCGCGCCATTTCAAGGCCTGCAACGTGCCGGATGGCATTTCCCTGGCGATTGCCGGGATGGAGGATCAGAAGGAATTTCGCGAGGCGATCCTCGACGAAAGGGGGACACTGGATTCTGCTGCGATCGAGCGCGAAGTGACTGAGGTTGCCCGTCGCCTGGTAGCAGAAAATCCGCATGTGAGATCCATCCTCCTAGAGTGCAGCGATTTGCCGCCCTATGCACATGCGGTGCAAGCCGCCACGGGGTGCCCGGTTTTTGATTTCATCACGATGATCAACTACGTCCAGCAGAGCATTGCGCGCCAGCCTTATATCGGCTGCATGTGACACGTCGCCCCTTCAAACGGGAGGTCTATCATGTCCGTTGATCAATATTATCTGCTCGGACGCTCGGGGCTGCGCGTCAGCCGTATCGCACTCGGCACCATGACCTTCGGCAATGGTGGCATTCGCGGTATCGGCGGCAGCTGGGGTGCGGATGAAGGATCCGCACGAGCGATTTTTAACCGATATATCGCCGCCGGCGGGAACTTCATCGATACTGCCAATTCTTACGCCGGCGGGCTGAGCGAAAAACTTTCGGCACCTTCGTGGCGGAAAAGGGCCTGCGCGAGGACGTCGTTATCGCGACGAAATTCTCCAACAGTCTTTCTCCCGGCAACCCAAATGCCGGTGGAAACGGTCGCAAGGCGATGATGCAAGCTGTCGATGCCTCGCTCAAGCGTTTGAAGACCGATTACATCGATCTTTATCTTCTCCACACATGGGGCCGCATGACGCCGGTAGAAGAGGTCATGCGCACGTTTGACGATCTCGTGCGCGCCGGAAAGATCCGCTATACCGGGCTCTCCGATGTCCCGGGCTGGTATGCGGCCCGTGCCCAGGCATGGGCGGAAGCGCATGCACTGACCCAACCCAATTGCCTTATTCATTGGTCGAGCGGAGCATCGAGCATGAATTCGTGCCGTTCGCCGAAGTAATTGGTCTCGGCATCACCGCCTGGAGCCCGCTTGCCATGGGGCTCCCGTCGGGAAAATATCGAGCAGGCGCGGCGGACGCGGGACGTCTTTCCCAGGACACGTCCGGCGGCGGCCTCGGATTGTTCAACGAGCGCAATAATCGCATCCTCGCCGTGCTGAAGAGGATCGCCGACGAGATGGGCCGCGGCATGGCCCAGGTCGCGCTCAACTGGTGCGTGAACCGTCCTGGTGTCTCTTCCGCAATTGTCGGTGCGAGCCGGCTTTCGCAACTGGACGACAATCTGGCCGCACTGGATTTCACGATCCCTTCCGAGTTGCGATCCGAATTCGACAGCGCAACTGCCCCTGATGCGCCCTATCCCTATGCCCTGTTTGCGGACGCCTATCAGGCCGCGATATTGAATAGCGGTGTGTGCGTCGGCGATAAGCCGAACGGCCATCGCGGCCCCTCAGACATGTCCCCTGAGTGGTGAGCTCACCGCGGATGTCGTAATTGTTGGTGGCGGCTTTACCGGGCTTTCGGCAGCCCTGCATCTTGCCGAGGCCGGGCGAAGCGTTGTCGTGCTCGAGGGTGCTGAAATCGGCTTCGGTCGAGGTCGCAACGTCGGCCTGATCAACGCCGGCATGTGGGTGATACCGGACGACCTGCCTGGAGAACTCGGCGACATCCATGGCGAGCGCCTGCTCCAGCTTCTCGGCGATTGTCCGCAGGTCGTCATGTCCATCATTGACAAGCACGGCATTGAGTGCGAGCTCCAACGCAACGGCACCTTGCACTGCGTGGTTGGCAAATCCGGCTTGGCCGAGATTACCGAGCGAGCGAGGCAATGGCAGAAACGTGGGGCACCCGTTGAGCTTTTGGATGCGGCTGAGACAGCGACCCGGATCGGCACGACGGCCTATACCGGTGCGCTTCTTGATCGGCGTGCGGGCACGCTTCAGCCGCTTACCTATGTGCGTGGGCTGGCGCATGCGGCGCTGCGCGCCGGTGCCGTGTTGCATACCGGATCGCCTGTACTTTCATGCGTGCCCGAGAGAACCGGCTGGAAAGTCATAACCGTGAGTGGCTCCGTATGCGCTGAATGGGTTGTAGTCGCGAGCGATGCCTATAGCAAAGGACCTTGGGCAAAGGTTCGCCGCGAGCAAGTCCATCTTCCATATTTCAATCTTGCCACCCGGCCGTTGCCATCCGAGCTGCAGAGCTCGATCCTTCCAGGTCGGGAGGGGGCATGGGATACGAAGGAAATCCTTTCGTCTTTCCGGATGGACAAGGCCGGCCGCCTGATAGTCGGCAGCGTCGGCGCCTTGCGTAATTCGGGAACGGCGATCCATGTCGGTTGGGCAAAACGCGCTCTTGCGCGGCTCTTTCCGCGGCTAGGGCCTATTGAGTTCGAATATGAGTGGCACGGCAAGATCGACATGACGGATAATGCCCTGCCGCGCTTCCATCGCTTCGAGCGGAACATCGGGGGATTTTCCGGCTATAGCGGTCGCGGCATAGCGCCGGGGACCGTTTTCGGGCAGATATTGGCTCGCCATATCCTCGGGGAACTGCAGGAGGTCGATCTGCCGCTGCCGATCACGGACGTGAGCGAACAGCCCTTCAGGATCATCAAGGAATCCTACTATGAGGTCGGAGCCCAAATCGCGCACTTTGCCGGAGGGAGGTTCTAGGTCGACTGCGTCCCGGCCGCCACGAAGACGGGCTCGTCGGCACCTTGCTCGAGCAGCCAATCGCGGAAGAGCATGGCACCATGTTTTGCCGGCCTTTGCGCCGGCATGACGATGTAAATAGTCTGACCGGTGCGATGCACCGCCTCCAGCGGGTAGACCAGCCGACCAGCCTCTACATGATCATGAACGAGGTGTTTCCAACCGAGCGCTATGCCTTGCCCGAGAACGGCAGCCTCAATCGAGCTCAACGCGTCGGTGAAAACGAAATCCTGATTAAGCCGGACGACGGGAACTGAATGGCGGCTGAGCCAATCATGCCAGCCGAGCCGGACACGATGCCGTTCTTCGAAATGCAGAAGCTTATGATTGAGCAAGTCGGCAGGCTCATTGATGGGTCTGCTCTCCCGGAGATAATCGGGGCTGCAAACTGGAATGACCTCCTCGGTGACGAAATGCCATGCATGCATTCCTGGCCACTTTCCCGCCCCGAGCCGGGCTGAAATGTCGATATTCTCCTCATCCAGATCTTGATCGTCGCGACTGCTTTCCTCGATGCGTAGCGCGATGTCGGGATGCCGTAGCTTGAAATCCTTGAGGCGCGGAAGAAGCCAGAGCTGCACAAAGGAAGCCGAGAACGACACCCTGACGGTGTCGTTCGAGTGTTTGGTGCGCAAGGATGTCAGCACCATGTGCAAATGATCGAATGCCTGTTGAGTTTCCCTGTAGAGCCTCTGTCCCTCGGCGGTCAGCTCCAGCCGCGTGTGTTCGCGGCGAAACAGTCTCAATCCCGTTGCCTCCTCCAGCAACTTTATCGTCTTGCTGACGGCTGGCTGGCTGACATTCAGCTCCTCGGCGGCGGCTGTGAAGCTTCGTCGCCTGGCAGCGGCCTCGAAGACGAACAGATAGTTGGCGGAAGGAACGAGCGATCGCAGTCTGTGCATAATCTGAAGTTATGCCCCTTTGCATTTTTTTGCAACGTCACAACTCTATTTGTCATCGGTAGTCTCGCCCGAAATCAACTCGGGAACTCTCCATGCAAACTCATGCTCGCGCCGTTGTCATCGGTGGTGGTTGTGTCGGCGCCGCCATTCTTTATGGTCTCGCCAAACGGGGTTGGACGGATGTCGCGCTTCTGGAACGCACGCAACTGACCGCTGGCTCCACCTGGCATGCCGCCGGCCTTATTCCGTCTTATGCCCGCAGCCTCAATATCGGCCGGATGATTGCGAAGACCATTGAGATCTATGAGGGTCTGGAAGCGGAAACCGGCCAGCATGTCGGCTGGCATAAATGCGGACAACTGCGAATTGCCAACACGCGTGATCGGCTGGACGAATACAAAAGCTACATCAGCGTCGCCGCCGTTCAGGGTATCCGTGCCGAACTCGTGACGCCGCAGGAGGCTCGCGCACTCTGGCCGCTCCTTGAAAACAATCACGACATGCTGGCCGCACTCTACCACCCCGACGACGGCCACATCGCGCCGGCGGATGTGACCCAGGCGATGGCGAAGGGCGCGCGCGATCGTGGTGCCAAGATCTACCTCAACACGGAAGTGCGCGGCTTCGAGCGCATGCCGGGCGGCGAGTGGAAGATTCTCACCAACAATGGCGAGATTATTTGCGAGCATGTCATATCGGCGACCGGCAATTATGCACGCCAGACAGGCGCCATGCTCGGTCTTGAGATTCCAGCAATCCCGATCATTCATCAATACTGGATCACCGACACAGTGCCGGAAGTGGTGGAGCGCAAGCGGCAGGGTCTGCCGGAAATGCCGATCCTGCGCGACGAGGGCTTCGAGGGCTATTTGCGCGAGGAGGGTGATGGCCTGATGTTTGGGCCTTATGAGAAAACCGAGCATCTGAAGCTCTTTGCGGAGAATGGTGTTCCGGAATGGTTCGGCGCCGACTTGCTGGAGGAGGATTTCGATTCAGTCTCTTGGAACTGGGAGCGCGCCATGGAACTTGTTCCGGCTCTCGGTCGAGCCGGCATCAAGGCGAATGTGCGCGGCCCGTTCCAGATGACGGCCGATGAGCTGCCGCTGGTTGGCCCGGCCTGGGGCCTGGAGAATGTCTGGATCGCTGAAGGCGTGCCGGGCGGCATCCTATGGGGCGGCGCTATTGGCTACTATCTGTCGGAACGCATTGTCGAAGGCGCCAATAGTCTCGATACATCCGAACTCGATCCGCGCCGCTTTGGCGATTATGCCAACAAGGAATGGACGAGGCAGAAGGTGCGTGAAAGCTGGGGCACCCATGCCGAGCTGCATTATCCGGGCCAGGACATGCCGGCCGCCCGACCCCAGAAGACGGCGCCTTCCTATGATATCCTCACAAAGCGCGGCGCAGTCTGGAGTGTCCTGAACGGTTGGGAAATGCCGAGCTGGTTCGCGCCGGAAGGCGTCGAAGCCAAGGATCAATACAGCTGGCGCTGGACGGAAAAGGGCAAATATGTCGGTGAAGAGGTCCACGCGGTGCGCAATGCCGTGGGCCTCGTCGAGATGACACCGATGACGAAGTTCGAGGTCTCCGGTCCAGGTGCCGAGACATGGCTCGACGGCATTCTCGCCAATCGTCTGCCGAAAGTCGGTCGCGTCAATCTCAGCCATTATCTGACGAAGAACGGTGGCGTGCAGGCGGAGTATATAGTCTCAAGGCTTGAGGACGGCACGTTCTACCTGATCTCGACGCCACGCGCCGAGCGCTGGAATTTCGACGACCTTTCCAAGCTCCTGCCGAAGGACGGAACGGTTCACCTGCGCAATGTGACCAACGAGCGCGGTTGCTTCACCATCGTCGGACCCAAGGCGCGCGAGGTGCTACAGGGACTCACTGAACTCGATCTGTCCAACGAGGGCTTCCCCTGGTTCGGGGTCAAATCAGGCACGGTCGGTCTTGCCGCTGACGTCCGGCTGTTGCGCGTGAATTATGAGGGCGAACTCGGATGGGAGCTTTATCACCCGCTTTGCTATCAGCGGCATCTGCTCGAAGCCTTGCTGGCAGCGGGCGAGCCACACGGCCTGCGTTTGATTGGTCTACAGGCATTGGAATCCCTCCGGCTGGAGAAATCCTATCGTGCGATGTATCGCGATATGAACCCGGAGCTGACAGCCTGGGAAAGCAACCTCGATCGCTTCATTCGATTGGACAAGGGCGAGTTCATCGGCAGGCAGGCCCTGGTTCGGCAGAAAGAGCAGGGAGTCAAGCAGCGATCGGTGACGATTTCCATCGACACGGATGGAGCAAGCTCGCTCATCCATGAGGGTGTCTATTATGGCGGCAAGCTCGCCGGCCGCATTACCTCCGGCGGCTACGCCTATACACTTGGTTGCGACGTCGCTTTCGCTTTGCTTCCTGCAGAGCTTGGCAAGCCCGGGATCGAACTCGAGGTGCCGATCCTCGGGGAAATGCGCAGGGCGCGTGTGATTGCTGAGTCACCCTACGATCCCGATGCACTGCGCGGTCGCACGTGAGTCGTCAAGATCGAGTTCAGGAGAGAACACCATGAAGATTCTCGTTCCCGTTAAGCGGGTCGTTGACTACAACGTAAAGATCAGTGTGAAGCCGGATGGTTCTGGCGTCGTGCTTTCGAACGTGAAGATGTCGATGAACCCGTTCGACGAGATCTCGGTCGAAGAGGCGCTGCGGCTCAAGGAAGCCGGCAAGGCCGAGGAAGTCGTGGTCGTGTCGATCGGGCAGGCCAAGGCCGAGGAAACGCTGCGCACGGCGCTCGCCATGGGTGCGGATCGCGCCATCCTGGTCGAGACCGAGGATCAGGTCGAGCCGCTGGCTGTCGCGAAGATCCTGAAAGCGGTGGCCGATGCCGAGCAGCCGGGCCTCATCATTACTGGCAAGCAGGCGATCGACGACGATTCGAACCAGACCGGCCAGATGCTGGCGGCGCTGCTGGGTTCGGCCCAAGCGACCTTCGCCTCGAAGATCGAGATCGGTGACGGCAAGGCACAGGTCACCCGCGAAGTCGATGGCGGCCTGCAGACGATCGAGGTCAAGCTCCCGGCTGTCGTCACGTCAGACCTGCGCCTCAACGAGCCGCGCTACGCCTCGCTACCGAATATCATGAAGGCCAAGAAGAAGCCGCTCGACAAGAAGTCGCCTGCCGATTTTGGCGTGTCGACCGAGCCGCGGCTGAAGGTGCTGAAGACCGAAGAGCCCAGCGGCCGCAAGGCGGGCGTCAAGGTCAAGTCGGTTGCCGAACTGGTCGAGAAGCTCAAGACCGAAGCCGGCGTCCTGTAACGCAGAGCATTTTCAGGAAAAGTGCGCAGCGGTTTTCCGTCCGGAATGCGTATAGAAAAAAGATAGAGCGTTTCCGCAGTTCGAAGAAAAGCGGAAATGATCTAGTCCGAACGAGGAATTAGACATCATGGCCATTCTTCTTCTGGCTGATCACGACAATGCCCACCTCTCCGAGCAGACCGCCCAGGCGCTGACGGCTGCCACCAAGATCGGCGGCGATGTTCATATGCTGGTCGCCGGCGTCGGTGTCCAGGCTGCGGCCGGCGAGGCCGCCAAGCTTTCCGGCGTTTCCAAGGTGCTGGTTGCCGAGGATGCAAGTCTTGCCAACAATCTCGCCGAACCGCTGGCGGCGCTGATCGTTTCGCTTTCCGGTTCCTACGACACCATCATCGGCGCTGCCACCTCGGTCGGCAAGAACGTGCTGCCGCGGGTCGCAGCCCTGCTCGATGTCGCCCAGGTTTCGGAAATCATCGAAGTCGTCTCCGCCGACACCTTCAAACGGCCAATCTATGCCGGCAATGCCATCCAGACGGTGCAGTCGACTGACGCCAAGAAGGTCATCACCGTGCGCACCGCCTCGTTTGCCTCCGCTGCCGAAGGCGGTTCGGCTGCGATCGAGACGGTCTCGGCGGCTGCCGACCCGGCACTGTCTTCCTTCGTCGGCGACGCGCTGTCGTCCTCGGATCGTCCGGAGCTGACCTCCGCCAAGATTATCATCTCGGGCGGCCGAGCGCTCGGCTCGGCGGAGAAGTTCAAGGAAGTCATCCTTCCAGTCGCCGACAAACTCGGTGCCGCCGTCGGCGCCAGCCGTGCGGCCGTCGATGCCGGCTATGCGCCGAACGACTGGCAGGTCGGCCAGACTGGCAAGGTGGTGGCGCCGCAGCTCTATATCGCCGCCGGCATCTCAGGCGCCATCCAGCATCTGGCCGGCATGAGGGACTCGAAGGTCATCGTCGCCATCAACAAGGACGAGGAAGCCCCGATCTTCCAGATCGCCGACTACGGCCTCGTCGCAGACCTCTTCGAAGCGCTGCCGGAATTGCAAAAGGCGTCGTAAACAGGCATTGGGCCGGCTATTGGAGCTTGGATCAATCATGACGAGCTATGTATTGACAGTGACGTGCAAGTCGACGCGGGGGATCGTTGCGGCGATCTCGAATTACCTGGCCGAGCAGGGCTGCAACATCGTCGATTCTAGCCAGTTCGACGATCTCGACACCGGCAAGTTCTTCATGCGCGTCTCCTTCATCTCCGAGGAAGGGGTCAAGCAGGAGGCGCTGGTCGAAGGTTTCAAGCCGGTCGCCGAGAAATTCGAGATGGATGCCGAGATCTATGATGCCCAGAAGCGCATGAAGGTGCTCTTGATGGTGTCGCGCTTCGGCCATTGCCTCAACGACCTGCTGTATCGCTGGAAGATCGGCGCGCTGCCGATCGACATCGTCGGCGTCGTCTCCAACCATTTCGATTACCAGAAGGTGGTCGTCAACCACGACATCCCCTTCCACCACATCAAGGTGACGAAGGACAACAAGCCGCAGGCCGAAGCGCAACTGCTGGACCTCGTCGAGCAGACCGGCACCGAACTGATCGTGCTCGCCCGCTACATGCAGGTGCTGTCGGACGCGCTGTGCAAGAAGATGTCGGGCAAGATCATCAACATCCACCATTCCTTCCTGCCGAGCTTCAAGGGCGCCAATCCCTACAAGCAGGCCTATGAGCGCGGCGTGAAGCTGATCGGGGCGACGGCACATTACGTCACCGGCGATCTCGACGAAGGTCCGATCATCGAGCAGGACACGGCCCGCATCACGCATGCGCAGTCGGCCGAGGATTATGTCTCGATCGGCCGCGATGTCGAAAGCCAGGTGCTGGCGCGGGCCATCCATGCCCACATCCACTACCGCACCTTCCTCAACGGCAACCGCACCATCGTCTTCCCGGCAAGCCCAGGCTCATACGCGTCCGAACGCATGGGGTAAATCATGCCTATCGCGACAGTGATCGACGGAAAGCGTCTGAGGATTTGGCGGGCCGCGAGCGAGGTCAGGTTTTCTTCGCAAGCGATATCTCGCAATCTGAAGGTCGACGGTTCCCATCCTTTCAAGGCGGTTGGTCTTTATGCGACCGCTCAGTCCGCCAGCAATGAATCAGACCATGGGAATCGCTAGGTTCCCCAGTCGCGATTCCCTCACTTGCGAATGACGGACGAGAGGGCAAAGGCGGTCAATGTATCTCGAACCCCCGGCATTTCAGCGATCTGCTGCCAGATTTGTCTAATGCGGTCGGCCTTGTCCGACTCCACGCGAACGACAAGGTCGAAGTCTCCCGTCATGACATCGCATGCGACCACTTCCGGAATCTTTCGCATGGCGTGAAGTACATCGCCACCGCGCATGCGATCGTGCCGGTAGACGAACATCAGGGCGGTTGTAAGGTTCTGGCCGACGTCGCCATCGCCCGTGATGATCGTATATCCCTTGATAAAGCCGTCGCGCTCCAGACGTTCGATGCGAACCCTGACTGCATTTCGCGACAGGTTGACCTTCGCGGACAGGTCAGCGTGCGAAGCCCGCGCGTTGGCTTTCAATTCGGCCAGAAGGAGCTCGTCGATGCGATCAAGAGATTTTGTCAAGCAAGAGGTACCATTGGCTAGTCGAACATATCCGCCGTCATGGACTTATAGGCTGCAATCGCCGGCTCCAACAGGTGGTGTCGTTCGTCGCCACCCGCGTAATGTCTGGCAGCGGAGGCAAGGACAAAGCCCGGTAAAGCTGTTTTCTCGATAGCGGTCAACGTACGAACCGCCTGGTAACCCCGTAGAATTGCGCCGGCAAGGTCCGGATCGATCTGGCCGGTGAGATTGAGCGTCCAGCGGATGAGAACGTCCGCGATCTCTGAAATCAGGACATCTTCATGGCGTAGCCGGAAATTGATGACGCCGCTGACTACTTTTCCCAGGAAGAAGATGTTGTCTTGCACAAGTGCCCCATGGATGGAGCCCGTCGGAAGGACGGACGTCTTGCGCTTTCGTTTTCGGGCAAGCGTCGTGTGGATCTGGGCCATCACCCGGCCGAGGTCCTCGCATTGATCGATGCTGACGCGCTTGGTCGGGGAGCCAGGGAGAAAATCGACGACGGCGACCAGTCGGTTCGCGGCATTGAAAGTCGCCTGTCCATCGACTGTTCGTCGCGGTTTCGGGCAGGGAACGCCATTGGCATAAAGCGCATCCATCGTGTCGAATGCCTGATCAAGGTCGAGCGGTTCTGCACCGTTTTCAAACAGGGTGACGATGAATTCGCCTGCCGCCGAGCGGAACAGATAGGTGGTCTCGGTGTCGCCATTGGCAATACCGACCACGGACAGCATTTTCCCCATCGCATACGTGCATGCTATCGCGGTGCTGTCTGCGTCTGACAGTTCGGTGAACACAGCCATTTCATCTTCCTTGCGTGCCCGACGGGCTTAATGTGATATCTGCGAATTCGGCGGCACGTTCGAAGACACGCTCCACATCGCCTGGCGTCAAAATACCGTCTTCCTCAACCACCTCGCGTAGCGCGCGGTTCTCTACCAGCGCCTTTTTGGAAAGTGCGGCCGCCTTGCTGTAGCCGATCAGCACCGCCAATGGGGTCGCAAGAACGAGCGACTGGTCGAGAAGCGACTTGCAGCGATTGACATCGACTTCGATCCCTTCGACGCACCGTACCCGCAAGATCTCCATGCCCCGCGTAAGCATCCGCATCGACTGCAGGATGTTGAGCACGATAACCGGTTCCATGGCGTTGAGCTGGAGCTGTCCCGCACTGGCCGCCATCGTCACGGTCAAATCGTTGCCGATTACCTGGAAACCGATTTGGTTCATCATCTCGGGTATGACCGGATTGACCTTTCCCGGCATGATCGACGAACCGGCCTGGACCGGCGGCAGCCTGATTTCGCCAAACCCGCCGCGCGGGCCGCTGCTGAGGAGGCGAAGGTCGTTGCAGATCTTCGTCAGTTTCACGGCAATCCGCTTCAAGACACCGGAGAACGAGACAAATCCGCCGGTATCGGATGTGGCTTCAATGAGATTGCGCGCGGGAACGACCTGGACGCCGGACACGCGGCTCAAATGATTGCAGGCGACGTTGGTGAAGCCGGCCGGAACATTGATGGATGTTCCGATTGCAGACCCTCCGAGGTTCACTTCCTTCAACAACCGGCACACCGCGTTGACCTGATCGATATCCTCGTCGATCAGCTCCGAAAATGCCTCGAACTCCTGCCCGACGGTCATAGGGACCGCATCCTGCAACTGGGTGCGACCGACCTTCAAAGCACTTTTGTGTTCACACGCCTTGGCGCGGAATGCATCCCGCAGGTCGACCTGAGATGCGATCAGCCCTTCGCAGGCCCGCAGGATCGTCAGCCGCAGAGCGGTCGGGTAGACGTCGTTGGTGGACTGGGAGAGATTGACGTGGTCGTTGGGATGAAGCGTGGCATAGTCGCCGACGGTGGCGCCCAGCTTGCGCAGAGCGATATTGGTCACCACCTCATTGACATTCATATTCGTCGACGTGCCGGCACCGCCCTGCATCATGTCGACGGGGAAGTTCTCGTCGATTTCCTTAAGCTCGATAAGATCGTCGCAGGCCTCGGCAATGGCGCGGCACTTGTCCTCGGACATGAGGCCGAGATCAAAATTCGCCAGGGCGGCGGCCTTCTTGACCATCGCCATGGATTGGATGAGCTCGGGATAGTCCTTGAGCCGCATGCCCGAAACGTCGAAATTGAGTTCCGCCCGGCGGGTGTGAACGCCGTAAAGGACGTTTGCGGGGATGGAGAGCGGTCCGATGAGATCGGTTTCGATGCGTTCGACTGTCATCTTGCCGGCCTCCTTACGCGAAAAGTCCGGCATGACGCATGGCGTCATCGATGTCCCTTTTGACGGGCTCACTGACCTCGACGAGCGGAAGCCGCAGATCCGCCCGAATGCGTCCCAGGCGCGAAAGCGCGTATTTGGCGCCAGCCGGGCTCGTTTCAATGAAGAGAGCGCGGTGCAACGGCATCAGCCGATCTTGCAGGTCGAGTGCTTTTGCGTAGTCGCCTGAAAGGCAGGCACTCTGGAACTCGGCGCAGAGGCGCGGCGCGACGTTCGAGGTCACTGAAATACAGCCATGTCCGCCATGGGCCATATAGCCGAGTGCCGCACCGTCTTCGCCCGACAGAAGATTGAAGTCCTTGCCACACGCCATTCGTTCGAGCGACGGTCGCAATATGTTGCCGGTCGCATCCTTCACGCCGATGACGTGTCTGCAGTCGTTGTAGATGCGCGCGAGCGTCTTGACCTGAATGTCGATGACGCTTCGGCCGGGAATGTTGTAGACGATGACCGGAAGCGATGCTTCGGCATCGATTGCCTTGAAATGCTCGTAGATGCCGCCCTGGGTGGGCTTGTTGTAATAGGGCGCCACGATCAGGAGCCCGTCGGCGCCGGCCTGCTGGGCGTGACGGACGAAATCGATCGCCTCCTCGGTGCTGTTGGAGCCTGCGCCGGCAATGACGGGGACACGGCCCCTGGCCGTCTCGACGGTGATTTCGACAATCCGCTTATGTTCGGCATGGCTCAGCGTGGGACTTTCCCCGGTGGTGCCGCAAGGCACCAGGCCGGAAGATCCTTCAGAAATCTGCCATTCGATGAGGCTGCGCAAGGCAGCCTCATCGACCTTGCCATCGGCAAACGGCGTGACGAGCGCGGTAATGGAACCTTTGAACACCTTTAAACTCCGTAGATGCTGATGGCTTTTGCTGGCGACGATTACGAGCGCTTCAGCCTGTTGATGCACACGACCTTGGGCTGCGTCATATCCTCATAGGCGAAGCGGACGCCTTCGCGGCCCATGCTGCCATATTTGAAACCGCCGAATGGCATCGCGTCGAAGCGATAGTCGGAGGAGTCGTTGATCATGACACCGCCCGCATCGATGCGATCAGCCGCGTCGAGCGCATCTTCGAGATCGTTGGTGAAGATACCCGCATGGAGGCTGTATTCCGGGCTGTTGGCAAGCGCGATGGCATCCTCGATGCTGTCGAACGGCTCTAGGATCACGATCGGTGCAAACACTTCCTCGCTCCAGGCATCGCAGGTTGCGGGCACGTTTTCGAGAACCGTAGGCGGATAGAGATTGCCGGAAGGCAGGTGACCGCAGAGCAGGGTGGCACCTGCCTGGAGTGCCCGCTCGACCATTGCGCAGGCGCGGGCGACGGCCCTTTCCGTGATCATCGGGCCGACATCGGTGTCTGTCTCCAAGGGGTTTCCGGTCTTCAGCTTGAGCGTCTGGGAGACGAAGGTGTCGCGGAAACGCTCATAGATCGGGCGCTGGACCAGAATGCGTTGTGTACCGATGCAGTTCTGGCCGGCAGCCCAGTAGGCACCCGACACGCAACCCTCGACGGCCGCGTCGAAGTCGCTATCCTCCATGACGATGACAGGGGCATTGCCGCCAAGGTCCATGGCAAGCTTCTTGATGCCCGCGCTCTTCGAGATCGCCTCGCCCGTGGCAAAGCCGCCGGTGAACGAGATCATGCGGACCTCTTTTGCCGAGACAAGCGCCTTGCCGAGTTCGGCGCCGCCGATGGCAACGGTGATGACGTCTTCCGGAAGGCCGGCCGTTATGAGGGTTTCGACCAGTTTGATGGCCGAAAGCGGGGTCAGTTCCGATGGCTTCAGGAGGATCGCGTTGCCGCCGGCGACCGCCGGACCGAGCTTGTGGGCCACGAGGTTCAGGGGATCGTTGTAGGGCGTGATGGCCGCAATGATACCGAGGGGTTCGCGGGTGTACCAGCCCTGGCGCGATTCCGAGCCGGCATAGGAGTCAAACGGGATGACCTCGCCCGCATTGCGCTTGGCTTCGTCGGCCGAGAGCTTGAGCGTATTGATGCAGCGGGTGACTTCCTTGCGCGCCTGGGTGATGGTCTTGCCGGCTTCACGCACAATCAGGGTCGCGAAATCATCCTTGTCGGCGGCTATCAGCGATGCGGCCTTTTCGAGGATGGCTGAGCGCTGGTGGCGGGGCAGGGCGCGGGCGACGCGGGCGCCGGTCCTGGCGCGATCAAGCAGGTGCGGAACGGCGTCCGCACTCGTCTCGGTCACCGACCCAAGGGTTGCTCCGCTGAAGGGGTCGCGCACGACGATTGCGTCTGCCTGCGGCTGAATTGAACGGGCTGCGCTCTTCATCATGCGGCCTCCTTCTTCAGGACCGCGCCGGCGGCGTTGTGGATCGCGACGATATCGGAAAGGAGCGCGTAGGCGGTTTCGATCCGGCCGGCGCCCGGGCCGGTAACGGTCACGGAGCCGAGAAGCTCGGTGTTCAGGGACACGGCATTGGTGGCACCGCTGATTGCGGCGAGCGGATGCTCGAGTGGAAGGCACTTGGGCTCGACGCTGCCAGTCACCGAACCGTCGGCGTTGCGAACAGCCGAACCGATGAGCTTCCAACGGCTTGCGGACTTCGTGGCGGCATCGATGTCGGCGGCCGTCAGGCCGGAAATGCCCTTGCGCGTGACGTCTTCCGGCGTGAGGTGCGCGCCGAGCAGTTCGTTTGCGAGGATCACGACCTTGAGGCGCACGTCGAAGCCCTCGACATCGGCGGTCGGGTCGGCTTCGGCATAACCGAGTTCCTGGGCTTCCTTGACCGCGGCGGAGAAGTCCATGCCTGTCTCCATGCGGCCGAGAACAAAGTTCGACGTTCCGTTGAGGATGCCTTCAAAACCCTTCAGCTCGGCGCCTGCCAGGGTCTTCTCTGCCATGCGGATGACCGGGGTGCCGCTCATGACCGAACCTTCGTATTCGAAGCGCACACCGTTTTTCTTCCCAAGGGCCTTGAGTTCTTGCGCCGCGATCGCGACCGGACCCTTGTTGGTTGTGACGACGTGCTTTCCGCCTTCGAGAGCCCAGCGGCAATGCGAAACGGCGGGCTCGCCGTCCTTTGGGTTGGTGAAAGTTGCTTCGACGATGATGTCAGCCGGAGCGGCCTTTATGACAGCTTCATTGTCGGCTTCGGCATTCCCGCCGGAGAGTTGGCCGAAACCACCCCTGGCGAACTTGGATTCAACGAGGGTCTTTGCGTCCAGACCGTTCGGGGAGATGACAGACCCAAGGTACAGGTCACTGACGGCTACGATGTTCAAACGGAAGCCGAGATCCCGTTCCCAAAGCTGGTTCTTCGCAGCGATCAATTCCGCGAGTGCGCGGTTGACGCCGCCAAAGCCGATGAGTGCGATATTGTAGACTGTCATGGTTGTCCTCCGGTGTTTGAAATGACGCGATAGTGACGGGCAACCTGCACTGTCGGAACGAGACATTTGGACCAAATGACGGAGCATTTTGCGCAATTTTGATCCGGTTTGCATTGCCGGCTGCTGTGCTGATCGCCAATTGCAGGAAGCCGCCCCGCGCATCGACAAGCGAACACCTCGGGTCGAGTGGCCCGGAGGTGTCCTGGGCGCGGTGCATTTGAGGGCTCAGATTACGCGGTCTGCTACGTGGCGGGGAAAGGCTCTTCGAGAAGGATTGCCTGATTTCATAAAAGAAAACCCTGTGACTATCTATCTCCGGCTTGCAACAGAGAGGCGATCTCAGGCGCGTAAGTCGCTAGTTCGCGTTCCATCAACCGAACCTTCTCGAGGTGTTTTATCAGGATGGCTCCCTCATCGGTCGCCTTGCAAGGGGTTCCGCGGACGATCAGACGCGCGGAAACATGCCTCTCCAGCTTGGCGATCCGCTGAGATACGGCTGACGCGGTTATACTCAGAGCTATCGCGGCTTTTTCGAAGCTTCCGGTTCGAATGACCGCGTCGAGGGCCTCGAGAGCCAGGTAATTCAACATAGGCTGTATCCGTCAATGTGTAGATGCCCGTCATTCTTGGCGCCGTCGATTTCCGCGCATCGGCTCCGAGGTTCAGGCGCTCGACAGCTTCATCATCAGGATGCCCGCGACAATCAGGGCGGCGGCAGCAATGCGCATCGGCGCCGCGGGCTCTCCGAGGACGGCCAGACCCACCGCGAACGAGCCGACCGCGCCGATCCCCGTCCAGACCGTATATGCGGTGCCGAGCGGCAGGACCCTCATGGCGAAGGATAATAGCACGCCGCTGGCAATCATGGCCCCAACCGTAACGGCGGACGGGACGAGGATTGTGAAACCCTCTGAGCGTTTCATGGAATAGGCCCAGACGACCTCAAGAAGCCCTGCGACGAAGAGCACGAACCAATACATGTTTTTTTCTTCCGGATGATTGAATCCATCGGCAGGGAAGGGTCCCCAGCAGGGGCCGATCCCGTCACCAAGGGTTGGCGTTTCACGCAAACGTAAGGCCGAGTGCATTCCTGATGTCGGCGATGAGGTCTTCGGGGTCTTCCAGGCCGATCGACAGACGCAAATGGCCGAACTTCTGGAAGTTCAACGGATACCTCTCAGCGCCGCCGCGCCCGCCGCCGCCGACATGGACGATGAGAGTCTCGTCGTGGCCGAGCGACACGGCGGACGTGATGACCTTCAGGTTCGAAACAAAGCGGTTCTGGGTGTCAGGATCGCCATCGACGGCGAACGCCATCATCGCCCCATAACCCTTGCCGCCGAACTGCGCCTTGGCGAGGGCATGCTGATCATGGCTCTCAAGACCCGGATAGGTGACGAAAGCCAGGCGCTTCTCGTTCTCGAGGTATCTGGCGACGATTTCGGCCGTCGAGAACTGCTGCTTTAGTCTGAGGGGGAGCGTGACCGAGCCGCGCATAATCAGCCATGCGTTGAATGGGGAGATCGTGCCGCCGAGATCGACGAGCGCGTCGGCCTTGATGTGGTGAACGAGCTTCTTGGAGCCGATCACGACACCGCCCATCGCGTCGCCGTGGCCGTTGATGTACTTCGTCAACGAGTGGATGACGAGGTCAACGCCGAGCTCGAGCGGACGGAAGAACGGTGGTGGGGTGAAGGTCGAGTCGACTGACAGCAGCGCGCCCGCCTTCTTGGCGATCGAAACGAGAGAGGCGATATCGGCGACCTTTGTGGTGGGGTTTGCGACCGTTTCTGTGTGAATGAGCTTGGTATTTGGGCGCACAGCTGCCCGAACAGCCTCCATATCGCCCATATCGACGAAGGTTGCCTCGATATTGTAGCGCTGGGGCAAGAGTTCGGCGAACAGTCTCCAGACGGCCTCATAGGTGACGTCGCCGACGATGACGTGATCGCCGGATTTCAGGAACGTGAAGAACACGGCGTGCAACGCCGCGACACCGGTTGCGAAGACGGCGGCATCTTCGCCGCCTTCCATCGCAGCCAGTTTGCGCTGCAGGCAAATCTGGTTGTGTCCGGAGTTGCGTGTATAGGAAGGCTCCTCGGTATCCGACCAGTCCATCGTCGAGGGGTCATAGGGCAGGGCATAGGAATTCGCCATGACGATCGGGGTGCGGATTGCGCCCGAGGTCTTGTCGGTCTCATTGCCACCGTGCACGGCCAGCGTGGCGAAGGAGAGGGACGAGAGGGAATGTTTGTCCGGATTTGGCATGGTCTTGGCTTTCAGTTTGTTGCTGATCACGGGTGGTTTAGCGGCGCGTCGGAAGGGCGTTCTCGAAACGCTGGAAGATCTGGGTAATGATGAAGGTCAGGGTCACATAAAACGCTGCCACGAGCATCAAGGGCTCATAAACAAGAAGGGTATCTTGGCGGATTTTGTAAGCAGCGCCGTAAAGGTCCATGACGGTCACGGAGAACACGATCGGTGTCGCCTTCAGCTGAAGGATGACTTCTCCGGCAAAGGTCGGAAGACCAATGCGGATCGCTCTTGGCAGCCAGATCCGGCGGAGCACCATGCCAGGACGCATTCCTGCCGCCTTTGCGGCTTCTAGTTCGCCCTTGGGAACGGCAAGAAGCGTTCCTCTCAGAATTTCCCCCTGATAGGCCGCGAAGTTGAGGGTTAGAGCGACCGCTGCAAAGAAAATCCCTTCGCGCATGATCGGCCACAGGAAGCTTCCCCGAAGGCCCGGGATGTGAGGCAGGTAGGAGCCAAAGCCGTAGTAGATCAGCCAGAGTTGGATCAGGAGAGGGGTTCCCCGGAAAAACGTGCAATAGCTCTTGGCGAGGCCCTTGAGGATCCGGTTTTTACCGACTTGAGCGATCGCAAGGACAATTGCGATACCAAAGCCAAGCACGACCGAGATCACCAGCAGCACGCAGGTGAGCAGTGCGCCATGAAGCAGGAGTTCGCGGTAGGGAATGATCCAACTGAAATCCATGTCGGCCTCCTAGTGTATGGGTCGCTGGCCGCGGCGGAAGTGAGCTTCGAGCGCAGTAAAGAGCAGATTGGAGATGATCGTGATTGCCAGGTAGAGCGCGGCCGCGGCCAGGAAGAACAGCATGTACTGCTTGGTGTTGCTCGCTGCGACACGCGCGGCCAGAGCCAGCTCCTGATAACCAACGACCGCGATCAGGGCACTGTCCTTGATGACCGACAGCCACAAATTGGCAAACCCGGGCAGCGCGTTGGGGATAAGGGATGGCAGGATGATCCGACGAAACCGCAAGGCTGGCCGCATGCCGAACGCCTTGGCGGCTTCGAGTTGGCCCACCGGGATCGAAACGATCGCGCCTCGAAGGACCTCGGTCATATAGGCCCCTTGCACGAACCCCAAGACGGCGATGGCGACGACGAGGCCATTCACTTCGATCGGTCCGATTCCGGCCCAGGACAGAACGCGGTTCAGCCCGTTGGTGCCGGCGTAGTAGAGGGCGACGATGAGGACGAGCTCCGGAACGGCCCGGACCACCGTCGTATAGCTGTCCAAGGCGAAGCGGACCGTCTGTATTCCGCTGAGCTTTCCGAGCGCCCCAAACAACCCAAGGACCATTCCTACAAGGTAGGCCCCAAAAGAAATGAATAAGGTCGCGAGCGCCCCGGTCAGCAGCACGCCGCCCCAGCCGGGAGGCGAAACGGCGAGGAGTTCGAAAATTGATGTCGACGAGTTCATGGGAAGCCTTCCAAGCGTGGTGCCCGGCTTGCCATGATCTGGCAAGCCGGGATCGATCCGGCGATCAATAGGGGTCGTAGTCGAAGTACTTCTTGTTGAACTCGGCATATTTGCCGTTGGCGCGGATGGCCTTGATGGCGCCGTTCAGCTTTTCCCGCAGTTCGTTGTCACCCTTGCGGACGCCGCCTCCGACACCGGCGCCGAGGACGGCGTCATCCGCGGGCACGGTTCCCTTGAACTCGCAGCACTCCTTGCCGAGATCGGTTTTCAGGAACTCCTTGAGCGGACCCGTATCGGAGAAGCTGTAGTCGATCCGCCCCGCGGACAAATCCTGGTAGGCTTCATCGACCGTCGCATAGCTCTTCTCGGTCGCGATATCTGCGAAGTGCTTCTTGAAATAGGCCGACTGCGTCGTCGAAACGGCGATGCCGACGGTCTTGCCTTTCAGCTGCTCGGGTCCGACGCCGAGCACGCCGTCTTTCGGGCCAACCATGCTGGCGAGGGACGAGTAGTACTTGTCGGTGAAATCGATGCGCTTCTTGCGCTCGTCGGTGATCGACATCGACGACCAGATGACGTCGATCTTATTGCTCTCGAGAGCCGGAATCAGGCCATCCCAGGCAACGTCGACGATGGTGCATTTTTCCTTCAGTTCCGCGCAGACGGCATCCATCAGATCGATTTCCCAGCCGACTGATTTTCCGGATGCGTCCTTGGTGGTGTAGGGCGGATAGGCTTCGTTCACGATGCCGAAACGGATTTCGGCCTGTGCGTTTCCGGCAAGCATCATTGCTGCCAGGATAAGTGCTTTACCCCAGTGCTTCATATCAGTTCCCCTGTTGCTATTGGGTTTGTGGTCAGTGCGAACCAGCTGCAATGAACTCCTTGCAGCGAGCGCTCGTGGGTGCGCCGAAGACTTGAGAAGGAGGACCGACCTCCTCCACCTGGCCCTGGTGCAAAAACATGACGCGCGTGGAGACATCGCGTGCGAATTTCATCTCGTGGGTCACCATGATCATCGTGCGGCCTTCGTCCGCTAGGCCGCGGATGACCTTCAGCACCTCGCCGACGAGTTCAGGATCAAGGGCCGAGGTTGGCTCATCGAAGAGCATCACGGCGGGGTCTACGCAGAGCGCGCGGGCAATCGACGCGCGCTGCTGTTGTCCGCCGGAGAGAAATGCAGGATAGGAGGCACGCTTTTCATAAAGGCCGACCTTGGCGAGCAGCGCTTCGGCTTTCTCGATTGCAGTCTTCCGATCGACCTTCAGCACATGCACCGGCGCTTCGATGACATTTTGAAGGATCGTCATGTGCGGCCAGAGATTGAAGCTCTGGAACACCATGCCAAGACCACTGCGCAGGCGTTCGATTTGACGCGGATTGGATGGGTGGGATTTCCCGTCGCGGCCCGTGCGGAATTCCACATCCTCGCCGTTGATATGAAAGCTTCCCTGATCGGGAATTTCGAGGAAGTTAATGCAGCGAAGAAACGTGCTCTTTCCGGAGCCCGAGGACCCGATGATCGAAACGACGTCACCTTTCGAGGCCTCAAGAGAGATCCCCTTCAGAACCTTGAGCGTTCCGTAACTCTTATGGACGTCCTTGACCACAAGAGCGGGCTTGGCAGCTTCTAGGCGCATGTAATCCTCCCAATGCTATGCGGCAGCGCCTGCTCCTCCGCAGGCATAGCTCCGCCATCGCCGCGTTATGCAGCGCAAAAACGTGTCGTCTTCCGTTGGTCGCCGCCCAAGGACAGTCGTTCCGGCGGCCACGCGCCGCAGGTGATCTGTCTTGACCCTATCCGGGTTCCGTTCGCCTCGATCAGCCGGGGCTGACTTTCTGCCTCAGAATCTCACATCCCGGTGCAAGTTGTCTGAGACCAGCGACGAGCATGTCGGCTGCCCCATCCAGTGCATCCTCGGACATTGTTCCCAGGCTTTCGAGAATGAACCACATCCGGCCGCCTACAGCGTCCAGGCGGGTTCGCGTTCCCTGCCGCCAATTCCAGCGACGGCAGGTTACGCCGAGGTCGTCTCTCCAGATGACCTCGCCCTTTGAAGGGTTCTCGATAACTCGCTCGCCGTTCATGACCGTGTCGAATTCTTCATTTCCATCAGCCACGGTCAGCCGCGGGTTTCCGACATAGGCATCGAAGTTTTCGCCGCCAACCGGGATCGCGTAACGAAGGCTGACTGCGTTGTAGAGGTCGACAAGCGGATTGATCGCTGGGATCCGTCCGTCCTTCTCCACACGCTTCCTGAGCGCCTGCGCCGAACACGGCGTCCTGTTCGGCTTTGCGCCAAACTTCGAATAGACGTCCGCCCAGCTGGCGAGGTGGGCCTCGCTCCATGGAGGGCCGCCATTTCGAACGAAATCGCATGCCTCTTCCAGGACCTGTCGGGCCATCGTGCCCGATGTGGCATTGGTCGCATCAACGAGAATGCTGACTGCGCGAAAATCCGGCGCGATCCCCGCGATCTCGTTGTCGATGATCACAAAATCCATTTTCACCCACTAGCTCTCATTGACCGATTTAGTCTATAATACCGACCATGGAAAACAAAGTCAATATACCGACCGCATCGGTCGATGATGTCGAGCGCGTCAGCGCGACAGTCTCGCAAAACCTCAAACTCTTCCGGCGCGAGAGCGGTTTTTCGCTCGACGAACTTTCGCGGCGCTCCGGCGTCAGCAAGGGCATGCTGGTCGAAATCGAGAAAGGCACGGCCAATCCAAGCATTGCGACGCTCTGCCGTGCTGCGACCGCGCTCGGTGTCTCAGTTGCCGATTTCGTCGGTGTCGCCTCCAGCGTCCCGGTGCGTATCGTGCCGCCCGAAGACGCCTCGACGCTATGGCGTGGCCCGAACGGGGGAAGTGCGACGCTTTTGGTCGGCACCAACGGTCCTGACGAAATTGAGCTCTGGCGGTGGTCGATGTTTCCCGGTGAGGTATTCGAATCTCCCGGCCATTCTCCCGGCACGCTTGAACTTCTGAACGTCGAGATCGGCGAATTAACCTTCCGGCTCGAAGAGACTGAACAGGTCGTCCAAGCCAACTCGTCGGTGCTTGCGCGCACTGAAAGCCCGCATGCATACCTCAATAAGGGTAAGGGGGAGCTGCGCTTCGTGATGGCCGTTGCCGAGTTGCAGCGCCCGCGAAGTCGAATTGCCCTGTAAGGGAGGCACAACCTCCCGATGCAAGCCTTTGCTCCGGCTTGCGCAAGTAATGCCGGACCTGCAAACGGATTGGCCTCTGTCAGAAAGGTGATCAAGCAGCCTCTACAGTCCCGTCCGCAAGCGATCGGCGTCTTTCGCAAGGTGATAAAACAGCGCCGCGCCGCGCTCGAGTATCGCATCGTTAAAGTCGTAGGTCTTAGAATGCAGGCCCGAACTGTTGCCGTTGCCAATCAGGATATAGGCACCCGGGACACGTTCAAGCATGAACGAGAAGTCCTCGCTGAACATCATGGGGGAGTCCAGCCAGGTGAAGGCATCCGCGCCGAAGTGCCTTGAGATGGATGCCGCGGCTCGATCGACCTCGGCCGGCGCATTGATCGTGGCGGGGTAGCCCACCTCCCATGCGAAGTCGACCTCTGCATTGAAACTCCTTGCCTGAAAGGCCGCGACCTCTTCGATGCGTCTTTGGAGCTCCGCCCTGACAGCGGCATTGGTCGCGCGCATGCTGATCTCCAGCACCGCGATGTCCGGTATAATGTTTGCGGCCGAACCCGCCTGGAAAGAACCGACGGTAACGACGGATCGCTCATGTGGAGAAACGTTTCGCGCGACCAGCGTCTGTAGCGCCATCACGATGCTCGAGCCGACGACGACAGGATCGACAGTCGTTTCCGGCAGCGCACCATGCCCACCCTTACCCTTGACCGTTATCGTCACCACATCGATCGATGCGGCGATCGCACCAGCGCGCGTGGCGAATTTTCCGACCTCCAATCCGGGAAGGTTATGAAGTGCGAAGATGCGTTGGCAGGGAAATCTGTCGAACAGCCCGTCATCGATCATCAGCCTGGCGCCGCCGAGGTTTTCTTCGGCGGGTTGGAAAATGAAGTGCACGGTTCCGTCGAAGGAGCGGTCTTGCGCCAACGCCCATGCCGCACCGAGCAACATCGTCGTGTGGCCGTCATGGCCGCAGGCATGCATGGCGCCCGGATGCTCGCTGGCGTAGGGAACGGCCGTCTCTTCGCTCATCGGGAGCGCATCGAAGTCGGCTCTAAATCCGATAGCCTCCATTGGCCGGCCTCGTTCGAGGCTGGCCACGAGCCCTGTCGTCGCTATTCCACGGTGGACTTTGTAGCCCCAGGATTCCAGTTGTTCGGCAATGAATGCAGGCGTCTTGATTTCCGACAGCCCGAGCTCGGGAATACCATGGAGGTGGTGTCGAAACTCGAGGAGCTTTGCCCTGATAGGGCTGAAGTCAGGATGCTGCATCACGTGAATGCCTTGGATGAGGTGAGGGCTGGAGCGGTCGTTCAAACGCCCGACAGGGCATGCCAAAGATCCTCGATGAGATCCTCGGCGTCTTCGAGACCGACGGACAACCGGATAACGTCTTCGCCCAGCGTCTCGCACAGCTCTGATGCCTGGAGCGAAATGCGGCGGGCGGTGGACAGATCGGCAGAGGTGCAGACAAGACTTCCCACCTCGCCGCACGAGAGCGACGCGCTGAAGAGACGAAGCCTTTCGACGACGTGACGGGTTCCGATTTCGCCGGCCTTGAGGCCAAGGGCGATCATGCCGGAACCGCCCGACATCTGGCGCTTTGCGGTATCTGCGTCCGGATGGGATGACAGGAATGGATAGCGGACCCATTTGACCGCCGGATGCGATTCCAGCGTCAGAGCAACCGCATGGGCTGTGGTGCTGTGCTTTTCCATGCGAAGCGCCAAGGTCTTGAGGCCGCGAAGGATTAGATGCGCCGCATCGAGATTGAGACGAGTCTGCCTGTTGTCGGCAGCCGTTGCGACGGCTCGCACGCGAGAAATCAGATCGCGGTCGCCGAAAAGGCCGCCGCCCATCGTATCGCCATGTCCGTTGATGTATTTTGCGAAGGAGTGGAAAACGACATCTGCGCCATGTTCGATCGGCCGCTGAAGGACCGGGGACGCGAACGTGCTGTCCACCGCGACGATCAGTCCGCGCTTGTGCGCTTCCGCCGACGCCGCGGAAATGTCGACGATCCCATTGAGTGGATTGCTGGGTGTCTCGAGATAGACGAGCCGCGTACGGCTGTTGACAGCCTCTCGTAGATTGGCGTTGCCGGCAAAATCCACCGCGACCATTTCCACCCCCAAGCCGGAAAGAATTGCCTGCATCAGGGCTGTGGTCGCGGTGCAAGCGGACGTCGGCACGAGAATGCGATCGCCAGGCGATGTTGTCGCGCGAAAAAGCGCAGTGAGTGCCGAAGGCCCCGATCCCAACACCAGACCCGCTTCAGCACCCTCAAGACCAGCAAGGTTTGCCGCCAGCCCTTCATTGGTTACGACAGAGATGTCGTCTTCTTGGCCAAAAGACGACCTGATGCGGTCATTCTGGTTGATCGGACGGCCGCAAAGGGGGACGGGTCTGCCAGGCGTGGTTGCAGAAGCGCGTTCCAGCTCCCCTCGGATGGCTCGTGTGGCAAAACCAAGATCGAAACCGGCCTCTTCGCGATCGTCATCGTTTAACAAGTCTTTAGTCATGCTACTTTCTATGTGGTGTTTGTCGCCGGTTGGTTCGGCCAACTGCCGCTCTCCACCGCGGCGAATGATTGATCCCCAAGACATCCGTTTCGGATTCAGTCGGGAACCATTTCAGCAACGGCCGGGTCATGCATGCGCTGGCGTTCCGTCAGGCCGGTCCTCACACCCTGTCGGTCCGCTTGCGATCGGTTCTGACTCATCTTCCGCTTGCCGGCGATTTTGGTGATGGGCATTCGAATGCCCACAATACCCCGGAGCTGGGCGCTGATGAAGTTTTCCGGGGCGTCCGTCACCGCCCAGGGTGATGTCCGATCGGCTTCGTGACGTCGGGTCAACCGGCTGACCACCTCGAAAAGCCGGTCGGCTTCATGAAAGAACTCGACCGGGCCGGAGACCTGAACGGCGGTGTAGTTCCAAGTCGGCACCACTTTGGCATGCTCCGCCTTCGACGGATACCAGGAGGGCGTGACATAGGCATCCGGACCCATGAAGACCGCGAGACCCTCGCCGATCACCGCGCAATCCCATTGCGGATTTGGTCTTGCCAAATGCGCATAAAGCACCCCAAGCGTCCCTTCGTTTTCCTCCAGGACCATCGGCACGGGGGTAGACATCGGCCCGGAAGGCGTTGCCGTAATGAAGTTGGCGAGATGACATTGCCTTATCATCTCGTAGATTTCGGCTTTGTCTTCGACGACGAAGGCGGGTGGCGTGTACATAGCGCTTCTCCCTTGACTCATCGGCTTTATCGCAGGCAACTGGCTTAAATTGGAGGACCAGTTTCTGAGAACCGATCTGGTCCAGTTGGGGGTGAGCGTGCCGAAGGCCGGGACAGCAAGGAGCATTTATCTCGGGCTGCGCGAGCAGATTGCAGGTGGTGTCTATCGGCCGGGCGATCGCCTCCCATCGACGCGCGCCCTGGCAGAAGAATTCGGTGTTTCGAGAACCACGGTCACGGCCGCCTTCGAACAGCTCATATCGGAAGGATATGTCTCTGTGCGCCAGGGCGCGAAGGCGACGGTGGCACGCAACGCACCGAACGTGCTTGACCCGCCGGTACAGGCGCCGCGGGCGGCGGCGAAGACACTGTCGGCATACGCGATGCGAGCCATGGAGCTTCCGGCCCATTTGCCGGGCACAACGACCCTCAAATACGACTTCAGATATGGCGATGTCGCGCCTGACGATTTTCCCAAGCTGATATGGCGCAAAGCGCTAACGACGGCGGTCATCGCGCGTCGAGCGCGTCTCGGCTATGGTCACCCGGCAGGAAGCATCGAACTTCGTCAAGCGCTGCAGGGATATCTGTGGCGGGCCCGCGGCATCCGGTGCCAGGCCGAGCAGATCGTCGTCACCAACGGTTCGCAACAAGCGCTCGACCTCTGTGCGCGGGTTTTGGTCAATACGGGCGACCGTGTCCTGCTTGAGGAACCATGTTATGCGATGGCCAGAAATGTCTTCGTGACGCTCGGCGCGCACACGACACTCGTTCCCTGCGATGCTGATGGCCTCAATACCGACATGCTCCCCGATCCGTTCGGCCACGCCTTGGCCTTCGTCACACCAAGCCACCAGTTTCCTCTCGGCGGCGTTCTTTCGGTCGGTCGGCGCAGTCAGCTGGTGGCGTGGGCCGAGGCTGCGGACGCCCACATCATCGAGGATGATTATGACGGAGAGTATCGCTATGACGTGCACCCGATACCGCCTCTTTATCTGTCAGGGCGCGATCGGGTCGTTTACATCGGTACCGTCTCCAAAACGCTCTCACCAACCTTGCGGCTTGGCTACCTGGTCCTGCCTGAGGCGCTGGTTGAGCCATTCGTGCGCTGCAAGCAGATCGCCGATCGCCACGGCGCCACCTTCGAGCAGGAGGCGCTCGCATCGCTGATCGAATCTGGTGCGTACGAGCGCCACGTGCGCAAGATGAGACGGTTGAATTCGACCAGGAGGATCGCGTTCCTCACCGCCATGCAACAGGCCTTTGGCGAAAAGGTCGAGATCGTCGGCACGTCGGCCGGCCTTCACGTCGTCGTCTGGTTCAATGGTATCGATCGCCTGGAAGAGCAAAGGCTTGCAGCGACCGCCCTTGAGGCTGGCATTGGGATTTACCCGATATCCCGCCTGTTTTTACGTGACAACGAGCGCCGCGCCGGCTTCGTCTTCGGCTATGCTTCAATCGCACTTCACAAGATCGCGGATGGGGTGAAGCTGCTTCATAGCGTGCTTGCCCTTTAGATTCAGCGAGCCCGTACTGGCCCAGAGAAATCTATCGAAACTGGCGCTTCCGATCTGCCAGAAGAAAGGCGTATTCAGGCCGCGGCGCAATCCCGCTACTTACGGAAATGGATTTGATTATGCCTGCCGATATCCATCAGTTCCTGATCGTTTTCACGGCTTATATCATCGCTGCTGGAAGCCCCGGACCGAGCAACATGCGGATCATGGGCGTGGCAATGAACGATGGGCGAAGAGCAGCGCTGGCGCTGGCATCTGGCGTTGTCAGCGGGTCCATCTTCTGGGGCCTCATGGCTGCAACCGGCGTGTCGGCTGTTCTCAAGACCTATCCCGACGCGCTTGTCGCCCTGCAGATCTTCGGCGGGCTCTACCTCATCTTCCTGGCGCTTAAAGCCGCGAAAGCTGCGACGTCACCGGACAAGGCAGCGACGGTCGAGGACGATCGTGCGCGATCATCGATGCTGGCGCTCTACCGACGCGGCCTGCTCATGCATCTGATGAACCCGAAATCCATCCTTGCCTGGATCGCCCTCATGACGCTTGGCCTTGGGCCTGATGCGTCCACTGCGACAGTGGTCATCATTCTGGTTGGCTGTGCGGTGCTCAGTGTCTCGATTTTCTGCGGGTATGCCGTCCTCTTTTCGACTGGACCGATGGTCCGGCTCTATCGGCGCGCGCGACGGTGGATCGAAGGCACGCTTGCCCTATCGTTCGGCCTTGCCGGGGTGAAACTCCTCCTATCGCGAATTTGAAAGGTTCTTGCCATGTCGCTGTTTGAAGGTCTGTCCGCATTTCCCATTACTCCGGCCGATCCCTCTGGCGGGGTGGACACCGCCGCTCTCGCCCACATCCTGGTGCAGATCAAGGATGCTAGGGCGGATTCGATAGGTTTGCTTGGCAGCACAGGCGCCTATGCGTTTTTGTCGCGGGAGGAGCGGCGAAGAGCCGTCGAGACGGCGGTCGAAACGGTCGGCGGCGAAATCCCGATCATTGTCGGGGTTGGGGCGCTGCGAACCAGCGACGCGCAGGCGCTCGCACGTGACGCAAAGGCGGCAGGAGCCGACGGTCTTCTTCTGGCCCCGGTATCCTATGTCCCTCTGCGCGACAAGGAGGTTTATGAGCACTTCGCAGCGGTCGCTGATGCGGGGCAGTTGCCGCTCGCGATTTACAACAATCCGGGGACCACGCGGTTTACGTTTTCGCGCGACCTCATCTCCCGGCTGTCCAATGTTCCAAACATCGTTGCCGTCAAGATGCCCCTTCCGTCCGACGATGACTACGCGGGAGAATTGAGCGCAATTCGAGCGACGACGCCGTCCGAATTTCGTGTCGGCTACAGCGGCGATTGGGGTGGCGCGTCTTCCCTGCTAGCAGGGGGAGACGCATGGTACTCGGTCGTGGCAGGACTGCTACCCGCGGAGACCCTTGCATTGACGCGCGCGGCTCGGGCCGGTGACGCGGACAGGGTAAAGCAGATTGACGCTGCCTTCGAGCCGCTTTGGACGCTGTTCAAGGAGTTCGGCAGCTTCCGGGTGATGTATGTCATCGCGGAACTGCTCAACCTGTGCAAAGTCGATCCGCCGCGTCCGGTTCTGCCGCTCAGCGACGAGGCGCGTCAGCGCGTCGCCGCAGCAATCGACCAGTTGCGCGTTCGGCAAGGCCTGTGACGTGTTGAACTCGACGACACCTGGACAATCTACCAGGTAGTTAAGCTCCAGGCTGCGTTGGCTGCCGCACGGGAACGCGGCCAGCGCCGCGTGGCGGAGATTCTCGCTGAGGACGACATGTTGAGCGCTGAAGCGTTTGCGGACCTGCTCGGTGTTTCGCGCGTCGCCAAGCAAGCGATTGACACGCGGCCGTCTTCCAACATGCTCATGTGACGTCAGCTAATTCCGTGGCCTCGCGCGGAAAGATTAAGTGTCGATCGGAAGGGCGAAGCTTGCTTTGACTCTGTCCATGACCACCAGGGTCTTGAACCCTTTGATGTCGTGGTTCTCGTAGAAGAAACGCCGGGTAAATTGCTCGTAGCCCTCCATGTCCTTGGCGGTCACAACGAGAATGAAATCAGCATCGCCAGTTACGTAGTAGCCAATCATCACTTCGCGCGTATTGCGTATTGCAGTCTTGAAGCGGTCGACAATATCGGCACGCTCACGTTCAAGCGAAACCAGAACGATCATTGTAACCGATCGCCCCACCGCCTTAGGAGAGACAATCGAAACGTCTGCTTCGATAACGCCTTCAGCCCGCAGCCGCTTCAAGCGGCGTTGGCAAGCCGTGGGCGACAGATTTACCAACTCGGAAAGCTCTTCTGATGTCAGACGATTGTTCTTTTGAACAGCGTCCAGCAAGGCGGTATCTGCGCGGTCAAGGTAAGTCATGGAGAAATCCTGCGCATTGGCTTTTATTATTGCAGGATTCCTGCGTACTATCCATCACCATCGCTGTCAAACAACCCCACAAATGCCTAGACTGTGTGTTTATCAGGATCTCGTCGCCACCTCGGCTGTCGGCGATCCACTTATATCCCGAAAGCGACGACAGAAAAGGCCGCCAAAGTGACCATCAGCATCAAGGACATCGCCGAGAAAGACCGCAATAGCGTCTTGCATCCTTTCACGCAGCTCAAGGATTTCGCTACTGGCAAGCTTGGCGAGCCGACAATCGTTGAGTCCGGGAAAGGCATCCGCATCCAGGATGCGCACGGCAACGAGTTGATCGACGGCTTTGCTGGTCTTTACTGCGTCAATGTCGGTTATGGCCGCACGGAGGTCGCGGAAGCGATCTCGCGTCAAGCTTATCGCCTGGCCTACTATCATTCTTATGCCGCCCACACGACCGACGAGCTTGCGATCCTGTCGGATCGTCTGGTGAAGATGGCTCCCGGGAAGATGAGCAAGGTGTTCTACGGCATGTCCGGTTCGGATGCCAACGAGACCCAGGCCAAGCTCGTCTGGTATTACAACAACCTGCGCGGTAAGCCGACGAAGAAGAAGATTATCTCGCGCGAGCGCGGCTATCACGGCTGCAGCGTGGTCTCTGGCTCGATGACCGGGATGAGCTTCTATCACGACCATATGGATCTGCCTCTACCGCAGATCGATCATACCGGTGTTCCGCACCACTACTGGGGCGCCAACCCCGGCGAAACCGAACGCGAATTCTCGGCCCGCCGTGCTGCCGAACTCGATGAAATGATCGAGTCCCTGGGTCCGGACAATGTCGGCGCCTTCATCGCCGAGCCGGTGCTGGGTACCGGTGGCATTACGCCGCCGCCGGAAGGATATTGGGAAGCAATACAGGCCGTCCTCAAGAAGCACGACGTCCTTCTGATCGCAGACGAAGTGATCACCGGCTTCGGCCGAACTGGTTCGATGTTTGGGTCGCAGCATTACGGGATCGAACCTGACCTGATCACCGTCGCCAAGGGCCTGACATCGGCCTACTTCCCACTGTCCGCATCGATCGTTGGTGAGAAGGTCTACAGGGTACTCGAAGACGGTGCTGACAGGGTTGGAGCTTTCTCGCACGGCTATACTTATTCCGGACACCCAATCGGTGCGGCCGCCGCTAATGCGGTGCTCGACATCGTCGAGAAGGAAAACCTGCCCGGCAATGCCCGCGAGGTCGGCGCCTATTTTCAGGCCCAACTCAAGGAGAAGTTCGCACAGCTGCCGATCGTCGGCGAAGTGCGCGGCGTCGGCTTGATGGGCGCTATCGAGTTTGTCGGCGATCTGGAGAACAAGCAGCGGTTCGATCCGTCGCTCAAGGTTGGTGCCCGCGTCTCCAAGGCGGCCCGCGACCGCGGCCTGATTGCCCGCGCCATGCCACATGGAGATATCCTCGGCTTTGCACCACCGTTGGTCACAACGATAAAAGAAGTGGACGAGATCGTCTCTATTGCTGAGAAGGCAGTCCGCTCGGTAATGGACGAACTGGTCCGCGACGGCCAAAAGATCTGAGTGAGCACGGCCGTCACCTGCCGCGACGCCATTCAGGCCGCAAAGATATCATTAGAATCGAATTGGGGATGGGCTGGCTCATTGAGCCAGCCTCGATGGATGAACTCGTCCTCCACAAGGAGGCGTACCAAGGAATAGAGAGCCGGCTATGACCGCTGCCAAACTTCATGTCACGACAAGCCTGGCGTCGATTGCCGTTCAAAGTCCTTTCGACGGGTCCGTGGTAGGAAAGGTCGAGGCCACAGACGCCAGCGAAGTCGACGCTCTTCTTGCACGCGCCCGTCGCGGCGCCGAGTTGTCGCGCGGGCTTGCAAGGCATCAGCGCGCCAGCATTCTCGAAGGGGCTGCGCAGATCATCGAAGGCAGCCGCAATCGCTTTGCAGAAACCATTGTTCGCGAAGCTGGAAAAACAATTATCCAGGCACGCAAGGAGGTTCTCCGCTGCGTTAACACTCTGAAGCTGTCGGCAGAAGAGGCCAAGCGCAACGCCGGCGAGATAGTACCCTTCGACGCCTACGCCGGATCCGAGCAGCGCCACGGTTGGTTCACCCGCGAGCCACTCGGTATCATAACCGCCATTACACCCTACAACGACCCGCTGAACCTTGTCGCTCACAAGCTCGGTCCAGCGATCGCCGGCGGGAATGCCGTGCTGCTGAAGCCATCGGAGCTGACGCCGCTTTCGGCAATCAATCTTGTTGACGCACTTCGCGAAGCGGGCTTGCCCGACGATGTTATTACAGTGGCGGTAGGTGGAACCGATCTTGGTAGGGCTTTGGTCGCTGCGCGCGATGTCCGAATGGTGTCGTTCACCGGCGGCTTTGCCACTGGCGAAGCCATCAGCCGCACGGCAGGCTTGAAGAAGCTGGCGATGGAGCTTGGCGGCAATGCCCCCGTCATCGTCATGGGCGATTGCGACTTCGACAAGGCTGTCGAAGCTTGCGTCTCCGGAGCTTTCTGGGCTGCAGGACAGAATTGCATCGGTGCGCAGCGCATACTCGTACAAGCTGGAATCTATGATCGCTTTCGCAGTGCATTCATCACAGCAACAGAGAAGCTGAAGGCGGGAGATCCGTTGCGCGAGGATACTGACGTGGGCCCGATGATCTCTAGACAAGTAGCCGAACGCACGGAAATCGCGGTCAATGACGCAATCGCGGCCGGAGCCAAACTGCTCTGTGGGCACCGCAGGCAGGGATCGCTCTACCACCCGACCGTACTTGAAGGCACCCCCACGACCTGTAGCCTCTGGCACGAGGAAGTATTCGCGCCAGTGGTTATGCTTGCCCCGTTCGAGACGCTCGATGAGGCTATCGAAATGGCGAACGATCCGGAATACAGCCTCCATGCTGGCATCTTCACCAGCAATCTTAGTGTCGCGCTCGAGGCTGCGGGCAGAATTGAGGCTGGCGGGGTGATGATCAACGATTCTTCCGACTACCGCTTTGACGCCATGCCCTTCGGCGGCTCAAAATATGGGAGCATGGGCCGGGAGGGTGTTCGCTTTGCCTACGAGGAAATGACGCAGCCGAAGGTCGTTTGCATCAATCGCGGGTGAGCGATCGCGCACTGGTTTTTCCGTCAGCCTGCAGCTCGCGACAGACCGCACGGGTCCTCAACTAACCCTGTGGAGGGCGAGTGCATCCCCCTCGAGGATAAGTCTCGAGCGACCGTCTCATTGAATATGATCTGTTGGGTGCCGTAAAACGCGTCAAACAGAACCAAGCAATATGCTAGTTTCGGTAGTCGCTACTCCATCGATGCTTCGGACTTCGCGTAGTACCCGGTCAAAATCCGCCAGCGTTTCAGCGCGGAGTTCTGCCACATAATCCCATACACCATTTGTCGTGTAGAGAGCGACGACCTCCGGCAATCCATTCAGCGCCTTTATGAGGGCTGCAGGCTTTTTGCCCGAAGTCTTGATATTCATCATCGCACGCAGAACATTCGCGTCGATTTCCTCGCGTGTGCGCACCGTAAACCCCCGGATGGCATTCGAGCTTATGAGCTTGTCCAACCTCTTTTGAATGGTGCCTCTCGACACGTCGAGCTTGGCCGCCAGGATCGCTACTGGCATCCGCCCATCTAGTCGAAGCTGCGCGATAAGCTTCCTATCCAAATCGTCCATTTCGTGCCTCGTGCGGCAATTTGCGCTTCACCATATAGCGTTATGATCAGAAAAAGAAGCGTTTAGCTAGCACATGTGCGCTTTACGGTCAGCAAACCGCAAGGCTATTCTTACCTTCAAAGGATTGGAGGGAGGTCTTGGTGACAATGCAGGAAAACGCGGTTTCGCTTACCGGTATGGACGGCTCCTTTCCCACGCAGGCGTTGGACCCAGCTCGGGTGCATAAGATTCTGCAAGCGGTGGACGAGGGGTTCGAACGCCAAGTGGCCTTCCTTGTGGAAATCGTCCAATCGCCCTCTCTCCGGGGAAACGAGGCGGGCGTGCAGAAGATCGTTGCAGATGCATTGTCCGAACGTGGCTACAAGGTGGATCGGTTTGCCATCGATGAAGGCCTGATTGGTGTCGATGCGGCTTTCTCGCCGATGAACATCCAGCTTGGGGACACGGGGATCGTTGTTGGCATCCGCGAGCCGGAGCGAGGAGGCGGCAGGTCGCTGGCGCTGAACGCTCATGTCGACGTCGTGCCAACCGGTCCCGAGCAGCGTTGGAAGTATCCGCCATATTCTGCCAAGCGTGAAGGCGACTGGCTCTATGGTCGCGGTGCCGGTGACATGAAGGCTGGGCTCTGTGCCAATCTGTTTGCGTTGGACGCATTGGATACAGCCGGACTCAAACTCAACGGCCAGGTGCAAATCCAGTCCGTGATAGAAGAGGAAGTGACCGGCAACGGTGCCGCAATGGTACTGGCCGCAGGCTACAAGGCCGACGCAATTCTGATCTCTGAACCCACGGATGAGAAGCTGGTCGCTGCCAATACAGGAGTGATGAAATTCGCGATCACGGTACAGGGCGTGCCGGCGCATCCCTTCGAGGTTGCGCGGGGTAGAAGCGCGATCGATGTCGCTTATCAGACGATAGAACAACTTCGTGTTCTGGAAAGCAGATGGAAGAGCCAGCATTCGGCAGCCGGCGAGCTGTTCGATGCCGTTGACAATCCGATCGCATTGACCATCGGCACGATCTCTGGGGGCGAATGGCTTGCATCAGTGCCCAGCGAATGCCGCTTCGAGGGCCGAATTGGTTTTTATCCTCATGAAGATGTCTCGGTACGCGCGAAGGAGTTCGAGGAATTCGTCGAGAGCGCTTTTCAGACGGACGCATTTCTCGCCGGATGTCCGCGTCCCGAGATCGAATGGGTAGGTGTCAAGCAAGGTGGATTCGTACTGGAGCCGGGTTCGCAGGCCGAGACCTGCCTCTCGATGGCCCAACGTATGGCTGATGGCGAGGGCCGGCCTCTCGAAAGGTTCGTGATGCCCTGCTATCTCGATGCTTCCGTTTTTGCCCGACATGGCGGCATGACCAGTCTTGTCTACGGCCCCGTTGCCGAGGCCATCCATGCCGTGGATGAGCGCGTCAGCCTGACATCCCTCAAGCACGTAACCAAGACGATCGCCTTATTTGCAGCGGCCTGGTGCGGCGTTGAGGACGCTTGATATCTGACCACCCAGCTGTCCCGGACGGCTGTGATCAGATCCATCCGACATTGCTGATTATCGAACTCAGCCGCAATGCACTTGCGGCGAGGAGGGCTGTTGTGTCGGCGCTCCTCTTATACCGGGCACTCTGGAGGGCGTGCTCATGTCACCACCCAACCTGACCTGAATGGGAGGATTAGAAATGAAGGGCTTTATTACTGCGCTATGCGCCGGCGCATTCGTTTCGTTGATGTCATTGTCGGTTCCGGCGTTTGCCGAGGATGTAACGGTCGCCACGGTCGCCGACTTCGTACCGTTCGAATTCAAGGACGGCGACAAATATACGGGTTTCGATATCGAGCTTTGGGATGCCATCGCAAAGGATATCGGGATCACATACAAGCTGCAGCCGATGGACTTCAACGGGATCCTGCCTGCGCTTCAGACAAAGCAGGTCGATGTCGGGATTGCTGGCATCACCATCACCAAGGAACGGGGAAAGGTCATCGATTTTTCTGACGGCTACTACACCAGCGATCTGACATTCATGGTGCCCGCCGATAGCAAGATCAGCAGTCCGGCGGAACTGGAAGGGAAAGTTCTTGCCGTCAAGACGGGAACGACTAGCGAGGCCTATGCCAAGAAAAACCTTCCGAAGACGGAGCTTCGGCAGTTCCCGAATGGTGACAACATGTTCTTGGAAGTCGTGACTGGCAGGGCCGACGCTGCACTCCATGACAAGCCGAACATTCTCTACTTCATCAAAACCAATGGCCAGGGCAAGGTCAAAGCCATCGGCGATGCGAAGCAGTCCGAGGAATATGGGATCACCTTCCCCAAGGGCAGTGAACTTTGCGACAAGGTGAATGTTTCGCTCGCCAAGCTGAAGGCCAACGGAACCTACGACGCAATCTACAAGAAGTGGTTCAACTGAAGCTCAGCGGCTGTAGAGACGGCTGAATTTTCTGGAGCAAGGAAGATGTCATGCGGAGCAGGCTCCGCATGACACTTCACAGGGGGAGAAATGGAACTTGATTGGTCTGTCGTAGCGACAGCGTTGCCAGAACTTCTGGCGGGTGCACGAATTACAATCGTCATCGCACTCATAGGCCTCTTTGGCGGATCAGCTGTCGGTGCCGCGGCGGGCCTCTGCCGCGTCTATGGCGGTGTCATATTGAACGCGATCGCATTCGTATATATCGAGGTGATCCGCGGCACGCCCATGCTGGTGCAGGTGATGTTTATCTATTTCGCCTTGCCGCTGCTGGTCGACATCCGAATCGATCCGTTCATTGCTGCGGTCATCGCCGTTGTCATCAACTCGGGCGCTTACATTGCCGAGATTTTCAGGAGCGCCCTGCTTTCAATCAACAGGGGACTATCCGAGGCCGGCTTGGCCCTGGGCATGCCGGGCTGGAAGGTTCTCACAAATATCGTCGGCCCGCTTGCATTACGGCGTGTTTTAGCACCGCTCGGGAACCAGTTTATTGTGAGTATCAAGGACACATCACTCTTTATCGTAATCGGTGTCGCCGAGCTTACAAGGGCGGGCCAGGAAATCATGGCGACCAATTTCAGAGCGGTGGAAATCTGGAGCGCCGTGGCCGTCATCTACCTCATCATGACCGGTGTGCTGTCATTCCTGTTGCGGGTCGCGGAAAAAAGGATGCGCGTGCTATGAGTATTGTCCAGTTTAAGAATGTGACCAAGGAGTTCGGCAGCATAAAGGTGCTGACAAATGTGGATCTCGAAATCCACAAGGGTGAAGTCCTGGTTCTCATTGGCCCCTCGGGATCAGGAAAATCGACCCTCCTGAGGTGCATCAATTCTTTGGAGAGAATAAACGGAGGCGATCTTATCGTGGATGGGATCAGTGTCCATGACGGCAAGAACAAGGTGCGGTTGATCAGGCAGGAAGCCGGGATGGTGTTCCAGCAATTCAATCTCTTCCCACAATTGACTACGCTACAGAATGTTGCCTGCGGCCCCCGATGGGTCAGAGGTGTACCGAAACGCAAAGCCGAAGAACTTGCCCGCGACCTGTTGAAAAAGGTGGGGCTTCTCGAAAGGGCGGATCATTTTCCAGCAGAACTGTCGGGCGGACAACAGCAGCGCGTAGCCATTGCTCGCGCACTGGCCGTCAAGCCAAAGATCATGCTGTTTGATGAACCGACCTCAGCTCTCGATCCGGAACTTCGGCACGAGGTCCTTCGCGTGATGCAGTCGCTGGCGGAGGAAGGCATGACGATGGTTGTCGTCACCCATGAAATCGGGTTCGCAAGAAAAGTTGGCACCCGGCTGATTTTCATGGAGGGTGGCAAAATCTCCGTTGATGGCGACCCGAAGGTGCTGCTGGACAATCCGGAGAACCCGAGGCTCAGGGACTTCCTCCAACATGTCCACTAAGCGACATTCGTTTTATCAGACGACATAAAACGCGTGCCTTATGTCGGAGAAGATTTATCCGATGACCAAACCGATGAAGGCGCGCGCCCTGATCAATAAGGAAAACTAGCTGAAATGGTACGAGGAAAGCGCCGTCAAGAACGCCTCCTTTACCGGCAAGGTTTCGATCAAAGTGGTTCGAGGGACGGCCAGACCAACGTTTCCTACAATTGCATCGACCGCCATCTCTGCCGGATGGCGAGCGTCTTGAAGGAGCACGGCATCAAGAAGGGCGATCGCTTCACCATCTAAGTCGCAATAGCTTATAGGCCACTGAACCAATTGTAGCCCTGATCTTCCCAATATCCGCCTGGGTAATCATTCGTCACGAACAGGGCTCCAATATGTTTAGGATTCTTGAACCCGAGTTTGGTCGGAACTCTTAACTTCAGAGGATAACCATATTTTTCTGGTAGAGGGTCCTTGCCGAAATCGAGCGCGAGGATGGTCTGCGGATGAAGAGCGGTCGCCATGTCGAGACTCGTATAGTAGCGATCTGCGCACCTGAAGCCGACGTAGCGAGCAGTCAAATCTGCTCCGATCGTTTTGAGGAAAGTGCCCAGTGGCACACCTGCCCATTGGCCCACCGCGCTCCAGCCCTCGATGCAGATGTGCCGCGTAATCTGCGAAACTTGGGGAAGCCGTCGCAACTCACTGAGACTCCAGGAACGCCTGTTATCGACAAGGCCCGAGACCTCGAGCTTGTAATCGGCGCCGTCGATTTCCGGAACGCTGTCTTCAGGGTAGAAAGCATTGAATGGAAAGGGCCGTGTGATTTGAGCTTCAGTGTATGTCGGAGCGAGCTTTTCCTGGCTAAATAGCCACGCCTGCACTCGGTCATTCCACCGCGACATTGCCCACAGGACTCTGTCGACAGAATCTCCGTTTTGGAGATTGCAACCAGACAGCATCGAAACCGCCCCGAGCGACAGCGTTCCGCGAAGAAAGAGCCGCCGCTGCAAACTCCCGAGTTCTCTTCGGTGATCGGTTATATCTATAGCTTTGCGTTTCACCATGTTCGGCGATCCTTTGCTCTCGTGAAGGCTCTTGGCATCAGCATGTGATCAGGGCCTCTCTTCGTCGCTGCAGCGCCCTTCGGATCTCGAGCGATGTCCGATCGTCATCGATAGCAGTGTTCTCGGCACAAGGAGGACCATGACCAGGTGCAGCGCCACGAAGGCCATCATGGAAGCCATGCCGGCGAAATGAACTACGCGTGCAAAATCGAAGCCTCCGAAGGCCTTTGTGAGCCACCAGAATTGCACTGGCTTCCAGATCGCTAACCCGGAAGCGACCATCAAGGCGCCCAGGAGTAGGGCCGTGATGTAGAGAAGCTTTTGGGTGGCATTGTAGGAGCCGGTATCGTGCTGGAGGCGAAACGCCAAAGCCAACTTGATTTCACGAACAACGTCTCCAAGCCGAATGGGTAACAAGCGACGATGCAATGATCCGCTGCCGATACCATGAAAAATATAGAGGAGCCCATTTCCGACCAGCAACCAGATCGCTGCGAAATGCCAGGCCGTATGGCCCCCCAGCCACCCCCCGAGCGTGACAACCTCGGGGAAGGCAAAGGGAAGAATAGGGTGCGCATTGTAGATGCCCATCCCACTCATAGCCAGCAGGACCATGGCAATCACGTTCAACCAGTGAGTTGCTCGAACGAGAATGGGATGGCTATGAGACTTGGCTAGCGGGCGGTTCGGCAGCATTTCATGTTCTCACATCGGAGGGGCGAGGCCGTCCTTGCCAACAATCACGAAACGGGCAGAGGATGAACCGTCCGTTTCCTTGACCGCCAGCAAAAGGGCTTTGGAACCCACTGACAGAGCTGTTTGATCTGCAGGTTCCATGCTGACGACAGGAACATCCGCCGGCACTGAGACTTTCCGTTCGGCATCACCATATTTGACGGTAAGAACGCGTCCGTCTGTCCCCACAATGCTCCCGACTGCGCCATTCGTCATGGTGCTTCCCGGCGTAAGATCCCAAGGGGTCGAGCCTTCGCCGACACCGCGCATAGAGGAGGGGAACACATGCACTTCGAGAGCCTTGAGCGAACCATCGGGCTGCGGCGCTGCTGCCGTTCCAATATAACTATCAGGTTTGATAGCGCTGATATCCGTAAGCGCAACTGCGACAACCTTGGTATCATTGTTGATCGCGACTTCCAGTTCCTTGCCGTCTCGCGTCCGCATTTTCACCTGACTGGGCGACACTTCAGTTAAGGTGCCACGAACGCGGCTTGGCGCAGTCTCCTGCGCCTTGACCGTCGTGGCGTAGCTAATGGCTACTGTAAAAGCTGCGCATAAAGCGGTCAGTTTGGTAGGCCTGAACATAGTATTCGTTGCTCCATAAGCTCTGTTGAGGGCATATGGAGGAGCGTAGTAGTGAGCCCGGCTCCGCAGGATGACCATAAGATGACAATTTTGTCATGCGCAGGTCATCGGATTGTTCGAGCCTTCCGGTATTTTCTGATGCATGTGGAGTGCGGAGAATGGCGATCCTCATTGTTGAAGACGATCAAAAGACCGGCGACTACCTGCGGAAAGGACTGAGAGAAAATGGCTACTCCGTCGACCTCGCCAGGACCGGCTTGGACGGTCTCCATATGGCGATGGAATCTCAGTATGATCTGATCGTTCTGGACGTCATGCTGCCTGGACTCGATGGGTGGGAAATAATCCGGCGCATCCGCCTCGAGCAAGATCTCCCAATTATTTTCCTGTCGGCTCGTGACGACGTAAGTAGTCGCATCCAGGGTCTACGACTTGGAGCGGACGATTATCTTGTGAAGCCGTTTTCATTTGTCGAGCTTGAGTTGCGGATTAGGACGATCTTGCGCCGAGGGACCATCCGCGAGACGGACGTGTTCGAAGCGGCCGATCTCCGGCTTGATGTTATGCGCCGAAAAGTCATGCGCGCAGGCGTTGAAATTCCGCTTACGAACAAAGAGTTCATGCTGCTGCACTTGCTCATCAGACGCCAGGGGGAAGTCTTATCTCGGACCCAGATCGCATCAGAGGTCTGGGATATGAATTTCGACAGCGATACGAACGTCGTTGACGTGGCTGTGAAGCGCTTGCGTGCCAAGATCGATGCGCCATTTGACAGGAAGCTGATCTATACCGTGAGGAGTGTTGGATATGGCCTGAACTGCGATAGCTATGATAATCAGTAAGTGGTTCAAAAATTCTTTGATATTGCGGATGGCCCTGTCCTATGCATCCGTGATCTTGATCCTCACAATTTCGCTCGGGTTTTACTTTTACAATTCTGTGCGGGTGGCGCAGGAAGACCGGCTACGCACCATTCTTGCGGCGCGTGTCGTCTATTTTGCGCGCCTCGCAAACAAAATGTACTCCATGAACGACCTGCAGGCTCGGCCGCTTCTGGTCGCAAATATGCTCGGCGCTGAACGGGATGTCCTAGTCTTTAGGAGATCCTCGGGGGAAACGGTAATAGAGGTAAATCCCGATCATGTAGAACTTCCGCGGATGCGAAGTGAGGTCTCGGAGGGAGAACAGCAGGTCAAGCACTCCCAGACAACATTAGCCAATGGAACGGTGGTTTACTGGGCATCTATTACAACGAAAGCTTTGGAAGACGGGAAATCGCTGCTCGTCCTGGCGGGCCATCCCATGACGGCCGAACGCGAGATGCTTGGTGCGTATCGCGATCGAGCGGTCTGGGCAATCGCTGTCAGCGTCACTCTTGCAACTCTCCTCGGTTATGCCCTCTTAAAGCAGGGGTTGAGGCCTATTGGCGGCATGGCGAGGAAAGCGGCCGAGATCCATCCAGGGAAACTCGAACTTCGACTTGACGAGAAGTCGGCACCGATAGAGTTGCGCTCACTGGCCGCTGCTTTCAACGCCATGCTTGATCGCTTAGCGAACGGCTATCAACGCCTATCGCAGTTTTCGGCCGACTTGGCTCATGAAATCCGCACGCCACTGGGTGTTTTGATAGGGCAAACTCAGGTAACTCTGGCCAAGACTCGCTCAGTGAAGGAATATCAATATCTCCTGGAATCCAATCTGGAAGAGCTCGAACATCTAAACAGATTGAGCGAGAACATCCTCTTCCTTGCCCGGGCGGATCATGCCACCCAGGCCATCGAGCGTAAGACCATCGACATGCAGCGGGAGTTGCGGAAAGTCGCAGACTATTTCGAGGGACTGGCTGCGGAGCAAGGATTGGCTTTTCAGGTCGAGGCGCAAGGGCTTGCTATGGTTGATCCTGGCCTGTGGCGTCGGGCGGTAGGCAACTTGGTCGTCAATGCGGTTCGGCATGGAAGAGCGGATACCACCATCTACCTTCGTGGCCATGGGAATGACCAAGAGTCGTCTGTCGAGGTCGAAAACGCGGGGCCAGAAATCTCTGTCGATGAGCTCGGTCGTCTATTTGATCGTTTCTACAAGGTCGATCGATCACGCAGCACATCGACAGAAACCCACGGCCTCGGGCTGGCGATTGTACAGGCCATCATGAAATTGCATGATGGATCGGCGACTGTTGACCTCCCGGCGTCTGGCGTGATCCGCTTTCGCCTTAACTTCCCTCATCCTTCGGTTCGGGAAGCAAATCAGATGGAGATAAAATTTCTTTAATGTGATCTCACCAGCGGCGGTCAAATGCCTTCGCCGCAAGTAAAAAATGATTATCCCGAAAGGTCGTTGCGTTAATGGCGCAGACAGAAAACAAGTGTTTCTATGAGAGCCTGCCTCCTTTCGACGCGTTTGAAGGCGTCGCCGACGAAACGAATTACAGACCCTTGCCGGATGGCTGGTGGCTGGCTGTTGCCGATATCGTCAGCTCGACGAGCGCGATCGCGGAAGGACAATACAAGAGCGTGAACATGGCAGGCGCGAGCGTCATCTCGGCTCTCATGAATGGGCTTGAAGAGCGGGATCTGCCATTCGTCTTCGGTGGCGATGGAGCGATGGCGGCGGTGCCGGGGACATTGTCTGCGAAGGCGACAGAGGCACTTGCCGCCGCCAAGACGTGGGTGGCGGAAGAACTCGGGCTAGAGCTGCGTGCCGCGCTCGTCCCAGTTGCCGATATTCGCGCCAAAGGACATGACATGCGCGTCGCTCGCTTCAAGGCAAGCGAGGTGGTTTCTTATGCGATGTTTTCGGGAGGCGGCGCCAGTTGGGCGGAAACCGAAATGAAGGCGGGGCGCTACCGGATCGAGGCGGCTCCTCCAGGCACACGGCCTGATCTCACCGGATTGTCGTGCCGCTGGAGCCCGATCGTCTCGCGCCATGGAGCGATCGTGTCGATCATCGCGGTGCCGAGCGAACGCGTCAGCACTCCTGAGTTCCAGGCGCTCATCGGCGACATCGTGGCACTGACCGAGGGAGAGGAGCGGGGGGGCCATCCGGTTCCGAAGGAAGGGCCCGATCCACGCCTTTCGATGCGGGGCGTTACAATCGAATCTCGCGCGAGCGCGTCGAGAGGCTGGCGCTTGCTCATCTGGCCCTTCATCGCCATGCAGAGCCTGATCCTATTCGCATGCTTTCGGCTCGGGATTAATTTCGGGCCTTTCAACTTCAAACAAAGCACACGAGATCTCGCCCGCAATTCCGACTATCGCAAGTTCGATGACGGGCTAAAGATGACAATTGACATTAACCTCGACCGGCTGCGCCTCCTTGAGGAGCGGTTGGCCGTTGGGGCAGCGGCCGGCATCTGCCGCTACGGCCTGCACCAGCAGGATTCAGCGCTGATGACCTGCATCGCCTCTTCCCCCATGAGCCGCGACCACATGCACTTCATAGATGGTGGAGCCGGAGGCTACGCTATGGCAGCGCGAAATCTGAACAAGGGCGGAACAAGAGCCGGGTGATTTTTGGAGGATCGACAATTGTTTGGTCGATAGACGACGGGTCGGACGCGCAGCATTGATCCGCTCGTTCATGGGTCATAAACGGCCCGAAGCTCGCGCACGCCGCGACCGAGTCGACGGCGCAGCAGCGTGCGCAGTGTGACCCCGTCGGCGTAGCCTACTTCCGTGGCGATTGCCTCGATGTCCTTGCGACTGGTGCGTAAGAGGTGCACGGCACGTTCCACACGCAGGTCCTGAAAATAAGACAGCGGCGATTTCCCAAGCACGGCTTCCATACGGCGCTGGAGCGTCCTTTTGCTGACATGCAGAGCATCTGCGGCAACGTCCAAATTGAAACCCTCGTGCAAACGGCTGCGAGCCCAGCGTTCGAAGTGCTGAACCAGCGGATCAGCGTTCGCCAGATGCATCGGGATCATGTAAGGGGCTTGCGACGGCCTTGTATCCACGAGGAGGTAGCGTGCCACCATATCGGCCAGTGCCGGACTTGTCTGACGCACCAGCCACAGAGCGAGTTCCATATGCCCCATTGCAGCGCCGGCGGTGACGACGTCGCCTGATGGAACCAACATGCGTTGTTCGTCGAGCCGGACTTCGGGGTAGCGTTGACGAAATAGCGGCCCCAGCCACCATGCGGTCGTCGCCTCATGGCCGGACAATAACCCGGACTCGGCAAGGATAAACGTCCCGATACATGCCGCCCCGATCCGCGCGCCATCGGCATGCCAGGCTTGCAGTTGTTCAGCGGCTTCCTGAGTCTCCCGCCGATCCAACACTTCAAGTAATGGTTCGGGCATTTTGGCGCCGAGCGCTGGAACAATCACCCAGTCAGGATGCCTGATAGTGGCTGCGGGTTGCACCGGCACGCTTAGGCCTAGCGAGGTCTGTACGGCCTCTCTAACGCCGGCTATCACACATTCGAACCGCGGCACCGGAAACGACTCCAGTGCAGCTAGTTCGTTGGCAATGGCCAGCGTGTCGAGCACGGCCGCCAAGCCGGTGTCGAACACATTGTTGTGGGCAAGGACAGCAATCTTCATGGCGCTTATGATACCGAAAATGTCATTTGCGGCAATACCGTTTAGGAAACTCCGCACCTACTCTGGTCTTCGTCGGATGTTCGACGCTCTGTGAAGGAGATCAATTCAATGATCCAGTACGCCCTGTTTGCCCGTCTCGAAGCCAAGCCCGGCAAAGAGGCGGAAGTCGAGAACTTCCTGAAAGCCGCGCTCGAAATGGCGAGGGACGAAAGCTCGACCCCGATCTGGTTCGCGTTGCGACTGTCGAATTCGACGTTCGCCATATTTGACGCGTTCCATGACGAGAAGGCGCGGCAGGACCACCTGTCCGGCCCGATCGCGCAAACTCTGATGGCAAAGGCACCGGACCTATTCGCGATGGCGCCCGCCATCGAGCTGATCCAGGTGTTGGGCCTGAAGAACGAAACGACGGCAAACTGACACATTGCGTCGAGGACAGGCAAAGGCCTCGGCCAATATTTAGAAAGCAATCACATGACCCTGAAAGCATCTACCCGCTTCTCACTGCTTGCCGCGCTCCTCGTTAGCGCGACTGGCCTTGCGTCAGTGCCGGCCGTTGCCGGTTCGTCAGACAAGTTCGAGCTTTCGAGCCCTGACATTGCGTCTGGCGGTACGATCGACGACAAATTCGTCCTCAATGGCTTTGGCTGCAAGGGCGGAAATATCTCACCGGCCCTGCAATGGAAAAACGCGCCTGCGGGCACCAAGTCGTTTGTCTTGCAAGTGTATGACCCGGATGCCCCGACCGGCAGCGGTTTCTGGCATTGGACGGTCTATAATATCCCGGCCAACGTCACGCAGCTGGCCCAGGGTGCCGGCAATGCCCCGGCAAATCTGCCGGCGGGCGCCTATGGCGGCGTCAACGACTACCAGGACACGGGTGCAACCGGCGGCAACGGCAATTATGGCGGCCCGTGCCCGCCGGCTGGCGACAAGCCGCACCCGTACGAATTTACGCTTTTTGCACTCGCGGTCGATGACATCGACGCGGCAGCGGGCGTTCCAAAAACCGGCACGGCAGCCCTGCATGGCTTCGTCCTGAACAAGGGCCTCGGCGACAAACTGCTGGGCAAGGCGTCCTTTACAGCCGCCTACGGCCGCTAATCAATCATCAAAACCTGGAGATCATCATGAAGAAACTTATTCTCGTACCAATCCTGCTGGCCTCGATGACCGGTGTTGTCTTTGCCGCCACTCCCTTCAAGACGGTAAAGACGGAGAAGGGGGAGGTACTTTCCGGCGAAAAGGGTCGGTCGCTCTATACCTTCAAGAAGGACGAAGCGGGCACCTCGAATTGCTACGATGAATGCGCCCAAAACTGGCCCCCGGCTATTGCCGCCGACAACGCCAAGGCCAATGGCGCCTACTCGATCGTGACCCGCAAAGACGGCACGAAGCAATGGGCAAAGGACGGCAAGCCGCTCTACTACTGGATCAAGGACGCCAAGCAAGGCGACGTCACCGGAGACGGCGTCGGTGGTGTTTGGGACGTCGCGAAGCCCTGATTTTCAACGGTGGCGCGGAAGCAGAAGGCTTCCGCGCCACCTTTCTAAGAGATGCTTTTCAGACGATCAATCCGTCTGGACCTTGGCAAGCTCCGCAGGCCATCGCCAACTGCTACTGGCTGAGATGGGGCCGCCAACTTACCTGCACAGGATCTTGACCTGTTCTTCGCCGTCATTCCGTTCTTTGCAGGCGCGCTCCATGTTGCCGCTAAACCGGTCTGCATGAGGCGCACTAGAGACAGCGATAGTAGTCGGGTATCGGCTCGTAGCAAAATGATATTGGACCAATATCAGAGCCTGGATTACCGTCACGGTTATTCAAGGGCTTGTTCCTTGACAGGCGGATGGAGCCGCTTGGGAGACATAGGAGGAAGAAACCTTGATCGCAGCTTTGGTGCTGTTCCCCGTTCCCGCCGGAACGACGACGGAGCAGGTAAAGGAAGCTTACGAACTCTCCGCGCCGCGATTTACCGGAATGCCGGGTCTTCTTAGCAAGCACTATCTGTTCGATGGTGCCGGCCAGGGTGGAGCATTCTACGTTTGGTCGAGCCGGGCTGATGCGGAAGCGCTATACACCGAAGAGTGGCGTCAGTCGCTGACGCAACGCTATGGCACGCCACCGACACTTTCGATCTACGAGGTACCGGTCGCAATCAACAACGCAGCGGCATTGCGCTAGAACGCACTGGATTGCCTCTTTTTAGAGGCGACGACGGAAGCCGCGACGATCGCGTCCTCAGAGTTTTTATCGACCACGTCGTGTTCCGCCTCGCGAAGCCAACCATTGAGGCTTGGCAGCTCTGCGGCTTTCACAGACGGGAGTTGGTGCATGGCGGCGTGCCGCTGATCAAATTCTATTGCAATTTGGGTCGGGGAGCAAAGCTCCTTCGGCCGGTTAGGTGAGGCACGGCGCATCCAAGCGAGGCCGGCCAAATGTATCCAGGGAGGTTGATGATGGCTGTTTTGCTATCGGGAAATTATTCTTTGCCAGCAAGTCAAGCTGAGGTTTACGCCGCGCTCAATGACGCGGACGTGCTTCGCGAATGTATTCCAGGCTGCGAGGAGCTGGAAGCTCGTGCAGACGGCATTTTCGCGGCCGTGGTCCGGCTGGAGCTTGGTCCGTTGAAGACGCGCTTTAGAGGTAAAGTCCGCTTGGAGGATTTGGATCCTCCGAACGGCTACCGGATTATCGGCGAAGGCGACGGCGGCATCGCCGGATTTGCCAAGGGAGGTGCGGCTTTGAAACTGGCACCAGACGACGAGGGCGGTACGCTTTTGTCCTACGAGGCCGAAGCCAACGTCAATGGGAAGATCGCTCAGCTGGGACAGCGCCTGATCGCCAGCACCAGCAAGAAAATTGCCGATCGCTTTTTCGAGACACTCGTGAAGCGCCTGCAAAATGAGACCGTTACGGCTGAAGCGGAATAGAAATTCCAGGATTCACCAACCCCTCATTCAATGAATTGAAAGGTAGAACTATGCCTAAGGTTACGGAATTAACGTTCTTTAGTGAAGGCGTGAAGCTCAAGGGCCTGCTCTATGAGCCTGACGATCTCAAGCCAGGAGAAAAGCGCCCTACAGTGGTGTGCTGCCACGGCTACACCGGCATGAAGGACGTCTACCTTCTCCCCGTCCCTGAGCGCTTGGCCGTACACGGTTATGTGGCATTTGCATTCGACCATCGCGGCTTCGGCAAGAGCGAGGGTGTGCGCGCGCGTCTGATACCGCCGGAGCAAGTGGAGGATATTCGCAATGCTATCACCTTCGTCTCCACCTTGCCCTCGGTGGATACCGATCGCATTGCACTCTACGGCACGTCATTCGGTGGAGGCAATGTCGTGGTCGCGACCGCAACCGACGACCGCGTCCGCTGTGTGGTGTCTGTTGTGCCCGTCGGCAACGGTGAGCGCTGGCTGAAAAGCCTTCGCAAGCACTGGGAGTGGCTCAAGTTTCAGGACGTCCTCGCCGAGGACCGCCGCCAGCGGGTTCTGACGGGAGAATCCCGCCGCGTTGACGTCACAGAGCTGATGCCTGGCGATCCCCACTCCCGGCAGGTCATCCAGGAGAAGGTGAAGGCGGCGGAAACCTATACGCAAGGCTATCCTCTGGAAAATGCCGAAGCGACTCTGCGGTGGAAACCCGAGGATTTCGCGCACGCCATTGCTCCCCGTCCTATCCTCTTCATGCATACCGAATGCGACGGTCTCGTGCCGATCGACGAGTGCTATGCGCTTCATTCAAAGGCCAAAGAGCCGAAGAAGCTCGTCACCATCCCGAACGCCGATCATTACGACGTCTATCAGTTCGTCAATCCGGACGTGTTCGAAAAGGTGATCGCGGAATCGATCAAGTGGTATGATCGGTATCTCAAGGCGGATGCGCCGCAAGAGCGCATCGCAGAGATCGCTTAAGGAGGCAACGAACGTGGCGCTACCGGTTTTTGACTACTTCGCACCCAAAAGTATCGAAGAGGCTTGCGCGGCACTGGCATCCAATCCGGATGGGGCAAAACTGCTCGCCGGGGGACAGTCGATACTGCGCGTCATGAAGTTCCGCATCATGGCGCCAGAGCTTCTGGTGGATGTTAAGGCCATACCCGGCCTGCGCTACATCGAAGGCGACGCCGATACGCTCCGTATCGGCGCCACCGCAACGCAGAGCGACGTCTTGCGTAACGACATCGTCCAGAAGGAGTTTCCTTTACTGGCCGAGGCTATCGCCAGGATCGCAACGACAGCGGTTCGCAACACCGCGACCGTCGTTGGCAATATATGTGTCGGACATACGGCGAGCGATCCGTCAGCGGCCTTGCTAGCCCTGGATGCCGAGCTTGTCGTCGTCGGGCCGGAAGGTGAACGCATCGTTCCAATCAGCGAGTTCTTCGTAGGCCATATGACAACTTCTCTCGACGTCGCTGATTTGGTTCGCGAAGTGCGGATACCCAGACGCAATGACAAGCCGGGCATGGCCTATCTGGCTCATGCCGGAAGAGCTGCAATGGAAACCCCACTTGTTGCGGCAGGAGCAATCGTTTCAACCAGGAACGGCATCTGCAGCAGCGCGACGATCGCGCTTGCCGGCGCCGACGAAACGCCTGTCCGTGTTTCGCGAGCGGAGGAGGCGCTCATCGGACGCAAGCTCGACGACGTGGCAATCCTTCATGCGGCTGCCATCGCGGCTGAGGATTGTTCGCCAGACAGCGACGTCTATGCATCCGGCGAGTACCGGCGCAGGCTTGTGGGTGTCTATGTGCGCGACGCCTTGCAGGCGGCAGCAAGCCGCGTGGCGTAGACTTGAGGAGGAGGAACCACATTATGCGAAGCAACATCACGCTTGTGATTAATGGGCGATCACATTCGTTGGACGTCCCAGCGAATACACTCTTGCTCGACCTTCTGAGATGGGAAGTCGGCCTGACGGGTACCAAGGAAGGATGCGGTGAGGGCGTTTGTGGCTCCTGCACCGTCAATGTCAATGGTGAACTCGTCAGATCCTGCCTGACGCTGGCGGTCCAGGTGGACGGCAAGTCGATCACGACGATCGAAGGCATGGCCGATGGTGATACGCTTCATCCGCTCCAACGGAAGTTTCTGGAGCTCGGCGCTGTCCAGTGCGGCTTCTGTTCGCCGGGCCTGATCGTCACGGCCGATGCACTCTTGAAAGGTAATCCAGACCCGACGGAAGCCGAAGTGCGCGATGCGCTCAGAGGAAATCTGTGCCGCTGCACCGGCTACGTGAAGATCATCGATGCAGTTTTGGCAGCTGCAAGCGAAATGCGGAGCCACGCACATGAATAGTCCAGATCAAGAATTCAACGTAATCGGCAAGAACGTCATTCGCGAGGAAGGTCCGGGAAAAGTCACCGGCCTTGGCAAATACGCAATCGACCTCGAGTTCCCAAGGATGCTCTGGGCAAAAATCAAACGCAGCACGCGCCCTCATGCCAAGATCATCAACATCGATATCAGTCGGGCACAAGCGTTGCCGGGCGTTCACGCCGTCATCGTGGACAAAGACTGCCCCCAGACCTTGTTCGGGTTTGGCTGTTATGACGAGCCGTTGCTCGCCCGGGGAAAGGTTCGCTATATCGGCGAGCCGGTGGCCGCGGTCGCAGCCGAGAGTGAGGCGATTGCCGAGCAAGCCTGTGATCTGATCGAAATCGACTACGAGGACCTGCCGGCAATCTTCGACCCGTGGGAGGCCTTCGAAGCCGATCCCAAGGTGATCATCCACGAAGACCAGGCCAACTACCGCCGCGTGCCTATCGGACCCGTGCAATACGACCCGAAGCACCCCAACGCGTTCGGTTACTACAGGATCCGCACCGGCGAAGTGTCGCAAGGCTTTGCAGAAGCGGATGTCGTCCTGGAGAAGACCTACTCCAACGCCATGATGGCGCACGCCACAATGGAGCGCCACAATTCGATCTCGCTGTGGGACTCCGACGGTAAGGTAACGGCCTGGTCGTCCGCTCAGGCCGCCTATCCGCTGCTCAACCAAATCAGCGAGGCGTTGGACATCCCACATTCCCGTGTCCGGGTTATTATCCCGAAATATGTCGGGGGCGGTTTCGGCGGCAAGATCGAGATGAAGGCAGAAGGCCTGTGTGCCGTGCTTTCACGCGCCGCCGGCCACCGACACATCAAGATCATCTATACCCGCGAGGAATCGCTTTGCTGGGCAGGAGTGCAGCATCCCTTCGAAATGCGTATCAAATCTGGCGTGCGCAAAGATGGGGTCATTACAGCCTGCGAGATGTTCGTGCTCGTGAATGGCGGGGCCTACGCTCAGCACGGCTTCCTCGTCACCCGCCAGGCGAGCTACGGGCCGCTCGGCTCGTATCGCTTCCCACATTTCAAGCTCGACAACTACGTTGTCTATACCAACAACCCTCCAGGCGTCGCCTATCGCGGTTTTGGCAACACCCAAATCCATTTCGGACTGGAGTCTCACATCGATGAGCTCGCGCATGCGATCGGAATGGATCCTTACGAGATTCGCCGCAAGAATGTTCTCAAGGAAAATGAGATAAACGCAGCCGGCGAAATCCAGCATTCAGTCGCGGGCGCCGAGCTGCTCGACGAGATCAAGGCCGGCCTGGAGCGTCACGGCCCCTTGCAACGGGAACACGGGCCGTGGCGCCGCGGCAGGGGCATCGCCTTTGCAAACAAGGACAGCGTGGCCCCGTCTGCATCCTCTGCCATCGTCAAGATCCATAACGACGAGACTGTCGAAATTCGCCATAGCGCCGGTAATATCGGCCAGGGCAGCTCGACGACTCTTATCCAGATCACCGCGGAGTTCTTCAAGGTCGCGCCTGAGCAAGTAAGGACGGCTGAAGTGGACACTTGGGTCACTCCTTACGACCAGCTGACCGGGTCGAGCCGCCTCACATTTGCGGCCGGCAACGCCGTACTGATGGCTTGCGAGGATGTGAAGAACCAGATCCTGACGATGGCGGCCCAGATGATGCAGGCAACGCCCGAAGAGCTCGACCTTGCCGATATGGTCGTTTTCGTGAAGGAAAGTCCGGGACGTTCAATGCGTGTGCGTGATCTCTTCCGTACGGTGTTTTTTACTGGCTCCTTCCTGCCAATTGGTGGCGAGTTGCTGGGCAAGGCTACCTTCACGGTCCCCTCAAGCAAGATCGACCCGGAGACAGGGCATGCCGCAAACGACGGTATGCGCAAGATATTCTCCTTCTGCACGCGCGCGGCCCAGGCCGTGGAGGTGGCCGTCAATATCGAAACCGGCCAGGTCAAGCTGGAGAAAATCGCCATCGCGAACGATCTCGGCAAGGCGATCAACCCGATGTCGTGCGAAGGCCAGATGCATGCCGCAATCTCAATGGGCCTTGGCCAGGCGATCTCGGAGGAGTTGCAGATCAGCGAGGGAGGCGTGCGCAATGGCGACTTTTCGTCGTATCGCTTCCTGACTGCAAAAGATGCTCCGTCGAACGACCACGTTTCGACCCACATCGTTGAGATCCCGCAATTTGACGGCCCTTATCAGGCGAAGGGCTTCTCGGAGGCAACAACATCGCCGACGGCGCCGGCCATCGCGAACGCGATCTTCGACGCCATCGGCCTTCGTCTCCGACATATGCCGATGACGCCGGAGCGGGTCCTCGAGGGGCTCGATCGGCTAAGTTCCGCAGAAAACGACTGACAATTTCAGGGAGGAAACCATGTCAGATTTTACAAAACGGGAATTACTTCGGGCCATGGCTCTCACAATGGGGGCCCTGACCTTAGCGCAGCCTGCCTGGTCCGAGGACCAGCCCATTAAGATCGGCACGAGCATGGCCTTGTCCGGGCCGCTCGCCGCGGGCGGCCGGCAATCGCAGCTTGCACTGCAAATGTGGGTGGAGGAGGTCAATTCGCGCGGGGGGCTTCTTGGCCGAAAGGTGGAACTCGTCACCTATGACGACCAGGGGAGTCCCGCCCAAAGCCCTGGAATTTTTTCCAAGCTGATCGACCTCGACAAGGCCGACCTTCTAATCGCGCCCTACGGCACCGTGCCCGCGGCGGCGGTTATGCCGATGGTCAAGGAACGCGGCAAGCTTCTAATCGGGCAGATCGGCTACCAGATCAATTCCAAGGTGCACCACGACATGTGGTTCAACAATTCCCCTTGGAGCAACGCGGAGAGCTGGGTAGGTGGTTTCTTCAAGCTCGGCGAAAAGGTCGGGGTGAAGAAGGTTGCGTTTTTAGCGGCAGACCAGGAGTTCTCCCAGAACATCCTGGCGGGTGCCAAAACCCTTGCCGAAAAGGCCGGTTTTGAAACGGTCTACGAGCAGACCTATCCGCCAACAACCGTGGACTTCTCGGCAATGATCCGGGCCATCCGCGCCGCCTCTCCTGACATGGTTTTCGTCGCTTCTTATCCGGCAGATTCCACAGCAATCATCCGCGCTGTCAACGAGATCGGTGTTGGATCTTCCGTGAAGCTGTTCGGCGGCGGCATGGTTGGGCTTCAGTATGCCTCCGTGATGCAGGGCCTGGGCTCCCAGTTGAACGGGATCGTCAACTATCACACCTACGTCCCGGAAAAGACCATGGCGTTTCCCGGCGTCAAAGAATTTCTGGACCGGTATGCCGTCAGGGCAAAGGCCGCCAATGTCGAGACCCTTGGCTACTATGTCGCTCCTTTCTCCTATGCGTCCGGTCAGATCCTCGAACAGGCCATCAAGGCCACCGGAAGCCTGGATAATGCCGAACTCGCCAAATATCTACGCTCCAACGAGGTCCAAACAATCGTCGGGCCAATCCGGTGGGGCGCCGACGGCGAATGGGCGCAACCCCGCGTTGTCATGATCCAGTTCCGGGACGTCAAGGATGGCGATGCCGAGCAGTTTCGCCAAGAGGGTAAACAGGTCATCGTCTACCCCGACCAATATCGCACCGGCGATCTAATTTCGCCCCTCAGCAAGGCACAAGGCATGTAGGCCTAGCGTTCCGAGGGAGGAACTGAACATGGTTTCGATCGATCTTTTGATTGAGGGGCTCGTCTTCGGTGTTCTGGTCGGCTGCTTTTATGCAGCCGTCAGCATCGGGCTTTCAATTGCATTCGGGCTGCTTGACGTGCCCCACATCGCCCACGCTTCCTTCCTTGTGCTGGCGGCTTACATGACCTTCCTGCTTGGATCTTACGGGATAGATCCACTCATTGCAGGAGCCCTGATCTTGATCCCGTTTTTCTTCCTCGGTGCCGCCGTTTACCGCTTCTACTATGAAGCTTTCGAGAAACGCGGCACCGATGCGGGGGTCCGCGGCATCGCCTTTTTCTTCGGTATAGCGTTCATTGTACAGGTTGTGCTTTCGCTCATGTTCGGTCTCGACCAGCAAAGTGTGGGTGCACCCTATATCGGCAGCAGCCTCGGGCTTGGGGAAATGAGAATACCCTGGCGCCTGATCGTTGCACTTGTGGTGGCCGTCGGCCTGGTTTTCGGCCTTAATCTGTATCTGTCCAAAACATTCCGGGGGCGGGCGGTACGTGCGGTTGCCCAGGATCCGTGGGCGTTGAAGGTGATTGGTGCGAACCCGGTGCTGACCAAACAATGGGCTTTCGGTCTTGCCACTGCTGCAACGGCGATCGGCGGGGCGTTGCTGATCATAGTTAGCCCTGTCGAACCGAGCCTCGACAGGGTTTATATCGGCAGAACTTTCTGCGTCGTGGTTCTCGCAGGACTGGGAAGTATGAACGGGACATTGATCGCCGGCATTTTGTTGGGGGTCATGGAATCGCTCGTGCTGACCGCTTTTGGCGCCTCATGGGCCCCTGCGGTGGCCTTCGGACTTCTCTTGCTCGTATTGGGCTTGCGGCCACAGGGGCTTTTTGGACGATGAGAAACAATTCGATCCCATTCTGGTTGCTCGTCCTGGCAGTTCCGGCCATGGCATTCCTATTGCCGAAGCTCGGGCTCAATGAATACTACCTGTATGTCGGGTATGTCGTTCTTCAGTACGTCGTCCTCGCAACGGCCTGGAACATTCTTGGCGGCTACGCAGGCTACGTCAATTTCGGAACAGGCGCCTTTTTCGGTCTTGGCGCCTACACTGCTCTTGTGCTGATGAAGGCTTTCGATGCGCCGCTCCTGATACAGATTGCCGGGGCCGCCATCATTGGAGCTCTTCTTGGTGTAGGAGCCGGGTTACTGACTCTTCGCTTGAAAGGCATCTTCTTTTCGATTGCAACGATCGCGGCTGCGATCGTCATCGAAACATTCATCCTCAACTGGCGCTTCGTAGGCGGCGCGACGGGCATGCAGATCATACGCCCGGAAGTCCCATTTGGATTCGACACATATACCAGGCTGTTGCTGTTCGTGATGACGATCCTCACGGTTGTTGCAATCATTGTCGCCCGTTACATCGAGCGTTCCTGGCTCGGCAGAGGCCTTCATGCCGTGCGCGACGCAGAAGCGGCGGCAGAGTGCTCGGGAGTTCCGACGTTGCGGCTCAAACTGATAGCCTGCGCGATATCGGGCGCGCTCATGGCGGCAGCTGGTGCTCCGTTCCCGCTCTATACAAGCTTTGTCGAACCGAGTTCGACGTTTAGCCTGAATTATTCGGTCATGGCCCTTTCAATGGCCGTTGTTGGTGGAATGTCACGCTGGTGGGGTCCCGTCCTCGGCGCAATTCTGATCGCCGGCAGCCAGCAATACGCCGCATCGGCCAGCCCTGAGCTTCATCTGTTTGTCGTCGGACTTCTCATGGTCATCTTCGTGATCATGGCACCCGAGGGTCTAGTGGGCTTGGTAAAGCTTGCCCGCAAGAGCATTCAACCAGTTGCCAAACCTATCCACCTCGCCGAAGGAGCAAAAGCGCATGACTAGCCTTTTGAAGGTGGACAACGTCACGAAACGGTTCGGTGGTTTTACCGCGCTCACGGATGTCAATCTAGACATTGCCAAGGGCGAGCGCCTCGGCCTAATCGGCCCGAACGGGTCTGGCAAGACAACCCTGATCAACTGCATTTCCGGCGTATTGCCGATCGAAGGGGGAGCGATTTCATTTGACGGCGCAGACATTTCGAAGCTCGCGACCTATCGCAGGGCCAAGGCCGGCCTGGCGCGGACGTTTCAGATCCCGAAGCCGTTCCACTCGATGACTGTCATCGAGAACCTGATGGTGCCGCTCGAATACATCGTTCACCGTCTGGTCGACGCCAAGAACGAGAGTGTGGTTCGTTCCGAAGCCAGCGATCTACTACGCCGCGTCAGGCTCTCCGATCGCATGAACGCGCCGGCGGGACAATTGTCGCAGGTTGAGTTGCGCAAACTTGAGCTGGCGAGGGCAGTTGCTGCTCGCCCCAAATTGCTGATCTGTGACGAGGCCATGGCCGGCCTTGCCACCAAGGAAGTCCATGAGATCCTCGATATCCTGATGGAACTCAATTCATCCGGCATTACCATCATCATGGTGGAGCACATTCTACAAGCGGTCATGCGGTTTTCGCAGCGCATCGTTTGCCTGACTGCTGGGCGGATCATATGCGACGGCGCGCCCGCGGATGTCATGGCTAATCCAGAAGTGCGGAGGGCATATCTTGGCAGTTAAGATAGTGGTGCGCGACTTGCATGCCGGATACGGTACGGTGCAGGTCCTACATGGTTTGTCAATCGAAGCGCGGGACGGCGAGACAGTTGCCCTCCTCGGCACCAACGGCAATGGCAAGAGCACATTGATGAAGTGCCTGATCGGCGACGTCCGTCCGACGCATGGCTCGATCATCCTTGAGCTTGACGGACAGGCGATTGACCTAACCAACCTCAACACCGATGAAATCGTTGAACACGGTATCAGCATCGTTCCAGAGGGGCGGCGGCTATTTCCGCAGCTCACCGTGGAGGAAAATCTGCTTCTCGGCGCCTATCGGAAAGCCGCAAGAAAAAAGATCGCCGCCAATCTCGAGTTTTGTTATGGCGCCTTCCCAATCCTGAAGGAAAGACGCCGGCAGCTCTCAGGATCTATGTCAGGCGGACAACAGCAGATGCTGGCGCTTGGCAGGGCGATCATGTCCTCGCCGCGAATTCTCCTTGTCGACGAGCCTTCCGTGGGTCTGGCACCGATCATGGTGTCACAGGCGATCGCGAAGATCGGTGAGTTGAAAGAGCAGTTCGGGCTAACCGTCATTATGGCCGAACAGAATTTTCAGGAAGCTATGCGAATTGCTGATCGAGGCTATGTTCTCGTGCATGGTGAGGTAGCCTTTTCTGCGGACACCGCCGCTGAACTTCGCGACAGCGAGCTCATCAGCCAACTCTACTTGGGAGGTTGATGCCTGAAAGCCGTCCCCACCCCAGGGCCTTCAAATACACAGGTGCAACTGGATCAGCTTTCTGCTGTCCGTAGAGGATTCTATGTCGAATTTTCGCATTTCCAGCAAATTGATTTTGCTGACGACGGGCCTCGTCATCATGTTCGCCGTAGCTGCCGTATTCCTCATTAATTCAGCAACGAAGACGATCTATAGCGAGCGCAAGGACGCACTGAAGACACAGGTCGACATCGCCTATTCGATCGTGACCAAACTCCATAGTGACGAGACTGCCGGGAAAATAGGTCGTAATGAGGCGGTTGCGCAGGCGACGGCACTAATTTCGCAGATTCATTACGAGCCGAATGGCGTTATTTTCGGATATGACTATTCCGGCGTGCGCGTCATCAACCCGGGCAATGTCGGAGTTGGCAAGAATTTCATGGCCCTGACCGACAAAAACGGAACGCCACTGATTAAGAATATCGTGGATGCCGGCAGAGCCGGGGGTGGTTACAGTGAATATTTGTGGCCGAAGCCCGGTGGTGCAGATGATGTGACGTTTAAGAAGCTCTCATACTCAAAGGCATTTGAGCCTTGGCAGTTGGTGCTTGGTACTGGCGCATACCTCGACGACATCGATGCGAAGGTTAATCAGGTTTACGGTCAGGCACTCGGGGTCGTGGCGGCCGTCCTCATCGTCAGCTTAATAGGAGCATTTGTGGTTATGCGCAGCATCACACAACCGCTCGCCCGCATTCATTCATCTTTGTCGGCGGTTTCGAATGATGACGTCGCGATCGCTATCCCCCATACGAACATGACGAACGAAATCGGGATGATGGCAAGAGCCACGAAGATCCTTCAGGACAAGGTTCGCGATCGTCTGGCGATGGAAAAGCGTGAAGGCGAACAGCAGAAGCTGATCGAACAGGAACGTTCCGAGAGCTCCCGCATTCAGCAGGAGGAAGCTGAGGGACAGGCACATGTCGTGAAACAATTGAGCCAGGCACTTGCGGCACTTTCTGAGGGCGATCTCACGGTGCGCTGCTCGGATCTCGGGAGCCGTTATAATGTACTGCGCGCCAATTTCAACTCCGCGATAAGTAGGCTTCTTCAAGCAATGCAGGCGGTCGCACGCAATGCCGGCGCCATCACGGCGGGCTCGGAGCAGATCCGCAGTGCATCGGACGAACTGTCGAAGCGCACGGAACAGCAGGCAGCCTCCGTCGAGGAGACGGCTGCGGCATTGGAGGAGATCACGACGACGGTGGCACAGGCAAGCCGACGCGCCGAAGAGGCAGGGCGTCTTGTGCGTCGGACACGGGAGAATGCCGAGATATCCGGCACCGTCGTTGCCCGCGCCATTGAGGCAATGAGCAAAATTGAAGCCTCTTCAGAAGAAATTTCCGGCATCATCGGCGTCATTGATGAAATCGCTTTTCAGACCAATTTGCTGGCTCTCAACGCCGGCGTCGAGGCGGCGCGTGCAGGTGACGCCGGGAAAGGCTTTGCAGTCGTCGCGCAGGAGGTGCGTGAACTCGCGCAACGCTCTGCCAAGGCTGCGCAACAGATCAACCAGTTGATTGCCGTTTCGAATGTCCACGTTCAGACGGGCGTTGCTTTGGTTGGCGAAACAGGCAGTGCGCTCCATACTATCGTGTCGCAGGTCAAGCAGGTGAGCGACAATGTCGAGGCGATTGTGGAAGCTGCCAAGGAGCAGTCTCTCGGAATTGCCGAGATAAACCAGGCAATCAACGTCGTCGACCGCGGCACCCAGAAAAATGCGGCGATGGTTGAGGAATCCGCTGCCGCCGCCCACAGTCTTGCAGCCGAAGCCACCGCACTATTCCGTTTGCTTGGCGAGTTCAATGTTGGTGGCACCGCGACAGCTCAGGTCACAGCCAAGATCGCATCGGTTGGTTAAAGCAGATGGCTCATGCGCCTCTAAACGAAAATCTGCCTGCGCGTCAGGCGGTTGCACCGCGCCATCGATGAGAGCTGTACTAAGCACCTACAGTGGTCGGCCCAGGCGTAGCTATCACGGCACCCAGCCAGTTGTTTCCTTCGATTTTTCGATGGATCTGGTCAAGGAGCATTTGATGAAAGAGCTTCGCAGGAATGGTCAGTTCCGTCTGAGGAGGGCTTACAAATGCCCAATCGACAAAGAGGCCCTCAATAGGGCTTGCTGAAATAAGACCCTGGCTGAGGGCGGCGTCGATCGCACAATAGGGCAGGATACTGTAGGCCGTGCCTTTGGCGACGAGCGCCGCAATCATACTCGTCGAATTGCTGTCAGCTAGGACGCGCATCGGAAGCTGGCTACGCCCAAAAGCGTCTTCGATCGCTACCCGAAAATTATTCATTCTGTTGGTCATTATGAGCGGCTTGCCAGCAGCGCTATCCAACTTGAGCTGCTGATTTAGGTCATAGTTCTCAGAGGCGGGGGCGACCAGGAAAAGGGTTTCCCTGAATAGAAATTCGGAGCGCATAACCTGATTCTCATCGGACACGACGATTGCGCAGTCGATTTTGCTCTGCTGGATACCGGCAATAAGATCCAAACTGATCCCTTCGCGAATATGAAGGTGAACATCAGTATACTGTCGGCAGTAAGCGTCGATCAACTCGATGCTCACCATCTGGGCGATGGCAGGGGGCAACCCCACCGTCAGGTGGCCTCGCGGTTCCGATTGATCGGCAACGACATCACGAAGCTTGTCAAACTCGTAGACGAGCGCTGTTGCTTTTTCACGCAGAGCCTTGCCCGCAGCGGTCAACGCGACGCCATGGCCGGATCGAATGAAAAGCGCTTCGCCTAGATCTTCCTCAAGCAGCCGGATCTGCCTCGAAAGAGCGGGCTGCGCGATATTGAGAACTTCAGAGGCACGCGTGAAATTGCCGTGTTCGGCTATCTCCAGAAAGTATCGAATTTGCCGCAAATTCATGACCCGGTTTCCGCCCTATTCATTTTTGGTCCCATCATGCCGTGAAGTGGAAAGAGGCGTCAACTATGGCGGCGCGGACCGCGGGAATTGAAGTCGTCATCAACGCAGCAGCCGGTAAGCTTCTCTCACCCCCTAGCTGACCCCGTACCGTCACGCGACGAACGAGGTCCTATTGGTTCTCGGCCGTTTGCGTTGTTCAGCAGCGTCAGCGAACTGATCGTTTAGTTAGATGTCGGGCGTCTGATCGTTCTCAGAGACACCCATGGCGCCTGCACGCACGCTAGAGGCCCTAGTTTTTGATGATGCCGCCGGCCTCTACTACCGACTCCGGTGTGTCCAAATCCAGCAGCGCGGCTTCGCCAATTTCCACCTGAATGACCGGCAATGATGCATTCTCGATAAGGTGCCGAGCCCCGATGTCACCCTGCAGCTGAAAGATATTCGGATAGAGCGATTTCGGAAGTATGACCGGGTTTCCCGGGCTGCCATGACAAGCCGCGCGCACGATGCAATCACACCCGGAAGATTGGAACGCGTTGATTAACTCGTCGAGGTGCGAGCTCCGCAAGCCCGGCATATCGGCGAGCATCACCAGTGCCCCCTCGACCGCCCGATCTTGAAGCCGTGACACACCTGCAATCAAAGAGCTCGCCATTCCCGAAAGATATTGTGGATTGTCGACCAGTTCGAGCCTCAGGCCTTCAATCGCAGTTTCGATCTCGGATCGCCTATGGCCCGTTACGAGGATGACGGCCCGCGCGCTCGACTCGAGTGCGATCGCGGCCATACGTCGAACCAGCGGAATTCCGTCAAATTCTGCGAGCAACTTATGGGCGCCGCTGGGGCCCATGCGGGTCGCCTGACCAGCGGCAAGCAAGATGATGGCAACACGGCGAAACGGGCCTTGTCCCACAGACGTGCTCTTCGCATGAGTTTCCAGAGCATCGTTAGACATGCCAACCTATCCTTTCCTTCAGCCGCCAGTGACACTCATATGCCGTACCACGGCGGGGCGATTATGCGTGCGGTCGATGATGAAATCGTGGCCTTTCTGCTTGCGGGTGATGGCTTCGTCGATGGCGGCGTGGAGGAGGGCGTCGTCTTCGGTGGCGCGCAGTGCGGAACGCAGGTCGGCGGCGTCGTTCTGGCCGAGGCACATATAGAGCGTGCCGGTGCAGGTGAGGCGGACGCGGTTGCAGCTCTCGCAGAAATTATGGGTCATCGGCGTGATGAAGCCGAGGCGGCCGCCGGTCTCGGTGACCCTGACGTAACGCGCCGGGCCGCCGGTCTGATCGTCGATATCCGTGAGAGTGAACTGCTTCTCCAGATCGGCGCGCAACTCGGAGAGCGGCAGGTACCGGTCGGTGCGGTCTTCTTCGATCTCGCCCATCGGCATGGTTTCGATGACGGTCAAGTCCATGCCGCGGCCATGGGCGAAGCGCAGGAGATCGGGCATCTCGGCGTCGTTGAAACCCTTCAGCGCCACGGCGTTGAGCTTGATCTTCAGCCCGGCCTTCTCTGCGGCGTCGATGCCTTCCATGACCTTGGCGAAATCGCCCCAGCGGGTGATCTTGCGGAACTTGTCGGGATCGAGCGTATCGAGCGAGACGTTGATGCGGCGCACGCCGCAATCATAGAGCTCCTCGGCATGGCGGGACAGTTGAGAGCCGTTGGTGGTCAGCGTCAATTCGTCGAGGCCGGCGCCGATCTTTTCGCCGACCTGGCGAACCAGATACATGATGTTCTTGCGTACCAGCGGCTCGCCGCCGGTGAGCCTGATCTTGCGCACGCCCTTGGCGATGAAGGCGGAACAGAGCCGGTCGAGCTCTTCCAGCGTCAACAGGTCCTTCTTCGGCAGGAAGGTCATGTTCTCGGCCATGCAATAGGTGCAGCGGAAATCGCAGCGGTCGGTGACGGAGACGCGGAGATAGGTGACCGCCCGCCCAAAAGGGTCGATCATCCGTCTTTTCTGCGGTTGGTATCTTACGTCCCTCGAGGCGAGCATAGGAGCTCTCCAAAAAACACACAGAAACTCTGCATCGTAAATTGATAAAACCGCGACCGACACCCGAACCGCGATGCCTGGCGCCCCGGCGATTTCTTGGTTAGCATGTCGAGTTATCGAGCCAGATTGCCTCAGCCCTTCGATTATGCCTTCCCGTCGAGCGCTGATATGGTGCGGCCGCGTGTTTCGATGCCCCACTCCAGATAGGCAAAAAAGGTGAGAGCGTGTGCTGACGTTCCAGCATAGTGAACATCTATTCTCCCCTTCGTCCGGTATCGATCGTCCAAGTCAGACAGCCGACCTCAGATGGCTCCTCCCAGTTTGCCCGACGCCCTCCCTGCCACCTCTCGAGCCTTGGCTAGCTAGATGCTTACATTGCCCGAGAGGCGGCACGGGGGAGACTAGCAGCGTTGAGAATTTATTTATCTAATGATAATTAAATTTGTCAATATGAATTCGAAAATCCGGCGCAGGGGGCTTGTGTTCGACCCACCACAATCGGCCCGGCCGGCCCCGCTGCCGTCGGGTTCAATAGTGATGAGTTGGTGAACTGCGGCGATTTTAGGAGACTTGTGCCGCGAGCTTCGCAGGCTCGCGATCCGAAAGTTTCGCGAAATATGCTTGGATGCCCTGATGGAAAACATCAACGACGTTTGCGATGATCCGGTGACGATCTTGCGGCGGCGGCAGGCTGAAGATGTGCTCGCGAACGCCGAGATAGAAGATGCCGCTGTGCAAAGCCCACGCCAGTTCCAATTCTTCAGCCTGAGGTTTCGCCTCGCCGTCGAGTCCCGCCAGGTACCGGTATTCCTTTATGATACGCTGCAAGATCCGTTCTTCAAGCAGACCAATATACCATCGATTGATGTCCGCGCCTTTCAGTCCTGAGAAGAGATAGATGCGCATCCAGTCTCGGGTAAAAATGGTTTCGGTGTAGCTTCTGTAGAAAGTCTTTAGCCGCCAATCCAGTGGCTGGTCGCGTTCACAGAGCAAGCGATCCCACTCCACATCCCACCGATCGAGGTAAACGGAGCGATAGGCCGCGCGGACGAGATCGTCCTTGCTTGGAAAGTAGCGATAGAGCAGGGGTTGCGTGATGCCGAGCTGTCGCGCGATCTCACGCGTGCTGCTCTCAAACCCGTGCTCTGAGAACAGATTGATTGCCTTTTTGAGAATCTCCTCTCGCCGCTCTGTAGGCGGTAGGCGGCGTCTTTTGGCGGCGTTCTTTGGAACCATTTTCCCGTTAATTTTGATTTGGCGTGGAAGGATTTTTCTACACGGAAAAAAACCCCTTGACTATCGGCAAAATGTAGTTTTATTTATCGACTGATAACTACTGAGGAGGAAACCATCATGACGTTTACCCGTCAGGCTATCTACGACGCCGCGAAAAAGGTTTCGAACTGGGGTCGCTGGGGCGAGGACGACCAGATCGGCACACTCAACAACATCGAGCCCGCCGACATCGTCGCGGCCGCCTCGCTGGTAAGGAAGGGCAAGACCTTTTCGCTCGGTCTGTCGCTCAAGGAGCAAATCCAGTCAGGCCTGTTTGGAGGCCGCTGGAACCCGATCCACACAATGTTGGCCACGGGCACAGACGCTGCCGCTGGCAATCAAGATGAGCCTGCACCCTATCTTCGTTACGCCGACGATGCGATCAACATGCCCTGCCAGGCCTCGACGCAGTGGGATGCGCTCTGCCACATCTTTCTTGATGACAAGATGTATAACGGCTACGACGCCAAATTGGTCGACGTCAAAGGCGCCAAGAAGCTCGGTATTGAGCATTATCGCGACAAGATGGTCGGACGTGGCGTTCTTCTCGACGTCGCGCGCTGGAAAGGTGTTGCATCGCTTGACGATGGCTACCCGATCACGCCCGAGGATCTTGATGGATGCGCCGCCACGCAGGGCGTGGAAATACGCAAGGGCGATTTCGTAATCGTTCGCACAGGCCATCAGGAGCGCTGTCTGGCGAAGGGAAGCTGGGACGGGTACGCCGGAGGCGATGCGCCCGGCATGGGCTTTGATACCTGCTTCTGGCTTCGAGAGAAGGACGTTGCCGGTATCTGCACCGACACCTGGGGATGCGAAGTCCGTCCCAATCAAACCAAGGAAGCCAACCAGCCTTGGCACTGGGTGGTCATTCCGGCAATGGGAATCGCGATGGGTGAGATCTTTTATCTCAAGGAGCTTGCTGAGGATTGCTCCGCGGACAAGGTCTACGAGTTCTTCTTCCTGGCGCCTCCTCTGCATTTGCCAGGCGGGGCCGGCTCGCCGATCAATCCGCAAGCCATCAAGTGAACGAGACAATGTCGGGCTTCAACATCCTTGAACGGCTCTCGCTTTCTGGCCGCAGGGCGCTTGTCACCGGTGCTGGCCGCGGCCTCGGGCGCTCGATTGCCGAGGGGCTGGCAAGCGCTGACGCAGAGGTCACACTTTGCGCCAGGACCGAAAGTGAAGTCGAGGAGGGCGCCCAGATCATCCGGGATCACGGCTTCAAGGCCCGCGCGCTCGTCGCAGATGTCAGCGACATCGCAGGTTTTCGTGGCCAGATCGAGGCTTTGCCAGCCTTCGATATTTTCGTCAACAATGCCGGCACGAACAGGCCCAAACCTCTGGAAAACGTGACCGTCGACGACTTCGATGCGGTGATGGGATTGAACGTCCGGGCCGCGGTCTTTGCGGCTCAGGCAGTCACGGGCCGTATGGCAGCGTTAGGCATTCAGGGTTCGGTCATCAACATGTCATCGCAGATGGGTCACGTCGGTGCTGCCAACCGCACCATCTACTGCGCTTCCAAGTGGGCGCTGGAAGGCTTTACGAAAGCACTCGCCATTGAGCTCGGCCCTGTTGGGATTCGCGTCAACACGGTCGCGCCGACCTTTATCGAAACTCCGATGACAAGACCGTTTCTCGAAGATCCTGCCGCGCGCAACGCCATCGTTTCGAAAATTAAGCTCGGGCGCCTGGGTACGCCCGAGGACGTGGTCGGAGCGGTGCTTTTCCTCGCCTCGGACGCATCGTCACTCATCACGGGAAGCGCTCTTGTGGTCGATGGTGGCTGGACGGCGGATTGATCGGTCGGAGAAATGTACCCACATTCCCAGTCGGCTTCCCTACCTGGGATCGGGACGTTGGCTAACGAAGGTAACCACCTGTTCCGTATGGAAAATCTTGACTGCGGTAATTGTTCCTGCTTGACATCGAAGCCGTTTAGTGTTCGACTGATAAATAATGTTCTTTGGAAGGGGTCGCGGAGTTCGGGAGGGGTTCCAGGCCGAGCGAGCCGCGTCTGGGCTGCACGCGACAGGCGTGCTGGAACGCGCATTTAAGACGAAGTTTTCGGGAGGATCGCCAATGCGATGTGAATTGCAGGCCGCGCCATTGCTGTCAGGCGCACATCCGGCGCTGGCCGATCCATGGGAATTCGCCATCAATGCCAGCGGCGATGTAGTCCTCGCCGTTCTGATCGAGACCCGCGGTCCCGCTTACCGCTCGGCAGGAGCGGCCATGGCGATTCTTCCAGACGGGCGTTTTGCCGGGGCGATAACATCCGGCTGTGTCGAAGCCGACCTCATCTTGCATGCAAATGAGATCCGCGCGTCCGGTGAGGTGCGTCTGCTTTGCTACGGCGAGGGATCGCGTTTTATTGATATCCGCCTTCCGTGCGGTGGCGGTATTGATGTCATGTTGTTTCCCCTCCGGGATGTCGATGTTCTGCGAAAACTTTCCAAGGCAAGGAAGCTCCGGTCCCCTGTCAGCTTGCAGATTTCGAAATTCGGACGGCTTACGCTCGGACCGATCCGTGAAACGAAAATCGACGCTCATGGTTTCGCCCTCGGCTTCGAACCGCCGCTGAAATTTGTCACTTTCGGCGCTGGACCAGAGGCATCAGTGTTTGCTGCGTTGGCGGAGGGGCTGGGTTATCAACAACTGCTGGTATCTCATGACGCGATAACCCTTGCGTCAACGCGGGCATCTGGAAATCAGTGCCGCGAACTCACAAACCTTTCGGAGCTTTGCGCGCTGCAAATCGATACGCGCACCGCGGCTGTCCTTTTCTACCATGATCACGACTATGAGCCCGAAATCCTGAAGCATCTTCTCTCGACCCCTGCCTTCTATATCGGCGCTCAAGGCAGTCGTGCCACGCAACGCTCAAGGCTGCAGCGGCTGGACGAGATTGGTGTCTCCCTTGAGCAGTCGAGCCGAGTTCGCGGGCCGATTGGCGTGATCCCCTCATCGCGCGATCCAAAGTCGCTGGCGGTGTCCGTGCTCGCCGAGATCGTGGCAGCGGGTTCGCAGGCCTCTAAAGCCTCCGAGCAGCGTAACCTAACGAAGGAGTGCTGCCTGTGATCGATTGCATTGTTCCAAGAGCAGCGCGAGGTGAGCCATGACTTCGGCCTGCTGGACCGCCCGTCTTCATACGTGGTTGTCATGGTTGCACCACGAGGCCGCGCGACTTGGCTCAGCACATTGTGTCTATGATTGCCACGAACTGTGGCCGGGTATGAACCGGGTTCGGCCGGATATGGAAGGCACAGGGGACGAGGCGGACAAAAATGACACCGGCTGGCACACAAGACGTTAACGATCGACTGCGGCCGTATGTCCTTTCACCGCACTGATTGACGAGAGATTTCATGTCAAACGCAGACATCACCATTGTCCGGCGTCGACAGGAGTGCCTGATGTGAACTGGAACAGCGTTGAACATCTATCGTTCGCCGGAACGGATCTGCAGGAGCTCTCAGCGTCGCTTTCCCACCTGCACAATGGAGAGGTGAGAAGGGAAAGCAGAGGGGCAACGAAATACCGGATCGACTTGGTCGGCACGCGAGGGGTCTCGATCATAGCGAGCAGCTATGACGGAGCTTTCACGATCCATTTTCCCGCGTCGATCGACACGGCCACGGTTCTGATCCCGCTTACGGGCAACGCCTTGGTGGCGGTCACCGACCGCAAGATACCCTCCATCGAAAACCTCGGCGTTTTTGTTGATCGGCTACAGAATTATGAGCTTCACATTGCCGGCCCTCGAACCCACCTTTGCTTGAGGGTGCCTCACGTCGAGCTAGCGCGGCGGATCGAAGTTCGATTGAATATTTCAGTGCGGGGCCGCCTGCAATTCGCCAATGAAATCGATCTTTCTCAGGGACCGGGTTTGGATTTGGCGCGTCTCGCGACAACCATGCATCACGGCCTCGCGGGCGAGACCCTGCATAAAACACCGGTGGCGCTCGGGCATCTTCTGGAAGCTAGCCTCGAGTTTCTTATCGAAGCGGTTGGGCACAACTACGCCCGCGAGTTTTCCCGCAGCACCACATCTCCCATTCCACGGCACGTCAAGCATGCGATCCACTATATGCATACCAACGTTTCCCGCGGGGTGACGCTGAACGAGATCGCCGAGGCGTGCAGCGTCAGTACCCGCACCCTGCAGGATGGTTTTCGAAAATTCCGCATGACGACGCCCATGACCTTTCTAGAGCATCTCCGTCTCGATGCTGTTCGTCGGGAGCTTTCATCTGGTGAATCTGATCAATCCGTAAGAGCCATTGCACAGAAATGGGGCTTTACACATGTCGGCCGGTTCTCCGGCCAATATCGAAGGCGCTTCGGCGAACTGCCATCGCAAACCCTTAGCAGGACGGGGGACAATCCGGCATAGCCAAAACAGACCGCATGCGGCCAATGACGAGCCCGACCGATCAGAACCGGCGTTCCACTCGCCTTGTTCCTCGATCGTAACCGGTCTTCCACTCCCACGTTGTCCTGGCTGCCCGCCCTTCCATTGGACGAGAAGGGGAGTTTCTCCATGGAGACCAAATTGGATGTTCTCACGATCAGGAAAATCTGGACGTGAGCTTGAAGCGTCGAAGACCACGAGTTGGATTTCGTGCCGTGCGTCGTCAAAGGGCAACGGGCGCCGTAATATTGCAATAGCATAATCCGGGGTTGAGACCGGGACCATCGCCGACTGACCGATCGGCTCGAAAACGATCCGATCGGTTTTTGCTTTGATGGCGCCGCCAAATCCGACGGCAGCTCTTTCGTTGATCACCAGATCAATGAAAATCACAGTATGCCAGCCGTTACATTCAGGGACGCGGTGGGATAGCGACCTGCCAGACCACCGCTATAACTCACGCCTCAGATCAAGGTGCCCAACCTGTCCGTCACATCGCCGGACATGGACCCTATAGCAAAAGACTGGTTGCACAATTACCCTCGACCGCTCTGCATACACGTTGTTCGTTGGCATCGAGCGTCAATGCTAGGATTTGACCCCTGCGATGCCGTCGCGCGAACGGTTGGCCAATCAAGCGCTTGACCGTACGACCAGTGTTCCCGACAGCATTCGCGTGAACCCATTATCGGAGGCCTTGATGTTGGGATCGTCGATCAGGTTTACTGCCTCCTGCACCATCCGCTCCACTGGTTGCCGAATCGTCGTCAATTGGTAGGAACTCCAGCTTGCCATCGGGATGTCGTCGAAGCCGGCAACGGCCAAATCCTGCGGGATACGCAGCCCCCGCTCTTTCGCAGCATCGATGACAGCCAAAGCCATGATGTCGTTGCAGCAGAAGATGGCGTCTGGCGGATCGGCGGCTGAAAGAAGGTGAACACCCGCTTCCTTGGCGATCTCATACTGGTAGTTGCCGCTGGCCTGCGCGTGGATTGTTCGTCCTGCCTCGGCAAGTACATCGCGGAACCCGCGGACACGCTCGGCATGGGTGGACGTATTGGCGATCCCACCTATCAAACCGATCCTCTGGTGACCACGATCGAGCAAAAGTCGGCCGATGTCGCGCCCTCCCTGATAGTTGTCGCAAGAGACCGCGTTGGTGCGGATATCTCGCTGTATCCGATTAAGCAGGACGGCCTTGATCTGATTTTGCCGGCATGCGCGCGCCATGTTCGATGTGAGGGAGGCAGACGTAACAATGATGCCCGACGGACGAGCCGCCAGCACCTGGTCCGTGACCGCGTCGATACTACTGTCAGTTGGCAGGGCGTAAACCAGCAACTGGCGCTCGCTCTCTTGAAGGTGCCTTGCAAGGGTATCGAGCACGAGCGGGTAAAAGGGATTGTGAAGGTCTCCCGCAACGAGCGTTATCGTGCTTTCTGCCACGGCCTTCGCGGTCCGCCGGGCCGGGCTGATGTAACCGATCTCCTCGGCGACCGCGAAGATCTTCTTTTTCTTTTCCGGATTGATCGGCGCCCCTGGTGTGAAGGCGCGCGAAACGGCGGCGATTGAGACGCCGGCTGCATGGGCAACCTGTTTTGCCGTCGGTTTCATCTAAGTGATCCTGAAAATTTTTCACTATCATTATGAAAACTTGCAACGCAGATGTAGCAGCTTATGCTCCTCACAGAAAGGGAGAAGATGATGGCTATTACCTACATTAAGCGCGGAAAGCCGGAAAACGAACGCTCCGAAGACGACCAGAAGGTTCGTTCGACCGTTGAAAGTATTTTGAAAGATATTGAGGCGCGAGGCGACACCGCGGTTCGCGAACTCTCGGAAAAATTCGACAAATATTCGCCGGCGTCCTTCAAGCTCTCTGCGAGCGAGATCGAGGCGCTCATGAACCGGGTTTCGGCTCGTGACATGGAAGACATCAAATTCGCGCAGGCCCAGGTTCGAAATTTCGCACAGGCTCAACGCGACTCCATGCTCGACATCGAGGTCGAGACACTGCCGGGTGTCATTCTTGGGCACAAGAACATTCCCGTTCAGTCGGTCGGCTGCTACATTCCCGGCGGCAAATTCCCAATGGTGGCTTCGGCTCATATGTCGGTTGCGACTGCCTCCGTCGCCGGTGTCCCGCGGATTGCTGCCGCAACGCCGGCATTCAAGGGCGAACCGAACCCGGCCGTCATCGCGGCCATGCATCTCGGCGGAGCCCACGAAATCTACGTGCTCGGCGGAATCCAGGCCATCGGAGCACTTGCAATTGGAACCGAGACTATTGAGCCGATCCATATGCTCGTTGGCCCCGGCAATGCCTTTGTTGCCGAGGCGAAGCGGCAGTTGTACGGCCGCGTGGGGATCGACCTTTTTGCGGGCCCCACGGAAACGATGGTCATTGCCGACGAAACGGTCGATGCCGAACTCTGTGCAACAGATCTGCTCGGACAAGCTGAACATGGGTACAATTCGCCGGCAGTCCTGGTCACCAATTCGAGCAAACTTGCACAGGCGACCCTGTCGGAAATCGACCGCATCCTGAAAATCCTACCCACTGCCGATACCGCTTCAAAGAGCTGGGCGGACTATGGTGAGATCATTGTCTGCGACACCTATGAGGAGATGCTTGACGTCGCCAATGACATCGCCTCGGAGCATGTTCAGGTCATGACCGACCGGGACGACTGGTTCCTTGCCAATATGCATTCTTACGGCGCCCTGTTCCTTGGCCCCCGTACCAATGTCGCCAATGGCGACAAGGTTATTGGCACCAACCACACGCTGCCGACGAAGAAGGCCGGTCGCTACACCGGCGGTCTTTGGGTGGGGAAATTCATAAAGACCCATTCCTATCAGAAGGTTCTGACGGATGAGGCGGCCACGATGATCGGCCAGTACTGTTCGCGGCTTTGCATGCTGGAAGGGTTCGTCGGCCACGCGGAGCAAGCCAATGTGCGCGTCAGGCGGCATGGCGGCCGCAACGTCGCCTACGGAACGGCGGCTGAATGATTGCCTGAAGCAGGCTAGCGTTCAGATGCTTATGCTGTGGTCCCCTGGACCACAAAGGCAGGTCTCATGACTCGCCAACAATGCGTTTTGGTCGGCGGCTGACGCCGCCTCCAGGGCTGCGCACTCATGGGCTGTGAGCGCGCGAGGAGGAGAGGAGGGGCAATGAGGATCGGGACTCCACGTGAAATATGGGCCGGCGAAGCGCGCGTTGCTATGACGCCCGACAGTGCGGTCCATTTGCAGAAACTCGGCCACATCTGCTTGATCCAGTCAGGAGCCGGTCTTCTGGCGGGCTTTTCTGACGACGCCTACCGCGGTGCCGGTGTCGAGATCGTCGAAAGCGCGACGGAACTCTTCCGACTGGCAGACGTCATCGCAAAAGTACGCCCGCCGGAGCTCACCGAAATCGACAGCATCGACGCCGGAAAGACGATGATCTCGTTTTTTTATCCAGCGCAGAATGATGTGCTGCTTGCGCGGGCGACGGACAAGGGCGTCAACGTCATCGCGATGGATATGGTGCCGCGCATCTCGCGCGCTCAAAAGATGGATGCTTTGTCCTCGATGGCCAACATCGCCGGCTACCGCGCCGTGATTGAGGCGGGCAGCAATTTCGGCCGCTTCTTCACCGGCCAGGTCACGGCTGCCGGCAAGGTGCCACCAGCCAAGGTGCTGGTCATCGGCGCTGGCGTCGCCGGCCTTGCCGCCATCGGGACGGCAACAGCCTTGGGTGCCATTACCTATGCCTTCGACGTGCGCCCCGAAGTCGCCGAACAAATCGAAAGCATGGGCGCCGAGTTCGTATTCCTGGACTTTGGCGATCAGCAACAGGATGGAGCGGCGACGGGAGGATATGCGACGCCATCCTCGCCAGAATTTCGCCAGAAGCAGCTCGATAGGTTCCGCTCCCTAGCACGCGAAATCGACATCGTTATCACCACTGCCCTGATCCCCGGTCGCGACGCGCCAAAGCTCTGGCTGGCCGATATGGTGGCGATGATGAAGCCCGGCTCAGTGGTGGTGGATCTCGCTGCCGAAAGGGGTGGAAATTGCGATCTCACTGTCGGAGGCACACGGATCGTCTCGAGCAATGGTGTCGTGGTGATTGGCTATACCGATTTTCCAAGCCGCATGGCGACGCAATCTTCCACTCTCTATGCCACAAACATTCGCCACATGATGGCGGATCTGACACCAGCCAGGGATGGTAATCTCGTTCATAACATGGAAGACGACGTCATACGCGGCGCAACCGTCGCCTATGAAGGAGCCGTGACCTACCCGCCGCCGCCGCTCAAGGTGCAGGCCATTGCGGCGCAGAAGACTAAGCAGAAGCCCAAGGATCCAACTCCTGAAGAACGACGCCAGAGGGAAGTGGCAGCCTTCCGAGCTGAGACGCGCGGTCAAGCCGCTTTGCTCGCGTTCGCAACGTTACTCCTGCTTGTTGCCGGCGCTTACGCCCCGGCAAGCTTCATGAATCATCTAATCGTCTTTTCGTTGTCCTGCTTTATCGGGTTCCAGGTGATCTGGAAGGTCTCGCACGCCCTTCACACTCCGCTCATGGCTGTTACCAATGCCGTCTCCGGCATTGTCATCCTGGGCGCGGTGCTGCAGATCGGCTCCACGTCGATTCCGGTAACGGTCCTTGCGTCAATTGCCGTCCTCATATCGACGATCAACATCATCGGCGGCTTTTTCGTGACGCGGCGCATGCTGGCAATGTTCCAGAAGTCCTGACCTGGAGGAGGGATCGATTTGACAATGGGTTTTGTTTCCGCAGCGAATATCGCCGCTGCAATTCTGTTCATCCTCTCCCTTGGCGGATTGTCGAGCCAGGAGAGCGCTAAGCGCGCCGTCTGGTATGGTATGGCAGGGATGGGCCTTGCTCTTATCGCGGCCATCTTCGGCGCGGCTGGCGGCAGTTGGCTCAATCTCATCTTCATGGTCGGCGGCGGCGCCGTCATCGGTTATGCTCTCGCATGCCGCGTCCAGATGACGGAGATGCCGCAGCTGGTGGCAGCGCTACACTCATTTGTCGGGCTGGCAGCTGTATTCATCGGCTTTAATACCCATCTGGAGGCTGCGCACGTTGCCGCGCTGGACGAAACGAGCCGCACTGGTCTTTCTGGCTATGCCGCGATCCTCGCTGAGAAGGACGCTGTGGAGCTTCTGATCATGAAGGCCGAAATCTTCGTTGGCGTCTTCATCGGCGCCGTGACCTTCACGGGCTCGGTCATCGCATTCGGCAAGCTTGCCGGGAAGGTGGATGGCAGGGCGAGGAAGCTCGCGGGCGGGCAAGGGCTGAACGCTGCTGCAGCACTTTTGTCTATCGCACTCCTCATCATCTATTATCAAAGCGGCGGTCTCTGGCCCCTTGCCATCATGACGGCGCTTGCTCTCTTCATTGGCTTTCACCTGATCATGGGAATTGGCGGCGCCGACATGCCGGTCGTCGTTTCGATGCTCAACAGTTATTCCGGCTGGGCCGCGGCCGCGATCGGCTTCACGCTCGGCAATGATCTCCTGATCGTCACCGGTGCGCTCGTCGGCTCTTCGGGCGCGATCCTCTCCTATATCATGTGCAAGGCGATGAACCGCTCGTTCATATCGGTTATCCTCGGCGGATTTGGTACAAAGGCCGGACCGCTTCTCGATATCTCTGGGGAACAGGTCGCCATCGATTCCGCTGGTGTTGCCGCTGCTCTGAACGACGCGCAGAGCATCATTATCGTACCGGGCTATGGAATGGCCGTGGCCCAGGCACAGCAAGCCGTATCGGAACTGACCCGCAGGCTGCGCGCCGCCGGCAAGATGGTCCGATTCGCCATCCATCCTGTCGCCGGGCGTCTGCCGGGCCATATGAACGTCCTGCTCGCTGAAGCCAAAGTGCCCTATGACATTGTGCTCGAAATGGATGAGATTAACGAAGAATTCGTCTCGACCGACGTGGTTATCGTCATTGGCTCGAATGACATCGTCAATCCGGCCGCGCAGGAAGACCCGAACTCTCCGATAGCAGGGATGCCGGTGCTCGAAGTCTGGAAGGCCAAGCAGGTCTTCGTCTCTAAGCGAGGGCAGGGAACGGGCTACTCCGGGATCGAAAACCCGCTGTTCTTCAAGGAAAACACCAGAATGCTTTATGGCGATGCCCGCAAAAGCCTCGAAGAGCTTACGCCGAAGGTCATATCAGCCTGATGAGGCGGCGGGGGTGAATGTGCCAGCCGCTCGCTGCTCACCTCACGTCCCGACGGGGACACTGGCCCGATTAGCCGCAACATCGTCTAGCGGGTGTGCCCCATTAAGCTCGATCGTCCCAGTCCGTATTGGAAATCATCCACACGAACCTGACCAGGTTTGTTCTCAATCAAAATGGTGCCGAATGTCTGACATCTTCCGTTTGCCGTCAGCGAAATCGACCGTTTTGCCTGCCCTTATCGATAAGGAAAAGTACCTGAAATGGTAGGAGGAAAGTAAGCGCTGTTTTGTCCGAATAGGGCTTCGACATATGACGATTACAGGGTTTACGCATAGCACCACTGTGCAGCGGTTTGAGATTTTCACTGGCGCGGGTCGCCATCGTGATTGAAGCGACGAGGAGAAGCACCAAATTGTCGCTGAGAGCTATAGCGGCGAGGTGTCGGTGAGGGCCGTTGCTCGACGGCATGGTTTGTGATGACGATGTCTGTCCTTGCTGCCGCAATGACCTGCATCGGATCGGCGAGGATTTCAGCGAGAAGCACGACATTGTGCCCGCCCAGTTCGCGTGCTGGTGGTGCGCCGCCCGAAGTACGGCTGCCGGGCCTGCGAAAATGTCGTCGTTCGAGCTCCGCTCCCGCCCGGCTGATCGAGGGCGGGATTCCCACCGAGGCAACCATCGCCCAAGTTCTGGTCTCCAAGTACGCCGACCACCTGCCACTGTATCGCCAGGCGCAACTCTACAAGCGCAAGAGTCCCAAAGCTCAAAGGAACAATGCATACAGGACAGACCGAGATCCCTGCCTGTTCAAGGCCCGCTTCTAGCCCTCGACGCATCCGAGCGAGCTTAGGGCGTATGATGGCCAGCAATCACGCTGATATGACAATGACCCAGGTCGTCCATGGGGTGGCGCGTCGCCAGATATCCACGCAACCCGTCGTCGCCAACCGAAGAAAGGCTCCGCGCGTCGGTGCGCAGAGCCAGGACAAAGCCACGGCTCGGGCGGCCAGCACATCAGAAAAATCATGATCCTCACGTGCGGCCGAAAGGAGCAAACCGTCAACGCCTCGCTTCAGAAGCGACCCGGCAGCAAGCTCTGTCGGCCCTAGGTTTGTCGTCCGTCGTCGCGATAATGGCGTAGCGGCCACTTTTGCTGCAGGCCTTCGCGACTCTGGACAGATAACGAAGTGTGACCAGCTGAAGGTCCCGCGCCTAACCTCAAACATACTGCGGCAGGATACACCCTTGCGCCCCATCATTCTGGCGGGCGGTATTGGTGGCGATTCGGCGACATATCTGTGATAAGCGAAAGATTTTCTTGCCCAAGAATGTCACGCCGGATTTGGGCATAAAGCGCCTCAAGATGATTTGCTACACCGACCATCTCGGCCCGGAGTTTTTCGAATGCATCTGGAGGGGCGCCATTCACTAACTCGTCAGACGCATTAGTAAAGTCAGTGATTCTTTGACGCTCTGGGTGTCCGTTTGGTAATTCAGTGACTGGTCTCATTAGCAACTTATGCTCATACATTGACAGAGTAGGATAAGGGTAGGCGTGGAACATCCGTTATGCTTGCCGTGCCACAGCGGCCGCCGCCGCTGGTGCTTGTCGGCCAAAGGCTCCGGCGAGCTTCTCGCCGAGCGCCCTAGCCGGCGAGATCCCCGGACGGCTTTCGGCAGTGACGGCGCCGGGCGCGATGTGAATAGCTTCTAGTTTGAAACGTGCTATCAACTGCGCGAGGGCCGACGCCTCGTCCGCCAGCCGGTTGGTCGCAGCCGTGGATTCCTCGACCATGGCCGCGTTCTGCTGTGTCACCTGGTCCATCTGGTTGACGGCGATACTGACCTCAGAGAGTCCGGTCGACTGCTCCCTTGCCGCTGTTGCGATCGAGCGCACATGCTCGTCAATCTTGACCACATGGTTCTGGATATTGCCGAGCGCTTCGCCCGTCGCCGTCACCAACTTCACCCCGGAATGGACCTCGTCGCTGGAACGGTTGATCAGCACCTTGATGTCCTTGGCGGCATTGGCCGAACGCTGCGCCAGCTCGCGCACCTCCTGAGCCACGACGGCAAAGCCCTTGCCGGCCTCACCGGCCCGCGCCGCCTCGACGCCGGCATTCAGCGCCAGAAGATTGGTCTGGAACGCGATCTCGTCGATGACGCTGATGATCTTGCTGATTTCGCCCGACGCCTGCTCGATCCGCCCCATGGCCGAAACAGCCTGGCTGACGACGGCGCTCGACTCCCCGGTGCTTTTCTTCGCCTCGTGTACCATATGGCTGACTTCCAGGGCTCGCTCCGTCGAGTGTTTCACCGCGACGGTGATTTCTTCCAACGCGGAAGAGGTTTCCTCAAGCGAAGCAGCCTGCTGCTCCGTGCGTTTGGATAGATCGTCGGAAGCTATGCGCATTTCGCCTGCGCCCCCATTGATCGTGCTTACAGCAGAGCGCACCTCGCCGAGGGCGGAGCGCAGGTTGGTCATCGTTGCGTTAACATTGTTCTGCAGCTCCGCAAAGGAGCCTTTGAACTCGCCGCGCATAGTCTCGGTCAGGTCGCCATTCGCCAAAGCCGAAACGACTCGGTGGGTCTCCGCGACGCCGTGATCGACCGAGACGAGCAGCTGATTTAGGCCCATCACAATGCGGTTGAGATCGGGATAGCCGAACTCCTCTGGCGCGCGATGCGTGAAATCGCCAGCTCCCGCCGCCGTAATAGCCGCGTCGATGCTCTTCTGCATTTCAATGATCTTGGCCCGCTTGTCCGCGTCTGCGGCATCCAGTTCGCGCATCTTGGCACCATTCTGCTTGAAGATTTCGACGGCACAAGCCATCTGGCCGATTTCGTCGCGCCGGTCAGCGAACGGAATGTCGGAGTCGAGATTGCCGCTAGCCAGATCGTTCATACTCCCGGTGATCCGGCCTATCGGCCTTGCGATCACCAGTGCGCCGAACAGCGCGGCGCCGGTCAGCATAGCGATGGTCAGCAGTCCCATGCCGAGATTAAGAAAGAGAATTAGAGCGGCGGCGGCATCCGCCTCTTCCCCAGCCTTTGTTGCCATCGTCTTTGCTGTGTCCACTCCTTCGTCAATCAACTTGGCTGCCTCATCTGATATCGCCAGAAGTTTCGCCTGGGCGTCCTCCTCCTTCGCGTGGAGAGAAGTGTCACCGGAATTGAGAGCCAGCCTTGCCTTGGCGATGTCAACGATATCGCCGGTTGCGACGAATAGGTTGTCGGCCAAGGCTTTGAGCGTTACGAGCCGGTCCCTGTTGACCTGCAGCCGCAGTCCGCCAATTGCATCGTCTAGGTATCTCGTCACCGACTGATGACGTGCCGCGATATGATCAATGGCGTCGGCGATCTCGTCCGGCGTGGTAGCGAGGCGCAGGTCACGTACGCCAATTTGCATACCGCGCCATGAAGCCTTAGCGTCAACCAAGTCGCGGGAAACGATCAACTGCTCTTTCTGATAGCTCGCGTGTTCGTAGACATAATGACCGCCCTGCCAGACGGTAAAAAGCATAACTGCTACCAGCAAAATGCCGATGGCGGAAAGCGTGGCCAATTTGGTGCTGATGCGCGAAAAGATGCTTGCGGGCATTATCAGTTCCTATTGAGCGCAAACAGGAGTCCTCATACCCCCTGCCGCTACGAAATGGGTCGGTCGACTTCATTCGACTGTCGTCTGTGCGTCTGGCTTTCGGACGTCACCTTCGCTTTCGAGAAGGGATCACCGCCTAGCTCGAGCCAACCTACATCCTCTGAAGCTTAACAAAAGGTTCCGCATAACCGAGGTTTGGTAATTAGGTCGCGGAATTGGGATTCATCGCGCGCAATCTGGACTAGCGAGGAGACTGCGGGCGGATTCGTCTTAGTTATACTGAACAGTTTCTAGGAGACGAGCCGATCAACAGTTAGCGATTAACAGCTAAAGCCTGGATCTGATCGGCAGCAACAAGGGCAACGATTTCTCGGTACCCTGTCGGAGGCCTCACCACCTGCCGACTATGACTTGGCAAACCGCCACAGACCCCGCCGTCGTCGACGATCTGATCGCCAACCGGCAGAACCGGTGACAGTGACGACTGCAGGTATTGCCCAGTGGTGTCGTTCCTGCAGTCGTCGTCGAGCTCTGGTTATCTAGCCGATTTGTGGCGCAATCGAATGTACCCTGACCGTATTGGCGATTTTTCCAATACCCTGAATTGAGACCACGACTTTGTCGCCGTGTTTCAAGAACCGTGGAGGCTCAAAGCCGATACCGACACCGGCCGGTGTGCCAGTGGCGATGATGTCTCCCGGCAAAAGCGTGACGCTGCGGGAAATGACCTCGATCAAGCTGGGAATGTCGAAGATAAGATCCTTTGTCGAAGTTTTCTGACGCTCTTCACCGTTCACCGTACAGGTGATTTCGACATTCGCTATATCGAGTTCGTCTTTGGTCACGATCCAGGGACCCATCGGCCCGAACCCATCGATTCCTTTGCCGAGGAACCACTGCTTGTGCTTCTTCTGCAGGTCGCGCGCTGTAACGTCGTTGAACGCGGTATATCCGAAAACGTGGTCGAACGCGCGCTCGGCCGCGATGGAGCGTCCAGCCTTGCCGATCACAACAGCCAACTCCGCTTCGTAATCGACGGCTTCGTCAAGGCCCGGCCAAAGAGGAATATCTCCGAAGGGGCGCGCTAGCGCAGACGAAGGTTTGGTAAAGATGATGGGATACTCTGGAATGGCTTCGGCCGCGGTTGCTCCGGCGTCAAATCCACTTTTGGTGAACTCATGGGCGTGGGCGTGATAGTTCTTGCCAACGCAGAACACATTGTGCGGAGGATTGGTGATTGGCGGCAGGAGATCGTCGAGCGCCAACACCTTGCTCCCATTCATCGGCGCCGATCGGTTCTGGCCATCTGTTTCAGCGATCAGGCTGATCATGTCGGCATGTGTAGACGGCGTCAGGTCTGGAAAGACCTCCGCAACGGGGGTGTAGCGTTCTCCGGATGGATCTACGACGACCACCTGGGGTCGGCCGTTTGCAATTATCGTCGCGAGTTTCATTGAATGACCAATCTGAACCATGTTGGGTAATGAGGGAGCGAGCGGGAAAGCGATGATATTGATCGCGGTCGCCGAAACGATCGAATCATCCGGTGCCCGCTTGGTGTAAGGACCTAACCGGCCCAGCCGGACTATCGAGGACGGAGCGACATGTGCGAATTTCGCCCAATGTGAAAGACGGCATCTTGAGTATCCATGTTGACGGAAGAAGTTCGTCAGCGCTCCGCAGCCCGGGTCCCGTAATGGCCGAGGAAGATATCCACGGCCTCATCGATCACAGCCTGGCGCTCAGCCTGGCTGAATTTCTCGTCACGGCCCAGCACTCGAATCCAGAGCAGGGGTTCGTCGATCAGCCCCAGAAACTGACGGGCGGCGCGTTCGCCGTCATTGATTGTTAAGAGGCCCCGTTCGGCTTGCATTTCGATATAAGCGCGAACGGCGCCCATCGCTGGCGTCTTGCCATGCTTGAAAAAGCTCTCCGTCAAGTCAGGAAAACGGGTGCCCTCGGCAATGATCATGCGCAGAAAGGCGATCGCTAGCGGCGGTTCCCAGAATGCGGCCACGGCTGCTGCAATCCGACGCAAGCCGACGTCTGGATCTGCCCGCGTCTCGGCCTCGGCCACGATATCCAAGACGGGGAAGGCGCTCCAGACGCGTTCGACGACGGCGCGAAACAATTCTTCTTTGCCGTCCGGAAACTGGTTGTAGAGAGTGCGCCGGGCCGCACCGGATTCCTGCGCCACCAGGTCCATACTGGTGCCCTCGTAGCCTTGACGCAGGAAGACACGCGTCGCGGCCGCCAGAATCGCATCTCGCTTGGAGAGCGCGGCCGTGGGTGTCGCCACGGCCTCGAAGATCGAAACCACGCCCTTGGGAGACAAGGCGGCGGGCGGTCGGGATGGCATTTCAGTTTTCCTCTTGACTGCCTTGCACTGCGGAGTGCAGAGTTGCACTATACAGTGCACCTTGATGGGACGCAACCCCAACCACCCAGGGACAACGGATCTCTATGGCAGGCGAAAGTTTTCCTCATTCGAAGTTGACGCGCGGCACGCTTTCAATGCTGGCGGCGGCCTGCGGGATCACCGTCGGCAATGTTTACTTATGCCAGCCGCTACTCGACCAGATTGCAGTGAGCCTGAAGGTGCCCGAGCCAACAGCTGGCTTGGTCGCTGTCGGCGCGCAGGTCGGTTATGCACTCGGCATCTTGTTCGTTCTGCCGCTGGCCGACGTGATCGCATCGCGTCGATTGGTGCGAACGCTGCTGGTGTTGACTGCGCTCTTTCTGTTGGCAGCAGCGGTTTCGTCAGGAATTTCGATGCTGGTCGCTGCCAGCGTTGCGCTAACAGCATCGACCGTTATCCCGCAAATCTTGATCCCGATCGTCTCGGGCATGACGGCGCCCGAGCATCGCGGACGGATCATCGGTACGCTGCAAACCGGGCTGATCCTTGGTATCCTGTTGTCGCGCACAGCATCCGGCGCGCTCGCGCAGGCGACCGGTACCTGGCGCTCTCCCTATGTGCTGGCCGCGGTCCTGACAGGCCTGTTAGTGCTGATCGTGCCACGCCTGATTCCCGACCGGGGAACCAAGCTCCCAGAAATCGGCTATCTCGGCCTGCTGCGTTCGCTACCGCCACTGCTGCAGCACCGCCCGCTACGCCTGTCCATGACGCTGGGCTTCCTGGTCTTCGGTGCCTTCTCGGCCCTATGGGCCACGCTGGCCTTCTACCTCGCCGGCCCAGACTTTGAGTTCGGGCCAGCGACGGCAGGTCTGTTCGGGCTCTACGGCGCGCCAGGCGCGATCCTGGCGCCGATGGCCGGACGTTTGTCCGATCGCATTGGCTCGTCCAAGATCAACCTGGTTTCGCTGGCTGCCAGCGGCATAGCCTTGGCATTGGCAGGCTGGATCGGCGGCGGCTCGCTACTCTCCTTAGTAATGGCCGTGAACCTGCTCGACTTCGGCTTGCAAAGCGGTCAGATCGCGAACCAGACGCGCATTTTGGGGCTTGGCGATGCCATCCGCGCTCGCCTGAATACGCTCTACATGGCCGCCACCTTCGGCGGCGGAGCGGCCGGCTCCTTTGCTGGGACCCTGGCATGGAGCCTCGGCGGCTGGGTCAGCGCCTGCGGCCTATCGCTAGCCCTTATAGCTGCGGCGGGTACCACGCTCGTCCTGAACTGGAAGAACGAACACCGATCCTCTCACATAAATGGAGAATGAAATGAGCGATCTTAACGGAAGAGTCGCACTTGTTACCGGCGCCTCGCGCGGTATCGGCCGTGATATAGCATACGCCCTGTCCTCTGCCGGCGCCAGCGTCGCGGTGGGCTACCACAGCGATCAATCGGGGGCAGAGGCAGTCGCCGAGACTATCCGCCAAAGAGGTGGGAGGGCGGTCGCCGTAGGCGGCAACGTGTCCGAGGCGCAGACTGCAGAAAATCTCGTCCGCGAGACAGAGGCGCAGTTGGGGCCGCTGGGCATTGTCGTGAACAATGCCGGGATCAATCCATCACGCCCACTCGACCAGATCACGGCGGCCGACTGGGACGAGACCATCCGGGTCAATCTCACTTCAGCTTTTCATGTCACTCAAGCCGCTGTACGGGGCCTGCGGGAACGGAAGTGGGGCCGGATCGTCACCATATCGTCTGTGGCTGCACAGCTTGGAGGCGTCATCGGCCCACATTACGCAGCCAGCAAGGCCGGTCTGATTGGGCTTTCCCATTACTACGCGGCTGCGCTAGCCAAGGAGGGGATCACGTCCAACGCTATTGCTCCGGCGCTGATCGAGACGGAAATGCTCAAGAGCAACTCGGCGATCCAGCCCACACTAATCCCTTTGGGGCGATTTGGCCAGACCGACGAGGTGTCGTCGGTGGTCGTACTTTTGGCCGGCAACGGCTACATCACCGGCCAGACGATCAACGTCAACGGTGGCTGGTATATGAGCTGAATGGAGAGACGACGATGTTAACGCGTATCATTCCCGCCACGAAAGAAGCCTTGCCAGTCATCGGGATCGGCACCTATCGCGGCTTCGACGTCACCCTCGATGCTGTTAGAGAGGAACGGCTCTCCAATGTGCTCGATGCGCTTTTTTCGGCCGGCGGAACGCTCATTGACAGCTCGCCTATGTACGGACGCGCCGAAGACGTTGTCGGCTCGCTGCTCACCCGCCAGCCCCGAGCTGCACCGCGCTTTCTTGCGACCAAGGTGTGGACATCAGGGCGTGAGGCTGGCGTCCGGCAGATCGAGCAGTCGTTCCGGCTCCTTCGCACTGACGTCATCGACCTCGTGCAGGTTCACAATTTACAGGACTGGCAAACTCATCTGCCAACTCTGCGTAGTCTCAAAGAAGCCGGGCGCATCCGGTATATCGGCATCACCCATTACACCCGATCGGCCTATGCCGAGGTGGAGCGGGTTCTGAACACGACGCCAATCGACTTCCTCCAGATCAACTATTCGCTGGAAGAACGCGAAGCGGAGAACAGACTACTGCCGCTGGCTGATGACAGGGGCGTCGCCGTCTTGTGTAACCGACCTTTCGGCGGCGGTGATCTGCTGCGCCGCCTTAGGGCGAGGCCGCTACCAGTCTGGGCGGTCGAAGTCGGTGCGACATCATGGGCGCAGCTCGCGCTCAAATTCGTGCTCGATCACCCAGCCATCACTTGCGCAATTCCGGGAACCGGAAAGCCGGTTTCCATGATCGACAATACAGGGGCAGCGAGCGGGCCCATGCTGACCCGCCGACAGCTCGGGGAACTGACCGAGACCACCTAGTCCGGCACTGATCTCAAGACTGAAAAGTCGAAAATTCGATATGAAATTGTGGGCAATATCGGCCGTTATGGCACGTTGGAAGATGACTCCGAAAACACAGCTGATGCAAGCGGCACGACAATGTAGCCGCTCAACCGTTTGGTTCGCCTCATCCGGAGGCGGGCCTCCGACATCGTCTTGCCCTGCTTTCAGCTACCGCAGATATCTCGCAGTTCTAAGCGAAGGTACTATACTGATCCCATACCTGCTTCTTAAGAAAAACACCGGTGGGTCGTAGGTTCGACTCCGTTCAAGGCGAGTGTTTTTAATTCGTCGAGACTCGCGTACGCCGGCGAACGCTGGCGGGCCCGCTTGACGGAGCGCTCCCAGTGTGGCGGCGCTGCGTCATGAAGACGGCGGACCCGCCGGCGCACAGTGACGAAAAGGCCGGGTCCGTGGTATTCCGCACGTGACCCGGAAGTCAGCCGGACAATCGGCCGCGGGGAGGTGTTTCCTTAAGCTCGAACAGGCGCCTCGTCACCAAGCCGAAAGCGCCACTCTTAGCGATCTTCTCATGGCAATCGACCGCAGCCTTTAGACCGACTCGCCTCTCCAGAGACCTCTCGGGGTTATTGTTGAATGGAGCATCGTTTGTAGAGGCGCCGAACGCTGCCTCGGCAAACGACGTCGCCACTTCGCGAAAAATGTTGCAAGTTGGCCGCGCAAGCTGATTCCGCCTCGCATAGGGTGCGTCCCGCCTAGCAAGCCTTACGCCGCGTATTTAACCTGCGGCGTTTTGAACTGTTGAGTATTGAATTCGCCCCCAATTCGAAATTTTCCTATGAGGCCGAGCAGGGTTTCAGTTTCATTCGAAAGGCTATGACTGGTGGCCGTGAACTCCTCTACCATCGCCGCATTCTGCTGGGTAAACTGATCAATCTGATTGATGGCGGTGCTCACTTCATGAATGCCCACGGATTGTTCCTGTGCAGAAGCGGCAATTTCGGAGACAGTCGCATTGATGTCGGCAACCCCGGCGACAATACGAGCTTGGGCTTTGCCTGTATCGGCAACCAGAGTTACGCCTTGGGCGACCTGTTCTTCGGAGGTTGCGATCAGGCTCTTGATGTCCTTAGCGGCACTGGCGGAGCGCTGCGCCAATTCCCGGACCTCTTGTGCTACAACGGCGAAACCTTTGCCTGCATCTCCAGCGCGCGCAGCCTCGACACCCGCATTAAGAGCTAGAAGGTTCGTCTGGAACGCGATCTCATCGATAACGTCGGTAATCTGACGAATCGCGTTAGATGACGTTTTTATCGCGCCCATGGCCAATTCGGCTTGTTGCATGATCTGGCCGGAACGCTCTGCATCCTCTTTGGCGTTAGAGACTTCTTGCCTTGCGTTACGGGCGAAATCGGCGGTGCTTTTGACCGTTGCCGTGATTTCGTTCAAAGCCGCTGCGGTTTCTTCGAGATTGGCTGCCTGCTGCTCGGTGCGACGCGATAGATTATCCGAAGCGGCCGAAATCTCGGCTGACCCAGACCGAATTGCTAAGGTACTGGTAGCAACATCGCGCATTGTGTCTTGAAGTTTGGCAATCGCTTCGTTGAAGTGTCGTTTAACAATTTCGCCCTTTTCTGGGACACTGTTGAAGATACGATAAGAAAGGTCTCCGTTTGCCAAGGCCTCCAACGCATCTGCCAGGACACTGACGACGGCCCTGTCTTCAGCGGCAACCTTGTTACGCTCTTCCTCAGCCTTGGCACGCTCTGCCTCAGCTGCTTTATTCAAACCGTCGAAATAGTAATACATAACGACGCTGACTTCTGAAAAAATTGATTTCATGAGGCTGGAGATAAGCAGGTCGCGTTTCTTCCCGGACCAAGCCATTCCCTTCACCAATGTCGCCACAAGGCCGGAAGTATATGCCGCGTAACCACCCACCAGATAGTCAACGAAATCGACGCTTTTCGAGATATTCTCGATGATCTTCGATTGCTCGGTAAAGTAGATGTTGGAAAAATCGCCGAGCGCCAACATGTCGAACTTCTTGCGTTCTGTCGTCATAACCTCAGGCGGTAGCGAGACGATCGAAGGATCAACGCCCCGGTAAGCGCCTAACAGTATTTTATCCAGATGGTTGACGATGCGCTCGTGGACCTCGCGGCCGACAGCCTTCTGCTCGCCTTGCCAGGGTTTAATCTTATCTTCGATTGCAAACATTGATAGCCTCCTCGGGTTGGTCGAGCATAAGTAGCGCGCTCGTTTGGAACGCTTCGAATGTCCAACTTACTATTGGAGAGGTAGGTCGCTACGGTTAACGGAATCTTTTCTTGCTCGCGGCGATATAAAAACGATGCGTTTTCTGGATAGCGAATCTTGTCTTTCCGGGCTGTCATCGATTTCTACGCGTCTGATGATCGTCGGGATGTTAAATCCTCCTTCAAACGAGAGTTCGTAAGTCCCGAGTTATCGCAATCAATTTTGGTCAACAGGCTGAAACGGATGCCCCTACTTTCTCCATGGCCTCGATGATCGCATGGCACACTTTCGAAACGTCCTTCAGTGGCTTCTGCACCTCCCGCATAAGCGGGTGACGGGGACGGCGGCCTGATTGTCCGCGCGGCGCCTCAACATCCCTGGCAAAAAAATTCAATGCCAGCCATGGTGCGTTATGTGCGTAGAGCAAAGGAAATGGGCAAATGAATCTAATCATTGAGCATTGGTATTATATAAGGCAGTTCGACAGGTGACGAGTTGTCGTGCTGTGTCGTTGGGACAAGCCCGTCGACGCTGCGGCGGAAATATCTTGCCGCATGGATTGGGTTGACCACAGAGTAATCTCAAATAAGTGTCGACTGATCTTAAGCATCTGCCCCTGCAGATCGAGACTGCAGTTGCCAGTTGCTCCCGAATTAACGGTTGAACGAAGTAGATACGGGCAGATTGTGCTCGATGCTTAGCCAGGGTGGATTCTCTGCGTACATCTCTTGGATCAGCGACTTGACAAGCTCGATATGGGGCGACGTGTCTCCGACGCGATGATTCAAGATTACCGGCGAGGTCGTGCGCGCTCCTTCTAGCAATCGATAACAGACGTCCGAGCGCAACTGCCTCGCGGATGAAGGCACCACGCAAAGGCCGGATTCGGCGGCGACCAAGCCCAAAGCGGTCTGAATCTCCCGGACTTCATGTACTTCCGCAGGCCAGACGTCATGCCCGTGCAGGAGGCTCAACACATGGTCTGCATAGCCCGGCCGAGGCTCCTTCGGATAGACGATCAATCGTTGGCCACTTAGCGCGGCAACCGGCACTGGCCCTGTTTCCTGTGCCAGCGGGGAGCCTTTCGGCACAGCCACGACCAGTCGTTCCTCCCTTAGCACGATCCCGACGATGTTCGGATCGCTGTGGTAGAGACGGCCGAAACCGATGTCGATGCGGCCCTCCTTCAAGGCCGGAAGCTGCTGGACCGATACCATCTCCAGCAACTGTATATCGAGATCCGGTGCATTCTGCCGCAGCTTCCTGACCAGGGACGGCAGGCCGCCATACAGCGTCGATGCGACAAATCCGATCGAGAGAACGGTGTTCTGGCTGAGGCCGATGCGGCGAGTGGCGTCGCGCATCTGATCGATGCGGCCGAGGATCTGCAGCGATTGCTCGTAGAACAGTCGCCCGGCGGCAGTCAGTCTGATCGGTCGGTTGCGCACGATCAACTCCACGCCCAGCTCTTCCTCGAGCAACTGGATCTGCCGGCTCAGGGGCGGCTGGGCGATATTCAAGATCTCCGCGGCACGGGTGAAGTTCCGCACTTTCGCAACCGCCACGAAGTATCTTAGTTGACGAAGCTCCATCTGACCGCTCCTCTGAAAGCGATGACATCCAAACGATCTTCATATGTTGCAGTGCAGCATGATCGGTTCGCTAGGTATTTTTCTCGATACTATACGATGAAGGTATTGTACGAAACATAATTGGTGTTGGACGTGAACGTTAAACGACCGCAGTGTGGCACCATGAACTGGATCGCTAAACCACTCGCTGCCTCCATCGCTCCCACAGTCGAGCGCGTCGAAACGCTGATCGTCGATCTGCCGACTATCCGGCCGCACCGACTGTCGGTAACGACAATGAACGGCCAGTCCCTGATGCTGGTGAAGGTCTATTGCAGCGACGGTGTCGTTGGCATCGGCGAAGGAACGACGATCGGTGGCTTAGCCTATGGCGGCGAGAGCCCGGAAGGCATGAAGCTGGCGATCGACAGCTATTTCGCGCCGGTGATGCTCGGCCAGGACGCAGCCCGCGTCCTGGCGCTGATGACCCGCATCGGCAAGATGGTCAAGGAAAACCGATTCGCAAAAAGCGCCGTGGAGACGGCATTGCTCGATGCCCAGGGAAAGCGGCTCGGCGTGCCCATCAGCTTGCTGTTCGGTGGCCGCCAGCGCGATCGCCTGCCCGTCGCCTGGACGCTCGCCTCCGGCGATACGGCCCGGGACATTGCCGAGGCAGAGCGGATGCTCGATCTCCGGCGCCACCGAATTTTTAAGCTCAAGATTGGCCTGCGGGGAATAGCGGAAGACATCGCCCATGTTGCGGCCATCAAGCGCGCGCTGGGCGACCGCGCCGCAGTTCGCGTGGACGTCAACATGGCTTGGAGCGAGACCGAGGCGGCGTTCGGCATGGCGGCATTGGCGGATGCCGGCTGCGAGCTTGTAGAGCAGCCTGTCTCGTCGGCAGCGGGCCTGGCGCGGCTGGTTCGCCGTTTCTCAGTGCCGTTGATGGCTGACGAATCCCTTCATGGGCCGGAAAGCGCCTTCGAGATCGCCAAGGCGGGAGGCGCCGACGTGTTTGCGGTCAAGATCGAGCAGAGCGGTGGACTGCTGAACGCCCAGCGCGTCGCAGCTATCGCCGACGCTGCCGGCATCGAACTATATGGCGGCACCATGCTCGAAGGCGCGATCGGCACCATTGCAGCGGCCCAGGTGTTCTCGACGTTCGTCAATCTGCAATGGGGCACCGAACTCTTCGGTCCGTTGCTGCTGACGGAGGAAATACTGGCTACGCCCCTGGGTTATAGTGAGTTCGAACTGACTGTCCCCCAGGGGCCAGGCCTGGGCATCGAACTCGACGAGGATCGTGTCGCGTTTTTCGCCCGTGACGGTGTCCGCAAAACAATCAGTCTCGCGCTGTGAGGAGGCGGCCATGCTGTTCCACGTGCGCATGAATGTGAATATTCCCCACGATCTGCCGTCGGAGGAAGTGGCCGATATCCTGGCCCGTGAAAGGGCCTATTCGCAGGACCTTCAGCGAAGCGGCGAATGGCGCCATATCTGGCGCATCGCCGGCCAGTTCGCGAATGTCAGCATTTTCGATGTCAAGGACAATGCCGAGCTGCACGAAATCCTGTCCGGGCTTCCCTTGTTCAAATTCATGGAGATCGAAGTCGCGCCACTTCTGCGGCATCCATCCGCCGTGCGCGACGACGACAGCTAGGACGCCTGCGTGGTGGTCTAGAGAGGATGAGGCCAGCCAAGTTTGCAATTCAACCACCGAGGAGGATCAATTATGAGCGTGAAAATTTTCAATCGGCCCGATATCCAGGAGTTCCTGAAGGTCCTGAGCGGCCAGGACAAACTGGGCGGCAATTCGCGCACCAAGCAAATCGTCCATCGCATCGTGTCGGATCTCTTCAGGACCATCGACGATTTCGACGTCACGCCGGACGAATACTGGACCGCTGTCGCTTGGTTGAACGAACTGGGCGCTGCGGGACAGGCCGGGTTGATTTCGCCCGGACTCGGACTCGACCATTTCCTCGACGAACGCCTAGATGCGATCGATGCCGAGCTGGGGATCGACAACCCGACACCGAGAACCATCGAAGGTCCTCTCTACGTGGCCGGCGCACCTGTCGCGCACGGTTTCGCCCGCCTGGACGACGGCACGGACGCCGATGGTCACACGCTGATCATGCACGGAACGGTCTATGGCAGCGATGGCAAGCCGCAGCCGGGTGCCACGGTCGAGGTGTGGCACTGTGACACCCGTGGCTTCTACTCCCACTTCGACCCCACCGGCAAGCAGGCGCCGTTCAACATGCGCCGCACGATCATTGCCGACGAGAAGGGCTGTTACAAGTTCCAGAGCATTGTGCCGAAAGGCTATGGCGTGCCCCCCGGCAGCCCCACCGAACAGCTGCTTTCGGCGCTCGGTCGCCACGGCCAGCGTCCTGCGCACATTCACCTGTTCATCAGCGCCGACGATCATCGCAAGCTAACCACGCAGATCAACATCGAAGGCGATCCGCTCGTCAACGACGATTTCGCCTACGCCACCCGCGATGGCCTTGTGCCCCATCTCGTCGAGCGAACCGACGAGGCCAGCATCAAGGCGAACAAACTGACCGGGCCGTTTGCCGAAATCACATTCGATATTCATCTGACCGCCTTGATCGACGGGCTGGACAATCAGGTCAATGCTCAGCGAAAGCGTGCCGCCGCCTGACACAGGCCGGACATTTGGGCGGCCGGAAAGCCGCCCTTGAAACCTCAACATCGGCATAGTTGCAGCGGCCACCGGTTTTCCGTGCGCGCGGCTGCGGGAGAGAGACCATGTCTGCGATTATCGACAAAGCCAGAGACCTTGACATGATGCTGGCCACCGCGGTCCAGGACGACAAGGAGGCTGGTGTATTTCGCTGCCGCCGCGACATCTTCACCAACGAAGACCTGTTCGAACTGGAGATGAAGCACATCTTCGAGAGCAACTGGGTCTACCTCGCTCACGAGAGCCAGATCCCCGAGATCGGCGACTACTACACGACCTATATCGGTCGGCAGCCGATCGTGGTGACGCGCGACAAGAACGGCGAACTGCACGCCATGATCAACGCCTGCGCTCACCGCGGCGCGATGCTCTGCCGGCGCAAGCATGGCAACAAGGCCAGCTTCACCTGTCCGTTTCACGGCTGGACCTTCTCCAACACGGGCAAGCTCCTGAAGGTCAAGGATGAGAAGACCACGCAATATCCGCCCCAGTTCGCAAAGGACGGGTCGCATGACCTGAAGCGGGTACCCCGCTTCCAGAATTACCGCGGCTTCCTGTTCGGCAGCCTGCGCGAGGACGTCGCGTCGTTCGAGGACTTCCTTGGCGAGACGAAAACCATCATCGACCAGATCGTCGACCAGGCTCCGAATGGCCTGGAAGTCCTGCGCGGCAACTCCGCGTATATCTACGATGGAAACTGGAAGCTGCAGATGGAGAACGGCTGCGACGGATATCACGTCAGCTCCGTTCACTGGAATTACGCCGCCACCATGGGCCGCCGGAAAGAAGAGGGTACCAAGGCGGTGGACGCGAACAGCTGGAGCCGCTCGGTCGCCGGGGTCTACGGCTTCGAGAACGGACATATCCTGCTGTGGACTAATACCATGAATCCCGAGGTCCGGCCCGTCTATAACCACCGCGACGAGATCAGCGAGCGCGTCGGCGCCGACAAGGCCGAGTTCATTGTCAACCAAACCCGCAATCTCTGCATCTACCCGAATGTCTTCCTGATGGACCAGTTCAGCACGCAGATCCGCGTGACGCGTCCCATCAGCGTCGACCAGACCGAGATCAGCATCTTCTGTTTCGCGCCGAAGGGTGAAAGCCCAACCGATCGCGCCCTGCGAATTCGTCAATACGAGGATTTTTTCAACGTCTCGGGTATGGGCACCGCCGATGACTTGGAAGAATTCAGAGCCTGTCAGGTCGGCTATGCCGGCATATCGGCGCTCTGGAACGACCTGTCGCGCGGTGCTCCGCTCTGGATCGAGGGTCCGGACGAAAATGCCACGCGGATGGGAATCCGGCCGCTTCTCTCGGGTGAGCGGAGCGAGGACGAGGGCCTATTCGTTCGCCAGCATGAATATTGGATGAAGGTGATGCGCGAGGCCCTTGTGTTCGAAAAGAATGGAGCCCAAGCATGACCGTTTCCTACGAAAGCGTTTGCAAGTTCCTCTACAGCGAGGCGCGCTACCTTGACGACCGGCAATGGGACGAATGGCTCGAATGCTATGCACCCGATGTCGTGTACTGGATGCCGGCCTGGGACGATGACGACCAGATCACCGAGGATCCGCAATCGCAGATTTCCCTGATCTACTATCCGACCAAGGACGGCCTCGAAGACCGGGTGTTCCGTATCAAGACCGAGCGGTCAGGGGCTTCCACGCCGGAGCCACGCACCAGCCACAACGTCAACAACGTCGAAATTGTGGGCGTCCGCGGCGATGAGATCGACGTGCGGTATAATTTTCACACGCTCAACCATCGATACAAGGTGACGGATCAGTTCTTCGGAACCACGTTTGTCACGCTTCGCGTTAGCGGCGAGCAACTCTCAATCACACACAAGAAGATCGTGCTGAAGAACGACTACATCCGCCAGGTTATCGACGTCTACCACATCTGACCACAGCCGTCAGTTGGACGCGAACTGTCGAGGAGGAATCCATGCCAAGCTACAACATTGCATTGAATTTCGAGGATGGGATAACGCGGTTCATCGAATGCAAGGACAACGAGAAGGTCCTCGATGCCGCCTATCGAAACAAGATCAATCTGCCGATGGATTGTTCCGATGGCGTTTGCGGCACATGCAAATGTCGGGCTGAGAGCGGTGCTTACGATCTTGGCAACGACTTTATCGAAGATGCCCTGACGCCCGACGAGGCGGCGAGTGGCCTCGTTCTGACATGCCAGATGAGGCCCTCGTCGGATTGCGTGCTCGCGGTGCCCACCACGTCGCTGGCCTGCAAGACGCGGCAAATGAAATTCGCGGCGACCGTCACAAGCATCACGCAGCACCATGACGCGGCGATCGTCCTTGAGCTCAAGGTCGATGCCTCCGCCAGCACGCTTGTTTTCCTGCCGGGTCAGTATGTCAATATCGATGTGCCCGCCACGGGTCAGAGTCGATCCTATTCCTTCAGCTCAAAGCCGGGGGAAAACACGCTCGCCTTCCTAATCAAGATGATCCCGGGCGGCGTGATGAGTGGCTGGCTCGAGAAAGCACGGCCCGGCGACCGCCTTGACCTCGCCGGACCATTCGGCAGCTTCTATCTGCGTGACGTGAAAAGGCCGCTTCTCATGCTAGCCGGCGGCACCGGGCTCGCGCCTTTCCTCTCGATGCTCGAGGTTCTTGCTCGCGCGGAGTCGAGGGAGCATGTCCACCTAGTCTACGGAGTGACACGAGATCGCGATCTCGTCCTTGTCGATGAGGTCGCTTCCTTTGCCAGCCGTCTGCCGAACTTTACCTTCACGACGGTGGTCGCAGATCCCAATTCCGACCATCCCCGCAAAGGTTGGGTCACGCAGCATATCCCGAAGGAAGCGCTGCATGGCGGCCAGGTGGACGCCTATCTTTGCGGGCCGCCCCAGATGGTCGATGCAGTCCGCACATATTTCGATGGTGCGGACTTCAAGCCCGCCAGCTTCCACTATGAGAAGTTCACCGCCAACGTGACCGGGAAGGTGGCGGCGTGAGCGCGCCCTCATCCACCGGCCGTTTCGCGGGCAAGGTCCTCGTCGTCACCGGCGCGGCCCAAGGAATCGGCCGGGCGGTCGCGCTGCGGGCCGCGCGAGAGGGCGGACATGTCGTTCTGGTGGATCGTGCAGACTTCATCGCCAACGTGGCTGCCGAAACGGAAGGCGCATCGGCTGTCGCATACAACGCAGATCTGGAACATTACGACGGCGCGGCTGCGGCGATGCGCTTTGCGACCTCGACGTTCGGCGGCATTGATATCCTGATTAACAACGTCGGCGGCGCGATCCGGATGCGTCCCTACGAGGCGTTCGAGCCGCAGCAGATCGACGACGAGATCCGCCGTTCGCTTATGCCGACGCTCTACTGCTGCCATGCGGTCGTCCCCCACCTGCTCGAGCGCGGGGCTGGCACGATCGTTAACGTGTCGTCGAATGCGACGCGCGGGATTTACCGCGTGCCATATTCGGCCGCAAAGGGCGGGGTGAATGCCATAACGCAATCCCTGGCTATGGAGCTCGCCAATCGCAATATCCGCGTGGTCGCTACCGCGCCGGGTGGGACGGAGGCGCCGCCGCGCCGCATCCCGCGCAATGCCGCAGGCGACACGGCCAACGAGACAGCCTGGATGGCGGAGGTCGTGGGTCAAGTGAAGCAATCAAGCTTCATGAAGCGCTACAGCACGGTGGATGAACAGGTGGCACCGATCCTGTTCTTGGCCTCGGACGAAGCCTCCTACATCACGGGTAACGTGTTGCCCGTCGCGGGGGGCGACCTCGGCTGAATGCAGATTTTTCGCACAGCAATTCGGGAGGAGTAGGTGCGCAATATCGATGTGAATGAAGCAATAGACAGAATGCCGTTCGGCAGGTTTCAATTGTCGGCCGTTGCGCTCCGCGCGCTGCTGCTTATTGTCGATGGATACGACGTCTTTGTCGCCGGCACCGTGTTGCCCACCTTGATTGCCGAATGGGGGCTCAGCAAGCCGCAAGCCGGTGCGCTGCAGGCCTGGGCGCTGTTCGGAATGATGTTCGGCGCACTCCTGTTCGGGCCTCTGGCCGACAAGATCGGGCGCAAGAAGGGAATTGCGATAAGCTTCCTGCTTTTCACCGTGGCGACGTTCATGACAGGACCATCCCGTTCGCCGTTCGAGTTTCAGATCTTCAGGTTTTTCGCCGGGCTCGGTTGCGGCGGATTGATGCCCAATGCCGTGGCGCTGATAAACGAATATGCGCCCAAACGACCGCGCGGCACGATGGTCGCGCTGATGTTCTCCGGCTATTCGGTCGGCGGCATGGTGGCCGCAGGGCTAGGCATCGGCATTATTCCAAGTTTCGGCTGGAAGCCGATGTTCCTGGTTGCCACGTTGCCGCTGCTGCTTCTGCCGCTGATCCTGTGGCGCCTGCCCGAGTCGCTCGGCTTTCTCATTCGGCAAGGCAAGCAGGAGGATGCGAGGTACATCTATCGCAAGCTTGATCCATCTGCCCAGGTGGGAGATACCGACACGCTGGTATTCACCGAGCCGAAAAGCGCCTCGGCCTCGGTGACAGAGCTGTTCCGGCAGGGCCGTAGCGTGCAGACGCTCCTGCTCTGGGCCGCCATTTTCTGCTGCCTCCTGCTGGTTTATCTCCTGTCGTCCTGGTTGCCTAAACTTCTCCAGGAAGCTGGGTATGGCGAGCGAGCAAGCCTACTGAGCCTGTTCTCGCTCAACTTCGGCGGCATGGTGGGTGCCGTCGCCGGCGGGATGCTGGGCGACCGGTTCGGCTTGCCGAATGTCGTTGTGGGCTTTTTCGCGGCGGCCGCTGTCTCCGTCGCGCTGATCGGTTTCGACCTGCCGTCCACACTCCTCTTCCTCACGATCTTCGTTGCCGGCGCGACCACGATCGGCACGCAGATCCTGCTCTATGCCTGCGTGGCACAACTCTACAACCTGTCGGTTCGCTCAACCGGGCTTGGCTGGGCTTCCGGCAGGCAGGATCGGGGCAATCGTGGGCCCGACCTTAGGCGGCCTCCTGCTGGCCCGAGAATTGCCGCTGGAGCAGAATTTTCTGATCTTTGCGATTCCGGCAGCGATCTCCGCCCTGGCGATGCTGGTGTTCGCGGTCAACAATGCCCACACCCGGGTCCCAACGCAGGCGGCCCGGGCCCAACTCAAAAAACGGCGACCTCCGAAAGCCTCACCATCCGACCGGATGCGCTGCCCGGCGGTCGTCACGCATTCCTTTCGTCGCCAAGTGCATATCGGAGTTGCAGATGCCGTTCCTCGAACTTTCCAGCCATCGCCTTCATTATCAGATCGATGCACCGAACCAGATTGGGGGCGACCGGCCGTGGCTGCTATTTTGCAATTCCCTTGGCACGGATCTGAGCATGTGGGATGCGCAGGCCTCGGATCTTGCGCCGCATTTCCGCATCCTGCGCTATGATCGCCGCGGACATGGCAATTCCTCCGCACCTGCAGCGCCATACACATTGGCGGACTTAGCGAGCGACGTGTTGGCGCTTCTCGATGCCTTCGACATCGCACAAACCCATTTCTGCGGCCTTTCCATCGGCGGACTCGTCGGCCAGTGGCTGGCCATCCATGCCGGCGACCGCATCGGCAAACTGGTGCTGTGCGCCACGGCTGCGAAAATCGGCACCGCAGAAGGCTGGCAGGCACGGATCGACGCCGTTCGCCAAGCCGGCCTCGGCTCTTTGACGGCGGGAACGGTGGAGCGGTGGTTTAGCCCCGATCTTGTCGCTTCCCGGCCCGAATTCATCCAGACGATGCTCAAGGGCTTCCTCGCTACATCGCCTATTGGCTACATTGGATGTTGTGCGGCCCTAGCGGAAGCGGACCTGCGGCTGGAAATAGGTCGCATAGACAATCCGGTTCTTGCTGTGTCGGCAGAAGGGGACGAAGTGTGTCCGCCCACCGATCTCGCGTTCATTGCAGGTCAGGTGCGGCTTGGCCGGCACATGATGCTGCCTGGGCGGCACATCGTGAACGCGCAGGACACTTGCCGCTTTAGCACCGATATGCTCGATTTCCTCAGCGAAGAGACGTAGGGTTTCCGAGAGACTTGATAATCCTGGGAGGACTGCATCATGAATTCCAGTGGCAAGACGGGGCGGGACGTACAGAAAGCGGTCGAGCATCGGGAAGTATATTACAGCGCTGCCTCGGAGGCTTCGAGCTACTTCACCAATGAGCGGGCTTCCGTGCCGCTGCAGTTTTCCAATCCGATCGTGTGCCGAATGATGTCTGGCCACAAGACGATGCGCGTGGGCGGCTCGGCGCCTTTCGCCTTTGTGCCGGGCGAATCCATGATGGTGCCCCCAAGTATGCCGCTCATCATCGATTTTCCGTTTGCGGACACGGACAACCCGACCACCTGCATCTGCTTCGAAATCGAGCGCGCGAAGTTCGACGACATCCTCTTCCGGCTAAATGATGCCCGTCGCAAGGCCGGAGAGCGTCATGAACTGGCCATCGACTGGACCAGCTACGCCATTTATCGAGGCGAGCGGGAGATTGATTTCCAGTTGGATCGGCTAATGAACTTCTACCTTGAGACAAATTCCGAATACCGGGATCTGCTCGTCGACGCCAACATGGTCGAGCTTGCCATCCGTCTGTTGCAGGTTCAGAACAGGCGGCTGCTGCTGGAAACACGGTCGACAGTGCCAGACACCGGACTCGATGCTGTGGCCCGGTACATTGCCAGCCAACCGCACAACCGGCCCGATCCCGAACAGTACGCAAGGATCGCCGGTATGAGCGAAGCCACCTTCTTTCGTCACTTCAGGCAGAAGTTCGGCACCACGCCGTCGCGATACGCCCATCAGGCACGGATTCAGAAAGCGAAGGACATACTGCTGGCCGGGAACATATCCCTGAACGAGGTGGCCTTTGAGGTAGGCTTCCAGAGCCTTGCCCATTTCTCGAGGATATTCAAGCAAGTGTCGGGCGAGACGCCGGGGGAGTACGCCAAGCGCTGCTCGAGGTCGCGGCTGCTGGAACTTGATGGCGTCAGGCAAGACTTTGAGAGTGCCGGACATATCTGAAGCCCGGCGCCCGGCATATCCTTCTTCGATCAACAGGGAGGAGCATCAGCCCATGCTGGATTTAATCGCGGAATTCGTTGCGAGCGGGGATGGATCGACTACGCAGCAATACCGAATCTTCGTCGGCGGTGAGTGGCGCGAGACCGCCTCGCATTTCGATGACATCAACCCCACGACACGGCAAGGTTTTGCCCGGATCCCGGATGCCAGCGCATCCGACTTGTCTCAGGCGATTGCGGCGGCCCATGCAGCGCAGCCGGCATGGGCTGCCTTGCCGCCTGCAGCGCGTTCGGAACTGTTCTACAAGGCCGCGGAGCTCTTTGTTGCCCGCGAGCGCGAATTCTGCGACGCGCTGATTGTGGAGACAGGCTCCGGCTTCGGCAAGGCGATGTTCGAATGCAGCCTGGTGCCTTTGGCGCTTCGGGAAGCCGCGGCACTGTCGACGCGGGCCATCGGCGAGATCCTGCCGTCCAATGTTGCCGGCAAGGTGAATACGGTCCAGCGCAAGGCCGCTGGCGTGATCGGGGTCATATCCCCTTGGAATTTCCCGCTCTATCTATCGCTGCGCGGCTTCGTCTATGGTCTTGCACTCGGGAATACGGCCGTGCTGAAGCCGTCGGAGGATTCACCGCTCACCGGCGGCCTGATGCTGGCCAAGCTGTTCGAAGATGCCGGCTTTCCGGTGGGAACCATCAATGTAGTGACCTGCAGCCGCGAGCGCGTTGGCGAGATCGGCACGCAGCTGGTCGAGGACCCCCGCGTGGCACGTGTCAGCTTCACCGGCTCGACGGCGGTCGGGCGCGAGATCGCCAAGTCCTGCGCTGCCCAGTTCAAGCGGGTCATTCTCGAAATGGGCGGCAAGAATTCGATCGTTGTGCTCGATGATGCCGATATCGACTATGCCGTGGACGTCGCCTTCTTCGGCTCGTTCCTGCATCAGGGCCAAATATGCATGTCTGCCGACAAGGTCATTGTTGCCAGCGATCTTTACGAAACCTTCTTGGCGAAGCTCACGGCAAAGGTCGCCAATTTCAAACCGATCGAACCCGAGAACCAGATGTGCGTGGTCGGGCCGATCATAAATGACCGCCAGCTCAACCGAATTGACCGCCTAGTCAAGGCGGCTATTGCGGCCGGAGCAAAGATTCATGCGGGTGGCGAAAAGCAGGGGCCGTTCTTCCAGCCCACCGTCATCACTGGGGTCACCCCGGACATGGATATCTACAACGAAGAGATTTTCGGTCCGGTCACGCTCGTCATTCCCGTCGAGTCGGAAGACGAAGCGATTGCCGTGGCGAATGACACGCCTTATGGGCTCTCCGCAAGTATCGTAACGGGCAATGCCGCTCGCGGCCAGATGCTGGCATCTCGCATTCAGGCCGGCATGGTTCATGTCAATGACTCTCCCGTTCATGATGAACCTCACTGCCCGTTCGGCGGCTTCAAGGCGTCCGGCTGGACTGGAAAGTGGGGCGCCAGCGGCGCCATCGAGTTCTTCACCGATCAGCAATGGATCTCCACGCAGGTAGTGAACCGTCAATACCCGTTCTGACGCGGGCACGTCCAGTCAGCGCCACCGCTGCGGCGCGGTCGGTTGCATTCTCTGTGAAGAATGACGTCGACCGGAGCGCATGCCTGTTCGGATGCTAAGAGGGCGTCCGTCTGTCCCGTCCCGTGCGCGCACCAAAAATCGAGAGGAGGAAACAATGTATTTGAATGATCATGATCTGGCTCAGGGCGATGCTTTGAATCGGCTGGAAGCCGGGCTCTATCGGGGCCAGATCGGGCGACGCGCCTTCATAAAGGCGGCCCTTGCGGCCGGCGTTTCGCTCGCGGCGACACACGCGCTGGCTGACGCAGGCGAAATGGCGGCGATTAGCCAGCTTTACAACAGGCAGAACCTGAAGGGCTCTTATGACTACATTGTCGTTGGCGCCGGAAGCGGTGGCGCGGTTGTGGCAGGACGCCTTGCGGCCGCCGGCGCCGAAGTGCTGCTGCTGGAAGCCGGTGGCAGCGATCAGGTGGATGCCGTGCTCAAGCCGGGCATGTGGCCCAGCAATATCCGCTCCGAGCGCGACTGGGGATTTACGGCCGATCCCAGTTCGGACGTGAACGGCCGCGCGCTGATCCTGCCGATGGGAAGGGCAGTGGGGGGCGGCTCTTCCGTCAACGCGACCGTCTGGGCACGGGGCCATAAGGGCGATTTCGACCATTGGGCCGACGAATCAGGGGACCCTGCCTGGTCCTATGAGAATGTCCTAAAGATTTATCGCCGCATCGAAAATTGGCGCGGCGCGGAGGACGCCGTCCGGCGCGGCAAGAATGGCCGGCTCTGGATCGAGCCCGCGCAGGATCCGGCCGCCATCGCACCCGCGATGCTGGCGGCGGCGAACTCTGTCGGAATCCCCACATTCGACGACATGAATGGGGCGATGATGGAGGGGGATGGCGGGGCGGCCATCGCCAACCTCAGAATAAAGAATGGCCAGCGCCGGAACATACCTGCCGATTATCTCTATGGAGAACTCTCCAAGCCGAATATTACGCTGCTGACCGGAGCGGAGGTCATGGGCTTGGGCTTCGAGGGAACCACTGCCAGGGCTGTCAAATTCCGCAAGGATGGTCAGAATCACACGGTTTCGGCCAAGCGAATCGTGCTGAGCGCGGGAGCGCTCAATACGCCGAAGCTGCTGATGCTGTCCGGCATTGGCGATCCCGATGAACTTGCACGCCACGGCATCAAGACGCTTGTCAAGTCGATGGGCGTCGGACGCAATTTCCAAGATCACGTACTCGTAGCCGGGTGCATCTGGGAGTACAAGGACGCGCTGCCGCCAAGAAACAACCTCGCTGAGGCAACGTTTTTCTGGAAAAGCGATGCTTCCCTGGACCGGCCGGACCTACAGCCGTTTCAGATTGAGGTGCCCTATGCGTCCGAGGTCACGAGCACCAAGTTCCCGGTCGTGCCTGGTGCATGGACGATTGCTCCCGGTCTAGTGAAGCCCAAGAGCCGCGGGCGCGTCACGCTGCGCTCTGCCAATCCGCTGGATCTGGTTCAGGTCGACGGCGGATTTCTCAGGCATCCGGACGATATGAAAGCCTTGCTTGTCGGCATCGAGCTTTGCCGAGAGATCGGCAACTCCGCGCCGATGCGGGCTTATGTCAAGCGGGAGATCATGCCGGGTAATCTGGGCAAGGCGGAAATGACCAGCTTCATCCGCGATGCCGCCGGGACATATTTCCATGAAAGTTGCACCTGCAAGATGGGCACTGACGAAATGTCCGTGGTTGATGCCTCTCTTAACGTCAGGGGCATTGAAGGCTTGACCATCGCGGATGCCTCGGTGATGCCGCAAGTGTCGACGGGCAACACGATGGCCCCGACAGTCATCATTGGCGAACGGGCTGCTGACATTCTACTGGGGGTAACATGAGGCTGTAGACTGGCGTTATATGTTGACCCCGGCAGGGCGGAACGATGCAAGATTCCGGGCTATCTTTTCAAATCGCATTGCATGGTCCCTCGCCCACTCATCGGCGTTCCACATTGACGTGCCGGTCCCTGCGCTGACGCCGATCCTGCCGGACAGCAGTGGCGGGCGTGGGGAGCTCGTTGAGGGAGAAGCCCATTTCGTTTTAGCGCCAGTCGATGCAAAACAACGGGCACTCTCGTATGTGCCTGATGCTTCAAGCATCGGCGCTTGGTCGGGTCTGATCCGTGGGTAGCATTACGAATATTTGCCTTATTTGTGCGGGTTGGCAAGGGATAGGCCTTGGTTGAGAACATCAACCTACAGCACGATTTCTTGGTCGACGATGCGATCCGCGTGTCATCGTCACTTCACGGGACCTACCCAGCAGATCGCTGCGCTGTCGAAAACGACGTTGCACAAATCTGACCGAAGTACACCGGCAATCATCCGTGGGCTTGCCATTTCTCATCCTGACAGCCAACTCCTGATAGCCTTCGAACCGAGTGCGTAGACTCGCGCTTGATTTGCTACTTGGGAGGATTGAATGCCAGCGCCTTCAGCCGCTTGGCCTCGGACACTTCCATGCCGCCGTATTTGGCTTTCCAGTTGTAAAACGTCGCTTCTGAAATCCCGTGCTTGCGGCACAGGTCGGACACCTTTGCCCCATCAGCCTCCTGCTCCTTCAGCACCGCAATAACCTGCTCTTCGGTAAATCTGTGCTTCTTCATTCGTCCGTCCTCGGCTCACAACAGTTTGAGGATCAACACATCGGCAGACGTGCAAAACCGCAGCCTAATTGCTGTCCGCTTTAAGGGGCACGATCCATTTTTTGGACAAAGCCGTTGAACGGCAGTCGCAAGGGGATAGGATTCATTCTATAGAGTAACTGACATGTCCATTTCTGGCGGCGACTATCCGAGTGACGCGCGAAATCGGCACGCAGCTGCGACATGGGAATAATTTAGTAATCTTCCGAATAGCTAGATCGTCAGTACCACTTACGGCCAGATCTGGTTGGAAGTTTTGACGAGCCGGTCTGTGTAATTGTGCGCGTCCTATGCTGCTGATCGAATGAATCGATCGGATCACGTCAGTTTCGATTGCTCAGGAGCCATGACGTCTTCCTGCATATCATTGCAGAGGACTGTCAGAATGAAAAGTATTGCTTCGAGTCAAGATTTCTTGGCGCCTGGCGGCGCCTGCTTCCGCATTGTCGAAATACTGACGCCAACTTTTAGCAGCTGTAACTCTTCCCTCCAAGATTAACAACGCAGTCGCCGCCCTGAAGGCTTCGCGGGCTGCTCGTATAAGCAACCGCTGGCGTTCTCAGGGACGAAATCATGTTCTTCCGCGAAGAGGCAGAAACGCCTGCTCTCGATTTTTTGAAGGTGATGCCTAGGGGGCATCTACAGATGCAGACGATAATTGGGTGCATTGTCGAATATCATAACCCGTGGCTCGTGATCTTGGCTGCGCTGCTCTGCGTCAGTGGCTCATGGGTGACGGCACGACTGTTCCAGCGGACAAGCAGCGCGGCCGGTGGCCAGCGATACGGCTGGCTATTCATGACCGCACTCGCCGCAGGAGTGGCGATCTGGTGCACCCATTTTGTGGCCATACTCGGCTACGATGCACATGTTCCCATCGACTTCGACCCTATTCTAACCGTGGTTTCCCTGTTTGTTGCAGTTTTGGGCAGCACTTTTGGTTTCATGGTTGCCAGCGATTGTCGGGCGCGCTTCATGCCCGCCCTCGGCGGGGCGATTGTCGGACTAGCCGTCGCAGCCATGCACTTTGCCGGCATGATGGCCTACAGGGTGCAGGGCATTGTGTCGTGGAATAAGTCTTATCTCGCGGTCGCCCTCGTACTTTCGGTTGTCCTTTCTGCGCTTTCGCTGCACCTTGGCATGCGGGCTCGGGCGTCGGCAACGACGCAGATGGCCGGTACACTCGCCTTGGCGATTGTCTCGTTGCATTTCACCGGCATGACTGCATTTCGCGTTGAGCCGTTGCTGGTGGCCCAGTCGTTCTCTACTCCCGAAGCTCTGCACACCCTTGCTGTTGCTATCGCAGCCATGTCCTTCGTGATCATTGGGTCGGGACTGGTGAGCCACCTCATCGACGACAGCGTACGCGCTGACTCCATGGAGCGGCTTCGCAGTCTGGCCTTGAACGACCCTCTCACCGGGCTACCGAACCGTGTCAACTTCAACGAACGTATCGATCTCGAAATGTCTCTGGCCGGAGAACGCGCTGGGAGGCTCGCCTTAGTCTGTATTGACCTAGACCGCTTTAAGGAAATCAACGATCTGCGCGGCCATGCTGCCGGAGATGAGGTCCTGCGCGCGCTCGGTCGACGTATCAAGGATCTGCTTCGTGAGGATGAAGGGGAGTTCATTGCGAGAACTGGCGGAGACGAGTTTATTGCGCTTTATCGCATGACCGACACCGGGGACCTTTCCGATTTCCTCGCCCGGCTTCAGACCGCGCTCTTCGGGCCAATCCAATTCGACGGAACGGAAATCATGCCGGGCGCAAGCTTGGGAGTAGCGATTCATCCAGACGATGCCGCAAGCAAGGAATCCCTCATCAACCTTGCAGACCTTGCCATGTATCGGGCCAAGGCTGATCCGTCGCGGTATGTCTGCTTCTATGAAGTGGGTATGGATGACAAGATCCAGGCACGCCGGAGGCTCTCCATCGATCTGCGTCAGGCTCTCTTTCGCAACGAGCTCTCGCTGCACTATCAGGTGCAGACTACAATAGCGACAAGCGAGATACGGGGCTATGAGGCAGTCTTGCGCTGGGAGCATCCGCGCCTCGGCCAGATTGCCCCGACCGAATTCATTCCGATCGCCGAAGAAAATGGCCTCATCATCCCACTCGGCGCATGGGTACTGCGCACTGCCTGCGCGGAGGCCGCAACATGGGAGCTACCCCACAAGGTCGCAGTGAATCTCTCAGCTCAACAGTTAAGGCAGCCAAACCTGCCTCGCAACATCATGGAGGTTCTTATGGAAACTGGTCTGGCGCCCGAGCGGCTGGAATTGGAATTGACCGAATCTATTATTTTTGCGGATCGGGAGCGAGCCTTGCATACACTGCGCCAAATCAAGGCACTCGGGGTTTCCATCGCTCTCGATGAGTTCGGAACAGGATATAGTTCGCTCGATACGCTGCGCGCCTTCCCCTTCGACAAGATCAAGATAGACCGCTCCCTCTTCTCTACTTCGACCGCAAACCAACAAACCGCGGCGGTTGTCCAAGCCGCGCTGGCCCTTGGCAGAAGCTTCGGAATTCCCGTTTTAGCCGAAGCTATCGAGACGTATGACCAATTATCGTTGCTCAAAGCCTCGGGTTGCGAGGAAGTGCAGGGCTTCCTGTTCGGCGAACCGGTTGCGTTCTCGAAGATTGTCCCGCCTAAGCAGCCGTCGATCGCAACCCATGTCGCTGTAGAGCGTGAAGCCGAACGATCCCCGGATCAGACGTTAATTTAACGGTCGGGCGAACCGATCTAAACAACGAAAACACAGCGAGAAGCAAGCGTCATGCTCAACAAACTCGAATTCGTCACGGTCGAAAACGCCGGCAAGGCCGCCCTGCGTAAGCTGCTGAAACTAGGCATCGAAAAAGGGCAGGTATGGCCCGCCTTTCAGCCGATCGTGGATATCCGTACCGGTGCTGTTGCCAGCTTTGAAGTTCTCGCTCGTTGGAGCGATCCATGCAACGGTGAAATCGGCCCTATGACGTTCATACCGCGGTTGGAACAACATGGGTTGATCGATATGCTTTTTGAAGCATTGATCGGCCGTGCTTGTGGCCAGGCGGTGATGTGGCCAGGCAAATTCTCTCTGGCTTTCAATATCTCTCCAGTTCAGCTTACGTGCGAGGAATTTCCCCACCGGCTTGCCAAACTTGTCGCCAGCACTGGCTTTCCACTAAACCGGGTGGAGTTGGAAGTAACGGAGGGCTCGCTGATCTCCGACGACAATCGAGCCTATGCCATCCTGCACGCTCTGAACGTCCTCGGCGTGAAGATCGCCATTGACGATTTCGGGACGGGCTATTCCAGTCTTGCCCGCCTGGAATCCTTTCCCTTCCACAAGATCAAAATCGACAGGCGGTTTGTAGATGGCCTCAATGTGGAGCCGAGCAAGCGCCGGATAGCAGCAGCGGTCATCGGGCTTGGCAAAAGCCTCGGTATTACGACCGTTGCGGAGGGGATCGAAACGGCTGCCCAAGAAGCCATCCTGCGCAACCTTGGATGCGATCTCGGCCAAGGCTGGCTCTACGGTAAGGGGGAACGGTCCGACGAGGCATTGGGCAAGCTTAAGCACCGGGGTGTCTCGGGTGAGTGCGGCCGGCCGCTCGATACCTCACCCTTTCAGCAGTTCCATCAACTCGCCACGCTTTACGATCAGGCCCCCGTTGGCTTGTGCTTTGTGGATATGGACCTTCGTCACGTCCGCGCAAATGATCGTTTCGCTAGCATGCACGGCCTGACTGGAGCGGAGTTGGAAGGTAAAACCCTCCGCGAAGTATTGGAGGGAGGAAACCTCGAGACAGCCGAACGCATCTTGCGTGAATCGGCTTCGTCTGACGAACCTCGAATTCAGCGATACGTTTTCGGCGGCAGGAATATGCTGATCTTCAACACGAGGGTGAAAGACTTCGCAGGCGATGTGATTGGGTTCTCCATTGTTGCCGTCGATACTACCGAGGAAAACCGGCTGTCCCAGGAGCTTCGCGAAGAACGCGACTATGCCAACGCAATCTTGGACAGCCTTCCGGGGACCTTTTATCACTATGGGCCGGATTTGAAGCTCCAGCGCTGGAACAGGAATCTTGAGCGTGTTACCGGCTACAAAACCGCCGAACTTCACGGCTTCGACCTGCTAGATTTCTTCGTCGAGGAAGAGAGGCCGATTGTAGAAGATGCGATCAGAAGCGTTTTCGAAAATCGCTCCGGCATGATTGAAGCGAAATATTTGCTCAAGGATGGCACGCATCTTCCGTATGTCTTTACCGGCGTGCGCTTCGAGTACAAGGGGGCGGATGGTTTCGTTGGCGTTGCGATGGATATATCGGAGCGCAAGGGGCTGGAGCAGCGGTTGCGCCACGAGCGAGACTACGCCGACGCCGTGATTAACAGCCTGCCGGGCATCTTCTTCTACTACGACGACCAAATGCGCCTGAGGCGCTGGAACCAAAATCATGAGAAATCCACTGGTTACACTGGCGAGGAACTAATGAACCGAAGTCCGTTGGATTTTTTTGACGACGAGGGAAAAGAACAGATCGCACAAGCGATGCAACAGGTATTCACGGAAGGGCATACGCAGATCGAAGCGACGTTTCTCGACAAGCACGGAGAAGGTAGACCTTACCTGTTCACCGGCAGTCGGCTCCTGCATGGAGGCCGGATGGGTTTCGTCGGCACTGGTACTGATATTTCCGAGCTGAAAGCGGTGCAACGGGAGCTACGGAATAAGAGCGCAATCCTCGAGACCCTCGTCGATGTCGCGCCTGACCGCCTTCTCGCGCCTCATCTCGATGGAGTTCGTGCGACCAAGGGCCACCGTCCGGATGAGTTTTATCAGTTTCCCGACGAGATCGTCACTGAGCGGGAATAGGATCGACGGCGTGACTTGATCACGGTTCTGTTAGCAAAGGAAGTCTTAACGGGCATGCGCGGCCGTGCGGTAGTGGCCTCGCGACCGTCCAGTCGTCCGGATTCGGCGAGCAGAAGCCCCCATGCAAGCAGCCGCGTTGCGCGCAGCCGCCGTGCCAGTGGCGCAATTGCTTTGCCGCGTCCTGCGCCTCGCGCGATTACAGTGTCGGCAGCAGGGGTTCAGGCATTTTACTTCCCAAAGCAGGCACAACGACCCAGTCGGGCTGCCGACGTTTGACACCGGCCACGCCGGCACGCGCGACGTGCTGACTGACTTTCGGACCCCGACGATGTGAAACTCAAATCGGGGTGATGACATATTTTGTAACGAGGCCAGTTCATTAGCGGTTGCCAGCGTGTCCAAACACAGCCGTTAGCTCAATATCGAACACGCGATTGACGGCGAGTACGGAAATCTTCATGGCGCTTATGATACCGAAAATGTCATTTGCGGCAATACCGTTTAGGAAACTCCGCACCTACTCTGGTCTTCGTCGGATGTTCGACGCTCTGTGAAGGAGATCAATTCAATGATCCAGTACGCCCTGTTTGCCCGTCTCGAAGCCAAGCCCGGCAAAGAGGCGGAAGTCGAGAACTTCCTGAAAGCCGCGCTCGAAATGGCGAGGGACGAAAGCTCGACCCCGATCTGGTTCGCGTTGCGACTGTCGAATTCGACGTTCGCCATATTTGACGCGTTCCATGACGAGAAGGCGCGGCAGGACCACCTGTCCGGCCCGATCGCGCAAACTCTGATGGCAAAGGCACCGGACCTATTCGCGATGGCGCCCGCCATCGAGCTGATCCAGGTGTTGGGCCTGAAGAACGAAACGACGGCAAACTGACACATTGCGTCGAGGACAGGCAAAGGCCTCGGCCAATATTTAGAAAGCAATCACATGACCCTGAAAGCATCTACCCGCTTCTCACTGCTTGCCGCGCTCCTCGTTAGCGCGACTGGCCTTGCGTCAGTGCCGGCCGTTGCCGGTTCGTCAGACAAGTTCGAGCTTTCGAGCCCTGACATTGCGTCTGGCGGTACGATCGACGACAAATTCGTCCTCAATGGCTTTGGCTGCAAGGGCGGAAATATCTCACCGGCCCTGCAATGGAAAAACGCGCCTGCGGGCACCAAGTCGTTTGTCTTGCAAGTGTATGACCCGGATGCCCCGACCGGCAGCGGTTTCTGGCATTGGACGGTCTATAATATCCCGGCCAACGTCACGCAGCTGGCCCAGGGTGCCGGCAATGCCCCGGCAAATCTGCCGGCGGGCGCCTATGGCGGCGTCAACGACTACCAGGACACGGGTGCAACCGGCGGCAACGGCAATTATGGCGGCCCGTGCCCGCCGGCTGGCGACAAGCCGCACCCGTACGAATTTACGCTTTTTGCACTCGCGGTCGATGACATCGACGCGGCAGCGGGCGTTCCAAAAACCGGCACGGCAGCCCTGCATGGCTTCGTCCTGAACAAGGGCCTCGGCGACAAACTGCTGGGCAAGGCGTCCTTTACAGCCGCCTACGGCCGCTAATCAATCATCAAAACCTGGAGATCATCATGAAGAAACTTATTCTCGTACCAATCCTGCTGGCCTCGATGACCGGTGTTGTCTTTGCCGCCACTCCCTTCAAGACGGTAAAGACGGAGAAGGGGGAGGTACTTTCCGGCGAAAAGGGTCGGTCGCTCTATACCTTCAAGAAGGACGAAGCGGGCACCTCGAATTGCTACGATGAATGCGCCCAAAACTGGCCCCCGGCTATTGCCGCCGACAACGCCAAGGCCAATGGCGCCTACTCGATCGTGACCCGCAAAGACGGCACGAAGCAATGGGCAAAGGACGGCAAGCCGCTCTACTACTGGATCAAGGACGCCAAGCAAGGCGACGTCACCGGAGACGGCGTCGGTGGTGTTTGGGACGTCGCGAAGCCCTGACCATCCCAATCTTTCGGTGCGGGAGCCACAGGCTTCCGCACCGTGTGAGCCTGTGGACTTAGAGAACGTTCGATGTTGACCCGCACTATTCCTTCTACTCTGGAAGCATTGCTCGTCATTGGCCTGGGAACCTACCGCAGTTTCGAGTCATGCTCGGCAGCTATTCGGCGGCGGTAATCTGCTTCGCCGCCTGTGTTCGACGCCACTGCTGACCTGGACACAAGAGGTAGGAGCCAGCTCTTGGGCGCAACTGGCCCTGAGATTCGTGCTCGCACATCCGGCGATTACCAGCGTGATACCTGGAACAGGCAATCCGAAGTCGATGATCGATGATGTGGCGGCCGCAGGTTGACGCGCTTTGACGCCACGGCAATGTCGGGAACTCATCAGCATAGCATAGCGGGCTTGCGGACCACGATCTCCTAAACGCAGCATGGCTTTGAACAACCAACGATTTGCGAGCCACGGAAGGGTGATATCGAGGTGGGACATGTCCGGCAATAAGCTGGTAAAGCCAATAAAAGAGAGTAGTTGGCCGCTTGCGACAGGCTCTCCGCTCTTCTCGGAGACCGCCTACCGGGGGGCGAACCCTGATGAGTTGTCAGAAATGATGTCATCCTCAGCCTCGCCGATCAAGATCCGAACCCAAGAGGGGGAACCCCTTGCTTTTCGTGGTCGATTTGTTTCGGCCGGGGGCATCACGCTTGCGGACTGTATATACGAAGGCACTATCGTTGCTGAACGCGAGGTACCCAGTGAAAAGCTATTAGTTTTTTTGCCGACAGAAGGAGCAGCGTCCTTTGAGCTTGGTCAAAAACAGATAGTCTCTGCCCCCGGGCAAGCGACGATATTGGAGGGGCCGGCAACGTCGGGAATCGCTCGCATCACCGGCATCAGGCATCACCTCGGCCTGTTCATCGACCGGGCAAAAATTGTTGATTTATTAGAAAATTTACTTGAGAGGCCCGTTAAAAAAGATTTCAAATTTCATCCTCATGTCGACATTGCCGACGGCCCAGGTTTTCTTTTGGCCAAGATTGTCGGAGACCTTAATAGTTACTTCCAGACAAACGGACTGGCTCAGTCATCGCCGCTAGCAATACACTCTCTTTGCTATGCTGCGATATCTATATTGTTGGAAACCTGCCCAAACAGCTATTCGGACGACCTAGCAAATCCCGGTCCTGCGCCCCTGCCTCGTCATGTAAAGCGAGCTATCGAGTTCATGCATGAACATCTTCATGAAGAGATTTCGCTCACCGATATTGCCCTCGCGGCAATGGTCAGCATTCGCAGCTTACAGGAAGGATTTCGCCAATTCAGAAATACGACTCCCCTATTATATCTCCGGGAGATAAGGCTGGCAGGGGCTCACCAAGAACTCCTCGAAGGAGACCCAGAAACGGGGGTTGCAGACATTGCGCGGAAATGGAGCTTTCACCATTTGGGGCGGTTTGCAATAACCTATAGAAGACGATTTGGTGAGCTACCGTCACAAACTCGAAAACGCTAGCTTAGCAGGCTATGCTTATCAAGCAACGCAGCGGTAGCCTGTCCTGGGGGGATGACACTCTGCCGCTGCTTGGCACCGGCGCTGCACCAGCGCTCAAAGACCAAACGGCGTTTTGTGTGAGTCGGGTGTGGATCGGTCTTTCGTGGAAAAACATCTCCGGACAGTCGAGGTGAAGATGAGCGAAAGACGGACGCATGACCAGGGAGACGTTCAGCAGCAGGCGAAATGCTCGGTCGGCTTAGCTTAATTCGCACCGGCGATAACTTTACCTAGGTCGGCAGGTTCATCTGCCACTCGGTCCAACTCACAAGTGCCCGGCACCTGACGCTGGCACGAAGCGGCCTGCCCGGCGATCTACTATTCCCATAACAGTCCCAAATAGCAGGCGGCTTCGCTCAATCCGGCTTATATGAGGTCGCCTGAGTTCATCGCGACAACTGATGCGACCTCACATACCCCCCCAAATTCAGGAACAACTTTGTATCGTTATCACGATCTCTGATCGCCTCTTGCAATTCCGGCAGAGCTTCGAACAGATCGGCGACCAGACCATAGTCGGCAACCTGAAAGATCGGCGCCTCCTCGTCCTTGTTGATAGCGACGATCACCTTCGAATCCTTCATGCCGGCCAGATGCTGGATGGCGCCGGAGATGCCGGCGGCGATATAGAGATCGGGCGCGACCACCTTGCCGGTCTGGCCGACCTGCCAGTCGTTCGGCGCATAACCGGCATCGACGGCCGCACGGCTGGCGCCGACGGCAGCACCGAGCTTGTCGGCGACGGGAAGGATGACCTCCTTGAACTTCTCCGTCGAGCCCAGCGCCCGGCCGCCGGAGAGAATGATCTTGGCAGAGGTCAGTTCCGGACGGTCGGAAGCCGACAGCGCATCCCTAACGAAGAAAGAAAGGCCGGGATCGGCCGCCACCGGGACGCTTATAACGGTGGCTGCCGGTCCCACCTCGCCTTGGGAGGCGAAGGAGGCGGTGCGCACGGTGATGACCTTCCTGGCATCACTTGCCTGCACCGTCTGAATGGCATTGCCGGCATAGATCGGCCGCTTGAAGGTATCGGCGGAGATCACTTCGATGATTTCCGAGACCTGGGCGACGTCGAGCAGGGCTGCGACGCGCGGCAGCACGTTCTTGCCGACCGAAGTGGCGGCCGAGATGATCGTGTCGTAACCGGCAGAAAGCGAGACGATCAGGTCGGCCAGCGGTTCGGCGAGATTGTTGGCGAGTGCGTCGCTTTCGGCGAGCAGCACCTTCGAAACGCCGGAGAGTTTGGCCGCCGCATCGGCCGCAGCCCTGGCGCCCTTGCCGGCAACGAGGATGTGCACGTCGGGGCCGATCTGGCTTGCCGCGGTCAGCGCCTTGGCGGTCTGGTCGGAAAGGCTCGAATTGTCACGCCGGCTTCGTTCTTCAGTCTGTCGACAAGTTCGGCGACCGACTTGACCTTGACGCCGGCCTTGCGGCCGGATGGCTCCTCGGTCTTCAGCACCTTCAGCCGCGGTGTCGTGTCGACGCCGAAATCGGCCGGCGACTTCTTGTCGAGCGGCTTCTTCTTCGCCTTCATGATGTTCGGCAGCGAGGCATAACGCGGTTCGTTCAAACGCAGATCCGAGGTGATCACCGCCGGCAGCTTGATCTCGATCGTCTGCAGGCCGCCATCGACTTCGCGGGTCACCTGAGCCTTGCCGCCAGAACCTGAGGTTTCGATCTCGATCTTCGAGGCGAAGGTTGCCTGAGCCGAACCGAGCAGGGCCGCCAGCATCTGGCCGGTCTGGTTCGAATCGTCGTCGATCGCCTGTTTGCCGACGATGACAAGGCCGGGCTGCTCGGCATCGGCCACCGCTTTCAGGATTTTGGCCACAGTGAGCGGCTCGACCTGATCCTCGGTCTCGACCAGGATCGCCCGGTCGGCGCCCATGGCCAGCGCCGTGCGCAGCGTCTCCTCGGCCTTGGCGGGGCCGATTGACACCACCACCACTTCCTCGGCCTTGCCGGCTTCCTTCAGCCGCAGCGCTTCCTCGACCGAGATCTCGTCGAATGGGTTCATCGACATCTTCACATTCGCAAGCTCGACACCCGTGCCATCCGGACGAACCCGGATCTTCACGTTGTAGTCGGCGACGCGCTTGACGGGCACGAGGATCTTCATATGCAGCACTCCTATTCAGCGGCTCGGAACCGGCGTATCACCGCGATAATCATAAAAGCCTCTGGTGACCTTGCGTCCCAACCAGCCCGCTTCGACATATTTCACCAGCAGTGGACATGGACGGTACTTGGTGTCCGCAAGGCCGTCATGGAGCACGTTCATGATAGCCAAGCAGGTGTCGAGGCCGATAAAATCGGCTAGCTCCAGCGGCCCCATCGGATGGTTCGCTCCAAGCTTCATGCTTCTGTCGATATCAATGACCGAGCCCACGCCCTCATAGAGAGCATAGATCGCCTCGTTGATCATCGGGATCAGGATGCGGTTGACGATAAATCCAGGATAATCTTCGGAAACGACTGCTGTCTTGCCGAGCCTGTCGACGACGCCGCGAACCGCCTCGAAGGTCTCCTTGCTGGTTGCAATTCCGCGGATCAGCTCGATGAGCTGCATGACGGGAACCGGATTCATGAAATGCAAGCCCATGAACTGTTCGGGCCGGCTCGTGCCCCCGGCCAGCCGTGTGATCGAAAGCGATGACGTATTGGTCGTGAGTATTGTTTCGGGACGCAGATGCTCCGCCAGATCGTCGAAGATCTTCTGTTTGACCGCTTCCTTCTCCGTCGCCGCCTCGATGACGAGATCGCTTTCGCCCAGTTCAGGCAGCTTCATCGTCGTCCGGATACGGGCGAGCGCCAGAGCCCTTCCTTCTTCCGTAATGACGGCTCGCATCACTTGCCGGTCCATGTCCTTGCCGATTTTGGCGACCGCAGCGGCGAGCCGATCTGCATCGACGTCCATCAGCGAGATCTCGTATCCCGCAATCGCAAGTACATGGGCAATGCCGCTGCCCATCTGCCCGGCGCCGATCACTCCAATGGTTTCGATCGTCATTTCGTGTCTACCTCCGACTTTTCGGAAGAAAAGCTCCAGCGTCCGGCACCTAAAAGCGGCGAGGCCCTGCCGAGCGTGAGAGGGCTGCGCGAGAGGCCGATCGGCGTTCTCAGGCCGGGCAAGCCTTCCGGAGCGATCTTAAGCCCGCGCGCCTTGATCTGCGGTTCGTCGATCGCCTCGGCGACGCTATTGATCGGCCCTCCCGGAATGCCCGCTCCTTCGAGGGCGGCGATCAGGTCTGCTTTCCGTCGAAGGCTCGTCTTTTGCGCAATCATCGCGCAGATCTGCTCTCGGTTTTCCACCCGGGCGGGGTTGGTGGCATAGGCCGGATCTCCGGCAAGCGCGGCGAGATCCAGCAGGTCGCAAAGGGACGCGAACTGCCGATCGTTGCCGCAAGCGATAATGAGGTGCCCGTCGAGGGCCGGGAATACCTGATAGGGTACGATATTCGGATGAGCGTTCCCCATACGGCGAGGCACGTTGCCGCTTGCGAGATAATTCATAACCTGGTTGGCAAGGACGGAAACCCCGACGTCGAAGAGCGCCAGATCGACCTGCTGGCCAACACCGGAGCGGTCCCGCTCGGCAAGCGCTGCCTGAATGCCGATGACGCCGTAAAGTCCGGTAAAGATGTCGATCCAGGCGACGCCGACTTTCTGCGGCTCGCGGTCTGGCTCGCCAGTCAAATCCATAATTCCGCACATACCCTGTATGAGGAAATCGTATCCTGGCTGATGCGCGCGCGGGCCTGTCTGACCGAAACCGGTCACCGAAGCGTAGACAATCCGCGGATTGATCGCGCCGATGCTTTCATAATCGAGACCGAATTTTTGCAGTCCTCCGACTTTGAAGTTTTCAACCACAACGTCCGCTTCTGCGATCAAGGCTTTGACGCGGTCAAGATCTTCGGGATCTCCGAAATCGCAAGTGACCGACGACTTGCCCCGATTTGCTGCATGAAAATACGCCGCCACCTTCTCGGCGCTGCCCTTACCGTCCGGGCGTTCGATGAAGGGCGGGCCCCAACTGCGGGTATCGTCGCCCTGCGGGCTTTCCACCTTGATGACCTCGGCGCCGAGATCGGCGAGCGTCTGGCCGATCCAGGGGCCCGCCAGGATGCGGGCAAGTTCGACGACTTTCAGGCCGGCAAGCGGCGCACTGTTCGGACCGCCCATCAGAAGAACGCCTGAATGCCGGTCTGGGCGCGGCCGAGGATCAGTGCATGAACATCATGCGTGCCCTCGTAGGTGTTGACCGTTTCAAGGTTCTGGGCATGGCGCATGACATGGTATTCGATCTGGATGCCGTTGCCGCCGTGCATGTCACGGGCTTGCCTGGCGATATCGAGCGCCTTGCCGCAGTTATTGCGCTTGACGATCGAGATCATCTCCGGCGCGAACTTGTGCTCGTCCATCAGTCGCCCTACGCGGAGTGAAGCCTGCAGCCCCAGTGCAATCTCCGTCTGCATGTCCGCCAGCTTCCTTTGGAAGAGTTGAGTGCCAGCCAGCGGTTTGCCAAATTGAACGCGGTCCAGTCCATATTGCCGCGAACGCAACCAGCAATCCTCGGCAGCACCGAGCACGCCCCAGGAAATGCCATAACGGGCGCGGTTCAGGCAGCCGAACGGCCCTTTGAGGCCCGAAACGTTCGGCAGCAGGGCATCCTCGCCGACCTCGACGCCGTCCATCACGATCTCGCCGGTAATCGAGGCACGCAGCGACAGCTTGCCGCCGATCTTCGGCGCCGACAGGCCTTTCATGCCCTTTTCGAGAATGAAACCGCGGATCTGGCCGTCATCGGCCTCCGACTTCGCCCAGACGACGAAGACATCGGCGATCGGCGCATTGGATATCCACATCTTAGAGCCGCGCAGGCGATACCCGCCGCCGATTTTCTCGGCGCGGGTCTTCATGCCGCCGGGATCGGAGCCGGCATCCGGCTCGGTCAGACCGAAGCAGCCGATCAATTCCCCGGATACGAGGCCCGGCAGATACTTGTCGCGCTGTTCTTCCGAGCCATAGGCATAGATCGGATAGATCACCAGCGACGACTGGACGCTCATCATCGAACGGTAGCCCGAATCGACGCGTTCGACCTCGCGCGCTACCAGCCCATAGGCAACATAGTTGGCACCGGCCGCCCCATATTTTTCCGGCAACGTTACGCCGAGAAGCCCCGCCCTGCCCATCAGCCGGAAGAGACCCGGATCGGTCTTCTCCTCAAGATAGGCATCTCCCACATGCGGCAGCAATTCGGCCTCTGCAAAGGCCTTGGCGGCATCGCGGATCATGCGTTCCTCTTCAGAGAGCTGCTCCTCCAAGAGGAAGGGATCGTCCCATGCGAACGCGCTCGTATGTGCGGAAGACATGGTTCTGGCGGAATTTGTCGGCACGGATTTCCCTCAAATGAAAATGCGACCTCGGATATCGAAGCTGCTTGTTCATGTATTTACCGATTGTGATTTGCGAGAAATAACCCTATTTAGACGTTATCTAATTCATAAAATGCATAGGTTTGATGCGCCCGCGCCGGTTCCTTCCCTCCATGAGCCTCCTGTCCGCATTCGAAGCCGTGTTGCGCACCGGTTCGACTGCTGCGGCGGCGCGTGAACTTGATTTGACGCAGAGTACCGTGAGCCGCCTCGTGCAGAATCTGGAGCAGCAGCTTGGCCGGCCGCTCTTCGAGCGACACAGGCAGAAGCTCATTGCGACGGAGGCTGCCCACGCCTATGGGCGGGACGTGAGCCGCGCGCTCGATCTCATCCAGCGGGGCAGTATGGAATTCGCCGCCAACCCAGGCGGCGGCACCTTGTCACTGGCGATCCTGCCGGCTTTCGGCACACGATGGCTGGCGCCGCGGTTGGGCGCATTCCTGGTCAAACATCCAGGGATCACGATCAACCTCGCGACGCGGCTCAAGCGCTTCAACTTTGCCGCCGAGGGTTTTGACGCAGCCATTCATTTTGGAGCAGACGACTGGCGGGATGCCGACCATATGAAATTATTCGAGGAGCGCCTGACGGCCTGCATATCGCCGGCGCTCCTGGCTGAACATCCAATTGCCGACGCCGCGGACATGGCCAGGCTGCCGCTTCTGCAACTGGAAACCAGGCCGACCGCTTGGAGGATCTGGTTTGCCGCTCAGGGAGCGGAACCGGCAAGCGTGACGGGGATGCTTTTCGACCAGTTCGCGACGATGACGCAGGCGGCGATCTCCGGGCTCGGCGTGGCTCTTCTTCCGGACTATCTCGCAGATACCGAGATAAGCGAAGGGCGGCTGGCGCCGGTCCTGAAAAGATCGGTGCCGGGCTCTGGATCCTACTGGCTGGTCTGGCCGCAATCACGGGCCAACTACCCGCCGCTTGAAGCCTTCCGCGTCTGGTTGGCGACCGAGACCCTATCGGGAATTTCCTGAATCTCCGGAGCGAGACGGGAAAGGATGCCGGCTATTTGCCGACATCCAGGTCCCGAGCCCTATGCTGCCACCGGGCTCAACGACGCGGAGAATGCTGCCTCGACCGACGCCTCCAGGATGTCCAAGCCTTCCGAAAGGATATCCCATTCGATCGTCAGGGGCGGCAGCAGACGGATCACGTTCAGGCGAGTTCCGCATGAGAGCAGGATGAGCCCGCGTGCTTCGGCTTCCGCGACGATACGGTTGGTGATTGCAGGCGCTGCTGTTTTCGTTTGGCGATCCTCGACGAGCTCAAAGGCGACCATGGCGCCAAGACCACGCACGTCGCCAATCCGTTCCATTCCCTGTCGCGATGCAAGAGACGTCAAGCGGTCGGTGATGCGACGACCGATTTCGGTCGCGCGTTCACAAAGCTGCTCGTCACCGATGACGTCGAGGACTGCGTTGGCGGCCGCGACACTCAGCGGATTTCCCGCATAGGTGCCGCCCAGTCCTCCCGCGTGCGCAGCGTTCATGATCTCGCTCTTGCCGGTAACGGCCGACAGCGGGAAGCCGCCGGCGAGGCCTTTTGCCATGGTCACGAGATCGGGTTTGACGCCGGAGTGTTCGAACCCGAACATCTTGCCCGTTCTCGCCATGCCGGCCTGCACTTCATCGGCGATCAGCACGATACCGTGCCTGTCTGCGATCTCGCGCAAGCGGACAAGGAATTCATTCGGAGAAATATTGAAGCCGCCCTCGCCCTGAACAGGCTCGACGATAAAGGCCGCAATCCGCTCGGGGTCGATATCGGCTGCGAACAGGCGCTCAAGGCTGGCGATCGCCTCCTCCGTGGAGACGCCGAGGAAGGGGGTCGGGAACGGCGCGTGATAGATTTCGGCAGGGAAGGGGCCAAAATTCCTCTTATAGGGCATGACCTTGCCGGTCAGCGCCATACCAAGCATGGTACGGCCATGGAAAGCGCCGGAAAATGCGATAACACCGGGCCGTTTCGTATAGGCGCGGGCGATCTTGACCGCGTTTTCCACCGCTTCGGCGCCCGTGGTTACCAACATCGTGCGGTTGTCATGGCCTGTCGGCGCGATCCTGTTCAGTCGCTCGGCAAGCCTGACATATCCCTCATAAGGGGCAACGTGAAAGCAGGTATGGGTGAATTGTTGGGCTTGATCGGCGACGGCGCGCATGACGGCCGGATGGCGATGGCCCGTATTGTTGACGGCAATCCCGGCGGCAAAATCGATGAAACGTTTGCCGTCCACATCCCAGAGCTCGGCGTTTTGAGCATTTTTTGCGAATATGGCACGCGTTCCGACGCCGGCGGCGACGGCGGCCTTCTGACGGGAGTACAGGTCTGCTGAAGCGGTCATGGTTGAAGTCCAGTGTCGTTGATCGGGATCGGGCCGGGTCCGGCAATTTGAATCCGCCTGGGCAGAGCGCGCTGCCCAGGCGATATGGCAGTCGTCAGCCGAGGTGCACCCATACCGACTTGGTCTGGCTGTATTGCGTAAGCGCTTCCAGGCACTTGTCGCGGCCGTTGCCGGTCTGCTTGTAGCCGCCCCAGATCGCGGTCATGTCGCCGTGATCGAAGCAGTTGACCCAGACGACGCCGGCTTCGATATCGCGGGCGAAGATATGGGCTTTCGAGATATCGCGGGTCCAGATCGAGGCGGCGAGGCCGTAGATCGAGTCATTGGCGATCTCGATCGCATCCTCCACGCCGTTGACCGGGATGACGGCAGCCACGGGGCCGAAGATTTCTTCACGGGCGATTTGCATCGTGTTGTTGACGCCGGTGAATAGTGTCGGTTCGACATAGGCGCCGGCCGGGGCCGAGCTGAATGTGCCGCCACCGAACTTGAGCGCGGCGCCTTCCTTGCGGCCGATATCGATATAATTCAGCACACGCTTCTGATGCGAGGCGGTGACGAGCGGGCCGATGGTGGTCGACGGGTCGAGCGGATCGCCAAGCACAAAATTCTCCCGGGTCCGGGCTGCGAAGCGCTCGACGAAATCATCGTGAATACGTTTATCGACCAGGATCCGCGATCCGGCGTTGCAGACCTCGCCCTGGTTTCCGTAGATGCCGTTGACGGCGTAGGTGACGGCCGTGTCGAGATCGTCGTAATCACCGAGAATGATCTGCGGGGTCTTGCCGCCGCATTCGGTCGTCACCCGCTTCATGTTGGACTGGCCGGCATAGATCATCAGGAGCTTGCCGACTTCCGTCGAGCCGGTGAAAGCGATCTTGTCGACGTCGTTATGCAGCGCCAGCGCCTTGCCCGCTTCTTCGCCGAGGCCGTGGACGACGTTGAGAACACCTGAAGGGCCGCCCGCCTCAATGAAGAGTTCGGCGAGAAGATTGGCCGAAAGCGGCGACTGCTCGGCAGGCTTCAAGACCACGGAGTTGCCAGTGGCCAGGGCCGGACCGAGCTTCCAGGCGGCCATCATCAATGGATAGTTCCACGGCACGATGATGCCGACGACGCCAAGCGGCTGGCGCAGAATATAGTGAAGGGCGTTGGCAGCAGTGTTGGTGACGGCGCCCTCGATCTTGTCGACGGTCTCGGCGAAAAACTTCAGGCTGGTGACCGAGCCGGGGATGTCGATGTTCATCATGTCCATGACGGGCTTGCCCATGTCGAGGCTGTCCAGGACAGCGAATTCCTCGGCATTGGCTTCGATGAGGCTAGAGAACTTCTCCAGCACGGCCATGCGGGCGCGCGGGTCCATGCGTGACCAGGAACCCGACTTGAACGACTTGCGTGCGACGGCGACGGCGCGATTGATTTCGGCTTCCGCGCCGCGGGCGACGTCGATAATGGTTTGGCCGGTCGCCGGGTTGATGCTCGGAAAGGTGCGGCCGTCGGCCGAGGCGACATAGGCGCCGTCGATGAAATGCTGGGTGCGAAAGTTCAGCGACGAGGCTTTGCCACGCCAGAAATCGTGAGTGTAGGTCGATGCGTCCATGATGTTTCTCCCTTGGATGAACTAGGATTGATCGCGCTCACGCAGCAGCGTGATCGACAGGATGATGAGGATGAAGGAGACGGCAACGATGACTGTGCCGATCGCATTGATCTCCGGCGTGATGCCGCGCCTGAGGGTGGAGTAGATGTAGATCGGCAATGTCACTTCGCGGCCCGTCAGGAAGTAGGTGACCGGAATTTCGTCAAAGGACAGCGTGAAGCAGAGCAGGCCCGAACCGATAACGGCGCTGCGGATGGCGGGCAACGTGACCCGGCGGAAGGTTTCGACCGGCGTAGCGCCGAGATCGGCGGAGGCTTCAAACTGACGGCGATTGATCTTGGCAAGCCGCGCCATCACCTGCGAGACGACAACGCCGAGAAGGGCTGTCGCATGGCCGATGATCACAGCTGCCAAACTCTGCGGAATGCCGATCTGCTTGTAGAAGTTCAGCATGGCGATACCGGTAACGATACCTGGCAGACTGAGCGGCAGCAGGATGGCGTTCTGGAAAAGCCGCTTTCCTGGAAACTGATAGCGGTCGAGCGCCAGGGCCGCCATAACCCCGATGGCGATGCTGAGGGCCGTTGCGAAGACGGCGACCATCAGGCTGTTCCAAAGCGCCTGCAGGATCTGGTCGTTTGCAAGAAAGGCCTCATACCAATGCAGCGTAAAGCCGGCGAGGGGGAAGGATGTCACCTTGCTGTCGTTGAAGGAGAACATCACCAACATGACGATCGGCAGGTAGAGGAAGGCGAGCACACCCAGGCTCACACCAACCATGCCCTTTTGCCACCATCTCAGAGAATGCATGGTTTTTTCCTCACGTCAGATCGATATGGCCGGCCCGATCGAGCCGGGTCGAAATCTGCAAAAGCACCAGCACCAAGATTAGGACGAGGGTGGCGAGCGCCGAGCCGAGCGGCCAGTTGAGAGCCGCGCCGAACTGCGTTTGCAAAAGGTTGGCGACCATCGTGCCGTCCGGGCCGCCGACGAGGACGGGTGCCACGAAATCCCCGAAAGAAAGGCAGAAGGTCATGGTCGCGCCAGCAATCACACCGCCGAGGGAAAGCGGAAAAATGACCTTCCAGAATGTCATGAACGGCCCGACGCCGAGGTCTTCGGAGGCTTCGATCAGGCGCTTTGGAATATTATCCAGCACCGTAAACAGCGGCATCACCATGAAGGGCACGAAGATATAGACCAGCGTGATTACCATCGCAGTCTGGTTGTAGAGAAAGATATCAAGCGGGGCATCGACGATGCCGGTCGAGACGAGAAGCGAATTGAGGGCGCCGTCTGTGCCGAGGATGATCTTCCAGGTATATGCGCGCAGCAGGTAGGACACCCAGAGCGGCACGATCACCAGCATGTAGAGCCCATTGCGAAGCGCTGCCGAACGGATCGTGAAAACGAGGAAATACGCGAGCGGATAGCCGAGCATCAGCGCGCAAACCGTGACGATGAAGGCGATCTTCAGCGTGCGCAGGATGACCGTCGTATATTGCGGATCGGAGAAGATCTGGGCGTAGTTTCCGAATTGGAAATCCGGGTAGAAGAGCGGGAATTGCCGCGTCCAGAAGCCAACCGAAATCATGATGCCATAGGGCACGATCAGAAGCAGCAGAGCCCAGGCCAGTGGAAACGAGAAGAGGGCGGCAAAGCCCGGAAACGTGCGGCGCGTCAGCATCATGGCACGTCCCCCGCAAACACCAGCACGTCGGCCGGATCGACGTAAAAAGTCGCTTTTCTGCCCGGGGCGAAGTCTTGGGCGGACGAGGCGGCTAAGCGCGGCAATTCGGCAAACAGTTGCTTGCCGATGCCGTCGATACCAAGCTCCAACCGCAGCCGGTCGCCGTGGAACAGACTTTCCAGCACGGTGCAATCCAGCACGTTGAAACCGTCAGTTGGCGTGGTCCGCAGTCTCTCGGGGCGGATGCCGATGGTTGCTTTTCCGGACTTTACGGACCGACCGCGGTTGCTGCGGATGTTTGAGCCGTTGCCGAGGCGGAAGGTGGCCGCACCACTATCCTGACCGCTGATCTCGACGTCGATAAGGTTCGTCGCGCCAATGAAGTCGGCGACATAGGGGCTTGCCGGGTTGTCGTAGAGATCGGTGGGCGAGCCGATCTGGGCAATGCGGCCCTGATTCATCACCACGATGCGGTCGGAAAGCGCCAGGGCTTCGGTCTGGTCATGGGTTACCATGACGAAGGTGATGCCGAGCTCGCGATGCAGGCGTTTCAATTCCACCTGCATGCCTTCGCGCAGTTTGACGTCGAGCGCCGAGAGGGGTTCATCGAGCAACAGAACCCGTGGCCTTCTCACGATAGCGCGGGCCATAGCGACGCGTTGGCGCTGGCCGCCGGAAAGCTGACCAGGACGGCGGTGCGCCATGCCCTCCAGCCCGACCATGGAAAGCACATCGCTCACTCGGCTGGTGCGCTCGGATTTCGGTACGCTGTTGGATTTGACGCTGAGGCCATAGCCGATGTTGTCGGCAACGCTCATATGCGGAAAGAGCGCATAATCCTGAAACACGGTGTTGACCGGCCGGTGAAAGGGCGGGCTGTTGGTGACATCCTTCCCGTCGATGGCGACCCGACCGGTGCTTGCCTGCTCGAAGCCTCCAATCAGCCGCAGCGTGGTCGTCTTGCCGCAACCGGAAGGGCCGAGCAGGGTGACGAACTCGCCCTCGGCAATATTGAGATCGGTGGCGTGCAGCGCCGTAAAAATTCCATAGGTCTTGGTGACGTCGGCCAGCGCCACGATCGGTTTGGAGGTCATGCGTTCCCCACGAGCTTTTCGTTTGTTTTTGGAGGCGCCAGCGCGCGAGGCATGGCGCCTCCTGTGGTGAATCAGGGAGCCGCCTTAACGGCATTCCAGACTTCCAGATATTTGTCGAGGCGCTTCGGCTGCTGCCACATGACGAGGCTTTTCACGAACTCGACATTGCCGACCTGCCGCTCCTTCTTCATCTGGTCGTCCATGCAGCCGGTGACCGCTTTCGGGTTGACCGGGAAGTAGCCGGTGGATTCGGCAATCCCGCACTGGCCGTCGGCCGACTGCATGAAGGACATGAATTTGTAAGCACAGTCTTCGTTCGGCGTGTCCTTCACCAGCATCATCGAATCCATCCAGCCCTCGGCCTTTTCCTTCGGCGTGAATTCCGCCACCTGGAAACCCTTTTTCAGGTTGTTGACGTCCTTGCTGGTGAGGCCGGTCCAAGCGTTGGAAACGAAGACCTCCTGATTTGCCATCAGTTCGGTCAACTCGCCTGCCGACGCCCAGTATTTGCGCACCAGCGGCTTCTGTTCGACGAGCTTGGCCTTGACCGCTTCCAACTGTTCATCGGTCAGATCGAAGACATTGGTGTAGCCGAGGTAGCGGGCGGTCCAATAGATCGCCGACTTGTCGTCCCACATCGAGATCTTGCCCTTGTTGGCAGGATCGAAGAGGACGCCGATCGAATCCGGGGTGCCCGTGAACTTGTCGGGGCGATAGATCAGCGACACAGAACCCCAGATCAGCGGCACGGCCCAGGTGGCGTTGTCCGCCACGACGTCGCCGGATTTCGAAAATTCCGGGTAGATGCTGTCATGACCTTCGACCTTCGACGTGTCGATCGGCTGGACGAAGCCTGCGAGCCGCATCATCGGGACGGTGTCGAGCGAGGGGGTGATGATGTCATAGACGCCTCCGCCGGCTGCGAGCTTGGCAGCGAAATCGTCATTGGACCCAACATAGGATGCCGTTACCTTGCAGCCTGAACCGGCCTCGAATTTCGAGATGAATTTCTCGGCCGCATATCCTTCCCAGGTAAGAATATTGAGTTCGGCGGCCGAGGCGGCAAAGGCCTGCGACAGGAGGCTTGCGCTGGTCAGTAAGAGTATGGCGGATTTGCCGAGTGTTCCCATGTTTATTCCCCTTTAGTGGTGTTGACGTTCATCGCCTTCCGTCTCGTCTTCCTGATGACGGTGGCGATATCGATGCCGAGCGCCTTCGCGGCACTTCTCTTGCTTCCATTTTCTGTGATGGATTTTTCCAGGACCCAGGCTTCGAACTCCTGGACCAGATCCTTGAAGCTCGCCGTGGCGATCTCTGCAGATTGAGATGTAGACGGCGTCACCGGCCCTGCTGCCGGCAGCCGGGCCTCCACAAGCGGCACCGGGGCGATGAAATGCTCGGCGCGTGCTACATCGGTGGCAATGGCTGCGACCCGTTCGAGAATATTGGCGAGCTCCCGAACATTGCCGGGATAGGAGTGGCCGCGCAGCCTAGCGAGAAACTCGGCAGACAGTCGCAGTTGCGGTTTGCGCCCGAGATTCAGACTGCGAAGGTGGTGGTCGATGAGAGCGTCGATCAGGTTCGGCTGCTCCCTCAAGGGGGGCAACTCGAACGGCATGACGGCGATGCGATAGTAAAGATCGCTGCGGAAGATGCCAGCCGAGACGAGATCGACGAGGTTCTCGTTCGTGGCGGCGATGATCCTGATGCGTACCTGACGCCGCTGAGCCGATCCCAGCCGACTGAAGGTCTGGGTTTCGAGAAAGGCGACCAGCTTGGACTGGGCAGCAATCGAAAGATCGCTCACCTGGTCGAGGAAGAGAATGCCGCCATCGGCTGCCTCGACATAACCGAGTTTCCCGCGTGTCGATGTGTCCAGGGTGGAGCCCGGCTCGATCCCGAACATTTCGGCATCGAACTGTCCGTCCGAAAGCAGGCCGCAACGGACATGCACGAAGGGCCTACCCTCCTTGTCCGTTCCGATCCGACGGGCGATTTCGCTTTTGCCGGTTCCTGTTTCGCCGGTCAGAAGCACGTTTGCGCCGCGGTCGAGCGCGGTTTCAGCCTTTCTGACGATCGCATCGATATCCGGCGACCTGACGAAACTCCCGCGCGTCACGCTGCCGGTTTCGGCTTGGAACCGGAAGTTCTCCGAGACTTCGTTGCGCGACTGGCGACCCGCTTCACGCATGGTGAGCAGGGCGCCATACGCGCCGCCGTCGGCTGTGCGCAGGATGTTTAGGGTGGCAACGACGCTGCGTTGCGACGTGAGCGTTCCTGAAACCTCGATGCGCTTCAGTTGCTGCAGCGCAGTCGAAAGCTTCTGGATTACCGGGCCAGCGGTCCTGGCATGTTTTGCAAGCTCGGAGCCGACCAGGTCGCCACGGGCAAGATTGAGCAGAAGTTCCAGCTTGCCGTTGACCAACTTGATGCGGCCATCGGCTTCGATAACGGCGGCGCCATCCGGTAGCGCCTCAAGAAAGCTCCCGAACTGGGAATCATCGATGAAGGCGGGACGCAGGCGGCGGTGGGAAAGGCTGGCGACGTCGTTGGCATAGAATTTCATCACACGGCCTCCTCTGCGAGTCGGCGCGTTCGGCGTTTCGTCTTGCGTCGGGCCGTCAAGACGTAGCGTCTGGTTTCACCTTCCATCAAGGCTGAGCGAAAGCGCCAGATGTCGCGGTTGTCATCGGCCGAAATCATGCCGAGATCGAGTTCGCTCTCGTCAGCGTCGAGGGCCGCTTGCCTGAGCTTGTCGGTTGCGTTCCGCGTCTCGACGAATTCCTGAATAGGGCGACCGAGAATCTGCTCGGCGCTGCGCCCCCAGGCAGCCTCCGTTGCCGGATTGGCCGCCAGCACGATGCCATTTTCCGAGATGACCAGAATGGGATCTGGTGTGGCACTCAGGATATCGAGCATCGTATCGGCTCGGTCCGAAAGCTGTTGCTCGCGCTGCTTGTAGGGGCCGATATCGCGTGTCGTTCCCCACAGCCGCACGAGAAGCCCGTCCTTGATCGCGGCGCGAAAATCGTTTTCGACCATCATCTCGCTGCCGTCGTGCCGACGGTCGACGGCGGCGGCATGGTCGAGCCTGTAGTTCGAGCGAACCAGATCGCGGATCATCTGACGGTTGATGTCGGTATCGGGGAAATAACGCGACACGGGCTGGATGTTGAAATCGAGACCTTCCGGCACGCGATAAAGCCTGGCCATCGCCTCGTTACAGGCCCGCCAGCGGCTCTCATTGGAAAAGATCCGGTCAACGATTTCTTCTTCGGCAAGGGACGTGTCCACTGGCTCTAGGAACTCGATGCACCAGCATGCCTCGGTGGCGGCGCCTATCATCTGGGACAGGATTTCCACGCGCTCGATCAGTTCGGGACCTATGCCGAGAACGCTTGGAGAAAGGGCTTGCTTGACGACGGCAAGGCCCCGCGGCCCGTCAGGCAACACACTCGCGATCATCGGAATTTCATTGTAACGCGGGGAGTTTACCCAAACGGGAAAGCTTGCGTCAGCAGGCTGCTCGCCGCGAGCAATAGCTCTCAGCAGTTGGGCGGAAGTGCTACTGTAGACGCGCTCCAACGGCACATTGCCCGTGACCTCGATGCCCAGTTCGCGAGCTTCGACCTCATTAATCGCCGCGAGGTGACCGTCTCCATCGATCCAATCGATCAGGAGGGTATCGAGTTCAGTGGCGGATAGTTTTGGTTTGGTCATTTTGTCGTCCTGCTGTTGAAAGGGATCGTCTCCTTCCCACAGCGGCTGGCTGCGATATCGCAGCAATCCAGCCGCTGAATTGGGCTGATGCAATCCAAAAAATCCCGGTCGTTGCGTAAAAAGGCGCTTGATATGCGCAATGTGCGCAATATTGCAGCAAAATGCTGCGGTATTGCGGCTTTCTGGACTATAGCGCTCAAATCGGCTTGAAGTGATCAATTAGCGCCCTTCGTTACGACAGGTACACTGCTGGGGCGTCCACCTCCGGCGACTCCCGCATCGAAAGCGATCCGGCCGGCCATGCTCACCGATAGTACAAACCTCGGCCTGAGACGCCTGGGGGTCCAATGGGATCGATGAGATCGGCTGAATGCGCAGCTTCGACGCCAGATTCAGATCCCTGACGACATCTCTAATGACGGAATTAGAATAGTGACGTAACTTCCGGCGTTCGCCGGAAAACTCAAAGGCAGGTTCACCGGACGCTTATCAACGAAGTCGCCCTCGGAGCGAACGTGAACATTCGCACGCTACAGCAAGGATTTCGCCCGCTCCGAAATACGGCGCCGTCTCCGGGAGATAAGAATGGTGCAGGCCCGCTACGAACTTCTTCAAGGGTATCCAGAAAGGCGGTTACAGACGTCGCAATGAAATGGGGCTTTCGCAATTTCGGGCGGTTTTGGGAAACCTATAGAAAACGATTTGGTGAGCCATCGTCGCAAACACGTAAACCTAGCTTGCCAAGATATGCATATCGAGCAGTGCAGCAGCAGCTCAACCAAGCGCAGGAATGAATTTTGGATGAGCATTGTAAAGCCCGACGGTGGCAACCCTCTTATCGCGGGCAATGACGCACTTCCACAGGTGTGACATCGAGCTGCGTATTTAGTCGACCCGTTCCTTCAGCAGGCGATAAAGGTGCGCACGGCTGATGCCGAGCAGTTCTGCCGCGCGCCGTTTATTTCCCTGAGTCTCTGTAAGAGCGGACTCAATTTCGGAAACGGTTTGCGATCGAAGCCTGCTTTTTAGCAGATTCATTGGATCGGTAGGAGGCGTGGTGGTCGAGACGTAGGCCATGGGTAGCGACAGCTTGCCGGTGACGATCATCCGCGTCAGCGCGTTTTCCAGTTCACGAACATTACCCGGCCATGCATAGGCGGCAAGCAGTTTGCAGTCTTGCGCCGTCAGATCTGGGACCGGCTTTCCCAGCCGGTCCGCGATGCTTGTCAGCAACCGTTCTGCAAGGTACAGGATATCTTGCCTTGCTCGCAGCGGCGGCACGTCTATCGGCAGCACATTAAGACGGTGATAAAGGTCCTCTCGGAAACGACCCGTTTGAACCAACTCGGGAAGGGGTTTGTTGGTGGCGCAGATAATGCGCAAATCGACGCTCACGGGACTTACGCCACCCACCCGCACGATTTCGTTGGTCTGCAGGACGCGGAGCAAACTCCCCTGGAGCGCGAGCGGCATGTCCCCGATTTCGTCGAGCAAAAGTACGCCACCGGTCGCAAGCTCGAATTTTCCAGGCTTGCCCTGGCTGCGCGCACCCGTGAAGGCTCCGCCTTCATATCCGAAGAGCTCGGCTTCAATAAGTTCGCTCGGGATGGAAGCGCAGTTAACCCACACAAAGGGGGCGGTGCTCCTCTCCGAAATCGCATGGATGGCGTGCGCGGCCAATTCCTTGCCGGCGCCTGTCTCGCCACGGATTATGACAGGCAGGTCGTAAGCCGCCGCCAGCTTGAGGGTATCCCGATAGGATTCCATAAGCTTGCCGATCCCAAAGATATCATCCAAGCCGAAGCGCGATTGCCACGCTTTCGGCCTTTGCGGCATGGCAAGCTCTGCCTTCGAGATTCGGCTGTACGTCTTCTTCAAGGCATCGTAGTCGGAAAACAACGCCAGGCCGACGGCACCGATGATCCTACCATCCCGCAGGACCGGAACCTGCTTCGTCACTAGTTTATGCCCGCGAACGTCGAGCGGGTAGCCGACATGAGTACCGATCCCGCGGGCGACATGGTGAAGCTTGGTCTGCGGCCCAACTACTTCTGTTATGTGTCGCCCCAGAAAGTGGTCCGCCTCGCCGCCGAGTAGGCGGCAGTAGGGCTCGTTGATCAAAACGATCGTCCCTGCCGTATCGACGGCAACGAGACAGTCCGAAACATGATCCAGCACCAGTCGGAGGAAATCGGCTTCTTCTGGCGAGCCCGCGAACCACTCCGGAAGTGTCATCTAAACCTGCCTAGGCGTCTCAATGGATTTTTATGAAGAGCAGCATACTGCCCATATGTCTCAAAGGCGAGACAAAATATGTCGCGGCATCGTGACAGTCAGAAACGATCCAGTTGGTCACGGTCGTACCAGGTCCCAAAGGAGAGAGGGATTCAAAAGCGATATTAATTATTTACGCCATCAGATCGTTCGTGCTTTCGAATTGGCCCAAGCCTTGCGAAGTCAAAGGCGTAGAAACCTAGAATGGGGAGCAATATGGTACATACCGAAACTTACACAATTGGCGATACGATAGTTCACGTATCGGGAGCGGGTTCGCCGCTCATCTTCGTGCACGGGTTCACGACGACAGCGGAATTTTGGCGCGAACAAGTTGAGGCCTTCTCGGCCAAATATAGGGTCATCCGCATCAATCTGCCGGGCCATGGTGTTTCGCCAAGGCCAGACGCTCGCAGCTACACGATCGAGGCCTTTGCGGATGATGTTCTCGGCGTCTATCGGGAATTCGCGCTGGAAAATGCCGTTCTCATAGGCCTCTCCATGGGTGGAACGGTGGCACAGAGCTTCACTCTCAGCCATCCCCAACGGGTGCAGGCGCTTGTGCTCGTCGGCGCGACGCCACACGGACTTGGAGAAGACGTCAACGTCGACAATGTGTTTAAGGCAATCGATGAACTTGGCGTCGTCCAGGCAAGCCAGAATGTCATCGAGCGCTCCTTCGGCAGGGGGGCAAGCCATGAATTGGTTGCCTTTGCCAAGGGAGAGGTTGCCCAGACGCCGGCTTTCGTCGCGCGGGAGGCCATTGCCTCCCTCAACGCCTCGGACAGCCGCGCCCATCTCCACGACATCAGCGTGCCCACTCTGGTAGTGGTCGGAAACGAGGACATCATCACGCCTCCTTCCGAGTCCGTCGTTCTCGCGAAGGGAATTTCCGAAAGCCGCCTGGAGATCATCGCAGATGCCGGTCACTTCCCGATGCTCGAACAGCCGCAGGCGTTCAATCGCGTTCTCGAGACCTTTCTTGAGGACCACGTCAATCAATCATCGCTGGTGAGGGGTAAAAGCCTCTCGCAGCCAGCCATCTGAGTGGGAGGCTCACATGTCCGTTCATGACCTTACTTCAAAGGCCGCTCCGCAAGCGGCCAATCGGGATCGCAATACGGTTCGCACCGTCTTTGCGGCAGCTCTAGGCACCGTTTTCGAGTGGTACGATTTCTTCATCTACGGCTCGCTTGCTGCCTTCTTCAGTACGCTGTTCTTTCCTAAAGGCAATGAAACTGCGGCCCTGCTTGCGGCCCTGGCCACCTTTGGTGCCGGCTTCGTCCTTCGGCCGTTCGGCGCCGTGGTGTTTGGCCGGCTCGGCGACCTTGTCGGCCGAAAAAAGACCTTCCTTGTGACCATGTTGGTCATGGGACTTGCAACGGCCGCGATCGGCCTGTTGCCCACCTACGAGTCGATCGGATGGGCTGCACCGGCTTTGCTGGTCTCATTGCGATTGCTTCAAGGCTTGGCGGTTGGCGGTGAGTTTGGTGGCGCCGTGACATATGTCGCGGAGCATTCAGACGTCAATCGGCGCGGATTTATGACGAGCTGGATCCAGATCACGGCGACGCTCGGATTGTTTCTTTCGCTGATCGTCATCGTCCTCTGCCGGTCTTCGATGTCGCCCGAGGCTTTCGCAAGCTGGGGCTGGCGCCTGCCCTTCATCGGTTCGATGCTCCTTTTGATCCTCTCGCTCTACATTCGGCTGAAACTGCACGAATCGCCAGTCTTCCAGGAGATGAAGGCTCAAGGCAAAGGATCGAAAAACCCGATAGCCGAGACCTTGGGTGATGGGAGGAACCTGCGCCTCGTGCTCGTCGCGATCTTCGGCGTCGTCGCGGGTCAGGCGGTCGTCTGGTACACAGGCCACTTCTACAGCCTTTATTTCATGACAACCACGCTGAAGATGACAGCTGATCAGGCCAACCTTTATCTTCTGGTCGCGTTGACCCTCGGCACACCATTTTTCCTATTCTTCGGGTGGCTTTCCGACAGGATAGGGCGCAAATGGATCGTTGTGACTGGTTGCGCGCTGTCTGCTTTGCTGATCATGCCGCTGTTCCAGGCGCTCGGAACCTACGGTAATCCGGCACTGGCGGAGTTCCGTGCAAAGACGTCAGTTCTGCTTGTTGGCAACGACTGCAACCATGATCAATCGTTCATCGGGCAGTTGTTCAGCCCGCAAGCGACCAGTGGATGCCAGAAGGTCAAGGCGCTTCTGACGGCTCGTGCGGTTCCTTACACGGTTAAGATCGACGCGGAGCCCCTTCGGGTTCAAGTGAACGATAGCGAAATGAAGCCATTCAACGAAGCCGAATTGCTTTCCACTCTGACCGCAAGCGGAATGCCCGATGCTAAAGCACCGGTTCAACCGAACGGACCAATGGTGGTCGCGATCCTGTTCACGCTGGTGTTCCTGGCCACGATGGTTTATGGGCCTCTTGGAGCGCTTCTGGTCGAGCTCTTTCCCGTCCGCATCCGCTATAGCGGCGTGTCGGTCGCCCTGCAGCTTGGCAATGGCTGGATCGGTGGCTTCGCGCCTTTCGTCGCCACGGCGGTGGTGATCGCGACCGGCAACATTTTCGGCGGTCTTTGGTATACAGTGGCGTTTGCCGGACTGACGGCCGTGGTCGGTGCCTTCCTTCTGCCTGAGACGCGCGGGCGCGACCTGAGAACGTGATTGCTGCAAGGTCGCGCCTGACTGCAAAGGCGTCAACCCGGTTTAACCGCCTTTGATCACTCTTGAGTAGCCCGGAGCCCTCCGGGCTTCTTATCAAAATGCCCGTAAAGCAAATTGTTTGGCCAGTGCAATCGTGCCCAGCGACGAGAGAGCTGCGGCGGACATGAGAGCAGTTGCCAACAAAAAAATCAAATTGGGAGGAGGAGTTCCATGTCGGAGAAGATCTATCCGGTCACGAAGCCGGTAAAGGCGCGCGCCCTGATCGATAAGGATAAGTACCTGAAATGGTACGAGGAGAGCATTGAGAACCCGGACAAGTTCTGGGGCAAACACGGCAAGCGGATCGACTGGTTCAAGCCCTATACCAAGGTCAAGAATACCTCCTTTACCGGCAAGGTCTCGATCAAATGGTTCGAGGATGGCCAGACCAACGTCTCCTACAATTGCATCGACCGTCATCTGAAGACCAATGGCGACCAGGTGGCGATCATCTGGGAAGGCGACAATCCCTATATCGACAAGAAGGTCACCTATAACGAGCTCTACGAGCACGTCTGCCGGATGGCCAACGTTCTGAAGAAACACGGCGTCAAGAAGGGCGATCGCGTCACCATCTACATGCCGATGATCCCGGAAGCGGCTTACGCGATGCTTGCCTGCGCCCGCATCGGCGCGGTGCATTCGATCGTCTTCGGCGGCTTCTCGCCGGAGGCCCTGGCTGGGCGCATCGTCGACTGTGAATCCACCTTCGTCATCACCTGCGACGAAGGCGTGCGCGGCGGCAAGCCGGTGCCGCTGAAGGACAACACCGATACGGCGATTCACATCGCCGCACGCCAGCACGTGATCGTGGAGAAGGTTCTGGTCGTGCGCCGCACCGGCGGCAAGACCGGCTGGGCGCCGGGCCGCGATCTCTGGCATCACCAGGAGATCGCCACGGTGAAGGCGGAATGCCCGCCGGTGAAGATGAAGGCGGAAGATCCGCTCTTCATTCTCTACACCTCAGGCTCGACCGGCAAGCCGAAGGGCGTGCTGCACACGACGGGCGGTTATCTCGTCTATGCGGCGATGACGCATGAATATGTCTTCGACTATCACGACGGCGATATCTACTGGTGCACTGCCGATGTCGGCTGGGTCACCGGCCATTCCTATATCGTCTATGGGCCGCTCGCCAATTGCGCGACGACGCTGATGTTCGAGGGCGTGCCGAATTTCCCCGATCAAGGGCGTTTCTGGGAAGTCATCGACAAGCACAAGGTCAACATCTTCTATACGGCGCCGACGGCGATCCGCTCGCTGATGGGCGCCGGCGACGACTTCGTCACCCGCTCCTCGCGCTCGTCGCTGCGCCTGCTCGGCACTGTGGGCGAACCGATCAACCCGGAAGCCTGGGAATGGTATTACAATGTCGTCGGTGACAAGCGCTGCCCTGTAATCGACACTTGGTGGCAGACGGAAACCGGCGGCCACATGATCACGCCGCTGCCCGGCGCCACCGACCTGAAACCCGGCTCGGCGACCACGCCGTTCTTCGGCATCAAGCCGCAGCTGGTCGACAATGAAGGCAAGGTGCTGGAAGGGGCGGCCGACGGCAATCTCTGCATCACCGACAGCTGGCCCGGCCAGATGCGCACGGTCTACGGCGACCACGAGCGCTTCATCCAGACCTATTTCTCCACCTATAAGGGGAAATATTTCACCGGCGACGGCTGCCGGCGCGATGCGGACGGCTATTACTGGATCACCGGCCGCGTCGACGACGTGCTCAACGTCTCCGGCCACCGGCTCGGAACGGCGGAGATGGAATCCGCACTCGTCTCGCACAATCTGGTTTCGGAGGCCGCGGTCGTCGGTTATCCGCATGCGATCAAGGGCCAGGGCATCTATTGCTACGTGACGCTGATGGCCGGCCACGAGGGTTCGGACACGCTTCGCCAGGAACTGGTGAAACATGTGCGGGCCGAGATCGGCCCGATCGCCGCACCCGACAAGATCCAGTTCGCGCCCGGCCTGCCGAAGACCCGCTCGGGCAAGATCATGCGCCGCATCCTGCGCAAGATCGCCGAAGACGATTTCGGCGCACTTGGCGACACATCGACGCTCGCCGACCCGGCCGTTGTCGACGATCTGATCGCCAACCGGCAAAACAAGGCGACTGCCGTGGGCTTGCTTACGATCTGAACTTAAAATGGATAAGGGTTTGCTCCGGCTGGCCCGTATCTATCCCACCGAGATCAAGACAATATCGCACAGGACAGCTTCGCCGTTGGTACAATCAAACCCTACGTGCGCAGGTCGCATGCATAATTCCTTCTGTCGTCGTTCAAACGTCTCCGACAGCTCGAAGCTGTCGGAGACGCTTCAAGGGGTCGCCTAGTCGGAGCTCTATGCAGCTTTGTTCAACGCAGCAGATCGGTTGCTGGTGTCCGTCCGGAACTTGGCAATGAGATTGAGGAAACCTTCAGTGTCGGTTGCAAGAGTAGCAGCGATTTCGGTGGTCGCTTGTGCCATCGTAGCATTTTTTTGTGTCGCAACGTCAAGCTGATTGATGGAGCTTGCCACACTAGAGATTGTGGTATCTTGTTCTTTGGCGCTCCGAGCAATATTCGCCACGAATTGATCTGCTTCTTCAATCTGCCTCGATATCCTTTGAAGCGCTTGTCCCGCGTCACCAACGAGACTTACTCCCTCAGAAACCTGAAGCGACGATTTTGAAATTTGGTCTTTTATCTCTTTCGCTGCTGAGGCAGAACGTTGTGCCAGTTCGCGTACTTCTTGAGCGACGACGGCGAAACCTTTCCCACTGTCGCCTGCTCGAGCAGCTTCGACGCCTGCGTTCAGTGCAAGCAGATTAGTCTGAAATGCAATTTCATCGATGACACTGATGATATTGGAAATTGCTCTCGCGGAGTCTTCAATTCCAGCCATCGCGCTGATCGCTTTTACAACGATGGCTTCACTTTGAGTGGCCTCCACACTGATGGCGTTCACCTTCGATGCTGCACTATGGGCTCCTCGGGCTGTTTCGCGAACGGCAACAGCCAGTTCATCAATTGCTGCTGATGCCTCTTCGAGGTTGGCTGCTTGAAGTTCACTTCGGCGCGCAAGATCGATTGACGCGCGATAGATTTCGTCCTTACTCGTCGAGATAACCCCGCCTTTCTCATTCACAACAGCCATTGCCGATTCAAGTTGCTCCATCGCGGTATTAAAGTTCAAACGTAACGCACCATATCTTTCACCAATGTCTGCGCAACGCACCGTAAGATCGCCCAAGGACAGTGCTTCCAAAGCATTGCTGATTGTGGAAACGACATGCGCTTGAATGGCTCGCTCTTCCGCTTCGAGACGCATTCTCTGTTCACGTTCGGCTTCGATAACGTGTTTGTTCTCCGTGTCGCGCCGCTCCAGCTCCAGCCGCCTTCTAACTCTGTCCTGAAGAGTTTTGATCGACGTGGCCATCATGCCAATCTCGCTGGGTCGATCGGTGTAGGGAATTTCGTAGGAAATATCTTGCGCAGCTATTGCGCCAAGCGCCTTCCGGATCTCGGAAAAAGGTACAGTGATGCTTCTAAGGAGAAAAATAGCGATTATTGCGCTGACCGCGAGCACTGATAAGCCAATGACCCCGGCTTTCTCATAATTTTGTTGGATCTTGCTTTGAATATCATCCATGTAGCTCCCGGTCCCCAATATGATCTTCCATGGCGCAAAGTCCCTGGCATAGGCTGTCTTCACAAATTGCTCGTCAGCAGGAAATCCCGGCTTCGGCCAAAAATATTGCAAAGAGCCGCCGCCATGACGGGCTACCTCGATTAATGTTTTAACGACCGGTGTGCCGTTCTTGTCTCTGGTGTTCAAGAAGTTCGTCCCGACGTCTTTTTTATCCGGCATTAGTACGCGCACACCATCGTAGTCATACCCGAAAATGTAGCCGGTGGGTTCGTAGCGGATTGCTTCAATGGCGTTGATGGCCGACGAAAGCGCTGCATCATGACTCAACGCTCCCGAGCTTTCTAATTGATAGAAGTGATCCATGATGGAGTACGCAATATCCACCTGGCTCTTTAATGCATTGATCCGCTCTACAGACACGTTATCCATAGCAGATTTTACCAAACTGGCCGCAGTTATAGACAACGCGCATGTCAGGCCACATATAAAAAGAACCAACTTGCTGCGCAGCGAAATATTACGCATGCTTCCCTCCGGTATGAAAATGTTCGAGAAAGTTTGCAGCCCCCTGGATGACTTCATCAACACCGTTGACACGGAAATTATCCAGTTCGGCACAGTCCATCCCGTCAATCTTCGAAGAGTTGAGTTGGAAAATATTAACAAGAGATAGAGGCCAGCATTGTCGGATCGTTTAACGACGCTATGTGGACAACGCTCGCAATGTGGATAGAAGTTACGCCAATAGGCGCTGCAAATGCTGCCGGATTTGCACTCAAACGTGAGCTGGGAAGCTATTCCAGCGTGTCGCTTCCATTTCGAAGCCGGGTGCACTGTTGAGAACTGGCCGCTTAATTCATTAAATAAAAGCCAGCAATGTACCTGCCTGCAATTTTCCTCATAAGCGTGTACCAAATTGCAGCATCCAGGATCAGCTATGTGTGACAATGCCACTCCTGCAATTTGACACCGTCCCAACAATGAGACTGTGCGTCTCTGAAAGGCGACAAAAGGTCAGTCGAATTGACTATGTAATGGATACATTGTCGGCTGTATTGTCTATATTTTTCAACGGTGTAGTAAATCAGCCTCAAACTGGCCCGATCATTGCCTTGAGATCCGCAACGGACACGATATCGCCGGGGCTGCGGCCAGAACGTCACCTGCCAGCCCGAATATCTGCTTATCGTTAGGAAGAGATCTTGCAGCTAGTCGACATTGCTGCCGCTGGATGTGGGCAGCCTGAATTGTGTGGGCGATCGGGCCTCAATCAAGCCGTCATCAAACCGCGGGGCTGTAAACACGAGATCTCAATCGAGGGGAACAAATTTCTCATTGGCCGCACCGGCGTCGCTGGTGGAGGTTGCATTTTAGACACAAAGGTTTTTTTTGGCAGGGCATCGGAGATCTTCATCCTGTGCTTGCCCGCATTTAACGATGCTGAAGCAGCAGCCGACGAGGAACGCGTTTCGACAAGGCGGAACAAAGCTTTCTTTTCAAGTAATCTCGACCTCGTCAAAGAGCGCTTGGCCCATGAGCAAGCCAACTGCATCATGTTGGCATTCGAGGCGGGTACGTTGGAGCGGCAATTAAGTGCATCTGTCGGGGAATCTGCGCTAGACGGCTTCAAATTTGACGGCATGATCGATCTTGCCACGGCAAGCGGATCACACTTGGCGGCGCTCGCTGAGTTCATCTGGAATTGTCTCGATGCCCCGGAAGGACATGGGCCTCGAGGGGAGGCTATTAAAAGTCTCTTCCAGGCAGTGATAATTGCACTTTTTCATTCCATTACTGCCAGCCATTTTCGACGGAAGTCGCGGCCCACCTCGCCCGCGATGCCTTGGCACGTAAAAAGGGCCATCGCATTCATGCGCGCAAATCTCGCAAGCCACATTGCCGTGGCAGTCATAGCGCGCGAGGTTGGCACGAGCGTAAGGGCCTTACAGGTAGCCTTTAAGCGGTTTAGACGCACCACGCCTATCTCTTATCTTCAAACGATCCGGCTTGAAGTTGCACGAGACGCGCTATTGAACAACACGTCATCCTCTTCGATTTCCGACGTCGCGCGGAATGCGGGATTCGCTCACATGGGACGCTTTGCTGCAGCCTATAGAAAAGCTTATGGGGAAACTCCATCCGCGACTGTTCTGGCTCAAAAGAGCATCCCGGCGGTAGCCGGTCGAGACACTGGCAGCGAATCGACTCATCAATGATTGTCTCGGTCTCCTTAGCTGCCCTCACTATGGAGCGGACAAATCGGGTTGCGTCACCACCGGCCCGTTCAAATCCTTTTAAGAGCAATATTTTTTATCCAATGCATTGGACCTGAACCCCCGTGTCCGAGCCGCGCGGGTGGTTTTGAAACGCGAAGGTGGGCATTCCCTTGCGGGCAGCGATTTGCTTGATCGCCGCCAAGATCGGCAACACGGCGCAGATGCTCGGTTTAGGTCAAGTATGGCGCAACTTCGAAGCGGGTATATAGGGGTAATCTTACCCAGAAATGCAACGAGCCATTCGTCTGATTGGTTGAACAAACAACAAGCTAAGGCATGACTAGAAATTATGCATCAGATTATTTTTTAATCGTGCATGATTTTTAGGCATATATTGGCGTATTTTGAAATATAATTGGCCGGAGATGATGCGATGGGCTAATTGTTTCTCTGGAGCCTTTGCCTCTTAATACCTTCACCGAGCCGATACCGGCAGATCTGGAAAACAATAAGGTTGCTAGCCGCTGGGTCTACGTGCCCTGCGATAGCCGAGTTGTACGCGAGGGCAGGGCATGACGAAATTGAAAGCAACAATCCTGACGGGTTTTCTGGGCGCTGGGAAAACCACTCTTTTGAATAGGATATTGTCAGAGCGATCCGACGAACGCATCGCGGTCATCGTAAACGAATACGGCGAAGTTGGGATCGACGGTAAGTTGATCGTCGAGACGCGCGACGAGATTGTGGAGCTCAACAATGGTTGCATTTGCTGTACTGTTCGCGAAGATCTGATCGTCGCGATCAAGAATATTCTGAACTCTAATCGGCCGATCGACCGGTTTGTGATCGAGACTTCCGGTCTGGCAGATCCCGCGCCGGTCATCCAGTCGTTCATTCTTGATGATGAGATGTCTCAGCGACTTCAATTGGATGCAATCGTCACTGTCGTCGATGCCCGACATGTCGGCTGGCAATTGTCTCAAGAAGAAGCTGTTGAGCAGATCACTTTCGCAGACGTCATTCTGTTGAACAAGATTGATCAGGAGCCGGGAGAGAGTCTCGCCGAAACAGAGCGTCGGCTCCGCCAGATTAATCCGTTAGCGGAGATTATCAGGACGTCTTCCTGTGCTGTGCCCGTCGCGAAGGTTCTGGACCGCGGCGCCTTCGATCTCAAGAATATCCTGGCGATCGATCCCCAGATTCTGGAAGACCATGAACATGAGCACGATCCGCGCGTGAGCTGCGTCGCGATCCGCGAAACCGCACCTCTGAACCCGGCCGCATTCAATATGTGGATCAATGGTCTCGTTCAGGAGAGGGGACGAGATCTGTTCAGGCTGAAAGGCATTATTCACTTCGTGGACGAGGCTCGCCGCTACGTCTTTCACGGCGTTCATATGACGTTGGAGGGGCGTCCCGGACGGCCTTGGGCAGCTTCCGAACTGCCCTTGAGCGAAATGGTCTTCATCGGTCGCAATCTGGATGAATCCATGTTGCGTGACGGCTTTGCCGCCTGCCTGGAGACCCGAAACGCCATCGCCTCCTGAAATGGGGTCGGCCAACCATAATGAAGGGAACAGTACGATGCCTCCACTTGTCGCCGCAATGATCAGCCTTGGTGCCCTCGGCGCCATTGACACTTACATCACCGCTACGGTCTGTCCCGTGCCCGTCTGGGTTACTTTCATAGCCTGGGCATCGTTTTTTGTCTGTGGTGGTGGGCAGAACGGTCTAATCAAATGTATCGTATCGAACTGGACGGGGATCGTCATCGCATCGATCACGCTGCTGATCATTCAGTTCGGTCCGTCTCATCCACTATTCGCGGCAATTCTGGTCGGGGCGGGTACGTCTGCCATGGTCCTCGTGTCGGCGGTTCCAATCCTGGGGTTTCCTCCCGCGATAGTATTCGGATTCGCATCGCTCGTTGGCACTACCGCCGCGACCGGTACGACCATCACCACTTCCGGATTCAGCCAGCCCACTCTTGTCGCCATGGCAGCGATGCTTCTTGGCGCAATTTTCGGGCGCATCTCTGAAATGGGAACAAACCTGCTGGCCTCCCGCAAATCCGCTGCCGCATAACCCGTCCGAGAAAGGAACAAAGAAGTGAAATTGCAACATTATCTTGGCGGTCTGGAAGGACTCGGCCCAGTCAGTACCGAAACACGGGTTTTCGTCGAACCGTGGGAAACAAGAATTTTCGGTATCCACACGGCTATGATGGCGCTCTCGACGCAGCTAGCGCTGCCGGCGACACCCTCAACCTTTGCAACGATCTGGACGTGGGCTGACTTACGCAAGGGGGCGGAAGCCCTCAATCCCTTCGACTATTTCAAGTACCGCTACTACGAAAAATGGCTTGGAGGCATCTCCGGCTACTTCATCGCGAACGGCTACGTAACCGACGAGGAGCTCGACGCCCTCACCGAAGTCTACTACCAGAATCCGGACACCGCCCTACCGGTTGCAGGCGCTGAAGAGATTGATGCGCGGATTGTTCGCTATCTAGTGGAAGGCGATAGCCCCAAACGCGATGTCGATGTGACCTATTCTTTCGCCGAAGGCGATCGGGTCACCGTCAAGGATGTTCCTAGTGTTGAACATACCCGTCTCCCCGGGTTCCTTCGTCACAAATCTGGCGTGGTCGAGACTGTCTATGACGGCGCCTTTACCTATCTCTGTGACACCAATGCCGACGGTATCGGCGCTGCAATGCCAGTCTACTGCGTCCGTTTCGAACCTTCCGAGCTTTGGCCCGGCAATACTGAAACGAATTTCACAATCTATGCCGACCTCTACGCCCACTATGTGGAAGCTGCCGAGGCCGTTGCCCCGGCAAAGGCGGCCTGAGCACCCTGGAGAAATCGTATGATTGACCGTTTCAAATACAGAGAAGATCGAGAGGCCTACAGCGCCGCGCGGGTGCGCGCCTTAGAAGCACTCCTGATCAAAAAGGGCATCATTACCGACAAAACCGTCGATACCGTCCTCGAGTTTTTCGCAACGAAGATGGGCCCTTTCAATGGCGCCAAGATCGTTGCGCGCGCTTGGGTGGATCCGGCCTTCAAGGAAAGGCTCGTTACGAACACGCCACAGGCAATTGCCGAGTTGGACCTGCCAGCCGGCATGGCCGGCGCTGAAGGTGAGCACATGCGAGCGGTGGCGAACGGTTCCGGTGTTCACAATCTTATCATCTGTACGCTTTGCTCGTGCTACCCGTGGCCGGTCCTTGGCCTCCCGCCCTATTGGTACAAGGACCCCACCTTCCGCAGTCGGGCCGCAAGGGAGCCACGCGCGGTTCTCAACGAGTTCGGCCTCCAGATCGCAAATGACGTCGAGATCAAGGTTTGGGACTCCAGCGCACAAATTCGTTGGTTCGTTATCCCGGAGCGGCCGGAAGGCACCGAGGAAATGTCCGAGACCGAACTGGAGACGCTCGTGACCCCCGAGGCGATGATGGGCGTAGCAGTATCCAGAGCGACATGAGGAAAAAGCCATGCTGACGCAGTTCGAACATTTCGCAGTTACCGAGATGATGGGGAAATCCGACAGTCCTCCGAGGGCGAACGGAACGCTTTGCTTCGGCTCGGAATGGGAAAAGAAGTCGTTCGGCATGGCGCTTGCGCTTGCCAAGAACGGTTACTTCGAGTGGGACGATTTTCGTGACGAATTGATCGCCTCAATCGGGGCCTGGGAAGCAAGTCATCCGGCAGATAGGTCATCATGGAATTACTACGACCAGTTCCTCTCTGCTCTCGAAACGGCGGTCGTTAAAGCAGGTATCGTCGATTCTGAAGAGATCATGGCCGCTTTCGCGGCTTGATCAATCAACTTGAACTTACAAGGATGGGTACTCCTATGTCGACTTCCTCTGCATCCGTAAATACGGCCTCTCTGTCTGGCTCAACCAGCCGCCTTCTTCAATCTGCAATGGCTGCCTGCCTCGGTTTTCTGATCGTCGGGTTTGTTGGCTTTTCGCATCTCGAGGTCGTTCACAACGCCGCGCATGACACCCGTCACGCCAACGCGTTTCCCTGCCACTGAGGGAGGCCCGAATGTCCCTTTTCCGCTCGATCGCTTTTACATCGGTTCTTGTAGGACTGATTGCCGGCCCAGCCATCACCGCTGTTCAAGCGTTCGGAACGAGCCGTTTGATCGCTCAGGCAGAAGTCTATGAAAGAGCAGGGGAGGGACATCACCACGAAGCCGCAGTAGCCGACAGTCCGATCTCCGGGCATGCAGCATCTGAACATGAGCATGAAGAGGGTGGCTGGCAGCCGTCGGACGGCTTCGAGCGGACTGCTTTCACACTCGCCGCCAACATTCTGACCTCGATAGGCTATTCGCTGGTGCTTGTAGGCTTGATCGCTCTGTGCGGGAGGACCCCGACATGGCGAGAGGGCCTTGGCTGGGGTATTGCCGCATTCGCTTGCGTGATGTTGGCCCCTATGCTCGGACTGCCGCCCGAGTTGCCGGGCACGCCATCGGCTCCGTTAGCGGAACGCCAACTTTGGTGGATCGCGACGGTGGTTTCAACTGCAGTCGCCATCGCTCTGGTCATATTCCAGCGAAAGCCATGGACGGTGGCCTTGGCCATGCTTGTAGTCGCCGCTCCCCATCTCGTGGGGGCACCCCAAGCCCCGGAAGGCTCGCACGGGCTCGCTCCGGCAGCTTTAGAAAGACAGTTTGTCGCCATGGCGGCGCTCACAAGTCTGCTCCTCTGGATAATGATTGGTTCCCTTGGGGCAACCTTCTTCCGCCGGATGGAATCGCGGTGACGATTGCGGTTTGGCGCGATGATGTTGATGCGCTTTGCTTTGATGCACCAAATGGATCACTATGTTTCATTCATAGATTAGCGTTCCGATGTCTGATTGGCAGAAATCCGATGCCTGAAGATTGCCAGAGTTTCTTTCTCGCAAATACGGCAGCTTTCGTGCACGCGGCAGCCTGGTCAAGAGTACCTGGTCGGCGATCATTTCATATGAACAGCCGGCAGGTTCGGCGAGCAATGGGAATCATCAGATTCCGACCGCAATCTATATGAGTTATCATTCTAATTAACGACGAGAGGTCTAATGCGAATCGGCATCCTATCACCTCCAGGTGTTCAGTCTCTCGACATTGTCGGGCCTGCCGAGGTGTTCTGGGAGGCGGCGCGCAGGCTCGGCGACATGTCGAAATATGACGTTCAGATCATATCTACCGGCGCACCTTCTATTGGTGGAACAGGTCAGTTGCGATTTGTTGCGGACCAAACGATCTTCGACCGAGACGAACCGATCGATACATTATTGGTCGCAGGAGATCCTTCCTTTCAGGCGATTGATCCGCATGTAATCTCTTGGCTGCGCCGCCGCGTGCCGACGGTCAGACGTTACGGGTCCATTTGCACAGGCGTCTTCCTCCTTGGTGCAGCGGGATTGCTGAAAGGTAAGAAGGTCACCACGCACTGGGAATGTGCCCCGAAGTTCAGGAAGGACTACCCCGACATAAACCTGGAGGCGGACGCCATTTTTGTGCGCGACGGCAATCTCGTTACCGCTGCGGGGGTGACGGCCGGGATAGACTTGGCGCTGTCTTTGGTTGAGGAGGACTATGGCCGAGACGTGGCTCTGATTGTTGCTCGTTACATGGTTATGTTCATGAAGCGGCCCGGCGGACAGTCGCAATTCAGTGCGCATCTGGCGGGCCAAATGTCTGAGACGACACTGATTCAGAAAGCGCAGTCCTATATTCTGGAAAACCTTCACGCCCCGCTGCCAATCGAAACCATTGCTAGCAAGGTGGGGATGAGCGTTAGAAATTTCGGGCGTGTGTTTCGACAGGAGTTGGATGTCACACCGGCGGAGTTCATTACCGCCGCGCGGACGGACATGGCGCGGCGGCTGCTGGAGGATACGCAGCAGCCTTTGCAGAAAATTGCCCGTCAGTGCGGCTTCGGCGATGTTAATGCGATGCGACGGGCGTTTATGAAGACCATCTCCGTCGGTCCGGGTGAGTATCGCTCGCGTTTTCAAAGCACGAAACCGGCTGCTGCGCGTCAACAAGTCACCAATTTTCGGCAGACCATCGATATTGGCTGATAGGATCCGGACTTCCGATCGAGCGGATCGGCCCCCAGACAGCGCACACCAAGCAGCTCAGTGTTTCTCGATGATCCATGCCGCGAGCTGAATATTCCGCGCAACATATAGTGACAGATTCTGTCCCGGTGTTGCGCTAGCTTGCCGGCATCCCGTCGGCAGGCCCCGCCGCCGCTGCATCGGACGAAACAACGTAGAGTACATGGGCAAGGAGAGCCGCCATGCAATCGTTCCAAGCTGCCGTACCCGATCAGGTCCTCAATGATCTGCGTTCGCGCCTGAGGCGCACGCGCTGGCCCGATCAAGTCGAGGAGCAAGGCTGGCAACGTGGCACGGAAGTGGGATTCCTTCGACGATTGTGTGATCATTGGGCGGAGCACTTCGATTGGCGTGCAGCCGAGACTCGTCTCAACGCGTTGCCGCAATTCAGCGCCACCATTGAGGGCTTCGGATTGCATCTAGTTCATGCCCGTTCAAAGACATCGGACGGCGTGCCGCTTCTGATGGTTAACGGCTGGCCGAGCTCGATTTTCGAGTACATCGACGTCATCCCGCGCCTTACGGCGGCCGGCTTCCATGTCGTGGCGCCTGCACTGCCGGGGTACGGCTTCTCCGACCGGCCGACCAAGCCGGGCATGAACGGCACGAAAATAGCCGACCTCTTCGCTGCCCTCATGAGTGAACTCGGCTACGAGCGTTTCCTGGCACATGGCAGCGACTGGGGTGGACTCGTCGTCGACCGAATTCGGCGCCGTCACCCGAGCCGACTCCTTGGTGTTCATCTCAGCAACGTCCATTCGCAATATCCCCCCCCGCAGGATCCGACGCCTGATGAGGAGCTTTTTCTGGGCAAGGCGCAGTGGTGGAATTTCACTGAGGGCGCATATGCAATGATCCAAGGCACCAAACCGCAGACGTTGGGCTACGGCCTCAACGACAGTCCTGCTGGCCTCGCTGCGTGGATTGTTGAGAAGTTCCAGAGCTGGAGCGACGGCGACATCGAGCAGGCCTATGGATTAGATGGCCTTTGTGCCAACCTCACCCTCTACTGGGCAACCGAGACGATCACCTCGTCAGCGAGGCTCTATGCCGAGGTCTTTGCAGATCCGGAGATGCGGACGCCGACCGAACGCGGTTCTGTGCCGGTCGGCGTGATCGTATTTCCCAAAGATATCCTTCCGGCACCCCGCGCCTGGGGTGAGCGCTGGTTCAACGTTGTGCACTGGACCGAAGCATCGCATGGTGGGCATTTTGGTGCCTGGGAAGTCCCTGACCTGTTGGCGCAGGACTTGCGTAGCTTTGCCGCTCGCGCGGTAGGTAGTACCGAATAAGTATCCATGAAACGGACCATACTTCGCATCGCCTGGCACCTGTGGCGATAGTGTTGCCGAATGTCAAAGAGCCATCGCCTATTCGACCTCTTGCAGATTCTCCGCCGCCACCGCCGACCGGTGGCGGGACTCGCGCTTGCGCGCGAAGCCGGGGTCTCTTTGCGGACCATCCGTCGCGACATCGCAAGCTTGCAGGCGATGGGCGCAGACATACAAGGGGAGGCGGGTGTCGGCTATGTTCTGAAGCCTGGCTTTCTATTGCCCCCCTTGATGTTCTCCGAGGAAGAGCTCCACGCTCTGAAGCTTGGTGCCGAATGGGTCCGCAACCAGACGGACGAAAGCCTCGCGCGAGCCGCGCAGAATTTGCTTGCGAAGGTCGATGCTATGCTCCCGGCGGGGATACAACATCAGCTCCACGACATCGGATTTTATGTTGGCCAACGGCAGCTGCAACTTCATCCTGTTGATCTGGGGATGCTGCGACAGGCGATGTCTGAACAGCGCAAAGTGCTGATCTTCTATCGTGACGTCGGCGGTGCAGCGACGCAACGCATTATCTGGCCAATCTCGCTGGGGTTTATCGAGAACGAGCGTTACGTCGCCAGTTGGTGCGAAATGCGGCATGACTTCCGAACGTTCCGCATCGATCGCATTGACCATGCCGATATCCGGTCCGAGCACTATCCAGGCGATCGGCGAGATCTTGTCAAGCAATGGCGGTTGCAGGTCGCCAGCGGGGGCACTCAACATACCAAATAGTGAACCGCGCCGGGTTTGCTGGAGGCCGGTTTAAGTTATGCGGCCATGGCTGGTTCGTCCAGCGTGGTGTAATACTGCTCCTCGGCTTCGGCTGGCAGAATGTTGCCGACGGGCTCCAGAAGTCGTCGATGGTTGAACCAGTCGACCCATTCCAGGGTGGCGAACTCAACCACTTCGGAGGCCACCGACGGTGAGTACAGCAATCTTCATGGCGTGAATGATACCAAAACTGACACTCGCGGCAATACCTCCAAATCTCGTCTTGCCCTACAGAGACAGCAGTCGAATTCCGACGCCAACCGAAGGAGACTGACCCATGATGGAGCTTGCGTCGTTCGCCCCTCCGGAGGGCAAAGAAGCTGAAGTTGAGAAATCCCGCCCTCTATCGAATTGATCGATGTATTGGGCTGCAAGAAGCCTAAACGCTGAATGATGGTTTGCAGCAGGCAGATAAGTTCACCAGTCTGACCCGCAATGGACTTTGGTGCCACTTAGGAAAATGGTTCCGTTAATTTGTCTATAGCGAAAAGACTGGCAGGAAAGGACGTGATGTCACCAAAGGAGTTGAAAGCGAAGCTGCGCCGGGAGCGACTCGCATTGCGCGATGCGATGCTGCCGACGGCACGGATCCAAGCAAGCCTGATGATGGCCGATCATGCCGGCGATGTCATAGCGATGGGCCGCGGAAACATCGTGTCCGGCTTCTCGCCGATCCGCTCAGAGGCCGACATCCGACCGCTGATGGTACGGCTGAAGAATTACGGCATCCGGCTGTGCCTACCTGCGATCGTCGACAAGAAGACGATCGTCTTCCGGGAACTGCTCGATGGCATCGCGGTCGTCGAAACCGGCTTGGGCACTACGGGTCCAGGACCAGAGGCAGCGGAGCTAGACCCTGACATAATGCTCGTGCCACTTTCGGCATTCGACGCAACCGGCCACAGGATCGGTTACGGCGGCGGCTACTATGACAGGGCCATAAATCGGCTGCGCAACAAAGGCCATCTGCCGAAATTAATTGGTATTGCATTCGACTGCCAAGAAGTGGCAACAGTGCCTGATGAACCGCACGACATGGCGCTGGACGCTGTCCTTACGGAGAGTGGGTTCCGGCATTTCTAGCACATTCGGGACGGAAAGGGTTCTCTTGCCGCGCCACGAAACTAAGAGATGACCATCTCAGCTCGCTTCGCGAGCGCATGGCACTGCGGGCGTCGATCGTCTGCGGCTTACAAAGAGGACTGCCGGCGTCACAGGAGCGCTCGCGTTCACCGAACCAACCTTCCAACCATTGCCGAAAGATGTAAAGACCGTGAGACTAGGGAGAGCAGAGCCCCGTCTGAAGATCTTCCGAGAATGGCCGCTGTGTTCGGTATCACATACTATGCTAAACAGACGTGTGGCAAAGATTGATGCTATGCGGTGGCGCGCACGCGATCTGACATCATCAGTTCATGCGACTGGTCCACGGCCCAATGGGCTTAAGTTAAGATAGCAACGGTGACGGCATGCTTACGGCTTAGAATAGTTTGGGTGCACGCACGGTCAGGAAATCGATGAAAGTCCGAATCTTCGCAGAAAGGTATTTCCGGCTGGGATAAACGGCATGGAGGGTGTTGCTCAGTCCGATGCTCCCTGGAAGCACCACTTCGAAACGACCATCCTTCAAATCCTGTTCAGCCAGCCATCTGGGCAGGTAAACCAAGCCCATACCGCGCAAGGCGGCTAAGTGAAGAACCGTCTCGTTGCTGCTTAGCAACACATTGCGAAACGTAACTTTATCCCTGTCCTTATGGTCGTTGAGCAAAATACCGTCGCTAATGTTGAGGCCATTGAACCGAAGGAGCGCATGCCCGTTCAACTCGGCCACCGTTTGAGGGCGCCCTGTACGGTCCAGATAGTCGGGCGCCGCCATCAAAAGAAAGTCTATTTGGGCCAGAGGACGGGCGATCAGGCCCGGATCAAGTCGGCTGGATGACATTGCGCGTAGCGCCAGATCAAATCCCTCGTCCACGAGGTTGACGACCCGGCTGCTTAGATCAAGGTCCAGGGTCACATCGGGATACCGCTGGCCATATTCCTTCAGAAGATCCACGAAACTCGGACTTGCCAGCCACACCGGTGCACTGACCTTAAGAGTTCCGCGGGGCGAGACCGTGACGTTGCCGATAGCGGCTTCCAACTCGTCTAAGCCTTCAAGCATCTGCTTGGCATGATTGAAATAAAGGGCCCCGGGTTCGGTAAGGCTGACCGTACGGCTGGTACGGTTCAAAAGCCTGCTTCCGAGACGACCCTCAAGATGCATGACGTGTTTGCTTGCCATCGCGTTCGATATGCCGAGGCGGTCTCCGGCAGCCGTGAAGCTTTTCAGTTCGGCGACAGCGCAGAACACCTTGAGACTGGTCAGTGTATCCATGAATCATCAACATTTGGGAAATGGTTCGTCAATAACGACTACATTGATCAATCAGAGGGGAAAAATCAATTTCCCCGTTATCAGATATTCCCTGAAAGCTCACCCTCGGCCGCACCACAAGCGGCGAGTTTGAAGTGAACAGCAAGAAGGATAGCCCGGTGACCGATCTTCGACTGCCGACCTATTTTATCAGCCACGGCGGCGGCCCCTGGCCCTACATGACGGGCGAGTTCCGTCGAAACTTCGATCAACTCGAAAAGTCACTCATTGACACGCGTATCGAGCTTGCCGACAAGCCAACGGCCATCCTCGTCATTTCCGGGCACTGGGAAGAGGAGGGCTTTGCGATCTCGTCGGGTACTAAGCCCGGTATGCTGTTCGACTATCACGGTTTTCCGGACGATCTCTACCGGATCGCCTACACGGCTCCTGGCTCGCCGGAACTCGCCGCGCGCGTGAGGGACCTACTTCGTCTCATCGGCGTCGATGCCGCGCTTGATCCGACGCGCGGATACGACCACGGCACTTTCAGTATTATGAAGCCGCTTTATCCAGAGGAGGATATTCCGGTAGTGCAACTGTCGCTGGACACAAGCTACGATCCGGCGTTGCACCTCAATGTCGGCCGGGCGCTCGCCCCTCTGCGTGACGAAGGCGTGCTCCTCATTGGCAGCGGGCTCAGCTACCACAACTTGTCGGCAATGTTCGACAATAGCGGCGCTGTCGCGTCGCGCCGTTTCGACGCTTGGCTTCATGAAACGCTCGTGCGATGCCCGACTGACACGCGCACCGAGCGGCTCATCGGTTGGGAAAAAGCGCCCGCCGCCCGTGCGGCGCATCCCCGCGAAGATCACCTCATTCCGCTGATGGTGGTGGTCGGCGCTGCTGAGGAAGAGCCGGGCGCGACCATCTATCACCAGAAAGACCTTTTCGGCGGACTGACCGCCTCGAGCTTCCGATTTGGCCCGCTCCCGTCAGCCAACCCAACGAATAGAGAAATTCAATGACCCGCAAAACGTTCAAGCCAGTCGTCTACCTCAAAGAAAACTGCCCGTTCTGCCTCAAGGTGCGTATCGCTCTTTTGGAAACGGGACTGGCGCTACAGGTCGACACCCGTGACTTCGCGGCCGGCTCGGATGAAGAACAGAAGATCCGGGCGGAGCTTCAGCCGCATATGGAAAAGATCTCGTTCCCTGCGGCGCAGCTTGAACCTGGCGGCTACGTAAGCGAGTCCGACGATATCGTGGCTTTCTTCGCCGCCATAGCAGGCCGCGATCCGAAAGAAATGACCGTCTACCGGAACTATGTCGATGGCGTCTTTTCCATGTCGATGCAACTCTGGAAGGAAAACATGGAACTCAAGAAGGCGGCTTCAAGCGCTTGATTCCTTACACCACATCACATTCATTGGAGCCCAAAATGTCTGTTGCCAGCGAACGGACGCCCTATGTCCTCTCGGCCTTGCGCATCATCGCCTTGCTTCTCGCAGCCGGCGCTCCCGGCAAGGTCGTCATCAGGCATTGAAAAAATCCGCACGTGCCGCAACCACAGACTGTTGCTGCATCAGGTGCCACCAGCTTAATCCCCCAAAGAAAGGCAGTACCCCATGACCAGCAACAAGGAAATTGTCGTGCATTTCTACGACCAATTGTTCACTCACGGCAATCTCGAGGTGATCAACCAGTATATCGGCAATGAATACATCAACCACAACCCAAACGGAGGCGACGGCGCTGAATCACTGCGCGGTTTCATAAAGTACTTCAAGTCAGCCCATCCGAACATGACCCACACCGTTCATCGTGTTCTCGCCGAAGACGACCTGGTTCTGTTGCATTCGCACGCCATTCTGGAACCTGGCACCGCCGGGCAGGCCGTGATCGATATTTACCGTGTGCTTGACGGCAAGATCGTTGAGCATTGGGATGTCATACAGCCGGTTCCGGAGACCACCGTGAGCGGCAATGATATGTTCACCACGCTCAGCGCAACGACGGGGTCATCTCCGGACCCGAACGGCTCTGCCACGGAAAGCAAGAAAGTGGTCATGGCTCTGATCGATGAATTGACGGTCAAGCGCGACCTCACCGCATATGACCGGTACGTGCTCGACCCCTACTATCAGCACAATCCGAAGCGGGTAAACGGCGTTGCAGCGGAGAGGGAAGGATTCGTGTCAGCCTTTGCCGCCATGCCGAACCTCTCCATCGACGTGAAGCGGGTCATCGCTGATGGCGACATGGTTGCCGTGCACGCCAATTTCAAGCCTCACCCGGACGACCGCGGCATGGCGGTGATTGAGTTGTTCCGCGTCCGCGACGGCAAGGTGGTCGAGCACTGGGACGCAAATCAGCCCGTCCCTGAGACCTCGCGCAACACCAACACCATGTTTTGATGCAAGGCGGGGGCAAAGGCACGCAAGTTTGCGTCCGGCAAAGAGAATCCACGTGTTGCCGTCTTGTCGATCAACAGGCGGCAACATTGGAAACTGCCAGACGCTTTCAAATTGAAAGGATCCAACAGTGAAATTAGCGAAATTCCCCTATGTTGCAGTAGTCGCGCTGTTCGTTGCGGTGACCGGTTCTGCAGGCGCGCAGGAGGCCGTTGTTCCCGCGGCCGACAAGGAAGCCTTATTTACGAGCCCCGACCCAAAGCTGAATGCGAACAAGCAAGCCGCCTATCATATCGTGCGTGATCTCCTGGAGGCAAATCATTGGGAACTTGCCGACAAATATCTCACTGAACGCTATATTCAGCATAATCCGAACGCCGCTTCTGGGCGCACTGGCGTCATCAATTTCTTCACCAACGTATTGAAAATGAAGAAGGTGTCAATTCCAGAGAAGATCAGCCTGCCGGTTGCTTTCGTGACGGCGGAAGGCGACCTTGTGACGGTGGCGACCGTCAGGACCGAGAAGGACCCTAGGGACGCGTCGAAGTCCTACACCACTACTTGGTACGACACATGGCGCTTTGTTGACGGTAAGGCCGATGAACATTGGGATTCGTCGCCTAAATACTGATTGTTGGGTCGCGACCCAGGCATACAATCAGCAGAGTTTTACAGAAATGCCCACCTTAAAGCCATATGAGCACTATCCGGACCATGACTCTGTCTGCATGGCACAATTTATCTGACGGAGTAAGCGTGAAGCGAGTATTAACCTGCGTCACACAAGTTGCGTTGTCGCTGCGTTCCTGGGCTGTGGGATGATCGACCTCTAAGATGAGGGCTCCTACAGGAACGGACACAGACCCATGCAGTTCCATAACCAGATTTAAATTTTACAATTTTAAGCTTTAAGTTCAGGATTGTCGCTTTTCCCTTTTGGCGAAAGATTCGATGAATAAGCCATTCATTATCCTAAATAAATCACGAATATGTGATAATATTTTTTATATTCTCCCACACGTAATAGATGTTTTTTCTTTCCACATCTGCTTTCTCCGTATATAAAGTTGTCACCGAGGGGGAGGGTGCTTGGCGAGTTAGAGGCCAGCCCTTTCTTCATCGGCCAGGGGAGGCTTGGCAATGGCTTCGATAAGACCAGGAAAGATTTTAGGGCATCAATCGGGAAGCGATTTAGCGACCTTGACCAGCTTCGACGCTTATCCGCCTCGGAGTGCCTCTTGCCCAAGCGACAAGGAGCCGCAGCCATGTTGAGACCCATTGGCGAAAAATCCAACACCTTGCAAAAATGGACAATCTTAGAACCTGCGTGCATCGAGATGTCCCTAGGCCCTCACCGAAACTCGATTTTGCAGATTAACGCGAGGCGCCAGTCCCACAATGGTCGAGCCAGTTGCCTCAAGCGCGCGCCTTCAGGCTGCGAAGGACGGCAACCGAGCTTATAGAGTGCGGAATGACGTCGAATCCATGCGATTCTATCAAGGAAATTGGTCTATGCGGGCCGATGCATCCCAGCACCGACTTAACCGGCTAATCTGCATGGGATGCCTGCCACAATGCTAGAGGTTCTCGCGACTCTAACGCTCGAAGTTCCATATGACGGTCTTTCAGGTATTGCGGGCATGGGCTTTGCGCTTGACCAGTTCGCGCGCGCGCAGGGATTCCACAGTTTCGCGGAATGGGCGGCGGCACAGTTTCAGAAGGGTCGCTCGATCACAGGCTCGGTCGTGAAGTCCGACGAGCTTGATACCTCGTATGGCCCTGACCCCGGTCGGACCAGCACAGGGTTTGGCTATGAGGTGACGGTGTGGGTCAACGCGTCCGATGACGAATGACTTTTGTTTCGGCTCGGTTCCATGAGGCATTGCTTTGAGCGCGGCCTCCGCTTGGCCCTTCCGGAATGCACCTACTTCGATGCGTCATCTTGCACCGGGCCGCTTTCCGCCTCATGGAATATCGACCGTCCGGTCGCCTTTAAATGGATTTTATCCAGTGCAACCACTGCGTCAGCCCGGATCTGGAGCATTTTCGCGGCGCGACCCTTCTTCACATTCGGCGTGTGGATGCGCAGCAACACATTGCGATCTTCCAGGACCTGCGCGAGCAGCATGATCTGGGATGGATGATTGCCGGTGAGCCTGGCGATGGTCGAGACGCTGGGCATATGGCCGGCGGCGGCTTCGACGGCAATCGCTGTCACCATGGCGCACTGGCGCATGCGGGCCGCACCATTGTCATCCGGGAAGCGCGAGCTGAGGATCGCTCGACAGAGATCGTCGGCGGAATTGCCGACTGACGATTTCGACGCGGGGTGCGCCATTGCGGCCTGAGGCGCTGCCGCGATCTCCGGAACCTCCTCAACGCCGCGCTCGTACATCGTCAGCGCCGAAATCACGAGCTTACCGACCAGGATCGGGAGCTTTTCACCAAGAAGCCCGGCAAGGACCTTGATACGGTCGTGGCCTTCCCGGGGGACGGTGGCCCGGCACTCAACGAGATTCTCGTCGAGGGTCACGGACCACCATTTCTTCCGAATGTCCAGTTTATGGGAACCTGCAGTCATCTCCATTCCATCGGCGCGGTGTTGCTTGGCGACCGTTGTAATAGAGTTCGGCAGGACGCGCTATTCCATTTTCCGAGGCGCCTCTGGGTACGCTTGGAATTCGGCATCGATCGCGAAGAGGGCGCAGTCGGAAACTCAAGGCATGGGCGTTGTGGACAGGAGAGTGTTGTTGGGGTGGGGGAGGTCGGCGAAAGCCCAGAGGCCTTTACGGGCCTGCTGGGCAATGCCTTCCTCGATGAGATAGGGCAGGTAGACGGGATGGCTCTCGTTATCGACGGCGGCAAAGGCAAAGCCCTGGGTGATCATCGTGGCTCCGAGATCGAGCTTCTTTCCATGGACATCGCCCGTGCAGATCACCAGAAGGGTGGCCGGCTGCGATTGTCCGGCGGCGATCTGTACGACGGGCGCGCAGACCGGCTTCAGGTCGCGGACGAAGGCCGCGAGCATCGCGGTGGAGACAGCGCCGCAATCCTGATGCTCGCCCACCCTGTCCGTATAGAATGTGCCTCGCAGGCACGACTGAACACCATAGAGCCGGAAGCGTCGGCCCGCCTGCCGCCAGCTATCGCCCGTCAGGAAGGTGACACCGGTCTGCGGGATCACGAAGGTTTTGTCGGCATTGTCTGCTAATGCAGAGGAGGCGAACAGGAGGCTCGTGCCCAGCACGCACAGGAAGCGACGCTGATTGCCCATGGCCTATTCGCTCTTTGTCCCGCCTTCGACGGGCAGGCAATCCACACCGTCATTGGAATTGGTGATACAGCTGACATTGTAGCCGGCGCCGGAGATCAAATAGGAGCAGACGCTTGTTCCGGCGCCGTCCTTCGTTCCCGGCGCGCTGCAATCGAGCCCGGACTGCATGAGATTATAGAGCTTGCCGCCCTTGCCGCAGCCAAACTGGCAGGCTTTCAGGATCGAGGACTGCGAGATGACAGCGCAAGTACCGTTGTAGCAGACCTGCTGGCCGACCATGCCGGCTAGGCCGAGCCGGTTGGCTTGGACCCACTGATTGTTCTCATATTTCTCCCAGGCTGCCACCTGGGCGGAGGGACTGGCGAGAAAGTCCTCCGTCGAGCCCGACCAGTAAGATTGCAATGTGCCGCTATCGCAGAACTGGAAGGCGCCGTAGCAGCGCGTGCCGTTGACGGCCGGCGAGATGCTTCCGAAGCTTCCCTCGCTCTGCGTCACGTTGGCGGCATATTCGGCGCAGTCGGCCGGCATGCCCGCGGCCATCAGGCTGACGGCGGATTCGCCCGCAAAGGCGAATGATGCGATGAAGCCAAGGACGAGGCCGGTATTGGCGCTGACATCGCGCCTGCCGGGCCGCAACCAGCGGAGAATGGACAAGGGAAGGGACGTGCTCATGGGATCGGCGCCACGTCATAGGAGCCGTCGAGGGGACGGCCGTTCTGGTCGACTTCCTTCGTGGCGAGTTTCTTGTAGTTGAGCGATAGCATGGCCGTGCCGCCGAGCGGGAGCTGGGGGTTGGCCATCGTAACCGCCGCAGCACCCGCCTTCTTCAGGATGAGAAGGGCGGTACACATGCCCTGCATGTTGCAGTCACCGTTGGTCTGGGAGAGCAGCCATTCCCCTGATGGCGTGGTGATCCGGGCAGTGTAGATCGCCGGCGTCTGACCCAGTTGCCGGATGAACGCGAGATCGTCATCGCTCCAGACTCCGTCGGGATCGTGACGGGCATCCGGCGTCGTCCGCTCCAGTTTGAACGCATAGCCTTGCTGGGCATAGCCTTGCCGGGCGGGAACAACGATCGCGGAAACGATACCGGCAAGAATAGCGCCGGCAAACAGAAAGCGGTTCGGTCTCATGCGGATCAATCCCTGATTCTGGAGAGGCGAGTACGGACCCCGCGCAGCAGACCGCTGACGAGATCGGCAAGGGCGAGGATCACCGCACGACCGAAGCTAAAGAGCCGACGGAGAATTCGAAATGCGCTCCAGACGAGCATGCCGTGGGCGAGTGCGAAGATCGCAAGAACGACGAACGTGTAGAACGGTGCATCGAACGGGTGGTGGATCACGGCTTCGGCCTCCCGCCACATCCAGCTCAATCCCCACGATACCAGCAGCAGGACGATGACCGCGAGCCAGAGCAGGCCCCAGTATTTCCCGCCCTCCGGATCGGCTTTCCGGACCGGTTCGTAGGTCACGATCCTCTGATCGCGCATATCGGTCATCCCTCGTAAATCAACTTCACATATATAAAGTTATTTTGCTCAATGGTTCAAGTCGAACCAGAAACGTTGTTTGCCCCCGGACGACTGCCGGATATCGAAATAATACGGCTGGCCTCGAACCGGGCGCGGCTGCGAGATCGTCTCGACGCAGCTATCGCCGTCGTGGCCGAAATAGGCGCGAGATCCGCAATGATTGATCGTCTTCACACAAAGATTGGGCTCGCTGTAGGAGCTGTTGTCTCCGCCCGATGAGGTGTAACCGACCGCGTAACCCGGCGGGCAGTCGGCATATTTTTCATAACCGGGCGCTTTTGTGCCAGCGCTGGGGCACATCGGCCAGGAAAAGTGAGGCTCTGCCATCGCCGTGATCAGCTTGACCATCGGCGGCACGCAATAGGGCACGCCATGCCAGGACGGATTCGCGGAAGCCGCGCACAGCAGCACCTGGCATCCCCATTCCGCATCGGCCGCGCGCCCCGGCGCCGGCGTCGAAAACGTTGCCGCCAATGATAGTGCGCCGAGAACACCGGCCTGCCACCTGTTCACCATTAGTTGCTCCACAGCATTTTTACCGATTGATTATGCACTTTAAGTTTGTATATATAAAGTTAATAACACGGGCAATACCATGAACACCCACCTCCTCTCCCTCGCATTCATAGCTCTGTCTGTCGCTGTGACGCCGGCCGTCTCCGCCGAGAATGGCACCGTTCCTGGCGTTGCCACCTGCATCGACGGCGCCGTCGCGCCCGAGGCGATCAAGGAAATGATTCGTCAGGAAAGTGAGCGGCAAGGCGTCGATACGCGGCTGGCGATGGCAATCTCCGATCAAGAGTCCGGCTTTGGTCGGAACGTCAACTCGCCCGCCGGCGCGCGTGGTCCGATGCAGCTCATGTCCGCCACCGCGGCCCGCTATAACGTGGTCGATATATGTGATGCCGCCCAGAACATTCGCGGTGGGATTGCTTATCTCAAGGATCTCGGCGGTCTCTTCGGCGGCAATATCCTCCTGACGGTCGCCGCCTACAACGCCGGCGAAGACCGAATCATCCGGTCTGGCGGGGTGCCGGCGATCGCCGAGACGGTGAACTATACCGCGCTGGTCGCCAATGCCTATTACGGTTTCGACAATTCGCTGAAGGGCGGCCGCCATCGCAAGGACGCTGTGGCCCCCACTGAGGCTTCCGCGGGCGTCGACCTTCTCGCCACCGGCTCTGTCTCAGGCCAGCCGATCCCCATCAATCGAAGCAGAACAGAACCCGCCGTCCCCACCTGGATCGGCGGTTCGGTCCTTTATGTCCAATAGCAGGGAGTCATCGATGAACACCGTCCGCCGCACCATGAAGATGCTGGTTTCCCCTCGCAACCGTTTGCTTGCCGTCCACGCTCTTGCGCTTGCAGCCATCCTGTTCGGCCAGACGGATCTTGCCTTTGCCGCGGGCGATGTCTTCCAGCCGATCCAATCGGTGTTCACGACGCTTCTCAACTTCATGACCGGCACCTTCGCGACGACAGCGGCGACGATCGCGTGCGCCGCCGTTGGCTATCTCGCGCTCACAAGCAGGATCCCGTGGTCCTGGTGCTTTTCGATCATCGTCGGTATCGCCTTCATCTTTGGCGGTTCGCAGCTCGTCACCTCGATGTCCTCTGGCTTGGGGAACTGATGAGCGAGCTCGAAAAGCCTCAGATCGCACCGCTCGTTATCGCGCTGACGCGTCCCAGGATGATGTGGGGCGTCCCGATCGGTCTCTTCGTCGGCGAGTTGATGATCGTGGTGATGACCTTCCTCAACACCAAGAACCTGGCGACCTTCCTGCTCTTCCTGCCGCTTCATGCGGCAGCCTATGTGATGACCGTTCGTGATCCACACCTGGCCAATGTGGTCAGGATGCGCTTCGCGAAATGCCCCTGGGTCCGGAACCGCCATTTCTGGGGCGGTAATTCCTACCAACCCTGAGGAGAGACGTCATGCAGAGCGCCGTTCGTCAGGGTCTCCGCTTTGGTGGAGAGATCGCCCGGGAAAAGCCGGTTTCCAAGCATGTTCCGTATCTGCGCCACGTCGACGAAGAGACGTTGCGCACCAAAGAGGGCATGTTGGTCTCGATCATCCGGTTCGACGGCTTCTGCCATCAGACTGCCGACCAGGCCTTCATCGACAACGAAGCCGCCAATCGCAACACCCTGCTGCGGGCTCTTTCGGACAGCCGGTTCGCTGTCTATTCCCACATCATACGCCGGCGCATCCCGCCTGATATCGACGGTGCGTTCTCTCTCCCCTTCTGCAAGGCGCTCGACGAGCGCTACATGCAGGCGCTGTCGAACACGCGCATGTATTCGAACGAACTTTATCTCACCGTCATCCGCCGCGGCTTCCAGGGCAAGGTCGGCCTTGCCGATAACGTGCTGTCTCGGTTCCGCCAGGTGAGCGGCATCTCCGGCCGAGCGCTCGATCTCGAGGCGCGGCAGGAATTGCGCGACCATGTCGCCAACATCGTCAAGGGGATGGAAGGTTATGGCGCGCGCCTCCTGAAGGCGACGATGCGCGATGGCAGCGCTTTTTCCGAACCGCTCGAGTTTCTCGGCCAGCTTCTGAACGGCGGCGTACCGGTCAAAATGCTTCTGCCCCGAATGCCGCTCGACGAATATCTACCGACCCGGCGCATCACTTTCGGGCGGCGGATGCTTGAAATGCGCGGCGGCAACGACGCGGAAACTCGCTTCGGCGCCATGCTTTCGGTGCGCGAATACCCGCCTTATACCGCTGCCGGGATGCTGGACGGGCTCCTGAAGGTTCCGGGCGAACTCATCGTCAGCCAGAGCTTTGCCCTGCAGGACCGGGCACCGGTCCTTTCCGAAATGGACCGGATCGAGCGCCAGATCAGCGTCTCCGACGAGCGCGGCACCAGCCTTGAAAGTGCAATCTCGATCGCCAAGGACGAGCTGGTCAACGGTCGCGCCGTGATGGGCTACCATCATCTTTCCGTCATGGCGCTCGGCAATTCCATCAAGGAGACCGAGGCCTGCGGCCAAGCGGTCACCAAGGAGCTGCAGAACGCCGGCATGGTGGTGGTGCGTGAGGACCTCAACGCCGAGCCGGCTTTCTGGGCGCAGCTTCCGGGAAATTTCAGCTACATTGCCAGACGCGCGATGATCTCCTCGCGGAATTTCTGCGGCATGGCCTCCTATCACAATTTCGCGCTCGGCAGGCCGGACGGCAATCGCTGGGGGCCGGCGATCTCGCTCCTCCAGACGACGTCGATGACGCCGTACTATTTCAATTTCCACAAGGGCGAGGTCGGCAACTTCATCGTCACCGGCCCGACCGGCTCCGGCAAGACCGTCGGGCTGCTCTTCCTGCTGTCCCAGGCGATGCGCACCAGCCCGCAACCGCGCTGCGCGCTTTTCGACAAGGATCGAGGCGGGGAGATCTTCATCCGCGCCTGTGGCGGGCAATACGAGGTCCTCAAGCCCGGCATTGCCACCGGCTTCAATCCCCTGCAGCTCGAAGACACGCCCGAAGGCCGGACCTTCCTCCATGACCTGTTGGCCTATCTCGTCCGGCCGCGCAACGAAGGCGACAAGCTCTCCGCCGAACAGGAGAAGATCCTGACGATCGCCGTCGAGCAGATCTTCGCAGCGCCCATCCGCGAGCGGCAGTTCCGGGACGTCATCCATCTGCTGCGCGGCGCGGAGATGGCCGGCCGGGACGATCTCGCATCGCGCTTCGAGGTCTGGTGCGACACGCATGGCTGGCTCTTCGACAATCCCGTCGACCGCTGGGATGCCGATCGCGGTATCTTCGGTTTCGATCTGACCGCCATTCTTGACGATCCGGAGATCCGCACCGCCGCACTTGGCTACATTTTCTTCCGCATCGGCGGAATGCTCGACGGCGTGCGGCCGATGATGCTCTTCATCGATGAGGGTTGGAAGGTTGTCGTCGACGAAAAAGCCGGCGAGTTTCTCAATGATCAGCTCAAGACGATCCGTAAAAAGAACGGCATCATCGGGCTTGGAACGCAATCGCCGCGCGACATCACCACGGCGAAGATTTCCCATACGCTGCTCGAGCAGAGCCCGACCAATATCTTCTTTCCGAATCCGAAAGCCGATCGCGACAGCTATATGGGCGCCTTCGGTCTGTCGGAAACCGAATTCGACTGGGTGAAGTCGACCTCGTCCACCAGCCGGCAATTCCTCGTGAAGCACGACCATGACAGCGTGATCGCAAGGCTCGATCTCTCCGCGCTCCCTGAGTTCATCAAGGTCCTGTCGGGGCGCACCGAGACGGTGGCCGAATGCGAGCGCCTGCGGGAAAAGTTCGGCGACGCGCCCGAAGACTGGCTTCCCTATTTCTGCGGCTGGAAGGAGGAATGACCATGCGTCTTGCGCTCACCGTCCTTGTCGGCGCGAGCCTTCTCCTCGCTCCCAGACCATCCTTCGCCCAGGTGCCGGTCAACGACGCCCAACGGGCAAAGTCCGAGACCAATACCGCCGTCTGCATGCAGCGCGCCCGGACCTTCAAGCAGGGATCGGTCACGCCGACGAAGAATATTCATGGCAGCGTCACCGTCCAGAGCGACACCGGCGGCATCCGTTCTGTGTCCGGCCAGTCCGTGATCGGCAAGGCGCTCACCGGAACCACGATCGGCGGAAATGACTTCGCGCTACTGCTTGGCGCTGCAAATACGATCCAGGCGATCAAGACGAAGAATGTCGGGCAGGCTGTCGCCTCGCTTGCGGCTGTCGCCGCTGCGATCTCTGCGAATTCGACATCGCTTTCGACCCAGTCCAGCGCGATCGGCCAGGCTACGACGATCAAGGGCGCTTTCGAGCAGAATGCCGTCACCCGGCTCACCCACGCGCAGGTGTGGAATCAGGCGATCCAGGCGGTTGCAGCCGCCAATCAGCTTCGCAACCAGCGGCTCCTCGATCTGGCCGCAGCCGCCAGCGCGACCTCCAAGGTCATGACCTACGATCCGTCGAAGGTGACGCTGACCAATCCGCAACACCAGGAAGGGAACCAATAATGCAGGTCTTGCCCGTTCGCCGCTGCGCCAGCGCAGCACTATTCATTCTCTCGATCTTGGCTTCCACCGGAACGGTGTTCGCGCAGGTGCCCGTCATCGACGAAGCGACGTTGTCACAGGCGAAGGAGACGGCCTCGAACACCGCCCAGATCATGAGCAGCAACAGCGATATCCTGCAGACCGTCAACAAGACGCTGGCTGCCGTCACCGGCAATCGCTCGACTGCGGAAATCGCCGGCACGGCGCTGGGCTCTGGCTTCACGATGGGCAACGCGCCGGACTTCTCGTCGCTTCTCTCCGGCCAGATGGCCTGGGGAAAGCTCGGCTCTTACGGAGCGGCCGCCTCGACGATCCTCAACGGCCTCAACCTCGTGAAGACGCTCTCCGGACAGACGAATAGCGCGAGCTACACGCGCGGCGACAAATCCTACCAGGCGCTGGTCAATACCGCGACCGCACTGACGGCGGCGATCTCCGGCACGCAGGCGAGCACCGAGCAGCGTGTCCAGACGTTTCAGGGGGTCGAGAGGCAGATCGGCACGGCCTCCGACATCAAGGGGTCGATCGACCAGAATTCGCAGGTCCAGACCCAGACAGCGCAAACTGTTAACGAGTTGGTCGGCGCGGTCAATGCCGGCAACGCGGCGCTCAACGCCCAGCAGATGCAGCAGATCGCCGCGGAAGCCGCCATCGCCGAGTTCATGACCTATGACAGCAGCAAAGTAACCCTCACGGGCCAATAGGAATCCCCATGCTTCGATGCACTATCGTCCTCGCGCTTGGCGCACTTCTTGCGTCCGTTTCAGGCTGCGCCGGCCACAAGGAGCTGAAGGCGCCGTGTTCGGCGCAATTGAGCCCGAGCTTTTTCTCTTCCGCCGCCTATGCCGCAGAGACTGATTGCGGCCCGCTGATCCGCCAGGACGGCGTTACCATGTTCTGAAAGCGCGATCCCCATGGCCAATGACATATTCGATACCCTGTTCGGCAAGGTCGACAGCATGGGAACCTCGGCCGTGCAGAGCATGTACCAGGCGCTCGCAACCTATCTCGGCCCGCTCTTCCTTGCCGCGCTCACCGTCTATGTCGTCTGGTGGGGCTACGAGATGCTGTTCGGCCGGGCGCCGATGACCGCCGGCGCTTTCGTCTGGAAGTTCGGCCGCGCCTTCATCGCCTACAGCCTGATCGTCTCCTGGGCGACCTACCAGCCGCTAATCGTGACACCACTGGTTCAGGCGCCGAATGCGGTTGCCACCGTCGTCTGCGAGGCAGCGGGCGGTGAGGGCTGCGGGACGGGCGGGGCATCGATGGGCCAGAGCCTTTCCGACATCTGGCACGCCGGCATGGCGGGCGCATCCGCCGTCGCCTCGCAGGGTGGCGTGACGGCTTTCTGGCTGTATTTCATTGCCGGCGCGATCATCATCTTCGTGCTGATCCTTTGCGCGACAGCGGCCGTGATCCTGATCATGGGGAAGATGACTATGTTCATCCTGCTCGGGATCGGTCCAATCGTAATTTGCTGCGCGCTCTTCAACATCACGTCAGGTGTGGTCGACGGCTGGATCCGGTCGCTTGCGACCTACTCGCTGCTGCCGATCCTCGTCTATACCGTGCTCGGTCTGATGACGACCCTGCTCGGCAATACCGTGACCGCCCTTCAATCGGGATCACCGACGCTCGGAACGGTCACTCCCTTCATCTTCATGTGCATGGCCACGACCCTGATGTTGAAGGAGGTCGTCGGCCTTGCCGCAGCGATCGCTGGCGGCGGCCCGCGCATCGACAGTTCCACCAGCTCCGGATTGCTCATGATGCGCACCGGCGCCCTTCTCGGCGCGACAGGCGCTTGGCGTGGCAGCCGCGCGTTGTGGAGCCGTTTTTACGGGCAGACCGCGACCGTTTCGGACGGCAGCGCATCGGCCGCTCAGGTCATGTCGGCGGCGCTCAACGCCCGCAAGTGATTTCCAGGAGATATTGAATGCAAGTTGAAGACAATGCCGGGGCGACGGCGTCATCGGCGTCGCCAGGCATAGACCCCCGCTACTATCAGGAAGGCGAGCGCTGGGAGAAAGCCGTCTATCGCTCGGTCGCCGCGTCACGCGCCGTCTGGCGGGTGGTGGCGATCACGCTCAGCATCGCTCTCCTCGCCATGATCGGGCTACTATGGGCCACCCTGCCGCTGAAGAGTTTCGACGTCGTCGTGCTCGAGGTCGACAAGACCACCGGCTATGTCGAGGCAAGCCGCCCGCTCTCCGAAGCGGGAGACCTCACCCAGAACGAGGCCGTGACGCGCGCCAACATCGTTCGCTTCATCCGTGCGAGGGAAGCCTACGATCCGAAGGGCTTGAGGGATAATTTCGACCTGGCCTCGCTCTATGCGACCGGCAAGGCGGCGCAGGATCTCGCCAACACCTATTCCGGCTCCAATCCCGACAATCCCGTCAAAGTCTATGGCGCCGACACCACTGTCTCGGTCGCGATCAAGAGCATCATCTTCCTCAACGAAAGGACGGCCGCGGTTCGATTTTCGACGACCCGCAGTGGCCAAACGGGACAGACAGAGACGAATCATTGGGTCGCCAACGTCCGCTTCAAGTATACATCCGAGCCGATGCGCAACGACTGGCGCTTTGACAATCCGCTCGGATTCCAGGTCACCGAATACCGCCGTGACCAGGAAACCGTCAATTCGACGGAGGATCGCCAATGATCGAGTGCAAGAAATGGATCGAGCGCAAGAGAGAACTCCTCGTCACTGCCACGCTGCTGCTTGCGATCGGTGCGCCCCTCGTGAAGGCGGAAAGCCTGCCCCAGGCGGTGAAGGCAGACGTCAGGATCCGCACCGTCCCCTTCCAGAGGGACAATATCATCTATCTCGCCGGCATGATGGGCGTATCCACCATGATCGTCTTTAACGACGACGAGAAGATCGCGACGGTCGCCATGGGCGACAGCGTCGCCTGGCAGGCCGTCCCCGACCAGTCGAAGCAATATCTCTTCATCAAGCCGCTCGAACCGAACGCCGTCACCAACATGAATGTCGTCACCTCGAAGCGGGTCTACAATTTCATGCTGACGGGTGCGACGCCGGGCAATACCCGCAATGCCGTCATCAAGCTGCGGTTCTCCTATCCCGAGGACGCGGCCAGCGTAAAACTCCTAGCGACGGCGAAGGAAAATGCTTCCATGCCGAACATCAAGGCAGCGCTCGCGAACCCCGCGGGGCTCAACTACGACTATGGCTACAAGGGCGCGGTCGACAACAGACCGACCGCCATGTTCGACGACGGCACCAAGACCTTTTTCCAGTTCTCCGGTGAGCTGCCCGCCTTCTTTGCCGTGAAATCCGATGGTCATGAAAGCCTCGTGAACTTCCGGCGCGAGGGGGACTATATCGTCATCGACAAGGTGGCGGACCAGTGGACGCTGCGCAACGGCGATGTCGCCACCTGTGTCTTCAATCTCAAGAAAACCGCGCATCGGCAGCCCGTCGTCACCGTCGCCGACGATCACCACGGAGGCGGCAATGGCCATTGATTTCGAGGAAGAGGCAAAGATCACCGAAACCGTGGCACGTCCTGCCCGCGGCAGGGGCGGGAAACTTGCACCCCTTCTGCTCGGCTCCGCGGCACTCGCCATTCTCGGCTACGCCGCCTATGTCTCGTTCGGCGGCCAGAAGGCGCCGGCTTCTTCAGAGGCACGGGAAGAGTTCAAGACCGCAAGCCGTTCCGGTCATCTGAACCTCGATCCCAAGGCTGTGCCCGAACCGGAAGACAACAAGCTGGTGATCACGCCGCCGCCAGTCGAGACTGAACAAAAGGTTGAGCCGGTGATCATCGCCGCGCCTCCGGTCGACGATGGCGCGGCCCGTCGGGCGGCTGAAGAGGCAGAGCGCGCCCGAAAGGCCGAAGAGCTGCGGCAGGCCCGGTTGCGCTCGAACATGCTGGTCGTCGACCAAGGGCAAGCGTCTGACTCCCTCATGGGCGCGAATTCATCGAACACAACAGCGAATGTCGGGGCGGCGGACGACGATCCGAACCGCAAATTCGTCGCCGCCGTCGGCGCCCAGGACATCGAGACCGCCAAGGCGACCCGCAACGACCGGATCGATGCGCTGATCCCACAGGGCACGCTCATCCGCGGTGTCCTCGAAACCGCGATCCAGTCCGATCTTCCCGGCATGGTCCGGGCGGTCATCTCAACCGATGTCTATTCCTTCGACGGTCGCCGCATCTTGCTGCCGAAGGGCACGATGCTGACCGGCGAATACAAGAGCGGCATCGCCCGCGGCCAGACTCGGGTGCTGATCGTCTGGACACGGGCGCTGAGAGCCGACGGCACCTCCGTTGCTCTCGGCTCCTACGGCGCCGACGATCTCGGCAGGTCGGGCCTGCCAGGTATCGTCGACAAGCACTATCTCGAGCGTTTCGGTGCTGCCTCCGTGCTGAGCCTCGTGGGCGGAGTGTCCTCCTTCATTGCCGGCCTCAATACCGATGGCAGCAGTTCGACCTCATCGTCGTCATCCACGGCGTCCGACGCGCAGAGCCAGGCGCAGCAGACCATCTCCCAGACGATGGCCGAGATGGCAAACACTGCCCTGAAGGATTCGATCAATATTCCGCCGACCATCTATGTCGATCAGGGCAGCCAGATCGTCGTCTTCGTGCGCCGCGACCTCGATTTCTCTTCCCTCTATCCCGATCCCGTGAAGGAGGCCGTCAATGAGCTACGCCGCGCCCAGCTCTCCAGCAAACGGCGCTGACGGCGCCTCGCTTTGGCAATCCCTTCCAATCTTCTTCCGGCAGGTCGCGCAACCCATTCGCTTCCTGCTGGAGGATCCCGCCGTCATTGAGATCATGTGCAATCGTCCCGGAGAAGTCTGGGTCGAGCGCACCGACCAGGCACGGATGGTCCGGCATGCGGTAGCTAGCCTCGACGAACGGGCGATCCGCGGCCTCGCCCAGATGATCGCCGGCTCCACTCAGCAAAGCGTCAATGAGGAAACACCGCTGCTGTCTGCCGCCATGCCGCATGGCGAACGGTTTCAGGCGGTGCTGGCTCCGGTTGCGGCAGCGGGCGGTGCCTTTGCGATCCGCAAGCAGGTCATCCGCGACATGAGCCTCGACGACTATGTCGCGCTCGGCGGTTTCGACAGCGTTCGTGTGTCCGGCCCGGCCGGAACCGTCGCCGATCTCTCCGACCTCGATCGCGAGCTGGTCGAGCGTCTGGTCGATCCTTCGCCCAAGACAAGGCGGGACTGGTTCCGCTTCGCCGTCGAAAACCGCGTCACTCTGCTGATTTCCGGCGGCACCTCCTCGGGCAAGACCACGTTCTTCAACGGCCTCCTGAAGGATGTCCCGCTCTGGGAACGGCTTATCTCCATCGAGGATACGCGCGAACTCAGGCCGCCCCAGCCGAACACACTGGCGCTGATCGCCTCCAAGGGTGCGCAGGGCAGGGCGAAGACCACCATCCAGGATTGCCTCGAAGCCGCCCTGCGCCTACGGCCGGATCGCATCTTCATGGGCGAGATCCGCGGGGCGGAAGCGTTCTCGTTCCTGCAGGCCGTCAATACCGGCCATCCCGGCTCGATGTCGACGCTGCACGCCGACAATCCCGTCGGCGCCTATGAGCGTCTGGCGATGGCAACCATGCAGGCAGGCCTTGGTCTTTCCAAGGCCGAGCTTCTCGAATTCGTCCGCTTCGTCGCGCCCGTCGTAGTGCAGATCAGCCGCGATCCCGTCACGATGAAGCGTGGTGTCACGGAGATCTATTTCAACAAATGGCCGGCATCATGAAGCGCTATGAAAAGATCGCCCTGATCGTCGCCGGTCCATTCCTTGCCGCTGCTGCCCTGTTCTTCGCGTGGTCCACCAATTATGCGGCGGCCAGCTTCTTCCTCCTGAAAAGCACAGCAATGTGGAAGAGTTTTACGACTGACGACTTGGCTATGCCGGCCAAGCAGGCTTGGGTCTATCTGGGAAACCCGAAGGTCCGCAGTCTGATCGGCGTGGCCACCATCGCGACGCTGGTCGAAGCGACTATCGCCACCGGCGGCATCCTGTTGCTGCTCTTCCGCCCCTGGGAGGTCCGCCCGCCGGGCGACGGTTCGCGCTTCGCAACGCTGAAGGATCTGGAAAAGAGCGGACTGACCCAGGGCGAGCCCGGAAAATCCATCCTCCTCGGCACCATCGGCAATGGCAAGAAAGCGGTCGACATCCGCTATAGAGGCGACAGCCATTTCTTCGTCAACGGTCCGTCGCGCTCCGGCAAGGGCAGGGGGTTTGTGATGACGAACCTGCTCGAATATCTGGGCTCGGTCGTCGTTCTCGACGTGAAACTGGAAAACTTTGCGCTCACCGGTGCAGCCCGTCTCGCAATGGGCCAGAAATGTTTCGTCTTCGCGCCGGGCTCAAAGAATTCGCACCGCTGGAACCCGCTGGATTTTGTGCGGGACTGGCCGGAGCGCTCGACCGACCTCATCAATCTCGCCACCACGCTTCTGCCGATCGGCGAGAAGGAGGAGGGTTACTGGAAGCAGACGGCCCGCGGCCTGATGGCTTCGTTGATCGGCTATGTCCTTGAATCCGGGACGATGGAGGGCCGGCGAAACCTGCGCTCGGCGTTGCGGTTGTTTTCGACTGGGAAACCGTTTTCGGAGGTGCTCGAAGCGATCATAGCCAACGAGCCGGGGTTGAACGATTTCATCCTCGCCGGTTTTCGGCAGCATCTCGGGCGGGATGAGGATCAGCGGCCGTCTTTCGAGGGGCACATTGTTACGGTGCTCGCGCCCTTCAACAATCTGCTGATGGCCGAGGCTTGTGCGGCGAGCGACTTCGATGTCAGAGATCTCAGGCGCGCACCGTTTTCGTTGTTTATCGCCAGTCCCGTATCGGACTTCGGGACGGTGGAACCGTTGATCCGGCTTCTGATCCAGCAGATCCACGACGTTATGCTGCGCCGGCTGCCAGACCGGCAAGAGCCGCACAAGATCCTCATGATGCTCGACGAATTCTACCAGTTCGAGCGTCTTCCGGAGATCGTCAGACGGGCACCCTTGGTGGCCGGCTACGGGCTCACTATCGCGCTCGTTGCCCAGAACATCCCGCAGATCGACGAGCGCTACGGACAGAAGACCCGCGATGCCCTGATCGGCAATATGGACATCAAGCTATTCATTGCCGTCGGCGACGAGACCACCGCTCGCTTCGTTTCCACTCATCTCGGCCGGAAATACGAGGAGCGGGAAGGGTGGGGGCGCAATCGAGGCGTCCTGACCTCGAAGACAGCATCACAGGGCCGCTTCGAACTGGTTCCGCTTATGGATCCCGACGCGGTTCAGCGCCTCGACGACGAGAAGACCATCCTGCAGATCCGCAGCGGCTATGGCGCCATCCTCAACAAACTGAACTTCTACACCCAGGACCGGTTCATCGCCCGACGCCGGCAGGTCGAGCCTTTTGCCAGGGACCTCTCCATTCCGGAAATCGTACTGCTGCCGGAATGGCCGCTATTCGAGACAAGACCAAAGGCGACGGAACCAACGAAGGCGGAGCAAGTACCGCAGGCCGAGAGCGCCGTCCCCGATCATGATGCCATTGTGCTGACGCAGGCGCGGGCCGTGTTCACCGACCCCGCCGCCCTGATGCACGCCTATAGACACGCCATTATGGCGGCCGACGATCAAGCGGTCGCCGATCTGCTGTTCCGGTTGCGAACCGCCCCTGAGACGATCGCCCCCCTGCGTGGCAATCGTGGCAGGCTCGATGCCAGGGGGCGGCAAGTGCGCGCCGCCGCCCTCGATGCCGTCTGGCCCTTGCGCGACGCGATCACCGCCGCTCGCTGGGCTGCGATCGCCGCACGTCTCGAACTGACGGCGAATGGGGCGGAACTGTTCTTCTCTCCGGGCACGCCTCTGCCCCCAGTTCCGATTGGCAATGAGGCAGAAGACGACGAGGACAATCGGCTCGAACTCTTCTTCCAGGATGGAAGCGCCGTCGTCGCCGAGATCGAAGAGCTTGTGGATGACGACATCGATGCCGGCCGCGCTGCAGACGCCGGCGCATTGTCGCGTGCCCTCGTCAATCTGCGCACCGGCTACGAGCAATCGATGAACGACGCCCAGGAAGTCAACGAGATCAGGATCGCGGAGGTCGCGACCGCCAGGGAAACCCTCTGATCGGGGTCGGAAGGAGAAGTCATGCGTCGCTACCGGATCGATGGGATCGAGTACGCCGAGGATGCTCCGGAGCTGGGAAAGGCGCTCGCCGACGCCTTTGCCCGGAAACGCCGGCCGCTTTGCCTTTGCAGGCCCGATGGCGTTGCGATGTATATCGCCCGCTTCGACGGACAGCATCTCGTCAAGCGCATGCCGTCCTCGGGAGCGAGCCATGATCCCTCCTGCGGCGCCTATCAGCCTCCGCACGAGCTGTCCGGTCTCGGCCCCCTGATCGGCGATGCGATCCGCATCGATGAAGAGAACGGCGTCGCCGCGCTACGGCTGGATTTTCCGTTGGCGAAGACCGGCTCTCGGCCGGCGCCCGCTGCAGAAGCCTCGGTTGCCGATACCGTCAAGAATGTCAGCAAGCGGCTCTCCCTGCGCGCCTTGCTTCACTATCTCTGGCAGGAGGGCGAGCTGACCGAATGGACGGCCGCCTGGGCTGGAAAGCGGGGCTGGGGCAGGGTTCGCGCTAGTCTGGTGGAGGCCGCCCGACGCATGACGGTGGGCAGCGGTTCGCTCGCCGAAGTGCTGTTCGTGCCGGAAGTGTTTCATCCGGAGGAAAAATCGGCAATCGCTGGTCGGCGGGCGACTGCTTTGGCCGGTCTCGCCAACAACGGGACCGGAAAGCGCAAGCTCATGGTTCTGGTCGGAGAGGTGAAGGAGTTTGCCGAGGCGCGCAGCGGCCGGCGGCTTGTCGTCAAGCACATGCCGGACTATCCGCTGGTGATTGAGGACGGAGCATGGAAGCGGTTGGAGAAGACCTTTGCGACCGAGTTCGCCTTCTGGAACGCCGATCCGGCCCTTCACCTTGTCACCATCCTGACCTTCGGGCTCAATTCCGCCGGTCTTGCAGTGGTCGAGGAGATGGCGCTGATGATCACCACGGAAAACTGGATTCCCTTCGAGACGGCGCACGAGCGGCAACTGCTCGAACGCCTGGCCCGCCTGCGCCGCAAGAGCGTGAAAGGTCTGCGCTTCAATCTGTCCCCCGACAAGCCCGTGGTCAGCGTCACCCTGCCGGAGCCGCGGCCGGATCCCGTTGCCATGTTCATCGTGCCGGCGGATGCCGACGAGTCTTACGAGGTCGCGCTCGCTGGCATGATCGAGGCCCGGCCGGAAATGCGGGCATGGATCTGGCATGTGGGTGAGGGGGACATACCGAAGATGCCATGAGGCGGATTTATTTTCGGGTTATCAGTTGATCGATGATGAGGATTCCCATCGCACTCTCATATCTCGCACGCGGCGACCCGATAAGAAGTGACAAAATCCGCCGCGCTGACATCGACATCCACAATTGGTACCCCCTCGGTGGAGGCATTGCCTGCCAACGCCCAGATTTCATCAGGCGTGAGCTCTTCGTCGGACTTCAGTCCCCATAGTTGAATTTTTTCTGGATCTAGGGTTGAAATCACGCGGGTGCATTTAAACTCCTCTCGCGCCAGCTCTCGTCCTTTCGGGACAAGGATTTGAATTCGATCAAAAAGGCTATCTGGCGGCACAGTTAGTTTTTCGGTGGAACCGATGACGCTTACGTTACCCTCAAACTCAATAATCTCAGGCACGCTATGATCGAAAGAGGCGATCGATATGTCCCGCTTCTCGCCCGCCACCCCCTGCAGTCTTGCTAACGTGCATTCCGCTTTTTGGGCTGTTTGAGTGGCGAGAAACTGGCACTGAAGATATCGAAGCGGCTGCCCACCAACAAGGAAATGGTCGACCGGCAGCGTCAAGCGCATCTTCTGGCCATGGCAAGGATACAGTTCGGCGATTTTCCTAATATATGCCATGACGGCAATAAATCCGTCCTGTCCGTGTCTCCGAAACGATGGGTCCTTCAAAATAGATGCTTCAGCGGATTCTGAAACTACCGAGACGATATTAAGTCGATCGAAAGTAAGGAAATGCGCTGTAACGAGCGGTTTGTTTACCCACGATCTTATGTCGTTGTCGGAAAGGACGGACAGATCGTAAAGTTTTATTCCAAATCGCAAGGCCTTTTTTATGGCGTTCTCAGTGAATCCCGACGCGGAAATCGCGATCATGTCGTCAAAACCCAAGCTCAGCTTGCGTCCGAGGAGCGCCTCGATCCAAGTCACATCTTGCGGAGATGTGTGCAGCCGGCATTCGACATCGATACGTCGCCCAGCGGCATCAATAATGAGGACGTCGATCTGCCGGATTTCCCCGGTATCAGGATCTTTTTGCAGGTGATTCCATTCAATTTTCTGAGCATCTGCCTCGATCAACGAGAAAATACGGCTCTGCAATTTCTCAAATTCTTCCCATGATTTTGTCAAAGTATCGCCTATAGTGAAGCGGTCGGCATCGGCAGTGCGAATTCAGTCGATCTCGACGACGCTCGTGAGCCGTGTGCCTGCCCTAGATATGTTAGGTATAGTATACTGCTCATGATCACCACCGATCCGTTGAGGTGGCGAGCATGTGCGAACGTTTACGGAATAGCACGCTATCATCAATGAAATCGCATCGACAAATACCCACTTCAGCGTCTGCACTATTCGTTCCGAATAGTGTTCTCGAAATTTGCACCGATCCAAAATTCTTCAATCAGTTCCGGCGTATCTTTCAGGAAATCGTCGGGATGAAATCTTGCCCTGTCAAAGGTGCTGTCGCATAGTCTTATTTCTCGTAGTTGTGCGTGAAGCTCTTCGGCACGCTCCACTTGGGCCTTTTGAGCGAAGGGTAGCGCTACGCGCGTCAATTCGGAAAGGTCATCAATTGTCTTACGACGATAATTTGTGCGTCGATGTACGACTGTGACGGCATTTCCGCGTTCAGTCATCATATAGATCGGTGCCTCATAGGTCCAATCCGCTGTGTCCGAACCAAAATGCGCGAAGGCTTCATTCCGGAGGCCAATTAGCTCCTTCTGCAGACCCCGTTGTCGAGCATCGAAGGCCTTCTGGAAATCAAATTTGCTTCGCCCTTTACCCTCATTATGGGTTGCGCGGCAGTAGATTACGATCGCATTCATCAGGAGTGCAGCCGCCATATGCGACGAGTCATCGTCCATGCCCTCGCGATCGAGACGATCGATCGACCCCAAAGATGCTTGAACCGACCTGAGGTCAAGTTCCACCGAGTGCGCCGAATGAAACCGCCTTACGAGATCTCGCAGACGCTTGTTGTTTTCGATTCTTGCCACGGCGAAAAGATCGAACGCTTGCCGCGTGTTGATTTCCTTGTTCAACTTAGTTCCACCCTCCGGCCAGTTTTCGCCCATAATATTAGAACTTTACGCGCTCGGCTGGCGGCAGGCAGTCAAACAGCCGACAGGCGCCAAATCTTGGGGAATAATAGATCCTTAGCTACCATCAAATCCAGGTAAATTCAAACTAGTCGATGCCGCACTTTAAATCGGTCGGATTTTGATTTAAGAATGGACGAATGATAACTGAAGATTCGTCGCTCCAATATTATGACCGAAAAGTCGCTCCGAAAGTTGCCGAGGCACTTGAGGATACGCGTGTTGTCCTCATTTCTGGCCCACGACAGGCTGGTAAGACGACTCTTGCACGGCAGTTCGTCGCAGACGATCGGCCATACCTAACGCTCGATGATGTCGGCACCTTGGCGGCTGCCCGCAATGACCCAGTCGGGTTTGTCCGGGGGCTCGATAGGGCAATCATCGACGAGATCCAAAGGGCACCGGAGCTTATGCTGGCGCTCAAGGAAAGCGTCGACGTCGATACGAGACCGGGTCGGTTCCTAATTACAGGCTCTGCCAATCTTGCAACGGTGCCCGCCATCGCAGATTCTTTGGCAGGCCGCATGGCCGTGATCTCGCTCCTTCCACTAGCCCAGGCGGAAATTCTCCGCGCGCCCGGAGAGTTTCTGCGTCGGGCATTTTCGGATGAACCCTTTGCGCTGACAGGCCGCCCCGACAATACCCGCGACCTCATTGAGATCGTTCTTCAAGGCGGTTATCCGGAAGTTTTGCGGCGAAAGAGCCCCAGTCGCCGGCGAGCCTGGCTCGATGACTACATTTCCTTGATTTTGGATCGTGACGTCCGCGATATTGCAAACATCGACCAACTCGACCGCCTGCCAAGGTTGCTGAGCGTCTTGGCCGAGCACGCGGGCCAGCTCACAAACAATTCGAGTTTTGGATCGGCGCTGGCAATCTCCAGCGTCACGGCTCAGAAATATGTCGGGATACTGGAGCGACTGTATCTTCTCAAACTTGTCTCGCCGTGGTCGACAAACAGCCTCAGCCGTCTGATCAAAACCCCGAAGATGCACTTCATCGATAGCGGTCTGCTTGCCGCAGTCCGCGACGACGATGAGGAAAGGTTGCGCCGGGACCGGGCGCGCTTTGGTCCCTTGCTCGAAAGTTTCATCGTCGCCGAAACCCTGAAGATCGCAGCCTGGACGGACCTCCGGCTGTCATTTTCCCATTATCGCACCAAGGACCAAGACGAAGTCGATCTCGTGATTGAGGACCGTCGCGGCCGAATTGTCGGCATCGAGGTGAAGGCGTCGGCGACTATACGTCCTTCGGACATCAAGGGATTGCGCCAACTCAAGGCTGCGACAGGGGACCGTTTCCTGCGGGGGCTTGTCTTGCATGATCACGACCGGATCACGCCGTTTGAGGAAAATATTTCAGCGGTCCCACTCTCTTCCTTATGGACGTTATAACATTACATAATAACAATTATGGAACCGCTTGCCGTTATTAAATGACGTCCGGTTTTCTCGATGGTGTTCGTCACGAATGATTTCAGACTTTTTGAGTTTTGGAAGTACGGAGTTTCCGGCTCGGTTAGTGGATCGATTTACGGGAACCGTTCGTCACCTAGATGCCACTCTGGTATAACAGAAAGTATTTGAGGTCATGGGAAGACTCACCTTCCCGCCTCCGCGTACAAGGCCGAGGCATTGCAGGGTGATGGCATGGCTCATGCGTCGCTCGGCCAGATGACTTGACCTGAGCCTCTGAACTTCCTCCCGGGAAAACCGATGCAAAACGGCTTCATGGAAAGCTTCAATGGAAGTTTCCGCGACGAGTGCCTCCACGAAAGACTGTTCTCGTCACTGCCTCAATCCCTATTCCTGTCGAAGAACTGATCGACCGAACTGAGGTTCCATTTTGTCAGCAGCGCCTGAATATCGCTGTCGGCGGGAAATCGGCTCCCGATTTTCGTCAGCGCCTCACGCCATCTCGCCGTCTGCGGGCCGCCGTGTCGTCCGGCGCGACCAAAACTATGGATCGCGTTCGCGAAAGCGTTCGCGATTTGAAATTGAGTCTTGGAGTCATTTACGACCGAATTGTGCTCGCTTATGGCGACGAGCCGGGTCTCCCACGCTTCGATCGCTCCGAAATCGCTGAAATCGTCGTAACAGAAAGTGGCGTGTGATCCCGTGGTTGCGGCAGACCGGAGAACCTCCGGAGTGTCCTTCCACTGTGGCAGGTCGACAAGTCGAAGAATTTCTCGCTCCCAGCGGATAAATTGGACTTTGTCGCCGCGGAGGCCATAGTGCTCCAGTACGTTGGTTGCGGCGCGCAAATATTTAAGCCGGACAGCGTCGGAGCCTTTCAAGGCCGGGGATGCGACCAGATCCCGCGCCGTTCCGATCCACCAATCGATTGCCTTAGTATTGGCGGTTTTCCGATAGGCGTAGGTCATGACAATGGCCGCCTCGCCGATCAGTAGCGCGATCGACTCTACGGTTCGCAGGGTCTTGTCTTTTACCAAGGGCGACAGAATCTTGGACCACCGCTCCAAATCCTGAAGCCTTCCGCTCCGGCCGTAATGGAACATCGCGTTGACTGCGGCCTGCCCGTGCGCGAAGGCGAGGCTGCCGACATCTTGAAGCCCTGGAGTGCTCGCGACATCGAGAACGCGGTGCCCATAGGTCTCCATATCGTCCCAACGCCTTAGAAAACCCAGCCTGTAAGCGGCGTTGCCTAGGCCGCTCGCCTGTATCATTCGAACATCTTTGTCGAGCCGGAACCGCGGCTGGTCACCGATCGTCGATAGCCTCTCGGCCCATTCCTTTATCCGGTCCGGATCTTCGGTATCGAGAAACCGGAGGACGTCGGCCGAGCACTTGACTACGCACGTCGCGACCTTCGCTTCATCACGCAACTCGCTATTGCGGACCACCGCCAGCAATCGCGACGCCCAGAGTTCCATTTGAGTGAGCCGTCCGGATCGACCGTACGCCTCGACCACGCTCCTCAATGCCTCCAATCCGCTACATAGTATTTCGATGTCCGACGATAGCTGCCGGTCGGTGAGCACCCTCATGCTCCTACGCGCCCAGTGACGTATGCTCTGGAAATCGTCACTCCTTAGAAAATACTCGACGGCATAGGGAGCCATCCGGATTTCGGAGAGACGGATGGCACGGCTGGTGGGCCGGCGATCGGCAGCGTCGGCGATCACCGAAACCGCGGTTTTGAAAATAGCTTCCGAGGCTTTGGCCCGCCCGGCCGCCTGGCTGACTTCGAATACCAGTCCGCCGGTCGTTGCGACAAGTTCTTGAAGCCGACCTGGCACGAGCGCGTCGAAAGTGTCTTGGAGATGCGCCCGCACCTCTGCCATTTCGGCGGGAAGCTCCCGTTGCCAAAGACTCCCGATCCGATGCTCCACGGCCGAGACGTTCTCAGCGACGCACACCGAGAGTATGGCTTCAAGATCCGGCCGCCCCTCTTCGCTGGCAAGCCGCAAGGTTATTTCGTCGGCGACCAGCGACGGCGTAACGCGCGGCAATGTCCCTCTTAAAAACGTGCGATCCTCGCTCTCGAATATTTTCTGGAGCGCCGAAACGGCCACAGAAGCTCCGATCCGCGAGAGGCCCGCGTCCCGTCTGACCGGTGCGGCGAGACAGGCGACAAGCAGAGAACGCGTTCCGCCATAGCTTTCTGCTGTCTCGATGCGTTTGGCAACGCGGCGAACAATTTCCTGACTGTCGAATTTCGACAGAACCGCGTAGAGCGGGCGGCCGTCGATATCCTCGATCGTCATGTCGCCTTCAGCATCCCACAGGGACGAGATCGCGTTGTCATCAAGTCCGGACAACATCATCGGCGGTTCGGTCGCCTTGCCTAGGGTTATCGAGATGGTCGTATCAACGCTCGTGGGCATTGCCCGATAGACATGATCGGTCACGAGCACAGCGATCGTCTTATTTTTTCGGGCGATCGCATCGAGAAGGGTCCAGATGTCGGGCCATGTGTCGGGCTCGTCGATAAGGATAGCCGTCCTTTTGCGAAACCTTGTCCGGGCGATAATCCTTGCCGTGACATCCGGCCTTAAAACGCCAACATCCCATCCGGACGCCTCCAGCTTTCTCAGCCATTCCACAGCCAATCGCGTCTTACCTATCCCTTCTCTTCCGAGTACCCACCTTATCCGAGGCGATTCGTTCCTCGCCTGCCCCGCGAACACCATCAGCTCTCTAAGCTCCTTCTCGCGACCAATGAACGGCACTGCCTTGGAAAAGGGACTGAGATCGCCCGACATTTGTCGGATAAGGTCGTTATCCAGGATGTCCGGAGCTGATGGCCAGGCTTCTGTGACAAATCGCTGGAGTAGTCCGGAAAGGGCAAGCCCAACAAAAACCACGACTCCGACCGTCAGCCCGAGCAGTGGACCAAGGAGCGCTTCCCTCAGGTTGCTCAGCTGGTCGCCGTATCCAAGTAAGTCTCCGGCGAAAATGGCGAGATCGACCGGGTAGCCCACAAACTGGGTGACGAACGATTGTGCGCTGGTCGAGGGTTGACGATACCAGGTCGCTAATCCCACCAGCCCGCCGATGACGGCGCTAAAAACAAGCCTTTTCGCCAACTGACTGAACGCCATGTTTCCATCCCACCTTACGGACTGAGGTTTTGAAGCAGAAGTGGTAGTTCCCCTCGCCGTTGATCGCGCAAAACGAAAAAATGTGATCGGCTGCAACGTGCGCGGATTTCTTGGGATGTAATAGGAGTCGAAGTCTCTCGTAAAGTTCATCTCGCTCCCGAGAAGGTGCGGGCATGGCTGTCGGCCGTCATGGCGACGATGGGACTTGTCGTTGTTTTCACCAATCCACGCCACCTGTTTGCCGATTCCCGTCGCGGACAGCACTAACAGGTATCATCCGCCCACACTCTGGACGGTGGACCGAGAGAAGGCACGATCAAAGTCGATTTTGAACAATCTCAGCCACACCTTCACCTCGTCTTCGAAATGACTGTCGGGGGTAAGGCTCGCATGCTGGAACCGACCCGCTACACCACCAAGCGACGCGGCAATCGGTCTGATCGAACTCCTTGATCGCCATCCTGAAGACTTGTAACTCTTACGGTCTCTGCGCGAAGATGGCGCTCCCCTCATTGCTTCTGTCGGGGTTTCTGCCGTTGTTTGGACGTCTTAGCCTGTTTGTTGGCTTCCTTCTCGGCCAGAAGCTCGTCCTGCACCTGCCGCTGACGTTCGATTTCGGGCGACTGGTTGATATCGGTCGGGATAGGCGTGGCGGGGTTCTGCTCGACCGATCGTTCCGCTCGCCTTGCCGCTGACGATTCTGCCGTTGTCCGATAAGCGTGATCTTCCCCTCCTCCGTCGAACGGGCGCTCGTTCGTGCGTTCGGAACGTTCGGCCTGCCTGGTCTCTCGCATCGCTTCGGTCCTGGTGTTCTCCTTAACGGTGTCGAGCGCGATGGCTATCTCCGCATCGGTGCGCTGAGCCGCAGCCGCCTCGTTCGTGCCCGCCACAAAACCGAGCTGCTTGCGCTCGCGAGCTTCCTCCTTGGCCCGGCGGTCCTCGACCTTCGCCTGTGCATCCTTCAACCGATCCTGAAGCTCCGGATTGCTGATGGGGATGCCGTGCTCGGCCGCCAGTTCCACTGCGACGGCCTTCTCCCGATCGGTGCCGTTGACGGTGATCGCACCCCACTTCTCCGAGGCCGCGCGCATGGCGACCAGCATGGAGTCGCGGTCCCGGTCGGCGGGCTTGACCTTGTCACCAGTATCGACGGGGAGTTTCGGGACGTCGACCGGAGCGGAAGCAGCCTGCGTCGGCTCCGTTTCCTTCGCGATCCTCGCGCCGTCGATGAAGCCGAGCTTCTGCTGTTCCAACACCTCCTCGCGGGCGCGGCGCTCCTCGAACGCCGCCTGTGCGGCCTTTAGCTGGTCTTGAAGTTCGGGATTGGTGATCCTGAAACCGTGCTCCGCTGCAAGCTCGACAGCGAACGCCTTGTCCCCGTCGCTTCCGGTGACCGCGACCGTGTCCCATTTCTTCGCAGCTTCCTGCATCGCCGACAGCATGGCGGCACGATCGCGATCCGAAAGCCTGTTTTTGTCGCCGACGTCGACGAAGGTGGGCGCTGGCTGAGCTGCCTCTCCGGCGTTCGATGCTGCGGCGGTTTCCGGCGCCGGCATCCCGGCGGAAGCCGGATTTGCCTTTTGCGCCTCGACCGCTGTTTCAGCGGGCGTCTGGGTACCGGCAGTGATACTTGCCTCCTTGGGACGCTGGCTCGCAAACCGGTCGCGGGCAGCAGCCAGTGCATCTTGCAGCTCCGGATTGGTCAACCTGAACCCGTGCTCCGCCGCAAGTTCGACAGCGAGCGCCTTATAGCGCTCGGTTCCATTGACGGTGAGCGCGCCCCACTTCTCGGCGCCGAGCTGCATGGCGGCAAGCACGGTTTCGCGGTCTCTCCAGTTTCCGATTTCGACCCGGTCGCCGTGATCGGTGAAAGCGACGGCGCCGACCCGGCCATCGGCCTTGCGATTGCTATAACGGACATCCTCACCGCGCTTCTCCGCGACGAAGCCAGCGAATTGATGCGGGACCGGTGTCACATAGGTTTCGCCCTCGATGTTGCCGCGCTTCTTCTCGATGTCCGTCTGCGTTTCCAGCATCTTCGTCTGGCTGACCTTCAGCTTTTTGCGCAACCCGTCGAATTCCTGGAGCCGCTCCGGCGGCAGGTTCTGGCCAATCTGGTCGAGACTGGTTTCCATCTCGGTGAAGGCGGTGTTCATCACATTGAGGTCCGGCATATCCTGCTCCCTGGTCGTTGCGGATGTCGTGGTGCTGGTGGTGTTCTGTTCGGCCGCCGTTTCGCGGCCCTGTGCGACGGCAACCTCGGCCCGATCGCGGAAATTTCGAACGAGTGCAGGATCTGTCACATCGATCGCCCTGCTGCCCGCGGCAAGCGCCTGGGGCACGACGAAGACATTTTCCGGATCCTGCCGCGACGGCATGAGCGTCTGCATCGCATCGACGGGGAAATCGATATAACGAAGCACCCCGCCGTCGCGGACAACCCGTTGCGCAGCGACATGACGGTCACGCGTGAACAGGGGCGCCGAGGAACGCGCATCCTGCCGCTCCGCCCGATAGAGGCGAACGATGCCCGGGCGCTGCGGCGGCTCCGGGCGGTACTGCGTTGCTGCCACCCGTTCGACTTCGCCATTCCAGCCGATTGCGACCGCCTGCGCATGGCGCTTTCCTTCGTCTCGGCTCGGGATGTGGATGACGCCGTTGCGCACTGCCTCGACCCGGCGCCGGGTGTTTTCCGAGGCCTCACCGCGCTCGACGCGTCGGATGTCCTTCATCTTGTAGCCCGGCGGGTTCGCTCGTTCGAAACGGCTCACCGCATCCATCGGGATATCCCGCTCGCGCGCCTCTTCGGCGATCGTCCTGCGCCAGCGACGCAGATCCTCGATCTTCGGATGCAGGCGCACACCCGTTTCCGACAGCATCTTCACCACCGCATGAACATGGATGTGGCGGCGATCCTCATGCGTGGTGAACAGATAGCGATGTCCCTCAAACTCGCGGGCCAGCATGGCCCGGGCGGCGTCGACGAAGGCGGCCTTCGGGGTTCCGGGCCGGGCGCTGAGAACGATATGGGCCACGTCCCGGCGCTCCTGGGATCTCAGATCTCGCTTCCAGTCCTTCGCCTCGTCGAGAACAGAGCGCTCTCCGTCGACAATATGATTGCCGACCGGCTGACCGGCCTTGTCCATGCGGCTGACCGTGACACGGCGGCTGCCGCCCTTTCGCAACTGGCCGATATATCGGGCGACACCCTCCACCCCATGCGCGAACCCATGAACGTCAACCGCCGTATCCGGGCCGAAGGCGGTCATCAGCCGGTCGTCCAGGGCGGCTAAGGATTTCCGGTTGTCATAGATGCGCCAGGCCTTCTCCTCTCCGGACTGCCAGCGGCGCGCGGCACTCACCACCAGCTCGATCTCCCTCCCCTCACCCGAGCGAGCCGCCGAGCTGTGCCAGGCCATGCGATGGCCGGCCAGCACGGTTTCGAGGGCTTCGCCGACGGCCTCGTCGTCGGCAAAACGGGACGCATCGACCGTCACTGACAAGCGTAACACATCCTTCGACGGCTCACGCCCGTCCGCTTCCGACCAGTCGTCGGCAAGCTGGCCGATCCAGTCGCGTCCTTCTGATGTACCGCCGTTCTCGTTCTCGACGGATAGTTCACCGCCGCGGCTCTGATAGGTCAGTAGCTTCCCGACACGGGCGCGACCAGCGGCAAAGCTCACGAGCTTCACCACGGCAGGCTGCGACCCTGACGCAAGGGCGATACGCTCGCCGACGGCGCTACCAGGAGGCCACGCCGATCCCGTGCGATCCAATGACGCCTCGCCGCCATGCCCATTTCCAAAGCGCGGACCGGCAGCCGACAGCTTCTTCCCGGCAGCACCCGCGGCACGGCGGCGCATCTCGTCCTCCAGCGGCACCCCTTGGGGCGCGGCCGGACCCGTCCAGGGACGTCCGCCAACGGCAGGCAGACCAGTGTCACCTGCATCGGCTTGCCTGCGCCTACCCTTCGGGCGGGGGCCAGGCGTCTGACGCGACACCGCAGGCTTCGAGCTTACGGCCGCCCCAGCAGATCGTGCGGTTCGCTTCCGCTCGAGATCGTCCACCAACGTGATGAAGGCATCAAGGTCAAGCATCGGCATTGACCTGCAACTGCGCCTTGGCGCGGCCAGCCTCGCACATATCCTTTATATCGGACGCCTGCGCACCGACCACCCGGGCTAGCCGCACGACTCCGTCCAGCAGCGCCTCGAACCGCGGTTCCCTCCCCCCGTTCAGCGCGCGGGCGATCTGGTTGAGATTGACGCCGACCCGGCGTAACTCCTCGGCATGGGCGAGCACGATCTCTTTCAGATCGCCATCGAATGCCGGCCCCAGGCCTGCGGCCTGCCGAACGAGACGGCGCAGAGCTTCACTGACGGTCAGGTTCACATCCGCGCAGAAGGCTTCAAACGCCAGGAACTCGGTCTCGCTCATCCTGACATGCACGACTTTCTGCCGGGAGGTTCGCTTTGCCATAGCCTTTTGCCGCTGCCTCTCTTCTCTCCCGGTCGCGGTCTTGCGACTGCCGGGAGAGCCTCACCGCCCGCTTCGGGCACTGTTCGGTTTTCGTATCACGGAAACTGCTATCCTGCCAACTACATATGTTATTTCAATGGCTTAAGTGGCCATTTGGCCTCTAGTGGCTATGCCGGCTGGCGTGGCTGTGATGGACAAAATGACCCGCTTGGTACAGCGTCCATGACTGCCACTCGTGGCCATTCGAACCCATGGGCCACAGATGGTCATCAAGGCTCGACGGCACGTCGCGGCTCATCAGCCATGCTGACCATCAAGCGCGGAAATGGCCCTTACGCCATCGGTGGCAGTCATGGCCTCAGAGCCAGAGGACGTCTTGCTGGCCCGCGTGGCATGGAGACCACGAGGACAAAAAAATAGCTAACACGCCCTCTGGGCCTGTTGTGGCTAGCCGGCCATTCTGGCCTTGGCAGACGGAACCGGTCTTGATAAGTTGATATATATGTATGCTTGGCAAAATGGGTTGCATTAGGTGACGATTATCGCATTCGCACACACCAAGGGCGGCGTCGGCAAATCGACCCTCTGCCTCCTCATCGCGTCGGAACTCGCCAGAAGCGGCACGAATGTTCTGATCGTCGACACCGATCAGAAACAGCAATCATGTCTGCAATGGGTCAATCGCTGCAGGCAAGCCGGCACCCTGCCGGAGACCCTGCAGGCTGTCGCGGTGACCAAGACGGAAGAGCTGAAGTCCGCCCTGAAGCGCACCGACGCCGACGTCATTCTGATCGACGTGCAGGGATCGATGAACGACCTCCTTATCGCCGCGATCGTGGCAAGCGATCTCACCCTCGTCCCGACGAAGGCCAACGTCATTGAGATGGTCGAGACGGTCAAGCTGTTCGAATGGGCAGAGACCAATCTCAAGCGAGCACCGCTTCGCCTCGTGCTCAATCGCGTCGACGGCATCGACACGAACACGGCGGCGTTTCAGGATGCTGTGCGGATGATCCGCGACAACAAGCTCCCGACATTGCCGACCTTCGTGCGATCGAGAAAGGTCTACGAGCAGTTTGCCCGCGACGCCGGAACGTTGAGCGGGATCGCGCGGGATCCATCCAAAACCGAACAGGTCGCGAAGGCGCAGAACAATATCATCGGCCTCATCACCGACATGACTTCCACTATAGAGCAGACGGCCTGATCCGAGACACCCATGACGCAATCGCCACCCATTCCGCGCTCACGCCGCAACCTGAACGATCTCGATTCTCTCATCGACGCGTCGATCGGCAAGAGCGACACATACGGCGCTGCTACATCGGCCCGCGAGAAGGCGAAGCCCGATCCTGAAGCTGGGAATTCGATGAAGGAGACAGCACCCTCCCCTGATAGATTCGAACCGCTGGACGCGCCAACGCCGAGCCTGTCAAACGATGGCCCCGCATCGGAAGAGCAAAAACCCGAGCGGTTCAGGATCAGCATCGATGCCTCAGTCATCATGGCGACCAAGATGCTCGCCGTTCAGCAGAAAACATCTCCCTCGGAGATCGTCGAGCGCGCCCTTCGTCGCTATCTGAACCTTGCGGCCAACTAAGACACGTGCTTCCGAGACTGGAACGCAAACAAGGAAACAATGATGCATCATTGGAAGAAGGCCTGGTACACGCTGATAGGGCCGTTGTGGATCTGGGTTGTCTTCATTATCTTTGTGCCTTTCCTCCTTGCCGGAGCCATTGTCAGCCTGAGTGTGCTGCCGCCGACCGGTGACACTCTCGTAAAGACCGTAGGTCTTTTCTGCGTCATGATCCTTGCGCCGCTGGCGGCGCTCGCCGAAATCGCGCCGCCCTTTGTTACCAGGGTGGAGGTGAACTGGCGCAACCGGAATAGCGAGACGCTGTTCGAGGGCGACGTCGAGTGGGAAGACGTGCCGTTCCTGCCCCCGGTTCTGAACCGGATTCGCTCGACCACAGGAAGGCGAAAGCGGCGGGAGGAGAGCAAGAGCACGGGGACCGCCAACGCTAAGCCGTCAACTATCTGAGCACGCAGATGATCCGATGCTGGATTCGAGAACGACGACACGATGACCCGACGCATTCGTATTGGCGGAGCCGACCTGAATGGTGGCGACAGCCGGTTCGAGGAACGGCCGGCAGCGGCGTTCATCGACCGCGATGATGCCGATTCTGCCTATCTGCGCTTGCAGAGACCATCGCAGAGGGCAGAATGGCTTCGTGGGTCTCGGATATTTCTGCCGGGCTATGCCTGACCCTCCCCCTCCGGGAGAAGAGGATGGGGCTTGATGGGAACAAGGAGGCCGATGGAACCGCCGCCTTCTTCCGCCCGGCTGGGTTCAAGAGAGGGAGTACCCCTTCCTTTGTGAAGGAGGGGCTTGCCCTTCCTTCATGGGGAGAGTGTTGAGAGGGGCTCAGCCCTCTTTCATCAGCCATGCTGGCCGGTCGATCCAGCTGGCTTGGCTCTCCGTCGAGGCAAAGACGATAGACGGCGGATGCCGTCTATCGTCCGGGTCTCACTCCGTCTCGTCCTCGTAGCAGTCGGGATCGAGGTCGACCTGATTGTAGTCGACGGGCCTCAACAGTCCCCACTCTTCGGGAATGTCCAGATCCATTCCATCGATCGAAATGCCGAGTTTCCGGTGGATTGCCCTGAGGATGCGGCGAAAGCCCGCCATCTGCAAAGGCACGTAATCCCACAGGTCGTTGCCCCTCGTCTCGCACCAGTAGTATTCGTAGTTTTCGCGGTGATTGCCGAAATTCTCATCCAGTTCTGCCAACTTGGTCGGATCGGTGTTTCGGACGAACCGGCGCTCGGCCGCCAGTGCCTCCCGCGTGTAGTTGATGAATTGGGCGAGGAAGTTTTCGAGGTAATCGTGAAGCGCCTTCTCCAGAGCGGTGTTGCATTCGAGCCGGCTCACCAGCACGTCGATTCGCAGCGCTGCGGCGTCGGCATAGAGTTTAAGAAAATCGATATCAGACATAAGAAGCCTCCTTTTCGTTCTGACGGAAAGGAGCCCGCATTGTAGCCCCAAGGGGTCAAGGATCGCGGAACGCGACCGCCAGCGGCGGCGAGTGGGGGAACCGATTTTGTCGGAGCGGAGGGAACCGGAGCGGAGGCAAAATTGGGGGATAACCGCTCGTCCTTGAGGCCGCAAGGGCTGATGCGACAATGGGACGTCAGAGAGAGATAGCCCACGGCGCCGGAGGCGCCGTGTCCGTGTGCCGAGCGCAGCCGGCCTTTTCTCCTCGCCGCCACGCCCCGCCGGACGATCGCGCTGACGGTGCCGCAGTCGCGAGAGGGGCGTCACCCGAATGGGCGGAGACCGCTTGCGGGCTCCGTGAGCGCCAGCGAATAGCACCGTCCGCCACAGGCGGCTCGCCCGGATCACATGCCCGACAACCCATCACCGTCGTGAATCGATCAGAACGGACCGATTCAAATATCTCGTTGGACGCAAAGTCCGCCTTGTCCGATTCTGCCTACCATGATCACGCAACCCTATCAGCTCTATGTTGAACGTACGGACGCCACGAAAAACATGGCCCGCTTCTATGCCATGTCGATCGAGCCCAACTTGTTCGGCCAAGCCTGTCTCGTTCGGCGATGGGGTCGCATCGGCGCAAACGGCCAGGAGCGAGTTCATCATTTCACGCGGGAGGAAGAGGCGGTCAAGCTCTTCCTTGAACTGCTCAGGAAAAGACGCTCGCACGGATACAGACCGAAATCTCAGGTCGAGCAAGGCGGCACGGGCTGATCGCTGGCGGAATGGCGGCCTCCGTCCCGGCTCCAATCGGTCTCCAACAAGATTTCGCGTTCGACGAAGAACGGGATCTTGTTTTGGGCAATCATCGTTGGCGAAGCGATGCTTCGCGGCCGACGCGCCGGTCAATCCGGCGCGTCGGACCAGTGGACATGGCAGAAGCCGCCCTCAGAAGGGCGGCGCGGCGCTGACGCGGCCCTCCTGCTCGGCTATGAAGACCTCGCGTTCGGCCAGCGCAAGTTCGAGTTCCGCCTTGATCTGGCGGCGCTCGTCAGGGTCAGCATTTCGCAGTTCGGCCTTGAGTTCGTCGATGTTCAGGTCGAGGTCGTAGGTCATTGTCGTCTCCGTGACGTTTGTGAAAGACGACCCCCGCGGTCATGGCGGGATGGAGGGGTCAAGGATCGCGGAACGCGACCGGCGGAGCCGGCGAGTGGGGGAACCGATTTTGTCGGAGCGGAGGGAACCGGAGCGGAGGCAAAATTGGGGGATGACCACTCGTCCTTGAGGCCTTCGTCCCGACATGGCATCCTCGGACGGACTGAGCAGACATCCCCTCTCCGCATGGTACCCGAGAAGCAGAATCCGGGCTCGATGCCCGGCTTCTGCTTCATCAACGGGGATGACCCCGCCTTTCGGCGGGGCCTCGGGAGCCCGGATCAGGCCGCCTTGCGCGGGCGGTTCCAGACGAGGGCGTAGTCTCCGTCGGTTTCAGCCGGCCACAGGGCCGCGCTGATCGGAGCCGGGAAACTCGGATCGTCGAGCTTGAGCGAGATATAGGGCTCGCCGTCGTCAGAGACCGCCTTCCAGCCCGCGCCGAGCTCGGCGCCGTTGGGAGCGAGCGCCCGAAAGTCGGGGGCGTCGCGCGAGGTGCGTTCGATCGGGGTCAGGCGTACCTTGGTACCGACCGTGAGGGTCCGAACCGTCCCCTGAATGACGTTGCCGTTGGTGGTGAATTCGCCGATGACTGCCATGACTTGGTTCCTTTCCGTTGCTCGGGTCGCACCATCGCGGCCTCGATGGCGGTGTGAGGACCGGGGGCGATCGCCACCGCACCCGCAGGGCTGGAACAGCGTGGAAGGCGGGCGGACAGGGCTATTTTGCTTCGCGATGCAAAGGCGGGCTCGTCCCGCCGGCGGAAAATAGTCCGGGCCGGCCGTTGCGGTCAGGCGGGCGAGACGCAGTCGTCCTCCGGTCACACCAGGTCCATCGAGGTCTGCGTGGGTGCGCCGATATTCGACGTGCAAGGGACCTGGCATGGCACAATATCATCCGCAATTGCTCACCGGCGACGGCAACGTCATTCAAGGCTGCTGGTTCATCGCGCGGCACGTTTACATCAAGCCGCCTGAAGCCGTCGCTCGCACTTTGCCACTGGATTCGCCCGGCCCTCCCCGTCCCTCGGACGAGCCCCTGCCGGTATGGGCGATCTCGACGCTATCGGCCGCGCCCCTCGCTCATGCCCGACCGCCGTAACCTGCCCGCCGATCACCCTCTGCGCCCGATCGAAATCGACGGAAATCCCCTCGTTGGTCACGCCCGCCGAGCACTCCTGAGACAGTGCCCGGGTCTCCCGCAAGGCGGGGTCATACCCGCCGCTCATCGGGTGCGGTCGATGCGTCCTCGATGGGCGGCGAGGACAGGTCTTAGCGCCTGGCGGACGTCCTCGAGGAAACTCGGACCGAAGCGACCGCGCGGCGTCTGTGCGGCCTCGAAATAAAACGACCGCTCGGCGATATCGTAGTTGTACTCGCTGACCGTGATCCAGCCGCGCTTGAAAACCGAAAGCCCGGCGCGGCGCAACTCGAGGTCGGGGATTTCCAACGCCGTCTGATCGGAGCGCGGCGGCGTGCCCGAAATCGGCAGGATCACCAGATGGGTGATCCCCTGACGAGGATCGGGAACCGTCAGCGCCAGGCAGACGGGTCGATCTTTCTCGCCATGCTCGCGACCCTCCTCGGCCTGCCATCGCCACAGGTACGGATAGCTGAGGATGGTCCCGTTCGAAAAGCGATCAGTCATCCTTGCCCCCTTCCTGATACTCGGCCGACTGACGGTCGAGTTCGGCGAGCAACAGGTCGGCAAGCTCGGGCGGCGTCTCGCCGGCGGCATAGACGCGGCGCGGGTCATCGCGCAGAAGGCGCTCGTAGATTTCGACGGAGAGTACCACGACCGAAGGACGGCCGTGCTTGGTGAGTGTAATCGGGCCGCGCTGCGCTTCGTCGTGATAGCGTCCGAAGTGACGCATGAATTCGACGGTGCTGATGGTCTTGGTATCCATGACTGGCTCCATAGTCAGATTTTCTGTATTATACAGAAAAGTCAGAAAACGGCAATCACGGCAGTTCGAAAGAAACGTCCGGAAAGACGAGGCCGCTCATGACGTTCCTCCCGCCATATCATCTGTTGCACCGCGTTGTGGTCGCACGACGCGATGAAGGTGGGTCGCATAGGCACCCACTGCTTTCCAGTAGACGGCCATCGGCGCTTTGTTTTTCTCCCAGCTGCATTGCGCTCGCTCGCGCGCATCGATGGAAAGCTCGCGAAGCAAGTCCGCGAGCTCCCGCCGGACTTCCGGCGGCAGGGATTGGATTCGCCGCGCCGACGGCAGGCGCAGCAGCGGATTTCGGACGTCGGCCTGCGAGGAGCGCTCAACCATCGTTGCGACCTCCCCCCGGCAATGTCGCAGGCGTTCGGGTTTGGGAATGGGGATGGTCAGACACCGCACATCCCCTCGCATTCATTAGGCCAGAGATCGAGCCGACCATGATCCGCGCTGGTCGACAGATCGGCCACGTCGAGCGGCACGTCCGATCGGTGCAGGTAGACCTGCCCGCGGATGCCGCGTAGTCCGCTGCGGATCGCCCGGTCGACCGCGACGACGTCGGCCCATGCCTGGGGATCCTCGTCGCGCATCTGCCGCGCCGAGAGAACGGCAACTTTCGCCTTCGGTCCCGCAGGGTCGACCGTGCGCAATGTCTGCCAGAGCGGCCCGTCATAACGGTCGATCGCCGGCATGTATTTCGGGCTATCGCGCTTGGTCGCCGAGCAGGCGAGGATCAGCAATCGGTGAGAGGAGTGAACCATCACGCTGCCTCCCGCGCCATGCCCGACTGCGGCTGCAGGCCATGGAGGAAATTGACGGCGCGCTGCGCATGGGCCGCTGCGCGGAAGATGCCGCGCGTGTCGTTGCCAAGGAAGGTCAACCAGCTTGCAACATACGCCGCATGGTCGGGACGAGGCTCCGTTTCCGGGACGATGCCGAGATCGGCGCAAACGAGCGCTGACCCTATTTCGGCCACGAGCTCCTCCATGGCGCGTTCGCGCTTGTCCTTGGCATAACCGCTAAGATCCCTGCCGACGCGATCGGCTCGCGCTGTCCAATGGACTTCCTCATGGGCCAGCACGGCCACATAGGAAGCGGCGTCCCGGAACGCGGAACGCGGCGGCATCTGAATGTGGTCGCTGACGGGAGAATAATAGGCCTGCGAGCCACCGTGGCGGATGACTGCGCCCGTATTGGCAAAGAAGCGCTCGGCATGTTCGATCCGCTCCACGGGATCGACGACCACCGTCGGCGGTTCGTAAAAGCGGTCGGGCAAGTCTTCGATCTGTTCGACGTTGAAGACAGAATACGTCTTGAGAAAGGGAATGCCCTTCTCGACCTCGTCGCCGCGGGCGTCGACCTCGGTCCTGGTGAACTGGCCGGCATAGACGACGAGGCTGCCGCTTTCCCCTTTACGGACCTGACCTCCCAGTTCGCTCGCCTGCCGGTAGGTCATCCAGGTCGGCGAGGCAAAGCCGTGGGACATCGCCTCCGCCCACAAGAGCAGCACATTCATCCCCGAATAAGGTTCGCCATTGTGGCGCAGCGGCCGGGTGACCGGGCCGCCGGCGCGGGCGGCGCTCCACGGCTGCACCCATGGGCGCACGCCTTTTTCCAGATCGGCGACGATGCGCTCGGTGACCCGCGCGTGGATGTCGCTGCGCTGCTTTTCCTCGTTTCTGCTCATTTCCTTGAACCTCCGTTGTAGAGGCCGCGCCCATCGCGGCCTCGTCACGGAGGTCCGAAGCCGGGGAATTCAGGCAGCGAGCGCACCCGCAGGGCCGCAACGAATGTGGAGGACGGCGCAGCCGTTGCGCTTGTTGCCGGCCCCGGCAGGCCCACCGTCCGGGGCGGGCCGCGACGGGCGATCAGTCCATCTTCTCTTTTCTCCTTTCTTTTTCTCTTTCCTCGGCGGCGGCGACGCCGCGACACGCCGACAGGCCGGTCTCGAGGGAAACAGACCTGTCGGGACGTGATCGGAGGGAGGAGCTGGCGGGGCCGAAGCCCCGCCGGCGGCGGTTACCCGAAGGCAGCCATCTGCGCCTCGGTCGCCTTGCGGTCGAGGCTCTGGCCGGGGTTTTCCATCGGCCGGTCGAACGGCTTCCACGCTTCGCCGACGATCTCTTCGTAGGCGGCCACCGCGCCTTCAGCCGCCATGCGGAGCGAATAGGCCTGCAAGCCCATGTCGGCGGCGAACTCGCGCTTGCGCTGGGCATTGCCGGTGAACCCGACCGGCCCGTCGATATCTTCGTCGCGCAGATCGTTGGCGGCCTTGGCGGTGACGTCGCGCGCTTCCGTGACGGCCCGCGAATAGAACTGCCCCGCCCCGTGCGCCGAGCCGACATAGGAGCCAACGATCCGCTGGAGGTGGATCTGCATTGCGCGCTCGCCGAGACCTTCGGAGAGGAGAGCCGCGGTGTCGACGAGCAGGTTCTCGTGACCCGTTCGGATGCCGGCGCCATCGATGACCACTAGGCCGAAGCTTTCGGAGATCAGGGTCGCCTGGGCTGTATCCGGGCAAGTCAACCGGACCATTTCGAGGGTCGGGCCGCGGCGGGTAGCCTGCTGGCGGCCAACGGGTCTTGCGGGGCGCGTGTTCTTCGTCATGTCGTAAAATCCTTCTTGAGTTTGCCGAAACCCCGAAAGCGACCGGCCCTGCCGGCGTCCCCTCGGGTGCGGTCAAAAAAAATAACCGGCGAAGCGGAGCGGATCAGGGTCCGGGGGTTGCCAGGCGAGAAAGGCAGGTCTGCGGGAAAAGCGGGGCCAAAGGCCCTGCGCGGACCGCGGGCCGCCTTGCGCGATCGGCGGGCTCCGGCCGCTTTGCGGCGCGGCACGCGGCCTTGAACCGATCCGCCGTCCGGTTCAGACCGCACGAACCCGAGGGGATGCCGGCAGGGTTGGCCGCCGTGACGACGAGGCAAACCGGATTTCGACAGGAGGGAGAATGCAAGTCCCCAGCCGACGGCCACGCCGCAGCGCTGCCCACCCCGCTCCTCCCGGAGGCCGGCCGCGCACGGAGCCCCTCACCGCCCTTCCGAACGAGGCATCGTGGTCATCGATGGTGACGACAACAGACGCATGACAGGAAACCTGCCGATGACAGCAAGCACGACCGACGTCGTCCGTAACGCCATGCGGATCCATCTCCGGCGGCGCGACTGGCACGTGGATTAAAGCATAAAGGCGGGATCGACTCGCCGGCGTCATGAGGCGCGCGACGACACGACCATCCGCCTGCCTGCGGGAGAATTTCGACGGTCCATTCGGAGAGAAGCGACCACCCGCAAGAACCGACGACATGAATCGGATGCAGGGTTTCGGCATGCCGCAAGCTGCCTTTGAAGGGGCGGTGGTCGCTTGAGACTCGGGATCCTCTGTCACATGTCCTGATCGCACCAGGGAAGACGGCGCCCTGTCCATGTCCGGGCGATCCCTTCGGCGACCAGCATGTCACCAAGGGAGCGCCCGTTGCGGACAACAACGCGCAGCTTGCGGCCATACTGGTCTTCGTCCCGACCGGGCCAGCTTCTCAGCTCAAACGGCCCCTGATTGAGCAATTGAAGCAACCGGTGCGTCGCCCGCGCGCCGAGCCATGCTTCATGCTCGCAGCGAGCCGGGTGGGTTTCAGGCGCATCGATGTCGGCGACCCTGATCTTGACGCCATCCATATGAAACGTATCGCCGTCGACCACGCAATTCTGGCGAGGCCCGCCGCCACAGAGTTCGAACCGCACAGCGCCTGCGGCTTTGGTCTCACGAGGAAGACCGCCGAGAGCGAAGGTGCAAAGGATGACAAAGATGAAGACGGCGGCGCACCCACGCCGAAACCCGGCGCGGGCCTTCGAGAACCTTCTCATTTCCAACCATATCCCTTATCGAGCGCTGACAGCTTCGTTCTCCAGACTCCACCCACTTTTCCAGCCCGGATCATCGAAATCGGGGGCCGCCTCCTGACTTTGCTGCTCGATCGCGCTTTCCTCGTCTTCGGCCTCCACCTCGACGAGAATCGTTCGCTCGACGCGATAGACCTGCGTGACCATGACCGTGAATCTCATATCGCTCTCCTTGCGATTCGGCTTGTTCTTTCAGATTAGATGCGAGCGAGAGGTCGGCGATCTCCCGGGCCTTTCGCACTTTCGCGGAGGATGAACCCGCGGGAACGCCCGTCGCGATGGCTCTCTCCTGCCGCGCAAGCCCGCGCGACAGTATGTCAAATTCGCCTTGGCGCTCGAACCACAGGCGATCGATGGTCTCCTGCAGGCGCCGCTCGTCCTCACGCGTCCAGGATGAAACCGACCGCCGGAAGGAACGGTTCTTGACGCGAGCGGTCAGCACCATGCGTGCGGCGTGGCGTTCGATCTGACGCTCGATCCGCTGGAGATGTTCGCGGGTCTGCCGACAACCTGTCTCCGTGCGGGAGCAAGGCAGGCGCCCATCCAGCCCGCTCATGGCCGAGGACCTTTGTCCCGGTCCGTCCTCGGCGCACGGATGGAGCGAAGCGCGGCCTGTCTCCAGGCGCCCTCGCCGCTGAAGTGCTCACGCCGGCCGGGATGATAGACGACGAAGAGATCCTCCTCATCGTTATCGCGTGCGAGGCGCCATCCGAAGGCGAGTGCGATGATCTTCCAGTGCATCACCGCCTCCTACCTGCTCCAGCCGAGAAAACTCGACGGGCCGTCGTGACGACGGTGGCGCGCTTCATCGAGGACGAAGCCGAAGCGGCCGACCCGATATTCGTCGGAGGGAACAAGAAACCGTCGCTCCTCCCCCTTCCCGTCGCGCCGGCCGCCAAGTGTGGCGACCACCTGCACGAAGCCTTTCTCTTGATCCGAGGTGATCGCGGAGATGACGACCCAGTCGCCGGCGTGACGTTTGTCGAAATCGCGGCGGTCCTTCTCCTGGGACTCGCCCGGCTGCAGGATCGTGGTGAACATCGTCTCCCAGGCGTCCGGCCAGCTATCCTTGATCGTGCGCTTCGCGCGCCGGCGCTCATAACCGGTGAACAGGTCCGGATAGGTGATCGCGACGATGGCCCAGGCGGCATCCTCCTCGTACCAGCCACCCTCGGCGCGCAGCATCGGGTGGACCTTGCCGTTGCGCTCGGCGGTCAGCTTGAAACCGCCATGACCGGCAGTGCTGTGACTGACGATGCCTTCGGCATAGATCGTTGCGCCCTGCGATGGTCCCCAGGGAGTGCTGCAATGAACCCGTATGTGCTGACGATCGAGCCCGCGCAATTCGCGCCTGTGTTCGAGCGTCTCGAGGACGCGCTCCCGAAACGCATTCTCGTCGGCCAGTGTCGAGTCGTAGACATAGAAGTCGGCGCGCGTCAGGTCGGCGAGCGGCCGGAAGACGCGCCAGGCGCTGGCAAGGAGGCCGCCGCCTTCGCGGCTCGAAAGCATCGCCATGACGATATCGTCCAGGCGAGCGACGGGGAAACCTTCGGCGGACCTGCCAAACTCCACCCCTGAATTTTCAGGGGTGGAGTCTTCTTGATGCGGGATGGCGAGCGCGCTCATGCTGCGGCCCTCCCCTCGACGACAGTCGCTGCGGCCTCGTCGGCCGTCACCTCTTCGAGAACTGCGAGGGGATGGCGATGTTGCGTGAGCCAGGTTTCCGCGTCCGCGCGGCTGACGGCGAGGTGGACGAGTTCAGCGCCCGCGCCGGGGCGATCGAAGATACGAACGGAGCCGATCACCGGACGGTCGACAACCTTGAACGTCAGGTCGCTGTCGATCGAAAAAGTCCGGAAAACGCGAAGGACGATCGTTCCGGCGCTGCCGAAATCGCCTTCATGAATAGTGAAATCTGGCTGGGCGATATAGGTGCCGGTGGTCCTGCCCGCCTGCTTGCGGATCAGCCGGCCCTGACTGTTACGGGATTTCCAGGCCGACAGCTTCTTCCTGTGCCGTTCGGGCGGCTGCACAGTGCCGTCAGACCAGGCCACAAGCGAACCGATAGGGGCGATATCGAAAATCAGGGACGCAGACATGCGTGCTCTCCTGCTAGGTTTAGGATGGTGGAAACGGAAGCGCCGCCGGGGAAAGCGGCGGCGCTGAAGGTTCGGTGTATGGTCGATGGCGACTACTCGGCCGCCTCGCGGAAGCCCTCCGCCTCCTCATCGGCCGAGTTGTCGTCGGGGGTTTCGGAAGGTTCGCCGCTGGCTGTCTCTTCGCTCGGTTCCGCGGCTGCATCGTCACGATCGTTGTCTTCGACGACGGCGTTCCTCCTGATCCAGTCGGTCAGTTCCACCATATCAGGGGCGAACAGCGCCGATGGATGGACGAAACGGCCGTCCTTGAAGTGGGTGGCGAGCGCGGCACGGGTTTCGCGAACTTTCGGGCGCGGAAGGACCGAGGTGTCCTTGCACGATGCTTCGAGCGCCTGGCGCGACAGGCACGAGAGGAAGTCGTCCGTCCCCATGTTGGGAAGGAAACTGTCCGCGCCGATGGTATCGCCCGCAACGCGGGAAACGATACCGCTGTTCGAGGCATCGCGCCTGCACGACAGCACTTCCGTCAGCATCGAGCGGGCGGCGATACGCAGCGTATCCATCTCGAAGCTGAGCTTGCCGTCGACATCGAACAGTCGGGCGGCGTGGCGGGCGATCCGCCTTGTGCTGGACATGTCATCGCCCGAACCCAGGCTGACGCGAATATTCAGTCCGGCGAATGCAAGGATGAGCAACGCCATCAGCGTATCGTCCTCGATCGGCGCGCGACCGAGCGCCGCATGCAATGCATCGGTTCGGTAGTCGCCGATCATGTCATGGCCACTCTGGGTGACATCCGGACGCGGCTTGGACAGAACGACATCCTGACCATCAGCCCCCGCGGCTCCAGTTTCCCCCGTGGCGCTCTTGCCCTTGGCCTTCTTCCCCTCCGGCATCCGGAAATGCACCGTCTGGACCTTGCCGTCGCGGTCAAGATACATGGCGGTGCTGTCCGACTTCTGCGGCTTGCCATGGACTCGTTCCGCCTTCGCAGGCAACTTGCCGCCGCCCCACTCGCTGGCTTCGACGATCACGCCGCGCTTAGGAAGGTTCTGCGCCATCCATTCCTGCTGCGCGCCGAGGAAGGCCTCGACGTCCGTGGTATAGCGGCCATCCTGGTCGGCGGGGGCGAACAGATCCTCGACCCACTGGATACCGTAAGCCTGGGCGAGTTCGTCACCGAAGCTGGCATCCTTCGCAAACATACGGGTCTTCGTCAGGCCCTGCGCCACGCGCCACCAGTCGATCTCCGGATCGGCCTTCGACGGTTTGTACTTTTTCCAGATCTCCTTCTGCTCATCGATTGGCGCTGCGGCGATGGTCCGCAGCTGGCGCTCTTCCGGCATGTCCCCCTTTGCCATCTGATCGAGCATCGCCGGCAGAACGTTGGCGAGAAGCCTGAGCTGCTTGATCCTGCGCACCGGTAGTGCCAGCGCAACAGCGATCGCCTCCTCGGTCCAGTTGAGTGCGACTAGACGTTCGATGCCCGTCCACTGATCGACAGGGTTCAGCGGTTCGCGGGCGATGTTCTCGACCATGGAGCGCATGGCACCATTGTCGTTTGCGGCCTCGACGACAACGACGTCGATCTCTTCAAGACCGGCGGCGATTGCCAGGCGCGTGCGGCGGTGGCCCGCCTCGATGACGTAGTCGTTTCCGCCATCCTTCGCTGGAAAGATGACCGGAGGCTGGATGATGCCGACCGCCCTGATCGTGGCCAGCAGCAGTGCGTCGGCCTGTGGCGTCGACTTCGTCTGGCGCGTGTTGTCGGGATTGTCGCGCAGAGCGCGTGGATCGACTTTCATGAGGTGCATGGGATGCTCCTGTTCGGGATTGCGGACTCGGCCCTTTGCCGGTCCTTTTCCGTCTTCTTCTCGAAGACATCTCCCGGACCGCGGAGCGGCCGGGCCGGCACAACTGCGGCCGAGCATCCCTGCCCGGCCGGACAAGCGGGGCTTCAGCCCTGCGAAGGACGACGGGCCGGGATCGCGTCAGGCCGTGGTTGAGCGAGAGCGCTGACGGCCCGGCTGATCTGCGAGCGGGTCTTTCCTTCTCCTTTCTTATTTTATTTTCAGCCCACGACAGCTTCGGACGAGCCGTGGGCTCCAATTTCGCGACAGCGCCGGTTGCCACGGCCGCCGAAAACTGCATCATCGCCACCGCAACAATCGCCGCACACCGGATAAGGCAGGCCGGCAATCAAGGCCGAGCTTCGGCCCACTCCGGTCGCCAGCCGCTCTGGCCTGCTGTCATTCGATAAAATTTGGGGATTCCGTCAGAGCATGAAGCAGCCGAAGCGACCGTTCATCGTTGAGATCAAACCGTCACGCTCCAAGGGGCGACAAAAGGACCGCGGCTCCATCTGGGGAAAGCTCGATATCGCCGGTACGGCTCGCGCGATTGCCGAGCAGGGTGCCGACGGCTGCGCTTCGGACGAGGCAGTTCCCGATGCAAAGATCACGCGGTTCGAGCGCAACAAGTCTTGAGGTGAGGAGCCGGCGACACCGCGGGCATAAGTTTCCCGCAACCCGCCGGCTCCGGTGCGCCCGCGACTACGCTGCGATCGCGATGGCTCCCTCGGCGCCTTCGACATCTTTGGCGAGCGCCTTCTCAACATCGGAGAGTTGACGGCGCTTTTCCGCGAGATCGCTGACAAAGGCGAATTCACCGCCCTCGCGCGATCGATAGGAAGAGAGCCGGCGATGGGCGTCATCCAGGCGCTGGCGATGGCGATCCTGCTCTTCCTCGAAGCCGACGAGCGCATACTCGAGGCGTGAGACCGCGCCGAGCGGCGTCACCGTCATCGAAAGCTCGATCTCATAGTCAGCGCCGGTGCGCAACAGCATAGTGGTGTAGTGGTATCCGTCCTTGCCAAAGCGCTCGCCGGAATATTCGAGATCGAAGCCGCCGATCGCGGCGATGACGAGGTCGCCCTCGTGCTGAAGCTGGACCAGCGTCAGGATCTCCTTCATCAGAGCACGGCCCGCCTCCTTGCGTTCCTCTAACGCCGTGTCCATGACGCTCATCGTGAAGGCATCACCGGTGGTTGGCACAAGACGCTCGATGTCCTGGCCGATCTCGCCGATACGACGCGTCGACACCTCGATGTCGCGCTCGGCGTCGCGGATCTGCCGACGGACGGCATACTGGTCGTCGTCGTGGGCAGAACGCAGACGTTCCAACCGAGCGATGTCCGCCTCCAGTCCGGCCTTCTGCATCAAGCGCTCGTCCCCGCTGGCGATCGCTTTCGCCATCGCGAATTGGCTGGCCTGGCCTTCGCCCATATCCTCCAGGCGGCGGATCGAGGTGTCGCCGCTGAGCGCTGCGGCGATGAAGCGGGCCTTTCGCTCGTTCTGCTGCCACATCTGGGCATCGAGCGACCCTTCCGTGGCATAGGCATAAATATCGACCTCATCATGCTGATTGCCCTGACGCACGATCCGGCCCTCCCTCTGCTCGATCTGCGAGGGCAGCCACGGCACGTCGAGATGATGGAGCGCCTTTAGGCGGAGTTGCGCATTGACGCCGGTGCCCATGGTCTCTGAGGAGCCGAGCAGGAAACGCACCTTGCCGGAGCGAACGTCGCCGAACAGCCGCTGCTTCGCCTCCGTGCGCTTGTAGTCCTGCATGTAGGCGATTTCGCAAGGTGGCACGCCCATGCGGACCAACTCGTCGCGGATCCAGCGATAGGCGGAGAAACCCCTGCTCTTCTCAACGCTGATCGTGCCGAGATCGGAGAAGATCATCTGCGCTGCCCCCGTCACCTCGTAGGCTTTGCCGTCGGGCCGGACATAGCTGTTGTCGGCGGTTTCCCTCCAAATGCGATAGGCATTGCCAATGAGAAGGTTGAGCTTGTTGTCTTCCTCATTGTCGATAGCCGGCATGACCAACCTGAGATCGATCGCCGCGTGCCGGCCATCGGTGATGACCGAAAGCAGGATATCGTCACCGGGTTGGGCCGGGCCTTCGCGCCGCTCGATCACCTTGATGCGGTCGTCAAGCGCCCGCTGATAGGCTTTGAAGGCGAGCGTCGGCTTGGCGGTGAGGATCTGCCGCTGCCCGGTCGAGAGCGACGGCACCTTGACGTACTGTTTCAGGTCCGCCGGCATGACGACGTCGGCGAATGCCCGAAACATGGAGATCAACTCCGGCACGTTCACGAAGCTGGCAAATCGCGACACCGGCTTGTATTTGCCCGACGGCTGCAGTTCGAGCTCGGTCGTCGTGTCGCCGAACGTGCTCGCCCAGGCGTCGAACTCATGCAGTCCCCGTTCGGCTAGTGCCGCGTAGCCGAGCAGCCGCTGGATCGAGAACATCTCGCCGAGTGTATTGGTGATCGGAGTCCCCGATGCCAGCACCAGGGCTCGTCCGGGATTCTTCGTCTCGATGTAGCGCGATTTGACGTAGAGGTCCCATGCCCGCTGCGATCCGTTCGGATCGATCCCCTTCAGCGTGCTCATGTTCGTGGCAAAACTCAGCTTCCTGAACTCCTGTGCCTCGTCGACGACGATCTGGTCGACGCCGATTTCGGAGATGGTGAGGAGATCGTCCTTGCGCGTAGACAGTGCCTGCAGACGCTCCTCCAGCCCCTCCTTCAAACGCTCCAGGCGCTTGCGCGAGACGCGATCGTCGCTTTCGACCTTGGTCAGCAGATCCTCGTAGAGCTCCAGTTCATCGTGGATCATCCGTTGTTCGAAGACCGACGGCACGGCGATGAAGCGGAAGGCGGAATGGGTAATGATGATCGCATCCCAGGTCGCCGTGGCTGCGCGGCTCAGAAACCTCGCTCGCTTGTCCTTGGTGAAGTTCGTCTCGTCAGCGACGAGAATGTTGGCGGCGGGATAAAGTGCCAGGAATTCGCGTGCGGCCTGAGCCAGGCAATGGCCCGGAACGACGAGCATGGCCTTTGCGATCAGCCCGAGCCGGCGCTGTTCCATGATGGCGGCGGCCATGGTCATGGTCTTGCCGGCGCCAACGGCATGCGCCAGATAGGTCGAGCCGTCGGCGATGATCCTCCAGATGCCGCGCTTCTGGTGCTCATAAAGAACGAATGCAGCGCTCGCACCCGGCAGCTTTAGATGGCTGCCGTCGAACGCCCGGGGCGCGATGTTGTTGAATCGGTCATTATAGACGCGCGCCAACCGGTCGGTACGGTCAGGATCGGTCCAGATCCAGCTCTGGAAAGCTTCCTTGATCCGCTGCAGCTTGTCGCGGGCAGCCTCCGTGTCGACGACGTTGAGAACGCGGCGTTCACCGCTCGCGTCCTTGAAGACGTCGAAGATCTGCGGAATCCGGCTGTTGAGCGCATCAGTCAGCAAATCGCCGGCGTGGCGGCGGCTTGTCCCCCATTCGGACGTTCCAACGGCCGTGTAGCCGAGCTGGCGTGCCTCGACCGTCCAGGAACCAAGCTCCGGCATATGATGGATGCGGATCTCGACATTCATCATCTCCTTGACGAATGCGACGACATCGGCAGCTGGAATCCACGGCGCACCGAGACGGGCGGTGATGTCGGACGGCCTGAGATCGGTTGGCTGCACCGCCTGCAGCGCGCGGACGTTGCGCCCGTAGGCAGGATCGACTGCCGCCGCTGCTTCGGCGGTAGCAAGCTTCGTTCGCACCGGACCGGAGAGATAGGCGTCGGCCGTCCGCCAGGATCCGTCGGCTGGATCGCGGAAGATCGCATCACCGAGTTCGGCGACGACATCGTCGGGGTCACGATGCAACAGCTCGGCAATATGCTCGAGGTCAACGCGCCCACGCTCGTTGAGGACGACCGCCAGTGCATCAGCGCCGCTGGTGATTATTGGCGCTGTCGGCGGCGAAATCACCCGCTCGGTGAAGATCTTGCCCGGCCGAGCCGTATCGGTTTCGAGATCGTAGTCTTCGATAGACGCGACCAGCCAGCAATCCGGATCGTCGCGGAAGGGCTGCAGATTCGGCTGGCGGTGGGTTTCCCGCACCTCGCCGGTTTCCTCGTCCTCCGAGATGGAAACCGTGGTATGGTTCACCGGCCCGAAATCACGCACGAAGCTAGACCAGGCGATGCGCAGCCGAACCTGCAGGTCCTTCCACGGCCGGTCCTGCTCCTGGGCTCTTAGAAGCTCCCTGACGGCGTTGCGGATCGGGATCAGCTTCATGATGATCCGGACATGCTTCTCCGGAACACCGTCGGTGGAGCGGCCCTTGCGTACTTTGATCTGGACAGGGGCGCCGTCGACCATCTGCATCAGGCCGCGCTTGCTGTCGACGAAGTAGCTGCCTTCCCGTACCCTGGAATTGTCGGGATGCAGCTCGATGATTTCGCCAAGATCGTCCTCAAGATCGAGGTCGATCTCGGTGGGCTCACCGTCATAAATATCCTCGGGAAGGTGCTCGATGACAGACGTGAGCGCCATCTCCAGGTCCTCGCCGGCGCGAGCAAGGCATGTATACGTCTCGCCGAAGGGGCCGGTGGTGAGCGCATGCGTGCCAAGCACGAAATCCGGATGGCGGGCAAACCAGCGGTTTACCCGGATGGACCCCTCATCGACGGTTGCTGGCCGGACCTCCTCCAGATCGATCCACGAGAGATCTCCTTCAGGTTCGCCCGCTTTGCGTTTGCGGAAATAGAGGATATCGACCACGACATCGGTGCCGGCGTCGGCGCGGAAAGCGCCCTCGGGCAGGCGGACCGCCGCGACAAGGTCGGCAATCCTGGCGATATGCTCACGGGCGGTGCTGTCGGCTTTGTCCATCGTGCCGGCGCTGGTGACGAAAGCGGCCAACGCGCCGGGTTTCAGAAGGTCGATCGAGCGGCTGATGAAATAGTCGTGCAGCCGCAGGCCAAGCGAGCGATAGGCCCGATCGGAGCGGACCGTGCGGTCGGAAAATGGCGGATTGCCGATCGCGAGATCGAAGCTTGCCGGCAGGTTCATGCGGGCGAAGTCGGCATTGACGATCCGGGCGCGCGGCTGCAGCAGCCGGACGATCCTCGCCGTGACAGGATCCAGCTCGATGCCGGTGACATGCGAGATGTCGCGGAATTCCGTCGGCATCAACGCCGGAAACAGGCCCGTGCCGATACCCGGCTCGAGGATACGGCCACCGCGCCAGCCGAGACGCTGCAGGCCGGACCACATAGCCCTGACGATGAACTCGGGTGTGAAATGCGCATACTGCGTGCAGCGCATCAGCGTCGCGTAATCGGTTTCAGAGACAGCATCTTCGAGCTGCTCGCCGAGATCGCTCCAGCCGTCACGGAAGCCGACCTCGCCGGGGCGGCGGAAGACCTGGTTGGCGAGTTCGGAAGCGCCAAAGCCGGTGAAGCGGATCAGTCGCGCCTGCTCGTCCGCGGTTGCGGGACGTCCAGCCTCCTCAAGCTCGGCGGCCAACCGGATCGCTTCGATATTGTGGTGGGCACGTTCCTTCCAGCCCTTCGCCAGACCGCGGCCGGCTTCCAGGTAGAAATCGGAACTGCGCACCTTCGATCCAGCAAGGGCCGTCGTCCGGGTGGGGGTAAGCGCCGGCAATGCCGGCGCTGACGGGGGTGATGTCGGGTCCGGATCCTCGTCGCCGGGATCATTCGCGGCATAGTCGGGAAACCCGCCTGTGCCGAAGTCGATGCCAAGGCCGAGGCCCGAACTCAGCGTGGTGTCGCCGAAGAGACTGAGTGTGAAGGGATCGTTTTGCGCCATGGGATATGTCTCCTGTGCTAAAGGCGCGCGGCATCGCCCCGGCCGGAACAATCCGGCGGGAGTTGAGCCACGAGAGGTTGGTGATGGAACTGCGTCGGTAGTCTCTATCGAGACCGGCAGGGATGGGTTGCTAAGGACGTTTCACCACGAAGAACTCGATGTTCTCCGGAGTGAGGTGGACACGCAGGTGGGTGCCGCCAGGATTGTCCGCGATCAGCGCGAGCAATCCTTCGGCATCGAGAAACTCGACACCGTCGTCGCCCCCGAAATGCCGACGCTTGTAGTGCCAGTAGTCGGTATTGGTCGTCGGATTGCATTCTTCGGCATACGAAACGAGCGGCTTTGCCCCTCGACGAGATTGCCGTTGGAGAGCAGATACACGCCCTCGTCGCCGACCAACCAGGCGCCCGGTTTCTCGTCCTTGCCGGGAGCAAGGCCATAGTGCGGATTGCGAAAGCCGCCATTGGCGGCTGCATCCAATCGTCCACGCTCGATCACCGCACGGACCTCGTTCAGCGGGAAAGTGAACATCGCGCTCTCCACTTCTGGTCACGCCGCGATGGCATCGGGGAGGAAGCGAAGATGCACTGGCAGCTTCGCCGAGATCTCGGCGTCCATAAGTTGGTCGAGAAGCTTCAGGATTGTCCCCTCCTTGCCGCCATAGAGCAGCACCATGCGCTTGCCGCGGTCGCCTTCGGGCCAACGCTCGCCGGCATAGCCGCGGTAGTCGTCGTGCGTGCTGCTCCAGATGTGCTCCAGACGCTCCTCGTGCGACATTGCCTTCACCGGGCGGGATTCACGCTCGATGATGGCGGAACGCATGCGATCCGGAGACGACCGATCAGAGAGATCGCAATAGCTGTGGAAGTGACGGATATGGCCGTCGATCTTCAGCGTGAAGAACACGCTCGTCACGAATCCGGTGAGGAATTCGCGCATGGCAAACATCTCGCCGCGGATCCAAAGCGGTGGCAGGACATCGAGCATGTAGTCGCACTGTGCCCCGCCGATCTCGAACCATTCACCGGCATAGAGTGCGCTATCGTCGCCCTCGAACCTGTTCGGACGCTGCTTGTGGCGGTCGAACAGCCGGAACATGTCCTGGCGTGACGCGACGCCTTGGAAGATCTTGCGGATGGGGGATGCGGGGTTCATAGCGGCTCCTTTCAGCCTCATCGGACTGAAGCGCGGCTCGTCCTCGTGGATGCCATCTTTCTCTTCAGACCTTCCTCACCCTCCCCGGCGGCCGCCATCCCGTCCGGCCGGGTCAGGGGCCGGCGCAGCCGGGCGGAGCTTCACCCTTGACGCGGACCGGCGGGCATGCGGCAGCCCAATTTCCCTCTTCTTTTTTCTCCGCTCTTCCTCTTGTCCCCAGATCTTCGTTCCAATCCCCGGTCATCGGCCGCAACCGTTCAAAAGCGCACCCAGACCTTCCGGCGATCGCTTCGATGCGACCGGCATAGACCTCGCCTTGCAAGTTATTGTCCGTCGCCGCGACGAGCTGCATCCCAGGGCGATTCGCAAGGGTGCGAATTGCGGTCTCCGTCGCCGGCGCCCAGCCGCCGCCGGTGCTGAGGTATACGCTGTCGATGCGAGCGTCCTCGATGGCCGCGAGGCTCATGGCGTCGATGGCGGCCTCGGTCACACAGGCGCGTATCGCATCCGAGCTGCCCATGCGAAACAGCACCTTCGCGCCGCCGCTGGCAAATCCACGCCAATGCGGACCCCGTTCCTCCCAACCGGTAACCAGGCCGGCATCATCGACATGGGCCGCCCACACGCTGCCGTATGGCCCTTCACGCAGCAGCTCCTGCCTGATCACCACGCGAAGAATGTCATCCGGGACAAGACGGTCGTCGGCGAGATATTTCCATGTCGGCGATCCCCTCCACGGCTTGCGCCGTCGACCCCAGCGCTCCCCGATCGGGATGATCTGCGCCCGTTGCTTCGGCGTCGGCTGCCATGCGGGTTCGGCAAATCGATAGCCGACCAGCTCGGCAACACGACGAAGGCCCTCCGGAAAACTCACGCCGTCGAGATATTTCATCAGCGAGAACACATCGCCCTTTGCCTCGGCATCGCCGAGAGGGTCGAACCACCCCTTACCGTCATGGATGACGATGATGATATCGCCGTCACGCCGGAATTTGACGGCGCGACGCGTGCTTTCTCTGAGGTCGACGGCAAAGCCGGCCTTGTCCAGAACTGCGGCGCAGGGCACTCGCTGCCTGAGGTCTTCCACTTCTTTCCTTCTCATGTTCTCTTGCCAGCCCTAATGGGGCTGCCCTTCCCTTTTCGCTCTTCTCCGCGGACCTCGCGGAACACTTTGAGCCAGCCGCGAAGAGCGGCGGGGGCAAGGGCGCGGCTCGCCACCGCAGGCAGAGCCGCGGCGCAGCTTCCCTTGCGGCCGCCCGATCGCAAGCGGCACGCAACCGCAAAGTGGAAGGAGGATATGTCGGTCAGCGCGAACGGATGCGGCTTGCCAAGGGGCCAGTCGGGACGGCCGGAAGAAGCAGTCCGATATCCTTCGATATGCTGAGAGAGATTGATGATTTTAGTCGGCGCGGTCGCCGAGCGGTGACACGGTGGGCTTCATATTTGTGTGGAATGGCTCGATCCATGCCGCCACTTTATGGGAGGCTGGCGGCCGCCCTTTGCGGATCGCATATCTGCAATGCACAATAATTGATTGCCCGCAGCACAATTTCTAGACATACGGAGGACAGCTGATGCATTTGATGGCCTCCTCCCAGTGCCATCGCGTTAGCTGTTCCCCTCTGGAGGTTTTGACCTTCACACCTAAAGGGCCCCGGTCTTCCGGCGGCCCTATTTTTCTGGCGGATTGCTATGGGAACGCCGTCAGCCCGATTTGTTCGACATCGCAAACCGCCGCACACCTTACCGTTGCAACTGCGGTATGCGAGTCGACGGTTGAAAAAATGCGCGAGAAATTATATCTTCTCGGCTGCGGGAATATTTTTGGAGAGCAAGATGCTCCACGAACCTAAGCTATTGAAAACGACCGAAGCTGCGGTCGTTGCCAACGTCGACGTACGCCAAGTCGACAAGTTGATCGACGAGGGTATTCTACCAACGGAGCTCTTCGTGCAGAACCATGCGCGACGTGTGCTGCCGGGCGGATGCGTCGCTATCAATTTCTATGTCCACACGGCCGATACGCTCGACGCTCAACTGCGCCGAAAAGCTATTGCTACGCTGGTACCTCGGCTACGCGATCTTTGGGCTGTTAACATCGATCACCACGCTTGGCAGAAGTGGGCTACGCACAACAAGTTCGTTATCATTGATTTCGACGAGGTCATTGCCGACACGAGACGCAGGCTCGCTGCGCTGGAGCGCGCGCAAGAGGCGGTCGTATCCGATCCAGAAATCCTTAACGGAACACCGGTGCTGAAAGGCACACGTGTCCCCGTATATACGGTTGCTGCAATGTTGTCGGAGGGCATCTCCCACGATGAGATGCTGGAAGACTATCCAAGCCTGAACAAGGAAAGCCTGGATCTCGCAACGATCTATGCTAAGGCCAATCCGCGGCGTGGTCGTCCTTCCGCGCAACTTAAGCTGCCGAGTGGCACGAGGCTGGAGACGCGCAAGAGTTTTCCGCGCAGCAAGGCGCAATGAAGTTATTGATCGACGAATGCCTGAGCCCTCACTTGGCAACTCGGGCACAGCAAGCGGGCTTTGGCCAGTCGTCGCACGTCGTCTGGATGAACAAAGCAGGCTGGAAGGACTGGCAGCTCAAAGAATTTATCTTGAGTGAAGACTGGACGTTCGTGACTATCAATTCGGTCGATTTTCGTGGTCCCCAGTCAAATCCCGGCGCGGCCGGCCAATACGCGGATGTCGACCTTCATGCCGGCCTGATCTGCTTCAACGCGCCCGACGGAATCGGCAGAAAGGAGCAACTCGAAATGCTCGATGCGGCATTGCAGGTTATTGAGGTTAATGGCGGTGAAATCATAAACAAGCTCATTGAAGTCACCCTCACCGAGGAAGGCATCGAAGCGCAGATGTTCTCGCTTCCTGAGTGACTCACGCAAGAGTCTCGGTTGGCGTTCGCGAAGATTGACGCGGCACCTATCGGAAATCCAGCACTCCAATCCTATGCCGGTGGCCACGAGACGCTGTCATCGAGTTCGAGGCGATCCGTTTGCGAACTCCGATGCAGCGATGCTTGTTCGTTTGCGTGAGCGCGAAGTAATTCGCAGCGATAGCGCGTTGGAGTCGTTGCCGTAGTTTTCGCGCTCATTAGAGCACAGTGAGTTGCTCACGCGTTGGAGCGAGGCAGGTTGCCTGCTCGCCGCGCGGACCGTAGCTGCCCGAAAGCCTGTATCCTGCGTCACAATAGTAGGGCTCGTCGTATGCGCCGTCTACGCCCCATTGATTTTAGAGTTTCAGCTACCGGGTAAGGCTGCCTAAGGGCCAGATGTGAGCTCACCGGATAGTATCTGACGAGCTCATTATGAGGCCTTGATGCGGGCGGCATAGGCCCATGGCATCAGCGCATCGATGTCTTTGGCGAGGTGGCCATTTGCGAGGCGGGTGAAGAGGTCGCACAGGTAGGCGTATGGCTCGACGCCGTTCATTTTGCACGTGCCGATCAGGCTGGCAAAGCGGGCCCAATTTCGGCCCCCTTCATCGTGCCCGGCAAAGAGCGCATTGCGGCGGTTCATGGCCGGTCGGCGGATGGCGTTTTCCACCAGGTTGGAGTCAATATCGACGTGGCCGTCGTCCAGGAACAGCCGGAAGCCGTCCTGTCGCGTTAGCATATAGGCCAGGGCTTTTCCGAGATCAGACTTGCGTGAGACGCGCTTGGCTTGCGCTGCCAGCCAGGTGAAGAACTCGTCCACGAGCGGAAGGGACAGGTCCTGTCGAACTGCCCGGCGATGTTCGGGATCTGAGCCCCGGATACTGTCTTCGACCTTGTAGAGCGCGGCGATCCGCACCAGCGCCTCGTCGACGATGGGCGATCCACTCTTTGGCGTGGCCTTGATCAGCTTCCTGCGCCCGTGCGCCCAGCAGAAAGCCAGCTTCAAGGGATCGCCGCCCATCCGGGCCGACGTGGCGAGGTGAGAGTAACCACCGTAGGCATCGACCTGGATTGTCCCGTTGAACCCGTCAAGGATTTCAGCGGCATATTCGCCCTTACGCCCGGGCCGGTAATGGAACACCACGCCCTGCGGCGCGGAGCCATTCCAGCCACGGTCGTCACGCAACACGGCCCAGAGATAACCTGTCTTCGTCTTGCCTCGCCCCGGATCAAGAACCGGAGCTGTTGTCTCGTCGACATAGAGCCGCGTGCTTTCAAACAGCAGCCGTTCAGCCATGTGGTCGACCACCGGTGCGATTTCGCTGCCCGTGCGCCAAGCCAGTCGGACAGGACCGTGCGGTCGATCGGCACCCCGTGTCGCGCCATGACCTCGGCCTGCCGGTTGAGCGGCATATGTTCGGAATGTTTGGCGACGGCAATCTCAGCCAGAAGGGCTTCGGTCGGCCAGCTCCCTTCCAGCAGATGCGCTGGCGCTCTGGCCTGGATGACGCCCGTTCGACCCTTGGGGCATGCGTATTTCGGGCGGATCGTGACGATCACCTCGTAGCGCGCCGGAACCCGGTCGAGCCGTTCCGTCCGATCCTCGCCGATCCGGACCATGTTGCCGCAGCCGCAGGGACAAACGATGCTCTCGGGCTCGATCACTCTCTCGACCCGCGGCAGGTGTTCGGGCAGTGCACGGGCCTTACGCTCCTTGCGAGGAACGGCCTTGTCCGGATCGGATGCGCTGGCTTCGATCTTTTTCTCGACGGCGGCAATCCGCGCCTGTGTTTCGGCAATCGCCGTTTCAAGGTCTTCCAGCGCCAGTTCCATCTGCGCCGGATCGAGCTTTTCCGATTTCGGCCCGAACTTCGTGCGCCGATAGTCGTGAACCTGCCCTCAAGCTTCTCGATCAGTTCCTTCAGCTCGGTGATGAACGCGTCCTTTTCGGCGACCACCGCTTGCTCATGCTGACGTGCCGCACGCTCGACCGACAGCTCGAACTGCACGTCCGCAAAGGCTTTCAAAACCTCGGGAGGAAGGTCCGGGAACTGGCTAAGATCGATCGGCTGCGACATGCAGCTTCATAGCAAATCGAAGCAGAAAAACCCAATAAAACAATACAAAAACAGGACGGCTGAGTCATCCTGCCGCAGTCGGCGCTGTTACCCGTTGCGCCATGACCCGTCGCCAATCAAGCCCTTCGAATAAGGCTTCGTATTGACCCCTGGAAAGACGCATCGTCCCATCCTGAACCTTGGGCCAGGCAAAGCTACCCTGTTCCAGAATTTTGTAGGTCAGCACCATTCCGGTGCCATCCCACACCAGGATTTTGAGGCGATCGCCGCGCTTCGACCGGAAGATCACGGTCACCCCGGAATGCGGATCGAGCTTCAACTCGGTCTGCACCATCAGAGCCAGCGCCTGATGCCCACAGCGGAAGTCCACCGGACGCGTTGCAATCAGGATCGGCAGTCGTTGGCCCGCGACAATCATGCCGCCCCTCGCATGGCTCGCACCAGAGCCGCCACACGTTCAACCGGCACATCGTCGGGAACCCGCATCACAACGTCCGGGCCGATCTCCAACGTCAGGACCGACGAAGCCGCCTCCGGCAGCGGCGGCGCCAAAACATTCACAGCCGCGCTCGGCTCTGCCGCAATCGCCAAAGGCACAAATGCAGGCTCGGCATCGCCGCTCTCCGACAGCCCCGACATAGACTCAAAAGGCAGGGCCAGAGTGCCCTCGCGCACTTGCCGGCGCCACAAGGAAAGCTGGTGCGGAACAACGTCATGACGGCGCGCGACATCAACGACACGAGCACCAGGCTCAAGGCTTTCCGCTACGATCCGCGCCTTCACATCATCTGGCCAACGCCGGTTTCCGCGGCGCGGCTGGACAACTTCGTAGCGCCCAACAAATCCATCATCTGCCATGCAAATCTCCAGATAGTCCTGGAAACCTTCTCGCACACGCAGCAAGCCTCAAAATATAGCCAATCCAATGGGGCGGAGGCGGCGCTTACCTCGTAACCTGGCCTCAAACTGTGAAACCCCACGCCGCTGCAGGTTGGAAACGAGTGCCCTTTTGCAAGCTCGTTCCAAAGCTTCTGGATCGGTAGCCGGCATTCGGCATTTGGGTCGCCCCGCCCCGGATTGAAGAGGCACAAGATTACCTCGCATCCCCAGTCATAAGACCGCGCCCTTCTTGGGCAGTGATATTTGGCTTGAGAGAAATAAGACGCGCGTAACGCGCTGTCTTTGGTATTCAGGCGCCTCTAACGCGCCGAAGCATGGAATTAAGCCTCTCGTTCTCCTCTCGGAGCTTCACGACCATCAGGCGCTTCAGATGGCGGTTCTCAGCCTCAAGAACCGCGAGTTCCTCCTGCGAGCCAGGGTGCTTTGCGGGACCCGGAAGCTCATCGAGCGTTTCCGGGACGTCAGAGCGTAACGTACTTGCGCGGGTTCTGGCTCGAGGTTTCGCAGCCGGCGTCAAAGTCGGTTGATCTGGGGAGGAAGGCAGGTCTTCGAACGCGTCGTCCCCAATAGCTGCCGGCGCGATGGGACTCTCATTTCGCAAAGAGGTTGCCGCGGACCTCCCGGAAGGACCGTCAGCGTCGACCTGAGCAGCAGAAGCGACCACCCTGGGTTCGACTGCCGCTACGCCTTCCAAGACTGAAGGAGCTTGAGGCAGGTCAACCTCGGGCATCGCACCGTCGGCCTCGACCGCGCGGGCTACCGCCTGCAAATCCAGATTGCCCCAGATCGAGATTGGTGGGGATTTGGTTTGGCGCCTGTTCGTCTTGTATTCGACGACGAAATTGCGTCGTGGTGTTCTCATGTGTCAGACGATCGGGATTGGATGATAGTGATGCGACCATCAGAATGCGCAAAGATTTTTGAAGGCATTCATATCGAGGATCGGCGTCGAGGTGAACTAGCCAGGGTCGCCCCGCTAGCTCATTCCAAGTCTTTTGCGTAGATCAGCGTTTTCCGCGCGCAGCTTCTCGGAGAGCAGTTTTCTCAGCCGCCGGTTTTCTTCCTCGAGCTGGATGAACTCGTCGAGCTCATCGTCGACCGAAACAGACACGGTCCGGGTGTCTGTGACAAGCTGAGCGGCAGTTTTCTTCCACTGATAATAGGTCTGATCCGAAATCCCGGCGCTCTTAACGGCATCCTTCAGAGTTGTCCCACCAGCAACCTGAGCTTCGATCTTGCCGATCTTCTCCATCTTCTCCTGATCGCTGAGCCCGCGGATTCTGGGCTTTGCCGGTTTGGGCGTGTCCACACGGGCCTTTTCCGCCGCTGCGTTCTTTGCTCTTGAAGTCTTTTTCGGAGCAGCCGGCATGGAAACGGTACCGTCCTGCAGGGTCTGAATCTCTTCGTCAGCCATTGGTCGTCCTCTGTGAATTAGCGCTTTCTCTGTCAGCTCGACCCAAGAGTCAACGTTCCGGGCCTGCGGCGCTATAAATTGGGCCGAAATCTACCTCGACCGCGCATAAGGTCCATCGGTACGATCGCCCGTCGGATCCTGGCTCAGCTCCGAGGTAGCGCGCGGATCGATCCTTCCCGTTCACGTTAACTTGAGGAAGAACGAGCGCAAGCCCTGAAGGGCTCGCGACGGTAGCTCGCGAGTTAGGCGCGCCTAACTCGGCCCAAATCCCCAACACTGACCTTCAGCCCCTCGGTGCCGCACCCGCTATCCAAACGTCGCTCAGGCCGACCATCACAAGCCCAATTCGATTAACTCTCGCTCGACGATGTCCGTCGGCCCGGGCACAAATCTCAAGAGCTATTCACGCGGCCGGAGCCATCTGCCGTCAGTCTTCTGGAGCTCCTTGCGCCGTCACGCTGAGCGAAGAGATAAATCGCCCCTCTGTTTCCTGCCCTTCCGGACCGCGGGGTTCGCTGCAGCTACGAGATTGGGGGAGACGAAATTGTCGAGAATTCCTCCGCGGCCAAAGCCGCGGTTTCCGTACACCCGCGAGCCAAATCGAGCGCTGTCCGAGTTCGGTTCCCGCGCTTTGAAGTTTGGTTAGCATCGGTCCAAGGCTGGAATTCACCCTCCCCGGCTTTCGAATGCCTCAAACTCCGCACGCTGAAGGTCTCAGCTGTCCCCACAAGGGACTATTGCAAAATTGAGTGGATATGATTCCCTGTTGTTGAACGGGGATGATTGTCATGGCGCTGAAGCGGACAGGTCAGTTCAGTTTTGTGGATGCGTTGATGCCGGCCGGTGGCGGCAACCAGCGTCTGGACCGGTTATCGGGCCTTGTCAAATGGTACCGGTTCGAGAAGGTGCTGCAGCGGCTGCGCAATGATGCGGCTGCCGGCCGCCCGGCCTATCCGCCGCTGATGATGTTCAAGGCACTGCTCTTGCAGTCGCTGTACGGCCAGTCGGACATGGAGCTGGAAGAAGCGCTGTATGATCGGCTGTCGTTCCGCCGCTTTGTTGGCCTGAGCTTGGAAGAGACTGTTCCCGATCACACGACCTTGTGCCGGTTCCGCAACCATCTGATCGAGGCGCGGTTGCTGGAGGCGCTGTTTGCGGAACTCGACGGTCAATTGGACAAAGCCGGGTTGATACTGCGGCGTGGCACGATGCTGGACGCCCCGATCATCGAGACGGGAGCGGCTCGGCCGCCGAAGTGGCGCCTGCCCGGACGGGAGCCCGGACAGGAGATTGGCGAGCGTGGGGGAGATGACGATGGCGTGGACACGGTGCCGCCGGTGAAGCTGAGGACCCGGATGCCCGTTTCACGCGGCGCAAGGGCCGGCGGGGCTCGTCCTACGGCTACAAGGCCCATGTCGGCGTTGAGGGCTCGGGCCTGGTCCGCCGGCTGATCACCACCCCGGCCAATGTCAACGATACGATCTGTGCCGATGATCTGATCTGCGGTGACGAACAGCGGTATTGGCCGACAGCGCTTATCATACCCATGCCGCGAGAAGACGCTGAAGGCCAGGGGCATCAAGGCGCGGCTGATGCGCCGGCCCAACAAACATCACCGTACACTGCCACCGAAGCTGCAACGCTTGAATGATCTGATCGCCCGTCGGCTCGCTGCCGTCGAGACGACCTTTGCCACATGGAAGTCGCCGCATGGGTCTTTCGGTCATTCGTTATCGCGGACTGATCAAGGCGCAAGCCCAGGTGCTGATGACGGCAATCGCCTTCAACATGCGCCGCTGGGTGACGCTGACCGCCACCCGCTCAAAACCAAAACAGCCACCTAAAAACAGCCCGCTCACCAACATAGCGGACCCAAAAACTCCGCCCCAACCCTTAAGCCGTGTCTCCGCTCGCGTTTATGCAACAATCCCCTATGGTGTAACGTTGTCGGTCTATCCGACGCAAGATTGGCTGGAATCACAGTGCGCCCTAACAAGTTAGGCGCGCCTAACTTCTGATTCATTGTTCGCCTTCAACAGGGCCATAAGCATCGGACCAAGAGAGAACTCCCCGCGGTCAGCTCGGCGTGACAGATCCCGCAAATAGGCGCCGGGCGAGTTGATAAAATTAGCGCGCTCGAGGATGCAAGCGATCGTGGCGGCCGCGTTTTCCGGTCCCATACTATCGCACGCATCCTGATAAGCGGACGGGCTAACCCCCAACATCGATCGCACAACGACGGCGGCCGACATTAGGTCACGCCAGCCTCCAATTCCGCCGCCCGGACCATAGTCAGCAATTTGCGGGCAAGCCTTCAAGACGATTGCCAACGGAAATGTTTTTAACGGCTCGCGCCTTAGCGGTTCGATTTCGCCCGGCTTTGCCCCCGGCTCCTTTTCGGAGCTTGGTTCAAGTTCATTGATGGATTCGGGTTTTGAATTCTGTATGTGACGCTCATCATGAGCAGCATTGGTGCTATTAAATGCGGTTTCTTTCTGAATTTCCAGGAGGCTAAGGACTTCGGCATAGAGAAGCTGCATCTCGTCCAAGATGCCTTCAACGTCGGCGCGCGATGGTGTCCGGGGGAGGCGGGCTATCAGGTCAAGATAGATGTCCTCGATCGCCTGCCAATCACCCTCAGCACCTTCCTCGATGGCAGCGCTGATCAGCTTTCTGACGTCCCTGCGGCAAATAGTGAGGGCCTCCTTCGCCTTTCTGAACGCGATGCGGGCCGCAACGACTTCCTGTGCCATCAGCGCGAACTCTTCGGCGCGGGCGAGGAGCGGTGACAAATCGAAACCGAAAGCCGACTCAATCTCTCCGTCACGATCCTTTCGCGCGAACCTCTTGCCGTTGGCGCTGTCCTTTCGAACGATAAGTCCTGCATCCACGAGAATGGCGATATGCCGGCGCAGCGTCGCGCCGGCAATGCCATGGGCACGCAGTGTCAACTGGGCGTTCGAAGGAAATACGACCAAGGGCTTGTCCTGCTGAAGGTCATTGGTCGGATGGAACGTCAAAAGTGCATCCAGGATGGCGATGCTGCGATCCTGCAGGCCCAGCGTTTCCCTAGCCTCCGCAACATCACGGAAGACCTTCCACTTCTCAACTGACTTACCCGGCTTGATCTCGGTCGCGGCCACCTGCCGTTTCACGAGGGCAAGCGTCATCGGCCGCCGCCCGAACGGCGTCGTCACACTTCCCGTATGCATCGTCTTTTACCTTTCAGAAGGCAAAAGAAATCCGCTCACCCAAAACGGTGCCAAAGACTCTTGACGAAGATTCATGGAAATGCGATTCTCTGTCTTGCTACAGAACAGATGAGGGCTTCCACGACGGCAACGTTGAGGGGGCTCTTTTCTTTTGCGGGGTTCACTCCGTGGTTTGTTGATCCAGTGTACTATTTCGTCGACTTGTGCTCGCGATAAAGCGTCTCAAGCGTCTCCAAGACGAGCGCGGCGAACTCAGGTGCTTCCTTCCTGTCGATGGCAATTTCCAGTTTCCCGTCGGTGTTCAGCACTTTTGCAAGGCGTTTTCCGTTGTCGGCCGTCCACACGTCAGCAGGCACGGAAGCCGACTGCGGTTTCAAACGTGAGACGACTGCCTTGAACCGTGCCTCCGAGGGGAGGGCCTTGGCCTCGCCGGTGTCAAGAAACACTTGGGCCAATTCTAACGAACCGTCCTTTGCCAGTAGGTCCGCAAGTTCAATCCAGCTCCGCCGACCAACACCGGGAGCAGGGCCGATCGCATTGATCACTTCCCGAGGGATCCTGACCACCACGGACAGCATGTAGGATAGATCGCTCTTATAGACCGACAGGGCTGACATGATGACATCCCTGGAGAAACGTTGCTGCAGATTGTCCGCGAAAAGTGCCTTTTCGATGTAGGTCAGATCCTGACGCTCGTTGTTCTCCTGTCCTTGCGCCACGACGAGTTGCTCATCCGTGAGATCACGAACGATCGCTTTGATCGGCCGTTCAAGCGCCTGAACTGCACGGAGCCGTCGGTGACCAAATGCGACCTGATAGCGGCCTGTCTGATCCGGGTGGGGGCGGACAAGAATAGGTACTTGCTGACCGCTTTCCTCTATCGAAGCGATTAGTCCCTCGATATCGCCGGGCATTCGGTCTTGTATGAAGGAAGGTTCGATCTCGGCCGGGTCGATCTCGATGATGGTCCGCCCCTCGGCAAGCCGTCGTTCGATCTGATCAGCACGCGCCTGACGGGCCTTCTCTTCACGAATAGTGCTGCCGACCTGTTTGACGAGCTTGTTGTCGGCAGAAGCTTCCTCGGACTGGATGGTCGGTGAAAGCAGGGGTCTGCCTTGTGGCTTTGCCGGGCGTGCGGCATCGACAGAGACGAGATTAAGAAGGTTTTTCCGGCTCATGCGGCTCTCCCCCACGATTTCTTGATCAGGGTCTCGATTTCCTCGTTGACGTTGTTCATCGCCTCAAGGGCGCGATCATAGGTGCTGCGCGTGAATTGACCTCTCTCGACCTCATAAAGGGTCTGATTGGTTAGTCCTGCGTCCGAAACAGCGGTCGTCTTCAACATTGGAAAATTCAGAACATGCGAACCAAAGATCGACCGTAGATAGCCGACCATTTGATTCTGCGGCCCATCGGCCGGTTCGAAGCGTGTGATCAGATAACGCATCCATGAAAAGTCGACGTTGCCTCCGGCACTCGCGACTTCACGAAGAAGATCGGCCACCATCGCCAGGAACTGGTTCATCGACATGACGTCGAGCATCTGGGGGTGAACAGTGACGATCACCGATGTTGCCGCGGTGAGGGCCGACAAAGTGAGATAGCCAAGTTGCGGCGGGCAATCGATCACGACAATGTCGTAGTTGCTTTCGACTTCGTCCAAGACTTGGCGAACGCGGTCGAAGAACATCACGTCGCCCGCTTGGCGCTTCATCAACGCCCGCGGCGTGTCATGCTCGAATTCCATGAGCTCTAGATTGCCCGGGATCAGATGTAGATCCGGAATGTAGGTCGAGCGGATGATCTCCTGGATTGGCCGGCGCCCATCATCGTAGCGGATGGCGCCATACATCGTCTCGTTCGAACCGACATCCAGCTCGGGCTGGTTGCCGAAAAGAGCCGAGAGACTGGCCTGGGGATCCAGATCAAGCGCCAAAACCCGATAGCCACGCAGCGCCAGATACTGCGCTAGGTGTGCGGCGGTTGTGGTTTTGCCGGAGCCACCCTTGAAGTTCATAACGGAGATGACCTGCAGTGCTTCACTATCACGCCTGTGAGGCAAATACCGTCTGTCAGCCCGGCCAACGCGGTCGAGGTGGCGTCGGATCTTGTCGATATCTTCCACGGAATAGGAACGACGGCCACCGGCCGTCGTGCTGACCTCCAGGTCCTCAATGTCGTTGGCAATCTGACGAAGATAGACTTCCTTGACACCAACGAGCTTGGCCGCTTCAGATGGCTGGAAATGACGAATCCCCTTCTCCGCAACAGGGGGGAAGGTGCTCATGTGGTGGGCTTGGAGCTGGGTCGCAAGCGCCGACGAGTGTCGTTCGATCAGGTCGACCAACGTCTCTTGTGCTGCAGTTTTCTGTTCAGCCGTCCGCTTCAT
>NZ_CP104160.1:0-539141 GCF_025200735.1 Rhizobium sp. CB3060 | reverse complement strand
TGTCAGAAATCTTTCAGATAACGGTTTTCGGCCCGATAATGCCACTGAACCGTTATTATGTCCGATTCTCTCGGGCCGGCAAGGAAAATGCGGCTAATAAACTGTTAATAGGCGGCGGGGCCCTTGACCTATGGTTAACGCCGCTGTCGGTGTTTCCCTTGCGAATCCAACCTGTTACAGTCCCGCGATGCAACTTTCGTTGCTTATTTGTTCACTGGTGATTCCTACAACTAAGGGGATAACACGCGAGATCAGATCAGTGCGTTCTCGCCCAAAACCGCGCGACTCACCGAATTACCTTGTAGGATTCTACAACTGCCCCGCCGTTCTAATCCGTGCTGCTCTTTGTCGATAAATTTAAACGACGGAGATCAGCATGAAGGTTGTTGCGATATCGACAAGACAGGGGCTTCCCGCACAACAACTTCTCGAAGCACATCATCGACTTCGAGCTCAGGTGTTTTCAAATCGGTTGGGTTGGGAAGTCGGTGTTATTGACGGCCGGGAAGCGGACGCCTTCGACGCTCTCCAGCCTACTTACATACTCGCCGTATCGGACGGCGCTCGTGTGGCAGGATGCGCTAGGCTCCTGCCAGCCATGGGTCCGACGATGGTGACGCATGTCTTTTCGTCACTGCTAACGCACGGACACCTAAACGCCCATCCATGTATGATCGAAAGCTCCCGCTTTTGCGTCGATACTACCTTGGTCGATCTTCGCGGAGGGGGTCTCGTCCACGAGGCCACTTTGACCATGTTCGCGGGCATCATCGAATGGTGCATCGCAAATGGGTACACGGAGCTCGTCACGGTGACCGATCTTCGATTCGAGCGGATCCTTGCGCGCGTTGGATGGCACTTGTCGCGATTGGGCGAACCCAAGAACGTTGGCAACACAATTGCCGTCGCGGGCATCTTGCCGGTGAACGCCGAGACATTCCTCAGGCTTCGTCCATCCAGTTACCGTTCTGAATTCTTCTCCCCAGATGGGCAGCGGAAAAGGAGAGATCCGTGAACCAGCTCCGCTCTCACCACCGGCTTGTCTGCAAACTTCAAGACGCGCTCGGCCATAAGCTGTGCGCCGCACTGGACGACGTGGATGTGATCGAAATAATGCTCAATCCGGACGGAAAGCTCTTTATTGAGCGCCTCGCTCACGGCGTTGCGGCGGCCGGCGAAATGTCGCCCGTCGCGGCGGAAACGGTGATCGGAATTGTGGCGCATTTCCTTCAGTCCCAAGTAGACACGAAGCAACCCATCATCTCCGGCGAGCTCCCGATAGGTGGGCACCGCTTCGAGGGCCTTTTACCACCGGCGGTCGCCAAGCCAGCCTTTACGATCCGCCGCCGGGCCCCACGCCTAATTCCGCTCGAAGAATATGTGCGGTCAGGCGCGTTGACGGGATACCACGCCTTGATGATCCGAAAAGCGATTTCCAAAAGGCGAAACATCATCGTATCCGGGGGCTCCGGTTCTGGCAAAACGACGCTTGCGAACGCGTTGATCGATGAGATCGTCAAATTCACGCCCGAGGACCGTTTGGTGATCCTCGAAGACACTGCCGAAATGCATTGTTCGGCCGAGAACGCCGTTCTGCTGCATACCAGCGATACCGTTGATATGGCGCGACTGCTGAAGAGCACGATGCGACTGCGCCCCGACAGGATTGTCGTCGGCGAAGTCCGCGACGGTGCCGCGTTGACCTTGCTGAAGGCGTGGAACACCGGTCATCCAGGAGGCGTCGCGACAATTCACTCGAACACCGCCATGTCGGCGCTCCGCCGTCTTGAACAACTGACCGCAGAAGCAAGCCAGCAACCGATGCGCGAGGTTATCGGTGATGCGGTCGACCTCATCATCTCCATTGAACGGACACCGCACGGGCGGCGGGTTCGAGACGTCATCCACATCGAACGGTTCGCGGAGGGCCAATATGAGATCGGTTCAGACCAACTCGATGAAGAAGAGGAGGCCCGACATGTCGCGTAAGCCTTCGCTCGCCAAGGGAACATTCTCTGTCCTAACGACAGTTCTCGCTTCACTTGATCCGGCACTCGCCAGTTCGGGCGGTGGCGGACTGCCCTGGGAAGGACCACTGCAGCAGATTCAAGAGTCGATCACCGGACCTGTCGCAGGATACATCGCACTTGCGGCTGTCGCGATAGCCGGCGGCATGCTCATATTCGGTGGGGAGTTGAACGACTTCGCGCGGCGACTTGTATACGTGGTTCTCGTCGCCGGCATTCTGCTCGGTGCCACGACGATCGTGGGCCTGTTCGGCGCGACTGGAGCTTCAATTGGCCTGACGAGGGAGCTGATCGCCTCGGACGGCTTGCAAAGCGCAGGAGTGACGAATGGCTGAGTCCGCGTCCGGTCTGCAGCGGAACCGCATCCACCGCGCGCTGTCGCGCCCGAACCTTTTGATGGGCGCGGACCGGGAACTGGTGCTGATCACCGGCCTGGCCGCAGTCATCCTCATCTTCGTCGTCCTCACGATCTATTCGGCGCTCTTCGGCGTTGCCGTCTGGATCGTCGTCGTCGGGCTCCTGAGAATGATGGCAAAGGCCGATCCGCTCATGCGACAGGTCTATGTCCGCCATATCTCGTATAAGCATTACTACAAGGCGACCTCCTCGCCGTGGCGCCGGTATTGAGAAGAAGGCATGGTCGCTCTCAAACGCTTCCGGGCCACCGACTCATCCTTTGCGGATCTCGTCCCCTATGCCGGCCTCGTCGATAATGGTGTTCTCCTGTTGAAAGACGGAAGCCTGATGGCCGGCTGGTATTTTGCGGGACCGGATTCAGAAAGCGCTACGGCCCTCGAGCGCAACGAACTGTCGCGCCATATCAATAAAATCCTCTCGCGTCTCGGAAGCGGCTGGATGATCCAGGTCGAAGCCGTGCGCATCCCGACATTCGACTATCCGTCGGACGATCGTTGCCACTTTCCCGACGCGGTCACGCGCGCGATCGACGCCGAGCGGCGTGCGCATTTCGCGCGCGAACAGGGGCATTTCGAGAGTAAACACGCGCTGATCCTGACGTATCGACCGCTCGAATCCAAAAAAACGGCGCTCAGCAAATACATCTACTCGGACGAGGAGAGCCGCAAGAAGACCTATGCCGACACGGTGCTGTTCTTTTTCAAGAACACGGTCCGCGAGATTGAGCAGTATTTCGCCAACACGCTTTCGATCCGTCGCATGGAAACGCGGGAGGCTGTCGAGAGGGGAGGGGTGCGGGTTGCCCGCTACGACGAACTGCTGCAATTCGTTCGCTTCTGCATCACTGGTGACAACCATCCGATCCGGCTGCCCGATGCGCCCATGTATCTCGACTGGATCGCGACGGCCGAGCTCGAGCATGGACTGACCCCAAAGATTGAAAGCCGCTTCCTCGGTGTCGTCGCGATCGACGGCCTGCCGGCTGAGAGCTGGCCGGGCATCTTGAACAGCCTCGATCTTATGCCGCTGACCTATCGCTGGTCTTCGCGCTTCATTTTCCTCGACGCGCAGGAGGCCAGACAGAAACTGGAGCGGACCCGCAAGAAATGGCAGCAGAAGGTGCGCCCATTCTTCGATCAGCTTTTTCAGACGCAGAGCCGTTCGGTCGATCAGGACGCCATGACCATGGTGGCCGAGACGGAAGACGCCATCGCCCAGGCTTCGTCGCAGTTGGTCGCATACGGCTACTACACGCCCGTCGTCGTTCTCTTCGATTTCGATCGCGAAGCATTGCAGGAAAAGGCAGAGGCCATTCGCCGGCTGATTCAGGCCGAGGGTTTCGGAGCACGGATCGAAACACTCAACGCGACCGACGCATTTCTCGGAAGTCTGCCGGGCAATTGGTATTGCAATGTGCGGGAGCCACTGATCAACACCAGCAATCTTGCCGATCTCATCCCGCTCAATTCAGTCTGGTCGGGCCACCCCGTCGCCCCCTGCCCATTTTATCCGCCGAGTTCGCCGCCGCTGATGCAGGCGGCGAGCGGCTCGACCCCGTTCCGGCTCAACCTCCATGTCGATGACGTCGGTCATACCCTGATCTTCGGACCAACTGGATCGGGCAAGTCGACGCTCTTAGCGTTGATAGCGGCGCAATTCCGGCGCTATGAACGCGCGCAGATATTTGCCTTCGACAAGGGCAATTCCCTTCTGCCGCTGACGCTTGCTGCCGGCGGCGATCACTACGAGATTGGCGGAGACACGCAAAAAGCGGAAAAGGCGCTGGCCTTTTGCCCGCTATCGGACCTCTCCAGTGATGTAGATCGCGCCTGGGCCGCGGAATGGATCGAGATGTTGATCGCGCTGCAGGGCGTGACCATCACTCCGGACCACCGCAATGCGATCTCTCGCCAGATTGGCTTGATGGCCAGTGCACCGGGTCGATCTCTCTCGGACTTTGTGAGCGGCGTACAGATGCGAGAGATCAAGGACGCGCTCCATCACTACACGGTCGACGGTCCAATGGGTCAACTGCTCGATGCCGAGGAGGACGGTCTCTCGCTCGGTGCCTTTCAGACCTTCGAGATCGAGCAGCTGATGAATATGGGCGAGCGAAATCTCATGCCAGTCCTGACCTACCTTTTCCGTCGCATTGAGAAGCGGTTGGATGGGTCGCCGAGCCTGATCATCCTCGACGAAGGATGGGTGCCACTTGGGCATCCGAAATTTCGCGACAAAATCCGGGAATGGTTGAAGGTGCTTCGTAGACTAAATTGCGCCGTTGTGCTCGCCACTCAGTCAATCTCGGATGCTGAGCGTTCCGGGATCATCGACGTGTTGAAGGAATCCTGTCCCACGAAAATCTGCCTGCCGAACGGCGCCGCAGGTGAGCCTGGGACGCGCGAGTTCTATGAGCGGATCGGCTTCAGCGAGACACAGATCGAGATCGTTTCGAATGCGATTCCTAAGCGAGAATATTACGTCGCCACCCCTGAGGGCCGGCGGCTCTTCGACATGTCGCTCGGCCCCGTGGCGCTCAGTTTCGTTGGCGCATCCGGCAAGGAGGACCTGAAGCGCATCCGCACGCTCAGTTCCAAACACGGCCGCGACTGGCCGATCCACTGGCTACGAACGAGAGGAGTTCACGATGCCGCAGCGCTGCTCAACCTCGAATAGATTGCTCGCTGGCCTGGCGGCTGTCGCATTGATGGCCGGCGCGGTCGTGCCCGCAAATGCTGGAACTGCCACGGGTGCCGCCACCGAGTGGACGCAGGTCCTCAATAATGGCGAGCTGGTCGCTTTGGTCGGGAAGTCCGGCGAGCAGATCCAGAACCAGCTCACCCAGATAAGCCAGCTCGCACAACAGATCGAAACGCAGCTGAATATCTACCAAAACCTCCTCCAGAACACGGCGACGCTTCCGTCGCATATGTGGGGGCAGGTCGAAAGCGATCTCAACCAATTACGCAGCATCGTCGATGGGGGGCAGAGCATCTCGTTTTCCATGGGCAATGCGGATGATGTGCTGCAACAACGTTTTCAGAGCTACTCAAGCCTCAAGACCAACTTGCCAGACAATGCTTCTTTCTCAACTGCATATCAGTCCTGGTCGGATACCAACCGGGATACGATCGCAAGCACATTAAAGGCGGCAAGCCTCACGGCCGAACAGTTCGACAATGAGGAAGGCACGATGGCCTCACTGAGGTCGATGTCTGAGACCGCCGACGGGCAGATGAAGGCTCTGCAGGTTGGGCACGAGATCGCTGCGCAACAGATTGCGCAGATGCAGAAGCTTCGCGCTCTTGTCTCACAGCAAATGACTATGATGGGAACCTGGTTTCAGACCGAACAGACCGACAAGGACCTTGCGCAGGCGCGACGTGAGAAATTCTTCAGCGGGACTGCCCCTTCCACCTCCGGCGGCGAAAAGATGAAAGTCGAGTGGTAAGCACATGACAACAATATGTCTTCGGCGGCTCCGCGCCGTGATGGTGGTTGCCACCTTCTGCATGCTGGCAGCACAGCCAGCAGTCGCCCAGGAAGGTTCAGTGCTGACCTCATTACAGAGCCAAATCACCACCGCCGCAAAGGGGTGGGAAACCACTGTCATGGATGCGGCGAAATCCTTGTTCTGGATCCTCGCCACAATCGAGATTGGCATCGCCGCGGTCTGGCTCGCATTACAGGCAGCTTCGCTAGACAGCTGGTTTGCCGAGCTTGTCCGGCGGATCATATTTGTCGGCTTTTTTGCCTTCGTTTTGCGACAGGGGCCGACCTTTGCGAAGGCAGTGGTGGATAGTTTGTTTCAGATTGGGGCTGGAGGCGGCACGGCCTCCCCTGCGGACGTCTTCAATGCTGGACTCGCCGTCGCAACGAAGATGTCGGAAAAGATACAGTTCGGTCTTTTTGAGGACAACGCGTTGGCGATCTCGGCTGCTTTTGCAATGGTCGTCGTGGTCATCTCGTTCTCACTTGTTGCCGCGATCTTCGTTTCCGTGATGGTTGAAATGTATATCGGCCTGCTTGCCGGCATGATCATGCTCGGTCTCGGTGGTGCGTCCTATACCAAGGACTTCGCAATTCGATATCTGATCTATGCCTTCTCAGTCGGAATGAAGCTCATGGCACTTGTCATGATCTCGCGCATTGGGTCGGAAGTGCTGATCGGATTGGCAAACGAACCCGACATTGGTGATCAATTCCAGACCGCGCTCGCAATCTCTGGTATTGCCGTCGTCGTCTTCATCGTCGCGATCTACGTTCCGAATATCATGCAAGGCGTCGTCCAAGGTGCGTCGGTCTCAGGCGGGATGGAAACGATCAGACACGGTGGACAGGCCGCATCCTTTGCCACAGGCGCTGGATTTCTTGCGGCTGGTGCCGCCGGCGCTGGATTCGCGGCAGCTCAAAGCGCGCGAGCGGCGGGATCGTCGATTGCCGGCGCCACGCTTCGTGGGGTCGGCGCGGGCATCGGTTCCGCCGGACAAGCAACGGGCTCTGCCGCGAAGGAAAAGGCGATCGGTTCGCCGGGCGCCTATGCAGGTTCAATCCTCGGTCTCGCCAACGCCAAGCTCGACCAGGCGCGTAGCGGGCATAGCGGACCAAAGCCGCCCCCCGAACGCAAAGACTAACAGCAATCAGAAAGTGAAGGACCGATGGCAGCGAACCGCGCCCCCGAAAACCCGTATCTTGCTGCGCGCCAGGAATGGAGCGAGCGATACGGCACCTATGTGCAGGCGGCCGCCGCGTGGCGCATCGTCGGTATTCTCGGCCTCACCATGGCTGTGATCGGCTTCGGATATTCGATGTATCTCAGCACTCAGGTCAAGCTGGTGCCCTATATTGTCCAGGTCGACAAACTGGGCACGGCGGTAACAGCAGGTTTCCCTGAACAGATCGAATACGCCGATGTCCGGGTGGTGCGCGCCACACTCGGCAATTTCGTGACCAGCTTCCGTTCGATCACGCCGGACGCCGTCGTGCAGAAGCAATATATCGACCGGACATACGCCCTGCTTCGGACCTCCGATCCATCGACGCAGAAGATCAATGACTGGTTCCGGAGCAATTCGCCTTTCGAGAGAGCCAAGTCTTCGACCGTTGCCATCGAGGTCAACAATATCGTGGCGCTCTCCAACCAGACTTATCAGATCGACTGGACCGAATACGAACGGGACCGAAAAGGCAAGGAAACCGGCACGCGCCGGTTCCGCGGAATCGCGACAGTTACGCTTACCGCGCCGCAGGACGAGGCGACCATCCGCCTCAATCCGATCGGCCTCTACGTTAGGGATTTTGACTGGACGGCACAGCTTTGAGGGCAGGGGATTTGACATGCACAGAACAGGATTGATCGCGGCCGCAGGCTTTATGGCCGGACTCGCCTTTGCAATGGGCGCTCATGCCCAAACCATGACATCGAACGAGGTCAAGGGAACCAAGCTGTCGAGCAAATGGCGCGGCACGCCCGGCCTCGTGACCACGGGACCGGACGGAAAGGTCATTTTCCTATTCGGGGAGACACAGCCATCCGTGGTCTGCTCGCCGCTGCAGGTCTGCGATATCGAATTGCAAGGCGGCGAGATCGTCCGAGATGTTCTCGTTGGAGACACTGTTCGCTGGAAGGTGGAGCCCGCCACCTCCGGTGCAATCGGCGGCCAAGCGATCCATCTGATCGTCAAGCCGTCGGAAGCAGGTCTTGTCACCTCGATGGTGGTCACGACGTCGCGACGTACCTATCACATCCAGCTCAAGTCACATCCGAGCCAGTACATGGCACGCGTCGGCTTCGAATATACCGAGGATGTCTCGGCCAAGCTCGCAGATGTAAATTCACGCCTTGAGACCGGCGGCGTCCCCGGCACGGCGTCCGATAAGCTGAACTTTTCCTATTCCATCAGCGGGAGCGCGTCATGGAAGCCGAAGCGGGTCTATTCGGATGGCGTGAAAACCTACATCCAGTTTTCGAAGTCGATCTCAGGTCAGGATGCACCGGTGCTGTTCGTGATCCACGGTGGCCAAAGCCGCATCGTCAATTACCGCATGAAGAACGACTTGATGATCGTCGATTATGCCGTCGACGAGGCGATCCTCGTCTCCGGCGTCGGCTGGCGCCAGCAGAAGATCACCGTTCGGCGGGGAGGCTGAGCTATGCACAAGCTTCTCGTCATCATCATCAGCGGCTTTCTCACCGCATGCCAAACTGCAGAGGATGGGTTGGACGCCAGGTTAAACGCCGCGCCGGTCTCCGGGCCCGCCGCAAGTGCCATCGCTGGCGACATGGCAAGCCGGCTCGCCGAGCAGATCGGCCCCGTGAGCTCGACGACAATCAAGATGGAAAAGGACACATCGGAGTTTGCGACGGCACTCCAGGCGGCCCTAAAGGGCTTTGGCTACACCGTTCTAACCGACGGCAAAGTTGGAAAGGACGTGAAACCGGTCGAGCTCACTTACTCGATCGATGGCACTCAAGATCAGGTACTCGCGCGGCTGTCAACACCGTCCATTACCCTTGGCCGCGCATACAAAGCAACGGCAGCCGGTGCGACGCCGGCAAGTCCGCTCTCCATCATGCAGCGTATTTGAGGGGAAGGGTATGATCCAATCGCTCCAGCTCGGCCCTTCAAAGCAAGCCGACGGTCAGAAAGGCATGCGCCGCCTCAATCGGCTACCAATTATTATCGCCACGGTCCTCATCGCGCTGTTCTTCGGCGTGGTCGTGATCGGCCTATCATGGCGAGGACTTCCCTTCAACTGGAGCAACGAGATCGACAGCACCTTGAATACACCGGCGACGAACTTCGGTGACCAGCTCAAGCGCGGCATCAGTGACGGAATCATCGGCGAGCCAGGTGAGCGGGAAGTGTTCCAGCCAACACCCACCGTCGAACAGAAGGTGGAGAAGGGAGCGCCTGTTATAGACCGCCGGCCCACGGAACGGCAAGAAAGACGCCCGCAGCTCGAATCAGAGGAGGAATGGAGAGCGCGCCTAAAGCGGGAGCAGGATGAACAATATATCCGTGAAGCTCAGCGCCTGCGGATGGCTCGCCTGCAGGCGCGGGCAACGGCTTTGGACTCGCCTTTGAAGGTAGATATTTCTGACGTCGAGAAAGCCGATAAAAGTTCCACAGACGCCGGTCGTCAGACTTCAACGACGACAGCCAACAATGCCTCGGATCTCTACACCGCCGCGTCGAAATCCGGGCTGATGGGCCAAAACGTCGACCCGAATGCCCAAAGTTCGAAGGAGGATTTCTTCAATCAGGACATCAAGGATCTTGGCTATTTGCCGAATAAGATCGTGCCGCAGATGTCGCCGTATGAGCTGAAGCGCGGCTCGGTCATTCCAGCCACGTTGATCACAGGTCTCAACTCAGACCTTCCGGGCCGGATTGCCGCGCAGATCAGTCAGAATGTCTATGATAGCGCCACCGGCTACCGGCTCCTGATCCCGCAGGGAGCCAAGTTGTTCGGCCGTTACGATTCCAAGGTTTCCTTTGGCCAGGAGCGCGTGCTCGTCGTCTGGACCGATCTGATCTTCCCGAATGGCTCGACGCTGCAGATCGGCGCCATGGCTGGGACCGATGGGGCGGGATATGGCGGCTTCAAGGATAAGGTCGATCGGCATCTCTGGCGCGCGTGGAGTTCGGCAGCACTTGTCGCGATACTTGGAACCGGCATCGATATGTCGATGCCCGAAAGCACGACGCTTGCCACCCAGGACACGGCCTCCGATGCCGCCAGACGGAATTTCGCGGACACCTTCGGTCGCGTTGCCGAGCAGACCATCTCGAAGAACTTGAACGTTCAGCCGACAATCCAGATCCGGCCGGGATACGAGTTCAATGTCTTGGTCGATCAGGATATCGTCTTCCCCTCTGCGTACAGCAGTCAGTGATACAGCATCAGAAAAAGTCTTTGTTTAACTTCATCTCTTAGTCAGAAGGTTTGATTGCGAAATAGAGGTGAATAGACGTTTGCGCTGGTGAGCGCAGATCTGTATCACTTCCGAAGGAGCGGGGGCGCCTTCACGTACAACAGAAAGGAGACAGGTCTGTGGATCCAGCCTTAAGCGCTCTCATTGACATGGTTGAAGCTTCATACGATGAACGGATGATCAAACGCGGGCTCAAAGGCTTCGTTCATTCGTGTGGATTTCAATTCTTTGCCTATCTGCAAACGGAAGGCCTTAGCGCCCGCGCGCTCAGTTCCTATCCAGAGAAATGGCAGAAAATTTACCTACGCAACCAATATTCTCGGGTGGATCCGGTCGTAACGGAAGCCAAACGCCGGATGGAAATGTTTTCGTGGGCGATCGATGACTGGCCGTCTCGTGGGAGCTCTGAGTTCAAGCGTTTTCGGGATGAAGCGGTCGAACATGGCATTCGCAGTGGGGTGACGGTTCCCGTTCAAGGCAGTTTCGGCTCAATCATTATGCTGACATTCGCTTCCTCGGGGCACAAAGCTGATATTTCAAAATGTCAGAAGCAACTAAACCCGCTGCAGGCCGTGTTGGCAGTTCACTATCGCCTGAAGATCATAGCTGCGTCGACGATCGTCGCACCCAGCCGGCTGCTTTCACCAAGGGAAGCGATGTGTCTTACGTGGGCGGCAAAGGGTAAAAAGGCGTGGGAGATTGCCTTCTTAATGGGAATTACCCCAAGAACAGTGCAGCACTATTTCGATAGCGCACGCAAGAAGCTGGATGCTGCGACGATCCCTCAGCTCGTGGCAATCGCGAAGGACCGCGGTTTGGTTTAACCATCATTCGTCGTTTTCGGAGGGCACATCAGGAACATAACCAAGCGCATCGATGATTTCCGAGAGTTCTTCCTGCTGGGCTTCTGACTTCTTTTGGCGATCCAGATACTCATCTTGCAGGCTCTTGAGCACGTCGCTGGAAGTCGAGGCGTCGGCGGTTGCAATAGTCCACGCTTCGTAGACAGCTTCATCCGCGGCTAGAAGTCGGCGGTGCTCGCGGATCGCAGAAATTGCCAACGCTTTCAAATCGGCTTCTCGCATCGCTCTATAACGAGACTCTCTTTTGCCGCTTGTCTCGAATGAGACCTCATTGTCCATCCGCTTCTCCTCTTACCTCGTTTGCGACCCGCCAAGGATCGAGACCTTCCGGTATCGTATACGCATTGCAAAATACATCCCATCCTTCAGTAAGATGGGTGGCCATAAACTCGACAGTTCATTGCTCGCAAAAGAGGGCATCAGCGAACGCCTCATCACTCTGATCTATATACAGATTCTATATCTGAAACACCGTTGTAGAGAATACTCCGTGGAGAAATACTCTGCAAGCCGCTGCTTTCTCTACCATGGAGATTCGAGAGGTGTTTGCACGGAATCTGAAAGCTGCGCGTCAAGCCAAAGGCCTGTCGCAAGAAGAGCTTGCGTTTCGGGCAGGTATCGATCGAACTTATATCAGTTCTCTGGAGCGCAGTGTCTATAATGCAAGCATCGACGTCGTCGATCGCCTGGCGACGGTCTTAGGTGTTGAGGCGTCTGAATTGCTGAAACGTCGGCCTGAGACAAGAATTAAGCCATTGGGATGACGAGTACAGAGTTGGGAACCGAAAACAAGGCAACCAAGGACGCAATGCTCGGGGTGTCCTCAACCCCGAATGATCCGTCATCCTCCGGCAGAATTGCTATGCGGCCATAAAAGGTTATCCCATCCGGCGAACGTTACGCGGTACCCTTTTCGCCTTTGGCGTTGGCACTTTGGAATTGCCCTTCAACTTTCAGACGATCGAGGACGATTATGGATGCGCCATCCGTCGCGCCGTTTTCGACGTAAGAAATTCGAGTGCTTATTTGCCTCCAATCCTCGAAAGATCGATCCGAATTCCGGCTTGACCAATATCCTCATTCACCTTCGTCTGCTTCTCGGGAGTGGTCACGGCGACTGGTTGTCCATCGACGGAACGCGCTTCGCTTTGCCGAGGCAATTCGATGGAGGCTCCTGGATCCTGCGCTTGAAATACACGCACTCCTTCGAATTCCCCGGTCTTCCAGGCATAGAGCGCATCTTCGAAAATCTGGCGGAAGACGTCATCGCTCTTCGGATTGCCGTACCATTTGGCAACAATGCGCAGGACCTTGGCGAACATCGTCGTGCCCTTGCGCAGGTTCTCGCAGGTATCCACCAAATCCGGCGTCAGATCGGCTGCCTCCTTCACGCCGACACCGGCTGGAAACTGGGTCAGGCCGACGCGAACCTCAGCTTGCTCAACATACTGCCGAACGATCGCCATGGCTTCGTCGGCCGACGTTGCCTTCGGAACTAGAATCAACCGGCCGTCTGATTTGACTGTGACGGCAAGAGGGTCGGACGACCCAGCGGCTGTCACGAACTGCTCGACGATCGTGGATGCTAAGGAGGGGTCGGCGCATTGTTGGATTAGGGCAGCGTCAAGCATGACGTTCTCCAATGAAAGAACACAAGGGGTAAAGCACCAGCATTTGCGGGCATTTCCTTGGGTTCGGTTGTCTTTTGACCGGCGTTTTGACCGATCGGCTAAATCTCTTCCTTCCGCTGGACAGGTTGTTCCCGTCCTTCGGTTCTCGAACCATTCTCCAATGCGTGACCTGATGCGTTGGCCTCGGTCACAGAGTGGCGTTCGGCTCCCGGTTTCCCATTCTCCTTGAGGAGCGCAGCCCAGACCTGCCAGGCTCGCTAGAACGTCATCAGGACAACCGGGATATCGTCGACGCGCCTTCCATGTTGCTTTTGCCGCGCGGCTTGTAAGCGCGCTGATCACGCAGGATCTGGAAGGCGATCGTCAAAAGCTTACGCGCGATGGCCACACGCGCCTTGTTGGTTCCTCTGATCTTCAGATGCTCGTATGGGGCGCGCAGCTGTGGATCGCTGGCGATGGCAGGAGAAACCGCTTCCACGAAAGCCCAGCGCAGCCACTTGTTGCCCTGCTTGATGATCTTGCCGTGATAGGTCTTGCCGCCGGAGGAATAGGTCGACGGCACAAGCCCGGCATAGGCGGCAAGTTTCTTAGGGTTGCGGAACCGCGATACGTCGTCGATCTCAGCATCGATCAGCCGGGCGAAGAACTCGCCGATGCCGGGGATCGTCTTCAACAGTTTGACGTTGCCATTGACCTTGGTCATCGCCCGGATCGTCGCTTCCGACTGCTTGATGCGCCGATCGATGTCGCCGATGAACGCAAGGCCGCGATCTGGATGCGGTCGATCTCCGAGACCTTCACCTGCGCCAGCTGGACGCGGCCGGCCTTGCCGAACAGGTCACAGAGCTTCTTCAGCTGTGCCGTCTGCTCGGGATAGCGGTCGAACACCGTGACGATGCGGTTCTTCGTCATCGTGCGCAGCCGCACGTAAAACATCCGCTCGCGCAGCGCGACGCGAAGGCCCCTAGGTTTTTCGCTTGGCGCCCAGGCCTCGGGCACCAGCTCAGCCCTGACCCCAATAAGGTAAGCCGAAAGGCTGGAAGTGTGACTGTCCCTCGATCATCATCGGCATCTCACTGATCCGTTCTCTCTCCGCGGGCGGCCTCTTTCATGCCACCTCCTTGTAAGTCAGGTGTTGAAGGAGATGACGAGGGGTTTGTCGAACAGGCGCGCCCAGGCTTGCGTGCTTGCGCGCTGGATGGCGACAATAGGGGTTCCTTTGGTCCACCATCCATTGCCGGCGGCAACAATGACATCCGGATGATACAGCATGGACTGGAGGACAGGCCATATGATCAGTTGCTCATAGCAGATCAGTGGTGCTAGCCGATGGTCGGCAACCGTCACCGTCGGATTTGCGAAGAGATGCGCCTGCGCGCCGCCACTCTGACCAAGCAGGGGGCGCCAGGGTTGCCACATCGAACCTGGAACCGGCATGCGCTCTTGATAAAGGAGTTGCGCACCATTACCGGAGATCGCAATCAGAACGTTGTCGTATCCGCCCGAATTGACAACTGAGGCGCCGGCGATAACGGATATGTCCGTTCCCTCCAGAGCTTTTACCCACAGGCGCTCCGTGGTCGGTGTCCAAGAGCCGAGGGCGCTTTCGGGCAACACGATCCGACGGCTGCCGCCAGATACTCGATCCTTCACCGTGGCAATCAGATCACGGTGGCGCTGCAGACTGATGTCGCGGCCGAGCGAAGCGCCCAAATCGAGATCGACGCCCTGCCATGCTTCCGGTAGGGCCGGCACGGTCCAGACTGCGGCGGACCAAAGCCACAGACCTGAAAGGGCGATGACGATAGCTGGCCAAGCACGGGTTACAAGGCCGATGAGGCCGGCTGTCCCGGCGACCAATCCCCACCATCCCCATCCTGGAAACAGTACACCCGTGGCTGTGATCGGATGTGCCCAACCGGTGATGCCGAATGGTGGAATTGTCATAAGTACGGACGCAGCAAGATAACGAAATGGCCGCGTAGAGCCGCATCTCGTCCAGAATACTGTGTGGACGCCGATAAAGCTCAGCGATGCGCAGAGCCAGAGCAACAGGCCCGGCAAGAGATCGGAGACGTAGAAGGTCGCGACACCTTGGGGTAATCCCCGAGAGGCCGCCAGGAAATAGCCAGCCGCGACAAACGCGGCAATCAACCGCGTTCGCGCAAGCATCCAGAGAATTGGAAACCCGAAAGTGACCGGAAGAAGCAGAACGTGGCCACTCCATCCTACCACTCCGACGATGATAGAAGCGGGAATCGGGAGGGTGGACTGAAGTTGGTCAAGGCGCATAGGTGAGCACCTGTTGCGCCAGGCCGACGATGCCGGAAGCTGGCAGGGGGCCGAAATAACGGGAGTCATAGGAACTCCTGAACGCTGAATAGACAAAAACGCTTCCCGCCGGCACGACACCGCCGGGAAATGGCGTCATTGGTCGACCCGCGCCGTCCCGCTCAGTGAGGTCGGAAAATGGGACCGGGCGCCCGTCGATCGTCACGTGCGCACCGATTTCGACATGCTGCCCGGCTACAGCGATGATTGTCTTGATGAGCGGAGCGATCGCGCCCGGGCAGGATCCAACGCGGAGATACCCTCGCGCGCGCCCCTCCCGTATTGCCGCCGTAAGCGGGGGGCAAATGAAAACGAGATCCCCGCGAGCTGCCGGGCGATCGAGCGCCACGATACGCCAGAGGCCGAGGGGTTCGCTCGGTGTCAAGTTGATGCGAAAGCCGCCGACGATTGCGGCAGCAACACCGCCGCTAGCGACGGATGCCGCCAGGGCCAAGAGCACGACTGCATGGGTCCTTTGAGCGCTTCGCGTACCGAACGCAAACACGGGTGTTTTCATTTTAGCGAGAGCCCCTGGCTCTTCGTCTGACGCATGGTCTCCGCGTGCTTCAGCGCCTCGGTCGTACGCTCATGAGCGGCGAGTTGCTGCACCGTCCGCATCAAACTCCATGCCGCTTGAACCTCTGCCTTCTGCCCTGCCGTCATTCCCGACGTGACGGCATTGAAGGTCTGTCCAATGGGGTCCTTTGCAGCAAGCGACAGGAAGATTCGCTCGCCGAACCGCTCCGATACCGCCTTGGCGAAACCCTCCAGTTCCGCCTTCATCATTTTGTCGGCAAGTGCATATTCGAGGCCGGCGGGCAGGTCGTTGCGGTCGATCGCATCGCGAACGCGCTCGAGGATCTGCTTTGCACCTTGCGACAGCGCGGGAATATCGATCGAGACCTTCAGACGGAGAGCGCGTTCTTCGACCTCGAATTTGCGCTCCGCCTCCGCCCGCTGGCGCAAATAGCGCTCCAAATTACGGGCCAACGCCGGCGCATTCGTTTGTGCCTTTTCTCGCTCCTGTCTGTCGGCGTGGCTGGCGAGTATCCCGGTCTTGCCCTTGAGCGCGCCGAAGCGTTCAGGCTCCGATCCGATCCTAGCCAACGTGGATTTCGCAATGCTCTCGTCCTTCAGCATCGCGTCGACGTTGACGGCCTTGAACCCGCTTTCCGGCTGGGCGTAGACGAGGTGGAAGCGGGTCGAGACCTCCTCCCATTGCTTCTTCAAGCCGGGGTCGGCGGCAAGCCGGTCTTCGACGGCCTGTTCCAGGGATTTTGGGAACGTGGTGATGCCCGATACCATTGGTTTTGCCTCCTTGATCCTGTGCGATTGAGTGGTCTTGGCCGCGCCGGCGAACAGACCAAGCCTGCCGGCGATCGTCGCCAGACGTGCGCCAAGCTCGGCGAGCTTCGACTTTTGCCGGACGGTCCATTCGAGCCGGTCGCGAACGACCGTGCGTGCGACGTTAACGAGGTGAAGGCCACGGGCGTCGGCGAAGCGAAGGGCTTGGGCGTAGAAGCGGCCGCTCGCATAATCGAGCGTCGTTTCCTTGGCTTGTCCGCGCGACAGGATCGAGATCAGGCCGCCCGCCTTGGCGAAGGATCGGCGGCCGTAATAGAAGCTAAGGTCCTCGCGATGACGGGTCATGGCAACGTAGGTGAGATGGCGATCGAGCGACAAGGACGCCAGGACCTTCACCCGATCCACGGTGGCGCCCTGGCTCTTATGGATCGTGATGGCATAGCCGTGATCGAGATTGGCGTAGAAGCGTTGTTCGACCGTGACCTGGCGGCGGTGTTCGCCTTCTCCGACTTCCGCGACGATACGCCCCGGCGCCGCTTCAACGACCTTCGCCAGCATGCCGTTCTTGACGCCGAGCGAACCCTCGTTCTTCAAGAACACGATCTGGTCGCCGGCTGCGAATTTCCGGTGACCGTCTTCGGTCCGGAAGGCGAAACCCTCGGCTACGAGGCCGCGTTCAATAAGCTTTGCGCGGGTCATGTCGTTGAGCATGCGGACGTCACGACGCAAGTGCGCAAGAATGAGGCTCGACGTTTGCGGATCGTAGTCGCGGTTCCAATCGGCAATCAGCGCCTGCACGGCATCGGCCTTGAGATCGGCTTCACTGATGCGGCCCTGGGCGCGATAGGCTTCGACCGCTTTGCCGATATTGCCGCGGGCGAGATCGAGCGACGCCTCGCGCATCCACTGTTCGCGCTGGCGATAGATGGTTTCGAGCTCGGCATAGCCGATCCGATCGGCAATGGCGCGGAAGGCAGCGCCGGCTTCGATCGGCTGAAGCTGTTCCGGATCTCCGACAAGCACCAGTTTGGCGCCGGACTTGGTCGCCGCTTCGACGAATAGTGCCATCTGCCGCGACGACACCATACCCGCTTCATCGAGAACGAATACGGTCCTGTCGTCCAGCTGATTGCGGCCTTGGTTCCAGCGCAGTTCCCAGGATGACAGCGTGCGGGAGACAATGCCGGCTTCCTTCACCAGGCCCTCAGCCGCCTTGCCCGCAAGCGCCCCACCGACGACGCGATAGCCGGCGGCTTCCCAGGCCTCACGCGCGGCTTTCATCATCGTCGTCTTGCCGGCGCCGGCGCGCCCGATCACCGCGCCGATGCGCTCACCGCCGATAACATGGGCGATCGCCGTCCTCTGCTCGTCCGACAGGCGCAGATGATGGGCAAAGGTGGCTTCGCGCACGGCGTCCGCAACGCCGTGGGAGGAGCGTTGAGACAGCCAGATCGCCCGGTTGGCCAGTTCCGCTTCGAGCCGGATGAGCTCCCGTGTCGTGTATCTTGCCGGTACGCGTTGTCCGCTCGAAAATTCGATCCGCTCACGCTCGAGCCGGAGCGTGTCCGAGCTCTGCAGGATTCTTGCCATCAGGCTTTGGAAGAGGCCGGCGTCGTCAATGTAGCGGTGGAGGATCTTGGCAACGTCACGTTCGTCGAAGACGCTCTTCTCCCGGGTGATCAGGTCGAGCACCAGCTCGGGACGGCGCCGGATGCGCCGGGCGTTTTCCGCCCGGCGCTCCTCCTGCAGCTCCAGCCGCTCCAGCGAAGGGAGCCGCTCGGCTTCCGCCGACTTCCGCTCGATCGCCTTGGCGCCGACACCGAGGTGGATAGTCGGCGTCAGATCGATCCCCTGCTTCTCGAAGGAACGGCCGTCGACGCGGAGATCGAGGCCGGCACGCGCCAGATGCCGGTTCTGACAGGCAAACCAGCCGTCGCGAAAGGCGTTGAAATCGTCGAGGCTACCGGCCCAGAGTTGATAGACGATCTTGCTGGCATCGTTGCGCACCGGCTTGCCGTCAGGGCCGGTCACTGCGATCTTCTTGGCGCCGAACCCGTCTTCGGCAAGTGGCCGGAGCGTCGTCATCAGGTGCACATGCGGGTTGCCGGGCGCATCGTGATAGACCCAGTCCGCCACCATCCCGTTCGATGTGATGTGCCGCTCGACGAAATCCCTCACCAGCTCGATGTTCTGCGCGGTCGAGAGTTCCACCGGCAGCGCAATGGTCACGTCCTTGGCGAGCTGGGCATCGACACGCTTCTCGAAAGTTTCGACGCTATTCCAGAAGGCTTCGGAGGCCCCGGAGACGGAGCGATCGGCGATCATCGCCCGCAGCCAATTCGGTGCATCGGCCGGGATGACGAACTCTTCATGCAGCAGGCCCTGCTTGCGCGTGTAGTCGATCGTGCGGGCTTCGCGCTCGTACTCCATCTTCGCGCAATGCCGGTAGGCCGCAGACAGCACAGCGCTGCGGCCGGAACCGCGGGCTACGATGCTGACGGAGAAATGAGGGACGGCCACGGCGGAGTTCTTTCCCGATTGCGAGCAAAATCAACATGTTCGGCAGCGAGTCCGGCCCCGCCAGGCGCTCTCAAAAAACGTCGCGTCAGCGACGTATAATTGCGCCCTTCGGATGCCGCTCTTGTCGAGCGGCCGGGATCATCCACGAAAGCATCGCGCTTGGCGATTGTAGGATTCACAGTAGTGCGTTGCGCACCGACATCCGGAAGATGGGGTCCGAAAGACAAGTTTTCGCACCCAAGGAGACCTCCGGACATGAAGAAACCATCCTCGAAAATCCGCGAAGAAATCGCCAGGCTCCAGGAGCAGTTGAAGCTCGCGGAGACCCGAGAGGCCGAACGCATCGGCCGCATCGCGCTCAAAGTCGGGCTCGGTGAGATCGAGATCGATGAGGGTGAACTGCAGGCAGCATTCGAGGATCTGGCGAAACGCTTTCGCGGAGGCAAGGCCCGTTCGACCGGAGGGAAGGGGGCAGCCGGCGCAGGGGAGGGCAGCACGCCCCCCGCGCAGAACCCGCCTGGCGCGGCTGAGGGCAGGACTGGCGAGGCTTGAGCGGATGCGAAGATCCACGACATCAGATGCCCGCAAGAAGGACACACGCGAAAAGATCGAGCTCGGCGGCCTGATCGTCAAGGCGGGGCTGCGCTACGAGAAGCGCGCGCTGCTGCTCGGGCTCCTCATCGATGCCGCCGCGCGGCTAAAGGGAGACGCACAGGAGCGCTCACGGCTCGCCGCGCTCGGTGCTGAAGCTTTCGGAGAGAGAGATGACTAGGATGCTGCTGTTCGTTGCGCCCTGCACGTTGATGATGCTGACGGCCATCGGCATGACCGGGATCGAAGACTGGCTTGCCCAGTTCGGCAAGAGCGATGCCGCCCGGCAGATGCTTGGTCGAGCTGGTATCGCGCTGCCCTATGTCGCCGCGTCCGTCGTCGGTATTGTCTTTCTGTTTGCGAGCGCGGGCTCCGTGCGGATCAGGACCGCAGGATGGGGCGTTGTCACAGGATCCATTGCGACGCTCGTCATTGCGGCCCTGCGCGAGGCATCGAGGCTCTCCGCGTTTCTCGGACAAGTCCCGACCGGCAAATCCATCTTCAACTATCTCGATCCCGCAACGGCGATCGGGGCCGCCGCAGTGCTGATGTCGGCGCTGTTCGGCACCCGTGTGGCGATTGCCGGCAACGCCGCGTTCGCCAGGGCCGAGCCGAAGCGCATCGTTGGAAAACGGGCGCTGCACGGCGAGGCCGACTGGATGAAACTGGCTCATGCCGAAAAGCTGTTTGCCGAGAGCGGCGGCATCGTCATCGGCGAGCGCTACCGGGTCGACCGGGATAGCTGCGCGGCACAATCGGTCCGCGCCGACAGTCCCGAGACCTGGGGAGCAGGCGGTAAGTCGCCGCTGCTTTGCTTCGACGGTTCGTTCGGATCGTCGCACGGTATTGTCTTCGCCGGATCCGGCGGCTTTAAGACGACGTCTGTCACGATCCCGACCGCGCTCAAATGGGGCGGTGCGCTCGTCGTCCTCGATCCGTCGAACGAGGTCGCGCCAATGGTGTCGAAGCACCGTGGCGATGCCAACCGCGACGTCTTCGTGCTCGATCCGAAATACTCAGAAATCGGCTTCAATGCGCTCGATTGGATCGGCCGGTTCGGCGGAACGAAGGAGGAGGATATCGCCTCCGTCGCATCGTGGATCATGAGCGACAGCGGTGGGGCGCGTGGGGTTCGCGACGATTTCTTCCGCACCTCGGCTTTGCAATTGCTCACCGCACTGATTGCCGACGTTTGCCTGTCGGGCCACACGGCGGAAAGCGACCAGACGCTGCGGCAAGTGCGCAAGAATCTTTCCGAGCCGGAACCCCAGCTGCGCCAGCGGCTGCAGGAAATCTATGACGATTCAAATTCGGATTTCGTGAAGGAAAATGTCGCGGCCTTCGTCAACATGACGCCGGAAACCTTCTCGGGCGTTTATGCCAATGCGGTCAAGGAAACGCACTGGCTATCCTACCCGAACTACGCCGCCCTGGTCTCTGGCAAGACCTTTACGACGGGTGATCTTGCAGACGGAAAGACGGACGTGTTCATCAACGTCGATCTCAAGACGTTGGAGACCCATGCGGGCTTGGCGCGCGTCATCATCGGTTCGTTTCTGAACGCGATCTACAACCGCAATGGCGAGATGCCGGGCAGGGCGCTCTTCCTTCTCGATGAGGTGGCACGCCTCGGCTACATGCGCATCCTGGAAACCGCGCGCGACGCCGGCCGCAAATATGGGATCACGCTGACCATGATCTACCAGTCGATCGGCCAGATGCGCGAAACCTATGGCGGCCGCGATGCGGCCAGCAAATGGTTCGAAAGCGCGAGCTGGATTTCATTCGCTGCGATCAACGATCCGGAGACCGCCGACTACATCTCGCGCCGCTGCGGCATGACGACCGTCGAGATCGATCAGGTCAGCCGCAGTGTCCAATCGAAAGGATCGTCGCGCACGCGATCGAAGCAACTCGCCGCCCGGCCGTTGATCCAGCCGCATGAGGTGCTGCGCATGCGTGCCGACGAGCAGATCGTTTTCACGGCCGGAAACGCGCCGCTCCGGTGTGGGCGCGCAATCTGGTTTAGGCGTGAGGACATGAAGGCATGTGTGAAGCCGAACGCGTTCTTCCGCGATAGCGCGGACAATCCGTAAGATCGGTCAAGTCGCATCGGCGGGCGGCTCGTCCAGCAGCCCATCGAAGACTACGAGCAGCGCGTTGGTAATGGCCTACCCCAGAGCATCGCCTGCAGCACGGAGATCGTCCTCCGTGCCGTCACGCGCGGCCTGGGCAAGCTCGAAGCCCTGCTCGCCGACAATCTGTTTCGCGACTTCGATTGCCCAGAGACCGAAGTCGCCGCAGCTTCCAATTTGAACCGTATCGTCGATGATCAACCTTTGGATATTTCCGCGCCCATAAACGCGGTTGCGACAAATGACAGTATATGAGCCATAGCGCAACGCCGAATACCGCCTTCCGCCGCTCTTCAAGAACCCTAGAGCAAAGGACAACTTGCGTTTCGTTTGCCAGCTTGAAACCTATCCGATCGGCCGGCGCGCAGCGCAGCGAGCAAGGCCGATCGACAATAATGAAGAGTATCGGAGAAATCAGCGTGAGCGTCCGCCCGAGGGCGGGATTTCGGGAATTCTCGTCGTGCGAGGAGCGGGAAATAACGCAGCCGCAGGAGCCTCAATATAGTGGCCCACCGGGGAGGCGGGACCGACTGCGTCCCGCTCTCGCACTCCGCCCGATATTCAGCAGGCCGTAAAGACAGATGAAACCGGGTTCGACATAGATTGATGCAAACAGCCGAGGACGGGCAGTTGTCGAATTTGGTGCCGTTGAGACCGCAGCGCAAATCCGCCAGCGGGAACGATCGATATCGGCCGCAGCGAAAATTCCGAACGGGACAGAACGGCCCGCGCAAGTTGCTGATGGCGGTCATCTCAGCCATCATCATTGGAGCGGGGAGTTGGCTTGCATACGGCGGCGCTGGCGATCTCTCCCGCGTGCTGGCTCTCGCCAAGATACCTTCCACGGATACGTCGTCGGCCGCATTTTTAATGTGCGGCGAGAGCGTGCGGACGAACTGCGTCGTCGATGGCGATACGTTCTGGTTCAAGGGAGAAAAAAATCCGCATTGTTGATATCGACCGCCGGAACTCAGCCTACCGCGCTGCGAGGCGGAACGGATCAAGGGCGAGGCAGCGAAGGCGCGCCTATTGGCGCTTTTGAACGCCGGCAAGTTCTCGTTGTCAGCAGGCTTGCGGCACGAGGACAAGTACGGCCGCAAACTCCGAACCGTCACGCGGGAAGGGCGCTCGCTCGGCGACCGCCTCATCGATGAAGGTCTTGCCCGCCGCTGCGATGGCGCAAGACACGGATGGTGTGGGTAACCAACTGCGAGAGGATCGTCACCCGGATGAGCGGAGACCGATTCGGGCACCGTGAGCGTCGCGATTAGAGCCGTGCGCCGCAGGCGTCTCGCCCAAAGACCGTCGGCTTTGCACGTTTAATCGACCGAGACCCGAATTCTATCTGTTGATGGTCACGTTAGCGCGTTCGTGACCCGCGATAGTAAAAGCGCTCGACCAGCGCAGCACCCAGAACCGGCAGCAGCGCCAAAACCGCAAGCTGGAACATCCCATCGAGGCTGAAAAGAATGGACACGGCGATCGCAACGATGGCGCCCAACAGTGCGCCGATGACATAGGAAAGATAGCCTTTCATGTGACATCCTCATGCTGTTCCCGATCCATGGTCTTCCCGGAGGTGAAATCCGGGCGAAGAGAGAAACCTGCGCCAGCGCACACCTGAAAGAGTCGAAGCTCCCTGAAATAGACTCCTCTCATTTTATATTCGAGGTCCGGCGGCAGTCGAAGACATTCATTGTGCCCAGCCCAGCCTCGAGGGAAACCCCGCGCAATTGGTTTAAGTTCCCTATTGATGGTCGCCAGCCGCACGAACGGCATTAGGCAAGTCCGCGCAAGCCCATGGTGTCCGGTCGCATATCATCAGCGATATGAATCGATCCTTGCCGACCGATTCATAAGTCTCGTTGGACGCGATTCCCGGCATAGGCGATTCTGATCTCATGATCGCCCAACCGTACCATCTCTATGTCGAACGCTCTGACGCCGCCAGAAACATGGCGCGCTACTACGCTATGTCGATCGAGCCGAATCTGTTCGGTGACATTTGTCTGCTCAGGAAGTGGGGCCGCATTGGCACGAAGGGTCAGACGATGGTCCACCATTTCGGGCGGGAGGAGGAAGCAGTCGAACTGTTTCTCGATCTGCTGCGACGGAAACGAAAACGCGGCTATCGCCCGCGATCTGTCGTGCCAACATGAGAATGGCCCGCCGAAGCGGGCCGTTTTGCCTCATCGGCGCCGGTTCCAGTCGGTCTCGAAGCACACCTCGGTCTCGACGAAGAACGGGATCTTAACGCCGAGTTTCAGGCCAAGCTTGCCCTTACGGAAGAAGTGGCTGATCACCTTGCCGAGGGCGAGGAGCCGGCGGCCGGTCGCGGCGAGGAACTGAGCGAGTTGTTGCATGATGGATCTCCTTGTCGATTGCGTCATTTGCGGGGATCGACGGCAGACCGGAAAGGAGGATTGCACCTGGCAAGGCCGAAACGGATGTGGAGGACCTGGCGGCGGCTGAATTTTGATGCGCGAGGAGCCGCGGAATGCGGCGGGGAAAATTCCGGCGGCGCCAGGTCGCGGCCGGCCGGACGGACGGGCTGCAATATCCCGGATGAGAGATGACAGCTTGTCGACGAGGACAGTGGAACGGATCGCTTTGCTGCGATCGAAAACTCGCGAATGCCCTCACGGAGAGACGGCTCTCGCTGCCCCTCGGACATTGAGATCGTACAAAGGCTCCTCAGGAGCCTGCACACCTCGCGTCGACGATACACGCCGCATGAATGGCGATGCCTGTTTCCTGGCGGATATCCCTGATGATCGCTGCCAGCGACCCGAGCTCGGTCTCGCACAGCGCGACCATTTCTGGATAGTCGATTTCGACTCCGTCGCAATCTGCCGACAATGCGTTCGTCCAATCGCTACCGTTGATGCGGTATTCGTTCGTGTCGAAATCGATCTCAAGCTCATCTAGCAGATTGATGGTGAAGCGCCCGAACATCTCGTTCTCACCTTCGAGCCGATACGCGGCATATTCATCGTCGCCGGCAAGAACGCTCCGCTCCAATGCCATGATGGTGCGGAGGCAAGCGTGAGCCGCATCGAGCCCTTCGATGAGTCGGTCATGGAGGGCTCGCGAGAACTCGGTATCGCAGCCGAAGCGGTTTGTAAGCACGACGAGCCGGAAACCGGCAAGCTTGGTGTAGAGAACAAGGTTCTGATCGGTGGTCATAATGTGATCTCCTTCGTTGATGACGGAGATCGGCCGCTCCGTGGCAAAGAGGGGTCAAGGACCGCGGACCGCGGCTCGCAAGCGGGGAAACCGATTTTTCCAAAGCGCGGCGGAAAAATTGGAGGAGACCGCGCCGTTCTTGATGCCGGATTTGCTGGAGTAAAATAGGACGGGAGAGAGAGAAGAGACCCGCGAGCCAGGAGGAGCCGCGACCGTGTCCGGCGTGAGCCGGCGGACCGGCTAATACAGCAGAATGAGAGCCGCCTCAAAAAGGCGGCTCGGCGTCGATCGCACCGTCCTGTTCGGCAAGCGTCATGGCCAGATCTGCCTGGGCAAGTTCAAGCTCGCCCTCGATCTGGCGGCGCTCGGCGGCATCGCAGGCGTCCTTCAATTCCATCCGCAGTTCTTCAATGTGCTGCTCGATCGTCATCGTCTCATCTCCTTGAGTTCGTGAAAGACGAGACGGCGGGGCGGGAAGAGATGACGGGGTCAAGGAGCGCGGCAGCGACCGGCGGAGCCGGTGGGTGGGGGTGCCGATTTTGTTGGAGCTGAGGGCACCGGAGCGAAGACAAAATTGGGGGCACCGCTCGTCCTTTGACGCCGGCATTTCCTCCCGGCACAGATACTCCATCTGAGCAGACAATAGTTCCTCTCCGTATCGCACCGAAAAAGCCGGCGACAGGCTCGATGCCTGCCGCCGGCTTGTCTCTATCGCCGGTTTGGCCCCGCCTTGGCGGCGGGGCCTTGTCCGGGTCTCAGTCGCGGTTGGGGCGGGACCAGATCAGCTGGTAGCCGTCCTCGCCCTCGACCTCGGTCAGCGTTGCGTAGATCGGGGCGGGGAAGCTCGGATCGTCGAGCTTGACCGAGAGGTAGTCGCGGTCCTGCTCGGAGCGCTTCTGCCAGGCCGCACCCAGCTCGACATTGCCCGCGTAGATGCGGAAGTGCGGGCCCTTGTCGGAGGGGTTTTCGATGCGGGCGATGCGGGCCTTGACGTTGAGGGCGAGCGTGCGGATCGAGCCGTTGAAGCCGGTTTCGGAGGTGGTGAAGGTGCCGATGGTTGCCATTGTCGTATTCCTTTGCTGTTTCGGGCCGCGCCCATCGCGGCCTCGATGGCTGTCGCAAGGATCGGGGACGATCGGTCCGCACCTGAAAGGCCGGAATGGAATGGAGGGCGGCCAGGAGAAACTTTGTTGTTCCGCGAGGAATGGGCGCATTGCGCGCAGGGGAAGAAAGTTTTGCAGGGGCGTTGCGGGGAGGCGATCGAGGCGAAGCCGGTCTTCGATCAGACATGCCTCATCGAGCCCGCGAATGGAGCGCCGCTGCCCCTGGGAAATGGACGTGGCAATGACGGCCGCGCACAGTTGGGCCATAGCTCTGATCTCGGCGCATCGGCGGGCCAATCACTCCGGCTTTAATTCAGGCCGTACCAGGTCCCGCGACCCGCTCCATGAAGGGTCAGATGCCCCTGCTCGGTCAACGCCCGAAGATGATCCTTGACGGTGTTGCGGCTTGCGCCTGTGGCCTTGGCCGCGTCCATCACCGTAACGCGCCCGCGCTCACGCGCCAGTTCGAGGATCGAGACCGACAACTCCGGCAGCTCGCCCACCAGGAGGCGTTCACGTTCGATCTTACGCTCGAGCCGCTGCTTCTGGCGCTGCAGGCTCCGGAGGAAAAACTCGACCCACGGATTCCAGTCCTGTTGATCTGTCCGGATCGTACCCTGCGTTCGACGAAGCGCGAGGTAATAGGCTTCCTTGTTCTGCTCGACAACGCTTTCGAGAGAGCTGTATGGCACGTAGGTATAGCCCGCCCGAAGGAGCAGCAAAGTGGTCAAGGCTCGCGACAGGCGGCCATTGCCGTCCTGGAAAGGATGAATTTCCAGAAAGACCACCACGAAGACAGCGACGATGAGGAGAGGGTGAAACGTCCCATCCTTCTCCTGGGCCTGTTGCCAGGACACCAGTTCCGACATCCGGCCCGGCGTATCAAAGGGAGATGCTGTCGCGAAGACGACGCCCAGGCTTCGTCCATCTTCGTCGAAGGCTTCGACGTTGTTGGCAAGGGTTTTCCAGTTTCCCCTGTGTCGCTCATCCTTGGTCGAGTGAGCGAGTAGATCGCGATGGAGTTGTCGGATGTGATTTTCATTAAGCGGGATCGTGTCGAAGGCGGAGAAGATCGTTTCCATTACCTCGGCATAGCCTGCGACCTCCTGTTCGTCTCGGCTGGTGAACGAGCCGATCCGGAGGTTCGAGAGCAACCTTTCGACTTCTCGGTCGCTTAGCTTTGCGCCTTCGATACGGGTCGAAGAGCCGATGCTTTCGATCGTAGCAACACGGCGCAAACTGGAGAGCCGGTCCGGCGCGATACGACCGAGCGCTCGCCATGCACCTTTGAATTCGTCGATCTCGGCGATCAACGACAGGATCTCAGGCGTGATACGCAATTTCGCGAGATCGAGGGCCGTCATCCATTATCCCATCCGTTTCCATCCGAATGGGATATGACATACCGGGCTCCATTTTTCCATCCATTTTCATCCAATGAGGAAGAGCGGCGGAAAAAGTCAGAGCGCGGGAAAGGCCCCGCCTTGGCGGCGGGGCCTTGTCCGGGTCTCAGTCGCGGTTGGGGCGGGACCAGATCAGCTGGTAGCCGTCCTCGCCCTCGACCTCGGTCAGCGTTGCGTAGATCGGGGCGGGGAAGCTCGGATCGTCGAGCTTGACCGAGAGGTAGTCGCGGTCCTGCTCGGAGCGCTTCTGCCAGGCCGCACCCAGCTCGACATTGCCCGCGTAGATGCGGAAGTGCGGGCCCTTGTCGGAGGGGTTTTCGATGCGGGCGATGCGGGCCTTGACGTTGAGGGCGAGCGTGCGGATCGAGCCGTTGAAGCCGGTTTCGGAGGTGGTGAAGGTGCCGATGGTTGCCATTGTCGTATTCCTTTGCTGTTTCGGGCCGCGCCCATCGCGGCCTCGATGGCTGTCGCAAGGATCGGGGACGATCGGTCCGCACCTGAAAGGCCGGAATGGAATGGAGGGCGGCCAGGAGAAACTTTGTTGTTCCGCGAGGAATGGGCGCATTGCGCGCAGGGGAAGAAAGTTTTGCAGGGGCGTTGCGGGGAGGCGATCGAGGCGAAGCCGGTCTTCGATCAGACATGCCTCATCGAGCCCGCGAAGGACGTGGCTTGGCTCAGCGGCGGAAGGGATATGGCGATGGCAGCTGCGCCCCCGACTGCCTGCCGGTCCCTGCAACGGCGGTCCCGCTGCCCCGTCCACATGTCAAAAATCAAACATCCGGGAACAGCCGAACAAGGGCATTGCGTTGGCCGTTCTTCGGACTATCGTCGTGCGCGCGAATCGTCGCCTGGAGGATCTCTGCGTCAGCAGACAAAGGCATTTACCATCGAAATCAGCCGTCCCGGAAGCTCAACCGATCGACCGCAGCACCTCGATCTGGTGCAAACTGGACCTTATTGCTGATCGTGACACGCCGACCGCGACCGAAGGCCGAGAGTTGCCGGCCGCTAGCGAGGCCAACGACCGGCGCTGACAAGTCTTCATGCATCAAGGCGCTCGTCGGCTGCGTCGGGTTGCAGCGAATGCAGGAACGTTACGGCCCGTTGCGCACGCGCCGCCGCCTGGAAGATCGCCCGTCTGTCGTCGGTCAGGAGCTTGAGCCAGGAGTTGAGGTAGGACGCGTGACCGGGGCGGGGCTCGAGCTCGGGAACAATCCCGAGGTCGGCGCACAGGAAGCAACTGCCGAGCTCCGCAATCAATTCCTCGCGGGCTCGCTCGGATTTGTCTTTGGCATAGCGGCTGAGGTCGCGACCGAGGCGGTGCGCCGGCGCCGTCCAATGCACTTTATGCCGATATCGGCATAATGTCCATTATGCCGTAAGCCGCATTATGCCGCATGGCCGATATTAAGGGCGGAGGCCCCTCCAATTGGTCATGCGGCGGTTCGGCATAATCAGAGCGATTCTAGGAACGCGAGCAGTTCATCGTTGGGTCGATATCGTCCTGGATGGGCTTCCGGTCTGGTGACTTGAGAGAGAGCCTTCTCCTTCAACCGCATGTCGGCGTGGATATAGATCTGTGTCGTTTCCACGGATTCGTGCCCGAGCCAAAGCGCGATCACGGATTGGTCGACGCCATGATGGAGCAGTTCCATCGCGGTGCTATGCCGCAAGGTGTGCGGTGTAACCCGTTTGCTTGCGAGGCTCGGACATGCTCGGGATGCCGTGAGGCAATGCTTGCGCACCAGATGTTCCAACGCATCACGACTGAGCCGCTCACCGCGGATCGAAGGGAATACGGGACTGTCGCTGTCACGGCGCTCCCCAATCCAACCCTGGATCAGCTTTGCCGTATCGCGACGAAGAGGCGTACTGCGTTCTTTTCGCCCCTTACCGAGGCAACGGATGTGAGCGCCTGCGCCAAGGAACACGTCCGTGCACCGCAGACTGATCAGTTCGGATGCTCGCAATCCGGTCTGAAGTGCAAGCAACAGCAGAGCGTGATCACGCCGCCCCACCCACGTCGTTCGATCCGGCGCGGCCAGCAGCGCCGCTATTTCCTCTGCGTCAAGGAACGTCACGCTTCGCTTCACGTATCGCTTGCTTGGCATCGAGAGAATGCGCTGGCAATGGAGAAGCCAGGTCGGATCGGTCATCGCGACATATCGGAAGAATGACCGGATGGCGGCAAGGCGCGTATTGCGGGTTCGTGCCGTGTTACCGCGCGCCGTTTCAACATGGGTCAGGAACTCGGCGACAAGATCGGCGTCGAGATCTTCGATCGTCAGCTTCGTGGGCGGCTTTCCACACCGTGAACTAGCGTAGCGTATCAGCAGCCGCAATGTGTCCCGGTAGCCGGCGATGGTATGGTGGCTTGCCTCCATCTGTGTGCAGAGCCGGTCTGTGAAGAAGCGTTGGATGAGGGCAGGGAAGCTGGCCGCCTTCATTGCTCCCCCTCCGCCGCAAACGTAATCCGGGCGGAGGCCAATTCCAGCAATTCCGGGACTGCTTCCAGATACCAATAGGTATTGGCCGGGCTCTCGTGACCGAGCCAGGTCGTGAGTTTGATCATCTCGCGCCCGACATCTTGGCCTGAACGATACCAGTTCAGCATCGTCCGAACCGCGAAGCTGTGGCGAAGGTCGTGGATGCGCGGCCCGCGTCCATGGCGCCGGTAGTCCTGCCTGGGCCTCAAACCGATCTGCTGGCAAACCAGCGCGAAGTTGTAGCGTGCGCCGCAATCGCCGAGACGATCGCCCTTGCACGTGACAAACATGGCCTCTGAGCCGCGCCCCAACAGCCGGTCCCGCTCACGCCCATAGCGTTCGAGCTGCCGCACGACCGTTCGATCCAAGGGCAACATTCGTTCCTTGCCGAGCTTCCCGAAGCGGACACGAAGGACGCCGGTCTCAATATCAAGATCAGACTGGTCGAGACGCAGGGCTTCGTTAATCCGAAGCCCTGTCACGGCGATCAGGCCGAAGAGCGTCGAACAGGTGAGACCGCGCATGCCGTACACCGATGGCAACGTTCGGGCTTGCTCGACTATCGCAAGGATTTCGGCGTCGCTGTAGATGTGTGGATGAACCCGTTGGACATGAGCGGGCACCAACCCTTGGGGTGGAACCTCGTGCCGCGGATCCATGCCGTGTAGCCAGAGGGCAAATTGACGTGCCACCCGGAAGCGAGCGCCCCGGGTGGCGGCACTGGCGGCGGGGAGGCTCTCCAGCCAGCGCGTGATCAACCTGGTATCGACATATTCCGCGCCATCCTTGTCGGCAAAGGCGGTGAAGCGACGTAATATGCGTTCGTCCGTACTCAGGTCGGCGCCCAGCCGTCTTCTGATGCGAAGGTAGCGGTGCTGTTCGGCAAGGAATCTCATTGTGCTGCCTCCGCGATCGGCCAAGGCTGGGCGATGGAGCGCAATCCATCCGTGTCGAGCTTCGCATAGATCATCGTCGTAGCGCGCGATCGATGTCGCAACAGATCGCCGATCTCCTCTAGCGAAGCACCGGACCGCACTAGGTTCGTCGCAAGGCTGTGACGAAGGACATGCGATCCGACATAGGGTGTCGGCGGTTTGACCCCGGTTGCCGCAAACGCTTCCCGCAAGATCGAGTTGATGATCTGGCTATCCTTGAATGGACGGTTCGGCGCCCGGTGGCTCACGAACAGCGTCCGGGTTGTCGTCGAAGTCCGCTCCTCGCGCAAATACCTGCTGATCGCCTCGCCCACGTCTGGCGGGATCGGCAGCCGGTCATGGCGTTGACCTTTTCCGCGAACCAGAATCTCACCGGCTCGCCAGTCGATGTCATCGAGCTGGACTGCCATAACCTCTGGCGCGCGCATGCCGAGCCTCGCCATCAACAGCAACATAGCGTAGTCGCGGGCGCCTCGCCGCGGATTGGTCGCGACCGATGCCAGCACGGCCTCCACTTCATCGGGCGACAGATATCGCGGAAGTCTCGCGCCCCAAGGCTTGTGTACCTTGGGTACACAGAGCGAGAGGTTAGTGGTGGTGAGCCCCTGGGCGAACAGATACTGGAAGAAGCCGCGCAGATGCGAGGACAATGTCTTATCCCGGTAGGGCGTCTTGCGCGCAACAACATGCTCCATGAACGCAACGACGTCGCCCGCATTTAGCGCAGCAAGATCGAGCATGCCGTCTCCGAAGCGATGAGCCAGAAAGCGGGCCGCGAACCCCTGCACGTGCTTGGCGGACCGTGTGCTGAGACCACGTTGCCGCAGAAGGTAAAACTCGAGTTCGCTGAGAAGCTCTTTGCGTTCGGCTTGAGCAGCAGTGAGCCGCGGGCGTGTCGCCACGCCGATTTCGATCAGGTGCTGGACGAACAGCCTCGCAAGGTTGGGAACCTTGATTTGGCTCTTCGGTGTCGTCGGCAGCCGCTGACCCAATTCGACCGCAAGCTCTGTCGTCAAACCTGACGGCGCAACTCCCTCGTCTTCAAGCAGTTGGCCAAAGCGCCGCAGGAGATAACGATAATTCTCCACAGTGGCAGGCTTGTAGTTCTTGGCGGAGAGACTTTCCTCGAAAGAGGCGAGGTACGGCTCAAGGCAGGTAAACCGGTTGGGTATTTCCATCATTGTGCTCCGGGTTGGTGGAGCAACAATTTTGTTCAAAAACCTCTACATCAATTCGATACCGGCCTTTGCTGACCTGCTGGCATACATGACGGGTCGCGTTGATTACGGCAAGCCAGGAGCGCCGCAAGAGGATGGTTTGGCACATGTCGGCAGGGAAGAGATATCGATGTTGACAGAGTAGGACAATTGACCTAATCACCGAACTAGGACAAATGACCTAATCCGAGGGGAAAGTTTCATGATAGCCGATCTCTTCAATACCTTTCAGCTAAGCGATTTGCCGCTGTCCAATCGCATGGTGATGGCGCCGATGACGCGCAACCGTGCCGATGGTGGCGGCAATGTGACGCCGATGATGGTTACGCACTACCGGCAGCGAGCCACTGCTGGACTGATCATTTCAGAGTCCACCACTGTTTCCGCAGAAGCCATCGGCTATCCCTGCACGCCCGGCCTTTTCGCCGATACGCATGTGACCAGCTGGCTTCACCTGACCAACGCGGTGCACTCCTCCGGGGGGCGCATTTTCGTGCAACTGCAACACTGCGGCCGGGTTTCCCATCCTAGCCTCCAGCCGGAAGAAGCTTCCCCGGTCGCGCCATCGCCGGTTCGTCCAGCCGGCAAGGCAGTCACATACGCCGGGATGCAGGATTTTGTGACGCCGCGCGAACTGATGCTCGCGGAGATTCCAGGTCTCGTCGCTCAGTTTCGACATGCCGCGGAGTTGGCAAAGCGTGCGGGATTCGATGGGGTCGAGATTCACGGAGCGAACGGATACCTGATCGACCAGTTCCTGCGCGACGGCAGCAACCGGCGAGGTGACGCGTACGGCGGCAGTGTCGGCAACCGCATGCGATTGCTGAATGAGATCCTCGACGCCGTCAGTGAAGTTTGGCCCATAGGGAGAATTGGTGTGCGTCTGACACCAGAAAACAGCTTCAACGACATGGTCGATTCCGACCCGCAAGCTCATTTCGAATACATCATCCGGGAGCTTGGCGCTCGAGGGCTTGCATACGTCCACGTGCTACAAGGGGACATGTCAGCAAAATCGTCTGTGGTTGACTATCGCGCTCTTCGGGCGTGTTTCGCTGGCACATATATCGCGAACAACGGTTATGACCTAGCCCGCGCAAAGCAGGCAATCGCAAATGGCGAAGCCGATCTCGTGGCATTCGGCCTGCCCTTCCTTGCCAACCCTGATCTCGTACGGCGTTATCGGCAGGGATTGCCGTTGAATACGGCTGACCCGGCGACTTTCTATGGTGGGGACGACGCCGGATATACTGACTATCCGTTCTTCACGGGCGAAGAGGCCTCTGCTGCCTAAGGCGTCCGAAGAACAACAGGAGGCACTGCGATGGCCAATCGGGCGACACGTGAACAGATCGTCGGCGTAGCGGACGATCTGTTCTACCGCAGGGGATTTGATCACACGTCCTTTGCAGACATTGCCGAGCTGGTGAAGATTTCTCGAGGCAATTTCTATCATCATTTCAAAACGAAGGACGACATTCTCGAAGCGGTGATCCAGAAACGCCTGGCTGATCGCAATGCTATGCTGGAGCGATGGGAGATAGAGGGCAAGACACCTGTAGAGCGGATCAGCAGCTTCATCGATATCCTGATTGTGAATGGGGATAAGATCAAACTGTATGGATGCCCGATCGGGACCTTAACGAGCGAGCTTGCGAAGCTGAACCATCCAGCGCAGCCAGACGCCGGCAGATTGTTCATGCTGTTTCGGACATGGCTTCGCCGTCAGTTCGTAACACTCGGTCGAGAAGCCGATGCGGATGTGCTTGCCATGCATCTTCTCTCCCGGAGCCAGGGCGCAGCGACCCTTTTCAATGCATTCCAGGATCAAGACTTCGCTCAGCGCGAGGTCGATCAGATGAAGGACTGGTTGAAGGATATCGCTGCCGAGGCGTCAAAACCGACCGGGGATAAGCTGCCTCGAACAAAACCGCTCGACGCGTCATAGCGCGGCAAGCGCCTTTCTCATTCCATCACAGCTCAAGAAACGGGACAGTTCATGTTTATCGTATTTCTCAGGTTTTCCGACAACAAGCCGCAGGCCTCTCAATTCCTTGAGGGACACAATGCCTGGATCAAGAGAGGCTTCGATAGCGGAACTTTTCTGCTTGCAGGCAGCCTGCAGCCGAACGCGGGAGGGACACTCCTCGCCCACAACATTGATCGGATAAGCCTTGAGGCGCTGGTTCAAGAGGATCCTTTCGTGGCTGAGCATGTGGTGAGCGCCGAGATCCACGAAGTCACGCCAGGCCGGCTTGATGAACGGCTTATGTTCCTGAAAGGGTAATTGATGAGCGGAACTGTCCTGGGTCATGACGGGCGGCCGCGCTGCCGCTGGTGCGCGGCCGCACCGGAGTTTCTTCATTACCATGACGTCGAATGGGGCTTTCCGGTCTCCGACGATTTTCGTCTTTTCGAAAAACTCTGCCTCGAAAGTTTTCAGTCGGGCTTGAGCTGGCGCACGATCCTTGCCAAGCGCGAGAACTTCAGGTCTGCCTTCTGTGCTTTCGATTTCAACCGCATCGCGCAATTCGATGGTTCCGACGTCGAGCGACTCTTGAAGGACGAGGGCATCGTCCGCCATCGCGGCAAAATCAATGCTGTCATCAACAACGCGAAGCGAGCGCAAGAGCTTGTCAAGGCCGAGGGCTCTCTCGCCACCTACATCTGGCGCTTCGAGCCGCGACGGGAAGATTGCGCCGAGCCGCAGACTGCATCGACTTCCGCGGCTTCAATTTCGCTATCGAAAGATCTGAAAAGGCGTGGTTGGTCCTTCGTAGGGCCAACCACCGTCTATGCATTCATGCAGGCGATGGGGCTCATCAATGACCACGTCTCGGGATGCGAGATCGGGGCCTCGGTCGAAGAAGCGAGAGCGGAGTTCATCGCCCAGCGTAGCCGACGGAAAGCAAACAGGCAGCAATTATGCCGACCATCAAGGCGGAGTTGGCGTTTAATTCCAATGCCGTTCTCATCAGATTCGGCATAATCCGGCTTACGGCATAATGGGTGACTTCATGACTCAAGGTCGCGTAGTAGCTTGCCGCATCCTTGAAGTTCTCAAATGGTGGCATCTGAATGAGATCGGCGCCCGGCGAGAAGAAGGCCTGGTTGCCGCCGTGGCGAATTGAAGCACCGGTATTGCGGAAGAACTGATCCGCATGCCCGACGCGATCGACCGGATCGACAACCGGCACCAGCCGCTGATGGTACTGCTCGGGAAGTCCCTCGATCTGTTCGACGTTGAATACGCTATACGCCTTTAAGAAAGGGATTTCCCGCTCGACCTCGCCGCCGCTCGCGTCGGTTTCGGACTTGGTGAAACGACTGGCGAATACGACGGTCGTGCCCGTCTCGCCTTTACGGACTGCGGCGCCCAGTTCGAGGGACTGCTTGAACGTCATCCATCTGGATGACGTATACCCCCGTGCGACACCCTCCGACCATAAAAGCAGCACGTTGACGCCAGAATAGGGTTGCCCATTGTAACGCAGCGGCCGGGTAATGCGGCCTGCCGTGTTCGCCGAATTCCATGGTTTCATCCACGGCCGCACGCCCTTCGCCAGGTCTTCGATGATCTTGTCGGTGATACGGCTGTAGAGATCGACCCGCCGATTTTCTGTGTTGCTCATATCCAAACCTCCGTTTCAAGGTCGCGCTCGTCGCGGCCCGTTGCGGAGGGCGAAAGCAGGAGCAGAACAGCCGACGGATGCACCGGAACAGCCGCAACGAAGTGGAGGACGGCGAAGCCGTTGCGTCCGTAGGCGGCTCCTGCAGACCCGCCGAAGGAACGGGCCGCGACGGGCGTGCCATCGGCTTCATTTCCTTTTCCCTGCTGGCCGGGTTGGGGAAACGACAACAGGCCGGCCCCGCCCTGGAACCGGCCGACTGGAGTTAGTGGAAAAGGCGGGGCCGGAGCCCCGGAGTGGCTAGTCGAAGGCGGAGATCTGCGCTTCGGCAGCCTTGCGATTGAGCGAGTGGCCCGGCTGTTCGACGGGGCGGTCGAACGGTTTCCAGGTCTCGCCGATCACCTGGGCATAGGCGGCGACGGCGCCTTCGGCCGCCATCCTGAGCGAATGGGCCTGTATGCCCATGTCGGCGGCGAATTCCCGTTTGCGCTGGGCGGCGCTGTCATAGCCAACGGGACCGTCCAGGTCCTCGTCACGGGCATCGTTGGCGGCCTTGGCGGTGGCATCGCGGGCCTCGGTGACCGCGCGACTGTAGAACTGGCCGGCGCCGTGGGCCGAGCCGACGTAGGCACCGACGATCCGCTGCAGGTGGATATGCATGGCCTTGTCGCCAAGCCCATCGCCCAGCGCATCGGCGGTTTCGATGACCAGCCGTTCGTGCAGGTCGCGGATGCCATCGCTGTCGATGACCGCGGTGCCGAAACTCTCGGCGATCTTCAGCGCCTGGCTGGTGTCGGGGCATGTCAGCCGGACCATCTCGATGGTGGCACCCTTGCGCAGCTGCACGACGCGGGCGGATTGGCGAGATGAGGTTGCGGGCTTGGCCATGATCGTTTCCTTTCGAGGTCTTCCGAAGTCGTGCCGGCCCCATGCCGGCTTGCCCTTTGGTGCGGTCACCCCGAACCGGCGGAAAGACGGGCGCTTCAGGGTCCGGCCCCACCTGGACGAGCGGAGCCGGTTTGCGTGCGAAGGGGGCAAGGTGCCCTCGATGAAGCACGCGAACCTGCTCCGAGAAGGACGGCGGGGTCCGGCCGCGCCGCGGCGCGATAGCGGCCTTGAAGCGCACGGACGCCGGTTCAGACCGCAGCAAAACCGAAGGGCAATCCGGCGTGGAGAGGAAGATGACGTCCTTGAAACGAAACGAGAGGCCCCCCCCCCGCAAACTCCGTCTTCCCCACGCACTGGACATGACCGCTCGGCCTACCGCTTGGCCGGCTTAGGCAGCCGTTAGGATTGCAGCCAGCTCGGACCGTGCGAGTTGCGAAGGCCGCGAAGCAGACCGCCGTCATCATGCGGCGGCCCCCCATCCGGGCGTTGTTGAGGTCGATTTCCACCGGCGGCCATGCCTGGCGGCATAAGCCTGAAGCACCGCTTGCTGCTCCGCCGGCAGGGGCGGCAATACTTAACGGCGACAACGGGCAACACGCGTCTTTGGCCGGGTAGCCGGCTCTGCTTCCCTGGTCATAATGGCGACACGCATGGTGTCGACGGAGGCCTTTTCGGAGAGGTCGCAGTAACCGTGGAAGTACCGGATCGCCTCATCGATACGCAGCGCGAAGAACACTGACGTCACCCGGCCTATCAGGAATTCCCGCATCGCGAACAGCGAACCGCGGATCCAGAGCGGCGGCAGGAACTCGAACATGTAATCTGCTCGGCTCGGCGATCTCGAACCATTCGCCAGCGTAGCGGCGATGCGTCACCATCCCAACGATCCGGTCGCTGGGCATGGCGGTCGAACATGCGGAATATCTGCTGGCGGGTTGCGATGCCCTGAAACACCTTGCGGATTGAAGAGGTCATCTGCGGCTCCCTTGCGCGGTCCTCAGGCCGAAGCGCGGCGCAGTCCTCTCGACCCTGCCATCCTCTTCAGCCCTTCATGACCCTTTCCTGCCGCCGACATCGCGGCTGGCCGGGTCCAGGGCCGGCTCAAGCCGGGCGAAGCCTCCCTTGACGCGGCCGGCGCGCTTGCGGCACGCCTCTTCCTCTTTTCTTCCAGCCTCCCTGTTCCTGTTCTCATTCCGCTGCTTCACGCGAACCTTCAAAGCCTCGTTCCAATCCTCTCGCGGTGGGCGGAGCCGCATCCAGTCGCAGCCGGCCTCATTTGCAAGCGCCCGCAATCGCTCGGCAAACATGTCTCCTTGAGGGTTGGCGTCGGTGGCGGCGACAAGCTGAACGTCGCGACGTGAGGCAAGCGCCCCAAGGGCTGCGGTCGTGGTAGGAGACCAGCCGCCGCCTGTGCTGAGATAGAGTGTGCCATCACGCAACCCCTCGATTGCCGCCAGGCTCATGGCATCGATGGCAGCTTCCGTCACAGCCAGGCGCATTGAGGCGTCAGGGCCGAGGCGGAACAGGACCTTCGCTCCCCCGTTGGCAAATCCGCGATATTGCGGGCCGCGCGCCTCCCAGCCCGTAATGTCGCCGGCATGGTTCGTATGAGCGGCCCATAAGCTGCCCTGCGGGCCTTCGCGAAGGAGGTCGCGTTTGATCGCCGCGTGGAGCAGGGATGTCGGAAGGCAGCGATCGTCGTGCAGATAACGCCATGTCGACGAGCCTGGCCACGGGCGGCGGCGTGCCCGCCAGCGATCGGAAAGGGAAAGGTCAGATTTGTTGACGGGGCTTCGCGATTGCCATTCGGGTGCGGAGATTTCGAAGCCCACCAAACCCGCAACCTTTTCGACGGCCTCGAGAAAGTCACAGCGATCAAGGTGATCGACGAGCCCGAAGACATCGCCCTTCGCCTCGCTGAGCGGGTCGAACCATCCGCGCCCTTCATGCGTGACGATGATGATTCCAGCGCTGCGTCGAAACTTCACCGCGCGACGGGTGCTTTCCTTGGCGTCAATGGCAAATCCGGCCTGTTCCAGCACCGCGGCGCAGCTTACGGCATCGCGCAGCGCTTCTATCTCTCTTCTCTCCATTTTCCTTCCGATCGCGAAGCGATCGCCTCCTGCTCGTCAGTTCCAACCATCTGCCGCTTTCGCGGCCGCGAAGAGCAAAGGCCGCAAGGGCGCGGCTGGCAATTTGGTGAATCATGCAAGGTCCGCCGCGGCGAAGCCTCCCTTGCGGCCTGCCGCTCGCAAGCGGCACGCCGCCGCTATGCCGCCGGCTCAATGCCAAGGCGTGAATTCATGGACGATCTCAAGATCGTCATCGGCGTCGATTTCGTCGGACGGCAGGACGCCGTATTCGCCGTCGACGGAAAAGAGGGTGACGGGGACCATCAGGTCGCGAGAGAGCTGGAAAGCGTGGGACTGGGCGAGAGTGAGATCGTGCGACATGTGAGAGGCTCCTTCGGAGCGGGCCAATTCCCGCTCGATGGCTCCTCAGAAGGCCCGGGGCGGGGGGCGATCACCGCGACGCGAAGCGGAAGCGGCCGCAGCTTGCTAGCGGACCCCTTGCGGGTTGATCGTGGAAGATCCGGAACCGGGCCAGGACTCCATCAACAGAGAGCGGGATGGGACTGGTTAGGGAGTGCCTCACGCAACGACGCTCGGCTGCATCGACCAGGTTACGATCTGCCGCCTGCGATCGCGAATGCCGGGCGGGCTCATCGGCCGCCTGCCTGCGCGATGCCATCGTATCGACCGGCTTCTGGCATATTCGAACTCGGTTATCCCCTGATGAGAAGATTGAGATGGCCGACGATATGAGCATCGAAATTTCTTTGTTGGTAGAGCATGGCCGGGACAGGAGGCTAGCGACTTCTATGAGGCCGCTTTTGGTGCTCAACGGGTCAACTCTTGCAATGTGGATGCCGCTTTGGCGGGCTTTGCCATGCGCTCTGGCGCAATGCCCGTTGCAGTCGCTGGATCCAGTCCCCGGCGCGAGCAACACCCCTCTTACGGCGACCGCTTTTTCCCGAAAGTAGCGCCGGGGCAGTCAGCGCCATTTTCACGATTAACGTGAATGACATTGAGGAACCCGCCCGGCGCGGTGTGACTGCCGGCGCGATCGTCCGCAATGAGATAGAGCGGCCATTCTTGGTCGCCGCGTGGCCTCGATCTTCCATCCGTTCGGCCCCGTCTGGGCCCCGGTCGAACCCAGGGCAGAGCGCGTCTCGAAGCCGCCTAAGCGCTTTCCAAATCGGTCGCGTCGACCATCAGATTAGCGATCGAAACCTTCGATCAATGTTTATAAGTTGGCCGAGGTCATCTCGTCTTTCGGTACGCCCAAAGTTGTGCCGGCGGGATGTTGCGCATCATGAAAGCCAGATGACGGACCTCGTATCCGGCGGGAAGCGCGACGACTGGAGAGAGCAATCCATAGGTGATTTGGACGACGGGCCGCCCTGTCGGAATCCGTTCGAGAAGATCGAGGATCAGCGACAATCGCTTTGAAGGCGGCAAATGAAGGAGGGGCACCGCGGAGATGACGCAGTCGAACTTTGCACCTCGCTCAGCGCCCAGAACGAGATCCAGCGCAAACGCGTCTCCACATCGAACGTCGACCTCGGGAAAATCCTGCTGAAGATGCCGACAGAACTCGGGCGAATACTCGATAGACAAGAGCTCCTTGGGCCGAACGCCGCGCGCCAGGATCTGTTTGGTGATTACGCCGGTTCCCGGACCCAGTTCAAGGACAGGAAGGCCGGAGAAAGGATCGATAACGCTTGCCATCTTCTTTGCCGTCGCAACGGAAGTGGGCGTTATGGCGCCTACCGCTGTGCGGTCGCGTTTCCAGCCCTTCAGGAACTCGATCTCATCCTTGAACTTCAAGCCCATCCGCTTCCGCACGCCCATTTTGCCTCCCCTTTGACACCTGATCAGAATCACGGGAGCGACAAACACCGTCTAAATGCGACAAATGCAAGCCCGTGGCGGTATTTTCCGCGCGATTATCGCGTTTTGCTCATAAAAGAACTCGCGGCGAGCACAACTCACTAGCCAGCCACGCCCTTGGTGCCTCCATGGTGAAGAGTCCGCAATGGCTTGCCCACGACACGCTCCAATCCCATCGGGCAGGTTCTTAATGGTCGCTGATCTCCATATCCGCGTCAACGTCGGCAATGCTATCTTCAACGATCCTCCCAGTGGCAAACAACGAGATTAATGAGCGGGGTTGTTTTTTCACACTACAACGGTGCTGCAGTCCTGCAACGGCCCAGGGCCGGTCTTCTTACCGAGGCGCAGTTTCGCGGGCGCACTAGAATATCACTGTAGTTGCTAAAGACTTATCTAATAATCTGCGATAAGTTGCGGAGAGGCGGAATTTTAAGCAACCGTCGTGGGAGGGAAGATGAGTTCGATTGAAGAAAGTCTTCGTGCAATTGCGGAGCGCGTCAAGTCGCATTCCAGTACTATGGCGACGGAGGAAGCGGTGAAGACTGCGGTCGTTCTCCCGTTCCTGCGGGCTCTAGGCTACGACGTCTTTGACCCGTCAGAAGTCGTGCCGGAGTTCACCGCAGACGCAGTGGGGAAGAAGGGCGAGAAGGTTGACTATGCGATCAAGCTCGATAATCAGATCAGAATCCTGATCGAATGCAAACCGATTTCCGTGGCGTTGGAGCGCAAGCACCTCGACCAGCTCTATCGCTACTTCAGTGTCACCGATGCCAAGTTCGCGATCCTCACAAATGGCAGGACCTTCAATTTCTACACCGACCTTGAAGCGCCGAACAAGCTCGATGCTCGACCATTCCTCGTTTTCGACATCAGCGACGTCCAGTCGGGCATTTTATCCGAGCTGCGTAAGTTCGAGAAGGCCACTTTCGACGTCTCGAACATTTTGGCCACCGCAGAGCGTCTCAAGTACACTTCGGGTATAAAGCAGGTCATTTCTAAGCTTATTGAGGAGCCGAGCGAGGAATTCGTAAAGATGGTTTCGCACGATGTCTACGAGGGCAGGATAACGGCTCCCGTACGGGAACTGCTGACAGGCGTCGTCCGAACCGCCTTTCGCGAAGTGATCATGGATACGGTGAAGAGCCGGTTGTCGAACGCTCTTGCGGAGACGCAGGAGGTCATCGAGAATATTGATGCCCCCGTCGCCGAAGACCCTGAGGTCATAACGACCGAAGAGGAAGTAGAAGGCTACATGATAATAAAAGCGATCGTTCGCGAAACCATCAGCGCCAAGCGCGTGGTCATGCGAGACGCTAAGTCCTACTGCGCAATACTCATCGACAACAACAATCGCAAACCGCTGGCGCGACTCCACTTCAACAGGGCAGTCAAGTACATCGGGCTCTTCGACGGGGAAAACGAAGAGCGCTTAATCGTCGATACGCTCGACCAAATCTACGAATACACCGACCGGCTGAGGGCGACGGCCCAAAAGTATGCCGCTGAAGCTGCTAAGGTAGCAGCGGAATAACGGGGCAATACGGCGGGCCGAGGGATTGAACATTAATTGCGCAAACCTCGGCCCGCTAGGTCGTCTTAAATGCCGGCTACCAGGACTCTCGAAAGGCTAGGCTGGCGGCGGCAGCCAGTCGACCGGTCACAGTTGACGAGCGCTAACGCCGTTGCCTACAGGAGCTTGCTCTCTAGGATGGCGGAGTAGCCCAAAATCACCAATGCCGATGAGACCTTTCGAATAGTGACTTTATTACCCGGCAGTACGGATCGGGAGGCTCCGGATTCAAACCGGCATAATTCGAAAGAAATACCAGTCTTGCCATATTCTCGGGAGTTCCATTACAGTTAAAGCACACAGTGATCCTTGACCCCGATCGGCCTGGCAACGAACCAATCGATTCGTCACATCTCCAAAAGCGAGCGACACACGAAATTGTCGTCGAGGGTGCGGCGCATCGGGCGAGGAGCCATACCCCTAACATTTCAATTGACCCCCATTTTTGTTTGGCATGGCATTTGTATGACATCAGCCGTGCTGGGACGAGTGGCGGTGAAACCGCAAGCGGCACGAAAAGCCTCCTCTGACAATCTGCTCGCAAATCTAGGGACGCGACCAAAGCCATTGCTGCAAAGGGGTATGACTGTATGAGCGCAAAGATTTTTCTGGATTGGAAGAAGACCAAGTTTCGTAGCCTAGTTAAACGAATTGTCACGGCAAGTTTCAGCCTGCTGCTGCTGACCGGGGTGGCCCAAACCCAAGCGCTGCCAAGACTGAAGATTGATCGCAACGCCATCTCGGTGTCGGGCCTATCATCGGGAGCATTCATGGCCTCGCAGTTGCAGGTCGCGTATTCATCAAGTTTCATGGGAGCAGGCATTGTCGCTGGTGGACCTTATTTTTGCGCTATGGGCAATCTCAGCTATACGGGTATCTGCATGGGCCAAGTGCCGCGCGTTCCTCCCAATCCTGCGATGTTGTTCGCTGCAGCGGAAATGTCTTCGAGGATCGGCACCATCGACCCACTTTCCAACCTTGAATCGAAGAAGATTTACATTTTCAGCGGTACTGCCGATACGATTGTCAAGCAAAGTGCCGTCGATGCTGGCGTCCAGTTTTTCAAATTGGCCCGTGTTCCTGATTCAAACCTCGCCTATGTCAGCAATTACCCTGCCGGTCACTCGTTCGTTTCAAAGGTCTTCGGGAATTTGTGCCCGGCCAACGCAACGCCGTACATCAACGAATGTCCGAACGATTCTCCAAATATTGCCAACGACAACAATTACGACCAGGCTGGCGCGATTTTGCAGTTCATCTATGGCAACCTTCACCAGCCGGCGGCCAAACCAACTGGGAAGTTGAGGACGTTCGACCAGAAACTCTACGGGGCCGCCAACCCGGTGTCGAGCATGGCGGATGTGGGGCATGTCTTTATCCCCGACAGCTGTGCCAGGCCTGGAGCCACCTGCAAACTGCATGTCTCCATCCATGGCTGCCGCCAATCGCAGCAATCGATCGGAGACGATTGGTATACCAAGCTTTATCTGAATAACTGGGCGGATACCAACGATATCGTAGTGCTGTATCCGCAAGTCAATAAGTCACTCCGCAGGCCGTATAATCCCCGGGGTTGTTGGGACTGGTGGGGCTTTACAGGTAGCAACTATGCGATCAAGGGTGCCGTCCAAATGGACGCCATTATGAAGATGATCGCTGCTCTGGGCGCCTCCTGACGGCGAAGCGCCAAGACACATTTGTCGCGATGGCGACATCCGTTCTCCTTGAGTGGACCGAGTGTTGTCGCACGCGGGCACCATAACCGACTTGCGCCCTGGGGCCGAGCGTAACCTTGACCACATTGACGAGAATTCGACGCCCTACGGCATCTTCTCCCGAGCGTCGGAAAGGAATTTCACTTCAGATTACCATCGTGCGAGAGATCGAACGCGGCGACCTTTGTGCGCATGGACAGAGAGGTTTTTATAGGTTTTTACGCAGCATCCGAATGAAAATGGCGCGCCAACTGCAATCCATTCGACATCGCGTCAACCTATCTCAGTTTTGATTTTTGCAGATTCGAAAAGATGGTGACATTCTTAAGCACTCGAGCTTGTAGAATGCTAAGTATTTGAGTTTCCAACATTATTTTGCGTCCCCCCCTCTCGAAAAGTCTTGCCAGCCCTCTTGACGCTGTCTCGCTAGATACCCATTTCGACTGTCGTCGACGCCAAAAAGGGTCGGCTGAGTCAGAGGGCGCGGAGCTTCTTGGCGGCCCCTCGTATCTATGTTGCTCAGTGGAGGATGTAGCTATGAGAACAAACCTCGACGTTACCCCTTTCAACGTTACCCCTTTCAATAGGTCAAGCATCGGCTTCGACCGCATGGTCGGTCTTCTCGAAAATGCCAGCCTTAACGCTGACAACTGGCCGCCTTTCAACATCCTAAAACTCGGCGAGGACGCGTATCGCATCGCGGTCGCAGTGGCAGGTTTTGCCGAAAACGAACTGACGATTATCCACGAGGCGAACATGCTTGTGGTGAACGGCGCGAAGTCGGAGAGCGACGAAGCACTGAATCTGCATCAGGGCCTTCCCGCAAAGTCGTTTGTGCGCAGATTTGAGCTGGCTGATCACGTAATCGTCGAAGGCGCAAAGCTCGAAAACGAGCTGCTGCTCATCAATCTCAAGAAGGAAATACCTGAGGAGATGAAGCCGCGTCGGATTGCCATCCAAGCCGAGACTGCGAAAGCGGCTTCAAAGCAGACTGTAGGCGCCAAAGCGGGCTAGCGTGATGCGCACCTGCTTACCTCGGCTGTTACCGAACAGCCAAGGACGTCATCGCACGAACAGGAGGAAAAAACCGAAGAAAGGATCATAGTCATGAGTATACGTGGCCTGATCCCATGAAGCCGTGGCAATAGCAAAGTTCCGAACGTCTATCGTGGCGACGACATGGATCCGTTCCTGTCGCTTCACCGCAATGTCAAGCGTCTGTTCGACGAAGTCTTCCGCGGTTTCGATCCGCCATCGTTGTATGGTGGCACATCGCCGATTGGCCGCACGTGGAGATAAAGGAGAATGACGACGAAATCCGCGTGACAGCGGAATTCCAGGCATCAATCCAGAGGATATCGAGTTGCTGCTGGAAGACGGCGTGCTTACGCTTCGCGGTAAACCAAGTCCGAAACCAAAGACAAGGATCGCCGGTCAGCGAGCGTTATTGCGGACGCTTCGAACGGCAGCTGGCTTTGGGTCGCCAGGTGATGAGAGTAAGGTCGCCGCAACGTTCAAAAACGGTCTTCTTGCCGTGATGCTGCCGAAGACCGAGAAGGAGCAAGCCAACGTCAAGCGGATAGCTATCGACAACACCGAATAGTACCGACCACTGCAAGCTCGCCGGGTACAAACGTACCCGATGAGCTTCGGCAACGGCGTGGCTGTCTTACGGCCGCGATCGAAAATTCACTAGGCGCTGCGCTGTAGTCGTAGCGCGGATGGGCCTCTAATGGGCAAGCAGAGGTGGAGCGGGGAAGTCCAATACATTGCTCGTATAGCTTTCGACCAGTGCACTAAACGGAGTACCGTCCTGAAGCTTCAGCACTGCATGATGTTCGAGAAGAAAGGGCGGTAGTATAAGATATCCCGTTGCGGGTGTTGGTAGCTCCTTTTGCACGTCCCATCCTTCTGGAAGAGGGGACCACAGCAAGTTGGAAGATAGATTTGTGCGGGTGAAATTGAGAGATTGGACGGCTCTGCCAAAGGCGACGTCGCTCGTATTCAACGCTTTATTCATGTCTATTGTTAGCCTCCCCGGAACATACCAATTGTCGGCCTCAGAAAGGACGCGATTGCCGCAAACGAGACGGACATGTCGGTAGGCGATGGGCTCGTTAGGGCCGACCGCCAGAAGTTCTCGGATGCGGCCATCGACGGGCTTGTCTTGCCCACGTACCCGCTGTGCAACGATCTTAGAACCTTGTGGAGCGAGATTGTGTCCGGCACACCAGCGATCGAGCGTCAATGTGGCGCTAGCATTACTCAGGAGATTTGCATTCAAGGTCTGGAGAATCGCAAGTGCTTCGATCCGGGCCGTTGGTGTGTTTGGCCATTGGACCGTGGTGAACGGTTCCTGCGCCGATATGTTATGCGCGGCCAGCATAATCGCAGCAACAGGTGCAAATGCGATAACCCGTATAAACTTCCAACAGCAAATTGACACGAAAAGTTATCCTTTTGGCGAGTTTGATGAGTGGTCGATATCGATATTTATGGCTAGGTAGGCTTTCCCACAAGAACGCTCGACGGGAACTATTCTAGAAGGCTGCGTGAGCGGACCTTCCGTCCCACGTTCGGGGTTTCCGTAGATTTCTGGCACCAATGATGGCTGCTGACCGCATCATGACGGATGTTACTCCTGCCTCGGGAAACCCGCCGGTTTATGTCTGAGGCGGCACCCATCATGCCGGATTGAAAACCCACGCGCCAATCCAGGACGTAAATGGGTGTGATCCAAAGAATCGATTTTCCCAATAAGTCGAGTGCCGTTAGAAAGCGCTGAATTTGACTTAGCGCGACACCACGACGGTTTTGCGACGGAGTTCTGACGAAATGAAAGCTGTCATGGCGAGTGATTGTAGCTTGTCGCACTCCAGACTGACGGACTACGTGAGTGCGTTGTGGCCGAAAACGCGGAGAATGTATGTGCGGGATTGTGGGTATTGTCGGCCATCGTCCGGTTTCGGACCGTCTGATAGACGCATTGAGACGCCTTGAATATCGTGGCTACGATTCGGCAGGCGTCGCGACGATCGACGGTGGAACGCTCCATCGCCGGCGCTGTGAGGGCAAGCTCCTCAATCTTGAGGCAAAGCTGAAAGAACAGCCTCTGGCGGGCACAATCGGCATTGCCCATACGCGCTGGGCAACCCATGGCGCGCCGACGGAACGCAATGCCCACCCACACTTTAGCGACGGTATTGCCGTCGTCCACAATGGGATAATCGAGAATTTCGCCGAATTGAAAGATGAGCTGACCGCGGCCGGCGCCGAGTTCCAAACCGACACCGACATGGAGGCCATCGCGCATCTCGTGGCAAGACTTCGCCAGGACGACATGGGTTGGCGCGAAGCTATGCATGCGATGCTGAAGCGCGTCCGAGGCGCTTACGCGCTGGCTCTGCTCTTCGAGGAGGACCCTTCGACTATCATGGCTGCCCGCAATGGTCCGCCGCTCGCGATCGGTTACGGAAGCGGCGAGATGTTCCTCGGGTCGGACCCGATTGCGCTGGCGCCCTTCACCAACGAGATCACTTACCCGATCGACGGCGATTGGGCGGTCATCGACAAGACTGGCGTCCGTATCTTCGATATCGACGGCAAGGTCACTACGCGGCCCCGGCAGATCTCGGTGGCGGCGGCCCATATGATCGACAAGGGCAACTATCGCCATTTCATGGAGAAGGAAATTTACGACCAGCCGGAGGTCATCTCCGATACCCTCAGCCATTACATCAACTTCAGCGACAATCGGGTGGTCGCGGTTTGGCGCGACACCGTCTTAGCCAACGTACAAAGCTTGGCGATCTCCGCCTGCGGCACTGCGTACCTGGCCGGGCTGGTCGGCAAATACTGGTTCGAGCACTACGCTCGTCTGCCGGTCGAAGTCGATGTCGCGTCGGAATTTCGGTACCGCGAAATCCCGTTCTCGCCACAGGTGGCAGCTCTCTTTATCTCACAATCGGGCGAGACGGCCGATACCCTTGCTTGCCTACGCTGTTGCAAGGAGCACGGCCTGAAGACCGGTGCAGTCGTCAACGCGCCCGAATCGACGATAGCACGGGACTCAGACACCGTGTTCCCGATCTTCGCCGGACCGGAGATCGGCGTTGCGTCCACGAAGGCCTTTACCTGCCAACTCGCCGTTTTAGCTGCGCTCGCGGTTGCCGCCGGCAGGGCGCGTGGCACCCTTACGGAAAAGGAGGAGAAGACACTGGTCGGCTGCCTTGCCGAGATGCCGCGCGTCATGCGACAGGTGCTCGACAGCATCCAACCCAGCATCGAACTTCTGTCGCGTGAATTGGCAAAGTGCCGCGCTGTGCTCTATCTTGGCCGAGGCACCAGCTTCCCTCTGGCCATGGAAGGCGCCCTGAAGCTAAAGGAGATTTCCTATATTCACGCGCAAGGTTATGCTGCCGGCGAACTGAAACACGGTCCGATTGCTCTCATCGACGAGAACATGCCGGTTATCGTGATCGCACCGCACGACCGCTTTTTCGATAGGACCGTTTCCAACATGCAGGAGGTTGCGGCCCGCGGCGGACGGATCATCTTGATCACCGATGAGAAGGGCGCTAGCGCCTTGAAGCTCGACACGATGGAAACAATCGTTCTTCCAAATGTGGACGAGATCATTGCGCCGATGATCTTCTCGCTGCCGATCCAATTGCTCGCCTATCATACCGCCGTGTTTGTGGGCACTGACGTCGATCAGCCGCGCAACCTGGCAAAATCAGTCACCGTCGAATAGGCCGTCGTTTCCGTAAGGGACGAATGCCAGAGTTTAGATGACTTATAACTGCTAAGCATTTGGAGATCGACATGCCGCAAACGAAGATAATTGGCTTCTCGGGCAACATAACACGACCGTCCACGACGCGCACATTCGTCGACCATATCGTCGGGCAACTGGCAATCAAAACGCGAGCGGTGGCGCAGTCCTTCGATGTCGATGATCTTGGACCTTCACTGTTGAAAGCCAAACGGTTAGACGACCTCAACGCTCAAGCGCGCGGCGTCGTAGACCAGATGCTGGAGGCAGACGTCCTGGTCGTAGGCTCACCCACCTACAAGGGGAGTTACACCGGCCTATTCAAGCACTATTTCGATTTGCTCGACCCAACATCGCTGAGGGGCAAGCCTATCATCATCGCTGCAACGGGCGGGGGCGAGCGTCATTCGCTTGTCGTCGAACATCAGTTGCGCCCTCTGTTCGGGTTCTTTGAAGCTCTTGCGATGCCGACCGCGATCTATGCCACCCGTAAGGACTTCGCCCACGGGGAGGTGATTTCCGAGGCCATCCGCATGCGTGTAGGCCGGGCTGTCGAGGAAGCAGCCTACGCAATAGGATGAACAGACGCAGCAAACGTCGGCGCACCAGGCTCTATTGTCCCACGCGTACCTTACGAGGCGATTTAGCGGTATTCAACGCCTCGCAGATAACTTTGACCCTGTGTTTCCCTGCTCCAATCGGCTGCTTTGACGAGCGTGTTCAATCCCGGCTGTATCCAGCAACTGATTGGCGATCTGTGACGGTGTCGCCGACAAGAACCTGCTGCCTTGGATCGAGGAATAACCTGACATTACAGGTGTTTCAAAGATGTTTCGACCAGTTGCGTTTTGTCACCTTCGAGAACGTCAGGCATTTCAACTTTGCTCCACAGCCGACAATTTTAACGCCACAGTCAAGCGCGGACACCCGTGAACTGCGAGGAATTGCTATTTGAGAAAGCCGTTTATTCTACTCGCCGCCGTTCTTTTTTGTGCAGCACTCCAGTTTCCCTTCGCCAACAGCATGGCTGAACAGGCCGCCGCGCCCGCTCTCACCGTCTCTCTGACAGCGCCGGCAAAACGGGACTGGCCGGAAACCGTTCCCGCGAGCGGCTGGCTGAAACCGTGGCAGGAAGCGATCATCGCCTCCGAGACGAGCGGCCTGCGCATCACTGACGTCCTGGTCGATGTCGGGTCCGTGGTCACGAAGGGGCAGACGCTGGCCCGGCTTTCGCAGGAGAGCGTGCTGGCAGACCTTCGCAAGCAGGAGGCGGCTGTCGTGACCGCCAAGGCAAATCTGACGAAGGCCAAGGCGAATGCGGATCGGGCGCGGCAGCTCAGCTCTTCCGGGGCTCTCTCCGACGAGAAAATCACTGAATATTTCGCCGACGAGCAGACGGCGACGGCAAGCCTGGCATCCGAGGAAGCCGCGCTCGACAGCGAAAAGATCAAGCTCGGGCAGACGACCATCACCGCCGTCGATGATGGCCTCATAACCTCGCGTTCCGCCAACCTCGGCGCCGTCGTCTCAACCGGCACCGAGCTGTTTCGCATGGTCCGTCAGCAGCGTGTCGAATGGCAGGCCGAAGTATCGGCGCGCTATCTGCCGCGGATTTCCGAAGGCTTGAGCGTTGCGATCAACGGGCCGGACGGGCATGCCATCGAAGGCAAGGTAAGGCTTGTCGGGCCTTCGGTCAGTACCGACACGAGCCGGACAATCGTCTACGTCGCGCTTCCAGCCGATGCCCGTCCGCGCACCGGCCTTTACGTCACGGGCAACATCGAATTGCAGACCACGCCGGCCCTGACCGTGCCCGAAACGGCGATCGTGTTCCGGGACGGCATCAGCTACGTCTTCGCGGCAGGCGAGGACAACCGGGTGCGCAGGGTTCGGGTGGAAACCGGCCGTCGCAACAATGGCGAGGTGGAAATCATCTCCGGCGCAGATGCCTCGTCGAAGGTCGTGACCTCGGGCGGAGCCTTTCTGTCGGACAATGACTTCGTGAAGATTGCGGAGAAAAACTGATGAATTTTTCCGCCTTCTCGATCCGCAATCCCATACCAGCGATACTGCTGTTTGTGATGTTTGGATTTGGGGGGCTTTGGGCATTCAAACAGTTGGCGGTTCAGTACTTTCCGGATATGGACCTTCCGACTATCAGCGTCACCGCCACGCTCGATGGTGCTGCGCCGACGCAGCTCGAGACGGAGGTTGCCCGCACCATCGAGGATAGTCTCACCTCCTTGAGCCATCTCGACCATATCACCACGATGATCACCGATGGCACCGTCTCGATCAAGGTTTCCTTCAAGCTGGAGAAAGACAGCGAAGCCGCCCTCAACGAGGTTCGCAATGCCGTCGACAGCGTCAAGGCCGACCTGCCGGCACAGATGGCGACCCCGAGCGTTACGAAGGCCACCGTCCAGAGCTCCGCACTGGTCACCTATGCCGTGCGCTCGACCGCTCTCAACGAGACCGAACTGTCCTGGTTTGTCGACAATGATCTGACCAAGGCGCTGCTGTCGGTGCCGGGCGTGGGCCAGGTCAATCGCATCGGCGGGATCGATCGCGAGGTGCATGTCGATCTCGATCCGTCGACGATGGCGTCGTTCGGTGTTACCGCCGCGACCGTATCGGCGCAGTTGAAGGCCGTGCAAGCTGACACGTCCGGCGGCCTCGGCGAGATCGGCGGCACACGTCAGACATTGCGCACGCTCGGCGCCGTAGAGTCGGTCGATGCCCTGAGGGAGCTCACTATACCCCTCGCAAACGGGCAGCGGGCCCGGCTCGACGATGTCGCATCCGTCAGCGACAGCTTCGCGGAGCGCTCCTCGATGGCCTATCTCGATGGCAAGCCGGTGATCGCGGTCGAAATCAAGCGTTCGAACGGGTTTTCCGACAGCAGTGTTTCGGCTGACGTTGACACGGCAATGAAAAAGTTCGCAGCGGCGCATCCGAATGTGCAGATCCATGCAGTCTACAGCATGATCGGGTCAATTCTCGGCAATTATGACGGTTCGATGCACATGCTGTATGAGGGCGCGATCCTGGCGATCGTGGTCGTCTGGCTCTTCCTTCGGGACTGGCGCGCAACGATCCTCTCGGCCGTGGCGCTGCCCTTGTCGGTCATCCCGACCTTCCTGGTCATCTATCTCGCCGGCTTCAGCCTGAACGTCGTCACCTTGCTGGCACTGTCGCTGGTAGTCGGAATTCTGGTCGACGATGCCATCGTCGAAATTGAAAACATTGCCCGCCACCTGCAGATGGGCAAGCGGCCGATCGATGCCGCGATGGAGGCTGCCAACGAAATCGGCCTTGCGGTCATCGCCACCACCTTCACGCTGGTGGCCGTCTTCCTGCCGACGGCATTCATGAGCGGCATACCGGGCCTCCTGTTCCGTCAGTTCGGCATCACCGCCGCTGTTGCCGTCGTTGCCTCGCTTGTCGTTGCCCGTCTGCTCACCCCAATGATGGCCGCCTATTTCATGAAGGCCCATCCGTCGGAGCAGAAGGATGGCCGCATCATGCGCGTCTATATGGCCGTCGCGAAGGCTGCCCTCGATCACAGGAAGACCACGGTGGCCATGACCGCCGTCGTCGTTGCGCTTTCGCTTTCCGTTATCCCCCTCTTGAGAACGGGATATCTGCCCGCCGCTGACGACTCGCGGACGCAGATCACGCTCACCCTGCAGCCCGGCGCCACTGTCGAGCAAACCGATGCCGCAACCAGGAGGGCCGCAGATATTCTCAGTGAGGTTCCCGACGTGACGCATGTGTTTGCGGCTGTCGGCTCGGCATCCTCGGGCGGTGGGGCGAAGATCGCCAGGAGCGGTGTCGGGTCTGCCGCGATCGTCGTCGTGCTGACGCCCATTGATGAGCGCGACCGCAAGCAATCGGAAATCGAAAACGATATCCGGCAGGCGCTCTCCGTCCTCCCCGGCGTGCGTGTGGCGGTCGGTATCGGCAACGGCACCAAGCTCGATATCACCCTTGCCAGCGACGACGCCAATGCGCTCGACAGCGCAAGCACGGCGTTGGAGGAGCAACTGCGCACGCTGCAGGGCATCGGCGCGGTCACATCGACAGCGGCCAGGCAGGCGCCGGAAATTCAGATCACGCCCGATTTTGCCCGCGCCGCAGCGCTTGGCGTGACGTCGAATGCGATCGCCAGCGCCGTGCGCGTGGCGACGAACGGAGAATATTCTTCCGATCTGCCGAAGCTCAACCTGCCGCAGCGGCAAATCCCGATCGTCGTCCGCTTCTCGCCTGAGACGCGCAGCAATCTCGACGACATCAAGAACATGCGCGTCGCCGGCACCAACGGCAATGTCGATCTCGGATCGATCGCCGATATCCGTATCGGCGGCAGTCCTTCGGAGATCGACCGCATCGATCGCATGCGCAATGTCACCGTTTCCGTCGAACTCAACGGCCGCATCCTGGGCGACGTCAACCGCGAGGCGAAGGCACTGCCGGCGCTCCAGCACCTGCCGCCGGGCGTCACGCTGGTGGAACACGGCGAGCTTCAGCGCAGCTCGGAGCTGTTCCAGAGCTTTGCCCTCGCAATGGCGATCGGCGTCTTCTGCATCTATGCGGTGCTCGTCCTGCTGTTCCACGATTTCCTGCAGCCGTTGACACTTCTGATGGCCCTGCCGCTCTCGCTCGGCGGTGCGCTGGTGCCGCTTGTGGTAACCGGCACCAGTTTCTCGATGCCCGCCGTCATCGGCCTTCTCATGCTCATGGGCGTGGTGACGAAGAACTCCATTCTGCTCATCGAATATGCGATCATGTCGCGTCGCCAAGGCATGTCCCGGTTCGATGCGCTCGTCGATGCCTGCCACAAGCGGGCGCGGCCGATCGTCATGACCACCATTGCCATGGCCTCGGGCATGCTGCCGGCTGCGCTCAGCCTGATGGGCGGAGATTCAAGTTTCCGGCAGCCAATGGCGATTGTGGTGATTGGTGGCGTGATGATGTCGACGCTGCTCAGCCTCATCGTCATCCCGGTCATCTTCACCTTCGTCGATGACCTGCAAAATTTGCTCAAATCGTTCAGTCGCCGAGCGCTTCGACGCCACGCGACCTGCGGTCGAGAGACGGAATTCGGTTTGCCACGCGTGCTCGGCGGCGATACGGGGAAAATCCCTAGCGATGACTCCATCTCAGCATAAAGTCATCGAACCCACAATCGGGACTGCAGGCGTTTTTTGACATACGCTTTTCGTTGTCGATCAAATCACCGAATTCCAAAAACAGCTCCTTTGTTTGTAACGATTTCCTGCGCGCGCCTCTACTGCCCACGGGGCGAAGTCGCTACGCTGCTGATTTCCACAGTTTCCATGTTTTCTCCCTGATTTGTTGGAGGAGATGCCTTATACCGATTTGCCAGACAATGTAGTCTCGAGAGTTCGTTCTGAGATAACGTCGGGGATTGAGTGACGCAGCAGTTCGATTTATTTGTTTCAAATGAGACACCTTCCGCGAAGGCAACTGCTTCATTGCCTGCAAAGCGCCAGTCGTCAGCTGCTTTGAGTGAGGACGATATGGTGCAGCAACTCCAGGCGACCGGCCGATATCGCATCCTCAAAAAGCTTGAACCGCGTGCCGTCGCAACGGAGGCGCGTCCGGGATTCCCGTTGAAGGGCGTTATTCTTGATACAGAAACAACTGGCCTCAACCATCGCAGGGATGAGATAATCGAGATCGGCACTGTTGCGTTCAGCTTTGATGAAGCGGGCAATTTCGGCGACGTCATCGGCGTCTATGGCGCCCTGCGGCAGCCGAGCACACCAATCCCAGAAGAGATCACGCGTCTGACCGGCATCACCGACGAAATGGTGGCCGGCCAGATCATCAATCTTCAGCAACTCCGCTCGCTTGTCGAAGGAGCCGACCTCATCATCGCTCACAATGCTGGCTTCGATCGGCCCTTCTGCGAAGCCTTTTCACCCATATTCGCCGGCAAAGCCTGGGCGTGCTCGGTCTCGGAAATCGATTGGGCGTCACGTGGCTTCGAAGGAACCAAGCTTGGATATTTGATCGGACAGGCAGGCTATTTTCATGAGGGGCATCGGGCAGTGGATGACTGTTTTGCGTTGCTCGAAGTTCTCGCAGAAGATTGCGTCGGCCACGGGCAAACGCCGTTCGCCGAACTATATCAAGCGAGCCAGCGCTGTCGTGTCCGCATCTACGCGGAAAACAGTCCGTTCGACATGAAGGATCACCTGAAGGCGCGCGGCTACCGTTGGTCGGATGGTAGTGATGGGCGCCCGAAATGTTGGTGGATCGAGATTGCAGAAGATGGTCTCGATGACGAGCTTCGCTATCTGCGCTCGGAAATCTATCGCTGGGATGACGCTGATCCACCGATGAGACGCCTCACCTCATTTGACCGTTTCAGGGCGTGACGACGGCTGGTGTGGCGTTGTATTGCAGGCTCTGCAAGTTCGAATCCCATCTGAGGCGCGTTACGAGAGTACCAAATGCCGGAAAGACCGTGAGCAAGCGAAGCTCACATTACGTCGGTCTTGAGCGGCTTCAACGTGCGCTCATCACCGGTGAGATCAGTGATGGTCCGGCATAAGACAGACAAATTCACATTGATCCAGGCTCATGAAATGGCGGTGCGAAGGATGTTAATAGACAATGGCTGATCGGTCGCAGACGGCAAGCGAGAGCCTCTTTCATCGCAACCTCACACGGCCGTGGTAAAATGCTCGGATTAAGGCTGGAGCGGAAGTTGTCCAGGGGCAACTTCCGCCGAGTTTCAATATCAGCAACACCAAACCGAAGAAAAAACGATGTCTGAACTCGTAGTGCTCGGCTTTGACAACTCCGACCAGGCGGACGTTGTCCTCAATCGCCTCATTCAGCTCCAAAAGGAATATCTAGTCGATCTCGAAGACTCCGTGGTTGCGATCCGCGACGCTTCGGGCAAGGTTCGTCTCAAGCAGAGCGTTAATCTGGCGGCCGCCGGCGCCGCGAGTGGCGGGTTGTCAGGTGCCATCTGGGGATCGCTTGTCGGCCTTTTGTTCCTCAATCCCCTTGCGGGCATGGTTATCGGCGGTGCCTTCGGGGCAGGTTCCGGCGCTTTGGCAGGCTCGATGACGGACTACGGCATCGACGACGACCTCATCAAGCGACTTGCCGACACCATCCCCGTAAACAGCTCGGCGCTCTTTTTGCTGATCCGGAAGGTTCAGCCCGAGAAGGTTCTACAGGACTTCCAGGGTGAACATGCGCGGATATTAAGAACGTCGCTCTCGCCCGAGCAGGAGGAGCGTCTGCGCAGCGCGCTTGCTTCCGAATCGTCCGCCGCGGCGCCGCCGACAGGAGCATGACGAAGAATAAGAGGCCGGTGGGAAAACAAATCGACTTGCGCCACGAACCTGGTCTTCAAAGGCGGCGCCGCGACGTTCTGACTTACTTCGCGGTCTCAAAGTCGGACCCTTCTGAACCACACAGGCCCCCAATTCTGACGCTTCGTTATTGCCTAGTTTTTTGAACCACGCCTGACGGTATGAACAAGGATTGTCCAGCCGTCAGTCGACCGACTTTTAGCCATCGAGCTCGTATTCCGGGGTTGAGGCTGAAACGTCGGCCGGCAATTTGTCGACGAGATCCCGAGGCTGAAGGGCGAGCCCGTGGCACCCTCTCGCGCGAAGGAAAAAAGCGCAGCTTTCGAGACGTCGCCCTCAAAGGCGGTTTGACGATCACGGACCGTAATTTCGGCAACTTCGATAAACATCAGGCAGCCCCACCGTAGTGACCGTGCTCGGCATCGATTGGCCTTTCCTCTCCGGTTACCAACATCGTGCGGGTCGCATCAATCGAAGCGTATATCCAGAAAATGCGCATCGGCTGGCTATCCGAGGCGTTGATGAAGCGGTGTGGCACGTTGGCGGGAATCCATGTGGTGTCGTTCGCGGCAAGCCGGTGCTGGACGCCGTTGATTTCTGCTATGGCGTCGCCATCCAGGACCATCACGCTTTCCTCACAATTATGCTTGTGGAGCCCGATCGAAGCGCCTGGATCGAAAGCCGTGATACCATTGATCATGCTCGTCGAGCCGCACTTGCGGGTGACCAACGGCGTAGTCTTCGCTCCGCCGCCACGGTCATTTGTCTTCATTTCTTTTGGACGAAGTATCACCGCCTCAGCCATCTCGTTTCCTCCTGCTTAGGCTTTAGTCGGGCCGACCCAGACCGTTTTGATGTTCACGAATTCCCGGATGCCATAGACACCAAGCTCGCGGCCGTATCCCGACCGCTTAATGCCCCCAAAGGGGTAGCGGGGGTCCGATGCCACCATTCCATTGATGAAAACTGCTCCGGCCTCGATTTTGCGAGCAAGCTGCTTTGCCCTTTCGGTGTCGCGTGACCAAAGGGCGGATCCGAGACCAAACTCCGTTTGATTTGCCAACCGAATGGCTTCGTCGGCATCCTTGGCTCGAATGATAGCGGCGACGGGGCCGAAGGTTTCCTCGCAGAACGCCACCATATCTGGCGAGACATTGTCGAGAACGGTCGGCGGATAGTAGAAGCCATCGCCTTCAATGGGTTTACCCCCTGCACGCACGTTAGCCCCGGCAGCAACGGTCTTCTCGACCTGCGCATGGAGAGCCGCAAGCAGGTTTGCTCGCGCCATTGGACCGATGTTCGTGTCGCGCTCGGTGGGATCGCCGATCTTGAGCTTGGCGACGCCTTCGCAGAACAGCTCAACGAAGCGCTCTGCCACGGGCTCCTCGACGATGAAGCGCTTTGCATTCACACACGACTGACCAACGTTGATATAGCGGGCCTGGACGGCCACGGCAGCAGCTTGCTCCAGGTCTGCGTCGGCAAGCACAATAAAAGGATCCGAACCGCCAAGCTCCAGAACCTGTTTCTTCAGGGCCTTGCCCGCTTGCCCGGCTACGATGGCACCAACCTCGGTGGATCCGGTGAGCGTGACGGCGGCAATCCGGTCATCAGATATCAATCCGGCGACCTTCGACGCATCGATGAGGAGGGTCCGGAATAGGCCGTCCAGGCAACCTGCCTTCCGCATGATGTCCTCAACGGCGAGGGCGCACTCCGGAACGTTGTTGGCGTGTTTGAGGATCGCGCCATTGCCAGCAGCTAGCGCCGGTGCCGCGAATCGGAAGAACTGCCAAAACGGATAGTTCCAGGGCATAATCGCAAGGACCACACCCAACGGAGCAAACGCCACTACGCTCTCGGTGGCATTGGAGGCGACAGGCTCGTCAGCAAGATACTGTACAGCGTGCTCAGCATAGAAATCGCAATTGTACGCACATTTTTCGATTTCAGCCTCTGCCTCCGCGATAGGCTTGCCCATTTCGCGGGTTATCATCTTGGCATATGTCGACTTGCCTTGGCGAAGGACAGCCGCCATTCGCGTCAGGAGGCCTACACGTTCGCTGATCGGAACCTCACGCCATTTTCGCTGAGCATTATCGGCCGCAGTCAGCGCGGCGTCTATGTATTCATCGGTATGCAACTCGTAGGTTGCAATCTCTTTTCCGGTCGCTGGATTGATCGAGGTGAGCACGTTTGCCTCCCTGGGCTTGCTTGACTGTAAGACATGAGACTGCGAGGTGATGTCCCTGGTCATGCTGCGGCTCTTACAGACCGACCGTGCTCGCATATAGCTGAGAACTGTTTTGCATCGAGGCTTGCGCCACCTACCAGCAGTCCGCCCACTTCAGCGATTGCTAGAATCTCCGCTGCATTCGATGGCTGGACTGACCCTCCATAAAGGACACGAATTTGCTGGCCACTGTCGCCCCAATGCGCCAGAAGCTCTGACCGGATATGCCGGTGCACGTGAGCGATTTCATCCAGGGTCGGAGTGACACAGGTTCCGGTAACCCACGTCGGTTCATAGGCGATAACGATCTGGTCGATAGAGGAAACGCGCGGAACGGAATAGGTCAGTTGGCTGGACAGAACCGCGAGGGTTTTGCCTTCTGCCTTTTCCTGACCGCTTTCGCCGATGCAGATGAGGGCCGTGAGACCGACCTCTATCGCCTGAATCGCCTTTTGGCGAACCAGATCGTCACCCTCAGCGTGACGCAGACGGCGCTCCGAGTGGCCAATCATGACGAATCTTGCTCCCGCGTCTTTCAACATTTCGGCAGATATCTCGCCGGTGAACGCTCCCGATCTTTCAGAGCTACAGTCCTGGCCGCCCAACTGCAGTTTCGTGTCCTTGATCACAATCGATGAGACTGCCAGCAGCGTTGCAGGCAAAAACATGACGACTTCGACGTCACCGTCCATGCGCTCACAAGAACGGGCAGTCTCTTCAAGAACAGCCAAGGAGCTGTTCAGGCCATTCATTTTCCAATTGCCTGCGATGAGATAGGGACCAGTCATCGCTTCTCCTGTCGTACAAGTTCCTGATTTTCTCAGTATGCGCCGAATACGGCTCTCAGCTCGGCCACGTTTTCTTCGGTCAGCATCCGCGTTGGTGCGCCACGTAGGAGCACGAGAAGCTTTGACGTCTCCTCAAGTTCTTCTGCCGCATAGACAGCTGATCCGATATCCTTGCCGGTCACCACGGGTCCATGGTTTGCCAGCAAGACTGCCGCATAACGTCCTTTTAGTTCACGGATCAGATCACCGGCCTTCTCGTCCCCCGGTCGCACATAACGAACGAGTTTCACCTGGCCAACCCGCATCACCACGTAAGGGGTCAACGGAGGAATGCAGTCGTCCGGATCGACATCTGTCAGGCATGAGAGAGCGGTCGCGAAGGTCGAATGCAGATGCACAACGGCCCCGGTCTGCGGTCGTGTCTCATAGAATGCGTGATGTAGGAATATTTCCTTGGAAGGCTTATCCCCGGAAAGATGCCGACCATCTCGGCCAAGCTTGCTGATCCGAGCGGGATCAAGAAAACCCAATGATGAATTCGTTGGTGTCATGAGGATGCCGTCATCCACGGCGGCACTGATGTTTCCCGCCGTACCGACTGAGTACCCTCGTTCGAAAAGCGACCGTGACAGGCGCACGATTTCCTCGCGAACTGTGGATTCATTGCTCATGTGATGTCAGCCTGTTCAATGCTTTCCTGAAGAAATCCTGCGCACCGAAGTTTCCAGACTTCAGCGCGAGAGCTATCGGCTTGTCACCGAGCGACAGGAGGACTGGTACGCCAGGGTCGATTTCCTGGCCGATGGTGAGCGCACCAAGATCAAGGGCGGAGACTACGGCTCCCGAGGTCTCGCCGCCTGCGACCACCAATCTGGTTACACCAGCAGCCACGAGTTTCTGCGCAGTCTCGGCGAATAACCCGTCAAGCTTATGTGCGACTTCATCGCGGCCGTACTTATCCTGCATCCGGCGAACGTCTTCAGGAGTTCCGGAAGAGTAGGCAAGTGGTGCTTTTCCGTGATTTGCCTGGATGAACTTGACGATATCGTCGGCAGTCGTCTCACCGCTCATGACCTTGTCTACATCAATAGGCAGCGTCGGATGGCTCGCCTTATGAAGGTCAATCTGGCCCCGGGTCGCACCAGAGCAGCTTCCGGCAAGAATGGCTTCCGGCCCCGTCGTACCGATGGAGTTGCCGTGGGATCCTTTCGCCAATCCGCGTCGAATGAAGTTGGCGGGCAGGCCGATTGCGATGCCGGAGCCTCCGGTCACCAACTTATGGTCGGCAATTGCGGCGCCGATGATCGCCAGCTCGTCGTCCGATGTGGCGTCGACGATGACCATGGTGCCTTCAGCGTTAGCGAGCGCTTCTTTTATCGCAGCTTCGCCTTGCCTGACCACTGGGGTAGGCACCAGACCAACCGGGGTCTTCGTCTGATAGCCGAGCCAACGCCGAATGTCGGAATCCGTCATTGGCGTCAGCGGGTGGTTTTGCATGCCAGACTCATTGAGCGGACGGTCATTGACAAACAGATGTCCCATGTAGACGGTACGACCCGCTCCGGGGAATGCAGGGCAAACGACGACACCTCTAGCGCCTAGCGCCTCCGCGAGTGCTTCACCAACCGGACCAATGTTGCCCTCTTTCGTTGAATCGAATGTCGAGCAGTATTTGAACACGATCTGCTGACATCCCTGTGCAAGCAGCCAGTCTAAGGCGGCAAGCGATTGTTGGACGGCGTTAGCTACCGGAATGGACCTGCTCTTCAAGGCTACAACGCCAGCTTCGACCTCTTGCGGAGCAGCTGCTGAAGGTACCCCCAGGAATTGCGCCGTTCTTAGACCTCCGTGGGAAGGCAAGCCTTTGGCGATAGTATTGGCTATGTCGCTTGCGCCCGTGAAGTCGTCTGCGATTACCCCGAGTAACATTGTGCGCTTCCTTCCCGCGATCTTCAAAAGCCGTAAAGCGTGGCCGCATTATCAACAAAAATCTTCTGGCGGGTCCCGTCATCGCCCGCCCACTCCGCGCAAAGGTCCATCAGTGTCGCATCGTTGGGCTTGCCGAATTTTCCAGGAGAAGGATGGGGCCAATCGGACCCCCACAGCACCCGCTCGGGCGCAATCTTAAGGTAAGCCCGAGCGACCGCTCCCATGTCTTCGTATGTCGGTGGCCCGACAACCGTGTCTTGGTAGATGCTTGATAGCTTCGTGTAGGCCTTTCCCTGTTCGAGCAGAGCGCTGATCACGGCAAATGCCGGGTGCTTGATGCCATCGGGCTGGGGAATTCGCCCAAGGTGATCAAAGACGACGGTCAAGGGAAGACGTGCGAACAGATCGGCATTCTTGGCTATGTCGTTGCCGGACATGTGAACCTGGATATGCCAGCCGAGGTCGGCTACCCGCTTGGACAGCGGCTCGATCATCTCGACCGTCGTTGCACCAGCCCTTCCTAGATTGAAACGGATGCCCCGTATCCCAGCGGCGTTCAATTCCTTGAGCTGCTCATCGGTTACCGATGTATCGACGACGGCAATCCCTCGGCCACGCGATTCCAGAATTTTAAGGGATTCCAGCAGGCAGGAGTTGTCGGTCCCGTATGTCGACGGCTGCACAATCACGCTGCGCTCGAATCCCAATCGAGAGCGGAGCTTTTCATAATCTGCAATAAGGGCATTCGGAGGTATCAGGCTTGCGTTTGGCGCAGCCGGAAAACGATTGTCATAGATATGGAAATGGGCGTCGCATGTATGAGCAGGCGCTTTGAACTTCGGATTGTTGTCCCCGGATGAATAAGGAACCGTGTCGGCGCTATTTGCAGCCGTTGAACAAGCAACGGCAGCAGCTCCAAGGGCGCCCACCATGAAATCCCGTCTCGTCAATTGCATATGCGTTACTCCTCCTATTTTTCCGCTCGCGTTGCCCTACCGGAGCAACTTCTTCAACTTCACGACCGCAGCGTCTGGGCTGCTGAAAACTGGGATAGAGGTGACTTCGCGGACTGGCGAAAGAGCGCGAGCGGTTGAAAAGTGCGCAAGCATGATTGCGTCGAAGTCACGGAGAGACGCGGCTGCTTCCTTCACAAGACGGTTGTGGGTCTCGGCATCGCCGCTTCTCACAGCCTCGATTGCCCCCTCGACAAGAAAACTTTGAATACTTGCCTCAGGGTTCAGCCGCTTTGCCTCTTCGTGAAATTCCTCCTCCATGCCCTCGCGAGCTGGAGGAAACGTGTAGAGCATCGCCGTTCGACCGCCTTGGTTGATAGCTGCTTCAAACATTGCTTGGTTGGGCTTCAGAACCGGAATGGGAAGCTTGGCGGCGGCCGCCTCAACTGCGGTACCGAAAGCTGAACAGGTAAAGAGGACAGCATCGCATTTCGCTTTCAAGGCATATTCTGCGAGACTGAATATCCGTTCCGCCAACTCCGGCGTGATTTCATCCGTCTTGGCTCGATCCGGTGAAAGGCTATCTTCAAGAAGATTGACAGTCTCCGCTTCCGGCCAGGCGGAGGCAAAGGAGGCCTTGATCGGCTCCATCGCGACGGGCGTCGCGTGGATCAGGGCAATACGGGGGGCGGACATTTTTGACCTCTGATGTGAACTATGAAGTCAGCGGCCGCCCGGGAGGAGGGCGGCCGCCTGACGTGGCCTACTTTTGCGCGCCGGAGAACAGCCAGACACTTTCAGGCGGGATTTGGGCCCACACCTTTCCAGTTGGCATCCGTTTCGTTCCATGCGCCTTCGCCACGAAATCACCGCGCCGCAGCCGGTATTCCCAACGATCTCCAAGGTAGATGCTGTCATCGAGGTCCATCTCGATACCATCGTTTAAAGGAGTATCGGCAACCTTGATCTGTTCAACACGAATGACAGCTCGCGCATCCTGCGCCGCTCCAAGGCCTGACATTTCGCGCACCGTTCCATTGAGCGCCCAGCCGTCACCGCCGATCACGGCAGCCTTGCCATCGACGGTATGAACCTTGCCTTTGACGATGTTGTTAGCGCCCAGGAAGTCCGCCGAATAGAAGCTGTTCGGGTTGGAGTAAATCTCCTGCGGACCGCCTTGCTGAACGATACGGCCGTCCTGCAGCAGGAGAATGTTGTCGGCCGCAGCCAAGGCTTCGCTTTGGTCATGCGTAACGAGGATTGCACAGATTTCCAGATCGAGGATCAGCTTACGAATCCAGTAGCGAGCCTCTTCGCGCAGCTTGGCGTCCAGATTGGACAGCGGTTCGTCAAGCAAAAGAACGCGCGGTTCGTAGACCAGGGCGCGGCAGATCGCGACGCGCTGCTGCTGACCGCCGGACAACTGCGACGGATACCGGTCCGCGAGGTGGCCGAGACCGAGGCGCTCAAGGATCGCTTGAACCCTGATGCCGATCTCGGTCGGATTGATGCCGCGCAGTTTCAGACCATAACCGACGTTTTCCTTGACGGTGCGGTGTGGCCAGAGCGCGTAAGATTGGAACACAAGGCCGATGTTGCGCTGTTCAGGCGGCAAAATTAGCTTCTTTTCGCCATCGAGTACAGTCTTCCCGCCAATTACGATTGTCCCGATCTCGGGCTGTTCGAGACCAGCGATGCAGCGAAGCAGGGTGGTTTTCCCACTGCCAGAGGCTCCCAGGAGCGCAACGATGCTTCCACGCTCCGCGGTAAAGGATGCACCCTTGAGGATTTGCAGGCCGCCCAGCCATTTCTGGACATTGTTTACAACGAGTTCAGTCATGGATTTTTGCTCCAAGTCGCAGGGCAAGGGCAAGGCCCGCACCTGTCAGGACGATGCTGATGAGAGAAAGTGCGGCAATGGTATTCATCGCGCCGGTCTGCAGCAGCGAAACCATGAGCGAACCGATGACTTCGGTGCCAGCGCCCATGAGATAAACACCTGTCGCGTACTCACGCAGGAAGATGATCATGATGAGAGCCCACGCGCCTGCAAGGCCGGGACGAACGATGGGGATTACGACGTCTTTCCACGTCCGGCCAATCGTCGCACCCGTCGTGCGAGCGGATTCTTCGAGTTCAGGAGCGACCTGCAGCAGCGTGCCTTGAAGGAGACGTAGTCCATAGGACAAGCCAACGACAACGTAGGCGACGAACAGGCTGACGAGGGTCGGACGCAGCGGCGTCAGGAATGGCACGAACAGAAAGACCCAGAAGAATGCCAGGCCGACGACGAGACCTGGAAGTGCTCGCGGCAGGAGGACGATGTAATCCAGAACCGTGTTCGACATGCCCCAGTTGCGGTGACCAGCCAGTCCAACGAGCAGGTAGATGAACACCGCAAGAGCGCCGCCGCCGACCGACAGAAGGATCGTGTTGACGATGCCGTTCTTAAGCGCCGGAACGTCCATCAAGTGGGCGAAGTTTGCCAGTGTGAACTGGTCAAAAAGGTTGACGCCTTCGCCCCATGCATCGACGAACGCACGGACAACGATCCCACCGATAGGCAGGACGACCGAGATGAACAGCCACAGCCCGATGATGGCAAGTGCGATGGCCTGTCCACTGGTGCCGAGCTTAAGGGTGGCAACGCGGGCACCCTTACCACCAAGAGCGGCATAACGCCGGGCGTTGCGCAGCAGTCGGCGCTGGATCGCAACGAGCGGCAGCGTGATGAGCACCAGGACGACGGCGACAACCGCCATCAGCTGGTAGGTCGGAGTGCCGAACAAGGTGGTGAGCTTGTATATGTAGGTCGTCAGGACCATGATGCCGTTCGGATCACCCAGGACGAGCGGAATGCCAAAGGTCTCAAAGCCGAGCAGGATGTTCAGGGCAACCGCGAAGATCAGCGACGGAAGTACCATTGGCAGAGTTACGTCCCGGGACACGCGCCATACCGATGCACCAGTCGTGCGAGCGGCTTCTTCGAGGTCCGACGGCAAATTGCGCATTGCAGCCGATACGTAAAGATAGACGTTCGGAACGTGGCTGAGCCCCGCGATTAGGATCATCCCCGAGAGGCTGTAGATATTCCACGGGACGAAGCCGATCAGATCACGAATGAAGATCGAGACAAAGCCTGCGGGACCGACCGAAACGGTGTAGCCGAACGCCAGAACGATAGACGAAATGAACATTGGCACGAGCACCAGAATCTCAAGTATGCGCTTGAAACGAATGTCCGTGCGAGTGATCAGGAAAGCCAGCACCCCGCCGAGAGGAACGGCGATGGCGACCAGGCCGAACGAAAATACGGCGGTAGTGCCCAGAGCCCGGTAAAAGGCTTTGTCCGTGAAAACATAGCGATAGGCATCGAAGCCAAAGCGGGCGCGAGCGCTGAAGAACGGTGCACTGAGGAAGCTCTGATACACGATCAGGCCGACAGGGGCGAGAACGGCAACGGCAAGGAGAGTGATTACGACAACGCGGTAAGCGTTAGCATTTCCCACCCGTGGCATTTTCGGCGGATATTTCTTTTCGGCTGGCGCTGACTTTGTGGTGGCCGCAAGTGCGCTCGGAGCCTGTGCGTGTGTAGACATTGTTGCCTCTCAACTGATCTGAGAGGCTGCGGCGCGAGCGCGCCGCAGCCGATGGGCATTAGCGACCGAGCGCGGCCTTCCAGTCGTTAAGAAACTGGACGCGCTTCATTTGATCCATGTATTCCAGAACGCCTTCGTCCACAGCGATTGGCTTCAAACCACCGCCGACACGCGCGTTCAGGGTCTTGATGTTCAGACCAGCTGTGACATCCTCGCGGACCGACGGCAGGCCGCTTTCAGAAAGGAGAGACTGGCCTTCGGCCGACAGCATGAAGTCAATGAAGAGCTTCGCGGCATTCGGATGCGGAGCTTCCTTCGTCTTCATGATAAGGCGGGAGAAGGCTGGCGTGTAATCGGTGGCGAAGTGAACACCGAGGTTCGGGCTTTCCTTGGCCCACTTAAGGGCATAGGAACCGATGATGTTGATCGCGATGACGTTCTCGCCGGAAACCACGGTTTCCTTCATGCCGCCCGAGCTGGAGTAGATCTTGGCACCATCATCGCCCATTGCCTTGGCGAGGTCCCAAAAGTCCTTGCGGTTGCGCGCATCGTTAGAATGATGCAGGAAGCCCGAGCCGCTCTTTTCCGGATCGAAGGTGGCAACTTTGCCCTGAAGTGTGGACTTGTTGTCCTTCAGGAAGGTGATCATATCGGCGTAGGTCTTCGGAAGCTTGTCTTCCGTCAGTGCCTTGGTGTTGAAGATCACGCCGATTGGCTCGACCGTCGTTGCGTAAAGCACGTTCTTGTAGTTTGCCCAGCTCGGGAGCTTGCCAGCTTCAGGGGAAGCGTACTCGTCGGCGTAGCCGTCCTGTACGAGCGTCATCTGCAGGTCCATTGCGGAACTCCACACCACGTCTGCCGTGGTTTGACCTGCTGCAGCTTCTGAAATGACCTGGTTATATGCACCGTTGGTACCAAGGTCGTTGTAGGCGATCTTGATGCCATATTTTTTCGTAAATGCGTCCTGAAGCTTCTGCGACTGTTCAGAGTCGGTCGAGGTGTAGACTGAAACGGCGCCTTCCTTCTTGGCAGCTTCGATGATGGCGCTGTAATCGGCCGGATATCCGGCGGGGACTTCCTGGGCGAAAGCCGCGGAAGTGAGGAGGGACAGCACAGCAGCCGTCGCGAGCCCTTTCGGGCCGATAAAAGAGTTCATTTGTTCTTCTCCCAAAGATGCGCCCGAGCAATCTCCTCCGGGCGGGCGAACCCGAGGGCGCACCGTGCGTCCCCGGGAAATCCAAACTGGCCAGCCAGAGGCCAGAAAGCCAATTGCTGCTAAGCGTTGGCGACCTTCTTGGCGGAACCTCCGTTGTTCACCGCCTGCGCGACGAACCTGCCGAACGTGTCGGTGTTCGTGTTGCCGCCGAGATCGCGGGTGCGCTTGGCCGGATCAGCGAGAACTTCATCCACGGCACGCTCGATCTCAGCGCCTGCAGCTTCGAAATGCGGAAGCTTCCGCTGTTCGCCGAGCCAGCTGAGCATCATTGCTGTGGAAAGGATGAGCGACGTCGGGTTGGCAATATTCTGACCCTGGATGTCCGGGGCGGAACCATGCTGCGCCTGGGCGCATACAAGGCCAAGTTCAGCATTGGCATTGATGGAGCCGGCAAGGCCAAGACTGCCCGAAAGTTCGCTGGCGAGATCCGACAGGATGTCAGCGTAGAAGTTCGTGGTCACGATAACGTCGAAGCGCGAAGGATCGCGAACGAGGTGTGCGGCCATAGCGTCGATGATGAAATCGTTGACCTTCACTTCAGGGAAGTCCTGGGCAACCTTGCGGACCTGCTCCAGGAACAAACCGTCGGTCAGGATGAAGTTGTTTGCCTTATGGACTGCGGTTACGCGCTTGTCGCGCTTCATTGCGAGCACGAAAGCCTGACGAGCAATACGCTCACATGCCTTCGCCGTGATCTTGCGAACAGAGAGCGCGACATCGTCGGTGGGCATGAATTCGCCGGTCCCCTTGACCATGTTACGGTCCGGGTAGAAGCCTTCGGTCGCCTCGCGCATGATGACGAGGTCCATGGTTTTCGAATTGTTCAGGAACGAGCGGGAACGAGCGGGGCGGACGTTTGCATAAAGATCAAGCTTGACGCGGTAACCGGCGGAGACGTTCACCCCGCCCTTGTCGCGTGCGGGGTAGTCCATGTGCGACTGCGGACCAAGGATGATACCGTCAGCTTTGCGAGCACGCTCCAGAACCTCATCGCGCAGGGTGGTGCCGTATTTTTCCAAGCTCGTGAAGCCAGTGTCTTCGAATTCATACTCCAACCCGAGACCAAAGGCTTTATCGGTGGCCTTCAGCACTTCCAACGTTGCAGCAGTGATTTCCGGGCCAATGCCGTCGCACTCTGTGACCGAAATTTTCATGTGATCTAATCTCCCTAGAAGGCGAAAGCATTTTCCGCCGCTCATCACCACGGCCTGATATTGGCTTTTTACGTATTAAAATGCAAATCTGTTTTGGAGAAAGCAATTATTTTCTACGACCGCGACGCAAATGCAGGCGGGTGAGAACCGATTTTCCCGCCAACGGATTGCCAGGAGATTCGATTTCTTCGAAAAACCAATCTCTGCTGCTGAACGGTGGCACAAACAGACGCATTATTGGTTTTTTAAATATCCAAATGCAAAGATTTGCCGGTTATTTGCCCCAGCGGAGGAGTTTTGATGTCATTCTTGAAGAACAGCAGCATCGGGCTAAAAATTCTGGCCATCACGGCCGGTATCAGCGTGCTCGCGGCCGGCAGCCTCGCTTACACGTCACTACGCTTTGGGCAGGCGGATGATCGCTATATTCGGTTTGTCAACTCTGAGGGAAAGGCAAACACCGATGTGGTGGCAGCCGCGCGTCACATGCAGTCGGTTGCTTATCGTGCCTATCAGCTCACCGCTTATTCGCCAGACGCCAAGGATTTCGACGATGTGGCGAGCAGCTATGACAAAAACGCACAGAGGATGTTTGACCGCCTCAATGCTGCAATTGCTGCGTACCCGGACGCAAGACCGGAACTGGAAGCGTTTCTGGCAAAAGCGACCGCGATAAAGGTTGGTCTCGACAAGGCCATTGTTGCTGCCAAAGGCAACCGCGACATGAACGCCTTGGCGGTTCTCGGGGCTGTTGACCCGAAGATTGACGAACTGGCTACGAGCCTTCGAGAGTGGAATGAAAAAATGGAAAAGCAGGTTGCCGACGGCATTCGCGACCTCTCGCAAGCGAACCATTCTACCATTCGCCAGAGCGCTACTCTGCTAGCACTCGCTATCGCTTTGGCAATCGCAGCCTCAACGGCACTGGCGACCTTCGGAATCTTGAGGCCTATCGCGCGGCTGCGGCAGCAGATGATGCGGCTTGCTCAAGGAGACCTTAGCATTGACATGGAAGAAGCGGCTCGCGGCGACGAAGTGGGCAAGATGGCAAAGAGTGTCATCACCTTCAAGGAGAATGCAATACATCGCTTGAGACTGGAGAAAGAGGCAGAGGAGACGGATCGCGCAAACGAAGAGGCCCAGCGTAGCCGTGCTGCCGACAAGGCTCGACACGATGCGGAGACCGACTTCGCCGTAAATACCCTGGCAACTGCACTCAACGCGCTCGCGACCGGCGACGTCACGTACCGAATTTCAACGCCCTTTGCCGGGAACTTCGACCGAATCCGGCAGGATTTCAACTCAAGCGTCGAAAAGCTGGAGTACACGCTGAGCGCCGTCTCGGTTAATGTTCGTTCCATCTCGGCAAGCGCAGCTGAGATTCGCTCTGCTGCCGATGACCTTGCCGAGCGCACCGAACAGCAGGCCGCTTCTGTCGAAGAGACGGCCGCCGCTCTTGAGCAGATCACGACCACGACACGCGATGCGACGCTGCGAGCGCAAGAGGCAGAGGACCTGGTTCGAAAAACGCACCAGGCAGCTCAAACATCGGGTGCAGTCGTTGGCGAGGCTGTCAGCGCGATGCAGGCCATTGCCACCTCATCGGGCGAGATCAACAACATCATCGGAGTGATCGACGATATCGCGTTCCAGACCAACCTACTTGCACTGAACGCAGGGGTGGAAGCGGCGAGAGCCGGGGAAGCTGGAAAGGGGTTCGCCGTTGTCGCACAGGAGGTCCGCGAATTGGCGCAGCGGTCCGCACAGGCGGCGAGGGAAATCAAATCGCTTATCACGACGTCCGGGGAGCAGGTCAAATCCGGTGTCGATCTGGTCGGACGGACGGGCAAAGCCCTTCAGGAAATTGTCAGTCACGTCGAAGAGATCAACAACCGGGTAGAATCCATCAACACAGCGGCGCGAGAACAAGTCATCGGCTTGCACGAGATCAATGGCGCGATCATCACAATCGATCAGGCGACGCAGCGAAACGCTGCGATGGTTGAGGAATCGACCGCTGCCAGCCACGGCCTTGCCAGCGATATCGCCGAGCTAAATCAGCTCCTGCGGCAATTCATCATCTCTTCCGATAATCATACCTCGGCTTCCTATTCGCGAGCAGCGTAATGCTGCTATTGGGAGAGTGGTTATCGTTTCCTCAAGTTTATTTGCTCGTTTAAGTGCTGAAATCGAATTGCTGCTCATGGAATTCCATTTAAGCCAAAAAAAGGCCGCTTGGTCTTGAGCAGATGGCTAATCCCGATGAAAGCGCTGCATAAGCGCTATCAATTGTCGACCGCGGCGGGCCTGAAAAGTTCAGCCTGCCTCACTCCTGCAACCTCTTGTGACCAGAGCAAGGGCGACTTTCGCGTCAGTGCTCCGCCCAGATGCCTGCGCATGGCGTAAGAGGCTTCGACAATTTCACCGCGTTCGAGGAGGGACAGGATTGCGAGGTGATCCTCGCACTGAACGTGCAATCGTTCGCGATCGACGTTTGAGCGATATTCCAGGAGGCGTCGCATCCGGTTCACTCGAACCAACGAAAGGTGGAAGAACGGATTACCGCTCATCTTGATCAGCTCTTCATGAAACAACGACCCGTTATAGAGCAGCCTCTCGGCCGGTAGCGTACGAATATCGGTTTCGAGCATCCGGGACTGTATGCGACGTTGCTCATCGATGATCTTCCGGTCCAAGGCGAATGTTGGTTCAAGCATCGCGGCAGGTTCGATAAGCATTCGGAAGCGATAAATCTGTTCGAAGGCTTCAGCCGTTTTCGCGACCGGCAGAAACCGCCAGCCGTAACCCTGCTTTCGTTCCGCCCATCCTTCTCTGGCAGCACGCATCAGAATGTCGCTGACCTGCGCCTTCGTGAAGCCATATCGGTCACGAAGCATTTGTTCGGTGACATCGGCAGGAATGCGATCCGTCAGCCAATCTTCCGCCAGGCGGTGGTAATCGCTCATCGTCTCTTGCAGCTGGTCGCCCGGAGCTTCGGCGGGCTCATCGATCACCTTCGTCGATACGAAAAAGCCGCGATTAGGCTTTTGCTCAAGGAAGCCCTGTTCGAAGAGCACCTGCATGGCCTCACGGACGGGGGAACGCGAAACACCGAATTTGTCAGCCAAGCCCTGAGTGCTCAGGTGATCGTCTGGCTTCAAATCACCGGACCGGATCAGTTGGCTGATCTCTTTCGCAATGTTTGCGGTCAACTGGCTACTGTTTCGCATCCTGGCGCACTCATGGGTCTGAATCGTCTTCGCCTAAGTTAAGGCCTGATTGAGCGGAACGCAAAGGTGAGACCCCATCCCTGTGACAATCAGGGTGCAACATCCGCATGGCTCATTTCGTTTTGGTCGTATGCGGCGCGAATGGTGCCGTCGGCCTTCATTTCATCCATCATTCGAATGGCTGCATCCAGCGCATGGACATTTGCCGGAGGCACCACAATGGCCGTACCGGCCTCATGGAAATGGCCTTGAACGGCGTGACAGCCGTCTAAACCGGAAAGCATGCTGATAATGGACTCTTTGCCCAGAGCAATCGCGTCTAGTTCGCCGCCTTTGAATTTAGCCATCGCTTCATCGAGCGAGCCGTATCCGACGATGTCGGTATTTCTCAACGTCCTCTCGGCGCTTCGCAGCGTCGCCGTCCCCGCGACACCAGCAACCCGGACACCCTCCTGATCAACGTCCTGCACTGTTTTGAAGGCGTCCTTTCGAGCAAGATAGGTGCTCACGCCAAGGTAATAGCTGGGGCCAACGCCAAGCACTTTTCGGCGTTGATCATCAACGGGGACGAACGATAGGGTCCATGATCCGTCATCGGCATTGGACACGATGTCGCCTGAGCTGGAGAATTCGATGAGTTCGAGCGGAAGGCCGGTGCGTTGTGCGATTTGCCTTGCAAGGATTATCGTGACCCCTCTTGCTTGCCCCGATATCTCGTCGCGAACACACCAGACCGCCGAGGCGGCGGGTCCAACCGCTACGGCAACCTTCAGCACGCCATTCGGGGCCAGTTCAGATTTTTCACTCGGCGAGAGTTCAAATGCATTCACAGACATAGAATCGTTCCGTTGCGTGTTTCTCCAACAGCCAGTATTGCATTTGTGTCATTGAAAATGCAAATCAAGGTGATTTTCATCGAAGGAGCGCCATGTCGACTTGGTCCCCATCCCAATATCTAAAGTTCGAAGACCATCGGACGCGTCCGGCAATTGACCTTTTGGCACGCGTTGTCGCAAATATTGTTGGGTCCGTGACAGACATAGGCTGCGGACCAGGCAATTCCACGGAGCTGCTCATCGACCGTTTCGGTTCGGCTGCAATTGCGGGTATGGATTCATCACTCAAGATGGTCGAAGCTGCCAAGAAGCGCTTGCCCGACTGCGATTTTCAGCTGGGCGATATCGGGCAGTGGCAACCGAAAGTGCCGCAGGACCTGCTATTCGCGAACGCCGTCCTTCAGTGGGTTCCAAACCACGATGAGCTTTTTCCGAAATTGCTGTCATTCCTTAAGCCTGGCGGGACGCTTGCCTTGCAGATGCCGGATAATCTAGAGGAGCCGACACATGTTGGCATGCGCACGGTAGCAGGGGACAAGCGTTGGTCTGATGCGTTGAAGGATGCCGACGGCGAGCGGACCTCGATCCTTTCGGTTTTGGACTACTGGTCCATTCTTAAACCGCATGCATCAAGCGTGGACATATGGCGTACCACTTACTACCACCCGCTTCGGGGACTGAACGGGATTGTCGAGTGGTTCAAGGGAACCGGTCTTCTCCCTTACCTTAGCCGGCTGAACGAAGCACAGCAGGTGGAATACCTTACTGCATACGAGGAAGAGCTTTCGAAGCATTACGCAGTCATGGATGATGGTACGGTCCTTCTGCCGTTTCCTCGTCTCTTCATTGTTGCGCGCCGGTAATTAAACTAAAGATCGCGCCGCGACGTCGGGACCGCAGCTCATTGGGGCAATGAAAGCCCCGAATTCATCGAGTGCGGCGTCGGCCAACTGCGCTGGAAGGCTTTGCGGTCTTCGCCGCACCCACCGTTGCCCGACCTGTAGACAAGTCTGGTCGCCAAGGGAATGGTGAAAAGCAACAGATGCGCTGGGGTTGAGGAGGGGGCTACAACTTCCTAATTCACTCGACCATGCGCAAGGCCGATTGGTCGGGTAAGTTCCGTGCCATCTCGGCAGCGACCTTGACAACCGTGGCCGCCTTTGCAGCAACGGTCGCCTTTTCGGCGGGAACATAACCGGCGCCGATCGCGACGTTCAAAGAGATGTAGTCGAGCGCGCTCTGCTGAACGGCCTCAGCGAGGCTTTCCTGCGCGTCAGAAACGGAACGCTGCGCGTCGAGAACGTCAAGCAGCGAGGAGGCGCCGTCCTTGTAGCTTACTGTCGAAAGGTCGAGGGCCTCCTGATAGGACTTCACCTGTGCCCGCAGTGCGGCAACCGTCTGAGCATCGCGACTGACGGCCGACAGGGCGTTTTCGACCTGTTCGACACCAGACAGCACGGTCTGCTTCCAGACGATGTACTGTTCGCGGCTGGTGGATTCGGCGTTCTTGACGTTGGCGCGCAACGCGCCGCCATCGAAGATCGGCAGCGACAGGCTCGGTCCGAACGACCAGGTCGTCAGGCTGCCGCTGATGGACTTCGTGTGAATGTAGGACGGCGAAATCGAACCGCCGAGTGTGATGGTCGGAAAGAGCTGGGCCTCTGCCACGCCGATCTGAGCGGTCGCAGCGGCAAGGTTACGCTCGGCGACACGGATGTCGGGCCGGTTGCGGATGAGGTCGGCCGGGATGCCCGTATCGACGCGGCCGCGGAATACCGGCTGGCCACCGCCGCCCTGCAACTGGGCGATAATGGTCGCCGACGGTACGTTGAGTAGGGTCGCGATATGATGCACCGCCTGACGGTAGCTGATTTCGAGGCCTGGAATTTCAGACAGCGTCGAGTTGACGAGACCTTCGGCCTGGACGACGTCGAGGCGGGAAACGGCGCCGGCATCGAGCTGGAACTTGGTGAGTTCAAGCGTTTCGCGGCGAGACTTCAGGTTGTCCCGTGCGATCGAGACGCGGGCCTGATAGTAGCGGACGTTGACGTAGCTGTTTGCCAGATCCTGCAGATAGGTCAGGCGAGCCACGTCAACGTTGGAATAGGCCGCATCCAGCGATGCGTTGGCGCTTTCCTTGGCGCGACGGTATTGGCCCCACAGGTCGAGCAGCCACGAAGCCGTGACATCGCCGCCGGTGGTGTTTTCCGTTTCCCTCTTGTTGCGCTGGCTGCCCTTTTCGCCGCTGGTCGTATTACCGCCTGACAGGAGGAGGCTCGGCATTCCGCCGGCGGCGGCCGAGACGACCTGCGCCTGCGCCTGATTGATGCGTTCCAGCGCCTGCTGGATATTGAGGTTTTCTGCAAGTCCCTGCTCAACCAAGCCGTTGAGCTTCCTATCGCCGAAGGCGGTCCACCATTGTGAACTCGAGACGTCGCCGTTGATCTTCGTACCGCCCTCCGAGAACTTGGCCGCGAGCGGCATTTCCGGTGGCTTATGATCGGGGCCGCTGACGCAACCTGCCAGAAGCAGCAGCAGGGCGGGGGCGGCAGTACGAATGGATACCATCACATTACCTACAATTGAATTACATGATCACTGTCTAAGGGGAAACGTGACACTCGGCGCTTCGATGACCACGCTCCCTAACTTGCAGCGTCATCGTTTTTTGCACGCTTGATAACGGCACGCGACTGATTGGAAAAATTAATTGTTCAGATCACACTGATCTACGTCATGGATTACAGCGCGGGTTCGTTTCGACTGCGTTTGAAATTCGCCTCCGCATTTGAACTCGAAAGCGCAGGACGAAGCCAATCTTATACTCACGTGGATCCATGTTGATTTTGCCAAGGGCTCCAAGTCGCGCCAGTACTTGAAAAATCTTCCACATGGATTGCGTAGAATGCAAAAGGCGGGGCAGAAGCCGCAATAAGGAAAGCTGCGGATGAACTGGCGCGGCTCATAGATCTTTCTCCGTTTGCGCGGGGTTTCCGAATGAGCCAAGCATTTTTCGTGCCGAAGCGGAAATCCCCGGGCGAAAGCAAGACTGAGAGTAAGCTTGTTGCCGGCAACGTATGCAAACAAACAGTCGAGCCAAACGCCTCGTTGAGCTAGGATCGGCGTGCGGCACGCGATTGATGGAGATGAAAACCCCAATCGAAAACACTCCCGCATTTCCCACCGCCCTTGTCATCTGCCGGTGCGACGCTCAAAAGTCATCCCAACTAAGCGGTCCAACGCCTTCTACTTCAACAGCGTGTTTATTAGGGAACCGGGCACACCCACCTACATCCCGGCGCCAAGCAAGTTGGTGAAGACTGATGAAATGCCAACAACGCAGTCGCTAATGGCACGTCGCCTTGTCCGATATCGGACAATGCTGAACACATCAGCAGGTTCGATTAGACCTATTTTTTTAAAATCAAAAGGAATTTTCGTCCGGCACGCATATTGCCTGAGATCCTCTGCTGATGGGTTCAACTCACGCGGAGATCTCTAGATGCCAGTAGAAGACACTACGTCGCCAGGCCGTTCTAACGCAGGGCGTTCCAGCTCCAGAACGACGCTTTCTCCAGAAAGCAACATCAAGGATGCCCAATGACTCGTACTAGGATGGAGTCGTGCATTCGTGCATTTGCCCTAAGCTTGGCTGCGTTGCAGAGCCTGATAACCTGGGAAGCGGCGGTCGGGGCTCCGCTAGGCCAATCCGATATCAGCGACTTCTTGCTGAACAATGGCTTGGAAGTGGTCGTCATACCCGATCACCGCGTGCCGATCGTCACGCATATGGTGCTTTATAAGGCCGGAAGTGCCGATGAGCCACCCGGCAACTCCGGCATCGCTCATTTCTTGGAGCATCTGATGTTCAAAGGTACGAAAAGGCACTCGGCTGGCACATTCGATACACAGGTGGCGGAGATCGGCGGTGAGGAGAACGCCTTCACTTGGTCCGACTACACCGCCTATTTTCAAACTGTCACGCCAGCGGCGCTCGAAACGATGATGGAATTCGAAGCTGACCGGATGCGCAATCTCGTACTCACCGATGCGGTGATCGCGCCCGAGCGCGATGTCATACTCGAGGAGCGGCGCTCCCGCGTCGAAGCCGATCCCGAGGAACTTCTAGAGGAGGAGACGCAAGCGACCCTCTATCAGAACCATCCTTACGGCCGTCCGGTGATCGGCTGGATGCACGAGATGGAAGGGCTCAATCGCGCAGACGCAGTAGGGTTCTACGATCGCTACTATGCGCCGAATAACGCCGTGTTGGTCGTGGCAGGCGACGTGAGCGCCGCGACTGTGCGCAAGATGGCGGAGGAAACATACGGGGCTGTACCGCGCGGCTCGGACCTTCCTCCGCGCATTAGGCCGCAAGAACCAGAACAGAACACCAAACGGACGGTCGTGCTCACCGACTCTCGGGTGACTGTGCCGAGCTTCGAAGAGTCCTGGGTGGCGCCGTCTTACAGGACGGCCAAGCCGGGCGACGCGGAGGCCCTTGATCTTCTGGCAGAAGTTCTAGGCGGAGGAATGCGCAGCCGAGCCTATCAAGAATTAGTGGTGAAACAAGGAATAGCCTCCTCGGCCGGCGCCTATTTCCAGGGAACGTCGCTCGATCCATCCAGCTTCACAATTTACGGCTCGTCGCGAGGCGAGGGGAAGATCGAGGCGGTGAAAGACGCCATTGACGCCGAAGTTCGGAAAATCATACGAGCCGGCGTTTCCGATGTGGAGCTCACGAGGGCCAAAAGTCGCCTTGTGCGCTCGATGATCTTCGCACGCGACAATCCCTCGACAATGGCCATCGTCTACGGGGCTGCCGTTGCGACCGGCGGTACTGTCAAGGACGTGCAGGAATGGCAGGAGAGAGTCCGCGCGGTAACGACGACGCAGGTGCAGGCAGTTGCCGAGAAATATCTTAACTCAGACCGATCGGTGACAGGATATCTGCTGCCGCGCGAGAACACCTCTTCAGGAGATTAAAAAGTCGATGATGACATTCAACGGATTACCGCTCGGAGCAGCCAAGCCGCTATTGTTCGTGCTGGTATTGCTGGGCATTGCTGCGTCGACGCCTGCGCGTGCGGCCATGGCTATCCAGGAGGTCAGGACAGCGAGTGGGATCAAGGCGTGGCTGGTGGAAGATTATTCAGTTCCGATTGTCACCATTCGTTTCGCGTTCCGAGGAGGTGGCAGCACCCAAGACCCAGCCGGCAAGGAAGGCCTCGTCAACCTCATGACAGGCTTGTTCGACGAAGGGGGCGGCGACCTTGACAGCAATACATTTCAGGAACAGCTGGACGATGCTGGCGCTGAGATGCGATTCAGCGCCAGCCGCGATACAATCTACGGCTCCATGCGTGCGCTTGCCGACAAGAAGGATAGTGCGTTCGATCTTCTTCGACTGGCCATCGAACAGCCGCGCTTCGATCAAGCGCCCGTCGATCGCATCCGCGCTCAGATCGTCTCCGGTATCTTGGCGGAAGCCAAAGATCCAGAGATGGCGGCACAGGTCGCATGGGCGAAGGCGATCTACGGTGATCATCCGTATTCGAAGCAGGAAGAGGGCACCGAGCAATCCTTGGCCGCTGTCCAGATCTCAGATCTCAAGGCGTTTCATAAGCGGCTTTTCACCCGCGGTAACCTTGTCATCGCCGTGGCGGGAGCAATCGATGCAGGCGCACTCAAGCGCGATCTGGATCAGATATTCGGCGAGTTGCCGGCCGAACCATACCTAACGCCAGTCATCGAAACCGAACCAAAGCTGGGGCAGGAAATTCGCATTGCCTTTGACTTGCCTCAGGTCCAGTTACGCCTAGCCTACCCAGGGATCAGCCGCCAGGACCCACAGTTCTTCGCAGCCTATCTTATGAACCAAACCTTGGGGGGTGGGGCGTTCACGTCCAGGCTCTGGAACGAAGTGCGCGAGAAGCGAGGGTTCGCCTATGGCATCGGATCTACCCTCGTGACAAATGCACATTCCGCGGCGCTCGCAGTCGAAACCAGAACCCGCCCGGATCGGGCGGCAGAAACGCTTTGCCTCATTCAAGCCGAAGTGAGCCAGATGGCAAAGGACGGCGTCAGCGAAAAAGAACTCGAAACTGCAAAGAAAAATACGATCGGCAGTTTTGCGATCAATAACCTCAACTCATCGAGCGGAATTGCCGGAACTTTAGTCGAAATCCAGTTGGACGATCTCGGAATCGATTATATTGAGCGGCGGGAACAGCTGATCCAGGCAGTGACCCGTGACGACGTCCGCTCCGCCGCGAGGCGGCTTCTCTCCGCCGACCCTGCCGTCATGATTGTCGGACCGCCGCTCGAAGGGCACAAAAAATGATGGTCTATGGAGAAAGATGGAGATAGATGCTGCCGGGGCGCATCCGGCAGCGGAGCCACTTCATTGATTGGCCAAGGTCACCTTATGGTCGAACTACCGGGAACAACCAGTTGTGTTCCCATTGATGACGGCAATATTCGGATCGTTGAAGACGAGATTGGCAATACCCGCCGCGGCCACCCTTGAGGCTGCGTTATTATTTTTGCCATTAAAAATTGCGCCACTTGCAATGCTCCAGTGACCGGCTGGGTTGTTGTCGAAATAGATCTGCCAAGGAAACACTCGTGGTTGATCGACGGTGAAGGCACCGACCGCTATATCCGCATTTCCGATGAGAGAGTGGTGACCTGGTGCCGGCGGTGGGTCGATGTTGCCTAGATCGATCTTGACGATGCACTGGAAGGTAGACAGTGCCGCTCTTGCGGCCGCGTCATCTACATAATGGAAGAAAGACAAGCTTGGAGTAGCGCCACTCACTCCAAAATTCTTTTCGTCCCAGATCACATGACGGAAAGGATTGGCTACCACTCCGCGATAGACGGAATAGGCGCTGGCCGGACTTTCTAAAGTGAGGACTGCCAGGATTGCCAATACGGTTGCGATGACGCAATGGCGTCGCTTGTTGCTGTTCATAACGGTTCCTTTCACGATAATTGGTAGACGCTCGGCGGTTAACCAAGAGGCAGACCGCTGCGTTCTGCCGGATCGGGTAGGCGTTGGAGCGGAAGCCCCGCCCTTCGCCTTTTGAGGTGTTCTGAGAGCACAAATGCTGGTCGCCTCCAGAACTGGATTAAGCCCGGGTTGATGCCGTTGGTGTGAGGGAAGGGTGCTCTCAACCCGTTGCGGTTCGAAGGCGGTGCTCCAGGCTGGAGTTGCGGCCGACCTGGGTGACGGCGGCTTATCAGCCGCCGTCAGTCCGTGATCAGGAAATCCTGATCAGATTTTCGATGTCGAGGACCGCCGTCCGAGACGTGAGCGAGCCACCATAGGTGACCTCGACGGCTTTGGTCACATCTTGGATGTCCATCACGTCGCCCGTCTCATAATTACCGAAGACAACCCAGTAATTCGGGTGTGGGGTAAAGACGGCCGTCATGTTGGGAGCCGCCTGGACGGCAAAGGTACCCGAGCCTGACATGCCGATACCGACGGACGTTTTGTCAGGTTCGACAGTGGACAACTGCTGGATGGTGAGCGAACCGAGTGCGCCCCCGCCGCTTTGCTTGCCGAAGGTTGTCGCACTATACTGATCCTTTGTCAGCTGGATCAGGTTCTGGCGATCCGGATCGGCAGGCACGGTCTGATTAGCCGAAAAATTGATGCCAGGCTGCAGTAGGCCGGTTTCCGACCAGACGAAACTATAGTCGATGCCCCATGTAAACGCTACTCGACTTCCCGGTGCGGTCGCACGGGCGAACCAGGCGAGCGAAAACACGTCGCCCGGAATCGTGGTCGGCGGGGCTTTCTGGAACACCGCGAAGCTTCCATGAAGCTGCGAGTTATTGATGCAGGTCAGGGAATATTTCATTTGCAGTTCCTTTCGTTTGAGTATTGCCCGGTGCTTAGGGTGTGACCGGCACCACCCGGGGCTGGTACGGTGCCGGTCTATCCCTCGCCGCGAGTGAAGGAAAAGCGGAGAGGGGCTACCCGGCTCGCGACGTGAGGCCGGGAAGGTCGGTCGGTTCAGGCGCTTTGGACGATCAGGTTGTCCGGCCCACGGTGATTTGTGTGCTGGCCGCACGATTGCTGCTTTCCGAACCCTTTATGAAACAGATGTTCGTTGCGCGGCCCATGTCCGATTGATCGGAGTTTTGGAACCGGAAGGGCCTGCCAAAAATCAAAAGCAGCCGTCGACGACAGGTCAGGTTCAGGGCTGAGCGAGCCCAGGCTTTCAGGATCGCCTAAGGATCGGCGCAAGTCCGGCGGTCAGGCCGATAAAACCGTACATCGAGGTTTCCGAAGCGAAAGTCACGTGCATGTTTTCCTTCCGGACAAAGAAGACGGTGCCGTTACTCAAGGGCACTGTCACGCTATCGCCCAGCGAAACCCTGGTCTTCTGCGCATCGACGAGCGCCTTGCCACGAAAATTCAGCAGGGTCAGCGCGCCGCTTTCGCCCATCCGGTTGAGGATCTGAGGCGGACGTCTGCGTGCTGGGGCCGAGATAAGGGCCGGGATGATCTGCGTCTGTCTCAAGTGCGAGGCTTTTCAGTTTCGGCGGAAAGACGCTGAAATACCGTGTGCCCGGCGCGCTCGACCTGACAGTCAGGCTTAAGTTGATTTCGATTGCCCCAGGTGCGTTGCCCGGCGTGTGGGTGATTGCAGTCGCTTTAGACATTGATCCGCTTCCTTTCAGAAGGTTGTCTGGTTGTCCTTTTGAGTTGAGATGATCCTAGGTGGTCCACCCGGGGGTGTCTGTGGGCTGGCGTTCCAAAGACTTGGACCAGCGTCCCGACGTTCGCAGCAAGACGTCAGCTGCTGCCCAGTCCGGTCAGCCAACGTGCGAACGAGGCGCCGGCCTGCGGCGGCAACAATGTGCCCAGCCCTGGTCCCTCGCCCATCCGCGCGGCGATCCGGGCAGCTCTCGGAGAAAGTCCAAAGGTTCGGCGAAACAGACGGCTAAAATGGGCCTCGTCTGCGAAGCCCATTTCATAGGCAATGTCGGCGATGCGGCGGTCAGCATGGCGCGGATCGCAAACAACGAGCAGGCAGCGTCTGAGACGGCGGCGACGGATATAGGTCTTAACACCGCCCTCCGTCTCAAATTGGCGATAGAGTTGGCTGCGGGAAACGCCCAAGTCCCGGGTCAACCCGGTCGGACTCAAGTCACGACGATGCAGGTTTTCCTCGATATGGCGGCGCAGTCTGCGTCCAAGGTTGCCCCTTGCGTCCCTTGACGTAACCGCAGAACCCGGTCCCAGCGATGATGCGATGAGATCAGGCACGGAGGCCCCGAGAGCGAGCAACTCGCCGGCGGACAGGCTGCATGCGGCCTCGCACAAGGCTTCTAGGAACTTGCGCAGAATTATCCCCATCGCGGCATCCTTGGTAAGGATCCGGCCGGGAATCGGCTGTACAGGCGCGACTGCCGATGGAAGCAAGGTGCGCGGAAGGATTAAGTGCATCGTCTCTGCCGCTTTCATGGCAAAAGCCATTGGCGCCGAGAGATCCAGCACGGCCACGTCGCCCGGACATAGCCTCCGGGCAGCAGGGGGGGCCAGCGTGACAGCGCCACGCAGCAGGCAGGAAATGACAATGTGGTCGATGTCATCATGTGCAAGGCGCGCCGGCGTCCGCCGATATCGCCCGCCATCGACAACGCTCCGGCAAAGCAGAAACGTGCCGAAGTGATGGACTATGAGACTGGCCTCGAACCCGCCGGATGGCGATGTATCCGGCAGGAAACTGTCGAAAAGTACAATGAGAAGAGAACGCCATGCCTCAAAGGGAAAGCGATTACCCGCCGTGGCAAAATGAAAGCTCGGGACTGCACTTTCTCCGCTCGTCGCAGAGGTGAGTTCGTCCGATGTATGCACAGGTCTCTCCCCAAACGGAAGAGGCATAGTTGCAGCTAACGATTTGATTTTGCAAACGTATAAACATATTCAGTTTATAAATTTTAGATATTTCTTTATTAATGGCGCGGTGATCCGCAGGACCGTTGCGCCGCAGACCGTCGCCGTGAGACGGTGACAAATCGTCATGGGAATAGGTCTATAATTCTGCTCCTGGGGAACTTTGTTTAAACGCGAAGCCTTCCGCAGCATCGACAGCGTGCGATAAGGCATTGGCATGTCCTTTGTTTCAACACTTATCGAAGAAGGCATGGATCTTCAGCGGACGGCTGGTCAAATAGAGGAGTGAACGCAACGCCGCCGATATGCCCCATAGTGCAAGTCTTTTGAAGACTAACTTTCATGCTGCGCAAACTCAAATCGTACTCGGAATAGCTGCTCTTCTCCTGGGGCGAGGTCGACATTATAGTCCCGCTCGTCAAACGGGATGCGTCTGCCCTCCATGTCACCGTGACCCGTACATGGTTCCAACGCGAGGAAGTCTTGCTGTGGGAGAGACCATACAACCCAGTGACGTGCATCTGGCGCGTCAATTCTAATGGTGGCCTTTTCCCCAACAAGCGACAGCCATTTGCTGTTTGCATTCAAAAAACAAAGGGCTTCATTTTCGAAAAGGCTTTCATTTAGATGAAGGTACCGCCCGTGGAGTGAAATTTTCCGTTGACTACTTTGAATGAGACCCTCGGAAGATATGCATGGGACGAGAGGGGATTCCAATTTCTCGAATTGCAGCCGCCATGTATCTTTGCGCGCAGCCGATAACGGCCATCTAAATCCCGGATGTATTCCGATCGAATAAGGCAAGAACGAACTATCGGAGGTGTTTTTTACGGAAATATCGATGTTCAGTCGACTATCTACAATTTTATACGTAATTCTCAAAATAAAACAAAATGGATACATTGTTTTCGTGAATTCATCGTCAGATGTCTCTAAAGTCACCTCGCTTTCTGAGACGGAAACCACGTCAAATTCCTGCATGCTGATGAAGCCGTGAACAGGCATCGGATAAAATTGCCCTTTTATTTCGACAAGCGAAGACTCACTCCATCCGCATGAAGGAAACATCAGAGGGCAAGCTTGGTTCCAACCTGGGGGGCGCCGCGACCAGAGGAGGTCGTTTGCACCGACCTGCCATCCAATTAGCTCTGCTCCTTTTCGGTTGACAATTGCCTGTGCAATACCGGAACGAATAGCGACAGCGTCATGCATGAATGTTGTTACCTTAAAACCTTCAGAATCGTCGGACGGGCAATCCTGGCCTTCTACAATCGCGCAATTAGGTAGCAACTGCCACCAGACCCGGAGCCGTCTGAGCGCATAGGATCGCCGCGATCCTATGGAGGGGTTGCTTAATGGTCATAGTCATGGCCGAAAAGTCATGCATGTCGATTTTCCTGGCGGTTGATTTATCCCCTAATTACGTTGTCGACACTCCCGACCACAAGCCTATGTTCTTGTCACTCTCTTGTTGAGAACCCTCTGAGGTTCATTACCGCAAGTGCGCGGGCGGCCGGGGAGTCTAAAGAAATGATTGCACCCTAGCTCCCTATGGGAGCTTTTGTGTTTCTGCGCTTTGCTAAATAAGCCCGCCAAGGTTTCGATCCCCATAGGCGCGACCCCGACCCGCGACTGGTTGGGTAGTATCTGCCGCCAGCACTAAAATCCGATCGACTCACGTGGCCCGGTATTGTCCGCCTCATGTTCAGGACCATACGAATACGACAACGCTGACTTTCCACTCGCCGCGCCCGGCGAGGTTCCGTCGTATCGCGTATCCTCCAGGGAACTGAACATGATCTCCGATAACCTGCCGTCCGTCATTCCGCGGCCGCGCAAGCCCGCACCCGATCTGGAGGTCCGCCGGAGGGTGGAAATATTGGGGCAACCAGCACTTCCTGCTGTCGCCTACTGCCGGACATCGCCATGCGGTGGATATTGGTGAAAAACTCGAGCGATCGTCCGTGCTTCAGGCTCTTATAAAGGGCAATGAGTTCCGTCTGGGACCTGCCGATGTCTGCGAAATAATCCTGCTTTTCGATCACCACTTGAATGTCTTCCGACCGGTGCGGCTGAGATCGCCGGCCACCTGAGCTGGCCTTGTTGGCCGGACGTAGCCAATCCCTTTCGGCCGTCGTCGAAATGCGGGCGTCAGGCCCCACGAGCGCGCAGTGTGGAGGGTCGAGGAGATTCCTGCGTCCAGCATATACGGCGCGATTTGTCCGTAACCCGATGCGACGTCGAGTGGCGTCCCATGGTCCATGCGTTCTATGAGGTAAAGCTCGATTGCGTCCCTGCCAAATCGATCTCGCCAGGCCAGCCGTTTGTGCCCGTCGACCGTTATCACCGACGAGGGATTGAGCGGGACGTCATGGACGCCGCTCCACTGAGTTATGATCGCACTGGCGTTCGCTTGTGCGACCGTCCCGTCACTTGTGCCGTGCCACACCGAAATCGTCGGCCAGGGACCTGTATGAGGCGAGGCTTCGGCCAGCCGTTCTTGGAGGCATTCCTCATTGGGGATGCCGTGCCCTCGCATGCGATCGAAGGCTGCCGGTACTGATGTAGCAACAGCATAAGGAAGGCCAGCGATGATTGCGCCACCGACGAAGGTCTCGGGATAGGCACAAAGGGCGGCGTTTGCCATTGCCCCGCCCGCCGACAGTCCGGTGATATAAATTCGATCACGGTTGATGCCATGTTCGCTGGTCATGGTCTCCACCATCTGCCATATGGAGTGCACCTCTCCCTGGCCTCGGCGAATATCGCCTAAGTTGAACCAGTTAAAACACAGCTTGGCATTGTTCGTGTGAGTCTGTTCCGGGTAAAGCACGGCGAATCCGAAATCCTCTGCGACTTTCGACCACCCCGCGGCTTGATCATAGCCAGCAGCATTCTGCCTACATCCATGGAGAACCACCACCAACGCCGGCGCCTTCGTCAGGCCTTCGGGAACATAGTACCACGCTTGCAACGCTCCGGGGTTTGAACCGAAGCTTTGCAGCCGCGACAGCGTCGCCGGTGGCGGAGGGGCCGCGCTCCTTTTGTGAGATCTAGCAACTCGTTTAAATCCGTCTAAAAGGAATCGCATATCACCTCCTTATTGTCGCCGGAGGCGATCATGGATACGTAGCAAGATGCTCTTCGTGCTGCATTGCACAATACGCTAGTTCGGCTGCTTTGTCCTACTAATATGGCGTATCCGCCTAAACTCAGAGGAGCGGACGCCGACTCCGATAAAGCTTTGTGAGTAGATTTTTTCCTTAACCTCGGGGCCGCGCGCCACGCTGGCTAATCGAAAATCGGCGCAGGATGCTTACCCATCAAGCGGTGGGCGTTCGTCCGAATAAGGTCAGCAGATGATTGACAGACACGGCGACGTTGCCGATGCCGCGGATGCCCTATGAATATTGACCCTGCAAAACTTCAAAATCGTTGCCACGATTTCGCACCCAGAAGCCCTGTCCCTCCTGCATTGCACCATCGTACGTTTCCGGGCCGTTCCTCTGGCACGATCTTTGCGAGAAATGATCCGCTGCGGTCCGTGTTAACGGCCCCGGCGCAATCTTATTCGAATGACAATCGACCAGGCATTTACGACGAGACAAACAAAAAGTGGAGACTGCTTTGAAGGATGTTTCGAAACACGCGCAGACGGCGCTTGCCGTGCTGAGGATCGTTACCGCGCTCCTATTCATTGAACATGGTACCATGAAGCTATTTAGCTTCCCTTCAGACGGCGTGGCCGGAACAGATGGTTTAGGTGGTTTATCACCCTTCATGTTGACTGCGGGTCTTCTCGAGGTAATCGGCGGCCTGGCTGTTCTGGTTGGCGTTCTGACGAGACCGGTCGCCATTCTTTTGTCAGGTCAAATGGCCGTCGCCTATTGGATGATACATTTGCCGGGTAATAGCATCTTTCCCGTGCTTAACGGCGGCGATGCCGCGATCCTATTTTGCTTTGTGTTCCTCTACCTGGCTTTGGCCGGTCCGGGAGCGTGGAGCCTTGATGCCAAGATCAAACTGATATGAGCGGGGCTTCGTGACTGCGGCGAGACCTCTAGGGGTCCGACAATAACCTCGAATGACTAGGCGCAAAGCGATCCGAATTGCGTGGAGACTATGGGTGAATCCGTTGCTCCTGCGCGGAGATCTTGCCGCTATTTTCGCAAATGTCGGGCAGCCACCGTCCTTTGTCGCATTTGTCGAGATCGCGACGAGCGGTTCGGCCCCTGCAGCCGCTGAGCCACCGGGACCGTAAGCAGAAATGCGCTTTGAGCGGTACTCACAGTTGGCATGAAGTTTGCGTATCCTCGTTGGCGATCAGAAGCAACAAAACCATGTGATGTCGGGTCATGAAATGAGTGGAAGGGCGGGCAATGCCAGATCTTTTTCAAATCCGCATCCTACGAAATAGCCATGCATGGCCGGCGGGCGGCAGTACAAACCCCGACTTCGCCAAGATCGTCGCGGTTCCTGTCGACATCGTCGGTCAAACCAACGTCAAGAAGGAAAAAACGCAATGACCAAGGTTTCAGAAAGATCCTTTGAAACTATCGAAGACTTAGCATCGTCGCCTCTCAAGATGGCCGATCAGATCGGCGACGTCGTAGAAAAGGGGAACAAGCAGTTGGCAGAGGTGTTTTTGAAATTTGCCTCGAGCACTGAAGAGACCCAGAAAATACTTACCCCGATCTTCGAAACTACAAAAGACGTCGGGTACGAATTGTCACGAAAGACGGTCGCAGCACTGCAGGCCAATACCGAGGCCAGCTTCTCGCATTTACAAGCATTGCTGAGCGCAACTTCGCCATCGCAGCTCTTCGAACTGCAGTCGAGTTTCCTGCACAAGCGCGTAAATGCAAGTATTGAGAACGCGAAGGAATTCGGGGCTTTGGTTAGCAAGGCGGCGGCGGAGATCTCAAAGCCGATAAGGGATGCGTCTGACAAAGTTTTGACGGACCTCCAGGCGAGGTAGAGCGGCGCCGTACTAAGGCACCGGCGGTGTGAGCTGTTGGTATATACCGTGCTCAGTCAGGTCTATTGAGATCGGCGGCGCCGATCGACGGATCGTGATCCAAGCTTTTTCTGACGAAGTTTAAGCATTCAAATTATCTTGACGGACTGCGGTTACGGCGGCGATCACACGAAAGCCAGTCTGGTGATCGCGCTCAATATCATGGGCCTTCTCAGAAGCTATGAGGCGGTGGAAACGGTGAGCTAACGGCGCGGTGGTTTCGAGTGAGTCCGTCCTGCCAATGTGAGGCCTGGTCGAGCCACCAAGGCAACAAAGGACCCGGGAACATCGCTCTCGAAAATCAGAGCAGGGTCCAAAGTTTTCAGCGCTGGCGATATGAATGTGAGCGCGAGTTGCTGTGAAAGCCGACGGCGGATGGTGAGCAGCATGTCAGATCCGCGAGGTGGAGGCGTCCATGTGGGAGTTTCAAAAAACAAGCACGCACATTGCCCGCAGCGATCCTTGCATTATCGCAGATGGGATCGCCCGTATGAAGGCTGAAGTTTTGTACATTCGAAAATGGAGAGACAATGGTAGCCACAGCTATGAAATCCTGGCCGTGGGTGACATATGGTTGCCCGACATTGGATTGAGGGTGAGCGGTGTCCATTTGGTTAAGCACGCAGAAGGGATTCTAGGGGTCTACGCGCCGAGTGCCAAGGTCGAAAGTCGCTATACCGTTTGGTGGCCGGCGAACTCGGCGATTGAGAGGGCTGCGCTTGCCGCCCTGCTTCCTGCCTATGAGGAAATGTTGGCGCGCGATGTCGTCGCCTGTATCTAATGTGCAGAATATGGCCATATTGCTCCACAAGGAAATCGTCAGCTCGACGGGATTAAAGATATCCTGAATGCCCTGAGCTGAGTTGCCCGATTTGATGCGCGAGGAGGGCCGTGATTTGCTGGAACAGATTACCGAGAAGGCGATCCGCATCAATTCTAGACCGGGAAGATCAAGGGCGCTGGCAGTTGAAGCGGATACGGCGCGACGCTTGCGGACCATCCAGGGATTGGCCTTGCTTTGATCGCTCTCGCCTCGAAGCCTTTGTCCCGCCGATGGAGAGCTTTCGATACGGCCGCAACTTTGCCGCCTGGCTCGGTTCCGTGCCGCGTCAGTTCTCGTCCGGCGCTAGGGCGCGCCCCAAGGATTTCCAACGCATCGCCACGCGCTAGGATAGCCGATATCTTCCTGTCGGCCGTCGGCCTCGAAATCATTGTCGACTCCAAATGGAAATCAGCCACAGACAATCGAGGTAAATGCCAGACCATGGCAAACACATAGCATATTTGTAGATTGAATCTATAAATTAAGTATATAAGAGTTTCAAGCAACGTTTTAGTCACTTTTTCCGAAGGGAGTTGAGTTTATTGAAACCGATGGAGCCCTCGCAAGAACCGCTGCCTTCGTTGAATACCGTGAGCCGGGTCGCCATCGTCGGGGGCGGGTTTACTGGGGCGACGATAAGTCGCTTACTCGCACTCTCGGGCCTATTCGAGCCTGAGGAGATTGTCGTCTTCGAGCCAAGGTCGCGCCTTGGTGCCGGCGTTGCTTACGACACGAATGATCTATCACTTCGCTTAAACGTTGCCGCCCACCGGATGCGGGCAATACCGGGAGATCCGCACAGGTTCGCCCGCTGGTTTTGTGAAACCGGTCGGTCTGGGCGAGATCCGGAGGCTGGAACGGAGGGAGCAATCTTTGCGCGGAGAGGTGATTTTGCGGACTTCATGGACAATGAGACGAGACCGCTTCTCGAAAATGGCAGCATCTTGCATGTGTGCGAGCGGGTCGAGCGCATTCGTCGACAAAATGGCCGCTGGCGAATCGAAGGCAATGCCGGGACGATCCTTCACACCGACATCGTCGTTGTTGCTACCGGTCATCCGCCACCAAGGACACCAGCACAATTTACTTCTGCGCTGCAATTTCATCCACGTTTTGTCTCGAATCCTTCTACCCCTGGCGCTTTTCAAAAGATCCAGCAAATGGACAATATATGGATCATCGGTGCCGGATTGACCGCGCTTGACGTGCTGGCAACCTTGCGCGCTCGCGGTCATAGCGGAGAGATCACTTTGTTGTCGCGTTCAGGGCTTCTGCCGCGGCCCCAGACAACCGGAAGCCTCACGCTGGACGGTGACCTGCTAAAACGCTTTCCTAAGACGGCGCTTTGCCTTCTGCAACAGGTGCGATCGGCTATCACTGACGTAACGGAAAAAAGATTGCCCTGGCAGATCGTCTTCGATGCTCTGCGGCATCAGGGACAGGCTATATGGCAAGCGCTGCCACCCGAGGAGCAACGGTGTTTTTTGCGGCATCTTCGCAGATGGTTCGAAATCCACCGCTTCCGGATGCCCCCTCAAATCCAAGAACTCGTCGCCCGGGAGACAGCAGCTGGTCGCCTCCACGTTCGTGCGGGAAGAATTGTTTCCGCCGCATGCGACACCCAGGACATTTTAGTCGACGTCGCAACCGCGCCGCATGGCAATATAAAGAAGGATCGCGTGCAATGGCTGATCCTCGCAACCGGCCCCGATCATGAGAATGTAATCGGCAGCCAGGCCTGTTTGTTGGACCTCGAGCGTGTCGCTTTGATTACAAAGGATCCTCATGGTCTCGGAATCAAATGCGATCGCGAGAATCGCGCCGTGGCATGGGACGGGACACCCGTCGAGGACCTGTTCATTGCCGGCCCGCTGGCCCGGGGGACGTTCGGTGAACTTACCTCGGTGCCTGAAATTGTTGATCAGGCGGAAATGATTGTCGAGCGAATAAGACAGGTTCACTTCACAGGGACGCGAAGGACGCCAATCCGATTGACGCCAAGCAATTGAAGTCTTGACCTTTCTCACCGCACCAAACCATTTCACGGCGCCGTGCCGCCGGAACGCGCCTCAACACCTGCTCACATTTGTGGCGGGACGGCTGGACCGTCCACCGTGATCCCCATGCGGCGCGATGATAAATGGCGCGCTTGATCGCAAGGTGGCGAGTGGCAAAGTCATAAAGCAAGAATATGAAAAGTACCTGCTTGCAGACTTAGCTCAAACCTCCTCACCAATGAGATGTCCAACCTCCATGGCACGCTAAATGCACCGCGCATCATTTTTTCCAAGATGACGGAAGGAAAGGGATGCCATACCGAAAGATTAAATCAGCCCAAGCAGTTATGGCCGCTTACCACAAGCTAAAGGACAGCAACGGTCATGTGAACAGTTGGGACATACTACCGGAATTTCTGGCTGCAAACACTGATTTATCAAAGGCTGATTTTGCTCATGCCCTAGAGAGGCTCGTGAATGACAAAGTGCTGCAGAGGGAAGGCACCAGCGTTACCCGTTATGGATGGAAGGCACCATGGGGGCCGCCCAAACGCTAGTTGCTGCCGCTTACAGCAAGGCGGTCTGCAGCAGGCCTGCCGGCGATCGAGATCGATTACTGTCGTCCGTTCCTTGATTGCGACCGCCATCGGCGGAGTTAAGAAGTCCTGTCGTTTGCCTCCGTCAGGCTGCGAGAGCTTGGCGCGACGATTTGCTAGTGCGGCTGGTCAGGGCAGAAGGTCAGTAACGCGCTATCGCCCCTGGCCAGAAGGGAGTGGGCTTCTACCGATTTTGCAGGCTGAGCTGATTGGCCGCTCGGTCTGGCCATAACGGCGGCATTGCTCAGGGGCTATGAGGCAGCGCTACGGAAAGGTCACGAGTGATAGCGACCGCTGCGAGACAGGTAGTCGCTCTTGGCAACCTACCCGCCCTTGCAGTTCGCATGTGCGGAGTGCGACTGATATACATCCCAAAATCGGGGGAGCGCTCGACTAGCGACCGCTACCCGACCGTTTGCCCTGGTTGTGGTAGGTAGTCGCGGGAGAAGCCGGACGAGCGAATGGGGCGTTCGGCTTTTTCTTTGTGTGCCATGCGCCCTTCATGCGCCATGGGCTTGCTCCGGACTATTGGCCAACAGCGAAAGACCACCGGACACAAAAAGACAAACGATGATTTAGCCCAATAAAGTCCACCAAATATCCACTCTCCGAAAATTGTCCGTATTGCGCATCTTTAGGTATCCTGAGCGCGCGCAGGTTAGACGTTGTTAAGTTTAACCATTGGAAGACAGTAGTGACCCGAGTGTCCGCCAACGATACGCCTACACAAACATCTGGCGTCTGCGCCGTTGAGGTCCTCCGTCCATCGCCGGCGAATGATTCGAGCGGCATTTGCCTTAAAGCTCGGCCTGAAAAGCAGGACATTTTCACTAAGGAGGAATTTGAACCAATGTCTGCAAGCATTTTCTCACGCATCAGTACCAAGCTCGCGCTCATATCCGGGGCAGGCATCCTTCTTATGGTCCTCACGAGCTTGGTTAGCTGGATCTTCGCTCAGGATGCCAACGAGGTGAACTCACGCGCATTCGCTCAAATGACCGTTTCCCGCGATCTTGTCGATGCGAAGGCGTCCGTGCGAGGCATGCAGATCGGCGTGCGCGACCTGCGCCTGGCCAGAAAAGTCGATGAGGCGACCAAGGCAAAGGCCTACGTGGAGGAGCGCTACCGCTCCGTGCAAAAATATCTAGACGAAGCGATGGCGCAGATGTGGATCCCGGCAAACAGGGATCGCGTGCAGGCGGTTAAGCATCTCGCCCAGACCTATTCGGGTATGGCCGGCGATTTAGCGACGGTCATCGACGCCAGATCGAAGGGCGGCGCATCGACCAATGCGATCGATGCCAAGGAGGAGGAACTTCGCACGTCCCTGCTTGCCACTGCGGAAGCGATGACCAAGACGCTGGACGAAGGCGTCCAGGCCGCGAAGGACCTTGCGACCGAGGCCGTGAATGAGAGCTACCGAGTGCAGGCGTTTACCAGCACCGTCAACATCGGCATGGCATTCACCATGGTGCTGCTGCTGATCGGATCCGCCCTGTTCGGCACTCGCTCGGTCGCCCGTCCGATCGGCCGGCTGACGGGCAGCATGAGCGCTCTTGCCGACGGCAATCTCAAGACGGAGGTCCCCTTCGCCACCCGCCAGGACGAGATTGGCGCAATGGCGCGCGCGGTTGAAGTATTCAAACAGAACGGCATCAAGGTGCGGGATATGAATGCGCAGGAGGCCGCCTTACAGGCGAAAAGCGCCGATCTCCAATCGAGCATCGGCGAGGTCGTCAGCGCAGCGGTTGCCGGCGACTTCACGAAGCGCATCAGCAAGGACTATGGCAATGCCGAACTCAACCACTTCGCCGCCCAGGTCAACGAGTTGGTGACCTCGGTCGACCGTGGCGTCGCCGAGACGCGCCGCGTGATCTCGGCCTTGGCGGAGGGCGACCTGACGGAAACCATGCGTGGCGACTTCCAGGGCGCTTTCGGCGAGTTGCAGCAGAACGTCAACGCCACGATGGCGAACCTCCGCTCCGTCCTCACCGAGGTCCGTTCTGCGATCGACACGATCAACGGCGGCGCCGGTGAAATGCGTATGTCCTCGAGCGATCTATCGAAGCGTACCGAGCAGCAGGCTGCCTCACTTGAGGAAACCTCCGCGGCCTTGGAAGAAATCACTGCGGCGGTGAAAAGCTCGACCGAACGAGCGCTCGAAGCTAGCCATATGGTCGACGAGGCGCGGACAAGCACTGAGCAGTCGAGTGTCGTCGTCAAGGATGCCGTCCTGGCGATGGGCAAGATCGAGCAAGCCTCGGGCGAGATCGGGCAAATCATCAACGTCATCGACGAGATCGCTTTCCAGACGAACCTCTTGGCGCTCAACGCCGGGGTGGAGGCCGCACGTGCCGGCGACGCCGGCAAGGGCTTTGCCGTCGTCGCCCAGGAAGTACGCGAGCTGGCGCAGCGTTCGGCCGGTGCGGCCAAGGATATCAAGGCTCTGATCTCGCGCTCGAACGAAGAGGTGAACTCCGGCGTGAAGCTAGTGACAGCAACCGGAGAAGCGCTGTCGCTTATTCAGGGCCACGTGCTCAAGATCAACGAGCACGTGCATTCGATCGCCACTGCAGCGAAGGAGCAGTCGACCGGGCTTTCCGAGGTTTCGTCCGCGGTCAACCAGATGGACCAAGTGACGCAGCAGAATGCCGCGATGGTGGAGGAATCGACAGCGTCGTCCAGCCGGCTGGCGGACGAGGCGGTGAACCTCGCTGGACTGATCGCTCGCTTCCGGCTCAACGTGTCAGTATCCGCCCCGCGCGCTGTCAACGCCGAAAACAAACCGGTCGTCTCTCCGGCCCGAGCTCTCGGCCGCAAACTTGCCGGTGCGTTGGGTAGCAAGGGAGCGACCGCAGTTGCCATGGATACCTGGGAGGAATTCTGATCAGCGCCTGCAGCACCCCCCGGTCGGGCGTGTACCAGACGCCGTTATAGAGCAGTGCAGCGTGCAGCGGTGCATGATCTCATCCTTCAAAAGCGCAGCAGCGCGATCTAACCCAATGGATTCGATCCCGCGAGCGATCGCAAGCCATGTCGATGCGATTGCTCGCGAACAGATATTGGCGGCAGGCCTGCGCAAGTGCTATCTCAATATCACCGGCTATAATCTTGGCCTGTATCCGATCCATACACCGCGCACGAGTGACTTCAGCCGAATCTTTCTTCCGACCTCCGACTGGACGCTGAAAGAAGGTATGGTTTTTCACATGTATGTCTCGGATGCTGGTGTTGCCTTCAGTGAGACAGTCGTCATTACAGCCAACGGCGCCGAGAGACTTACGAAAGCTCCCAGGACATTGTTCGAGGCGCTCTGAGAAGCCGCTTATCGTTTAGCGCTTATTTGATCGTGAAAGGCGTAGACGCCATGCCGAAAATACTCGTAGGGATCCTGAAAACGGGCAGCGCACCAGCCGAACTGGCGGCTGCGCAAGGTGATTACGACGCGGCGTTTCGCCAGCTTCTAGGGGACGATGACTTCGAATTCGAAACCTATGACATAGAGAACAACGTGTTTCCCGGATCACCAGCGTCTGCGGACGCATGGCTGATTACGGGGTCTCGTCACGGCGTCTATGAAGACCATAGTTGGATTGCGCCGCTTGAGGCTTTGATCCGCGATATCCGCGACTCGCGTATACCATTGGTTGGAATATATTTCGGGCATCAGATCATAGCTCAGGCACTGGGCGGAAAGGTCGAACGAGCTACAGCAGGTTGGATCGCCGGCCCCCAGCGCTATCGCGACGCCGGCGGGACCGAATTCGTGATGAATGCGTGGCATCGGGATCAAGTGGTGCAAACTCCTCCGGACGCCGAGGTCTTCGCCACCGGAGAGAATTGTCCCCTTGCCGCGCTACGCTATGGCGGGGGGATTCTTACATATCAGGGACATCCAGAGTTCGATCGCGACTATTTCCAAGGCCTAGTGCGGGAAAGGGGTGGCGTGCTCGAACCAGACATGCGTGACGAAGTGATGGAAAGGGCTTCCCGTTCAATACTGGATCAAGCTCATGTTGTTGCCGGTTTGAAAAGAATATTGAAATATTGGTCAGAAGGTGCACCGGCAGGTTGAACCGGTTTGGTGCCCATTTTTGATCAAACGCCCTTACCATAGGGCTGATTGCATCCGAGGCCCTGACAGCAGGGGTGGAACCGCTAGACCATGGGCGTGTCCTGATTGCAAGGATAGGGTTGAAAAGCTCATTGCTGAGCGGCCTCGGTCTGGACATGGTCCAGGAAGAGGGAAAGCAACTCGGCTTGGGTCGAAATATTCAGTTTTTCGTATGCGCGTTTGCGATGGGTCTTCACGGTGGTGATCGAAATTCCGAGATTGTAAGAAATCGATTCCGAAGAGTGACCGCGCAGAATCATTGTCACGACCTCCCGTTCCCGAGACGTTAGACAGGTTCCAAAGGTCTCGAACCCCATTCTTGCGTTCGGTCTACGCACTTCTTCTTCAGATGCAGGTCGGGATCCCGAATAGCTCCAATAGGCATGGAATGCAGCCTCGATCACAGGCATTTTTGCTTCGAAAAGCCGGATTGCTTCATCGGCAAAGCCGCCTCGGTCCGTAGCGCGATAGAGCCCGATTTCAGCTGTAACCAAGTTTCCTAAAGAGACTGCGATATCGATTTCTTCGAGACCCTGTGGCCAGCCTTCCGTGACATAGCCGATTTCTTCACGCTCGGACAGAACCACTTCATACCCCTTGTAAAGCTCGCTCTGGAGATATGCATCGGGGGCGAGGTCGCGAATGCGGTAAACGCCAGAGGGTAGCCCCGTCCGGTGCCGTTGGAAGAAGGCGTTCAGGACGTAGGTGCTGGTCAGATATGTCATCATCCCCGCGCGAGCCGTCTCATTTCTGAAATCATCGTAAAGATGTATTGGCGGTTCAGAGCCGCGGTACACGACCATCGTAAGCGTGTCGACAGCCGCATCCGTTCGGATCCAGTCGGCAAGACGCGCACAAAAATCAGTTTCCCGAGATGAGGCAATCAGTTCGCCGATTTGCTTGTACTCAGCTGTATGCAGCATTCGCCCGCCCAAGAAGCCAGCCAGCCCGACCAGGACCCGGTCAACTGCTGGTTTTTTCGGTATGCGCGCCGAGCGCGGCGCGGTTGGTGTGTTTTAGCGCAGCGGTTCGCTTTTTTCTATCGAAGAATCGCGGGCAGCAAGGGTGACGCGGGCCGTTTCAGAGCGGCCGCGCTTGGGAACGCTCGCAAGTGACCGACACGCTGTAGTCCTCTGGGAGGATAGCGGAAAAAGGCACATTTACAGTAGCTGACCTCAGGCTTCTGCATCAGCAGATGTGTTCGAACAGGAGGTAGCCTCATGAAATACGCCCGTATGGTCATTGAAAAGGAGTCGCCGGAAGAATACGGCTACGACCTGATCAAGTATAATCTTTCTGAAAGCTCTATTACGGATCAGAGACTGTCTGACATCGGCGTCGTTATTCCGGACGTCAAGCTTCTCTATGGCGAGCATCGTGGCGATCCGAAGCTGCGTGAGCTGGTTGTCGAGAAGGACGACGGCCTGTCCGCGGAGCACGTTCTCATGGCTCCTGGCGCCGCGGGGGCCCTGTTCATTATCTCCACCACGCTCCTGTCGCAGAACGATCATCTCGTCGTCGTGCGGCCGAACTATGCTACGAACATCGAAACGCCAAAAGCGATCGGTTGCGAAATCACATATATCGACCTCGATTTCGACAGGGGCTTTTCCGTCGACATCGACAGGGTCGCAAGCTCGCTAAAGCCCAACACGCGGTTCATCAGCGTCACTTGCCCTCATAATCCAAGTGGCACCACGATGTCGCGCGCCGAGCTCGAGCGTTTGATTCAGATCGCGGAGGATCACGGCTGCTATCTGCTCGTTGATGAGACCTACCGAGATCTCAGCTATGAGGCGAAGCTTCCGACAGCCGCCTCACTGAGCAAAAAGGTAATCAGCGTCGCCTCGCTTTCGAAGGCATACGGCATCCCGGGTATTCGCGTTGGCTGGCTGATCACGCAGGACCAGGTGCTCTACGAACGCTTCCTATCTGCGAAGGAGCAGATTGCGATTTGTGGTTCGATCCTGGACGAAACTGTCGCTCTCGAGCTCCTCAAGAAACGCGAGCAGTTCCTCGCCAAAGTGCTGCCGGAAATGCGCAGGCGCCGCGACATCGTTCAGGAATGGATTGATGGCGAGCCTCTCGTCGAATGGGTCAGGCCGTCAGGCGGTGTCGTGGGCTTCCCGCGCCTGAAGGTATCCGCGGACTTCGACGCCGGCGCCTTCTACAAGACGCTCCTCGACGAGCACGGCACCTATGTGGGGCCTGGCCACTGGTTTGAAATGCCAGGCAACTATTTCCGCGTTGGTTTCGGGTGGCCGACGGAAGAAGAACTCCGTGGCGGTCTGAAGGCGATCTCCGCCGCGCTTGACGCTTACAGATAAGGCGAAGTCCGGGTCGACCCCAGCATGTCGGCCCGGTCGCATTCTTCCCTCGCGTCGCCATGATTGAGCGAGATCGTTACGGAAGGGCAGGAGGCTAGGGAACGTGCATGAACACGATCGATTGCCATCGGCGTGTGCCTGCCGGTGCAAGTGTCCCGCCAGTTTGCGAGGCTGGCAGCTGCCAACTCCGATAAACAGTCCGTCGCTTCCCATCGTAGAAGAGATCCGACTACACATTGTCGCGTGCCCGCGCGTCGCCATTATTCTCGCAGTCCTCGCAGCAGTCGTCGCGGGTTGCACCCCACGAACCATTCCAGCGTAGGGATCGACGACCGGGCGTGGTCGACCCGTTGTCTCTGCTCAAGACCGCGCCGACCTATGCGGGGCCAAGTATGATGAAGGTCTCGCTTTTCGCGACCCCCTCGCGCGAACGCACCGCTGTCACAAGCGCGTTGAGTTCGCTCATGGTCGAGACCTCGACTTCCGCGATCACATCCCAGGTCCCGTTCGTATTATAGGCAGCAGCAATTCCTGGAATGCGCTTGATCGCCGCTATGACCCCTTTGACCGGGGAGTCGGCAAATTCAATGAGCATGACAGCTCGAAGCTGATCATCGCGAACTTCGTCCCTCAGACGGACTGTAAACCCCCTAATGTCTCCGTTTTCGATCAAGCGATCGAGACGCCTCTGCGCCGTTACCCTTGAGACCCCTAAGATCTGCGCCAGCTGAGGAACAGAGGCGCGGCCGTTGATACGGAGCTCGGCGATCATGCGGTGATCTAGGCTGTCCATCCGACGTGTACACTTTCATTAGCTGAGGTATCGGAATCGTGAGTTTAGCTTAAAAATAATCACTTTGCGTTCTTTTTCGTGCATCGCCTTCAGCATAGTTTGGAGAACAACAAAAAACGGGGATCACGCTGACGTCCAGCCTCGCGACGCAGCGTCAATCGCGACAATCCAGTGGCACCTTCCTCTTCAGCCCTGTTGGGCTGCGACTCTTTGCGTTCATCGAAGACATTGCAAAACCCTACAGGAGGAGAAGAAAAATGGGATCTTTCAAGCTTATTGCGGCTGCAGTTGCCGTGGCCGCCAGCATGTGTCTTGCGAATATCGCTCGTGCGGACGATCTGGAAAAAATCCAGTCCGCGGGCAAATTGTCGGTTGCCATGTCTGGCGTCTTTCCGCCGTTCAGCTTCGTCGACGACAACAACAAGGTCGTTGGCTTCGATGTCGACATCGCATCCGAGATCGCCCGGCGGCTTAAGGTCGAGCCCGAAATCATCACAACGCAATGGGACGGCATCATCGCCGGTCTCCTGACCAAGCGTTATGACACGATCATCGGCTCGATGACGATCAATGAGGAGCGCAAGAAGGCAGTCGACTTCGTCGGCCCCTATTACCGATCCGGCATTGGAGTGTTCGTAAAGAAGGGTTCGTCCTCGACCAAGTTGAGCGACCTCGACGGCAAGACCGTCGGCGCGACGCTCGGCGAAGTGTCCGAGAAATGGGCGCGTGACCAAAACAAGTTCGATGTACGAACCTATAAGGGACTGCCGGAGCTGATGCTTGAGCTCAATTCTGGTCGCGTCGATGCCATCGTGTCCGACGACGTGCCTGTCATCGTGGCGATCCACAAAAGCGGGGCCGCCATCGAGCAGATCAAGGACAGCAGTTTGCCAAAGTACGATATCGGCATTGCTATCCGCAAGGAAAACCCTGAACTCGCGGCGGCGATGCAGAAGGCGCTCGACGACATGATGGCAGATGGCACGTACGAAGCCATCGCGAAGAAGTGGATTGGAATGGACATTCGAAACTAATTGTCCTCCCGGACGAAAGCTTCCGCCATGGATATCAATCTCATAATGAAGATATTGCCGTTCGTGGCGGAGGCTGGCTTGATGACCATCAAGCTCGCCGTCGCGAGCTTCACGATTGGGCTTGCAGTTTCCGCACTGCTTGTAGCCGCGCGGTTCTCCAGGCATTTTGCAATCCGCGCGATCGCTACTGCCTACGTCAGCGTCATGCGCGGCACGCCTCTATTGGTCCAACTGTTCCTTGTTTTCTTTGGAACTTCCCAATTCGGAGTGGAGCTGACGCCTTTCGTCGCCGGCATCCTCACGCTTGGCTTCAATATCGGAGCCTACATGTCCGAAGGGATGCGCGGTGCGATCCTGTCGGTGGACAAAGGCCAGACGGAGGCGGCAAGGACCTTGGGCTTTGGTCGCTTCGACACAATGCGTCTATTCGTGCTTCCTCAAGCGCGATCACTTTTATTGAGGTCGCTTGGAGTCAACACGGTTATCCTAACAAAGGGCACTGCGCTGGTCTCAACAATCGGGGTCGTCGAGCTGACATATTCAGCCCAACGTTTCGTCACTTCGACTTACAAGCCGTTCGAAGTCTTCGGCGTGGCTGGCGCAGCCTACATCATTATCATCGCTGTGATCCTTGCAATAGCGCGCTTCGCTGAGGCGTCCTACGGAGGAGCGACCTCTCCATGACCCTCGATTTCGGTGTGATACTTCCTTACTGGCCGGTGATCCTCCAGGGGCTGGGATGGACCGTTTTGGTGACCATCCTCGCCGGCACGCTCAGCATCGTTCTGGGCACGGGCATTGCGCTCACCGCGCAATACGGAGCGGCAGCGCTCAGCGTCCCCATGAGGGCAATCATATTTCTGTTTATGGCAACCCCGCTGCTGCTTCAGCTTTACCTCCTTTATTACGGGCTGTCGCAAATCGGCATAATGCTCCCGGCCTTCTGGACTGGCGTCGCGGGGCTGGGTGTGCACTACGCAGCCTATAATGCGGACATTGTTCGCTCGTCCTTGCAGGCTGTCGATCCAGGTCAGACGGAAGCTGCAAGAACGCTCGGCTTCGGGCGCTGGGCGACGCTGAGACATTTCATCGTTCCGCAGGCCCTGTTGATAGCGTTCCCGAGCGTCGGAAATAACTGCATCATTCTCCTCAAGGATACGGCAGTCCTGTCGGTGATTGGGATTACGGAGCTGGTCCTGGAGTCGCAGCGGGCAATCAGCGAAACCTATCGACCCTTCGAATTCTATTTCACCGCTGCCGTTTGCTACTACGTCGTCAACCTGGCGATGGAGTGGTTGCTCGCCGGCGCCGCCAGAAGAGCGGAGGAAATCCGATGAAAGCAAATTCAACCATGATCAAGTTGCAACAGATCCGTAAGTCCTACGGCAGCCTCGAAGTGTTGAAGGGAATTGATCTCAGCGTTGAGCGGGGAAAAATTGTCTCGATCATCGGTCCGAGCGGCTCCGGCAAGAGCACCCTGCTTCGCTCGATCAATATGCTGGAGGCAATATCAGGCGGCGAGATTTGGCTCGACGGCCAGCAAGTGAACCGGCCGCTTAAGGGGCGCGCTTTCGAAAAGCACATAAACCAGATCCGACAGCAGATGGGCATGGTGTTTCAGCAGTTCAATCTGTTCCCGCATCTGACAGCGCTGCAGAACATCACGATCGGTCCCATTCGGCTGAAGGGGCTATCGCAGAAGGAAGCTGAAGACCGCGGACAAATGCTGCTGGCGAAAGTCGGTCTGTCGGACAAGGGAAATGTGTTTCCAGCCCGCTTGTCTGGTGGACAGAAGCAACGCGTCGCCATCGCGCGGGCTCTGGCAATGCAGCCGAAGGTGATGCTGTTCGACGAGGCCACATCGGCGCTCGATCCAGAACTGGTCGATGAGGTCAACCTCGTCATGAAGCAGCTCGCGAGCGAACACATGACGATGCTGATTGTCACGCACGAAATGCGGTTTGCCGCCGAGGTTTCCGACCATGTCATGTTCATGGACGCCGGCGTGGTCGTCGAACAAGGACCTCCGGACGAGATATTTGTCAATCCTCGAGAGGAGCGCACGAAGGGCTTTCTGCGCAAGCATTTGGCGTCGTGAGAACATGGCGCTCGACCAACCATTTCCAAGGAGTTCAGAGTTGTTTCTAACGAGCGAGCAGCTTGCTGAAATTACGACGTTCAGACATAGCCTCCATCGCCGCCCGGAGATTTCTGGCGAAGAAGTCGAGACGGCAAGCGCAGTCATCGATGCGCTTCGCGCCATTGGCGCGGACGAGGTTTTATCCGGGGTCGGCGGGCACGGTGTTGCGGCGATCTTTTCAGGCAAGGAAGATGGACCATGCCTGATGTTCCGCTCCGAGCTCGACGCATTGCCGATAGACGAAATTTCCGACCTTCCCTACCGATCCGACATTCCCGGTAAGGGCCATCTTTGTGGCCACGATGGACACACGGCCACTCTCATTGCGCTCGCCAAGGGACTTGGCGAAAGGCGCTCTTCGCGCGGAAGAGTGGTCCTGATGTTCCAGCCATCGGAGGAGAACGGGGTAGGCGCGGCGGCGGTGGTCGCCGACGCTAAGTTCGCGGCAATCAGGCCAGACCTGATCTTTTCGCTCCATAATTTTCCAGGGCTGCCTCTAGGGCACAGCGCATTGAGGGAGGGTCCCGTCAACTGCGCGTCGCGAGGATTAAAGATCGCATTGACCGGAAAGACTGCCCACGCCGCCTCGCCAGAGGAAGGAACAGCACCAACGTTCGCTGTTGCAAGGCTCCTTGAGGCGCTCACGGCTTTGGGCCGCGGCATGACCGTAGATGAGCGTTTCCTGCAGGTGACAATTACCTATGCCAGATTAGGCGAACGAGCCTTCGGTATTAGCCCTGGATATGCTGAGATTTGGGCGACACTCCGAGCCCTTTCTGATGACGCGATGGTGGGGCTGGTCACAGCGGCTGAAAGGCTCGTTCACCTTGAAGCTGAAGCGGCCGGACTAGCTGTGAACATAGAGTATGAAGACGTGTTCCCCCAAAGCAGCAATGCGTCCCAGGCAGTTGCCGAACTAAGAAAAGCCATGGTGGACGAAGGCGTGAGCTTCGATGATGGCAATGGGATATTGCCCATGCGAGCCGGAGAGGACTTCGGAGTGTTCGGACGCGTCGCGCCGTCGGCGATGTTCTTTCTTGGTGCAGGAGTGGATCACCCCGGTCTTCACAACCCCGACTTTGACTATCCGGATGCCCTGATCGGTATTGGGGCGGGAATTTTCATGCGAACAGTTCGCAACATCCTTGGCTAATTGAAAGCTGGAGCTGGGCCGGGACAGATTTGCCTTGACCCAACGCCACCAAAACGTGGCGGTTCAGCGTGCGACGACTGTCGCAATTACGCCAACATACCCTTCATCTCACGAACCGACGACGGCTTAGGCGGTAGTCCCGCCAAACGCCGATAGCTACTAGTTGGGCGACGAGCGGAACAGGAAATCGCTTTGTCAGGCCGGTTGGCGATGGCGCGAATAAAAAGACAGAGAGCTTCACCAGCGCTAACAGGTGGGGGAGTGTCTCCGGAGTTTGGCAATCTCCTCCAAGGCCCGGCTTGTTTCCAGCAGGTAGATGCGGTTAGCGCCTGACGCTCCGTTCTCCTAACGGCCGAACGTTGCCAGGATGCAAGGAAGCGACCTCCCGTAGCAGATCACCTAGACGCCGAGTTACCGGAGCCGTATCGTCTGGTAGCCCGCGCTCCGAGAGGAGCCGGTGACGGCGCTCACGGCGCGGCGCCGCGGTTGCGCTGACAGCTGGCGGCCTTGCCGATTTGCTCTTCCTGCCGTTTTGGAAGCGCAGCGTGATGGTAATCCGGCTTCTAATCCTCGACTGTGGGGCAATCCGCGGCAGGAAAGGCCGGCCACTTGTTCGCAGTTGAACATGGCCGGACACATCATCGCGATGGCCGCCGAGCGGCCCGCACTTTCCTTTTTGAATCCGAAACAGCTAGCGGGACAGGGTTTCCGAGATCTCTGTCAGGGTGCGATCGATCTCTTCGAGGGTATTGTAATGCACCGGGCCGATCCGCACCCCGCCACCCGATTCGAGGATGCCGAGCCGAAGATTTGCTTCCAGTCCATAATTGTGGCCGCTCCAAACATGGATACCCTTTGAAGCCAAGTGGCGAGCGATGTCGGCCGATGGGATCCCTTCAGCCACGAAGGTCACAGTTGATACGCGACGGTCGAGGCTCCTGGCATCAGTGATCCCCAAAACCCGCACTCTGTTGTGCGCCCGAAGCCCTTCGATCAGCTTGAGAGCCAGCTGATCGTCATGGCGTTTCATGGCTTTATAGCCACCTTCCAGACGTTCGCGGAGACCGGACGCCGGTGTGGTGCCCGCGAATGTGTCGCCGAGTGACGCTATGTAGTCAATTGCGGCATGTACCCCGGCCAATTGTTCACGGTTCGTCGTTCCGTTGGTAAATCGCCATGGCAACGTGTCGGAGGCTGCGCGTACCTTGTAGGGTCTCACGCGGTCGAGGACGGATCTGCGGCCCCAAAGAAGGGCATAGTGCGGACCGAAAAACTTGTAGGCGGAGCACACGAGGAAATCGCAGCCGAGCCGCTGGACATCGATCAATCCATGGGGCGCGTATTGCACGGCATCCACATAGACGAGTGCGCCGACACGATGTGCGATCTGCGCAAGCTCTTGGACGTTGTTTATCGTGCCGGTGATGTTGCTTGCGTATCCAACTGCGACGAGCCTGGTCTTGTCGCTGATGAGCTTGACGAGATCGTCGGGATCAAATTCGTAGGTTTCGGTTGAGAAATCCAGCCACTTGACGCCCAAGTTCAGGTCTTCTGCAAGCATCAGCCACGGGGCGACGTTCGCGTCGTGATCCATGCGCGAGAGTATGATCTCGTCGCCGGCGCTCAACAGCGAGCCTATGCTGCGCGACATGGCAAAGGTTAGGGCGGTTGCGCTCTGGCCAAAAAAGACCTCGCCTTCCTCGTAGGCATTTACGAAGGCCTCCGCCGCCCGGTGTGCAGCCTCGACCCTTGAGGCCGCTTCGAGCGACGTATCGAAAAAGCCCCCAAGGTTTCCGTTCGCATTGATCATCACATCGGTCATGCGTTCGATCACCGAGGCGGCGACCTGCGTTCCGGCGGGATTATCAAGGAAAACGGCCTGCTGATCGTTTTTTTGGCGTTGGAGCCCGGGGAAGTTTCGTCTAACCGATTCAACGTCATAGTTCATTCATAAGGTTCCTTGGCAATTGATAGCCCACGGTGACGACCTCAAAGGCGGGCTCTGATCAGAAAGTTGGCGGCGTGTTGACCCACAGTATCCTGGCTTCACCGTCGCCCAGGTTCTGGTAGGAATGGGGAAGCGGGGACTCGAAGTAGAAGGAATCTCCCTCATGGAGGACGACCGGATGACCGTCGACCGTTAGCTCCAGGGTCCCAGCCAAGACGTAGCCGAACTCCTGTCCCATGTGGCTGATGGGCTCCGAACTCCCTCCTCCGGCCGCCACGACATGGATATTGATCTGCAGAAGGTATCCCGGCCCGCTTGGAACAAGTTTTTCGAGGGTAACCTGATTTCCGGCGCGTCGATGACCTGTAACGAGCCGGGCCCTCTCGTTCTGACGCACGACAAGCACCGGCCCGTGATCCTCCGCAGGGGTCGCGAACAACTCGCTCATGTTTGAACCGAGGGCCTGAACCAGTTTGTGAAGTGTCGCCATCGAGGCTTGCGAGCGATCGTTTTCGAGCTTCGAGAGGTAGCCTTCCGTCACACCGATCTTCTCGCCGAGCTCCGCTAGGCTGATGCCCATAAGCAGACGGGCGTGCCTGAGCTTTGCGCCGATCTTGAGTGACTGATCCTGGTTTTGCATGGTCTGGCCTTTTCCCCTCTAAGCCTTGGCGGCCTCTAAGACCGCACGGCACAGTACTTCGCATCCATGCCCTACATGCATGGGCTCGGACCACTCAAGCGGATTGTGGCTGATGCCGTGTCGCGATGGGATGAAAATCATTGCGGAGGGCACAATGGTCGCCAGGTTGCTGGCGTCGTGCATCGCACCGCTAGGGAGATGCAACGATGGCATCGACAGCGAGCATGCCGCTCGCTCGACCGCGCCTTTAAGGTCCCGATCAAACGAAGCAGGTCGAACATTCATAATTCGGCTGATGGAAAATCCGAAACCGAGCGCCTTGAGCGGCTCGCCCTGTTCGGTCATGAGCAGCTCGACTCTATCGAGAACTTGTTCATCGATATGACGCAGATCGAGCACGAGCCTCGTGCGACCGGGTATGGTGTTTGTGGAATTCGGCTCGACTTCGACACGGCCGAATGTGACCCGAACATCAGGGTCGACGTCTATAGCTCGTTCGAGAAAGCCTAAGGCGTATCGCGACGCCGCGAGAAAGCTGTCCCGGCGATTATCCATGGGGGTCGTCCCGGCATGGGCGTCCTGGCCAAGGAAATCGATTTCAAACCACCGGACCCCCTGGACGCCTTCCACGATGCCGATAGTCGCGCCGGCCTTCTCCAGCACGGGGCCCTGTTCAATATGCATCTCAAAATAGGCCGATATCGCTGGAGGGCAATCCTGCCCGGCATATCCAATGCGAGCGAGTTCAGCGTAATATCGGCTGCCGTCGGAACTGGAGATCGAACTTTCGTCGCCACTTGGCAAGGCGCCGACGAAACCGCATGATCCCGTTAGACCGGGTTTGAAGCGAACGCCTTCCTCGTTGGTCCAATTGACGATGGCGATCGGCGCCTCGGTTTCAATCCCGGCGTCGTTCAGCGCCCGGACGATTTCGAGTCCCGCCATGACCCCAAGCACACCGTCGAAGCGACCACCATGCGGCTGGGTGTCGAGGTGGCTTCCAATCAGCACCGCGGGTAGATCTTGTCGAGCGCCGGGCCGGATCGCATAAATGTTGCCGAACTTGTCGATCCGGACCTCGCAGCCGGCCGTGGTCACCCAGGAACGGAAGAGATCACGCGCCTCTTTGTCTTCGTCCGTCAGGGAGAGGCGGCAGCTGCCGTCTCCTTCGATCGCGCCGATTTCGGCAATGCGCATGATCGAGCTCCAAAGCCGGGTCGAATTCGTGAGAGTGGCAGCGCTGTGCGTCAAAGCGCGATCCATGTCGTTTTCAACTCGGTGTACTTGTCGAAGGCATGGAGGGATAGGTCGCGCCCGGTCCCCGATTGCTTTACGCCGCCGAACGGTGTCCTGACGTCGACGTTGTCGATAAGGTTGACGCTGACGCTCCCCGCATGAAGTCGCCGGGCAACGCGGTGCGCCTGCGAAAGGTCGTTTGTCCAGATCGATGCGCCCAAGCCGTAAATGGAGGCGTTTGCATACCCAACCGCCTCGTCTTCGCTTTCGAACCGGGTGACGGCCAGAACCGGACCGAATATTTCGTCCTGCGACAGCGTCGAACCAGGCTTCACATTGGTGAAGATGGTCGGCTCCACGAAATAGCCTCCGCTGTCGGTCAACGCCCTGTTGCCGCCCGCAACCAGCGTCGCGCTCTTTTTCCCGAGATCGATATAGCCACGGACTTTTTCGAGATGCTCCCCGCTGACGAGCGCGCCCATTCCGGACGCGGGGTCGAGCGGGTCGCCGGGCTGAAAATTCGAAATTTCGCCTTTCAGCCTGTCGACAAACTCGTCATGGATTGAGGCGTGAACGTAGAGCCTGGACGTCGCCGAACATACTTCGCCCTGGTTGAAGTAGATTCCAAGCGCTGCGGCGGACGCAGCCGCTCCGATGTCGGCCACGGCAGGAAAGATGATGTTGGCGCTCTTTCCGCCGCATTCCAGCCAGACCCGCTTCATGTTCGATTGGGAGGAATAGCCAAGGAACATCTTTCCAACCTCGGTGGAGCCCGTGAAGGCGACACAGTCAATGTCAGGATGGAGGCCGATTGCCCGCCCCGCATCCGTCCCCAAGCCGGAAAGGACGTTGAAAACGCCCGGGGGAATACCAGCCTCCGCGGCAAGTTCTGCCAGTCGCAAAGCGCTCAGCGGTGATTGTTCGGCGGGCTTTAGAATGACGCTGTTGCCCGCCGCCAATGACGGCGCGCATTTCCATGCAGCCATTTTCAATGGAAAGTTCCAGGGGACGACTGCGCCGACGACGCCAACAGGCTCACGGGTCACCATGGCCAGTCGGTTTTCGCCGGTCGGGATCACCTCGTCCACAAGCTTGTCGACAGCTTCCCCGTACCAGCGAAACACGGCGGCTGCGCTCGGCACGTCCAGCTTGGTCGAGTCCGTTATCAGCTTACCCATATTCATGGTCTCGAGAAGCGCCAGCTCTTCGCGGTGCTGCATGATCAGGTCCGCCAGGCGCACCAGGACACGGCCGCGCTCGGCGGGATCGCAACGCGACCAGTCACCCTTGTCGAAGGCTTTGCGCGCCGATCGGACCGCGGCATCGACATCGGAGGCATCATAGGCGCCGACAGCGGCCAGTATTTTCCCTGTGGCCGGGTTTATGGCGTCAAAGGTCTTCCCGACCGCCGGATCAACGTGCTTCCCGTCGACAAACGCGCAGGTGGGGATTCGAACGGATTTTGCCGCGTCGTGCCAAAAATCCTTGGAGCGCGAGACATCACTCATGGGCTGGGATCCTCCTACATTTTCGCCCAGTGCTATTGCCGGGAATAAGATATGTCAAGGTACTTTCCTGAGCAGAATTGAAAATGCCATGCCACAAGCTCTTGAAAACACATAATTAACCGCGCCATTCCATATTTTAATCCGATGTGGACTCCGATATCGCTTGCATAAATTCATATTAGGATAGGTACTTGACTATTCGGAAATTGTCTTGCCATATGCCCAAAACAAGAGGAGGAGCAGCGGAATGGTCGACGCGTCAAGCGACGAAATTTTGCTCAGAACCAGAGGGCTCACCAAAAGCTTCCGAGGGTTGATCGCTCTTCGCGACCATCAGATCGATTTGCGCAAAGGCGAGATCGTCGGCGTCATCGGCCCGAACGGGTCGGGAAAGAGCACGCTGTTCAACTGCATCACGGGTTTTTCGAAACCCACGTCGGGAGAGGTGTTTTTCAGGCACGACCGCATCAGCGGTTTGCGGCCATCCGCGGTCGTCGCAAAAGGCCTGGCTCGAACGTTTCAAGGCTCCCGGCTATTCGTATCTCTGACGGTGCGGGAAAATGTCAGGGCGGCCGCTCATCTGAGGCACCCCACGAATATCTTCGAGGCTGTTCTACTCACCAGGCAATATTTCACGACGCAGCAAACGGCAAACCGCCAGACGGAGGAACTTCTCTCCTTGGTGGGGCTGTCACAGCAAGCCGATCGGCTCGCTTGCGAACTTCCTTACGGCGATCAGCGACGGCTCGAGATCGCCAGAGCGCTGGCGACCGCCCCCGATATCCTTCTGCTCGACGAGCCCGCCGCGGGCCTCGATTCGGCGGAGACCAGACAGCTCGCCGACTTGATCAGACGTATCCGGGACAGCCGAGGCGTTACGGTCGTCGTGGTCGAACACGACATGGACCTGATTATGAATCTCTGCGAGCGCATCCAGGTGCTGGCTGCAGGAGAGGTTATCTGCGTCGGAACACCACAGGAAGTGCGCGAGCACCCGCGGGTGAGGGAGGCCTATCTCGGCCATGAATAGCAATGCGGGCAATCTACTGGAAATTTCAAATCTCACCGTCTCATTCGGCGCCGTACGCGCGCTAAAGGGGGCCACGCTCAACGTGGGGCATGGGGAGGTCGTGGCGTTGTTGGGTTCCAACGGCGCGGGCAAGACAACGACCTTACGGACGGTGTCCGGTCTTACCAGGCCGTCATCCGGTGTCGTGACGTTCGAAGGGACGAGTATTCTCGGGCTCACTCCGGAGAAAATCGTCAGGCTTGGCATTTCCCATAGCCCGGAGGGAAGGCGGCTTTTTGGCGGCTTGAGCGTTGCCGACAATCTGCGCCTGGGAGCCAGTACAAGGTCGGACGCTCATCAAATCGCTGCAGATCTCGACAACATGTTCACGCTGTTTCCGATCATCAAGCAGCGTATGTCCCAACTGGCAGGCACCCTCTCAGGCGGAGAACAGCAACAAGTCGCTTTGGCGCGGGCACTGATGGCCTCGCCACGGCTTTTGCTGCTCGATGAGCCATCCCTCGGCGTCGCACCACTTCTTGTCCGGCATATTTTTGAAGCCCTCCGAGAGCTAAAGCGTCGGGGCATGACGATGCTTCTGGTCGAACAGAACACAGCTCTAGCTCTGGACCTCGCTGATCGCGCATACGTTCTTCGAAATGGTCAGGTCGTGCTTACCGACGCCGCGTCGGACCTTCGGGGCGGGGAACGTGTTGCTCAGGCCTACTTGGGAGCATCACAATGAATTTCCTGGACTATGTGCTTCAACAGCTCCTCAATGCCGTAAGCCTCGGCAGCCTCTACGCCCTCGTCGCGGTCGGACTTTCGATCATATTCGGGATCATGCGTTTGACCAATTTCGCGCATGGGGACGTCATGATGGTCGGAGCCTTCGGTGCCGTTCTGTCCATCGCTGCGGGCGTTCCATTCATTCCGGCGATCGTCATAGGCGTCGCTGTCGCCTCAATGCTGGGCATCCTGATTGAACGGATCGCTTATCGACCCATCCGTAAAGCGCCGGATGTTGCGCGTCTGCTGACGAGTCTCGCGGTGACATACATTCTGGAGAATGTGGGTATTGTCATCTTCAGTTCGTCGCCGCGCAACTTTCCAATACCGACGTGGCTCGATGGGTCGTGGCAGCTCACCGGGGGTATCACCCTCACGAACATTACCCTTATGACAATCGCGGTATCGGCAGGTTCGCTGCTACTGCTTGGTTGGTTCACCACGCGTACCATCGCGGGATTGGGAATGCGTGGCGCCGCTGAGGATCCCGATGCTGCGCAGCTCGTGGGCCTCAATGTCAACAAGCTGATTATCATCGCCTTCTTGCTCGCCTCGGCCTATGCCGGGCTCGCCGGGGTCTTGTGGGCAGCTCAGGCGGGGGCGGTCGATCCTCAGATGGGCTTTACTCCGCTGCTGAAAGCTTTTGTGGCGGCGATCATCGGCGGTTTCGGCTCGATCGCCGGCGCGTTGGTCGGCGGGTACATGTTGGGTGCCTTGGAAATTCTGATCGTCGCTTTCCTGCCTTCGTCCGTGTCGCCCTACAGGGACGCGATCGTCTTCGCGTTGCTCATCGCTTTCCTGCTGTTCAGGCCCGGCGGCCTTCTCCAACCCAATCGCGAGATCAAGCTCTGATGTTGAAGTCACACGCAATCGGCGTCGCCCTCATCGCGCTCGCCATCTTGGCAGCATGGCTTCTGCCTGCAATAGCCAGCGACTACGTTAGCCGGATAGGCCTTCTTATGGCGCTCAACGGCATCTTCGTGCTTTCGCTTGCGCTGACCAATGGCTTTACCGGGGTTTTTTCTCTCGGTCACGTTGGTTTCATTGCGGTCGGGGCGTACGCCTCGGGCATTCTCTCCCTTTCCGTCCAGCAGAAATCGGCGCTGCTGCCCGACCTGCCCTTCTTGATCGCGCAAATGCATCTCGGGTTCTTTCCAGCCACCATTGTGGCCGGACTGATCGCCGCAGCGTTGGCTGTGGTCGTTGGATTTCCGCTCATGCGACTATCGGGCAACTTTGTGTCCGTCGCCACGATGGGTTTTCTCATCATCGTGAATGTCGTCCTGATCAATGCAAGCGACTTCACGCGCGGCGCGCGCACGTTCACAGGGGTGCCCGTCGACGCCAATCTGGCGTGGGCGGTGGGGTGGCTCGCCATCACCTTTTATATCCTGTGGCGTCTTGTCCATTCACCATTCGGTCGGGCGATGAAGTCCGTCCGCGACGACCAACTCGCCGCCAGTGCAGTCGGAATAAGCGTATTGAGAACGCGTCTGACTGCCTTTGTGGTGGGTGCATTCTTCGCAGGCGTCGGCGGATCGATCTTCGCGCACTACCTCGGTTCGTTTTCGCCGAAGACGTTCTACTTTGCGATGACCATGAACATCGTTGCGATGTTGGTCCTTGGCGGAATGGGGTCGCTCTCAGGGGCCCTGATCGGCGTCGTCTGCATATCGCTGATCACGGAAGTCCTACGGTCCGTCGAGAGGGGCTTCACCATTGGTGCTTTGGAAGTGCCAGCCGTTTTCGGCGCGAGCCAGATCATCCTCGGATTCATCTTCATAGTTGTCATGATCTTCAGGCCGAAGGGGATCATGGGCGACCGGGAGTTCACTCTCGGTTCAAAAGCTCGGCAATAACCAACCAAAAGGGGTAACACTATGCCAAGCCTTTCCAGGCGTGCCACGCTCACTCTCGGAATGATGGGCGCGATGATGCTCGCGACCACAGCCTCCGCCGCCGATGCGATCAAGATCGGGGTTCCGGCCAATATCACGGGAATCGAGGCGTCATTTGACGGACCCATGTTGAACGGCGCGAAGCTCGCGGTATCGGAGATCAACGCCGCCGGTGGTGTTCTCGGCCGTCCCATCGACCTTGTTACCTATGACACCAAGAGCGACACTGCGACGATCTCGACGGTCACGAGCCAGATGATCGAGAGCGATAAAGTCAAGGCGTTTATCGGTTTTGCCGATCCGGACAGCGTGCTGGCGGCAGCTCCTCAGATTGAAGCCGCAAAAATACCTCTGATTACGCCTGGCGCTACGTCGCCCAAGCTTCCCCTGCAGGTCGGCACGCAGGTTTTCCTTGCCTGCTTTGGGGATAACGTCCAGGCGGCGGTCGGAGCGGAGTTCGCGCTCAAGAAACTCAATGCCAAGAAGGGGTACCTGATCACCGACATGGGTATGGAGTATACGACCCTGCTCGCCGAATACTTTACGAAAGCATATGAGAACGGTGGCGGCAAGCTGCTGGGAACGGACACCTACAAAACCGGCGACAAGAACTTCACCGCCCAGGTGACGAAAATCAAAGCCCTGGGCGAGAAGCCGGATTTCATTTTCATCTCGGCTGGAGGCGACGAGATCGGCCTTATCCTCAAGCAACTGCGCCAAGCCGGGGTCGATATCCCTGTCGTCGGCGGTGACGGCTACGACACGCCGCTTCTTTTGGAGATGGGCGGCCCGGCTGCCAACAATACCTATTTCACGACCCACAGTTTCATAGGTGATGGCGCTTCGCCGAAGGTCGCCGCGTTCATGAAAGCCTACAAGGATGCGTATGGGCGTGCTCCGGAGAACACGTTCGCAGCCCTTGGCTATGACGCCATGAAGCTGATGGCGGACGCCATCAAGCGCGCCGGCAGTGACGACTCGGCAAAAATTCACGAGGCCATCAAGACGACTGCTGGGCTTGAAGGTGTCACTGGTACGATCACCTACAAGGACGGCAACCCAGTGCCGGAGAAGTCCGTGACCGTCATCGGCGTGAAGGACGGTAAGCTCTACCTTGCTTCGGAAGAAGCCCCTTCTTTCGTGCCGGCACCATGACCCGTTCCTCCCGAAACCCTTTGTGGGATATCTATCGGGAGGTGATCTCCTCGGCTGACTTCGTAGACCTGACCCACGCGTTCGGTCCGGGTCAGCCGCGGTTTTCAAGCTTCCCCGATGAGGAGCGGATGCTTGTGATGGATTTCGACAGAGGCGATATCGCGCAGGTCCATCGCTATAGCTTCGTCGGTCAGTGGGGGACGCACGTCGACCCGCCTGTTCATTTCGTCGATGGCGGACGCACAATCGATGAGCTTCCGGTTTCAGAGATGCTCCTGCCGCTCGTCGTCATCGATATTTCGGAAAGGGTCGCACGAGATCCCGATGCTACCCCGACGGTGGAGGATCTGACTGAATGGGAAGAGCGGCATGGCCGCATTCCCTCGGGTTGCTTTGTTGCACTCAGGACGGATTGGTACACCAGATGGCCGGACGCCGAAAAATTTGCAAACCGGGATCAGGACGGTCTCTCGCACACGCCGGGCTGGTCCAAATCCGTGTTGGAGATACTGCTCCTCGAACGCGGGGTAACGGCGATCGGCCACGAGCAGATAGACACTGATCCGGGTCTGGCCGTCTCCAGAGGCGACAGCGGCCTCGAGTTGTTCGTACTGCAGCAGAATGCGTGGCAGATCGAACTATTGCGGAATCTGGACAAGGTGCCGGAGGCTGGTGCCCTCGTTATGGCTTCATGGCCAAAGCCGAAAGGCGGGTCCGGATTTCCCGCCCGAGCCATAGCAATTGTGCCCCGCTGAAACGGCGCGAACCGCTCTCCAGTCTTCGGGCCAGGCAAGTGGCCGCTAGCTGGTGACGTGACGCGCCGGGCGATTATGAGCCCGCGGCCACGTAAATGAATCCCCTTCTTGGAACTCCTTCCGGAGGCGCGAAACTGCCTCGCTGGACGCTGAGCGACGTCGGGATCTTCGAAGGACATCTCGCGTCCAGCAAAGGTTGTCCCACTCCGGGAGGATTGGGTTCTTCATCGCGGATGAGATAGTCCGGTCTGCAAATGCAGTCACATTGAAAGAGGACATTCATGCCGTCGATCCGAGATGCACTCCCTGCCGACTACAATGCTTGGCGAATGCTTTGGGCGGCTTATCTCGATTTCTATCAGGTGCAATTGGAGGAGGAGACGACCCAAAGCACCTGGGAATCGGCAATCAACCCGTTGGTGCCGAGGCGGATCAGGGTTTTGGAAGTCGAAAACGATCTAACAGGCTTCGCACTGATCCAGTTTCAGACTTCCAGCTGGCAAGTTCGGCCCGTTTGCTACCTCGAAGACCTTTTCATTTCCGAGCGACACCGCGGGAAGGGTCTGGGTCGAGCCATGCTCGACAACCTCATCTGCGTTGCCAAGGAATCGGGCTGCTCCGAATTTTACTGGCACGCCCGGCGAGACAACACGCATGCGCGCCGTCTCTACGATCGCTATGTCAAAGAGGATGGCAACGTTCGCTATCGTTTGCCGATAGGTTGAGCGGCGTTGTCCCTCGGGTCGGGCTTCGGGCCCCCGGTGTCTGACTGGGCTTGTTGCGCCATTAAAGGGTTGTGACCACAACAGCCGGTGTTTCGGACATCCGCGATACCATTTTCCCGGAGCTATTTCGCGACAGGCACCGCGCTGCCTGCGCTGATGGCGTCGCCGCGACATTCTGCTTTGAAAGTTTAGAACATGGCGAATAGGATTGATCCGGGCCGTCCGAACTAAGCGTATCTTTGTCCTCCTTGGGGAGGATATTCTCGAAATCGACCGATCTCTAAATAGCTTAGATCGCGCAGACCATTTTGGTTTGCGCCGTGCCTTGGCGGGAGGCCAGGCAGAGCTAAGGGAGGTTCGATGATGAAGCGCACGATCGGGATAACGAAGGCCACTACGCTGGCACTCGCTATCACGCTACTCAATTCTTACGTGGCTGCGGCCGACGACGGTCGCACGGTGACGATCGCCCTGGAGGGAGCGTACGAACCATGGAATCTGACGCGGTCTGATGGAACGCTTGATGGGTTCGAACCCGAACTTGCAAAGTATCTTTGCGAAAAAGCGAAGCTCAGCTGCAAACTCATTGCCAATGATTGGGATGGCATGTTCACGGGTCTGCAGGCCGGGAAGTTCGACGTCATAATGGATGGTGTAAACATTACACCTGAGAGAAAGAAGCAGGTGGCCTTCTCGATACCCTACGCCAACACGCCCGCGGCATTTGTCGTAAACAAGACCGGTTCCCTGAATGAACTGCCCGATCTGAAAACCGTGCTGAAGCTTGATGATGCGGCCAAGGGAGACAGCGACGCAGAGGCGGTCATTTCCCGACTTCGCAAAGCACTGACCGGCAAGACGATCGGCGTGCAGATATCAACGGTGTACTCCGACTTCATTCACAAGAAATTCGGGGATGTGGCCGATATTCGAGAATACAAGACGCCTCCTGAACATGATCTTGACCTCACGGCCGGTCGAATTGATGTGGCATTCGATGATGCGACCTATTTCGGATCCGCTTTGGCCAAGCCCGACAATGCAGATCTAGCTTTTTCGGGCCCCGAAGTTGGTGGGGCCATCTGGGGCGGCGGGCAGGCTTTGGCGTTCCGTACGGATGACGCGGATCTCAAAACCAAGTTCGACGGCGCAATCAAAGCGGCATTGGCCGATGGCACCGTCAAGACGCTGGCTCAGAAGTGGTTCAAACGCGACGTGAGCCCGTAACCGGATCACGCTTCAGCTGCCCTTGCGTGGCCAAATCTACGGAAATCTGAAAATGAGCGACCTATTCTTGCTTGGATTTGGCAAGGGCGGCTGGGGCGGTCTGCTGCTTCAAGGGGCCGTGATGACGCTTGCTGTGACACTTGCAGCGCTGATCATCGGGGCAGTTCTTGGCGCGCTGATCGCCTGGGCCAAGCTCTCGCGATCACTGCCGGCGAACCTGTTGGGTGAGTGCTACACCGTCGTCTTTCGCGGCGTGCCGGAACTATTGATCATCTATCTCTGCTATTTTGGCGGATCGTCACTTCTTAGCGGCATATTCCATATAAGCGGCGTTGCAGGCTTCGTCGGGATACCGCCTTTCGTTGCCGGCGCATTGGGCGTCGGCTTGATCTGTGCTGCGTATCAGGCCGAGGTCTACAGAGGCGCCTACCTCGCGGTTTCGAAGGGTGAAATAGAGGCAGCCGTCGCCATCGGCATGCCGCGCCTGCTTCGGCTACGCAGGATACTGATACCGCAAATCATGCGCTTTTCCCTGCCGGGCCTCAACAACGTTTGGCAGATGAGCCTGAAGGATTCGGCACTGGTCTCGGTTACCGGCCTGGCGGAAATCATGAGGACCACTGACGTTGCTGCCAGAACCTCCCGGGAATACTTCCTGTTTTATGTGGCGGGGGCAACGCTTTACCTGATGTTGACAGCAGTATCGAACCAAGTTGTTGAAAAGGCTGAAAGCGTTACGGACAAGGCCTTCAAGCCTCGCACGGAAGAGGCGTGAAGATGGATCTCGTCTTTCTTGAGCAAGTTATGCAGGCCCTTCTCGAGGTGCTGCCTGTGACTGTCGCCCTTTTCGCGATCTCGGTTACCGCCGGAGGCCTTCTGGCGCTACTGCTGACATACTTGCGTGTCAGCAGCAACGTCGCCGCTCGCGGCTTCGCACGATCCTATATATTTATATTCCGTGGGTCACCGCTCTTGATGCAGATGTTCCTGCTCTATTATGGCCTCGGACAGTTTCCAATCGTCCGCCACAGCGTGGTATGGCCCATTCTCAGGGAGCCATTCTATTGCGCTTGTATCTCGTTGGCATTGTGTACGGCGGCTTATACTGCCGAGGTTTTCCGAGGGGGACTGCGCGCGGTGCCCGCCAAGGAGGTCGAAGCGGGCAAGGCCTACGGCATGTCCGGATTCCTCCTCTTCCGGCGCATAGTCGGACCGATCGCATTTCGTCATTGTCTGCCGGCATACTCAACCGAACTTGTTTCGATGATGAAGTCGACTTCATTGGCCAGTCTGGTGACGGTTTGGGAGGTCACCGGAATTGCAAACAAGATGATCAGTTCGACATACCGGACCTTTGAGATCTTCTTGTGTGCGGCGGCCATATATCTCCTCCTGAACTTCTTCTTGGTCCAAGCGCTCGGGGTGCTCGAGCGGCGCCTATCCCCGCACTTGCGGGCTCGACCCACCGGCGGTGCGACAGTTCACGCTCTTTGAGGAAAAACCAATGACACAGAACAGAAATGCAGCATTGATCATAAAGGATCTTCGGAAATCTTTCGGCTCACACGAGGTCCTCAAAGGTATCTCGCTCGAGGCTCACCAGGGTGACGTGATCTCGATCCTCGGGTCAAGCGGATCCGGGAAAAGCACGTTTCTGCGCTGCATAAACATGCTGGAGACACCAAGCACCGGGACGATTACGGTCGGCGGCCATACGATCCTCATGAAGACCAGACGGGATGGAAGCAGCGAGCCCGCTGACCGTCGCCAGGTCGACGCGATCCGCGCTGAACTCGGCATGGTGTTCCAGAGCTTCAATCTCTGGTCCCATATGACGGTTCTCGAAAACATCATCGAGGCGCCTGTCCACGTTCTCCGACGGCCGCGAAGCGAATGCATTGCGCGGGCTGAGGAGCTTTTGGAGAAAGTGGGACTCGCAGAGCGGCGCAACTATTATCCAAGTCACCTGTCGGGCGGCCAGCAGCAACGCGCAGCCATTGCCCGTGCCTTGGCTATGAATCCAAAAGTGATGTTGTTTGATGAGCCTACCTCCGCCCTTGATCCCGAACTGGTGGGTGAAGTCCTGAAAGTGATGCGTGGACTGGCTGAGGAAGGCCGAACCATGCTCGTGGTCACGCACGAAATGGCTTTCGCCCGCAACGTATCCAATCGCGTGCTCTTCCTCCACAAAGGTGAAGTCGAAGCCGACGGCACCCCGGACGAATTGTTTGGCAATACGCGCTCCGAACGTTTCAGGCAGTTCATCGCCTCAAGCGCCCACTAACATCTGCAAAGGACATCCCCATGAGCGTTCTAGTCCTTGGCTGCGGCAATATGGGCGCAGCTATCGCCTCCGGAGTCGATCAAAACCGGGACGAAGATGTCGTCGCGGTCGATCCTGACGCACAGCGCGCGAAATCGCTTCTGCCGCCAGGCAGCCGGGTGCAGGTATTCTCAGACCTTGCCCAATTAACGAAGCGGCGCTTTGACATTATCATCATCGGTGTCAAACCGAATTACGTCGGCGACGCCTTGCAGGCTTGTCAGGCCAGCCTTGCTGGGGCCCCAATAGTTTCCATTGCCGCTGGCGTCAGCTTGGCAACGATGAGAGAGGTTGCAGGACAACACGCAAGGCTGATCCGCGTAATGCCCAATCTTGCCGCTTCCGTAGGAGCGGGGATGACTGTGGGCTATGCGGATAACCTTGTCGACGTGGATGTTCTCGAGCGCGTCGAACGCGTCTTTGAAGCCGTTGGCCGCTTCCATTGGGTCTCTGACGAACACGACATCGATAAAGTCACGGCCGTTGCCGGCAGCGGACCTGGATATGTGTTTGCCTTCACGCAATACCTCGAGGCGGCTGCTGTGGAGATCGGGTTGCCGGCCGAACTGGCGGCGGCACTCGCTCGGCAGACCGTCGTGGGCGCTGGTCGCATGCTCGAGCGCGATCAACGCAGCGCGATCGATCTGAAGCGGGCCGTAACCAGCCCCAAGGGAACGACGGAGGCGGGCCTCTCGGTGCTTGAAGGGCCAAAAGGGCTCCCTGAGCTGCTCGACCGATGTGTCAGGGCAGCCGAACAACGCGCGATCGAGCTTCGGTAAATCAGGACGCCCGGCGCGGGTCCGGGAAAGTGGCCGTCGGCAGATCAGGTTGAAATCGCCGCTTGGAGAAGGGTATTGTCATCCTTCCCGATCTTTTCGTGAACGCCGGAGGCGTCATTTCGATCATGCTGGGCGGCCTGATCCGTCTGAAAGCGCGTCAGCTCCTTCTGCAGATGCAGCTGAATTTCTTTGGCTTCTTCCAGGGAGAGGCCAAAATCGTCGAGACGAGCCTCATCGACACTTCTCTTAACGTTGGCAATTTCGCGACGCTGTCGAACGCCGTCCACCCCCACAAGCTCGACGGAGATGATCATCTTCAATTGTGCGGTCAACGAGTACCCTTTCCAAAGCACTCGATTACCTGAATACCCTTACCCCCCCGTTTTTCCCGCTCTCGGTTTCGACGCTACCCGTGAAATCGGTAAAAAGCTGCCTGTCTTAGAGAGCCTGAACGTAGATGTCCGCTGGCTTGGCGGAATCCTCCATACGTTCTCATGTTCAATCCCGCGGACTATTAGAATGCGGTCCGTTCTGCCTCAAATAAGCAGAGTCGCAATCTTTCTCAGCGCCGCACTAAGTTCAACACGAGTAGGCGCACCGAGGCAAAGGCGAATCCCACTTTGATCACTTTCCGTTAATAGGGAAAGTGCAGGCTCGGTTACTAATATACGGTTTTCGCGTGCAGCGTCAGCAAGGGCGACCGCCGCAGAGTGGCGCATCGGGAGGAACATGTGGAATCCGTTTCCAATCCAAGCATCCGTTATGGACGCAAAGACTGAAGCAGCTAGCTCGTTGCGAGCAACCGCTTCTGAATATGTCATCGACGCGATATGGGATGCGACGCCGTCCACGACCCATCGATGCATGACAACGCTTGCAATCGGAGAGGCGCCGGACCCTTGCGCACGGATCACGTGCGCGAGCTCATCTAGTTGGTTGGATGGCGCGATTAGAATACCGATGCGCAACCCAGGCGTGAGTATCTTGGCTAAGCTGCTGATATAGTAAGTTCTTTCAGGCGCTAGATCGAGAAAACAGAGATGATCGGGGGCGGAGAAGGCTGAGTATACGTCATCTTCGATGATCAATATATCTCGGTGTTTGCAAATGCCCGCAATATCCCTCAGCCGCGAGCGCGACATTGTCTTGCCGGTTGGATTCTGTGCAGTCGGGTTCGTGAATAACACCAGACGCTTCTTCTTCGCCGCGACCTCGCACGCGGTCCTGTCGAGCGCCGATGGCAGGATGCCCTCATGATCAGTTCCTAGCCCGAGTAGTTCAAGGCCCAATAGACCAGCGATCCTCCGGAGACCGGGAAACGGAAGATCGTCGGTCATTATGCAAACATCCGGCGCGACCATCGTCGCGAGCACAACACAAAGTGCTTGCTGGCCCCCGTTACAGAGGATCATCCGCTCAGCATCCACGGAGGCGCTGTAGCGTTGCAGCCATCCCGCGAGTGCTAGACGATGCTGAAGGTCTCCCTGCGGAGGGGCATAGGCTCCGAAGGTCTTGGCGTCTATCGCCGACGCAAGCGTAGCCAGTGTCCCACTCAGCAATCGGTCCGACAGAATGTTTGGAGGTACGTTCACGCTTAGGTCGATTGTCTCGGTGATCGCGAGGTTTTGGCCGGTCGCGAACATGCCGCAGCCGTGGACCGATGAGGCTAGGCCCTGGCGCTCCAGCAGTGCATAGGCCTTCGTTACCGTTCCCAAACCAACGCTTAGTCGGTAGCTCAAGTCCCTTTGGGCCGGCAGCCGCGCGCCGGGGGGGATCTTTCCACTTATCAGATCCTCCGCGATCGCAGCGGCGAGCCGATGATAAATGGGCTCATTGCCTTTGGCGAGTCGTGGCTCCCAAGGCGATTTCAGCAGCATATTACCTCCAAAAAGTGTCACGCTACACAATAGTTATAGCATAAAAGTGTCTCGTGCTATAGCTTATACATAGTCGAAATCAACGCGGGTATTGGGCGTAAAGCTTATGTTTGACGATATCGATGTGACTCTGGACAGCCTTGCTAAGAAATTCGCTGACAGGCGCGACAAGCACTTAGGTTACCCTTATAATCTAGACTTTGACGCCCGACCAATATCTCAATTTACTAACTTTCTAATAAATAATTTGGGTGATCCATACGTCGGTTCACACTATGCGACAGAGGTCTGCGACGTTGAGCGCGAAGTGGTCGACTGGATGATGCGGGTTTGGGAGTGTCCCGATCCCGAAGAATACTGGGGGGTAGTAGGCGCGAGCGGAACTGAAGGTAATCTCTGGGCGATATACATTGCCCGCGAGACCCTTGATAACCCTGTCCTGATACACTCCACTGAGGCGCACTACTCGCTTCCAAAGGCGGCCAAAATCTTACGGATCGAGGCTGTGACCTGCGAGGCCGACCATTCCGGCGCCATTTGTCAGGATGCTCTCCGAGAGGTTATTCACGCAAATCGTCATCGCAGCGTCATTCTCGCATTGACCTGTGGAACAACCATGAAAGGGGCGCACGACGATATCGGGTGCTCCATTGGTGCCCTGGACCAAGTCGGGATCGATCCGAGCCGGCGATTTATCCACGTCGACGGTGCCCTGAATGCAATGATACTTCCGTTTGTCGATGAGTCACCAAGCGGTATCCGCCCCTCCTTCCGGCACAGGGTTGACAGCATCTCAACCTCGGGACACAAAATGATTGGCACGCCGATGCCCTGCGGCGTCCTCGTTGCACGTCGTGAACATGTCCGTCGAGTGGCGTCCGTTGTGAGCTACTTGCGTTCCGATGATACGACCCTCATGGGATCGCGAAACGGCCATGCCGTTCTCGCCATCTGGAACCGCCTGACGCGCCTTGGCGTTGCCGGTTTTCGCCAGAATGCCCAAATATGCATCGAGCGGGCGGGTGACTTAGCGGGAGCGCTCCGCTCGGCCGGTGTCCCGGTACTGCTCAATCCATGGTCCTTGACGGTTGTGTTTCCGAAACCGTCCGAGAGGCTGGTCAAAGAATACCAGCTCGCATGCCACGGGGACTCTGCCCATGCGATTGTTATGCCAAACGTCAAAGCTGATCTCATTGACCGGTTTGTCGGCGACTATACCGCCGAATCGCGCTGCTATTCTCGGCAAAAGGTGCATTCATGAACGCTCGTGCTCAACCGCTCTACAACGGAATCGAAGCGCCCGACCGCTACGCCCACTACCGCTTCGATCGGTCCGTCATTTCTGACATCAAGACTCTTGAAACTGATAATTGGCATGGCCCGCTTTATATCATGAAGGATTATGCCGTGATCGCCGCCTCCATGTGGCTGGTTATTGGGGTGAGCTGGTGGTTCTACCCCCTTGCGCTGATAATCATCGGGGCCCATCAGCGAGGTATCTCAACCATTTTGCACGATTCCGCGCACGGGGTGCTGACAAAAAATCGTCTGCTGAACCTCCTCCTCGGCACGCTGCCGACAGCTTGGCCCATCTTTCAACGCTACTTCGCTTATAAGGAATCGCACGTCCACACGCATCATCCCTTCCTCGGGAGGGCCGATGCCGATCCTGACCTGGAATTCTTCATCGCCGAAGGCGTCTTTACACCTCAGACGGATCGCTCTTTCGTTTGGAAGGTCATCATCCTGCCCCTGCTTGGATCGAAAACCTACGCGTATCTGAAGTATCTAGTGCGCAATAGATACCAGATGATCCTCGATAGCCTTTCTGGCAAGGAAAGCTCAGTGCGGGTGAAGCGCGGAGAAAAATGGCGCTACGAGTTTGATCGTTGGGGTTTCTACGCGTTCTGGGCTTGTAACGCCATGCTGGCTCTAGCATACGGCTACTTGTCTGAAGTAGTCCTTCTCTGGGTCGTTCCCTACCTCACGTCATTTCATATCATCGGCTGGTTTATCGAGATGTCTGAGCATTGCAGCTCCATCGACAACCAGACCGTCAACCTGAATATGGCCCGGAACCGCCGCAGCCGCCATTTAGAGAAGTGGCTGACCGCGATCAATAACGACAACTATCACCTCGATCATCACCTCGATCCGACAACTCCATTCTGGCGCTTGCCCGAAGCACATGCCATCCGCATGAGGGACCCCGTCTATGCGGCGCATTGTTCCGAAACGGGCGGGATCTTCCAGTCTGGTGAAAATGGTGAGCCTTCGATCCTGAAACTAATTCGCGATCAGAACCGAAGGCGCTTCGCCGAAAGTGCGGGATTACCGGCTTGAACGCTACGCATACACAAGATTGTATCTCCCGGAGTGACCTAATGTTGACGAATCCCCAGAAAAATGACCCTGCAACACAATTCGGTCCAACGCCACCCATGCATGCGGAGACGATAGTTCTGCATGGCGGTTACCGATGCGACCCGGCGACTCTGGCCACGACTGTACCGATTTATCTCTCCAATGCCTATGCGTTCGAATCCATTGATCACGCATCAGACGTCTTCGACCTCCGCCGCGAGGGGCGCACTTATTCGCGGTTGATGAATCCGACAACGGATATATTCGAGCAACGCGTTGCGGCTCTGGAGGGTGGCGTCGCCGCTTTAGCGACCTCGTCAGGGCAAGCCGCGATTATGCTTGCGATCCTGAACATTGCCGCTGCTGGAGATAATATCGTAAGCTCTGCTCACTTGTATGGCGGAACAATCAATCTGCTCACCAGCACGTTTCAGCGGCTTGGGATCGAAACCCGCTTCGTCGATCCGAGCGATCCCGAACGTTTCCGCGAAGCCTCGGACGACCGTACGCGCTGTTGGTTTGCCGAAGCCCTTCCCAATCCGAAGCTCAGTCCCTTCCCGATCGTTGAGGTCGGGGCGATCGCGCGTGACCTCGGGATTCCACTGATCATCGACAACACGTTGACGCCCCTCATCTCGCGCCCACTTGAGCTAGGCGCCCATGTAATCGTGCACTCCACTTCTAAATATATTTGCGGCCACGGCACCACGATTGGCGGCGTCATCGTTGATGGCGGCACCTTCGATTGGACTGCTCATTCCGACCGTTTTCCGTTGATGACACGACCTGACGGCTCCCATGGCAACATCCTCTGGCTTGATGCAGCGCGCGACCTGTCAGGTCCCTATGCGGCCAGCCCGTTTCTGCTCAAGATGCGGAACACGCTCATGCGCGACTTTGGACCCTGCCCGTCGCCATTCGCATCTTTTCTCTGCATCCAAGGACTGGAAACGCTAGCCTTGCGAATGCCACGACATTGCTCTAACGCCCGCCACCTCGCCGAGTATCTGAATGCACATCCTGGCGTTGTGGAGGTGACGTATCCAGCTTTTGGCGGGACGGTCGAACGGCATCGCGCCGAGCAAAACATGGGCGACTCTGGTGGCCCCATGATCGTGTTCGAGATCGCTGGAGGCATCCAGGCCGGGCGCCGTTTTATCGAGCGCCTGCGACTTGCCTACCATGTTTCAAATATTGGCGACGCTAGAACGCTCGCCACGCATCCAGCCTCGACGACACATGCTTCAGTCCCGCGCGAAGCGCGTCTTGCTGCTGGCGTTCGTGACGGAACAATCCGGATCTCCGTCGGGCTTGAGCACATCGAGGATATCATCGCCGATATCGGGCAAGCGCTAGAGGACTCCTAATCGTGGCCGCAATAGTAGACAACCGCCCTGCGATCGTTGGTGTCGTTTCCGACGGCCGCACCATGGACAGCGTCGGCTATGAGACCGTGCGCGTTCGTTATCTCGAAGCTCTGCGTTCGACCGCGGGTGTCTCACCGCTCATGATCCCAGGGGGACTTGCTGAAGAGGATTTGCAGGCGTGCCTTTCGGTCCTCAATGGGGTGCTGCTGACTGGGGCGGAGTCGAATGTATCGCCTTCACTCTATGGGGGGCCAGAAGCTTGTTCAGAGACGCTCGATCTCAACCGGGACAAAACAAGCATTGCTGCGATCAAGATTGCTCTATCATCGGGTATTCCGCTGTTCGGAATCTGCCGTGGGTTGCAGGAACTCAACGTCGCGCTCGGCGGCACTCTCTCAAGCGACATTTCTAAAGGCGAAGGACGGATCCCCCATATGGAAAACCTCGCACTCCCGCGCGACCTTCAATACGCGCCCTCTCATGCAATCCTAGCCGAAGGAAACGGCTACATCGCCGAATGTATCCGCCGCTCGCAAAAGGGTGCAGTCCTGGTCAACACTCTGCATCGCCAGGGGATCGCTCGTTTGGCGGACGGCCTTGCGGTTGATGCGCGGTGCGTGGATGGCGTCATCGAAGCTGTATCTGTAAAAGATGCCACAACCTTTGCCGCCGCCGTGCAATGGCATCCTGAATGGTTTCATGCTGAGGATTGGCTCAGCGTCGAAGTCTTCCGTGCATTCGGCGAAGCCTGCCGCTCGCACATGACAGCAACAAAGTTACGCCCATGAGAAACGCTTATCGTTCGTCAATCGCGGGGGCCGGTTTTGCACTGCTTGCAGCTCTGTCCAACGGAACCGTCGGGGTGTTTTCCCGATCTGCCTTTAATAACGGCCTTGATCACACTGCGGTAGCATTTTGGCGCTGCGGCATCGCACTTTGGCTGGTCTCGATCGCCATCCTTTTACGGTCGGGGGGCTTGGCACGATTGGTTTCCGCATTCAAGGGGTCATGGAAGATCGCCGTCTGCTCCGCACTTGGCATCTTCACGCTTTATCATTTCGAAACTCAAGCTTTTGCCTACGCCCCAATCCCACTGGTCGCCATCCTTGTTTTCGCTGGCGGTCTGGGTGCAATCGCGCTCGACATCCTCATCCTTAGGGAAAGGATAACCACGCGAAAGGCGTTCGCCATGATCATGGTTTTTCTTGGAGGTTACTTCCTGATTGCCGGTGATGGCCTAACGACCGGAAGTACAATGGGTGTCAGCCTTGCGCTTGTCGCGGGGCTAGGATACGCCAGTTTTATATTCAGCTGGAAGTTCTTCAAGCTTCGCTCGTCCCTGGAAACCTTCTGGTGGTTCCTGGCTTATGGCTTTGTTATGCTCGCTGTTCCCTATGCTTGGAGTGGAGCGCCAATCCCGTCAGCAAACGCACTTCCAAGCTTGCTATCGTTGGGGATTATCCCATCACTCTGCGGGTTCTACTGCACGATACTCGCGCTTCAGCATATTGAGGCATACAAGACGCAGGTCATCGAATCGAGTGAGCCCTTCTTTTCAGCGCTCCTCGCAGCGTTGTTCTTCGGAGAATGGCTGACAGGGCCGGGCATGATTGCAGCAGCGACCATCGTCGTCGGCGCCTTCATAACGTCCATTCCTGAGCGTGCCGTCTCCATGCAAGTGCGACCAGTTGGCGAACGGGAGTAAGGGGCTGTGCTGATGAGAGCGGGAAAAACGTGGGGGTAAGGGTATTCAGGTAATCGAGTGCTTTTGGAAAGGGTACTCGTTGACCGCACAATTGAAGATGATAATCTCCGTCGAGCTTGTGGGGGTGGACGGCGTTCGACAGCGTCGCGAAATTGCAACGTTAAGAGAAGTGTCGATGAGGCTTGTCCGGCGGAGATGTCATGGTCTTCAGCGACGGAGAAGTTGGCTTGCAAAGCATCGTTGTCAGCGCAACACGCCAGCCCATTACACATATTCTTGACTGGTTTCATCTATCGATGCGGCTGCGGCACATTGAACAGGCGTGGGAGAGCATCAAGTATCTCCAGGATCTGAACGTCTATCTTCGAGACGTTGCGGTGCATGTACCAAGGCATCGACATCTCCTATGGAGGGGATATGTCCGAGCGGCAACCGAGGCCGTAAAGCAGATGCTTGCCCAATTGGATCAGCACGCCGGGCTGCGCGATGCGAACGGCAAAGTCAGGCGACAATATGAACTGATCAACAATTTGCGCACTTACGTGATCCAGAACGAAGCTTCGATCGTCAACTACTGCCAGCGGCACTGGTCGGGCTTGCCGATATCTAGCTCACCGGCTGAAAGTGATGCCAACAGCCTCGTCAATGCCCGCATGAACAAGAAGCGTCAGATGCGTTGGTCGCCGATTGGCGCTCATCGCGTTCTTCAAGTCCGAGCCGCCGTTGCGGATGGTCGACTTAAGCAGGCAAAGCTAAATCTTGCGGCGTGACCCCCGGTTTTTTCCCGCTCCCGTCCGTCGCGCCGAGACCCTTGGCGTTAGCCAACCGACCGCCTAGAGCTGATCGGTCATGCGCTGCGCTGCGCGCTGCGCGAAAGCTGGACAGTTATTCCGCTAAATCCCGGACAGCAGTTTCACTAAAGTCCGGACAGTTTGATGAGGTTGGTCCTCGGCTGTGTCCGGAGATTACCGGAAATCCTGTCCGGACTTTTCCGAAACCCGCACGCGGCGCCTCATGGTGGCGCGCGAGCACATGCTCGACGGTACGGTGGAAGTCGACCATTTCTATCTCGGCGGCAGACCCAGAATGCATCCCGATGATCCGCCTCCTGGGAGACGCCGCAAGGGACAGGTAAAAACGGAGAAGAGGCCGGTCATGGCGATTGTGCAACGACCGGCAGACCTCACCCCACGTTCCAGTGCGGGCGATGCCCGTGCCGCTGTCGTTACCGGCCTTTCATTGCGTCTGCGCTCAGTTCTGCGCGGCAACCAGCAACCCTCCATCCTAAACCCCTCGTGTGGTCAGTTTCGCTCCTTAAAAGCGGCCTTCGGGAAAAGTAAACAAATTGATAGCGTTGTTTATCCGTTCAAGATGCACCTCAAGGGATTTAGCTCACGGCCGCGGCAGGCATCGGTAGCAACGAAGTCCCGCATACCTGATCTCGCCAGAGACTACCGTACTCAGGCAACTCGTTCCATGAATTCGGATTGAATGGTCATGGCGGTGTGCAGCGACGCATCCAAAGGCAGATCCCCAAAAGCGACTTGACAAAGCAGATAGTTGGCACCCGCTTCTTCTAGCTGATCAAGCAGAGCCCGTCGCACGAAAGCCCCCGTTCCGACCACACACAATTCACTTTCCATTGCCGCGTCGAAGTTGAGGGGCAGATTAGGTGGAAATGGGATCGCATTGATGTCGTACAAGAATTTGAAACTTTTAAGCCATCGTTCGAAAGCAGGAGCTGCGAGCGAATACGCATGGGTTGCAGACTGCCCGACTACGATCATGCGAAGTAATCCGAGGAATGACGCATGGTCGTCCGTGTCAGTCTTGTGTCCTCCATCAGAACGGAAGGCGTCGGTAATCTTGCGAACAAATGAGGCAGGTCCAACACACGCGATATTTGCGTCGTTTGCAGCGGCCCAGCGCGCCGACTCGGGTCGGTTAGTGGCGATCCACATCGGTGGACGCGGACGTTGATGCGGCCTCAGCGTCAAAGGGACATTGTTTAGCTCAAAATGCTGGCCCTGGTAAGAAAGAATACCGCCCCTCATCGCTTCCACTAAGATTTCGCTGGCTTCGAAATAGCGTCCTGGCACCGCGTCCGCATCAATCCCGAAGTAACCTAGCTCGATCGGAAGAGAGCCTCGCCCTATGCCTAACTCGACCCTGCCTCCGCTCAATTGGTCAAGCATGCAGATCTCCTCAAACGCACGTAGCGGATGATGAAGGCTAAGCAGCATGACCAGTGGGCCAATACGAAGTTGCCGGGTACGCTGCGCGACGCTCGATAAGAACAGATTCGGCGATGGGCTTCTCCCATGCGGGGAAAAATGGTACTCCGCTAAGTGGTAAGCATAGAATCCGAGCCGATCACAAGTTTCTGCTAGCCTTAGGCGGTCTGCGTACTGCCGCTCGATGGCGCTGCCGTTGTCGTCCAAATGATCAAATATGCCGAGGGCTAGCTTCGAAGGGAGGGCTTTTCTCATCCAATTGTCTCCAACTTTGACCGGGAGCCGGACCTTGGCTCAAGCGAACTGCGGCTTGGGGTGTTTCTTTGCTGAACATCACTACTCAGGTTGAATCTGCACTAGTTGCGTTGATGGGAGCGGTTGGCGTTACGTGGGCCCGTCCTTGCATGTTCGGCTGTTGAGCAGTTGCTCACTGCTTCTGCCGACGAAAAACTTCCCCGCCTCAACGGCTTTGCCCATGTTCTATAGTTTGAATGGCGGGGCCTTTGAGGCAGACCACGAAAGCCCCGGTATGAACCTGAGCTCCCTGCCACAGGGGGTAGCGCTGGTCCACGCTGATGTGAGAATAATTCTTGCAGCCGTTATCCTCTCTGCGATTCCTAATGGACGCGCAAAAGAGCCGAGACTGAAGCTGCTATACGACCGATCTTCGAGAGATCTCAGCACCCAAGATGTCATCGACAGCTGCGAAAAACCTATCCACTTTTGGTTGTGTACCGATGCCTTACGCGAATGCATTCTTCCGGACCTTGATCAGGAATGACGGCGAATGTTTTTGTGTCTGAAGCGGGTTTGCCACCAAGTGCTGTCTCGTCCCGCTGGCAAAAGGGGCCAGCAAGAAGCTTGCGTGGCTGGATACAGATACTGCCGTTCAAGAGCAGCAACAGCACTTTGTATTACCGCAGCCGGCAATGCAAATGCAGGCGCGGGACTGGAGGGCATGCAGTTGATCTATCTGTATACGTACACAGATACGAAAGCATTGTTTGCAATTGTCTATCAGATATACTTCTTCTCCTTTATTAATCGTAGAGGATAGTCTCCTTGCCGCGACAATCAATGCGGCCGGGTACTAATTACATTTAACTGGCTACGACTTTATGAAAGTACTTCTAGCGGAGTTTCTCCGAGACAGTAAAATTCTTTCTTTGGATGGCATCCATCGATGCTATGAATATAAAAAGATGCTTATTGAATTTGATCTTAGCTTATCTCTCGCGCCTGCCGCGGCTCTCCTTGAGCTGGGACTTCTCGCACCGGGGAGTTGTTGTCCCTTGCTAAGGCAGGCAAAATCATCCGGGTACGAATTCCAGGAAGCGGACCAAATCCTCTGAACCGTCATTGCCTCGTCGCGCACTGAGACACGACTGTCAGGCTAAAATACCACTGCTCGGCAGTAGCGAAGCCCGTTGACCAGGTTTCCAACGCGTCGAAGTCCAGCCGAGTATACAGCCGGCATGGCGGGTCGGCAGCACTAGTAAACGTCCATTGTTCTCGTGAGCCGGGCTATGAAATCAACCATATCGTCCCCAAGAAGATTGAGATGGTCAATCGCAGCTGTCGAAGCAGCCAAAGGGTCCTTAGCCGTTATTGCATCGATGATTTTTCCGTGCTCGCCGATCGTGGCTGCCATGCGGCCCGGAAGGTAGGTCACGTGCCTGCGATACACCGAGACGCGGCGGCGCAGCATTCTCGTCTGGTCGGCAATAAACTCTGTATGCGAGGCATCATAGAGAAGTTCATGGAACTCCGCATTGATCTCGTAGAAGCGATCGGGATTGTTGGAGTCGAGTTCCTCTTCAAGACGCTTCTGAATCTCCAGCAGCCGTGCGATTTCATCTGGAGTTGCACGCCTTGCAGCGTATTTGGCACACATACCCTCAAGGTTAGCCATCGTTTCGAACATTTCCATCAATTTTGGAATTGAAATGGCCGCGACTGATACGCCCTGCCTAGGACGCATCTCAAGCATCCCCGTGGCAATAAGTGCTTTGATGGCTTCGCGCATTGGTGTGCGCGAAACCTGAAACTGCTCGACCAACGCGCCCTCATCGATGCGAGCACCGGGTGGAAGCCGACCGGTGATTATCATCTCCTCTAGAGCTTCGCGCAGTTCGTCTGATCGGCTCACCTTTTGACGGCTCTCGCTTTCGCTAACGCCTTTTGGCGATCGAATACTTTCTTTTAAAACCATCGGTCTGATTTCCGCTTGCTCGATGAAAGTCTCGAGTAGCTTAATCCCACCAAATGAACCTCTTAAGCAAGCCCGCCAGAATGCCATACAGAATAAGACTTGCCACCGAAGATAATACAACCGCCGACCAGACCGTGATGGAATCAATCTGCGAGGTTGCACGGTAGATCGTCTGGCCGATTCCGGAATAGGCGCCCAACATCTCCGTTACGATGACGACCACCGTGCTTCGCGCGAAGCCGACTTTTAGTCCCGTCGCAACTGAAGGGAGTGACGCGGGGAACCGCAGGCGAGCCAGAACCGAAAGCGACCTAGCCCCGAAACTGCGGTAGAGATCGATGTGTGCGGGCAAAGGACTGTTCAGACCCGCCAAGGTATTGACGAGCACCGGAAAGCTGACGCTCAGTGCCGCGATCGCTATTTTCGAGCTGACCCCCACTCCAAACCAAATAAGGGCGAGCGGTACGAAGGCGACCGTTGGCACCATATTGATCATGACTGCAAGTGGCATGACAGCGCGCTGGAACGGCGGGGCCAGGACAAACACGATGGCGGATCCTATCCCGATCGCCGATCCGATAGCGAAGCCCGCCAGGGTCTCTCCGATTGTGATGGTCAGGTCGCCAAGCAATTCCGAAGCCTGCGAACCCACAAATCCAGCTATACTTAGCGGAGACGGAAGAACGAATGGCTGAATGTCGAAGGCAATGACAGTGAGCTGCCAAGCCGCGAGCGCCACGAGCAGTGTCCCGGCTGCGGGTAAAAGGGAAGCAGCTTTGCGCATCACTCGCTCCTCCACCAGATAAAGTTTCTCTCAAACAAGGCGATGAGACCGTAAAAGGTACCACCGACGAGACCGGTCGTTATGATCAATACCCAAGTTCGAAGGACGTCTTCGAAATAGAGGGCTTGGAGAAGCATGACGCCTAGCCCTGTCGTGTCTCCGAACCACTCGCCGACGATTGCGCCAACGAGGGCAAGCGAGACGCCCGTTTTCAGGCCAACGGCAATATTCGGAAGGGCAGCGGGCAGTTCCACTGAACGGTAGGTCTTACAGCTTGACGCCCCGAAACTGCGAAGTAAGTCAATGCGCTGCCCGTTAACGGCCTTCAACCCCTGAAGGGTGTTCACCGAGATAGGAAAAAAAGCGAGGAAGAAAGAAATGAACACCTTCGCAAGCAGAGTATTCCCGAACCAGATGACCACGATTGCGCCAAACGCGACGACCGGGATCGTCTGAAGTGCGACAAACAGCGGTAGAACGGCTCGCTCAAGCAATCCGACTTTCGCAAATAAGGTTCCCCAGACTACACCGGCACCCGCCGCCAGCCCAAAACCGAGAAGGGCTTCGAGGCCGGTCCGCCCGATTGCTGCGACGAGCTCGGGCATTGCCATCATGGCATTGCCCACAACGGCGCCGAGCCCCGGTAAATATCGATCCGGTACCGAGGCGAGTGGTACGATGAACCACCAGACAAGGATGAGGGTAATCGGAAAGATCGCCGATTTCGTGAGAGATCCTGCTGTCATAACCGCTCCGTATCAAACGTCTTTAGGCTTTCCTCCTCGACGACCTCCAAGAGGCGTCTCTTGATATCGCCAAACTCGCTCGTGGTGGCCAATGCGGCGTCTCGGGGCCGGGGCAAATTGATCGTCTCGCTGTATTTGATCGAGCCGGGACGAGTCGACATGACGGCGACTTTGTCCCCCAGCAGGACCGCCTCATCGATGTCGTGCGTGATGAACAGCACGGTTCGCTTGTGCCGCGCCCAAATATCGAGCAGCCACAGCTGCATCATGGATCGAGTGAGTGCGTCGAGCGCGCCGAATGGCTCATCGAGCAGAATGAGATCGCGCTCGAATAGAAAGGTTCGCATCAGGGCCACTCTCTGCCGCATACCCCCAGAGAGTTCGTGGGGATACTTGTCCTCAAAGCCAGCAAGCCCGAATTCGGGGAAGAGGGCCCTTGCTCGTTCGCGCGCCTCTCTCCTTTTGACGCCTTCGATTTCAAGCGCGACAATCGCATTGTCGAGCACTGTTCGCCAAGGGAGAAGCAGGTCACGCTGGGGCATGAAGGAGACCTTACCGAGCAACTCGCCATAACCCTGGGTGCGGCCGTCGATCACGATCGATCCATCTGCATCCGGCGCGAGGAGGCCGGCAATCATGTTGAACAGGGTGGACTTGCCACTTCCCGACGGACCGATCAAGGTTATGAATTCTCCCCGCTGTAGGGAGAGTTCAACGCCTTTGACCGCCACGACGGGGCCAAATCGCTTACCAAGATTGACAAGCTTAAGGTGTGGGATCGGCTGGACCTCTTTTACGAAAGCGTTCATAGGCGCTTGTCCTCCGCCGGAACCTGGTCCCAGAACCGATTTGTGAACGCTGCCGACACATCCTGCGGGACTTTGAGAGCTTTAAATTGCACCAGGCTCTCATTGACTGCTTTTGCGGCATCAAGATCCACGTAACCGATGCCTTTCGTCTTAGTATCTCCAGCTGTTGCCAGCTTTGCGTATTCCGCCATCATTCGGACCTGGTGTTCTCTGTTCAACGCGGTCCCATGTTTCAGAATGATGTTCACGGCGTCGTCCTGATGCTCGATCGCGTCCTTCCACCCCCTGAGTGTGGCGTTGAGGAAAGCCTGCACGATTTCAGGTTTTTCTTTGATCGTCTCCTCGGAAGCGATGATGGCGCCGTCTTGACCACGAACTCCATTTTCATCGGCACGAAATACCTTCACCGGAATATTTTGCTCCTGAAGAGACAGAAGCTCGTTGTAGGTTGTAACCGTGGAGATGTCGTACTTTCCATCAATAAAAGGCTGCATCGAGAAAGGTTGCGATACGACTTTCTCTTTCGATGGATCGAGACCTGCATTCGTCAGCGCCGTGTATAGCTGATACTGCGAGCCCGTGAACCATGCCGACATGGTTTTGCCGGCAAAATCCTTGACCGAGTTGATACCGGCGTCTTCCTGGGCGACGAAAGCATAGGGTGAGGTAGCCAGGGTCATGCCGATCGTGACGATTGGAAGGTCCTTCTCTCGGGCGAAGAGAATGGCATCGGTCATGCCAGTGATCGCAAAGGTGTCGGCACCGGAGGCGACCATGGTTTCGGCGCTGACGTTCGGCCCGCCAGGATTGATCTTCACGTCGAGCCCGGCGTCCTTATAGAAACCTTTGTCCAAGGCGACATAAATGCCTGCGAACTGGGCCTGCGCGATCCAGCGCAGGCGAACCGACACCGCTTCTTCAGCAGCGGCGGGAGAAACGGCGCCAGCGACGGTGATCGCGGCGATGGCAAATGCGGATATCATGTTTAGTCGTTTCATTGTTCCGTCCTCTGGATACTATTTCATGTGTTTTGTATTTTTATCTTAACGTGACAAAATCGATATGAGACGTCAAGGCAGATTTGTAGTCGAAAAGTAATTTTGATCGTCCGGATACGCTAACTACGTATCCCATATATAACAATTTGTATCCTCAAATACCAGAACAGGTATTCCCGTGATGCACGTGCACTCGCTTTTCGTAAGGCCGATTAAACGAGGGTATAAAAGGACTGAAAAGTGGCCTTTCCTTCCTGTGGGGCCTGCATCGCCGGCAACGAGATTCCCATGTCTCGATTTTGTTGTAGAACCTGAACAGAAGTATGCGGAAAGCGGTCGCGGCGGAGCTATCGCTCAGCCCCTCATTGTAAATCACCTGCTGGATCAGGAATTGGCTTGCCCGGTCAAGAACACGGATAGGCATTTGCGAAACGGCACCGCTCAGTATCGGGTCGGATGTCCAAGAGGTCGGTTTGGCCCATGAGCCTCCCAAACAGGATTGCTTAGCGCTCCGCTGCGAAACGGATCGGCATGGAACGGAGACTGGCGAACCTATTTAATCCGATTATGAAGCTTCCGATTGAGGATAGGCTGCCCTTTGCCTGCGTTCCATCAACAAGGAAGGAAGCTTGTCCCGTGATTGCCAGGTGGAAGGTCCAGCCAACTGGCAATGCTTTCGGCGATATCCGCGAAACTGTCTCGGACACCTCCGGTGCCTGGCTTTATCCGTTGCGAGTAGCACAAGATTGGAACCTGCTCTCGCGTGTGATCGCTCCCGATCCAGGTCGGATCGTTTCCATGATCGGCGGTTATAATCAGGAGATCGTCAGGCTTGAGTCGCTCAAGCAAGCTAGGTAGAGCAGCGTCGAAATCCTCCAGCGCTTTCGCATAGCCTATAACGTCGCGGCGGTGGCCGAACTCCTGGTCGAAGTCGACAAAATTCGTCACAATAAGATCTCCGCTTTGCGCATCCGCCAGAGCCTCGAGAGTTCGATCCATAAGGCGTGTGTTGCCAGATGCCTTCAGAACATGGGTTACGCCGCACCCTGCGAATATGTCGGAGATTTTACCGATCGCGAAAACCTTCGAGCCACTGTTCTTTACGCGGTCGAGGATGGTCGGCTCTGGGGGCTTGATTGCGAAGTCACGGCGATTGCCGGTTCGCTTGAACCCGTCTCTTTCGTTTCCGATGAAGGGCCTTGCAATCACGCGGCCAATGCGCATCGGCGCTGTGACCTGGAACGCAGCTGCGCACACCTCATACAACTGTTGCAGTCCAAACGCTTCCTCATGCGCGGCAATCTGGAGCACACTATCGGCTGAGGTATAAAATATCGGCAACCCAGATTGTACGCTCTGCGCGCCATACTGTTCTATCACCGCCGTACCTGATGCATGGACGTTGGCAAGAGTGCCCTTGATCTTCGCCCTTGCACATATGTCTTCCAAAAACTCGCGTGAGAAGGCCGGGATTGTTTGAGGAAAATAGCCCCATTCTTCCATTGCCGGAACACCTGCGATTTCCCAATGTCCAGAAGGAGTATCCTTTCCTTTCGATTGCTCACGGCCGACAGCATAGAATCCAAGAATAGGCTCAGGCGAAAAGCCGATTGGCAGTGATCCCGTCGAAAGCAGGGCTGCCGCGCCGAGGCCAAGCGCATTAAGGTGCGGCAGTCTGAGGCGGCCGGACCGCACACCCTCTGCATCGGCTTTGCCATTTGCTGCGTTGCGCGCGATGTGACCCACCGTATCGGCACCGAGGCTGCCGTAAGCTGCGGCGTCGGGGGCGCCACCAATTCCGACACTGTCCAGGATGCAAAGTATCGCGCGTGACATGAAATCTCTCCATTGCACTTTTTCATTTGGTTTTTCCCGAAGGACTTCACCACTCGACTGTGTTTCGTGTCTGCCTTCGACCCTCGGACGGCGAACACATTCACTCCGAGGCTCCCTGGCTGGACAGGCTGACATGCTCTCATCTTGGCATGAGCGTCCTTTTACGATGCGCGCGAAATGCTGCAGGACGAGGCAATGTCGACCGCCGCGAGCCGATGAACGGGCGTCCGCTGCCTGCCCTCGTCATTCGACGCCTGCGCTCAGACGCTCTTTGTCTAAGACAATGCGAGTTTTGCCAGGCCGAGTGCGGGCCGCTTGCCGCAAAGCACATCAACACCGGGCCACGGGCTTCTCGACCTCTTCACATCGGCGGGCATCCAAGTATCGGAGCCGAGCGCGCGAGTCCAGTATACTGAAATAAATAATTTGCATCCATTGCGTGACTTAGTCCGGAAACAGAAACCTCCAACTTCTTTTGGCGGCAAGGAATTGTTGGCCGGTCGTTCTTGACGGCCGATGCATTCGCATTTTGCCAGCAAATGAATATATGAATTGCAATTTTGAATACATGATGGTAGTTATTGGATAATGAGCTGATTGGAGGCCCGCTGAAGCGGTCGGACGGCTCGAGCAGGGAGTTAAAATGAACGTCTATAAACCTCTCGTCGGTGCGATTCTTGCTGCCGGCCTTCTTTCCGGTCCGGCTTTCGCCGAGAACAAAATATCCGCATGCGAACTCACCGATACCGGTGGCGTCGACGATCGTAGTTTCAATGAGACGGCGTGGCACGGGATGCAGCGCGCCAAAAAGGAACTTGGGATCGGAGCCAAGGTCGTCGAGTCGCCGTCCGAGGTGGACTTTGAACCCAACATGACATCCGTGCTTGGTGGCAAGTGCGATGTCATTGTGACGGTCGGCTTTTTGTGGGGAAAGGCCACGGAGAAATTCGCCAAAGCAAACCCTGGCCAGAAATTCTCGATTGTCGATTACGCCTACACGCCGCAACTGTCGAACGTCCGCAGTCAGACCTTTGCGACGGATGAGGCGGCGTTCCTGGCCGGATACCTCTCGGCAGGGATGACCAAGACCGGTACGATCGGCGTTTTCGGCGGCATGAATATTCCGCCAGTAACAATTTTCATGGACGGCTACGTTCGTGGCATTCGCTACTACAACGCGGTCAAAAAAGCGTCCGTGAACGTTCTCGGATGGGATCCGGACAAGAAACAGGGGTTGTTCGTCAACAACTTCAGATCCCTCGATGACGGTCGCACCTTTGCGCAGAATCTCTATGATGAAGGGGCGGATATCATCCTTCCGGTTGCTGGAACGGTAGGCCTTGGCAGTGCGGCGCTCGCCGACGAACTTGGTCCCGACAAGCTGAAAATTCTCGGCGTGGATGCTGACATGTATCTTACGAACCAGAAGCTCGGCCGCGTCTATCTGACGTCGATTATGAAGCGGATGGACAACACCACCTTCGAAGTCCTCAAGGATGCAAAGGACGGCAAATTTGCCGGCGGAGAGCAGCTCGGTACGCTCGCCAATGGCGGCGTTGATATCGCCCCATTCCATGACATGGAAAACCAAGTTCCCGACGATCTGAAGACCGAACTCGCAGAAGTGAGAGCGCAAATCGTGTCCGGGAAGCTCAGCGTCAAATAGGGACGATCATGTGGGAGGAATGTTCCTTTCCAACCGTATCGCGAAACTCATGATTATCACGCTCGACAAAATCACGAAGCGCTACGGCAGCTTCGTAGCCAACGAAGATATCTCATTCTCCGTCAAACCCGGGGAGGTACATTGCCTCCTCGGGGAGAACGGCGCTGGCAAAACGACTTTGATGAACGTCATCTACGGTCTCTCTCCTGCCGACGGAGGACAAATTTTCGTTGACGAAAACCCGGTAACATTCACAAGTCCGAAGGACGCGATCAATGCCGGGGTTGGTATGGTTCACCAGCACTTCATGCTGATCCCCGCTTTTACTGTAGCTGAAAACATAATTCTTGGTCAGGAGCCGACAAGGGCTGGCGACCGTCTGGATCTTAAAGCCGCCAGGCGACGGGTACAGGAGATCAGCATGCAGTTCGGCCTCGGTGTGGATCCTGATGCCAAGATCGAGGATCTTCCGGTTGGCGCGCAGCAGCGCGTGGAAATCGCTAAGGTCCTCTATCGCGCGGCGGACGTGATGATTTTCGACGAGCCGACTGCTGTGCTCACTCCGCAGGAGGTGGAAGGCTTTTTCAATATCGTTCGCGGTCTTCGCGCGGCCGGCAAAGCGATCCTTCTCATTACTCATAAGCTCAACGAGGTGATGGAAATTGCTGATAAGATCACCGTTCTCCGCCATGGACGCGTGATAGCGCAGGCTGACCCCGCGCAAAGCTCTCCCCAATCGCTTGCCAACATGATGGTCGGTCGTCCGGTCACGCTGCAGGTCGAACGTCAAGCTGCCAGGACAGGACAGCCTGTTCTCGAGCTGCGCGACGTGTTCACTGTCGATGAAACCTCGATGACCTGCCTGTCCGACATCAATCTAAAGGTCAGGGCGGGGGAAGTTGTCGGGATCGCGGGCGTCCATGGGAATGGTCAAACCGAGTTGATCGACGTCGCCGCGGGTCTATTGCCGGCGGCAAGCGGCAGTGTGTGGATAAACGACCGCTATGCAGAAAACTTCAGCGCACGTGGGCGTCATGAGCTAGGTCTTGCGCACATTCCGGAAGACAGGACGCATTGCGGTCTCGCACTTTCAATGTCGATTGTCGAAAACTCTGCCCTGAACAGCTACTACGAGCGGCGGTTCTCCAAAGCGGGGCAGGTTGATTGGCCAACGATCAAAGATACGGCCCAGGACCTCGTTCGGCAGTTCGATGTTCGTACAAAGGACGTTGAACTACCTGTGTCGTCGCTGTCGGGCGGAAATCAACAGAAAGTCGTAATCGCGCGGGAGATGAGCCGCCCTATCAAGGCACTCATTGCGGCGCAGCCGACGCGCGGCGTCGATGTGGGCTCAATCGAGTACATTCACAAGCGGATTGTCGAGGCCCGTGACCAGGGTATCGGGGTACTGCTTGTTTCCACCGAGCTCGACGAGGTTCTGGCTCTCTCCGACCGCGTGCTCGTGCTTTTCCAAGGGCGCATTGTCGCCGAATTCGAAGGTCGTCCCGACAATCGCGAGATGATTGGCCTGGCAATGGCGGGGATTGCGCCCGCGCACAAGGAGATGCGCCCATGAGTGCTGAAGCAACGATGTCTTCGCGAACTCAACGGACAAGTGGCGCGCTCGGATCCATTCTCTTAATCGTCGCAGCACTTTTTACGGCGCTTATCGTCGCTACCGCAATTATGCTTGCTTCAGGCGTGTCAATCGTCGATGCCGGCAGAGCTCTGCTTGCCCTCCTCGAGGGTGCCTTTGGATCTCCGCAGTCGCTGTCGGAGACCTTGGTCGCAGCGACGCCGCTTATAATCGCCGGAGCGGCATTTATCGTCGGAGCAAAGGCAGGGCTTTTCAATATCGGGCTTGAGGGACAACTTCTTGTCGGCGGCATGGCCGGTCTCATCGCCGGCTTTAGCCTTCCAGGATTGCCACTCGTCATTCATCTTCCGCTGGCGCTTGCCTTCGCGTTTGTCGCAGGAGGGATATGGGCTGGATTTGCAGGATGGATGAAAGTTGCGAGTGGTGCGCATGAAGTCATTACGACGATCATGCTAAACTTCCTTGCGTTGCGCTTGGTCGAGTTTCTCCTTCGCCATCCTCCCGTCCAAAACCCGGAGCGTGCCGACCCCATTTCAAAGTCCGTCCTGGACTCTGCCGCGCTACCTCCGATCCTCGCATGGCTTGATCCGTCGCTTCGCGTCAATTTCGGCATTCTGCTCGCGCTGTTGGTTGCCCTTGCGGTCGGATTTTTACTATGGCGAACCAAGCTTGGCTTCGAGATCCGTGTCATGGGAGTGAGTCCCCGGGCCGGCCGCGTCGCGGGAATGAACCCGGCAAGGACGATTATCCTCTCCATGGTGCTCTCCGGTGGCATTGCTGGTTTGGCTGGCGCCAGCCTCACCCTTGGCGTGCTCGGCCGCGCCACGCCTGACTTCACCGCCGGTTTGGGATTTGAGGCGATCGCAGTTGCCCTGCTTGCTCGTCTCCACCCGGTTGGCGTCGTATTTTCGGGAATTTTATTTGGCGCCCTAACGGCCGGCGGCCGCTACATGGGTGTTGCCGCTGGAGTTAGCATCGATTTGGTGACCGTGATTCAAGCGGTCGTGCTGCTCTGCATTGCAGCTCCAGTCCTCATCAAGCGCCTCTATCCATTCATTTTTTCTTCGGCCAAGGAGGTCTGAAATGTCGTCAATAGCTCGAGATGCTAAGGTCGAACTGAAAGCCCCCCTGGATCCGGCTCTCGTTCGGCGCAATCAACTTATTGGACTGCTCCTGATATTCATGGCTGTCGCCGTCACGTTTACTCTAGGGTATCACCTTAGCGGAACAGCCACGTTCAACCTCGATCCGCCCAGAGCTGTATGGAAGATTGGAAGCCTGAAGGTTCCGGCCGCTCCATATGTTTTCGTCGTCTCCGCCGTGATCGCAGTTTTCGGTTTCAACCTGCTTGTCAGAGTAGGATCTCATCGAGCGAACCTCCTGCTTGGCATTGCTCTTGCTCTCGCAGTGACGGCGTTCTTGACATGGGCAACTGCCGACAAATCGTTGTCGCTTGTCGGCCTCCTTCAGGCCACTGTGGTTCGCGCAGTTCCTATTGCCTTCGGAGGCCTGGCCGGTGTGCTCTGCGAGCGGGTTGGCATCGTGAACATCGGAATCGAGGGAATGATGCTCGCCGGGGCATTCACGGGTGCGGTGGTCGGATCTCTGGTTGGAGGCTATGGCGGGCTTCTGGCGGCAACATTCGTTGGTGGTCTGATAGGGCTGCTGCTCGCAGTACTGACTGTAAAGTTCTTGCTCGACCACATAATCGCCGGCGTCATTGTCAATATGCTTGTCTTGGGACTTACCAGCTATGCCGCGAGCCAGGTTCTGGTTCGCAATCCAGATCTTAACCACGCATCGATTTTCCGTGCTGTCGAGATTCCCTTCTTGAGCCAAGTCCCACTGATCGGACCGATCATCTTTTCGCAAAATATCTTCGTCTACGCCGCCTTGGTCATGCTGGCCAGCGCTACCTACTACCTTTTCCATACCCGTTTCGGACTTCGCGCCCGGTCGGTAGGCGAGTATCCTCGCGCGGCCGACACGCTTGGTATCGACGTCTTGCGAACGCGGACGGTGCATGTCGTTCTCGGCGGAATGGTCGCGGGATTTGGCGGTGCCTGGTTCACCCTCGGCGCAGTGGGACAATTCGACGCGAATATGACCGCGGGCCGGGGGTTTATCGGCCTTGCGGCGATGATCTTTGGGCGCTGGCATCCGATGGGGGTCCTGGCGGCTGCGCTGGTTTTCGGATTCGCCGACACGCTCCAACAAAAGCTTATCATTCTTCAGACGCCTGTTCCGTCAGATTTCCTCGCAATGGCACCGTACATCGCGACGATCGTCGTAGTAGCCGGCCTGGTTGGCCGTGCCCGGGCGCCGGCTGCGGATGGACATAACTACGTCAAAGCCTAGTCAGGCGCCTCGTCGCAGTTCCGACTGTCGATCAAAAAACCGTTTGTTTCCGGGTTAGGTCCGACGGCCACCCAAACTCACAACCAAAGTACTCGTATTCAAAAAGCGACAAAATGAATACAAAATATTGACATCTGTCTACATGAGTGCAAACTGAGCTCATTCGGAAATTGAACGGGGGATCCCAGAATGAAGAGATTTGAAAGTCGGAACGCACATTTTGACCGCTTGGTCGCGAATCCGGATCTGCGGTGGATGGGACAGAACACCAACCACGTTCCGGCGCATCCGGCCGTCTTCGAGGCGATGGAAAAGTGCATCCGGGATGAAGGCTTCCACATCTACGCCCCGCCGGTCGGCTATGAAAAGCTCCGCCACGGCATCATCGATGATCTTGGCCTCAGCGGCATGGCAGCAATGGTAACGGACGGCGCCGTCGAAGCCCTCTATCACGTTTGCCACACGCTTCTGCAGCCCGGTGACGAATTCGTGACGACCGACCCGACGTGGAACTGGCCAATGGCGTTCGCCCGGTCCAAAGGCGCGGAGGTCAAGCAGATCCCGATCTATGGCGAAGAATACGGTTACCGTCTATCGGCCGAGCGGCTGGCCGCAGTGATGACGGCGAAAACCAAAATCGTCTATCTCGTCGATCCGAATAATCCGCTCGGAACCGCATGCACGAAGGAAGAGATTTCCGCAATCGTCGAGGTCGTGCGCAAGGCAGGCGCCTATCTCATTCATGATTGCACCTACCGCGACTTTGCCTTCGACCACACGCTGGCGGCGACGCTCTATCCGGAAAAGACGCTGACGATTTACAGCTTCTCGAAATGGTCTGGCCTTGCTGGATTGCGCGTCGGTGCGGTTATCGCGAACCCGGATCTTCTTGAGTCTCTGACGGCATCGCCACCAAACAACCTCGGATCCAATATCGTCTCCCAGCAAGCTGCCATGGCCGCCCTGTCGATCAAGAAGCAATGGTTCCCGGAGGTTTTGCGCATCACCCGGGAAAACCAGAGGATCGTGAAGGAGGCTTGCGACAAGATCGATGGGCTGGTTGTGCCGGTCTTCCCGTCGAACGGCAACTTCCTCGTCGTCGAAACCCAAAAGCTCGGCATCGCCCCAGAAGCGCTGGTTGCGGCGTATCAGCACCACAACATCATGATCCGTCAGGGCGCCTATCACACACCTAAGTTCGGCGATCGATTCATCAAGGTCAGCATCAGCGTCCCGGCAGGCTGGGTTGAAGAGTTCGCACATCTGCTTCCGCGCGTCATCGAGGAAGCTCGCACTCTGAAGATCGACGCCTCGAATTTCTAAGATCAACCTACAGCAGAGGAAGAACGATTATGGATCTGTTTCTCACTGGTAAGAAAGTCCTCATCACCGGCGCATCCCAGGGTATCGGTGAAGCTCTTGCAAAAACTCTTGCAGAAGAAGGCTGTGACCTGCACCTCGTTGCCAGGTCCGGAGACAAGCTTGAGGCTATCAAAGCGGAAATTCTTAAGGATCACAAAGTCAGCGTCACCGTGCAGGCACTTGACCTCACGAAGGAAGGCGCCATTGAAGAAGTCCTTCAGGCGGCCGGGGACATCGACGTCCTGGTCAACAATGCAGGCGTCATTCCGAGCGGTAGCCTTTGGGATGTCGACGAAAAGCGCTGGCGCGAAGGTTGGGAGCTGAAGGTATTTGGCTACATCAACATGACACGTGCGGTCTATGCGAAGATGAAGGCGAACGGCGGCGGCGTCATCATCAACAATATTGGCAACGGCGGCGAAGTCTTCGACCCGCAGTACGTTGCAGGAACGACCGGCAACGCGAGTCTGATGGCTTTCACGAGAGCCATGGGCGGGCACAGCCTTGACGATAATATTCGCGTCGTTGGCGTCAATCCAGGCCCGGTTGATACGGACCGCATTTACAACATGCTCAAGAAGCGTTCGGCTAGCATGTTCGGTTCGGAAGACCGCTACAAGGAGCTCGAGGCTCGCTATCCGCTCGGTCGTCCGGCCCACATGAGCGAAGTCGTTGACCTGATTGTGTTTCTGGCTTCGAAGCGCTCCGGTTACACCAGCGGCACGATCCTCACCGTTGATGGTGGCATCGCGTCTCGGCGCTCAATCATTTGAGGTCGAACATGGCACGCGCACGAACCTCAGATGGAATTGAGCTGTACTTCGAGGAATTCGGCAGTGGTGAGGCCATTGTCTTTGTCCACGAATTCGGGGGTAACTACTGGAGTTGGGAGCCTCAGATCGGCTATTTCTCCAGGCGTTACCGATGTGTGACGTTCGCTGCGCGTGGCTTCACGCCCTCCGATATTCCGGAAAATGTTAGCCACTATTCCCAGGCTCGCGCCGTCGACGACATCTTCGACGTCATGGATGCAGCGAAGATTGAGAAGGCACATCTGATCGGGCTTTCGATGGGAGGCTTCGCAGTCCTGCATGCCGCGCTTCGCAGCCCCGATCGCGTGCTGTCTGCGGTTGCAGCGGGTACCGGCTACGGAGCCGAAAAGGAGTGGGCGGACTATTTTCGGGACGTCTCGGAAGGCGTAGCTGAAAAGTTCGAGAAGCTCGGCGCGAAAGAATTCGCGCCGGTATATGCATCTGGCCCTTCACGCGTGCAGTTCCAGAACAAGGACCCTCGCGGCTGGGCGCTTTTTGCTCAGCGGCTCGGCTTGCATTCGGACCGCGGCGCCGCCAACACGATGCGCGGCGTGCAGATGCTTCGTCCGTCGCTGTACGATCTGGAGGAAGAGTTCAAAAAACTCGATGTCCCGGTTCTGGTGATGACCGGCGACGAGGATGATCATTGCCTTCAAACAGGAATCTTTTTGAAAAAGGCGATCAGCCGAGCCGGACTGGCAATCTTCCCGAAGGCAGGCCACACGCTCAATCTTGAGGAGCCGGAGCTCTTCAATCGCATCGTGTCCGAATATCTGGCCCAAGTCGAGGCTGGCAAATGGGAGAGGCGTGATCCCCGGGCTAATGGTGCCCAGATCATGAAGACGGAATGAGCGCAAAACCCCACACGTACGTCGATGGCGATCGGCTTTGGTCGCGGATGATGAGCCTTGCCGAGTACGGCAAGCGCCCAGATGGAGGTGTCGACAGGCAGGCCCTGACCGAGCAAGAGATCGCTGCGCGCGCCCAAATCGTTCGCTGGGGCCGCGAACTGGGCCTTACACCCTTTACGGATGCCGCTGCCAATCTGTTTCTTCGTCTGGAGGGCACCGCGCCGGCTCTCCCAGCGGTCGTTGTTGGCTCCCATATCGATAGCCAGCCGACGGGCGGCAAATTTGACGGCGCCTTCGGTGTCATGAGCGGCCTTGAGGCCGTAAACGCTATAATCTCGTCCGGAAAGAAAATGCGCCGTTCCATCGAGGTGGTCGCGTGGACCAATGAAGAAGCGAGCCGTTTCGCGCCGGGCATGACAGGCTCATGTGTCTTCACGAACAGACTATCGATCAGTCAGGCCGAAGCCATCAAGGATGCCGCAGGCATAAGCTTTGCGGCTGCGCGAGATCTCGTCCTTGCGGCAGACGACCGTGTGGCTTTGCGTGACATGGGCTGGCCTATCGCGAGCTATGTCGAGCCACATATCGAACAGGCGACGCGGTTGGAAGAGGCCGGCGTTCCGATCGGCGTTGTAACTGGAATCCAAGGTACGCGGCGTTACCGAGTGACAATTCTTGGAGAGCCCGCACATGCAGGCACGGCTGAACGGGAAGTTCGTCGTGACGCTATGCTGGCGACGGCAAGGATTCTTACCGCCATCGACGGTGAGGCCGCACGTATTCCCGGGTTCAAGTTCACCGCAGGGATGGTCAATGTTAAGCCCAATGCACCATCGGTAGTGCCCCAAGAAGTGCTGTTCTCGATTGACATCAGGCACGTCGATGACCAAGCGGTCGACGAGATCGATGCGGCTATTTACCGGATCGTCGAACGAGAAAAAGGACGATGCGATGCTATCGTAAAGGAGATTACGCATGCTCCCTCTGTCCATTTCGACGCTATCGTTCAAAGCAAGATTGCTGCATGTGCTGATGCTCTTGGAATCCCGCACATGCCCGTATTCTCAGCTGCGGGTCATGACGCACGCCAGCTTAGCTACGTTGCTCCAGCAGGAATGATCTTCATTCCATGCCGAAAAGGCATCAGCCACTCCCCCGAAGAATGGTCCGAGCCCGAACACTTGTGGGCAGCAACGCAGATTCTGGCAGAGCTTCTTGTTCAACTAGCTTCTGAATAACGGAGGTACCATGGAAAGTGAAAAACCGGTCACGCGAGGAAAGCGCCACGTGGATATTCGCGGCGTTGAACTGCCTCGATGCGTGCTCGTTCCGGGCGACCCCGGCCGTGTGCCCATCATGGGCAAGACTTGGGATAGTTACGAAGAAATTTCCTTCGTGCGAGAGTTCCGCCTCGCTCGAGGTGTTGCGAATGGCTCTCCGATCACCGCTTGTTCGTCGGGTATCGGTGGACCGTCGACTGAGATTGCGGTTCTCGAGCTCGCGGAGGCCGGGCCTGACACGTTCATCCGTGTGGGAACCTGCGGGTCTCTGCAAGAACATATCGCGCCTGGCGACCTCGTCATTTCCCACGGTGCCGTACGCATGACCGGCACCGTAGACGCCTATGTTGATCGAGAATATCCCTCAGTCGCAGATATTGCCGTTACGAACGCGCTGATCGCAGCCTGCGAGCAGTTGGGTTACCGATATCACATAGGACTGACGGCAAGCGTCGACTCATTTTATGGCGGCGAAGGGAACTCAATTCCAGGCGGTCATCAGCTTACCAACCTCGAAGGACCGGCGGAGTATTTGAGATCTCGCAAGGTCGCAACTCTCGAAATGGAAGCCGCGACGCTGTTCGTTCTCGGCTCCCTATTCAATCTTCGCACCGGCAGCATCTGCACTGTCGGGTCAAATCGGGCCACCGGCGAACGCCGTGATGTCGAAGAATCCGTGATCGCAGCCTGCAGGGCGGCGACATTAGCAGCGGCACATCTAACGGGAGCTCCCAGTGCTTGATAATTTGAAACTTGCCTCAATGATCGATCACACGAACCTTAGGCCGGAAGCGACCGAAGCAGATATCGAACGCTACTGCCGAGAGGCGATCGAACATAAGTTCAGGGCCGTCTGCGTCAACCCGCTCCACATACCTCGCGTCGCTGCAAGGCTTGCGGGTTCAGACGTTTTGACTTGCTCCGTCGTTGGCTTTCCGCTCGGGGCGATACCAACCGTCATAAAGAACGCAGAGACGGACCTGGTCCTTTCTCAAGGCGCGTCCGAGATCGACATGGTCGTTTCGGTCGGCGATCTAAAGAGCGGGAATGTCAAAGTGGTGGAGACGGAAATTGCCGCGCTGAAACGCACGTGTGGGAATGCCGTCCTCAAAGTGATCCTGGAAACCTGCTTGTTGACGCACGACGAGATCATTGCCGCGTGCCTTGCTTCGCAGGCTGCCGGCGCAGACTTCGTCAAGACCTCGACTGGGTTTGCCGCTCGAGGTGCAGTCGCTGAACACGTTGCGCTGATGCGTCAGACAGTCGGACCCGATATGGGCGTCAAGGCATCAGGTGGGATTTCGACCAGAGAAATTGCCGAAGCAATGGCTGCCGCAGGTGCCAACCGCATCGGTGCAAGCAAAAGCGTGGCGATTATTGCTGCGCGATGAGGGATGTTTCGCGCAGCGAATATTCTTCGTTGCGCGGGACCCATTTGCCCCAGGTGTTCTGGGGTGCATCGAATTGGGTGCATCGCGTTCTATCGCCTGCCTGCGACCAGGGCAATGGGTCAACCTCGATGAGCAATTTCGCCAGCGAAGCCGGGACGTCGAAAGCCGGGTGAAACAACCTGTGGGTCCGCCAAATGGCGACCGCGAATATTGCGCCAACGTTCTTGAACCGGAAAGAACAGGAGGGGTTGAAACCAATGACTTTGAAAATAGGAATACCCAAGGAGATCGGGCCGGGCGAGTCGCGTGTCGCGATGAGCCCCGACAGCGCCGCGCACTTGCGGAAGCTTGGGTACGAATGCGTGATCGAAGCCGGCGCTGGGAGGCAGGCCGGGTTTTCGGACGAGGCGTATCGTGGCGTGGGTGTCACGGTGGTCGACAGCGCGGCTTTGCTCTACGAGACATCCGACGTCATTGCCAAGGTCCGTCCGCCCGAAGCCGCAGAGGTTGATCGGCTGGCACCGGGCAAGACGCTGATCTCCTTCTTCTACCCGGCGCAGAACAAGGACCTTCTCGAGCAGGCCAGGTCCAGGGACGCGAATGTCATCGCCATGGACATGGTGCCGCGCATCAGCCGAGCCCAGAAGATGGATGCCTTGTCGTCGATGGCCAATATTGCCGGCTATCGGGCCGTGATCGAGGCCGGCAACAATTTTGGCCGCTTCTTCACCGGCCAGGTGACGGCGGCCGGCAAGGTGCCGCCGGCCAAGGTCTTGGTCATCGGCGCCGGTGTCGCAGGCCTTGCGGCGATCGGCACGGCAACGTCGCTCGGCGCCGTCACCTATGCCTTCGACGTGCGCCCGGAGGTGGCCGAGCAGATCGAATCCATGGGGGCGGAATTCGTCTTCCTCGACTTCGGCGAAGAACAGCAGGATGGTGCTGCGACCGGCGGCTATGCCGCGCCGTCCTCGCCGGAGTTCCGCGAGAAGCAGCTTGCCAAGTTCCGGGAACTGGCGCCTCAGATCGACATCGTCATCACCACCGCCCTGATCCCCGGTCGCGATGCGCCGAAGCTGTGGCTTGCCGATATGGTGGCGGCGATGAAACCGGGCTCGGTCGTGATCGACTTGGCCGCCGAACGTGGCGGCAATTGCGACCTGACGGTCCCCGATCAGCGCATCGTCTCCGACAATGGCGTGATCGTCATCGGCTATACGGATTTCCCGAGCCGCATGGCGGCGCAGGCCTCGACGCTTTATGCCACCAATATCCGCCACATGCTGGCGGATCTGACGCCGGGCAAGGATGGGGTGATCGTCCACAACATGGACGATGACGTCATCCGCGGTGCGACCGTCACCAAGGATGGCGCAATCACCTATCCACCGCCACCGCCGAAGGTGCAGGCGATCGCCGCCGCCAAGCCGAAGGAAAAGGTGAAGGAGCCGACGCCGGAGGAAAAGCGGACCCGGGAACTGGCCGCCTTCAAGGCGCAGACCAGGAACCAAGGCATCCTGCTGGTCATCGGCACGGCCCTGCTGCTGCTGGTCGGCGCCTATGCGCCGTCGAGCTTCATGAGCCATTTTGTCGTCTTCGTGCTCGCCTGTTTCGTCGGCTTCCAGGTGATCTGGAATGTCAGCCATTCGCTGCACACGCCGCTGATGGCGGTGACCAACGCCGTCTCCGGCATCGTCATCCTTGGCGCGCTGTTGCAGATCGGCTCGGGCAACGGGCTGGTGGTGACGCTGGCGGCGCTGTCGGTGCTGATCGCCACCATCAACATCGTCGGCGGCTTCCTCGTCACCCGGCGCATGCTCGCCATGTTCCAGAAGTCTTAAGCGGCAGGGATCTTCACAATGACCATCGGTATTGTATCGGCCGCCTATGTTGCGGCAGCGGTTCTCTTCATCCTCTCGCTCGGCGGCCTGTCCGGCCAGGAAAGCGCCAAGCGCGCCGTCTGGTACGGCATTGTCGGCATGGCCCTTGCCGTAGTTGCCACCGTCTTCGGCCCCATGATCGACAAGACCGTCGGCAATTGGTTCATCATCGCGCTGATGATCGCCGGCGGCGCGGTGCTCGGCCATTATGTGGCGAGCCGGGTACAGATGACGGAAATGCCGCAGCTCGTTGCGGCGCTGCATTCCTTCGTCGGCCTTGCCGCCGTGTTCATCGGCTTCAATGCCCATCTCGAAGCGGCCCATGTCGCTTCTCTCGATGATGCTTCCCGCGCAGCCCTCACCGGATTTGCCGGCATATTGGCGCATAAGGACGTGTTGGAACTGTCGATCATGAAGGTCGAGGTCTTCCTCGGCGTCTTCATCGGTGCGGTCACCTTCACCGGCTCGGTCGTCGCCTTCGGCAAGCTTGCCGGCAAATTGGACGGCAAGGCCAGGAAGCTGCCGGGCGGGCACGTTCTCAACGCGAGCGCCGCGATCGCCTCGCTGATCCTGCTGTTGATGTACTGCAATGGCGCCGGGGTCTGGACGCTTCTCCTGATGACGGCACTTGCCTTCTTCATCGGCTATCACCTGATCATGGGCATCGGCGGCGCCGACATGCCGGTCGTCGTCTCGATGCTGAACAGCTATTCCGGCTGGGCGGCCGCTGCGATCGGCTTTACGCTCGGCAACGATCTCCTGATCGTCACCGGCGCCCTGGTCGGCTCCTCGGGTGCGATCCTCTCCTACATCATGTGCAAGGCGATGAACCGCTCCTTCGTCTCGGTGATCCTCGGCGGCTTCGGCGCGAGCACCGGCGCACAGATGGAGATCATCGGCGAGCAGATCGCCATTAGTGCCGAGGGCGTCGCGGCCGCCTTGGACGAGGCCGACAGCATCGTGATCGTGCCGGGCTACGGCATGGCGGTGGCCCAGGCGCAGCAGTCGGTCTCGGAACTGACCCGCAAGCTGCGTGCTGCCGGCAAGACCGTCCGCTTCGCCATCCATCCGGTGGCCGGTCGACTGCCCGGCCACATGAACGTGCTGCTTGCCGAAGCCAAGGTTCCCTATGACATCGTCCTGGAAATGGACGAGATCAACGACGACTTCCCCAATACCGACGTCGTCATCGTCATCGGCTCCAACGACATCGTCAACCCGGCGGCGCAGGAAGATCCGAACTCGCCGATATCCGGCATGCCAGTGCTCGAAGTCTGGAAGGCCAAGCAGGTCTTCGTCTCCAAGCGCGGTCAGGGCACCGGTTATTCCGGCATCGAGAACCCGCTGTTCTTCAAGGAGAACACCCGCATGTTCTACGGTGACGCGAAGAAGTCGGTCAGCGAGCTCTTGCCGATGATCGGGTAAGCAGGTCAGGCAAGTGACGAACGAAAAGAAGGGCAGGGAGGCTGCCCTTCTCAAGGCGCCGCTGACTTACCGCAACAGCCGCAGACTGCCGTAGCGCGTCATGACCGAAAATGAACCCTGCTAAACCAATGGCAAGGCCAGCGCTTCATTTCAGATCGGCTCAGGGATGGGCTTAGGCAGTTGCATACTGAACATTTCAGCTGCGAGCTGCCCAACGGCCGAATGGCTCCGCCGCTACAATTGGCATCGACCACATGGTAGCCGAAGATCAGATACTCCAATCCACAGACGCTACCTGCCCCGGGGCAACCCTTTGAGGCTCCAGAGTTGCTAGCCCAGTTTTTGGGCAAGCGCCGTCAAGCGACTGAGTATCAATATGCTGGCGAAAATACCTCTCTCAGCGGAGGTGATCTCGTCCTCTGTAAGCCCCGTGACGACGGACATCTCCTCAAGGGAATAGCCCGACCGTCGCCGCATTTCACGGAACTTGTTTCCTAACGAGTAGTCGATTGCTGTGTCGCCAGGGCCGCGGCATTCCTTTAGGACTCGGACCAACTTCGCCTCCTGAATATCAATTGAGCTACTGCAGAGGCAATCGCGATTTCCAACTCGACCTTGCCCTCGCGCGTGATCTCCACCTGGCTGGACACGACGTCAACCGCGCTGATCCTGTTTCGATGGTTGCCCATTTTTTGTACCCGCTGCTGTTTCGCACAGTACTTTCGACGGAAATGAAAAGCTCACGAGAGCGCTTCATCGCAATGTAGCATTGCCTAATGTTTTGGCCTCGACCGCTTTGGCGTGCCGCAATCAGCGAACCAATTGGTGGATGGTCGGGGGAGGTTTCACCGAGGTACCGCCCATAAGGTAGGCATGGCAGACCTTCTCTGCGGCAGCCTTTGCATCTTCGATGGTTCGGGCGTGGACATGGGCAATCGGCTGACCGATCAGGATCTCCTGGCCAATCTCCGCCAAGCCAGTCAGGCCCACCGCGGGATCTACGGCATCCTCGGGTCGTCGTCGCCCGCCGCCAAGTTCCACCACAGCCATGCCTACCGCTCTGCAGTCGATCGCTTGGACAATTCCGCCGAAGGAGGGCACCACTGGCAGGACAATGGGCGCCGTGGGGAGATACTTTGCGGGAGCCTCGATCAGATCGATTGGGCCTCCCAGCATCGCTACCATCTTGCCGAAGCGTTCGGCTGCCGCGCCGGAAGCGAGCACTCGGTTTAGCATGTCGCGGGCCTCAGCCTCGGCCCGCGCGAGCTGTCCTGCAATCAGCATCTGTTCGCATATAGTGAAGGTTACCTCGTGTAGCCTTCGCGGGCGAGATTTTCCGGTAAGATAATCAATGGCGGCTTGAACTTCGACAGCATTGCCGGCCGCCGGCGCCAGTGGCTGGCTCATGTCGGTCAATACGGCGCTCGTGCTCATTCCCGCACCGGTTCCCACATCGACCATGCTTCGTGCGAGCTCCATCGATTTTTCAATGGTTGGCATGACAGCGCCGGAACCGACCTTCACGTCCATGACCAGGGCCTGAAGACCCGCTGAAAGCTTCTTGGAAAGGATAGAGGCGGTAATGAGATCGATGGACTCGACCGTCGCAGTTACATCCCGAATGGAATAGATTCGTCCGTCCGCGGGAGCGAGCTTTGCCGTCTGTCCAATGATTGCGACGCCAACCTCCTTCACCACCTGCCGGAACGTATCAGTCGAAGGAACCAGGTTATAACCGGGTATCGATTCAAGCTTGTCGAGGGTGCCACCTGTGTGTCCCAAGCCACGACCCGAGATCATTGGAACATATCCGCCGCAAGCGGCAATAAGCGGTCCCAACATCAAGGACACGACGTCGCCCACGCCTCCGGTCGAGTGCTTATCAACGACAGGGCCATCGAGATTCAGCGAGTTCCATTCTAGGACCACTCCGGAATCGCGTTGGGCCAGAGTGAGGCGCACTCGCTCCTCAATGCTCAAGGCATTCAGGAAGACCGCCATAGCGAAAGCTGCGATCTGGCCTTCAGTGACATTGCCGTCTGCGATGCCGCCGATGAAGAGAGAAATTTCCTCACCGGTAAGGGCGAGGCGATCCCGCTTCTTTCGGATAATCTCTTGCGGCAACATCATGATATTTCCTTTCGTTACGAGCTCGCCAACATATGCGGCCTGGCAGGCGCGCGCATTTGAAACAGCGATGCGTAGTCCAAGTCTTGACCAGTCTTTGGCGAAAAAGCAAGGACTATTGATACAAAGAAGATAATACTGTATACTGAACAGAATTTGTAGGATCCAAAATACTGAACATGGGCAACACCGCATTCGCAGCCGAGTGCACGGGATTAGCGCCTTAAACAGAATCAACACAGGGTGCCGATGCAAATTTCAAAAAAAATCCAGTTGGGAGCCCCTGGCGCCACGAGTTCCGCAGAGGTGATTTCGCTCTCCGATCCTGGGCACGATACAGGTGTGATGCCTGGCCAGAGCCTCTCAGACAGGGTGAGAGAGGCCATCGAAGCAATGATCATTGGTGGGCAGATGCTGCCCGGCTCGCGTATTGACGAGGCGGAGCTTACGCAAAAGTTTAAGGTTTCACGCACCCCCATGCGAGAAGCTATCAAAGCATTGATTGCAACGGGCCTCCTTGAGAGCCGGCCGCGTCAAGGGGTCACGGTGGCGGCTTTATCGACGCCGGTGCTGCTCGAAATGTTCGACGCTATGTCGATGCTGGAGGGCATGTGCGCGAAATATGCCGCCCGTAGAGCAACGTTCAAGCAGATCGCGCAGCTCGAAGAAATCCAGGACCGTTTGGAAAAAGCTTTCAAGTCCGGTGATCCGGAAGGCTTCTACGTGACGAATCTAGATTTCCATGAGGTCATCTACTGTGCGACCCATACGACTTTCCTTGCCGAGCAAACTCGGTCGTTGCGCAAGCGCGTCGCCATGTACTGGAAGCACGTGACCTATCTACCGGGCCGAATGGCGGAAACCGTCCCGGAGCATCAGTGCATCATTGCCGCAATCAAGGCGAAGGATCCCAAGGCGGCCGAGTTAGCGGGATACCAACACATCAGTCTCTTGGGGGACAATATGATCGATTTCATCGCTCGTCTCCCCAGAGCCGTAACATCCGATCAATGACAAGAGAAGCGACGCCCATGACGATAGATACCTTGCCCTCTCAAGCTCGAGACGGGCGCCACATATTTTACAACGGGGAATATCGAGAAATCGTTGGCACGGGCCGCATAGACGTCCGTAGTCCGGCGACGAATGAGGGCATCGGATACATGGCCGTCGCCGATGCGAGCGATGTCGCACGAGCTACCAAGGCCGCCGCCAAAGCCTTCGAAAGCTGGTCGGCCCTGGATCCTCTCGATCGTGCCCGCCATCTTCGTAAGCTTGCTGAACTGGTCAGGGAGCGCATAACCGAGCTTGCCGGATGGGAATCGGCCGTCACTGGCCGTCCGTTGCGCGAAATGCGCGCGCAGATGGCGCGCATCCCTGAATGGATCGAGTATTTCGCGGGAATTGCACCCGGCCTCGAAGGAGAATCCAATCGCTTGCGCGGCAGCTTCTCGTCGACAACAAGTTGGCAGCCCTATGGCGTGTGCGCTTTGTTGACGCCCTGGAACCACCCGATACTCATCCTCGTAAAGAAGCTCGCGGCCGCACTTTCTGTTGGAAATACGGTCGTGATCAAGCCATCGGAGCTTGCGCCGTGTACTCCTCTCGTCTTCGCAGCCTGGTGCACGGAAGCCGGCATACCGCCTGGCGTGGTGAACGTTGTGACCGGCGAAGGTGCAACTGGAGCATCCCTCTGCGCTAGCCCGGAGGTTCGCAGGATCGATCTGACGGGTGGCACCACGACGGGCCGCCGCGTTGCTGCTGCTGCTGCGGAACGCTTGGTTCCGTGTACCCTTGAGCTGGGCGGCAAAACGCCTGTCGTCGTTTTCGAAGACAGCGATATAGAGGAGGCGGCTGCAGGGGCAGTTTTCGCGGCGTTCGTCGCGTCCGGTCAAACCTGCGTGTCCGCCGGCCGTTTCATCGTCCAACGTCCCATCTATGAGCGATTTCTTGATGCGTTCGTCAAGCGAGCCGCCGCACTTAAGGTCGGCGACCCAGCCGACCTCGCAACTGATGTTGGGCCTGTCATTTCCTACGTCTCCCTCCAGCGCATCGAGCGCATGATCCAACATGCGACGTCAGCCGGCGCCCGGCTTGTCACAGGGGGGGCAGCGCCACAGTTCGACGGACCCCTTTCTGCCGGCAACTTCATGCAACCGACGATTTTTGCGGACGTGAAACCGGATATGGAGCTCTTCCAGGAAGAGGTCTTCGGCCCCGTTGTTGCCGTTACGCCTTTTGATACGGAGGAAGAAGGATTGACGCTTGCCAACGACTCTCCCTACGCACTCGGCGCATCCATCTGGACGCGTGACATTGCAAGGGCCGCCCGGGTCGGCGCGAAGATCCGGGCCGGGATGATCTGGATCAACGACCATCACAAGAACGATCCCAGGTCCATTTGGGGCGGCTACGGCGACAGCGGCTATGGCGTCGAAAATGGCTGGGACGCAATCAAATCCTACTTGATCAAGCGCAATCTGATCGTCTCTTCCAACCCGAAGTTCGACGACTGGTTCAAGGGCGGCACCCGATACGGCTGAGGTGAGCACCGGGGGGCCGCCGCATTTTTCTTCTAAGGGAACAGGAATCATGAAAGTTGGTTTTATTGGAATCGGTGCCATGGGGGCAGGGGTGGTCCGCAACCTTCTCGCCGCCGGACATGAGGTCGCGGTGTGGGACCGCTTTCCGGAGCCCGTCGCCGAGGCGGTGGCTATTGGTGCCAGCGCCGCCGCCTCGCCGTTCGAAGCCGCGCAGTTCGACGTCGTCTTCTCGATGCTCGCGCATGATGACGCGATTCAGTCAGTTCTGATCGATAGTGGTTGGCTTGTTCAGCTGAAAAAGCCGCTGATCCACGTCAATCTGTCGACGATATCCGTCAACTACGGCAAAAAGCTTGGCGAACTGCACGACGTGGCGGGCATTGATTACGTAGGCGCTCCGGTATTCGGGCGACCTGACGCTGCTTTGGCTGGGACCTTGCACCTAGTTGTGGGCGGTCGCGCGGAACTTCTTGGAAAGCTCGACACACTTCTCACGGCGATCAGCAAAAAAGTCTGGCATGTGGGTGAACAGCCGTTTCAGGCAAATCTCGTCAAGCTGGCCGGCAACATGATGATCGCGTGCGCAATCGAGGCGATGGCGGAGGCGACCGCGCTCGGTACCTCACATGGCATTGATCGGAACATTATGCTGGACCTTTATCTCGATGCTCTGTTCCCCTGCGGCGTTTACCGAGGCTACGGCGATTTCATTCGGCGCCGCGAGTATGAACCGGTCGGCTTCAAGCTGCCGTTGGGCCTGAAGGATGTTCGGCTTGCCCTTGAGGCTGGCGAAGCTTCGCGCGTACCGCTGCCGCTTGCCGGCGCCGTCCGCGACAGCCTCGTTATGGCAATGGCAAACGGCTATGAGGATAAGGATTGGTCGTCGCTAGCGGAAATGTCCTACGCGCGCGCAGGCATCAAACGAGAAATATGAAACCGCTGAACGCTTGCTCAAAGTTCAAATTGCTTCGTCCGATGAGGAAAACATGAGCGAAAGAGCCTGGAAAGGCCATTTGAGGTCGTTAGAAGCTGACAGGGGGCCAGTTGTTTGCCGTCACTGCGAGCGCGCGCGACAAAAAACAGTGATTGGATAGGGCAAGTTGGCCGAAATTTTGACGCTTAAACTCGAGGCGACGGCACTCACAACGAGTGAAGTCTCCGAATGGCTTACTGGCGAAAAGCAGGACAATTTCTATCGGCCTCTCAGTACCGACAGCCGCGGTCTTTTCTCATTCGGTGTTCATGGCGCCGGCGAGATGGTGGGCTGGATGGGATCGACTTCAACGGACCGCGCCTTTTCCGTCACGATCGAGAATGATGACTTCATGTTTTTTCTCGAGCATGGAACCTGCTACGATCTGGCAACAGGCGGCATAAGGCATGCTATCACGCCCTGCACGGGACTGCTGACGACGGCCGACCGCTATTCCGCGGTGAATATTCACGCAGGCTCTGTTGCGGAGGGATTTTGCGTCCCGAGGGGCGCGGTACACGCGGCCCTGACCAGCACCTTCGAACGTCTGCCGCCTGTCGATTTCGAATTCGTTCCCCTGCAGGACCTGACGGCGGGACCGGCGGCGCATCTTTTCAAGCTCATGCGGTTCTTCCGAGATGAGATTTGCGCCGATCAAAATCTCGAGATTTCTCCCATTGCCCTGACTAGCTTCCAAGAGATGTTCTGTCTGCTGATGGTGCAGAATCTGCCCCATACGCTTTCGGACACCGGATCGCGGGTGCAGACAATTGCCCCTCGCCAGCTTCGAAGAGCGCTGGAGTTTGCGAGAGCGCATATCGCAATGCCGATCACGATCACGGACATGGCAGCGGCAGCGGGTGTCAGCGTGCGGGCACTGCAGATCAATTTTCGACGATTTTTGAATGTCACCCCAATGGCTTACCTAAGGCAGCTCCGCCTTGATGGCGCACGCCAAGATCTGTTGACGGCCATGCCGTCTGGGACGGTCAGTGAAATCGCGCGCCGCTGGGGGTTTATACATCAGGGCCGCTTCTCTCAGGAATACCGTGCTGCTTTTGGTGTCCTGCCGAAATACGATCTCGGGCGCAGCTATGAGAAGAATCGGCGTGCGGCGTCATAAAGCACACATATCGACGCGTGTTCGCGGCTTCTGATGATGGACAAATTGAAGGCGACGGATCTGCCGGTTAGAGGAACTGAATTCTCTGGGCAATTGCACCGGCTATTTCGCTCGGGCTGAATTCCCACGCATCCAGGTACCATGGGCTCCAAGAGCGCTTTCCGCCCCACCATGGTCGAGGCGAATAAAGTTATGGGGGATCCAATCTGTACGGGGTTCATGAACTTGCGCGTCGTCACGAAGCCCAATACCAAAGGTGCCTTGGTGCAGTTCGACGACGGTGCTGAAGACGCGATCACTACCGCCGAACTTGAGAAGCTCATTGGCGGCCGGGCGATCAGCATGCGCAAGGCTCCGGGATGAGAGTTCCAACGAGTGATCATTCCTGTCGGCCCCTCGAAGCTGCTGGATCGGACCATTGCACTAAAGGCGATCACTCGCGGCATAGAAACCATGGTGCTCGTCGGCGATCCGGGATAATCAACGAGATCATCTCGATGCCACCAAAGTCGCTGACGAGGTCGCAGGTGTTGGTTCACCACTCGCAACGCACCTAGTCCATCCTTTCCTCACTTATCGCGAGGCCACGGAACTTGACTGCCTTTGACGAAGCCACATGGCTCGCCGTGCTGTTCCTCATTGTCGCGGCACTCTATGCAGCGGTCGGCCAGGCCGGCGCGTCGGGATATCTGGCGGCTATGGGGCTCTTCGGGCTCGCACCAACGGTGATGAAGCCCACGGCACTCGCCTTGAACCTGCTCGTCGCAGCGATTGGGACCTCCCAGTTCTGTCGTTCGGGGCTGTTCTCCTGGCGCACCTTCTATCCGTTCGCCGTGCTCGGTTTTCCGTTCTCGCTGCTTGGGGGATCAGTGCAGTTGCCGATGCATGTCTATTATCCCCTCGTCGGGATCGTTCTGCTCGTGTCGGGCGTACAAATGATTTGCTCGGCGATAACGAAAAAGGTTGCAGTCGAAGCCGCCGATGCCCCTCCCTTGCTGCCCGCTCTGCTGACGGGAGCGGTGATCGGCTTCCTATCGGGAACCACAGGAACAGGCGGAGGCATCTTCCTCGCGCCGATCATCCTCGCAATGAACTGGGTTAGCGCGCGGCGTACCGCAGCCGCTACCGCCGCATACAATCTGGTGAACTCGGCAGCAGCTCTCGCTGGTGCCTATGCCTCGATCAAGTCTATTCCCTCGGCACTTCCGCTGTGGCTACTCGCGGTCGGCATAGGTGGCGTCGCTGGCAGTTTCGTAGGCACCCGGTATCTCTCCGAGCGCACCCTTAGGTTCATCCTCGCGGCCGTCCTGTTGGTGTCCGGCACCAAGCTTCTGTTGAGCTGAGGAAAGCAATACCGTCGGTTAAGGTACCGCAACACGGCTTTGTGCGTTGCGTTCCTGATAAACAACGAAAGGAACAAACCAGACAAGTAGGAAGATCATCAATCTACGGCGATCAACGAACGTGCCAAAGGTTCGATTCCGTTCAAGGCGCCTATCATATTCATGCAAGTTTGAGCCTCGCCTGCGATGGCGTGACTAATTTCAGCTACCCGTTTTCAATCAGGCACTAACGCCAAACCGCCAGTCGCAGAAAGAGCCCGCTGACGGGCTCGTTCATTTTCATTCCCTCACTTGGAGTTCTTGTGGCTCTGTTCGCCAGCTTTGACATGCTGCTCGTGAGAACCACCCTGCTTGCCGGTCGAGCGCGAGCTTTCCTGGCTCGGAGCGCTTTTGCTCCCTTCAGACTTGGACCCGCTTTTACTGCCATGCTTTCCGCTGGTAGATGGCATGATAAAACTTCCTTCGTTGGTCGAGATCATGATTGATCTCTGCAGATGCAACCACGATCGTGGGTAAGTGTTCCGACGATGGCATCAAAATTCTGAAACGGAATGCTCAGCAACAGCGCAGTCCTATAGAAATGGCTCCTCCACTCAGCACAAGTCACTCGCCGCCACAGGAGATCTCAATTGGCCACAAGCTCGCCTAGCCTGATGCCGGCTTTCGGCCCCATCGCGGAGATGAAAACCTATCGTTAGGACCTTTTAGCTGTCATGTTTGAATTAATATTCCTTATCCTGCGAAAGGCTCGTCCGGAAGAGGAGGCCGACGACCTGCTTGACCTCATGAACTTGCAAGATCTGCTAGGCCGGAAGACACTTAGTCTGCCTTAAAACGGCTCGCGTAAAATCAACGGGTGCTTTTTGTTTTCTCGACCGCAGGTTCGATCAAAACAATCTGAAGATTGAAACGTTAGGCTCACCACAGGCCTCTCATGAGGTGAGTAATGATGGCATACACAAGGTATTCGGCGAGGGAGGATATTTAACGGCAGGTGGTCGGTGATCGATGCCATCACCGAAGACGTAGCCGAGATACGGGGCGTGCCGCTCATCGGCATTGGCAAAGAGCTGGCACAAGACATGGCCGATCTGCTGAATTTAGAGGAGGGCAAGAAGAATTGGGAAGTGGAGGATTGAGGCTTTTGCCCGTAAGAGCCTTGCAAGCAAAGAAGCTGAAGCCATCAAGAACGCACCGAGGGTTCATCTTTCATTTCTTCATTCCCCGAACGCCCGTCGAGCAGTTGCAAACTTCGACACAGGTCCAATCGCCAATCTGCGTTTCGTGGAGCCCTGCCGTCCTTATCTAACGGAGAGCGGCGTCCGCATAGCATGGCCAAGGACGCTGTACGCGCCCTTTGCTCGCACTGCACGTACAGCGGGGGACCGCAGGCTAGCCCTTGAATCACAAATGGCTGCTCCAATTAAACTTCAGATTATGTGTCGGTGACCGACATGCCGGCCATGTTTCATAGGCGAAAGAGCCCAATGGCTGAATGCAAAAGCAATTCTTTTCGATCTACGATGGCTGCTATGGGAAGCGCGCGTATTAACCTCTTCAGGCATGGTTGGGCTTCGCTGGCGATGAGATGCCCCCGGCCTTCGCGCGCATTCAAACAATGCCCCATGGTTTATGGATCTGTGTAAGAGCTACAGCGAGGCAGTGATGCAGCGCGATCGCACGCGACTTGCCCCTTCCGATGACGATCGGCTGTTGGAGTCCGAGGAAATCTGCGACGACTTGGAGAAAGAGGTGTATGCGCCGTCTACGCCCCATTGATTTTAGAGTTTCAGCTACCGGGTAAGGCTGCCTAAGGGCCAGATGTGAGCTCACCGGATAGTATCTGACGAGCTCATTATGAGGCCTTGATGCGGGCGGCATAGGCCCATGGCATCAGCGCATCGATGTCTTTGGCGAGGTGGCCATTTGCGAGGCGGGTGAAGAGGTCGCACAGGTAGGCGTATGGCTCGACGCCGTTCATTTTGCACGTGCCGATCAGGCTGGCAAAGCGGGCCCAATTTCGGCCCCCTTCATCGTGCCCGGCAAAGAGCGCATTGCGGCGGTTCATGGCCGGTCGGCGGATGGCGTTTTCCACCAGGTTGGAGTCAATATCGACGTGGCCGTCGTCCAGGAACAGCCGGAAGCCGTCCTGTCGCGTTAGCATATAGGCCAGGGCTTTTCCGAGATCAGACTTGCGTGAGACGCGCTTGGCTTGCGCTGCCAGCCAGGTGAAGAACTCGTCCACGAGCGGAAGGGACAGGTCCTGTCGAACTGCCCGGCGATGTTCGGGATCTGAGCCCCGGATACTGTCTTCGACCTTGTAGAGCGCGGCGATCCGCACCAGCGCCTCGTCGACGATGGGCGATCCACTCTTTGGCGTGGCCTTGATCAGCTTCCTGCGCCCGTGCGCCCAGCAGAAAGCCAGCTTCAAGGGATCGCCGCCCATCCGGGCCGACGTGGCGAGGTGAGAGTAACCACCGTAGGCATCGACCTGGATTGTCCCGTTGAACCCGTCAAGGATTTCAGCGGCATATTCGCCCTTACGCCCGGGCCGGTAATGGAACACCACGCCCTGCGGCGCGGAGCCATTCCAGCCACGGTCGTCACGCAACACGGCCCAGAGATAACCTGTCTTCGTCTTGCCTCGCCCCGGATCAAGAACCGGAGCTGTTGTCTCGTCGACATAGAGCCGCGTGCTTTCAAACAGCAGCCGTTCAGCCATGTGGTCGACCACCGGTGCGATTTCGCTGCCCGTGCGCCCAAGCCAGTCGGACAGGACCGTGCGGTCGATCGGCACCCCGTGTCGCGCCATGACCTCGGCCTGCCGGTTGAGCGGCATATGTTCGGAATGTTTGGCGACGGCAATCTCAGCCAGAAGGGCTTCGGTCGGCCAGCTCCCTTCCAGCAGATGCGCTGGCGCTCTGGCCTGGATGACGCCCGTTCGACCCTTGGGGCATGCGTATTTCGGGCGGATCGTGACGATCACCTCGTAGCGCGCCGGAACCCGGTCGAGCCGTTCCGTCCGATCCTCGCCGATCCGGACCATGTTGCCGCAGCCGCAGGGACAAACGATGCTCTCGGGCTCGATCACTCTCTCGACCCGCGGCAGGTGTTCGGGCAGTGCACGGGCCTTACGCTCCTTGCGAGGAACGGCCTTGTCCGGATCGGATGCGCTGGCTTCGATCTTTTTCTCGACGGCGGCAATCCGCGCCTGTGTTTCGGCAATCGCCGTTTCAAGGTCTTCCAGCGCCAGTTCCATCTGCGCCGGATCGAGCTTTTCCGATTTCGGCCCGAACTTCGTGCGCCGATAGTCGTGAACCTGCCCCTCAAGCTTCTCGATCAGTTCCTTCAGCTCGGTGATGAACGCGTCCTTTTCGGCGACCACCGCTTGCTCATGCTGACGTGCCGCACGCTCGACCGACAGCTCGAACTGCACGTCCGCAAAGGCTTTCAAAACCTCGGGAGGAAGGTCCGGGAACTGGCTAAGATCGATCGGCTGCGACATGCAGCTTCATAGCAAATCGAAGCAGAAAAACCCAATAAAACAATACAAAAACAGGACGGCTGAGTCATCCTGCCGCAGTCGGCGCTGTTACCCGTTGCGCCATGACCCGTCGCCAATCAAGCCCTTCGAATAAGGCTTCGTATTGACCCCTGGAAAGACGCATCGTCCCATCCTGAACCTTGGGCCAGGCAAAGCTACCCTGTTCCAGAATTTTGTAGGTCAGCACCATTCCGGTGCCATCCCACACCAGGATTTTGAGGCGATCGCCGCGCTTCGACCGGAAGATCACGGTCACCCCGGAATGCGGATCGAGCTTCAACTCGGTCTGCACCATCAGAGCCAGCGCCTGATGCCCACAGCGGAAGTCCACCGGACGCGTTGCAATCAGGATCGGCAGTCGTTGGCCCGCGACAATCATGCCGCCCCTCGCATGGCTCGCACCAGAGCCGCCACACGTTCAACCGGCACATCGTCGGGAACCCGCATCACAACGTCCGGGCCGATCTCCAACGTCAGGACCGACGAAGCCGCCTCCGGCAGCGGCGGCGCCAAAACATTCACAGCCGCGCTCGGCTCTGCCGCAATCGCCAAAGGCACAAATGCAGGCTCGGCATCGCCGCTCTCCGACAGCCCCGACATAGACTCAAAAGGCAGGGCCAGAGTGCCCTCGCGCACTTGCCGGCGCCACAAGGAAAGCTGGTGCGGAACAACGTCATGACGGCGCGCGACATCAACGACACGAGCACCAGGCTCAAGGCTTTCCGCTACGATCCGCGCCTTCACATCATCTGGCCAACGCCGGTTTCCGCGGCGCGGCTGGACAACTTCGTAGCGCCCAACAAATCCATCATCTGCCATGCAAATCTCCAGATAGTCCTGGAAACCTTCTCGCACACGCAGCAAGCCTCAAAATATAGCCAATCCAATGGGGCGGAGGCGGCGCTTACAAAGAGGTTGAGCTCTATCTAAGATTTTCCGCTCATGTGCGTGGCTGACAGATTTCCGCGCAACGCGTTGGCGTAGCGCATGTGTCAGCGACAAGATGCCGGTTTGGGGCGGTATTCGGATCGAAGTCGCATCGACCACCGACGGTGCTGAAATCGAGCGGCGCATCGTATCTCATCAGGCGTCCGGCATTGGCGAACACCAGCAAGACAATCAGAGGTTTGAAGCCGCTCTTCGTTTCCTCCAAAACATGTTTCAACTTATCGGCGGGTAGGGCCTCAGCCGTGACATCGGTCATGCCGATATCATCCTCCCCGACTGGCAGTCGCCGCTTAGCAGCAGTTGCCGATTGAGCCCGAGCGCCTAACTCCGTCATCGCCACCGCAGCTTGCGGCTTGACTATATCCAATTAGCCATTTGGGAAGGGGGACGTGACCGGCAGCCGACGACGTTAGCCTGCGCGCCTGCTTTGGCAGGTCCGTCTTGCCCGGACACTGCCGCCCTTCATTCTCCTGAGCTGACCGGAGCGCGGTCTTGTTTGAATTCGCTAGCTTTTGATCATCCGTCGGTCCATGCGGGTAAAATACCCTATCGAAAAAGGAGGCATCAAGATCATCAAACCAGCCAGCAGCAGTCGCGAAAAAGCGGATGCGTTGACCAGGAAGCAGCCCATTTTTGAATTCCGGGCGCCTAGCTTGAATATGCCCCTGAGGCTGTCGGCTTTCTGCCTTCTCCGTCCGACCCCATGATGCTGATGGTCGGATTGCTCGACCTCAACAATGCGCTGAACCCCTGAGCGGACTCATCAATAATTTCGGTTGAGTGCATTGCAACTCGCTTCTAAACCGCCGAAATTGCGCAAGAACGTCCTGACATTAAATGGGGTCACGTGAGTCCTGATCCCTTCAAGACGCTTTGTTGGGCCTCAAGCAAGCTCTTGGGGATCCCGGTACCGATCGCCGATCTCCTGCATGAGTCATGCGATCCTGGAGCGGCGGTGTGAATCTGACAAAAGCATTCGAGATTTTTACATAGTCAATGAATAATCGACTATGTTTAAAAGTGGTGCAGATCTCGCTGCGGTAGCCACGATCAAAATCACAACTCCGTCTGTGGTTGCCTAAATCGTTTTTCGTAAGCCGCTATAAAGGCGGCCGGAATCGGCCGGGGAAATCGGGTGAAATTTTGAGGGCGCAAAGCGCCTCAGCCAGGCTATTAAACATAAACTTGATCTTGGATAACATAAGGAATCAGGGCAGTCATGCCGCCGCGGCGGAAAGCGGCAGATCTGATTGCCTTTGGCCAATCGAAGCTCGCGGTCATGCAGGGATTCCGTCGCATTTGGCAGATCCGGACTGATCTCGGCGGAACACATGTGCGATCTCGGCCTGGCTGATCTTCTTCCTATGCATGCGCGCTGGGAGGGGATTTTCCCATGTTCAACTACACATAAGAGCGCGCTGCTTCCATCCTCAAGATTGCGAACTGCGCAATACGCCGCAGCGGTAATTGAGCAAATTGTCTGAGATGATGCTCGGCGCATGACTTTCGCGTCCAGTTTGTGAACGTCAGAACCCTCCTCAAAACGCGCCATGTCATTGATTGTTGTTCGGAGTCATACGAGCGATTTCTGTCGGATTCTCAAGAAGCCGATATCGAATGCTCCCACGGATTGACGAGTGCAACTCCCATGCCCTCGAAATCTTTGACGTTGCGCGTGACCAGCGTCATTCGACGGGTGAAGGCTGTCGCTGCAATATAGGCGTCGTTGATCGGTTTGGGATTGGGCACATGCCATCGGGCCGCCTGAACGGCGGCCGCCTCGTCCAGAGGCAGGATGCGGCCGGAAAATGCAGTGAGAACGGTATTTTCCAGCCAGTTGCGCAGTACCCTGCCGGCGACTGCATCATTATGCTCCACCAGCCGAACGCCGATCTCCAATTCGTGCAGGACGACAGATGAAATGAAGGTCTCGGCGGGATCGACGGTTTCGTTCCAGACCACGACGTTGGGATCAGCCTTGCCGCTGGCGACCTTGCGTAATTCTGACATGACATTGGTATCGAGCAGCAGCATCAGGACAGGTCAACCGGTTGGGCATGTTCATGGCGTTGTGGGAGCGGCAGGTCAATATCTTCCGCATCCGGCGCCGCCAGCATGTCACCGAGCGTCCGCATCTTACCTGTGAGGCGCTTGTACTCGTCAAACGACAGGAGAACGTGCGCAGGCCGTCCCCTGTCGGTAATGATCACTGGTCCGTCCTTGGCGGCGCGCTTTGCGCGGCCAAGATCCTGATTGAGTTCTCGTCCTGATAACGTGGTGATGGTCATGGCGAGTCTCCAAAATCCCGTGGTTACGTAACCACATTTAGTCCGCGTGGACAGGAATTGCAAGATGCTGCGCCTGGCGGGGCGCCGGTCATGATCTCCAAGGTTTTACAGCGGGTAGGCCGATCCCGGAAAGAAGAGTACCTGGAGATCAGCGTAGATGAGGTATTTCATGCCCCATTTTTACCGGCCGCAAGGGAGCATTTCGATCGTTCGTTCCTCTATGCCGCCCGAACAGCAATGGCATTATCAGGTACGGAGTTCACTCGTACCGACTGCGCGCCGCACCCACCATTGCCGAACCCGCAGTCAATTCTGGTCGCTGAGGGAAATGCTGAAAAGCAACAGATGCGCTGGGGCTGAGGAGGGGCTACAGCTTCCTAATTCAGTCGACGATGCGTAAGGCCGATTGGTGGGGTAAGTTCCGTGCCGTCTCGGCAGCGACCTTGACGACCGTGGCCGGCTTTGCCGCAACGGTCGCCTTTTCGCCGGGAACATAACCGGCGCCGATCGCGACGTTCAAAGAGATGTAGTCGAACGCGCTCTGCTGAACGACCTCAGCGAGGCTTTCCTGCGCGTCAGAAACCGAACGCTGCGCGTCGAGAACGTCAAGCAGCGAAGAGGCGCCGTCCTTATAGCTTACCGCCGAAAGGTCGACGAGCCTCCTCATAGGACTTCGTCGCCTGCCTCGGGCCGCCACCATTGAGGACCTTGCAGAACTCGCAGGCAACGCGATGAGGCATCGACCGGTGTTGGTCTGATATCGGGGGATGGCGAGGCTCGATCGTGCAATCCTTTGCCGTCCGAATTAGGTTCGGATCCCGAGCAATCAGATCGTTCACCTAGACCGCAACATTAATCGATATCAATCCTAGCAGAACATGAAATCCGACGCAGTCAGGCCGAGGCCGGCCAAATGGAGCAAACTTTGCACGTTGCTCAAGTGCGCGAAGTCGTCCACGTGGTTTTCGGAGGTAACATAACCCAGATCCGCCGTCATTGTGTTGTAATTAAAATAGGCAACGACATCACCTGCGGCCTCGCCGGAGATATCCCTGGCTGCAGCTGAACCATCGGCGAAGCTGTGATCGGTGATCACGACGACGTGCTCGCCGTTCGCGCCATTGGCGGGGCCGCTATAGAACGTGTCCACGTGATTGCCGGGCGCCGCATGATTAACGAAATTCGCCGCAAGACCATCGCTGCCAAGGCCTACCGCGTCGAAGGCGAAGGTATCTTGCATGGGGTCGAAATCAACAATGCTGGTGTGATCCGATTTTGGCTCGTAGTTTGGATCGAACCCCGCCATCGGGTTGTGGAATTGGAACACAAAGGTGTCGTGGCCGGCATCACCGGTCAGAGAGTCCCTACCGTCGCCCGCGAACAGGACGTCATCGCCGGAGCCGCCGTAGAGCTTGTCGTTGTCGCCACCGAGGAGGGCCGTAGCGAGCATGCGCAGTTTGTCGAGGCCATTGTCGCCGTAGAGGTAGTCGTTGCCCTCGTCGCCAAACACGTGGTCATTGCCCGCGCCACCGAAGACTCGGTCATTTCCCTCTCCGGCCGAGATGGAGTCATTGCCGGGACCACCGTCGATCCAGTCATTTCCCGTCGGATCGACCATTATGTCGTCACCGTTGCTGCCAAAGAGACTGTTGCTGCCGGGGCCGCCTAGAATTGTTTTTTCCATCGCCAATCCTCCTTATGAAACAGCCCCAACACACTCATTCATATGCCTTGCCGGACGGTTAGAGTAATTGTTTGTTTAGATAAGACACATCGACGTGACGGATGCATCCACGTTCGGTGCACCTCAAATTGATCTGACCTCTGGAGGTAATCACCCAGATCGTGCGAAATGGTTGATGGTAGGGCATTTCATCCTTACGCCGGTTCAGGCGGAGGCGACCAGCAACAAGACCGTTCATGCGTCGTCCAAAGTCAGCCAACTGTGTCGCTCACATAATCCGCGGAACCGCACGCCTGGCAATGCAAATAGATGAACTTGCCAGCGATGGCGAAACCGATCCGTCTATGTTGGCGAGTGCGTAAATCGAAATCGTCCATGGAACACGCGAATAGGGGAGGACGGCAACCACCCCATCTGACTTGTCCGAAGGTCGCGGCCCGCTTTCGATCCATCAAGCAAATGCGTTCCATCGGAACAATCAATTTTGCGGAGAGACTAGGGGGCTATACCGCTCCTCTGGGATGTAGCGGAACTATCAAAAGGAGACTCCAAGAGCAGATCAGTGAGCGAAACGCCGCTCCACTACGGCGGCAGCCGGCGATAACCCTTGCCCATAGGACCACAGCCCCCAAGACTTCGACGCGTATTCAGTGGGCCGAAGCTTAATGCCCGCGCCGAATTGCCTTAGTAGGCCCTGCCGTCATTTCGCGCCTTACCTGAAACGACCTCCATCACGCCAAGGCTTAAATCCATCGCCATGACGATCCCAAAATGAGGCGAGAATGAACTGAAACTGATGCGAAAATGAATTTTGAAGCGTTGACATACCGCTTCTTCGAACTAGTTCTCCGCTGGCCGGGGTCCGCCATGCATACAATCAGGCAATCCGCATTGCCGTATCGACGTAAATAGTTGATACGAAAGGGAGTTTTTCGCGGTAAAACTGCCGCACCATAGCGTAACGGGGCTTCAGGATCGCATGAACAGCATCACGGGACGGCTCGTCAAGGGAAGCATGTGGTTAAGCTTGTCTCGGACGATCGTGAACGGGCTTGCGACCCTCAGCACATTCGTTCTGGCACGATATCTGTCACCCTCTGACTTCGGCGTAGTCGCTCTCGGCATGACGATCCTCCTGATCGTCACGACTGTTACCGAGCTTTCGCTTTCCGAAGCATTGATCCGTCATGCGGCACCGGACGAATCTCATTTCAGCGCCGCTTGGACCCTCAATGCCGCGCGCGGGCTGGCGATTTGCATACTGTTTGCGATCTTTGCCTATCCCACCGCCGTCCTGTTCAACGAGCCCAGATTGACGGGTGTGATGCTGGCCCTCGGGGTCAGCATGCTGATGGGCGGTCTCACCAATCCACGGCGGATCATGCTTCAGCGAGATCTGATCTTCTGGCAGGAGTTCGTGCTTGCCGTTTCACAAAAGCTCGCCGGCTTCCTTGTCTCAGTGGCAATCGCGGTTATCTATCAAAGCTACTGGGCGCTGGTCGCCGGTACGCTCATAAGCCAGGCGACGAACGTCATCGTCTCCTATCTCGTATTGCCGTTCCGGCCGAGGATCACCTTTCAGCATATGCGGGAGTTCTTCTCCTTCTCCGCCTGGCTGACCGCCGGCCAAATCGTCAGCACGCTCAACTGGCGTTTCGATTACTTGCTGGTCGGCAAGATGCTCGGCGGGGTTCAGCTCGGCTATTATTCCGTGGGCAGCAACCTCGCCATGATGCCGACCCGGGAAGCGACTGCGCCGCTTACCCAGACGATCTATCCAGCGTTCGCAGGCATTCGCAACGACCCCGACAGGCTGGCCGCCGCTTATCAGCGCGTGCAGGCGCTCGTTGCCGCCGTTGCGCTTCCCGCCGGCATTGGCGTAGCAGTGACCGCCGATCCGCTGGTCCGGCTCGCATTGGGTGACAAGTGGGCACCGGTCATTTTCATCATCCAGTCGCTTGCCTCGGTTTTCGCGCTGCAGACACTGGGTTCCCTGGTTCAGCCGCTCGGAATGGCAAAGGGTGAGACGCGGGTGTTGTTCGTGCGCGATACCCAGATGTTCTGCCTGCGGGTGCCAATCATGGTTGCCGGCCTGATGCTATATGGCCTTCCCGGTGTCATCTTCGGTCGCGTCTTTACCGGCCTTTTCAGCACTCTTGTCAACATGATGCTCGTACGGCGCTTCACCGGCATTTCCGTATTGAAACAATTGTCGGTGAACCTTCGGGCGCTCGCAAGCGTCGCAGTGATGGCGGCTGGCGTCTCACTCGCTTCAAGTCAACTGGCGGCGAGCGACGACAAGCTCGTGCTCGTCACGCACCTGTCATTGCTGATCCTGCTTGGAGGCCTGCTCTACTGCGGCTCGACCTTGCTGCTGTGGATGTTGATGAAACGGCCGGCCGGCCCCGAAAAGGAGGTTCGAATCATACTCGGCAAAGTGCTGCCGAGACTACGTCTTGTCTGAAGAAGGTGCGGCCGACGTCGGCTGGAGTGCCTTGTCATCTAAAGGGGAATGGGGGAATGACATTGCAATCAAATCGAGCCTTGATCGCGAAGCTGGACAACATGATCCACGATTGCCTGAAAGACTACATCTGCCGTGATGAGCCTTTGGCGATCCTCGACTTTCCGGATATCCGCAATTGCGGTGACTCGGCCATCTGGCTGGGCGAAATGGCCTATCTCAAAAGGCGACACGGCAAGCGGCCGACTTATGTATCCCGGATTGATGATTTCTCGCCCGAGCAACTCGAGCGCACTATGCCAACCGGTCCGATCTTCATTCATGGCGGCGGCAATTTCGGTGACATCTGGGATGCGCATCAGGACTTTCGCGAAAAGGTCCTGGAGCAGTTTCCCCATCGTCTGGTGATTCAGTTCCCCCAGTCCATCCATTACAACTCCCCGGCTCGCCTCACCCAAAGTGCGCGCGTCATCGGACGCCACAAGCGCTTCGTACTGCTGGTGCGCGACGAGCATTCGAAGGAATTTGCCCTTAAGCATTTCGATTGCGAGGTGCGCCTTTGCCCGGACATGGCCTTTTCAATCGGAGCAATTCAGCCGAAAGAACCGGAAGTTCCCGTCCTTGCCATGCTCAGATCCGATCTTGAGAAGGTGGGAGATGCCGACCTCTCCGCCTACCCCGATATCCCAAAAGAGGACTGGATCACCGAATCTGCAAGGCGCGTGCGCATCGCAAAAGCGCTTGGCGCAGCGACGGCCTTGCTGGATCTCAAACCCGCAGAAATGCGGCTGCGTAAGCTTGATGCAGCAGCACACAACAGATTAGGTCGCGGCATCCGCCAGATATCCCGCGGTCGTGCGCTCGTAACCGACCGGCTTCACGTCCATATCTGCTCGATCCTGCTCGGGCGACCCCATGCGGTGCTAGACAACAGCTACGGCAAAATACGCCGGTTTATGGATGCATTTTCGGGTGGCACAGATCTAGCTTACAGGGCGACATCACTCGACGATGGGATCGCGTGGGCACGCTGTAAAGCTGATCAATCACTACTGCCTGCCGCTTAGCGGTCGCACTTCGGGATGATAACGCCAGCCCGTCCGGACCGCATGCCACGCCGGGGCATTAGATCCGAATTCTGCGAATCCAATCCACCTTTCGCTGAGTGAATTGGCCATGAAATTCCTATTTGGGAGATCGTCTGATACAGAGCAATCGCCCTGTCGCCGACGTATCCATGCCACCCGCGCCGGCGACCGCGCCCTGTCGTTACCTGCCACGGGTAACGACAGGGCAACTCAACGGGGCCTCGCTGCCAAACGAGAACGTCGACATCAACCGAAATCCTTGGTGGATGTAAAACTCACCACCGCAAAGAACTTGCTAACGGAGCAATTGCTTCAGCAGAGTGAGATGCCGTGCATACGCCGGATTAGCGGCCTCGATTTCGAAATCAGTTTTGTCTGCCCCTGCCGACATCCCATGGAAAAGTCGCCAACTGGAATACGAAGGAGGTAGAACTGACGCTTTTCAATCGCTCCGTCGGATTGTGCCCGATCGTCATCAACGGGGAGTGTGCGCCGCTTGACTCCGTTTTTGGAATGAGGAGGAGTTCTAGTTCATCAATGCGTGCAATGAGCTCGACAATTGGTGCAAGATGTCAGCCTCGCAAAGAGGAGTTGAACGCATGGAAATACAAGGACGGTGCCACTGTGGACGTGTGACCTACGAGGCAGAAATCGATCCCGACGACGTCGCTATCTGCCACTGCAGCGATTGTCAGCAACTCACCGGCTCGGCATATCGTGTGACCGCCAGTACACCACGCGCGCATTTTCGTATCACGGCCGGTGAACCGCGATGTTACGTTAAGACTGCGGATAACGGTCAGAAGCGCCTGCAATTTTTCTGCGGCGACTGTGGGTCGCCGATCTATACGACGGGCGAGGCCGAGGCTGCCGAGCATGTCGGTATACGCGTCGGAACCATCGACCAACGTCGCGAGCTTTCTCCCCGGTTTCAAATCTGGCTAGCGTCCCGGCTGCCCTGGGTGGAAACGATCGGCGATTTGCCAGGCCGCCCAACTGAATGATGGCGGATTGCGTCGATTGAAGGGATGACGCCAACACGCATCGGCAATCGCCGGTGCATTCGAAACACCGCTTGCACTTCACTGGGCCTTATCGTCTAGTGACGCATTGAGGAAAATGGGAACGCATAGGCCCGAACCCGGAGATCGGAAGCGACAAGCGGGGATATTGCGGGCGCGGGATACACAGCAGTACTGCGCAACAGCTACAGGGATACCGGCGGCCCCAAAAACCCTAGATGTCCGCAAAGACGTCTGAGATGACGGAAAATTTCACCGCCTGCCACCGTCTATAGTCGAGCACTAGGTTCCTCGAAACCCAGCAGTCGCCGCTCTTCTTGACCGTCAGCCATCCTAATAGCCCCTTGGACTGCGCGGTCGCGAGTATCCTGCCGGTATGAGTGCGGGAAATGAGATAGTCGGCGGCGGCAAGCCGTGCCGAAACGGCACCTATCCACGAGCGCTCAGCCACCTCTGCGGTGGCTGGCACACGCGACATAAGGTCGTGCAATATGTTGCTGCCGGATTCCGACTTGACGAAGAGCGTGATGCTTTCGGGAGGGCTATACCAGTCTGGGTGATGGAAGAGCCGACGCGCGATTTGCGGCTGGGCGCGAAATAGTATCGTTGGATCCGCTTGGGACCGCTGAAATCGATCGCCCGCATCTATGCTGTCAAGCGAGCGCAGATGTCCATCGAGCCATTGCCGGATTAGCTGTTCCGTATGGGCGGTAGCCTGCATGGCGTTGGTGCGCCGGTCCACATTTTCTACAGGCTCGAATAACTTATAATGCGCCATCTCCTTAAGATGCGAGATCGCTGTGTTGGGGCTGGCAACATGGTTCTCGACCAAGAATTTTCTCAGATTGGAGACCGTGACTGGCGGGCAGCTCGGATTGAGCTTGTGCTCAAAATGCATTGCCAATGTCGCCTGGCTGAGCAGCCACTTCTGCAAGTCGGCGACATAACGTACCACTCTCGGCGCCGTGCGATGGATCGCCAGCAACTCCGACGCGGCATCACGGAGAGCGGCGGCAAAGGAGGCATCCGCCAGCAGCTCGTCGATACTGAAAGCGTGGCACCTGTCTCGCACGTGGGCTGAATCAGCATGCATTGGCATTTTGGTGGGCGCGAATCTTTATAAAAATGCGAGGAGTCATAGTGATGGAAATATAGAGGGTATCGAAATGGATAGGCGCTGTCGGCATTTTTGGCAACTCTCTCCTCGAACACGGATACCGCCAAGCGAACTGTGAAGGCGAGCTATGCACCGTGATGATGAATGTCGTTCCGCTGGGATGCGTCAAGGCGTCAGCGGGAACCGACCAATGTCTTGCGGGTTACCTCGTCAGCGAAAGGAGGCGACCATGCCGTTTCCATCACCACGATCCCAGGATTTGCAGCAGCGCTTCGAGGAATTGAAGGCGGCGGCCAGAGAAACCCTGGAAGAAGTTATCGCCTCAGCCAATGAGGCGGGGTGGGGCACTCGAGAGGTACTCGGAGCGCTGGTCGAGGCGGCCCACTCTCTCGAGGACGCCAATAGTGCGGACCCGGATCCTGCTGATGATCCGCCAATTGGCGATGCAGTTCGCGAACAGATCGGCCACGGTGAACAATTCGATTGAGGGGCGGCGCCGACACCCTTGTTCTTTTAGGCGCACGCCAAGCTTGATGGAGAAGACGATGAGCACCAACGACACCAATGCGACGCCCGAGCAGCGACGCCCCAAGGACGTGAGTCCTGTACCGGAAAAACCTGAAAAGGCGGACAAAGAATCCCTTGCGCCGCCCACTGTCCAGCCCGCTGGAAGCAAAGACGAGAGCGAGCGACCGATCGTCAATCCAATAACTGGCGTGGCCCTCTGAACTTCGGAATGATCGAGGTGACGAACTCCGGCGAATGCCGACGGTCGGCCTTGCCGTTGTTCGCAGGACTCCCCATTTCCTTGATCGGCCTTTAACTGGAGCCGCGAATGGACGACCCGCCGGCCGAAGCGCTTTCCTTTCAATCTAATCAAAATCCTGCCACCCGACCGATGCGATAGGGTAGGCGAGGGAGCAACGCCATGCCTGTGCTGCGGCCAACCCCTGTCACGTCAGTGGATGGATGATGACGGCTGCGGGATATGCGAAGAATGACTGGCCTAACACCTTAACGCAACTCTCCGACAGGTGCCTTGAAGATTTTGAAGCGGCGCTAGCGAGTCATCCGGACGGGTATGTGGAAGGCAACTTCCGAGGCCGAAGATGGGGCTCGACCATGACAAGGTCACGTGACGGGCGTCGAACATGGTTGTTTGCCGATGAACTTGGCGGGAGACATCGTCAGCTTCAACATCTATCGTCTGTCGGGACGCCTGATGCTGAAGCCATGCGAGATGTCGTCGTCCAAGGTGATCGATTTCCTCCTGGGTTTCCGACCGGACGGGCGGATGCAAGAAGGAGTATAATGATAACCGACTTCTCGCCAGACTGACTCTAAGCTGCCAACGAAGTTGGAAGTTGGGGTCACTGGCCCGGAAAGTTCCGAGAAAGGAACCTTTTCTGAGCTTGCTCGGTCTCCTCAACCGAGAGGCAACGAGCGACCCATGAATAGTTCACGGCGGTACCAGCGACAGCATTCTTCGTCGGTTTGAAAGGGTCTTCGCTCACCGACCACTGGATGAGCGAGCCACGACCCCAAATGCCTCTTCGGCAGCCAAATCTCACACATTCAAACTGCGTCGATTTGGAAACTGGAGTACAGGTAAAGCCCAGTCCACGGAGCTTCTCCGCTATCACAGCTTTGCTTCCGTTCGCCTCAGTGGCCAGTTTCTGCACGAATGCGTCGAAGTCTTTCATGGCGAGTGGCAATGGGGGATACCCGTCGTTACGAAGAGAGCCGCCCAGTGCAACGCTCCAGAAGGCGAAGTATGCAAGGAGGAGCGGAAGGCAGCGTGAAACAATCCACGTCTTCATGCCGTGCCATCCACGTCGCCATCCTCATCCAGTTCCCGCACCGGCAGGTATGCGTTCGTCTCCAGCCATTCTTTAATGGTGTGGCGGACAATCTCGTTTCGCGTTACGCCGAGCTCGCCAGCAATCGAAAGCAAAGCATCGTCCATTTCAGCATCGAGCCCGATCGGTGCGGCGTTCCGGATCAAAAGCGCCGCACGTCGCAGCATAATCTGTAGGTCGGCACGAGACGCGTCTCGAATGCGATCGGCTGCATATTCGAGCTGCCCTGCCATGTCACTTGGCGGGCGTTCTTCATTCCGTTTCCAGTCACTCATGCGGGCACGCTCTCTGGCGAAAATAATAGCAGTTCATCATCGGGCATTGGACGCTGCAGCCGTTTCGCTTCCTCCCATGAGGCCGTCAGCCATAGTTCGATCTCTTCCACATTCCGCAGGATGACCGGCATCGCCTTTTCGTGGATTTCACCAACGACCCTGTTGGCTTCTGTCGTCGGGAAGCCATAGAGGTCGGCGGTGATTTCTCCCTCCTTGATCTTCCGTACCGATCGCCATTGCGACACCCATATGCCGGCGAAAAACATGAGTGGTTGTTCTTCATTGGCTGCAAACCAGGCGTTCGGCACACGGCCACCTTCTCCGCGACTTCCGTAATCCGGCTCGGGAAAACGGGTGAAAGGCACGACGCACCGGTTTTCTATGCCGAGCCAGCGCGTCCAATGCTTGCTGCTGGTATTCCGCACATTGGTGGTACCGCCGTCCGGCTCCATCTTCAGGAGCTGCGCGAAGTCAAACGGTGAACCCTTTGCCTGCAGCTTATCGGCGCGTTTTTTGGCAGCCTGCATGAGCGCCTGTTGCGAGCTGGGCAATCCCCACCGCACCATTGCCATTTCGCGACCGGCTGGAGTGTTTCGAACGACTGGCCCCATGCGGTCGGGATAGACATCTAGCGTCGGCTCGAGATTGCCGATGCTGTCGATCATCGCCCTGGTGAATTGTCGGATGGCTTCTTGGTTCGTTGTGACGTTATAGAGATTGCACACGATCTCGCTCCCTCCTTCTTCCTAAAAGCCATCATCGTAAAATTCTCCGGGGTGTCTACGACACACTCGGCGTCGATGCATCGACTATCGCTTTTCATCTTTCCAGACGGGACGCCTGAGCGTTTTGATCCTGACAAGGCGGCGGACAGTAATGCCGACGGCTTCAGCGCCGCTAACGGATCGTAGCTTCGACGTGAGATATTCTTTCTTCCCACACTGACTGCAGCGGAACTTCCCCTCGATCCCCATGAACGGAAGGTCACCGAAAATCTGCACGAGGTCGGCTGGCTCGTAAAGATGTTGGCTTCGACACCAACTGCATTTGATCTGAACATAATGCCTATCTTGGAAGCTTGAAAGCTTCGGAAGTTGCGCGATCTTCGTTGGCGATAGGTAAGCCGGCGGATGCGTTTCGGGCACAATCAGGCGACCTTATGTGCGGGCTCGTCTTCTCCCTGCATCAGCGCAAAGAACTCATCTACGGGTATCGCATCGGCAAAGGTCTGGATCACGTCATTCACATCCGCGTTCGTCTCGAGCCAAGCAGGGCCAGCGACGAAGTCGCTTCCGTTGGCATTTAAGCGGAATATGCCGCACACCTTTCCGCTGTCGTCATCGAATGCCATTTCGAGTGACCCAAGATAAAACTCCTCACTCTGGTAAGAAAGATCGGCTTGCAGCATTCGCACCTGCCGATTGCCGATCTCCTCTAGGAGTTTGGGATGGACTTCGTCGGCGGCGAGCGGGAAAGGTTCCCTCCAGAAGAAGCCCTCGAAGTCGGCTTGAATTCCGTGAAAAGTCTCTGGTTTTTGGCTCATATCCGACGTGTCGGAGGTATTGTTGCCAGCTTGCGGCCTAACTCGACTATTGGCCAAGAGGATGTCATTGCCATCTACCTGCTGATAAGGTTCATCGGCTACAACGTCTTCGATGTGTTCGGAGATCCGCCGGGCCATCGCGGTAAATCGTCCGAGCTTCAGGAGCTAGAACGCCCCGTAGATGCAATGCTTGCGAAGCTCATGAACCCAGGAGCGCCCGACTTCCGTGAAAGTGATCAAACGCGTCGTCGCTGATGTATTTCACCAGAGCGCTTACGGCCTCGATGTCCTTCTCACTGACCGTTAAAGTGCCTTCCTTCGGCGTCGGATCCCACTCAGGATCATACTTGACCTCTAACATCACGTATCTCCTTTGATTTCAAAACGCGGCTTCCAGCCCCGCGTAAAGCCAACCGACATTCCGGCTTCGCTCAAGGCCAACTGGCCGCGGACGAACCGTAATTCGTCGAGCAGGGCGGCAATTGTCGCGCGGACATCACCGCCACAAAAGGCAAGTGCGGCTTCGACGGGTTCGAATTCCGGTTCTTCGGTTTGGGCGACTACGGTACTCATCGGGCAAGCGTCTTCCTTCTCCGCTGTCGCCAGGGAGTTTCATCAGCAGGGTATTGAGGGTGAACGGCGGGTCATTCCGCCGCCAGAATGTTCCTATTATGTTCTCGATTTCCGATACGAGTCAAGAACGCTTTTTGATGGCGCCGAGCAGTTCGTCAATTTCACCCGATGTTATGAGGCCGAGCATGTGATGATCGGCAAGATCGACGAGTGCTGCCGCAATCTCCCGCTCGCCCAGGCGGCGTCGACCGCGTTGCTTTGGCGGCGGCACCTGAGATCGGCGGGACAGCCATCTCGATGGCGAAGCAGTTGTTCTTGATGGGACGGTCGGATTTCGGCGCCCTTCCACAGGCGCTGGGCTGACGAACTCTGGCCTCATGCGGCCAACGAGCACTTTGTGCAGCGTATATCGGCACAATTGTCCTATCGACTTTCGCTCCTGTTTCGATCCCATCGCTAACGCCCCGCTGGCGAAGCTTAGTCAACCAAGTGAAGGGAAGACCGCTGTATTTCCCGGACGTTTCAGTACTATTGGGCAACCGTTAGGAGAGCATCGTGGTGCGATTGGTCATAGTTTGCGCAGCAGTTATAACATTCGGTTTTTGCGCGCCTGACACTTGGGCATCCGGCCGAAAAATCTATCTCACATTTGATGATGGTCCGCTGCCTGGCAGTGAAAACGTCCTGCAGGTGCTATTCGAAGAGAATGTGCCTGCAACCATGTTCATGGTTGGCGTTCACGTTGAGACCAAAGAAGATGGCCGATCTGTTCTGGCAGAGGTTCGCTCCCTCGAGAACGTCGCCGTTGGCAATCATAGCTATAGCCACGCGAATAACCGATACCGCGTCTTCTACTCGGATAGCCAGGCTGTAATTACGGATCTCGTCAAAGCCAATGAAGTTCTCAGCCTAGCCATGCCCGCCGCAACACGTCTTCCCGGCAGAAACGTCTTCCGATTGAAAACAGCATCCTCCGAGGACTTGTCGTTGGACGTCCGTGAGTGGGGTAAGGAGTGGATTAACTTCGAGTTAGTCAGAGAAGCCGGCTTCGACCTGTATGGCTGGGATCACGAATGGGCACATTATAGCGACGGTAAGCCCATCCAGTCGGTGGAAACACTGGGCCGGGAAATCGATTCCTTATTTGCGTACAACCGCTTTGTGAAGCCGGGCAAAATGATCCTCTTGATGCACGACGCGATGTTCCAGGACAAGTTTAACGGAAAGGAAAACCTGCGCGCCCTCATCAGAAAGCTCAAGCAGCGCGGTTATCAGTTCTCCTCTTTACGAGATTATGAAAGCACCAGTTTGCAGGATTGAGCGAGCCCCGCCCAATATCGCATTGGCCGAACCATAGATCAGTTGACAGCCGCCAGCCGAAACAGAAATTAAAGAAGGCTGTTCGGCCTCGATGCGGATAATTTACCTTGCATAGCGATCGCCACTCTTGAAGGCCATCTTGGTAGTAATCTCGGATGGAGGGCGGTCGAACTCTACCGAAGTTTTCGGCGGCAAGATGCAGGCATTGCGCCTCTCGCAATCCGAGCAGATGGCCCACCTCTTCAGGTCCAGGCCTTCATCGGTTCTCGGTTGCTCCGGACGGCACGCCGTCCCCGAAGCTGGCACCCGTTTCCTCAGCCCTTCCGGATGCCTGGTGATCCCCAACTCCGTTTCTGCTATTTCTCAGATGCAGTCACTCAGTAACCCATGGTTTGTGCAGCGACGTAAACCTTAAGAGGTGCGCAAGACACGCGCATCTTGGTCGCGCCTTCTGGCGGCCCGAATTTAGAAAGCTCGAAACGCGAGAAATCGCAACTATCCATATCTGGCAATTCCAAATACTCGGTCCTTTGCCCTGCACTCGTTGTAAGGATCATGATCAGAACTGCCTTCATGACAAACATTCGGCTTCCCTCGCAAACACACAGTTCAGATCAAAGCTGGGTCCACCAGCGAAATGCAAGTACGTAAGTTCCACCTGGGGACGCGCGGCGACCCGCCTCAAGTGAAGGCCCAATCTTCAACGCGCATGCAGCATTGATGGGTTCATCTGGTGCGCCTCAAATCAAAGGAGCTCCCTTATGAATTCTGAGATCAGAGATATCGTCATTGAAGGACTGCCGGCGAGCCGGTTTTCGAGAATTTTTTTGACCGTCTCCACCGTTGAGCACGTCGTTGACGCTGTTGCATTGGAAACCGAAATCAAGGAATGTCGGGACTTGGCACGGAGCCCGTTGCAGCAAGTTCGGCTTCACTTTGCCGCCCGGCCGCCCGGCCGAGCTGGCGGCTTCAGGCCGATCGCGCTCGCCTTCGACGCGATGGAGTGGAAGTAGCGACGCTGCCAAACAGCGCCACGCGCCATTGGTGGCGCCGCACCGTATTCTCCGTTCCGATCTCCGCAACCACGGATGTGATGGCCCCTTACGGGGCCTCTGCTTCGATGGCAGCCTTAAGGCTGTTGGGCCGCATGTCGGTCCAGCGCGTCTCGATTTGATCGAGGCACGCGTGGCGGGTGGCGGGTCCGAAGCCGGTGTGCCAGCCAGCAGGGACGTCTACAAATTCGGGCCACAGAGAGTGCTGACCCTCGTCATTGACCAGCACCAGGAAGGTAGCATGGGGATCGTCGAAGGGGTTAGTCATGGTGGATCCTTTATAGGGAGGCAGATTCTGTTTGCGATGCTCGCTCGAGGGCTCTGGCTAAGAGCGGGCCGATGGCAGAAAGCGTGGCAGGGCGCATCATTTTCTCGTGCCGGCAGACAATGTCGTGGATACTGATGCGGCCGGTGACATAGCGCTGCCAGTCCTCCGGCTGAGATTCCTTGGCGGTCAGCGTCGCCCGGAAGAACAAAAGATCCCCTTGGAAGGTTCTTGGTCTGAATTCTCGCATTAAGCGCGGGGCGTCACGAAAATTCCTGAATATACTCTCAACAAGTCGGTCGTCGAGGGTGGCCAACGCGTCAGTCTTTGCAAGGAGCCCCCGGATTTGCGCAGGAGATGGCACCGCATCCCCGAACTCGACCGGCCGGTCCGAGAACACATCGAGCAGCACCTCCATTAAATCCCGAATAGTCGGTTCAGGAGCAACTGCATGGGGCGCGTTACGCATCGGGTAGCCGTCGAGGTATGCGAGCAGGGAGACCTGCTCCCCCTTGTCCTGCAGGCGATTTGCGATTGCGTGGGCGACATGACAGCCGAAGGACCAGCCGAGCAAGTGATAGGGGCCACAAGGTTGCACTGAGTGTATCTCGTGGAGATAGTCTTCGGCCATTGCCTCAATCGATAATTCCGAAGTCTCCCCGTCGACGAAACCCAAGGCCTGCACGCCGTAGAGGGGGCGACCCTTTAGGTGCTGCAAGAGACCGGCATACGGCCAAGCGAGGCCGCCGGCAGGGTGGATGCAGAAAAGCGGTGGACGGCTACCTTGGGTGCGCAACGGCAGGAGCACATGGAGGGAGGCGGAGGCGGCCGCCTGCTCGTGATCGGCCTCGGCGAGACCAGCGGCGAGCTGGGCGGGGGTGGGGGCGTCGAATAGGGCCCGGATCGGCAGCTCGACGGCGAGGGCGGCGCGGATGCGGCCAACCAGGCGAGTGGCGAGCAGCGAGTGACCGCCGAGCTCAAAGAAGTTGTCCTCGGGGCCGACACGTTCCAGCCCCAGCAGATCGGCGTAGAGCTTGCATAGCAGCGCCTCCTCTGGCGTCTGCGGCGCCCGCGTGCTGCGGCCCGCCATGACGGGCGCCGGCAGCGCCTTGCGGTCGAGCTTGCCGTTCGGGGTGAGGGGCAGGGCTTCGAGCCCGACGATCGCCGACGGCACCATGTGTTCGGGCAGCCGCGCCGCCGCATGCGCTCGTAGCGCCTGGGCGTCGAGGTCTTGGCCTGCCACCGCCACGACATAGCCGACCAGCTGCTGGCCCCCTGGGCCGTCCGCGCGCGCCACCACCGCTGCCTGTGCGACCGCCGGATGGGCGCTCAGCGCCGCCGCCACCTCTGCCGGCTCGATCCGAACGCCGCGTATTTTGACCTGGTCGTCGACCCGGCCGAGAAAGTCGAGCATGCCGTCCGCCCGCCATCGCGCCAGATCGCCGGTGCGATACATCCGCTCTCCCGGCTCGCCGAACGGGCATGCCACGAACCGTTCCGCCGTCAGGCTCGGGCGCCCGCAATACCCTCGCGCCAGACCCGTCCCCGCAATGTACAGCTCACCCGCCACACCTGCCGGCACCGGACGCAGACTGCCGTCGAGCACGTACACACGAGTGTTCCAGATCGGTCGGCCGATCGGCACGGAGGCCTTGTCGCGGTCGCGGCTACACTCCGACGCTGTGACGTCGATAGCGGCTTCCGTAGGCCCGTAGAGATTGTGTAGCGCTACATCCAAACTGGCGAAGAAGAGGGCCTGCAACGTCGCCGGCAGCGCCTCGCCGCTGCAGATAACGCGCCGTAGACCCCGACAGTCACCGGATGCTTGCTCCTGTATAAAAGCCCGAAGCATGGAGGGCACGAAGTGCACCGTGGTAACGCCGTAGCCAGCGATGGTCGCGGCCAGATAGGCCGGATCCTGGTGCCCGTCTGGCCGGGCAAGCACCAGCGCGGCGCCTCCGATTAGCGGCCAGAAGAACTCCCACACCGAGACGTCGAAGCCGGACGGGGTCTTCTGCAGGACTCTGTCGCTGCCGTCGAGGCAATATTCGGCCTGCATCCACAGCAGGCGATTGACGATCGCCTGCTCGGAAACGGCGACGCCCTTGGGTGTTCCGGTGGAGCCAGAGGTGTAGATGACGTAGGCAAGGTCGCGAATATCGAGCCGGCGGACGCGGTCGGCGTCAGTGGGAGGGGTGGCAGGGGCAGCGGCGATGGTGGCCCGCAACTGCGGCTCGTCGAGCAGCAGGCGGACGGGGCCGGCCGCGGGCAGGCGGGCGGCCAGTGCGGAGGTGGTGACCAGCGCCGCCGGGCCGGCGTCGTCGAGCATGAAGCTCAGTCGAGCCTCGGGATAGCCGGGATCGAGCGGCAGGTAGGCCGCTCCCGCCTTGAGGATGGCCAGCAGCGCAACGACCATCTCCGGCGAGCGCTCCAGGCAGATCGCCACCACCTGATCGGGCCCGATTCCCAGCCCGATCAGGTGATGCGCCAGCCGGTTAGCGCGGGCGTCAAGTTCGGCATAGCTGAGTTCCTGATCCTCGAAGATGAGCGCCGTGGCCGCGGGACTGCGGCACACCTGCTGCTCGAACAGCGCCGGCAAGGTGGTCTCAGGCACCGGCCGGGCAGTGGCATTCCACTCCTCCACGATCTGCCGGCGCTCGGCGGGCGCGAGCAGCTCAAACGAACTGATCGGCCGCCTGGGCGCCGCCGTGGCCTCCGCGAGCAGCCGGGTCAGGCGCTCGGCTAGTGCTTCTGCGGTCGCCGCGTCGTAGAGGTCAGAGGCGTATTCGAGGGTGGCATCCAGCCCCTGGCACACACCGGTGGCCCCGCTCCGCTCAGCAAAGCTGAAGGTAAGGTCGAACTTGGTGGTGCGCGTGGCGATCGTTTCTGGCGTGACGCTCAGGCCGGCGAGCGCGATGGATGGCGCCGCGGTGTTTTGCAGCACCAGCATGACCTGGAATAGCGGATGGCGTGCCAGGGAGCGCGCTGGATTGAGCTGCTCGATCAGTCGCTCAAATGGCACGTCCTGATGCTGATAAGCGGCCAGGTCGGTCTCGCGTGCCTGGGCTAGGAGATCGGCGAAACTTGGGTCGCCGCGGGTGTTGGTCCTGAGAACCAGGGTATTGACGAAGAAACCCACCAGTCGGTCCAGAGCGGCGTCACCGCGGCCGGCAATAGGAGTACCCAGCGGGATGTCGTCTCCGGCACCCAGGCGCGAGAGGAGCGCCGCCACACCGGCATGCAACACCATGAACAGGCTGGCGCCGTGAGTGCGTGCCAGCTCTAGGAGCTGTGCGTGCAGCACCGCGTTGAGGGAGAAGGCAATCTGGTTGCCGCGGCCGCTCTGCACCGGTGGACGCGGCCGGTCGGCTGGAAGAGCGAGCTCCTCGGGCAGATCGGCCAATGCCGCCTGCCAATAGGCGAGCTGGCTGCCCAGCGGACTGTCGGCGTCGGCCTCGGCACCCAGGAGCTCGTGCTGCCACAACGTGTAGTCGGCATATTGCACCGGCAAGGGCAACCATGCCGGGGCCTCCCCCCCACGGCGGGAGGCATAGGCTTGGCTGAGATCCTCCAGAAGTGGCGCGAGCGACCAGCCATCACAGGCGCTATGATGCAACACTAGCAGCAGCACCTGCCGCTCTGGGGCGAGGCGGAACAAGGTGGCGCGTAGCGGCGGCTCACCCGCGAGATCGAAAGGTTGCGTCGCCGCTTGCTCAAGGGTGAGTGCAAGCTCCTGCTCTTCGATCGCGGCGACGGCGAGGGCAGGTCGGGCAGCTTCGGTCTCGAGGATGTGCTGTGCCGGCACGCCATCGGCCTCCACCAGCAGCGTGCGTAGACACTCGTGCCGCGCCACCACATCTGCGAGCGCGGCCTCCAGCGCCGCGACATCGAGTCGACCCTCGAGCCGCAGCGCCAGCGGGATGGTGTAAGCTGAGCTCGACCCTTCCAGGCGGTCGAGTAACCACAGCCGGGCCTGGGCGAAGGACATCGGGATCACCGCTGGCCGTTGTCGCGGTGAAAGGGCGGGGCGCGGTGCCCCCGACCGGCGGGCCTCGGCGAGACCAGCGGCGAGCTGGGCGGGGGTGGGGGCGTCGAATAGGGCCCGGATCGGCAGCTCGACGGCAAGGGCGGCGCGGATGCGGCCAACCAGGCGAGTGGCGAGCAGCGAGTGACCGCCGAGCTCGAAGAAGTTATCCTCGGGGCCGACACGTTCCAGCCCCAGCAGATCGGCGTAGAGCTTGCATAGCAGCGCCTCCTCTGGCGTCTGCGGCGCCCGCGTGCTGCGGCCCGCCATGACGGGCGCCGGCAGCGCCTTGCGGTCGAGCTTGCCGTTCGGGGTGAGGGGCAGGGCTTCGAGCCCGACGATCGCCGACGGCACCATGTGTTCGGGCAGCCGCGCCGCCGCATGCGCTCGTAGCGCCTGGGCGTCGAGGTCTTGGCCTGCCACCGCCACGACATAGCCGACCAGCTGCTGGCCCCCTGGGCCGTCCGCGCGCGCCACCACCGCTGCCTGTGCGACCGCCGGATGGGCGCTCAGCGCCGCCGCCACCTCTGCCGGCTCGATCCGAACGCCGCGTATTTTGACCTGGTCGTCGACCCGGCCGAGAAAGTCGAGCATGCCGTCCGCCCGCCATCGCGCCAGATCGCCGGTGCGATACATCCGCTCTCCCGGCTCGCCGAACGGGCATGCCACGAACCGTTCCGCCGTCAGGCTCGGGCGCCCGCAATACCCTCGCGCCAGACCCGTCCCCGCAATGTACAGCTCACCCGCCACACCTGCCGGCACCGGACGCAGACTGCCGTCGAGCACGTACACACGAGTGTTCCAGATCGGTCGGCCGATCGGAGGAGGTTTGTGCCGATCGTGTTCATCGAGCGTGCATAATGCATATAAGCTGTCGCCGGTGGCTTCCGATGCGCCATAGAAGTTGAAGAACCGCGCCTCCGGCAGGCGCGCATTCAGAGCGGCGACATGGCTTCCGAGCAGCGCTTCACCGCTGGCCAGCCAAGCTCTGCACGAGATCAGGCTGTGCAAACCGGTTTGATCGAGCACGGCATTGAGCAAGCTCGGTACAAGGGTGACCCCAGAGACGCCTCGCAACTCGATCAAGTTTGCGATCTTGGCAGGGTCCCTAGCCATAGCACATGGTGCCAGCACGACCGAACTCTTATGGACCAGTGCCCCAAGGAGTTCGGTTGAGCCGTCAATGAAGCTGATGGAGCTTTTCGCAAGCACCGGCCCCTGTCCGTAGACCTGCAGCTCTCCAATCCAGCTCAAACGATTGACAAGGCCGGCATGAAGTCCGGCGACGCCCTTGGGTGTTCCGGTGGAGCCTGAGGTGTAGATGACGTAGGCGAGGTCGCGAATATCGAGCCGGCGGACGCGGTCGGCGTCAGTGGGAGCGGTGGCAGGGGCAGCGGCGATGGTGGCCCGCAACTGCGGCTCGTCGAGCAGCAGGCGGACGGGGCCGGCCGCGGGCAGGCGGGCGGCCAGTGCGGAGGTGGTGACCAGTGCCGCCGGGCCGGCGTCGTCGAGCATGAAGCTCAGTCGAGCCTCGGGATAGCCGGGATCGAGCGGCAGGTAGGCCGCTCCCGCCTTGAGGATGGCCAGCAGCGCAACGACCATCTCCGGCGAGCGCTCCAGGCAGATCGCCACCACCTGATCGGGCCCGATTCCCAGCCCGATCAGGTGATGCGCCAGCCGGTTAGCGCGGGCGTCAAGTTCAGCATAGCTGAGTTCCTGATCCTCGAAGATGAGCGCCGTGGCCGCAGGGCTGCGGCACACCTGCTGCTCGAACAGCGCCGGCAAGGTGGTCTCAGGCACCGGCCGGGCAGTGGCATTCCACTCCTCCACGATCTGCCGGCGCTCGGCGGGCGCGAGCAGCTCAAACGAACTGATCGGCCGCCCGGGCGCGGCAAGCACAGCCTCAAACAACAGCTCCAGTCGCGCCTGGTATGCGGCCAGATCGGCGGACGCGTAGACCGTCGCATTGGCATCGAGAGCAATCTCCAAGGGCGCGTCGGCACCGCGATCGAAGACGTAAAGGTCGAGGTCCCGGACCGGGCCGTTGGCCAAGTTTCGCGCCGCCGCAACATGACCCCCAAAGCTGAGCGCGTAGTCGAACGGCTCAATGTTGATCGCGGTGGTGAACAGATGCTGCCGATTGGCCGCGAGGCCGAGGTCACGGCGCAGGTCCTCATACCGATACCTCTGATGGCGCAGCGCTTGGCGTACCTCCCGGCCAACCTGGCCGATCAGGTCCATGAGGCTTGTGCCTGGCGTCACCGCCAAGCGCAGCGGCACCACATTCGAGACCATGCTCGGAATTTGCCGCAACGTCCGGCCCGCGCGCGCCGTGACCGGGCAGCCGATGACCAGGTTCGCTTGGTCGTGCATTCGATGGAGATAAGCGACCCCCAGCGCGATCATCAGTTGTGGCAGGGTGGCGCCGGCCCTCCGTGCCAGATCCCGCAACGCTTCTCCTGTCTCAACCGGTAGATGTGCCCGATGACGCAGGATGTCGCCGCCCGTCGATCGCCACCCAAGGGCACCCGCCGGTTCAGGCCGGTCTGCAAAGCGCTTGGTCCAATACGCTCGATCCCGCAGGAAAGCTTCTGTCTGGCGGTACTCGGCATCCGACGCAAGCAATTCCGCAAATGTGGGGAACGGGGAACGCTCCGGCACCCGGCCTGCGGCCAACGCCGTGTACACATCAGCCAAACGGCGCGCCAGCAGCGCCGCGCCGTAACCGTCCATGACTATGTGGTGATAATGTTGGAACCAGAAGGCACGGTCGGGCCCCGCGTGGAACAGGGCGTAGGCGAAGAGCGGCCCGTGCACCAGATCGGCCGGCCGGGCGAGGTCAGCCTGCATCCAGGCCTCTGCCGCAGCGCGTGGATCGGCTTCGGCACTGACGTCGATCACCGGGAAGGACCAGTCGGTCCGGCGGCGACGGATTTGCCGCGGCCCCTCGTCACCATCGAAGAAACTAACGTGCAAGCTCTCTGCCTCGCACACCGTCTGGCGTAGCGCCCTCTCGAACAAAATTTGATCGACCGGCCCCTGGATTTCCAGATATTCGGCGATGTTATAGCGCGCGGTCCCCGGCGTGAGTTGCTCGGCCAGCCAGATTTCCGTCTGCGGTGCAGTGAGCCGATGAACGTTCTGCTGCATGCCATTCATGGCTCGCCGCTCCCCGGCTCAACACGGTACGGTGCAGAGGCCATCGGTGAGCTTGCATCAATTCTCTGCCAGCGGAGGTAACTGTCGCAGATCGGCTGCGGCACGGCATCCTGAAGCCGCCGGCCGATCAGAGCCTGCAGGGAAACCTGGAGCATTCTGCTCATTTGTTGCAAGGCTATCAGAATCGGCCGGACAGTCATGCTAGCGTGGCGCGTACACCCACGATGACCCGTCGACTGGCAGGGCACCTCCGAGACAGCGGGAAGCCTTCCGGCCCTGCGCGAGACGAACCAGGTGGCAAGCGCCTGTTCAGCGAACCTGTTCACAGTGAGCTTCCTTGTCGGTTCGTGCCGCAGTGTGGTTGCTGACGGCTAAGCAACCGTCGTACCAAGTCAGAAAACTCCTCAAAACAATGCTACTCTGGAGACCGAGCTGCGCTTTATGTCCGACATTGTCAGCAATACGACATTACGGGGAGAACAAGCCTCAAGCAGGTGTCATGCTCCGACGTCGATTCCCATGATATATGGCGATATCCTCGAGGGGGGCTCTGTTGCAAAAACTCCGGTGGGTTGGATAGATCCTTGTCTTGCCTGCCGTTACGCGGCCGGAGCGCCGAGATTTGAGGTGAGCAGAGTTATGGCTTCCGTCAAGGCGCTCGGTCCGATACCGAAAGCCCGCTCGACAATGCGGGCTTCTCCGTGGATGTCGCGCGTCAGGTTGAAAACAGCAGCCTGTCCTTTGCGTAGAGCCCGCATGACCTCGAAACCCTTGATCGTTGCGTAGGCGGTTTTCAACGTCTCGAACCCTTTCACCGGTCTGATCAACTGTTTTAGCTTGCCATGATCGGCCTCAATGACATTGTTCAAATATTTGACCTGCCGATGCACGAGATTTCCTCGGCATTTGCGTTCGGCCTTCAGTTCCGAAATCGCGATCCCGTAAGTCGGCGCCTTGTCGGTGTTGATGACCGTTGGCTTTTCCCAATCCTTCAGACCGTTCAAAGCCTTGCCGAGGAAGCGCTTGGCCGCTTTGCCATTCCGTGTCGGAGACAGATAGAAGCCTTGGAAGGCGGTGATAGGCGACGGAGAAGTCCTCGCGGCATGCCTTATTTCCGAGCGCGCAGGCAAGCCAGCTCTTTCCGACGCCGGCGGGTCCGATCAACAGTAGGCTATGGCGCTGAGAGATCCAGTCGCAACCGGCGAGCTTCATGAATAGATTGCGGTCCAGGCCTCGGGGGGCTCGGAAGTCAGCGTTCTCGATCTGGGCGTCATGACGCAGCTTTCCACCCCAGGCGCCTGAAGATAAGGAATCCTTGCCGGTCCGGGCATTGATTGGCTCTTGTAGATTTGGAGCGGAATGCCAAGGCATCACGAAATTGCCGGACCATTCACGATCGCTTTAAATGCAAATCAAAACCTCGTGCTTCACGAAGAAAGGGTTTCGGATGATACAGATCGCCGTTGACACGCCTCAATAAATACTGCCGTTAGTATTAGGCCATTTGAAATAGTGAAGCGGCCGCGAAGCTCTCGTGGACAATCGGCTGCCGGCACACACGTGTGTGGAAGCTGAACAATAAATGAGCCATCTTCTGGAATGATAGTCACCACGGCATCCTGGAAGCCCAGCCATTCACGCGTGAGCGGAAACCACGCCTTGAAGATACTCTCCTTAGCGCTGAAGAGCAGCCGTTCCCAATTGATATGCTCGGATGCGTTCGCGATCCAAAGGCGTTCCTCATGGCTCGATATGATCGACAACACGCCTGAGGGCAGCTCCTCGTCAACTTCGGCATCGATTCCAAGCGCAATGTAGTCCTTCTGCATGGCCACCGCCGCAGCATAGAATCCGGCGCAATGTGTTATGCTGCCAACGATGCCAGACGGCCAAAGCGGTTCCCTGTTAGGTCCGCTTGGGATCGGACAAGACGGAAAGCCAAGTTTGCACAATGCCGCCCTGGCACAGGCCCGCCCGATCGAAAATTCATGCCTTCTGCTCTTGACCGCTGTCGCAATTGCACTCTCTTCTCCGGCCATTACTTGGATTTCGGGGACTTCATTTGCTCGAGATGTTTGCACGGCAACGTTCGGTGGGAGCAGCTTTTCTAGCATGAGATTTCCGCTCATTCGAGCACGTCCTATTTGATCGGGAACTCGTGCAAGATCACGCTGGATCGGTGCATTCTCGCTCGGCGTTAAAATCAATTGCCATGCGTAAGTATGACCTCGTTTTTTTTGGATTGGCTGGTCAATCCCAAGCGAATCCGCAATCATCGCCACGTTCGCATCAACTCTCAGTCTTAACCAGCCGCTCGCGGAGAAACGAGCATTCCTTTGAGATCGCCGAACTGCCTGACTATTACAAATACAGCAAGCAGCCCGGCCAGAAGCTCAGCAGTTGCCTGGCTGATTAATAGTCCTTTGAAGCCCCAAATGTCGGGCAACAGCAGTATGGCTGGTACGAATAGATATCCTTGCCTCGCGAATGAAACGACTGCACTCAGACGGGCCTTCCCGAATGACTGAAGCATTGTGATCGCTACATACTGAACACCAAAAAGCCCGAAAAAGAGATGGAACATGATGCAAGTGGAGACAGCGATTTCAGTCATGTCCTCGCTGTCGCTGAAAAGTCGGACGATTGGCCGGGCGAAAATCACAACCACAGCAGAAAAGCTGGCTGAAAATGCAACGGCTATAGAGAGCATGAACTTAGCAGCCCTCTGTACCCGAGCGAAATCCTGTGCTCCCCAGCTGAAACCGAGAACCGCCTGGGAGCCTATGCATAGGCCAGTGATTGGGAGTGCCCCGATCGTCAACAATCGTGCAGCTATGCCCACCGCGGCAACGGAATTGTCGCCGAATTGCGCAGCGGCCCTGTTCAAGAGCACAAACGCAACAGCAGACAAAATGCCAGCGATGGTTGCAGGGGCTCCAATGGCGGCGAGTTGCTGTACGCGCTCACCCCTCCAAGTTATGTAAGAGGGCCGGACACGAACAATTCCCCATTGCTTCACGAAATATAGAAGGTAGAGGCTGGCGGCGGCGAGCTGCGCCGAAAAGGTTGCGAGCGCCGCCCCGCGAATTCCGAGGTGCAGGGAAAAAATCAGAATCGGATCGAGCGCGGCATTCAGCACAAAAGCCGTGATCATGGTCCACATGCTGAAGCGTGTATTACCCTCAGCCCTCACTATAAACCCGTTGACCATATTCAATAACATCAGAGTGTAACCAAATAGGAGCGTCGATGCGTAGTCGAGTGCGGCTGGCATTATGGTCGGACTGGCGCCGAGCAACGCGAGAACGTCGCGCAAACCGAAAAGCAGAGCGCCGGTAAGTGCCACTCCGATCGGAGCCGCTAGAGCGAGCGCCAAGCTCGCGCCTCGATTCGCCTCCAAAGAGTTGCCAGCGCCAAGATTGCGCGACACGAACGACGCCGCGCCGACTCCAACCCCCTGCCCAACTGCCGTGAGCAGGACGATCAAGGGTAACGTTATGCTGACTGCGGCGATAGCCTGTGCGCCGAGCCTGCCAACAAAGATTGCATTCACGAACTGTTGAAGCGCATTGATTGACAAACCGATCACGGAGGGAATGGCAAGCCGTATGACGAGGCCGGAAACCTTCCCCTTCAACAAACTGGTATGCTCCGCCGGTAAAGCCATGCGCTCATCTATGCCCTTCATCATCAGTTGCTGTGCCGGTCTCATGCGTAATTGACCCGCTGTGCAGCCTCGCCAAATGCATCGACAGTCCGCAGGAGTTCCTCGCGGAACATCGTACAGAGATTGCGGGTGGTTTCGTAGCCGACTTGTCGTGGATCATATCTCACTTCGATACGCAGTTCGCCCGACTCGTATCCGATGCGAAACCAGAAAAGGTAGTTCATAACGGACTGATCCATATCTTCGCCGATCCACAATCGGTGTGGATCTCTGCATAGCAGACGGCGCGGATAATGATGTTGGAGTCTAGCTCGATAGTTTAGCCCGATGCGGGGTAACGGCAGACGATCGATCCGCTCGCGCACAGCGGGATTCTGGTTCAAGAACTTCAGAGCACGGAAACCTATGCCTTGGCGCGGCAGCGAGCTGCGCTGCCGATATATGGAGCGGGCGCGGTCCAGACGAGACTCCGTTCCGGTAAGGAATAACGGAAGCGGCACCAGTTCACCGACATAACCGATGATTTGAGACGGGTCGATATCGTCGAATAGATGTCCCCTCGTCGAGGTGAGGCTGTCAATCCAGAGGGAGTAATTTCCAAAAGCGCGGCCAAATGCCCCCGAAATAGCCGCGAGCATGAGATCAAAATCCTCGCAATGCGCAGACCTCGCCGCAACCTTGAGAAGTTTCCCGGTTGTCTCCTCATCGATCTTTAAATGATATGTCGCCTGGTCTTTCCAGAGTGGCGCGCAGAATTCTTCATCGATCTGCTTCTCAGAGCCAATGTGGTGGAGCCGTTTGGCCGTTTCGGTTGAAAAGCCGGCCGCAGACGAGCCGGCGTCGCTTACGCGCATGTCAAACCGTTCATATGGAAGGCCTTCCCAGTGCTCGAGCTCCGTTTCGGCTTCGCCATTCGCGTATCTCTCCAAACGCTTCAGCCATTGGGTCAGGGTCGTGGTCTCGGTAACCGCTGCGGTTTGGCCCGCAGCGAACGAATTGTAGGCTGCGTCCAGTGCATTCAGGAACAATCTGTATCCGACCCCATCTGCTACAAAATGATGCAGCAGAAGAAGCAAATAGTAATCGCCGCGTTCCGACGTCCGGAAAGCTGAGACCTTGATAAGAGGTGTCAGACCGTCAAATCGAAACGAACGCTGACGCTCCGCACAGGAGCGCTCAATGACTGCGAGTTGTTCCGATGTGTCTAGACCGACGAGGTCTATTTCCTCTATGAGGGGATGGGGTATCGATCCGATTACCTGCGAGAGGCCGCCCTCAGTTTGCACGATGCGGAGCCTCAGTCCTTCCTCCCGGCCGGCGACATGCGCAAGCGCATGTTCAAGAGTGGAGACGTTCAAGAGGCCGGCGGGCATGAAGAAGAGATCGCCGATATTGTAGTGCTCGCCGATTCCGACACGACTATTCCAATGTGAGACCGCGGGGGTCATTTTCAGCGGTTCATCGGAAATGGGCTCGGCACAGGTCATGGCCGAGGTCTGGTGCGTTGCCAGCGCGCGGATTGTTGGTGTCCGATGCAGTTGGCTGACTGTCAAGTTCAGTCCCGCCTTACGAGCCAGTGTAACGCAGCGCACGCTGAGGAGCGAATTTCCACCGATATCAAAGAAGCTATCATCGATGCCGACAGATTTGGCATCCAACAGCTTGTGCCAGATATCGGCAAGGAGCCGCTCGCTCTCCGTCCGCGGCCTAGCGGATTTGGTCCTTCGCATCTTGCGGGACGAGACGGAAGAGAGACGAGCCCGATCAATCTTCCCGCTTGCAGTGAGCGGTATACGGTGCACGATCCGAACATCTGACGGAATCATGTAGGAGGGCAGTGTCTGCCGCAGATGGTTCACAATGGCTCCAGAGGTCAGGCCGTCGAGAGCTGGGACCACAAGCGCAACCAGTCGCCGATCATCGTCTTCGCCCTGAACAAATGCGGCGGCCTGCGCAACACTGGAATGAGCGACGAGCGCCGCTTCAAGTTCCTCCAGCTCAATTCGGAATCCCCGAAGCTGAATTTGGTTATCTGCTCGACCGCAAATTTCCAGAAGGCCTTTGGCGGAGATGCGGGCAATATCACCGCTGCGATAGAGGATGCTGTATTGACCTTCGCCGTACGAATTTGGAACGAAACGGTGCTTTGTTCGTTCTGGGTCCTTCCAATACCCGGTGCTCACGCAGCGTCCGGCAACGCAGAGCTCACCTGCGACTCCGGCAGGAACCTGCTTCAATTGTGTGTCAAGGACGTAAACTTTTACATTGTCGATCGGGCGCCCGATCGGCACAGCTGAAGAGCCGTCGTCGGCGATCGATGTTTGGTACACGGCTGCATTAGACGCGCACTCGGTCGTGCCGTAAAAATTCCATAGCGGCACATCTGGAAAGCACTCTCGCCAGCGAATGGGAAGCGACGGCGGCATCAGTTCAGCGCTGCTTGTGACCAGTCGCAAGTTGGTTGTTTCCGGATGTCGCTTTTGAGAAGCGATTAAACCGGACAGAATGGGCGGTGAGGCAAACAACCGCGTGACGCGATGTCGTCGCAATGCCCTCAATAACAGGTCGGGGTCGAGCACCTGCTCCTGCGTTAGGATCAGCGTGGGCACTCCCTTCAGCAACCCTCCAAAATACTCCCATACCGCGGCAACGAGTGTTGCTGACTTCTGTGCCACCATCACGTCGACGCCATCGAAGGGGAAGCATCGCCACATCCAGTTCAGTCGGTTGAGTATCGCAGATTCGGGTATGAGTACGCCCTTCGCCTTCCCCGTTGAGGATGAAGTGTAAATTAGGCTGGCCGCGTCCTGAGTGGGCAACTCGACAGTTCGGTGGCAGATCCGGCCAGGGCCGGATCCAGCTTGGAGGACAGCCAGGTCGACGCACGGCACGCCGAAATCGGCCTCTGCGTCCATGCCGGTATGAATAAGGAGCCTCGCGCCGCTATTTCTTACGATGTGGCTGACCCGTTCCCTTGGGTAATCAGGCGAGATCGGCACAATCGTTGCCTGCAAATCCCTGATTGCCAAACTTGTTGCCGCTACATCCGGCGACCGGTCGACCAGCATGGCAACGATGTCGCCCGCTCCCACCCCGCAAGTTCGCAGAAGCGACTGGATTGTAGCCATTCGGTCGCGCAGTTGGCCGAAGGTGATTTCTCCGAACTCGCCGAAGTACGCCACCCGATCGCTGTTTGAAGCGCTTACCTGATTGAACGCCTCCGTAAGCGAAGGCTGGTCCTCATACGACTGCTCGTCGCCCTTGAGGGAGTTTAGGATGGCGATTTCCGACGGGCTGGGGGCGCTCAGGGCGACAATCGACTCGTCAGACCTCTCAACACAGGCAGCAATGAGGTGGCGAAGATTATCGGCCATGCGGGCGATCACATCGCTTGAGAATGTGTCTTGCGCATAAGCCAGCTGCATTGCAATTTCATCTCCTTCATCTTGTGCATAAAGGGTAAGGTCGAACTTCACATAGCCGGTGTCGTATTCGCGAAATGTCAGTTGCAGATCGCGTTTGCCCGATGGCTCCGGCGGCTCGGAGTACATGTTGAACATGACTTGGAAGATCGGCGATCGACCATGCTCGCGCAGGAACCTGGTATCTCTGACCATCCAGCTGAATGGATAGTCCGAATTCGCGATGGCATCGCTCATGAGGTCCTGCACATGAGCCGCGTGAGCCGCGAACGACTGATTGATGTCGACCTTCGTTCGGATTGGCAGCATGTTGAGGAAAAAGCCTACGATTTCCTCGGTGCCTGGTTGGCTACGCACGACGTGCGGCATACCAACGACAACGTCGTCTTGGCCGCTATACATACGCAACAGCAGCTTGAAGCATGCCAAGAGGACAGCCGAAGTCGTGCATCTGTGCCGGCGCGCAAAATTTCGCACGTGGTCAGACAGCTCGCCGCCAAGATGAACCGCATGCGAGTTCCCGCGGTAGGAGCCCACTTTCGGCCGCACTCGATCGCTCCCGAGCGAAAGTACGGGAGGATTGTCGCCTATTTGCCGGCGCCAATAGTGGCGCTGGCCCTCCAGCGACTCCGGCGTAACATTTTCACTTTCCCAGAGCGCATAGGTTGAGAGTGATGGGCGATCCGTCGGAGAGACGGCAGAGTCTTGGGAGTATCTCGTTTGCAAATCTCTGAGCAGGATCGAAACTGACCATGCATCTATGATAATTTCGTGCGCGGTTATCAGCATGAGATGATCGTCCGCGCCAAAACGGATCAGCCGTGGTCGAAACAAATGCCCTTGGCTGAGATCAAAAGGGCTGGCGAGCTCCTTCAGTCGCAGTTCCGTCACAAGTTCCTCGGCCTGCTGTTCACTTAGATCGGTGGCATCTATCAACTCCAGATCGGCGCTAGGCGGATCATCAAAAATCTGAACCGGCCAGTCTTCGTCGATGAAGCGCGCGCAAAGCGCGTCATGCGCCTGAACAACGTCGCGCCAGGCTTTATTGAACGCGATCAGATCGATAGGACCCCGGATACGCACGCCGCCCTGAATCATGTAGTTTTTCGCGGTCGGATCGAGCTGCCAGAGAAACCAAAGGTGTTCTTGCACCCGCGTCAGGGGTGATCGCCTGAGGTTCCCGCAGGCTGGCAGCACCGGCTGCATCGTGCCGGAGTGGCCCAATATCGACGCAGCGAGTGACCTGACGGTCCCATTCAGGACAATCCTGAAGTCCACCTTTGTCCCGAGCTGCCTCTGAACCTGAGCCAATATAAGCACCGCTCGGAGCGAGTCGCCACCGAGGTCGATAAATTGGTCGCTGACGCCGATATCCTTGATCCGAAGAACGCTTGACCAAATATCCCGTAGCGTCCGTTCGAGTTCGGTCTTTGGTTCTTCGAATGGATTCGGCAGCTCGGGTCGAATGGTCGTCGAATCCGGCAAGGCGGTAAGATCCACTTTTCCGTTTCGGGTAACCGGAAGCCGGTCGACGCGAATGATGCGTTCCGGCAGCATGTAGGCAGGAAGCGCTTCGGCAACGAAGCTTCTGAGTTCTCGTTCTGAAAGTTCGGCAGGAGCCGACACATAGGCGACAATTCGCCGTGGTCCTGTTTGCCGGTCGGTGTTGTTTATGTCCCGAGCCGTGAGCTTCACGCTCTCGGCGACGGGTGCAACCGCGGCGGCGGCATTTACCAGAGGGTGAGCGCAGAGGCGAGACTCGATCTCTCCAAGTTCGATCCGATGCCCGCGGATCTTGATCTGACGATCTCGTCGGCCAAGACATACCAGTAGGCCATCCGCCCCGAGGCGTCCGAGATCGCCCGTTTTGTAGAGCTGCCGATAAGATGAATGGTCCGAAAAGGGATTTGACGAAAAGGATTCCTCGGTCCGCGCCTTATCGTTGACGTAACCGTCAGCGACACCTGCTCCACTAACACAAATTTCCCCAACTTCTCCCGTCTTGCACAGACGCAATCCGTTAGCGACGTAAACCTTAAGGTTGGCAATCGGCTTACCGATGGGGACATAGGCGTCAGCTGTGCTGGGCGGGAGAGATATCAAATGATGCGTAACTCCATCCGCACATTCAGTCGGGCCGTAGTGATTGAGAATTGGTATTTGAGGATAGAGTGTCAGCCAGCTGCGCGCCAATGCGGGCGTCAGCGGCTCGCCGACCGTGGACACCATGCGTAGGGCGCCGAGAAGCCGCCCGTCGGCCGAAAGGGCCTGCAGATATTCGACGAATACCGCAAGCACCGATGGGACGAATTGGACGATTGTTGCGCGATGTGCGTGCAAGGCCTCAAGAAGGGCCATCGGAGATTTCACGGTCGCATCATCTATGAGCGCGACGCAACTGCCGACACCCAACCCTGCCAAAAGCTGCCACAGCGAGATGTCAAAGCCGTGCGAAGCAGTTTGTGCGACGCAATCCCTATCGCTGAGATCGAGTGCATCTATCTTGGCCGTCAAATGGTTGTTTAAGCCAGCGCGCTTGACCATCACTCCTTTAGGTTTGCCCGTCGAGCCGGACGTAAAAAGAATGTAGGCGAGGCGGCTTTCAATCGAACTAGGCACTACAGCGGAGGCACGGCCGCCGAGTAGCGCCGTCTGCACCGTCAAAAATTCTGGGCTGCAGTTGCCGCTTTCCTGAAACAGACCAAGCGCTTTCGGTCTTTCCGGCCCAATGATCAGGGTGCATTCACTCTGCTCAATCATGAAAGAAATGCGGGAGGCCGGCAAGGATGGATCAAGCGGCAAATAAGTTGAGCCGCTTTTCAGAATCGCGATTACAGTGGTTGCCCAATGAAGGTTTCGTTCACCACAATAGCCAACGACCATGCCCTGCGCCTTGCGCTCTCGCAGCGCTCTCGCAATTCGATCCGACTGCACTCGCAGGTCACCATATGTGAGTTCTTCCGCGCCATGCTTAATCGCTATCCTGTCCGGGAACGACACCGCGATTTCATCTATAGCGGCGACTAAATCGATAGGCTGACTTCCGACAAATTCGGACTTCGCAGTCTGGCCTTCATTGAGCATAAGTTGCCTCGTAGGTTGGGGCGGTTAGTAGGTCCCAGCTGCCAATTTTTCCCTGTCGGATCCAGTAAGCTCCAAAAGTCATGCCAGTTACGCGAAGAGCGCTACCGCAAATTATACCCTTACGTTTCAGTAGTTTAACGGCGCGCCAGCAGATTGCGCCGGACCGGCGCGTGTCGCGAAATCGACGAACCCGACAATAGAGCAGCCCACTTGTGTTTTCTTGGGATATGGCCCGTAGCGGCCTGCTGCTCTTTTTGCGCCGAGGCATGTGGGGATGGGCTCAGGTGCTGGCCGAACCAGCAATCACCCCGCGAGAGCAGAATTACCCATCATCAATTGCTTGGCCGCTGCACCGCGGACACAGCGCCGTCGTCATCCTCGACGATATTCGGGAGTTGGAACAATCCTGCCAGCTATTGGATGGCAAAGATAAACGGCAGTTCGCCGAAATCATTATCTGCCTGCATAAGATCCTGCACGGCTTGAGCAGCAACGGACCGCTCAGGGACTTCAACGATATTTTGTTCTTTCAATCGGCAAGGTTCTGGTTTTTGCTTCTTGAAAAGATGAACTTTCGTCAGCAGGTCGAAGACCTTCTGGATGAGCTGCGAATATCCGCCGAAGCCTCGAACTGAGAGATGTTCGCTTGGTGGCCACCGTTCACAAATCACACCTTGCGATGGTGTTGTCCCGTCTCGATGCGATGGAGGCAGACAGTCAGCTCGTTTGAAACGAGGTCCCTTCCGTTTGCGGCCAGTGTGCGATCACCCGCGGCTTGCTGTTTGTCAGAGGTGGTCGTCAGCGCCAGACCTGGCGTTTTAGAGCAAAGAAGGGGGTAGGACATGACGACTATAGGCGTTATCGGCACAGGGGATTTCTCCGCGTATCTGCTTGCCGCCTTAAGACGGGGTGCCCATACAGGGCGGATCATCCTCTCGCCGCACAATCGCATAAAGGCTGAGGACCTCTCGGCGCATTATGGTTGCATCGTTGCGGTGGATCAACTGAGTTTGATGGAGGAGGCCGACTGGATCCTGCTTGCAGTGCGACCAGAGCAGCTCGCTTCAGCGTTGCCTACGCTAGCGCTACGGCCGGGCCAGACGCTAATTTCAGCTGTCGCCGGCATCGCTGCTGCCGAACTACGTGTCGCAACAGGTGGCAGCATCCAGGTCGTGCGCATCATGCCGTCGAGTTACATCGAGGCGATTGGTGACGGCCTCATTCCGATGTTTCCCGCGTGCCCGGAAGTGGAAGCCGTTTTGGCTGCCGCGGGAAAAGTTCTGGTTCTGAACCATGAGGACCAACTCGACCTCGCGATGATCGGAGCCTGCCTGGCGGGCTGGACGTATCGCTTTATCGCTGAGCTCGAAAACTGGTTTGTCGAGCGTGGACTCGAGCCAAACCAGGCCCGGGCGCTGGTTGCGGGAAATATAGCCGGAGCAGCCGCCTATGCAACGGTACTGCAGGATGTCTCTCTCTCAATGCGATTTCTGACGCTATCGCAACACCGGGAACTTTCACGAAGACCGGCCTAGACCATCTCGCGCGGACAAACGCGGCTGTCCCTTGGGTCGAAGCTCTGGAAATCGTTCATCGCGACTTGCCCGCATCCCGCACTGGTCAATCGAATATGCAGATGCGCTCAAAGGAAACACGGTAGGAACCTTCACGCGTGTCAACGTGCGCCTCGTCACCGCGCGCATCGGATCGATGTCGGCCGCGGCGAAGCCTCCCTTCGGACTGCCGCTCGCTAGCCGCAGGCCGAAGGCAATGCCTCGGCTCAATGCCAAGGCGTGTACTCATAGACGATTTCAAGGTCGTCCTCGGCGTCGATTTCTTCGGAAGGGCGCATATTCTTGTGGCTGGGTGGTCGCCTCGTCAGTCAAACATGGAGTAATCGCGGCGCGATCTCCTCAGGCCATTCTCTCAGTTGATGCTGGTAGGGGTGGTTGCCCCCGATAAGATGGGAATACGGGCTCTCGATTGGCACCGGGCCCAAACACCATTCGTTGGAGGCAACCATGAACCAGTATATCGGGCTCGACATTTCCTTGAAAGACACTGCGATCTCAATCCGGCAAGACGGCAAGCGCATCTGGCGCGGCAAGTGCCCTTCGGACCCCAGGCTTCTGGCAGGTATGATCCGCAAGCATGCGCCGCACGCCAGACGCGTCGTCTTTGAGACCGGTCCGTTGTCGACGTGGTTCTATCACGCCCTGACGGCCGAGGGGATGCCGGCGATCTGCATCGAAGCTCGACATGCGCAAAAGGTTTTGAACGAGACGCTCAACAAGACCGATGCGAATGATGCGGACGGGTTGGCGCAACTGGCGGAAGCAGGCTTCTACAAGGTCGTCCGGGTCAAGGCACTCGACAGTATGCTGACGCGCACACTGGTCCGGGCACGCAATCAGCTCCTGAGCATCTCGGTCCAACTCAGCAACCAGATTCGCGGCCTGATGAAGACATTCGGTCTCATCGTCCCTAAGGGAACTGGCCGCGTGTTCGACGGCCACGTAAGGACATTGCTGGATGGTAATGACGACTTGGCGCGGATCATATTACCCCTGCTGGATGCCTGGCGCGACATACGCAGGCGCGCGGCCGAACTTGATCGCCAATTGCTCGTGATGGCGCGACAGAGCCAGGCTGTGAAGCGTCTGATGACGATTCCGGGTATAGGTGCCGTTACGGCCATCTCCTACATTGCGGCGATTGAAGACCCGGACCACTTCCGAACATCGCGTTCGGTGGGAGCCTGGCTCGGGCTGACGACGCGACGATATCAGTCCGGCGAAGTCGATTATGATGGCCATATCTCCCGTCGGGGCGACAACCGTTTGCGGGGTTTGCTCTACGAAGCGGCAACTGTGCTCTTGACGAGAACTGGCGCCAGCGCCGAATGCCGTCTCAAAATCTGGGGGCAGAAGCTGCGCGAGCGGCTGGGCTTTTAAGCGCGCCGCGGTGGCGGTCGCCCGTAAGCTTGCGGTTATCATGCACAGCATGCTCAAGACAGGAGAAGAATTCGATGCGTCGGCTGGCGCCGATCTCGCATAAGCGAAGCGCCAACTTTCCTCCCTCTGCGTCAAATCTCGATTTGACGAATTGAGCGTCCCTGCTGCGGACGTGGGTTCGATCATTCCGTTACTCAGGCGGCAGTTCATTTGAGACTGCGTCTCAAACATAGGAAGATCCTACCTGCGAAGACCCATTATGCGGCGGCATTTGCCGACCGCGGAAACAACCCTGCTCCCGGCACTGGCCCGCTCCGGAAAATATGACCGCTGATACTGGCGAACCACGAAGCCGCTCACTCGCTACAGCACGATTGGTCGCGCGCTCGCGAGCGGCTTCTCAACACCGGGCCAACTAGTCGGGCACGATCACAGGCACCAATCAATTGAACCGGTTTCCTATAAGCAAGCCGGAACGATGCTGAATGACAGGAATTCACTTGACGGAAAGTCAGCGATTAAACAACCTGAGTATTGAAGCGGAGGACAGCCGCACTCAGGCTTAAGACATTGGCGCGGCTGCGTTCCCGGGTGTTCGGGCTGCCGATTGGATGGATGGAGTTAGTCATGTCGATCGAAGTTCGCGCGCGATTGTCGAAAGGGCGTTTGGCCGGGCCCAAAAGATGGGGGGCTTCCCATCGAAAGGTCCGAAGAGTTTGAGCGCTGGGTCGATGAATGGACAAGAGGCGAGATCGAGATCGCCACGCTGCGCCAACGCTAGATCGAATTGCTGAAAAGGCGAGAGCAGGCTTGGCGCAACCGCTGAGGTCAGCGACAAACCAGATGCGCTATTCCGCTCCTTATGGATCAGTGTTGCAGAATTCCGCATTCTAGTTTATCTTCTGGCCGTACGATATTCCGTACGTCAACCTTTATATGAGCGATATTCCGCATGACTACCACGATTTTCAACGCTCTTGGCGAACAACTCTTGGCCGCCCGTAAACGGCGAGGTCTCAGTCAGCCCGCACTTGCGACAAGGCTCGGCCGGGACCGGGCGCGAATATCGGAACTCGAACGGGACCTTGCGACGGATCGGCGGGGTAGGGACCGACTGACCCTGTTTGCCGAAATCTGCGATGCACTCGACCTTATGCCGGTCCTGCTGCCGAAGTCCCGGGTCGGGGAAGTGAGGGCGCTGATTGGCGATAAGGGGGAACAGCAGAATAGAAGTGCGGCGGCCAGCGCATTCGAGGAACTTTTTGTCGATCTCGATGAAGACGACAAAGGGGAGCCGTGATGGCGAAATCTTCGGCGATCCTCGGCGTCCATCTTCTGGATCAGACACAAGGGAAGGTTAGGGTAGGCACCCTGACGCGCGACAGTGACGGCGCAGTCGCGTTTGTCGTTGCGGAAACATTCCTACGGGATCCAAAGCGGCCAATTCTGAGCCTGGGTTGGTTCGATCCTGACGATGACGAGGGCACACGCAATCGTCTGGCGCGGCGCGGTGACAAAATTGGGCTTCACGGCACATTGCCACCATGGTTTTCAGGGCTGCTTCCGGAGGGCGCCCTAAGGGATCTCGTGTTGAACGAAATGGGGCCGGGCGATCACGACGAATTCGACGTTCTGAGCCGCCTGGGTGGCGATCTCCCCGGCGCAATTCTCGTCGTACCGGAAACAGCGATCCCAGCGTCAGCCGGCCCGATCACCATCGAAAAGGTACATGGCGTGGATGTCGCGCTGCCTGACGGCGCGGTCAAATTCTCGCTCGCAGGTGTCCAGCTCAAGTTCACAGCCAACGTCGAGGGCGAGCGACTGACGGTTCCCGGTCGCGGTAACACCGGCCGTTGCATCATCAAGGTCGCAAGCGAGCGATTCCCGGATTTGCCCGAGGCTGAATACGCGGCCATGCATATGGCAAAAACGATTGGCGTGCGAACCGCAAATTGCCGGCTTGTCTCCAGCGATGTCGTCAGCGGCGTTCCAGCGGAACTCTTGGCCCACGGAAAACGCGTTCTCGCCGTCGATCGCTTCGACCGTGCCGACGATGATCGTCGCATTCACATCGAAGACGCAGCCCAAATTCTAGGAGCGATAGGCGATCGCAAATACACGATGGCGACGACTGAAACCATCATCAACATGGTGCGCCGCTTCAGTACCGATCATCGCGATGACATATTGGAATCCATCCGCAGGGTTGTTGCAGACGTGCTTTTGGGCAATGGCGACAACCATCTTAAGAACTGGTCTTTTCGCTTTCCGGCACCCGGCGAAATCCGATTGTCGCCTGCCTACGATATCGTCCCGACCGTACTTTACATTCCATCCGACACTATGGCGTTGAGGTTCGTCAAAACCCACAGCTTCGAAAACGTGAACCTTCATCGCTTTGAGAGGGTCGCAAGTTTTCTTCGCCTAGACGAGAAGCTGATCACCCGCGAGGTCGTGGCGACAGTCAGTCGTGCGCTGGAGCATTGGCCGACATTGGCGCCCGAATTGCTCGGAGAAAAGAAAGCAAAGCAGCTTCTCGATCGCCTCGAGACTCTGACCCTGGTGGACGAAGTATACCGTCAACCGTAGTCTTCGACCGTGCCGGATCGGCTTGAGCTCCGGGTCTTTGACGCTGGCGAACTTCATCTATGGCTTACGCAGTACGTCGCAAAACGAAGTGCGGGAACCACTTTTTTACCTTTTATTTTCAATTGGAGAAGCTCACCCAAGTGCATCATGCCGGCGTTTAGGGTAGGGGATCAGCCTTCTTCATGCAAATGCGTCATGAACACTTCGGTTGGTGTTTTGTAGCCGAGGCATTTTCGCGGTAGATCGTTGAGGTGGCGGGCAAGGTGAATGAGGTCTCGCTGGGAGATGGCTGTAAGATCCGTATCGCCAGGCATGAAGCGGCGAATGCGCTTGTTTGCATTCTCAACAGCACCTTTCTGCCAGGGTGCACTGGGATCGCAGAACCAACTGCGTGCACCGATCCCATCTTCCAAAGCCCTGAACCCGGCAAACTCGGTGCCTCGGTCAAAGGTGAAGTTCTGGCGCGCAAAGGCTGGCAGTGGAGAGAATGTTTCGATGATCTTGTCCATGATCGGGCGCGTGTGCCGGCTTTGGTTCTTGATCATCACGGTGTAGCGGCTTTTGCGCTCGACCAATGAGGTGAGGTTGGCATGGCCGAGCTCACGCTCGAAGATCAAAAGGTCACCCTCCCAATGGCCGAACTTGGAGCGATCACCAATAAAATCAGGGCGTTGCGATATTCGGTAACTGGCTGGGAACGCCCCATCTCGTGGCTTCCTCGATCCACGCGGGCGGCGTTTGCGGCGCGCCTCCGGCAGATAGCGATAAAGACCGAGCCCGTAATCCTCCTTGCCGTAGATGAAGCGGTAGATCGTCTCCTTGCAGATGCGAACAAGGCTGATGCTGTCGGCCAGAAGACGCCCGGCAATCTGTTCCGGTGACCAGTAAGCCTTCAGTTTCTCAATAACCATGCGACGCAGATTCGGATGGCGTCGCAGCTTTCTCAAGCGTCGCCGCCGTTCCTTGGCGATATCGTCGGCAACCGTCGAGAAGTAGCCGCTATATTCGGGAAGCTCGCGGTCATGGAAGGTATTGCGCCTGATCTCACGATAGATGGTCGAGCGGTGACGACCGAGCAAAATGCCATACGCGCGCTGTTTCCAGTCCTGCCCGACGATGCGTTGCGTGAAGATGCGGCCAGCGGATTGGTGCTCGTGCGCGGCCCGGGCGTGTTCGGAGCTTCGGCCTGCCGGGCTTGGCTTGATCACTTCATAAGCCCAGCACTCGCCGTCACATTGCGGAATGGACCGCGGCCAGTGATCGCAGTGGGCCCGTGAAGTGACGAGCCGCTCGAAGCTGGGCACCACGCGAAATTCCGCTTCTGAAGGCAATAAGGCTAAGCCGTTGCGGGCTGGCTCGCTGCTATTCGTGCAGGTTGGAATGGGCTCGGCCTTAAGCACTGTTCGCTTGAGGTCGACTGCTCCAAGCGATAAAACCTCCGACGAGCATGAGGAACGAGGTAAAAAAGAACACTGAATGTATACCGGCATGAGCAGCTAATACGCCGCCAATGGCCGGGCCTAGCACCTGACCCGCGTGCTGCGCCGATGTCGACCAGCCGAGTATCGCGCCGACGGCTTGCTCGGGGACGCTGTGGCGTATCACGCTGCCGATACAAGGTAGCAATCCCCCTAAAGCGAGCCCCATCAATATTCGGAGGCCCACCAACTCCAAAACGTTCGTAACGAAAGCTTGTGACAGAAGGAGTGCCGCAGCGGTGCCCATCGCGACAACGATAACTTTCCAGTGTCCGACGCTATCTGCCAGTCTTCCAAGGTGCGAGGCGGAGAGAACACTCCCAAACGCTGTACCCGAAATGACCAGACCGGCCCAAAGGGTAACATGACGATTAGGCTCGACGAGTTGCGAAATGTAAATCGCTGTTATTGGTTCAATCGACATATTGGCGATCATCAGAAGCAAGCCAGTCGCCAGCATTGCCAAGACAGGCCTCCTGCTTGGAATCGTGGACCAACTGTTGGAATATTCACGCTCTGTCGTTCGAGCATTGAAATCCTCTCTGATCAAAAATGCGCTGGCAAGAAAAGTGAGGAAGACTAGGGCCGCGGTCAGAAAGAACGTTTCTCGAATGCCGATCAATGCCGGTAGAAATCCGCCGATCAGCGGGCCGACGAGGTAGCCCCCCATGATCCCCGTGGCCAACAACCCCAACGCCCAGCCAATACGGTCTTTGGGAACCTGTGTCGCTACCAACGCATATGAACCAGACGAGTAGCCTCCGAGTACACCGGATAAAAATCTTATAGCCAGGAACTGCCATACGTCCTGAGCCACACCCATTAAGGCCATCGCTGCGACCACGCCCAAGCTTGCGCGAACCATCATCGCCTTCCGGCCGTAGCGGTCGGCAAGTCTTCCCCAAAGCGGGGCAACCAGTGCGGCCGCCAGGAAAGTCACGCCGTAAGCCACGCCCGAAAACTGCGCTATGGATGCTTGATCGATGACGCCTAGTTCCCGGATATACAGGGGCAAGAAGGGGAGTAACATTGTCATGGCGACGGTCGTCGTGAACGAACCGGCAGCACAAACGATAAGGTTCTTCTTCCAATAGGGCGCGGTGCCGTTCAGATACGAACTCGCATTCCCAAGACTATTTCCACTGTTGAGCACTGTAAATCGCCCTTCTTGCTGGGCATATGGATTTCGCGCACGAATTTGATATCAATGCCGACCTGGAGCCGACTGCTTCGCTTCCGAGTGCTTCGAGGGTTGCTAAAGACGTCATGGATCAGAAGTCTTCCTCAGTCGCGGGATAACCCGCTATTTGGCGGAAGGGATTGCCGCTGTGGCCAAGCCTTTCCGGTAGTGTGTACTCTGATAGAGATCTGACATGTTGCTCTCGTAGCCCTCGGTCTCTCCGCTGGATTTGGCCGCGGCAGGAATGCTCGTCGGGAGCTCGCGCCGTTTCGCTACAAGGGCTGCAAGGGCCGTGCCAAAAATCAGCAGCCGGCAACGAAAGGCTTTGCGTCAGCTTTTCAACTATTTAACTTGAGACAAAACGAGTTTGCTCAACAAAGCTGTGTCGCAAACCCGATAAGTGTCAGATGAACTGCTGTCCGGTCGTCTCAACTACGCATTTCAGCGGATATCTTTAGATCTCCGTTGCCAGCGGGCGGTCAACGAAGTCGATATTGAGTTCATAGAGCGCGCACCCGAACGCGTCTCTCGTACTGTGTTTTTCCAACCCATGGGTCGAACGAACGACACCGTGCTTGTAAAATGCCAAAGGCTTGCCGCCGCCCTGGGCTGATCCAGGACAGTGTCACAGACATCAGCGTCGTTAAGTGAAACACGCCCCATGGAAGATACCTCTGAGTTTCCACGGGCAAATCCTCTTAAATTGGTTTCGACTAGCTAGTTTCCGTCCACAAACAGGCGTATTTAAGCGCGTTTACAAGGGTTTGTCCTTGGCGGTGAGAGTGGTTTTGGGGCGACGGACAGGATCATGAACGCTTGTGATTGGGCAGTATACAGTTGGCGGCGCTGAGGCGTACGCCACGAGGCCGGCATTGTAGCGACGGCGCAATTCTAAAAGCTGGTCGGAGTTCAGGTCGGTTTGAGGCGGATGAAGAGGACGAGGTTGTAAGCCACGACGGAGGACCAGACGTAGGTCTTGAAGTGTTCAAGGCCCCGCCAGGTGCAGCGTGCCAGGCCGTAGGCACGCTTGAGGCATGATATTCCGGCTTCGATACCGGCGCGGAAGTTGCGCAACTTGCGATAGACCCAATTGCTTCTGACCATGTCCTCGACCTTGAGGCCAGCTTTCTTGTGGAATGCCATGTCGCGAACGCCCCAGGTCTTGGCTGTGGCCAGGTTGCCGCGACTGGCAAAGCCGCCGTCGGCCGCCGCCTGCCGCGGCGCGTTTCCATAGACGGCGATGTGGCGCTCCAGCATCGGCAGCAGCCGCTCGCTGTCGGGCGGATTACCTGCCTCGATCACCAGATCGAGGATCATGCCGCTTCTGCCGGTGGTCAGGTTGAGCTTGTGGCCGTATTCGGTCTCGCGGCTACCTTTGACGATGATATCGGCATGGGGTTCGAACAGGCTTACCAGCTTCTCGCCCGCCGGCAGCTTCTCGCCCGCCAGTACTCGCCGCTCGCTCTGTTTGATGATGCGTTCGATCAGCGGTCGATAGCGGCAAACCTGGGCCTGCCAGAGTTGGACGAGCGGATTGCTCGCCGCTGCCAGTCGCTCGGTTGCCTGCTTCAGGTATGCCAAGGTCGCGCAGGCGATCGCGATCAGCTCACGGTAGAGCCGGACCCGATTGGGCTGACCGCGTGTGAACTGGATCTCGCGGGCACGCTTCTTGGCCGCGCGGCAATGATCGCGCCATGCCAGGCCGGCGCCGACCAAGGTATCTGCCTTCTTCAGCAGGCGCACCATGACCCGCACGGCATCCCACAGCAGGCTGCTGTCGCTCGGTTCGTGCATGAGTGCCGAGGTCACTGTACTGTCCAGCCGCACGACCGTGCCGTCTTCCAGCTTCGCCTGCCGAGCGCTCGACAGCAGCGCCCGATTGATCACTTCCCAGGTCTCGGGTCGGATCGCGCTGATCGTCTTTTGCAGCACTGACTTTTGCGGGCTCCATGACCACGGCAGGCGCGCAAAGGCCCAAAACGACGCGGAGTCCTCGAGATGGAACGCCAGTTCCTGGTAGCTCAGCTGCCGGTATTGCTTGAGCAATGCGCAACGCAGCACTGCCTCGGCCGGCAGCCCTTGCCGTCCGGTGGCCTTGACGCCGTGCCGACCCAGATCCCGCCCCACCAAGCCAAACAGATCGTGGTGCTCGTCCAGCCACTGCGACATCGACTTCAGTTCGTGGCCGATCTCGTGCGTGGCGAAAAGATCGAATATACTGGCTTGGACGGTGCGTTCCTGGCGCATTGTCGGCTCCGGCGGTTGCAGATTGTGCTTCGGAATCAGTGGCATGAGCCCAAAGTATACCTGAAACCGCCGGCCTTGCTTGCGCAAAATTCAGATTCACTTAATAATATCAATAGGTTGATGTTCGTGGACGGAAACTAGCTAGATGATCTGACTCCGGCGCGCTGGAGCAGCGGATGAAACCTCGCGGCTCGCAAGAATCGATCATTGATGCGATAAGGGGTCATGGATTCGCAACTCGATATGTTTACGCCGGCAATTCAGAGGGCGACGTCTTGCAGGTGCGTCGTCGTCCGTCGCGGCGCCAGGCTGTACTTACCCTGATTGGCACCGATGCAGAGCTTGTGAAACCCAACTCTCCGAAGGTGGCCGAGCTCATCGCCTTTTGTCGACGGAATTCGGTTTTGATGCCGGAAACCCGACAGGCTGGCGATGTAGCCTGAGCATCGCATTGACGCCGCGTTGGTGTTGCGAGAACCACGCGGAACGTGTAGAAAGGATATGCGTTTAACCTACGCATTCAAACCCGATAGGAATACAATGACCGCCCTAAAATCCCGCATCCGCCCGGCTCGATCCCGTCGTCGTGATGCACTGCGCGGGAGGTATGTCGAGGTGCGCAAGGTTCAGAGAGCCCTCCGTCCCGCGGTCAAGGTCGTGGACGTCGATTACAACGGTATGCAGCTCGAGGAATGGAAGCAGGCGTTGAGAGCCGACGTCGAGGCGCGTTTCGGTCCCACACCGGAAAATCTCGTTCCTACTTGTGAGGCTGGCTGGTAATTGACCGGCCTAAGTCCTGATGACGTCTTCGATGTGAAGACGAACCCACTTCCTGTCGCTTTTGACATTGTTTGGTGCTTCTACCCGTACAAACAGCACGGCAAGGGTCCCGGTCCCGTGGCTCGTCCGTGCCTGGTTCGGCAGTCTTTCGTCAGCTCGACAAAGATTAAAGGCAAGGACTACGACGTCGGGTATGTTGATGTTTTCTTCGGAACGAAGCAGATCGACAAATACGATCCGCCGCAGGGCTTCCACATCGATGACAACGACGAAAAGAACGCCGGAGGACTGAAGTTCGACACGGTGTTCGACCTTCTCGATCACGAGATACTTCCCTGGTCGCCGGCCTACTTTTCCGATGGCAAGGGAAAGGCGATCGTCGCGGGACATTTCACCGATGCCATGATCGCGCGTTTGAAGGCCCAGGCACAGGTCCTCAAGGACAATCAGAAACGTTAACGTGATCAGCCAGCACGGAAGACGTCAGCAAAGCTCGCGCTCCGATCATCAATCATCGCTGGGAAATCTTTGGCGCAGCCAATCCGAGGCGTCCATCTAGGATTTTCCGGGGATCGGCCCCGCGTTCGTTCGCGTCGGAAGTCTTTACCCGAAGGAGCGGAGACGTGCCGCGAGCTGCGTTTCGAGCTTTCCGAGGCCTTCGCCGTTGTTCAGGTAACCCAAGTAACGATGGTGTCGCAAATCCGCGGGGACGTCGGCATCGCTCTGGGTGATTGGGACGACGTGCTTGCCAAGCGTGTGCGCGATCCCCGCTTCGTAGAAGACGTTGGGATTCTTGCCGGAAAAGTCGCAGACGACGATCCTGGAGCGCACGATGAGGTCGAAAATATCCTGCATGAGCACGGAGTTCTCCCACATGTCATCCGCACGTACGCATCTCATAAACGCACTCGATGCCGCGCGCTTGATTGCCTCGTAGACCGGAGTCAACTGCGAGAGAACGGCATCATCACGGAGACGAGGTCGTTTTGCTGGGGCGGGTTCTGAATCCTGAAGACGGAAGGCTGGATGTAGTAGCGCGGCTCTGTCGACGATGTTCCCGAAAGCGATACGCCGCCGCCCTCAAGTCCATCCACGTACTCGGAAATCTCTTGCAGGTTGGTCGGATCGCGCCCGACGATGGAATTCAGAACCGCGAGGATATGCCCTTCGTAATCGCTATCGCCAAAACTGAGACTGCGAAGCAACCGACCGTGTCCCGAAACGATGTCATAAGAGTCGGTGAGGGTCGCCAGTTCGAGCCAATTGCTTTCGGTAAACCGTTCAAGGATTTTTTGCTTGAGCGGAAGCAGCGCGCGGCGCGCCGACGGGTCAACGTGCATTCGATATCTTTCGTAGATGGTGGGGACGGGCCGGCGCACTCCGTTTCATTAGCTCGAAGTCAACGTTGTCAGTCTGGGGGCGAGCTTCTCCTGCAGCTGCGCAAGGCCTTCTCCGTTGTTCAGATAGGGTATGTACCGGTGAGGACGTAGATCAAAGGGAACATCGTCGTGGGATTGCGTAATGGGTACGACATGGCGGCCGAGCATATGGGCGATCCCAGCTTCGTAGAACACATTCGGATTCTTGCCACTGAAGTCGCAGACAACGATGTGCGATCGATAATGAGCCCGAAGATGTCCTGGATGAGTACCGTGTGATCCCAGATGTCGTCGGCCTTCTGAGTGTAAAGGCCGGCTTTCTGAGCAGATTGAGAAATGGCTTCGTAAACGCCTACGAACGCCGCGGCGAATGGCATCATCACCGCGACGAGACGCCGATCGACAGGCTTTGGAGGGATTTCGAATATCTGCGGTCTTACTTGGATGGCTTCGCGAGCGGCTTTGTTCGGAGCGTACGGGGCGTGGGGGCTGATCTGCTTGCGATCCACGATCTTTCTCTCCTGGAGAAGCTCGAGTAGATCAATATTCTTGACCGCCCAATGGGTGCGATATCCTTCGTACTCACGGTTGCCGACGCGGATGTCGAGGCTAGATGCCAATTCCATAACCAGCTGGAATGGGATTTCCTGTACGAACGGATCGAAGGCGAACTTGACTTGGAGCTATCTGTCGACCGAATCTGCTCTAACCAGCCGAGTTTTGTCCCTTTCTGGTTGTGGGTCTCGTACCAGAATAACGTTGGAAGCGACAGAAGCTCGTTGATCGCGTCGGTATCGAGCTTTTCAAACCGATGCAGGATGTCTTCGTCCGTGTATTGGCCGAAGCGGTCCTTTCCAAGGACCCAAGTCATTTCGTCGAACGCGGTATCAACTCCGCTCATCAACAGATTGTACATTTAGAGCCTGCGTCTTTGAGCTTTTGAAATGTTATGCGGGACAGGTAAAGGGTGATTTAAAGTTGCGTTTTTCAAACCTTTAGATCTGCCTCGAATTGCTGACAGCTTCGGCAGCGGTCATCGGCGCGGTGCCGCCTTTGCGAGATCCGGAACGACACTGATGGACGACGTTAGATGCCTGCAACCTGCGGAGATTTCACTATTTGAGGCTCGATCAGCGATGTGGACAAATTGTGCATAATCCCGACCAGCGGAAATCGGAGAGCAGCGCTAACTGCCACGCGTGAGTTTTCGGCAGCCAAAGGCGCGCGCACGCCACGTACCGACGGCATCGAAGTTGGGGAGGGGCAACCTCAACGGTGGTATTCCGGCACGCTTCTTGTAAAAGAGGGGGAGCGTATCTCCGAGGTAAGTATGGGCTTGAGTAGATGACAGAAGAGACGGGATCGCCGGACGACCGGGGCCGATCGGGTCAGCTCGTGCCCGAAACGGCATCCGGATTCCGCAAGGACATGAAACTGGACCGGCTTGCGGAGCGCTTCAACGTCGCGCAGTTCGTGAGTTTCGCTCCTTCGCACACCGAGCCGGAACCACAATTCAGCCGTCTCGCAGGCTATGCGCCCAATATCCGGTTTCCATCCCTCGATGCGGCGGTAAGGGCCCTTCTTGAGGGAAGCCCCGAGCGGTCCGTGAACATCAGGAGCTTCACCGAAGCGGAATCTCAAAGCCGCGAGTTCATCTACGGGATCAAGTCGGTCGAGGAAGCGGTAAGCGCAGTGCGCCGCATGGCTTCAGAAGGCGCATACACGATCGTCAACGAGACCGTCGATGTGTCCGATGGAGGAGTTTCGGGGGTGGCGATGGGAGGACTGGTCGAATTCCGCCCCGATGCGACGCCGCGCGGCGTGGAGCGGTCCGGCTTCGCGAGCTTGCCGACGGAGTGGGCGTCCAGGCTGTTGGCGATCGTCTACGGGTTTGATCCGGGCTTGGATGCAAGCCAGCATGCCCGCGTTGAGTTCAGTCTTCACCCCATTGCACGAGGTTGGAAGCGATCCCACATATTGTTCTGGGAATACGGAGAGATTGACGAATTTGATCGAACCGCGCACGTCGCCTGGCCCAACGACTTCAGCCGGCTCGTCGGCGACAAGGTATACGGGCTCCTCATTGCCCATATGGTTGGCGTGCCGGTTCCGAAGACAATCGTCGTTCCCCGTCGGATTGCGCCCTTCGTGTTCGGCGACGACACCGGCTCTGCCGAGCAATGGATACGCACGAGCCCCGTTGTTCAGGTGCCGGGGAAGTTCACCACCGAAAAGGGATGGCGCGATCCTTTCCTCCTCGTCCACAATGAGGACCCTGATGGCACCGCGCTTGCGTCCATACTCTCGCAGCAATCCGTGTCCGCGTTTTACTCGGGCGCTGCCATTGAGGGCGCGGACGGCGAATTCATCGTGGAAGGGACAAAGGGACAGGGTGACGCCTTCATGCTCGGCAGCGCCACTCCGGAACTGCTCCCGAATGAAGTTCTCTCCGCCGTCGCCTCCGTTCGCGCCAGGCTGCGCCAGTTGCTCGGAAGCGTTCGCTTCGAATGGGTCTATGACGGCGCTGCGGCTTGGGTCGTCCAGCTTCATGTCGGTGCCAGTCAGTCCGTCGGCCTAGCCATCGTTCCGGGCGAGGCCGGCCAATGGGTGGATTTCGACGTCCGGCAGGGGCTGGAAGCTCTTAGGCAGCTCCTGGCAAGCTTGCCTGCGGATACTGGCGTCAGACTCAACGGTAGCGTGGGACGGACTAGCCACATCGCGGACGTCGTGCGGAAGGCGAATGTTCCCACGCGTATCGTCGATGGCGACCGAACTTAAATCGCAACGCGTCGGAACGATCGCCGGCGAGTTGTGTTTCCCGGTTTCCTGGGGAATGATCGAATTCTCGTTCTGGCGGAATGGTAGCCAGAAACGTGAACGAAACGTAAACAAATTTGTGGTAGTCTATCAGCGCTCGAAAACCGAGTCTCGTGACGGAAATCAAGGAGGATACTCATGGCCAACACAGCTGTTCTTCAAGCCAGGGAAATAGCGTCCAAGAAAATGGACACGCTTCGCGCCGCCGTCAAAATCAGCGACGACCGCGCCAAGGCCGCAGCCGAACGCGTCAAGCAGCAGGATGCCCGACCGACGCCTTCCGCGAAGGGTTGAGGGTTGCATGTACGTCGAAAGCGATTTCGAGCGTCCTGCGAAGGAGCAGGACCATCAAGGGCCGGAGTGGCGTAATCCTGTTTCCCGTGACTACGGCAGGATCGTGCATAGCGCCAGTTTCCGGCGTCAACAGGGAAAGACCCAGGTTTTTCCGGGACATGAGTCCGACTTCTTCAGAAACAGGTTAACGCATTCGCTCGAGGTCGCCCAGATTGCCGAAGGCATCGCCGACCGTTTGAATACGGTGTACAAGGAGCAAGTGGGCGACCGTCAGATCAACGGTCGCCTTTGCGCCGCCGCCGGTCTGGTACACGATATCGGACATCCGCCCTTCGGTCACAACGGCGAGCGCGCTCTCGACGATCAGATGAAGCAGTATGGCGGTTTCGAAGGCAATGCTCAGACGCTGAGGATATTGAGCCGCCTGGAAAAGAAGTTCAAATACGACGATCCGGTCGGCAATGATGAGCGAGCCGGGCTGAACCTTTGCTTTCGGACGCTGGCCGCGGTCCTGAAGTACGATGAGGTGATCCTCGAGAAGCGAGACGCGAAGAGCGACCTGGCGAAGGGATACTACGAGTCCGAGGCTCCGATCGTCGCTCGCATCAAAGAAAAGGTGCTTCGGGGAAAAGCGCTTCCCGCAGGCGTAAAATTCAAGACGACCGAATGCGCGATCATGGATATCGCCGACGATATCGCGTATTCGGTCTACGATCTGGAAGACAGCCTCAAGGCCGGCTTTCTGACCCCCGCCTCAATTCTCTCGTCAGACGACAAATTGCTGAAGGCCGTGGCGGAAAAGGTCGTGGAGCAGCTCGGCATTCCTGTCACGGAAGCAGACGTCCTGAGTACGTTCGTTGACGTATTCAAGGACCTCATTCCCGACGTTGAAAAAGGCGACGAGCTGGTCTCCTTCATCGAAGCGACGCGTACGTCGAATGAGATCTGCAGCAATGGCTACGTGCGGACTGCCCTGTCGTCGCTGTTGGTGCACGAGTTCATCAACGGCGTCGAATTTGTCTTCGACGACGAGTACCCGGCACTCTCTAAGGTGTCCCTCGGAGCGGAGACGAGGAAAAAAGTAGAGGTCCTGAAGCAGTATACCTTCACGGCGATCATCTACTCCTCCCGCGTGAAGCTCGGAGAGTATCGTGGAACTGAGCTCGTCAAAGATATCTTCGAGGCTCTGAAAGCGAAAAAAGGACATCTCTTGATGCCTGACGATGTGCGGGAGAGGTATCTCAACGCCCAAGACGACGCCACCAAAGCTCGGACGATCTGCGATTTCGTGGCTGGAATGACGGACAGATATGCCGTCGAATTCTGGGCGCGCCTGCGGTCGGACGCGGCCGAGAGCATGTTCAAATCGATCTGAAAATCTGGCGCATTAGTCGGTCGCTTTTGCCGCCGTCGGTTGGCGACCGCGCGGCTTGACGGTGCGCGGCTGCCGCGAGGCGCGCTTGGGAGGGGAAATGCCAAATCCTAACGCCGAAATCTTGCCCGGCGTAAAATGGGGCAGACCCGACTGGGTTCCCAGTCCCGCTTATTGGCTGGCGATGACCGAGCAGGTCACCGAAGCAAGTCATGGCTTTGTGAGCCAGAAGGCCACGCTGCACGAAGAGGTGGGGTTCTGCCTTCTGGGAGGTTTCGGCGTGACTGCCGAGATGAACCACGCGTTTTTCGAGGTATTGCGCGACGCCGACGTCTTCGAGCCTGGGGCAGCGATCCCCGCCTCCGAGATCGAGGCCATGCTTCTGACGCCGACGGATGTCGCCGGAAGCATAAGGCGGTACCGCTTTCCCAAGCAGAAAGCCAAAAGAATCGAAGCTGCAATATGCAAGCTCGAACGCGATCCGCCACCACTTTCTGATCCGGTTCGTTTCCGCGACGCGATCCTGGAAATTCCCGGTATCGGACCTAAGACGGCGTCGTGGATCGCACGCAATCTCCTCGGAACGGATGACGTCGCGATACTCGATATACACGTTATCCGGGCAGGGAAGATCATCGGCCTTTTCGACGAAAAGGTGCGGCTTCCGCGCGATTATTTCAAGATGGAAAAGCGCTTCATCGAACTTTCTCGTGCGCTTGACGTGAAAGTGTCGTTGCTTGATGCAATTATCTGGGGAGAAATGCGCAAATTGAACCGCCATGACCTTTGACTTCAGCCACAGCTAACTCTCCAATGCCCGGAGTTGTTTTGGAGAGATGAGTCGATGTCAGGAAGCGGTCGTAGCAATCGTTCCCGAAGGCCCGCCGAGGCCCGATCGGTCTCGCCGGGAACGAACGCGGATGGCGGGGCAGGAGCCGTCGGCGGCGGGGGTGGGGGCGGCGGACAGGTCGACCCGTGCGCCTTGGAGTTCGACGTCAACCTTTCGGGCGTCAACGTGGTGTTGGCCGCAACTGGCGTGGTCGGTCAGGTGATGGTCGTCAGGCTTACCGTCATCAACGGCTTCGATGTTGTCGTCTGCGAGACAGCGCCGGGCTCTGTTCTGGGGTCTTTGGCGGCTTTTCAGGGGCTTGCCCAACTCATAGGCTGCTTGCGTAGCGGCCGCAGATACACAGCGCGGATCACCGCGATCAACGGCGCGACGATCAGCGTCCACGTGGACCCCGTTCCGTGATCGTCGTCGGCGGGGTCTACCGCGAGGTCTGCCAATATCCGTATTGGGATCGTCTGTTCGGCTCGGGGCTGAGGGCGGCGGCCGCAGTCAGCGAGCTTTCCCCGGGAACCAGCCTGTACGCCTACGCGCCACGGGCGTGGATGGATGACATCATCAGCTCCGCAGCGGCCTTCATGGTGAGGGCCGAAATCACCGAGTTCGGTCGCGGGATTGTGTTCGACTACTTCCATCCGCTTTCCGCCGCCGCGATCGACGGAGCCGGTGCTAAGGCTGCTCCGATCAAGGTGGACGGAGATGTGGTACTCCGTTTCGGTATGATCGAAGGAGACGCGGTGGTTCATGCCAAGCACGCCGTGTACGATCCGCAGACAGGTGTCTCGCCGGAACCGTTCCGCGAAAGCGGTTCCACGGCGGAGCATCTGGCGATCGTGTTGAACGGATGGGAGGCCGAACAGGCCACCGGCCTTCCTCCGCACGAAGCAGGCGAGTTGATCATGGCGCGCGAAAATGCGGAAGCGGTGATCGTAAAACTCGGCCCGCAGGGAGCCATCGTCCATGCTCCTGGACAGGCAGCCATTCTGGTGCCGCCCCATAATGCGGACAGCGTGTTCAAGATTGGCTCCGGGGATGTGTTCAGCGCTGCCTTCGCCCACTACTGGGCCGAAGCATTCGAAAGCCCCGCCAAGGCGGCGGAACTGGCGTCGAGGTCGGTAGCGCATTTCGTTGACGGTCACCGGCTGCCTTTGCCGCCGCCGGCACAACTGCAGCACGGGGATGCGTTGAAGCCTCGGGACCGCGCTCGACAAGTCTATCTCGCGGGGCCTTTCTTCACGATAGCGCAGCGTTGGCTCGTGGAGGAAACGCGCGATATCTTGAGCGCAATGCACATACCCGTTTTTTCGCCGTTGCATGACGTGGGCACGGCCAAACGACCCGATGAACTCGCTGGTCTCGACCTGGTCGGGCTAGAGGAAAGCTCGGTGGTGTTGGCGCTGATAGACGGTGCCGATCCGGGCACGCTTTTCGAGGTCGGTTACGCGCGAAAATCAGGGATACCCGTCGTTGTCCTAACGGAGCAGATGGCGAGCTCGAACCTCACGATGTTCGAGGGAACCGGCTGCGTTGTGGCGCACGACTATACGACGGCGATTTACAAGACGGCTTTCGAGGCGTGGTCCGCATGAAGCTCCTGTTGTATTCGGGCGGCCTCGATTCCACGGCGCTGGCATGGAAGTTCCGACCCGATATCGCCGTGACCATCGACTACGGACAGCGTCCTGCGGCCGGCGAAATCCGGGCGGCCTCGGCGCTCTGCGGCCTGATGAACCTGCGACACGACGTGTTGAAAGTGGACCTTGCCTTCCTGGGGATAGGTACTCTGGTGGGCACCGAGACCGCCGATATTGCCGCAGCCTCGGAATGGTGGCCGTATCGAAACCAGATGCTGATCACGCTTGCCGGGATGCGCTACGTTGCGCGCGGATTGTCCGAAATCATGATCGGTGCTGTTGCGTCCGACGTCCACGCCGACGGCAAGAAGCCGTTTCTGGCGGCGATCAGCAGCGCCATGATTGCACAGGAAGGCGGAGTGCAAGTATCCGCCCCAGCCATCGATATGGACCCGCTTGACTTGATACTGGGCAGTGGGGTCCCGAAAAATCTATTGGGCGCGGCTTTCTCTTGCCATGTCGCCGAATATCCCTGCGGACAATGCAGGGGATGCGAGAAGCACCTCACGACCATCGCCGCATTGTCCAACCGGAACTAAGCGCAATCGCGGGTATCCCGTCAGTCGTCAACCGCTGGCGACGGCCCTTGGCTCTGACATCACCGCTTCGATGCCCAGAGTTTCCTCTTCGAAAAACGATCTCGCCCCCTTTCCGAGCTTGTAGTCAAGCCAGCGGTGCTCAAAGCAGAACCACTGGGTTCCAGCGGGGTGAACGTCGTAGCCTAGACCACCCCATTTGGTGCATCCCGGGAATTCGCAGTAGTGGTTGACGTGGACGGGCGCTTCCGTCTGCTCGCGCGCTTCTTCGGTCATCGAAATTCCTTCTCCTGGAATCGCTCGCAACGGGAGAAAGCGTAGGGACGGCTGGTTAACAAAAAATTTCGGCGCGTTCCAACGGCCCTTGAGGGGAAGGCGCTGTCTTTCCTAAGTGATTGTCTTTTCGACCGTGCGGCGGTTCGGATTGCGCGTGGAGGCGTCAGACTTTCCGGACTGCTCGCCGACATGATCCGAAAAAGCCACAGACGATCCTGCTATCGAGGACCGTCACGAGGGCCGCATGTGCTGGCGAGCGCAGGCAAAAAGCGCCGTGCGGTCTACGCAGCGATTATAACACGATCAATTCCGCTCTCTCAGATTTGTCGGCGCTCTCGATGAAGACCTTCTGGCCCTGCGTCAGGCGCTCGTCGACCGATTTGTAGAGGCGGAGAGCCATCCTGATCAGCGCGGTCTTCGAAATTCCCTTCTCGTCGCAAAGGGTCTCGAGCGCGTCCATCTCAGTCTCGGTCAGATTGAGGGTCATCGTCTTCTTCATATTCACTCTCCGCAATTTTCCTCGCAGAAGGTTAGGCAAATTTCGGCCAGGCGTCAATCAGAAATAGTTTACTTGATGGCTTGTTATTAGCTAAAAACTAGCTATCTTTTGTTTATCGAACCTGAAAGGAGTCGTCATGCCGCATGAAAGCGAATTCAAGTTCACCGTTGATGGCGTAGCTTTTTCCTCCGGCGATCCAGAAATATCGGGCCGTGAAATCCGCACGGCGGCGGGGCTCAACCCTGCGAGCGACTTCGTTCTGATCGAGCTTGGCAACGCGACGTCGCGTTCCGTTGGCCTCGAAGAGCTGATCGCGGTTGGCCCTAACGCAACGCCGGCCTTTCTCGCATTCCGCTCGGATCGCGCGTACTCGTTGACGATCAACGAACGCGCGTTCGAATGGGGAGCGCCCGAGATTTCGGCGTCGGACATCCGGAAATACGCAGGTATCCCCGAGGATGCCGACCTCTTTCTGGACGGCGATCATGACGCGCCGATCGAGAACGGTGATGGCGTTCAACTTGGTCGGCCGGACGTGCAGCGCATCGTTTCCAAGCCGAAGCAAAAGGTGCGGATCATCGTCAATACCCGAGAGAAGCTCGTGAAGCCGGGACTCATCTCGTTCCACGAGCTTGTCGCGCTGGCATTCCCGGGCACGCCGGCCGGGCCGACCACGTCGTACACGGTCAGCTACCGCAAAGGTCCCGAGGATCGGCCGGAGGGAACGCTGATCGAAGGTGAATCCGTCAAGGTCAAAAACGGGATGGTGTTCAATGTCTCAGCAACTGATAAGTCTTAGTCCCGACCTCGCGCGCCTGCGCGACGAAGGGTACGAGGTTTCGATCGAATTCGGGCACCTCGTCATGCGGCACATTCCCTACGTGTCGGCCGACCGGACGGTCAAATTCGGAATCTTGGTCTCTTCCCTCGCGCTGTCGGGAGATCGGACCGTAGTTCCGAATACGCACGTGGTAATGTTCGCCGGCAGCTATCCCTGCGATCAAAATGGCTCGCCGCTTTTGAAGATAAGCCACTTCTCGCAACGCCAGGTGATCGGCGACGGCCTTGCCATCGACCATGGCTTCTCGAGCAAGCCCGCCGGGGGATACCCCGACTACCACGCCAAGATGTCCACCTACGCGGCAATCATCAGCAGCCCCGCGGAAGCAATCGATCCCAGCGTCACCGCGCGTACCCGTCGCGTGATTGAAACCAACGACGATTCCCCGTTCGTCTACATGGACAACGCGTCAGGAAGGGCCGGTATAACTGCGCTTACGAGAAAGCTGCGCGAGCAGTCCGTCGCGATCGTCGGGCTCGGGGGCACAGGTTCCTATCTGCTCGACCTGCTTGCCAAAACGCCCGTTAAACAGATCCATCTTTACGACGGGGACGAGTTCGAGCAACACAATGCCTTCCGCTCTCCGGGGGCGGCAAGTATCGAATGCCTGCGCGAGCGGCCTCGCAAGGTGGACTATCTCCAGGACATCTACACGAAGATGCATCGGCATATTGTGGTGCATCCGGAATACATCACGCCGGAAAACGTCGGGCAGCTCGCCCAGCACTCGATGGTCTTTCTGTGCATCGATGCCAACGAGATCAAGCGATCGATCGTCGCCGGGATGGAAGCCTCCGGTGTCCCGTTCATAGACGTGGGCATGGGTCTGCAACTGGTGGACGACAAGCTCGTGGGAACTCTGCGTACGACGACCAGCACTCCCGCGATGCGCGGGCACGTCCATTCCCGGTCGAGAATTCCGATGGAACAGATCGACGCCGACGACATCTACGCGGGCAATATCCAGGTCGCGGAGCTCAATTCGTTGAATGCTTGCCTGGCGGTCATCCGCTGGAAAAAGCTACGTGGCTTCTACGCCGATACCGAGGGCGAGCACTTCAGCCTGTACACCGTCGACGCCAACCATCTTCTCAACGAGGACCTCGCATGAAAGTCAGCCGGCTGAAACACCGCTTTGTCGAAGCCTTTCCGGAAAAGATGGAGGAGGGCATGCTGTACGTCGCCCTCGAATACGACACGATGTCCCATATGTGCGCATGCGGCTGTGGCAACGAGGTCGTAACGCCGCTGAGCCCAAAGGATTGGAAATTCTCGTATGACGGAAAGACCGTCAGCGTGGACCCCTCGGTGGGCAGTTGGTCTCTTGCGTGCCAATCTCATTACGTCATCCGGAACGGAAATATCCTTTGGGCTGACAAGTGGGACGAGAAGCGCATCAAGGCGGGGCGCGAACGAGACCTCGCGGTGAAGCGGGGTTCGGCAGTACCTCCAACCTCGGCGGTACCGGCCGACACCAAGCCAGTAACCCAGCGTACGGAACCGCCGGCGGTGAAGCGGGTCGATGCCAAGAGCGCGAAACCCACAAGTAGCTTCTGGTCAGCGGTGCTTGCGTTTTTCATGGGAAGGAAGTGAGATAGGCCGGATCGGTTGCCGCTCTGCGCGGTTGCGAGGAAAGCGAGGTCCAAATGGGCCTCGTAAGGAAACCTGATCGGCAACCATATGCCCGGGACGACACGCGCGAGCCGCGGGCCAAGACATTGCTGATCTGCCACCGCTTTCGACCGCAGGTGAGAGTTGGCGGACGATCAGTGCGGCGCGATCCCGAGTAGCTGTTCGACCGGGGTGCCCGTAGCGGCCCCGCATAAAAGAAGGCGTGCGATCACTATGCGCGGGTCGGAACTCCGGGCACGCTTGCCTTGTCGCTGGCGATCCGCCGTACCCTTGCTGGCATCAATCGATGCGCCGTCGGCAACCAAGGCGCTTTCGGCACCATGCATCCCGTCGGCGATGCAGATCAAACATGAGCTCTCAAGATCGAAAATCGCGATCTGGTTCGTTGCGCGGCCTCGGTCATTTAGTATATCGTCGCGCAATAGCGCCTCGGTTGCGGAGAGGCTGCGTCGCGATAAGGGAAGGGGCTGTCTTGGCTTTTGCGGACAATTACCAGCGGGTGGTCTACGAAACCAATCCACTCGTGGAGGTCATTTGCCAGCTTCGTTTCCCAAAGCTTCTCAAGATCGATGTTGAGCCGCCGGCTCAATTTCAGGCTCGTGTGATGGAAGACTATCCATCTCTCGAGGAGCTCAATGCCGTCCAGATCGCCGTGGGCATGGACCCGTCCACGGGTCCGATACAGCGGACGAAATCCTACAGGTTTTCGAGCGACGACGGCGAGTGGAACGTTGTTCTGTCGTCCGATTTTCTTGCGTTGACGTCTATCAAGTACAGTCGTTGGGAAGATTTTCGCGGCCGACTTCAGAAAGTCACGACCGCGTTACTGGACCAATATCAACTATCGCACTTCTCGCGGGTTGGTCTTCGATACAAGGATGTCATCCTGCGGAGTAAAGTCGGAGAGCCGCCGGCGAGCTGGCGCGAATTGATTAGGTCGGAAGTACTTGGTCTTGCAGGTGCGGAAGATCTACACGGCGGTGTTCATTCGACCTATATGTCTACTATGTCAGCAGTTGTCGATGGCGTTAATACCATCATCAATGCTGGATTTGTTGAAATAAATGAAACGAAAGAGGAAGGTTTTCTGATCGATACTGACTTCTCCATCGACCAAAAGACCAATGCGGACGCGAACCATGCAATCGAACGCGCTGACTCATTACACAGACTTACTGGACCTGTCTTCAGATGGTGTATTACAGAGCAACTACACAGTAGATTATCGCCACAGGTCGTTTGAGGAAGGCGCATCGCCAAGGCCGTCCCTCAAGGGCTTGTTCGATGATACCATCATCACGTCGTCCGAGACGGAGACCGATGCAAATAGGGCTCTGGCAAACTTCGCCATGTACATTATCAGCGCGACCGGCGGATTTAGCTTCGGCGGTCTCGCGGGTACCTACTCCTATGGAAAACGACACTCCTGGCCCTTCATGGCCGTCGACCAGAGGAACCTCGTTCCGTTTCTTTCCCAGTGGAAGGTTGCCCTCGCTGGCTGGCCGCAGGGCCAGCGGTTGGAAGCGGAAAATCTTCTGGACATTCTTGCTGGAGATTTTCGCTCCGACATCGGGGCGGACGGCGTATGCCTGATTTATAGCGCGCGAAGTCCCGTTGTCTTACAGGCAAAACATATCGCCAACTCACCCACGGTTCTTGAGGACATAAGCCTCGGATTGAGCGACGAGGCCCGTTCCATCAAGTCACAGATGGAGATCGACCGGGAAACAGTCGAGACATCGGAGATCGCCGACGTCATTGTCAGAATCGAGAATGTGCTGCGCGACCGTCAGTGGTCGACGATCGACGAGCTTTTCCGTTCGCTCGATCTTACACGTTGCCCACCCGCCTTTCTTGTCGTGGCCATCCGCGACACTTTCCCGGTGAGAGAAAAGCTACTTACATGGAAGTCGTTTCTGATCTCTATTCGCGGCGATCTCGAACGACGGAACATGAACGCGACCAAGATTTTGCGCGGCTTGGAGTCTGATGCTGAAAAGTTGTGAGGCCGAAGACCCCGGGCAGCATCTCGATCAGATCGGGGTGGCAATCAAGAAAGTCAGCGAGCATCAAAATCACGTCGGTGTCCTTTACAGGTACGGTGATACCGTGCGCATGTCGCATCTGTGGTGGCACCACCGCCTCTCCGACGAGGTGCTTGACGAGGGCTATCACTGGGGGAAATGCGGACTGTTCGAGGATGATCCGCTCAACGGGCAGGCCTTCGCGGCGAAACTCCGCGCAATAAGGCAGAACCGTGGAACGATCCCATACGGATTTTACTCCAAGGGCGACGCGTTCGACGAAGCGGGCGTCTTCCAACCATTCGAAGAACCCGGAATGGGACTTACGTGCGCCACCTACGTTACAAGCGTCTTCGAATGGTTTGGCCATTCGATAGTCGATCTTGACACCTGGCGGCCGCGCGACACCGACGTTGAATGGCAAAAGGGCATGCTCAGCGATATCGAGACACATGTCTCGAAGGAGCGCGCAGACGAGGTTGCCAAATTCGTCGGCCATATCCGAATTCGGCCAGAAGAAGCGGCGGCAGCAGTGATCCATGAACCGCCTCCGATTTCGTACGATGTCGCCGTCCGCATGGCATCCGAAATTCTCGAGGTCATTTCGGCTTCGGAGCAATAATGCTTCGGGGACGGGATGGATTGGGCCAATCATATCCATTTTTACCAGCACGTCTTCCATCCGCCGTCCGCGAGTGGCCAATGCCTGATGGAATTTGCGACGATTTCCAGTTTCGCTTCCCCGCAAGCGGCGGCAAATGCTTCCCTTGCAAGACCTAGCCGAGCATGCTGCGGTAATGCGACGTAACAAATCCGCAAGGCACGTTAGTATTTGTGGAGTTGCCCCCAAAAGACCGGACATGCTCAGGTTGTTTAATCGCTGACTTTCCGTCAAGTGAATTCCTGTCATTCAGCATCGTTCCGGCTTGCTTATAGGAAACCGGTTCAATTGATTGGTGCCTGTGATCGTGCCCGACTAGTTGGCCCGGTGTTGAGAAGCCGCTCGCGAGCGCGCGACCAATCGTGCTGTAGCGAGTGAGCGGCTTCGTGGTTCGCCAGTATCAGCGGTCATATTTTCCGGAGCGGGCCAGTGCCGGGAGCAGGGTTGTTTCCGCGGTCGGCAAATGCCGCCGCATAATGGGTCTTCGCAGGTAGGATCTTCCTATGTTTGAGACGCAGTCTCAAATGAACTGCCGCCTGAGTAACGGAATGATCGAACCCACGTCCGCAGCAGGGACGCTCAATTCGTCAAATCGAGATTTGACGCAGAGGGAGGAAAGTTGGCGCTTCGCTTATGCGAGATCGGCGCCAGCCGACGCATCGAATTCTTCTCCTGTCTTGAGCATGCTGTGCATGATAACCGCAAGCTTACGGGCGACCGCCACCGCGGCGCGCTTAAAGCCCAGCCGCTCGCGCAGCTTCTGCCCCCAGATTTTGAGACGGCATTCGGCGCTGGCGCCAGTTCTCGTCAAGAGCACAGTTGCCGCTTCGTAGAGCAAACCCCGCAAACGGTTGTCGCCCCGACGGGAGATATGGCCATCATAATCGACTTCGCCGGACTGATATCGTCGCGTCGTCAGCCCGAGCCAGGCTCCCACCGAACGCGATGTTCGGAAGTGGTCCGGGTCTTCAATCGCCGCAATGTAGGAGATGGCCGTAACGGCACCTATACCCGGAATCGTCATCAGACGCTTCACAGCCTGGCTCTGTCGCGCCATCACGAGCAATTGGCGATCAAGTTCGGCCGCGCGCCTGCGTATGTCGCGCCAGGCATCCAGCAGGGGTAATATGATCCGCGCCAAGTCGTCATTACCATCCAGCAATGTCCTTACGTGGCCGTCGAACACGCGGCCAGTTCCCTTAGGGACGATGAGACCGAATGTCTTCATCAGGCCGCGAATCTGGTTGCTGAGTTGGACCGAGATGCTCAGGAGCTGATTGCGTGCCCGGACCAGTGTGCGCGTCAGCATACTGTCGAGTGCCTTGACCCGGACGACCTTGTAGAAGCCTGCTTCCGCCAGTTGCGCCAACCCGTCCGCATCATTCGCATCGGTCTTGTTGAGCGTCTCGTTCAAAACCTTTTGCGCATGTCGAGCTTCGATGCAGATCGCCGGCATCCCCTCGGCCGTCAGGGCGTGATAGAACCACGTCGACAACGGACCGGTCTCAAAGACGACGCGTCTGGCGTGCGGCGCATGCTTGCGGATCATACCTGCCAGAAGCCTGGGGTCCGAAGGGCACTTGCCGCGCCAGATGCGCTTGCCGTCTTGCCGGATTGAGATCGCAGTGTCTTTCAAGGAAATGTCGAGCCCGATATACTGGTTCATGGTTGCCTCCAACGAATGGTGTTTGGGCCCGGTGCCAATCGAGAGCCCGTATTCCCATCTTATCGGGGGCAACCACCCCTACCAGCATCAACTGAGAGAATGGCCTGAGGAGATCGCGCCGCGATTACTCCATGTTTGAGATTGCGAGCTGATGAACTCGCGCGGCGATTGATATCCTAAAGCACTGTGCGGGTGAAGATTGTTGTAATGCTCGAACCAGAACGGCAGTTGAGCGATGACGGTTTCAGCGTCGGGGGTTGGATTCACCGAGACGTAGTCGCGCTTGAAGGTTTTGACGAACGCCTCGGCCATGCCGTTCGATTGCGGGCTTCGCACCGGTGTCGTGCAAGGTTCCATGCCGATGTCGCGGAGCAAGGATGCCGTGTCCCTGGCGATGAAGCAGGAGCCGTTGTCGGTGAGCCATTCGATGGGCTCGGATAGCATGTTGATGCGGCCGAAGCGGTTCTCGACAGCGGTGATCACGAGGTCCTGCACGTCTTCGCTCTTGATGCCCTCGGTGGTGGCGACATGGGCGATTGCCTCGCGGTCGCAGCAGTCGAGGGCGAAGGCGACGCGCACCTTCTCCTTGTTGTCGCAGCCGATCTCGAAGCCGTCGGAGCACCATCTGATGTTTGAACGCTCGACGGCGACCCGGCCGTCGTGAAGGCGATCATCGACCGCTCCGGTATGACGCACCAGCAGCAGATTGTGCAGCTTCATCACCTGTCAAAGCTGATTAGAGGAGCGACGTGTTCAGCCAGTTAGAAATGCGCCACTGGTTCTGCCGGTAGCCCCCGATCCGACCGGCTGGGCCGGGTTGAAAGGGCGGAGCGGGGGCGGGTGATAACGCTCCCCTTCGACTTTAGCTTTCTCAGTAGCAATTGTTCTGTCGTCGGCTGATACTCCTCTACACCGCATGGGGCGGATAGGGATCGAAGCCGCACGATGCTTCCGGAAATCAACCTGCAAGGTGACGTCGATGTCGCCGCGCTGTCACCTCTTCTTCGCGGCATGCTTCTGTCCGTTGCCTATGCTGACGGTGAGGGTGGCATAGGATTGACGGCGACCGGCGCCATGAACCGCAAATTCGTGCATTGGGCCGCTGTGAACTTCCTCTGGCCCGACTTCACGGCCGAAGACCTCTACAGCATGAACAAAGTGCTGAACGAAAACGACATGCCGCCGCTCTGGGTCGTGCGGGACATGACCCGCCATCTGAAGCTTCTTCGCCGGAAAAAGGATGTGCTGCTGCCAACCAGACGTGGCCGCGAGTTCCTGATGAACCCGCAGGCCTTCTTCGATCTCGTCGCCACGGATTATCTCTATTCCTATGTCCACGCCACCGAGCGCAAAGAAGAGGTCCAAGCTCGGTTAGGTTGGTGGCGCATGTTCCTCAATCTTCTCAATATCAAGGCGAGAGAGGGCTGCACGCCATTGGACGTTGTAAAAATCCTCTATCCAGACATGGCACCTCTGTCCGACACCGAAATGACCCTGGAAGCCTGGGAGCTCAAATCCGATCTCCAATATGGTGTCCTGCGGCGCCTGTGCTGGCTGGGCCTGCTTTATGAGGCACGAGAAGGGCTCACGCTTCTTCAAGACGGAGCCTTCCATAAGACGCCGCTTTGGTCCGCCTGCCTGCAGCTGGAATCAGATACGCAAAGCGACATCGGCGTGCACTGACGATCTTTATTCCGCCGCTGGTTGCCTCAATAACGCTTTCTCTCGCCGGGCAATCACCGCGGGATCGTTCATGTAATCTGTCCTCGGCTTGCGGCCACGCTTCTGATAGCCGTTCGCCGTGCTGCCGTCCCGAATGCCGAACATATGATCCGCCTGCCCGGTGCGGCGAGGGCCGCTCTTGCTCCGTTGCTGTTCTCGTCCAGCCTGCATCTCGGCGACGATCGACAGCATGTCGTCCAGACGCTTGTTCTCGACGACTTCCGGCCGATGGACCGACCGCAGCTTGTCAAAGGTTCTGTAGGGTAGGGCAAAACTCTCGTGCATGATCTCGAGACGACCGTCCGGATAATCGCAGACAATCACCTTTTGGCCGGCCAAGGGTCTGGAAACGTCGGTCGGATCGAGAATGAACAGCACCTTGTCGTAGCGCAGCGTCAAAGCCTGCGACAGCGTGCGAACTTCCTTGCGGCACATGGCGCCATCAAGGTTCTCGTGATCGGCCAACGGCCGGTGCATGTCCTTCGGATTGCGCGGCTGTTTGCCGAAACGCGCGTTGAAATCCGTAATGAACTCAGGTGCATAGGCGTTGGCTTCCTCGATCGTGTCAATGCCGCGAAGCCGCATCTCCTTGACCAGCCGATCCTGCAATGTCTGGTTGGCACGTTCCACCCGGCCCTTGGCCTGCGGGGTGTTGGCACAGATGATGTCGATGTTCAGCTCATAGAGCGCCCGGCCGAATTGTGTCAGGCCGCTCGTCCGGTCCTTCTCCGACGCATGGGTCGAACGAAAGACGCCGTGCTTGTCGCTGTAGAAGGCCAGCGGTTTGCCCCATTGCTGCAGATAGGCCTTGGTCGCGTGCAGATAGTCGAATGTGTTCTCCGATCCGGCAAACCGTAGATGTAGCAGCTTGCCGGTCGCGTCATCGATATAGACGAGCAGGGCGCATTTGGGCCCACGGTTCTCGAACCACCAGTGATGCGAGCCATCGATCTGCACCAGTTCGCCAAAGCAATCACGTCGACCGCGTGGCTGGAAAACCCGTTTCTTGCGTTCTCTGCGTGAGACCCAGATACCAGCCTCGGTCATCCATTGCCGCAGCGTCTCCTTGGCGACAGAGATCCGGTGCAGCTCGATCAGCTTCTCACGCGCCAGCGTCGGGCCGAAATCCAGATAGCGTTCGCGGATCAGATCCAGCGCCGCATTGCGAAATTCCTCGCTGTGACGCCGGTTGCTCGGTTGAGATCGCTTCTTCGAAACGAGCCCGGCTGGACCATCCAGGTCATAAGCCTGCAGCAGCCGATGCACCTGACTTCGACTGAGGTCGAGCAGTTCGGCAGCCTGGACAACGCTCAGGCGTTCGTCACGGATCTTCTGGATGACTTCGAGGCGATGCAACTCTTTCTGCGACATAGTGATCAAACAGGACATGACGACTCCGACCGCTCATGGTCTCGACCAGGCTGAAGGTCGTCATCCTTGCTCCCAACCTTGGCATTGACCAGAACGTCGAGAGGCGAGACTGTCGCATCTCTAACTGGCCCAACTGTCGCATTACTAAATAGCCGCTACAAGAAAACATCAGATAAGTTCTATTATGGAACCAGTTAGTGGGCACAGGGATTCCGCAAAGGAGGCTCTTCTGCATCATTGAGTTCCATGCGCTCTCATCTAGGGATCAATGATCTGATCTGGAACGAGCTGCCAGCAAATATCCATGCTATAGCGGATGTCTGCGCATGAGAACCAGTCGTTCAAAGTTGGCTCTTCCGAAGCGCGGGTCGCATGACGCGGATCGAACAGTCACACCGCCTTAAATCTCTAGTGCCGATCAGGCCGCTGGCAATGTGGGTAAGAGCTAAAATGGTTTATCCTGCGCGACAGGCCAGCCGCGATTCTGGCATTACGAAGAGTGCCCGATTATCAAGGTATCTGGGCAGCGCCGGGCGTCGACGCCGGTATGAGTTACACTGCCGGTGCCCCGAAAGAAAAAATCGATCCGTGGGTTCAGCAACATCTAATTGGCACGGCTACCCCAAGATGGCTTTCCTCGACGGCAACACGAACCGTGTGCAAATCGCGAAATCGACGATCTCGTTATCAGCGCGAATTTGAAGTGGTTCACTTTTAATTAAAAATTAAGGCTTTCTGTTTAGGTTACGGTCATTAACCGGAGCATGATCATGACGACTACGACGTTGATGCGAATTGCCGGGATTTTTATGGTGATTCTTTCACTTCTTAAAATCGCGCCTTTCGGGCTCGACCCGTATCTGCCGCTAGGGGGAAGCGAGGCTGTCCAGATGGCAATCATACTAGGCTTCGCATTTGTCACATCGGAAGTTCTCGATCTCCTAAGAGCAATAAAATGAGCGTAAAAAACCGCATTTCAGTGTCGTTTGATGACATGGAATTCCAGATTTTAGAGCGCCTGTCTTCGCACACACAGAGAAGCAAGGCGGAACTCATCAGGACAATAGTTGAAGAATTCCTGAAGGATAATCCTAACCGGTTTCGCCTTAAAACGGGTATCTCAAGAGATACAAATATTCTTCTGGACCCTGATGGTAGCGGCAGTTGATTATCTCCACTACCATCAGGGTGCACTTAGCCACGCCAGCGCGTTGCCCGTTTTTTGAAGTCTATTTTCCTCCATTCTTCCTTCCAGAGCGCTAGGTATTTCACGTCGCTGGAAGCAGGTGCAGGATTGCATGGCTCGACATAGACGACACATGGCATGATAACTGCGTCACCAATGAGCAGCGCCTCACCCTGTTCGAGAGCGGGCATACCTTCCGTCAGGTTGCCCAAAGTGTCAGGCAGGAGTCGCCGCACATAGCTTTGGTCGTCCGGATTGGTTAACCGCATCGCCAAGAAGTTGCTGCACTGAGAGAAGATCGTTTCAGAAATCTCCGACGGCCGCTGACTGGATATTAAAAGGCTGATGCCGTACTTGCGCCCCTCTTTAGCAATCCGTTCAATCGCAGCGAGCGACGCTTTGAAACGAGCTAGGCCACTCTTGGGCGCGTATTTATGTGCTTCTTCGTATACCATAAGGAAAGGCTGCTCGGTCGAATTCTCGGCCCGCCGGGCGTAGTAGCAGAAGTCGAACATCAGCCGCGAGATGAGTGAAACAGTGATACTCAACAGCTCGAATGGGATTCCGCTGAGATCGATAATCGTGACGTTTGTTTCGAGATTGTCTCTGTAGCCCGTGAACTGCTTAAGAACTTCTTCCAAGGTTGCCGCCTTGGCCTCTTCGCCGAAAATGAAACTGAGACGGGCGTTTGAGATTTTCGATCTCACGCGGCGCTCGAATTTGTCGATGCTGCCGTCGGCGTATGGGCCTTTGTTGATTTTGCTTCGCTCCGGTGCAGCAAACTCTCTCGGTTCCCTACAATAATAGTTCAATTGCGCTTCAACATCATCGAACTCAATTTCGCTGCCGTCCTTAAACTTAATCTGCAATGAGTTCTCGGCGTTCTTCGTCTCGCGCGTGAGGTTACGAAAAGCATTTGCGACGTGTTGAATGTCGTAGGGGAGCGGACTGTCAAAATTCACTTTGTCGATGTCCGGATTGCCAATCTTTTTAGCGATTGTGACAATCGACCGAAGCAACGCTTCCTGATTGTAATTGTTGTTGTCCCCGGACTCCAGGAACATGTCTTCCATCTCATCTTCATTAAGTAGCCAGTACGGGAGCACTAGGTCGTCGACGGTGATCACATTTGCTCTTGGAAAGGCAGTCGCGTACTCAGAGTGGAGATCGAAGATGAGAATATGAGAATTGTTCAAACCCTTATACTCACCATCCTTCGCCGACATAGCTTTCTGTAAAACTGTAGTGACGCTGGACGATTTACCCGATCCAGAGGCCCCAATCACGGCGATATGCTTATTGAAAAAGCGATCGCCGTGTACCGGAACGTCGATGTCTCGTTGCCTAGTGAGCGACGAAAAACGAAATCTATCTTGGGCCTGAAAGGCTTCAGCATAGATGGCCGCGATTTCTTCTTTTGTTGCTGGAACAACCTTCTTCGGTGGAATAGCCAGTTCGTCGCCGCCACGATTAAATTTTCCATTCTTCAGGGTGCCCAGCGGGTAGGCATCTATCATGTAGACACGTTTGGAATCGTGAGCGCCTTCAGTCTTCGTTTCCTTCATCTCGATGGAAAAGCTTTCGATGATGCAGATCAGGGAGACATTCTCATTGTCGGAGACCTTCAAGAAAGAGCCGACGCGTAGCGATTCGCCTGCCGCCTGGAAATTGATTAAGTCATCGACCGCTACGCGGACCTTATTTGGATAGACGGCAACGACTTCGGCGTTTGCGATCTCTTCTGTCATGTTGTCCTCATATGATTTTCTTGATGGTGGAGATGTCATCAACTGGGATCGAAAAAATGCGAGCCTTGAATCCAGTGGGTTCCAGCGCCAATGGACGTTCAAGGAAGAAGTCATAAACATGGCAAATCTTTCGCCCGATGCTGGCGAGCGCGTCTAGCAGTTGGTCCACATCGTCGGCGAACCGAATCGCGATTTGCCGCTCTCTGGTCTGAGCGGTGTGCAGATGTTCAGCCCGAAACGCCGAGCCGTAATAAGGATAGCCGTCTACGAAATCGATGCCGGTATCAAAAAGTGCATTCTTGACCTGCGAGATAAGGTCTGCGGATGAATTTCTCAGTACGACAAACGGAGCGTACCGGTCGCTATTCGGCATGCTTTTGTTCTTGGCCGAACTCCATTTACGAGCCATCTCTCTTAGCTGGTCGCAGATGACTGCGCTGTCGCCGTTTGGCGCGACTTCGACGATGAATGCCCTAACGACGCCAGCACTGTTGTTTGGCGAAAAATAGAGCCGACGCATGAAGCTGCCGTATTCGGAGCTTTCTTTTTCGCGCAACAGCCATCGATGGTAGATTGCCTGAGTGCCCTTTAAATGCTCCTGCAAGGCTCGGCGTGTCGTCGTTCGCTGAAGATGATTGGCCTTTGTTGCGATCGTCGCAACAAAGGCAAAGGCACGCGGATATTGGAAACCTTCCGCTTCCAAAAGCGTAACACCCTGCGCTTTCTTGACAGCTGCAATTACCGAAGCACGATGTTTAAAGAACTCAGTGGATAGCACAATGCTGAAACCTTTGCAGAACTCTTCGATGACACTATCGGAAGCTGCGGCTTGATCGATCAATGACTTCTTTTGAAGCCGCTTAACGCCGGCAACGTCCGTCACATATTCGCCGACCTCCATGATCCTTTTGAAGCCATCAACAGAGAGCTCCTCAGTCGAAATTCTTACTTCCGCATAGAAGCCATAAAGTACGTACTTCCGGTTTTTTCGCGCATTCTCCTCAAGGCCAAGGAAGTGCTGGAAAAGCTTGTAAAGGGGTTCGCGGAGAACTGAATTCGTCAGGTCCTTACCAGCATAGTATTTGACCTGACTATAGGTTATTTCCTCATCCGAATACCTGTCGAAATCTTCTATACCTTCAATGATGATCTGATCATCGAGGTCTGCGTCCAAGATTTGCAACAGGACAGCGTCGAGCTGGTAAAGATACCCGCGTATTGACGCGGTCGCTTCTCTCGTTTTGTCGACTTCTATGTCTGTCATCGTAACCCCCGGGAATCTTGGCCCGCCGATAATGATACGCGCTGATACCTGCACGCGAGAGTGGAGAGAAAATTGCGCCGATCTAGAGCCAACAACGGCCATACAGAGACCTGCGCTGGCAGGGTCGGCTCACAAACCAATCAGACACCTATCGCTTCATAGGCATCCGCAATCTGTCGGATAGATGCGACATAGGCGGCGGTTCGGTAGTCACCGAGTTCCGGTCGCTGCTCCATCAGGTCGGCGATGCGTCCCCAGGTGCTGCGCATGACGTCTTCCAGTCCGGAACGAACGAGATCGATTTCCCCCCCGCCTTCGAGAAACTCCTCGAGCATGTCCGCCGGAAAATCCTTGCCCGTCATGCGTTCGAGGGCCGTTGCGATGGTCTGGTTGCGCCGCTCGCGCCGGCGCCGCTCCATCAGGCCGAAGGGGATGTGAGTCAGGTTCTTCACCCACTCGAAGTAGCTGACGACCACGCCGCCGGCATTGACGTAAAGATCGGGAAGGATGGTGCCCCCCCGAGTGCGAAGAATCTTGTCGGCCTCGAAGGTCACCGGGCCGTTGGCCGCTTCGACAACCAAGTTCGCTTTGACGCGCTCCGCATTCCCCGCATGGATGGCATTTTCCATCGCCGCCGGAATGAGAATGTCGCACGGCTGCTCGATGCCCGTCATATCACCCGGATACGAGGTGGCGCCTTCAAAGCCAAGGATACTGCCGGTCTTGATCTGATGCTGCTTCAGCGCCTCAATCGCCAGACCATCGGCATTGGCGACATAGCCGTCGCGTTCGGCGACGACGGTAACCCGGGCGCCGTCTTCTTCGGAGACGAACTTTGCCGCATGATAGCCGACATTGCCGAAGCCCTGAACGTTGACCGCAGCACCCATCAGATCACGCTTGCCGTTCAACCCGGCGGTTCGCGGATCGCGGAGATAGCTCTGGATGGCGAACTGAACGCCTCGGCCGGTTGCTTCGGTGCGGCCGGCAATACCGCCCTTCGACAGCGGCTTGCCGGTCACGCAGGCCCGCGCATTGATGACATCAGTCGGGTTGGCGCGGCGGAACTCGTCCATCATCCAGGCCATTTCCCGCTCGCCGGTGCCGATGTCGGGCGCCGGCACGTTGACGCCCGGACCGATCAGGCCACGTTTGTTGAGCTCCTGGGTAAAGCGGCGGGTAATGCGCTCGAGCTCCTGTGGCGTCCATTCGCGCGGGTCGATCTTCAGGGCGCCCTTCGAGCCGCCGAATGGAACATCGACCAGCGAGCATTTGAGCGTCATCAGCGCTGCCAGCGCTTCAACCTCCTCAGCATCGGCATTCGATGCATAGCGTATGCCGCCCTTCACCGGTTCGCAGTGCTCGCTGTGGACCGATCGCCAGCCGATGAAACTGTACATGCGGCCGCGCAGGCGAACACCGAAACGAACAGTGTAGGTCGAGTTGCACTGCATGATCCGTTCCGACAGCCCTTGCGGCAAATCAAGGAACGTCATCGCATGGCGGAAGTTCTGGTCAACGCTATCCAGAAAGCCTGCGGAGCTCGTTTCTCCGAGGTGTATTTCGCGTTGAGGTATTGCATTCACTTGGGGTTCCTCCTTGGTCGGCAGTTGGGGCGGCAGCTATCTCAGCTCAGCAGAACTCGATGGTCGGTATTGCGCACGAGCTGGGCGTAAATCAGCGTGAACAGCCGGCGCGCGGTATTGTTGTCGATAGTCACTTTCGTTGACAACCGGCTTCTCAGCAGTTCGGCAGCCTCGTTATGGACGCCACGCCGGCCCATACCGATTGCCTCAAGCCGTTCAGGTCCAGGGTGGCGGATGGCGTCGTCGTAGCTCTCGCAGATGCGAGCGTAGTCTTTGAGCAGCCGGCGGAAGGGCGTGAGCGACAGATAGTGACTGACGACATGCTCGCCCTGATCATCAGCGATATGCAATGCCAGGCGCCCATCGACCGCCTCGATCCTGAGGCGATAGGGGCCGCCGTCGTGACCGACTGGAATGAATGTATTGCATTCCAAAAGGTCGATGACCGCGAGTGCCTGCTCCCGCTCAATTCTCGCATCCCGGTCACCGAAGGACCGGTCGAACGATACGTCGCAGAGACGATACTCGGCGGAGGTCATGACCTTGCCCCTCAAAGCGCCTCGAAGCACACGGCGACACCCATGCCGCCGCCGATGCAGAGCGTTGCGAGACCCTTCTTGGCGCCGCGGCGCTTCATTTCGAACAGCAGCGTGTTGAGGATGCGCGCGCCGGAGGCGCCGATTGGATGGCCGATGGCGATGGCACCGCCATTGACGTTGACGATCGACGTATCCCAGCCGAGATCCTTATTGACGGCGCAGGCTTGTGCAGCGAAGGCCTCATTGGCCTCGACGAGGTCGAGATCGCCCACGGACCAGCCCGCCTTTTCCAAAGCCTTGCGCGAGGCCGGGATCGGGCCGCTGCCCATGATCTGCGGATCGACGCCGGCGGTTGCCCAGGAGACGATGCGTGCAAGCGGCTGGATGCCGCGGCGCGAGGCTTCCGCCTCGGTCATCAGCACGGCAGCAGCCGCGCCGTCATTGAGGCCCGAGGCATTGCCGGCCGTCACCGTGCCTTCCTTGTCGAAGGCCGGACGCAGCTTGGTCATGCCGTCCAGCGTCGCACCGTGACGGATAAATTCGTCGGCGTCGACGCTGACGTCGCCCTTGCGACCCTTGACGATGAAGGGCACGATCTCATCCTTGAAGCGGCCGGCGAGCTGGGCGGCCTCAGCCTTGTTCTGCGAGGAAACGGCGAACTGATCCTGATCGTCGCGCGAGAGCTGCCACTGGCGGGCGATGTTTTCCGCCGTGATGCCCATGTGATAGCCGTAGAAGGCGTCCGTCAGGCCGTCCTTGATCATCGTGTCGATCATCTTCATGTCGCCCATCTTGGTGCCGCCGCGAAGATGGGCGGCATGGGGGGCCATCGACATGGATTCCTGGCCGCCGGCAACGATGATCTTGGCATCGCCCGAAGCGATCTGCTGCATGCCGAGCGCAACGGCGCGCAAACCGGAACCGCAGAGCTGGTTGACGCCCCAGGCGGTTGCCTCCTGCGGGATGCCGGCCTTCATGGCGGCCTGGCGGGCAGGGTTCTGCCCTTCGCCCGCCTGCAGCACCTGGCCGAGAATCACCTCGTCGACTTCCCTGCCCTCGACACCGGCGCGTTCCAACGCGCCCTTGATGGCTGCCGCGCCGAGCTCATGAGCCGGAATGGTCGCAAAGGCGCCGTTGAAGGAACCGACAGCAGTGCGAGCTGCACTGGCGACGACGATGGATGGATTGCTCATAGTGATCTCCTCTCTTGGTCCTTCCGTAGCTGGTAAAGACCGGCCCCGGCGCCTCTCCGAAAAATCGCAGGCCTAGTTGACGATAGTCGCCTCAGTGGCGCTGCGGATCTCGCCGTCGGTGACCCCCTCGGCAAGCTCGACCACCTTCAGTCCGCCATCGACGACGTCGAGCACACCGAGATTGGTGATGATCCGATCGACGACACTTTGTCCGGTCAGCGGCAGGGTGCAGGCCTTCAGCACTTTGGATTCGCCGGCCTTGTTGGTGTGATCCATGACGACGACCACTCGCTTGACGCCGGCGACCAGATCCATCGCGCCGCCCATGCCCTTGACGAGCTTGCCGGGGATCATCCAGTTGGCGAGGTCGCCGTTCTCTGACACCTCCATGGCGCCGAGGATCGCCATGGCGATCTTGCCGCCACGGATCATCGCAAAACTCTGCGCCGAGTCGAAGAAGGCCGAATGCGGCAATGCCGTCACCGTCTGCTTGCCGGCATTGATCAGATCGGCGTCAATCTGGTCTTCAGTCGGAAAGGGACCGATGCCGAGCAGGCCATTCTCCGACTGCAGCGTCACGTGGACGCCTTCGGGGATGTAGTTGGCAACCAGCGTCGGAATGCCTATGCCGAGATTGACGTAGGTGCCGTCTTCGAGTTCGCGGGCAGCACGTGCCGCCATCTGGTTTCTGTCCCAGGCCATGTCTCGTCCCCTTCCCTCAAGCCGCCACGCGCGTGGTGCGCTGTTCGATGCGTTTCTCGTGCTGGCCCTGGATGAGGCGATGCACGTAGATCCCCGGCACATGGATGTGATCGGGATCCAGGCTGCCGGCCGGGACGATTTCCTCGACTTCAGCGACACAGATCTTGCCGCATGTGGCGGCCGGCGGGTTGAAGTTGCGAGCCGTCTTGCGGAAGACGAGATTGCCCGAAGTATCCGCCTTCCACGCCTTGACGATCGACAGATCGGCGACGATGCCGGTCTCGAGAACGAACGTCTCGCCGTTGAAGGTCTTCGTCTCCTTGCCCTCGGCAACGACGGTGCCAACACCTGTCTTGGTATAGAAGCCGGCTATGCCGGCGCCCCCGGCCCGCATTCGCTCGGCAAGTGTCCCTTGCGGATTGAACTCGAGCTCCAGTTCGCCGCTCAGATATTGCCGCATGAATTCTGCGTTCTCGCCGACATAGGACGAGATCATCTTCCTGATCTGCTTGGTGTTCAGCAGCACGCCGAGACCGAAATCATCGACGCCGCAATTGTTCGAGGCGATCGTCAGGTCTTTGGTGCCTGCCTCGCGGATCGCATCGATCAGCAGTTCCGGAATGCCGCAAAGCCCGAAACCGCCCGCCGCAATGAACATGCCGTCAGACAGCAGGCCATCAAGGGCCATCGCTGCCTCGGAAAAGACTTTGATCACGTCACTCCTCCAATGTGAAAAACACTACCGGCCATGCCGCGCCTCGGCATGGAAAACCACTTCTTCTGTGCCAGAGCGTGCGACCAATCGGAGGGACCGAATTGGTGGCGTTTTCCCAATTACATGGGAGCTCGCGGCATGGCCTAAACCCGCCGCACAGGGCACAGCGTCGCACAACACATTTGGTTTCATCGCGCGTCGTCTGAAATCAACTCGATCCAGCGATCGAGGAAGGCTTCAAAAGTCGAGACGGCATAGGCTAGCTCATTCGTCCCCACGGGAAGCGACAACGCAATGTACCCACGTCGAGCGATGTAAATTCCATTCAGAAGAAAATCGAGATGAAGCAGGGATTTCAGGGCAGAGCTCGTTTTGGCCACATCAGCGGGCGTGGTAATTGGATGTCTCGCGAAATGGATGTTCATCAGTGAACCTATGCCAGTCACGGTCACCGGTAGGTTTCGCTTGCTGGCCGCATCGTTCATCATCCCCCGTAGCCGGTCACCTGACTCGTTCAGGGTAACGGCCGCCTCAGGCGTGTAAATCTCGGTCAAACCAAGCGTACCAGCTGCCATGGTGAGGACATTGTTGTTGAATGTGCCGGCGTGGATCCAGTGGTCTGGGCGTCGCGGGTCGAAACGCTCCATGAGCTCTCGGCGGCCACCGAAGGCCCCGAAGCTCATACCTCCGCCGATATACTTCCCAAGTGTTGTCAGGTCAGGTCGAATACCGAGCCTCCCCTGCATGCCACTAGGACCAAGGCGCGAGGTCATAACCTCGTCGAAAATCAGAACTATTCCTTCACGGTCGCACGAATCCCTCAGCATCCTCAGAAACTCGGCCGACGGCGGCAGGCAGCCCGCCGCCCCCATCATCGGCTCGATGATCACGGCAGCTAAATCATCGGCATTGCGCTCGAGCAGATCGTGGGTTTGGTTGACATCATTGAACGACGCAACAACCGTTGGGATTGGCGAATTCAGGGGACCAGGACCATTGGGGAATGTAAGGAGGCCCCCATGATATCCGCCGGAAAATGCCATGATTTTCGAACGTCCAGTAAAGGCACAGGCGGTTGAAAGGGCAAACATGTTTGCTTCTGTTCCAGAGTTACAGAACCGAACCTGTTCAATGAATGGAAAACGATCGCATACGGCTTCCGCCAGCTTGGCCTCATATTTATTAGGCCCCCCAAGGTTCAGGCCTTCCCGACCGATCTTCTGCAATAGGTCGAGGATTCTCGGATCTGAATGCCCATAAATTCCTGCACTTTGTTCACCCACCAAATCTAAGTACTCATGGCCATCGACATCCCAAAGTCGGCAGCCTTCGCCACGGGCAAATGCAATAGGAAAAGGGGGGTAGTAAAGTAAGGTTCTCGTATTTCCTCCCGGCATGTGCGCTTCCGCTTGTTCTTGCCTCCGAGAACTCTTGGGGTTTAACTCGGTTAATCGCGCGGACAGCTCATCGAGAGCGTTGTCGATGGTAAAATTGCGTTGCCCTGCTGACTCACTCATTGGATATTTACCTTCATTTTCACTCTAAGAAATTGCAGTCCGGTAAGGCTAACATGGCGAAGAGATTTGATCAATGATCTAAATTTTGGTAGGTTAGATTCTATCGGTTAACGTCGCAACGGAGTTGGTTTTTGGGCAAGCAAAGCATAGTTACTCACGTCGGCGTGGTTCATCCCTGGTTGTGCGATGCGATGGGTCATCTTAATGTTCGGCACTATGCTGCGATGTTCGACGATGCCAGCTTCCAAATCCTTGGCCGCATCGCGAATGCAACGAGCGCGGAAAGCGGCCTCGGCTGGGCGGCGGTGCGGATGGAAATAGACTTCAAACACGAAGTACCGGCGGATAAGCTTGTCACAATCCGTAGTAGCGTAGAGACGATCGGTACGTCGTCGCTCACCTGTAAGCATGAGATGCGCGGAACACTTGATGACATTCTTCATGCAATGGTGCGGACGGTCACTGTGCGATTCGATCTCTCCGCTCGAAGCAAACGTGCTCTCGACCCCGACGAGCGGATGCGAGCCGAGTCGCTCTATGTCGTCGATTAGTGACCCGTAACGAGTGCATCGGCCCTATAAGAACCTCTAGTGAAGAGGCGTTTTATTTTTCCATGCCGACAAATGGGTGAGGTCCCCAAAAAACACTTCCGAGCGTTCAATAGCACGGAAGCGGCTTCGCGGGTGCGCTTGCTAAGAAGAACGTTACCATCGCCGGTTCAACTCCCGAACCACCGCCCAAGTGAGCGATGATCCCATAATCAGCCCGCCTGCTTTGTAAGCGCTATCCTATTCCCGGATCCGGCGTAAAGGACGGCGCTCACAAAGCTATGTACGGCATTGCAAAAAAACGCGATCGGTTCCTCAGCTTCGGGCAGCGGAACCGCATGCCGAAAGCAACTTCACCAGCGCCTCTGCAAGTTCAACTTTTTGCGAACGTCTTTTGCACTCATGATGCGAGAACCCATAGCCTCGGCAATCACGACCGCGCGGGCCACCAGTGCTCCGTTGGTTGCAAGCACGCCCTTATCGAGCCAGAGATTGTCTTCAAGGCCGACGCGGATATGGCCGCCGGCAGCGAGAGCCAACGCGGTATAAGGCAACTGGTTTCGTCCGATTGAGAAGGCGGAAAACGTCCAATCCTCGGGGAGTCTGGAGATAAGAGCGTTCAGCGTCGTAAGATCGTCTGGTGCGCACCAGCGGATGCCCATGCAGAGTTGCACCATAACAGGATCGCTAAGCAAACCTTGCTCGTGAAGCCATTTGGCCAGCAACAGGTGTCCCGTGTCAAATATCTCGATCTCGGGTTTTACGCCGTACTCTAGGACTTGCGCGGCCATTTCCTTCAGCATGGCCGGCGTATTGGCCAGCACAAAATTTTCATCGCCAAAATTCATCGTACCACAGTCTAGCGTACAGATTTCAGGCAGAAGTGTTTTGACATGCACAAGGCGCTCGGTAGCGCCAGCTATATCGGTTCCGACAGCGGCAAGCGGCATGGGTTGTTCGGCAGGACCGAAGGTAAGCGCACCGCCCATCCCGGCGGTGAAGTTTATGACGACGTCGACGCCTGACCTTTTGATGAGGTTTAGAACCTCTTCGTAGAGGTGCGCATCGCGCGCGCCTTTGCCGGTTTCGGGGTTTCGTACGTGGATATGCACGATTGCTGCACCCGCATTGGCTGCTTCAATCGATGCGTCGGCGATTTGTCGCGGTGTTACTGGCACCTTTTCAGACCGGCCAGGGGTGTCTCCGGCACCTGTCACCGCACACGTAATGAATACATCCCTGCTTGGGTTAAGTCCCATGGTTCCCTGCTCCTATGTTGATCGGCTGAGTTGCTGCAAGCTTCTGTTATTTTTGATCGGCGAGATCTGACGCCCTTAAATCCAATGCTTCCAACGTGGACTTTAGATGCGCATAAGCATCACTAGCAGTCAATGGATTTTCAGAATTTTCATTGATCTTTGATCAAATAGAAGTTAGCTCTTTGTGGCAACAGAAAAATTGGCCATGTCGCGCCCGACGGCCACATACGAGGGGTATCAAGATGACAAAAGGAGTTGATCGCGTGTCTTTAACCGTTTTCGCCGCCTCGATCGTGCACGAGAGCCACACCTTCAGCATCACCCCAACCACGCTGGATGACTACAGACATTCCCAATATCTCGAGGGTGAGGCGATAGACGGCGCGATGCGGGGAACGCGCACCGAATGGGGTGCGGTGCTCGATCTTGCCGACGAGTTCGGCTGGCATCTCGTAGCTCCGCTAGCTGCAAGTGCAGTGCCCGCGGGCAAGGTCACGGACCAGGCTTTCGATCACATGATGGGGATCATCACCCGTGCGCTCGAACGGGCGATGCCGGTGCACGGCGTGCTCCTGCCGCTGCACGGCGCCATGGTCACCGAGAGCCACGACGATGCCGAGGGGGAGATCCTCCGGCAAGTACGGGCGATTGTCGGGCCTGCTGTGCCTATCGCCGTCAGTCTGGACCTGCACGCGAACGCGACCGAAGACATGGCGCGATTAGCCAACATCATCACCACCTACCGCACGACGCCTCATACCGATATGTACGAGACCGCCGAGCGTGCCGGCAGGTTGCTGCAGCGAGCCATGCAGGGCGAGATCAAGCCAAGCGTCACGCTGGCGAATCGCCCAGTCCTGAGCGGGCTCGACCACGGCCGCACTACCGCCCAGAATGGGGCCTTTGTCGAGATGCTGGCGCTGGTGCGAAAGGCCGAGGCGCAGACGCCGGGCGTGCTCGATATCGGCGTTAACGCTGGCTTCGACTTCGCCGACGTGCCGTTCACCGGGCCTACGGTGTTGGTCACCGGCGATGGAGCGCGGCCGGAATTCCGAGAGGTTGCCGAACGGCTGGCCGACTTCATCTGGGACAGCCGCGGCCGCGAAACAGTCCGGCTGCTGCCCATGGACGAGGTCATCAGCATCGCCAATAAGGCCGCTCCGTCCGACTCGGGGCCACTGCTGATTGGAGACTACACCGACAATCCCGATGGCGGCGCCTATGGCGATGGCACCAATCTGGTTCGCGCCCTGCTCGCAGCCGGGATCAAGGGCGTTGCGGTCGGCGCAATCGCCGATCCGGAAGCCGCGGCCGCCGGGCTAAAAGCGGGAGTCGGAGCGACGGTCACGGTGGACCTCGGTGGCAAGACCGACCCGCGCTTCGGCGGCACGCCGATCCGTCTGACAGGCACGGTGGGCGCCGTCTCCGATGGGATCTATGTCCACAAGGGTAAGATGGCGACTGGCACCAAGGCAAATATGGGCCCGAGCTTCCGCCTCGATCTCGAAGGCATGCAGATTATCGTCACCAGTTACCCGACGCCGATCGTCGACCGCGAGCAGTTCCGCATTTACGACATCGAGCCGGAGCGCATGAATATTCTGGCCTGCAAGGCGATGAACCACTTCCGCGCCGACTTCGAGCCAATTGCGCGCGGGCTCATCTATGTCGATGCCGGCGGCATCTGCTCGCTCGATTTCAAGAAGTTTCATTGGAGGAAGCTCAGGCGGCCGATTTGGCCGTTGGATTTGAGTTGAGGCGTCGCCAAGACACGCAGTGGTTACAACAGGGCGAAATCGGTTTGCAGCGCGGCCTTGAGGCCGCTCCCGACGCCTTAAAGAAAGGTGCTGCAAAACATCGATGACGACACGAGCCGGCGCAATTCCTCTTGATCTTTGATCAAATCGGGGTTAGCTTTATCAGGCAAAAAGGCAGACAAGCTTAATCGATCTGCCGCGCATAAGGGGATACAAATGACCAATTCACCGGCCGTTGCGACTTGCACAGCTATGAACGTCGCATGTGCGTCCTACACAGTCTTAGTCGCCCTTTACGGGCTAACTCTGTAGCGCCGCTCGCGAAGGGCGCTGCCTGGAATCGCCTTAAAGCAAGGTCCGCAACTTCAGTGCGCGAAGGAAATGTGAGGGTGATCTGCTCTCTCGAGATCTTCGTCGCCGGAAGGGCGAGGCTCTGATCAATTATCGCGGTTGGTGGGCCGGGCAAATAGGCGAATTCTGATCAGCTCGCAACGCTTTGACGGAGGAGCAATCCGCAAGGCAAATGGCAATGGACTGCTCAAACAGGGAGTGAAACATGGAAATTTCTCGACGCGATCTTATCAAGCTAAGCGTAGCTGCGGGAGCCGCATTGTCGGCTACGCCTATTGTGCGGGCTCAGGCCGTTTCAACCGACACACGCGTAATCCGTCTGGTGCTGGATTCTCTCCCCCCCGCTTTCGACCCCGTCTTTTCGACAAGCGCCGAGTCTCAAAACCATGGCTTAGCTATTTATGATACTCTCTTTGCGTTCGACTCCCAGCAGGCGTCACGCCCGCAGATGATCGGAAAATCGGTGGTATCCGATGATAGGCTGACCTATACGTTCGCCCTTAGAGACGGCCTGGGTTTCCACGACGGCACACCAGTTACTGCGGCAGACTGTGTGGCTTCGATTCGCCGTTGGGGCGCGGCGGCTCCGAGCGGAAAACTGCTCATGGAAAGGACAAAAGACATTTCGAAGAAGGACGACGGAACCTTCACGATCGTGCTGAGGGAGCCATTTGAACTTCTCATCGATGCCCTGGCCTCACCAACACAGTTTCTAGCGGTGATGCGGGAGAAGGACGCGAACCTTCCCCCCACGGAGCAGGTAACTGCGAATATTGGGTCGGGGCCGTTCAAGTTCAACAGCGCTCTCACCAAGCCTGGCGCGAACTTCACCTACGACCGCAATGAACGATACGTGCCCCGTAACGAGGCGCCCGACGGATTGACGGGAGGAAAGACCGTAAAGGTTGATCGAGCCATTTGGGAAAACATCTCGGATCAACAAACGGCGTTGGCCGCATTGCAGGCGGGCGAGATTGATCTGCTGTTGACTTGCCCCCCCGACTTCTATTCTGCAATCGAGAGCGATCGCGATCTTCAACTACAAGTCGTGCGTTCGGGAGGAGAAGTCAACTTCGCGCGGGTGAACTTCCTTCAGCCACCGTTTGACAACGTAAAGGCGCGTCAAGCGCTCCTGCACTTGGTCGACCAGGAGGCATTCCTCAGGGTCATCGCTCCCGATCCAAGGTACACCCAGCCCGTTACGTCAATGTTCGGCAATGGCTCTCCATATTCAAATGACGAAAACACGGGGTGGTATAAGAAGGGCGGCGACCCAGAAAAGGCCAAGCAGCTCTTCAAGGAGGCCGGATACGCCGGCGAGAAAGTCGTCATTCTCGACTCTACAGACTGGCCACAGGGCGACGTCTCCGCTCAGCTACTGGCGTCAGAGCTGAAGAAAATTGGCGTCAATGTCGAGCTCGCGCCGAGCGACTGGGCCGGTGTTGTCGCGCGCCGGTCTAGCAAGGGCCCTGTTGAGGGAGGCGGTTGGAGCATTCACATATCGAGTTGGCCCAACCTCGGCCTCTCCGATCCGATGGGGTGCGCCTTCCTCCAAGCGAATGGCCAAGATTCTTGGTACGGCTGGCCGAAGAATGACGAATATGAGGCGCTGCGCGCCAAATGGGCGGTAGTCGGAACGTTAGATGAGCGCAAGGCGCTCGCACGCAAGATGCAGCATCTTTGGTGGGACTTTGGCGGAGCAGTTTTCCTGGGGCATACGGTTTCGCCCTCTGCACGCCGCAAAACACTCACCGGCGTTATCAGCAACCAGTTGGGACCGTGCCCAATGTGGAACATGGAGAAAGCCTGAGCGATGGCTGGTTACGTCTTTCGCAGGATAGTTTCGGCCATCGCTGTCATGGCGATGGTTGGAATCTTCGTCTTCCTGCTTCTCCGGCTGGCGCCTGGCGACCCAGCGGCCATGATCGCCGGCCGATCGGCCTCCGAGGAAATGATCGCCGGAATCCGGGAAACGCTGGGTCTTAACGATCCTATGCCAGTTCAGTTCATACGGTGGGTACGTGACATGCTCAGCGGCGATTTCGGCACCTCAATCTTTGCCGGACGACCGGTTCTCGAACTCATATCGCAGCGGCTTGAGCCGACTGTTTCCCTGTCAATCCTGACCATGATTTTCGCCGTGACCGTGGGAGTGTCAGTCGGCGTCCTAGCCGCGTGGCGGCCTGGCGGCCTGGTCGACCGTCTCCTAACGGTCTTTTCCGCACTTGGTTATTCCATCCCGGTCTTCGTCACCGGCTTCTTCCTGATCTATTTCTTCGCCATACGAACACAATGGCTGCCAGTCCAGGGATATGTACCGATCAATGATGGCCTTGGTCCTTGGTTTGTCCATCTCATCCTACCGACAGTGGCGTTGGGCATCGCCTTCGTTGCATTCATCGCCCGGGTCACGCGGGCGAGCATGCTGGAAGTTCTATCGGAAGACTATATGCGAACCGCCGCCGCCAAGGGTGCTTCGTCCTACGCCATGCTGTTCCACCACGCCTTGAAGAATGCCGGCGTTCCAATCTTGACGGTTATCGGGATAAGCTTCGCCTATCTGATCGGCGGCGTAGTCGTCACAGAAACGGTATTCAATATACCGGGTATTGGTCGCCTGGTCGTTGATGCGATCAACAACCGCGACTATCCCATCATCCAGAGCGTGCTTATCCTGACGTCAGGTCTGTACGTCCTTATCAATCTCACGGTCGATCTTGCCTATACGCTGATCGATCCGCGCATTCGGTATTGATGATATGACACTCCCGTCCGCAACACTTGAGACCACACCGACGGCCCCGATAAGACTTTTCAGCCTGAGCCGGGTCGCAAGGCGGCATCCGCTGGTACTCATCGGCGGTGGCCTGCTGGCGCTACTGATCGTTCTGGCCCTCGCCGCTCCATTTTACGCCGGCGATCCGGGAAACATGGATCCGTTCAAGCGCCTCCAGCCGCCTTCGGTCGAGATGTGGTTCGGCAGCGACAATCTGGGCCGTGATGTGTTTGCCCGAACGATCTTCGGTGCCCGGATCTCACTCATGGTCGGGTTGCTGTCGGCAGCGTGCGCTGCTGGGGGTGGGCTCCTGATCGGTATTCTCGCCGGCTACAACCGCATGTTCGATAATATCGTCATGCGGGTCATGGACGGCCTGATGTCGATCCCGACGATCCTGCTGGCCATCGCCCTGATTTCCCTCACGGGCCCCGGTATTGGGATTCTCATCGTCGCTATTGCGATCCCTGAAACGCCGGCGGTTGCCCGCCTGGTTCGCTCGGTGGTCCTCAGCGTTCGAGAACGCCCTTATGTGGAAGCCGCGCTTTGCGGCGGTGCACGGCTGCCGAAGGTGCTCTGGCGTCATATCCTCCCGAGTACCATTCCAGCACTCATGGTGCAAAGCGCCACGGTTTGTGCCAGCGCAATTATGACGGAGGCCGCGCTTAGTTTCCTCGGCGCAGGTGTGCCGCCCGAAATCCCCAGTTGGGGCAATATGATTGCCAGCTCACGCTTGTATCTTGCAAGCGCACCATTGACTATCTTTGGCCCCGGCGTCTGCCTTGCGATTACGGTGCTGGCCGTCAACCTGCTCGGGGACGGTTTGCGCGATATGTTCGATCCCCGGACGAAGCGGAGGGCGTAACATGCAAATGCATAATATGATCAAGCGTGACGAGCTACTTGACGTTCGAAACCTTGAAACGCATTTTTTTGGCGAGGACGGTATTACCCAAGCGTTGGGCGGCGTCAGCTTCCAGATAATGAAGGGTGAAACTCTCGGTGTCGTCGGGGAGTCCGGGTGCGGCAAGAGCGTCACCGCACTTTCAATTCTACGATTGCTGCCGAAGCTGACAGCCAGAACTGTAGGCGGCGAGATCCGATTCCACGGACAAGACCTTTTGAAGCTGTCCGAGCAGGAGATGCGAAAGATCCGAGGTGGTAAGATCGCCATGATCTTCCAAGATCCAATGACTAGCCTCAACCCGGTCTACACGGTCGGCCGTCAAATTGCCGAAGCGGTCCAAATTCATACGGGCGTTTCCCGTTCAAACGCGATGGCCAAGGCCGAAGAGATGCTGGGTTTCGTCCGCATAGCGGACCCAGAGCGCCGTGTCAGCAACTACCCGTACGAGATGTCAGGCGGCATGCGTCAACGCGTCATGATCGCGATGGCCCTTGCTTGCTCGCCGGAACTTTTGATTGCCGACGAGCCGACAACCGCACTCGACGTAACGATCCAGGCGCAGATCCTACGGCTGATCGTTGATCTGAAGGAACGCACGGGAACGGCGGTGATGTTTATCACTCATGATCTTGGCGTTGTGGCCGAAACATGCCAGCGCGTCATCGTCATGTATGCGGGCCGGATTGTAGAACAATCTTCTGTGGCGGATCTATTTGCGCGGCCGATGCATCCGTACACTAAGGCTCTCATGCGCTCTGTACCTGATCGGCGACGAGGCCGACAGAGTAGGCTGCCCGAAATTCCAGGCATTGTACCCAACTTGCGTGAACCGATTGTCGGATGCAGCTTCGCACCTCGCTGCCCGTTCGCAATCGACATTTGTCGTGAAAAAACGCCCGTCCTGAGGGACATTGAAGCGGGCCATTCCGCAGCTTGTTGGCGCTCAGAGGAGATTATAGGAGCATGAGCAGTCCACTGCTGAAAGTCGAGAAGCTAACTAAGCATTATTCCGTTGGAGCGGGGTTCTTGAAGAAAGCCACTCCGGTGGTGCGGGCAGTGGAGGACGTATCCTTCTCCGTATCGGCAGGAGAGACGCTTTGTATCGTCGGTGAATCCGGCTGCGGCAAATCCACTATTGCTCGGCTGTTGATGCGGCTCGTGGATCCGACAGGGGGACGCGTCCTGATCGATGGCACTGATATTGCTGGTCTCAAGAAACATGAGTTGCGCGCATATCGCCGGCGAATGCAGATGGTTTTCCAGGACCCATACTCGTCGCTGAACCCGCGTCTTACTGCTGGCCAGATCATTACCGAGCCCGTGGAGAATTTTGAGCGACTAAGCCGCAAGCAGCGCGATGCACTAGCCGCTGATCTTCTAAAAAAGGTGGGAATGTCCCCTGAGATGATGCACAGACTGCCCTCCGAAATGTCAGGGGGCCAACGGCAGCGTCTCGGCATTGCGCGGGCGCTTTCTCTTCAGCCCTCCCTGATCATCGCAGACGAAGCTGTTTCGGCGCTCGACGTTTCCGTCCAAGCGCAAATCTTGAACTTGCTGCTGGACCTCCAGCAACAGATGGGTATCGCCTTCGTCTTCATCTCGCATGATCTTGGGGTCGTCGAGCATATCGGCCACCGTGTAGCGGTCATGTATTTGGGGCGGATCGTGGAACTCGCGCAGTGTGAATCCCTCTTTTCCAAACCGGTGCACCCTTATACCGAGGCCCTGATAGCTGCCGCGCCGGTAGCCGACCCAACCCGCGCTCGCTCAGAGGCACCCGTTGAGGGCGAGGTGCCGAGCCCAATCAATCCGCCGAGCGGTTGCCCGTTTCACCCACGCTGTCCGCTTGCTGTCGAGCGTTGTCGAATCGAAATGCCGCCTTTGATCCCAATGGCAGACGGCCGTAGTGTCGCCTGTCATGTGCGCGCTCCGGCAACAGCCACCTCCGGCCCGGAAACCGCTGACCCGGCCATGCATGCCGGTAACATGGAACAGGCTACGCTCGCCAAAAGAACAGCGGATCATTGAGATGCAGATGACGCGGCGTTGGCGCCACGATGGGCCACATCCTCTCTTTGGATCCTGCCGGATTGGCCGAGTTTTGCAAACGTTTATTGACTCATCGGGGCCATCCCCTCGCGGATAAAGTCGCGTGCTCGTTTGTGCATCGATTGGTTCCTGCGCGTCACACCTTGCGAAAAATGAGAGGTGCCCTTTTTTAGCAAGCGATAATTAGTTGTAGCGGAAAAGTAAATTTGGCTCCTATAGGCTCCTGCAAGCGTCCTGGGCGCGAAAGAGTGTGCAATAAACTGTCGTACCCCCTTCATGTCTTCGCCAACCTGACGTATGAGTCAACAAAACTCAATTAGTTGATCGTTGATCAAGCGAAAGAAGAGCGTGTATAAATGACCGGATCTCCAAAGGCCAAGCCAGATCGAATAATGCAGCCAATCGAACCAGCCCTGATGCACGATAGGGTCTACGCAGCTCTGTCGACTGCTGTAATGGCAGGACGCTTCATCCCAGGTCAAAGTGTCGTCATCAGGGAGATCGCTGAGCAGTTCGCGACTAGTCCGATGCCTGTTCGGGAAGCAGTTCGTCGCCTCGTCGCTCTAAGGGCATTTATCTCGTCACCGAACCGGGCTGTACAGGTACCGGAGTTTTCCCCCGAGACGGTCCGGGATCTTTGTCGCGTGCGACTGGGAATCGAAGGAATGGCCACATCTTGGGCAGCCGAAAAGGCAACGCCGAAACTTGTGAAGCTCCTCCGGAAATATCTGCGCCAGGAGATCGAATGTGCGGACAAGTCGGATTTCAGTGGAATGCTAGAAGCTAATCGAGCATTCCACTTTGCGATATATCAGGCGGCGGAGTCTGAGAAGCTGCTCCCCTGCATAGAAATGCTTTGGTTGCAGATAGGCCCCTATTTTGGGGTTCTCAATGGGCATCCCAGCCTTGGCCGTTACCACGATGAACATGAGCGTATAATTGAACGCCTTGAAAAACAGGATGGACCAGGCGCCCAGGGTGCTATTTCGCGACATATTACCATGGCTGCGGAAGATATACTTGCGTCGTGGCCTAAGGCCGCCATCTCAGGGCACAGCGACGGCCAACATGAACACGCGTCGTCCGAAATCGATTCGGTCCCACGAGCGAGGAAGGCTTCAAAAGTAGCGAGTGGCAGTTAGTGATCCAGCGAATAGACTGACTTCTGCAGCCAGGTCCAGTCACCGTCACCGGCGGGTTCCGTTCGTTCGCTGGATCGTTCAGTAGCGCGCGTAGCCTGACATTTCATTCGTGGTCACACTGTCCGGTATATTGTCAAAGCCAGGCATATATTGTCGACGCTGTTGCAACTAGGCTGATGTTGGACAACTGGCTCAATCGAGCTGCTCGTGACAGTACGGCCGTGGCCACCTCCGACCGCCCCTTCCCTTCTGCTGGAACATTGAGGTTGTGAGGTTGTGACCGATGGTGCATCCAACTAGCGGATATGGCTTGTCCATCTTGGCTGAGGCAGACCAAGCAACATCGGCATGATCGTTCCCTGATGATCGATGAGGTGAAGCAGAGAGCTAGCTGCTCTCATGATACGACGCGCGATCGCTCTCCTAGACGGATGGCGACGACATCAGGAGCTGCACACCGCGCTCTGCTTTCTCGGTTTCGGGATTCCGTTCGTGATTATAAGAAGATTGCCTGCAGCCGCATAGCCTGTTTGGATCGTTGCATCCGCTATCTGTCGCGGTGTCGTCGGCGCCTATCACGCATATAGGATAAATGCTGCACGGCTGGGGTTTAAATCAATTACTTTCTTACTCGCAATTTTGATCGCTCCGACTGGTGCACCACAATTTCATCTCCGGACAAAACGGCGCGCGGCACCTTGCCATCCAACGCGGGATTCAAAGCATCGCTCGCGCCATGAGTGTCAGAATCATGATTGATCTTTGATCAAAGACTCGCTAGCCTCCTGTTGCAACAATGAACTGGGGGAACCAAACAATGAGAATTAAGACCACCGTAGCGACGGCTCTTCTTCTGAGCACGCTCGCGGCGATGCCCGCCAAAGCAGACAAGCTCGACGATATCATCGCCTCCGGCACGCTGCGCTGCGCCGTGACGCTCGACTTCCCGCCTATGGGCTTGCGCGACGAGAATAATCAGCCGATCGGTTTCGACGTCGACACCTGCAACGACCTCGCGAAGGCGCTTGGCGTAGAGGCCGAGATTGTCGAAGCGCCATTTCCGGATCGCATCCCGGCGATTGTCTCGGATCGTGCGGATGTTGGCGTTGCCGTCACCTCTGACACACTGGAACGCGCCAAGACAATCGGCTTCTCGATTCCTTATTTCGCTTTCAAGATGAGTGTCCTCACGCGCGATGATACCGCTATTAGCGCCTATGAGAGTCTTAAGGGTAAAAAGACGGGGTCGACTTCCGGCACCTTCGAGGCCATTGCGCTGGAAAAGGATGTCAAAAAGTGGGGCGAAGGCTCGTTCCGCTCGTACCAGACCCAGGCTGATGTGTTCCTAGCGCTCGCCCAAGGTCAGATCGACGCGACTGTCCTAGGTGAAACTGCGGCCCAGATGATCGTCAAGTCCGGCAAATACAAAGGCTTCGTGGTGAAGGGCGATGCGCCCTACGTTCCCGACTATGTCTCCCTGATTGGCTTGCGTCAGGAACAGGGCCTCCTCAACTTTCTCGACCTGTTCATAAATCAACAGGTTCGCACAGGCCGCTATCAGGAGCTGTACGACAAGTGGATTGGCGGCGCCGAGGCCCCAGACCTCACGGTGAAGGGCGTTTATCGCTAAAACAGTCATTCAATGAGCGGAGGCTGGCTGAGCCTCCGCACTCCTCAAGGAACCCGAGCTGTTCGGATCACCCTCATGCTGAATTACACGTTTCAGTGGCGCCAGGCATTCAACGCACTTCCAGACATGCTGTGGGGCGCTCTGGTGTCTCTCCAGATCGCCGTGCTTTCAATGGTTATAGGTGTCATCTTTGCCTTGTTTTTAGCGCTTGGCCGCCAGTCGAATAACAAGGTCTTCCATAGCTTCTCGACGGGATGGGTTGAGCTTGCGCGTAATACACCTGGCTTGTTCCAGATCTACATGATGTACTTCGGCCTAGGCTCCCTGGGAATTCTTCTTAACTCCTACGTGGCGCTTCTCGCAGGCATCGCGTTCAACAATGCAGGCTACCTCGCGGAAACCTTCCGCGGCGGCCTCCGCGCTATTCCATTTACTCAAACGCGTGCCGCCCGCTCTCTCGGCATGAGCGCGCCGCAGGCTTTCTGCCTTATTGTGTTGCCGCAAATGTTCCGTATCGTGTTCTATCCTTTAACAAACCAGATGGTCTGGTCACTCTTGATGACCTCGCTCGGCGTGACGGTTGGCCTCAACACCGATCTTACCGGCGTCACGCAGGACCTGAACGCGCGAACTTTCCGGACATTTGAGTTTTTCGCCATAGCGGGGGTTATCTTTTACGCAATGGCCAAGATCATCACCCTTTCCTCGCGCCTGTTCGCCTCGCGCTTGTTCCGGTACTGAGGAGGCGGTAGTGTTCGAGACAAGCATCAGTTGGAATGACGTTCACTTCCTCCTTCAAGGTGCGGCAACCACGCTGACCATAACCTTTGTTGCAGTGCTAGGCGGCACGATATTGGGGATGCTCTTCGGTCTCGCCCGTGCCACAGCACGGTGGTGGCTCAACGCACTTATTGGCTTCGTACTGGATATCCTGCGGTCGGTGCCGCTACTGATACAATTCGTCCTGGCGAACTCGTTCAAGTCGATCCTCAAGCTCAACGTGACGGGTTTTACGGTCGGTTGTGTGGTTCTGGCGCTCTATACGGCGGCCTATTGCGCGGAGATTGTGCGCAGCGGCATACTGGCCGTGCCCCCTACGACACGGCGAGCCTCACGTTCGCTCGGCATGACATACACACAGGACCTGACCAATATCGTCTTCCCGATTGCCTTGCGTGTTGCGCTCCCGAGCTGGATCGGCCTCACGCTCGGCGTAATGAAGGATACGGCGCTCGTTCTCTGGATCGGCATCATCGAGCTTCTGCGCGCTTCGCAGATTATCGTAACCCGCATACAGGAGCCACTCTTTGTCCTCTCGATTGCAGGCATGATCTATTTCCTAATGAGCTTCCCGATTGCACGGCTCGGGGCATGGCTAGAAAAGCGGTGGCATGAAAATGATTGAATTGAAAGATGTCCGCAAATCGTTTGGTACCCTCGAGGTAGTGAAAGGGGTGAGCCTGACCGTTCAGAAAGGCGAGGTCCTCTCGGTCATTGGCGGCTCGGGCTCAGGCAAGTCGACCATGCTCATGTGCATCAACGGCCTCGAACCTATCCAAGGAGGGCAAATTATCGTTGACGGCACCGATGTGCATGGCCGCGGTACAGACCTCAACAAACTACGGCAGAAGATCGGCATCGTATTCCAGCAGTGGAATGCGTTCCCTCACCTAACGGTTCTCGAGAACGTGATGCTTGCGCCCCGCAAAGTTCTAGGCAAGAGCAAGAGGGAAGCGGAGGAAATCGCGGTCAGACAGCTCACCCACGTAGGTCTGGGCGAGAAACTAAAGGTTTATCCGTCCAGGCTCTCCGGTGGTCAGCAGCAGCGGATGGCCATTGCACGCGCCCTCGCGATGTCGCCGAATTATATGCTCTTTGACGAGGTAACCTCGGCTCTCGACCCGCAACTTGTTGGCGAGGTGTTGGACACTCTGAGAATGCTCTCGGAAGAGGGCATGACAATGATCCTTGTGACTCACGAAATTCGCTTCGCGCGTGATGTGTCCGACCGCGTTGCCTACTTCCATAAAGGCCTGATTCACGAGATCGGTCCCCCTGAGCATGTGATCGGAAACCCACAAAAACCCGAGACGATCGACTTCCTTGGATCAGTCCTTTGATTCGCTGGGGCAGCCCATACGTCGTCACCATGGCGGCGGATGATCCACAAAGCAGAGCGCTTTGATGCGAGCGACAAAAGTCGTTCACGTCTTCAGCTGCCACGCAGAAGGTATGTTTTCGGGTCGTCAGGGAACATCGACGAGCCACTTGGCCGTCACCTTCTTGATCGTTGAAGGGCCCCTAAAACGGCTCTCTCTGATTTAATTAGATAGAGGTCCAACTGAGAGGCGGCTGAATCGTTATTGCCGTGTCTAAGTGTTGAGACGAGAGATGCGTTCAAGGAAATAAAGGGTTCGTGCAGATGTGCACTATCTTCCAATTGCCCGAATACCAAGCGGAGCTCTGCAAGAACCAGATCGAAGCATGCGTTTAGCCGCGGGCTGTCACAGAGTTCTACCATCGCGCGGTGAAACTCCATGTTGCTAGTTCCAACCTGTCTCCAATTACCCTTGAGACCGAAGTCTTCGCCCTTTTCAGACAAGCGTTCCATCTTTGCTAGCGCGGGATGTCCTTTTGTAGCGGCGTGGATGGCTCCCTTTTGCACCACGCCCCGCACTCTATAGATATCGATCACCGCCACCTCATCTGGCGCAGCGACGAAGACCCCTCGGTTTGGAATGTAGGTGAGCAGCCTTTGGCTGGTCAGCAGCCGAAAGACCTCGCGAAGCGTGTTTCTCGAGATGCCAAACTGGGCCGAAACCTGATGCTCCGAGAGCTTCTGGCCTGGGGCAAATTCGCCGGCGATCAGCAGCTCCCTGATCCGGGCAGCCGCGGAGTCAACGAGCGATCCCTCATCGGCGATGTTATTTTTCTCTGTTTGCATTGAGCACCTTACATCGACAAAAACCCGTTTGAGTAAGATTCATATTGTTGAACAATCATTATTATGTTATCCAACATTATCTTTCTCACTGATGGACAAAATACGACATGATCCATATCGATCTCAATAGCGATCTGGGCGAAAGTTTCGGTCCGTGGTCGATGGGTGACGATACGTCCATGCTGTCGATCGTGACCAGCGCGAATATCGCCTGTGGTTTCCACGCAGGGGATCCAGCCGGCATCCTTTCTGTGATCAGGCAAGCGGCAAGGCTTGGCGTCTCGGTGGGAGCACATGTCGGTTATCGCGACCTTGTCGGCTTCGGCCGGCGCAATATGGATCCAAACAGCGAGGAGTTGATCGGGGACGTGATCTACCAGATCGGCGCTCTGCAGGGCCTTGCAAGGGCAGCCGGAACAACGGTCCGATACGTCAAGCCACATGGTGCACTCTACAACACTATTGCGCATGACGCGCGCCAGGCGGCCGACGTCATCGAAGCCATCAAGGCGATAGACCCTACGCTTGTCCTCATGGCGCTCTCCGGTGCAGCTATCGTCGAGCAGGCGCGCGCAGCTGGACTCCGGGTCGTCCGCGAAGTTTTTGCCGACCGCGCCTATAATGCCAATGGCAGCCTTGTCAGCCGTCGTCTTCCAGGGGCAGTAATCCATGAACCGAACATTGTTGCGGCACGTATGCTGCGCCTGGTCAAGGAAGGACGCATTACCGCGATCGATGGGACGGACATCGAACTCGAAGCACAGTCGATTTGCGTCCACGGCGATACGCCGGCGGCGGTGTCGATCGCTCGAGCGGTGCGCGACGCGCTCGTCGGGAACGGCGTCGAACTACAGAGCTTCAACGATGGCTGAGCATCTTCGCTTTCTCCCTGCGGGTACAGAAGGCTTGCTCGTCGAGCTTGCCGATCTGGAGGCGACGCTGACCCTCCTCGATGCATTGCAAGCTGATCGGCCGGACGGCGTGCTGGAATTCGTGCCGGCCGCCCGTACGTTGCTAGTCCGTTTTGACCCGCTCATCACCAGCCGCACGGTGCTGATCGACACGATCGCTTGCGTTGATCTGTCGAGCCGCTCCGATCGGCGCGGCGAGACCTTCGACATTCCCGTCACCTATGACGGCGAGGATCTCAACGATGTCGCGAACCACCTTGGTTGGTCGGTCGAAGAGGTTGTCCGCCGACATACGCAGGCAACTTACACCGTTGCCTTTACCGGCTTCGCGCCGGGCTTTGCCTATATGACGTGCGATGATCCTGCCTTCGATGTGCCGCGGCGCCAGAGCCCGCGCGTGCGCATCCCGGCAGGTTCGGTGGCGCTCGGCGGCAAGTTCGGCGGCATCTATCCGACCGACAGCCCCGGCGGCTGGCAGCTTCTCGGGCGCACGCCGCTCAAGATGTGGGACACAAGCCGAGATCGCGCAGCACTGCTTGCGCCTGGCGACCGGGTGCGTTTCCTCGACATGGCAAGGGCTCCGGCTGTCTCCGTTGCCGATGCTCCGGCTGCGTTCTCGAAACGTGCTACCTCATCACGCGATGAAATGGGACTTCGCGTGACCCGCGCCGACCGCCCAGCGCTTTTCCAGGATCTCGGCCGACCGGGCCAGGCCGGACAAGGTGTCTCGGAGTCCGGAGCGCTCGATCGTACGAGCCTCATCGAAGCCAATCTCTGCGTCGGGAACCCGCGTGGTGCCGCGGCGATCGAGATTGCCTACGGCGGATTTGCCATAAAGGCCGATCGACCGGTGACCCTGGCTGTCGCCGGTGCATCATCGCCGATGACGATCCGCGCCGGCGATGGGCGCAGTGTTCTCGCGCCGCTTACCCGGCCGTTTGCACTCGATGCGGGCGACGAACTGACGCTGGAATTTCCGTCGGAAGGCACGCGCAGCTACCTTGCGATCCGGGGCGGATTTCATATCGAGACGATTTTGAATTCGGCCGCGACGGACACATTGGCAAAGGTCGGTCCCTCACCCATCGTGGCGGGCGACGTTCTGCTGCCCGCAAACGAGCCGGCATCTGCCGTCGATCCCTGTCGGCCCGCCGCTTGGTCGCTGCCCAAGGCAGGCGACACCGTCACGCTCGACGTCATGCTCGGGCCGCGGACCGACTGGTTTACGGAAAAGGGGCTCGTCACCTTGCTGGGACAGGAATGGCAAGTAACAGCGGAATCAAGCCGTGTCGGCGTGCGCATTGCTGGCGCCGAGCCTCTGGAGCGGACCGAAAGCGCGGAGCTTCAATCGGAAGGAACGCCGCTTGGTGCGATACAGGTGCCGCATAGTGGTCAGCCCGTCCTGTTTCTCGCCGACCATCCTCTCACAGGGGGCTACCCTGTGATCGGCGTTGTCGCCCGCCATCACCTCGATCTTGCCAGCCAGATCCCTATCGGCGCGAACATCCGCTTCAACGCCATCGCAGCCTTCGACCCGCTTGTCAGGGAAACCGACCGATGAAGAAACTCCTGATCGCCAATCGCGGCGAAATCGCCATCCGCATCGCCCGCGCCGCCCGCGACTACGGCGTCGCCTCCATCGCCATCTATTCGGATGCTGACGCAGGCTCCCTGCACGTAGACCTGACCGACGAAGCCTATGGGCTGGGACCTGGCCGACCCGCCGAAACATATCTCAACATCGAGAAAATCCTGGACGTGGCTCGCAAAGCAGGTGCCGACGCTGTGCATCCCGGTTATGGCTTTCTGTCGGAGCGTGCGGAATTTGCGCAGGCCGTCATCGATGCCGGCCTGATTTGGGTCGGTCCGGCTCCCGATGTCATCACCGCACTTGGCGATAAAGTTGAGGCCCGTCGTATCGCAGCAAAAGTCGGTGCCCCGCTTGTTAAGGGCTCGGATGGCCCGCTGAACTCAGCGGCCGAAGCGGTCGCGTTCGCCAAAAAGGCTGGCGTTCCCCTGGCCATCAAAGCCGCCTTTGGCGGCGGCGGTCGCGGCATGAAGGTCGCATGGAAACTTGAAGAAGTCGGCGAGCTTTTCGATTCCGCTGTGCGCGAAGCAACGGAAGCCTTCGGCCGTGGCGAATGCTATGCTGAGCAATTCCTCGACAAGCCGCGACACATCGAGGCGCAGGTCATTGCGGATGCCCACGGCAACACAGTCGTTCTCGGCACGCGTGACTGCTCGTTGCAGCGTCGGAACCAGAAGCTGGTCGAGGAGGCGCCTGCTCCGTTCATCACCGAAGAGCAACGGGAGCGCATTCACACCTCAGCCCGCGCGATTTGTGCAGAGGCCGGCTATACCGGCGCCGGTACGGTCGAGTTCCTGCTGTCGGGCAATGGCGTGATCTCGTTCCTTGAGGTCAATACGCGCCTTCAGGTCGAGCATCCCGTCACCGAAGAGACAACCTGCGTTGATATCGTCATCGAACAACTGCGGATTGCGGACGGCCTGCCGCTCTCCGTGACCGAAACTCCCGCGCCGCGTGGCCATGCATTCGAATTCCGCATCAATGCCGAAGATCCGGGTCGCGGGTTCCTCCCGACGCCGGGACTGGTCAAGCGCTTTCGGGCGCCGGCCGGTCCCGGTATTCGTCTGGATGCCGGCGTTGAGACCGGATCGGAGATCCCCGGTCTTTATGACTCGATGATGGCCAAGTTGATCGTCACTGGCGCAACCCGCGAGGAAGCCTTGATCCGCGCGCGGCGCGCGCTCGCTGAATTTCAGATCGAGGGTGTGGCTTCTGTCCTACCCTTCCACCGGGCAGTGCTTCAGGAGCGGGATTTCACCGGAGAAGACGGCTTCAAGGTTTACACTAACTGGATCGAAACCGCCTTCCAAGGCATCGAACCCGCGCCTCGCGTCGACCCGGTAGAAGGCGGTCTCGTCAAGAGCTTCATCGAAATCGACGGCAAGCGCCACGCGATCGGTCTGCCGGCGGCATTGTTTTCCGGCATCGCAGCCCCCCAGGCAAAGACCGCAGCCGCTGCTCCCGCAAACGCCAATGCGGTCTCCGCGCCCATCCCAGGAACCCTGCAGAAATGGCTGGTCGAGGATGGAGTCGAAGTCGCTGCAGGTGAAGCGGTCGCGTTGATCGAGGCTATGAAGATGGAAACGCGGGTACACGCCCCAAAGGCAGGCCGCATCGTGATCACCGCAGAACCTGGAACCACGGTCGCACTTGGCGCCGAACTGGCGACGATCAACTGACACCGAAAACAATACCGCACCGCGGACATAAGCGAATACGGAGAATTGAATGAAGCCTGCTCCTATTACCGACACGCCGAGCGACGCTGATCAGCGCAGGGCGATCAAACCGGTCATCTGCTATCCGACCGAAACACTTCCGCGTCCCGATCTCTCAGCCTATCGCGCCCTTCGTGATGATCTGGAACTGATTGAGACAGTCGTCATTCCACCCCGCGATGCGGTGACATGGGAAGTCCCGGCCGGCCACTTCTGCCGCCTTGTATGCCCGCAAGGGCCCCAGGTCGGCGACCTCAATCTTCACAATCTTCACAATCTCAACGAACGTTTCTATAGCGGCAAGACACGGGCGCTTAATGGAACCCACGTCGGTCTCGGCGACCAATTGTTCTCCAACTTCCCTTATCTTCGTCCGATCGCCACCATCACTCACGATACGCTCGACTGGTACGGCTTCGACGCCTTCGGCGGTTCCGTCCATGATGTCATCGGCACGCGCTGCGATCCCTATACCCACAATCTTCTCAGCCATGGCGGCCAGTACCATCATTGCTGCCATTCCAACCTGACGCGGGCGCTCGCGAAGCAGACGGGCTTGCCTCTAAAGGAGGCCGAGCCTCATGTTCACGACGTGCTCAACCTCTTCATGTGCACCGGGTTCACCCGCGATACCGGGCAGTATTTCATGAAAGCCAGTCCCGTACGTACGGGAGATTATCTGGAGTTTTTCGCTGAGATAGACCTGTTGGGGAACATGTCTGCCTGCCCCGGCGGTGATTGCTCTTCGCAGCACTCATCCGACACTGCCGCCTGCTATCCGCTGACGGTCGAAATCTACAAGCCCCAGGGGTTACCAAAGGGTTGGCAGCCTCCAGAGGTAAACGGCTACGATCGCTCGCACGGACTTTGATTGGCCGATCTCCCAAACTGGTAGGAGTGTCCCACTTGGAAAGCGTGGCCCAGCCGGTGAGTTATGAAAGCGACGAATGGACGCTCAGGCCGTCTCTTTCCATCGACGATGCGATGGTCGTCTATCGTTTGCCCTTCAATGACCTTCTCTATCGCGCCCAGCTGATTCACCGGAGCCATTTCGATCCCAATGCCATCCAGATGAGTCGGCTCCTGTCGATCAAGACGGGCGGTTGCGCCGAGGATTGCGGATATTGCAGCCAGTCTGCCCAATATCCAACCGGTCTCAAGGCCTCCCAGCTAATGTAGGTCAAGCGGGTGTTGGCGGAAGCGAGGAAGGCAAAGGAGCGGCGCGACGCGCTGTTGTATGGGCGCCGCCTGGCGCAATCCCAAGGATCGCGACATGGACGCACTGGTCGCCATGATCGAGGGTGTCAAGGCGCTCGGCATGGAAACCCGCATGACACTGGCAGGCTGACCTCGGAACAGGCGACCCGCTTCGCCGGGGCGGGCCTCGACTACTACAAACACAATGTCGATACGTCCGAATGTTACTGTTCGGAGAATGGCCGCTTTGCTCAGTATGCGGAGCCTGAGGGATCATTGAGGTTGTGGCGCTCGGTCCCCTTTAGCGGCGGGTTGAAGATGCTGACGAGGATCAGGTCTCGGTCTTTACCCCCGCGCAAATAGTGCTTGTCATGCTTGTCGAGCACATAGATGTCGCCTTGGCGAATTGGATAGATATTGCCCTCCATGTCCTCAACTTCACCCTCCCCCGCGATGCAGTAGCAAGCCTCGAGATGGTTGCGGTATTGAAGCAACGATGCGGTGCTGGCTCGCACCACAGTATAGCAGACGGTGAAGCCCATGCCGTCCTTGTCTGTTAGCAGTCGATGGCTCGTACCGCTGCCCCACTCCACGAAATGATCGGTTTTTTCGATATCTTGCAGGCTGCGCACGAACATGGCGTTCTCCCCAGGTAGAAAACTTCAAAGTTGCCGTAGTTCAGACTAATTGGGACATTCCTCCCTATGCCTTCATTTTGCGTAACCAGCGGCCGCTCATGATGGCCACTCGGTCGCAGGATTACCGACTAGCTCGCGCAAAGATGCAGTACGAATAGTCCCTAGAGCTCAACAATTCTGTTGCTCCGAGGGTACTGATGATAATCCAGGGAAACAGCTTCGATCAGACCCGCGCCACGTCCCGCCTCCATCGACCCGTACAACAGTTTTTTGTACGAATGTCATCTATTAGTGTAAGGTTTCCGTAGCCGAATCGATGAACGTCGCACAACTTTTCGATAAAAGGAACAGCCGTCCACATGAGAACCACGCCGCGAGGAGGCCCGCCCTAATCTCTCACACGGCTTTTCAGCAAGTTGTCAGCTCACCATCGAACTTCCTTCTGCTTGCTGCAGCACACATCCACGGGCATTAGCTATGTCTCGGATTGACGCACAAAGTTGGGTGACCTCTTCCAAACTATGGTCCGCAGTCAGGCATACGCGCAAAGCAGCCTTGTCGCGGGGCACCGTTGGATAAAATGCTGCGGCCACATAAAAGCCGCGCCGCAATAGCTCAGCCGCGATATCCACCGCTGCCCGAGACTCACCAATCTGGACCATCCGAATTGGCACCCCGTCATCCGACGATTGAGTCGGCATTTTTTCGTTAAAGGCTTGAACTACCCGATTCAGGCGTGCTTGGCGCTCACCCAGCTCCTCAGAACGATGAATTTCCCCTGATGCCAAGGCACCTGCAATTCCGGCCAGGTCTGGCCCCATTGAGAATGCATGCGGGACGGCGTAGCGTCTAAGGAGTTTCTCCTGCTCTTCCGTCCCAAGCATGAGTACACCGCCGGTCGCTCCGAAGCCCTTGCTCAAAGAAGCCGCGATGATTGTGTTTTCACCTAGATCTATGATTTGGGATTTGGCATATCCTTGGCCATGCCTTCCGCGGATTGAGATGCCGTGCGCGTCGTCGATGTAGATGAAAAGCCCATAGCGTTCTTGGAGACGCAGAAGCTCACGGATAGGGGCATTTCCGCCCATTGAATACACACCATCACATATATAGGCGACGCACGTATGTTTCCGACAAATATCCTCCAGTTCCTCAATATTGTTGTGCCCAATTTGCAGAACCTCTGCATCTTCGGCCATAACAGCCTTGTGGTATGCCAAAGTGGCATGGGCAAATCGGTCGAACACCATTACCGGCCTGCGCCCTCTGGTGAATGCCCCGCAAGCGAGTAACGGGAGCGCACTCATGTTCGCCGTTAGAACCAACGAGTATACGATAACCCGAGCGTCGAAAAGTTCAGATAGGCTGCATTCGAGGTCTCGGGTTAGCGCGAAATTCAATCTCGTGCGGGCACCGGACCACTGTATCGAGCGATATGAGGCTAATGCTGTTATCGCAGCGTTCACGATGTTCGGATGGTTATCAAGCCCGAGATAGCTGCCTCTCGCGAATTCTATAACTGATCGTCCCGGCTCGAGCTCCACGTGTCGCTGCTCAAGCGAGCGTGCATATAGTGTCATTACTCCTTTAGAGTACGCATAGTCGAAATCTGACCTCGATTTGTCAATCACGCTTGCAAGATCACGAAATCTCTGCTTTTCCACATGAACCTCCATCAAAAATACGCTTGTGGCACCCCCACGCAGCCAATGTGTTCCCTCCAAAGGTCGTGCCAACTTCGCATAAGGGAGGCTAACCGAGATCTTCTGCTTATCTCTCAGCCACTTGATCAGTATGGGGTACCAATCAAGTAGGTCCAGGTTTGTCGTGCGCCCGACAAATTTGACAAACGTGTTAGTTGCGCGTTTTGTTCTTATTGGGCGGGATGTTGGCCGTTGCCCTTTTTGTGCGGCAATGCTGGAATGACGTCACTGTCAAAAGCGCGGTCGCCGAGCAGGACGCATCCGGGCCGGAAGGAATCGGGCTAAGAGGGTCGTCCGCGCTTTCAACGCGAGCTAGTGCTTTGCAGCTTTGAGCCTAGACAATGAGAAGCTAATCGCCGATATGGTGATGGTCGGAGCGTGCGAGCGATGTCACCGAAGATGGGCTGATCATCAACAACACCAAATTCAAGAAGAGCAGGCTTATCCCAATCCACACGACAACCTGGGCCGCAATCGATCGGTATCTCGCGGCCCGTTCGTCGATCGGTGCCAACACAGCTGCTCTGTTCGTATCCAACGCAGGAACGCCGCTTAGCTATGACACGGTTGAGCGCGTTGTTCCGGGAGATTTCACGCAATATGGTGTTGCAAGGCGCGCCAGGTCAGCCTGGGCCGCGTATCCACGGACTGAGGCATAGCTTTGCCGTGAGGTCGCTCGAACAATGTCCATGCAACGACGCCGCTATATCGCGCCATGTCCTCGCCTTTAGTACCTATCTTGGCCACGCTCACGTCAGCGACACCTATTGGTATCTTCAGGCCACGCCCGGCCTGATGACACAGATCGCGGATGCTGGTGAGACCTTCGGCCAAGGCAGGTGCTGAATGACCGCGCTCGCACCTCCTCTGTCTCGGTTCCTCAGCGAGCACCTTCCACGCGATCAACGCGTCAGGCCGCACAGCTGTGACGCATATGCTTACAGTTTTCAGCTGCTTGTGACCTTCGCAGCGACTTCAAAAGACGCCATCGCGGCTGGAAGTCGAGGATATCGGTGTAACGATGATCTCGCCTTCCTCGAGCATATCGAACGGGAACGCGGCAACACGTCGCGGTCCCGCAATGCTCGATTGGCGGCGATCAAGTCGTTCTTCCGTTTCCTCGAGTATCGTGTGCCGGCTTGTCTCGATCAGTCGCTTCGCGTCCGCGCGATCCCGATGAAGAAGACCGACGAGGCGTTGGTCGCTTCGCTTACGCGGGCCGAGATACAGGCGCTTATCGACCGCGCCCGATCCCAGGAACCATTTCCGGCGCCCGAGATCGTGCAATGCTCCACCTCGCATTTTCCGCAGGCCTGCGCGTCTCCAAGCTGGTCGAACTACGTCTCGACCAGCTCGATTTGCAAGGCCCCTGTACCATACACGTCATTGGTAAAGGTCGGCGGGAACGTGTGCTTCCACTGTGGAAGGAAGGCGTGGTCGCACTCAGGGCTTAGCTTGCCGTGTGACAACAGCGGCAAGACGGAGCGCTATTTCTCAACGCCGCCGGCCTTACCATGACCAGATCCGGGTTCGAATATGTCCTCAACATACGCAGCGGAGAAGCCTTGCTTGCTAGTCTTTTTGTTTCAGCAATTGCTGCCGCAAAACTCCATGTGCCTACGGTGGCGAGAACGGGAGTGCCGATCGCCACTCTTGACGCGACGGCGATGATGATGGCGAGCGAGACGATGCGCATCTCCTCGCAGGGGCGGCTCACTGGCTTTTAATTCGGGGCTCCAGCCATCGCCTTAATGAGGTCGTCGACCAAGCCCATATGCCTTGCAAGAAGGCCCCTGAATGGCCTCGATTAGGGCCGTGTCGGCCATGGGACGCGGCTCTAGGAAGTTGGGGAATTAGGAGCTCTTCCTCGGCTTCCGGATGCGCAGTTCGACCGTTTCGCCCGTGTTTTCCTATCCCTGTCGCGGCAGCGGTTGCCTCAGAGACGCGTCCCCACGGATCCTGCGCCTCTCGCTGGGCCCTTTTCCATCTCCATCAGTCGCTCGGCGGTAAGCGGATCATTTGGCGCAGAACTCGTGTCGGTCCATCGTATTGTGGGCCACGGGTGCTTCCTTCGAACCAGGTTGTGTCGGAACTGCCGCGCGGCGATCAAAGTGGAATTCCGTTCCTCCCAGATCGCCGCGCTATACGGAACCGAGCTCGACGAAAGAACATCGACGGCCATCGCTACACCGCCAGCTCAAAACCGGGCTGTTGACAGCGGCGCTCGCGAGCGACTCTTCCACGTCGAGCTACATCAGCCAGATCGGTTGTGACAAATCCTTTAAAATTTACAAAACCTTTACGAACGCAAATCGCTGACAATGGTACGTTCACTACAAGGTCGGAAATCATAGGCAACGGCTGAAAAAGCTTTTGCCGATGCACGCTCGACCGCAGAACAGCACGCAACGTCGGAGTCAATCATAATGACAGGAAGAGCGCTGATCCTGGTTGAGGGCTCAAGGTATAATGGTCCGTTATACGTCGAAGCAGCTCTGCAACTTGGTCTTAAACCAATCGTGCTGTCGGCTAATCCGGCTCAGTACAACTATCTTGAAGCCAAAGGAATTGAAGCAATCAGTGTCAATACAGCCGATCTCGATGCCCTGATCCTCGAATGCACACGGCTGCATGAAACCTACGACATAGTTGGTGTTACGTCCGTCGGGGACTCGTTCTATGCGACAGTTGGCAAGCTTTGCGGCCATTTCAAACTACCGGGACCGAACCCCACATCCATTGAGCGATGCCGCAACAAATTCACTCAACGCAAGCTTCTTGCGGAGTCCGGTGTTCCAATACCCCATTATCGCTTGGCAGCTGATGCCAGAGAGATAGAAAACTCTGCGGATGAAATCGGGCTGCCGGTGATTCTTAAACCAGCCATAGGTGCCGGCAGCAGAGGTGTCCGATTGTGCCGCAACCTTGATGAGCTGGTCGAACACACGACCTTTCTATTGGGCGGGCAGCACATATGGAAGTCCCGCCCGAAGATACTGGTCGAAGAGTTCGCGCAGGGCCCCTTTTATTGGGCCGACATAATGGGAGATCAGATCATCGGAATTGGAAGCGGTGACTTCGGCCCCTTACCGCATTTCGTCGGTCGAGAGTCCACCTTTCCGGCCTCGTTGACCGATGATGAGCATGAGCGTATTGCCAATGTTTCGCTGAGCTGTTTGCAAGCTCTCGGCCTTGGCTGGGGACCAACCGGTGTTGAACTCCGGTGGACGAAGCGCGGTCCAGTCGTCATTGAGGTCAATCCACGGCTTCATGGCCCCCCCTCACCCCAACTAGTTCGGCTTGCGTACGGCATCGATCTCGTTACAGAGCACATTAAGCTCGTTATCGGCGACGATTGGGACTTGCATAGAAGGCATTCGCACACTGCGGCCGCTCGGTTCCTAGCTCCTGATCGAGATGGCACCCTTGAGTGGATCGGAGGCGAGACTCAGGCGGCTGCCATACCAGGTGTAGCCGAAGTTAAATTTTATGTTGAAGCCAACACGCCAATCATCAGGAAAGGCGATATTCGAGACTTGATGGGGTATGTCGTCACCGCTTCTCCCACCCGTGCCCAGACAGAGGCGGCACTTCATCATGCTGTAGAAATAATCGAGTGGTCAATCAAACCATTTTCGACCTGACAGGGCTGAGCGAGACTCACGTTTTTGACGCTCCGAGCCATTTTGGACCCTGCTTCGGCGAAATCAGAATAGTATCGCAATGCGTTCCAATTTTGGGGGCAGGGCAGCTGTTCGACATTTAGACGAACGAGAAAGTGGGTTGATTGACCGCCCGCGACTGTCTCGATTTCTTTGCGAGGCAACAAATGACAAACGACGCTATTCAGGAGATCTGATGTGCTAAATAAATTGATGACTGCCGCCAGCGTTGCGCTGCTTGGCCCACAATCGAACAAATTGTTTAACCGAAGCCGTGCGGTTTTTCCGGGTGGCACTACCCGCGCGACGGTTGAACGCGATCCAACCCCGCGCTATATCCTAAAGGGCGACGGCGCGTATCTGGTCGACGCTGACGGACAACGTTTTTTGGATCTCAACAACAATTTCACCACGCTAATCCATGGGCATGGTTTTCTGCCGGTGCTTGATTCAGTTGCGCGTCTACTTCGCGACGGTACCTGCTTTTCCAATCCTACCGCTCATGAGATCAACTTGGCAGAACTGCTGGTTGACCGCATTCCAGCGGTAGAGCAAATTCGCTTCGTCAACACTGGCACCGAGGCGGTAATGTTCGCCATTAAGGCGGCGCGCGCGTTCACCGGACGCCCGGGCATAGCTAAAATCGAAGGTGCCTATCACGGCTCCTATGACTGGGCCGAGGCGGACCTCGGAGGTACGCCGGCAACCTGGGGATCGCTGGATGCACCTATCGCCGTGCCGGCCTATGAAGGCACACCGACATCGGTTGCGAATGAGGTCGTCGTTCTTCGGTTCAATGATGCCGAAGGTGCCCGTCGCAGGATCGCAGCTGCCGCCGATTGTCTAGCCTGTATCCTGCTCGACCCAATGCCGAGCAGCGTTGGCCTTATCCCGTCTGATCCTGACTTCATCGCCGCCATCATTGAAACTGCGCGCCAACATGGCATTCTCGTCATTTGCGACGAAGTACTCAATCTTCGGCAAGGTTATCGTGGCGCCTCGGCACGCTATGGGATCGAGCCTGACTTGATTACTGCCGGTAAGATTATCGGCGGCGGGTTTCCGATCGGGGCCATTGGCGGATCACGCCGCGTCATGAGCGTCTTCGATGGATCGGCCGGACGGGCTAAAGTGCCGCAAAGTGGCACCTTCTCGGCAAATCCTATCTCGATGGTCGCTGGCCGCGCCAGTATGGAAGCCCTGACGGAAGCGGCGTTCGCTCGCCTGGAGGAAATGGGGAACCGGCTCCGCACCGCACTCGCCGCCGCCATCAGCCGCCATCAGGCCGACTATGTCATCAGTGGAGCAGCGTCGCTTTTTCGCATCCACCCCAGACGAACACTTCCGCGCGACTACCGAGAAGCCTACCCGTCCACCGATCAGGCCAACACGTTGAAAGCAATAAGTCGTTTCTTCCGCAATGAGGGTATCCTTCTTCATGCCGGCACTTCGGCCTCACTTTCGACAGCAATGGCTGATGCCGAGATAGACAAGATAGCGGATGTCTTCGAACGGTTCCTGGTGACTTCGCCTACCTTTAATCCATAACCGCGCAAGGATGCCCGGGATGTTGAGCTTGACGGTAAGATCGACCGCAAGGATGCACGGGGGATCGCGCGACTGCTCTGCATGGATGCTATCGCCCGGTCCTTTGTAAGACCATCGTCTAATGGCGAGAATTGCAAGCGCCTTTTGGGTGCAGGAGGTTGTTTGCCGGAAGCATGGTCGTCTACGCGGTCGACATAGGTCGCCGCATTATGGTGCTTCGCGGTCGGGTCCTTCCAATGTATGTCTCGCACGCTCCGAGCAAACTCGTGGTGTAACGGTTTTAACGGAATGGACCAGCCTCGGTCCCGGCAGGGACGCCTCTACGCCATGGGGCTGCGGAGCTTGAAAGTTAGGTCGCGGCTGTCGCCTTGTTGAAGAGCTCACCCGAGCGAAGCATCGCGTGCATGATGACGGCGAGTTTGCGGGCGACAGCGACCGCGGAGCGTTTGAAGCCAATCTTTTCGCGTCGTTTTAAACCCCAATTACGCAAGTCGCTGTTGGCCCGGCTGCGGGTCAGGATCACCACTCCGGCTTCATAGAGAAGCGAACGCACATGAGTGTCACCGCGTCGGGAGATATGGCCGTCATAATCTACTTGGCCTGACTGATAGCCTGACTGATAGCGCCGCGTCGTCAACCCCAGCCATGCGCCTGCCGAGCGCGATCGCTTAAAGTTGGCGGGATCCTCGACGGCAGTTAGGTAGGCAATAGCTGTGATCGCGCCAACGCCGGAGATCGACATCAGCACCTGACATTGCTGGTTTCTACGTGCTTCGGCGAGGAGCTGCTTCCCCAACCTAGTGAATTGATTCCAACGCTTGGTGCCCACGTTTCACCGCGGCAATGATTTCGTCCGGGTCTGCTTTCCACACGAATGGTCGCGGCTCGTGATTGTGCTCTTTGATGAAGCGATTGATAGCTGCTTGAAGATCGACGACGGAATGAAAGACGCCGTGCTTCAAACGTCGACGTGTGAGTTTTGCAAAGAAGCCCTCGACAGCGTTGAGCCATGAGCAGGATGTCGGGACGAAGTGAAAGGTCCATCGCGGATGCCTTGCCAGCCAAGCGCGGACCTTTGACTGCTTATGGGCGGCATAGTTGTCGAGAATGACGTGGACAGCCTTGTCCTTCGGCAGCTAGTCATGGGTCATCGTGCCGCCGCGCCCTTTCTTGATGGGCAGGCCCGGCTGTGTCCGATCAAGCGCCTGGATCTGGCTCTTTTCATCGACGGACAGGACGATGGCATGGGCTGGCGGCGAAACGTATAGTCCGACGACGTCGTGTAGTTTCGCCGGCAAAAGCCTTGTCATTCGATAGTTTGAAGCTGCGCCAGCGGTGGGGCGCAAGACCATGCTCGTGCCATATCCTGACGACCGAAGATGCCGCGATCCCAACGGCTTTTGCCATCGCTCGAACGGTCCAGTGCGTGGCCTCCTGCTTCGGTGCTTCCAGCGTCAGCGTAACCACCCGATCAACCAATTCGCTATCGAGTGGTGCAATGCCAGGCGGTCGGCTCTTGTCGCGCAAAAGACCATCCACACCTTCAGCCATGAAGCGCTCCTGCCAGCGCCAGACGCACGTCTTGGATTTGCCGGTCGCCTCCATGATGGCCACCAAGCATCGACGCAAAGGACAGGCAGACCCTCGGCACGCAGCGCATGATAGAACCATACCGAGAGAGGCCCGTTTCGAACACCACGCGCGCCGAATTTGGCGCTCTCAAGCGAACACGTTCGGCTATGACGACAGGATCAGAGGCGCACTTCCCACGCCAGATCCGCTTGCCCTCGAGACAGATCGAAATTGCTGTCTCTTTCATTGACACGTCGAGACCGATATACTCTGCCATGGCTGTTCTCCATTAATGCTGGGCCCGGCGTCCAGTTGAGAGCCCGCATCTCATCATATCGGGGAGCAGCCAACTTCCAAGATCATGATCGGATCCTGAGGGACCTCGTGCCCGCGATTACACCATGTATCTCCGTCTTCGTGGCTGAGGTGGCTCGCCCTACACTGGTCTTCCGAGGGTTGCTCGGATAGGCCGAGCCGATCCTCATCACAGGAGGACGAGCCACCTCAGCCACGAAGGCGTACATACGGCCTTGCCCTCCTTTCTACTTACGGCTCGTCAGTTATATTAGTCGTCCTTTTCGGCGGGATCTCACCGGCAAAGAACCGTCGCGGGTTATCCTCCAAGATTGAGAAGATGTCTGCTTGACTGACGCCGCGGGCGTGCAGCATCGGAATAAAGTCGGTGAACATGTAGGTGTAGGCCTCGTACAGTCCCTGCGACTTGAGTCGCTCGATCTCGGCAATCTCATCGGCAGTGACCTTGTAGATGGATTTGCCAAGTCTGCCACAGAGCCGATCCATGCTCATAATGACCTGCCCACGAAAGCCGGCAAGCACCAGCTTCGCCAAGTTGTCGGCGCGAACGTTGTCCGGCCGATGGAACATCCCTATCTGATCGAATCCGATATAAGAGCCAGCATCTACGATGCGGCGATGATAAGCAGGATCTACGTTGCAGCAACTATGGCCGATCAGGCAGCGGTGGGCGGCAACGCCGGCGGCCTCGAACAAATCCTGCTGTTCAGGCCCTGCGCAGCCGTCGGTGGTGTGAGTGATGATCGGCACCTCGGTCACCTTCTGCGCGATGCAGGCGGCGGCAAGAAACTTTTTCTCATCCGCGGTGACAGCGGGCGCTCCGGTTGAGACTTTGATGGCACCAGCCTTCACATCTGTGTCGCCGATGCCGGAGGTGATCTCGCGGACGTAAAGCTCGACGATCTCATCGACGGTCCGGGCGCGCCAGTAGGTCGGCAGCCCCTTTGTTCCGTGGTAAAATCCCGTCGTGCAGACGATGTGCATGCCAGATTTTTCGGAAACCTCTTTCATCATCGTAACGTCGCGGCCAAGTTCGATCGGACACGGGTCGACGAAGGTGAAAACGCCATGCTCAGTTCGCAGTTGAACCAACCGCCGGACTGCTTCCTCGATGAGTTTCGCACGGTCGAATTCCGCGAGTGGATCGAACCAAGCGCCCGGGTAGGCGATGAACAGATGCTCGTGCATCAGTGTTCGGCCCAGGCGCTCGACCGGGATTGAGCCAGTCACCGTTTGTACCATCATGCGCTGGAACTCCCCGTATCGAATGCCTGCCCCCGAGAGAACCATGCAGTCGCTAGGTTGGCAACCTACTAAGTCTTATAGTGCAATAGGTACTAGCGCGATGCAGTCCCTCGGTTTAACACCTATCTCGCAACCAACGGACATATCTGGATTAGGAAGGCCTTGCACGTAATGTGCAGATCGCCATACCTTTCGACGGCCGGCGAATTTAAAAAGAGTAAAACGAGCAGCAACGAAAACTGTCGGGAGATGCTGCTGCGTCGACGGATGGAATTCCATCGTCCAGATTGATCATTGATCAAGCGAAAGAAGGGCATATATAAATGACCGGATCTCCAAAGGCCAAGCCAGATCGAATAATGCAGCCAATCGAACCAGCCCTGATGCACGATAGGGTCTACGCAGCTCTGTCGACTGCTGTAATGGCAGGACGCTTCATCCCAGGTCAAAGTGTCGTCATCAGGGAGATCGCTGAGCAGTTCGCGACTAGTCCGATGCCTGTTCGGGAAGCAGTTCGTCGCCTCGTCGCTCTAAGGGCATTTATCTCGTCACCGAACCGGGCTGTACAGGTACCGGAGTTTTCCCCCGAGACGGTCCGGGATCTTTGTCGCGTGCGACTGGGAATCGAAGGAATGGCCACATCTTGGGCAGCCGAAAAGGCAACGCCGAAACTTGTGAAGCTCCTCCGGAAATATCTGCGCCAGGAGATCGAATGTGCGGACAAGTCGGATTTCAGTGGAATGCTAGAAGCTAATCGAGCATTCCACTTTGCGATATATCAGGCGGCGGAGTCTGAGAAACTGCTCCCCTGCATAGAAATGCTTTGGTTGCAGGTCGGGCCTCACTTTGGGGTTCTCAATGGTCATCCGAGCCTTGGCCGTTACCACGATGAACATGAGCGTATAATCGAACGCCTTGAAAAACAGGATGGACCAGGCGCCCAGGCTTCTATTTTGCGGCATATTACCATGGCTGCGGAAGATATACTTGCGGCACGCTTTAGCCCGCCGCCTCAGGGCGCTGCAGCGCACAAGATGTTTAGTCCATCATGCACCAACCAGAACAATATTTGGCGGACGGTCTGATACCAATCGGGATTAGTCAGAACCGATGAGCCCAATCGCGCAAACCGATTAACATGATTTTCCAGGGTTGGTCGACGAGCTTGTTCCAGGCGGCGCAGCAATGATCGACGATGTCGGTGAAGACCCGGTTTGACAACCAGTTGTCGCGCAGGAATTGCCAGACATTTTCGACAGGGTTTAGTTCTGGGGATCGCGGCGGCAGGAAGAGCAGGGTGATGTTTTCCGGCACGAATGCCAACCCGCCTGATCGAGGATCAGAACCGCGTGCGCACCGTAATCGACCTCGCTGCTGATTTCCTGAAGGTGCGCGTTCATTGCGTCTGTGTCGCACCAGGGCATGACAATGCCTGCACCCTTACCCTTCTTCGGGCAGATCGCCCCGAATATGTAGGTCCATAGCGTTCGCTGATCGTGGGGGGCCGATGGACGCGTTCCCCGTTGCGCATCGGGCTCGCAACTGGGCTTGTGTTGAGACCTTTTGTAGACTTCGCAAGTAGCGCGGTTTGGCTTCAATGGAAAAGATTGGACGAATCTCACCACGTGCCAGGCGCTCGACAGGCTTGCCACGAACGCGGCCAGGTTCGGCGGCTCGGATGTGGCCGGTGGCGGTGTTTCGCCGTCGGCCAACGCTGCCAGGCAAGCCTACACGGCACGCATTTCCTCCAGAAGCTTCAACGGATCGAGCTCGGCGGCGATTTCGCTCAGTTTGGTCCTGATGGCCACCGGCGTGCTTTCGGCTTGCAGCAGACGCTCGCAGGGAGTCTGCGGCGGATGATAGCGTTTGGCCACCTTTGCACCATCGCGGTGCTTTGCGGCCAGCTTAAACGAAGGCTGGAAGAAGTTCACAAAGAGCCTGAACGCCCCGTACAGGCGACACGCCCTGGCGGCGGCCAATCCTTCGAAGCGCCGATAGCCCAAGAGATTCCGCACAACGGCGCCATTTTTCTGCTCTATCCAGGCCTGGTCGTTCTTGCGGTAAGGCCGTGCTCGAGTGAGTTCGATGCCGTGAGAAAGGCAATATTCGATCAGCTGTTGTTGACAAATTACTGCCGTTATCCACGTCCACAGCTCTCAGTGCAAAGGGCAACCCTGCGCGTATACGCTCGAGTGTCTCGACCACGAGGCTGCCTTCTCGGACCACAATGGGCGCCGCCTCCGTCCAGCCGCTCGCGATATCAGTCAGAACGAGACTATGAACGTAGCTACCGCGATTGACGGCCCCGCAATGAGCTACCAGATCCATTTCCATGCTGCCGGGATGGGGTTCGTTTCGTTCCAATCAGCAAACGTGCGCATTTTGATACGCCGTTGTGGCTCTGGCACAATTCTTGACCCGTCAGCAATTGCCTGTGCCATCGTTCCTCAATGCGCTCTTAACTCCACTCTCAAGAGCGCAAAACACTATACCGCCAAAAATTCGCAAGGCCGTGCACGCCAGAGGGATACCACGGATGTGACCGCCGGCAGCCAGAGCCACAGAGATATAAGGCAATTAGTTTCTGCCAATTGAAAAGGCGGAGATGTCCAGTCCTTTGGGAGACTGGTGAACAAGAGCGTTCAACGTGATTAGGTGGTCGAGGCTGACCTGGGCCCCAGGCTCGCCAACCCAGAGGTGACGAAGTGCGGGAACGCACCTTGGATACCGCATCGTTATAACTCGATAATGCCGGAGTTCAACGCTTTCACAGCTGCAACTGTTCTGCTGGTAACATCCAATTTTCGCATAGCATTTTTGATATGGAAATCCACCGTATTGTTAGAAATTCCTAGAATAATTCCAATATCCCACGACGATTTACCTCTTGCTACCCATAAAATGCACTCCCTTTCCCTGGAAGAAAGGTCGGGAATATTCTCGGTACAACTGGGTTTTGGAATTTTCGCGAGCTCCAGATGGAAATGTACCGCGGCAAGTTGCAGGTAGGCCATTGCCATGTTGTCAAATTCGCATTCCCAGGGGTGAGCAAAGCTCATGATTGCGAAGCTGCTAGCGGGGCCGTGCATTGGAACACTGATGCCTGATCTCAAGCCGAACGTCGCGGCCTCGTCGAAGATCCGCCGTTCCATTTCAGTCGTGCTCGCGTCATTGTATAGTTCGCTCCAACGAAACGCGCATATGCGCTTTCGGCTCTTCTTGATGATGGGATCTATTCTACCATAACCCATTTCGGAATACCGCGTGAGCCATTCATCAGGATAATTCAGCATCATCTCCTTATTGCAACTCGCCGGTATTAAAGTCTGGTTCGGTCTAAAAGGGTCATAGGCAATCCAAAGGCAACCAAAACTTATGGCAAAATCAAACAACAGCTCGAACAGGTGATCGGCTCGATCAGCACCATGGGTCTGTTCGACAAATTGACAAAACTCTACAGAAAATGCCTCCCGCGATAGTTTTGGGGAGGGCATCGATGAAATCAGCGAATGCGGAATTGACACCCTTGCTGACCTTCGAAATTGGCTGACGCCATCCATCCGTGGGCGCTCCATAGTCTCTCCTTAACTGCACACATCTTGTTCCTACTGCACGAAGCTTTTGGCGCTACAGCCTACGGGTCTGCACCCATGTGTAGAGTACATTGCTACAAGCACCATTCATGCAACCTTTTTGCAGACCGGGGGCGTCCTATGTAGTCGGCAGTTTACGGCGCATCACGATCATGTTAGTCCAAAATTCGTGCCATATGGGCGGCAGATGTCTGAGAAAAGAATGTCCGCGCGGACCACCGACGTCCTCTAGATGTGGAGCCTCAACAGGTTGTCCATTGCCAAGCCGAGGCGGCTGATGGGTGGGTTGGATTTCAGGCTACCGTGGGGGCAGTGCCAATTGTACCATGTAGCCAGACGGGCAGCTCGGCGCCGCGATGCTCCGACGTCGGGTAGGCTTTTGCATAGGCCCACTCCCTAAGCGCGGCCTGGATGAAGCGTTCGGCCTTGCCGTTGGTCTTGGGCGTGTAAGGTCTGGTTCGGATGTGTTTGAGGCCGAGGGCTTGGCAGGCGTCGCGGAAGTCGTGGCTTTTATAGCAGCCGCCGTTATCGGTCATCACGCGTGAGACGGTGACGCCGAGGCTGGCATAATAGGCGATGGCGGCCTTGAGGAAGGCGACGGCGCTTTCCTTTTTCTCGTCGGGCAGGATCTGGCTGAGGCAATGCGGGAAGCGTCGTCGATGCAGACGTGGACAAACTCCCAACCTGCGCCGCCTTTACGGGATGTCCGGTCATTGCTTTGGCCGGTGCGATCGCCGGTGATGCGGTGTCCGACCTTGTGGAAGCGCCCGAGCTTCTTGATGTCGAGGTGGATCATGTCGCCCGGCGCGTCGCGCTCATAGCGACGCACCGGCTCCGCTGGCTCAAGGTCCTTCAGCCGCGACAGACCGGCCCGCGCCAGCACCCGGCTCACCGTCGCCGGCGAGACGGCGACCAGGCTTGCAATGTGCTTGCCCGTGAAGCGCTGGCGCCGCAGCGCAACGATCCGATCGGCCACAGCCCCTTCGGTCGCATTCGGGCTGCGCCTGGGCCGCGACGAGCGGTCGGCCATACCGGCACGGCCTTCGGCCTTGTAGCGCTCGACCCATCGCTTCACGACCTTCGCCGTCACCGCGAATTTCAACGCTGCCCGGGCTTGGGAAAGGCCACCTTGCAGCACCGCAAGCGCCTTCTCCTCTCGACGTAGCGGCGTAAGGCGGGCATTCTTATGGATGTTCATTCGGGTCCCTCCGACGAATCTGAAGCGTGGTAACTCCAGTCTCCTCGGTCGGCCCCGAATGGACAACCTTCTGAAAGCTCACATCTAGATGCCATGATGGGCCAGCGCTTCGGAGACTGTAGCCAGGATGGTGGCTATCCCTCAGAATGACGATGTTGAAACGGGGTCCGAACAGGTCGGCCCATTATAGCATCTAGAGTGCACGGCCCGACGGCATGAACGATCGTTTGGGGCGGACGCTTGGCACAGTGCATGCATGAGTATTGCTAAAATGCGTTACTTATCGGGAGGAGCGTTCTTTCATAACATAATCGACAAAGGCAGCACCTACCCAGTCCGCTTATTCCCAGGCCGCTATGGCGGAAAAGGCCTGCTAAGTAAGATGATCTCGAGAGGTCTATTGGAAGAAACGATTTATCTTCGGAGTCCGCCGTTTGATGATTCCGCAATCAACCGCTGGACTGTTCCGGCTACTAACTGGAAAATTGATCTTTAATTGGAGAACTACATGGAGCGTCAGGTCGAATGCACGTACGAAAGGCCCTGCATAATGCCGAATGACGCTGCGAGTCGGAGTTTCATACCACCCCCACTGGTGCTGATCGCTGCGGCAGATGATAGCTTTCGCATGTTTTTGGAACATATCGTCAAAAGTCACGGCTTGATTGTAACCGGGGCGCGCGATGGCGAGGCGCTAGCCAACCGCCTCCAAACAATCGCGCCAGATCTCCTCCTTCTTGAATCACGTATCCCCGGTGTGGAGACGCAGGCACTCTGTAAACAGCTCCGCCTGGACCAACGGACGCGGTCAATGTCGATTATAGCGCTTGCCGCTGAAGGTGACGAAGTGAGCCACCAAGGATTGCTAGAGTCCGGTGCCGATCAATATCTGACCAGACCATTTTCCCCGGAGACAGTCATGACAAGCATTGGCGCGATCTGGCAAGACACAAACCAAGATCCCGCTCCCGGTGAACGAGAATTCTTCGCCTTTCTCGACCTCGAACTGGATATCAGCACCTATCGCGTAAGGCGAAACGGCCGCACGATTCATCTTGCTCCCACCGAGTTTCGATTGTTGCACCATCTCATAAAAAGCCCCCGTAGGGTGTACTCGAGGGACGCACTGCGGGAGGCAGCTTGGCTGCGCACTGTTCATCTTGGGCCCCGCACAGTCGATGTTCACATCGGCCGCTTGCGAGCAGCCCTCAATTCGGTCGACGGACAGTCTCTAATACGCACCGTACGATCCGTAGGATACGCGCTTTCCGAATAGACGCTCCGCATACCTTCCATAACCACTAAACCTATCTTTAGTGACTAGTCGGCCGTGAAGTATCGGGAAGCTGCTGATATTCATGGTAGATTTTCGGCTTCCGAGTAATCGATATCGCAAGAATGGGCAGGTTTTCGATCTGTTTTCTTGCGATTTCAGATTTCGGTTTCGTGATGGGCCGAAGCGTGATTCAATCCGCCATCGGCGATGAATCGGAGCCAATAAATGTCGAGACCTGATGAACGGCGCGAGACGGGAGAGCAGGATCTGTTCCGGTCTCGCCTTGATCAGATCATCGATCTGAAGCACGAACTTGTCCGGCTGGCGCAGACGATCGATTGGCCGTTCCTACTATCTTGCCGGACAGCAGGGCGATGCCCTCAATGCCGTTCTGGCTGCCGCCGGCTACAATTTCTCGCTCCTGCTCAGGTGGTTCAGGCTACTTTTGTGCCTGCTCGCAGCAATGCTTCTGGCTTCTCTGTCGCGATCCCGCCAAATCCCCACCTAAAAACCACCCTAAAGCCATAACCAGGCAAACGATCGACGCCGAAAATCATGCGCCGCCAACCGAAACCGGCGTTCTTCACGGGCGACTGACTATCCGATTCGTCAAATCAACACAGCCGGCACAATATCGTTCATCAGCCAAGCCTATTCGGCTCATAACGCATCCTCCGGCGCATCATTTGGGTCGATTAGCAACGAGTTATAGGCGGACGTTGCTTAGCCAGAAAAGCTGGCTCTACCCTCATAGCCATGTTCACTGCTCCCTCCTGGCTTGGGTATGGGGAATGACCACAGCTCACGCTCGATGAGATGATGGAATGATCAAAAACTCCGAGGTTCGGTAGGGGCAATATGGTGTGGATCCGCCGCATTGAACGGGAAACATTCAGCACACTGTACCCGATTGTTTGTGGCCCTGTCAGTCATAGGACGTGCGCTCCAAACTTCTAATTCCGTGACCGCAAGCGAACTTTCGTGGACGTTGGTCGCAACACGCCTTGGGTCAGCCGTTGCGAAACGTGTAGCTGTAAGCATTGATTGCCGGCGCGCCGCCGAGATGCACGTAAAGAATCCTCGATCCTTCCGGAAAGAAGCCTTTGCTGATGAGATCCATCATCCCTTGCATTGATTTGCCCTCATAGACGGGATCAGTAATTATCCCTTCCAGCCGCGCGCAATGGCGGATGGCCTCCTTCGTTTCCTCGGAAGGAATGCCATAACGGGGGTGCGCATAGTCCGCGAGCAATACCACATCATCGTTGGCGATTTCCTTTCCGAGTTCGACGAGCTTTGCAGTTTGCCGGGCAATGTTGAGCACCTGTGACTTGGCCTGGAGGGGAGTTGCCGAAGCATCGATACCGATCACGTTGCGCTGTCGCCCATCCTTGGCGAACCCAACGACCATGCCGGCTTGCGTTGAGCCCGTCACCGTGCAGACCACGATGTAGTCAAAGGCAAAACCAAGCTGATTCTCCTGCGCGCGAACTTCCTCGGCAAAGCCCACATAGCCCAAGCCGCCATATTTGTGGACAGAGGCACCCGCAGGGATCGCGTAGGGTCTGCCGCCCCTTTGCTTGACGTCGTCGAGCGCCCGTTCCCAACTGCTGCGGATGCCGATATTGAAGCCGTCATCGACCAGCCGCACCTCTGCTCCCATGATCCGGCTTAAGAGGATATTGCCAACGCGATCGTATATAGCGTCCTCATATGGTACCCAATCCTCCTGCACGAGAAGGCATTTCATGCCGATCTTGGCGGCAACCGCAGCGACCATCCGCGTATGGTTGGACTGCACGCCACCAATGGAGACAAGCGTGTCGGCATCGGACGCGATCGCGTCCGGGATGATGTACTCAAGCTTGCGGAGCTTGTTGCCGCCGAACGCCAGCCCCGAGTTGCAGTCCTCGCGCTTGGCATAGATCTCCACCTTTCCCCCTAGATACTCGCTGAGACGGTCAAGCTTTTCGATAGGCGTAGGGCCGAAGGTAAGGGGATATCGTTCGAAATTTTTCAGCATGTTCTCTCCAATGTGGCCTTAAATCGAAGTCGGTCATGCACGATCCTTAAGCGACGGACGGCACTCTCACACGTTCCAAAGATCCCACTGTCCCCGCGCCTTCATTGGTCATCGAGACGACGCAACCCGCAGGCCAGTGCTCTGCGCTTCAGCGTCAACGTGACCGAACAGCACTCTCCAGGTTGCGACACCGTGGAAACGATCGCCGAAGGTCATGTCGTGTAGTTGCTCCAATAGCGTCATGCTCGATGATCAATGTCTTCCAAGCAGCCCGAGGCTCGCAACTGATCTGTTCCCGACCCTCAACGGCAGCATTACCGCGCCATCGTGCCGAGCTGGAGGACAACGGAGTAGTTCAGTCTTTATTTTCGCAATGCCCTGGCCGGTAGCGCATTTCCTCGAGATCATCAAAACGCAAGACCCGCCGGCTCCTCTTTAAAGCGCAACTGGCCCGCCAGATCAGGAAGAGCACGCTTCCGAAATAGGCCACCTGAAGAAGGAGCCAAATATCCACCGTCGTGACCATTGCGCTGCGGATGGAATGTGAAACGAAGTAAGCGCCGAGAAGGCTGAAGCACATGACTAGTTGCAGGAGGCGACAGAAAATTGCAAAAGGCACAGCGTTCTCCGGGTTTATACGCCAGCACATGAAGCGAGCTTGTCAGCCGCAATATGAATCTGACAGTTCTTCGGGCAGACGCGGGCGCAGGCACCGCAGCCGATACAGCGCCCTTCCTGATCCACGACCATGATCATACGACTGAGTTCGCCATCGAAGTCATCGTCTTCGTCATCGCAGATGCCGAGGATTTCACCCGCTTCACTGGCGCCGTAAAGGTGCATGACCTCGCGCGAGCAGACCTTGAAACAGCGGCCGCAGCCGATGCAAGTTTTGCCATCAATGCCGGTCAGATACTCCGGCATCCAGTTGGATCCATCGCGGGTAACGAAAGACCCCGTCATCGGGATTCCTCCAATACCGCAAGCTCTTTCTTCGCCGTGTTCAACTCGGCGAACGCGTCGAACGTTTTTTCTGCGATCGTCTTGATCTTAGGCCAGTTGACCGGCAGGTCCTCGGCAAGGTCGTGCAACTCCATTTTCGCAGTTGCCGCTCGTGACTGGAGTTTACGGACCTTCTTAAGCTGCTCTACAATGTCTGACATTATCTTTTTCCTCAAAAACCTGATTTCATGGCGCCCGCGCCACGTCGGGATAGGCTTTGATGGCGACGATCGCATCATCGACCAATTTCGTGCCGGCCTCGGCGAGCTTGCGAAGCGTCTCGAAGCCGAACCGATGCACGTCTCGGAGCGTCTTCGACAAGACGACCAAACGCCCTGTCGTGAGAACCACTCGCCCGAAGCCCTCGGGGTTCATCGTCACGATCGAGGAGGCGACGAGGCCGGATTGCCCCTCGATTTCAAGCCCGACGCAGGTGTAAAAGATCTGAAGCCTACAAATCACGTCCGGATCGGGGTCGCCGATGATCGGCATCTGCCGGCGCTGCTCCTTCGACACAATGAAATCGGCAAGCAGGTCGGTGTCCGATTTTCCCTCCCACGACCCATGGGCATCCTGCGCCCTCACCAAGCGAACAAGGCGTTTCAAGAACGGCGTTGCCATTGCGTCGCTATCATCATCTGCGACTGGGTTGGCGAGGCTGATAGGCGAAGTCATCTCCGATCTCCTTTAATCCTCATCGTCGAAGAACGGTTTGGCGAGACCCATGCCGGCGTCTGCAAGCACCTTGCGCAGCCATGGCGGAGGCGCAGTTTTCAGCATGGTCTGGGTGCGCGTCAGGACCTCCTCGATGGACGATGGCTCCGGCACCTTGATCGGATGGATTTTTGCCGCGACGACCTTCGCGGCGGAGGGACCGCCGATCGCCAGACAGAACAGCAGATGGCATCCCTTCAACGCCTCAACCCTCATCGTGATGCGATCAGTGCCGCCGTCGTTCGTGTGCTTGCCGCTTTCGTCAGTTGCTTCGCCAAAATCGACGGCTTCGACGATTTCCCAGCCGGTTGGGGTGACGTCATAGACAGCAAAAAGCTTGGCAGATCCGAAATGTGCGTTCAGCCTCTTCAGGTCCTGTGTCGCGATCGCAACGCGCAGAACTCCCTTCGGGCACTCTGGCGCAGGGGCTGGCCCCTCGTCAGTGACGAGTGAAAGACGTCTGACGGCGGTCATCTTTTGCCTCCATGTCTTGCAAGGGATTGAGCGCTTCGGGGCTCGGCCGGCGGCAGTTCGACTGGAAAATGTTGGCGGCCTCGAACAGGAAGTTGCGCGCGCCCTCATAGAGAATGGTTTTCTTATGCTGGCTGCCCAGCCGATCGAAGATCGGAAAGCCGACCCTCATCAGCGGAACGCCAAGCCGCTCGGCCGCCTGGCGGCCGTGGGAGTGGGTCACGATCAAGTCACCGCCAGCGTGACGCGCCATGGTTTCGAGATCGGAAAGGTCGCCGACCTGCACAGCGTCGGCTGGCACCTTCTGCAGAATGCAGCTGGTACCGGTGGTCGAAACGGCGGCGACTATTTCAGCGCCCATACCCTTGAAGAACGTCGCAAGTTGAAAAAGATGATCTGGCTCCGCGGCAATCGCGATGCGCTTGCCGCCGAAATGAAAATGGCCGTCGAGAAGCGCGTCCTGGAGCTGTGCGCGGCGCCGCCGCACAGCGGGCGGCACAGGATTGCCGGCGATCATCGCCAGCATCGTCATGAAACGGTCGATTGCCTTTAGGCCGACAAGCTGCTCGAAGAGGACATAAGGCACGCCGGTCTTGGCCTGCAGGGCCGCGGCGGCCGTACGCATATGTTCGCCGATCGCAACCGCCTGGAAGCAGGTGCCGAGTTCGCGGATTTCCTCGACCTTCGTACCGCCATAGGTGGTCGGCACCCAACGGTCGTCAGGAACCGTGCCGTCGAGCGAGCCCGAGACGTCCGGCAGGATCACGGACTTGAGACCAAAGCTTTCGACCGTTTCGCGCAGAAGCTCAATATCGGCTACCGTCAGGTGCCAACCGGGGAGGATCGCAATCTTCTTCAGATCGCGTGGCCGGCCGCCCGGGGTCGTAATGCCTTCGATCATGGAGGTGACGGCCTTTGCCCAACCCTCCTCGATCGCACCGTCGAAATCCGGTGTGCTCGCTAGCACGACCTCGGTACCTGCTAGCTCTTCGGCACGCTCCAGCTTGATATTGGCAAGATCGCCCTCGAAATTTTCGCCGCGGGTTTCGACCAGCGCCGTCGTGCAGATCCCGATCAGCTTCGGTTTTGCGCGTTTTTTAACATTAAGGAGCGCCTCTTCCAGATTGCCGGCGCCGCCGAGGATCGTCGCCACTGCGTCCATCGCCGTTGTCTGCAGGGGAATCGTCTCCTTGAAATGGCGTACAAACAGCACCAGCGCGAAGCTGGTGCAACCTTGGCTGCCGTGGAACAGCGGTATCGCACCAGCAACGCCAAGATAGGCCAGAGCGGCACCGAGGGGCTGCGACGATTTCAGCGGATTGACCGCCGCCGACTTGGTCTGCGGGAGAATGCATGCCATCAGCTTTCCTCACCAGTTGCGGATGCCGCTGGCGGAGGCGCCGAGATCTGTGAGGCGGAGAAGGTCCCCGTCTCGCTTTGCATGTTTTGCAGTTCTTCTTTCATTGCGGGCTGGGCGTCCCATGGTGCCGGCTCCCGCAACTCACTCCAGATCGGGTTGTGGATAGCAAGATCGATCTGGCGAACGAGCTCCACCATACCGGCATAGCCGGCATAGGGATGATGGCGCTCCTGGTTGATATCAAGCCAGGGCGTTTTTGCCTTCAGCGCGATATATTGCGTGCGCCCACCAGATAGCATGATGTCGGCTTTGTGCTCTGCGAGAATGTCGTACATCTCCCGCGGTCCCATCGATTCGAACATGCGGTGATCCTCCTTCAGAATTTGCTTGATGCGCTCCTTGTCTTCGGCCGTCGATTTCTTGGTCGAGGTGCCGACAATTTCGACGCCGATCTCCATTAGCGCGTGGGCAATCGACCAGGCCTTCACGCCGCCGGTATTGAGCAGCACGCGTTTGCCTTGAAGCCGCGCCCGGTATGCCGCGAGCTTTTTCCATGCAATCGCCTCCTGCTCTGCGATCAGTGCTTCGGTGCGCTCAAGAATTTCTGGATCGGCACCTTTCCTGACGAGCAGCTCAGCGATCTGCCGCAGCGATTGCGAAGTATCGGTGATGCCGTAGAAGGAGCCTTCGAAGAACGGAATATCCCAGAGTTCCTCCATTTTGCGGGCAAGATTTATGAGTGCGGTCGAGCACACCATCATCGCTGCCCGGGCACGATGGGCGGAGGCGATGTCACGATAGCGTGCGTCACCGGGGATGCAGGCGCGTACGCGGATGCCAAGCCGGTCAAGAAGCGGCTTTACCAGCCAGAACTCGCCGGAAAGATTGAATTCGCCGAGAATATTGATGTCGTAAGGACCAGCATCGTCCGGCTCCACCGTGCCGATGACATGATCGAGCAGCGCCTCGCCGGCGAGCTTGTTTCCAAGATTCTTGGAGCCGGAAAAGCCGGGCGCATTGACCGGAACCACCGGCAAGCCGAATCTTTCCGCAGCACGCTTGCAGACGGCTTCAATGTCGTCGCCGATCAGCGCAGTAACGCATGTCGAATAGACAAAGATCGCCGGCGGCGCGTAGGTTTCCTTGATCTCGCGGATCGCTTTGAAAAGCTTCCGCTCGCCGTGACCCATCACCACGTCGAGTTCCGTGAGATCTGTGGTGAAACTCGTGCGCCAGAGCGTCGGGCCGGACGAAGCCGTACCGCGGTTATCCCAGGAATTGCCTTCGCAGGCGAGCGGGGCATGGATCAGATGCGCGACGTCGGTGATCGGCTGCAGCACGATCTTTGCGCCGTCGAACGCGCAGCCGCCGGCTGCCGCCCCGGGAGTGAGGGGCTTGGAACAGCCCTTCTTGCGGACATTGGCATCTTTGCCGCGGTTCATCTCGCAAGCGGGCTCCTCGAAGACGTCCTGGATCCTGGCATCGAGCGAGCGGCTTGCGCCGGTCTTGGATGTCGATTGCAAGACGTTCGGCGGCGGAGCCGAGCGTTTGCCGTTAGCGTGTGAGGTCATAGGAATAGTCCGTGACACCTGTTTGGTTCGTCTCGCGGTCAAGTTTGTCGAAGATCGTATCGAGGATTGTTGTTAAGACACGCAGACCGCCTTGGTAGCCCATCAGCGGGAAGCGATGATGATGGTGCCGGTCGAAAATCGGAAACGTCAGGCGGATCAGCGGCGTGCCGGTGTCGCGCTCCAGATACTTGCCATAGGAATTGCCGATCAGGAGGTCCACCGGTTCGGTGAAGAGCAGCGAGCGCAGTGCCCAGAGGTCCTTGCCCGCCCAGACCTTGGCATCCTTTCCGAACGGCGAGGATGCAAGCAATGCCTTCATTTCGCTTTCCCACACAGATGTGCCGTTGGTCGCCAGGCAATGTGTTGGCTCGCCGCCGGTTTCCATCACGAACCGGGCCACCGCATAAACAAAATCTGGATCGCCGTAGATCGCGTATTTCTTTCCGTGCAGCCAGGCTTGGCTGTCCGCCATGGCGTCGACGAGGCGCCCACGCTCCAGTGCGATCGCGGAAGGGATTTCCTTGCCGGAAATCACCGCGATTTTCATGAGCAATTCGTCGGTCGCGGCGACGCCAAGCGGATAATGGAAGGAAGCTGTCGGCTGTCCGAGCTCTTTGCAATATTCCAGCGTCTTGCGGGTGTTGTAGTGCTGCAGCGACAGTGTCGCCTCGGCGCCAAGAGCTTCCTTGACGTCTCCGATCGTCGTACCGCCATCATACATGCGATACATGCCGTCCGAGGGAGTATCGAACTGGTCGGATGCATCCTGGATGAGGGTATACGATACGCCCATGAGGTCGAGTAGGCGCTTGAGCTCGCGGTTGTTGCCGACGCAGAAGCCGTCGAACCCCGGGATGATGTTGATGGTGCCGTTCGGTTCCTTGCGCTCCCTGCCCTTCCAGAAGTGCTCCAGGATGCCCTTGACCATGCCGTCATAGCCGTCGACGTGGCTGCCGACGAAAGCAGGTGTGTGGGCGAAAGGAACGTCGAAGTCTAAGGGGACCGAGCCTTCGCTCTTGGCGTTTTCGATAAAGCCGTGCAAATCGTCACCGATAACCTCCGCCATGCAGGTGGTCGAGACGGCAATCATCGACGGGTCGTAAAGCGCATAGGTATTGGCGAGCCCATCGACCATGTTCTTCAGTCCGCCGAATACCGCCGCGTCCTCAGTCATCGAGGACGAAACCGCCGACGAAGGCTCCTTGAAATGTCGCGAAAGGTGCGACCGGTAATAGGCAACGCAGCCCTGGCTACCATGGACGAAGGACATGGTCCGCTCGAAGCCCGCGGCTGCAAAGACGGCGCCGAGCGGCTGGCAGGCTTTGGCCGGATTTATCACGAGGGCTTCGCGCGCGAGATTTTTCTCCCTGTATTCCCAGGTCTTGGTGTACTCGCTTTGATCGGCAACGACCTGGTCCGGGTGCGGACATTCGAAATTCAGCTTCTTTTCGGCAAGCATTCGCCTGTATTCCGGCTCGCGGAACAGGGGCGCGTGGTCGAGAATTTTTTCCGCCGACTGCGGCATGGTAATCGCCTTTCTTTTCATCGTGCCGCACCCATGGCGGCAAAGGACGTCGAGATGATTGAGGTTTGCGGATCAAGTCCGCGGCGAGAGCCTAGCCTGCCCCTGCTCCAAGACAGGCCAGGCCCTCATTCGGCCGCAACCGCCTCAGCCGGCGCGACCTTTTTCTTCCAGGGGGCGTCGTAGAGATCCCAGACTGGATTGTTGATGGCGAGGTCCATGTCTTTGGCAAAGATGGCAAAGCCGTCGTAGCCATGATACGGACCGGAGTAATCCCACGAATGCATCTGGCGGAAGGGGATGCCCATCTTCTGCACCGGGTACTTTTCCTTGATCCCGGAACCAACGAGATCGGGACGGATCCCCTCGATGAATTTTTCCAGTTCATAACCGGTCACGTCGTCGTAGATGAGAGTGCCTTTTTTCACGTAGTGTCCGGTGCGCTGATAGTCGTCGCTGTGGGCGAACTCGTAGCCGGTGCCGACGATCTCCATGCCGAGATCCTCGTAGGCCGTGACCACGTGACGAGGGCGCAAACCGCCGACGTAGAGCATCACCGTCTTGCCTTCGAGGCGCGGTCGGTATTTGGCGATGACGGCGTCGACCAAAGGTCGGTACTTGGCGATGACTTTCTCGGTCTTTTCCTCGATTTCAGGCCCGAAATGCTTGGCAAGCTTGCGCAGAGAGGCTTCGATCTGCGAGGGACCAAAGAAATTGTATTCCATCCATGGAATGCCGTACTTTTCCTCCATGTGCCGACAGATGTAGTTCATCGACCGGTAGCAGTGGATGAGGTTGAGCTTGGCCTTCGGCGCCCGCTCCACTTCGGCAAGCGTTGCGTCTCCCGACCAGTTGCCGACCACGCGCAACCCCATCTCCTCCAGGAGGATGCGCGTGGCCCACGCATCGCCGCCGATATTGTAATCGCCGACGACGTTGATGTCGTAAGGACCCGCCTCGAACTCGACATCCGTTTTATCGAAAACCCAGTCCCGGATGGAATCGTTGGCGATATGATGGCCAAGTGACTGCGATACGCCGCGGAAACCTTCGCAGCGCACCGGCACGATCGTCTTTTCGTATTCCTTCGCCTTCTTGCGCGACACAGCTTCGATGTCATCGCCAATCAAACCGATCGGGCATTCCGATTGGATGCTGACGCCTTTGTTCAGCGGGAATAATTCCTCGATCTCATCGATGATCTTGTCCAACCGCTTGTCGCCGCCGAAAACGATGTCTTTTTCCTGAAAGTCGGAGGTGAACTGCATCGTCACGAAGGTGTCGATCCCTGTCGTGCCGACATAATAGTTGCGACGCTGCGACCAGGAATATTGGCCGCAACCAACCGGTCCGTGGGAGATATGGACCATATCCTTGATCGGCCCCCACACCACACCTTTGGAGCCGGCATAGGCGCAGCCGCGGATCGTCATCACGCCCGGAATGGATTTGATATTGGATTTGACGCTGCATTCGGAAAGGACATCCTCCTCCTTTTCGGTCGCGTCTGCGCCCGTTGCAACGCTGAGGTGCTTGTTGCGGCGCTTCGCCGCCTTGTCCGGATACTGCGACAGCACGTCCGCAATAAGCTTTTCATGCAAAGCGCCGTTTTTCTCGTAGTCGAGGCTCATAGGGCCTGCCCTCTTTTAAGGTTCGGATGACGCCTCGCGCTGAGGCGCGTTCTGAGGAAGGACGCGCCGGGTCAAGGGCCGGCGCGTCCGTCGAAAGCGGCGGTTATTGGGCGGCCGCCACCTTCGATTCCTTGGCCTGGAGTTCCGCAAGCATCTGCTCGTCGGTCTTCATGATGCCGAAGTCGAGCAGCATGTCCTCGAGCTCTTCCATGGTGATCGGGGTCGGGACGGTCCCTTGACCCGAATTGGCGTGAATTTTCTCAGCCAAGGTGCGATATTCTCCGGCCTGTTTGGAATCCGGCGCATACTGGATGACCGTCATTTTCCTGAGCTCGGCGTGCTGGACGATGTTGTCGCGCGGCACGAAATGGATGAGCTTGGAATTGAGCCTAGACGCGAGGGCCTCGGCGAGGTCGACTTCTCGGTCTGTCTGGCGCTCGTTGCAGATCAGACCACCGAGCCGCACGCCGCCTGCATGGGCATATTTCAGGATGCCTTTGGCGATGTTGTTCGCCGCGTAAAGCGCCATCATTTCGCCGGACATGACGATGTAGATTTCCTGGGCCTTGTTCTCGCGGATCGGCATGGCGAAGCCGCCGCAGACGACGTCCCCGAGCACGTCATAGGAGACATAATCGACATTGTCGTAGGCGCCGTTTTCCTCGAGGAAGTTGATGGAGGTGATGACGCCGCGGCCGGCGCAACCAACACCCGGCTCCGGGCCACCGGACTCCACGCACTTAATGCCTTTATAGCCGATCTTGAGCACGTCCTCGAGTTCGAGGTCTTCCACCGAACCTTCCTGTGCTGCTAGATGCAGCACGGTGTCCTGCGCCTTCGAGTTCAGGATCAGGCGGGTGGAATCGGCTTTGGGATCGCAGCCGACGATCAGGATCTTCTGCCCGAGATCGACAAGGGCTGCGAGCGTATTTTGGGAGGTAGTGGACTTGCCGATGCCCCCTTTGCCGTAGAATGCGATTTGACGCAAATCTGACATGTTGCCTTCCTTCTTTCGTTCCATCCATCGCGGAATACGGTCGGCAGCTCGCGCCGCCCGCCAAGAAGCGTTTCAAAACGCGTGCCAAGTGGGTGGCCGACTTGAAGGGAAACGCTCTTCATTGTTTTTCAGCTATTTAGCCGCGCCAAACATGTGCGCAAACTGGACAAACCTTTGTCGCGGGCCCGACAAATCTGACGCAAGGTGTCGCGTTAAACTGATAAAGTCTGGCGGTCGGAGGGTGCCGCAGGTTGGCAAAGACTAAAAGCAGGGCCAAAGAACTTTTAAAATTGGAGACAAACCAACATCGAATCGTGCCAGTGGCGAAGGACTCGATTCTGCGTGAAAACAACGCCAAACCAGTTGAGGCCCCAACTGCTTGTTGCGCCGCATCGTGGCCCGAGCATCGAAAGCGGCATATCCATGCGGCGCGACACATACACACGCACGAAACAGATAAGACCAGCCCTGGCAATTGATGCGTTTTTAGACCCAGCGGTAAGGGCGGGGTTCCAGGTGAGCTGGGCAATATTCCTGGTGGCCGGTTGCGGGCAGGCTCACTTAGTCCAATAGCTTGGAAGGTTTAATTGCATCGAAGCGGCTTCAAGCGAGCCGCACATTCATCCGGCGTAAACTTTCGGACGAGTGGGCTTCATTGTCGGAGCATCTTGACGTTCCGCAGTCGGAGGGGGAGGCATCCGAGCTGCCTCCCGAATTAATGTCTCCCGCATCCAAAGGCTTGCCGCATCGCTATTGTGAAGCGCGGGCCATTGGAGGGCCTCTGTTAGTGTGGCGATCGGAAGCGGAAGCTCCATGATGCGCAGGGGCGTCGTTTTCGCGCAGTGCTGCGCCAGCCGCAGAGGCATTGTCCCAATGCGGTCGGTACCCGCCAGCATGGGCGGTATCATGCTAAAGGATTGCACCACGACCTCGATACGTCGCTTGAAACCACGCTCACGCAAATACCACTCGTCAATGGCGGGTCTGCGGCTATTTCCAAACCTGACCGCAACATGACCCATCGACATGTACTGCTCGAACGTGAACGGCTCTATTAGCTGCTTGTTCGTACTGCACCCTACGCACACGAATATATCGTCGAACAGTGCAGCATGAGGATGCTTCGACATGAACACTTCCGGCATAATGAGAAAGTCGACGTCGCCGCGCTGGAGGAGCTCATCGAAGTCGTCTGAAACAGGTAGAAACTCAAAGCTGATGGCAGGAGCTTCCTGCGCCATACGCTCGACGACTTTCTCAAGAAACACGAGTGTGACGTAGTCGGAGAGGATGATCTTGAAGCAGCGATCTGAATGAGCCGGGTCGAACGGTTCCCAGGTAATAACGGAGAGCTGGATATACAGCAAAGCCTCTCGGACCGCTACGGCCAGCCTTTCGGCACGTGGCGTTGGGACAAGTTCACGGCCAGCCATCGTAAAGAGATCGTCGTGGAAATACGTTCGCAGCCCCGCGACGGCCGCGCTCATTGCAGGCTGGCTCAGATGGATGCTTCGTGCCGCTGCCGTGAGGTTGCGCTCGGTCATGAGGGCGTCGAGCACGACAAGGAGATTTAGATCAAGACCTTTAAAGCGCATGTTTTCCTTCATCCACGGCGTGGAGGTATGCCATACACGCCATCGATCATCGTGCCCATTGAAAGAATATAAATTGGCCGAAATCAAGTAGATCGAGCGCGCATTTGCATAGGGTCGCCCGAAACGAACGAGTTAACGGTCTTGGAATTCTGAGGTCTAACCGCATTGGGCGTGGCAACCCCCTTAACCCGGCAACTCTTGGGGCGCTCGTTAGACGGCGAGACCTCGAATCCTCCCAAGGCAAGCGCGCTGTATTGGACAAGATTTGGGCCAGCCCGGCAGCTTGGCATAAAGGGGTTCCGCTCACGCAAGCAGGGCAAAGCAATCGCTTGATTCGAATACTCGCGAATGTCGCAAACACACGCCGCCGGTCAGGATACGCCGCGCGCAGGAGATTGGTTATCACCGCGCGTTTTAGTATCCGCTCAATCCCACGCCCAAATGGGTTGGCGACCTGACATCCGGTCGGAGTCTTCAACAAGAAAATGCCGTACCGAAATGCTGGTGTCGATTGGCATCATGGACCGGTCTCAGTCCCTGAGATTGCGGAGCTGTGTCTTGATTTATCCATGTCGTAAATAAGCAATATCTAAACAATAGATTTGCCAAACCTGTGGGGTATTGGAGTAAGGTCCCTATGTCCCCGACTTTGATCTATTCGCCGAAACAAACTTTAGGGAAATTGATGTTCAGTCATGCGATCAAAGTCGGTGCTCCAGATTCCGTTCATTGGGCTAGGTCCGACCGAGCCTAATGTGAAATCTGGTTTCCATAAGGGGAGCAACGACACATTCCCTTGAACGATCCTCCCTGGCTAAGACCAGCAAAGGCGGCGTGCGAGAGCATACCGCCTTTGCACATTCCGTCGGTCCGTCACTGGATTTCGTAGCATCAACAGGACCACGCTCTGTCGAGACGATCCCGTATTGAGTGCAGGTTTTGCCCACAGGAGGAACTTCCATCATCCATGAAAGGCCATCGAATGCTTAGTCCCGCAAACTCCAACCCGAAGGATCTCGAAACGATCGCGCACAACGGCGGGGTATTTCGCCGGATCGCGTCCCGAATTCCAACCTATCTCACCGATATGCGGGAGAACCCGGCTTGGCTACCAATGTTCCTGCTGGCACGCACGATGCCGTTCCGCAAGGCACATTGGCTGAGCGCAAGACAAGCGCCGCGGCAGGAAAGTCGCAAGCCCTCGATGTTTGGCGATCTCAAGGCAGAGGCGATCGCGGACGAATTGAGAAGGACGGGCCTATTTGCCGGTTTGAACCTTCCAGCCGCAATCCATGAGGAAATTGCCCGTTTTGGGCATGAGACTCCTTGCTTCGGCAATTTCGACCGAAGGTTTGACTTCTTGGCCAGCGACCATGTCGAGGCCGAGCGGTGGTTTGGCAGGACGATACTAAGTGGACACCATTACGAACGGGCTTTACGATGTGATGGCGTCGTTGCCGTTCAGCAAGACCCGCTGCTTCTCGACGTGGCAAGGCATTATCTCGGCGCCAATGCAAGATTGATCACCACGCGGACGTGGTGGAGCTTTCCGACGAAAAATGCCTCGGATGCGGATCTGAGCCGCGCTTCCTTCAAGTTTCACTTCGATCTTGATGATTGGCGTATGCTGAAGTTTTTCTTTTATCTCTCCGACGTCGACGGCAATTCGGGCCCGCACGTCTACGTGCGCGGCAGCCACAACCGTCGGCGCTTGAAGCATCAATTGACTCTGCTCGTCGGCCATCCGGCGCGTGAGGTGTTGGATTTCTATGGCGAAGAAAATGCCATCACTTTGACCGGCAAAGCGGGTTCAGGTTTCGTCGAGGATCCTTTCGGCTTTCATATGGGTACCCTGGCAAAACAGAGGCCGCGACTGATGATGGAGGTCGGTTTTGGCGTCTCAAAACCATCAAAACGTCGCTTCCATGGAGAGCCGGTTCTTCGCTAGACGAGTAGCCGTTCAGGCACCGATCCAATTACTGACAGAGCTCTATTTCGGTGATTGGAATACACTCCGACCGTCAAGTTGGCGGTCGAAGCCAGCCATCCCTGCTGCAATGCTGGCTTAGCGATCGATGATACCGTTTATGATGGAGGGAGTGCCTCGCCGCTTCACAAGTCGATCGACTGCTTTCCTCAACACGTCACACACGGTCCGAAAAACCGATCGCATCGCGAAGGAAGCCGTAACCTAGGGCGAGGAAGGCGGCCCGCTTGCGATTGTCCGCGCCGGCGCCATGACCCCCGACCTCAGCTTCGTAGAAGTAGGCGGGGCAGCCGAGTGCCTGCAGCTTTGCAGCCATCTTACGTGCGTGCCCAGGATGGACGCGGTCGTCCTGTCTCCGGGTGGCGAGCAGGATGGGCGGGTAGGATCGCCCCGCTTCGGCCGTGTGATAGGCAGACATTTGACTGAGAAAGGCCCAATCCTCCGGCTTGTCGGGATCACCCTTTTCCTCAATCCAGCTCGCACCCGCGAGGAGCTTCGTGTAACGACGCAGATCGAGAACGGGAACGGTGCAGAAGAACGCGCCGAAACGCTCCGGATATCGAGTTAGCATGTTGGCGATCAGCAGACCGCCATTTGAACCGCCCTGCGCAGCGATCCGTCCCGGACGCGTGACACCGCGGCGCACCAGGTCGGCGGCCACGGCGGCGAAATCGTCATGGGCAAGACGCCTTCCCGCCCTTCTTCCAGCCTCGTGCCAGCGCGTACCGAACTCGCCACCGCCGCGGATGTTGGCCACCACGCTGGTGCCGCCGCGTTCCAGCCACAGCTTGCCTATCGCCGAGTTGTAATGGGGCAGAACCGATTTGCCATAGCCGCCATAGGCGGTGAGGTGAACCGGCGCATTTCCGCTTCCGTTCTCCGGGCCAACCTGTGTGTAGGGGATCATTTCACCATCTGTCGAAGCCGCCTCATGACGCGTGACCACCAGTCCGGATGCATCGAACTTGTCTGGATCGCGTTTCAGGACGACGGGGGCGCCGAGCCGCGGTGCCCCGTTAAGATTGAACAGGAGAAGCTGCGGCGGGGTCACTGGACCTTCGGCCGAGACGAGGACTTCTCCATTGCTCTCGTGAACTTCCGCATCTAACGGCCAGGCTCGAACAGTCGTCGCAGCGGGCATGGTGTCCAAGGTTCGGTGCGTCCAATCCTGCCGTCCGGGCGTGAACATAACGAAGCGCGGGACGAGATTGTCTAGGAGGGATACCACGAGCTTTCCGTCATTCCAGAAGAAGGACTGCAGGGCGCACCTTTCGCCCGATTTAAATAGCGTAGTAAAGCTACGCGCGCCGGCGATGAACGAGGACAGGGAGATGCCGATCAGCTCGTCAGCCGCATACGTCGTCCCTCCGACCGTCCATGCGTTACGCAACTTCACAGCCAGCCAATCCCCGAAGACGTTCCAGCTAGCATCTCGAGGAAGATCGATCTTAGTCTTCGGACCGCTCCTGTCGCCGATCCAGCCGATTGTATCGAAAAAGGTCCGCTCGATGAACCAAACCCGTTCGCTTGCGGCGGTACGATCCAGATAGCCGAACACGAGGATAGAGTCGGGCCTCGCCTCGAAGATAACCGGCGCGGCGAGCGGATCCGCACCGCGCGTCCATAACCGCACTGTGCGCGCATGGCTGGAGCGCGTGGCCATGCCATCGCCGAGAGCGATGGAAAGCAAAAGAGTGTCGTGATTGAGCCAGGCAACATCGCCTTTGGCCTCCGGGAGATTGAAGCCGTCGGCGACGAGGCTTCGCGTGGTTAGATCGTACTCGCGATGCACGACCGCGTCGCTGCCACCCAGCGACAGGCGAAGGACGGCTCTTTCGCATCTTCCCGGTTCGATCGAGGCACCGTCCCATATCCAGTCCTTTCCCTCGGTCTTGGCGAGGGCATCCAAGTCGAGAACGATCTCCCACTTCGGTTCCGCCGTCATGTAGGCGACGAGCGTTGTTCTGCGCCACACGCCCCTCGGGTGTGCGGCATCTCGCCAGAAATTATAGAGGTACCGGTCCCGGCGCGTGATCCACGCAATCTTGTCAGGGCGGTCGAAAATGTCTGCGAGCGTGTCGCGGTCTGCTTCGAACCGCGGCCCGCCAAAGAGCGCCAGCGTTCGCGCCGATTGCTCAGTGGCCCAAATCAAGGCTTTCTCGCCATGGATGTTTTCGAGCCAGAGATAAGGGTCGTCATCGGGGGCATTCAGTGTCGGGCGACCATCGATGCCAGTCATGTGCAAAAAACTCCTAATCGAGAAGAACTCCGTGGTGCGAGGAAGCGGTAAGTCTGTGATGGCTGGCACGTGCGGGACGATCTGTCCGGAGATGGGATGGTTTTGTTTCGCCTGGTTTTATGTTGCCGAGCCTCCGAGGTTAAGAAACAGGCGGCAAATAAGCGGCTGTTTTAGCCGACCGAATCGATTTGGCCTGCCAGAAATCGTTACTGCCCAGTGGCGGCTCGGCGATGATCCCGGCGAACCGAGCAATCATCAGATCGCTCGGTCTAGGCTCGCGCAAAGCCCGCACAGAATTTGGGCCTCCACTCCGCTCCGCAGGAAAACCGTAGCTGGCGCCGCGAAGAAAGGGACGAGCCATTATGACAATCGCCACCAACTTGAGCAATCGAGCGTTCCGATGCCCGGCGGGCAACGGTTCTTTCGGGCTCAATGCGGATCTGCGCCAGACTTGGCATGATGCCTTTCTCCTCCATTCTATTGGATCGATGTCGTAACAGGCTGGCAGTTCCTGTCACCTCCTGGCAAAGGAACTTCAAAAGCCATGCCAGCGCGCAAAGGGCGTCAAATGAGCCGCTATCCAACGGTTCAGGCATATATGCGCCAGTTGGCGAACACGTCCGTGTCGCGGATGGAACAAACCCGACATCGTCCCCCCGATCAAACAACAACGCGAAGACTTATTGAGGTTTCAGGCGAGCGCGTGCCGGTTCATCACAGACCTGGCAATCGCGCCAATCAATCAGAAAGCGGCAAGACCGTCGGGAAGCTGTCACACGATTGACAGTGGCCGAGGCGGTGTTTGGCAAGCTGTTTGCTAGTTAGCCTTGGGGCAGCAAAGTCGACAAAGCATGGTCGGCTGCCAGTGGCGACATTGGATTTGAACAAAATGAGCCCACAGGAGGAGCGGGTGCGAATGACATGCATTGTCGGTTTGATCAGCGACGGATCTGTTCACATCGGGGGCGATAGCGCTGGTGTGGCGGCCGGCTATTCGCTTACCCTCCGAGCCGATCGCAAAGTTTTCCGCAACCAGGACTTTCTCTTCGGGTTTACCTCTTCGTTTAGAATGGGCCAGCTATTGGCACATTCCCTCAAGCCGCCCAAAAGAGATCCTGAAACGGATGTCTATGCCTTCATGGTGACGGATTTCGTCGACGCGCTTCGCCAGTGCCTGAAAGATGGTGGTTACGCACGGCGGCAAAACGAAGTCGAGCGCGGCGGCACCTTCCTCGTCGGCTATGCCGGAAGGCGTTTCAGAATTGACGATGATTACCAGGTTGTTGAGCCGGTCGATGGCTTTGACGCCTGTGGATGTGGTCAGCAAATAGCACTGGGCGCGCTTTTTGCATCATCAAGCTCACCACCCCGCGAAAGGTTGGAGATGGCTCTCAACGCCGCCGAGCGTTTTTCCGCCGGGGTGCGCGGCCCATTTCACTTCGAGACACTCAGTCTGGATGACTGATGTTGGTCACTACTGCCATTAATTGTGACGAGTGCGCCAAAGTCTAAATCGCCGTCTCTTCAGGCCAGAGGTCCGTATCGTAGCGAGGGCCGTTCGTCGTGAAGCGAGATCGACTTCAGTCATATCCGCACGGCTCATCATCAAAACTTGCTCCTTGATCTCGGAAGGTCGTTATCAGGTCGGCACGGGCGCATGACCGAGCGTCTTGTTGACAGCCGGAATGATCTTGTCTCCCCAGAGCTCGATTTGCCGCAGCATCGCCTGATGATCGAAATCGCCCAATTGGCAGTGAATGGCGATCTGGGAGGGCTTCAGCACACTGATCTCTTCGAGCAGGCGATCGATTACCCGATTCACACTGCCGATTGGCAGATTGTCGCGCATCGTCTGAAACGACAGGTCCTGCTCGGTCGGGGTTTCCTGCAGCAGATAGCCGTCCGCACTTTGTTGGCGGCGCTGATGAAGCGCTTCGGATAACCGACGCTGAAAACGGGCGTTATCGAGATAGCTGTTGATCTCCGTTTGGTTGTCGCTGGCATAGCAACAACGCAACAGCGATATCCTGGCGTCGGCGACATCCTTATTTTTTGAAAGCGCTGCATTCTCGATGCTTTCGCGCAGCTTGCGTAACGTGTCCAAGCCGTCGTGGAATGCTGTGACGAAAAGATTGTGTCCCTCGCGATAAGCACGGCCCATGTTGTATCCGGACGCCGTGGCGATCCAGATCGGGGGCGTCGGCTTCTGAATAGGCCGCACCGAAATCGCCGTCAGTGGTACCTTTATATATTGGCCATTGTGCTCGAAAATCTTTTGCTTGAGGCCCTTGAGAACGACGTCTAGATATTCCGAACAAACGGCGGGCGCCTCATTGATATCGACACCGAAGCGGTCAAACTCAAACTGCTGATATCCAGAGCCGATGCCAAGCTCCAGACGACCGCTCGAGACGATGTCGGCGAAACCTATCTCGGAAAGCAGACGCTGCGGTTGATAAAGCGGCAATACGCAAACACCAGTGCCGAGGCGGATGGAGTTCGTCCGGCCGGCACAATGGGCCACCATCATCAAGGGCGATGGAACGAGGCTATAGTTGTTGAAGTGGTGTTCGGCAAACCACGCGGTGTTGAAGCCAGCTTGCTCCGAAAGGACTGCCTGTTCGATTGAGTTGCGGATGATGCTGTCGGACGATTGATGATAGCCCCGCTGGGCGGCGAGGATGAAGGTCGCGAATTCCATAGCGTTTCCTCATTAACGTTGGGCCCGTCGGCAAATGGCCAGCAGGCACGTGTTCGTGGCCTCGGATCCAATCCGCCTTTTTCGGTATTGGGGGTTTCGAGACAAAATGGCTTGCCGTTCGCCGGCCGCAAGCGCTCATTGAAACTATCAAATTCGATGACGCTCCGCATGCCATTTGGCACACAGTGTCGTTTTCGATCTCCCTTGAATGTTTCTGATCTTGGGAAAATCCAATATTGCCCGAAGTTCAGCCGCCGCCGACGTAAAGGGTCGAACCGTTGATGTATGAAGCATCTGGCGAAGCTAGGAAGAACGCTGCGCTTGCCACGCCTTCGAACCGCCCCCCGCGAGGGGCTGGGTTGCGGCGGCTGATCGCGGTCTGTGCGCTATCAGGTGTGTGAATGAAGCCAAGAGCAATCGTCGCAGTCCGAATGCCATCCGGCCCAAGTTCGGCCGCCATGCAGCGGGTCAGCATTTCTAACCCCGCCTTTGATGCGCCATACGCATGGCGCTGCGCAATCGTCAGGGAGCGGTTGATTGATCCGATATTCAGGATTACCCCGTCGGGCTGCATCATTTTGATTGCCTCACGCGCGCAGGTGAAGGCACCGGTCAGGTTGACATCAATGACGCGCGCGATCTCGGCAGGTGTTTGCTCAACTTCCGACTTGCAACTGTCGGGCCAAGCGGCACTGTTGACGAGGACGTCAAGCCGCCCGAACCGCTCCCGCAAATGGTCGAACAGTGCTACTACCTCCATTTCGCTTGAGATGTCCACGTGCTTTCCAATGTGCTCGCCGCCGAGAGATTTCGCGAGCTTCGCCGCTGCGGCGCCGTTCATGTCGGCAATTACGACGGTATCGCCGTTTGCTGCAAAGCGGCGAGCAACGGCCGCACCTATGCTTGTCGCGCCGCCCGTGACGAGGACGATCCGCTTACTGGTTGATTGTGGCGGACGGGAAAGCTCGGCTGGTGGTGTTTCGCTTACTCGCGGGTGCGCTTCGCCGGGCTGGTTGAACGACGTCCATCCCCCATCAATTGTCAGCACCGTTCCGTTGATATAATGCGCATCCGGGCTGGCGAGAAACAGTACGGCTCGTGCAATTTCGTCCGGTCGCGCCATGCGACCTATTGGGACGCGGCTGCGCACCGCCTCAAAGTTCGCATGGCCATCGCGCTGCAATTGCGCGACCATCCGCGTTCGCACATAGCCAGGCGCCACTGCCATCACGCGGATGCCAAGCGAAGTCAACTCGCAGGCAAGTGATTTCGTAACCGAGATAAGGCCCGCTTTAGAAGCCGCGTAGGCGTTGCGTTTTGGATTGCTAATTATCCCCGACATCGAGGCGACGTTGATAATCGCAGCACCGGGCTGCATCCGCCGCGCCGCTTCGCGAGCCATGAGGAAGGGGCCGATCAGGTTTACTGCCAACGCGCGTCTAAAGTGGTCGATGGGGGTCTCGGTGGTCGCGGCTATGCTGGGCCCGATCGCCGCATTATTGACAAGAACGTCGATGTGGTCGAACTGCGCGTCGATTCGCGCATAAAGGGCAAGGATGTCCTCTTCCCGTGAGACATCGAATTCAAGCCCGAGATCCGCTGCGCCGAAATCACGTGCCAGTTCAAGCACGCCGCTGTCCGGAAGGTCCGCGGCAACAACTATGTCCCCGACGGCGAGATGAGCGTCGACGAGTGCTCGGCCGATCCCGCCTGCAGCGCCGGTAATGATGACGACACGTTGCTTTTTCATGAGGAATTCTCCTGACCGTTTCCCGGACCATATTTTCCGGACAATCACGCCGAGACTTGGCAGTAGACAGAGATGTCAGTTGGTTTCCATTCCGCCGTCGACGAAGATCTGAAACCGCTCATCACCGAGGTGTTTTCGGAATGTGGATCGCATCTTCACGTTTCTGAAGAAAACGACGGTTCAAGAGCGCATAAACCGGATCGACCGGATAAGATGCCCCGATCGGCTGCCGGAGGCCGAAACGCTCCGTCTCGGAGGTCACTGGTGCGGGCTGTTCCTCGAACCAATCGTAGACGACGGTCCGCTCGGCAATGCGCCACTCACCTTCCCTTTTTTGGAACATATCGCAATAGCGGCCGCGCAACAGAACCTGACGTATTGTCCGTTCCCCGTCCGGGCCGCGTTGCAGCGCAGTAAAGTAACTCTCGACAGCAGCCTCCGCCGGGTCGATGAACTCGATCAGAACGTTCGTAATCTGATGGATGTTGCGCGGTTCGGTCTTGAAGACACCCCGCGCGAACTCTATGAATCCCTCTGCCGAGCCGGAATAAGCGCCGTGACTGTCATGCGCATCCGGCCAGTACGCACTGCGCAGCGCAGCCTCGTCTGCCCGATCTATCCCGCGACAATATCGATAAAGACAATCACGGATCGCCTCGCGATCAAGTAATTCGGCAATTTGTTCGTGGCACATCGCTTTGTCGCTAATTCCAAGATGGTGAGAGGCACTCGTGTATTAAGTGACCTGGCAACGACGCCAGGATGCTCGTAGCCGGCGGACCATCGAGGGGATGCTGCACTTTGCACCTGGCACGGGGCGGCCCGCCAATATGCTTCCCATCTATCAAACCGTCGTTTGGTTCGACGTCCGTAGGCGCGCTCGGCCGCGGTTGACGGTTATCGGGGATATGGCCCGTCAAACCGTTCGCTCTTACTTCCATTGTTCTCTTCTTTCACAAAATCCGATTGGACGATTCGATGCGGTCCGCTTCCCTTCTGCCGACCCGGTATCGAACAATCATTTGCCGGTCGGAAACACATTAGACCCACTACATTCAAATCTCACGCCAACGCGACCGGTGTCGCCGTACGCGATGGTTTCGTGATTTGATTTCAAGGGCCTAGCGTGAAACAGCGAGAGAGATCTACTGAACAAAAGCCGTGTCGGTTATCTGACAAATTGGACAGGTGTGCGTTTCAATCTTCACGACACCGCCTCTGAGGTGTTCGCTATCTTCGCCCTATGAAGGGAGGAAACATTGAGAATACTTTTGCAGGCTCGCTCTGCAAAGTTGGCATGGTTTTTGAAGTCGTGCAACGCGGTGAGAGCCGCCGAGACATATTGCTCTCGTTCGTCGGTGGATGGAACGCGGGATCATGTAGGCCCAAAGCTCATGAACGGGCTCGTCAGCTTGAGCATCCCGGACAAAGAGCCGTAGCACGTTCGAGACGTCTCCAACATCGTTCGGTAAAGAATTGCCGGGGAAATGGTGGAAGAGCAACTTTTCGAACGCGACGAAACTTCTCGACATTAAGTTAAACGGAATCGTGCTTGTTCCCTCAAATGGCGTTGAACGGATGCAGTTCTACGCTGCGGCTTTTCAGACGGTCTCCCCATCGGAATCTGACATCGAGAAGCCCTGCAAACCTACATTTGGCCTACACAGTGGAAGGGCGAGGTTCAGACATGTTCACCCAAAGTCTTCCCTCATGCAGCTTTTCAATAGTTGTCAAGTTCCACGGAAGCCTCATCCATGATCCGTCGGTTTTTAGGACGGCTGTCGCCGAACTCGAGCGCTTGGTCGAGCGCGGACATCGAATTTTGGTAGTTCCTGGCGGAGACTTACACGACAAGGCGATTGAGCGTGTTGACAACCTACATCCTCTCCCATCGGTGACGACCCGTCGCGGGTGCGCTCTTGTCCAAGATGAGCCAGGATATTTGCTGGCGAATCGTGCCTTCTCTTCGAAACTTGTTCCGTCTGCAACGTTGAGCGAATGTCGGAGCCTGGCAAAAGTTGGCAAAATTCCGGTTCTGCTTGCCTCGCGCATGCTCTTCACAACGAATTCGGCTGAATGGAGTTGGGACATAACGTCCGACGCTGTGGCGGCGTGGATTGCATGGGTAACCAATGCTCCGCTACTGGCAATTCTGACCGATATCGACGGCGTCTATCGCAATGCGGCAACTCACGATCCGGAGGCGTTCATCGAGGAGATAGATGCCCACGATCTTGCCGAGCTTGGTCATGCGTCAGTCGATGCTTGTGCAGCCCATTTCATGTCATTGCGGGGTGCGGCGGGGGTCGTTATCAACGGCACCCTTCCAAACCGGCTCCGTGATTGGACCGAGGGAAAGCATGTGAGAGCGACCTACATCACCACAAATGGAGGGGTCCCATGATGTCCGGCCTAGTTGACCTTGCCCCCAAATTTTATCCAGTTTTGCGTTCGCTCCAGCGGTTTTGGGTTGCTGTATTGGGGGCGGTAGCGGCGTGTTGCGGTGCGGAGCCATTCCGGCTGCGCAGCACCGCATCACGTCGCGGGTTGATTGTCTGAGCGAACTCGGCAGGTGTCATCCAGCCGAGTCCAGAATGTGGTCGATGATCGTTGTAATCGTTGCGCCAGTTTGAAAGCACAAATCGAGCATGGGTCAGTGACGAGAAGAGCGTTTCATTCAGGAGCTCGTCTCGCAGCCGTCCATTAAAGCTTTCGATGAAGGCGTTCTGGATCGGTTTGCCTGGTGCGATGTAATGCCAATCGACTGTCGTCCGGTCGGCCCATTGCAGGATCGCGTTGCTGGTGAACTCACTGCCATTGTCGCTGACGATCATCTTCGGCTTGCCGCGTCTCTTGATGATCCGATCAAGCTCACGGGCAACCCGCAGGCCGGAAAGCGATGTGTCGGCGACGAGTGCCAGGCATTCTCTGGTGCAATCGTCGACGACAGTCAAAACTCGGAACCTGCGACCATCGGTGAGTTGATCCGACACGAAGTCCAGTGACCAGCGATCATTGGCTGTCATCGGAACCAGCATCGGTGCTCGCTTGCGACCGCCGCGCTTGCGGACCGTCAGCTTTTCCTCCCGATAGAGTCGGAAGAGCCGCTTGTGGTTCACAAGGTGACCCTCACGCCTAAGCAGCACATGAAGGCGTCGATATCCAAAGCGGCGACGTTCATGCGCCAGCGCCTTCATCCGCTCGCGAAGGTCATGGTCATCGCTGCGCCTGGTTTCGTAACGGATCGTCATCCGGCAAAAGCCGATGGCTCTACACGCCCGCCGTTCGCTCATCTGGTGGTGATCCATCAGATGGGCAACAGCTTTCCGCCTTGCTGCGGGCGTCACCACTTCTTTCCCAAAAGGTCTTTCAAAGCCGCATTGTCCAGCATCGCATCTGCCAGGAGCCGTTTCAGCTTCGTGTTCTCGTCTTCCAGCGTCTTCAACCGCTTGGCTTCGGATACGTCCATGCCGCAGAATTTGGCCTTCCATTTATAGATGCTGGCATCGCTGACGCCGTGCTTGCGGCAAAGCTCCGAGACCGGCGTGCCAGCCTCGTGCTCCTTCAGAATGCCGATGATCTGTTCGTCTGTGAAACGATTGCGCTTCATTCCCTGGTCCTCTCAATGGGCCAGAGCTTACTTCAAAATGGATTATTTCAACGGGGCAAGGTCATAGTTACCGACATTGCCGACTTCGAACGGATGATCATGGTACCTTCCTGCGGCACGTTCTTTCACAATGTCGTCATCAATCAGAGTGACGGCTGCTCCGCATCCTTGAGAGGCGCAATGATATCGGGGCGGTCATTCTTTCGCGAGCCCACTTCCTTGCCGATCGGCCACATTGTCATCAGTTCGGTGGGAAATGGTCTCATTAGGTCGTAAGGATCGGTCTCCGGAGACAGCCGTAGCGAGGCTAACCGCCTCAGCGGACCAATGCTAATCACGCGCGCGGAGAGATACCGACTTCCGCCGAAGGCCGTTCACCATAACGCAGCGGGTCCATCGTCGAGCTTAGCTACTTCCTGCCCAATCTGCCCGGCCCTTGCTTCGGCGATGATCCAGTTGTAAGCAGCCCGCATACCTGCAATCGCTGCACGCATTGCGTGGTTGACCCAAACGATATTGGAGATGCCAGCCTCATGATGCGCTGAAATGACGGTGCGAAAGTAATTCGAAGGCGCGATCATGATAGGAAGCCGCTTCCATTCCTTCGCAAAGGTGAGAACCTCGTGCGTCTTCGCTTCCCCCGAATGGATCAGGATTGCATCGGCGCCGGCGTTCGCGTAGGCGTCCGCGCGCAACAGGGCTGCATCGAGACTGCAACCGCCGATTAAGGCTTCGGTGCGGGCGACAAGCACAAGGTCATTTCCCGTGGTGTCCTTGATCGCCTTCAGGCGGCCCGAAAATTTTTCGATATCGTCCAGCGGAGGACGATTGCCGACAGAGGAATTCATTTTCGGGAAGCTCGTGTCATCAATGCACACACCAGAGGCGCCATGCTGCAAGAGCTTTGCTGCCATTAAACGGGAATTATTCATGTTCCCGAAGCCGGAGTCACCATCGGCGAGGATCGGCAGTCCGCTGGCGTCCGCCATTCGTTCCACCACCCCTATCAAATGTGTCCAACTTACCTCCTTGACGTCGCGATAGCCGAGGCTCTGCGAAACGCACGGGCCAGACGCCCAAATGGCCTTAAAGCCCGCCTGCATGGCGACCGCCGCGGAAAGCCCATCATGCGCTCCCATCAGGTGCGTCAGGTCCGGGGAGGAAATCAGATCGCGGAGCGTTTTCGTCGGATCCTCAATCGCCCCGATGCTCTTTGGAACGAAAACCTTTTGATCCATGTCATGCTCCATCGGAAATCGGAAAACGCCAAGCGCGGCGAAAAATCATCGACGCAAGTTGCGTGCCGAATGAGCGCGGGCGGCCGCGCTGCACGACTTGCACCGGCCGGCGGCCAGGCCTTGGAATCAATCGTCGGTCTCCCAACATTCTTGTCCCGTTTCGAACATTAAAAGGTCGGCGAATAGACACGCGAGGGAGAACCTAATTATTCAATAGCGATGACACGCTCGAAATTTTAATCTCGCCGCGCCCGCGCGCGGGCGTCCTGCCGAAGAGATGGCGGGTGGCGCTGGATATGATCGAGAGCAGCAACAGCGGCACATCACTCGGCCTTGGGAGAAGAGCTGTCTCGGCAAATCGCTGTGCCTAAAGAACGCGAGCACGGCGGCCATGTCCATGCCTGCCGGCGGTGCTCGTTAAAGGATTTGACACGACTATCCGGAACGGTTCGGTCCGTTGTGAATATCCGACGCTTCCCGATAGCAAGCGATCAACCGATGTCACCGCGGCGGAGGTCACTTGCGGTTAAGATGTTTGGTTCAGCGCCCTTTGTTCGGGGCGCTCCTACTCAAACCAAGGCCCGCGCGACAGTAGAATATCTCTGCATTGACGGCCAATGGCATGCCCCTTGCTTGACCAGCATACGGGCAGAGGTCGGCTACGACCGCCGCAACCGCGAAACTACGTGTCAATTGTCTGTTATGAAGGAGCAGTTAGATGAACATCAAAAAGAAGGTTCCCTTCGTCACATTCCGGACGCGTGTTCGCGATGAGGCGCTACCAGGGCCGAACCCGTATCGGTGGAAAGACAGGACATCGGACGACTATTTCCGCGGCAAGCGCGTCATCTTGTTTTCGCTGCCAGGCGCCTTCACCCCCACCTGCACCAACCAACAGCTACCTGATTTCGAAAGCCTTTATGGCGAGTTTCAAAAGAAAGGCATCGATGAGATTTACTGTCTCTCCGTAAACGATGCATTCGTCATGAACGCCTGGGGCAAGTCCGTAGGGCTTCGCAACGTCAAGCTCATCCCTGACGGCTCGGGAGAATTTACTCGCAAGATGGGCATGCTCGTCGCCAAGCACAATCTCGGTTTCGGAATGCGCTCCTGGCGCTACGCGGCCGTGGTCGATGACGGCGTGGTGGAGCAGTGGTTTGAGGAAGAAGGCTTCTCCGACAACTGTCAAACCGATCCCTATGGCATTTCATCGCCGCAAAACATTCTCGAGACGCTGAAAGCCTCGGCCGCAGCATGAACGCCAGAGGAATTAAAGCCTCGCAAAATAAACATTCGCGCGACTAAGTACCAAGATCGATAGGGGTTTCGCTCTTAGGATGCAGTATTTAGCAAACCTTCTCCAGCGCCAAAAGCAATCGCTGGTTATTACGCCTCAGCTCATCCAATCTATTCGCTTGCTGCAACTGGCGCATGGCGAACTGCATCAGTTCGTCGAGCAGGAATTGGAGAAGAACCCGTTTCTGGAGCTGGCATCAAGCGACGGCATCACTTCTGACGATGTCGTTTCGACCTCGGAGAACAGGCCCGATATTGCCACACAAAACGGCAAGGTTGATGCGCCGACAAGGATCGAAGCTCCTGCGCCACTTGGAGAATGGAAATCAATTCGAAGTTCCGCCAATGCTTCGTCAGAGCAACCCTCAGGCTTCGAGGAGTTTGCTGCTTCTACTGAAACATTGCACGACGATGTCACTCGGCAGATCGCTCTCACTGCATTCACCTTTCGAGATCGGCGGATTGCCGGTGCGCTTGCCAATCATCTGGAATCCACTGGATATCTTCAGGTGGACCTGTCAGAGCTGGCGGCAAATCTGGGTGTCCACAAGGCTGACGTCGAGCGAGTTCTCGCGACCTTGCAGCATTTCGATCCACCTGGAATTTTTGCGCGAACTCTTGGGGAATGCCTCGAGATACAGTTGCGGCAGCGGGATCGGTTCGACCCGGCCATGGAAGCGCTGGTCGCAAATCTTGAGTTGGTTGCGCAACGCGACTTTCGCGCATTGAAGCGGTGCTGCGGTGTCGACGAAGATGACCTCCTCGACATGCTGCATGAGATCCGGACACTCGATCCCAGGCCCGGAAACCGATTCCAATCGGGACGACCGGACGCCATCATACCGGACGTTCGAGTTCTGCCCTCGACCGCAGGCGGGTGGCAGATCGAACTCAATCCCGACATGCTGCCCAAGGTGCTCATCAACCAGACCTATTTTGCCGAAGTCTCTCGTCTGACCGCGCATGATTCCGGTGATCAGGCATTCCTCAACGAATGCTTCCAAAACGCGAACTGGCTGGTTCGCAGCCTCGATCAACGGGCCAAAACGATCCTTAAGGTAGCAACTGAAATCGTCCGCCAGCAGGATGTCTTTCTGGAGCGCGGCACTGCCTATCTTCGGCCTCTCAATCTTAAGACAGTCGCTGACGCCATCGAGATGCATGAGTCGACTGTGAGCCGTGTGACTTCGAACAAATACATGCTCACCCCTCGCGGCGTGTTCGAGCTGAAGTATTTTTTCACGGTCGCGATTGCCTCCTCGGAAGGCGGCGAGGCACACTCGGCCGAAGCGATCCGCCATCGAATAAGGGCAATGATCGCCGCGGAAACGGAGGACAGTGTGCTTTCCGACGACAATATGGTCGCGCAACTTCGAAAAAGCGGGATCGATATTGCTCGGCGCACCGTCGCAAAATACAGGGAAGCAATGAATATCCCTTCTTCCGTTCAACGTCGCCGAGAGATGCGTGCGGGATTTGTATAGCCGCCGACCAAGCGCTGACGATCTCGCACCGCTCGCGAAAGCGACCTAACAACTGGCTTCATCTGTTTCGGGGCCGAAGCACGATTTAAAATCACTGCATTCCTGACAGCTGGGTGCGGCGCAGAGCGAGAAACCTTCAGCCTCGCAGAGCTTGCGGTAAAGATACTTCTTCCACCTCATATTGTTGGTATTGCCAGCCGCCAGCGTCGGAAAATGCATGGCAAACAACCGACCAAGCTCGGCCCGGTCAAATAGGCCAAGGTCCTGCCACAGATGCTCGTCGCGCAGGGCACGTCGGGCAATGATTTTAGCAAAGCGGGCACTGACTGGATCGTTTGGACGGGCATGCGAAAGTAGCAAGTCACGCAGGAGCTTTTCCTCCGTACCGAGCTCTGGATCGCTCGTCTCTGCCGGAAAAAAGGCGTCGATGAGCTTGGCAGGAAAACTTCGTGTTAGGACGTCCCGCAGCTCGGCGCGAGAAAGGCCGGTCGCCTCGGTCGCCGACGCTTGGCCAGCGTCAATCTCCTCAAGCGCTCGGGAAAAGACACAAGTAAGCACATAGTCGTCAAAATCCATTTCCAAACCCATTCGCAGCCATAGCCTGGCATTGGATGACTGTGAATGTTGCCACCGATCAGATATTCGTATTCCGCGACTGATGCCCTTTTCCCTCAAAACCTGGAACTGATGCAGATCTGACACGGCGCTTTTGCTCCTTCGTTTCATTGATCAAGGTCGCCTGCAGCTGTGACGGCCATGACGTGAAAGCTCCAAAAACTGTGCCAGCCTGCCCCTACAAACAGCGTAGGCACAACTCTTCAGGGTTTCTCAACAATGTGATGAGCGTGCAAATGCAGATCGGCCAACGCCAATTGTCGGCTAATCGACAAACCCGACAGTCATTGTTGGTACCCAAGCCCTTCCCGGTGCGCCGGCTACAAACTTTCCCGGCTACGTTGACGGCCGCGGCGTGAAAATGGCGCGGTGATGCCTTGGCGAGCACCTCGAATTCACAGGCCACTGCCCCTTTTTGATGTGACGTTCAGTGATGTCGGACATGCGCATATTGCCAGCGGAAGATCCGGCGGCTCCTCAATGATTTTCTCTGTGGCACGGCACATGCAAGGTCATTTGCGAATTTGCCGACGACCAATGAGAACCATATTTATGATCACGCTCACAGACAACGCCGTCGCCGCCGTGAAGATTGCGCTCAGCCGAGCGGACGAACCGGCCAAAGGCCTACGCATCGCGGTTGAGACCGGCGGCTGCGCCGGGCTCAAATACCTGATAGGACCGGAAAGCGGCCCACGCGAGGGCGATGCGATCATCGAAACTGGCGGGGTCACGCTGTTCGTGGACGCGGGCTCTCAACCCCACATCAACGGCATGTCGGTCGACTTCGTCACCCGGCTGGAGTCCTCCGGCTTTGTCTTCGACAATCCCAACGCGGCAGAGACGTGCGCTTGTGGGAAGTCCTTTGCCTGATCATCCAGGGTTGGTGTGAAAAGTCATGCGGAAGCATCGCGACAAGCTCAAGACATCATCTTCCAATCACAAGGGCGCCCGCATTCTGCAAACAGCCACTGCTGAAAGTAAGGTCGGCGCGGTCGCACGTTGGGATGCGGTTGAATTGAGGATGGGATTCGATCGGCCGATGGAAGTGATCAGTGCCGCAACACTACAGAGGCTCCGCAGCCGTTTCGCGATCGCCTGCTCGTCCGAGTTGGTCGAATTTGTTGTCGGCAAGACCGCCCATGAAGCGCTTCGAATCATCAATTGCGACTTAACGCATGGTGTCGATCGGCCGCCGTCCACCTCGCCGTCACCGCTTGCGTCATGTGTGGCGCAAAGTCGCGGGATCCGGTCACATGCTTCAAAGCTGTCGAAGAAGCGATGGTTGCGGTCCCTGCGGCGTTGTTCGTTGAAGGCCTCGTTAGGTCAGAGGCGAGTTTGCCGGCAGGCACAAAGGAAGGCAGCGTACTCGAGGTCAAAGAAATATCTTTGTAACCGACGGCCATTTTCGGCGGAATGTCGCCGCGGATCGAGGATGCTTGGGGCCTCTGAAACATTCCCACCGGAAATCTGAAACTGCCAGATAACGTCGCTGCAGCGAACTCGACCAATCGAACGCTGCGGCGATTGGTCTTGCCCGAGGGCTGAACGACGGAGACTACCGAGGTCACTCCGCCAACTGAGGATCGCTTCCATGAGATCTGTCTATCTCGACAACAATGCAACGACGCGAGTCGATCCTGAAGTCGTACAAGCAATGTTGCCGTTCTTTACGGATCAATTCGCCAATCCTTCGTCCAGTCACAGTTTTGGCGCCTCGGCAAGTGCGGCGATAATGACCGCGCGCAAACAATTGCAAGCTTTGATCGGTGCGGAGTTCGAGCATGAGATCGTCTTTACCTCCGGCGGGACGGAAAGCGACAATGCAGCGATCCTTTCGGCGCTTGAGATCATGCCCGATCGCACACAGATCGTGACGTCCGCAGTCGAGCATCCGGCGGTGCTGACGCTCTGCGCGCACCTTGAAAAGACGCGTGGCATAAAGGTGCACAAGATTCCAGTCGATCGGCAAGGTCGCCTTGATCTTCGCACATATCGGGCGGCCCTCACCCCACATGTTGCACTCGTCTCGATCATGTGGGCGAACAATGAAACGGGCACGATTTTTCCTGTCGCTGACCTCGCTAAGTTGGCCAAGGAAGTTGGCGCTTTTTTTCATACAGACGCTGTGCAGGCAGTTGGCAAGCTTCCGATGAACCTGAAATCGAGTGCGATCGACATGCTGTCGCTCTCGGGTCACAAGCTGCATGGACCCAAAGGGATTGGTGCACTTTGGGTAAAGCGCGGCGTGCGCTTCGATCCGATGATCAAAGGGGGACACCAGGAGCGCGATCGGCGCGCCGGCACGGAAAATACGGCCGGCATCGTCGGGCTCGGCAAGGCCGCTGAACTTGCCTTGAGCTTCATGAAAGAAGAGAACGGACGAGTAAGATCGCTGCGGGATCGCCTCGAAAAAGGGCTTCTGCAGCGCATCCCAGATGCGTTCGTCACCGGCGATCGGCAAAAGCGGTTGCCGAACACCTCCAACATCGCCTTCGACCAAATCAACGGTGATGGCTTACTGCTTCTCCTTGACCGCTATGGCATCGCCTGTTCTTCCGGCTCGGCTTGCACTTCTGAGTCGCCGCAGCCGAGCCATGTCCTGACGGCGATGAACATTCCCGATATCTCGAACCACGGGGTCATTCGCTTCTCTCTGTCGCGTGATAATTGCGAGGAGGATATAGACCGCGTGCTCGATGTCTTGCCCGGTATCGTCGGCAGTTTGCGAGATGGTTCTTCGTTTAGGCCGACGCCGGCAAAGCGGCGAAGACCTTTGGCTTTTCTGAAGCCGCCGGAAACGGACGGAAACCCCTCCTGATGGGGTTCATGTTCTGACGACACGATTTGGCTTCACGGAACCAGGCGATGTTCGTCGCTCTCGCGACGCAGAAGAGCTCGGACTTGGAAAGCCACTTGTAGCCGCAAGAGCGAGGACTTTTCCTGCGGGGTTTTCGCGACCGCAAATCATCGCACCGGAGCACCAAAGAGCATCGTTCCAACGGGGAGAATGTTATGAACAGTTTTTGCAACGCCGGCCGAACCAGCGATACAGCCCAAATCCTCGCGCGGTTGAAAAATCTGTCGGCCGCGGAGGAGTTTTTCGCGCTGCTGGACGTCGCCTATGATCCGAAGGTGCTTGACGTCTCGCGGCTTCACATCATGAAGCGGATGGGGCAATACCTCGCCGAAGAGGATTTCTCCGATCTCCCCGAACAGGTCATTGCTGCCAGAGCACGCGCCATCCTTGAACGCGCCTACGAAGATTTTGCGACGTCCTCGCCACTTGCGCACCGGGTCTTCAAGGTGCTCGAAGATCACAATCCGGCCAAGCCTGCCCAACCGGGTCACACCTTCGTGCCGTTCGATTCCATCTTGAAGCGTTTCGGCAAGGAGTGAATGCGACATGGTTCCGGCTTGAACGATGTCGAGAAGCCGACAATGGCGGTTCCAGTGTCGGCACCTCAGAAGAAATCCCCGAAATTTCAGAGGGATGCCACATTCGAAAAGATTGGCACAGATAGTGCTTTCAAGGACACGAAGCGCCAAACCCGCCATTGAACAGCAGCTAGGAGACCACATGCACGTTGTCGTCTGTATCAAGCAGGTGCCGGACTCCGCACAGATTCGCGTCCATCCTGTAACGAACACGATCATGCGCCAGGGTGTGCCGACCATCATAAATCCTTATGATCTATTCGCCCTTGAAGAAGCACTGCGGTTGCGTGACGTCCATGGCGGCGAGGTTACCGCGCTTACGATGGGCCCGCCGATGGCAGAGGATTCGTTGCGTAAGGCGCTCACGTATGGTGCGGATCGGGCGGTATTGTTGACCGACCGCTATTTTGCCGGATCCGATACCCTGGCGACTTCTTTTGCTCTTTCGCAGGCGATCGCAAAAATCGGCGAGATCTTTGGCGCCCCCGACATTGTCTTCACGGGTAAGCAGACGATCGACGGCGACACTGCCCAGGTCGGGCCGGGCATCGCCAAGCGCCTCGACCTCCTGCAACTCACTTACGTTTCGAAGATTTGCTCCCTCGATCTTGACGCGCGCGAAATCAAGGTCGACCGTCGTTCGGAAGGGGGTACCCAGATGCTGTATGGCAGGCTTCCCTGCCTCATCACTATGTTGGAAGGCACCAACGAAATCCGCCGCGGCTCGCTTGATGACGCGCTACGTGCTGCACGCAGTCAGATCGTAAAATGGAGCGCGGCCGACGCGGGCATCGAGGACCTCAGCAAGTGTGGATTGCGTGGTTCGCCGACGGTCGTCAAACGCGTCTTTGCCCCGACAGCAAGGACGGAAAAGGCAGAGCAAATCACCACCACCGATAAGGCGCTCGGCGATCTTGCTGATGAGTTGATTGTCGAAATCTTCGCCCGTCAGCCGGCGCTCGAACACGAACTCGCCTTCGACGCCAGCGCATAACGGCAAGGAGCCATGACGTTGACCGCAAATCAAGAAACACCGCCCCCCGCCGTCGGCCGCGCGGGCATGAAGAAAGAACTGCCCGACCATTTCAAGGACTACCGCCATGTTTGGGTCTTCATCGAAGTAGAGCGCGAAAATGTCCATCCCGTCTCCTTCGAACTGCTAGGAGAAGGCCGCAAGCTGGCGGACAAGCTTGGCGTCAAACTCGCAGGTGTCGTACTCGGACCTCCGGGGGACGCCACGCAGCAGGCAATTGCAGAGGCGTTTGCCTATGGCGCCGACGTTGCCTATCTCGTGGAAAACCCCCTGCTCGAAGACTATAGGAACGAGCCCTTCACCAAAGCTTTGACAAATCTGGTTGCCACTTACAAACCCGAGATCCTGCTTCTGGGCGCGACGACGCTTGGTCGCGACCTTGCCGGTTCCGTGGCGACGACCTTGTTGACGGGGCTCACCGCGGACTGCACCGAACTCGATGTCGATGCGGACGGTTCGCTTGCCGCAACGCGGCCGACTTTCGGCGGCTCTCTACTATGCACAATCTACACGCTCAACTGCAGACCGCAGATGGCGACAGTGCGGCCGAGGGTCATGGCGATGCCTCAGCGCATGAACAAGCCGATCGGCTGCGTCATTCAGCATGGGGTTCCGATGCTCGAGGAGGAGATCGTCACCAAAGTCCTGGGGTTCCTTTCCGACGTGCAATCGACAAATTCCAATCTCGCCTATGCCGATGTGGTGGTGGGCGGCGGCCTCGGTCTTGGAACATCGGAGAACCTGAAGCTGGTGAAGAATCTTGCGCGGGTAATTGGAGCCGAATACGGGTGTTCACGGCCGCTGGTCCAGAAAGGCTGGATGCCGGCTGATCGGCAGATCGGGCAAACCGGTAAGACTATCCGGCCGAAGCTCTATATAGCGGCCGGGATTTCCGGCGCCATTCAGCACCGGGTTGGCGTCGGAGGCGCTGATCTCATTGTGGCGATCAACACCGATCCGAACGCGCCGATTTTCGACTTCGCCCACCTTGGCGTCGTAACGGATGCGATCCGCTTCTTGCCGGCCCTCACTGATGTTTTCACCCAACGGCTGTCGCCGCACAGTCGCGATAAGCTTGCGAACTAGGGGACACGGATTATGAGTGGGGAAAAGTTTGACGCCATCGTCATTGGCGCCGGCATGGCCGGCAATGCGGCTGCTTACACCATGGCGAGCCGTGGCTTGAAGGTCCTGCAATTGGAGCGTGGCGAGTATCCGGGCTCCAAAAACGTCCAGGGCGCCATCATGTACGCGAACATGCTGGAGGAAATCATCCCGAATTTTCGAGATGATGCGCCTCTTGAGAGGCATCTCGTCGAGCAGCGCTTCTGGATGATGGATGACACATCCCACGTTGGGATCCAATACCGATCGGATGATTTCAACGAGTCGACGCCCGAGCGCTACACAATCATTCGCGCCCAGTTCGACCGTTGGTTTTCGCGTAAGGTGCGCGAGGCGGGAGCAACAGTCCTTTGCGAGACGACGGCGACGGAACTTGCAAAGGAAGGCGGCAAGGTAATCGGTGTGCGCACTGACCGTACCGGCGATGTCATACTTGCGGACACGGTCGTTCTTGCGGAAGGCGCCAATGGGCTGCTCGGCGCACGGGCTGGTTTGCGTCAGACGCCGACTTCGGAGAGCGTGGCTCTCGCTGTCAAGGAAATACATTTTCTGCCAGAAGACGTGATCGATCAGCGTTTCGGTCTTCATGGCAACGAGGGCTGTGTGATCGAGGCGGCCGGCACCATCTCGCGCGGCATGGCCGGGCTCGCCTTCCTTTATACCAATAAGGAGTCGATCTCTCTTGGCATCGGTTGCATCGTCTCCGACTTCGCCGCAACGTGCGAAAGTCCTTACGAGTTGCTCGAAGCGTTCAAGAACCATCCATCGATCAAACATCTGATCGCGGATTCGGAAGTCAAGGAATATGCAGCTCATCTCATTCCAGAGGGTGGGTACAAGGCAATTCCTCCGCTCTTCGGCGATGGATGGGTCGTTGTCGGTGACGCGGCACAGCTCAATAATGCCGTTCACCGAGAAGGTTCAAATCTCGCCATGACGTCAGGTCGCATCGCCGGGGAGGCCATTTTCGAGGTCAAGAGCCGCGGAGGTCGAACGACCAAAAGGAACCTCGCACTCTACAAGACAATGCTGGACGATTCCTTTGTCATTAAAGATCTTAAGAAATACAAGGACATGCCGGCCCTACTTCATACAAATTCCCGCAATTTCTTCATGACATACCCGAAGTTGATGTCTGAGGCTTCGAAAAATTTCATGCGTGTCGATGGTACGCCGAAGATCGAAAATGAAAAGGCGACGACGGCCGCTTTCATAAAGGCGCGCTCGCGCTGGGGGCTGGTCAGCGACGCAGTGCGTCTGGCATTGGCTTGGCGTTGAAGGAGAAATAGAATGACGGTTGCAGTGACGAAGTTGCGTGTTGAGGACAAGCTTTTCCAGAATCGCTATCTGGTCGATCCGGGACGCCCCCACATTAAGGTGCGCCCGCACGAGCATCCGAGTGCAAACCTTTTGGCGCTGACACGCATCTGCCCGGCAAAATGCTATGAGCTGAATGACAAAGGCCAAGTAGAGATTGCCGCCGACGGCTGCATGGAGTGCGGCACATGCAGGGTGCTGTGTGAGGCAAGTGGCGAGGTCATGTGGAACTATCCGCGAGGCGGCTTTGGGGTTCTCTTCAAGTTCGGGTGAACAACTTTATTACTAAACTTCTCAAAAACACGTTATTTCGTCACAGCCAGGCGCTGCATCGATTTTGCCTGGAACCAGCTTGCAATTTCAGAAACTAACATTAGAGTTTCTACTTATACAAATAAGCACAAACAGTGGTTGGAATGGGGGCATTCTACACAGCTAGGTGGTGTTGAAAATGACCCGCATCCTACGCGATTGCGTCGAAGAAGTTGGAGCTTTGCCCGGGGTACCCAGCAAAACGCCTGAAGTCGAAATCTCCTGCAGCGGGATCTACGAAATATCGAAGCTGCTAACCGCGGCTATCCCGCTGGAGATCACGCTTGTCAAGGTCGCTAATATCCTACCTACCTTTCTGCGAATGCGTCATGGAGCAATCGTTGTACTGGCGAGCGAAGGGGAGCCGGAAATTAACGCGTCGGCCGGCGTCACCGATCCTCGTCAATCCGGCGCTCGCCACATCATTCCACAGGCTGCAATGGATCAGATCGTGACGACCGGACAGCCACTGGTGATAAGGGAGACCAATAAGTCCGAGCTATTTCAGGCTGATCATCAACCATCTTTGAGCAGCGACACGATCCCAATTACATTTATCGGGGTCCCTTTAAGGGCTGCGCACAAGCTGGTCGGGACGTTGTGGATCGACCGCTTCAAGGACAGCGCCACTGAGCTGCGTCACAACGAGGATATCCGCTTCCTTACCATGGTCGCCGATCTCGTCGGCCAGACGATCGCGTTCCACCGAGCCCTGAGCACGTCCGGTCCGCAAATCATCCAGCTGCACCGGAGATCGGCCGAAGGGGGACGGAATGATCAGAGCCAAAGTTCGCGAGCCAAGGTCGACTGGATCGTCGGCGAAAGCCCCGCAGTCAGACAGGTGTTGGAAATCGTCTCTGCCGTGGCGATGACGAATACCACAGTGCTTCTGCGGGGTGAAAGCGGCACCGGCAAGGAATTTTTTGCACAGGCCATTCATGAGCTTTCCCCTCGCAGGAAGAAGTCTTTTGTCAAACTAAACTGCGCCGCGCTGCCTGAATCTCTCTTGGAATCTGAACTCTTCGGACATGAAAAGGGCGCTTTCACCGGGGCTGTCTCGCAGCGCCCGGGGCGTTTCGAATTGGCGAATGGCGGAACGCTGCTCCTTGATGAAATCGGCGAAATCTCGCCTGCCTTTCAAGCCAAACTCTTACGCGTGTTGCAGGAAGGCGAACTGGAGCGGCTCGGCGGAACCAAGACCCTCAAAGTCGACGTCAGGCTCATATGCGCAACCAACAAGGACCTCGAGGCTGCTGTCGCGAATGGCGAGTTCAGGGCCGACCTTTACTATCGCATCAATGTCGTGCCGATCGTCTTGCCACCGCTCAGAGAGCGGCCGGGCGACATTTCGCGCCTTTCAAAAGTCTTTCTCGACCGTTTCAACCGGGAGAACAATCGAGAGCTCGCCTTCACGGCGCCGGCATTAGACCTAATTTCGCAATGCTATTTCCCTGGGAACGTGCGCGAGCTGGAAAATTGCGTGCGTAGAACGGCAACATTGGCGCGCGCAAAGATGATCGTTCCCTCGGATTTTGCATGCCAGAACAGCCAATGTCTTTCGGCGCGTCTTTGGAAAGGCGATGGCGCCGGCCGCGAGGCTGAGCCTATCGATGAGCTCACTCGGGGTGGAACAATGTCGGCAGTATCGCCGCTCTCTACCCAACCGGGCAGCGTCTCGCATTCGGAGGTGGCGCCCATCAAGGCCTGCGATCCCAATGGTTCAGCGTGCGTAGCCCTATCACCGCGCCTCACAGAGCGGGACCGGCTGATCGAGGCAATGGAGAAAGTCGGATGGGTTCAGGCCAAAGCGGCTCGTATGCTTGGCCTCACGCCCCGTCAGGTCGGCTATGCTCTGCGCCGGCACAATATCGAGGTAAAAAAGTTCTAAGCCTATGTCATCTCGTCAGGTCGAAGATGCTCTCTTGGCACTCCGCGTGACAAAGGCGTGTCGCATTCGCGACGAGGTCCATATGCCGATTGTCAGGAACGAACGAAACCGTTTGGAGCAAGTGTATTCAATCGGACGCAAAACGCTAAAACGCCTGACATCAATCAATTTCTAGCGCTGGCATAGGTGTTGCAGTTGAACTGCAATCTTCACCAGCAACGGAATTGCTAGATGACCGCATCGATGATTTCGCTTGATAGCTCGGCCAGCGCCAAAACGTCCGACAGTAGGCTGACTAATGCGAAGTCCGGCAGCTGCAAATCCTCATCCTGTGGCTCCGCCGCAAAGCCGGCTGATATGGATAAAGCAATATGGGAAAAGATAAAGGATCATCCCTGCTATTCGGAAGAAGCACACCACTATTTCGCGCGCATGCACGTCGCCGTCGCACCGGCTTGCAATATCCAGTGCAACTACTGCAATCGCAAATATGACTGCGCAAACGAAAGCCGGCCCGGTGTCGTCTCGGAAAAGCTGACGCCAGAGCAGGCACTGCGCAAAGTCATTTCGGTCGCCAACGAAGTGCCGCAGCTTTCGGTCGTCGGGATCGCCGGCCCGGGCGATGCCTGTTACGACTGGAAGAGAACGAAGGCGACCTTCGAAAAAGTTGTCGCGGAAATTCCCGACATCAAGCTGTGCATCTCAACCAATGGGCTAGCACTGCCAGATCATGTCGACGAGCTCGCAAGCATGAATGTCGATCACGTGACCATCACCATCAACATGGTCGACCCGCAAATCGGCGCAAGGATATACCCGTGGGTTTTTTACAATCACCGGCGCTACACCGGCATCGAAGCCGCCGAAATCCTGCACAAGCGACAGATGTTGGGTCTGGAAATGCTGGCGGCGCGGGGCATCCTCGTCAAGGTCAATTCGGTTATGATACCCGGCGTCAATGACGAGCACCTGATCGAGGTGAACCGATGGGTGAAAGAGCGCGGCGCATTCTTGCATAATGTGATGCCCCTGATTTCGGACCCAGCGCATGGCACTTACTATGGTCTGACCGGGCAACGGGCTCCGCAGGCAATCGAATTGAAGGTGCTTCAAGGTCGTCTCGAAAACGGCGCCAAGCTGATGCGCCATTGTCGGCAGTGCCGGGCCGACGCCGTCGGCCTGCTGGGCGAGGATCGTGGCAAGGAATTCACGCTCGACCACATTCCCGATGCAGCCTCCTACGACGACCGCAATCGCGCGGCATACCGCGAAGTAGTGGCGCGGGAGAGAGGCAATCACGCAGCAGCCAAGAGCGAGGCGATCGAAATGGTCAAAGCAGCCGGCCCTGACGGGTCGCTTCACTTTGCGGTAGCGACCAAGGGCGGCGGCCGCATAAACGAACATTTCGGCCATGCGAAAGAGTTCCAGATTTATGAAGCCTCTCCAAGAGGAATCGCCTTCGTGGGCCATCGCAAGGTCGAGCAATATTGCCGCGGCGGTTGGGGTGACGATGCTACACTCGACGGTGTGATCGTTGCGCTCGAAGGTATCGACATCGTGCTCTGCGCCAAGATCGGAGATTGTCCTAAAAAACGGCTGGCGGACGCCGGCATTCGAGCAATGGACTGTTATACCTATGAGTACATCGAAACAGCCATCAGCGTGGTTTATGCCGCCGAGTTTGGCGTTGACCCGCTGACAGGGACGGCATGAACTGTTTTATTTAACCTCCTCAGGAGTTGATAATGGCCTTCAAGATCATCGCATCCCAATGCACCCAGTGCGGAGCCTGCGAGTTCGAATGTCCGTCAGGTGCGATAGAACTGAAGGGCGAGAACTACGTGATCGATCCGAAGAAGTGCACAGAATGCGAGGGAGCTTTTGAGACCCAGCAATGCGCATCGGTATGTCCGGTACCGAAGACCTGCGTTCCAGCTTGATCGCCTGTTCGCTGGCAGCCGAAGGCAATATCTCCTCCAAAGGAGATTTTGACCTTCGAGGTTAAGCCGAGCAGTCTCAAGAAAGCGAGGCAGCACCGTGGGCCTAGGGCGCGAACAAGAAGTGGAAATCGGCTCTCCGCCGCGATTTCTACCGGGCGAGCGGGTTCGTGCCACGCGCCACATAAAGAATGACGGCACCTATCCGGGCAAAGACGTTGGCGAAAACCTGGTTCGGAAGGGCGATGAGGGTTATGTGCGCGACATCGGCACGTTTCTCCAGCAGTTCTATATCTATGCGGTCGAATGGGCGGATCGCGGCATCATCGTCGGCATGCGCGCGCGCGAACTGACGAGCCTCGACAAAGCCGCGGCAAGCATCGAAACGACTAGCAGCGCAAAGAAAGGAATAGCCCCGTGAAAGTTATGATCCGCAAAACCGGAACCGGCTTGTCGGCATATGTTTCCAAGAAGGATCTCGAAGAGCCGATCATTGCTATGGAGAATGAAAATCTATGGGGCGGCTGCGTGCTGCTTAGGAATGGGTGGCGGCTTGCCCTGCCCGATCTGCCGAAAGACACGCGCCTGCCCATTACGGTCGAAGCAAAAAAGATATCTGAGGAGGACTAAACGCTGCTAACGAACGACAAAAGGCGACGGCGGCATGACCGTGCTTCCTAAATCTGATCATCTTTTGATCTGCCGAGGCGATCGCGCCGAAAAGCAACTTCATTTGCTGAAAGAAGCGCTCGCCGCAGATGACATAATCCCATATCTCGGTCCCGGGCTGCTCCGGCAAAGTTCGGCCGCACCGCCTGTACCGGATGGTCCGGAAGCCGTCGCAGCAGCTCTTAACATACGGGCGACAGCGCCTTCCAGGATACGAAACAAGATGTGGTCGGTCGCACAGTTTATCGAGCAGCGTAGGCACCGTCGGACGCTTCAAGCCTGGATGGCGGAGATATTCGCCGCGTCCGTACCGCCAACCGCCCTCCATGCCCGACTTGCAACGCTGCCACTCTCCCTCATCATCGACAGCTGGTACGACGGGACGATGCGCGCGGCTCTCATCGCGAATGGCCGAACGGACGTGGTCGAGATACAAGGCGTCACCCGGGCAAATGAAAACCGCGACATTTGGACGAAAAGCTACGATTTGTCCGGAAAGGAACTCAGGCCCAGCCCGGCGCCAAAAACGGTGTTGTATACGCCTCATGGAAGCGTTCGGCCCGCCGCTAATTTTCTCGTGTCAGACGCCGACTATGTCGAAGTTCTGACAGAGATCGATATCCAAACGCCGATCCCCGAAATCGTCAAGGAACGGCGCGCCAATCGAGGTTTTCTCTTTCTGGGCTGCCGCTTCGACGACCAGATGTTGCGCATTTTCGCCCGCCAGATCATAAAGCGCTCCAACGGCCAACGCTTCGCTGTGATTGATGCCGCAACCATGACCAAGAACGAACGCCGCTTCTGCGCGGAATGCGCCATCAGCCTCATTGACCTGCCGATCGGCGAAGTTGCGGCGGCTCTTGTCAATCCGGCATAGCCGCAAGCGTGAACCAGGGAGCGCTTCAAAGCGGCACCGATCGCGCGCTCAAACTGAGAGCGAGTGACGAAGAGCGTGATTTATGGGCATGAGGGACTGCACCATCATTGTTGGGACGACCTCCAATCCTGACTGGCTGGCTCTGCCCGTTAAACCATCTAGGTTCACGGTTGGACACGAGGAATATTGCGAGCTGAGTGTCCGGTCAAAAGTGGGGGCAGTTCACCCTCCCACCCAGCGCTTGGCCCAATTGCGATAACGCTAACACAGATTTTTCCCCCGCGCGTGCGCGCAGCGCGCGAAAGAAAAACATTGAGAAATTTGGCTTTGTGGGAGGGATATTTTGCCGCTTTCTCAGCGGCTATCAACAAATGCGGAATCGGAAAAACAGGGCCGCCTGACGGGGGACGCGAGGCGGCCCAGTGCGGCTGCAGGGTGCAGCCACGTAGGCGGAAAGTCTCGCCTAACAATTAGACTTTATCATTCAACTGTTGAATTTCAATGGGCAATTTGAATTAATTAAATGGAAATTTGATTGGAATACGCAAATCACGACGTGCCTTGAATGGGCGTCATTGACGGCCTGACGCTTTCGGAAACCGGCGCGGCTGGATGCTGGCAGCAAGGGCGCCAAGGGCGATGCGCGCGCCAGAATATTCGACGGTTTCGAAACGGTTGACCGCTGTTGGCGCATCCAAGAGCGGAGAGCCGAATAGGGGTTCCCTATTATGAGATCCCAAGAGAGGCGCCGGCAGCGGCCTTTTGCATTTGGGGGAATCAGGAGACGAACGAATAGACGGCGTGCTGGCGAGGCCGAGGCATGGGCAGGATACTTCATGTCTAGCTGTGACTTTTTTCGACGAGCTAGCCGGCGTTAGCCTTACCGAAGAAACCGCCACGCCGTTGGCAGACAACTTGGCGCCGCATCGGCAATGAAGTAATGGACCACATCGACGAGCGGCACCGAGGCTTTTATCCGCCGCCACGCCCATGGGCAGAGGAACAGTTCGGGCTACCGGCCGGCCGCAGCAAGCGGCGGCGGCGCTAAGGGTTGGCGACCCATCTAAGTGAGTGCGGCCGTTTGGATTTGCCATGTTGCGGGCTTCTGGCAATCCTCGGCGTCTTGCTCACCTTGATCGCCTTTTCCGAAAGGGCCAGCGCCTCTTTCGCGAGATCCTCAAGCTTAGTGCGAATTTCGTTCATGTCCGTGAACGTTTGTTCGACCATTGCGCATCCCCCACAGAGAACCCGCTAAATTAGCCACAGCAAACGGACAAAATCAACATCCGTGCAACCGTCTTGGCCAGCCCCGCGCGTTAGGTCAAGCGGGGGCTTAAACGCTACACGAAGAACTTACAGCAAAGCGCAATGGCAAAAACCCCAAACGGCCATGCAATGACTAGCATGGCGCTGGCCCACTCCTGCTCGACGGGCGGCAGATTTTCTTTGTCGTTTACCGCTGATTTCATGGTCCCCTCCCACGATTAAGCTCAAATCCTATCAGGCATTTTAGCCTTGTCGCATCAAAGATGATGTCAGCGCGTCACACGGCCGGCATCTCCTAAATCACGTCCCCATCATTCCTCCTTTCAGTCCGCCTTGCGTGGGCTTTTATGGGTGCGGCGACGACATCGTTAGCGTCTGGAGGCCCGCGGTTTCGTTCACAGAGATCGTATCGACAATATCGAGTATTTTTGGATTACCGAACAAGTTCTCGAAGCATATAAGGCTACAGCCACATCCCTCGGAGACGCCCAAATGATCGACGAGACGAGAGAATACCTACTGGATCACCGCGGCAAGCTGTTGTTCCAGATCGAGCGGGCGAAGCACCACCTTACCGGTCTTGAAGCTGACGAGATCAAGATTATCAACAGCAGGGCGTGCCTGCCGCCGGCCGATATCGCCATTATCACCGGGGACTTGGCCGAGCACCTGAGTAGCGAGATCGAGGCGCTCTGTTGGGCGATCGACCACATTGACCATGAGCTGGAATATCTGGACGGCGATGAATTTGAGCCGTTCACAGGGCGCCACGCTCACACGCATAGTTGACTCGACTCTTAGATCATTCCCGATAATCATTGCGGCAATTGGGGGATTGCTATGCATCACGCCGTCGTCGTTGCCGCATTGTCGCTCATCATAGTCCCTTCTGCCTTTGCGGCCAGCGACAACGATCTGATGCTCTCGATAACCATGAGCAAAGGAAATCCACCGTCTTTTAACGGGATAACCAACCTGGTGGACGGCACATTGATCTCATTCACAGTCAGGGGTGATTTGCCAGGTTGCATCCAGCGATGTGGCTACGAGGGCGATGCCAGGACGGAAGGTGGCCGGTTTCATGTGGAGATCATTTCTGATCGACACCTTGAAGACGATAGCTATACCATTGATGTGGTCACAACTGATCAAAGTCGTCGCCTCAAGTTTCCGACATTAGACCCGACCGACAACAACCATATGATTAGATGGACAGCTCGCCTCAAGGTCGACGCTGACGGGTCCAAGATTGTGCCCGGAACGGCTCGGCTTCTTCCATTCTTATACGACGCCAAATACCTGAGAGATGAATTCGATCACGGACATCAACCAACCCAATGAACCCGCGCGCCATATTAGCGCCACCGCAACGCCGCGTCGTCAGGAACCTTTGCTGCAGCTAAAGGTTAAGTCTCAAAGGAGTATTCCGATGAGCAACGATTTGAACAGGCCGACCCCTAACCCAGATCTCAGAACGACGCCTACACGTCCGCAGCCCTGGATGCCATGGGTCGCCATACTTGCTGTTATTCTGGTCGCAGCTCTCGCCTGGTCTTTCTGGCCGCACGCCAGCACGACAAATCCTAACACCCCAGCCCAGACGACGACAACACAGCCGCCGACCACCACCACGCCGCCTGCGACAGCGCCCGCTCAGCAGTAAACTGGCGGCGCCGAGAAGATGCTCAAAGAAATGATGCCCTAAGTTGCGAGAACGTTGCCTGGAGTGTAAACGTGCATTGTATACTCGTGCACGATCGGAGAGCATCGGATGGTTTCGGATTCTCCCGAGATAGGGTCACCGGTATCCAGCCCGGCAGAGCGGCATGATGAGGATGGTTCGACGTTTTCCCAATATATTCGAAACCATGAGGCAATCTTAGGTCTGCGTGACCTAGAGATTTGTGAGCTTATTTTCGAGCAGATTTTCTCAAGATTGAACCTAATGAAAGATGTAAATGAAGCCCAGCGACTGGCACCAATCGTTGTCACTCTTTATAAGCAAGGCATTCATGACGAACGCCACCTCGCCAGACTTGCTGGTGCATGGCCGCTTTTAGCGAACCCCTTCTTGGTAAAATACTTTGCCATTGATCCGTAGCCGGGCTCGATTGGGCAAGAAGCCCTTGATTATGAAATTTCCAGATAGTGAAGCGATAGGAAGCATTGGCAGAATCTATAGCTCAGGGCTTGATTCGACTTCTCCGTGCTTGAAATAAAGCGGAGGCCTAACCCCAGCTTCCCAGCGCTCGCTTTGCCCAGCTTCGCGCGGGGGCCCCTCCAACTATGTGGCGAACCAAAATAGCCGATCTACGTTACCGCTGCAGGGACAACCCTTACGAGGAGAACATCATGGATTGGAATAGAGTTGAAGGAAATTGGAAGCAGATCAAGGGCAAGGTGAAAGAGCAGTGGGGACAGCTCACGGATGACGACCTTGATCTAATCGACGGACGCCGAGATCAGCTCGAAGGCAAGATCCAGGAACGCTACGGCTTGGAAAAAGATCGGGCGCGGCGCGACATCGACGATTGGTACAATCGACAGACCTGGGAGTAACAGGCCGCGTCGTACCATCGGACTGCATGACAACGGTATTTCGTACAGCAATGCCCAAGCACACCCACAAAAAGCCCCTATCCGAATAGGGATAGGGGCAGAGTTTCCATGAAGTGCTCGTTTCAATTACGGTCGTGGGCACGGCCGACTGTTGAATTAGAACATGGTAATGTCATCAATGATATACGCCCTTTGAGGAGGCACTCCTCGACAAATTTCCTTGTATAATCGACCGTATTGTAGATCGGCGGTGACCTGCCACTCTGCGGTTATGACAACAAACTTAAGACTTGTCGGTTTGCCTGCGTTGGGCGGCTTCATCCTCGCGGGTTCTGGCGCCACCGGTCTTGATGATGTCCTCGCGCCGACGGGCGAAGTTTTCCGCGGCGGAATGGAGGTATTGCGGCATGCTGCTTCCGAATGCCTTCGGCCCGACCCTCACGGGCTGTGCGATATCCGTCTCCATCGCCTCGATGAGGCGCTCCAAAATCATCTCTTCCAGGAATTACGCCATTCGTTGCATCCCTTCACGACGTACATGGCGTCACACAAGATCGTTGCCGGCTCGTCCTTCTTGAAACGATCGATGATCCATTGGATAGCGTGCAGCATGCCGGTAAGCTCGATGACATTGTTCGCGGTCTCACCGAAGCCTGCGGACAATGCAGCGCTTTCCCGGCCGTCCTTGTAGACGACGACCTAACCGCCGCTTCCAGGATTCGGTTTGCAGGCGCCATCACAGAAAACATAGTAGCCCGAATGGTATTCGCACGGGCTATTAAGTTCTGCCTGGCGACTCTAGCTACGGGGAGCCCTGGGCGCTTTGCGGTGGACCGAGCATGGCGGGCGGATGATGAATTTCTGCGCTCGTCGTTCTTGCGGAACCGACTGCCGCCTTCTGGATCATGAACTATGTCGACGCCATGTCGGACCCCTGCGAACGGAACTTGACGCGGCTGCCAATCAACTGTTGCGGCCATGAAAGCCGCCTCTCGATCAGTCTTGAAAGCCTGACGTCGGCGCCAAAGCCTCGCAGATAGTCGCGTAGCGGACAAAAAGAGATTCTGGAAACACGTTGGCGATAAGCGAACCCTGCACGTGCGAGGGGTACCCGAACGCGAATACAGGATATTTCGAAGATGAGCATCGCGCCGCCCTCATTGGAACCAAGCATCTGATCGCCAGTTTTGATTGCGGAGGAATGATGCCATGACCAGACAATGGTGGGATAAAGCTCTGATGCTGGAAACGAGACATGCCGGCAGAGCGGTCGCGATCAACAGCGCCGAGCGCGCTGCCGATTTCCTGCTCAACGAATGGCCGGCAGAGAATACCGGCGAAGCCTATGAAGACGCCAAGAGAGCGGTTCTTGCAGCGCATGAGGGCAGAATAACTGCCGAAGAAGTGCGAGAGGCGATCATTAAGGCGGCCCGAGAAGATGGGGTCTTTGTGTACGGCCGGTGAGGTCATGCCTGCCTCCCGAATATATGTGGGAGGCAGCGATGGGTTTTTCTTCAGCGTCTTCGCGTTTTCCCCTCTTCGCGCGCTGCGAACTTATCAACGCGCCGATACATCTCCTTTTCGATCGTCTTGCCGGTATCGGCTCGTATGGCAAAGAACCGATCGCGTAAGGCGAGCGCATCAGCTTCCGACTGCAATCAGCGATGACGTAAGATCGGGGAAGCCTCTCGCCTTCCTCCACCTACCGGCAGAAGCCAAACGCAACGAAGGTTTTTGGCTTAACCTTCTGGACCGGACGAAGAAGATTCCCTCGCTGCGATGAGTGTCCATCCAGTGCTTGAAGGCGTATCCCTCGGCTGCGGTCATCTGGTCCGTAAGGCTGATGAAACGCCAGCCCCCGCTGGCCTGGCCGGATACTCTTCTCAGCGAAGCAACTGCAGGAGATTTTCGGCCCTTCACTGTTGACAGGCTCTCAGTTCCTAAAATTCCTGTCTGCACTGGGCCAGTGCGCTATTTCTCCTCCATTCGGATTCGAAGGAACTCTTCTATCTGAAGCGCTAACATCGCCGGCTCCTGGCTCATGGTTTTGAGATGAAGTTCCGGGTTCTCCGGCGCCTCATATGGAGACGAGACACCGGTGAAATTGGCAATGTTTCCGGCAAAGGCCTTCTTGTAAAGCCCTTTCGGATCGCGGCGCGCGCATTCCTCCAAGGGCGTATCGACGAAGATTTCGATGAACTCGCCTTCGCCCATGAGCTCGCGCGCCATACGCCGCTCGTCGCGGAAGGGCGAGATGAAGGAGCAAATTACGATCAGCCCTGCGTCCGCCATCAACTTGGCGACCTCAGCGACGCGGCGTATGTTCTCGACCCGATCAGCCGCGGTAAAGCCAAGGTCACGATTAAGCCCGTGGCGTACGTTATCTCCGTCCAAGAGATAGGTATGCTTGCCGTAAGTATGCAGAAGCGCTTCGAGCGCATTGGCAATCGTCGACTTGCCCGAACCCGACAGACCGGTGAGCCAAAGGACAGCGGGCTTTTGGTTCTTGAGCGCCGACCGCGCGGACTTGTCGACGTCGAGTGCTTGCCAGTGAACGTTGTCGGCACGACGAAGCGGGAAATCAATCATGCCGGCACCGACGGTCGCGCTGCTAACTCTATCGACGATAATGAAATTGCCGGTTGACCTATTTTCCTTGTAGGCGTCAAAGACGATCGGTCGTTGCGTCATGATGTTGCAGACGCCCACCTCGTTCATGTCAAGCAGTTTGGCTGGTTCGCGAACGAAGCTGTCGACGTTCAGTTGGTGCTTGAGCGCAGTCACCGTGGCGCTGATACTGTCCGTCTCCGTCCGCAAGAGATAGCTTCGTCCCGGGAGCATTGGATTGGCATCGAACCAAATGAGATGCGCCTGGAATTGGTCCGAGACAAAAGGCCTTGAGGCGAGGTCAACCAGCATGTCGCCTCTGGAGACATCTAACTCGTCGGCAAGAACCAAGGTTACCGGTTCCCCTTCTGCGGCAGATATCTGGTTGCCGTCAGGGGCAATGATCGCCCTGACCGACGATCGCAGCCCTGATTTTGCAACGATCACCGGATCGCCGACCGCAATTTTTCCGGATGCGATCCGGCCCGCGTAGCCGCGAAAATCCGCATTCGGCCGCATGACGAGCTGAACCGGCAAACGAAAGGGTTTTTGCCTGTCAGATGCGTCGAGTTCCACCGTTTCCAGATATTCAAGGAGCGCCGGGCCTTGATACCAGGGTAATTTCCCGGATCTGGAAACAACATTGTCGCCGAAGCGCGCGGACATCGGAATAGCCTTTACGCTGGCAAAACCGAGCTTTTCCGAGAAGCTCACGTATTCGGCCACAATAGCATCAAATATCGGCCTGCTGAAATCGACGAGGTCAATTTTGTTCACCGCCAGCACGACGTGGCGGATGCCGAGAAGCGAGGCGAGATAGGAATGCCTGCGTGTTTGCTGGAGTATGCCTTGACGGCCGTCGACCAGGATGACGGCAAGGTCGGCAGTCGACGCGCCCGTTACCATGTTGCGGGTATATTCGAGGTGGCCTGGCGTATCGGCAACGATGAACTTGCGCTTCGACGTTGAGAAATAGCGATAAGCTACATCTATGGTGATGCCCTGCTCGCGCTCCGCCTCAAGGCCGTCGAGCAGCAAAGAGAAATCGATTTCCTCGCCATTGCCGCCGCGGATGCCGCCGTGGCGAAGGTCTGCCAATTGGTCTTCGAAGACCAGTTGCGCATCGCAGAGCAGTCGACCGATCAGGGTCGATTTGCCGTCATCGACAGAGCCGCAGGTAATGAATCGAAGAAGCGGTGCTTTGTCCTCTTGGACCAGATGCTCTTCCATGTCATGCGGCGATATCGAAAAAGGATATGTCATCAGAAGTACCCTTCTCGCTTCTTCTTCTCCATTGCACCGGCCTCGTCGAGATCGATCAGCCGGCTCTGTCTCTCGGAGGTGCGTGCCTCCACGATCTCGCGCAGGATTTCCGGTACCGTATCCGCACTGGATTCGATCGCGCCCGTCAAAGGGTAGCAGCCGAGCGTACGGAAACGGATCATGCGTTGCGTGACCGTTTCGTCGGGCTCAAGCGGCATGCGCTCGTCATCGACCATGATCATCGTCGCACCGCGGCGCACGACGGGCCGCGGCGCCGCAAAATAGAGTGGCACGACGGGAATGTTTTCCTTTTGGATGTATTGCCACACGTCAAGCTCGGTCCAGTTGGAAAGCGGAAAGACGCGCATCGTTTCGCCCGCGCTGACACGCGTGTTGTAGGTTCTCCACATCTCCGGACGCTGGCGTTTCGGATCCCAAGCATGCTGGGCGTTGCGAATGGAAAAGATCCGCTCTTTGGCTCGCGATTTCTCCTCGTCGCGGCGGGCGCCTGCGAGCGCAGCATCGAAACCGTATTTGTCCAACGCCTGGCGCAGCGCCAGGGTTTTCATCATGTGCGTGTGCACGTTGGAACCGTCTCGAAAGGGGCTGATACCCTGATCGATGCCATCCTGATTGACGTGGACAATCAATTTCAGGTCCATTTCCCGCATCATGCGATCGCGGAAGTCGATCATCTCCCGAAACTTCCACAGGGTGTCCACATGAAGAAAGGGAAAGGGTGGTTTTCCCGGGAAGAACGCCTTCATTGCGAGATGCAATAAGACGGAGGAGTCCTTTCCGATGGAATAGAGCACAACCGGATTGGAAAAGGTCGCAGCGACTTCCCGAATGATGTGGATGGCTTCGGATTCGAGGTATCGCAGATTGTCGAAAGACATCTTATTTATCCTTGCGGAGCCGACGCGTCGTCAAGCTCGAAGAACTTCGCGTAAGGCCCGCCTGCAAAGTGCCGCCATAGCTCGTCAAAATTCCGCAGCGAGCGAGCGAGCGAGCGTGTTTCCTGCCGTTGAATGGTGGTGCGATTGGAAGACGGATGCGCGGGAGCTCCGAGGAAGGCCAAAACGGCTGCCAGGCATGCGCTCGGTTTAAGAAGAAGATCCTGGTATTCGATCATCAGCAGTTTGCTCGGATCGAACGCGGCCTTGACCCGTGCATGGAAATCGTCGGCAGCTTTGAAATAGGCTTCGCATTCGTTCACCGTCAGCGAGATGCTTGGGGGCTCATTACTGTCCGCGCTAAATTTCAGCCACTGACCCGTTTGCCTTGCCTGCACGAGCGATCGCAGGGATTCCAGTGTGTTGCGAGTAAGCAAAATGACCTTGAGGCCTTGCCAGCGAGCCAATTCGTCGAAAAAGCCTGGACGGTCATAAAATTGAGGCTCGTTGATCTTACAGCCGACGTGTGTGACCTTCTTTCCGCTCGGTGGATAGCGCATATAGGCGAGCTCGAGAAGCTCGCGATCGCTGTGCCGCAGACGATCCTTATCGGGCCAATTTTCGTCATAGCTGTTGAGCAACTCACCGTTGCTCAAGACATTTGGATGGTCGTTCAGCAACGCTTCGAGATAGTGCGTCCCTGTTCGCGGCATCGCAAGGATTACAAATGGCTCGGGCGACGGTCGGGAATGGATCATTGCGCATGTTTCCAACTGTTATTGATCACAAAGGTATGGATGGCCGCCTGCACAAGAACTCCGCGGTTGCGCTGACGAGCGTAAGAGCCCTCCGGCTGGCTCTTTGAAGCAGTTCTTCAAATCGGACCGAGGGCCGGAGGTTGCGCGATTGGACTAAAAAACCGACCAGGCGCATCATGGTGCCGGCGACCCGTAACGCTGGTAGATCGACTGGATTCTATCCAGAATCTCGCGTGATAGCGTGACTTCGGCAGCGGCGAAGTTGTGCGTCAATTGTGTCAGGGAAGTCGCGCCCACGAGGGTGCTTGCAACGAAGGGCCGGCTCATGACGAAAGACAAGGCGCCATGCACTGGGTCGATGCCATGTTCTCGAAATAGCGTTGTATATGCGAGAGCCGCATGCTGCGCTCTTTCGTTGCTGTAGCGAAAGAACCGTCCGAACAAGTTCAGCCGCGAGCCGCTTGGCCGCTGACCACCCAGGTACTTGCCAGTGAGGGTGCCCATAGCAAGGGGCGAATAGACGAGGAGCCCTACCCCTTCGCGCACAGCCATTTCTGCAAGGCCGTTCTCGAACTCGAGGTTGATAAGATTGTAGGGGTTCTGGATACTTGTCACGCGAGCCAGTCCGTGCATTTCGCAAGATGCAGAAAGCTAGCAAGCCCCCACGGCGTTTCATTGGAGAGCCCGACGTGGCGAATCCGGCCGCTTTTGACGAGCGCATCCAGGGCCTCCAGCGTCTCCAGGATAGAGATCGTGTCGTGATCGAGCTCATATTGATAGTCGAGCAATTGAAAGACGTTTGTGCTGCGGTCTGGCCAGTGCAGCTGAAACAGATCGATATGATCCGTCTGCAGCCTTTGAAGGCTGGCATCGACTGCTTCGAAAAGGTTTGCGCGCGTATAGCTGACGCGGCCGTCCCGGACATAGGGAAGGTTTGCTTTGCCTGGACGGACGGGACCGACCGCTTTGGTCGAGAGCACGACGTCCTGCCTGCGGCCGGTTTTGCGCAGCCAACTGCCGATATAGCGCTCCGAAAGACCGTATGTCGCAACACGCGGTGGTACAGGATACATCTCCGCAGTGTCGACAAAGTTTACGCCTGCATCGAGAGCCGCCTCGAGTTGCGCGTGTGCCTCGGCTTCCGTGTTCTGCTCTCCCCAGCTCATCGTACCCAAGCCGAGCGCGCTTACTTTCAGGCCGCTGCGGCCGAGTTCGCGATACTGCATTTCATAACTCCTTTTCGTAAACGGTCACGGCTTCAGGGCATCAGACGGCGCCGCAGAAGCGTTGCCGAAAGGAAGAACGGCAATGCCGCGTAGAGGCAAAGCGCACCGACATGCAGGCCGACGCTTTCCGCCGGCCGGCCGAGCATTGCTGGACGAATGAGGTCGATCGCATGTGCAAGCGGCAGGAAGTGCGCCATTTCCTGAAATCCGCTCGGCAGCTGTGCGACCGGAAAGACCGCGCCGCATAGAAACAACATGGGTGTGAGGACGAGCGTCTGGTAGAAAATGAAATAGTCGTAGCTGGGTGCAAGTGCCACGACCACCATCGCCACGCTCGCGAATGCAAACCCGGTTAGCGCAATAACGGGCAGCACGCAGGGGATCGACGTCCAGGCCGCATAGCCGAGCATAGTGGCGACGATCAAAATTCCCGTACCGGCCAGAAACGCCTTGGTGGCCGCCCATGCCAATTCGCCGAGGACGACATCGCCGAGCGTCAGTTGTGTGTATAGGATTGCTTCCCAGCGGTGAGATTGCATGCGAGCGAAAGCTGCATAAATCGTTTCGAAGGTAGCAGATGTCATGGAACTTGCCGCAACCATGCCGCCCGTCAGAAACGCGATATATGGAGCTCCGTCCACGCGACCGACCATTACTCCGAGGCCGAAGCCGAGACCGAACAGGTAGATCATGGGATCGGCGAGATTGCCGAGTATCGACGCAAGCGCAACCTTCTTCCATGCCAGATAGTTGCGGCGCCACACCGCAATCCAGTTCCAAGCGTTAGCCGGCAGCGTTGTCGCATAACCTTCACCCATCGTTCATTTCTCCATCTCGCGCCCGGTCAGCCGCAAAAAAACATCCTCCAGGTTCGGTGGTCGCTGCAAAAGACGCAGGCCCGTTCGCCCGCGCAGTTGCGCCAACACCGGCTCCGGATCGGACGCATAACAAAAAAGCGTCTCGCCGCTCACCTCGAACCGTTGCGCATATGGCCGGATCGCTGAATGCAGTTCATGCGGATTGCCGCCGTATATTTCGATTACCTGGCAGCCGATCTGCTCGTCGACAAGCGCATGCGGGCGACCCTCGGCAATGATGCGTCCCTTCTCGATGACGCATAGGCGGTCGCACAAGCGCTCAGCTTCTTCCATGAAGTGGGTCGTCAAGATAATTGTCTTGCCGCGCGCCAGAAGGGCCCGCAGACGCTCCCAGATCAAGTGGCGCGCATGCGGATCAAGGCCCGTCGTCGGCTCATCCATGACAAGCAGCTGCGGGTCGTTGATCAGCGCTCGTGCCAGTGTCAGGCGGCGCTTCATGCCGCCGGACAGCTCGGAAACGCGTGCATGTGCCTTGCTCTCGAGGCGCGCGAACTCGAGCAGTGACGGGATAACCTTGTCGACCTCGCGTGTGCTCATGCCGAAATAGCGTCCGAACACGACGAGATTTTCGCGTACAGTGAATTCGGCGTCGAGGTTGTCGAACTGAGGGACGACGCCGATGCGCCTGCGTGCCAAGCGGGCGCGCGCCGGCACCGGTATACCGAGCACGCTGATCTTGCCGGAGTCAGGAAGCGTCATACCGAGGACCATGCGCGCAATAGTGCTTTTTCCCGCGCCGTTCGGCCCGAGCAGGCCAAAGCACTCTCCCGCTCCAACGGAAAACGACAGCCCGTCGACGACAGTCCTTCCGTCGTATGACTTGGTGACGCCGGCAAGTTCGATTGCTACCGCGGACATGTGCTCATCTTCATGTTGGCTGCAACGCCAATTGGCGCCAATTCAGAGACCCACTCCTTGGTGAAGAGCACGCCGTTGCACCATACATGTTCGATGCGTCCCCATTCGCAGGCTGCGGCAGCATCCGGGAAGAAGCCCCGTCCATGGAGGTTGGCGCTCGTGTTGCAAAGCAGCGGGATGCCTGTAAGTTTTTCATACTCGATGAGGAGTTCGGTGACTGCGTGTTCAGAACTCCTGGAAATGGTTTGCAAACGTGCAGATCCGTCGAGATGGACGACAGCGGGAATTTTGTCCTTCCACTGCGGGCGCGTCTGGTGGTCGAAGAGCATGTAAGGGTCGGGCGTTCCGGGACTGAATATCTCCGGCGCACGGTCTTCGAGGCATATTGGCGCCACCGGCCGGAAGTGTTCGCGAAATTTGACTTCGTTGAGATAGTCTTTCATTTGCGGCGAGGTCGCGGCTGCGAGAATGCTTCTGCCTCCGAGCGCCCGTGGTCCGAGCTCGGCGCGCCCGGCAAGAAAGACAACGGGCTTATTGCTGGCGAGGATGGTTGCGACTTCTGATATGCTGCACGGGGCAGCCTCCCATCCGGGCGGCGCATCGCCATTTTTCAAAGCCGGGCCGCTGTAGACCGACCACTCCAGCGGCACGAAGCCTTCATGCGCCGCCATGGCGCTGCAGGCAGCACCGATTGCAGAACCACTGTCGTTCGGAAATGGCGGCACCCAGACGGCATCGAACAGGCCTGTCGCACGCAGTGCACTATTCCATTTGATGTTGAGACCACAACCGCCGGCTATGCATAAGTTTTGCGGCCCGGGCAAAGAGTGGCGCTGCATGGCAAGCGCCATTTCGCCGACTAAGAGAAGCTCCAAGAAGGAATGGAATGATGCAAGCACATTTTCGGGCGCCTTATCCTCCAATCGGACCACGCTGGCATCGAAGAAATCATGCACGGCTATAAGGGACGATTCAGCGTCGTTGATGTTTGCGCGATAGCGACAGGCTCGCTCGGTATCGCCTGAAAAGTGCTCCTCGTAGAGCTCTTCGAACACCGCGACGATGTCTTCATCAATCGAACCAAGCGCGATATAGGCCATCAGCTTGCCGGCGACACCGAGGTCCCAGCCCGCGCGGCTTGGCTGCTTATATGGCCCGAAGTAATGACCCGCGGCCGCGTAAGCTTGCCCTATCATCGGGAATAAGGACTCGAGGAATCGGGCCCTATCGCCATCGACGTAATAGAGACGCGGGAAGATGCAGCCATCCCACACCAGGCAGAAAGCGGGTTCGCCAGCCTTGGCGAAGGGACTGGTGCAGTATGCGGAGGCCACATGGCCGGTCACATGCGGATAGCTCTTATAAGAAAAAGCCCGGTCGTCGAGAATGAGGCCGGAGCCGTCGAGCGAATCGAGAAGACCGTCGGGGTGGAGTTCAACGTACGGCGCCCCCTTGAGAGTGACAGGAGCCGCGCCGCTGAGGACCTGGAAACGCGATTCGACCTCACCATCCCATCCGTCGATGACGAATTGATCGACATCGCTTGGATTGAGGCCGTGTTCCGCCAACGCGGTGACAATTGCGTCGAGATTGTCGATTGTTTGGTATCGGCGATTGTTGTCTTGCTTCTCCTGCTCAATGCAGAAGATTAGCCGTCCGTCCTCGATAAGGGCGACCGCCCCGTCATGGGTCAGCTTTATACCACAGATGCGCATAGTGTCTCCATGTCTAAGCTCGAAACTTCGATTGATCAGGAAGAGGAAACCGGATTGCGGAAACGGACCAGCAAGCAGTCTTCGTTGTCCGAGTCCCCCTGTAACTCAAGACGCTCTACCTCGACCAACATTTCGGCGAGAATGGCGATGACCGTCTCAGCGCCGGCAGGATGACCCCAGCGCCGGCAGTTCGCATCGCGAGCCGAGCCGAAGACCAGATGCCCGCCCGGCGCAAGCATGCGAAGCAGGTTGCCAACTGCCATTCGCATCTCGGCAATGTCTCCGAGGTAATAAAGAACTTCTGCGACGACGATCAGATCGAAACGCTCTTCAGAGCAAAACTGTTGTACGTCTGAGACAATCCAGGTGATATGTGCCGGCTTGTTCATCCGTCGGCGTGTTCGATCAATCGCTTCTGGCACGACGTCAATAACGGTGAGGCGCTGGCAATGGGGCGCCAGTTTTTCCGTAAATGCGCCGGCCGCACACCCGACTTCGAGTGCATTTGCGATGGGCCCCTGGCCAAGCGACAGCAGGAGCATTTGCGCGTGACGCTTGCGTTCGAACGGATTTCCGTCGAGGCGCCACGGATCGTCAGCAGCCAGTTCGCGATTTAAGAGTTGATAATTGTCGTGCGTTTTCAAGCGCGTCTACCTTGATAAGCCATCATCACTGGTCGGTGCAAATGCCGTCATATGCCATCGATCTGGTAGCATCTCGCGCAAGATTTTGCCGGCGAAGCGGAGCTTCATTTTCCTGCGATTGTCTCGGGCTTGATCCAGCAATTGGGTCTTGGATGGCGTCTAGCTTTCGATCCTTGTCTGGTGCCTTGGCAGCAGAGCCGCGCGACAGCCAATCGCTATTGCTCAACGTACAGAGCGCGTAGGCCTTCAAGGGGAGCAGGAAAAAGATGTTGATGAAGGTATGCAGGGAGAAGCCGATAAATCGAAATTGGCCAGCACGAACCGCTGCGACGCTGCAGCGGATCATGGTCATCGATGCGATCATCAGGCATGTCCACCAGGGCACGGTCCCGGTGAGTGCGAACTGTGCTAGTCCGGTTACCACCGACAGGGCGAGCAAGAGCGGACCTAGGTTCTGACCAATGACGTCCAAAGTGAGAAAACGGTCAAGACCAGGCAGAAGGTTCATTGCAAGCAACGTGTCGCGGAAAGTGCTGCGTGCCCAGCGAAGTTGTTGACGCAGATAAGGGCGCAGCTTGTTTGGAACAACAGTTGCCGCGATGGCGGTTGGAACATATTCGGTCCGAAATCCGGCTTTCAGCATGAGGATCGTAAGATGACGATCTTCGCCGAAATCGCTTCGCTTTCCCCGGAACATTTGCGTTTCGTACTGGTCAAGTAGCATCGTGAGCGCGGTCCGGCGGTACATGGCGCACGGGCCACAGCAGCACATGACAGCACCGAAACGGGCCTGTGCCGCCCGCTCCTCATTACAGGCCAGCCAGTATTCCATGTCGATCAAACGGGTCAACCAGGTCTCGTGGCGGTTGCTGGCAGCAAGTTGGCCCATAGCCGCGCCAATTGCCGGATCTTGCATCTTGAGTGCAAGTTTCACGACGACGTCTGGGGCAAGGATGGTGTCGGAGTCGACGTTGAGGACCAAATCCCCAGAGGAACGGCGTATCGCCGCTATCTGCGCCTTGCGCTTTCCAACATTCTCCTTGAGCAGAATGAATGTAAATCTTGGATCGCGTGCAAATGCCGTGTGGACGGGCGTGATGGCGTCGCGATTGCTGGAACCGTCATCAACCACATAGACATTCAGATCCCCTGCATATTCTTGCTGCGCGATGGACTCCAGGCAATCCCAGAGTGTGCCCGGATCCTCATTGAAGGAGGGTATGATGACATCGACGCTCGGCCAATGCGCCGAACTGATCGGCTCTGCCGAGGTCGATTGTTCGTCGGTCGGCCGAGCATAAACGACCTGCATGCTTTTATAAGCCGTCGAGAGCAGCGCATAAAGGGAGATAGCGGCAGTGCTGGTTGCGTCGAGCAGATTCATGAATATCGCTTTCAGTGATGTTGAGGAAGCGAGCGGATTACAAATCCGCGGTCGCGCACGACTGGGATGATGCGAGAGAGTGCCATGATGGTATGATGGCGCAGACTGCTATCTGTGCTCGGCTCAGCCTCGCTTGGAGGGCATCCGTCGTGCAACAGAACGATTGCGCCGGGACGGATAGAGGCGAGCACTGCATCGACAATGGCGTCGACGCCAGGACGAGACCAGTCTCTCGGGTCCACCGACCAGTGGACGGCCTCCAGCCCTGAACTCGCCGACACGGAAAGAACGTCTTGGGTCCAGCTCCCGTAGGGAGCGCGCATGTATTGCACCGACGCCTGCGGGCATGCAGTCTTGATAGCCCTGCTCGCCCCAGATATCTCATGTTCTATTTCGCCGGGACCGCAATTGGAAAGGTCCGGGTGGGTCATCGTGTGATTGGCGACCTTGTGCCCTTCGGCGATCATACGTTGGATGAGTTTCGGCCGCTCGGCCGCGTAAGTTCCGATAACGAAGAAGGTTGCGGGCGCCTGATGTTGCGCCAGCACATCTAGAATCTCAGGCGTACAGAAGGGATGAGGTCCGTCGTCAAATGTCAGATAGATGCTCGGCTGGTTGGTGCCGTCAACGCACGCATCTGGCATTTCGTATAAGCAATCAAGTTGCGTCATAGCTCTGGCCCGTTCCGATCGATTACCGTGCCGGCAGGCCAATCGGAGATGGACCCTCCAATCGGCAGGACGATGACAAGCGCGTCGTCAATGCGTGTGGGGGGCTTGTCGAGGCGCGCCTCAGGTAGAGTGGACCACACACGAATCCCCGATAAGATCGTTACCGGACCGTGACGGCCGAACCTTTCGATGTGCTTTTGCAATGCGGGTCGAACTGTGCCAAAAGCAAATGGAACGGCGAGTTCGCGCAGCACAGGAAGCATGGCGTGAATTGAATGCCCGATCCCCAATCCCTCGAGATCCGGACGTACGCCATATAGTCCGAGCTCACCCACCAACTGATCGATTGCGCCAATTTTAATAAATCGGCGTAGCAAGCCTAGATGAGCCGCGACACCATTGGAATCATAGCCGATGAGACGAAGTTCGGGCCTTGCTCCCGCCCAGCTTCGACTGCCCTCGAATGGTTTTGCATTAAAGGGCCCGGTTGGCCCATAGGTCATCCGAAAGAAGTCGGCGAGCTCGATATGCTCGGCGAGTTCCAACTCGTTTTCCCAGCACAGTCTCCACCGCACCTTTGAGCGCATGCAAAGACCTCCTTTTTCTTGCTGTAGTTCTGAGGGAAACAGCGTGTGATTGCAGCAACTGCTTGTCTACCGCACGTCATACGCGCCAGGCGGTCGCAACGGCAAACAATCGTGATAGTAGAACCTTTCTATTCCGCTCGCGTCTGAGATGATCAACTCTCTGAATACTTCCGACATTTCTCTGTCGTTCGTAAGCTTGCGCCGATGTACTCGTCTGCTAATCGACATACTTGTCAGGTTATCGACATTTTCCTCATGCACCATCATGCCGAATCGGTAAAATTGATTGTTTGGATGGCAACCATCCACATCTTGAATGAAGGAAAAAATGCGTTTCAAAGGCTTGGACTTAAATCTTCTCGTAGCGCTCGACGCATTGATGACCGAGCGTAACCTCACGGCCGCGGCACGCAGCATCAATCTCAGCCAGCCTGCGATGAGCGCTGCTGTCGGCCGATTGCGTGTCTATTTCGAGGATGAACTGTTTACGATGAATGGTCGCGAACTTGTCCTGACACCCCGCGCGGAAGGGCTCGTTTCTGCCGTCCGCGAAGCCTTGCTCCATATTCAGCTTTCCATCATTTCCTGGGAGCCGTTTGATCCCTTTCAATCGGATCGCCGTTTCCGGATCATTCTTTCCGATTTCCTCACGCTCGTGTTTATGGAAAAGGTCGTGAAGCGTGCTGCGCGGGAAGCACCAGGCGTGAGCTTCGAATTCCTGCCCCTCGCCGATGATTACGACGAGCTTCTGCGCCGTGGCGAAGTCGATTTTATCATTCTTCCGGAAGTGTTCATGCCAACTGGACATCCTCGAGCGAAACTGTTTGAGGAGAGGCTCGTATGCGTAGGCTGTGGCAGGAACCAAGAGCTATCACAGCCGCTTACATTCGACAGATACATGTCCATGGGGCACGTCGCGGCCAAATTCGGGAATTCACGAAGGCCGTCAATCGAAGAATGGTATTTGCTCGAACACGGTTTCAAGAGACGTATCGAGGTCGTCGTGCAGGGCTTCAGCATGATCCTGCCGGTTCTGTCCAATACCAATCGCATAGCGACCGTGCCGTTGCGACTGGCGCAACATTTCGCAAACGTTTTGCCCCTTCGGATTATGGACCTTCCACTGCCACTTCCCCCATTCACAGAGGCCGTGCAATGGCCTGCGCTTCAAAACAGTGATCCGGCGAGCCTGTGGATGCGCGGGATCTTATTGCAGGAAGCATCGCGCCTTGCCCTTTCACCCGCAGAGCATTGACTGCGGATATGCCAGCAAAGCCCATCTCATCGGAATACTCGAAAGATCGTATAGTTTATAAGGAAGAGAGGTCATCGAAGCACCCGATTTTCAACGGATGTGGCATGTCGATGCCGGTTGGGTCCGTCATCATAATCGGAGAGCGCATTGCGATCATTTCTGTCTCAGGTGAGCAGCAATCATGTCGCGATTGGCGTTCTGTATCAGCAGCGTTTCGTAAAAAACTTTCAGAATGTTTTCCGCCAATTCCGTATCCAGGTGTTGCATACGAAGGACGGTCACCTTTCGCTCCTGCCGTGAAACCTGTTCTTCACTTTCTGCGATATGACGATCTACGATATCAAGGTCGGCTTGAGTGAATATCATTTTCTTTCTCCCTGAGCTCGGTGTCCCTGGGAAATGGCAGTGGCACTGGCATTGAAGCGCTCCCTGCGCTCCGTCGGAACCCAGTTTAGCGCTCGCGGTTCGGAAGTGGGAGGAAACGAAGATGACACTACAATGGTGGACGCTGCCAGTGACGATCGAAACGCGCCGGGCCGGCAAATATCTTACCATCGACAGTGCGGAAAAGGCAGCAGAATACATGTTGGCGGAGTGGCCGGGAAACCAAACCGGCAAATTATTCGACCGAGCCAAACAAGCACTCATTGATGCGCATGATCGCAAAATCTCTGCCGACGAAGCGGTGGGCGTTCTTGGCTGCAGCGGAAGAAGCGGGAATACCCTTCTTTAATCAATGCTGATGCGGATGAAAACGCGCGTAAGCATGGCGGTTCCCCTGCCGCATTTTTGGAAGGCTGCGTCAGTAACGCTCCTGAATCGGCCGGTTTAATGCGGGTACTTCAGGAGGAGGCCCTTTCGCACCGCGTGGCACCTTTCGTCTCCCGTGCAACATCGCAAAGCGCAGAAGACCTCGTCATAATAGATCTACTTCAATCAGCGCAACGCTTTTCCGTCATTTGCTACCGTCAATTTGCTTACCAATTGCGATTTCGACACCATCGCTCAGGGTCGGCTACTGTCTGGCCAATCATTTTGACCGCAGGTCTCGCCTATGCGACCTAACAAGCTGAAAACATCTCGCAAAGTCTCTTCGTCGAAGGTCCGCAACTTTTCGATTGAGGCCAACAGCAAAACCGCTTTGGCTTCAGTCCCACCCCAGAGATGGGGTGCTGCCGGCGCGATAATTTCCTCCGGAGTGGCGTCCAGAACCTCACAGAGATGAATAAGCCGGCATACCGTCAGACGGGAGACTTTATTTTCGTAGCGGCCGTAAACCTGTTCGCTGAGCCCAAGCAAAGGCGCAAGTTTCGACCGAGGCAGTTTTCGTCTGTCGCGGGCGCCGCGAAGACTGGTACAGATCTGTTCTTCCAGTTCGGCGCTAAGCGCAATTCGCCCGTCAAAGGGTTTCCGATAGACTGGTTTGTCTATGCGTGGGTCAACGATCTGCTGTAAACCGAGTTCTTTAATCCATTGCTTCAAAGATGGACCTGCCATTGCTGAGACTGAGGGTTAACGCACAAGCCCCCTTTTATACGGAAAAATGTTGAGGTTAAAACCTCTAACGTTATATTTTTGATCATTTTTGGCGCAGCTTTCTATCAAGCGACTTGGTGCCGCGTGCGCTAATTCTGCGTATTATCATTATTTTTCAATAGTTAAATGAAAGCGGGCACCGGACTCTCTTGATGCAAGAAAAGCAAAAATCGCGCCAAATTGGCTATCGCCAAATAATCCGAACAGTACCGCACTGGCATAACCTCTCCGATGGATCCAATATCGTGGGAAACACATCAATGCCATTTTCGTCGAAATCTGTAGCGCCCCTTCATAGATGGGCTCCTCTAGGTCGTGTTTTTTAGAGGTCACTAGTCGGCACGAGTTCATACTGCACTCCCAGTCGGTACGCCTACTGAAAATTGCATATTCAGCTCAAACATGCGTCGACTGACATACTGCTTTCGATTTTTTTGCCAAAAAACGCAAAATATATTTGGCTCGCCTTCCGGCTTTCTCACTAAAGGCTGCCAATGGAATACCAGCCTAACTCGCCTGATTTCACTGCAAATCTTTCGAATTTCGCCTAGCCTGCAAGGCTGTCCCGATTGCGAAAAGCGTGCCAAATTGGCGCAGGGGGCATTTACAGCGCCTTGTGAAATCAGCATATTGCGCCGCGTCGCCGCTATCTGGGGTTGGTGCCAAGCCCTACCTTCTCGCTCATCTCTATGGGCACGAGATCGCTTCTAATAGAAGGCTAAAGCAAATGAAAAATATCGTGTACGTGTTAGAGTCGGACACCGCCCGTTTTGGGGCGGTTGAGCTTCAGGATGGAAGCAGCATTGCTCCGATCTATGACTTGATTGGTAGCAGGCTGATCGAGATGATTCGCTTTGACGATATGCACTCGCTGTTCGTAGACGAAGAAGCGTTGCGTGATGGGCTAACCGCCTTTACGATCTTTGATGGCTATCCAAAGCCTCTGGCGGGGAAAATTGTCCTTGTGGGAGGCGACGGCGGACAACCTTATCGTTCCCCAATGATCACGATTGCGGATGCGGCCGCACGTTTCCAATGTTGCCGGCCGGTGCTCGATCCAGTCTTTGCTACGGCTGGCGATATGACGCCAAAGGGTCTTATAGTTGCCGGGGCACTGGCAAGCTTGCAAGTCCGCATTGATCGTCGCTCTCCCGTGCTCGAAGAGAACGAAACTTGCGAAAATCGCGGTTTGATACAGTAAATCCGACCGCCACGCTCGCGAACGCTCGGCCGGGCGTGGCGGCAAAGGCTTAAGTACTCAGTTTCAACTAACTCACCCGTTTGCAAAACGGCCCCATGATGAATTTGCTACGGTGGCGCTGCAGCTAAACAGGCCGGGAGATCTCAGGGGATTCCCGAAAACGCGCGCGCCGTTCGCAGGTCTGAGATGGCGACTCCACGCACCTCAGATAATCATTGCTCCAGGAGATCAGATCCCAAACCCCAAATGAGGGGACGGAGCTTACGTCGACCGCGTGCGGCACAATCCTCCTGCCTCATCTGATGGCCCCGGGTCGACAATGACCAATCGGGAAAGCGGCTATCGCTATTCATCCAGCCATCCACATCTCGCACTCTGATCCTCAACGGCAAGTACGTGAGCAGCATTGCGTTTTCGGTCAAGAGTCATTGGCTCGATGTCCGAGCATCGGCCAATTTTAGAATTCTTATCCATATGGCGAACCAAATAGGATCGGTCGAAACTGCGTCGAAATGGCATTTCGATTTTCCTAAACATAAACAAATCAAGTACTTAGTACAGAAATTGCCCGGCTGCGACCTCAAGTAGCAGCTCAAATTCGTACATATCTTGCGCCAAATTGATTTGTTGAGATATGCTTTTCTCGTATTGACCGCAAATATCCCGACGCGTGGGTCGGGTTTGAAATGGAGAGACAAAACCGACCAGAAAAAGAAAACCGCTCCCGAAGAAATCCGGAAGCGGGTCTGTAAGAGAATAAATTAGCCAAAACCTTTCTCGCAGACCCTTCCTTTCTTGTCAACAAAAAACACCACTTTGGTGAACGGCGGAGCTTTGCCTGGTCCCGAACGGAGACGAGGACATGGAAGATATAACCACCTGCCAACGGCCGGTCGGCCGTAAGATAACGCCTCAAAGGGCCGAATTCCGGCGCTTGGCAAAATCGGCAGAAATCGGAATGGTGACACGTGCCCAATTGGCGGTGCTTGCTCAAAATCTGACCTGTACAGGGCTGATAAATGGAACGGAAAGCCATCTGTTGCTTATATTGATCAACACCGCCCCCGCCGATGCTTTCGATACGTCGGGGCGACCAATCGTGTTTAAATCGAACCGACAATTGGCGTTTGAGGTCGGGCGTTCGGTTGGTCGGATCAGTCGAATGCTTTCCAAGCTTTTCGATCTCGGTTTGATCACGATGCAGGACAGTGGAAACTATAAGCGGTATCCTATCAGAAACCGCGATGGCGACATAACGGATGGATGCGGGGTCGACCTTCGAATACTGGTCCTGCGATATGGCGAGCTTACTCGCCTCGTAAAAGATACCCGGGCGGAGAAGAAGGCGACCGAAGCCGCGTTACGACGATATCGCGGCGCCTTGCGCAATATTCGTTGTGCCCTCGCTGCTGTCGCTGATGTAAGTGCAACAGTGCACCGACGCGTCGCCGACCGCGTCGAGCGCATCAGCAATTATATCGGAATTGCTGCCAAAGCGTCCAACCGGATGCTGCGTCGTGCGACTGTCCTTCTTGAATGGTCTATGGACCGACTGATGCAGCTTGACCCTCGACCTCAAGACCAACTCGGCGCAGTGAAAACGACATGCTTGCGTGTCGCAAACGACATGCAGAAACAGACTACACCCCCTTATCAATCAGGACGTAGTAGTAATGTTCGAGAGGGTTCGGCTCATGTCGGACAATACAGTTTTCCAAAAGCCAGCGCCGCCAGCAGCTCGGCTTTTGAAGAAACCGCAACGCCTTGGCGAGGCTCAGTCAGCGAGCGGGAGCCTCAGCGGCAGGCTCTAATCGCGCTTAGAGATGTCTTGCGGGCAACCCCAGCCCTCGCGGAGCTTGGATGCACTCCCAAGAGCTTCCAGGAGTTTGTTCGGCTGACTCCGATGCTGTGCCGCTTCATCGGGATCTCAGAGGATGCCCGCCGCGGCGCCGTGGAAGCAATGGGCGAACAGCAAGCAGCAGTGGCGGTGGCAGTTACTCTTGAAAAAGCAAATCGGCGGGAGGTCAGTTCGCCTGGCGGATATCTGCGCGCAATGGCCGAGCGCGCAGCCGCGGGCAGATTGCATCTTACCCGCTCGGTCTTCGGCCTGGCGGCTCGCCGCGACCTTGAGGAAAGCACTCGAATGGCCGGGCAAACTTAACTGGTGGGTCACGCTCTTGGTGCAGCGTTTTAGTCGACAGTGCATGCGTCACGATCAAAGTGATCGACGATGTCGGCGCATGCGGTGAGCGACCGGAAAACGAATGAGTGTAGTGTCCAGGCTTCTATGGCTACGGGCCCCGGTTCCTTTAAAAGATGATCATGGAAACCACATCGGCGGCGAGATCGGCGGTGAAGACCAACGCTGTCCGTTGCCCGAGTGCCTACCAGATAGCCAAGCTTTCCTGCGATTGATGTCTTATTGGCTCCCGCTATCTTGAGGTATCATACGCTTCAACAGTCGAACGAGATCGCGCGTTGCCTCGCTTGGAAGGGTTCTGATAATTCGCTCCAGAGTGAGACGATCCTCGGCTTCCTCAGGCGTGCGTCCCCAAAGATGGGGCGCCGCTTCAAAGAGCATATCTATGGGCATAAAGCCGAGAATTTCACAGAGATGAATCATTCGGGTGACCGTCATCTTTGAAAACGCCCGCTCGTAACGTCCGTAAACGGGTGTCGACAGACCGAGCATTGGTGCAAGATCCGCGCGAGAGAGGCCTTCGGCCTCGCGCGTTTTTTTTAAAAATGCGCTGATCAGTTCTTCCATATCTCCTAACGTCGCAACTTTCCCGTCAAAACCGGGCTTGCGGTAGATCGGCTTGTCGACTTCCGGATCGGTGGTATCTACGAGGCCTCTCGCACTTTTGTAACTTTCTAGATCTTGCGTCACCGCCTGTCCTTATTTTTTCAACAATCGCCGGTCAGCGTGGGTCGCCTTGAACGGACTTGAACTGCTTGCCTTTGCCACTTTGCGGGTCGTATTCTGTCCGTTCCAAGAGGACATTATCAGGTTATAACAACTTTAAAGAGTTTAGCCAATTTGCTTCAATAATCCGATGCACGCTGAAGTCAAATCACGGCTGCGAGATCGAGGATCGGATTAAATCAGCGACAAACGATTGCTCGCTGCGACAATCTTCAAACCACCACGATCACTTTGAAATAAAGCCAAATTCGCGAATACATCCTTGAAGCGCCCAAAATGGAGTCAGTGGCAATCGTCATTGGTTCCGATGTGAACGGCCGAGCGAACGGTCGGGCATTTTCGTGTCTGCTTATATCCCATTTGGTTAGCAGGGAAAGTAGGATGGTACCCTCGTGATGGTTTTCCCAGAGAGCCTTATCGGTTTCCCTCTTAGGTTGTTGCATAAAATTAAGCGATTTCTGATGGCCGGCTTACTCGCGCGAAGCGGACGGGACAGTGCCTGTCTTCAAATGACGGAACCGGTCGGTGAGCGCATCGTAAAGCTCGCAGAGCTTCAAAGCGAAAGGCTTACTGCGGCTTTCCGGGGCTGCGCGGCTATGAGGGAGGCGCTCGTCTTCTCTGGTAGGTGTCGGCCGTGCGGTGCCCGATTGACGCGTCGAAAATGCCGGGATTGAATAGGGCTCGGCCTTGAACCCGACTGAATCGAGCGCCAGACCGGCATCCCCCAGCCACTGTCGTGACGATGCCGAGACGCTCAGCGGACTTGCGGCGAAGGCCGCTGAGGCAGCCGTTGAGGGCTGCGACATCGTTCGCGACGACGTCGCTGCTCACCCTGCTCGCACACCGCATTGGTTTCGAAATAGCGGGTGCGATCGATCTTGCCGGCACATGTTCCGGCTGCCTCTACGCTCGCGGACCGCTCTGTTCGCACGCGGGTACGACGAGCCCTGGTGGCGGCCAATAATCTCAGCCACCGGATCAATCCAGCCGAAGGGCGAACGCTTTTCTTTTCGCAGACGCCGCCGTCGTCTTGACGCCATCAGCCAATACGGAGAAGCCATCGCCGTTTTGGATCTCGCCGTGGACAAACAGCCGCTACGATCTGATCTCCATTCCGGTTGGCGGCAGGACCTGGCCCTTCGCTCCGGGCATGGTAGCAGAGGATTCCTGATGATGATACGAGACGGTCGTGGCCTTTGGGCCAATGCCTGAATGTCCGATGCCGTTACCAACAGGATCGGCATCGATCATAAAAACTGCTGCTGGCAGGTGCTGAAGCGTGCCTGATGGAAGGTGACCGCCATGCTACGGTCCACGCCACAAGTTCCGGACAAGGGCCCGAAACAAGCTGACCTGGGCCCGCCAGACAATGTCCCAGATGAAATGACATGCGCGGGCGCAAACCGCGATTTTCGGCCCGGAGGCCGCAACGTATCGCATTGGCACAGGTCGCGCCGAGCTACGATAGTCCGACAACATGGCCACAGAGCGAACGAAGTGCATCAGGTTTCCTGATGTCGACCATTCGCGCATGTCGCAGGCTGATTATGCTTTGTTCCTTCAACTCGCTCATGGCACGCGATACCGTCTCGATAGTCAAGGCGAGATAGTCTGCAATGTCCTGCCGCGACATGGCCAATCTAAACTGCCGAGTGCCTCCCAGGCGCTCGCAGAGATCCAACAAAAATGTGGCCACCCGTTCAATCGCAGACTGCCGTCCGATAAGAAGCAGGTGTTCCTGAGCACGTTCCATAGCTTCAAGAGCAAGTGCAAAGAGTTCCGGCAAATGCCGCTGCTGAGCAAGGCCATGTTCAAACGCCACTATTCTTGTCAGGGCGAGCGCTTCGGCAAAATAACGATGCTGAGAGCCAGCTTCGAAGCCGAACATTTCCCCCGCGACATGGAAGGAAACGACCTGCCTCCCCCCGTTGGGAAGGATGCGACATACCCGAACAGCTCCGGCAGAAACCCGATAGCACTTATCGGCGCTCCCGCCCTGGGCGTATATCTCTTGGCCGCGCTCATATGTGACGGCGAGGTGCGCTCCTGCAATTTGCGGCGGCACAATTTTCGTTGGCGTAGTCCAAGTCTGTGCTGCGGGCATGAATTTAGGCTGCATCTCGATTCCCCATGTTCCGGGGCAAGATTGCCGGTTCTTATGGGAGCGATAAATTCGGTTTCATCACTAAGGGTAAACACTTAAACGGCATCATTGCCGGCGATGTATTCCGATCCCTTTTAAAGGGTGTTCATCACGAGAGGCAGCAGCTCGTTGCCGTCATAAGAAATCATGGCGCCGACCGGTCAGAAAGATAATAGGGGCGAGTTTTTGGTAAAGACGTCCAATCGACGCGCAGGATAGCCCTGCGAAGTCGGCGGAAGCGCCTCCAAAGTTACCTTCGATTGATTCCGTCGTCGAGCGATGACGATCAAATTTTGAGTTTCTAGGAAACGGATGCATGGCGGACTTTTCCCGTTCGGAAGGTTACGGCAAGACGCCGAATGCGGTGCGATCAACACTACGAAGCTAGAAGGGTCCAATCTCCACCGCAACAGCCATACGAACGAGATGCGGGAGGCTTTTTGCTCTCATTTTCGACATGACGCGGGCGCGATGAACCTCTACCGTGCGGCGGCTAATATTCAGATCATGTGCGATCGACTTGTTCGGAAGGCCGGCCACGACGGCAAGAAGCACTTGGTGCTCCCTCTCGCTCAAGGATTGGACGCGCGCTTGAACGGCGAGGACCTCGTCGGCGTTATCGTCATTAACATGTAAATGGTCCGACGCTCGTTCGATCGCCTCAATGATAACGGCGTCCTCGCAGGGTTTCTCTATGAAGTCTACTGCACCGGCTTTCATCGCCTCAACTGCCACCGGCACATCGCCATGTCCGCTGATCACGATTGACGGAATTGCGATCTTTTTCACACTCAGCTGACGGATGAGATCGATACCTGACATTTCAGGCATTCTGAGATCCGTAACAAGAATTCCGTTGTGGATGCCTGGCGCAAAGGAAAGAAACAATGCTCCCGATTGATGCACCTTGACGGCATAGCCGTTCATGGTCAGCATGAAGGCAAACGATTTGCGCACCGGCTCTTCGTCGTCGACAATATGGATCGTATAGTCAGTCGGTTTCACACATTTGTCCTTCCGCATAGGCGGGAAGCGTAAACTGGAAAGTAGCTCCGCCAGCCGCGTTTTTTGACGCTGTCATTTCACCTCCATGCGCCTCGACAATACGTTTTGAGATCGCAAGGCCGACACCCATTCCAGTTGGCTTTGTCGTGACGAATGGCTCAAAGAGCTCCGCGGCAATTTCCTCCGAAATGCCTTCGCCGGTGTCTTCCACGACAACGGCAACTTCGCCCTCCTGCGTGGGCATCGTGCGAATTGTAAGCTCACGATGCTCGACGTGGCGCATAGCTTCTATGGCGTTTCGCATCAAATTGATGATGACCTGTTCGACCTGAACACGGTCGACCATCACCATCTCGGCACCGGGCACGTATTCGAATATAGTCCTGATGCCGTTTTCTCGGGAACCGACAAGGGCAAGGACGCCTGCTTCCTCCACCAGCGTGCGAATGTTTTCGAGAGACTTTTCTGTGTCACCTGTCGTGACGAATTCTCTGAGATGTTTGATAATTTTCGCCGCTCTAAGGGACTGACTTTCAATCTCCTGCAAAGCGTTTCTGATGCCCGCTGGGACATTGTTGTCCATGCCGCTCAAGAGCTTCGTACATCCGCAAGCATAATTTGCGATCGCCGACAGTGGTTCGTTCAGCTCATGCGCAAGGGCGGATGCCATCTCGCCCATCTCGCTTAGGCGCGCCAATCTTGCCAATTCCGCCAGGATTCGCTGCTGGTGAGCAGCAGCTTCTTCCCGCTCCGTAAGGTCTCTTAGGAAGCCGATAAAAAATAAGCCACCACCCGATTCCAACTGGCTCGCGGTCAACTTGAGGGGAAACGTCGATCCGTTCTTCCTGCGTCCGACAACAACTTGATCGTCGGTGACTCGCTTGTTGCCGGTTCCAAGTTGCCGTTGCATATGGCTGCCGTGGACGGCGCGATATGGATCAGGCATCAGCAGTCGCAGGTTCGCGCCAACGAGTTCTCGTTCTGCATACCCGAACTGTCGCAAGACGGCGGCGTTGAAGGAAACAATTTCACCGTCGCGGGTCGTGATCACCGTCGCATCGGGCACTTTGTCCAATATCGATGCCAGATGCGCAGTGCGGGCTGTGAGGGCAATCTGCCCCTCGCTGATGGCGTGTCTCGTCGCCTGCAACGCCTCTCCCAGACAAGCAATCAGAAGGACTGCAACGCCAAAGGAAACCAGTTCAAAGACCGTCGCGTCAGCCGCGTCGCTCAGCCGCTGAACAAGGACATCAGCACCAAGCGACATGCCCGCCGCTAGAGAAATCGGCTTTCCGCCGCCGATGATTGCGACCACGAGAATAGCGGGAATGAACGGCAATAGGGTAAGATCGTCGCTCGTGAACTGGGACAGGGCCAATCTCAGTGCGAGGACGCCGAATGGAGCAGCGGCGGCGACACTATAGGCGGCGATCGGTCTGTTCCGCAACCGGACAAGCATCCAAGCGAGCCCGCCAACGCCTTGTGAATGCATTTTGTGATCCACCAGGGAAAAAGGTACTGTCATCATGCCGAGCATCTCGCTGGTAGATCAAAACTAAGCTGAACTCTTTTCATCGAGTATGCTGCGCCTCCTTTGCCTCGGCGCCGCGATTTTGAAAATAATTCAAAGAAATCCGTCGCGCTCTTTGTTGTCGATCAAAGAGCCATGCAAAGCGTGTGCCTAGAATGGCCGCATTCTAGGCTGCACTCCGTAGAAGGATTTCGCATGCAATCGGCACTTATTGAAAAATACGGCGATGAGCGCCTGCCCCGCTACACCAGCTATCCGACGTCGCCGTGTTTCTCCCCCGACGTTGACGATAGCACTTATGAGAATTGGCTTACCGCTATGTCGCTTGAGAAAGCGGCATCGCTTTACGTCCACATACCGTTTTGTCCATCGATATGCTGGTATTGCGGATGTCACACCACGAATGCGCGCAACAGCTCGATCGCCAACTACCTGCGAATGCTGCGCGAGGAAGTACGCCTCGTGGCCGCACGGACCGGGGCGCCGGTGAGGATCGACCATCTACATTTTGGTGGCGGAACGCCAACGACCATGGGGCCGAGGAAAGTGTTTGAGCTTATTGAGCTTTTGCACAAACATTTCGAGTTCACAGGTTCGACTCAAATCGCGTTGGAGATCGATCCGAGGACGCTAGATCAAGAGATGGCGACTGTTCTCGGGGAAGCAGGGGTGCACCGCGCCAGTGTCGGGGTTCAGACCTTTGATCCGGCGGTCCAGAGGGCGATCAATCGCATCCAAAGCGAAGAACAGACAATGGAGGCGGTTTTTCAGCTGCGGCGGGCGCGCATCGCCAGCATCAATTTCGATCTTATGTATGGCCTGCCAAACCAGACGGTTCAATCTTGCATCGAGACTACCAAGGCAGCGATCGAGATGGCGCCGGACCGCTTCGCAGTCTTCGGTTACGCGCATGTACCTTCCTTCAAGAAGCATCAACGGCTGATCGACGAAGCCGCTCTCGCCAATGCGCGAAGCCGTATTTCCCAGGCAAAGGCAATTTCGGAATACCTTGTTGCGGCGGGCTACCGCCGCATCGGGATCGATCATTTCGCCAGGCCGCACGACAGTTTGGCAACCGCGCAGACAAACGGGCAATTGCATCGCAACTTTCAGGGCTACACGACCGACGCCTGTGAGACGCTTATCGGCTTGGGTTCGTCGGCGATTGGCCGCATACCCGGCGGCTATGTTCAAAACGAGGTACTTCCCAATCGTTACGCAAAGCGGATCGCATCCGGACGCTTGGCCACAACGAAAGGCTGGCGCTTGTCGGCCGAAGATCGCATGCGGGCAAGTATCATCGAGCGCCTGATGTGCGACTTTCAGGTAGACGTCCCGGCATTGGCCGTCACATACGGTTTTGACCCACACGCGCTTCTCAACGGCAACCCCAGGCTCTCAATGCTCGAGAGCGACGGAATAATCGAAAACGCGGGCGGCATCATTCGTTTGCGCGAAGAAGGGCGCTTTCTGATCCGCGCCGTTGCAGCCGCTTTCGATGCCTATGTGAGGGAATCGAGGCGCTGTTATAGTAAGACGGCCTGAGGTTTTCTCTTTGCAACAATGCAACGGGAGCCCTTCGGCATGCAGGTTATACCGCCGGCAAGCCAGCTCGTTTTAAGCGACTTGCCGACCGGCTGGATGAAGAGTTGTTAACAGCCATCTTGCGGGATACCACAGACGAAAGCAGATGGAACTCAATACTAATTTGCGGCAGCTCTTCGAGCGGCGCCATAACGTAGTCATCTGCGATATCGGCCAAGGTCAAAGCGACCTCCGGCTCCTTCCAACCTGCAGCGACTGCCGTCAGCACGAATTCTCGGAATGCCTCGGCAAGCACCTCCTCGCGCTTGATGACGCGATATGGATTATTCGCATCATGTTGTAGGGCGCCGATCTGTATTGTTGTGGGTCGGTTAGGTTCCATGAGACGTCCCCCTGAAGGTTGATTTGTTATAGATTTGTCCTGCATTTCTGTCTTAACTGCACTGCGATTATGCTTATTTTCTAAAAGATTAACCGGGACGTGTCGTTAGCCACGCATCCCGAATTTTGCCGTAGCGTCCATTTTGTTTGCTGGTTCAAAATTGTTCATTTTAGGCATGGGTGCAGTGTCCCGGCACTTCAGCTCCCAATGCGCGATGGTGTTTAGGGCACCTTTAGGCGTTTTTACTACTATCCATTGCCTGATTCAGCTTAGGATTCGCATGCAAGACAATATCCGTCACCACTGCAGCACTATCCGCCCCGTTCTCGAAGATGCCGGCAATGCGTTCCATAGTCGGCCGACGATCACCACAAGCGCTATGCTGCCGATTCGCGCCTTCCATTCCCCGATGCGGTCAAGACTCTGCGGCGCGTGACCGCTTCGGCGAGGACGGCTGGCGAGGGAGAGCGCGCGGTACGGTGCAGCAGGCGTGAGCCAATCTGGCTTCCATAGAGATCGAGCAATGATCAGCCTCCCTGCTTGGGTGTCAGGATCTCGATCTTGTTATTGTCGGCCAGGATATGTTCGTCATTGACGGCGGTTGCGAGCCAGTCGCCTTCATAGTCGAGTGCGGCCAAAAGCTGCGAAAGCGTCGTACGGGCGATCGTTTGGGCTTCGCCATTGATGATCAGGTGCATTGGAAACTCCTTTGCGTCGTCCGATCGGAAAAGACGAGATCGGCGGCTTCTGCCGCCATTGTCGGTGCCAGCAGAAAACCGTGGCGATAAAGGCCGTTCACGTGGACGACTTTGCCTTCCCGCATTACTCGCGGAAAATTGTCGGGAAAGGCCGGGCGGATGCCGGCGCGGGTTTCGACGATAGTGGCATCCGCAAAAGCTGGATGCAGCGCATAGGCTGCGTTCAGCAGTTCCATCATCGAGCGCGCAGTGATCGGGCCGTCGAATTCGGTCTCGATCATCGTCGCGCCGACCATAAACAGACCCTCGCCGCGGGGGACGATATAGACGGGAAAGCGTGGATGTAGCAGGCGAACGGGCCGGGCGAGCGTGACCTCCTCTGTATGCAGATAGAGCATTTCGCCACGCACGCCGCGCAGATCGCGACTTTGCCCGATGCGGGCAGCACCTGTGCAATCAACGCTATCGGAGAAATCGTCTTCGCTCGCATCGTCGCCGGTAAAGACGACGCCCTTTGTCGACAGCAGCTCTTTCAACGTCCGTAGCGCCTGACGTGGGTTCAGATGCGCTTCGCCCTGGAAGAACAGGCCTCTGCGAAAACGCCGTGCAAGGGCGGGATCAAGCTCGGCTACACCCTCTTCGTCCAACCATTCATACCCAGACGTACGGGCCGCAAAGCGGCGGAGTTCGCCCGAATCCCGTTGAGGTGCGACGACCAGTGTCCCTTTACGGATGACTTGGCCAGGCACGACGGCATCCCACCATTTCACGGCCATTTTCCCCAACGTCATTACTCTCTCATCGGCGCTCTCCCGCTCGCACCAGGGAGCCAGCATGCCGCCGGCGAGCCAGGACGCAGAGCGCCCGAATCCAAGATGCGGGTCGACGACTGTTACGTGAGCGCCGCGCGCGCAAAGTTCACGTGCTACCGTTAGGCCGGCAATTCCAGCGCCCTTAACGAGAATCCGCAATGTCATGCTCCCATAGGCATATAGAGATCGCCCCCTTATGGGCATTTTGCGACCCTCCTATCCAGCCCCTCCTTTTGCATATGGCGTCGATGTCGTGCGATATTCGTACGAGCAGAATTTCGGGCCACACCTGGATACGAGGCTCAAGTGAACTCTTTGCGAGCTCTGCAGTGCTGTGACTTGCTTGCGAATTGTTCCATTTCTCAAGCTACTCCACTTCGAGCTGACCTTGCTTCTCATAAGTTTGATGACTAAGTCGGCATGCACGTACCCAGCATCACTGGCGGCAACGCCATCCAAATGCTCCTCGAGCCCTGAATGACGCAAGTCGCTAAACACCAAGCGATTTCATGAGGGTTTAGAAACGATAGGTAACGCCCGCGCCAAGCAGCCATGGATCGAGCCTGGCCTTGCCGCTGACACCGGTGCCGCCGACGTTGGCGTCGAAATCAGGTCTTAGGAAGATCTTTTTTGCGTCAAAGTTCACACCCCAGTGGTCGTCAATCATATAGTCGAAGCCGGCCTGGAGCGCGACACCGAAGGTGTTTTTGACATCAAGGCTGCGAGCACTTTTTCCTGACTGGTTGTAGAAGAGCGTATAGTTAAGGCCGGCGCCGACATAGGGCCGAAAAGCGCCAAAGTCGGTGAAATGGTATTGTAGGGTGAGCGTTGGTGGCAGCAGCCAAGTCTTGCCGATCTCGCCGAGCGCTGAAATCGAGCCTCCGCCATGGACCTTGGCGTAGGTTGTGGCCAGGATGAGTTCGGCGGCGATATTATCGGTGAAGAAATACGAGATGTCGAATTCCGGCACGACCGTGTCCGAAAAGGAAAGATCCGAACCCGGCAAGCCGTCTACGCGCCCCGAGTCAGTTGTGATCACACCAAGCGCCCGCAGCCGCATCTGCCATGGATTTCTGTCCGCTGCCGCGGGAATGGGAGCCCTACTTGGTGGTGTCGTCAGATCGGCAGCCTCCACGGTGCTCAGGGTACCCAATATTGCAGTGGCGATGATGGCTCGTACGATGGCGTTGGAAGTCAATTCTTGTCTCCTTCGATCTGAAATTCGTGAATCGAGGAGCAATAACATCGGCTGGCACGTCAGGATTTGAGGCGGCTCAACTAAAGAAAATCGGACTGCCTGTCGCAGACAAACCCTAGACTTGTGTGGCAATTTCGCAACGTTCAGGCACTTGAATGACGCTTGCCCCAACATCGAATTGGAATAACAGCGGCATCATTGGAAAAGGGCTTTGCTGCAGCTTTGCATCATCGTGTTTGGCATGAGACGAGTTCGACTATCTCGGCAGAGAGCCTCGCGCAATTCAACGCGGTTTCGAATCGTCATTTCTGAAAAGCCTCTTCGTGTTAGACGGTCGGTGGATTCCAGGCACTCGAGAATTTAGCAGTTTCGTCGGGTCGTCTGCGCTGGCGCTGGTCGTTTGTTGCGCCCCCTCGGGTGCATTATCCTCATTCACGAAGATGCGCCACGATGCTCCCTCCAGATCATCATACTGTCCGCTCTTTAGCGACCACAGAAAGCCTCCCAGCCCGAGCGTACCCATGAACAATGCCAGCGGGATCAGATAGATCAGCATATTCATATGGACTCTCCTGCTGAGGCTGCATGTTTGCCAGCATGCCTAAGTTGCTCTCGTCGATTCCAGTCGTTGAGTCGCAATGCATTCGTCACGACGATCAGCGACGACGTCGACATGGCGACAGCGGCGATAAGCGGCGTCGCATAGCCCGCGATGGCGATGGGAACTGCCAGCACATTGTAACCGATGGCAAGGGCGAAGTTCTGGCGGATCAAAGCAGCCGTACGCCGCGCGACGCAGATCACCTCCGGAACCGCGTCGAGGCGATCCTTCAGGAAAACGAGGTCTGCCGCCTGTCGGCCAATGTCGGAGGCGGTTGCGGGAGCCATCGACACATGCGCCGCCGTAAGTGCCGGCGCATCATTGATACCGTCGCCAACCATCATGACCTTGTTGCCCGCCTCGTTTAAGCGTGCGCACTCTTCGACTTTCTGCTTCGGATCCAATTCCGCAATCCAGCGATCCATATGCAATAGCCGCGCTGTCGATTCGACGACTGCTTGGCGATCGCCAGAAAGGATCATCGTCTGCAGCCCCGCAAGACTGAGCTGACGAATGGCTACGGCTACTCCGGGACGAAGCGTGTCTTCGAAATAGAATCGGGCAAGTGCGATACCGTTCCTCGACAGAACGACCTCGGAGAGCGAGTCAACCGCTTCTTTTTCTTCGCGGGGCGGGATCGAACAAGCGAACTCCATATTGCCGAGACGATATAGGCCGCCAGCGGTTTCGACTTCCAAGCCCGCACCCGGAATCTCGATGACGCTGTCGAACCGGCGGACATTGTTGCCAGCACTACGCAACAACGCCTGGGAGAGTGGATGCCGGGAATGCGCGGCAAGACCGGCCGCAATCGCCCTTTCCTCCGGCCCCGCGCCCAACATTTCGATGAGACATGGCTGGCCCATCGTCAAAGTACCGGTCTTATCGAACACGACGGCATCGACCTCGGCGAGACGTTCCAAAGCAGAACCATCCTTGATCATGATGCCGCCGCGAAACAGTTTCCCAGCGGCGACGACCTGGACGACCGGTACGGCAAGACCAAGCGCGCACGGGCAGGTGATGATGAGAACGGCAACCGCGACCAGCATCGCATGCTTCCAATCCCCACCGATGAAACCCCAGGCAAGAAACGAAACCAGCGCAAGCAGGTGGACTGCCGGTGAGTAAAGGCTTGCAGCTCGGTCCGCGATCCTGCGATAGCGCGCCCTGCCTCCTTCGGCAGCTTCCATGAGGCTGATAATCTCGGCGAGCAGAGAGTTCTCCGCCGTCTTCGTGACGCGAATGGTCAACGAGGCCATGAGGTTCATCGAACCCGACCGAACCTCCGTGCCATTCCCGACTGCGACCGGCACGCTCTCGCCTGTGACGATGGAGAGATCGAGTTCGCTCGTGCCGGCGATCACGACGCCATCGGCGGGGACGCGCTCGCCGGCGGCGATAAAGATATGGTCGCCAATGCCTATGTCCTCTACCGAAACATATCGCCTGCTGCCGTCGGCCGTTATCAACAAGGCACCGCGGGGTGCGAGCCTAGCAAGGCCATTGACCGCAGCTCGCGCTTTCTCGCGCATGATATGGTCGAGCGCGCGACCGATCAGCAGGAAGAATAGCAGCGAAACGGAGGCATCGAACCAGGCGTGCTCTCCGTGATGGATCGTCTCCCATAATGATACGGCATAGGAGAGCGTGACAGCGAGAGAAATGGGCACGTCCATGTTGGTCCGCCCATGCTTCAAGGCATTCCACGCCGAGCGAAAAAAGAAACGGCCACCATAGATAAGAGCCGGCGCGGCGATCATCGCGGAAATCCAGTGAAACAGGTCTCGCGTCGCCGCATCTGCGCCGGACCAGACTGATACCGAGAGCAGCATGATATTCGCTGCGGCAAAGCCGCAGACACCAACGGCCAGGAGCAATTGATTGCGCAGGCTATCCGTCTGGGACGCGGCGGGAGTGAAAATATGCACCCGATAGCCGGCTTCGGTGATCGCGGAAAGAATACCCGACGGATCGATGACAGTATTATCAATGCGCTCGACATAGGTGCAACTGACCCGCCGAGCGGTCAGGTTGACTCGCGCGCCCTTCACATAGGGTAACCTGCGCAAAGACCGTTCGATGGTCGAGATGCAAGCGCCACAGTGCATATCGGGAACGCTGAGGTCCAGTTGGCGAAGGCCCTCCCCCAGCGGATGGCTGGCCAGGACGATCTCCTCGGTACTGGCGCAGCACTTGCTCATTGTCATGACGCTTTCCGCGTCCATGGTGCAGCAGGTCATTGTCCAAACTCCGCCGTGTCGATGCGCCTGGCCTCATGCATTACCGTGACACCGTCTCTGCGCGAGATGGTTTCCACGATCCAGTCGCCTCCCTCAATGCGATGTTTGGCTTCGAAATGGCCTTCGCTCGTCTTGGTCAGTGCAAGCACGAAGTCCTCTCGGTCGCCCACGGGTCTTCTGAACGTCAGCGTCACGTCGTCGACCACCGCCGGCAACCCGTCCCGATTGTGAATATCGTAGTGAATGACATTGCCGCGCAAGGACAGATCGCCGGAAATGCCGCTGCTAGCCATAGCGCGCATTGCTGCGGCCTTGCTGTTGAATTCCTGGCTTGCGACATAGGTATTCTCCACCACAAGGCCGCTCCAACTCGTGGACGCGAGAACCGCCATCGTCACGTTCACTCCGATCACGACGGTGAAGAACGCAACAATGACGACCAGCATATGGCGGCCGGTGAAGGGACGTCCGGTGGTAACTTGGCTTCTCATTTCGGCGCTCCCGGTGCGTTGAAAGCGGCCCGGTACGTCGCCCGATCCGCGTGATTTTCGTCCTCTATGACGAACAGGAATTCCTTGATTGTCTCCGCCTTGGCCTGTTGCGTTACGAACACTTTGAGCGAGGTGGCCGCGTCCGGATCCGCATCGACAGTGAAGTGCCGGCCTTCCTCCTTCGAGAGTTCGGGGATCTTCATCGTCGCTCCTACTGCGCCCTCTAGTCGGATATCGATTTTCCTCGGCGCCGGGACCATGTTGAGGACGCGCAGCGTATAACCGTTGCGGATCGATCCATCCGACTCCAGCACATATTGCGGATTGCGATCGTGGAGCACGTTCAGCTCCAGCCGCTCCCTGAGTGCCAGATGCACGAGCATGGCCACCCCGACCGCTGCCCATACAGCGGCGTAGAAAAGAACGCGCGGCCTGAAGATCACCCGCCAATTGAAGTGCCGAATGCCCTCGACGAAGCTGCCACCAGGGTTTCGTACGAGGTTCGGCTGTACGGCAACCGTGCCGCCGTTGGTCGCAAGGCTCATGTTGGCAGCATACTCGCTCAGCGTCGCATAGGAGATCAGGCCGCGCGGCTTATCGAGCTTGTCCATCACGCCGTCGCAGGCGTCGATGCATAAGGCGCAGGTGATGCACTCCATCTGCTGACCATCGCGGATATCTATGCCCATCGGACAGACCGCCACACAGGCATTGCAATCGACGCAATCGCCGACCGGCTGGCCTGCTGCCTGAGCTTTTTTGGCATGGCGGGAGCGAGGCTCGCCGCGCCAGTCGTTGTAGGTGACGACCAGGGAATTTTCGTCCAGCATAGCGCCCTGGATGCGGGGCCACGGACACATGTAGGTGCAGACCTGTTCCCTCATCAGCCCACCAAGAACGTAAGTGGTCGAGGTGAGAATGGCGACCGTGGCATAGGCGACCGCCGGCGCTTGGCCCTTGACTAGGGCAACGGCCAGGGATGGCGCATCCGCGAAATAGAATATCCATACGCCACCGGTGAGGACGCCGATAAGGACCCATATGCTGTGTTTGGCGACCCGCTTTGCAAGCTTGTCCGGCGTCCAGGGACCAGCATCGAGTTTCATGCGCGCGTTGCGATCACCTTCGATCGCGCGTTCCACGACAAGGAAGAGATCGACCCAGACCGTCTGCGGACAGGCATAACCACACCATGCCCGTCCCACCGCCGACGTTACGAGAAACAAGCCAAAGCCAGCCATGACAAGCAGACCGGCCACATAGAAAAACTCCTGGGGCCATATCTCGATGAAAAAGAAGAAGAAGCGACGAGAGGCCAAGTCGATGAGAATCGCCTGGTCGGGCGCATATGGACCTCGGTCCCAGCGAATCCAGGGAGAAAGATAGTAGATGCCGAGCGTGATCAGCATCACGATCCATTTGAATCGCCGGAACCGACCCTGCGCCCGCTTTGGAAACACCTTCTTTCGTGCAGCATAGAGTGGCTGACGGTTGCGCCGTGCACCAACGTCGTCGACGTCTGAGCGTTCGCTGCGATCGTCACCTCTGGTGGGAGCTATGTTGAGGCTCATCGAATGCCATCCTGTTGATGATCCTCATCCCGCGTTTGACGAGCCAAGCGTTCTTGACGCAAGTCTGGGAAAGAAAAGCGAGCCCATCGGCTCAATCAAAAGGAGAGCCACACTCCGGGAGGGGTGTGGCTCGGAGGAACTACGAGCCAAAGCACGAAGGGACGTCCTCCAGTGCCGGAGGATAGCAGCTTGTTAGCTCGCGATCGTTGAGTGAAATCAAAATCCTGCTAACTTTTTCAGTTATATGCGCAACTTTTCTGGCTGCCCGAACGCAACCTCGCTGGGACCATGGCCGCGCGCCGCACCCGTCGGGCTCGGGTTTGTTTAAATGGACAAGATTGTGACCGACCGCTGACCGCGTCGTCCGGCCGGCCATGAGGATTGTGATGCACGTGAATGCGTGATTTTTCTTTTCTATGTTCCGCCGCCCAGGGAATGAACAAACACCGTCAATTCCTTCACCGTGGTTTCGCCTAGCCGGGCCGACCAGGCCGGCATAACGCCGTGCTTGGGCAGGGTCACTTGGCGGATGATCGCCTGCTCCCCTCGCCCCTTAAGCCAGATCGCATCGGCGAGATTTGGTGCGCCTATCTCCTGATTGCCCCTATCGTCTTCGCCATGACAGACGGCGCAATTGTCGAGGAAAACCTGCTTGCCGGCGCCGGCCGCTGCCCGATCGAAAACTGTGTCTGTTAAACCCCAAATGTAAGCGGCCACCTGGCGTATCTGCGTGCGTTCGAGGACATCACCGAAGGCGGGCATCTCAGAGACGTGCGTCTCGGGATCTGCCTCAAAGCGGATGCCGTGAGCGATGGTCTGTTGAATGGCGGGAAGACTGCCGCCCCACAGCCAGTCGTCGTCGTTCAGATTGGGAAACCCCGGAGCGCCGGTGGCACCGGACCCATGACACGGCGCGCAGTTGACCTTGAAGGCCGACGCGCCGCCGGCGATGGCAAACTCGCGCAGCGTCGGATCGGCATCAATTTCTTCGACGGATTTCGCGGCGATCATAACATCGAGGCGGGCCTGCTCAACCTTGGCGTTGTTCATTTCGCGCTGGAGTTCAGCCCGGCTCGAAAAGCCGAGCAGTCCTTTGGTGGTATCTCTGATCAGGGGTATGGAGGGATAGGCGATGGCATAGCCGACGGCCCAGAGGATCGTGGCATAGAAAGTCCACACCCACCATCGCGGCATGGGATTGTTGAGTTCACGGATGCCGTCCCATTCATGGCCCGTTGTTTCGACGCCGCTGAGTTCGTCTATATGTTTGTCCGACATCTCAATCATCCTTCAGAGGTATGTCAGCGGCTTCGTTGGCAATCTTTTGGCTACCTGGCCGGAGCGTGAAGGCGATAGCCCCTACGAAAAACAAGGCCATTGCGAGGAGCCCCCAACTGTCGGCGAAGTGACGCATTGCAGTATATGTTTCCATGGAGGCACCTCAGCGATAACCGGTGGCATCGTCATAGGTCGAGAAATCGACCAGTGTCCCGAGCATCTGCAGATACGCGACGAGCGCGTCCATCTCGGTCAGCCTGGTGGGGTCGCCGTCGAAATCGCCGACCTTCGCTTTCGGATATCGCGCCAGCAGATCGGTCGTATTTGCGTTCGGATCGGCCTGCGCCCGCATGTCGGCTTCCGCATTCGCCAGCATGTCTTTGCTATAGGGCACGCCGACATCTTCGTTAGCCTTGAGATCCATGCCAATATCCTTAACCGTGACGTCCTTCTCCTTGAGGAAGGCATAAGTGGGCATGATCGACTCCGGCACGACCTCGCGCGGGTTGGACAGATGCTGGACGTGCCATTCGTTGGAATAGCGACCGCCGACACGCGCCAGGTCCGGTCCCGTGCGCTTCGAGCCCCACTGGAACGGATGGTCATACATGGACTCTGCGGCGAGCGAATAATGGCCGTAACGCTCCACTTCGTCCCGGAACGGGCGGATCATCTGGCTATGGCAGAGGTAGCAGCCTTCGCGGATGTAGATATTGCGCCCTGCCAGCTCGAGAGGCGTGTACGGGCGCATGCCTTCCACCTTCTCGATCGTGTTCTGGAGATAGAACAGCGGCGCGATCTCGACGATGCCGCCAATGCTGACCACCAACAGCGACCCGACGAGCAGCAGGGTGGCATTTTTCTCGAGGATCTGGTGTTTGGCGAGTATTGACATGTTTATCTCACTCGGCGGCCTTGGCGATGAAAGCGCTCGGGATCGCGGCTTCGTCGCGCTGGCGCCCCCGGATGGTCATTGCGACGTTCCAGGCCATGATCACTCCCCCTGCCAGATAAAGAGCACCGCCGACGGCGCGCAGGAGGTAGTAGGGGAACATCGCAGCCACGGTCTCTGCGAAGGAATAGACGAGGAAGCCCTGACTATTGTATTCGCGCCACATCAGGCCTTGTTGGATGCCGGCGACCCACAGCACCGCCGCGTAGATAACGATGCCCAGCGTGGCGAGCCAGAAATGCCAGTTGACCATGCGGAGGCTGTAAAGCCGCTCACGTCCCCAGAGCTTTGGCGTCAGGTAGTAGATGGCGCCGAACGTGATCATGCCGACCCAGCCGAGCGCACCGGAATGAACATGACCGATGGTCCATTCGGTATAGTGACTGAGCGAGTTGACCGTCTTGACCGACATCATCGGGCCTTCGAAGGTCGACATGCCATAGAAGGCGATCGCGACGATCATCATGCGGATGATCGGGTCGGTGCGGATCTTGTCCCAAGCTCCCGAAAGCGTCATCAGGCCGTTGATCATGCCGCCCCAGGAAGGCATCCACAGCATCACCGAGAAGACCATGCCCAGCGTCTGCGCCCAGTCGGGCAGTGCCGTGTAATGCAGGTGATGTGGGCCAGCCCAAATGTACATGAAGATCAGGGCCCAGAAATGGATGATCGACAGGCGGTAGGAATAGACAGGGCGGTTCGCCTGCTTCGGCACGAAATAGTACATCATGCCAAGGAAGCCGGCGGTCAGGAAAAAGCCGACGGCGTTGTGGCCGTACCACCATTGTGTCAGGGCACCCTGCACGCCCGAAAATAGCGAATAGCTCTTCGAGCCGAGGAAAGACACCGGCACAGACAGATTGTTGACGACGTGCAGCATGGCGATGGTGACGATAAAGCTCAGATAGAACCAGTTCGCCACATAGATGTGCGGCTCCTTGCGCTTCAGGATCGTTCCCAGATAGGTGGCAAGATAGGCGACCCAGACAATGGTGAGCCAGATGTCGACATACCATTCGGGCTCGGCATATTCGCGGGCCTGTGTGATCCCGAGAACATAGCCGGTCGCGGCCATGACGATGAAGAGTTGATATCCCCAGAACACGAACCAACCGAGATTGCCGCCGAAGAGCCGGGCGCGGCAGGTGCGCTGGACGACGTAGAAGGAGGTCATTATCAACCCATTGCCGCCGAATGCGAAGATGACGGCAGAGGTATGAAGTGGGCGCAGGCGACCAAAGTTGAAATACGGCGCGATGTTCAGATCCGGATAGGCAAGTTGCAAGGCGATCACGACACCCATCAGGAAGCCAATCACCCCCCAAAAGACGGTCGCAATCAATCCATAGCGGATGACCTCGTCAAAATAGGCCCCGTTTTTGGGTTTGGCGCTCACTGTCGCGGGGGAAAAATCAATCCGCCGCAAAAGCAGTACGGTGCCCGCAAGCAGACAGAAGAACAATATCCCCATGTGGGCTGCAAAAAGCTGATCACGAGAGGCCCCCGCGCCGACCAGTGCCAAGAAAGCCCCGACCGCAACCAGCACGGTTTCAGCGGTGTAATTCATGTCATGGTTCCCGAAGCGCAGACGACCGCGCCACAGGCGGCCGTCTTTCTCACCAGTTGGGGAACTATTCGCACGTGAGGGGCACTCAGTCCTTGATCTCTCTCAACGATCGCTGCGATTTTTGTTTGATGACCCACCTGATTGCATCCCATTGCGCTTTGAATCACCCGAGGATGAGGCGCGTTGGGAGTGTTCTCATTGAGAACGTGAGCCGGAACGCGTGGTTGCCGCAGCGACCTCATCCGCGCGCGGATGGACACCAGCCACGCATGATTTCGCAGAATTTGATCTAAGATTGCTCGATCTCAAGGAATGTCGGCCGGTCCGCGCCTAAAACTTCGGGCCGGTTAATCGGGCTATCGCGAAGGAGATCAGAAATGCGTTTGAAAATCTATACGATCGTCGCAACGGCGGCGCTGGCCACATCAGCGACGCCACCCTTGGCCGCGGACTACCAGATTCGGATGGTGAACAAGGGCACGGACGGCGCAATGGTCTTCGAGCCAGGTTTCACGAAAATAGCACCAGGCGACACGGTCACGTTTATTCCGGTTGATAAGGGACACAATGTCGAAACGTTCAAGGGTTTGATCCCAAAAGGCGCACCGGAGTTCAAATCCAAAGCAAACGAAGAATATCGGGCAAAATTCGATATACCCGGCGCCTATGTGGTGAAATGCACGCCACATGCCGGCATGGGCATGGTGGCGCTCGTTCAAGTTGGCGACCACCCGACCAATCTCGATGCCATTAAGACTGCAACCGTTCCAAACCTCGTGCGCAAGCGCCTTGACGCTGACCTCGCGCAGATTGCCGAATAATGCCGGCCGCAGGAGAAAGGAGCATGCAATCATTTGCAAATTCCCTGCGGGAAGCAATCGGGCAAGGCGACCTTAAGGCGTATGTCTATAGCTATCCCCCAAAACGGACATATAAAGAGCTTGAAAACGTTAGTTTGAGCAATGTGTGGGATTCAAACGACCAGGCGCCGGTATCGTTATATATACATTTGCCATTTTGCCGATATAGGTGCACCTATTGTACGCTCTTTTTGACCACGCGGCACACGGAGGATCTTATTCGACGTTATGTCGAAAAGATCTGCTGGCAGATACGCCTTTATGCAACATTTGCGGGGCACAGACCTGTGGCATCGCTCTATATCGGCGGCGGAACCCCGACTCTCCTGCCCATGGATCAGCTTGCCCAAATTTTCTCCTCCATTCGAAATGGCTTCCCAAATATCGACCGTTCAACCGAGCTGTGCGTGGAAGGCTCTCCCGACACTCTGTCCGGGGAACTGCTAGATTTTTTGAAGAACCAGGGCGTGAACCGGATCAGCATGGGAATCCAAACGATGGATTCCGTCGAACTGAGAGCGTCCGGACGCCCATATCCGGTTTCTGTGTCGATTTCCGCCATCGAAGCAATTCGGACGCGTTTTGATAATTTCAACCTCGACTTGATCTACGGTCTCTTCCGTCAAACACAGGAAAGTTGGAAACGCTCGCTGGAGCGGGTTTTGTCCTTTCGGCCAACAACCGTTTCGCTCTACCCGGCGGTCACCCGGCCACTCACTGCTGTGCAAAAGCAGCAGCGATCGCAACCTGGGGAATATGTGGAAGACCATGTCAAATATGCGATCTACGACAGCAATGTCGATTTTATGCAGGATAATGCGTATCGGCAGGAATCCTTCACCCGTTTTACCTGTCTTCCCGAAGGCACCAGCGCCTACAGCCAGGAAACGTCTGACTTTCTCGGCATTCCGACGATAGGCATCGGAGCAGGCGCGCGAAGTTATAACGGGAAATACCACTACAGCCTCGACTATGCTGTCGCGCTGAAGAACGTCGGCAAAGTCATAGACGATTACGTAAACCTCGAACTCACTGGCCGGAATTTGCTGAAATATGGAGTGATATTAGACGAATCCGAAGAACGTTTGAGATATTTTCTACTCAATCTTACCCTCAACCAGCTTTCAGAATCGGATTATTCACGACGCTTCAAACGGGATCTCCGCGCCGATTTTTTGGAAGTGATAGATGCTCTGGAAGTCGAAGGGTGCATCGATTTGCGGTCCGATGGGGCCATACGCCTGACCCGGAAAGGTTACAAATACAGCAACCTGATAGCCCATCACCTCTTCTCGGACCACGTGAAGATCCGTGAAGAAAGGTACGTCCCGAAATGAATGACAGTGAGCGGTTTTGGGAACGAGGTTATTCGGATCCCAACGTCTGGACTATGGGCGGGCCAAGCATCGAAGTCTATGAGGTAGAACAGCAACTGCCAAGAAACGCAACGGTCGTCGACCTAGGGTGCGGCGAAGGCAGGAACGCTCTCTTTCTCGCATTCAGGGGGCACACGATAACAGCTTTGGAATCGTCATCGAGCGCGGTCAGAAAGCTGAGATCGGTTACCGCCAAGCATTCGCTGAATATCAATGTGATCGAAGGGAGAATTGAGGATTTCGTGCCTGATCAGAGGTACGACCTGGCTCTCGCGCACTCTTCGTTGCATTTTGTGAGCAAGGATGTGTGGGTTCCGTTGGTCAATGAGTTGAGACAACGGACCAACGAGGGCGGATTTCACAATTTTACAACAATCATCGGCACTTCCCGGTATCCCGTTCCGTACGAGTGCCGGCACTCCAATTCATTCGATCGGGGCGATCTTGAATCATTATATGCAGATTGGCAGGTACTACGCTCTGATTTCTATGCAAAATGGGATTCCCATCCCGGGATTGCGACGCATGTCCACGCAGTAGAAAAATTTGTGTCCAGAAAGGCAGTGCCCGACGGCCCTTTGCCATTCACCAAAGTCGACCTGTCGAACAGCGACGAGCTGCCTTGCGACTTGTTCGAAAAGATCCCGCTCGGGATGCATGTTGCGGACGTCAGCCTGTTATGCGTCCGACCGACGACGGTCAATCGGATCGAAATGCCCGGAGTGAACCTTACCTCGCCGACCGAACTGACACGCGGCTATGCTGTTGAAGAGTGGTTCTTTGGCAAGCATGCGCTTCAGTTCACGCAAGGCGTGCTGACGGCCAAGTACGAGTACTTTACGCAGCCGATCTCGTTGCAAACGGTCCCGAGGACGTCAAACGGGTTTGAGGCAGGAGCGCATCTCGGCTCGCAAAACACAAAATGAAACCAGGGCATACGAGGACTGCTGAGAGCATGGGGCAGAGCTGGTGGAAAAGAGTCCGCGCAAGAAGCCGCCAATCCAGCACGGTTGGCGGCATGGATAGTCGAATTCTCGTACTCACTATTGCTGTGTTTATCACGGGATTGGCCGAGAACGTTTTCATCGGGGTGCTGCCGGATATGGCCGGCAGCCTTGGAGTAAGCGAGTCCGAAGCAAGTAGCGTCATTTCAGTTTTCTCGATCACCTATGCCTTCTTCGCGCCGATCGCTGCACTGATTTCCTATCGTTTCGATCCAAAACCGACGCTCGTCGCAGCGATATCGATCTTTGCAGGAAGCAATGTGGCGGTCGTGATCGGTGGATCGGGGCTGCTCGTGATAAGCGCCTCGAGGATCATCACGGCAATGGCTTGCGCGCAGATATCGGTGTGCGCCGTCGGTTCTGCAGTTCAGATCGTCTCGGAAAGATACCGAGCTCGTGCCATAGCCGCCGTGTACCTTGGAATAAGCGGCTCACTTTTTTTGGGGGTGCCTCTGGGCGTTTGGATTACACATCTGATTGGTTGGCGCGCCGTAGGCCTTGCGATGATCGGGCTATCTGTCGTCACTATATGGCTTGTAATCGTCCGACTACCGAATGTCGGGTCGAGGAGCAAGCGCTCGCTTTTTGGCAAATTGTATCTAGCTCATTTCCGAGATCGCAATCAGATGATGGCGCAGTGTGTTTCCATTTTGTTCATTGCAGGTCATTTCACCCTCTTCAGTTATTTGACCTCTTACGCCGCAAGCAAGGGGTTCTTCGGGCCACATTGGGAGGCCTTTCTTTACGCGGTTTTCGGGTCGTCGGGCATGGCGGGCGGCATGCTTGCCGGTATTCTCTCTGACGTCGCAGGTCGTCGGCTCGCGCTGGTCGCCAGCCCTGCAATCTATCTCGTCACAACGTTGCTGTTATGCATGTCAGAAAGCAGCATCTTTTTTTTCGCGAGCCTGTCAATGTGGGGATGCGCGAGCTGGTCGATCTCGCCGATCGTCCAAAGCTATATTGCGGATCTCGGCCGAAGCCCGAGCGACATTATCATCGGTGCGAATGTCACCGCAATGCACATAGGCGTTGCCGGCGGCGCCGTAGTCGGCGGCAAGCTTATTGCAAATTATGACGTGTCGGTGCTGCCGATCGGGGCAGCCGGCCTGGCTGCGATAGCTTTGGCCACGGCCATCTTGTCGGTCAGAAGCTCGCATTGATGGTGCGGTGTGGCAGGTGATCGCGTCCACCTCCTCGATGTGGTCCTTACGAGCGTTCGTGGAGCCATTGCGCCGATCTCAGCACTGCGCCTCCATCGAGCAGGACGGAAAACTTCGTAGTTGCTTAAAATTCCGCATCGCAGCATCCCGTTGAGGACCAACTACCAACTTTAATCGATGCCTGCTCCGGCAATTGCGGTCTCGCGGACGTCCACCGGGCTTTTCCGGGCAGATATGGCGACAAGCCGTGATCAAGGACTGAGCACACTCATATTATTACAATATAGAATGGCGCGATCGACGCCTTGGCATCCTCTTTGCTTATCACACTTCCATCTCGCAGTTGCGAAATGATTTCCGCCGAGGCAGGCGCGCGCCCTGCTTCCATCCACCCCCACAATGAGGACTTGCTATGGGTGATCTACTAAAAGGAATCTCGAATTTCCGCGGTGCCGTGTTCCCGAACTACCAGGCACTTTACCGCAAGCTTGCGCAAGAGGGACAGCAGCCGCACGCCTTGATGATTTCGTGCGCCGACAGTCGAGTCCTGCCAGAAACCATCACGCAGTCAGGACCAGGCGAGCTGTTCGTATGCCGCAATGCCGGAAATATCGTTCCACCATTTTCCACCGCAAACGGTGGCGTTTCGTCCGCAATAGAATATGCCGTCGTAGCTCTCGCGGTTCGAGACATCATCGTTTGTGGCCATTCCGATTGTGGCGCGATGAAAGGCCTCTGCCGTCCCGAATTGCTAAAATCCATGCCGAACGTCGCCGCTTGGCTGAAGCATGGTTGCGCTGCGCATTCGATCGTTTGCCAAGCCTATCCGGCCGACCTTTCCGAACGTCAGAAGGTCCGCGCTATCGCCATGGAGAACGTCATTGTTCAGCTTGACCACCTGCGCACACATCCGTCCGTCGCAGCCAAACTTGCGACCAATGACATAACGCTGCACGGGTGGTTTTTCGATATCGAAACCGGCGAGGTGGAGGTTTACGACGGGTCGGCCGCTCGCTTCACAAAGATACGCGAGGACGGGCCGTTGCCGGTTGCCGTTACCGGTCGTGATCGGCCGCAAGTCGCAGCCGCAGTTGCAGCGGAGTAGGGCCATGACCAATAACAACTTCGCTTTTTCGCGCGATTTCTCCTCGTCGCTTGTCGTCTTTTTCGTTGCTATCCCGCTTTGCCTTGGAATTGCAGTTGCCTCGGGCGTGCCTGTTGCCATGGGCCTTATATCAGGCATCGTCGGCGGGATTGTGGTGGGCTTGCTGGCGGGTTCGCCCCTGCAAGTGTCAGGCCCTGCCGCTGGTCTGGCGGTCGTTGTCTTCGGCTTTGTCGAACAATATGGAGTGGCCATGCTCGGGCCGGTCCTGATCGTTGCCGGGCTTTTGCAGATCCTTGCCGCGTTCCTGAAGATCGGTTCATGGTTTCGGGCAATCTCGCCCGCTGTCGTTCACGGTATGCTGGCCGGTATCGGCATTCTGATCATCCTCGGACAAATACACGTTCTGATGGGGGCTAAACCGGCTGCGGGTGGCATTGAAAACGTCGTGGCGATGGAGCGAACATTCGGACATCTTTGGGGGGCCGGTTTGACGAGCGAATCCGTCGACCTGCTTGTAGGGCTGATTTCCTTGCTCGCGATGATCGGCTGGGAAAAATTCAGGCCGAACCGGCTGAGGCTGGTCCCGGGTGCGCTGGTAGGCGTTGCCACCGGAACCACATTAACGGCTGCAATGCGGCTACCGATTGCCAGGGTCGAGGTTCCTGCATCTCTAGCAAACAGCATTTCATTGCCGACAGTGGAAAGTTTCGCGAATATGGCTCAGCCTGGAATCGTCATCACAACGCTCGTAATTGCGGTCATCGCCAGTGCGGAATCATTGCTGTCGTCTGCGGCTGTCGACCGGATGCATGACGGCGCCAGCACACGCTTCAACAAGGAGCTTTTCGCACAAGGTATTGGCAATGGGTTCTGCGGACTGCTCGGTGGTCTACCGATCACTGGTGTTATCGTACGCTCCTCGGCAAATATCCAAGCCGGGGCGCAGACACGGGCATCGGCCGTCCTGCATGGCGTCTGGATTCTTGGGCTTACGGTATTGCTGCCGCAATTGCTTTCCACGGTGCCGCTGACGGCGCTCGCCGCAATACTGCTCGTGACGGGTTGGCGGCTGATCAGCCTTCATCACGTGCGCGATCTCTTCGATCATCATGGTTGGGTGCCCGTGGGCATCTGGGTTGCGACCGTTGCCATGGTCGTCTTGCAGGACTTGCTCGTAGGCGTGGCTCTAGGTTTGACGCTCTCGATTTTCGAGGTCCTTCCTTATCTACGGCGCAAGCTTGCTATCGATCGAATGGAAGATGCTGAGACGGTTCATCTGACGCTTGGAGGCGTTGCGACTTGCAGGGATGTTCCCGCGCTCCTTAATACTTTGGAATCGCTTCCAGCTGGTTGCACGGTCCGGATCGCCAGCAGCGATTTGCACTATGTCGACCATACCTGCGCAGAGACCTTACGCGATTGGCTTAAGCGGCAGAAGAAAGTGGGGCGCACGGTTGATATTCAGCATCCACCCGCCGGCCGTCATCCGCGGTTGGTGCCGATCTTCAAGCGATTGACCGCCGAGACCGCGGAACCCGCAGGATAAGTCGCAGGGGACTGCCGAGCAGCAGATGGGCGAAGACATTCTCGGCCATCCGGATCTTATGCCTTTGATCAACCGCCTCGCAAATTATGATTTAAAGAAGCTTGCCTGTTTCTCCTGAGATTTTTTGGTGCGTCCGCGCTGCCCGGCTTAAAAGGAGCGACCGTCGCATCTGGATTTGAAAACGCGCGCTGCGCTTCGTATTGCTTAGGCCGGCTTGTCGTCCGTTTGCAGAGCGACGCTTCCTGCGTTTCTGAGCGCGATAGCGAAGGAAGAGCTTCGCTGCTTGATTGGCGGCCGGCCGTGTCGGGTTTCTGACAATCCGTGGTTCTTCCTACAAACTCGCATTCGAACCGGAAACGCTTTGTCGGATCCATCTGCCACTTTCTTGAGTTACAGGGATCAAGCAGGTCTTCGGAAAAGGCGACCAGGCAGAGAAGCTGAGCGCCAGCGGGGCGCACCGGCGCCTTGCTGCATCTTATCCGGCGGAAAATCTCGTCATATTCGATCGAGACCATTTCCACCCTCGACGGATAATCGTGAGCGTCGTGCCTTTTTGACTACTACATAGGCGATTGCGAGCAATACGAACCACAGCGGCGTAACCTTCAAGGCGACAGCCGTGTCCGGCTTCTGCGCCAAAGCCCACAGGATGAAGATGAAGAAGCCGAAGACCATTGCGACAGCCGCACGTCCGCCGGGCAGTTTAAAGCTGGATTTTTCGTGCAAGTCAGGCCGCTTGCGACGATATTGCAGGTAAGATGCAAGGATGATCGACCAAATAAAGATGATAAGCACTGCAGATACCGTCGTGACGATCGTGAAAGCCTCGATGACGTTATCCCCGGAATATAGCAGTCCGATTCCGGCCAGCAGAAAGACGCACGAGAAGAACAATGCATTTACCGGCACTTTCCTTCGGTTCAACTTGCCGAATAGGCTCGGGGCCAGCCGGAGGGTCGCAAGTCCGTAGACCATGCGCGATGTTGAATATATGCCTGAGTTGGCACTTGATGTCGCCGAGGTCAATACGACGAAATTCACCACATGGGCGGCAATACCAAGTCCAGCAAGCGAAAACATAGCGACAAACGGGCTCGAATTCGGATCGACTTCATTCCATGGGATGACCGTAAGGATGACGAACAGGGCACCGAGATAGAAGAGTGCCACGCGCACCGGAATCGAGTTGATTGCCTTTGGCAGGTTGCGGGCCGAGTCTTTGGTCTCTGCCGCGGTCATTCCAACGAGTTCGACACCTGCAAAGGCAAACACAGCAATTTGGAAACCGGCAACGAAACCGTGGAAACCATTCGGAAAGAAGCCGCCATGCAGCCACAGATGCGAGACCGATGCCGTGCTTCCATTGGGCAGTGTGAAGCCTTTGGAAAGCATGTAAACACCGGCAAGGATGAGTGACACGATAGTGACAATCTTGATGAGCGCAAACCAGAATTCGATTTCACCGAAATTGCGCACCGTCGGCAGGTTGAGGGCGAGAAGCGTGAATATCAGACCAAGCGCTGGTACCCAGAGCGCAATGTCTGGGAGCCAATATGACACGTAGCTGGAAACGGCGACAACGTCGGCCACCCCGGTCACAATCCAGGAAAGCCAGTAGGTCCAGCCGGTGAAAAACTGCGCCCAGGGCCCGAGATAATCCCCGGCGAAATCCGCAAACGAACGATATTCCAAATTGGATAGCAGGATTTCTCCGAGCGCACGCATGACAAAGAAAAGCATGAAGCCAATGATCGCGTAGACGAGCAAGATCGAAGGCCCGGCGAGCGAAATGGTCTTTCCGGATCCCATGAAAAGACCGGTGCCAATTGCGCCTCCGATGGCTATAAGCTGGAGATGCCGGTTGGAAAGGTGACGTGCAAGATGATCATCCTCTTTTCGATGCGAATCTACGGAGTTCCGTGGTGCTATATTCATTGAGTACCTCTCGTCGTTTATGATCGACGGCTGATGATCGGCCAAAGCTCACGGGCGCCAGCAGACAACATCATCCAAGTCAGATAGCCACTGGCACAGCTCGCGCCAGACGACTAAAATCCGACATTCAGCACGGCATCATTGACAGGCAAGGCGAGGAAAACGCCTGGTCTATACCCGCTTGAATGCCACAACGGCATTCGTGCCGCCCATGGCGAAGGCGTTGCTCAGTGCTACGTGCAATTTCCGCTCGCGCGGCACATTGGGAGTAAAATCGAGATCGCAAGCAGGATCCGGCTCGCGGTAGTTGGCGGTCGGCGGCACGACGCCTTCGCGCAGAGCCATCACACAGGCGATCATCTCGAGCGCGCTCGACGCACCGAGGCAATGCGCGTGCACGGATTTGGTTGAGGAGACGGACATCGAGTTGGCATGATGTCGGAAGACACGTTTGATCGCTGCTGTTTCGATCTGATCGTTGGCTCTGGTACCAGTGCCATGCGCATTTAGATAATCCACGTCCTCAGCATTCAGCTCAGCATCAGAAAGGCAGGCGCGCATCGCGGCCACCGGCCCTTCGACGGCAGGTGCAACGATGTCGAATGCGTCGGCGGAAAGACCAGCGCCGGCGATTTCGGCAAGTATCGTCGCACCCCGCCGTGCCGCATGCTGATAGCTTTCCAATACCGCCATTGCCGCGCCCTCGCCTAATACCACGCCTTTTCTGTCGGCGGAGAAGGGTCGGCAGGTATCGGGCGCGAGTATGCGCAGCGCTTCCCAAGACTTCAGCACGCCCCACACAAGCGGGGCTTCGCTGCCGCCGGCCAGCATCACGTCGGCGCGGCCGAGCCTGATCTGATCCACTGCCGAGGCGATGGCATGATTGGCCGAGGCACAGGCGGATGTGACGCCGAAAACCGGACCGCGCAAGCCAAGGCTCATGCTGACCTGAGCGGCGGCAGCACTCGGCATAACCTTGGGTGCAGTAAGGATGGCAGCCCGCCGAGCGCCATCTAAAAGAAGAGCGCGATAGTTTCCTTCGATCGCTTCCCAGCCGCACACGCCAACACCCACCATCGCACCGATGCGATAGGTGTTTCCTTCGTCAATGGAGAGTTCGGCATGTCTTGCAGCTTCGCGTGCGGCAATCACGGCAAGCAAGCTGAAGCGGTCCATTGAATTGGTTTGCTTGGAATTTAGGCCATGCTCCGGTAGCGCCTTGATCTCGGCGCCGATCATGCCCTTCAACTCGTGAAGGTCTGAATTGGCGATTGGGCCGATAGCGGAACGTCCTTCGCGCATTGCTTCCCAGATGGAGGTGTGGTTGGTTCCCAGTCCGCATAGGCCGCCCATTCCAGTGATAACGACGCGCCTGTCCATTCAAGCCTCCCTTACTCTCAAAGCGCGGACGGCTTCAATGAGATCACCGACAGTTTTAAGATTTGCCCAGGCGTCTGCGGTGTTAAACTCGATGCCGATGTCATAGGCTTGCTCCAGATCCCAGAGGATATCCGCCAGTCCTATCGAATCGATACCGAGCGAGGTCAGCTCGGTCTCAGTCGTTATTTCGGCGTCGCTCAAGGAGGGATCTCTGTCGGTGCCATACGCAGCAGCGTTTTTCTTGATCATGGCGATGACGTTATCTGCGATTTGATCTGCCATATTGTCTCCTCTCGATTTTTCCTACGACGCACAGGTGGCACCAGGAACGTGTCCCCTCCCTCGAAATGGAAGGATTTGATTGGCCCAAAATGCTCTAGCGAGCGGCCCTGATCAGCCTCTCAGCAAGATTTGTCTGGCGAGCAATGATCTCAGATCCTTCATAGGAAAGGTGACCGCCATCTCGGTAAAGGAATTTGCCGTCGATCTCGGTTTTGCATTTTGTGCCGTCGCAGAGAAAGTCGTGGTAGGAAACGACTTCTACGTCGGCCTTTAGCGCTGCTTCGTTTAACAGCTCCAGGGTGCGGGCGCGTCTGCGACGATATTCACTCACATCTATTTTGCAGTCGCTGTAGCGCCCAAGCATAATGCTCCCCCTCGCCTTGCGCTCCAGGCAATCGCCGATGTCGAAGTTTCCGACTGGCGGAGGAGCAACCACAACGACGCGCTTGCCCGTTGCCCGAACGGCTTCGACGAGAGCCTTGATCCCTTCAACGGCTGCATAGAGCGAGAGTTCGCCCTCAGTGAAAGTCTCACCATTTCTCTTGAGCAGGATAAATTCACCCGATACAGGCGTGTCGAAAGGGCTTGAAATAACAACTGTGCTTATCTCCGGTCGGTTTTTCAAAATGGCCAAAACGCGGTCGTTAAAGGCAATGCAATCCTGGGCAAAGGCAAGGGAAAAGGGTGACGCTAATTCCCTCGAGACAGCAGCAACGCCAATGACGGGGAGACACCCGCTCATCGTGAGCTGGGCAAGGCCGCCTTCGCCAACTGTTTTGGCCAGGCCCGGAACAAGTGCCATTGCAAAAGAATCGCCCCAGACCAATAGCTCGGGCCTGCTTGCCGTCTGGCAGCTCTTGGGGATTTCCTGGGGAGGCGATCCCAGGCTGAAATCACATGCTCTTCCCAGGCCGTAGTTGATCCGCCGGATGGTGGCGAAATCAGATTTGCTCTCGGTCGCGGCAATGGCAAGGGAGGGCGAGGAGGCGAGCAGAACCGATGTTGCAGCCAATCCCGAGACCAGCCGGACGCGCGACATGGCGTATCCGCGTCGGAATGGCTCCTCCACGAACCTGTAAAGCGCCCAGCTCCCAACCATTGAAAAAGCAACGGCCGCATAGATCGCAAGCGCTGGAGGTTCCGCCAACCACACAGCTCTCACATAGACGAGCACGGGCCAATGGATGAGATAAAGCGAGTAAGAGAGGTCACCGATCCTCCTCATGCCACGCACGACCGCGTTGTCCCAGTTAGGCGCGCGTAGGAGAGCGAGAGTGGCCAAGCAAACCAAAGCGCCATTGACGACGGGATGAGCAAAACCCATCGGGGCAAGGAGGAGAAGCGCGAGTGCTGGGAAACGTAACTTCGCAAGCGCGGCAGACACCAAGGGCCTGATGGGAAGCAAAGCCCCGAGTGAACCCATGGCCATTTCCCAAGATCGGGTCGGCAGAAGATAAAAGACAGCCGAGGGGTTCCAGGTGACCAGACAAACACACAGGGTCAGGCTGGCGACAAGGAGCATGGCAATTCCAACGAGCCACCATCTCCTGGGAACCGAAACCAAGAAGAGAGGCAGCAGCAGGTAATATTGTTCTTCGATCGAGAGCGACCAAAAATGCAGGAGGGGCATCCGTTCGGCGACAGGGCCGAAATAGTCCGCCTGCAACCAAAGAACGATGTTGGCGGAAAATGTGAGGGCCCCTATCACCTGATTGCGGAACTCCCGCAGCCCCACGTCCGACAGAAAAAGAGGCGCAGCGATCGTCGTAAGCGCAATAACGACGTAGGCGGCCGGCAACAGACGCTTCGCACGTCTATAGTAGAATTCCAAGAAGCTGAACCGCGACTGCTCCAGTTGCCTACTGATCAGATCGGTGATCAGAAAGCCCGAAATTACGAAAAAAACATCAACGCCAAGATAACCAGCTGCGAACGGCCCAATATGGGCATGATAGAGAACAACCAGCAAAACAGCGAGCCCTCGTAGGGCTTGGATATCGGCTCGAAATTCTCGTGGCATCGGTAGGACCTGATGTAATTCTCAATTGATGGGATTGACCGATGACTTGGCCGAAAGGTGACTGTTTAGTAGGCTGCCCAAGCAAGCCAGCGCTGGATCGGTTCTGACTTCATGAGCGCGCTGCGGCCCTAGGTGCACTCGACATATACGGCGCATTGGCAGGCCAGGCGCGTCATAGCTCCGGTCCATTGCGATCGATCATCGAGCCAGCAGGCCAATCGGACATTGATCGTCCAATCGGCAGAACGACGACAAGTGCGTCATCGATGCGTGTGGGCGGCTTATCGAGACGCGGCTCTTGTAGGGTGGACCGCACGCGAACGTCCGAAAAAACCGTCACAGGACCGTAACGGCCGAACCTCTCGATATGCCTTTGCAACTCTGGCCGAACCGTGCCGAAAGCAAACGGAACGGCGAGATCCTGGAGGGTTGGAAGCATGGCTCGGATTGAATGGCTCATTCCAAGTCTTTCGCGATCGGTGCGTATCCCGTACAATCCCAACTCAGCTACCGGCAGGTCAATTCCATCAACTTTAATGAAGCGACGTAGCAGTCCCAGATGAGCGGCGATCCCGTGAGCGTCATAACCGATGAGGCGAAGCTCGGGTCTTGCTCCGGCCCAGCTTTGACTGCCCTCGAATGGTTTTGCATTAAAGGCCCCGGTTGGCCCGTAGGTCGTTCGAAAGAAGTTGGCGAGTTCCACATGATCGGCGAGTTCCAGCTCGCTTTCCCAGCATAGTCTCCACCGCATTTGAGAGCACATGCAAAAATCTCCTCTTCCGAGTGTTTTTTAAAAGCAGCTATGCGATGAAAGTCACCGGGTTGAGGACGCCTAAAAGGCATTCGTCTGCCGCCGACTGTAGCCCTCATGCCTATAGGATCGATCGTGGCGCTGGGTTCCTGACTGTGGGGCTTTGCAACCAAATACCTGTCCATTCGCGAACCGCTTGCGACAGCCATCAATGTACTTGATAGCGATCAAGCGATGTTCCTTTAATGGATCATAGCGCACAATTCGTAAAATCGATTATTTGGATGCGGTGCATCCAAGCGATGAATGGGTTGCATCCCATAAGCGCGACTCTTAAACTCTTGTTGAACTCAATGCGCCAGCGACTGGAAGTCGCTTGCATTGTGAACATGAGAAAAATCGCTCGCACTTAATTCGAATCATCATAGTGCTGGATGGCGATTGGTCAGCAGTGCTGGCCATTTCGGGAATGGACGCGTAAAGCGCTCTTGCATAAATGGACGGGACGAAGAATGGAAGAAAGCATCAGGATCGACAACCGGGGTGACTTTGGCATCTGGGCTATTGAGGTTGCCAAGCAGATTGTCGGTGAACAGGGTTTTGATCTGGCCAAGGCCGCGCGTGATGGAACCGAAGATGCAGTCCGCGAAACAGGTAATGCTCTTGGACAGGCTATCACCAACGCGCTCATGCAAGTCTATGACGGCCTCCTTGAAGGCGCGCCAGACTAGGCCCTCGCAACATCAGCAATTCGCTCCGGAATGCCTCGCGCGGGCATAGCCTGCCGTTACGAATCATCTTCAGCAACGCTGATTGAGAACGTCGTCGGCTTGGTTTTCTTGTCCCCGGACGAGCTTCACTCGGCAGTGTAAGACGGCCTGGCAATGCGATCGCAAATCGAAAGCGGAAGGCTAGCGGCGCACGCTATGATCCACTCCGGTGTTCGCCGGCTGCGGCGTGATTGATTACCATCGACATCGATGGGTCGGCCAGGGGAATCGTCCCCGGGATCCCTGTTCATCATTACGCTCGATCGACCAGGTTGCCCTGTCATTACCACGTGGCAAGCAATGACAGGGCGGGTGCGCTGACGCGGATGGCATTGATGCGCCAGCGACAGGGCGCCCGGTCTATATCAGACAATCGGCGCGGGAGGAATCCCATTGGCAAAAAATGAAGATGGTCATAGCGGAACCTTGCAATGGTCCGAATGACACGGGAGAGCGAGGCAGTTGGGGAAACTGACGGACGCAGCCCGACCAGCCGCCCACGCGCATCTAATCATTTATCGCGCGAGAGATCATCTCTGTGAGATTGAGTTGCCCACTAAAGTTTTCTGTTGCCGGCGCGAGCGCGGCTGCATACCCCTGATGCGCTTTCTCGTATGAGAAGGGCTTTCACCGTAATTTGCCTTGTACATCGCCGAGAACCGCCCGAAGTGAAGAAATCCCCATTTCACGCAAATTTCTCTCGTTGTGTGCCCATTCTCAGGATCAAGTAAATCCACCCGCGCCGCCCGCAGGCGAAGCATCGCCAAATAAGCGGCCGGCGTGGTCTCCCGGAAGGCACGGAACCCGAGTTGCAATGCGCGTGTCGAGACGCCAGCGGCTTTGGCGACCATCGGAATTCTGATCGGCTGGCCGATATTGGCTTCCATATATTCAATCGCGCGCCGGACATGTCTCGGGGCAATCATGTAGGGCTTCCTGTCGAGCAGGTGCGAAAGCTTGTGAGGGACAAAGCGTATTATCAGGTCGGCCAAAGCTTGCGTGATATGCGCCATTGCAATTGGGGATCGAACCGAGGGATCGCGCAACCCACGAATGACGGTCTCAGCGAGAGAGCCGATCATCTGACCCGTCGACGTCGACATTTCCAATTCCGGAAGAAGGCCTAATGATCCACTGAATGGCGTCTCGAAGGTTTGATCGAGCGTCTGCAGAATAACATTCCAGTCGAGCAAAAGTTCGTCAATGATGTTCGATCGGCCGAACATCGTGACGCTCTCTGGCTCAAGATTGTTGTATAAGAGCAACTTACCATGTCGAGCGGTGGCTTCGCGCGGGCCGTAGGTCACTCCCATGCCGCCGCTACGCGGTAGCACAATCGACAAATGCTCCACTGCGTTGATGGTAGGCTCAATCTGAAACTCGAACTCGTGTTGATGAAAACCCTTGATCACGGTGGCACAGTCGCAGGTGGAAAAATCAAGACTCCATTGGAAGTCATCGACGGGGCTGACAAGCTCGGCTTTATACTCGCCAAAGGCGGTACCGAGTGTTTCGATCATGCCATCAAATGACGATCCATCACGCCTAAATGTCAAATGTGGGTTACTGCTTTGCGACATCCGATACGCCTGTTCGTGATTACAATTTGGATACTGCATTCTTCGAGCGCTAATTTCCGGTTAGTCACCGCGGAAATGAACCCCGGCTCATACGCCCGTGAGGCCTTAGGGAAGTCCGTCCGCGGTTCGTCGTCATAAAAGACCGATCCGCTCGGCAATCTTGTGGAGGCTCAACTTCATTTCCGTCTCCTAAGTGTCACCTTCGCGACACATGGAAGGGCTTGCTATGCGGTACGCCTCCTGCAGAATTATCTCACGCATCCAGGTGCTCGCCGGATCGTTTTCATGGGAGGCTGGCCACTGGATGCCCTCGGTGAACGCTGGAAGAGGTATTGGACTTTCCACAATCCGCAAGGGCATAGATGGTGCGAGATGCTTCACCAGTCGCAGAGGCATAATCGCGAGTCTGTCGGTGCCCAACAGCGCTGCCGGCACCATCCCAAAGCTCTGAACGGCGACTTCGATACGCCTTTTGACACCTCTTTCCGATAGATAAAAATCCTCAAGCGATTGCTGTTGGCCAACCCCAGACTTAGCCGTGACGTGGCCCATCGACATATAGTCTCTGACTGTAAGATGCCGAGATAGCTTCGTATTCGTCGTACAGCCAACAGACACGAACTTTTCGTCGAACAGCTTCGCTCTCGGATGTGCGCTTGACATGAACAATTCCGGAAGAATCAGAAAATCTGCTTTGCCCCGCCGCAGAAGCTGGTCCGGGTTATCTGGGAGCGGAATCAACTCGAAACTGACTGCGGGAGCTTCCCGTGCCAGCCGCTTTATGATTTTCCGGAAGAACACGGTCGTCATGAAATCACAAAGCGCAATCGTGAAGTGTCGCTCCGGTTCGTCCAGTGCGAAGCTGCCGGCAGAAATAACGTTGAGTTGAATGTGCTGGAGTGTCTCTCGAACCGCGGAGGCGAGGCTTTCCGCACGTGGCGTCAGAATAAGTTTTCGGTTCTGCATCGTAAACAGGTCATCGCCGAAATAGTCGCGCAGCCGGCGGACGGCGGCACTCATCGCAGGCTGACTGAGATTGATGCTGCACGCCGCTGCTGAAACGTTACGCTCAGTCGTCAAAGCGTCCAATGCGACGAGAAGATTAAGGTCAAGACCCTTGAAACGCATACCGATTTAGCCTCAGAATTATCGTGAGGGTTGAAAAGAACAGTAGTGCTCCGATGTTTGCGCGGCAGATCTGACGTCGTGAAGTTGCAAAGCAAGATCAACCAGCATCGCAAAGACCATTGGATGCGTAATCCGGATATCTTGGGATCGAATCGACTAGTTTTGATTGTAGGCAACCTGACATTTTGGACATTATGACCTGCCGCCTGCCGTTGCGCGCTTCACAGTCTTCAGGCGTTGATTTTGGTTCCATCCGGCCGTTGCCCTTAGGCACATTGATGATGTCGCAAATGGTTTCAACATCCAACTGGACGCGTGTCAGATGCTCGACAGTGACGGTACCGAACTCACACATCGTTAATCCCGAAAGGCGAACTTGCCTAGAACGCGGCTTTGAACGAGCTAGTGGAAAGGTATGTCGACACCGTGCTTCAAAAGGGATACAGGCGCGCCGTGCCTCATAACATGCGACGTGTCTTGCCCGGTCAGCTTCAGCGTTCGTACCGGCAAAATCGCGCAGCAACAGGACGCGCTCGGGCGGCCGGTCGCTAAATTGTCAGTTCATTAAAAACTGAATTGACTTGCTCCTCCCTTCGGGCCGTCGCGATTTTGCAAAGTTCATTTGCACTCCGCGACCATGTGGTAAGAACCCGCGGCCTTCAGAACTCGCTTTCAGGAATTCGACATATCGCAATGCCTGCCGCAAAAACCCAATTGAGGGGCTGCGAGGGGCGAACTCCCGGACAAGCCAAAACGGTGCACCTGAAAGGGGCAAGGATTCGTGGCAAATCATGCAATCAGACGAATGTGAAATCCCACCCTGTCAGATGCATATTGGCAAGATCAGCCACAGTCTGCACACCAGGCAAATGAACCAATGGATCCACGCTATTTTCCGAGGTGACATAGGCGAGATTTGCAGTGTGCATCTTATTGTCGTGGTAGACAAGGATGTCGCCGGCAGCCTCGCCTGAAATCGCGCGTGCGGCGGCAGTGCCATCGGCGAAACTCCGGTCAGTGATCACCACGACGTGCTCGCCGTTCGCACCCGAGGCCTTGCCGCTATAGAAGGTGTCCACCGGAAAGCCCGACTGAACGCTCGCGTGATTGACGAAATTCGCGCCGAAGCCGTCGTTGTAAAGGTCCATCGCGTCGAAGGCGAAAGTATCCTGCGCCGGATCGAAATCGAGGATGGTGGAGATGTCCGGGTCTAGTCCCTGTTTCGGGAACACCCCTGGCATCGGATTGTGGTCCCCGGGCTGAGGATTGTGGAACTGGAAGACGAACGTGTCGCGCCCCTCGCCCCCTTTTAGCCGATCCCTGCCATCACCGACGAAGAGAACATCATCGCCTTTTCCGCCGGAGAGATAGTCGTTGTCCTCACCGAAAATCGGGGGTTTATCACGGCCGTTGTCGCCGGAGAGATAGTCGTTGCCGTCTTCGCCGTGGACCTGATCATTGCCCGCGCCCCCTAAGATCCGGTCGTTACCCTCGCCGCCGAAGGCTCGGTCATTGCCTGATCGAGAGTCGATCCAGTCGTTGCCCCCGTGATCAATGATCACATCGTCTCCATTGCTGCCAAAGAGGCTATCGGCGTTCTCGCTACCTCGGAAAAATTTTTCCATCGCAAATACTCCTTGTGATGCGGCGCAATAAAACGCCAGGTGGCGCCTACCTATTTCTATTCGGACATTGGGCATAATTGATTGTTTCGATGGGTTGCATCCATGTCACCGATGGATTGCTGTGCACTTCGTTCTCGAACGTTAATTCCGCATTTGCCGCGCTTTGTGTTGAAAGAGCTCATTGCTCAAAAGTAGCCCTGAATTCAGCTTGCTGAGATCCGCCGCGGCAGGGCCTTTGCTGGATCGGCAATTCTGACGAGGGACGCGGTGTTTAAAATGCAAATTGATGGCGTGGATGCGTGTTATCCAAACAATCGATTTTACGAATTGACGGCCATGCTGCATCAGGCGGGCTATCGAGTGACGAAAATAAGGGGCGTCGACCGCACACGCGGATGCTGAAAGCAATCAAAAGCAGTCAAGAGAAGCCCTACCGAGAACCTGCTCGTGCAACTAAAAACCGGAGATGAAGCATGCGTCTTACACTTGCCGCCGCGGCAGTACTTTCCACTTTATCTTTGCAGCAAGCCGTCGCTGGGACTGTAAACTGCGCACCGATCACCGAGCAGCAGGTAGCTGAATTGTTCGACCGCTGGAATGCGTCCCTCAGAACGCTCGATTCCGAAAAAGTTGCCGCGAACTATGCGGAAAATGCGATCCTGCTACCGACGCTGTCGAACACACCGCGCCTGACGCACGAGCAGCGAGCCGCTTATTTCGACCACTTTCTCAAAAAGCGGCCGAAAGGATCGATCGATCTGCGCGTGATTAGGATCGGATGTAACATGGCAACGGACAGCGGCATTTATACCTTTTCATTCGCCGACGGCACCAAAATTCCCGCGCGTTACACCTACACCTATGAGTTCATGGACGGAAAATGGATGATTACAGCCCATCACTCCTCAGCAATGCCTGAGACCTAGGGTTGGCGACAGCTACGCGTGCTGGCGAAATGCCAGCACCCCGCTTGCGATGAACTCCAGCTCATCATTCTAAGCCAGAACTTTTATCAAGCATCACTTGCCTTGCTTCGGAAGCAAATCGCCAGATTGTCACAACGGGCTAGAACGTGAGCTTGAAACCGGCTGCCAGAGTGAGGGCATAAAGGTCCATGCCGGCGCCATCTTTGTAAGATCCGACTTCGGGGGGGCTGGTCGACATGTCGTATTCCGTCGTGTCGCCTTTCCTGCGAAAGTACTGATCAAAATTGCCGGCAAAGAAGAGGCTGACGCGGCCCGTCAACTGATAGACGGCCTTGGCGCCGATCGAAACGAAAGGATGCGCGCCGAACTTTTCCTCGAAATCCACATTGCGAAGCCAATGATTGTCGATGTCGTTGGCATCGACATCGGCGCCGCAACGCAAAAGAGCCGACAGGGTCCAATCCCCGTATTTCGTGGTCGCTTCGGTGCCAAGGAAAACGCCGGGGTAGCGTTGTTCGTAACTGATGACCCGCTCGCCGTCCTCAAAGTTGAAGCGCTCGTTGCGAAATCCCCCCGAGCTGTCAATAAACGTTCCGCCATACGCGGTCCATTTGACGTTGGTGTATTTGAAGCCGACATGCAGATTGACGGTCGTGGCATCGTTGATCACGAAGTCGTGCCCAGATGCAATATCAATGTTAACGTATCGTTCAAGATCAGTATTCGTATGAACCGATCGAGACGACCAGTCCTTGCCATCATAGCCCCAAGCTTTCTCCCAATCGTAGTCCTCCATGTGGCTGTCGCCAGAAAAGCTGATCGCGGCGTTGGCGGAGATAGTCCAGCTGTTGTCGAGCTCAGCCTTGAAACCCGACGTCATAACTGGCGCATGGCTTTCCCAGATCAAGCGACTGATCCGATTACCAACCTCGTTGTAGACAAGTTCGTTACCCTTAAGACGAGTATATCCGAAACCCATCACGAAGCTGGCATAAGGCGAGGTGTAGATTGTCTCTTCCGTCGCCATGGCGGCTGTTGGAGCTGCGCAGAACGCGGTGAGAATAAAAATTGTCGAAAGGAATCTATAGCGCCATATCCCAGCCGCACTGCGTATCGCAGATCGCGCTGGACTCTCCGATCTGCGAATCGGCCTCGCCGCAGAATGGTGTTGGTGTGCATTCCGAGCGGCCATGACATAAAGGCGATGTCTACGAAGGCGAACTGTATCGCGCGGTGGTAAAACGACGACGTTCGACGTATGCCGCCGGTGTGCTCCTTGCCTATATAAACCGATGTAAAGTGCCATTCGACCCCTTTCCCTAACATCCATTCAAACTGGCTCGGAGTTAAGGCCGTTCGGTTGACCGGCGACCGATGGCCAAACAGAGTCCCCTTACCCGGAGCCACCAAGCTGAGTACAAATGTGCAAAGCGTTCGACCAAAGCGCTGTCTCAGCAACTATGCCCGCCTCCTGGAGCTGATGCCGACACGGCTCCTCTCCCTCGGCGCAGTGTATCGCGGATGGTTAGGCATACATTATGCCAAACGAAAATTGCTGTCGAAACAAGGTAATATGCGCGGTACCATTGTCCAATGTCGGACATTGTCAAAAGTATAACGTTCGGTTGGTTCAAGGCGTCCGGGCATGGAGCGTCACAATTAGATGCTAGATGCGCAGTAGTTGAGCGCAAACGTCTTTCCCAATTCAAACCAAAGGGCAGCTGCTTATAGCGACTTCGACCAGCTGCAAGTTCTCGATCTTCAACTCGAATGGCATGCCTTTTGCCCGGTGAAAGACGGCGGGAAGCCATGATGCCTGGCGGCGAAAGCACCCCCCTCAAGCACTGAATCCCATTTGATCGAAAGGAAGACGGCGCGTGAAATCTGGACATGACAAGCCGGACTGGAGACGAAAGTCATTGCGCGCATCGTCATCAACTTTCCTCTCGAAAAAACATAGTGGATCGCATTTACCTTGGTATACTATCTATCCGACGATACAGGAGTTTTCCTCAGCAATCGGCGCCGAGACCTATGAGGAATGGCTGAGGAGCCTGCCAACTGATAACGCTGTTTCGCTCTATCTTCACATTCCATTTTGCCGCTCGATGTGCTGGTATTGTGGTTTTCCGACGAGCATCACTCGTCTGGATAATTTGATCATCAATTATCTCGCAGTGCTGCGTGAGGAGATCCGCTTGGTCGCCGAGCTAGCGCCGCAGGCACTCCCGGCGAGCGACGTGCACTTCGGAGGCGGATCCCCGACCATCATGCCGCCAGCAGACTTCCTGTCGCTTATGGAACTCCTGCGCGGCCGCTTCGCGTTCGAGAAAGCGGCTAACATCGCTATCGAGGTCGACCCGCGTACGTTCACCACCGATATGGCCGAAGCCTTGCAAAAAGCCGGTGTGAACCGCGCAAGCGTCGGTGTGCAGAGCTTCGATCCCATCGTACAAAAAGCGATCAACCGGGTTCAGAGCGAGGCGCAGGTGATGACTGCCGTCCAGAACCTGCGCCTGCACGGAATAGGGCGCATCAATTTCGACCTGATGTTTGGTTTACCGTATCAAACAGTCCAGTCCTGTCGCCAGAGCGCGATGTTAGCTATTGAGATGCGTCCCGACCGCCTCGCGGTTTTCGGGTATGCGCACGTTCCCTCCTATAGAAAAAATCAGCGCTTGATTGACCGGGCAGCATTGCCCGATATAGCCGCGCGCGCCGAGCAGGCCTCAGTCATGACCGACACGTTAGTTGCCGCCGGCTATCTGCAAATCGGGCTCGACCATTTCGCTCTGCCGGATGATGAGCTTGCGCTGGCGCAGAGGACTCGTCGTCTTCAGCGCAATTCCCTTGGTTACTCGGCCGAAACACGCCAAACTGTGATCGGCTTCGGCGCTTCGGCGATCGGTCGTTGCGGCGAAGGTTACGTTCAAAACGAACTCCCACAAGACTCTTATAACCGATCCATTGCGTCCGGCCACTTGGCGACATCAAAAGGCTATCGTCTCACCGTCGAAGATCGCGTACGGGCGGCGATCATCGAGCAACTCATGTGCTACTTGGAAGCAGACGTACCAGCAATCTGTACGGCTCACGGATTTGATCCGATCCATTTACTCAGTTCCGCTAAGCAGTTGCACATTCTGGCTGAGGACGGGATAGTGGACATCGACAACGGTTTGGTCCGTGTGCGGCAGGAGTGTCGCTTTGCGCTTCGCGCTGTCGCCTCCGCATTCGATGCTTATCTTGGCCGCCCACCCCTCTAGCCCGTCAAGAAGCAAGTGCAAACAAGCTTAATCAGCGATCACGGGACTTTATCGACTACGAGTTTCTCGAGATGTTTGGCAGGAGGCCATCCGTCCTCCCTCCCCGTCGGTTAAATCTTAAAACGACCGCTGAATCCGAAGCGCGCCGGCCCAAGTCTCATTCTTGATCCGGTCGTAGTTCACATAGGATATTTCCGGCTCGATTTTCAGGTCTCTGGTTGCGAACCATTCGACCGTTGTCGCCGCCTGGAACGTCTTGTTATCGGCATATGCGAACTGCGTATTCCAGTTTAACCTATCATTGATCTTGATCGTGCTGCCGCCCCAGAGCGCCCAATCGCCGCTGCTTCCAGTAACGTCACCGTTCGCATATTTGTTGATCTTGCTGCCATCTGTATTCCAAGCTCCCATGAGGAATGCACTGATGAGGCCAAAATCGGCATCGATACGAGCCTTGACTGCGCCCTCCTCGACAATGGAATCATAACCAGCGACAACTCTTACCGACCAAGGACCAGTCTTGTAGCCAAGACCAGCCACTGCGTCCGGCGCATAATGATCTGCGCTGCTAGGATTCACACTCGTCGAAAAACTGTCTTCGATCGAGACCACACCGAACATGCCGTTTTCGCAGTCATAAAAATACGAAAGTTGGTTCAACTTGATAGGGCCATTGCCGATCACATCCGGATTGACGACATTGCCGGCATAACCGATCCAATCATTGTATTGAGAGCCGGCGCGCCCGATAAGGAAACCGCCAAGCGAGATATTCGCCAAAGGCAGATCGGCGCCGAGCGTGTTACTATCGTCCGTATAATCGAACCGTAGAGTCGTCGTCGTCTTCAGGGGGCCATATTCAGTCTCCGTCTCCGTATTGACGTAGATTTCGCTTCGCGTCAGCCAGGTGGTACCGCTGGGCTCTACTGGGGCATAAGGATTGTATGACGATGCTTGCGTGCGGACCATACCGCCGAGTTGCATGCAGGTTTCAGATCCGGGGATATAAAAATAGCCCTTGCCGTAGGCATCGCAGATACGGACAAGTTCAGCCGGTTCCGGCTCTATGGCGACGACTTGATCGGCAGCGCGTACGGAAGGCGCGACTGAAAGTGTTGCAATCGCGCCGAGAAGAATGGTTCTGATATTCACTGAAGCTCCAATGTTTAGGTCAACGAGAATTCATCACGCGCGCTGAACGCCTGCTCAGCAATCGTCGTTGAAAGCGAATTCCTATGCTTCTGAATCGGGATCAGGGATTCACTCCCGCCCTTGAGCAGGCCTGGCTGGCTACGCTTTCAAAAGGAACAATTCGGCCTGGCTATTCCTTGGAAACAAGGCCAGATCCCTCCATTGCGTCTGGAAATCTGACGACAGGAGCTAGGCCGCGGCAGAGAGCATTTTGCTGACATTTTCGACATTTCCGCTCTGTTAACTTTGATCGGGAAGCGTTCGCAAATGGCTCGCAGCAATATGCATGCCGCAGGAAAAATCCTTTGTTTTGCAATGTAACTTTTTTGAAACAGCTCGCTTGCAAGTCCGCCATTGTCGCATAGCCGACAGAGCTCAGCGACATCGACCCGTGTTTGCAGCTAGCGGCATTTGAAAACATTGTGGATCATCGATCGAAACGTCTGCTCATCCCTTGCAAGTCCAAAGCATCAGTTCACGCCATGACTGGCGCTGTATCGGATGAGCGGTTGATTTCCAGCGCACGTTCGGGACATGATCGAGCACCGCGTGATGCGTAAGATTCGTTCCCTGCAGCAACGTTGATATTGCCGGGCAGGATATAACCATCATCATCCAGCTTGAAGATCTCCGGCGCTTGGGACCAGCATCGCGCGTGCCCATGGCATTTGGCATTGTGGACGATGATGTGCATGCCTAACCTCCGATTCTGCACAGCGGCGCTCGAGTTATGACCAATCCAGGACGAGATTCTCGATCCCGAACACATGGCCGCCATGGGTTATTGGGGCCGTACCTTCCTTGATACGGAAATGAGGGATGTGAGACAGCCATTCCTCCAAGCCGATGATGATCTCCCGCCGGGCAAGGTGCGAACCAAGACAACGATGGGGACCAGACGCGAACGCGGTGTGGCGGTTGTCCTCGCGTGCAAGGTCGATCACGTTGGGATCCTCGAACTCCGCCGGATCACGATTGGCAATCATCGCGGCGCAGCAAACATAATCCCCTTTGCGAATCGGCGCGCCTTCGAAGTCGATATCTTTTGTGGCCACCCGGATCATCTGTACGGTCGAATAGGCCCGCAACAATTCTTCGGTTGCGAGCACAATCCGTTCCGGTTCACTGCGCAATAAACTCTGGTCCTTTGCGTTGCGCGCCAGGTGGGCTAAGTCAAAGCCTATCGCGGCTGCGACCGTATGGAGCCCCGCTACGAACAATAATACGCCGATGCCGCGGACTTCTTTGTCGGTCAGCGGACGGTTATCAATCTGTGCCTGCACGACGAAGGTCATGAAATCGTCGGCCGGTTCTTTGCGGCGCAAGGCCGCAAGCTCATCGATAAACTCCAGAATAGCTCGAGCCGCTGCCGATCGCTGGACCTTGTCTCCCTGAAGAAGGCCTTTCGCCCAGCCGACAAATATGTCGAGCCGTTCAGCCGATAGTCCCAAAAACTGAAGAATGACGCCAACTGTGAACGGAATGGCAAAGTCTTTCATCACCTCGCAGCTCTTGCCCGACTCGGAGATCTTTTCGACAATGGTGATTGCTCGCGCACGGATAGAGGGTTCCAGCGCCATCACTCGTTTTGGCGAAAACAGGGGGTTAAGCAGGGAGCGAAAGATGCCGTGGGCCGGTGGATCGAGCTCAAGTGGGATCAACGGCCAGTCGTCACCGAGCGCAGAGGCGAAAAGGCTGCGGTGGCTGGAAAAAGTATCGAGGTCCTGCAGCACTTTGCGTTGGTCGTTGGCCCGGGTGATGAGCCAAGTGCCACGACCATCACGCGTATTGTGGAGTGAATAAAAGATTGGAGGTCCGGCGTGAACACGAGCGGCGGCTCCATGGGGATCGCCATTGGGGATGCGTTGCATGCCGGGTGACGTGAACAAGCTGAAGTCGCTCACCATTTCGCGCGGAACATGATCTGGAATCGGGTCACTCACGAGTTGATTTCTCCTTTACGGCGGCCGGCTGCGTTGCGCCGTGTTGTTCTTTGGCAGCTGAAGTCTCACTGTCGCGGTTCACCTGCCCATCAAAAAGCCAAGAGGGCGAGATTGCCGATATTCGGCAACTCCGGCTCGTGACAGTCGCAATCTGGTCGTCCGGTCGATTGCGACCCGACACTCCCCCAATGAGGAGGCCACCCAAACGTGCCGGACGCGCCGATCGCCTCGTATAGAGACTTCAACATTCATGCCAGGTCCGTTGGTCGGCCGAAAAGCAATCTTCCCGGCGCTCTTCGGCTGTTTGATCCGAGCAAGCTGAAAAAGCTTGTGTCGGGGAGCTAACAAAATCGACGTAGTGCGATCGCGCTCGCGGAAGAAACTGGCATAGCGGTCGACGAGCAAACGCCCGCCGTAGCGGTGTCGCACTTCCGACAGCGCCGGCACCGTCAAAGATGCGCGAGTATCATTTCATTGTTTTAAAACGATGTTCTGGCTTGGCCTGAATAATGCCTAAACCGCCGCCAACCTACTGGTTGAGGAAAATCCGACAATCGGCCCCACAAGGAGGCGGGTAGCCGCAAATACATCGCCATGCGCATGGCGCAGAAGACCGTCGCCACGAACCAGGCCCTCAATGCTTGCAAGGGGAATGAATTTCCTGTGCGAAGTTTCGCCTGTCGCCCTATCCATCGCCACTCACAGAGGAGAGCAGTTGTGAGCTTTCTTGAAACAAGTTCAAAGCTTTTTCAGCAAAAATATGCGGCAGACTTGGGTCCCGAACAATACGCTCACCACACTGGACGTGACCGGGACGGCAATTCGATGAGCGGCGCACTGTTGTGGGCAAGGGCTGAAACCGAAAGGATGAACAATGCGCGCGATACCGGGACAACCAATATGGTGGACGCCGAGATCAAGTTGGCGCAAGAACTTCAGCAGAGAGTAAAAGAGTATGTCCGATGGCCTCGGGGCGAGCGATCTCAAAAAGGGGTGTCAATTCTCGACTTCGGCCCCGGAACAGTGCGGGCATTTCAGCAGAAGACCCTTCCCCTTGCAACGGAGTTGCGCGGAAAGACCTCACGTTGCGTACTGGTTGATCGCTCGAACGAGTTCCTCGGGGACATAGAGCGATCGCCGCCACCGTTCGACCTGAAGATCGAATTCATACGAGATGACATATTTTCTGGGCGACGCTTTTTTTCCGATGAGGAAACGGCATTGGTCGTCATGTTTGGACGCACATTTGGGAACCTCGCAGCCGCCATAAGTGAGGCCCCTCCGGTTGAGGCGGTCGTCCAGGCGTTGAGAAGGATATCGAACAGCGCTGAGAGGTGCTGGCTTGCGATCTCAATTGGCTCGGATCTCAGGTGGCATGTCGCAAAAGCTTACTACGAAGCGCATCCAGAATTTCAGCTGAACGTGTTCTATCGAATGAAGGCAGAATTACCCATCGACGATAACTTTGATCCAGAAGTGTTTGAGTATGAGGCGGATATAAGAGGCGACGACAACTTCATGCAGGTGATCCACACCGCGATCGTGAATAGAAGTTTGTCGTTTCGGCTCAACGGAAAAAGCATCGAATTGAAAGATGGTGATCGGTTGCATTTAAAGAACTCGTTTTCTTTTTCCGAAGATTTCTTCAGGGAATGCGCGAACCTCGCAGGGCTTATGTCGGTTGATGTGCTTTCAGATGACGCCGGCTCAGACATTCACGTGCTGGAAAAGGCGACCTGAGAACAAGTCTATTCGCCGCTGTCGGCGAAGAGCCAAGCCTTGCACGCAATTGGCAATAACCGGCCATTCCGCCGATGTCTGGCAGCAAGTATGGTCCCTGACATTCATAGCGGGATGGAGTGTCGGGCGTTTAGAACTGGGCAACTTTCACGGCCGAGACGCTCGGCCGCGAACTCAATGTCGCGGCGAGGAGATCGACAGCAGGCTCTCGCGTTCGCCAGGCGGCTAACAGGTCAAAGTCGCTTGGTCTTGTCCGATGTGCGACAAACGCCGGTTATGCGCGCCGGCGGTTTGATCGATTGTGCTGAACTAGAAACATTTTCCTTTGGCACGCATATTGCTGCGAAGCATTTGCAGACGCGTCACGGTCCGACGGTACCCGCATGGAGATGTCGAAATGCTAGCACCAAACTATCTGCCGGGACCTATGCCCGGTCGCCCGAGAGCGGAACGCTCCAGATCCGGAAGAAGGTACAAGCCATGTTCGCCGAGGAATATCGAGCCGTGGCCGCGCAGACGCATCAGGCTATGCTTGGGTAGTCGCGACGAACGCACGAGCAAACCCTCATCGTCGTCATAACCCCCAATCTGACGGCGCCGCAATAGGCGGCTTTTTGTTCGCGGCGATCAATGCCGCCCGATCCGGCGCGTTTTGAATTAGATACTTGCCAAATTGCTGCAGAATCTCACCAAACGCCCGTCGTGGAACCCGCGAAGTTGGACAGCAATCGCACCCAGGCGCGACGCCTTGGCCGATTGGTCCAGATCCTTTCAACCGCAGGAACCCAAGCAATGGCTCACTTAGAAGACGTCGACCAGTTTTGCCAGCGAATCGCCGAAGCACTCCCTTCGGCCAATATCCCGACCCTGTTGCTCCTGCTTTATCAGTTCACAGGACGAGAATATTGGCTAAGCCCGCGGTTTATTCCCGCCAAAAGCGGCTGGGACGACAACGACTCCGGTGGCCTGCCAAGCGAATTGCAGGCGGAGATTCGCGATGCAGCGCTGAGCGCCATCACGGCTTGGCGCCAAGGTGTTCCCATCGCCAGGGCAGACTTATCGGCGGAAGAGTTGATCCGCATGCTATCCATGTCAGAGGCTGAGCCTATTCCGCCGGAATTTGCTGACATGATGATCCACAAGCTGCGCAGGTATTCAGGCGCGATTCCTGATCCGGTGTGTTTGCCGGACAACTTCCGCATACTTGTCATCGGAGCCGGCATGTCCGGTATCGCAGCCGCAGTTCGGCTGCGACAACTGGGCGTTTCCTACATCCAGATCGAAAAGCAAGCCCGCACCGGCGGGGTCTGGCATTCACATCGCTACCCTGGCTGCGGGGTCGACACACCCGGGCATCTATACTCCTTCACGTTTGCCAGTGGCGACTGGAGCAAATTCTTCCCGTTGCAGCAGGAAATCGATGAATACCTCAGCCGGGTCGCCTGCGAGTTCGGGATTGAAAGCTCAATCCGCTACGATACGGAATGCCTGTGCACTCGTTATGACGAGGAAAGCCGCACTTGGCATTCTCGATTGCGCTTGCCAGGCGGGCGGGAAGAAACGCTTGTAACCGATGTGGTCATTTCAGCCGTGGGCGGATTTACCACGCCGAAATGGCCAAACATTCCCGGCCTGCGTGACTTCGACGGACTAGTGGTGCACACCTCCAATTGGGATCCCGGGGTTACGCTCGACGGCAAACGCGTGGCTGTGATCGGAAACGGCGCATCGGCAATGCAGATTGTCCCGGCCATCGCCGATCGGGTGAGTGCCCTGACAATCTTCCAGCGATCGCGCCAATGGGCGGCACCCTTTCGGAAATTTCTTATGCCGGTTCCCGAGCCGATGCAGTTCTTGCTCCGCGCGGTACCACACTACGAATGGCTCTACAGGCTGCGGCTCAGTTGGATTTTTGACAGTCAAGTGCACGAGTCCCTGCAGAAGGACCCGGCGTGGCCGCATCCCGATCGCTCTGTGAATGCGCTGAACGACGGCCACCGCGAGACGTGTACTCGATATATCGAAGAACAGCTGGCAGGGCGACCGGAGCTACTGGCCAAGGTCATTCCCGACTACCCGCCGTTCGGCAAGCGAATGCTCCTGGACAATGGCTGGTACAGAACCCTTCTTAAGCCGCAAGTCAATCTGGTGGACAGCGCTGCTGCGCAGATTGAAGGCAAGTCGATCCAAGCGAAAAATGGCGACAGTCATGAATCAGATGTTCTCATCGTCGCCTCTGGCTACGATATCACACGCTTCCTGCTTCCAGTTCAGGTATTCGGACGCAATGGCGTGACAGTACGTGAGGCCTGGAACGATGACAACTGTCAGGCCTATCTTGGTACCGTTGTGCCGGGCTTCCCGAACTTCTTCATGCTCTACGGCCCAAATACAGCCCTCGGTCATCGCGGGAACTTCATCTTCACCATCGAAAGCCAGCTGGATTACGTGCTGAGCGTTTTGCGCCAGATGGGTGAAAAGAAGCTCTCCGAGGTGGAATGCCGGCAAGACGTCTATCAACGCTACAACCGGACGATCCAAGAAATGCACCAGAAGATGATCTGGAGCCATCCCGGCATGTCCACCTATTTCCGCAACGCCCGGGGGCGAATCGTAACAAACAGCCCTTGGCGCCTTATCGACTATTGGAACCTGACGAAGGAGGCAGACCTTTGTGACTACCACACGATGGGGAACGTCGGCTCACAGTCAAAGGCATCGGCTGAAGCGGTTTGAAAGGCGGTCGCCATGGGGTCGAGTTGAGATCGAGGATTGAAATCGCTCAGTGGATAAGAAGGCCTCAGGGTTGGGAAGGTGGAGGAGCAGGATGGCCGCGACCGAAACGTTTTACGATGTTATCCGTCGCCAGGGCGTAACCCGGCGCAGTTTCATGAAATTCTGCAGCCTGACGGCTGCCTGCCTCGGCCTTGGCTCCGATACGGCCGCCGCGATCGCCGAGGCGCTCGAAACCAAAGAGCGTGTTCCGGTGATCTGGATGCATGGACTCGAATGCACCTGCTGCTCGGAAAGCTTCATCCGCTCGGCACATCCGCTGGCCAAGGATGTAGTCCTGTCGATGATTTCACTCGATTACGACGACACAATCATGGCGGCGGCCGGCTACCAGGCCGAGGCGATCCTCGAAGAGACCAGGGAGAAGCACAAGGGCAAGTACATTCTCGCTGTCGAAGGCAATCCGCCGCTCAACGAAGGCGGGATGTTCTGCATCGATGGCGGGCGACCCTTCGTCGAGAAACTCAAATGGATGGCCGAAGGCGCCCTAGCTGTCATCGCCTGGGGAACCTGTGCCTCTTCGGGCTGCGTTCAGGCCGCAAAGCCTAACCCCACAAAGGCGACGCCGATCGACAAAGTGATCCGCGACAAGCCGATCATCAAAGTGCCTGGCTGTCCGCCGATCGCAGAGGTGATGACCGGCGTCGTCACCTTCATCACCACGTTCGGCAAGCTCCCCGAACTCGACCATCAGGGTCGGCCGAAGATGTTTTATTCGCAGCGCATCCACGACAAGTGCTATCGGCGCGCTCATTTCGACGCCGGCCAGTTCGTCGAGGAGTGGGACGACGAAGGCGCGCGCAAAGGTTACTGCCTTTACAAGATGGGCTGCAAAGGCCCGACCACCTACAACGCCTGCTCGACCGTTCGCTGGAATGGCGGCGTCTCCTTCCCGATCCAGTCGGGTCATGGCTGCATTGGCTGCTCGGAACAAAATTTCTGGGACGCAGGAAGCTTTTACTCGCGCCTGACGGAGGTCAGCCCGTTCGGCGTGGAAGCCACTGCAGACCAGATGGGCATGACCGCAGCTGGTGTTGTCGGTGGGGCGATTGCTGCCCACGCTGCAATCACCGCCGTCAAGCAGGTCACCGCCAAGCGCGGGAAAGCCGATCCTAAAAACGGCCAGGGACAGGAAAGATCACGATGACCATCCAAACGCCAGATGGCTTCGCGCTTGACAACTCCGGCAAGCGTCTTGTGGTCGATCCGGTAACCCGCATTGAAGGCCACATGCGCGTCGAGGTCAATGTCGATGGGGACAACATCATCCGCAATGCCGTTTCCACCGGCACAATGTGGCGCGGCATTGAAGTCATCCTCAAAAATCGTGATCCACGCGATGCATGGGCGTTCACCGAACGGATCTGCGGCGTCTGCACCGGAACCCATGCGCTGACATCGGTGCGGGCGGTTGAAAATGCGCTTGGCATAACCATTCCGGAAAACGCCAATTCGATCCGCAATCTGATGCAGCTGGCATTGCAGGTTCATGACCACGTCGTGCATTTCTATCACCTGCATGCGCTCGACTGGGTGGATGTCATGTCTGCCCTCACGGCCGATGCGAAGGCCACCTCGGCGCTTGCGCAATCGGTGTCCGATTGGCCATTGTCTTCGCCTGGTTACTTCAAAGACATCCAGACACGGCTAAGAAAGTTCATCGAATCCGGCCAGCTTGGTCCATTCAAGAACGGCTATTGGGGAAATGCATCCTATAAGCTGCCGCCGGAAGCGAACCTCATGGCGGTAGCACACTATCTCGAAGCCCTCGATTTCCAGAGGGAGATCGTCAAGATCCACACGATCTTCGGCGGTAAAAACCCGCATCCGAACTGGCTCGTCGGCGGAGTGCCCTGTCCGATCAACCTCGACGGTACGGGAGCCGTCGGCGCAATCACAATGGAACGATTGAACCTGATTTCGTCGGTGATCGACCAGCTGATCGAGTTTAACGAGAAGGTATACCTGCCCGATATCATGGCAATCGGTTCATTCTACAAGGATTGGCTCTTCGGCGGCGGGTTGTCGGGCAAGAACGTGCTTGCCTATGGCGACGTTCCGGAACACGCAAATGACTACACCGAGGCGAGCCTGAAGCTCCCGCGCGGCGCGATCATTAACGGCAATTTCAATGAAGTCCTGCCGGTCGACCACTGCGATCCAGAGCAGATCCAGGAATTCGTCAGTCACTCCTGGTACAAATATCCGGACGAGGCCAAAGGCCTGCACCCTTGGGACGGTGTCACCGTGCCTCAATACGAGCTTGGGCCGAATGCAAAGGGCACCAAGACCAACATTCAAGCGCTGGACGAAGGCGGAAAATATTCTTGGATCAAGGCGCCGCGCTGGCGCGGCCACGCCATGGAGGTCGGCCCGCTTGCCCGTTGGGTCTTAGGCTACGCCCAGGGCAGGGCAGAATTCAAGGATCCGGTCGACAAGGTCCTGAAGGACCTCGGCCTGCCGACCGCTGCGTTATTTTCGACACTAGGGCGTACCGCCGCTCGCGCGCTCGAATCCGTTTGGGCGGGCCGGCAGATGCGCTATTTCCACAACAAGCTGGTCGCCAACATCAAGGCCGGCGACAGCGCCACCGCCTTCATTCACAAATGGAGGCCGGAGACCTGGCCTTGCGAGGTCAAGGGCGTCGGCTTCACCGAGGCCCCGCGCGGCGCGCTCGCACACTGGATTAAGATCAAGGGCGGCAAGATCGAGAATTATCAATGTGTGGTGCCGACCACCTGGAACGGCAGTCCGCGCGATCCGGACGGCAATATCGGCGCGTTCGAGGCTTCCCTGATTGACACGCCTATGTCGAATCCGTCGCAGCCGCTTGAAATCCTCCGAACCCTCCACTCCTTCGATCCGTGCCTTGCATGCTCCACCCATATCATGAGCCCGGACGGTCAGGAAATGGCCAAGGTCCAGGTCAGATGAGAAGGACGATCATGAGCATCTCCGCTATCTCAAACGCCGATGGCGAGCGCGCCAGCGAGCACGAAAACGCGTACGTCTATGAGGCGCCCGTTCGCCTCTGGCACTGGATAAACGCTTTCTGCATCCTGGTGCTGGCGCTGACAGGCTATTTCATCGGCAGCCCATTACCGGCGGTACCTGGCGAGGCGAGCGTCAATTTCCTGATGGGCTATATCCGTTTTGCCCATTTCGCCGCCGGCCAGATCCTGGCCGTGGCCCTGATCCTCAGAATCTACTGGGTCTTCGTCGGCAATGTGCATGCACGCCAAATCTTCTACGTTCCCTTTTGGAGCGGACGGTTCCGGAGCGAATGGCTGCACGAGCTGCGCTTCTACACGTTCCTCACCGGAAACGCGCTGAAATATGCCGGCCACAGTCCGCTGTCGCAGTCCGTCATGTTCCTGATGTTCACATTGCCGCTGATCTTCATGGTGATCACCGGATTTGCGCTTTATGGTGAAGGCATCGGCCACGACAGCTGGGAATATAGGCTGTTCGGTTGGTTATTCTGGCTCTCGCCGAACAGCCAGGCCGTCCATACCTTCCATCATCTGGGAATGTGGGTGATCCTGATCTTCGTAATGATTCATATCTATGTCGCGGTGCGCGAGGACATCGTCAGCTGCCACAGCATCATTTCGTCAATGATTTCGGGCGAGCGGCTGTCCAAGCACAATGAGGACTAGGATGGACGAAGCGAACTCTCGCAAACCGAACGTCCTGGTGCTCGGCATTGGCAATATCCTCTGGGCGGACGAAGGTTTTGGCGTCCGCGCTGTGGAAGCCTTCCACCAGGCCTATGCGGTGCCAACCAATGTCACCGTGCTCGACGGCGGCACCCAGGGTCTTTATCTCGTGCAGTATGTGACCGAAGCCGATCATCTGATTGTCTTCGACGCCGTCGACTTCGGCCTCGCGCCCGGCACGCTGAAGATCGTCGAGAATGGCGACGTGCCGAAATTCACCGGCGCCAAAAAGATGAGCCTGCACCAGACAGGCTTCCAGGAAGTTCTGAGCGCCGCGGACCTTCTCGGTCGCTATCCCGCAAAACTCGCACTGATCGGCTGCCAACCGGTGAACCTTGATAACTGGGGCGGACCGGTGACTGAGCCCGTCAAAGCCGTAATCCCGGCCGCCGTAAGAGTAGCCGCCGGCATCCTGGAGCGATGGGGCGTCGCCATCAGTTCGCGCCCCGCCGCCGCGCCCGCTCTTCTCGCCAACGACATCGATTTTGCACATTACGAGCGGCGCGCCGATCCTTGCGAATTGACCGGTTGAGGGGTTTTTGATGCGACCGAGCCAGTTGTCGATTGCGTTCCTGTTCGCCAGCTGCCCAAATCTCAACCTAAGGACGCGCGCGGGAACCCTTCCGGTTTACGACGCATGAACCCAGGCGGATCGAGGAACTGATTATGTGCATAGGAATTCCGATGCAGGTGACAGGCGGCGAATTTACAGCGGAGTGCCAGCGCCACGGATCGGTTTTTGCGATTTCGATGGTGCTGGTCGGTCCGCAACCGGTTGGAACGTACGTTCTTACTCATCTAGGATCTGCGGTCCGGGTGCTCGATGCCGACGAAGCACGTAAGATCGACGATGCGTTGGCCGGTCTTGCTGAAGCCATTGAAGGACGGTCGTTCGAAGCGCTGTTTGCCGATCTTACCTCCGGCGAGCCGGAATTACCGTCTCATTTGCGGGAAAACTGACAGTGCGTATTTCGCAACGGAACGCAATCTCCTCATCCTTGTCAGCCGCATTGTCATGTGGAGTGTCGCCAACGACCGCCGGAGACAGACGAGATCGATCCTACCGGCTGCGGGCGGATTGCCTCCGTGCTGACTATTGCGAGGCGAAACGGGCTGCCTAGGCATCGGGCCACGTGTGCGCATCCGCATGAGACCGCGGCCGGAATTTTCCTTCAGATCATACGACCGGACTTTCTCAGCAACTGGTACACCGCTTGCAGAAGCCAAGTGCGAGATTGTTACGCGCTGATTTGGAGCAGACAATGCCAGCCTACCCAGTTGGCTCCCTAAATGGCCAAAGCCGCCGAGCCGAAATGCTCATATCCGACATTGCTGCAACGCTTGCGGTGCAAAAGGCCGGCCAGCCGGGGCAGCTATTCGACGTTTTCGAATTCGATGACAATGATAAGAAATTGATCACGCAGACGCTCGGCAAAGGCGAGGTTTGCGGGGTAGCGGCGCTGCCCTACGGGGTCCTGGCGCAGTTCCAGGAAGCGGTTGTGGCCGGGGTCTGGCATATTCGATTTGCCGACTCCCGCGGCGACCTCATTGCGGAATATATCGAGGTCGGCCCCATTCCTATCGCGGTGCGGCGGGCCTGCACGGCGCTGCCGGCTCTGGTCTCTCATGGACCTGCGCCGCCTGGCGCTATGAACGTCATGCCCCTGCTGACCGAGATCGGTGATCGCATCGTCCAGTATCGGGAGGGCGATCCGGCGCATGTTATCATTTTGTCGTTGTTTCCGATGAGCATCGAGGATGTGAATTTCCTGCAGGTCACGCTCGCAGGCGGTCCCGTACAACTGACATCGCGGGGTTACCGCCCCTGTCGCGTGGCGGCGGCGGGGGCCCGAAACGTCTGGTCCGTACAGTTTTACGACAACATGGACAAGATCGTCCTCGACATGCTGCAGATCGTCGACATCCCCTCCGTCGTCCTCGCCACTGAAGAGGATTTCCGTGAATCCGCGGCACACCTGCGTGATATCGAGGAGGCCTATTTCAAATGATCAGCTTAAACAATATCGGCCACCATCTGACCGTTTCGGATAAGGACATGGTGAAAGGCGGCACATGCTGGACGTCGCAGGAACACCCCAATAAGGATTGGCTCTCCGCCTGCGAGATCCTCGCATCGAGGTTCTTGAGGCTGGCGATGAACGCTGGCCTTCAGGAAAGGGCGACAATCGATCCCATGCTCGGCGCTGCTGAAACGAGCTTGCCGGCATTCGGCGGGCGAACGACCGGCATCGTCGCCACGCCATGCTTCATGATTTTGGCTGCTGCAGGGAAGGCTCGGAATGTGCAGGCAGGTGTGATCGAATTCATCGCCGGCGAATCCGCGACGACTGGCAGTGTTGATTCCTACTTGCTGTTTTACATGGTCTTGGAGTTTGGAACGATGGGGACGGTGTTGAAGGCCAAACGCGCATTTTTCAACTTCGTTGCGCTCGCGCCGCCGCCCAATCCAACAGCCAGCCCCAAGCGCAGTGATTTGCCTTGGGGAATTTCCGAGCGATTCGGGAGCTTGCTGCATGACCTATCTCCTTAGCGCCGGCTCGATCCAGATCGAGGTGACAGTGTCGCAAGCGCATGCCCGTTTCGTGGGCGTGAGGGTCAACCGCCCGGAACAATTGGCACGCATGTTCATCGGCCGCCGACCCGAAGAGGCGCCCGTGCTTGCTGGACGGGTTTTTTCACTCTGTGGCTATTCGCAATCGGTGGCCGCGCGCCTTGCCATTTTGAATGCAGCCGGCCTGCCGATGCCTATCGAGGAGCAGTTGACGACGATAGCCGGATTGCTGGCTCAACGGATATTCGAAACATTGCGGGCGCTGATTTTGCACTGGCCATCATCAATGTCGGCAAGTCTGGTGGCTTGCGCGGGAAAATATCTGCGCGGCGCCCTGGCCGCGTCGCAGGCAATCATCGGCGAATCGCGAGAGAAAAAAGTGAACCCTGGTGCCCTGGCTGCCAACGCGCGGCGGCTTGCCGCTGCCGCAGAGGGGCTCGGCATTGCCAAAGACGGCGGCTTGTCGGCGGATAGCTCGGCTTGCGCGGTGATTTTTCAAAATATCAAGGATGACCGAACTTTTTCAGGCCGGCGTCCTGATCCGCTGACTGCCGCCGATGATGCCGAAGTTGTTGCCCATCTTTGCAAAGATGCGCCTTACTGCGCCTTGCCGCATCTTGCCGATAGGGTCGTCGAAACCGGTGCTTATGCCCGACTTTGCGATACCAGTAGGCCAGGCGATCCGCACCTTGCGCAACGCTTCATGGCACGCATACGCGACGTTTGCCTTTGCTTGAAGCAACTCGCGTGTCTTGCCAAGGGCCATAATGACCCTTCCGAACTGATGGCCGGTGGTCCGGTGCCCGGCGGCGCGGGCGGCTTTGGCGTGGTGGAATGCGGGCGTGGCAGACTTTATCATCAGGCCGAGATCGACGCGAATGGGAAACTTTGTGCCTACCGCATACTGGCCCCTACCGAATGGAATTTTCATCCGGCCGGTCCATTTGTCAAAACCCTTCTGTCATCGCGGATCGGTGCTCATGAAGCGGCAGCCCGGTCAGTTTCTCGCCTAGCGGCGCTGTTCGATCCCTGCGTCGAGTTCAGGCTTAACATTCGCGATGTCGCCCATGCATGAAATGTCGTTGATGGAGAGCGTGATCGCCATCGTCTGCGAGATGGCGCTGCTAAATTGTGCGAGCGCAGTCAAATCGATCCGCCTCGATGTCGGTGTTTTGAGCCATATCAATCCGGATTCGCTCCTGTTCTGCTACGAAGCTGTGCGGCGTGGGACGATTGCTGAACATGCCGCACTCGAAATCAACCGCATCGCCGGCGAGGGCTGGTGCCTCGATTGTGGGAAGACGGTGCCCCTCGATAGGCGGTTCGGCGCATGCCCGGATTGTGGGCAGTATAGGGTACAGACGACGGCGGGCGATGAATTGAGGATCAAGGACATGGAGGTGATCTGATGTGCACGGTATGCGGTTGCGAGATGGCAATGTTGGAAGATGGCAAGAGCAAAACAGGCGCGCAGGGCGAGGACCACGATCATCATCGCGGTCACCAGCACGATCATGGACATCATCATGATCGTCACTACGCGGAACACGGTGCACTCCAACATCATCAGCGCATTGCAGGCGTGCATGTCCCGGGCATGAATCCGGAGCGCATCGTCCAGATCGAAAAGGATATCCTCTCCAAAAACAACGCCTATGCTGCCGAAAACCGGGCTCTGTTCACCCGCAACAGCATCTTTGCGCTGAATTTCGTTTCAAGCCCGGGGTCGGGAAAGACCAGCTTTCTGGTGCGCGCCATTCGCGACCTCAAGGACCGGATGTCGATCAGCGTGATTGAAGGCGACCAGCAGACCTCCAACGATGCCGCACGCATCCGCAAGACCGGAGTTCCTGCAATCCAGATCAACACCGGCAAGGGCTGTCACCTCGACGCCCACACGGTCGGCCACGCGGTGGAGGACCTGGCGCCCGAGCCCGGTTCGGTCTTGTTCATCGAAAATGTCGGCAATCTTGTCTGTCCCTCCGCTTTCGATCTCGGCGAAGCCCATAAGGTCGTGGTGCTTTCGGTTACTGAAGGCGAGGACAAGCCGCTCAAATATCCCGACATGTTCGCGGCCGCCTATCTGATGATTCTCAACAAGTCCGACCTTCTGCCTTATCTCGACTTCGACGTCGGGCGCTGCATCGCTAATGCGCTGCGCGTCAATCCGCGCCTTCGCACTCTCACGGTTTCTGCGCGCAGCGGCGAAGGCATGGAAGCGTTCTATTTCTGGCTGGAGGCTGAGGCGGCCCGGATCGCGAAAGCTTCGCAGGTAGTCTGACGATGGTGAGCGCCTTGGCATCCATGGCGGAAGATCGTGTCCGGCGGTTGCGAGTGTGTGTGCGCGGTGCCGTGCAAGGGGTGGGATTCCGGCCGTTCGTCTATAGGCTTGCGAGGATGATGCAGCTTGCCGGCTTCGTGCTCAACGACAGCGCCGGCGTGCTGATCGAGGTCGAGGGCGTAGCCGTCGACTGCTTCGCGGAACGCGTCTGGAAGGAGGCGCCGCCGCTTGCCCGTGTCGATTCCGTCGACACGCTGGAACTGGAGCCGGCCGGCGACGAAATGTTCGAAATCCTCGAAAGCGTCGGCGGCCGCGGCGCAACGCGCATTGGCGCCGATGCTGCGACCTGCGCCGAATGTCAGCGTGAGCTGAATGATCCGGACAACCGCTTTTTCGGTTATCCTTTTGTCAACTGCACTCATTGTGGCCCGCGCTTCACCATCACCCGTGCGCTCCCCTATGATCGCGGCCGGACCTCGATGGCTGCGTTCCCGATGTGCAGCGCTTGCGGCGCAGACTATGCCAACCCCGAGAGCCGGCGGTTCCATAGTGAGCCCCTCGCCTGCCCGGTTTGCGGCCCACAGCTTAGCCATCCGATCGCGGAGATTTCCGCACGGCTCATGAATGGCCAGATCATTGCGATCAAGGGCATCGGCGGCTTCCAGCTCTTCTGCGATGCACGCAATGATACCGCAATTGATCGTCTCCGACGACGCAAGCTGCGCGACGAGAAGCCGTTCGCGATCATGGTGCCGGACATTGAGACAGCCCGAATACTTGCCAGGCCCTCGCGGGCGCAAGAGGATTTGCTCGCCTCGACCGCCGCCCCGATCGTCCTTATAGAGGCGTGTGATCACCTTTCCAAGCTCATCGCTCCCGGCCTCTGTCGGATCGGTCTTCTGCTCGCCCATGCGCCTGTGCATCACCTGTTGTTTGCTGCGTTTGCAGCAGACGCGGCCGGTGCTCCCGCCGCTCTGATTGCGACCAGCGCCAATCTGGAGGGTGAACCGCTCATATCAGATAATGATGATGCCATGCATCGGCTTGCCGGGATTGCCGACCTGATCGTCACACATGACCGTGACATTGCCATTCGCGCTGACGATTCCGTCATGCAGGTAATTGACGGCGCGCCGAGCTTTTTGAGGCGCGCACGGGGTTTTGTGCCGGAGCCGGTCGATCTTGGCGAGGACGGCCCATGCGTGATTGCTACCGGCGCGGACCTTAAAAACACGATCTGCGTGACAAGGGGCCGCGAGGCGTTCCTGTCGCAGCACATCGGCGGTCTCGACAATGTCAAAGCGATCGGTTTCCAGCGGGAGGCCCTCGAGCATCTCTGCTCTATCCTTGATGTCAGGCCCGAATTTGCCGCCTGCGATCTGCATCCGGATTTCCGTTCAGCGCGGATCGCGGAACATTTGGATTTGCCGCTTCTGCCGGTGCAACATCACCTTGCTCACGTCGCGGCCGTGGCGGCGGAACATCAGGCCGGCGGGTTGGTCCTCGGGCTTGCACTCGACGGCCATGGCTATGGCGTCGACGGCAGTAGTTGGGGAGGCGAAATGCTGGTCGTCGACGGTCCTCGCTGGCAGCGGCTCTCTTCGCTTCTGCCCTTGCCGGCGCCGGGGGCCGACCGGGTCGCGCGGGAGCCCTGGCGCATGGGAATTGCCGCTCTTCAGGCCGCCGGCCGCCGCGACCTTGCGGCGACGCTTTGGCCCGGACATCCTGGCGTCGCGCAACTTGATGCGATGTTTGCCCGCGGCTTGCAATCAGCCGATACGTCCAGCTTGGGGCGGCTTTTCGATGCAGTGGCGGCAATAGCTGGCGTCCGCCTCGTCCAAAGCTATGAGGGGCAGGCAGCAATGGAGCTCGAAGCACTCGCCGATAATCCCCAATGTCTTGCCGGGGGCTACAGTCTCGCCGATGGCCTGCTCGATTTCCGACCCCTCATCGTCCATCTTGCGAAGCGGCGGCCTTGCCGCCGCCAGGCCGCAGACCTATTCCACGGCACGCTGATCAGCGGCCTCGCCGACTGGGCCGCCCTTGGTGCATCGCAGGCTGGCACGCGCACGATCATGCTCGGCGGCGGCTGCATTACGAACCGCATTCTGGCCGAAGGTCTCTGCAGCGCCTTGCGCGACCACGGCCTTGAGCCCCATCTGCCGCACCAGGTTCCGCCCAATGACGGGGGTATAGCGCTCGGTCAGGCCGCCTATGCACGGCACGTCATCCAACACGACTGCGACCAGATATGGGAGCACCGGACATGTGCCTAGCCCTACCTGTCCAGGTGGTGGAATTGCTGCCAGACAATATGGCCAAGGTAACGCTGGACGGCGTCTTGAAGGTCATATCGATTGCACTCGTCGAGGATGTCACGCCCGGTGACTATCTCATCCTCCACGTCGGCTACGCGCTTGCAAAGCTCGACACGGAAGAAGCGGAAAGGACGCTTGCCTTGATCCGCGAAGCTGCCCTCGGAGGTCCGGCGTGAAATATATAGACGAATTCCGCGATGCCAAGCTCGCCAAAGATATTGCTCGCCAAATAGCGGCGGCGGTAGATCCGGCGCGCAGCTATCATTTCATGGAATTCTGCGGCGGCCATACCTATGCGATTGCGCGCTATGGCCTTGAAGACCTGCTGCCGTCCAATGTGCAGATGATTCACGGACCGGGCTGTCCAGTCTGCGTGCTGCCAATCGGCCGCATCGACGCGGCGATCACGCTTGCCATGCGCCCAGAAATCACGCTTTGCACCTATGGCGACTTGATGCGTGTGCCATGCTCAAACGGCTCGAGTCTGCTCCAGGCCAGATCGGCCGGCGCCGATATTCGCATGGTCTATTCGACACTCGATTCGCTAAGGATCGCCGAAGCCGAACCGAACAGGCAAGTCGTCTTCTTCGCCATCGGTTTCGAGACCACGACGCCGCCGACGGCGCTGGCGCTGCGGTTCGCGATCGCAAAGGACCTTCCAAATTTTTCGATCTTCTCAAACCACGTGCTAACACCGGCTGCGATCCAGACTATCCTTAAAAACTCCGATGCCCGCACGCTCGGCACTATCAAGATCGACGGATTGCTCGGCCCTGCACATGTCAGCACGGTCATTGGTACGCAGGCATTTGAAGTCCTTGCCGAAGAATTTAACACGCCGATCGTGGTGGCAGGCTTCGAGCCGCTCGATGTCATCTATTCAATCCTGATGCTGGTCCGCCAGGTCAATCACGGCGTCCACAAGGTGGAGAACCAGTATATCCGCGCCGTGACCAACCTTGGCAGCGAAAAGGCGAAGCGCGAGATCGCAAATGTCTTCGAATTGCGGGAATGCTTCGAATGGCGGGGGCTCGGCGCGATGCCCCATAGTGCGCTTGGCCTCAGGCCTAAATATGCCAAATATGACGCCGAGAAACGTTTCGACATGGTGACGCCGGCGGCGCAAGACAATCCGGCCTGCGAATGCGGCGCCATCCTGCGCGGCGTGAAGAAGCCTTCCGACTGCAAGCTGTTTGATAAGGTCTGCACGCCAGATTCGCCGATGGGTTCGTGCATGGTGTCGTCGGAAGGCGCCTGCGCCGCGCATTGGATCTACGGCCGTTTCCGCGAACCGGGAAGGGCGGAAGAAAGCAGCAGGACGATCGCATGACCATGAAAGCCAAAAGGTCGAGGCTCGACCTCAGGAAGGGACGCATCGATCTCTCGCATGGGGCGGGGGGATGCGCCACGGACCAGCTGGTCAAGAACATTTTTCACAAGGCCTTCGACAATGACTGGCTCAGGGCTGGCAACGATCAATCGGCATTTGCCGTTCCGGCAGGGCGCATGGTGATGACCACCGACAGCTATGTTGTCTCGCCGCTGTTCTTTCCAGGGGGCAATATTGGCTCGCTTGCGGTGCATGGGACGATTAACGACATTGCAATGGCCGGCGCATGCCCGCTCTATCTTTCGGCAGGTTTCATCATTGAAGAGGGATTTCCGCTCGCAGATCTTAATCGAATTGCCGACGCCATGGGAGCGGCCTCCCGCGAGGCAGGTGTGCCGATCATCACTGGCGATACGAAAGTGGTTGAGCGCGGCAAGGCCGACGGCGTCTTCATATCCACCTCCGGCATCGGCATCATTCAAGCCGGTCTCGACCTACGCTCCGATGCCGCGCGGGCAGGCGATGCGGTGATCATCTCGGGTTCGATAGGCGATCACGGCGTCGCTGTGATGTCGAAGCGCGAGAATCTGAATTTCGATACGGACATCATATCGGATTGCGCTGCGCTGCACGGGTTAGTAGCGGCAATGGTCGAGGTCGCCGGATCGTCAATCAGGCTGATGCGAGATCCAACGCGCGGTGGACTTGCGGCGGTACTCAACGAAATAGCCAATGCCTCAAATGTCGGCCTCCGCATCGACGAGGCGGCTATTCCGATCAAACCGGAAGTGGCCGCGACCTGCGAGTTGCTCGGCCTCGACCCGCTCAACGTCGCCAACGAGGGCAAGCTCGTCGTATTGGTTGCGCCAGAGTTTGCGAATGCGCTGCTCGCCGTCATGCGCGCCCATCCGTTGGGTACACAGGCGGCATTGATCGGCCATGCCGAGGCTGACGACCATTGCTTCGTCCAGATGGCGACGTCGTTTGGTGGCAGTCGCATTGTCGATTGGCTATGGGGCGAACAGTTGCCGCGGATCTGCTGAGCACGGCTGTGCATATCGCATCCACGCAAGAATGCGTACCCGGAGGCAGCGACGAGCTTGGTGAGCAGCTTTCATGCATACTTTCACCGTAAACCGTAAGCACTCCCTCCTGTGGCCATGAAGAGATCTAAGCGCTGCCACATAAACATGATTGGTTCACAAGATCTCGCGCTGATCGCTGAATCGCGCGAGCATCTGTCGAATCTGCATATTTTCTAGAAGAAGATGTTTCATCAGCAAAGCCTTAAGCCGCCGGTTTTCTTCTTCAAGCGCGATTAGCTCCTCGTCCGAGATATCGATGTGGCTGCCGTTTGATTGGGCGCTGACCATGCTTGTCGTTGCGTCCGCATTAAGATCGATATTCGCTTCACGTCGACGCTTTGTGTTCTTTCGAGACCGCCTGGAAGACCCCTCTTTCGATTGTAAAACAGAGTTGAAGATCGCGCCATTGTCCTGCTGAGACGGACGCGTTGGTTCCATTTCGAGCGAGGACTCCGAAATCCGCTTATCATCGCCGGTTTCAACGTCGTCGTTGAGGTGAGTCTCAGGTTTTGGATCCGACCACAGCTCGCTTTCTCGCTTCGGAACATCTGAGACGGTGTTAGGCTCGAAGAGATGTGGTGCGTCTGCCTCCGCCTCGCGCGCCAGCGTCTTGAGGTCGGTATCCCCCCAGATAGAAGCCGGCCGGATCGTTGGCCTGCGCCGGGCCGATTTGAGCTCGACAACGAATTTTCGCTGCTGTGTTTTCATATATGTCCCATCTTTAAGATCGTAAGGAGGATTTACGATCAGTCGAATCGCTCAAGCATTTTTTTTAGCTGATTATTTTGCAAAAGCAGCTTTTGAGCCAATTGAATCCTCAGTTGCGTGATTTCCTCGTCCAGGCTTGTCACCTCTTCGAAAAGGCCTTCCTCAGGCGATGAGGATGTCTCATTTTGAGCATTTCTTGCAACAGCAGCGTCCTGCGCAGTCACGTCAATGTGAACTCTTTTCGCATGTGCCGGCTTTTTCGTCCGCGGTATGCGTGGAGCCTCATTGCGCGCATCGCCTTTAGGCGGCACCGCAGAAGCTTCAGCGCTCGGCTGCCCGATCTCCGGAGGCGACAATTCTTGAACCTCGTCACCATCAACCGGTGCCGCACCTTCGATTTCGACCTGACCTTCGAATTCTTTTGAATCGATCGCTATGATCTCAATAGATCGGCTTTCATCGGGCTCGGAGCTACTGGAGGGCTCTGGTGGATTTAACGCAAGCTGCGGTACGTCTTGTGCTTCGCTTTGGCGTGCGTCGGTGTCTACACCATGCCCAATCGAACTTTCGGGTGCAGACTGTCGCCGCGAAGTTAATCGAGCAAGGAATTTCCACGGTAATTTCATAGTGCTTCAACCTCGACCAGTCCGTATCTATAAGGGCGCCGCAGCTTGCCACCGGGCTCGGAAGGCGAGCCCGGCGAACGCATTTTCTGCCGAGAAGGATAGCTCAGGTCGATTGCGCCACCATCCCTCTGTTGATCGGCGATCAATCTAGCCCGAGCCGCTTGCGCAGATCGGCATTTTCCGCACGCAATTTCTCTGCCAAGAGTTTACGCAGCCTCTTATTCTCTTCTTCCAGCTGAATAAGATCCGCCATCTCGTCCCTTGCCGAAGCGGCCGCCGTTACTTTTTGCACGGACTGCTGTGGCGGCGTCTTGGCTGCAGTGTCCTTTATGGGTTCCTTGACGGAGATGTCAGCGACCTGCATTTCGATAGGATCGGACTTTGTGCTTGCGGCTTCTTCGCTACGCTTCCTGCGACCTCGCGGCGCCTTCGCAGGTTTCGCAACCTGCGTGGTACCCGCTGCCTCGGCAGCTGCTTTCGGACGTCGCGGAGCGCGCTGTTTTTTTGGCGCTGGCGTTTTTGCCGGTATATTCGTGTCTGCCATCTCAGTGATTGTGCCAGTATTGTTCTCGTCAGCCATGAGTATCTCCCTCTGTCGGCAGGAGTCCTTTTCGGCTGAGTGAAAGACAGAGTCAATATTGGTGCTTTTGTGGCTCACTTTTTGGACAGCACCTGTCAAAACTCGTGGCTAAAGGGCGAGCAGCGGCTTACGGACGATGGAATGAAAAAATGCCGAGCTTGCAAGGTCGAGCCTTCTGTTTCGAGACGAGTTCCGCAACCTCACTCTGCCACGAAAGGGAGCCCCCCTTACCAGCTTCTGCGATCGGTCGCTTCGTTCAATGTTCGGATTTTCCTAAATCATTTGCAATAGACCAATGCTTCACCTGGCACCCGATTCTTGACAGATATGTGCAAAGCCGGTTTGCACCGTCATGGAAATCGCCCTTGGTTCGACCGACAAAGAGGATACGAAATGCGTGCACCATCAGGTTCTGTTCCCGGACTTTGCTCTGCTTCCGCCACCATGTTCGCTGTGGGAATGGCGTTCCTCGGCTATTGGGGAGTGTATGAGCCAGGAGGCTGGCATCGGTCCGATTTGATCGTGGTGATCTTGGCGCTCATCGGTTTTGCAGCGCTTGGCTCAGTTCCTTGGATTGTAACGACCCCTGTCGCGGAGGAAGGCCAGGAAAAGATTGTAGCCGCCAGGCGAGCGCTGTTGCTGGGAGTCGCCTTGATCTGGTTGTCCGTTCTCGTCTCGTTTTTTTCTTGAGCCTCGCCCGCCGTCCGCACCAGGTTGGGATAGCATGCCCCGAGCAGTTCCCTGGCCGGATCGAGCACATACAGTCCAGCAATCTTACGCGCCAACAGCATCTCCTTCAGATGCACTGGAACCCGAAAATCCACCTGCAACGGGCTGCAATTCGATGTTCGAGAAAGACGGCGGCTTCATTTGACATGCGGATGCTTGCAAAGGATTTGACCAGACGCCGTCTCTAAACTTCTGTGGTCGTTCTCTGCTCAGATCATGAAATTCAGCATTTCGCAGAGAACGAGACCCGCCGCGCCGCGCAGGCCGGCGACATCTTCACAATCGCCGAGGGCAAGGGCGATCTCGTTATCCGCGGGATTGAACATCAATTGCCTAAAGCTCTCTCGAATAAGATCTAACATCAATTTTCCGCCGCGCACGATATCGCCATGCAAAGTGATGCGGCTGGGTGCCATCAGCTGTTGAAGGTTCGCCAGGCCGACAGAAATATTGGACGCATAGTCGTCAAGCAGTTCTCTTGCCCCTTCAACGCCAGTTTCGACGAGCCACACCAAGCGGCTCGCATCCAACAAGCCGGCCTGCGGCAGGCCCCTGGCCTTTGCTTCGCCTCTTAACCATCTAAGTGTGGCGATCGTTTCCCAACATCCGCGTCGTCCGCATCTGCACATTTGGCCATTGAGTTGCACGATTGTATGGCCGATTTGGCAGTGTTTACCTTCTGCGGCCCTATAAGGATGTCCATCGACATAAAGCGCCGCGCCCAACGAATGACCGATGTAGACGACTGCGAAATTTCTCTGTCCACGTCCTTGTCCGAACCAACGATCGCCAACAAGCAAGGCTCTAGCATTTTGGTCGACACAAGCCGGGACTCCGAAACGCTTTGCCAACTCTGCTTTTACCGGAAATCCATGAAGGTACGGCACAAGATCCATAGCCGCGATCGAGCCCGTTTGCGGGTTGAGCTCTCCGGCAACTGCCATGCCGATGCCTAAAACCTGTTCGTGGGCAGATGCGATTGACTTCTCAATGCAAGCACTGACGATCTGAAATGCATCGGCAGCATCTGTCAGATCTTTCGCCAAATCCACGTCGTGTTGAGCATAGATCTCGCCCTCCAGAGAGACCAAGCATGTGTGGACACGGTCGTGCATCAGCCGAACTGCGCAGATCGGCTTGGCCCCTTTCGAGAACCAGAGCTTGGTAGCGGGTTTTCCGCCGGTGCGATCGGGGGGTACCAGGTCGCCTTCTTCAAGAATACTCTGATTTATCAGTGGTTGGACGATGCTGCCGATGGTTGCGCGACTGGCACCGGTGGCGCGCGCAAGCTCGACCCTGCTGGACGGACCCATATCGTAGAGGGCCTGCAGCAAGCGTCCTCGATTTGCAATCCCTAGCGTCCGCGCCGCGATTAGAGGATGAGCTGGCCTAAATCCTTTACTGTCGCTCTGGTCCCCCTCGTCCGGCCCGATGAGGCGCTGGCCAGATCCGCCGTGCGTGTTCGCGTTTCTCGCAATTGATGGTTTTTCCGTTCTTTTTATCATGGACTCCGTCTGATCCGACTTTCTCTTTTTATCGAAACTCGATTGTCTTACGCCACCCCCGCCTGAGTGCCTGCAGCCGTTGCCGAACCCTCGCGGACCCCGGAGCAGGTATGGCAACCATCACACATCTGAGTTTCTCCACCGCCGTCTGAATGTTCATTTCGAAACGAAGAATTATCCTTCGAGGAGATATGCATCTCCGGATAAATATTTTCAAAAACCACAGCATCACAATAGAAATATTCACAAACGCAAAATATACTTTAAAATATATTTTAGGCATACTGTTGATTTGACCTCCTAAAACATTAGAACTCTTCAGGAAATCGACAGACATCCACGTAACTCAATCGCCGGAGGAATAAATGAACGGATTTGCCAGCAATAATCTGGACCGCTGGGAGTCCGGAGGGCACTGGCGAGAAAGGGATCTCGCTCTCCTTGGTGGGGAGCCCACCGTACCTTCCGGGCGGATCACGCCTTGGCCAGCCACACAGACGGAGCATTTGGATGCACTCCGCGAAGTTGTAGACAGTGGAAGGTATCATCGGGTCAATCACCCGATCGTGGCCGATTTGGAGCAGGATCTCGCTACTTGGACGGGGAAGTGGAAGGTGCGCGCCGTCGGCAGCGGTACGGCGGCAATCCATATTGAACTTGATTATTTCAAAGGTCGAGGCGAGCACGTGGTGACTGCGGCGCTAAATTGGCCGGGCGCGGTGGGGCCAATTGCGATCAGTGGCCTCCAGCCAGACTTTGTTGACGTCGACATGAACCTCGCCGGGATCGATCAAGACGCGGCAGCCGACCGGTTCGCACCTGGCGTCGGAGCGGTTCTCATTACCCACCTCTTCGGGAATAACATTCGTGTTCCTCAGGCAAGATCCGCCGCCCGCGCCCAAGGGATTGCCGTGATTGATGACGTCTGCCAATCGATCGGCGCCATAAAAGCGATCGCAAATGGGGCATACATTGATACAGACGCGCTCGCCTTGTCCGGCAACGGCGCCAAGCATCTTGGAGCCGGCGAGCTCGGATTCGTGATTACGGAGGACAAAGATCTAATTGAACATGTGGACTGCGTTTCACTGACGAGTTCATCTCGAAACGGAGACCGGACTTTTTCGCCGTCATCAGCAGGATATAACTACCGTCCGAACGTCTTCTCCTCGTCCATAGCAAAAATGCGATTGAGCAACCTCGAGGCACAACTTCAGGTTCGAAGGAATAATGGGAAAATTTTATGGGAGATGATCCGAGATCTCTCCGGTATATTACCCCTCTTCGATCCATCTGACTGCAATCAGTCCATGCTCAGCTTCCCACTTCGCATCGAACCGGAAGCTCTCGGTTTTGGTCCGGGTCCGACGGCAAGGGATACCATCGTCAAACTGCTGCAGGCGGAGGGCGTGCCCGTTTTGGTCTGGCTCAGGAAGCCGGTGTTCGAATATCTGCCGAATATTGCCAAGGATTGGAAAGCCGCCGATTTTCCTAATACGGTACAACTCTTAGATACGATGTTTTGCGTATCGGAGATCGCGCCACCCAATGAAGCCGCGGTTATGGAACTTTACGCAGAAGCGTTTCATCGGGTCTGGACGGCTCTTTCCAAGTTTGGTCCAAAGATTTCCGATATCACGACAACCATCTAAACAAGCAAGGGCTGAGCAAAATCACCTTAACGCTTACTCTCTTGCAATGTCGTTTTCCAACGACAACGGAGTGATCCCATGACCTCGTACAAAACCCCAAAACTTCTGATTTTCGATTGTGATGGAGTCCTAATCGACAGCGAAATCATTGCGACCGCAGTGCATGTCGAGGCGTTGGCGGCGTGCGGATATGATATATCTGCCGAGACTTACAATCGTCGCTTCACAGGCATGACTGATCGGCAAACCTATTCAATCATCGAAGCTGAGTCTGGCTTGTCCTTGCCGGAGGGTCATCATCAATATGTTATGGCAGAAATTGGCAGACGGTATGCCAGCGATCTCAAAGCCATCTCAGGCGTCAATCAAGTTCTGGACGCCATTGATGTGGCGCGTTGCGTGGCATCGAGCAGCAATCTGAACGAGCTGCATTTTGCGCTCAAGCTAACAGACCTCTACCATTATTTTTCGCCAAATGTATTCAGTGCTTCCCAAGTCCCATGTGGCAAGCCCGCCCCGGATCTTTTTCTATTTGCGTCTGAGAGAATGAACACGCCGCCGGACAATTGCTTGATCATCGAAGATAGCGTTGCCGGGGTTCAGGCGGCGGTGGCGGCTAAAATGCGGGTAATTGGTTTCGTCGGTGGTTCTCATTGTGCTGTCGGACATGCTGAAAAATTGCTGGAAGCAGGCGCCATAAGAACATTCAGCCGGATGGCGGCGTTACCAGAAATTCTATTAAGTTGATGCTTCGGCGATGGTCCGCCAGCAAGCTCGAGCCGTAGCGGGCGAACCAAAGGCGCAAAATGCTTTCGCGATTGGAGGTTTCGCAGCTGAGGACCCCTTTTGTGTTGCGGCTACTAATCAGCCTCAGACTTTGTCCCGCTGCAAGGCTCTTTAGGAAGAGCTTCAATCTAAAGCACCCGACACTCGGCAAATAGGAAAAAACGATGGCTGAAAAGAAAACATACATTCAAGCTCCGATAGGGATTAAGTATCTGGAGAATTGTCGCGATCTGGTTACGGTTTGTGCAAGCTGGTCCTTTGGGCAATGGGGTTGTCAGGCCAATGGATCTTTCGAGCAGACGCAGCGTGAGTTCCAAGCCTCCTCAAGAAGTTCTCTGCCGCTGACTTTAGTAGCTATCGAAGACAGCAGACCCACAGGGATGATCAGCCTTTCCAACTGTGATTTTAAAGGAAGGCCTGATCTTTCGCCGTGGCTGAAGTCGCTGTACGTCCATCCATTCCACCGAAATAAGGGTACAGCTTCATTGCTGGTCAAGAGGCTGGAACACGAAGCTTTGCGCCTCGGCTACGAAAGGCTTTATCTTACCACGGAGAGCGCGAAGCTCCTCTACACGAAGAATGGCTGGTCGGAAATGGACCACGTACAGACACCTTATGGTGATGCGACTTTAATGACAAAGATGTTGCTGGGCGCAAGTACGGCCTAGGTCAGACAAGCCAAGGGGCGCCTGTGTTGGTCTGCGGGTACTCAAACCTCCTGCGGGACTGATCTTTCCGTGTGAACATATCGGAGACTGCCATGAATCGCGCTTCGGACCATCAGATCATGGCAGGCGTGACCTCAGCCAGACCGTCGTCTATAGTGGAATTCAAAAATCACGTCCCCACGAATCCTTAAGTAGTCCAAAGCGTAGTGGCGTTTGAATGCCAAGCGTCATCCGGTCTTCAAAATTGCATCGACAGAGGAAACTGAAAAATGTGGCTTTGCGAGAATGCTCTCCAATGTCGTGGAATAGCCGTTCCAACCTCCGCTGGTGAACAGGTCCCCGCAAAGGCTGACGCTGCCTACAATGCGGTTCTGCAATTGCTTTACAGCTATGCGCGTGTGCCAGTGCAACATCTTAGTGATCAGGAGCTTGCCTGCGAACTGGACCTTGGTCGGACACCGATACGCGAAGCACTGATCCGACTTGCCGCGGAGGGCAAGATCCTTTCGATCCCTCAGAAAGGCTATTTCACCAGGCCGCTCGTGGAGGGAGCATTGTTGGACTTGTATGGTATCGTACGTCAAACCCTCACCTACGCGCTCTGGCGTATGCGGCCGCAGGTACGGAAAACTGGCGGCGAACGTGACAACCCGCCCCGCGACCAGCTCGCGATAAATGCGGAAACCGTCTTTGCCCAAATTGCCCAGCTGTCGGCAAACTGCGAAATCTGCCGAATTGTCGACAAATTCTGTTTTTGCTCACATCCTGTCAGGATGGAAATAATTAACTCGGACCTTGGCCCTTCCTACGAACAAAGCCTTGCAAGGCTGATCGACGCGATGCCGTTATTAAGCAAGGCGACGGGCACGGTGGAATCAGCATTGATGAGTCACCTTGATCTCGAACAGAGCGCGCTCCCACACGTCGTACAAGAGGTAAACAGGCAACGGTCGACAAGTTTTCCTCGGCTGCTGAGAAGTTTGTGAATACGCCAGTTGTGATCACGGTCGAGTAGCTCAGCCTATGGCCAAGCGCAGTTGCTTAGCCGCTCAGGAGGGACAATCCAGCTTCGCGAGCGCTTCCCGTAATGAAGTCGCGCCGAGACGGACGAGCGCCCGGTTTAGGTGTGATCGGATTTCAGCTTCGCTCTTACCCTCTAGCAGTGCAATCTCGGACACGCTCCAACCGAGCGATATCCAGCGAAGACACGAACGTTCAATGGGCGAGAGCTTCCAGATCGTCATGAACACTCGGCAGATTGACTGGTCCGCGTCAACGAATCCTGTCTCAGCTCGAACGGCTCACCAGATGTCAAGCTGCGCTCCTCTTATAAAAAGGGGGCCGCCGTTGGACAGGTCCGCACGGCAGCCCCAGCGCCCTGGGAGGCAAGGCTTGCAATTGGTTCTCATACGCATCAGTCGCGAATTGCGGCTCCTGTTAGCGGATCGAACCAATGCAGCTTTTCCAAGTCGACTGTCAGCGGAAGCCGCTGGTTAGTTAAAGGCGTTGACGCCGGCGGGATGCGCGCCACCAGACGGCTCTTGCCTCTTTTCCTTAAAGCTTCCAAATCTGCTGCCTCTGCCTCGCTCACTTTGACGGGCACCGAGGCAATATCGAAGAAGACGAAGGTATCGGCGCCGAGCGCCTCGACAACGGCAATTGGCTCATTGAATAGCGTCTCGGATTCGGGACACACCATAAATATCTCGGGCCGCAGGCCGGCAATGACCTGGCGTCCGACATAGTTAGAAAGCGCAGGCCGCGCGAAAACTGGAAAGGTGATATCGGTTCCTGAGATGATGCCGTGCAAGCTTCCCCCCTCCTCCCGCAGGTCAACCCGGAGGAAATTCATCGCCGGCGAACCGACAAAACTGGCAACGAACAGATTAGCAGGTCGGTCGTAAAGCCGTTGCGGCGTGTCGATCTGCTGCAGGTTGCTTTCCCCTGCGTCGCCGACAGGTTTCAGCACAGCAACTCGATCCCCCATCGTCATCGCCTCGACCTGGTCGTGGGTAACGTAGAGCGTCGTGACGCCAAGGCGCTGGTTCAGGAGCTTGAGTTCAGCGCGCATCTGAACGCGCAGCTTGGCGTCGAGATTAGACAGCGGTTCGTCCATCAGGAATGCCATCGGATGACGGACGATCGCCCGACCCATGGCGACGCGCTGTCGCTGGCCGCCCGACAAAGCGCCAGGCTTGCGGTGCAGATGCTTCGTCAGGTCGAGCATCTCCGCTGCATCGCGCACCAGCTTTCCGATCTTGTCTTTCGACATTTTGCGCTGCTGCAGGCCGAAGGCCATGTTCTCGTAGACCGTCATATGGGGATAAAGCGCGTAATTCTGAAACACCATGGCGATGTCGCGGTCCTGCGGCTCGGTGTTGGTGAAATCCTGATCGTCCATGAGCAGCCGGCCGCTGTTGAGCAATTCGAGCCCGGCCGCCATCCGCAGAAGCGTGGATTTGCCGCAGCCAGATGGTCCGACCAGCACGACGAACTCGCCGTCGGCGACCGTAAAGCTCACATTGGCGACGGCGACGGTCCCGTCCGGATAGGTTTTTCCAATCCCGTCAAAGGTCATGGACGCCATATAGTTCTTCTCCCAGCATCAAGTGGCGAGGCAAGTCATCGGGTCGGATGGCGTGCCTCGCAAGATTGGTCTCGCCATCAGCCGATGGTCACGGGCCTGCCGCTGGCGACGGACTCCTCGATCGCAGCCAGTACCTTGGTGTTGGCAAGGCCGTCGTTCACCTCGGCAAGCAAGGGTACGCCGCGCACGACGCTGTCGACGAAGCGGGCGATGGACTCCTGGACGAAGCCGCCGATGCGGGTCGCACCCGTCGGCGTCATGCCGATGTAATCGTTGAACCGCATGCCGCCCTCGACAATCCGGCGCAGGCCGCCGCTATGGGTGGGATCAGCCTGGATCTGGCCCTTCTCGCCGACGAACTCGATCTTGAAATCGACGAGCGAAGGATTGTCGCGCGACAAGATCCAGCTGTTTTCCATGGTCACGACAGTGCCTTTAGAGAATTCCAGGATCGAGGCGTGGAAATCCTTGGTATCGACGCCGCCAGCCTGCAACGTGCCGGAACGGGCAACGGCGTAGACGCGGGTCACCTCGTCCGCGAGAATGAAGCGGAGGACGTCGACGAGATGGCTGCCGAGGAACCAGAGCGCGGAAGATTTCGCGGCCCAGCTCAACATCTCGAAGGGAACGAAGGTCGTGTTCGACAGCCGCGCCGTGCCGTGTTTTGCGAGGCCGATCTGACCATCCTGGATCATGTCGCGAACCTGCGCCAGGATCGGGTTCACACGGTTGTGGAAGTCGATCATCAGCTTGCCCTTGGACTTAGCAGCGGCTTCAGCAATTTCTTCTGCTTCCTGGACGGTCGTCGCTAATGGCTTTTCGCTGAGAACGTGTTTGTCGGCCTTCAGTGCCGCAAGGATGATCGGTGTGTGGGTGAAGTCAGGTGTCGCGACGGACACGGCGTCGATCTGGTCGCAGGCGATGAGCTTGTGGTAATCGGTGAAGGCTTCGGTCGCGCCGAAGCTCTCCTTCATCTTCAGCGCCCTGCCCTCGTCGAGGTCGCAGACGCCGCCAAGTTCGGTCTCTGGCAGGACGTTGAAGGTGTGCGCGTGATTGTTGCCCCAAAGGCCGGCGCCGATAACGCCGATGCGAAGTTTGCTCATTCGTTATTACTCCATTCACAAATAAGAAAAGGTCAGCCCTTCACCGAGCCGAAGGTGAGACCGCGCACGACGTGGCGGTCGAAGACCAAGAAGATGATCATCGGCGGGATCATCGCGAGCACCGCGGCCGCGGCGATGTAGTTCCAGGTCACGCCGCTGGTTGCGAAATATCCGAGCGTCCCGATCGGAAGAGTGGCGGTCGAGCGCGAACTCAGCACCAGCGGGAAGGCCGCGTTGTTCCAGGCGAAGACGAAGGCGAACATCGAGGTGACGATGATGCCGGGGCGGACGATCGGCAGCGTGATGCGCCACATGATCGTGTGCCAGCGCGCGCCGTCGACGCGGGCAGCCTCTTCCAGCTCCGCCGGCACCTCGTCGATGAAGCTCTTCATCAGCCAGACCGAGAACGGGATCGTCAGCGTCTGCAACACCAGCACCATCGAAAGGTAGGAGCCTTGCAGGCCGACCCGCGTGATCAGTACGAAATACGGGATCAGGAAGGCGATCGGCGGCGCCATCAACAGCCCGAGATACCAGAGCATGATGTTCTTCTTCCCGCGCATCTTGAAACGCGAGAGCGCGTAGGCCGCAGGCACTGAGAACGGCAGATTGAGCAGCACCGCGCCGATCGCCACGATGAGCGAATTCACCAGCTGCGGCGCGTTGGTGCCGGGATCGATAAGGATGTGCCTGAAAGCATCGAGGGAAGGCTCGAAGGTTAGTTGCGGCGGCATCGCGAACGCCGTTTCCGCCGGGCGGATCGCGAGCGCCAGGAACCAAAGGATCGGAGCGATAAAGACGGCAAGGAACAGCAGGCCGGCGGCATAGGCGAGCGCCGTGTACAAGGTCGTGCGGCTTTTCATATCACCACTCCTCATTGCGGAAGGCGAAGAAGATGTAGAGGGCCACGATGATGTTGACGATCAGTACCGCGATCCACGTCTGAGCGCTGACAAGGCCGACATTGAAGTTGACGAGGCCTTGCTCGTAGAGCGAATAGCCGAGCGTGCGCGTGGAGGTCCCCGGCCCCCCACGGGTCAGCACCAGCACGGTGTCGAAGGTGTTGAAGATCTGCATGAAGCGAAGCATCACGATAATGATGGCGGTGCGCCGAATGAGCGGCAGCTTGATGCGCATCAGGATCGTCCAGGCCGATGCGCGATCGAGCCTGGCCGCCTCGATGATCTCGTCGGGAACGGCAAGCAGACTCGCATAGAGGACAATCGCGAAAAAGGGTGTCCACTGCCAGATATCGACGAAGAGGATGGCGGCAAGCGCCGTCGATGGCGAGCCGAGAATGCCCTCTGCCGGCAGCGGCAGCGAGAGCGACTGCAGAACCCAGGTTACAAGGCCGCCGCCCGGGTCGTAGAGGTAGCGGAAGAGGAAGCCAACGACGATCGGCGCGATCGTCGTTGGCAGAATCAGGAGCGCGCGTACGACGTTCATGCCGGGCAGCGATTTGAGGAGGACAAGCGCGATCGCCAGACCGAGCGAGAACTCAATCGCCGTGCCTAGGATCGACAGGATCAGCGTGTTGGTCAGGGCCGCGCGGAAATCGAATGCATTGAACGCCTGGACGTAATTATCGAAGCCGACAAAGGCCAAAGGCTGCGGGCCGACCTGCAGGTTCCAAAAATATAAGCTTGATTTCAACGCAAAGAGCAGCGGGTAGGCGATCAGAACCAATAGCATGATCACTGAAGGTGCGATCAGGAAATAGGGCAGGTTTTGCCGTAAGAAGCCTCGCCTGACAGGCGCAAACGCCTGAGGCGAGCGAATGGTTGTAGCGCGCATCGTAGAAGTCCAGTTCTTCTTCACACGTGACTGCCGGCGCCAACTTGCCCGCGCCGGCAACAGAAGAATTCATTAGGCCTTACCGAGCTTGCCGATCAGCTCCTTGGCCCCGTCGAGCGTGTCGGCATAACTTCCCTTTTGATAAGGGATCATCAAATTGCCCTTGAGGATGCTTTCGAACAGACTGTTCGTGCGCACCAAGGCCGTGTTCGGAACTTCGCTGCCGGTCAGAAGCTGGTTTAGCGTCAGGCCGAGCACGCTTTCGACTGCGGTGTAACCGGGAACAGGTGGACGCGTGATCTTGCCGTTGCCCTGCTTCATCATGTCATATTGGACATCGAGATAGGGATAGATCGCCTTGACGTCGGCGTCTTCATAGAGCGACTTGCGGGCAAAATCCGAGAACTGGAAATTTAGATCCGGCCACTGCGCCATCTTCTTCTGGGTCGCCTTCGACGTCGCCCATTTGATGAAGGCATAACCGTTGTCCTGCCGGTCGGAACTGGAGGGAACACCGAGGCTCCAGCCGCCGAGGCTGACTGTCTGGGCTACGCCCTTGGCCTTCGGCAGTGCCGCGGTCGCGTATTTGTCCATGACATCGGACTTCTTGCCGGTCATGTAGCCGGAATTTTTGACCAGGTAGAAGTACGGCGTCCACCAGTAGAACATGCCGATATCGCCCTTGGCGAAACGGGTGCCAGCATCGAACCAGACGTAATTGATCGCTTCGGGCGGCGAGAGCTTGTAAAGCTGCCGATAGACCTCGACCGACTTTGCCCAGGCGGGACCGGTGAGCTGCGGGGAGAAGTCCCAGGGCGCGCCGGGGAAGGATTTGAACCAGTTCGCGCCGTGGCTGGCCGACAGCTGGGTGAACATATGGGTGATCGGCGACGGTTGCGACCCGCAGATCACCGTCGGGAAGAGCGGCTTGCCGCCGAAGGACTTCCCTTCAAGCGACTTCAGCGTCTCGATGTACTTCGTCCATGTCCAGTCTTCGGAGGCCTTGGCCGGCGGCGCGGCGATGCCGAAACTGTCGAAGATGTCCTTGCGGTACATCACCCCTTGCGCATAGGCCGCCACCGGCAGGGTGGCGATCTGTCCCCGCCACATGTTCGACGAATAGAGGACCTCGGGGATGAAGTCGGCAAGATTGATGTCGCTGTCCTTTGCGATGTAGTCGTTGAGGGAAATGATCCAGCCGTTGTCGAGATACTGCCCGAGCCACATCTGGTCGACGGCGATGACGTCCGCGTCCGACGTCTTGGCGACGAACGCCGAGACAAGGCGGGTCTGCAGCGCGTCATAGGAAAGGCTTTCGAGCTCCACCTTGATGCCGGTTTCCTTTTCGAACTCCGGGATCATCGCTTTCATCGAAAAGAAGAATGGATCTTCGACCGACAGAACGCGTACGGTCTTCGCGTCTTGGGCAGACGCGCGCCGTGGCGCGACAAGCGCACCCGCGCTTGATGCCAAGAGAGCTGCGACAGATGCTGACTTCAGCATGTTACGGCGCGACATATTAACAATATCGAATGTCATGTGTGCCTCCTCAGTTGTTCTTAATCCAACCTCATCCGATCAAGGGAAGCTTTCCCCACCCCGAGCGAGATTTCGATCGTACCCCTCATCTGCCGTTTTTCAGCAGTTTGTTTGTACTTCGCACAAACTTAAGGTACTGTCAACAAGATGCGATCGGAGGTACCCGCGTGACTAGCAGCTGACACAGCTGGTTGGCGGTAAAGCCGTCAAGCGCCATCTGGTCGAGCAAGCGCTCACAAGCTAGAAAGACAGGACTGGCAAATCGGAGATGCAAGTTGAAGTTCGAGAATCAGCCATCCTATTCGCTGGGGCAGCGCGGTCCTTCCAACAAGGACACGTTTGCTGGGGAAAGTGGCAATGTAAAGCTCGTTTCACAGTCGACCCTCGGCGAGATCAATCGCGGTCGGGTGCTGCAGGCGTTGTACGACAACGGTCCCAAAAGCCGCGCGGAACTTGCCCGTCTGGCGGGCGTCAATCGCACGACGATCACAGGCATCGTCCAGCCGATGATCGAGGAGGGCCTGCTCGTCGAAGGCGACGCAGTGCCATCAGACTTCAAGGGCGGCAAGCCGGCGCGTCCGATTTATTTCAATCCTGAAGCACCAATGCTCGGCGCCGTGCTTCTCTTGCCCGGCAGGATCCAGACATGCCTCGTGACGCTCAGCGGCGATATCAAAGCTCTCACCAAAGCGCAATTCGATCCGCATGGCGACACGGATGCGTTCCTGGCGATCATCAAGGACACCTTGTCCGCGACGCTTTCCCAAGCCCACCAAGCACCTTTCGGGATCGGCATCGCCTCGGGAGGCATGATCGACAGCGACAACGGCGTGATCCTCGCAGTCAATCTTGCGCCCGTTCTGACGGGCCTCCACTTGGTCGATATCCTGCAGGCGCATTTCTCACTGCCTGTTGTCATCGACCATCACCCGCGCGCGCTTCTCGTGGGGGACCGGTGGTTCGGGCCGGGACGAGGCCAGCAAAACTTCGCGGCGATCTATACCGGTGAGGTATTGGGCGGCGCCTTCTACATCGACGGACGGGTGTATCGGGGCCTTGCCGGCTCCGGCGGCGAACTGGGCCATACCGTGGTGGAGATAAATGGGGAACTCTGCAATTGCGGCAAGCACGGATGCTGGGAAACAGTCGCCGCCCTACCCTGGCTGCGGCGTGAAGCGGCCCAACTTGGCTTCGCAAACCCCGAAAACGTCACCTGTGCTCGCCTTGTCAAAGAGGCAGCAGAAGGTTCCGAAACTGCGAACGGCCTGCTGGACCGCTATACTCGAAACGTCGCGTTCGGGATCCTCAACCTGCAGCAGACCCTGTCACTCAACTCCTATATCCTGCATGGGGACATTGCAGGCGGCGGCGCAGACGCGGCCGAACGCGTCAGGCAACATGTCGAACGGTTGGTCAAAAAGCGACCGAACCAGGAGATTTCGATCACGCTGAATGGCATCGGAGAAGGCCATACCGCATTGCGAGGCGCCGCTGGCTTAGTCTTGTCCAGCCACCTGAAGCTGGTCATATAGACGGATACGATCCCGACGGCGAGACGGCCAACGACGCGGCTAAGCCATTGTGGTTCCAATCGTCGGGAGGTCACAAAAGTATCGACCTCGCCATTGATCAGATGGTCGACAGGGGCGATCTGGATTGGACTTGAAAGCGCACAGCCTTAAGCGAAGCGGGACCATCCAAATCATTGGACGAGAGCCCGCCGAGCGGTTCGCCCCGGGTGGGCGTTCGGCTTGGCTTTCAAAGAAGCCGCCATGCCGGCTTCGAGGCAAGCGGCCATGAATGCCTCTCGTGCAACGATGGCGGCTACGCCGCCATTGAGGGCACCGCGACAGGTCTTGATGGCACGCTGATGGCGTTCGCCATAACGTAAAGGCCACTCGTTTTCGAGAAAATCCAAAGCGTCGTATACGCCCGCAAACGTCCGCTCAAGACCACACTGAAGTCGGATAGTGACCAGACGAGTCCAGGAAACATCGGTTATCGGCATCCCATTTTCCTTCCAATGTCACCTGTGGCCCATCCAACAAATATTGGAATAACTTTCGAGCGTTCAAGAGTCGCGACGAGGCGAAGTCGCCTTGATCGAGCCAGAAGGAGGCGACCGCTCAAGCCAGAGCTGGTGGCAAATGTCGCCTGTTACGATGCGATATCGAAGTCTTGCCACCGCCGCCGGCCATAATCACAAAGCCTTTTTTTAATCGCGCGTGGTGCGGCCAACCAAGCCGCTCTCTTGCGAAGATCGCACCTGCTGACGACTGTCGAACTGGAGAGTCGCCATTAGCTGCGATGATGAGGATGGCGCAAGTTTTCGACCAAGTAAGCCCTTGCCAGACGCACCTCCCGAAGACCGCTTCAAAAAAGCGGTTATTGCCGAGGCTGCGACCGGTCAGTTTCCTTGCTTGGGCAGTGAAGCGCTTATCACCTCCCACGGCTCCTTCGTCAAACAAGTCTTTTGTGGCCTTGGATTCTCCAAACGAAACTTGGATCACGATCCCTCGGTTGATGAAATCGCGAAGAAAATGATCGTAGGTAGCGCTCGTCTTCCTCATTTTTAAGGGCGGAGTGTACAACAGTCCCATAGGACGTTTGTTGGGTGGCCAGCCAATTTATACTGCCTTGAGGTCCACCAAAAATTTGTCAAATGCATTGTTGATCGGCTTGGCGATCTCAGCCACCGCCTTGCTCGCCAACGCCCGGAATTCCTTGGCATTCTCGATGCTGGTATCTACGCGCTTGTGCAGGAACGCCGATTGGAGTTCGAACACTTGTGACGGCGAACTCGCGCCGAGCAACGCTTGCAAATGCGAGAAACCGGCCACCGCATTAGCCTGCAATGCAGCGACAGACTTAAGCGACAATTCGTAGCCGACCAGGGTTGCGGTTTCGAAGATCGGAGTGAGTATTTTTTGTGCCTCTTCAGCGCTCGACGCGAATTTAAAGAAAGCTTCGGTTAACTGCTTGTTCCCCTTTTCTACGGATGCCCCGATTTGATCGGCCACCTTCAGGGGCGATGATGCTGAATTTTCGATCGTTTCAAAGGACCTTTCTGAAGCCTTGGTGGTCATAGCGCTTTCCTTCTCACCTTGTTTGTTAATGTCGCTAGGCACGGCGATATTGTTGAAAAATCTGATCCTGAGACTATCGCCTGGCAGTTTGCTCATGCACGAATGCGGAAATCAGTTTGAGGGCCGTTTTTCGGACTCCGGATCCGAGATATCCGAATTGGCTCCATTACCGCCTGGTTTACGAAGCCGGCCCTATCCTTGGCTGCCTCTTGCCGCCTAACGACGAGTACATGCAAACTCGATGCCAACTAATGCATACGCTTTCAAAAAGGTGCTTCCGACTATTGTTCTACGGGTTACGCGCAAATCTTCAGACTGCAACGCGTCTGCTATGTCGCTTATTGTCGGACTCAAGACATTTTTGAACGCCAGACAGAGCGACCACCGGAGTAATCGCTCTGACGTAGAACCATTCTTTGTCTGGCACGAAACTTGTGTGTTTATCGCCCGCCGGCGGCAAGCCGCAGCAAGCACTGTGCTGATCTCGGCTGGTCGTCACAAAAATTGAAGTCAACGGCATAGGGCACGGAACGAACCCCGACAATTGATCCTGTGGGTGTCAAAGGGTTCTGGCGAACACCGCGTCGATAACCTGCCAAAAAACCCAGCCTGCGGCGAGAATGTCGAGGTTGACGACAAATATCCGTAGGGATGCAATCAACGGAGTTAAGGATGAATAGATATTTTTGCGAATTGCTGGGAACCTTTGCGCTCATTTTCTTCGGCTGCGGCACACTCCTCTTTATGCATTCGGAGGTGGGGGCTCTCGGTGTCGCACTTGCCTTCGGGATGACAGTGGTAGCAATGGCCTACGCGATTGGCCCAGTATCAGGCGCTCATCTCAATCCCGCCGTCAGCCTCGGTTTTCTTGTTTCGCGACGGTTTGGACTGTGGGACTTCGTCGCGTATGTCTTGGCTCAAAGTGCGGGGGCTATCGCGGCGGCAGGCGCGCTCTATGTGATAGCCATGGACAAAGTCGGCGGCTACGACATTGCCGTAGAAGGTTTCGCTCAAAACGGCTGGGGAGCCTATGGGGTAAGATCTGCGTTCCTGTTTGAGTTCATTTCCACGTTTCTGTTTGTGACGGTATTTCTCAAAAGCACGGCCGAGGACGGGGCGGGCATTGTCGCAGGTTTTGCGATCGGTCTTAGCCTAGTTGCGATCCATGTGGCGGGCATTACTGTTTCGGGTGCTTCTGTAAACCCTGCACGGTCGCTCGGCCCGGCGCTCTTTGCAGGCGAGACGGCGCGCACGCAGCTCTGGCTTTATATAGTTGCACCAATGCTCGGTGCTGTTGCGGCGGGCCTTCTGCAACTCAGTGAAGTTCTCGCGTTTCGACCAACAAGCAATCCGCTGAAGCGCAATGGCACCACTCTTGCAGGCCGAAGTAGAGCTGATGCAGCTCGCCACGTCCGATCCCGCTCCTGATCCAGATTTCTGCGGACTTCACATTTCCTTGACGGCGAACCGCCCCACCCCCGAGCCACTGGGCTACATATCACGTGATTTCATTTTCCGCCGTGCATTGTCACCTAAGCCGGTTCCAGTTTCGTCTTTTAGGTCGCGTTGATCTTCTTTCCCGACTGGAAAATCGGAGGCGGCCAGATTTGGAAAAACTTGGGTCCGTATTCAGAGCCCGACGGCCTAAAATAGACGTCTGATCGATATTGCGGCTGATGCTTCTGCAGGGATGCTCTGTGAGCGGTTTCAGCGCCAGCACTTCGGAATTACCTGTGAACCCTCTCTGCTCGGCATTATGAGGTCCGCTCATGGATCCATGAAGGAATGCCATTTCGGTTTTGGTGTGCCTCATGATATTGGCGGCTGGGGCAACGAATATCGCCTCGCCCGAGTCCATAGACCGGAGAGCATCAGCCGTGCGCGAAAGCCATCGCGCAACACTTGCGTTGCAGTACAACCATTGGTTGTTGGTAGCGATATGATAATAATCTTAGGCCGTAAACCCTCCGGCCAACGTCAAAAGAAGAGGTCTTTGAATGCGCGCAGACGTCCAGTGGAAATTGTGCTGGGAAAATGAGTTGCAACTCTCCGATCATGTCAATCTCGCCGAGTTCTTTCGGAAGACATACGGGCCGACTGGAGCGTTTAATGCAAAGCCGTTCCAAGGCAGTCAAAGCTGGGCCGGCGCAAGACCTGAGCTTCGTGCGATCGCGTATGACTCGATCGGTGTTGCGGCCCATCTGGGTTTGCTGCGCCGTTTCATCAAAGTTGATGGGGTAGATCTTTTGGTGGCTGAGCTAGGTCTGTATGGAGTGCGTCCGGATCTTGAGGGGCTCGGCATCGCCCATTCGATCCAGGTTATGCTTCCAACATTGCAGAAGTTTCAAGTTCCATTCGCCTTCGGTACGGTTCGACCCGAGCTGCGGAAACACATTGAAAGATTCGGCCGACACAGCCCGCTGACTGTTGTGTCACAGGTGAGCGTACGATCCACGCTGCCACACGCGCGCATCGACTTGCCGCCCACCCGTGTCGAGGATCCGCTTGTCATCATTATGCCCATTGGACAGCCCATCTCCGCCTGGCCGGCCGGTACGATGATCGACCGGAACGGACCGGAGTTATGACCTACCTCGATTGCTTGCGGAAGTGCTCAGGCTCGTCGTGGAACTCACGGTCCCAAGCGCAATCCGGTCCGGTCATCGACAGGATCGTGCCGTCCGTCCTCGGATGAAGAGATATGCGGTTCAATGGCCTTGATCTCAATCTCCTGGTTGCGCTCGACGCCCTGATGAGCGAGCGTAATCTGACGGCGGCGGCGCGCAGCATCAACTTGAGCCAGCCAGCCATGAGCGCGGCCGTCGCCCGGCTGCGCACCTTCTTCCAAGATGAGCTGTTTACGATATCCGGGCGCGAATTTATCCCCACACCTAGGGCAGAAAGCCTGGCGCCCGCGGTGCGCGATGCTCTGCTTCATGTTCAGCTCTCCATTATTTCCAGAGAGCCGTTTGACCCCGCGCAATCGGATCGTCGCTTCAAAGTTATCCTTTCAGATTACGACGCGCTCGTATTTTTCGAAAAAGTCGTGGAGCGCGCGGTGCGGGAAGCTCCTGCTGTCAGTTTCGAATTTCGGCCCCCGGGCGATGACAATGAGGATCTACTCCGGCGCGGCGAAGTCGATCTTCTCATTCTGCCGGAAATGTTCGCGTCGAACACCCAGCCCCGAGCAAGGCTATTCGATGATGTCCACGTGTGCGTAGGCTGCACCTCGAACAAGCAACTGGCAGAGCCACTCACATTCGACAAATACATGTCGATGGCACACGTTGTGGTCAAGTTTGGGAATGTCCGTAGGCCTGGCATTGAGGAATGGTATTTGCTCGAATATGGTCACAAGAGACGCATCGACGTCGTCGTACATGGCTTCAGCATGATTCCGCCGATGGTTTCGGGCAACGAACGCATAGGAACCATGCCCTTACGGCTGGCGCAGCATTTCGCAAAAACGATACCTCTGCAAATCGTTGAGCTTCCGCTGCCATTACTCCTTCCGTTCACCGAAGCCGTACAATGGCCCGCCCTGCACAATAGTGATCCCGCAAGCCTCTGGATACGCGAACTTGTGTTCAAGGAGACGTCCTACATGATTTCGCCACCGGCCGCGGGCGAACCTCATATCCGCCGGATAAGCACCGCCCCTGTGCGGCCCACCTGCGATCGGCGAATTTGATAACGACCGGAAAAGTCATGCGCCTTGCCCTTTTTTACATAAGCCAATTGGGTTCGACCGCAACGGCCATAACCAGTCGCAACATTATTTTGCGTCCGGGCGCAGCAGAATAGCGTGGATGCGTCAGTTGAACGGAAATTCGAATAATTTCAGGTCTCCGATCGACATGAAGGACGCGCTACCATAACTCGGGTCGCGATTGCGGGTTGCAGGCATAAGGCTCAGCAGTCGTTACCGAAGCCGATCGACGTTTGTGCGTTACTTTGCCGAATGCCGGTAAAAAACATCCGCCAGAATGTGGTGATCATGGCGGTAGACTTCAGCCATGATATTGTAGAGCTCTGGATCGCGAACCTTGAACTCGTCTGATGTGGCGACGGTGAGTTCACCATTGACGTAAGCCGTATTCGTATTGAACCAAAACCGCGTGCCTTCGGCCCAATACTCATCGACGGTGTTCTCCATATACGAACGCGCCCAGAGTCCTTTTTCGCGGGCGTGGAAATAGGCTTTTTCAACTCGCGCGACGAGATCAGGATCCACCGTGCGAAGCGCGTTGAAGATGTTATGGGAGAATTCGTGAACAAGAATGTTCCCTCCGTAATACCGAGTGCCGCGCACGCCCATCAAATTTTCCACGGCCCCCGTCGTGTAGAGCCCGCCCATGCCGCGCGCCCGTTGGGCCCAGTATTCCCGGGCAGTCATCTTGTCGATCGTGTTGGCGTAATTCCGCCGTTCGTCGGGGGTGAGGCGCGGATCATCGGGCGCCGGCTTCTTCCAATCCCGCTGCTCCGGAATGTCAGTCGTCGTCTCGTCGATTGCCATAATGCCCACCCGCGCCCCAGCCCGGATTAAAGCATCGCGAACGTCACGACGTTCTGACAACATGTATAGGACAATGTCACGTGCGATCAAAAGTGCCGTGTCTGGAACCTTTTCGGACGAGATAATAGGTATGCCCGCTGCGTCAGCATATTTGGCATAAAACGGATCCAGGCCGAGTGAAGTCGGTGGGCTGCGAACCATGAAAGTATCGAAATTGGATATATCAGCCATCGACAATGGCGACGCAGATAACCCATCCTCAGCGCCGCCGAGTCCCCCTGCGGACGCAGCAAGAAGATATCCACTACACAGGACCATCCCCATCGAGCATACATGAATCATCATGACCTTTCCCCAATGCGCTGTCTTCCTGAGACGACGCAACAACCGTGCCAATTACCAAGCAAAGAACCGATGGCTATATCTGTCGACGATAGTCTGTCGCGCTGAGCATTTGCGGCTACGCCTTTATCCGAAGGATAAGCGGATTAGGACTTGCAGCTGAAGGCAACATGCTTCTCGACGCTGGGACGTTGCTCGCAGCCGCGCTTGCATCAATACGAACCGAGGTCGCCTACCGCGCTGGTCGGTGGATTTCACCGCTGTGAAGTGAAGCTTGCCGGAACCATCCGACGTTTGGATGAGTCCTATCAAATCAATCGATTATCCCAATGGGCCAATCAAGCGTAAATAGGCGGTGAAGTGCTCCACCGACAGTGGGGTCCGCGATGCTAATCAGTGGTGGTCCACGTGAAGATAAGCCTCCTCGGCAGGGATGTCGACGATGTCCCCATTGATCACATTCGCCACGGTCGACTCATCAGTGGCGAAGGTATTGGGCAGATCAGGATACCCAATCCGCCGATGGACGATATCGATCTCGCTTGCATGGCCGTCTTTGAGGTCTCGATCGAGTCCGTGGCTCTCGGTTTGTAATTTCATGCTCCAGGAACCCCTCATGAAGATTTCAGTGGTGATCGTCCTATCGAGCTGCACATTGCTGCCGGTCTCTACGCTGTCCATCGCGATTGCGATCCCGACTAACTGAAACGGAGAAAAGATATGTCTGATGCAAAACTGCAAGGTGTGCTTTCGGCTCTTTCGCAGACGGCGAGACAGCTAGACGCTATTCCGCCCAAACAGCCGGGTCCGGAGGCCAATTGCGTTAAGCTGGACACGAATGAGAATCCATTTCCGTTGCCAATGCTGGTGATGCGAAGCGCGATTGCCGCCCTCAAACGGCATTATCTTTATCCCGAAGATGATAATCGCTGCTTGCGGGAAGCGGCCGCCAATGCGTATGGCCTCTCTCGCGATCAGGTGATCGCCGGCAATGGATCGTCTGAACTGCTGGCGCTCATCTACAGGGCTTTCCTTGCTCCCGGTGATAGTGTGGCGATGATGTCGCCAGGTTTTTCGTTCAACCGCAAACTAGCCATGTTGCAAGGTGCTCGATTTCTCGAAATCGGATGGGGCAAATCTTATTCGTTGCCGATAGAGCAATTGCTTCTCGGTCCCGCAAAAGAGGCAAAGTTCATCCTGCTGGCCAATCCGAATAACCCGAGCGGAACCTTTATTCCGATAGCCGAGATCGACAGGCTCGCTGCGCAATCCGACCGTTTGATCGTGTTGGATGAGGCGTATGTCGATTTTGCGCCCGACGATGCTCTACGACTTATCAATCGCCACTCGAACCTGCTGGTCTTAAGAACATTTTCCAAAAGCTACGCCGCCGCCGGTATTCGCATTGGCTTCGGCTTCGGTCATCCTGAACTTATCGGAAGGCTGCGTAACAGCCAAAATCTCTTCAACATGAATCTTATCGCCCACGCGGTCGGCACTAGCATCCTCTCGCACCGCGCCGCCTACGCCGAGAACCACAAACATATCAAAGATGAAAGAAACCGAACCACGGCTGCACTTTCTAAACTAGGATTTTCGGTGACACCGTCTCATGCAAATTTCTTGCTCGCTCGCGTACCACCTGGGCAAAACGGCACGTGGTGGCAAGCATCGTTGAGAAGACGAAAGATACTTGTGGCCGTCTTTCCCGATGACGGCTTGGAAAATCATATTCGCGTAAGCATTGGTTCAAAAAACCAAATGGATGCATTCCTATCGGCCGCCGCTGACATTTCTGAAAGCCTGAAAGTGCAGCCAGTCACGCACGGCTAATTTTTGTTTTTGCGCACGCTACAGAAACAGCCAAGTCGATCTGGCCGGGATACCGAGATCTCTGCACCAGATGAGGTTCACACAACCGGTATCGGCCATTGCACTTTCCCTAGTGCTTTTTGATGCCTTGTCGTGGAGAACCATGGCCGGAGCATAGACGGCCTCTTGATCGCTTGAATCGACATCTTTCGTTAACATTGGAGACAATTGAATGGGAAATGCCATTCCTTCTAATCTGACCTTCGGCATCTTCGATCATCTGGACGACAACGGCTGCGACATAGCCCAGCAGTACGCAGATCGCCTGAGGTTAGCCGAGGCGTGCGACGGCCTTGGTTTTTATGCTTATCATCTTGCTGAGCACCACTGTACTCCGCATGGGAGAGGGCCATCACCAAATTTGTTTTTGTCGAGCGTCGCGCAGCGTACGCGTTGGATTCGTATCGGGCCACTTGTCATGCTGCTGCCCCTTTATCATCCACTGCGGGCTTTTGAAGAAATCTGTATGCTGGACCAATTGAGCGGCGGCAGAGTTGAGGTCGGGATTGGACGCGGTTCTCTCCCGATTGAATTAAGCTATTTCGGGATGTGTGCGGACGCGGCACCAGGCTGCTACGCGGAAGCAAGTGAAATTCTTGTTAATGCGATGAGAGGCGGCACGCTGTCCCATAAGGGCCAGCATTTTGAGCTGAGCAGCATACCTTTGACACTAAGACCTCATCAAAGGCCGCATCCACCGATGTGGATTGCCACAGGTAGACCCGAGTCGGCCCGCTGGGCCGCTGCGAATGGCGCAAACATCGCGTGCCTGGGACCGTCCTCTTCTGTCCGCAGAATTACTGACGCCTTCCGCGCCCATCGAAAAGAGAACACGGGCGAAGATGATCAATCCTCATTTCGTGGGTTGCTTCGCATGATCGTGATTGGGCGCTCTGACCGCGAAGCCCGTGTGCTCGCTGCGCCGGCTTACGAACACTGGCTCGCCAGCTTTAAATTCCTTTACGAGCTAAATGAACTGCAGACTCCACCAAACCTGCCGCTGACTTTCGACGAGGCAGTTGAGAATGAGTTATGCGTCGTAGGGTCGGCGGCGTCGGTGAGACAAACATTACTGAGCCAGATAGATGCGGCAGGCGCCAACTATCTTCTATGTCAACTTGCATTTGGGACCCTGCCGCTGGACGCTTCCCTTTACACAGCAGCCACTATTCAATCCGAATTTATGGCTCATCTTAACTGATGTGCCATAATTTGGAGCCCAACAACTTTTTCCTGCGCCGTGCTGGCCCTCCAGTTGGATGCTAAAGGTCAAGCAACAATCCTCGCCGTCGCATCCGGTTCATATGCTCCTGATGATGGAAAAGTTTTTGCAGCGGCCTCTCCATGGTCAGCAGATCGCCTTGCCGTTGTCCTATGCCAAGCATTGAGGGCCACATTGTCGCCGAGTACGTCAGCCGGAGCCGGCTATATCGCCCCTTTTGGCTCTACTTTGGGAAAGAAGCCTTGTTCCCCGCACTATATGAGAGAAATTAAAAATGATCGATCGTTACATCTCTGCCGCATCGTTGGCCGCTGCGGTTTTGGGCTTGATGTTTCTCAGCAATCCTGCGCCGGCGCAGCAAACGCCGCAAGAAAAGCAACCCGCCCAAGCACAACCAGATGGCAATGTTGGGGCTGCGAGCATCAGTGACCAGAAGATCGAAGCTTTTGCCATCGCGTATCTCCAGGTGGGCAATATTAGGCAGGAGTATGCGGCCAGGATCGAGGCGGCGCCGGATGAGACATCGAAGCAAGAGCTACGGAGCGAGGCAAGAAAACAGATGATACAGGCCGTTCAGACCTCTGCCAATATTTCGGTGGACGAATACAACCAAATTCTGTCGGCTGCACAGAAGGACCCTGTTCTCGTTAAGAAACTTGAGGATAAACTGCAGAAATCCGGACCCACAGAGCAGTGAGCGACGCTTCGATCACCAATCCATTTGCCGCCATGGCCGCGCCAAGTCCTACAATCTTGGCACGGCGTTGACCAGGGTTCTTCATCACAACGTCCGCGACATTGCTTCAAACCGGCGGTGCGCACGTCAACACGATACTGTGCGGCAATTTTCCGGCAGCCCAGCAGTCACATACGAGCAATGGACGCAATCATCTACTCTTCGGCGGACGTGTGCATTATCCGGATCTGCTAATGGCTCAAAGTGCCACTGTCGAACAAGATCACCCAAGTAGCTCTCACGGCGTAGTCGCATCTCCGACATCGTTAAGCGGCAGACCGACGGGCAAACGGGAGGTCATGAATGAGCGATGATCGCGCTCGGCTACCGGTTGAACGTATGCGCCGTCTACGCCCCATTGATTTTAGAGTTTCAGCTACCGGGTAAGGCTGCCTAAGGGCCAGATGTGAGCTCACCGGATAGTATCTGACGAGCTCATTATGAGGCCTTGATGCGGGCGGCATAGGCCCATGGCATCAGCGCATCGATGTCTTTGGCGAGGTGGCCATTTGCGAGGCGGGTGAAGAGGTCGCACAGGTAGGCGTATGGCTCGACGCCGTTCATTTTGCACGTGCCGATCAGGCTGGCAAAGCGGGCCCAATTTCGGCCCCCTTCATCGTGCCCGGCAAAGAGCGCATTGCGGCGGTTCATGGCCGGTCGGCGGATGGCGTTTTCCACCAGGTTGGAGTCAATATCGACGTGGCCGTCGTCCAGGAACAGCCGGAAGCCGTCCTGTCGCGTTAGCATATAGGCCAGGGCTTTTCCGAGATCAGACTTGCGTGAGACGCGCTTGGCTTGCGCTGCCAGCCAGGTGAAGAACTCGTCCACGAGCGGAAGGGACAGGTCCTGTCGAACTGCCCGGCGATGTTCGGGATCTGAGCCCCGGATACTGTCTTCGACCTTGTAGAGCGCGGCGATCCGCACCAGCGCCTCGTCGACGATGGGCGATCCACTCTTTGGCGTGGCCTTGATCAGCTTCCTGCGCCCGTGCGCCCAGCAGAAAGCCAGCTTCAAGGGATCGCCGCCCATCCGGGCCGACGTGGCGAGGTGAGAGTAACCACCGTAGGCATCGACCTGGATTGTCCCGTTGAACCCGTCAAGGATTTCAGCGGCATATTCGCCCTTACGCCCGGGCCGGTAATGGAACACCACGCCCTGCGGCGCGGAGCCATTCCAGCCACGGTCGTCACGCAACACGGCCCAGAGATAACCTGTCTTCGTCTTGCCTCGCCCCGGATCAAGAACCGGAGCTGTTGTCTCGTCGACATAGAGCCGCGTGCTTTCAAACAGCAGCCGTTCAGCCATGTGGTCGACCACCGGTGCGATTTCGCTGCCCGTGCGCCCAAGCCAGTCGGACAGGACCGTGCGGTCGATCGGCACCCCGTGTCGCGCCATGACCTCGGCCTGCCGGTTGAGCGGCATATGTTCGGAATGTTTGGCGACGGCAATCTCAGCCAGAAGGGCTTCGGTCGGCCAGCTCCCTTCCAGCAGATGCGCTGGCGCTCTGGCCTGGATGACGCCCGTTCGACCCTTGGGGCATGCGTATTTCGGGCGGATCGTGACGATCACCTCGTAGCGCGCCGGAACCCGGTCGAGCCGTTCCGTCCGATCCTCGCCGATCCGGACCATGTTGCCGCAGCCGCAGGGACAAACGATGCTCTCGGGCTCGATCACTCTCTCGACCCGCGGCAGGTGTTCGGGCAGTGCACGGGCCTTACGCTCCTTGCGAGGAACGGCCTTGTCCGGATCGGATGCGCTGGCTTCGATCTTTTTCTCGACGGCGGCAATCCGCGCCTGTGTTTCGGCAATCGCCGTTTCAAGGTCTTCCAGCGCCAGTTCCATCTGCGCCGGATCGAGCTTTTCCGATTTCGGCCCGAACTTCGTGCGCCGATAGTCGTGAACCTGCCCCTCAAGCTTCTCGATCAGTTCCTTCAGCTCGGTGATGAACGCGTCCTTTTCGGCGACCACCGCTTGCTCATGCTGACGTGCCGCACGCTCGACCGACAGCTCGAACTGCACGTCCGCAAAGGCTTTCAAAACCTCGGGAGGAAGGTCCGGGAACTGGCTAAGATCGATCGGCTGCGACATGCAGCTTCATAGCAAATCGAAGCAGAAAAACCCAATAAAACAATACAAAAACAGGACGGCTGAGTCATCCTGCCGCAGTCGGCGCTGTTACCCGTTGCGCCATGACCCGTCGCCAATCAAGCCCTTCGAATAAGGCTTCGTATTGACCCCTGGAAAGACGCATCGTCCCATCCTGAACCTTGGGCCAGGCAAAGCTACCCTGTTCCAGAATTTTGTAGGTCAGCACCATTCCGGTGCCATCCCACACCAGGATTTTGAGGCGATCGCCGCGCTTCGACCGGAAGATCACGGTCACCCCGGAATGCGGATCGAGCTTCAACTCGGTCTGCACCATCAGAGCCAGCGCCTGATGCCCACAGCGGAAGTCCACCGGACGCGTTGCAATCAGGATCGGCAGTCGTTGGCCCGCGACAATCATGCCGCCCCTCGCATGGCTCGCACCAGAGCCGCCACACGTTCAACCGGCACATCGTCGGGAACCCGCATCACAACGTCCGGGCCGATCTCCAACGTCAGGACCGACGAAGCCGCCTCCGGCAGCGGCGGCGCCAAAACATTCACAGCCGCGCTCGGCTCTGCCGCAATCGCCAAAGGCACAAATGCAGGCTCGGCATCGCCGCTCTCCGACAGCCCCGACATAGACTCAAAAGGCAGGGCCAGAGTGCCCTCGCGCACTTGCCGGCGCCACAAGGAAAGCTGGTGCGGAACAACGTCATGACGGCGCGCGACATCAACGACACGAGCACCAGGCTCAAGGCTTTCCGCTACGATCCGCGCCTTCACATCATCTGGCCAACGCCGGTTTCCGCGGCGCGGCTGGACAACTTCGTAGCGCCCAACAAATCCATCATCTGCCATGCAAATCTCCAGATAGTCCTGGAAACCTTCTCGCACACGCAGCAAGCCTCAAAATATAGCCAATCCAATGGGGCGGAGGCGGCGCTTACGGTTGAACTGAAATCCCCAGCGTTAACCTAATCCCATTGTCAAAGCGGTCGGCGAGACGACGCGGGAAAGGTCAAACTTACCGGGAGGATTAAGGCGCCGCTCCGGAAACGGCGCTATGGCAGCCATTTAACAGTCATGGCCCAATGAAGTTCGGATCATAGATGTGCCGGACAACATTCGTGCTGGTTTGGGTTGCTGAGCGGCGCGGTCGTGGCAATCGGCGAATCCATGCGGGACGCCTCCGCAAACAGCATTTCGCGCATCCAGACGCTTCCCGGATCACCATTGTGAAGTTCATGCCATTGAACCGCTTCGGTGAACGGAAGGGGTCGTGGCAGCGGAAGCTCGACGATCCGCAGGGGCATTGTTCTTGCGAAATGCTGCGCCAGCCGCAAGGGCATGGTTCCTATGCGCTCATTGCCCGAAACCATGGACGGAATCATGCTGTATCCATGTACGACGACGTCGATACGTCGCTCGCGACCGTGCTCGAGGAGGCACGATTCCGCGAGCCCCGGCCTCCTCGTATAGAATTTGGCTACAACGTGCCCCATCGACATGTATTTCTCGAACGTAAATGGCTCTTCCAGTTGCTTGTTCGAGGTGCAGCCTACGCACACATGGACATCATCGAACAGTCTCGCTTGTGGATGGGCGTTTGACATAAATATTTCGGGCAGAATGAAAAAATCAACGTCGCCGCGCCGAAGAAGATCCTCCGTATCGTCGCCGGGGGGAAGAAATTCGAAGCTGATGCCGGGAGCTTCTCGCGCGACACGCTCTGCAATCCTTTCGAAAAACACGAGTGTGACGTAATCGGAAAGTACAATCTTGAAGCGGCGATCCGACCTGGCCGGGTCAAACGGCTCCCTGGAAATAATCGAGAGCTGAATCTGCAGCAGAGCCTCGCGCACCGCGGGCGCAATACCTTCCGCCCGCCGGGTGGGGATAAATTCACGGCCGGCCATCGTAAACAGCTCATCTTGGAAATAGGTGCGCAATCGGGAGACGGCAGCGCTCATGGCAGGTTGGCTCAGGTTGATGCTGCGCGCCGCCGCCGTCAAATTACGCTCGCTCATCAGGGCGTCGAGCGCAACTAGGAGATTTAGGTCAAGACCATTGAACCGCATATCTTATCTATCCATAGCGTATATACGCCATCCAAACCTATTAGTACTCCTCATTAGTAATACAAATTGACGTTTTCACAGCGCAAAGAGGCGTTGTGAAAACTTTCTTCGCAAATCGCATATTGAGCGGAAAATTGAATATGGCGCTGTCCGATAGCGGACCCCATACGTTGGAAAGAAAGAGCGATCCGCACCGCATCGCGGTGAACTTCAGCGAGTGAACGGCAGGCCTTTTATCATTCCTGCGTAGCCGATCGGTCCGAGGCAATCCCCCTTCGGCACCCGGAAAGACCTGTCCATTGCTGCGTAACAAGGGTTCCCTGTCCTCTACGAATTTCTCTTGGTAATTTTGCCAGAGATTAATTCGGTTCAATCCCCGCGGTCGAGCGCCTTCTGATCCGGTGGCGTTAAACCGGGAGTTTACGATGAGAGGAAGAGGCTCAATACTGCTTTGAAGGGCGTTTCAAAACAAGCAGACGGCACTTGCCGTGCTCAGGATTGTTGCCGCGCGGCTATTCACCGAACATAGCGCTGTGAAACTAATTGGCTTCCCCTTTGACGGCGGGGCGACGGCCAGGGAATGCAGTTGGTTTTTCGCCCCCAATGCTGCCCACGGGCGGCGGCGATGCCGCGATCCAGTTTTGCTTCGTCGTCCTGTATGTGGTCTTGGCCCGGCCGGGAGCGTGGAGCTTTGATGCCAAGATGAAACGGATCTGAGCCGACCCCTCGTATCTCGACTTGCCGGGCAGGATCATCACCAGAAAGGTGGGCGCAGCCTTGCTGATCTTCTCGTCAAGCAGTCTCCTGATTAAGGATTGCCGCCACCAAGTGATCAGAACCAGCTCTTTGAACCTTAAGCTGCGGAACTGCTATCCGAGCGAACACGTCCATCTCTTTCAGCCGCCTTCAATCCGCCAGCCTCAACTCCCCGCATACCATTTCCAACCTTAGTTCTGATCCAACGTCGCTTATCAAACGGAAACATAAAATAGTCACGTACGGTGAGTGGCTCGGACTGATCTCGGAGACCAACTTGCGGCCACTCGTCCTTTTTCGGCCAATATGCCGTGCGGAAAACCGTGTCCCATACCGTCGTAAAGAACCCATAGTTTCGATGCCGATGATGCGGTTCCATCGAGTGGTGAATGCGGTGGAATTTGTTGTCGCCGATAATGTATCGGAGCGGCCCAAGATTGACACGTGTGCTAGAGTGAGAAAGGTGGGCCTGAAAGGTAATCAGCGTCATGGCAACGACGGGCACGACGCCTGATTCGAAGTTAATCAGGGTAAGTGGTAGCGTGACAAATAAGGCGTATACAAATGGCTCGGTAAGATGATGGTTACAATTCCACGCCGACAGTTCACGAATTGAGTGATGAGTAGCATGCAGGCGCCACAGGAATGGAACTGCATGTTGGGCGCGATGCATCCAGTAATAGAAGAAGTCACCGGCTATCGCGACGAGCACACCTGAAAGGACGGCGAGGCCCGTGTTAATAATTGGATTGTTGGAGTGAAGCAAGGCACCAAAATTGACCGTTAGGAGCGGCTTTATCCCTAACAATTTCAAACCCACCGCGTACAAGTGCCAGATTACAGCGCCGCATCCAATGCGAATAACCCAATTCCGCGCGCCCCGAACGTACGAGGCAAAGCTATACCGATAAGCCGGAAAGATCACCTCGAGCACGACGCATGTCGTAGCGAAAATCGCAACCAGCGTGAACGATTTCACGAAGAACTGGGCCATCTCCTCAAAATCGAGAACGTACATTAGAATTGCTCCGACGAATTGGCGAACGACGTAATTGCCCTATGCGATGTAGGCGGCGATTGAAAATCGATTGTTTGGATAAGAGCAATTCGTTTTGCAAATGGTTGTCGCCACTCCCCGAGCCGCCGCTGCAATCGGAAAACCGCCGGAGCCATGCTTCTTGAGTGCTGCCACTCTGGCCCGGCGCATAGCATAAGGGGAAATCGGGCGTCTCCTGTTTCAAACAGTTGACGGGCAGAAAACCGCGCACATGGAGATCACCGGTCTTTTGAACGCGACGGTATTCCACTCTTCGTGGGCCAAGAGCAAACGTTTTTTTGGCACGGTTCTTCGGCTCTGCTTCGCGGGAGTCGGGGCCCACGATCCCATCCAGTTTTGCCGCTATGCAGTGTGTTCGCAAAATTTTACTTGGCATGAATTGTGCAGTTTTGCCGTGGAGGAGTCTCAAGCAACTCACCATTCTACCAACCAAGGAGTGTCTAATGGCTACGCCTATTCAGCAATTGACTAATCAGGTCGATGACAATCCCGGGCCAAGATATCAACCGCCATGGGAATTCCTATCGATCGACACGAATACGGGCGTGGGCGGAAAGTACATCTACATCGGCTACATGTTAGGCCAGGAGAATCCGGTGACGTCGGTCGACTTTGTCGCCTACAGTCAAGCACAAGCGAACCCTCCCTCTGGTTGGAGTTGGACCGGGCAAGACTTGAAACAAGGCGCAGGCGGAAAATTCATCTACATGGTCTGGAAAAACGGCGAGCCCGGAAAACAGCCCATCACAGCTCTGCAGTTGCTCGTGACGGGCCAGTCCTCACCCCCGCATATTGCCGGCTACCAGGCGATCAACCAAGACCTAAACCAGGGCGCCGGAGGTCCGTATATCTGGCCATATTACAGCACGACCGTCCAGCTTCAGACCAAGGAGGAGGCAGTGCTCATCAAAGCATAGCCATTCAAAAGCGTCATGACGATCAAGGAACGCTTTGTTTTGCGACTTGCACATTCAGCACAAATTCGACGATGCGCGTATTAGCTCTGGATGTCTGGTCTCGGCTGTGCGGGTCTGCGACCTGATTTTTGTCGCGTACTGACGGGAGTTCCAACGCTGCAGAACCGACGGCAAAGAATGACGAAGTAAAGTAAAATCTAACGATCGTTTCGTATTGAAAACAATCGGTCGCGTCAATCGAGCCAATCTTTTTTCCTCACGGGGTCCTGAAGGAATGCAACCCGGAAGCCCGTCTCCTTGTTTCAGACGGATTTTCTCCATAGTGCGCCCTATAAACTGCGGAAAACCTCCCGAACTGAAAGAATCCCCATTTCAGGCAGATATCTTTCAAAAGCATACGGTTCTCTGGATCGAGCAGGTCCTCCCGTGCTGCCCGCAACCGGAGCATTTGTAAATAGGCTGCGGGTGTCATGTCCTTAAAAGCACGAAAACCAGCTTCGAGTGCTCGGGTTGAAACCCCCACTGCTTCTGCAACCATCGGCATAGTAATCGGCTGATCGATATTGGCTCGCATGAACTCGATCCCGCGTCGAACATGTCTGGGAGCGATCATGCTGGCTTTCTTATCCAGCAGATGCAATAGCCGATGAGGCACCATTCTTATCACCACGTCGGCGAGCGCCTGCGAAATATGTGCCATGGCTATAGGAGACTGCAAAAGCGGACCATTATCGCGTATTCCGTCGATGATTGTTTCGGTGAGATTGCCGATCGTGCGGCCAACTGGCGTTGACAGATCCAGCTCAGGCAAGAGGTCGAGGGAGCCATTGAAAGGCACGTCGAAAGTCTCGCCAATAGTCCGTTGGAACAAGGACCAATCAAGCACCAACTCATCTATTAGATTGGATTGCCCGTGCATCACGATGCCGTCAGGCTCGAAATTCCGGTAAAGAAGCAATTTCCCTTGTGCTGCCTCGGCGGTGCGCGGACCGTACGTAACCCCCATGCCACCGCTGCGCGGCACTACGATCGATAGATGCTCCGTTGCGCCCGAGCACCATTCCGCACGGAACTGAAATCCATCCTGATGGGAACCGGTAATCAATACGGCGCCTTCACAGGCCGAAAGATCGATCCCCCAATGGAAGTCTTGGGAGCGACTGACGAGTTCAGCGTCGAATGTCCCGAAAACCTCGCTGAGAGTTTCGATCATGCTATCGAACGTTGAGCCGCGATATCGAAAAACGGCATCATCGGCGCTATTTTCCATATGTGTCCTCCAGGTGCCAGCGAGATCGTTCCTGTCGGTTCATACAAGATCGTCTCTCGGGTTTCATAGAGCTTGCGACAACCATTTTTTAATTGACCATAGCTCGCTCGGCGCTCGAGACCTCCAGCGAGGAGACGGTGTGTTTCCCTTTCCCTCTTATCCGAGTTATTGGCAATCGGATCTTCAGTCGCCTTCGCCTCTCCGTCGTGGACTGAATGGGCTAGCCGATTACGAGCATAGCAGTAAACAGGCCCGGAGAGCGGTCGTTTTCTTGACATGGTTGCGTCTACTAGCATTCGCCCGTGGCGGGTTCCACCTCGATGCCGTTTTCCTGTCGACCGAATGTCGTTACATACCTATGTCCGCAGGCAATCGACGTTGTCAACCGCAAAATGGCGATTAACACGCGCTGTCGCCAATAATTTCGTGGTATATTCTGAACCAAGAACGAGAGCTTCTTTATGTCAGTCGTAGCTTACTCTTCAGTTTATTTGCTGACCAGATGTCATACGATGACTTCCGTTACGATCCAACGCTGGGAATTCAACGATGGGTGTTCCGGACATAAGACTAGCTTCAGTCGCGAAGCCCTCTCATATCCGCTTCATCTTTGCGTCAAAGCTCCACGCCCCGGGACCTGTAAAGGCCAAATAAAGGAGGATGAAGCAAAACAGGAGCGTATCATCCCCGCCGTTCAGCACGGGAAAGACGCTCTTGCCTGAGAAATGGGTAGTCCAGTAGCCGAGGCCCATTTGCCCTGACAAAAGAAATGCAACCGGTCTGGTCAGGAGGCCAGTCAGCACAGCTAGGCCGCCGAACACTTCCCGAAGGCTAAAAATCAGCATCAGAGTGGATAAATTACCTTCGTCCCCTGCTCCGCCCACGCCGAACGCGGGGAAGCCAACTAGCTTCATGGCGCCATGTTCAATGAGCAGCAGCGCGGTAACGATTCTGAGCACGGCAAGTGCCGTCTGCGCGTGTTTTGAAACATCCTCCAAAGCAGTCTCCAGTTTTCCGGTTGTATCGTCGTAAATTCCGGTCGATCGGCATTCGGATCAGGGGCGCCGGATCGATAGACGGAGTGGCGCTTGATACGGCCCTTGTTTTGTCGTCGGTGTCCGCCGCCTAAAAAACGCACGCGTCAACCGTGCGATCCTTTACTCGAACCGGATCGCAAATCCGTTCCAATCCGGAGGGTCCATGCTCACTTATTGTCCATGAGTTTTTGAGAGATGTAGGTGTATTCGAGCGCGTAGAGGCGCGCGCGTTCCTGCAGGTTGGCGGCAGCGGCGTGGCCGCCCTCGATGTTTTCATAATAGTAGAACGGCAGACCCATATCTTCGAATAGGGCGGCCATTTTACGCGCGTGCACCGGACCGACGCGGTCATCTTTGGTCGAAGTTTCGAAGAAAGGTTCGGGATAGGCCACACCCGCCCTGACGTTATGATAAGGCGAGATTGAGCGCAGGAAGGCGCCTTCGACCGGATCGTCCGGATTGCCATATTCGCCCTGCCACGAGGCTCCTGCCGACATGTGGGTGAAGTTGACCATGTCGAGAAGCGGCACCTGGATCACCGCCGCGTTCCATAGATCAGGGCGCTCGGTCAGTTGCACGCCCATCAGCAGGCCGCCGTTCGAACCACCCATGATCCCGAGATGCGGTGGCGAGGTAACCTTCTTCGCGATCAGGTCCTGCGCCACGGCCTGGAAGTCGTCATAGACGCGCTGACGATGGGTTTTCAAACCGGCCTCGTGCCATTTTGGTCCGAATTCGCCACCCCCTCGTATATTGGCCAGCGCGTAGGCACCCCCCTTTTCCAGCCACAACTTGCCAAGAGCTGCCAAATAGGTGGGACGCATTGAAATTTCAAAACCGCCATAAGCATAAAGAATGGTCGGGTTCATGCCGTCGAGCTTAACGTCCTTGCGCGCCACAAGGAAATACGGAACCTTCGTTCCATCCTCCGAGGTCGCCCAGAACTGCTGTACTTGCAAGTCTTCAGCATCGAAGCGTTGCGGGCTCGACTTGAGCTTCTCGACATTGCCGCTTGCAGCATCGGCGTAAAAAAGGGTTGAGGGTTCAAGAAAACTTTCCGAGAAGATGAACAGGTGATCGCTCTCATTGTCGCTGGAGATCACGGACAAAGTCGCATTTTCCGGCAGTGCCAACTTAAAGGACGTCCAGCCATTCTTGCCGAAATCGAAGCTGCGTAGCTCGCTGCTGAAATCCGACTGGATCGACAGCATGAGGCGGTTCTTGGTCTGGGTAATCCCTTGGACAGACTCGTGGTCGTTCGGCATGAACAGCACAAGTGGTTCGACATGTGCCGGATCGGCGAGCGCCGCGCGGAGATCGAAAGCGATAATCGCGCCGTTGTGGAAGACGGTGCCCTTGGCCGAGACCCAATCCGACTTCAAAGTGTAGATTGCCTGGCCCTTGTAGTAGCGACTCAAAGCGGCCGTGGTCGGGAATGGCAGAACGACCTTGTGGTTGTCGGTGTGACCGTTAGGGTAAAAGGCTAGTTCTGCGTTGAAGGAGTCGACGCCGCGATAGGAGATGTCCATCACATACTTGCCATCGATGTCGCGCATTACGCTGCGTCCAGACGAGACATCTTTCTTGTCGCCACGAAAAATTTCGACCGCCTGATCGAGGCCCTGGCCCCGCTTCAACACCTTGGTGACGTAGCCGTAGCCGGAAGTCGTCACTTCGCCCGGCCGCCATTCCCGGGTCACGTAGATGGTGTTCTCGTCCACCCAAGTTGCCGACTGCTTGCCCTCGGGCAGGACGAAGCCTTCCTTAACGAACTCGCCCTTGGCGACGTCGAATTCGCGTACCACATCTGCATCCTTGCCGCCATCAGACAGGCTGAGCAGGCAGAGATTGTCGACGGGCGGCAGGCAGTTCTCGCTTCTGAGCACCCAGGTCTTATCCTCGAGTTTGGACAGCGCCTCGACGTCGAGAACGACGCGCCATTGTGGGCTTCCGGACCTATAGGCTTCCCAGCTCGTACGCCGCCACAGACCCTGCACGTGCGTGCCGTCCTGCCAAAAGTTGTCGATCATGCCGCCGTGAGCGAAGCCGGGCGGAACAATGCGATCGGTGGCGTGCAGAATCTTCAGAATGTCAGCCTGGTATTCGCCATAGCGTGGATCTTTCGACAGTTTGTTGACGGTTGATTGGTTATGCGCCTTGACCCAGACAATCGCCTTTTCGCCGTCGATCTCATTCAGATAGGCGCGAGGGTCGGCGGCGTCCTTGGGAGCGTTGTTAGGGTTGGAATCGATCGGCTTGGCAACAGTGGTCATCGGGGTCTGGGCAGAAGCCGCCATGGTGAATGCCATCGCCAAAGCCGTAGCCATCACCAATCTATTCAGAAATTTACCGCTCATGATTTGCCTCGCCAAATCCAAAGTCTAAGCGGTTGAAACGAACCGCTCCGCCTCTCGTCTCGGCAAGAGCTGTGCCAATGAAATGCATTTGAATAGACCCATTTGGAATCAACGGTTTGGGAGCAGGCAGGCCGTGTAGGATAAGTGCCACTATAATGTCGCAACCGCTGCAGGCTTGTCACTTGCAGAGGGCTCTGTACGATCATCGGCGTACTGATTTCCCAAAAAGGGCGAATGCGCACATAGGCCATCAGGCCTGGTGTTGTCTCCGAACGGAGTGCGCGGGCGGGAAGGTGCGCCCCGCCGAGGCTCTCGGGAGTGGTCGGCCGCCGCCTGACGAATGGGATTGCGCCGTTGGGGGCGAGCGAGCACATAGTATCTCGCTAGCCTCCAAAAAAACGTGCGGACAATCCACGCCTGAAGGAGGCGCAAAAGGTCAGGCGAATACGCCGATGCTGCCGGTGATGGCGATGGTTAGCGGTCAAATGACAAGAACGCGGTGCGCTGTTGGCGATGCGCGTGCGGCGGTCGTAACCGCCTTTCGACCCGGGGTATAGAGCGCGTCATCGAAACACTGATCAAGTCTAATGACCGCTGGGCGAGCAACAAGGCGAAAGCTTCATGGCAATTGGTGAGAGTCCCTGCCGGCAAGCCGCACCACGGCTATATTAACGACGATCAAGCGCCGCTTCCCTTGAGAACGCCTTTACGCTCCCCGCCAAATTTCATGTCGGTCGCGACAGCTGACCCTACTCGAATTCGGCTGGCCTCGGTCGGCATAGCATCGTAAGCTAGTCTACAAGACACATCCGTTAGATCCGGGTGGTGGCGCGCGGGCCAAGGCCGACTGCTAAGAAGCGGTCGAGCATCGCATTCACTTGGTCAGCCACCTCGATAGTGTTGAAATGGCCAGCCAACAGCGTCTTGGCCAAAACGAGCTGGGAGCAGCGAACCTTTAGCCAGTCGAGATCACATGCAGCGCTCACCAGCGGCACATCGGCAGCGATGTAGGCCATCGGGACCTTGCAACGCGTTGCCGCAGGAGACGCATCATAGTTGAGCATGAAATTGCGCATTGCAGAATACGCCACATGCTGCGGTGTCTTCTCGCACGAGGCGCGGATATAGGTGTTGTGGATGGTCTCGCGCCTGGTAGGAGCGTCGTAGTTGAGGGCCATGGACCACGCGTTTTTTCGCAAAATCTCCCGATAGTTTGCGGTCGAAATTTCATCCAGGAACTGCTCAATTTCGGGGCTGTCACGTAGCGCAAACCGGGGTGTGACAATAGAATCGATCATCACCACACCCGAGGCCAGCTCCGGATGGCGGCCGCACAGCTCGAGCGCGACCGACCCACCCATGCTGTGGCCGATGATTAGCGGTTTCTCCAGGTTGCGCTCGCGGCATTGCCACGCCACGTCGTCAGCAAAACCCTCAATCGTGTACTCCTGCTTCGGCGCATCGCTGTCTCCGTGACCGCGGAGATTTACCGCCATGACGTGCCGACTTTTAGCGAAATATTCAATCTGGCGCGTGAATATCCTGTGATCGCCGGTCCAGCCGTGAATCAGGACGAGCGGCGGACTTTGGGGCGAAGCCGATATTGCTTCGAAGTGCGCAAGGCACACTCCGGCGCGGTTCATAAGGATGGGGCTCGATTCGGCTACATTCATGAGGTCGGCTCCTTTTTTCTGGGTTCGCCAGCCAAGGGCAGAGTGTGTGTGTCATAGAGCGAGCGGAACAACCAACGGCAGTCAGATCGCAAGAGCAATGGTTTGCGGATCCACACTGATCACATCAAGCCGGAGACGAAGATCGACTTGCCCGGTAGGCAAGCATCGAAGGAAAGGTATCGATGCCCAAATCCCCTGGGCGAAATGCCTGAGCGCACCGACGATAAATTAGAACAATCCGAATGCACGATCAAACCGGCCGCAGGTCGCCGATCCGACAATGTTTATTTGCCACCATAGCCTCCAATTCGGCAACGAGACCGGAGGCGGCGATTTCAGCTTTGATGCCATCGCCCAAGCGGCGCGCCGCATCGCGATAGCGCGGCTCCTGTAGCAGCCGACTGACGGCATGGGCGATCTCGGCTTCACTAGCACTCGGGGGCAGTCGAAGACCAGCTCCCTTCGACACAACTCGTGCAGCATTATCCCCTTGGTCGCGCCCGTTCGGGAGCACCAGTTGCGGTAGACCGTTTATCAGCCCCCGGCTGACGGTGCCGTGGCCGCCCTGGGTTATCAAAAGGCAGACTTCCTTCATCACTGTGTCATGCGGTGCGCCGTGCAACAGATGCACGTTCGCGGGGGCGACCAGCTTCCCCGCATCAACATGAGGCCCGATGGTCGCCACCGCATACACGTCCAGCGTACCCAATGCGCAAATGATCCGTTGGACCAAGTCGTCTTGACCCTGAGCGCCGGAGCTGCAGGCGACGAGCACACGAGGTCGATTGGCGTCCACCGGCCAAGGGGCCTTCCAGCTCTTTGACCAATTTGGTTGCTCCAGCAGCGGCCCAACATAACAAACGTTGTCCGGTAGAAGGTCGGCCTCAAAATCGAAGGTCCGGCTGATCGCCAGCAAGTACCGATCGGCACACCCAAATAAATCCACCGTCCTGGCCAAACCGGAAAGCCCCAGCCGGGCACGCGCCCCGTTTAGAAGCGAAAGGAATTGGTTTAGGAAGCCAGCCCAATTTTCGTTCGCCGCCGCGATCGCGATCCGCTCTTCTGGCGTCTGCGGCTGCGCCAATCCGCTGGTGGCCGGCGGAATTCCTGGCAAAGGGCGAAGGCTCACATGGGGTGACAACATTGCGATGGGCACGTCAGCGGCTTCGGCGCCCAACACGGCACCGAACAACATATCGATGGCAATGACAGCGTCCGTCGGTATGCGGCCGATCTCATCCTGGACGTCGGCTGCATAAGCTGGCGCGGGGCCGAACACCGCCTTTTGGAACCAGTCGTGTATGTCTGAAAAGCAAGTCGGATCCGCGTCGATCCCCATCGGGGCACGGCGCCAGCACACGAAGTCGAAACCCGCCGCAGCCACTTCATGCTGCATCTCTGGATCAGCCATAATCCGGACGCTATGGCCGCGCCGTTGCAGTTGTCGAGCTGCAGTCAGCAACGGGCCCAGATTGCCCGACGTCCCCCAGGACGCAAGCAGGAAGCTGTACATCACGCCTCACCTCACTCGTGGTTGAAACCAAATTTCCTCGTAATCGCAAGCTGCCAAAAATAGGTGATCGATAATGGGGACGTCATGTCGAGGTCTGCCGCCGTCACAATCGGAGGCGGGGCGATACAACATACTTTTCGTAACTTCCCTCAGCGGGACCTTTCCGGTTAGAAAGATGATGCTCCTTGCGGCCATCGCAGACGTTCTTGCAGGTGCCGTAAACCCGAAAGGATTCCCCAACTGCACACAGCTCAACCAGCTCGAGAGCTGGCGCAATCGGACGGAAAGGTCTAGCTGCTTAGCCGACCTCGACAAACGCGATATCGTCTTGCGAACTTGCGTCCGTCGCACTGCGGATCCGACGAATCTCCGATCATCTTCAGCTCGCGGGCAGCGAACTCAATGACTTAGCCGCTCAAGTTTCGTTCAACTCCTTCTGTCCTGCAATTTTTAAGACGTTCGAGGCGCTGCGTAAAATTGATTGTTTGAATGAGTACAATCCGCGGCCGGCATGTCTCTGCGCGTTCCTCAAACTCGCTGCCCAAGCGCAATCGTCAACGGCCACCCCCGCTTCCGCCTTTTTCGCAAACTCGCGGCGCCAAGTGTAAATCCGCTGCGGCATTAAATCATGTTGACGAGCAATGTCGGCGGCAATCGCCTGCCGAAGCGGGCAACGCAGCGAGCCGCGACCTTCAAGTCCGCGGAAGAAAAGACGATCTGGGGATTCTTGCTCGAGCGTCAGCGGTGTTATTTGGGTCGATGCGATCGTTTTCATGATCGCCCCACCGGCGGCGGTCGATCCCGTAAACCTCAGTGGGATTGGCGATGAGGCTGGCAATGGTAGTGTGTCCATCGCTTAGCACAACATTAACTAAGGGTGCCTGAATGCCGGCAGCGAGTTGGGCGATGCAGAGCATGGACAACGGCGTCAGTTCCGAAGGTGCAAAGGACGATGGCGCTTCCCGCAGGAAGCGCAGGGCCCATTTTCATCCCGGCGGATTCCTTTACCCGCCTTTCAGAAAGCTCGCGAAATCGGATGGCGATTATTTTTCGGGTTGGACCGCTAGCGCTTCCCGCCAGCAATCAATCTCGCCTCCGGATCCTGACGCAGCCGCCACATGGCGCCGCATCCGATCAGTGGGCCGATAGCAAGCATCATAAACGCACCTGGCCATCCCAGAGCGATCTGCACGACCGGCAGGATCTGGATGCTGAAAAGCGTCAGCAGAAAACCGGCGCAGGTTTGCGCAGTCAGCAAGGTACCGACGGAACTCGGCTCGGCGAGTTCTGCGACAGTTGCCGAAAATTGGGCGGAGTCCGCGATCACGCTAACACCCCACAATATAACAACGGGAGCCAGGACAATCAGCGGCGCGCCATAGAGCCATCCGACGAGAGCGGCACAGGTTCCGCTAACAGCCATAGCGGCGATCGTCACAAACGTCCGCCCGTAGCGGTCGGCAAGTATGCCTCCCAGCCACGATCCGATCGCACCGGAAGCGACAGCCGCAAAGGTCAACCAAGCCGCTTTGGAAGAGTCGAGACCTCGGTCAGCGAAGGACTGATGAAGGAATACCGTCAACCAGGCCCACATTGCGTAGAGCTCCCACATATGGCCAAGGTATCCGAGGTTCGCCTTACGGACCGACGCGCGGCGCCAGCTTTGAGCGATTTGCGAGAAGTCTACTGCCGTGGCTCGGCGTATGTTCGGTCCCAATTGGACGAAGCAGATCAGAATGGCTGCAAGAAATGCTGAACCGGATGCAGCGAGGTAGATGCTTTGCCACCGCACCTCGACAGTCGCAGCCAGGAGATGTGGACTTGCCGAACCGAGCGTAAGGGCCCCAACCAGCAGTCCTATCAGAAGGCCGAGATCCCGGTTTGCCCAGGTCGCCGTTATGCGCATGCCGACGGGATAGACGCCAGCCATACATAGCCCAGTAACGAAGCGCAGCAGGATCACGCTCATTCCAGTCGGCGAAATGACCACGAGGCTCAGAGTGGCCAGCGCTGCCGTGACAGCGCATCCGGCAAACAGTCGGCGCGGATCGTATCGATCGGCGAGAGAAAACAGTGCGGAAAAAATCGTTCCTACGACGAAGCCTATTTGAACGGCACTCGTAAGCAACGCCTCCTCGGCGGAGGTGATCGGCTGTTGCTGCTTTATGCTAGCAATCGCGGCGCTGGAAGAAAACCACACGCTCATCGCCGACACCTGGGCCGCGAGGATCAGCGCCAAGGAACGCCACTTGCCATCGCTCAAATGGGTTCCAGGTAGGGCGGCATGCGAATGCAAACAATCCGATTTAACCTGCTTGCCCATTTCTTCAGGTCCGGATATCGGCAGGACGCGCAGCGCTGATGCCAACGCGGTGGAAGTCTCGCCCGAAATAGATGAGCCCATCGCAACCGGGCTGATTTCGAACGGCCATCACTCGGCAATAAAAAACGGTGTGGGTACCCACTTCCGAGACGGAATCGACATCACAATCGATAGCACAAACAGCCCCTTCGAGCACCGGAGCGCCCGTTTCAAGAACGCTCCACTTGGCGCAGGTGAGGCGCTCGCCGACCGACAGGCCCTTCGTAGCGAACTGCATCGCTACGTCCCGTTGATCGGCCGAGAGAACATTGACACAAAGATTTCCATTCTTCCGAATGATTTCGTTGTTGGCGCTCGAGCGATTGATGCAGACGAGGAGCGTCGGCGGCTCGTCGGTCACAGAGCAGACTGCGGAGACTGTGCAACCTGCCAGCCCCGCGACCCCGTCCGATGTGACGATATTAACTGCCGCGGCAAGGCCTGCCATAGCGTCTCGGTAGTTGGACTTATCAACCATGTGAAATCCTCCATCTCACGAGTGAAGTCACTTGGCAGTCGCACCGCCGCGATACTTCGCGGCCGCATGCGTCGCGGGCAAACGGGGATGACCGAACAACTTTTCCCGGTAGGTGCCCTCGGCGTAGGACGTCTTATAGACACCCTTTTCCTGCAGCAGCGGGACCAAATAGGTGACCACGTCGTCGATGCTTTCCGGCGTGACGGTGCGGGACAGGTTGAATCCGGCAATACCAGTTTCCTCGCTCCAGCCGATCAGCGTATCCGAGATTTCCTCGGCGGAGCCGACCCACGGGGCTTGCCGGCTGCCGAGCACCATCTGTTCCAAGAGCTTGCGGCGCGTCCATTTGGGGCCAGCAGCCTTGTTCATGATTTCAACGTTGGAGACGATTGCCTGGCTCTTTCCGGTTTCGATGGGCTCGTCAAGGTCGTATTTCGCGAAATCGATGCCGAGCGAGGCCGCTGCATGTACGAGCGCCGCCTCTGAGCTGACATATCGGCGGTATTCCTCGAATTTTTCCCGAGCCTCAGTGGCCGTTTTGCCAATGATGAGCGTTGCGCCAAGGAAGACCTTTACGTCTTCTGCGGATCGCCCCTTTTCTTCCGCGCGGGCCTTGATGTCGGTGGTGATGCCTTTGACATCTTCCTTCTTCTGGCCATTGACGAAGACACACTCCGCATGGGTGGCGGCGAACTCCCGACCCCGGGCCGACGAACCTGCTTGATACAAAACCGGTGTGCGCTGGGGCGACGGTGAGCAAAGATGCATCGCATCGACCTTGTACTGCGGACCTTCGTGGTGAATGACGCGCACTTTGCTCGGATCGGCGAAGACAGCATTGTCTTTGTCGACAATGATGGCCTCATCATCCCACGAACCTTCCCACAGCTTGTAGACAAGCGACATGTATTCGTCGGCGAGATCATAACGGTCGTCATGGGCAATTTGCCCCTGAAGGCCGATTGCTCGCGCGGCACTGTCTAGATACCCGGTTACAATGTTCCAGCCGATGCGCCCGCCGGTCAAATGGTCTAGCGTGGACATACGGCGGGCAAATAGGAACGGCTGCTCATAGGTCAGGTTGCAGGTAACACCAAATCCAAGGTTCTTGGTAACGGCCGCCATTGCGGGGATGACGATCGTCGGATCGTTGGCCGGGATCTGGACTGCGCCGCGGACAGCAGCGTTCGGGCTGCCGCCATAAACATCATACACGCCAACGACATCAGCGAAGAAAACTCCGTCGAACAGGCCTTGTTCGAGTTTAAGGGCATAATTTGTCCAATATTGAAGATCGTTGAACCGATATGATTGATCCCGGGGGTGAGCCCACAGCCCTTGCTGAATGTGACCTGGGCAAAACATATCAAACGCGTTCAGATGTATTGGGCGAGCCATAGGTGTCCCTTGCTATTTCGAGCGCTAATGTCCATCTTAATATAATAATTATATCACTAAAATGGACAAATGCGCGATGTCAAGAGAGTTTCATACTCAGCATCACCGAGTTGAAAACTGCACTGAGTGATCGACGCCGCCCTCGTTAAGAGCCTCATTTGGGGATTGCGACCCCACTCCGATGCGCTGGCAGTCTCTTCTCCCCCGAACAGAAGAGGCAAGGATCGCATCGGCGATCCTTGCCTCTAATGTCATTCGGCGCGCGCCTTCATTTGAAGGATCGTCCTACATCCTTTTCATGGCTCCCGGAGTACAATCACCACATATCGGCACTCTTCACCTGTCTCATTCTTGAAGGTGCAATCATTGGGAGGACCGAGTTCCAGGCAGTCTCCCTCTTTCATCTCATGCCTGAAGCCGCCTTCGATGAAGACGAGTTCACCCTGCAAAATCCATACGAGGTGTTTGCGATGCGCGTATGAGGAAGCTGGAAAAGACGATTGCTTTCCGGCAGGAAAAGTGACGTCGATTACATCGACCGGCGTGGAAGAACGAGGAGAAACATGGGTGCGCACGTAGCCCGTGACCGGATCGATCCAGGTGGGCTGATTGCATTTCCGCAGCAACATTCCTTCCTGCATCTCCGCTCGAACCATCAGCGTAGACATGCTGATCTCAAAGGCGCCGGAAAGGCGAGCCAGTAAGGTTGCCGTTGGGCTAGCGCCGCCGCGCTCAACTTTATGGATCATCGCACGCGATACGCCGGACCGCTTTGCTAGCTCTGTCAGCGACCAGCCCCGGAGTTCGCGCTCAATTTTTATTCGTGCGCCGAGGCGCTCATCAACGTTATCCAACATAATAGACAGTCTTGACCTGGTTTTTTTAAAGGGTTCCGAAGTGGCTACAGCGTCAACACGCCGACTTTTTGACTTGTCAGGTTAGTTTCAATCGATTATCGATCACGACAGCCACTCTGCCTTAAACTGCGGATCGGCACCAATCATCAAATATATTGGACAGCCTCGCCTCATGGAAAATGCTATCGGAATCCGTCCGGCGGTTGAAGCGGACCTACCAGCCATTCTCGACATCTACAATGACGCGGTGCGAAACACCACTGCGATATGGAACGAGACGCTTGTGGATCTGCCTAATCGAAGAGAGTGGTTTGCCGACCGTATGTCCAAGAACCACCCGGTTCTGGTTGCCGAGAGGCAGGGCGAGGTTGTTGGCTATGCCACCTACGGCGTCTGGCGCGTGATTGAAGGCTTCCGGCAGACGATGGAGCATTCCGTCTATGTCAGGAGCGATCGCAAGGGTGGAGGCATCGGGTCCGCGCTCATGCAGGCACTCATTTCCGAAGCGCGGGCTCGCCATATCCACGTTCTCGTCGCTTGCATCGAAGCCGAGAACCTGGGTTCAATTAAACTGCACGAAAAATTAGGCTTCAAAACCGTCGGGCGATTTGGTCAAGTCGGCCAGAAATTTGGGCGATGGCTCGACCTCCTGTGCATGGAACTCCCACTTCAAGAGGCCTCCAAACCTCCTGTCACAGCACAAGTTTTGGACTGAAACTGATTCCTAGCACCGCTCCCTTCGCTATCGCACAGAAGGCGCTCGGGTGGACCTGGATCAGACTTGGATTGACGTCAGCGCCTTGGAACCTGGTTGAAGATGCCTTCGCTGCTGCAGGCAGGAGACGTTGGCCCCACAGCATCACATTGCATAACGGGCCGGTGGCCCTCCGGAGCCGCGGTTGCTTGCTATTCCTTGCTTGGATTCGGATGCGATCACGACTCTTTCGAAATTGCGGTAAATCTGCGGCACTCGATCTCGCGTGCCATAATGATTGCAACTCTTCTGGGTGGAGCAATCTTCATGGTCTCCACCTACCTTATGATGGTCGCGCATCCGACGCTGACCATCGAAGCATCGACAACGCCGCATAAGAGATTGTTGTCCAGATGCGTGGCCCCACTTTCAAGACGGTTTTTACGATCGTGGTCGCGGTCGCGTTTTTTTGCGGCTGGACTTTGCACGCATGCCACCGCCTCCAGACTGCTGTGGCATGGGACGAGACAATGTCATTTCCTCCAGTCCGTTCGCTTGTGTGAACCCGCGTCTCAAGACGCCGATCGTTCACGTCCCGACTGAGCTCCGATAGAATTCGTACCTGGAAATGTCTCTGGAAGTGGGCATGTCGCAGACATCCAAATAAACCACGCCGATGGGTGAAAGGACGTTACTTCGTCCGCGAAGGCATGCGCGACTGGGTGTTCCGCGCAATGATGAAGGGCAAAGCCGGAAGAACTAGGTTCTGGCGGCTGATCCATGCATCCGACGTTCCTATTCGTCGCCATTGCAAAATCCGAGCCGAAGCGAATCCGTTCAATCCTCTATGGAATAGCTACTTCGCTGCGAGGCGAGGCCTACCATCGGTGAAGACGGATCGGCTCGATGAGACCGCACATTCTGCCGACCAACAGGAACTGGCGGCTCTGGTCAAACAGGGCTTGGCGGAGGCTTGAGCTGTATGCAGGGAAACTTGCACGTACAGTTTTTAGGGAGGGCCGGCCTGGCGACGGGTCGTCCCTACCCGACAGGACACGCCTGAGCGTGAAGCGCGCAATCCGGGCACCGGCGCAACGATCAAAGTAGCAGCTGCAAAGAAGCTCACCTTCCAGCCGGCAAAGCGCTGAAAGATGCGCTCAACAAGTGACCAACGGAAAGCCTCGCTCAGTCGAGCGGGGCTGCTCTCCTTTCTGGATTCACATCTGTGCCGTTGTTGGGGCGCTGCATAGGTTCTGCCTTATCAATATTCTCGGCGCTTGCCAGGTCATTCGGCTGATGGGGCGAGATGAATAATGTCTCCCCTCGACCAGCCTTCGGCAAGGTGCATTAGAAACTCCATCTCTTTTCTTAGAGCGACGGTCCGACTGACATCGTGTGCGTGCTCGTTTTCGGCGCGCACGTGATAAAATTCTCCGACCGCAATTCCGGCGGCTTTTCGCTTGTCCTCAAGCGAGGTCTTCAAACCTGCGAGTTCCTCCTTAACAGCGAAGTAGCGCCGCATAACGGCGATCAAACGCAGGTCGTTTTCCGCTTCATCCATATTGGCGCCTTCCAAAATGCTTTGATTAGGAAGAAGCAGATTCGCTCTCTCCTGTCACGCCTCGAACGACGATCGTCAAGATGGTACTTTAGAAATATCTAGAGGATGTAAGATTCATGACAAAGCGAGAAGTATTCCATTCATCGCCTTCGGCGGCCCCGCAAACAACCCAATTTCCTTCATCTTGAAGGGTGATACCCGGAATTCTGACCCGTGTGTCGGGTGTCCCTGTCTAGTTCGTTCACATCCAGCAGATAGCTATACGCGCGCCAACTGTCCGTTCACCGCATAATTTGAGTGAAGAACCTAAAAAAGAAAAAACCGAACGCCCCCTTGCAGATCGTCCGGCTTTTCCCGCGACTACCTACTTCGACAGGGCAAACGGTCGGGTAGCATGTCGCTAGTTGGAGCGTATGCACGATATGAATATATAGACGCATTTCGCGTGCGCAAACTACCAAGGCAGGTAGGTTACCAAGTTTGACGGCCCGACACTCCGACCCTGCGGTACCGCCTCGCATGCTCATCCGATCCAGCGAGATGTCGGAGAGCGCGCTTCATTTTCCTGATTGTTGCCGCCGAAATCGGATTGGTTTCCAGCGAACCACGCCCGCTGCAAGGTGGCCGTGGTGACGGGCGCCGGCGCCGGCATCGGCAAGGCATGCGCCCTCGCCATCGCGCGCGAGGGCGGCAGAGTGGTAGTGGCCGTTATTGATGGCTCGGCGGCGACCGCCTGCACGCGCAGATCGCGGCCGAGGCGGGCAACGCGCTGGCCCTGGCCATGGACATCGCCGATGCGCAGGCGGTGGCCGCGCTGTTCGAGGCGGCAGAGCGGCACTTCGGCGGGGTTGACCTGCTGGTGAACAATGCGAGCGCCATGCATCTGACCCCATACGACCGCGCGATCGTCAACATGTCTTCGTGCCAGGGGCTCAGCGGTGACACCGCGCTGACCTCCTACGCCGCGTCGAAGGCCGCGATGAACACGCTGTCGGCCTCGGTCGTCACCCAGTACGGTCACGCGCAGATCCGCTGCGTTGCGCCGGGTCTTATCATGACCGAACGTCTCCTCGCCAAGTTGGACGACTGCATGCAACGGCATCTGCGCCGCCATCAGCTCCTGCCGCACGTCGGCCGCCCCGAGGACGTGGCCGCGCTGGTGGCTTTCCTGCTCTCCGACGATGCTGCGTTTATCACCGGCCAGGTCGTGTGCATCGACGGCGGCATGCTGACGCATGTGCCGACATATGCCGATGGTGGCAACAGCCGCGCCGGGCGACCGGCCGGTGACACCGCCAAAGCGGCCGCGGCGCCAGAGAGGTAATGGACATGCTGCTCAATCCGCTGCACCGCCGGCACCGGCTGCGGGACGACATCCCGGTCATGCCCGGCGCTTTCCCCCTGGTCGGGCACCTTCCGGCCATCGTTTGTGACCTGCCGCGCCTGCTGCGGCGCGCGGACCGGACGCTGGGCAGCCATTTCTCGCTTGATTTTGACCCTGCGGGACAACTGATGACATGCCTCGATCCGGATGCGTTCGCATTGCTCCGGCACAAGGACGTGTCCTCGGCACTGATTGAAGAGATCGCGCCCGAAATCCTTGGCGGAACGTTGGTCACTCTGAACGGTAGCGCGCACCGGCAGGCGCGCGATGGGATCAAGGCGGCATTCCTGCCGAGCGGCCTGACCGAGGCCGGCATTGGCGAGCTGTTCGAGCCCGTCATCCGGGCCCGAGTGCAGGCGTGGCGCGACCGCGGCGAAGTAACTATCCTGCCCGAAACCGGCGACTTGATGCTGAAGCTCACCTTTTATCTCATGGGCATCCCCGGCAAAGACCTGCCGGAGTGGCATCGCAAGTACCGGCAACTGCTGCAATTAATGCTTGCGCCCCCGCTCGACCTGCCCGGAACGCCCTTTCGGCGCGGCCGCGCCGCCCGCGACTGGATCGACGCGCAGTCGCGCCAGTTCATCCGCGATGCGCGCGCGCATGCGGGCCCTCTCCGGTACAAGGACATGAACAAGATGCAGACCGGTTCCACGCTACACGACGATCAAACTGGCGTTTCCGCGCTCGACGGATTGGGCGCGCAGGCGCCCGGCGCATCCGGCAGGCTGCTGCCGGAAATCTGGATGCTGGACGGCACAAAGCGGGTCGAACAGGCACTGGCGCGTCTTCTCTGCGCCGAAGACGACGGTGAGACCGAGCTGATGGCGGCGATGCGTTACCCCACCTTGCATGGCGGGAAGCGCACCCGCGCCTTGCTCTGTCCGGCTGCCGGCGCACTGACCGACACCCCGGCGTACATGCTCGACCTCGTCGGCGCCGCGATCGAAATGATGCACGCCTGTACCCTGGTCCACGACGACCTGCCCGCAATGGACGACGACGTGCTTCGCCGCGGCCTTCCGACCGTGCACGTCAAGTTCGGCGAAGCCGCTGCGATCCTGGTCGGGGATGCACTACAGGCGCACGCCTTCCTGACCCTGGCGAGCCTGGATGCGCCGGGCGACATCCGTATCGCGCTCGTGCGTGAATTGGCGCAAGCGGTATCCGCCGAGGGTGCTGCAGGCGGGCAGGCCATGGACCTGTCGCTGGTTGGAAAGCACGTTGAGGTGGGCAGGATCTTGGCGATGCACCGCATGAAGACCGGAGCGCTAGTGCGCGCGTCCGTTCGCATGGGCGCGCTATGCACCATCGTGGAGGATGCCGCGCACGCTGAGCTGTACTGTGCGCTCGATCAATACAGCACCTGTTTCGGCCTGGCGTTGCAGGTGGTCGACGACATTCTCGACGCGACAGCGGATAAAGCGACACTGGGCAAGACCCCCGGCAAGGACGCGGCGGCGCAAAAGCCGACCTGCGCGTCGATCATGGGGCTACAGGCAGCGCGCCAGCTCGTGGCGGATCTGTTTCGCGACGCGGGGGATGCCATCGCCCCCCTGGGGCCGCGTGCGGAACGGTTGGCCCAGATCCTGCAGCGCGCCAACGCTATCTGTTGAAGCACGCGCCATGCGCATGAGCGCGCCCGGCCGCGTGGGGTCGCCCCTGTGCCGCTGCGATCAGTGGCGGCAGCGGTTGCAGGCTGTACTGTGTCCAAATCCACGTCGCCGATCGCAGCGGTGGTCCAGCACTGCCGGCGCGCTACGCGCAAGCACTATGCGGTGGACCGCGACGGGCACGCGGCGACGTGCACGTCCTCTGCCCGATCCTGGTCCTCGTCAACCGTCTGCAGAAGGAACATCCCGCGTGAACGCGCTGTCCGAACAGATCCTTTCCGAATTGCGTCACCTGCTGAGCGAGATGAGCGATGGCGGCAGCGTCGGTCCGTCAATCTATGACACGGCGCGAGCTCTGCAGTTCCACGGCAACGTCACCGGTTGACAGGACGCATGCGCGTGGCTCATCGCGCAGCAACAGGCCGATGGCGGATGGGGAAGCGCGGACTTCCCGCTGTTCCGCCATGCGCCCACGTGGGCAGCTTTGCTGGCATTGCAGCGTGCCGATTCTCTTCCCGGTACTGCCGACGCAGTCCAGGCTGCAACCCGGTTCCTCCAGCGCCAGCCCGATCCCTATGCACATGCCGTTCCGGAAGACGCGCCGATCGGTGTGGAGCTGATCCTGCCGCAGCTTTGCGGCGAGGCCGCATCCTTGCCGGACGGCGTGGCGTTTCCGCGTCACTCGGCGCTGTTGCCGTTGCGGCAAGCGTGCCTGGTCAAGCTGGGGGCGGTGGCGATGTTGCCGAGCGGCCATCCGTTGCTGCACTCCTGGGAAGCCTGGGGGACGTCGCCAAGCACCGCATGCCCGGATGGCGACGGCAGCATCGGCATCAGCCCCGCGGCCACCGCCGCGTGGCGTGCGCGCGCCGTGACACCGGGCAGCACGCCGCAGGTCGGGCGCGCGGACGCATATCTGGAGGCGGCATCGCGGGCGACGCGCAGCGGCATCGAAGGTGTCGTTCCCAACGTCTGGCCGATCAATGTGTTTGAGCCATGCTGGTCGCTGTACACCCTGCATCTTGCGGGGCTGTTCTCGCATCCCGCACTCGCCGACGCGGTGCGCGTGATCGTTGCGCAGCTTGAAACCCGCCTGGACGTGCGCGGTCTGGGCCCGGCCTTGCACTTCGCGGCTGATGCGGACGACACCGCCCTTGTGTTGTGCGTCCTGCGCCTTGCTGGCCGCGACCCGGTAGTCGACGCGTTGCGCCAGTTCGAAGTCGGCGGGCTGTTCGTCACCTTCCCCGGCGAGCGCAATGCCTCGGTGTCGACCAACATCCATGCCCTGCATGCGTTGCGACTGTTAGGAACGCCCGCCGCCGGCACCAGCGCCTACGTCGAGGCCAATCGCAACCCGCATGGATTATGGGACAACGAAAAATGGCACGTTTCATGGCTGTATCCCACCGCGCATGCGCTGGCGGCGCTGCTGAAGGCGCAGCGCGACGACGGCGGCTGGGGCGCCGGTCGTGCGTCCACATTCGAGGAAACCGCCTATGCGCTATTCGCGCTAAACGTGATGGACGGGAGGGAAGAGCCAACAGGGCGCGCGCGCATCGCTCAGGTGGTGGCGCGTGCGCTGGAATGGATGCTCGCCCGCCATGCGGCGCATAGATTGCCGCGGACGCCGCTGTGGATCGGCAAGGAACTGTATTGCCCCACCCGGGTCGTGCGCGTGGCCGAACTCGCCGGATTATGGTTGGCGCTCAGTTGGGGGCGGCGCGCCCTGGCCGAGGGAGCAGGAGCGGCGCCATGATCCAGAACGAACGCGCTCTGCAGCAGGTGCTGGAGTGGGGGCGTTCCCTGACCGGGTTTGCCGACGAGCATGCCGTGGAAGCGGTCAGGGGCGGCCAGTACATCCTGCAGTGCATCCACCGGAGCCTGCGAGATACCAGCGCTCGCACGGGCCGCGATCCGCAGGACGAATCGCTGATTGTGCCGTTCTATCGCAAACTGGCGCTGCTGTTCTGGCTCGACGATTGCAACGACCTTGGCCTGATCACGCCGGAGCAGCTCGCCGCGGTGGAGCGGGCGCTGGGACAGGGTGTGCCGTGCGCGCTCCCTGGATTCGAGGGCTGCGCTGCGCGCTTCGCTGTCCGCGCTCGCCTACGATCGTCGTGACTATGCTCAGCTTCTCGACGATACCCTGTGCTACTGCGCGGCTCTGCGCGCCGGACGCGTGAAGGCGGCAGGAGCGGAGCGCTGGTCCTACACCGAATACCTGCACAACGGCGTCGATTCGATCGCCTACGCGAACGTATTCTGTTGCCTGTCACTGCTCTGGGGTTGGACATGGCGAGTTTGCGCGCCCGTCCGGCGTTTCGACAGGTCCTACGGCTCATTTCCGCGATAGGGCGCCTGCAGAACGATCTGCATGGACGCGACAAGGACAGGTCGGGCGGCGAGGCCGACAACGCGGCGATCCTGCTGTCGCAACGCTACCCGGCTATGCCTGTGGTAGAGTTCCTCAACGACGAGCTGGCCGGCCATACGCGCATGCTGCACCGGGTGCTGGCGAACGCTTTCCGGCGCCGTGGGGACCGCTGATCGAGGCCATGGCGGCCCTGCCCGCGCAGTACTATGAGACCTCCGCCAACCGCTACCGCAATGAAGTCGCGGGGGGATGCCACTGCGCGCAGGCCTGAACGCGCGCACTGCCCTGCTACCACGCGTGGTAGGTGGTGGCCGGGCATGTCGCTGGCGCGGGGTAACATGATGCGACAGCGACGGACAAAAAGAGTTATATCATACAACCATGTGCGAAAAATCTTTGCTCGTACTGTACCCGCTTGATGTCACGCTTCGGCCGTCTGCTCGTCGGCCTGTTCATGTTCCTCGGCCAGAATACCGACAATCGAAAGAACCCGATTCCTGATTCGGGGCGACAGCCGCAAAATGCCCTCGATCAGTCCGCGACCGTCAGCCGTCGCCAGGTAAGCAATGCGTTCGTCGATCTCCGCGGCTTCTGGGTGGGGAACTCCGCTGCCGGGTTCCGGCAGGCCTTCGAAAAATCGCGCCATTGGCACATGCAGGCAACTTGCTATTTCATAGAGCATCGAAGCACTGACGCGGTTTTTGCCGCTTTCGTATTTCTGCATCTGTTGGAAGCTGACGCCGACGCCCTTGCCCAACTCGCTCTGCGATAAATTGGCTTGAATTCGGAGAATGCGGATCTGCTGTCCGACGTGGCGATCGACGGGATGGATCCTCGCATCCGATGGCGACGCCCCCTGCCGCGTGAAACTTGCTTCGATGTCTGTGATATAACTCATGCCGGCTCCTCTAAGGTCGCAAAAGGGCATGATAGGGGCAACCAGACATCTCCACTTTCATATTTGTGATGCGATTACATATTCTTGATGCGAAATTCACGATTTCGGCGAGTTTTGCCGCAAAGCACGTCACCGATCGGGGCCAGCTTTGGGAGCGATACTGCCCGTCCGCTGCGCCGCAACCATTGCGCGGTTGACTGGAACACGTCGACCTTCAAATTGACTGACGGTCTAACAAGACGATACCGACTCGCGTCGCTACGCTTTGGTCGTCCGTTTATGGACCAAGCGTCGCGCCGAAGAATGTACACAATAGGGGATCAACACACCCGTTTCCATATTGGGGCCGATTTCAGCTCCGGCAATTGCGCCGCTGGTGGTCATTCAAGTATACCCGCAAAGGGCCGGCGGCGGCGCATTCACCCTCCTGTGGACCGGCAGTGTCGGGCGAAATGAAAAACTGACCCCCCCTATTGCCTCACCCACGAATGTTACCGCAGTTTTGTGCGCTGAGATGGCCGTTATCTTCTCCTGCCGCGGCGGGAGAAGATAACGGCGCGCGCTTCATCCAGTCTCCATCGAGAATAATCTGCCCGGCTGTTTCGATACGCCAAGCCTTGACCGCCATTTGCACCGTCCGCAGGCTTTTCTTCGTGAAGCGCGACGGATCGGCGCTCATTAGACGCTCTAGGACCGAGGCTGCAGAGACCGCCGGATCCGCCTCAAGCCACGCTCGAATCTTGGGCTCGAACGGCTCCAGCATGCTCTGCCTTTTCGGGTAAGGCTTGGTCCGACGATATGGCCTCCGATGTGTCGGCCGTTTCTCCCCAACCTGCCAAGCTGTCTTCAGGCTCACGGTAAATCGATGCAGATCGACGGCGACCGGTTCTTCGGATCTGGCGTTTAGGCCTCGGCGATCGACCCGCCTTCCGAGCTCCTCCTGGGCGGCACGAATTCCGGCAAACAGCATCACCGGATCTTCCCTTTCCAACATTGCCTGCAGCCGCTCCTTGTCGGCCTCGGCCACACCGGAATGGGCCAGCACCCGCGCAACAGGCGGCATGGGCAGATGGTAGCGTTTGATGACACGAGCCCCGATCCGTCTCTTCTCCCGCAACTTGAACGAAGGTTGGAACAGGTTGCCGTAGAGACGCACCACGTCATAGAGACGCCCAAGCACAACCGTCGCCTCCGCGCCGACGAACCTCCCGTAACCGACAAGCCTTCGCACGATCGCACCGTTCTTCTGCTCGACCCAGGCTTGATCGTTCTTTCGATACGCGCGCGAACGGGTCACCTCCAATCCCTGGCTTCGACACCAGCAGACCACCAATTCGTTCATGAAGGCGCTGTCATTGTCGAAGTCGACGCCAAGCAGCGGAAATGGAAACTGCGAACGGGCCTGCTTGATGGCAGCGATCACGAGGCTGCTTTCGCGCGTCCGCACCGGCACGCACTCGGTCCAGCCCGTCGATATATCGGTCAGCACCATCGTCTGCACGAAGCTCCCGGACGAAGACGTGCCGGAATGCGCTACAAAGTCGACCTCGACGAAGCCAGGCGGAGGATCGTTCCAATCTCCGAAGGTGCGCACCGGAACCGACCGGCGAACCGCCGAACTCATGCCAGCACGTCGACGCTGACCGCCGCGTGCTACGATACGGACTTCCGTCAAAAGCCGGTCCATCGTTGCAGGGCTCACCGTCATCAGTTTATCGCGAAGCTCGGTGTTCAGCTCGAGCCGGCCATGACGCTCAAGGGCTGGCAGTAAAATCGGAATCAGCGGCTTCAGGCGTTTTGAGCAAAGACGATCGGACACTTCCCATAGAGCCACCAGCGCTTCCCTGACATCGGGACCATACTGGACAACATGCTGCCGAGCGGAACGCCGCTCGAACCCACGATGGCGGAGCACTCTGATCGCATGTTTGCGGTGATATCCGGTAACCGCGACGAACTCATCTAGGATACTTTGCTTGTCAGCCCGACAGCTCGATCGATATCGCTCGATGATCGCCTCAACCAGTTCCGTCCGTGTCGCCATGCTGATCCGCCGTGCCATCCATCCCCCGAGCCGGGACAGCGAACCATGACCATCCCATCGGGAGCATCAACACTATCGGTAACATTTTGCTTGAGGCAATGCGGGGTCAATTCCTCGATTCGCTTGACAGGCAGCGTTCAAAGTCCTGCCAGGCGCCATAGTCGTATGAGCTCTGCTGGCGCCGAGATCCCTGTTGATATCACATAGGGATCGGCGCGTCGTGCCGCTTGGCCGCCTCGCTTCTTGACAGGGAGTCCATGGCCGAGGTCGTTGACGAAATAGAGGGCAACTTTCTGCTCGCCCGCCACGGTCCATGACGTCAGGCTACCCCAGGACCTTTCAGCCGTTCGTCCGCTGTACTCACTAATGCCTTTGGCTTGCAGCCATTGGTTGAAACATGCACGCGCGTTTAGGGGATTGACGACACGATCATTTGCACCTTGCCAGATCGTTATAGGAGGCGAGGGTCTCGGTCCGTTGTGAATTTGCGCAATCGGGCGTCCCCATCCGTCGGGCGGAGGAGCTGCCCCACCCTTCATCGCCCGCAAGGCGGACACGGCATCACGGGCGGATCCGAAAGGCATGCCGGCAACGATCGCCGCTCCCGCAAATATCTCCGGGTAGTTCGCCACCAGCGCGCTCACCATCGCGCCACCGGCCGACAATCCCACGATGAATATCCTGGAAACATCGATCCGATGCCGCTCGCACGCATACTCGATCATTTGCCTGATGGACATGACCTCGCCCCGGTCCTTGGCAACGGCGCTCGGCCGGTACCAGTTAAAGCAGTTTTGCGCATTATTAGTGCGCCGCTGTTGCGGGTATAGGAGAACGAAACCACGATCCCTCGCGAGCTTCGAGAAACCGCTGGCCGCATTCAGACTTTCGGGAGACTGGAGGCATCCATGGAGAACAACGGCGAGCGCCGGCCTCTTCGGCAAACGCGCCGGAACGAAGAACTTCATCACAAGGCGGCCTGGATTGCTTCCGAAGGCGACAGCCTCCAGCAGCCCAGCTGTTGCGCGAGGAGAAGGCGATTTGCTTGGTTTCGGCCGTTTGAGTGCCGGTTTCAAGCCGTCTCGACCAGGCGGGTCATCTGCTTCTGCGCTCTGAACGCTTTCGACAGGGATCGGCTGAAACTAAACCTCATGAATTCTCACGCCCCAACCGCGCTAGGAGTGCTCGAATGCTCGGCTGGGTGGCCCGGCGCACCGCCTCGTGGAGGGCAAACCAGCGCGGCTTGCGGATGTTCTCGGGAAACTTGTCCGCGACTTTCGAGACGTTCAGGAGCTGGACGATCACCGTGTAGCGGTTTCTGCTCGTGTCTTTCTGATAATTAAAGGTTCCGAACGACGTCTCAGTGACGATGCCCATGATGCCTGCCTCCTCGAACGCCTCTGTCGACGCCGCGACACCGCTTGGCTCGGGACTTTCGATGTGGCCCTTCGGAACGCCCCATCGTCCGGCGACCAGCAAGACCTCAATACGTCCCTCGTTATCCCGCCAGTAGCAGATGGCACCTGCCTGTGCGATGTCGTCACTGGAAGCGTCGTATCGTGTTGAGTCCCGAAGCATTATTAGCCTCCGATTGCAGGACCTATCTAGGGCGATCCCACTGCGGGTCCCGGCGGCCGCACTGAGTTCGGCAAACATGAATAATCCTGGAAATTCGGTGAGCGCGATCATCGATGAAGCGCGAGGTGCAAGTTATCGGAATCGAACTCAAGCTCGATCTCTCGGGTAAAGCCGCAGCCTTCTTGGTTCCGATCTTCTCGGCGAACCACGAAACATCGTTGAGCACACGTCCATCTATATCGATAAATGCTGATTCTAATTACTTTTCAGCTCTGACCCACAATTCGAGTGCATCTTTTGCTTCGAAGCCTTCTTGGGCCTTCAATTACGCACTTTCGCGACGGAAGCGATAGTCTCCCTTTGATGCGCGCATGGCCTTGCCGATCGCCTTGTTGATGTCATCGAGATTGCAGCTCTCCGGGTTGAACTTGCGACCCACCCACCGGCGCATGGCTTTATGTTCCTCGTGATCAGGATCGAACCACGCTTCGAGGAAGTCAGCATAGCCTGAAGTCCCACCAACATCCTCTGGAGGTCCGGACCGTTTCCCGGCAATGCAGCGAGGATATTTTGCACCTTCCTCGCGTGCGACTCGTTCCAGCCGCAGAAGATGACGCCAATTATCGCCAAAATCGTACTCGTAGAGGATTGTGATAGCATTTTCGTCACGATCGTAAGGAAAGTGGAGGTCAATCATCCTGACCTCGGTTGCCTCGAAGATCTTGCTGTCGAACATCCTGCCCTCATCGAACTCCGGTGCGCCGTAGATCAGACCGCCGATGTTGAACTGATGCAGATGAGTGTCGGTCCAGCCGAAGGCAGCCTGCAGCACTTCGTGAAGCTCAGCGAGGTTGAGGGAGATTGGCAGTTCGAGGATACGACTGATCTCGGGTTCGATGTCGAGGATATGAACCTTGGCGTTCACGATGAAGCTGTCTGGGTCAAATGGATCAAGCATGCCATTGATCATGCCGAGCACAATGGCCATAGGCAATAGATGGTTCAGCAATTGTCGATTATGGAGGCACGAAGTGGTCCCCGGCTTCGCTCGCATCCCGGTAATGCCCCGTGGCATCCCGACGCGGTGGATAGGATAAGAATGGAACTTTTGTGTGCTGCAGCACTTGGAGTCTTCAACGACGAAAGGATGAGAGAATGTCAGCTGCTAAACTCGGCAATCCGATCCCGATGGGAATTCCCGGATTAGAGTTGGTGAAAACCTCCGATATCTCGAGTCCAGCCGAAGCTGCAGAACAGATTTCGAGAACGCCGATGTAGGTGGTTGGCGTCGATTCCGCGCTATTGGATCAATGTTTGCTTCTTTCGATGAAGCTCGGTTTGTCTATCACATTGGCAGCGATGGCAATGATTATTGGTCCAATGCTGATTTCGAAGGACTCGGACCTGGCCGATTAGCAAGGACCCCATGACGAACGCGCGAAAGGTTGAAGGCATTCAGAAGGCGCGCCCTGCGACCGGGTGTCGACATTCGTTTTTCCGATATCAACTCTCCTAACGGCAGCAATCGGGTCAAACATACGCGCGCATCCCATGCGACCACTCGTTTTAGAATGACGAATTGAATTCTCGCGAGAACGGCAGCACTTGACGTAAAAGGCGAATCCTTTCGTCGGGTCCATACAATACGAATTGTCGGTGGCCATTAATCTAAGAAGATCGGTGCTAGAATATCAATCAGTTACGGTTATTTTACATCGTTCTTCCGCCCGGCGATCAAGCAGTCGACCACTAAGGGATCAGCAAGCGTCGACGTATCGCCGAGGCCACCGAAATCATTCTCGGCAATCTTGCGAAGTATTCGGCGCATGATTTTTCCCGACCGGGTCTTAGGGAGACCGGGTGCGAACTGGATTCTGTCAGGGGTCGCTATCGGCCCAATTTCCTTTCGGACATGGGCTTTCAGGAAGTTTTCCAGAGCCTCCGACGGCTGCTCGTCGATCATCAGTGCCACGTAGCAGTAGATGCCCTGCCCCTTGATGTCGTGGGGGTAGCCGACAACAGCCGCTTCCGATACGCTCGGATGGCTCACCAGAGCGGACTCGATCTCCGCCGTCCCCATGCGGTGGCCGGACACGTTGAGGACATCATCCACCCGTCCAGTAATCCAATAGTAGCCATCATCGTCGCGCCTGCAACCGTCGCCAGTGAAGTACTTCCCCTTGTAAGTGGAGAAGTATGCCTGGATGAACCGCTCATGATCTTTGAAAAGCGACCTCATCTGGCCAGGCCAACTATCGGCAATGCAAAGGTTTCCCTCGGCTGCGCCCGTCAGAACCTTGCCTTCCCCGTCGACGATTTCGGGCACGACGCCGAAAAATGGAAGTGTCGCCGAGCCCGGCTTCAGCCGAGTCGCCCCAGGTATTGGTGTGATCATGTGCCCGCCCGTCTCGGTCTGCCACCATGTGTCGACAATCCCGCAACGCGATCCACCGACGACAGAGTAGTACCACTCCCAAGCCTCGGGATTGATCGGTTCGCCCACAGTTCCCAGAAGTCTGAGGCTCGCACGGCTCGCGCGGGTCACATATGCATCACCTGCTCCCATGAGGGCGCGGATGGCGGTTGGAGCAGTGTAGAAGATATTGACCTGGTGCTTGTCGACAACGTCCCACATTCTCCCTGCGTCCGGGTAATTCGGGATGCCCTCGAACATCAATGTTGTGGCAGCATTAGCCAACGGCCCATAGACGATGTATGAGTGGCCCGTAACCCATCCCACGTCCGCGGTACACCAGTAGACCTCGCCGGTTCGGTAGTCGAAGACATGCTGATGGGTCATGGAAGCGTAGACAAGATACCCTCCCGTCGTGTGCAGGACACCTTTTGGCTTGCCCGTGGAACCGGACGTATAGAGGATGAACAGCGGATCCTCCGCGCTCATCGGTTCGGGCGCGCAGACTGGATCCGCAACTTCTACCGCCTCGTGGTACCAGAGATCGCGGTCAGGATTGAAACTGATTTCCGATCCGGTTCGCTGCACCACCAAGACCGAGGTCACAGCGAGACCCTGTACCGCCGCGAGTTCGATGGCTTGATCGGCATTTCTCTTGAGGGGAACCGTGCGTCCGCCACGGACGCCCTCATCAGCTGTGATAAGAACTCTGGAACCGCAATCTACGATCCTTCCAGCAAGAGCTTCCGGTGAGAAGCCTCCGAATACGACCGAGTGGATCGCGCCGATCCGCGTGCATGCAAGCATGGCAACGGCCGCCTCCGGGATCATCGGCATATAGATCGAGACGCTGTCGCCTTTTTCCACGCCCCTCGTCTTGAGCACATTGGCGAGCCGGGACACCTGGTCGTGTAGAGCTTTGTAAGTGATGTGTTTCGACTGTGTGGGATCATCACCCTCCCAGATGATTGCGGTTCGATCGCCGTGCTCTGCGAGATGGCGATCAAGGCAATTATAGGAGACGTTGGTAACCCCGTCCTCGAACCACCGTATCGTGACATCGCCTTCGAAGCTTGTGTTCTTCACGATGCTATATGGTTCGAACCAATCAATCCGCTTACCATGTTCACCCCAGAACGTCGCCGGGTCACGGATGCTCTGCTGGTAAGACCGCAGGTAGGTGTCAAAATCCATGGGCTGCAGGCCATTCGCTTTCAGATTCTGCATCTAAACTCCTTCAAAATTCCGGTCTGTCAGATTTCGTCGGCCCCGATTGCCGAAAGGGCCGCTCGAGCAACTTCGAAATCTTGCTCGCCCGAACCCGATCCCACGCCAATCGCGCCTGCTAGATTCCCGTCAAACCGTATTGGGAGTCCGCCCGGCAGATGGGTCACGCCTCCTTGGGAGGCGATGCCTGCGGCAACGCCGAATTCCGCTGACATCGCCCCAGTCGCCCCATTGATCGAGGCAGCAGTGCGGGCCTTGGCGCGCGCCGTGTGCATGCTGAGGTATTTCGCTCCGTCCATTCGGATGCTGGCGATCGTCTCTCCACTGGTGTCCACAATAAAGACGCACTGGGGCACCTTGATCGACTTCGCGTGCGAGACTGCCGCAGACAGCGCTTCCAAGGCCGTTTCTGCGGTCACAATGATGCTGGTTCGAAATTTTGACATCTCATTTCTCCTGGAAAATCTCGCCGAAGTAGCTGGTCGTGATAGATCCTGATGGGGTGCACATGAAAGGGGTGTTCAATCCAGCAGACAGCTGGCTACCTGCAGTGCGCCTGGATGTCGGCCTGGTCGAAAGAAGAACATGTCCGGCAAGATTTGAACATGCATTGAACTTGATCTCATCTAGTCCGATAATCGAGACTGTCATTCTAGGTCGGAAAGCATGCGCAACTCCCTTTGCCTTTCGCATGGCGCACCATGCGAACGTCGTTCCTCTAGTCGCCCGTTCGGCATCCGCGAGTGCGAACGTAGTGTACTTTAGACAATACAGCAACAAGAATCGCCTAGACAAAAGCGCTTTGTCCAAGTAAAAAACAATTCATACCAAAGAGGCGATCATGCAAACACCACTTCAGACCCGGATTTTGGAGCAGCTTCGGCTTGACTTGAGTGGAGATCTGAAGTCGGGTGATCGCATCAACGAAGCGGAGATCGCCGAGCAACTCGGCGTGTCGCGCACGCCCATCCGCCGCGTCCTTCAAAAACTTCAGGATGAAGGCGTCCTAGCTTTCGAACCGCGCCGCGGCTTCATCCTGCGCGACCCCTCCTCCCTGCTGAAGAATGGCGAGGCGGAAACTGTCGAATTGCTCGATGAACGCGTAATGCGTGACATGGCGACTGGCGAGCTCAACGCAGTGATGAGCGAGCGCGCGCTCATGCAGCGTTATTCTGTACCGAATGGGGTTCTTGCTTCGACCCTTCGTCGCTTGACGAGGGATCATCTCGTCGAACCATCGCCAGGCCACGGATGGATCTTCGCAGATGTCAGTCCTCGAGCAATGGCCGAGAGCTATCGCTTCCGTCAGATTATCGAACCCGCCGGAATATTGGCGGACGGCTATGAAGTGGATTTGGCCGCGCTCAAGGAGCTCGACGACGATCACGCTCGTGCGATTGAGCAGGTGCACCAAATGGATCGCCGGCGTCTTTTCGAACTAGACGCCCGCTTCCACAAGCTCGTTGCACAGGGCGCCCGCACAAACGAATTGGTGAGCGCAATCGAGCGCCAGAACAACATCCGCCGAGTATCAGAGTACCTCGGCTTCATTCGCATCGAGCGTTTGCGGCAGTCGATGACCGAGCATCGGGGCATTATGGCCGCTCTCTTCGACGGCAATCGCCAGGTGGCCGCCTCTCTAATGCATATTCACTTGCAAGTCTCGAGAGACGAGACGTTCATCCACATGGACGACGACCTTGCGCTTCTTCGCGGTGGCAAGGTGCGTCTGATGGGAGAGGAGGATGCCGGGTACACCGGAGACGACGATATGTAGAACTGATTTCCAAAGGTCACGCGGGAGAGATCGCGTGCGGCGCCGACGGAGCAATCCCCCAGGAAACTCTCAGGCAAAAGGACCGCGTGACTGGAAAATCTGGAGAGTGGCAGCAACGCCCACCGAAGGGGATACCGTTCAAACGGGAAGCTCTCAGGTACCAAGGACAGATGGGGATTATTGGTCACTTGACCTTCCGACAACTGTCTTGGGAGAACACAATGCCCCACATCGCAATCATCGGCGCGGGAATAACCGGAATAACCACTGCATACTCGCTATTGAGCCGAGGCTACGACGTTACGATTTTTGATCGACATGCCTACCCTGCTATGGAGACTTCATTCGCTAATGGCGGCCAACTGTCGGCGAGCAATGCAGAGGTCTGGAATCATTGGTCGACCCTCCTCAAGGGCATCAAATGGATGCTCACAAAAGATGCGCCCCTACTCCTCAATCCCAGACCCTCATGGTCAAAATATTCATGGCTGGCCGAGTTCGTATCGGCCATACCAAAATACAAGGAAAACACGATCAATACCGCGAAGCTTGCAATTCAAGCACGCCAATACATGTTCGACATTGCCGAGCGCGAAGGGATCGATTTCGATCTTGAGAAGCGCGGTATTCTTCACTTCTATCGGGACGCGAAAAGCTTTCGCCACGCCGGTGAAGTGAACACCCTTCTGCAGACTGCGGGTCTAGACCGGAAGGCTGTCTCGCCCGACGAGATACGATCCATCGAGCCGACACTGACCGGAACTTTCTACGGCGGATTTTATACTGCTTCAGATTCCACCGGAGATATTCATAAATTCTCGCGCGGGCTCGCGGAAACATGCATTCACAAAGGGCTCGGTTTGAACTGGAGGCGGACGTAGTCGGCCTCCAACATCAGAGAGTCGGGATATCCGTCAAATGGGTCCGGGTTTCTGCAGAGACAGAGACGGGGCGCGCAGACCAAGAGGACCGGAACTTCGACGGCGTGGTGATTTGTGCAGGGGTTGCGAGCAGGCTGTTTGCACGGATGCTGGGCGATCGCGTGAACATCTATCCGGTCAAAGGCTACTCAATCACGGTTCATCTTGACGATGAGCGGAGCCAAGAGGGTGCGCCCTGGGTCAGTCTTCTTGACGATGGCGCGAAGATTGTCACCAGTCGCCTTGGCAAGGATCGGTTCAGAGTCGCAGGAACCGCCGAAATCAACGGCGTGAATTACGACATCCGGGCTGACCGCATCGCTCCTCTCGTGCGTTGGACACGTCGGTATTTCCCCGACATCAATACCAGCCAAGTGACCCCGTGGAGTGGGCTGCGCCCGATGATGCCCAACATGCTTCCGCGGGTTGGCAAAGGTCGCCAGAACGGCGTGTTTTACAACACTGGCCACGGCCATCTCGGCTGGACCCTTTCATGTGCCACGGCAGAGCTTGTTGGCGAAACCGTTGCGGGCGCTTACGCCACCTGATGCGGCTGCCAGAACAGAAGGAAAACCTCGGAGCCCGACCTGCCGTCGTAATCATCCGTCGGCAGGCTGCGTCACGCGCCATGTTTCGTGGCGAGCAGGAATTGCATTCTATTTTGCGTAATTGCGCTTCTAGACCGGCTCCACCAGCCGTCCGAGTGTGATGGCCCAGTTGAGGACGGCAATCGCAAGCGTCGTCTTCAAGAGGGCGGCGAGGCCCAGATGGACGATAAGCTTCCCGGCGATCAGGGGATAGCCGAACACGCCGGCGAAATAAGACAGGCTGAACAGCAGCAGGGCTTGTGGGGCCTGTCCCGCCGGCGCCTGATTGGCCGCTAGGCCGTTGATCACCGAATAGGAGCCCGTAGCCGACGCCGAGGACCATGGCGGCGAGCAGGTGTCAGGCACGAAGTGACGCAGCCCATGAACATCAGGATCGAAACCACTATCAAGCCGTCAATACGCTGAAGGATATCAGCGGGTCGCGTTTCACCACGAAGCCGTCCACCAGCAGTCGATAGATGTAACCGTCCGATTATTACCGCCTGCCGGATAGCTTCGTGATGGCCTAAGACACGTGCTTAACGACGTCGCTAGCGACGTGTCTTGGGCGAGGTATGTGATGCGTGTCGAGATTCTTGGGCAGGAACGTCGGCGTCTGTGGCGCGACGAACAGAAGCTCGAGATTGTGATGTCGGTTGGGATCGACGGGGCGACGATTACTGAGGTTGCGCAGCGACATGATGTGACGCGGCAGCAGATTTACACCTGGCGCAGTGAGCTGAAGAAGAAGGGACTTTTGTCCTCTTCTGCGAATGCGGTGTTTGTTCCCGTGGACATGAATGCTGTGCAGACCGAAATCTGTGGAGACCGTCAGCATTCGACTGGGATGATCGAGTTGCAATTGGGCTGCGGTCGCAGCCTTCGTTTCGACAGTACTTTGGACGGCGCCACGCTGACACGGCTTATCCGGGCGGTAGAAGCGGCATGATTGGGCCAGGGACCGGCGTTCGGGTCTATCTTGCCTGTGGAGCCACGGACATGCGCAAAGGAATAGAGGGTTTGGCTGCGCTTGCGCAGGATGTATTGCGCCAGAAGCCGACAGGTGGCGCCGTCTTCGCCTTTCGAGGCAGACGTGGCGACCGTTTGAAGCTTCTTTATTTTGATGGCCAGGGCTTTTGCCTGTACTACAAAATTTTGCAGAAGGGACGGTTTCCATGGCCTTCGGCGGCCGACGGGACGGCCCGGCTGACATCCGCACAAATGGCGATGCTATGGGAGGGGATCGACTGGCGTCGTCCCGACTGGGGAGCGCCTCCGGCTCGCGTCGGATAATTTTATGTCTCTGAATCTACTTGTTTTTATGGCTATTGTTCCTGACTCGTGGTAGTCAGATGCATGCCGAATGCCACCAAAAATCTTCCAGACGATCCCGCCTTTCTAAAGGCAATGATCGCTGCCTTGCAGGCGGAAAACGCGAAGATGTCGGCGACTTTGCGTGCGCACGACCAACTGGTCCAGAGCCTGCGGTTGCGCATCGCCAAGCTGAAGAAGCAGGTCTTCGGCAAGTCCTCGGAAAAGATCGAGCGCGAGATCGAACAGTTGGAACTGGTGCTTGAGGATCTTTTGATCGGAGCGGCCGAGAGCAATACGACACCGATCAAAGAGGTCGATGAACCCGCGCCTGCCGTGCCTTCGGCAAACGCGCCGGAAAAGATCATGCGCCGACGTCCGCGAGTGTCGGACAAGGCAGTGCGCGAGCGCAGGGAATTCGATCCCGGCAATTGCTGCCCTGACTGCGGCGGTGAACTGCGTCTTGTCGGTGAGGATGCCAGCGAAATCCTCGACATGATCGCCGCGCAGATGAAGGTCATCGAGGTCGCGCGATTGAAGAAATCCTGCCGCTGCTGCGAAAAGATGGTGCAGTTGCCCGCCCCCAGCCGTCCGATACCGGGCAGCATGGCGGGCGCCGGTCTTCTGGCCTACATCCTGGTCTCGAAGTTTGATGATCACCTGCCATTGTATCGCTTGAACGAGATCTTCGCCCGCATGGGCGTCGATATTCCCGACAGCACGCTGGTCGATTGGTGCGGTCGCGCCATGCAGGTGCTCCAGCCGCTGATCGAGCGGATCGAGGCCGCGATCATGGGAAGCAACCTCCTTCATGCCGACGACACTCCTATCCGGGTGCTGGATCGCTCGTTACGAGACAAGGGTTTAGGCAAAGGCGTGAAAAAGGGCAGGATCTGGACGTATGTCCGTGATCAACGTCCCTGGGCGGGCGCGGCTCCGCCAGGTGCGGTCTACTATTTTGCTCCGGACTGGAAGGAAGACCACGTCCACCATCATTTGCGACAGACAAGCGGCATACTTCAGGCGGACGGCTACAAAGGGTACGGCAAGCTCTATGAACCTGGCGCGGATGGAAGATCTCGCTTCCGAGAGGCATCGGGTCGTTACCGAGCCCCGCCCCTCACAGATCCGGACGTGCAGATTTCCCGCATCCGGTTCCTCACGGTCCAGTTTCGCTCAGATACGGCTCCATTGATGTACGATCCGGGTCGGCGGCAGGGGAAATCGGTCCAGAACCTGCGCCATCCGGCTCCAGTTCGGCTTTCCGGATCGGCCGCGGCGCGAGAGCCCGCTTTTCCAGATGCGTTCGACCTGATGGTGGTACCACTTCAGACGCCGTCCGTTGCCCGTGATCCCGTAATAGGCGTAGTGGCCTTGCATCATCCGGGCCAGATGTCGGTGCTGGACCGTGAGCGACAGGTGTAGGTGTTTGATGCACCACTCCCTGGCTGCCCGTAAGGCCCGCGCAAACCGATCCTTGGCCGTGATCTGCCGCACCACCGGCTTCCCCTTCCGCGACTGGCCCCAGACATGGGTGAAACCGAGAAAGTTGAAACTGGTGGCGCTTGTTGCAGGGTGCCGCCCGTGCGGGCGCCGGAAACGGAAGTCCACATAGCGCGTCTTGTCGGGATGGAGCCGGAGCCCATACCGCTCAAAACGCTTGCCCAGCACGGCCAGCATGCGCCGGCCGTCCAGGTGATCCTCGAAGCTCATGACGAAGTCGTCAGCGTACCGCACCATCTGGCACCTCCGTTTTAGGCGAGGCTTCGCCACCTCCACGAACCATCTATCCAGCACGTGGTGCAGAAAGATGTTCGCGAGAAGTGGACTGATCACTCCGCCTTGTGGAGTTCCAGCTACCGATCGGCTCAGGATGCCCTGGTCGAGCACCCCTGCGTTCAACCACTTGTCAATCATACGTCTGATGACGCCGTCTCTGATCCTCAGGTCGAGGAAGCTGCGCAGATGCCCGTGGTCGATGCTGTCGAAATACTTCGAGATATCCGCATCAATCACCCAGCGCTGACCAGTCTCCATGATGCCATCGCGCAATGTGCGGATGGCCTCATGCGCCGACCGTTCCGGCCGGAACCCAAACGAGCAGTCCAGAAAGTCCTCCTCGTAGATCGGTTCCAGCAGCATCACGATTGCCCGTTGCGCCACCTTATCCTCGAAGGTTGGGATACCCAGAGGTCGCAGAGACCCATCGACCTTGGGGATGTAGTGGCGTCGCACCGGGGCGCGCGGTAGCTGCCCGACATCATCCGGGTCCGGAGGCTTTCAAGATTAGCCCCGAGATCCTTCTCATAGTCGGCCGTGCGCCCGTCGATGCCCGCCGCGCCATCCTTGCGCGTCAGAGCCCACGCCTCGAACATCCAGTCGAGGTCAATCAGATGGTGCAAGGATGTGAACACCCTCTCCGGGTGCTTCCTCGCCTGTTCGGCTATCCACTGCCGTTTCGTGTACACGTTTGTAGGGCTCAGGGTCCCCTCCGATGTTTCCTGTCAGTGGTTCTGGTTCCGTGACACCCCCCTTTCCTCGTTCGGGTCCCGCCGGACACGGTTCCCCGCGCTCATTGGTACTATGAGGGTGCTACGACTTCCCGCTCACGCTCACCCATCAGCTTATTGCTTCGCTTTCCGGGTCCCATGCGGCCCTGCATATTCGTGTCCGCCAAGGCGCTCCCTCCGACATGCAGGGCTGTCGCAGGGCCTGGAGTCTTTTACGTCAGCCGGCACCCCCGTTTCCGGCATCGCCTCCGTGGGCGTGAGTGGGATCTCTCAGGTTCCCCGGCGATCCATCCCGTGACTTTGCGATGGCCCAAGACCCCGGACGACCCCGCCTGCCTCGCCAATACCGGCAAGTCGGGTGCTGCCCCCGGTCCCAACACTCCGAAGGCGTCATCAAGATCATGATATCGGGGCTTACCCCACCGCTTCATCACCCGCTGTCTACGCTTCACGAATGACGTTGCCGCCATCCATGCAAGACTCGCTTCCGGCTGGCGGGCTGCGCCTTTGCCGGACGGGCGTTGAACCCGCTGGATCGCTACGAACGGTTTCTGTTCGGCTCTCACCTCCTTTCGTCTTCATCCCCCGTTCCGGGGCTTGCCTGACGCAAGCTGGGCGCATTGGCGACGTGACTTCCACGATATCTGGACCTCAAACAAATCCGAGATCGCGCGCGAGGCTCTCGATCGTATCGGCGCGCTTTACGACATCGAACGCGACATTGCGGGCCAGCCTGCCGACGTCCGCCTTGCCGCGCGTCAAAGGCACAGCAAGCCAAAGGTCGAAGCATTCCGCATCTGGGCAGAGGCTCAACTGACTCGCATTCCTGGCAAGGGCGATCTGGCGGCAGCCTTCCGGTACGGTTTGAGCCGATGGTCCTCGTTCTGCCTGTTCCTGCAAGACGGTCGTGTCGCCATCGACAACAACGCCGCTGAGCGAGCACTGCGTCCGATAGGAGTTGGAAGACGCAATTGGCTCTTCGCAGGAGCCGACACGGGGGCAGAAACCCTGGCGCGCGCCATGACGATCATCGAGACGGCCAAAATGAATGGCGTCGATCCGCAGGCCTATCTGGCTGACGTGCTCGACCGCATTCACGATCATAAAATCAATCGTCTCGACGAACTGCTCCCATGGAATTGGGCGCCTGTTGCCGTGACTTGCGCTGAGGCCGCCTGATGGCCACCATCACCCACGTCTTCACCCTCAGCCATGTCGCCGAAATGCTCGGCGAAGACCTGAACTCCTGGAAGGGATCGTCAGCAATTCCGACAATCTGACCTATGGGAGTATCATCAGCGTCATACACGGTGACGATGATTCAATCACCGCTCTGACCGATGACGGCATCGACGAGCTGACGCAGATGCTTTCCGCTGCTCGCCGTTCGCCCGAAGCCTGGAATGACTTCCTCGACGACTTCGACTTCCTCTCAGATCCAGATGCCATAGCCCGCATCAAAGCGAAATCTCTGCGGTAACAATCGGCCGCTTACCGATAGATGATGGCCGCGCTCGTGGAGCCGATGAAGAACAACAAGTAATCCTGCTTATAGGCCGCTGCGAGGCTGGGCTGGAAACTCGACAGGCCTCCAAAGGTGCAGCCGCCCAGCCCCACCATGATGATCGGGAAAACCGCCCTGGAGCGAAGCACTCGCCCGCAGCGGCGCGGCTGATCCGGCAGACCGGGGGCCTCGCCGATATAGCTTCGGCGAAGCGGACGGTCGAGAAGATAGAGAAATACGCCGCCCAGAAGTGCGGGACACGGCTGCGATGGCGAAACCGGCCTCGACGGAGAAGCTGAGCGCCGACACCGCGCGCCCCAGCAAGGGCCCAGTGCCGATGCCACTCATCATGCTTCCCGAGAGAAGAGCGAAATAGTTGATCCGGTGCGCGGAGGCGACCAGCCCCGCGACGATGATCGGGCCCAAGGTATAGAATATCCCCCCGATTCCGAGCATCAGACCGCAGGCGAGCATCGCCGTTCCCCGAGCCCGACGCGACTGCAAAACCAACACAGGCCAGCGCCAGGAAAAGGCTTGCTGCGGGGATTGATTTCGCCGCCCCAACCAATCCGTGAGGTGGCCGGACAGAAGCACGAACAAAATGGTGTCGATAATTATGACCGAAATAAAAGTTCCGGCATTGCCCTCGTTTCCGCCTGGGACATGAGCAGCGACAGCAGGAACATCATGCCATAGGGGACGGAGGAGATAGGCGGCAAGGCAGAAGACGGAGAACAGCCGGTTTGAAGCGGGTGTGGCGTCGGACACAGGAGTGGTCATCGTCTGGTTGTTCCCTGTGACGCGGCCGTCAGACGGCGCGCAAAATCGCTTCCTCCGACGGCCTTTTTGGCACAGCTCGTCCTTTTGCTGGCTGTCGTTTCCGGACCGAATTTTGGGCAATCGATGCGGCCCTCATCGGACTTAGGTGCGATCACGCGGCGCGCTTCAACGCGTCAGCCAACATCGAAACAAGCGTCCATCTCGCTTTTCTCGATGATTAGCGGCGGCGACAGAGCGATTCTGTCACCGGTCACTCGCATGAGCAGTCCGTTCCTTAAACATTCGACAAAGGCGTCATAAGCCTGGGCGAGGCGGTTTCTGCTCGAAGGCGACAGTTAGAACTTCTCCGGGTTCACGAAGCGTCGCAAGACGTTCTCTGTAATTCGGGCGACGTTGTTATCGTATCCTTTCCAGGCCATCGATGCGGCCCAGGCTATCGAGCCGGTCGAGAACACTGCCCCTCCCGATGAAGTTTCGAAGAAGGTCAGGTCTGATCTTATGAGATCGCTTTGCGTTCCGGACCATGTTGGTGTCGGATCAAGGAGATCTTCGGGTGTCATCAGGTAGATGTCCGTATGGAGCCGGGAAGAGGCAACCACAAGCGCGTTCGGCGGAGTGCCGAGTGCGGAGTCGGTCCGGTCGATCTCATTGCCCGCAGCGCCGCCGCCGTTGAGGCCGAAGTCGCCTATCATGTCTTCATCAACCCCTTCGAAGATGAAGGCAGCTCTGGGGTTCTTCGCGGCCTCGGTTTTGATGTAGGGCGAAGACAGGTCGAACCCTTGGGCCGTCATTCCTACACCGAAGACTTCCTGTGGAGCTCGTCCGATGCGTCTCCACAGCCCCCCAAGCTCCCCGGAGAACTGGTGATAGTAGTTCCCGGTGCCAGGCTCCCACCCGCGAATGCCGCTTTCGGAGCGTCTACATTCAATCACGCCGGGAAGCTTTTCGTTGTAGGTGATACGCCAGTAGAACCCGTTGCCGCCAAGATACATGATGCGGCCACCGCGGTCGGAATAATCTCGGTAGGCGTCGAGCATTTTCGTGCTCGTGTATTCCGGATGAGTTCCGGTAACGACGACCTTATAATCGGCCAGGGCTTCGACGCCTTCCGCTTCAAGGTCTTCATCGGTCACAACGTCGTAGCCGATACCGCGGTCCTCAAAAAAGCCGAGGATATGAGTGTCGGCATTGAACTGCCAGATATTGGATCCCAGGCCACCGATGAACCCCTGAACCTTCGGCTGAATGTCCAGCACTGGCCGAAGACGCGACGAGAAGAATACGCCAGAACCATCTGAGTGGACTTCGTATAGGGAAAGCCCGTATTGTGGGTTTTCCTGCAGGAAGACGTGGTGCCTGTCGATCTGCAAAAGCTGCCCTGCTCCGATTTCGGTTTCCGACACGTCGATGCCTAGCCGGTGGTTTGCATAGGCCATATAGCTGGCCGTCGGCATAACGAACACGACCGAATTTTTCGGAGCACCTTTGGCCGCTGTCACAGCGAACACAACATAGTATTCGCTTTCGCCGTCCGTCGCCGATAGGTGAACGGCATACGCTCCGCTCCGAAGATCATCCGGTAGTCGAAAGGTGAAATCGGTTTCCCACCCTGCATCATAAAGGTCGTCATCGTGGAAGTGAACGGCAGCATAATGCTCGGGACACTCACTCCACCTGTAGACGGAACCGTCCCAGGTATGGCCTGATACGGCTCTGTGCGGGAGATTGAAGAATTTCCCATCGAGGGAATGCGGACCACGATCGCTAAAGGTGTCATTCGCGATGTCGGTGCTGAAATCCCACTCCGCGATGACTGTATCGATGCCTCGTTTGCGCGTCAGGTGGTCCACTACGCTGTCAGACGGCGGTTGACCGCTGCAGATAAAAGGTGCCTCGATCTTCCCATTGTAGCAGAGCGTCGGCGAGCGACCATCGAGCACGGCCGCGAACGTAATCTCTCTCCAGTCGACGTCGATCCCGTTTGAAACACGTCCCGTTCCGGCGCCGCTGTCGCGGATCGATGGGAATGTTTGGAGAGCTCTTTGTTCGACGCGCAGTTCATTGGTGGCCGGATTGAACGATCCGATCACGACATACCATGCTTTGGCGCGACATTGCACATTTGTACTTGCTTCCCCGATACGTCTGCCCTCGCTAATCGCCTCGAGGGCGGCGCAGCCACGGTCGTCGAGGCTGAGCCGCAAACTGGACTGGGAGCCGACGGAAATGATGGTCTGCCGTGAAGAGCCCGGCATCGTCGGCCAAATGAGTGCGGCGATGGAGACAGCGCCTCCTATGGAAAGAGCTGTCCGCGGCAAAACGCGCCCGTAAGAACCTGTGACTATCTTCTGTTCACGTGCGTGGAACGGTCCGCCCATCTCGCAAGAGATGTCGGCGTCCTTATATCCCGGCCCATCAGGATTGATGTCGCCCTGAACGATCCGCTTGAGGGTCGCATTGTAGGCCTCAATGCCCTGCCCGCTGACTTTGACATCGACCTGTTCTCCAGGCCGATAGCTGATCTTGCTGCTATATGCGGTTATCTTAAGCATTGACGGCGCCCTCCCTGATCAGTTCGTGGTCGATGTCCTCTCCGGTAAGGTCCTTCCAGCGCCGGGCAAACACATCGCGCTCAGCTTGGAGCTGGCATTTGTATTCCACTCCCTCCACTAACGAGATGGGCTCCCCACGGCGAGCAGGGAGTCGACCGAGGGCCCATCTCCGATAAGGCTGCAAGATTACCAGCACGTACTTCCCCTCGAGCTCTCCGCCGCGCATGACGTTCAGCACGCGCTGCAAGCCCGGGCTGTGGTGCCCTATCGGGTTGCGCATAAATTCGTCGATAAATCTTTTGTCTTCCGGTTGAAGCGAATACCTGTTCATGGCGCACCTCAGACGTTGAACTTGAAATGGTACGACTTGGGTCGCGTCAGATAGTCAAATCCAACACGTGAGAGCGTCGCTCCTCTTCCCGAATCCTTGACGCCCGTCCAGGCGAGCTCCGGATCGAGATAATCGCACCTGTTCATAAAGACCGTTCCCGTGTCGAGTTGATCCCCGATCACTTCGGCAGCATCCTGGTCTGCGGTCCAGATCGACGCTGTCAGGCCGTATCTACTATCATTCATGAGACGCACAGCTTCGGCGTCGGATTTCACCGGCATGATGCCGGCCACTGGTCCGAAAGTTTCCTCCGTCATGATCGACATCGCATGCGTACAATTCACGAGAATCTCGGGAGCAAGATACGCCGTTCTCCCGTTGTCTGCAGCAAACTTCCGGCGATCCACGAGTGCCCTGGCGCCCTGCTCGACGGCTTCGCCTATCTGCCGCCTGACAAAATCGGCCGCAGAGGCCTTGACCATGGGCCCGAGGGTGGTCGCGGCATAACGCGGATCTCCAAGTTTCAGCTGCTCTGCGTAGCTGACAAGCCCATCGACCACCGTCTTGAAATGGCGTTCGTGAACATAGACACGCTCGATCCCGCAGCAACTCTGGCCCGAGTTGAAGAAGATGCCGTCGGCCACATTTTCAATGGCGTGGTCGATGTTGGCGTCTTCCCGGATATAAGCGGGATCCTTGCCCCCGAGTTCGAGCCCGGCTGATTTGAACGAGGCAGCCAGCGCGGCCTGCAGCGCGCGCCCCCCCGCGACAGAGCCCGTGAAACAGACGTATGCCACGCGCGAGTCCGCAACCATTCTAGCGACCTGATCGTGGTCGATGTGCAGGTACTGGAAGACGCCTTCGGGCAACCCTGCAGCTCTGAAGGCCTCATCTATTCTTTCAGCAGCCAGCGGTGTTTGATCGGAGTGCTTGAGCACGACAACATTGCCCGCGACCAGCGCAGGGATAACGGCATTGACCGCGGTCAGGAACGGGTAGTTCCACGGAGCAAGGACAGCGATCGTTCCCAACGGCGCGCGCCGGATTGAGCGCGCAAAGCCGTCAATCGCGTCAGGGATGGCCGGAGCCAGCGCTTCTGGCGCCAAGGAAAGCATGGTACGCGCACGCACCTCGAAGCCGTCCACCTCACTGCCGCTGTAGGCGATAGGTCGCCCAATCTGGTCTGTGATCTCGCATGCGATTTCCTCCTTCCGCTCAACGAAGGCGCGCACGGCACGTGAGAGGACCTCGACACGGTGCGCGACAGGTAATCGCCGCCATTCGTCGAAGCCGACGGCAGCCTTGTTGAGAGCAGCGTCGACGTCCGCATCAGTGTGACGCTGGCGGGTAAGCAAAACAGTGTCGTCCACAGGGGTAATCGTTTCAAATGATGCCATGGTGCTTGTCCTCCTCTCTCCCGGCTCAGCAGCGCTCGAACAGCCGAAGCTTTTCCCAATCGGTGACGGCGCCCTCGAAAGCACCAAGTTCCCAGCGACCGCAGTGGAGATAGTGGCGCACCACCTCATCCCCGAGGGACTTGTGGAATTCATCGGAACGCTCAAGCGCATCCAGCGACCGGTAAAGTGCTCTCGGAATGCGCGCTACGTTGTCCGCAGTGTAGGCGTCTCCGGCGAACGCCTCCTCGAGAGGAAGCTTTTCCGCCAAACCGCGAAGACCGCTCGCAATCAGTGCCGCAAATGCGAGATACGGATTTGCATCGGCACCGGGAACGCGGCATTCGAAGCGAATCGACTTGCCCTTTCCGAGAACACGAAAAGCGGTTGTACGGTTATCGACGGACCAAGCCAGGCGAGTCGGCGCGAACGTCCCAGCCGTGAACCGCTTGTACGAATTGACGTTGGGCGCGTAGAAATAGGTCGCCGCCGGAGCATGCTTAATCGCGCCCGCGAGGAAGTGCTTGAAGAGAGTCGACATTCCATCATCGGCCGTCGCGTCATGAAAGCCAGGTGTCCCGTCCTTGAGGCTGCGGAGCGACAAATGGATGTGGCAGGAATTTCCCGAGAGGTCCGCACCGAGCTTTGCCATGAAGCTGACTGACTTGCCCATCTGGTGGGCGATTTCCTTGCAACCATTCTTGTAGAGGACAAGACGGTCGCAAGTCTCAAGCGCCTCAGCGTATTGAAGATTGATCTCCTGCTGACCTGGGCTGCACTCTGCCTTCGACCCTTCAACAGGGATATCGGCCCGTTCCATCAGATTGCGGATAGCGCGAATGTATGGTTCGTCCTTCGAAGTCTGGAAGATATGGCCATCTTCCGGGTACCAGCTCGAGAACTTCAAATTCTCGTATCTCGACGACCTTGCCTCGTCGAACGTCTGGTTGAAGAGATAGAATTCCAACTCGGCTGCCATATCCGCCGCAAAACCGAGTTTCTCAAGCTGGTCTAGCTGCCTGCGAAGGACCTGCCGAGGCGAATGTTCCAGCGGAACTCCGCTAGACGTCGTTACATCCGAAAGAACGAGCGCCGTTTTCGGGAGCCAAGGAATGGCACGCAGGGTCGACATGTCAGGGACGAGCGCGAAGTCCCCGTAACCTTTCTCCCACGAGGCGGACTCGTAGCCGGGCACGAGAGTCATCTCCATGTCGGTCGCAAGGAAATAGTCGCAGAAAAGCTGCGGCGATGCGCTGGTTTCGAGGAAGAAGCGCGCGGTCAGACGTTTTCCGATCAATCGGCCCTGCATGTCCGTCATCGCCACGATGACAGTGTCGATCTCGCCATTTGCAACCGCAGTCTGGAGCTCGTCCGGCGTCAAGCGGCCGGCGAGTGACCCGTTCGAGGCGCAGCCGCCTATGTCAGGCAGCCGCACCGCGTCGCGGTTCGAGAAAAATTCGTGGTTCAACCTCTTCTCCTCCAAAGAACACCCGCCCTTAATGTCGGGCCCGACGTAAAACGCCAATTGTGTTTTGCGTGAAATTACACACGCGTCATTTCGCTGATAGCAGATCGGCAAAAACGCCCCTCCGCGTCCATCGGGTATATGTGCCAAGCTACCAAGTGCCGAGAAATCAGCACTTTTGCACCTTATTCTCGTGTTTTCCGTGTCAGGCCGAGCACCCAGCTTCACCCAGAACAAAAAACTTGCTCAACTCATGAAAGCACTTTGATCATGAATTGACAAAATCTGCAAGATAGTGTTCCCTATTTTTAGTGTTTTGCTCAGACAAAACGCAATTATGGGAAAATAAAAACGAAAACGTCATTCCACTGGAGGACACGTCATGAATATTGCAGCCCAATCATGGGAGCGCCGAGAGGCGGCGAGCTTCTTTCACACATTCACCGATCTGCCCTCTCTAAAGGCAGATGGCCCTGTGATCGTTGATCACGGCGATGGTCCCTACATCGTCGACACGACTGGTCGCCGCTTCTTTGAAGGCAATTCTGGTCTTTGGAATATGACGCTCGGGTTTTCCGAGCAGCGCCTGACGGATGCGGCTATCAAACAGTACCAGGAATTCCCGGGCTACCACACCTTCTTTGGCCGCAACTCAAAGCCCACGGTCCAGCTCGCGGAGCAAATGCTGGCGCTCGCTCCTGTCCCCATGAGTCGCGTGTTCTTTACCAACTCGGGTTCCGAAGCCAACGAATCGATCGTCAAGCTGCTCTGGATGATGTGGGCGGCCGAGGGCAAGCCCGGGCGCCGCAAGCTGCTGACGCGCAAGAACGCCTACCACGGTGCCACGGTGATGGCATCGGCCCTGACGGGGAAGGACTACGTCAAGGCCTTTGGCCTGCCAGGGCCGGAGATTGTGACGCTGGACTGCCCACACGCATGGCGGTTCGCGCTCCCGGGTGAAAGCGACGAGGAATTTGCGGAACGTCTGGCGAATAACCTGGACGCTACGATCCTGAAGGAAGGGCCTGAAACGATTGCCGGCATGTTTGCGGAGCCGGTAATGGGTGCAGGCGGCGTGGTCGTTCCGCCAGCGACGTATTTTGCCAAGATCCAGCCGATCTTGAAAAAGTACGGCATTCCCCTGATCGCCGACGAAGTCATCTGCGGCTTTGGCCGCACCGGCAGCCTCTGGGGCACGCTCGCGGTAGGACAACAGCCGGATATCATCGTCGCGTCGAAGAGTATGTCGGCTGGTTATTTCCCGATGGGCGCTGTGATGCTTTCTGCAGACATTGACAAGCGCGCCACCGCCGCGAGCGAGGTCTGGGAGGAGTTCCCTCATGGATTCACAACGGGCGGACATCCGGTAGGCTGCGCAATCTCACTCGAAGCCATCCGGATCATTACGGAAGAAGGCGTGTTCGAGAACGTGAAGTCGGTGAGCGAGACGTTCCAGTCTGGGCTTCGTGCACTTGCCGATCATCCTATGGTTGGAGAAGCGCGTGGCCTGGGCCTCATGGGTGCACTCGAGACCGTGGCCGATAAGAAGACGCAACGGTCCTTCTCCGGTGATCTCCGCATCGGTGAAAGAATCGCGAAGGAAGCGCGAGACCGCGGTTTCATCATCCGACCTCTCGGAGCCTCCGTCGTGCTTGCACCCCCGTTCATCTCGACGCGGAGCCAGATCGAGGATCTGCTTGGTGTACTCAAGGAAGTCCTGGACAGCGTCTACGACGCCGTCAAAGGCAAGGCAGCGTAGCAATGGACGCGCTATCCTTCCTCGACGGTCGGACGCCTGTCAGCGTCCGGAATGAGGATGGCAGCTCGCGGATCGTTGTGGTCTGCGAGCACGCGTCCAACTATGTGCCGCGGCATCTGCATGGACTGGGCCTGCCACCCGAGAAGCTTGTAGAACATATTGCATGGGATCCCGGCGCCCTTGGAGTGGCCCAACAACTCGCCGACATGCTGGACGCACCGCTTGTCTTTGCGAACGTCTCCCGCTTGGTTCTCGACATAAATCGGCACCCAGACCATCCAGGATCAATCGTCAAGCTGAGCGAGGCGACGGAAATCCCGGGCAACAAATCGCTCTCGGATGCGGAGCGCCTGCTGCGATGCGATGCAATTTATCATCCTTTTCACGCGGCTTTGGAAGACGTTGTTGGAAAGCGAAGCCACCGCTCGCCGTGGGTGATTTCGATCCACAGCTTTACCCCCGTCTACAAGGGCGTGCCTCGTCCTTGGCACGTGGGGATCCTCCACAATCACGATACCCGTCTTTCTCACCATCTGCTTGATGGACTGTCGAACGATCCTGACTTGGTTGTCGGCGACAACGAGCCCTACACCCCGACGGATGGCGTTTATCACACGATTGAGCGTCATACCCTTCCTTACGGGTTTGCGGGAGCGATGATTGAGATCCGAAACGACCTCATTTCGAACAAGGAGGATGAAAAAGACTGGGCAAGCCGCTTCAACCGAATTCTGAAAGGAAGGCTCACCCCAGAATGAAATAGCGCTAGCTCCGGCGAACGTCCGTTGGTCGTCCAGCGGGCGCTGGCCTCCAACGAACCACAGAGGAGAACAAAAAGTGTCAAACGAACACGTTAAACTCGACAGAAGACTGGGAACAACGTCCGCAGCGATGTTTGGACTCTCATATATGTCGCCACTGGTCGTCATCGCGACGTTCGGTGCGATCGCCGTAAAGACAGGCGGCGCAGTGGCAACCGCATATGTAGTGGCGACCGTTGCGATGCTCGCCACCGCTGTAAGCTACGGCTTCATGGCTGCCCGCACGCCCGTAGCCGGATCCGCCTACACGTACACTTCCAAGGTATTCGGCCCTGTGTCGGGATTCATTGTCGGCTGGCTGCTTCTATTAGACTACTTCTTCATCCCGATGGTTATTTGCCTACTGACTGCCACTAGCCTCTCGACGCTGGATCCGAGTATCCCGTTTCCCGTCTGGGTAGTGGCTGTCACTGTTCTTTCCACCATCATCAACATCCTTGGCATCAAGCTGACGGACACCGTCAACCTGGTGATCATGGTGATCCAGCTCGTGATGGTGGCAATGCTTGGGTACCTGTGCGTGATCGCGATCCTGCATGCTCCAGACGGCGGGATCCTATCTGCGAAGCCCTTTACCAACGGGGAAACCAACTGGTCTATGATCATGGCCGGAGCCGCGGTTGCTTGCTATTCCTTTCTTGGATTCGATGCGATCTCCACTCTTTCGGAAGAGACGGTAAATCCGCGACAATCGATTCCGCGTGCCATCATGATAGCAACTCTGCTCGGTGGAGCAATCTTCATGGTCTCCACCTACCTTATGATGGTTGCGCATCCGTCGCTAACCTTCGAAAGCATCGACACCGCCGCATACGAGATCGTTGGCCAGGTGGGTGGCCCCGCTTTCAAGACGGTTTTCACGATCGTAGTCGCGGTCGCGTTTTTTGCGGCTGGACTTTGCGCCCATGCCAGCGCCTCCAGACTGCTGTTGGTCATGGGCAGAGACAACGTCATACCCTCCAGTCCGTTCGCTTATGTGAACCCGCGCCTCAAGACTCCGATCGCCAACATTGTCTTGGTCAGTCTAGTCATGCTCGCCGCAATGAAGTTCGATATCTCCACGTCGACTGCGTTCATCAACTTCGGTGCCTTCACCGCGTTCTTTGCAGTAAACGCATGTGTAGTTCGCTACCTGATGAAGAATGCGGAGGAAAGGAACGGCCGGGTAATCCTCATTATTATCTCCACAGCCGGCGCGCTATTTTGCGCCAGCCTCTTCTACAGCCTCGACAAGCTCGCCATCGAACTGGGCTTTTCCTGGCTCTTAATCGGCGTCGTGTACCTATTGGCGAAAACGCGCGTGTTTAGGCGCCCGCTGCCAACAATCTCGACCGAAGCATAAAACCCTAATCGCAGGCGGGGCTTTCGCAAGATGGCCCCGCAACCTTCAAAAACGTTGGCATCACGCCCTCCTAGCCCCATCTTCAGGCAAACTTTGCAAAGCACGTCGATGTGGCAACCCAAAACAAAACAGATAATGCGATCTGAAGCCAATTACTGCGATCGAGCCACCTTAACTTCAGAACATGCTCAGAGAACTTTCATCCGCCGGGATTCGCCGGCAAACTGGTCCGTTAATTAGCGGTGGATGCTGGCAGTCAGGCCGAATCCATCATCTTAGTGAGCGCATCCGTCATGCGTTATCTTGCTCCTCGACTTCACGACGCCGCGCTCGTCGTCATCCTGATCAGTCCTATGCACGTCGCTCTGGCGAGGACGACTGGGCCAGGTCCAGGCTGATGTGTCTGCCCAGCTCGTGCAGCTCGAGGACTTCCCATCACGCCGGGAGATTTCGCGTCGACAGTCAGTCATATCCACGTAAAACTTCACGCGCGAAACAAAAAGGTCTGGGTACAGATAATGGTTGCAAGCGGACCGGCCAGAGAGGAACCCGTGGCGACGCCGTGTTGTGGCGCCGTTCCAATCCGCTCCTGGCCGGCCCTGCTATATTGCTCATCCGTGCTCATCCCTAGAATCAGAAAAACACTACGGGCCTGGAATATACCGACGTGGGGCGATGGATATCCACGGCTGGTGTCTCGCCGTTTGGGTGGAAACAAAGCGCGTCGGCCCTGCCCTGCGGATCAATTGGGTATTTCCCGCTGGCGATCTAGCGCTTCAAGCAACGGGACAATTCCTACAGGACACCGTACCGAATGATGCACTGGCCGTCACTTCTCCCAAGCGACATGGATCGAACATTGTTATCAAAGAAGGCGAAATAACTGGTCTGCTATTGTAGCGTAGCGATAGCTCAATTCAAACGCCTGCTCAGACACGAGCAGTCCATTTACGGCTGCATCGACGATCTCTCCCAGCCTACGCCAACCGTAAAGAATGCTGGGTGAGCCGCAATGGAAAGATGGTACTGGCAGACTTGCCAGCGGGGAACAAGGTCATGGCGGCTGCCGCCATGGAGAAGCGATCTGTCGCGCTTATTCGCGATCTCGTCTGGCGGTTTTACATGGCCCTTGTGGCTTTTTGCTTCATGATTTGAATCTGGAAAATGCCGTGCGGCAGCGTTTCGACCGTAACGGTGACGTCTTGGAAGGCATTCGAACTGGCGGTCATGCCATTTTAGTCCAATTCAGGTCGTATCCTCGTGGGCCACTACGGCATCTGTAATCATTCCAGACGCCACGAGGATCCTTGGCCCCATCGAGCGCCGGAGAACGAATCATGGTCTTTAAATTGCTATGTTCTCCAGTACCCTTCAATGCTCATTAGGCTCCCAAGTCCCGACGACGAGTCGACCAGCCTCTGGTCGGGAAAACGCTAGCGGTGTCGGATACCAACTGATGCGGTTATAGACCCGCGTCATTTTTTTTAGACCAACGATCTGTTCGATTCCGCACGCCATTGCGAGCTGATAAAGACCGACTAGGAGCTCAGAAGAGACGCTCTGGCCAACGCGCGCGTCAGGATTGGCAAGACAGCGCTCTACAATGCACTGAAATCGGAAGGGAAATGAAATGGCGAACCGCGACCGACTGTTCTTGTTGCGCCCGGGCTTTGACGATCCTGCTTATCCAGGTCAGCAGTTTTATTGCTGGCACTGCGCCCTTCTGGAGGGGGTGCTGGCCTCGTTCCCAGACTTGGCGAAGAAGCTTGATGTCGAGCGCATCCAATGGCCGCGACGCCGACCAAGTGTCATCGCCCTTGCTGGTGAGCAAAACCAGTCCGTGCCCTTGCTAGTATTAGCGGAGGGAGACAGCTCGCCTCATCTAACAGGGATTTACGAGGGGCGCGCCTTCATCGCAGAGAAAGACAAGATCCTTGCCGCGCTATCAGATCGACACGGCTTTCCGCTCCCACATCCATGACCTACGAAAAGAAGTTCTTACTTCGTTGTCAAAAACCGGACAGTTTCACCACTTTCGTGTCGTGACGCATTCATGCCAGAGCGCGCAAAGCAGAAGTTCTGAAACAGCGGACGCTCCTCGTCCATCAACAGACTAAAGCCGTGGGGTGCTCGTCGCGTTTACGAAACGAAGAAGTCCTTTGGCAGTAGGTTGGTCCCTTGTTCAAGCAGAGCTTCGAAAGCTATGACAGTTCTCCACGCCTGCACCTTCATCAACAAATTTGAGACGCAGTCTATCTGGCGCGGCTATAGGGGCCGCGCCCTTGGATGGATGAGATGATTACTACCGGCAATGACTGGAGTGGCGCGCACCTGCTCATGCAGGTCCGGACCGCCGCGCTAAACGGCGAACTGCGCGAGCGCTTGAGGCTATTGTTCCGACAGCAAGAAACGAACGCGCCTTCAATATTCAAATCTAGGCCACCCCTCCTGAGCGCGGCCTGACCCCAGAGAGGTTACCGGTCTCGTCGTCATGGCGTCACCTTTGCTCGGAGAGCGCAGGCCGATCTTCGGCGCCGCGGATCTGGACGGCATTGGCCTCGGCCAGCGGGCGCGTCCGGCTGCCGGTCAGCAGTTTATAGAGACTTGGGAGGGCGGAAAGGGCCACGCCATTCGTCAGGGGCAGCAGCAGTAAGGCAAGCGCCGCCGTCAGAAGATAGAAAATCGGATAGAGCTCGCTGCCGCCACGTTTCCAAAGAACCCAGAGATAGAAAAGCAGCGGATAATGCGCACAGAAGATCCAGAAGCTAAGGCTGCCTGTTTCCACCAGCCTCTGCCCCAAGCGGCTGCGGATGAAGATCGACGATAGCGCCCAGAATCCCGGAATGCCGACGATCACCATCAGATTGCGGCAAACCTCGAGCCACAAGGGCAAGCCGGGTCCTGCCATATAGGCGGCGGTTGCCACAACAGCTGCGAGCGCAATGAAGCCGGGACCGATCAGCGCGGCATAGCGATCCATGACCGCCACATCGACGCGGTAGAGGCTGAGATAAATTCCGAAGCTGAAGCTGAAGAGGATAGAATTGCGCAGCACGATGCCGATCGATACCGGCCAAGCTGCAAGCAGAAGCAGGGAAACCAATGTGAGCAATGGCGCACGGTTGATGAGAAAGGCAAGAATTGGCGACACCAGGATGCAGACGAAAAGATCGCGCAGGAAGTAAAGCGGCAGATTGATCGGCGCGCCATCGATCGCGAACAGAAGAGTCGATAGCGTATGCGAAGTAGATTCCGACAAATCAGGCAGATAGCCATCACCAATTCCGTAGTACTGGAGGATCAGCACGGACACAAAGAATGCGCTGTTCCACAGCATGAAAGGTAGAATGATTGTCTTTGTCTTACGGCGAATAATCTTCCCATAGTCCAGCGATGTCGTACCTTGTCGAAACAACAGGTAACCTGAAATCGCGCTCAGGCAGGGCACGCCGACGCGGAACAGGCTGTCACAAAGGAGCACCCGCAGCCAATCGAAAAGGCCATATGCGCCGTTGAACGGGGTGGTACCTGTATCGAACGGTATATGGACAAAGATGATACCCGAGATGAGCACGATACGCGTGAGGTTTATCCGCGAAGACACGTTGGCAGTCACATTCACGATGTTTGTCATCCTTCCTTCATGCTGCATCCCCCTTGCAGCTATTTCGTTCAGAGCAGAGCTCCCAGACGCAACCTAGGGCGGCCTTTGGAAAGGGAATATGGCGGCGCAGCAAAAATGGGCGAAAAGTGACACTTCGCGTTCGGGCGATCCTTTCGGACGGCTCGAAAGCTCAAACAATTGGCTTGAACAGAGGAAAAATCAAAATTTAAGGGGAAATCGGGAATTTTTTAACACCGAGTTCACGCAAGGTTTTCATCGTAGCTCTATTTTTATCGCAGGGTAAAGAGTTCCGCAGCGCAGCTGACTTCGCACTGCGGAGCATGACCAAAATACGACACTACTGCAATCGATATGGGAATATCGGCCGCACCGCTCTTCTCATCAGCTTGCCGTGGGCAACTCGCGCCCTACCTGTGCATGCCGCATCAAAGATGCCATCGGCTTGCCCTCTTGATCGACAAGCCGACCTCTCCGTCGAACAGGCGCTCCCAACTCTTATCAATTCGCACCTCCCGGCGGCAAACGTCGCCGAACTCGTTCTTCCCCTCAATCGTGATCGTCCATTCCACCGCCACCGTTACCTCCTTGAGCAAAAGTGATGGTTATGAACCAATCCGGCCTGACAAACCGTGCTCGACCCCGGAGAAGTTACCGGTCTCCTTGCGATCGAGCGCTGCGTTTTCTGCAGGAGCTTCGCGCGCTCCTGCATCTGCTCCCTTGTCGGCATGTAGATCGACAATTCGCGCGGCAACCGGCCGACGCCCTGCACCTCGAGATCGACGCGCAAGGCAGCCGTTTGTTTGTAGGGACTTCCGAGAGCAGGTCGACGTTGTGGACACGAGTCACGCACCGCAAACAAACTGCATCTCGGTCGACTACGGGAGCGCGGCGCGCATTTTTCAAATATCACGAACACGTCGTCATTTCCTCCTCGCAAGGTCCCTCGCGAGAATGGAATTGCGTACAGCATGTGCGGGTCGTTTCCGTCTTCATGACTGTGGTCCTGTTTAGCGGAGGCATCTCATGTTTCATGCCAGTGCCATTCTTCGATACGCGGATGGTGTGTTACCCGACCACTTTGCAAAGGCACGATGAAACGCGCTGGATTCTGCATAACCCAGAAGTGAAGCAATCTGGGCGATAGTGTGAGCTTCGCCGCTGAGGAGCTCACATGCGAGATTGTAGCGCAATTCGTCTCTGATGACCGAAAAGCTCTGACCTTCCCCCAGCAATCTCCGCCGTAGTGTTGCGGGCGACATTTTCATCCTAGCTGCAAGCTTATCGAAATCCGGCCATCGGGATGTCGGCGTCTCTTTGAACAGCCGGCGGACTTCGACCGAAGTCCCTTGGTCTTGTCTATAGCGAATTAGGATGTTCGCCGGAGATCCTTTCAAAAATGCGCTTACAGATGCCTCATTTCGAATCGTCGGCAACGATAGGCAAGATGTATTGAACGTCAGCCTGCTGAAAGGCTTGTCAAAATGCACAGGGGCGCCAAAAAACTGTCGGTAATCTGCACCACGCGATGGTGCTGTACATGCAAAATCGACCTGCCGTAAGGCAATTCGCCTTCCAATTAGCCAGCACGTCACTCCGAGGAGGAGAAGCCAATAGGTGCGGTAGGCGAACGCGCTTCGTCGACCAATCTTGTCGGTCAGCGTGATCTCGGCCAGGCCGTTGCGGTGCCGAAGCTCTCCGACCGGGTCGTCAAGAACGATTGCAAGGAATTTAAGCCCACGTCGAATTGCATGTTCCAGGTTCTCAGTTCCAACGAGCGCGTGACAAAGCATGTTGAAACTTCCTGGCCGCATAGGCCTTCCCCCGAGACCAAAAAACTCATCCTCGATCGTCCGCGACACCTCAATCCACAACTGGCCATATTGTATGCTTGTAACCTTTTCCCGAGATGTTGAGCTTATTTGCGCCCTGTTCAAAGCTTCGGCGGGATCGATAGCCCGGTTTCGCAAGCATTCCACGGCATCTTCCACGAAGCCCCAGGAAATCACGCGCCGATTCATCCGCCACCTGTTTTCGCAATTGTAAATCCGCTCATAATTTATGACTTCGAATGTCATTGTTTGCAACGAGTGTTAAGCTGATAATGGGCCGGAACTAGGAGGAGACGTCTTAGTGTGAGTTCAGTTGGAGGAGACCATGGGAACCATACCCTAATACTCGGCCGTCTTATGAACAGGTCGCGAAGGAATTCGCGCTAGTACCTATGAAAGCTGATCTTTTAGGCGATCTCGATAGTGCTGTGAACGCCTGCGTGGCATGCTGTGACAGACACATGGGAGGAAACAGGATTGCACTGCGATGTGTATCTCTGGACCAGAAAGTAATCGCATATACGTTCGAGGAACTGCGCGATGTGTCGGCGCGCGCTGCCAACGTGTTCGTCAATGAAGGGGTTGGTCCCGGAGATGCGGGTTTGTAACCCGCACCGTGGAATCTCTCTCGACCATTTTGAGCGCGTGGCGACTTGGAGCAGTGTATCAACTTCTCTTTACCATATTCGGCTCCAAAGCGATTGCGCAGAGACTGAAAACCAGCAAAGCAAACTGATCGTAACAAACACCTCACACCCGCTTTAAGCTCAACGAAATACCTAATTGAGCCGTTCGACGTCGAGTGTGCGCTAGTTGAGCACCCGGCGGTGACAGAGGGGGCTATAACCGATGTTCCAGGCCCAGAGCGGACCGAGATCGTTAATGCATGCGTCGTGCTAGGGGTTTTCAGCGTCACCTGCTCAGCCGAAGAGCTTTCCATGTTCGTCAAGGCTGGCCTGTCAGCCCACGCCTTCCGGCGTGCCATCGAATTTATGACCGAACTGCCAAAAACACAGAGCGGTAAAATAACGGCGTTTCATACTTTGCAAATCCGAAATCGAAAAACTTGATACAAAGCAAGGTAGGTTTGCATGAAACTCGAGAAAGCGACTTTTTTGATCACCGGCGCGGGATCAGGTCTGGGAGCCGCTGTAGCGAAAATGGCTGTGAGTCATGGTGCCAATGTGATGCTCGTAGATACTAGGGAGGACTCGGGCCGAGATTTGGCGAGCACTTTGGGGATGGCGGCTCGGTTCCGCATCGCCGATGTGACCAGCGCGGAGAACGTTGCGTCAGCGGTCGCAGCCGCGCGCAACACGTTCGGTAGGCTCGATATATTGGTCAACTGCGCGGGGATAGCGCCGAGCGAGAAAATTGTCGGTCGGGGAAGTCCTCATGATCTCGACACCTTTTCGCGGACGGTCACCGTCAACCTCGTGGGAACCTTCAACACTCTCCGGCTAGCGGCAGACGTTATGACCAGGCAGGCGCCGGGTGACGGGGGAGAGCGAGGATTGATCATCAATACGGCATCGATCGCGGCTTTCGAGGGCCAAATCGGTCAGGCAGCATATGCAGCGTCGAAAGGTGGAGTGGCGGCGCTGACGTTACCAGCAGCCAGAGAACTTGGCCGACATTCGATACGGGTCGTCGCCATTGCTCCGGGAATTTTCGCAACGCCGATGATGACAGGGATGCCACAGGAGGTGCAAGACGCGCTCGGAGCCGCTGTGCCCTACCCACCGCGCCTTGGCAGGCCGGAAGAATATGCAGCCCTCGTGCGCCACGTTGTCGAGAACCAGATGCTGAATGGGGTAGTCATACGGCTGGATGGTGCCTTACGAATGGCCCCCCGGTGAAGTCACGTTACGACAAAGTTCCCTTTTCGCAATTCGGGCGAAAGTACATGAACGACAGCGACCCAGTCGTAATCGTAGGCGCCGTCAGAACGCCGATGGGGGTGCTCCAGGGGAACCTTTCTGACGTGGCCTTATGGAACTTCGGGTCGTTGCCATTGATGGCGCCCTTTCGGCTACGGGAATACAGGCCGACTTAGTGGACGAAGTCCTCATGGGGTGCGTACTCCCGGCCGGACTGGGGCAGGCTCCGGCCCGAGGGCCAAGCCGAACGCCATCAAAAAATCAGAACATCGACTGCCGGCTGGATTTCATGGGCTTGGACGCGCAGGCCCGTGCCAGCATTCGCTCGCTGAAAACTTCTTCTGTGGTTGCCGCCCGGGATGCAAGAGGGTTTTATCTGAATGTACGAGTGATCGAGGGCGCTCTTCTGTAAGGCCTTCATCTACGGCATTTCCAGAAGCCGCTGGCCGGTATGGTGATCTGCGGGTCAGGTCCAAATCTCGTTGTCGAGCTTTTTGCTCATCAGTTTTGACTGGTTTTCCTGACCCAGTCTGTTCGATCATTTTGCCCATTCAGGTCGTCGCCTTCTTTCACCCCTTTTATCCGGCCTAAGCGTTGCGTAGCTCGTTGATCAAACTACAGTTGCCTCTGCCGGAACCCGGTAATCCTCTTTCCTGACTATCATCGCCCAGATCGTCCTCGCCATCTTGTTGGCCAACGCAATCGCCACAAGCATTCGTGGCTTCCGCATCAACATCTGCGCAAGCCACGAACCATTCACAATCGATTGGCGGCTCAGCCAATTCAGGCGGGACATCGCTCCGACGATCAGCAGTCTACGAATATCAGTTTGACCCGCCTTGGAGATGCGTCCGAGCCGCTCTTTCCCACCGGACGAGAATTGGCGTGGCACGAGACCGAGCCAGGCTGCAAAATCGCGGCCGCATCGAAAGATCTCCATTGGCGGAGCAAAGGCTTCGACGGCGAGAGCAGTCATTGGACCAACTCCGGGGATAGTCTGCAAGCGTCGCGCTGTGTCCGCTTCCGCTGCCAACTTCTTGATCTTCCCGGTCTGGGCTTCGATACGGATCGTCTTCTCAGCGATCTGCTCAAGCAACGAGCGGCACTCTTCGTGAACAAGGTCGGGCAAATCGCAGTTTGGTGCATTCAGGATATCTTCGATCCTGCCGAGCTGACGTGTCCCTTGTGGGACGACATAGCCATATTCATAGAGATAGGCCCGGAGAGCATTGATCAGTTCGGTGCGCTGGTGGACAAGTCGCTCCCTTGCGCGAAACAGGATCGCTTTGCCTTGCTGCTCTGCAGACTTCGGCTCGACGAAACGCATTTCCGGGCGCTGGGCCGCGATCACGATTGCTTCGGCGTCCGCAGTGTCGTTCTTCTGGCGCTTTACGAACGGCCTGACGTAACGAGGAGCAATCAGCTTTACCTCATGGCCGTGTTTGGCCATCTCGCGAGCCCAGTAATGCGCGCTCCCGCAAGCTTCGATCACTACGATTGCCGGTGAATGCTCAGCCATGAATCGCCGAAACGCTTCCGGCGAGAGCTTCTTACGAAACAGAAGATGTCCCGTCAGAGATGCGGCATGCAGCTGGAAGACATTCTTGGCCAGATCGACCCCAACCATCATTTCCTTCGTCATGGTTGCCGTCCTTTTCCGATCGGTGGTTATAGACACCATATCATTGGCACATTGCGATGCCGCCTGAGGAGGACGGCAACCACCCCATCTCGTTGAACGCGAATTGCCACGAGGCCTCGACAAATTCTACGCCGAACTTCGCAGGACCCCGGAGGTCAAACGATTCTTTTCCTCCGACGAGCATATCGCGCGGGCGAAGGGCGCGCAGTTAGGGCATTGGGAGAACATTTCCAATGGCAATTTAAATGAAGATTACGTCGGAAAAGTTCGCACGATTGGCAAGGTTCATGCACAGATTGGGCTCGAACCACAATGGTACATCGGCGGTTACGCCATCGTTCTCGATCATCTCATCAGCAGGGCTGTCGAAGAATCGCTTCCGAGGGGTGGACTCTTCTCGAAAGGGGCAATGAAACCCAGCAAATTCGGCAAAGCGCTTGCGAGCCTAGTAAAAGCCGTCATGCTGGACATGGATCTCGCCATATCCGTTTATATCGACGAGGCCGAAAGCGCCGGCGGAGGCGATTGCCGCTGAACAGAAATTAGTTTGTGACTGTTTTGGCAAGGCGATGACCGCCATCGTCTGCAAGGACGTCAGTTATCGCATTAACGACGAATTGCCGGATGCCTATCATGACTTACGCAATGATTTCAACAATGCCCTCGAACAGCTAGCCGGCACGATCAAGCAGATCGACCGGGCAGCGTCACAGACTCATGGTGGATCGCAGGAGATTCGGTCCGCTGCAGACGATCTTGCCAGGCGGACCGAACAGCAGGCAGCCTCGATCGAAGAGGCCGCTGCGAGCATTGGAGGAGATCACAACAACTGTCAAGGATTCCAGTCGGCGCGCGGAAGAAGCGGGCCGACTTGTTACGAAGGCGCGCATCGGTGCAGAGAAATCCGGTGCGATCGTCCGTCAGGCAGTCGCCGCCATGGGCACAATCGACAGCTCATCTTGCGAGATTTCGAACGTCATTGGTGTGATTGACGAGATCGCTTTCCAAACGAACTTGCTGGCATTGAATGCCGGTGTGGAAGCAGGCCCGAGCGGGGGATGCCGGCAAGGGTTTCGCGGTCGTGGCGCAAGAGGTGCGGGAACTTGCTCAGCGTTCCGCCAAGGCAGCAAAGGAAATCAAAGAGCTGATCAATAATTCCGGCGAACAGGTCAAGGCGGGTGTCGCCCTGGTTGACGAAAACGGCTCGGTTCTCACCATGATCATCGACGAGGTCAAGGAAATCGACCGCCATATTAGCGCGAGCGTTGAGGCGGCCCGTGAACAGTCGGCCGCCCTCCAGGAAATCAACATGGCTGTCAACGCTATGGATCAGAGCACGCAGCAGAATGCCGCAATGGTCGAAGAGTCGACCGGTGCCAGCCATGCCCTTGTTCGAGAAGTTGGCCGGATTACGCAAATGTTGAGCGAGTTTAACCTGGCTGGCAGCAGTGGAACCTCTGATGCGCGACTGTGGGGCAAATTGGCCCAGCCACCGGCACCCGCCTTGGCCTGCCCCTGAGCTCAGAGCCAAGGCCAGCGCCGTGATCTACAGTCTGATGCTCACGTGCCGCGCCTGTGGGATCAACCCACTCACCTGGCTGCGCCATGTGCAAACTGAGCTGCCGCAGCGCGACGAAACCGCCGACATGGTCGACCTGCTACCGTTCAACTTTCCAAAAAATCTGCGGCCTAATAGAGCTGGATATCTCAACCGTTGTCAGGGCGGTTCGGTGCCGCATCCGTCAATACGCATCGAAAATCGCGCGACGGTCAAGCTGCATCAGGGCGAGGCTTAGAGACCGCACCGACCTCGTTCGGACCGCTTCGCGAGCCGGAAGCCATCTTGCCTTCGACTTCTCATTTGCGACAGGCCCCTGATGAATTGCCAAGCCGGGCTGCAGCGGGAAACCTGTCCGGATAACAGGATCACAGCGTTCGGTTGCATGCCCGGCAGTCGGACTCATTGTCGGCCTTCTGACAATGTTGGGTATGAAACGCTGCCTATTAAAGCGATCATGTTGTCCAAAAATGGTTTTGTGGATTGGCACGGCATTTGCTTCGTTGAATCACAAATACCATACGGCACGAACCTGCAGGAGTTCCTCCATGAACAGCTTCCAACAGTCGCTACTGCAAGATCTGCGCATGCGATCCGCCCCTCGGTTGCAATCGGCGTGGCCGAACTTGTAACTAAACAATCCCCTACTGCATGTGGGGACGCCAAAATCTCGCGACGCGGGCGACGACTGGACAACAAGTAGCTCGATTGTCCCGCCGCTTAATGAGGTCCAAGGGTAGGACATCGATCAGCGCCTCGAGCAAGGTCTGACGGTTCCGCGATGCCGACGTTAGGTGGACCGCCCTAATCTGTTTGCACTCGTTCTGCACAGTGGGATGGATGATGGCCAGCACAAAGGCTACTTGAACGTGAACGTTTTCGAAAGTGCCAGGAGGTCACCGACCCCATCCTTCTTGACCGACCTGGCCGTACTGGGTGTCGCATTCGTTTGGGGCGCGAGCTATCCGGTCGCGAAAGGCGCACTATTCTGTGCGCCGGTTTTGATCCTCATTCTTTATCGTTTCCTCATTACCACGATCTTTATGACAGTGGTGGCAAGACATGAGATCGCATTGATCTCTGGGGGCGATTGTATCCGTGGCATCGTTCTGGGAACAATACTTTTTTCGATTTTTATTGCTGAAACTTACGGTGTTGCATCAACAAGCGCCATGAACACAGCCTTGATCATTTCGCTTTGTGTAATTTTCACGCCGATCATTGACTATGGGCTATCGGGGCGACTTCCACCTACGGGCATATTGGTAAGTGCTGCGATATCCTGCATCGGTGTCGGCATTCTCACTGGTGGGATCGGCAAGTTCAGTCCGGGTGACGCGCTGGTGCTGGGGGCTGCGATACTGCGAGCGATTATGGCCGTTTCCACCAAACGCCTTCTGGTCGGCCGGCAGATTTCGTCTGCGGCACTGACGGCCATTCAGGGATCGGCGGTGGCAACACTCACTTTTGTTTTGGCCGTCGATCAATTCGGAATCTACGGCCTTATTGTGAAGGCCACCCTTCAGTTTTGGGGCGCTGTCGCTTTCCTTTCACTCTTCTGCACCATCGGTGCATTCTACATTCAAAACGCCGCGGTCAGAAAATCGACGCCGACACGGGTTGGTTTGCTGATGGGAACAGAACCCTTTTTTGGTTTCGTCCTTGCGCACCTTCTCCTGACAGAATCATTGACCGCAACGGGCGTGATAGGTGCCGGCCTCATCCTCGCCGGAACCTCTGCCGGCATCTTTTTTGAAAGTAGGACCTGACAAATGAACCTTGTCTCAACTTCGATCAAACCATCTGTCGGCGGCATTTTGAGTTTCGAAGATCTGGAGGCTTTTCCGGACCGAAACGCACCAGTTTCAACCATGTTCAGCGGCGGTCTCGACAGCACCTACCTTCTCTACAAGCTGCAAAGCCTTGGCTTTGCAAATATTGAAGCTGTCGCCGCCGATGTCGGAACGTCCATCGACAAGCCTTTGCTGGAACAGACGGCAGCAAGGTTCGGCGCGCGCTTTGTCTGTCTCGAAGGGCGGGAAGCTTTTGTCGAACAAGGCGTGAAACCCGCCATTCGGGCCCACGCCAAGTACCTTGCCAGCTATCCGTTAAGCAGTTCTTTGAGCCGTCCTATAATCGCCTCGTTGATTGTTGCTTATGCAACGTCAATCGGCTCACGGCTACTTCTTCATACAGCAAATCTTTCGCAGAATAGCCTTCCCCGCCTTAACAATAGCATCAAGCGCTCGGGATTTTCCGGTAGCTTCGGCAGTCCGTATGAATACTCGGTGATTTCCCGGCAGCAGAAGGCCGCCGCCCTCTCTAAGTTCGGACTGACTTTTGTGACGGACCGCACGTGGAGCGGGGACGAAAACCTCTGGTGCCGGGAATTCGAATCTGGGCCTTTGGACGATCCCGAAAACTTTTCTATCCCGGAAGAGGCATTTGAGTGGACGCGTAACATTGCCGCGCAGCAGCCGGTAGAGATCAAACTGGGGTTTATTGACGGAAATCTCGTCTCAATTGACGACCGTGACATTGCACTGATCGACACAATCCCGCTCCTGAATAAAACAGTTGGTAAATTCGGACACGGCCGCTTTGTCGGGCTCGAACACATCTCAACCGGTGAAAAGGTTCTCGAGGTCCGCGAGGCGCCCGCGGCGGCCATCATCATGGACGCGCTGCGGCACCTCGAGACCGCTTCCCTTGGCGTCGGATCAATCGTGTTGAAGCAAGGGCTTGAGCAAGCCTGGTCCCAGGAGGCGGTTTCAGGTGCATGGGGCAGTACTATTCACAGGATGTGCGATCGGGCCATAGCGTCCGCACTCGAGGGCGTCAGCGGAAGCGTCAGCTACATAGTCGACAACACGCGCTTTTTGCCTCGGTCCATCATAGCCAGCACACCGAAATACATTACGGACCGCCACCTTTGGGAACACCAAGCCGCGAGGCATCAAGCGTCCTCTAAACTTCCCCCTCGCCATTGCCAAGACGGGAGACACCCATGAAAAAGGTCGCACCCCAGGGGCTATGCAGCTTCAGTCAAGAATGCACTGATCATCTGGCGACAAATGGATGGTGGTTTTCGAGAGGTGAACGCAGCGAAGCCGGCTTCGGCATCGAAATTGATGCTGGCTGGAACAACTTGGCTGACCATTGGAATCGACTGCTTCTCGATGAATACATGCGTGACGGTGGGACCTATCGCTACCGGCGCTATGGTGCGTTTGAATATGACGCAGTGGAGGGAATTTTCCGGCTCCTTCCGCATGCCCCTTACGAGCAATCGAAAGCCATCAACCACTTGAATGGCGGCTTCAAGCGCTACTTCGAGCCCTTTGAACAATCCTTTATAGATCATCCCATCTTAAACAAGATTCTGACAGGTTTCTGCAGAATTCTATGTGAAACCGCAGGACATGATCGTTGGAATATTAAGCTTCATCCCTACCGGATTGTTGCACGCGACGGTGTAAACGGCAAACCAGCACCCGAAGGCCTTCACCAGGACGGGGTGGATTTCATCGTTTCGTACATGATCGCGCGGGTTAACGTGACCGGCGGTATGAGCACGATTACTGATGCCTCAAAGCGGTTCCTCGGCGATGTCGAAATGAACCTTCCAAATGATTTTGTGATCTGCAACGACCGCAAGACGTTTCATGATGTATCATCGATCGTGACCGACAATCCGAAAATGCCGTTCGCATATCGTGACGTCCTTGTCATCGCCTTCGAGAAACTATGAATCAAGTCTCGAACCTAAGCACGTTGCGAAAATCGGAGTAGCGAACGTTCCTGACGCCAAGAGCGCCAAGCCATTTTCAATGAGCTTGAATACGAAATTGAACGTGAGATCCTCTCTGCTTTTCCCGGTGCAAAAAACAACGATGCAGGATAGATTTCTTGCATTTTGAGCAACAAGAGCGTGTTATCAAACGCGGCCCTTATAACCAACAAACAGCAATTGATTACGGTCAAGGGCCTCCCACGGGCATCTCTGCGATCCGAAGGATGGGAATGTTTGAAACGCTGCTCGCAACGCTTTTCAACATCCGGACCGTTGAAGAAATGAGCTGGCCTTCCGAAATGAAGAAGATTGCCGGAGAGTGCTGGAAATCATGGTGTGGCCGGATGGCAAGATCTGGTACACCCATTCTCTCCGAAGATGCTATCGTCAGTGCTCCGGCACGACAACGCCGCACCCGCTAAGCTGCCTCGGCGATGGATCTTTACCCGATCGACGATGGCGGCTGCATCATCTCGTGTGTGAAGGTCCGGGGTCGCGTTGCGAAAGAGGTCACGTGATAGCCGAGTTCCATGCCGTAGCGGGCCGTGGATCCGATGCAGGTATTTTCAGCAGCCGACGATGATGAGATGGGGAATGCCATGTTGGCGAAGCTGCTGATCTTGGCCGAATGAATGAACCGGTGTCGACGACCTACACCGCCAGAATAGATGTCCATTTCTGCCGCCTTGAAAGGACTCGGCCGACCCCGTCATTTGGCCGATAAGTTCCCGCTGAATTTCCGTATAGAGGCAGCTACTTGCCCTCGGGAATGGCTGATATGAGGCCGAATGCGGACTGGCTGCTTCTGGCGTGAGTGATCACGGCAAGTGGACGCAATCACTTGGCTGAGAGATCGAGAGAGGCCGTTACAATGTCGATCCGGCGCGACGCTCGGGTCAACGCGACATAAATATCTTCCTTCGTGGCGGGCTCCGTCAGGAAAACCACCGAATTTTCATACTCCAAGCCCTTCGCGAGGAGGGTGCTGGTGACGATCTTATAGCCATGGCGTCGGCCGGCATGGCGCCGGCGTTCCTGCACATGCCAGGCGCATTCCAGCAGCGACGGGCTTCCGGGCAGGCAGCGCAGCTGAAGGCTTTCACGGAGCGCAAAGACGAGTTCACCGCGGAACGTACGCCTCCCCTTCCGGAATTCGTCTAGCAGCGCGATGACCGGCTCCAACTTGTCACTCGTCACGATCGCCAAGGCTGCGGCTTCGGCCGCCGTGAGGGGCTTGCGGATCTGCTTGCCGCCATGGATTTCACTTATCCGGCGTAGGAAAGGCGTCTGGTTCACCCCGACAATCGACCGTTGGAGCAGTCCCATCACGAACGTTAAGCGATCAATGCCGGCCGTTGCCTCAATCGTTGAGCAGGCTGTCTGCAAATCCTTGCATTCGATCGTCTCGACGTTTTGAGCATGGACCCGCTTCGCCAATGCCGCACGCACCCGTTCGCTGCTTTTCGAGCCGATAATGGCGAGCCGGTTGGCGTCTGACAGGCTACCGTGGCCACAGACCTTTTTCTCCAAGGCCCGTAACCGCCCGGGTTCGTCCAGGTGGTGAACCTGGACACAGGCCGGCGCCTTGCGCAAGTCGATCGCCTTGCCTGCGAGTAGGTCGGCCCGCACGATTCGAAGCCATTCGGCAAGAGGATCATTCTTTTTGTTTTTCCAGCGCCAAGGCGTGCCCAGCTCGTCGAGTTCAGGAAAGGGCGGCAGTACGTCCTCCTGCCAGCGCACGGTTGCTTCGCCACCAAAATCGAAGATGCCCTGCAGCGGATCTCCGAAAATGAGGGTCGGGACAAGTCTGGATAACAGCACCACGACCGCGTGTTGGTCAGCGCTACAGTCCTGGTATTCATCCACGAGAACGAGGCGGTAAGATGCCTGGATCACCCGGTCGATCGAGCGCCCGTCGAGCAGCTTCCGCGTGGACGCGTAGACCGTTGACCACTGATGCCCCCGTGGCGTTACCAGTCGTGGGAAACCCGACGTGACCGGATAGGCGGCCGCGTATCTCAAGGACCAGGCGGCAATTGTTTCGAGCTGGTAGCGATCGGACCTCACGCCCTTTTCCCGGAGGCGCTTTCGGAGCGCGTCGACGCCGGCGAGGGTATGGGTGAGCAGCAGACAGCGGCACGATGTTTCCGCTACGATGTCGGCGATGGTTTCCGTCTTGCCGTAGCCAGCCGGTGCCACCACCGAGCCGTTGGCTTTCTCTTGCAGGGCCGTCCGGATCCGGTCAGGAATGGCCATCGATCCAGCTCCGAAGAGCGCTCACCTTATCCTGCAGTCCTTTGTGCGCGTCCTTAAGATGCGGGCCGAGGATCTTTTGCGCTATATGCTCCGCCTTCGCGATGTCCTTATACCAAGCTCCATGCAGGTCCTCGCTGTCTTTTTTCTTCTTCCCCTTCGCCCTAGCTGCCAAGGCGTCGAGAACGGTCGCGTCGCTGAGGCGGGCTCTGACCTGATCGATGGAAGTGAAGCGATCATCCGCTTGCCGGGGCTTGTTGGCCGCGTCGAGAATAGCTGTCGGTTCGAGGAAGGTGAGGGTGTAATCGAAGAGCCTCTCGACGGCGGCCAGGGGCAGCTGGTGAAACAGGACATCTTCCGTTGAGCAACCCTTATCCCAACGAAACACGGTGACACCGGCCTTTTCCAACTTGCCAAGAATCTCGGTGTCCCCAGGATCCTGATCGGAATCCAACAGTAAGCCCACCTGGTAGCCCAGGCCGCAGAACTGTCCCGCCAGCGCCGGAGCATTGTCGACCCCGCCCCCGTCAGCCAGCGCGATGCCCTTGAGAGCCAGATTGTCGAGATGCTGGGCGACCCAATAATCATCCAGTCCCTTCAGGAGGCCGACTTCGGTCTTTCCCTCACATATCATCACTGTGGGAGCCAGATATGCTTCAGGCATCGAACGAGGGGGCGCCTGGGGATCCCGCTTGCTATATTTCTTGTCGGCAGGCCGAACCGTCACCTTACCGTCCTCGGCGCGGCGAACGACATGCAGATCGTGAACACTCAGCTCGCGGATAACAATGGGCGAATGCGAAGTGATGAACACCTGAGGACTTACACGGTCCTTCGACTTCAGGTGCTTGAGCAGGCGAACGATCCGATGAGGCTCGAGCCCGTGCTCGACTTCGTCGATAATGGTCAGGCATAAGGACGCCTTGGAGTAATCCTGCAGGGCCGCGACGAGTAGCCTTGACGACCCCATGCCCAACGCACGAAGGGGAACTTCCCCATCGTGAATGGCGACGCTTCCGTTTGTGATAGCGAGGTTCTGGACGTCCAGACCGGCAGCGATCGTACCCGGCAGTGCGAGGCCCACCTTCTTGGCAGCCAGCTTGACGCTCTCGAGGCTGCTTTTGAAAAGCGCCGCCGCCTCGGTTTTGAAATGATTGCGGGCAAGTCGGCCGGCACGGGCGAGAATGTCCTGGGTGGCCGCGGCTCCTTCGCTCATGCGGGCAAGTGTGGAATTCCGCCCCCAGCTCAGATGCCGGTCCGCATAGACACCCAAGCGAGCCGGGGCAACGCTTGCTCTGTGCGCATAAGTCAGCGAGCGCTCCTTCATGTCGCCCGCAGCAACACGCTCGTTCCAAAGCGTCCACGTTCCCTCAAGGCCCTCATCAATGCTGAGCATGATTGATAAGGCATGTCGGCCATTCTCGGGTAAAGGCGGTTCGTCGACGACCTTTCCATCGTCAGAGATGCCCCTCAGATACCGAGCATACGTCGCATCCGAAATGAATTCGTCCGGCAGATCAGTTAAAGTCACAATGATTTTGGTGGCTTTATTGAACTCGCCTCCAAAGAAATCCAGATCGTCGAAGCTCAAGGTGTGGCGCGGTGAAAGCGCCAGTTCGACGGCATCCAAAATCGTAGTCTTACAGGAATCTCCTGGACCGATCAGACAATTTACCCCGGCTGCAGGTGCCCACCGTAGTTGCTTTATCCCTCGGAAATTCTCAATTTCTACGTAGCCGACGCGCATATATTTTGCCCCCTCTTCTAGGTTAAGTTGAGGCAGTAGCGACGTCAAACCGAAATGCCGCAAGAGTTTAGATGCTCATCCTCTTTCCAACTGCCTATGCCCGATGGCAGTGCTGGTGATGATCTAAGGATAGATCGGGAACTCGCCATTTCCGACCCAAAGTCCGAACGTTAATTCGCGGTCGAGCTTGGATCCGCTGTCTCGTGCACAGATGTCACGCCGTCACCAGCACGATTAAGCTCTTGGGGGGGCCGGGACTACCGCTATGACCGACAGGGGGCGCAATGCCGATTGGCGGGTTCCCGACCCTATCGCGGTCACTCACGCCGATTTTGGATTTCACTGAATCCTGTCATTTGATTCCGCTTCGCCGTGATGCCGAACCACCCTGATGACCGAACGTCGCATGCCTTGCTTCGACTGAATTCAGGCGGCAAACGCCGAAATTGCATAGACAACGCGGTATCCATCGTACACCTTCCCAACTCCTGACGCGACGCCTCCTCCGCCCAACCGACCGCGGCCGACCTTCATCTGAGGAACTGAATGAATCCGAAGCGCCGAATCGCACTTATCAGCCGGCTGGCGAACGGGATAGGCTACATAGCCACCGATTTCGAGAGATTCGGCGGCTTGTTCGTCCAGGCCCTGCTCGAGCTGCCCTTGGACCACCGAGGACTGAACTTGCTCGGCTATCCTGTCGCAGGCGTCGTAGATACGACGAACGGTGACGGGAAAGTCGCGGTCGAGTACTCCGACCGCAAGGACTATTTCAGCGGGGACATGGATAAGGCGCGCGGCGACCTCGCCCACGCTCTGGCCGGAGCGCCCACTGCCGAAAAGATATTTCTCCTATCCGGGCAGCCGAGCCGACCGCAGGTCGCTCAGGAATTCGGACGTGCGATGCTCGACCTGCCCGAGATGGAAGGCAAAACCCTCTATCTTTGGGGCGCGGTGGAAATCGCGACGCAGTTGGTCGACCATCTAATTCTGAGCGATGCGGTGGTCCGCAGGCTCTCTCCATACCTTCCGGATCTGGAGCGGATTCGGGAGGAGGAAGCGGCGAGCCGAATGGTGCCAGAGCCACTGTCGAGCTGGTTGCCTCGAGACGATATCGACATGGCGATCGCTGAGCGACTGAGACAGAAACCTGTTTTGGCCATCGGCGGAGTGGGCGGTGTTGGGAAGACCGCGACCGTTCAGGCATTCGCTCATCGGCATCAGGACGATTACGAAGTCCGCATCTGGCTAGACGGCGACGAGCTTCGCAGAGTGGATGATCTGCAAGCGGTCCCACTCTTGCGCGCGGGCGAAAGCCGCAACGTCGTTGGATTGATGCAAACGTTGCGCTGCTTGCTGGTGATCGATGACGCCCCGGCAAATCTGGACATGACGGCGTTGGAGAGAATTTGCGGCAAGGGCACCCACGTACTTTTGACCCAACGCTCGACCGACGCGCAATCGTTCGACCTGCCCATGCTGGATCGACTACAGTCCTCGGCGCTTCTAGGGCTTGCCCCAGTGAAGTGCCCGGAGGCGGTTTTCGACAAGATCTGGGGAACGGTGAAAGGGCATCCGCTGACGCTTTCGCTCATCCTCGCTGCGGTGAACGAGGGAGCGACGTGGGAGGACATCCTCGAAGATTGCGAGGTCATCGGCGATATGGAAGTCGGTGGGCGGCGATTAACCGATGTCCTTCTCGAGCGGTTGCGGCCATCGCTGACCAAGGAATTATCGGTGTTCGCGTGGTCGGGCCTTCCTGTTTGCGACGAGGATTTCCTCAGTTTCGCGATCAAGCCGCTGGGCATTCGAAAGTTGAAGGGGAACAGCCTCACGGCCCCGGATCGCAACAGGGCTGTCCGCCTGCACGACGTAGTCCACGCCTCCCTCGACGGAAGTTGGTGCACTAACGAGCGCTCCGTCGAACTGGAGCATCTGCTGGACACTTATCTTGTCGAAGCCTCCCGTGGCGAAGGCTTAGATCTTTGGCGCAATGCTCGCGTCCTCCTGCCCAAGCTCGAGGATATGGTCGCACGCGGCGGGACGCCACCCAGTTTCCTCTTCGCGCTACTTACTACGTGGGACGCTCTCGAGACCAGGCCAGAGCTGGTCGGAGAACCTTTGGAAATTGTGCGACGGATGGCTGGGCGCAAACCAGGACCGCTCGAGATCAACATGGTGATTGAATCCATCGAGCAGCTCTTTCTCTACGACAAGGAGCGGCACGACCCCGCTGCCCAGGACAGGCTGCGGGAACGTCTGGCCGCTTTCGACAAGATGCTTGAGCTTCCAAGCCTGACGCTGCGTGAGATCGCAGAGCTGCTGCATCACAAGGGCAAAGCCCTGAAACGCCTGGGCGATAGCTCGGCTGCCGCCGATCTTTTCGAACAAGTGCTTAGCGGCCCGGTCCCGCTGCACGAAGCCCGGCTCCAACTGGTCGATCTCTACAAGGGACAAGCCGAGAAGGAGACGAGGGCCACCCAGCTGGTGGACGAGATGCTCGGACCAGGCGCCAACACCGACGGCTTGACCTATTCCGTGCTCCTCGGGGTAATTGAGCGCCTCCCGTCCGGCTCCGGCCGGTGGCGTGCGGCACTCATCGACCGCCATGCCGCCTCGATCGAGCAGACGATTGTATCGGCCGCCAATGCCGGCGCGCAACACGCATTCGACGCCTTCGCCGCTCTAGGCAGGTATATCTCCCTAGAGCGGCCAGAGTTGTTTCGGTCGATCTTCGATGGCTTGCCCGAAGTGGAATTGGAAAGGCTGCAGTCTGATCGAGAACGGGCAGCCCGCGCCGAGATCTTCTGCGAGGCCGCCCGTCTGTCGCCGGCATCGGCTGTCGAACTGAGGGAGAAGGCGCGCGCTCACTACCTTGCCATCGTAAAACCTATGCAGTTTCATCACCAGCGCCATGCCGAGCTGTTGATCGACATGGGAAAGCCGGAGGACGCCGAGACTATCCTTCGCCAGCAGACGAGCCTCGACACTGAATGGCTGGAACGACTGATGGCGCGATGCCGTCTTGGTCAGGGCGATGCCGACGGCGCCTTAAAATGGGTCAACCGCGCTTTGGCCAAGCTCGGCGCCGAGCGTTTTAGGAGCGAGTTCCTTGAGTTGCGTCACGATATCCGCAGCGCGCTTGGCGAGGAGGACGCTGTGATGGATCTGGAAGCTGCCGTTGCCGCGAGCCAGAAGGAAAACGAGCGCCTACGCCTGCAACGCAAGCTCGACGATCTGCGCGTCGGCAACTTCTCACCTCCATTTCGATCGTAGAGCCTACAAAACCAGAAGGTCCGCTTTCGGTATTCGCCGAGTCCGCGTGAGTGACGGGAATGAAGGCGCAATGACGCCGGAACCCGCACTTCGCTTCGATGTTTCTTTGAACTGCAGACCACACCCTGCGAAATCAGATCAGTTGATGTGAAAGGATTTGAACCGCCGACCCTGTCATTGTAAATGTCGATGGGTTCACAAGCGCATATTGGGGCGTCGCAAAATTCCAATTATCAGCAGCTTGCCGCCAAAAGGGAGCGGAGTTTGGATTGAATGAATGACTTGGAGAACCAACTCCCCCGCATCTTTCAAATTAATCTCCACCGTTTGTATCAGCGCGTCATCGCACCGGTGCTGGAAAATCTGCCAGAGCCTACGCTGCAAGAAATCACCGCATCTAACTCGATGAGCGAGAACCTCGATCGCGCAGCGGCCCAAGTCGATGCCCACACGCACAATGAGGCCACCAAAGCGTTTGTCTTGGCGTTCGCCGGCCTGTTCGAACGCCAGCTGCGTCACTGGGCGTTACATCTGTTCTCGCCGCCGAATCCGCGCACCGTTTATGAAGGCGATTTCGCCAAACTGCTGGACCGGTGCCTTGAAGCCGGAGAGGTGGATGGCAGTCGAGACGATGTGCGGAAAGACTTGGTGGAAGCCGTCCTCGTCGCAAATGTGGTCCGCCACGGCGATGGGCGTACCAGCAAGAGCTTGCGCACGATCGCGCCGGAACTTTGGGTATATGACCCAAGCGAATATGTCGACATCAATGCCGGGCCGTCGCCCGACAGTGAACAAATCCGCGTCCGTACGCGTGATGTGCAGCGCTATATTCATGCCGGCCTGCGGTTCTGGGGACGGGTCGATCCATTACCAATGGCTGTAACCGAGCCGCCGTTCTAGGTCACGAAAATCATCACAGTTCGGTCTCAGCCCCCCTCGCCAAGATCGATGGTAATCGTAATCGCCGCAGCAATCGGGGCAGAGCGTTCATACAAAAGGCGACGCAGGTTGGGGTCCGTCAGGTCCTCGAACATTCGACCTTGCCTACATCGCAGCACCTCGTCTGCGATAAATCGTTCCAGTCGCCATCCCAGTGTCGAAAGCGCATCGGCAGGATCCAGCGGTGCGATCGCCGCGATGTCATCGACAGATGGCGAGCGCCCTTCGTCCAGATTCCGCATAACGGCATGGACATGTTCGGAGGGCATAACCCGAAAACCGATCTCGTTCGAACACACCGGAAGCTGCCCGTTCAACACCGGATAGTTGGTTTGAAACGGGAGGGTCAGCGGATTGTAAAATCCGTAATAGACCGGAATTCCGCGAAGATGAAAATACTCATCGATGTGATCGATCTGTCGGTGACCCGCCTGCGTAGCCTGATAAACGGATGTAGTGTCGAACCCGAAAATGCGCTGACTCGAAATAGGCACCGATTGGTCGGTCCGATCGGCAAGTCGGCCGATGCCGATCCGATAATCCGATTCATCGACCGGAACGACTGCGATTTCGCGGGAGTAAAGCCGTTTAGTTTGGAGCAGTGCGACTTTGCGGGCGATTAAGTGCCCGCGCCGGCGCAACAGAACGAAGAATGCGATATCGGCGACCTCCCAACGATCGTGCATCCATCGCGCCCCAAGCCAGTGAGATTCTAACGAAACGCCTACCTGTTCCTGGGCAAAGAATGCAGGTGCCGATGCGGTGAGCTCCATGATCAGAATATGATCCAGAGACTCCTCGTGCATCGAGGGGTGTGCCGACATAGTGGTCGAGACTTTGTCATTTGCTGCGCCGAACACCGCACGTACATAGTCGATAACAACGTTTGGAATTGAATCAAATGGTGATGCCATGTCTCTTCAGCCCTCAAGCTGCGCCTCAGCGGTTAAGATTCATACCCACTATGCGCCTACACTATTGACGCGAATACCGTGCGTCGCTCTTTTCCTATGCTTGAAATTAGAGCGCGAGCGAATCTACTATTTTTGAGATGATTCTATGAATTGCACCAGCTTAGATGGCACGAATGGCTCGCAATACTAATGTAGGCAAATTGCCGCTCGCAAGCAGGTTTCGGTTTGCGGAAGATTCATTTCGCGGTCGATCGGACCGCTGGAATTCGCACCTTCGCCCCGCGATCGGGATCGAGGACGGCGAGCGGTATCTTCTTCGCCTGTTTGCCAAGACGAAGACCGCTCTCGACGATGACCTGATGGGCATCATCGCGCGAGCCCAGAGACGGATCCGCCGCGTTCTGACCTCGAAACTGGCGCGCGAGGTCCTTGTCCAGGTGATCGACGTCGCCGAAGACGCGGACGAAATCGCGATCGTCATGCTTGATCCCGGCAGCCCGGTCTCTGGCTCGTCGCATCGGACGCGGGCGCGCAAAAGCCGCTTCCTGACGAGCGCGGGGCGAGGCGTGTTCTGGCGAAACATCAGGCGGATCGCAGACGGCTTGCGGCTCATCCACGAGGCCGGCATCGTCCATGGATCCGTTTCCGAGCAGACGATCTTCGCCGCAAGCGACGATGTCGAGGGTTATCGGCTGGGTGGTTTCGAAGCCTGTATCCATATTTCCGACGGCGCGCTCGGCGCCAACGACCACCTTTTCGATCCCTCGACTGCCATATCGTTCAGGCAGGACTGGATAGACCTTGCCCGCACCGCCAGATCGATCCTCGGCCTTGACGATGCCGAAGGACCTGCTCTCCTGGCAATCGAGCGCAAAATACTGGACCGGATGGGTGACCCGCCACGGTTTCAGCTTTTCGATGGAAGCGTTGTAGTTCGCGAGTTGGACGAGGTCATCACCGAGATCGGTCGCGCGGGCACGAGCGCGGAAGGAGAGCTTGTCCTCTACCCGGCGCATGGCGTTGCCCAGAGAGACTTCCCCTCCCTGACATCCGGCGCCATCCAGGCAAGCGAGATGGATGAGGTTTTGAGGTTCGTCGAGGATGATCTACTCAATCCTGCTATCCGGGCAAAATGGGCCGGACAGGACAAGATCAGGCTCATAACAGACGTCGCGATCTACGATCTCAAACTGCAGAGCGATTTTACGGCCACGATCGAGAACGCTCAAAAGAGGCAGGCAAGCGATTGGCTGGACGGCGCCGTCGAGATCCTTCATCGCCTGCAGCTATCGCGACACCGCGGAGGTGCTGACGAGCGGGTGCGCAAACTCGGACATGGCGCAAAACTCTGGAAGGACCTGTTCAGCGACCCTGAAGATGCGCTGCGCCGGGACGATTTGCCCACCTGGTACGCGCTGCTCCTTCTGGAAGCCTTCACTCTGCTGCGGGAGCAATTCCGCGTCTATCCTGTTCAGGTCATCACCTCGATCGATACTGACGAAAAGGATCTCGTGAGCGTGCTCCTCCGTCCTGATCCCGAGCGCGACGATCGTCGGGAGCGGCTTGGCCTGAAGAAGGCGCTCGTCGCACTGCAAAAGGAGATGCGCTATGACGACGGCAAGCCCAATTGGACGCTTTCGGCGAGCGACGATCTGGTTTTCAGTCGCGAGCGAAGCCCTGAACTTAGCTTCGAGGAAAGCACGCTAGCCGACGGCGAGCTAACCCTGACATTCACGGCCAATCGCCTGCCCATACAGGGCGAGCGGCTTTTCCTGCGTCCCAAACGGGATACCGGCACGGAACGGGCCATTCGCCGCCGCTTGCTCAATATCGTCGCGGCGCGGCAAAATCTGGAGCTTCTCAGAGCCCTGGACGATCCGGCGCAGGTTGCCCTGGATGACGTCCTGCGGGAAATCGCGGTGCCCGGTTCGCCGGTTGCAGACATGGATCCCTCCAAGCTTGCGGCCTGGCAAAGTATCGTGGCCGGGCGATCGATCAACGTCATCGTCGGTCCACCGGGTGTCGGCAAGACCTATCTGATCTCCAATCTCGTGAAGAGCATCATCACGGGGACGCCGGATGCAAGGATCCTCGTTTCCGCGCAGAACCACGAGACCCTTTTGCATATGGAGGATGAGCTTACCAAAAGCCTTGCGGGACATGCATCGATCATCGTGCGGGTGGAGAAATCGCAGGTCGGCGTCGAAGACAGCACCTTGCGGCAGAGCTCGGTCAGCCTGCTTCAAACGGCCTCGCAATCGGCAGGCGACCGGTCGGCGATCACGCAGAACCAAAATCGCCAGATCGCGCAGACGCTGAGGCCCGTCGACAATGCCGAACGGTCATTGGCAGAGCGTGTCTTGCGCGATACCGACAATCTGATGCTGCGCTCAGCCGATGTGACCCTGGCGACAGCCTCGTCGAACACGATCGAGGAGATGATCGCCGACGGCGAGCAGTTCGACTGGGTGTTCATCGAGGAAGCCGCCCGTGCCAATGGCGCCGAACTGATCGGTGCCCTGCTCCTGGGCAACCGGCGGGTGATGATCGGAGACCATAAGCAGTTGTCGCCGTTCGACACCGTCGAACGACAGCGATTTTACGATCCCGCCACTGCGACAGAACTGCTGGTCGATGCACAGGAAAAGCTCTCAGCCATTTCGGACTTGCCGCCGGAGGTGGACGAGGCTCTTGGCATGCTGAAGTCCGATTCGTTCTTGCTGGGCGACGTGCTGGCGGCGGCGGCCCGTCTTGAGGAACCGTTCCGCACCATCGCCGAGCGCGAGGATGAGCGGGAGGCAGCAACGCGGCGGCCAAGCTCGATTTCAACCACGCTCCTTGAGCAGAGCCGCATGCATCCGGCGATCTGTGAACTGGTCTCGAATACCTTCTACAAGAAGAAGCTGGTCTCCTCGGAGCGCGTGAGCGCGCGCGAACAGAAGGTCGGCGTCGCCAACGGCCTGCCGGCTTCGCCGATCGTTCTTCTCGACCTGCCGTCGTTAAGCGTTGCGCGGCGCAAGGCCTTTGAGCAGAAGGTGAAGAAATCCTACAAGAACGAGGTCGAGGCCACCGCGCTCATCGACGCCATGAAGGATCTCAAGCCGATCCCCGGCAAGGATGGCCGACGCCCGACGCTGGTTGTCCTGTCGCCCTATTTGGCCCAGGTGAACCACCTGGAGCGCAAGCTCAGACCCTTTATCAATGTCGAGGCCGACACGCTGTTCGGCTTTTCCAGTCCCCGGGGCAATGGCAAGTTCGTCTATACCAGCGACAGTTTCCAGGGAGGCGAGGCGGACGTTGTTCTGGCAAGCCTCGTTCGCAACAGCATCCACGTCGGCACGCGCGCGCTCGGGTTTATCAAGAACCCCCAGCGCATGAACGTTCTTCTTAGCCGCGCTAGGCAAAAGCTCATCCTTGCGACAAGCAGGAGGTTCATCAAGAACGCTGTCAGCGGCATCGATCCTGATGGTGTGAAGGAGGAGTTTCGGTTTCTGACGCAGATGTTGGACGAGATCTCCCAGCTGGAAAAGACGGACTTCCCGCAAGTGGGGATGGGCGTCACCGTCGTATCCGTAGACGAAAACGGGAGGCTGACGCCGTGAGCAAGATCTATATTCCTGCCTGGCACTATAAGGCCCCCGGCCTCGTCCAGCGCGTGTGGGGCTGGAGCCCGATCGAAGAAATGGTGCTGCTGACACTGGATGCTACACCTGGCACGATCGATGACCTGGCATCGGCACTTCATATCCCTCGTCAGGTTGCAGCTTCGACCGTGGCACGCTTGATGCAATTCGGCTTGATCGAAGTTCGCATGTCTCCGCGCCCGATGCTGTCCACCAACCTTGTCGGGCGCGAATTCATCCGGGGCAGCCGCGCACTCCCCGAACGCTCTGCCGACCGGGAGATCGGCATCAGCGTGGTCTATGAAAAGGTGGGAGAATCCGTCTTTCGCAATCGCGACGTCGACACGATCCCGATGACCAAGCTTCCCAAATCCGGCAAGATCATTGCCTTCCCGGTTGGTGAGCCCTTGGAAACCGACTACTCGATGATGCAGCGCGTTACCCAATTCATGTCGGGCATGCTGCGGCCAGGCGAATGGCTGCGCGGGATACAGGCCAATAGCTCCTATCTCGAGCGCAAATTCCTGGTGCTCGATCTCAATGACGTGAGAGACGGTGCGATCCCGCCCGGCGCGAGCGAAAAGCTGATCGAAGCGCTCAAATCAACCATCAAGACCGGCAGATTGCCGGTCACCGCTCCGCCGGCCGTCGACGAGCCGCCGGCGATCTCGACGGACATCAACGCCGATCAGATTATCGTTGGAGCACGCCAACAGCTGGAGCGCTTCGAGCAGATTGTCAAAGCAGCAAAATCGCATATTTTCATTCTCTCGACCTTCGTGGCGTCGCAGAACGACGATCGATGCAAAGAAAACCGGGATGGGATGTGGCAGGCTCTCGATGACGCCTGCCGTCGCGGCGTCAAGTGCCACCTGTTCTTCGGTACGTCGATCGACGCTCCCAAACACGCCGCCGCCATGCATGAATTGAGCGAGCGGCTTTCCGGTATCCGGCGCACGCGTGGCTATGTTCTTGCCCATCGCGATTCGGTTGAAAGCCATGCGAAATTCCTCGTCGCCGATGACGGGCAAGGTGGCGTAGTCGTCTCGATGGGATCGTGCAACTGGCTGTCGTCGCCCTTTAGTGCCGTCGAAGTCTCGGTCGAGCTCACCGAAGCCAACGCTGCCGGCGCGGCAATGGACGTGCTGCAATCGATCATTGCCAAGATTTCCAGCGCGGGCCAGTCGATCGAGGCGCTTCAATTCATGGCAGCGGAACTGAGGCGCAACCGCAGTCGCCTGTCTGCCGCCACCGCAGCGCCGGGCTCCGTCCGGGCCGCGATGCGGATCCTGCACGCGTCGGACCATAACCGTCTGTTGCGGGTCGCCGCCCATGACGCAAAGACCCGGTTCATCTGCTGCACCAACCGCGTCGGCGCAAACATGGTCCCTGCCCTTTTTGATCCAGCTGAAGTCGCGAGCCAACGGCTGGACGAAGTGTCGATCTATTATTCCAGGCGCGGCGGCCCGGTGAAGCGTGGCCATGTCAGTGAACATCGAGACCGGCTGAAGGGTGCTGTCGGGATTTTCGGCATCCCGGAGCCTCAGTTGCACGCGAAGTTCCTTGCATGGGACGACGATCATATCGTCGTCAGCAGCTTGAACTGGGGATCCCAGTCCGCAACTCTGGACAACCCAATGGATGAGATCGGCCTCTATCTTGAAGGCACCGGTCTCGCCACGCTGCTGCTGGAGAAATTCGACGCCGAGAATACGCGGGCAGCGAAGGATGCGTAGACGGGATGAGTGGAATGTCGAACGTGCAATCCGATTTTCCTTTTCGCACCAGGATTGAGAAAAGCGCTTTGGTCTCAAAGCGCTTGATCGTATAGCTTTCAGAGTGATTTGAGTTTCGAGATATTCATGCCGGACGCGGACAACATTATGCAAAGGCGGCACCATTTCTACGTAGCGACAGCCAAGTTCCTCTTTCAACACCCGAAATACGGTATCGTTTCCGTTCGCGATCCGATCCGAACTAGCGATGCCCGTCAGTATGGTCTGAACCCGATTCTACTGTATGGTCTAACCGTTGCCGGCCTGCCGATCCGCTGGATGACATTCTCATCGCATGATAGCCCACAGCCGCTTCGCCAGATCTTGTTATCGGCCTGGTCGCAGGGTGAGGGTCTGCGAGGCCAGCCGGATGTTCTGATGGTCAGCCGGCATCTCGCACAATCAGACCCCGCGCTCGAAACGGATCTCGCAAAGATCGGAGTCGTGCTTGAGATTGCGGGCCCGCGTGAAAAGTCCCTCCCTGCCTCGCTCCGCTCGGCCCAGGAGAAAAGCCGGTGGCTCTCAAGCAGAAGCATATCGCAGAGCATGCCGGCTGATCAGGCGATCGCGGCATTTTCGGCCGATGCTTTGGCCGACCATATCTGGAGAGCAAGAGACCGGCGGCGCGACCTCGGCGACCGCGAGCTCGAAGATCGCATAGAGGCTTGGCTTGCCTTGCCAATCCGCGACCCCGATCCATCCTCCGTGACGCATGGTGGCTGGAAGGCAGGGCCGTGGCTCACCTCTTGGGAAACCTCGCTTCCTCCTGATCGGGAGCGCTACTTCAGCGACAGCGGGGTTGAGCGCAGAACATGGCTGCTCACCGGGCAGGAACCGCTCGACGAGATCGACGAAGAAGAGGATGACAGCGACAACGGCTATGACAATGCGCCGGAAATTGCCGGCAACGTCATCGCCTGTTGGCCAAACCCAGCCAAGGAGATCGCTCAGTCGATCGGCACGCCGCTGAAAGCGCTGCAATGGTTTCTCGACGAGAAATCAAGCCTCGACCAGTCGAGGCGTTATAGCCTCCTCGACATGCTTGGCGTCGAGTTTGATGAGCATCTCGGCTGTTATGCAGCAAGAGGCCCTTGTGTTCTCGTGGCCAACAAGGCCAACGCGCTTGAGGATGTCTATACAGACATGACCGGCGGCGGCGACGCTTGGCCGTTCGAACTTGTCCCGTCAAAGGGACAGGCCGATCCGAGCTGGCGATATGTGATGATCAATCCTCACAGCCGGCCGCCGTCCATTCTCATGGTTGCCCGCGGAGACCAGATCGCCGACCGGCTGGATGACGTGCTGTTGAACTTCGACGGCATCCGACGTGTTGATCCAGCGCTTTACCGCGACGTCGTCTCCACCTGCGCCAAGGCCTGCCAGTCACCGCGCGCGAACGGACCCGCGATGAGGGATTTCTCCGATCGCCACGAAGATCAATGGGCAGATTGCATGTGGCTGCCGGGTGAGAATTAGAGCGATGGCGTTCTGTGATTTTTGACCGATACAGCACCTATCGGCCCGGCCTCCTAGCCCGACTGTTTCCCCTCGGGTCGTGGAAATTGCGGCTCGCAAAGACGACATCGTCGTCTGTCGAGCTGCAATCCGACAGACGGTCGACCGCCTTGCCTGGATATCATCGCCGTAAGCATGAATAGGGCGCTGCTCTGGCACACGGTTGAGATTCGCACTCGCAGCTATGTAGAAAACCTGTCCTGTCTTGGAGAAGAGGCCGCCTGGCGGCTTTCGACCGACCTTCACCGGTTTATCAACCGCTAACTTCTGGAACTGATCGGATCCGACCAGAAGGTATTGCGGCAGGTCGATGCGAGGCTTGAACCACTGATCGAGGGCAAGCGGTGCAATGCCCCTCTCGCTGAACTTGCACCCCTGCCTCCTGAGCAAATCCGCAAGACCTTTACCTCGCGTCTCCAGCACGACCTTTCAGGAATCGAACCTCCACGCTCGTATCTTTACGATTTACCATGCCGCTCTGCGCCGCAAGCGATAAGGCTGACAACAATCTGTCGGGTGTAGGCCCGAACGGACCGCTCAACCTCTTATGAACCCTGAGCCATCCACTGTCGCCGAGTGCAAGCCTCAGGCGCTGCGTGCCGTCACCGTTGCGCGCGACCGACCATCGCACATGCTGCCCGATCACCCATGTCTCGATCAGCTCTCGCCATAACGTGTCGACCGTTGCGTCCTGCAGGGACAGAAGCCTTCTGTGCTGGAGGGAAGTCGGGAAACGATCTGACCTTCCTCCCAGTTCGCCAAGCCTGCCATCGTCTGCACCCTGGAGTTTCAAGGCCGTATACATCGCCTGGACGTAGGCAAGCGCCGTCAAGCAAAGTCCGGGGATGGCCTCATAGCTGCCGGGTCCACCTCGTTGCGCGAGGCTAAGCCGGTCGCTCAAGGCTACAAAGTCCGTCTGCCCCTTGGCCGCGGCGACGGGCCAGCCGTGGTCTCCACTCCGCTGCGACATTGCGGCGAGTACGTCGCCAACCGTCGGGCCGGCCAGATCTGAATCGAAAACCACGGCTTGGCTGAGCGCCATCGCAACGAGGGCGTCAGTGGATGCCGATCCTCCGTTCGTCTTGATCATCACCTCGATCCAGACAAGCATGCTCTCAAGTGCCAGCCGCTGCAATTGCCTTACCTGCAAGGAAGACATCAGCAGCCAGGTTGTCTGCAGCCCCGTCTCGTTCGAACCGGCGCGCAACAGGCGGCGACCGCTCGGCAGTACGCCCGATGCCAGGACGCCTCGCAGTTCCGGAACCGTCAAGCCACTGGGGGATGCGTCGATGGCTTCGAGGACGAGTGCCAGCGTCTCATGTCGCCTTGTGAAATCTTTTCGGCCGGTTTCCCGTCCCGGTTCGAACAACTTTCGAAAGACGTCCCGTTCCTCGCCCGTTGGCTCGGATGGTGGGAGGTCGGCGTTCAGTTGCTTCACTTCCTCGGGACGGAAGGTTTCCACCTTGGGATCGACCATGAGGCGCATGGTGGAGCCTGCAACGATTGCATCAATCGCCCTGACAGCAGGCATCGCCTGCTCAGTCGGCCGGAAGACTCCGGTCACCGAAGTCTGTTCAAGAAAGCCAAGGGCCTTTATGGATGGACCGTACTGGATGGCATCCATGATCGACGTCGAAGCCTGGCGCTTCTTCTTGACTGTTTCCCAATCGGCGCCTTTAAACGTGAACGGTCGCCCACCCTCCAACGGCAGGCAGCTTCTCAATACCGCCATCCCAGGCAGATCGCGTCCGCCATTCAGCATATGCGACCATGCGTAGATGACCTCGAGGCGCATGACAAAGTTTTTCGCCGCTGCTGCATCGATATCCTGCTTGCCCCCCTTCGACAGCAGTTCATTGGTCTTCCACCACGCCCAGGCCATGAACGCATAGGGACGGATGAACACCGTGGTGTTATTGATCCCCGGGATCGCCCTGTCCATGAGATCGAGATTGATCTGACGAAGGCCAAGCGGATCGACGCCGCCATCTTTCAGGGCAAGCTTAGTCACGAGCCGCGCGCCCGGCGCTGTCGCAAACTCGAGGTCGACTGCTTGGAGCTGTTGATTCATTGAAAATCCTCGGGCTCGACGTCGACGATGATTGCAGAGCATCTCAGGCCCTGACAGCTCGCGATGCCGCCCTTGCGAAGGCGACCTATCTCCACGGCAGCAAGCTTCATGTTACAGGCCGGGCAATGTTTCCAATCTCGTCGCAAGGAAACGGTTTCGCGCTGTTTGCGCCGATTGCGGATTTTCTCAAACGTATCGATCTCGACACGGGTTGCGACCCTCGAAAGGTCTGGCATGGGGCCATTCCCATTCAAGGCCGCAATCAGGTTGCGATTGCGCTGCCAAGAGGTTTCGGCGGCAAGTAAGCCCGTGACGCCAAGCGTCCACTCCCAGGAATTGACATCAGGGCAGATCTGGCTTTCGCGGTAGCCCGTTGGTGGTTTTTCGAGAAGATTTCGATGCTGGCGGGTCAAGCCGCCGCGAAACCAGATCTCCAACGCCTTGTGCGTCTCCGAGCTTTTTTCCGGCGACCGAATGCCGGGAGCAACCGTCGCCACGACATAGCATCGATCAAGCACATCAAGCCCACTTCTTGGCGGCCCCGCTCGCTTTGCCAGGTTGCGCCACGCCGGCAGATGCGTTTTCAGGAATTGCTCAGGCTCTTCGACATTATCTGCGCCATACAGGATGAAATCGAGGACCGATAGGATGTTCTCACGTTTTGTTTGTCCATCCGGCGATTCATCTATCTTACGCATGAAGGACCGGATCGCGCCGGCCAGGATTTCCGCATTCGACCAGACACTTTCCTCACGGCCGTCATCGCCACCGTCGGCAGCATCGTTTTCGTGTCCGTGCCCCTGCCCTTGCCTCGGCCCGGCGTCCGTAATTCTTTGACGGAAGCGCGCGATGAGCTTTTGAAATGCCGACTGGCCCGCACCTCCCGCAGAACGATCGTTTTCCGGCTTCAACGCATCACCAAGAGCAAGCTCTCCTGCAGGGACCAAACGGGAGGTTTCCTCCTGTCCTCCTGGCTTTGCAGACGTGCCGACGGATGTGGTCGGCTCTTCGCCACCAAGGAAGGCCTCGGGATGCTTCGTGAAGAAACCTGCGATTATGTCGTTGTCCCGGGGATTTTCGGCACCTCCGGCCGCACGCGCCATGGCTTCGGCAACCGCGCCACGCTCCCGCACCGCAGCAATGATTTCGGTCATCACCAGCCACCCGCGAACGGTTTCATTTTCGCGCGCTAGCACCAACTGCAAGGACGAGACGGCTGCATCGACCTTCCGACGTTCGATATTGAACCGACCGTCAGCCGTGAGCTCGACAGGGCCGATGGTTTCAAACCTGCCGGGAGCGTAGAGCGAGGCGTTCCAGAGACCAGCCGGATTGACAACGTCGAGAACGTGTCCAATGACCCCGCTGCCATCAAGCCGGGCGATCAGGCATGGCGAAGTGGTATGTCCCGGCTCCTGGCCGCCCTCGCCAACGAGGCCTTTGGGATAGCCCGAATCGGCCCATCCGAGCCAGGGCGGGCCATCTGAAACCCTTGCTACGACCACCTCGACACTGCCAAGTCCCAGACCGTTGATTGTCGCGTTGGCGCTCCCGCTAATCGTCAACCGCCCCCTTGTACATTCGATGTCAAAGGCCTTGGCGTGGAGCAGCCTATCACCTGAGAACAGATCGCTGATTACCGGCTGTGCATGAAGCCCAGCACTCTTGGCGCCATCGAAATCGAACCAGAAGGGTACTTTCGGTGGAACGAAGACATTCACTTTCTGGCAGTGTAGATCGCGCGCCAGATCGAGCACTGCTTTCGGCCCGCCGAAATAGGGCGAAAGAACGGTGAGTGTCCTTGCTCCGCCCAAATTCTTTGCGAGCTCGACGATCTGGGGCGCGAGCGCCCGGTTGACCGAATGGAGCACACGCGTCGGTCCGCCGCTCTTGCCGTCGCTGGCCGAGAGACAGAGATCGGCAAACTGCTGAAGGGGAGGCAAGGCAGAAGGGTCCAACTGGACACGACCCTGTCCAGATGCATCCCCGAGACAAAGAAGGAAGTCAGCAAGATCCGTGAACGCATCAGGGTCACTCTCAGGATTGAGATATTCGGCGACTTCCGTATTGAACCCCCACCCACCCATGGTGAGGTTTCCCGAGCCTACCAGCGCACGCAATTCATCTTGGTGCGATGACAGGAGGGTAACCTTCGGATGGAACACGCCGCTTCCATCGATGGAAACCGGAATCAAATCATAACCCACCCCGGCATTCGACGCCCCTGTCTCTGACAACGAGGCGCGATAGCCCTCGATGTCGGCAAGGATCGTGACGTCTCGCCGATCATCGCCAAGCGCCTGTAGTGGAACCGCTTCCAGGAAGGAGAGACTCAACGAGTACGTGGTCATCAGAACGGAACGCCAGCGCTCGCTCCGCAATATGTCGAGGGGTGAAATTTCGAGGGACATCGTGTGGCTAAGATCAAATCATCGGTGCGAACTGTAGGGCCTTGTAACTTACGGTTTAATTAACAGGGGAAACCTTCTCGTTGGGCAATGCTTTGCAACAAGCATGGTTTGATTTCTGCTCGAGGCAGCTTTGGGAGCATTGACGATCATCTGGAAGAAGGCGCAGGTCAATACTTGGACTAACTTTATAGTTGCAATTTTGACCGACATTATTCATGGTCAGGTATGGGGAGTTGACAAGGCATGCTCAGAGAACCGGTGCACAGGCAGTGTGGCGCCGCAACGTGCTCAGCATTAATCTGTGGGGGACATCATGCGATACGTCGCGCGGGCGCCAAGTCCGCCGGCTGCCCTTGGAGGCACGCTTGCGAGCGAAAGGCGGCAATCCTTTCTCCGATACCTGCAACTTGATCCCATGAAGCGCGAACAGACTCGCGTTCCAATCATGGAGTTCGAGTCACGGGAGATCATGCGTGATCTCTCGCACATGTTCCTGGGAAAGTGCGCATTCTGCGAACAGGCGTCCAAGAGCATGTTCCTGCACCGCTTCAGGCCGATGAACGATGCTGAGCCAATGATCGGCAGCGAGGAAGACGGGCGCGCGCGCGACGCCCATCTCTACTACGGCTGGCTGTCAGATGCCTGGATCAATCTCTATCCGATCTGCGGGGACTGCAGGCCGAAACGAACTACCTACTTCCCCGTCGATGGGCAGAGGGCGCATATCCCGACGCCGGAAGAATATGCCGGGTTCGTCGAGAAAGGCGATGGAACGTGGCCGAACCTAGACTTCGACGAGACTCCGCTCCTGGTCGATCCTTGTGCGGACGACATTGCCCACCATCTCGTCCCGCGCGAGGACGGATCGCTCGAAGCCGCAAGCCCGCAGGGCGAGGAAACGATAACGCATTTCCGGTTGAACCGTACACGATTAAGAACCAGGCGAAAGCAGGCGTTTGACGACTACGCAAAACTCGAAGGCGACGGGCCAAACGACACCAATGAATTCATTGGCCTCTGGCAGATCTTGAGGCGCCAGAGCGATGCCGGCGACGCCGAAATTGCCGCGATCACCGCGTCTGCGAATATCGTCGAGGAAGCCGACATCGCTGGAGGACCGCCCCGCCTGAAGGAAATCCGGCTGACGAACTTCAAGGCGATCGAGACGCTGTCAATCAAGCTGCCGGCTGCGCCAGACCCGACCGAACGCATGGCGCAGGCACTTTTGATCCTTGGCGAAAATGCTGCTGGCAAGAGCTCGATTCTGGAGGCGATCGCGCTTGCACTCGTCGGCGCCGACGCTCGCCCTGACCTGGTCGAGGAACCGGGTGGCCTGAGACTCAACCCGAGCTTCATGGGTGCGGAGGACTTGCCGCAGAAGCGATCGGCCAAGGTCCGGCTACAATTCGACAATAGACAGGCCTCAACGCTCACGGTCAGCGCCAGGGGCTGTTCCCAAACCGGCGAGAACCGTTTGCCCCTGGTCTTCGGTTACGGCGCCTACCGTCATTATGTGCGTGACCTGCATGTATGGAAACCTTCTCGACCGGTGCTCAGCCTGTTCCATACCGACAGCCTGCTCAGCAATCCGGAGAACTGGCTTCTAGGGTTGTCGCCTTCGGACTATCGTTCCGTTGTCCAGGCGCTCGGAGTGATCTTCGGGGCGGCCGAAGAGATCGACGTCATTTATCGCGATGAAGCCCGAGGCCGTTGCTTCGTCGAGATGCAGATCGACGCGTCCGGTAAGAAGAGCCGGACACCGCTATCGAACGTCTCATCGGGATTTCGCACGATTCTCGCATTGTCCTGCGACATCATGCGATGGCTGATGGATCGCGACATCAATCCGAGCTTTACGACACTGACCACGGCGGAAGGGATCGTGCTGATCGACGAGGTCGAGGCTCATCTCCATCCCCGCTGGAAGATCCAAATCATGAAAGGGCTGCGCACCGCCCTGCCGGCCATGACCTTCATCGTCACGACCCATGATCCGTTGTGTCTCAGGGGAATGCGCGATGGAGAGGTCGTGGTGCTAAGCAAGGTTGCCAGGCAGCTGGGCGGTGGCCAGATCCCGGTGATGGTCGACAGCCTCACCCAGTTGCCGAAGGTGTCGGCGTTGACCATCGAGCAACTCCTGACTTCGGACCTGTTCAGCCTGTTTTCCACCGACGACCCCGAGACGGAGGCAAGCCTTGCCCGGCTTGGCGATTACCTCGCGAAAAAGGATGGAAGTGCACCGGACCAGGCCGTCAGAGCGGCGATGGACGCGATCCGCAGGCAGGTGGTTGATGCCCTTCCGGTCGGGATGAGCGAGGCTGCCCGCCTCGTGCAGGAGGCCGTTGCGGACTACCTCGTCAAGCGCCGCAACCTTGCTGGCAAGCCACGCGAGGACCTCCGTGACTACACGAAAAGGCGAATCCTGGCCGTTCTGGAGGGCATCTGATGCGGCGCGTCGACCGCGCACTGGTTTCGGCGCCGGCGGTTCTTGTCGGCAACAAAAGTCGCGGCGGCAAGGAACTGGCCAAGGCGAAGATCTTCTTCGAAGCGCAGGCAAAGGCAAAAGCTGAGGCACCGGCGGTGGGCGCGCCTGCTCCAGCAACGAAATCAAGGAAGAAGAAGGAAAAGACGTTCAATTTTAGCGCCTATTCCGACGAAGCCGTCAAATACGCACTCGACAAGCTGTTCTTCGGCAAATGCGCCTATTGCGAAAGCCGGTATGCCAACCAGGCGCCGGTCGATGTCGAACATTATCGGCCGAAGGGTCGTATCGCTGGCGTTGCCAATCATCCCGGCTACTGGTGGCTTGCAATGGTATGGAACAACCTGCTGCCAAGCTGCATCGATTGCAATCGCAGGCGATGGCAGGACTTGCCGAGATTTCCCGAGAGCCTCGCGCAACTGCTGGCGGCGCCCGAGATGCAAGGCGTCAAGGCATCGCTCGGCAAGCAGGATCTGTTTCCAATCGCCGGCACTGCCAGGGCGACGGCGGACCTACCCGACATCGACGAGCGGCCCGATCTCATCAATCCCTGCGTTGATGATCCCGAGGAGCACCTGGTGTTTCACATCGATCGCGGCGATCCGCTTGGCCTCGTCCTTCCGACCTTCAAGAACAACGTCCCCTCCCGGCGGGGCCTCACATCGATCCATGTCTATGGCCTGAATCGGCTTGGATTGGTCCAGGAGCGAACTCGGATCCTCCGCAAGCTCGATCTCCTGAGCCGGTTGATCGACGAAATCGGCAAGATCTCGGAGGCACTACTTGCCAGCAGTGATCAGCAGAACAAGAAAATGGGTGCGCGGCTCGATCTCCTGATCAACCAAATCCTCGACGAAATCCGCACGATGGCGGAGCCGGACCAGCCCTATTCGAGCCTCGTGAAGGCTTGGTCCAAGACGCTTAAAACCAACTGAGGGAGATGGGACATGAGCGCGCCAGAACAAAGCTGCGACCTCGTCATGAAAGGCGGGATCACCAGCGGTGTGGTTTACCCGAAAGCCGTCGTAAGACTCTCGCACAAATATCGCTTTCGCAATATCGGCGGCACATCTGCCGGTGCGATTGCCGCAGTCGTTACGGCAGCTGCCGAGTACGGGCGTGCTGACGGCGGGTTCGAGAAAATCGAGGCACTCCCAAAACAACTGTCAGCAACGCTCCTGGAGAAATTTCAACCACGCCCTGAACTGCGACCGGTCTTCAATCTATTGGTCGCGGTCATGGCGAAGAGCATCACAGGTTCAGTCCTTGCGCTTTTCAAAGGCTACGCGATGCCAGCGCTGGCCGGCCTCGTGCCTGCCGTCATTGTCGCCATCATGATACCGTTGATCTCGCATTCAATACCGGCGACGATCCTCGCGGTCCTCCTGTTTCTGTTCCTGCTTGTGCTTTTTCCCGTGGCCACCGCAGGCTTTGTCGCCGCGCGCGACGTTGCGCGACGCCTTCCACAGGCCGACTACGGTCTCTGCAACGGCATGACACAAGCCTATTCGCCGGTTGGGCACCCGGCCCTGACCGAATGGCTGGCCGATACGATCGATCTCGTCGCGGGGCATCCAACGACGGGCGCGCCCCTCGGCATTAAGGATCTGGAAAAGCGCGGAATCATGGTACGGACTGTGACGACGGACATCACGTCGCACCGCCCCTACGTTCTGCCGATGGAGAACAATCTCCATTATTTCTCGGAACGGGAGTTTCGGACGCTCTTCCCAGGTCGGGTTGTCGATGCGATGCTGACAGCGCCAAAACAGGGATCGACAGATCTTTACCCCTTCAAGATTGAAAACCTCCCGCTCGTGGTTCTGGCGCGCATGAGCCTCAGTTTCCCGGCGTTGATTTCCGCCGTCCCGCTTTATCGGAACGACTACACGCTTGTTGGCGTAGACGATCAGCACAAGCTCGTCCGTTGCCTGTTTTCCGATGGTGGCTTGTCTTCCAACTTCCCAGTGCACTTCTTCGACCAGTTCCTGCCGTCCCGTCCGACCTTTGGCATCTCGCTTGGCGAATACAATCCCAAGCGGGAAAAGCCAGGCACTACGGGCGAAACGCGGGTGGTTCTCCCAGCAAGGGCGACACAGGGACAACTCCTGCCAACGCGGGGCTTTACCGGCCTTATCGGCTTCGTGTTCGCACTCTTCGACAGCGCCAAGGACTGGCAGGATTCGCTCCAGTCGATCCTCGCCGGCTATCGCGAACGGATCGTGACGGTCAATCTGAAGACGGAAGAGGGTGGGCTCAATCTTGAAATGCCTCCCGCCCGCATTACACAGCTGACCGGTTTTGGGGAGATCGCGGGAGACCTCATCAACAGCGACTTCGACCTCAACGAACATAAGTGGCGACGTTATCTGGTCGAAGTGCGGGCACTTGAGGAAATGTTACGCGATTTCGCGGCTGCCTACGCGGAGGCACCCGAACCCGGCTCGCTAAGTTATGCAGCGATCGCGACCCAGTATTCTCCATCTTCCTATAAGGAACTGACGGAAGAGGAACGTCGCGTCTTGCGCGATCGCGCGGAGGCGATTGCAGCCCTAGGCGAGAAGTTTCGGGCTTTGCAGCCGCTCGATGGGTTTGCAAATCATCTGCCAACTAGCCGCAGCAGGATTCGCTCGGTAGCCAGGATGGATTACTGACCACGTGCCTGAGCCAAATCGCCATTGGCGCCGCCATTGACCCAGCGGCTGATCTGCGTTGCGGGCGACTTCCGATGCAGTGGAGGGTTAGCGAGCCCCCGGAGGGAGGAGACATTGCCTCTCGCCTTGAAGCGAATCGAACCGAGGACCAATTGCGTCCATCTAAGCTGCTACGATATTCAGCCTTTTCGCGTCACGCTGCCCACCGGTTTGCTAATTTCCTTCTTTCAACAATCAAGGTCGCGCGGTAGCGCTTGAGAGGTAGCGCCCAATTCGAGTTGGCTGCCCCATATATTTTTTTGCAAGGAAGACGCAACCGATGATGAAGACCATCACCGAATCAGCAATAGTGGCGGTTGTATATTCTTGAGAGCCGCAAGGTGTCGAATGCATTTGAGCCGTATTGTTATTAAGGGTTACAGATCCCTTTCCTTCGTCGACGTCGATATCCAGGACAAAGCGACCTGCATCATCGGTGAGAACAATACCGGTAAGTCTTGTTTCATCCAGGCGCTTCGCCTCTGTCTCGACGTCGACTTTTCGTCTGCATTCCGCGCGTTGCAAAAGGACGATGTCCATAGCAGCATCGATCAAAGCCGGCCTTTTCAAGTTTTGGTGGGAGTGGAGTTTACGGGGTACGAGGCGAGCGACAACGAGGTCGCCATGCTGCACGGGACGCAGCTCGGAGACGGTAGAGCCCGGATATATTATCGGTTTCGTCCCAAAAACCTGGTCCGTAGTGCGCTGGCATCCGGCGAGCGATCCGCTGACAGCTTGACGCTCGACGATTTCGGATGGGAGCTCTATGGCGGCGGCGATCCCAATATGGACCTTGCCGACTTCGAATGGGATACTGATAATGACGAAATCGGCGCCCGCTCTGTCGGCTTGCAGTATCTTCAGGCCTACAGGGTGGTCTTCCTCCATGCGCTCCGCGATGTCGAAGGCGATCTCGCCGATATGCGCCGTTCGCCGCTCATTCGCCTGATCGAGGCGACCAAGATCGGAGCAGGCGAGCAGGCGGCGTTGATTGCCGCCGTGAAAGCCGCAAACGAGGCTATCGAAAAATCTCCCGCAATCGAATCCGTCGCCAACGCCATCGACGGGGCGCTGAAGGACGTCACGGGAGATGCTTTTGCACTCGACGTCGAAATCGGCCTGAGTTCGCCCACCTTCCAGTCGATCCTGCGAAACATCCGGATCCTGTTGAGCGGTCCAACCCTCAAAACCTTCGAGCCGAGACGCAACGGCCTTGGCATGAACAATCTGCTCTACATCGCAATCTTGATCGAGCAGTTTCGCAAGCGCGCCGCTGAAGGCAAGGCGGCGGGCGAACTGATCCTGATCGAGGAGCCCGAGGCACATCTGCATCCGCAGCTCCAGAGCGTCCTGCTGGACGCTCTTCGTGATTTGCCGTTCCAGTCGATTGTCACGACCCACAGCACGCAGGTGACGGCGAAAGCACCGTTGTCGTCGTATGTCATGATGACCAATACGGGCGGTACCGCGCCTTACGTTTCGACCATTGCCTCGAACACTGCGCTGACACCGCACGACGTTGCCGATCTTGAACGCTATCTGGATGCGACGAAGTCGAACCTACTTTTCGCCCGCAATGTAATGCTCGTCGAGGGAGCGGCGGAGGCTTTTCTGCTTCCGGGCCTGATCAGATCAGCGATGGGGATAGACCTCGAACGGGCCGGAATCTCGATCGTGCCCATTCACGGCGTCCATTTCGGAGCCTATGCACGGCTGTTTTCTGAGATCGGTCTGCCGAAGCGTTGCGCGATCGTGGCCGATGCAGATCAGGAACCGTCGGACGCCAAGCCGACAGATGACGAAGACCAAGACGACCTCGACGTGCCGGAGAAGGAGGTTCTGAGCGCCTTGGAAGGGAAGTATGTAAAGATCTTCCTGGGCGCAACAACGTTCGAACGGGAGATCACCCTTCCCGAGAATCTGGACATGCTGCAGAAGGCAGCAGCGCGCATCGGCGCGCCCCGGATTTCCAAAAAACTCGAGATGGCCGATCTCTTCGGGTTGGTTGACGACGGCTTGAAGAAGAGCGTGTTAAACACGGCCAAGCGGTTCGGTAAGGCGCGCTTTGCGCAGCTCGCAGCCGAAAACATTTCGGAAAAGGCCGCCATCCCTGACTATGTTCGCGACGCTGTAGACTGGCTGCTCGAATGAAGCTGACACCGCAACAACAGCTCGCTCTCGATCATCCCGGCAATCTCCTTTTGAAGGCGTGCCCAGGAAGCGGCAAGACGCGGACGATCGTTGCAAGGCTCGTTAAGGAGGTAGAGGAGGTCCGGGGGACGCCCTTTGCGGTAGCATGCATCACCTACACCAACGCCGCGGTCAACGAAATCGACGCCCGCGTGGCGGCCCACCTCATGCCGGATGATCAGACAAACTATGTCGTTTCGACGATACATTCGTTCTGTCTGCATCATATCCTGCGGCCCTTCGCGAGCCGAGTCGCAGGGTTTTCCGGTACGATGAAGGTGTTGACCTCGGAGAGAGCCGAGTTCGTCGAAATCGCCGATCTCGCCGCGGAGATTGCCGGCCGATATGATCTTCGTTTCGAAGATTATGTGCGTTTCGGCGGGATCGGCCTCGACGCCAGCGGTGCGTATATCGGATCGGCCCTGGAAGATGACATGATCGCTCTGGCGGCGCCGCACTTCATGCGACTGGCAGCCGAGCGCGGTTTTATCGACTTCGCCAGTATCCTCTATCATTCCTACTGCCTGCTGCAGGACGATCGAGAGGTTTCCCGATCTGTCGCGACGAAGTTTGGTTCGTTTCTGATCGACGAGTTTCAGGATACGACGGAAATCCAGGTCGAGATCCTCCGACTTTTGCATGAGGAGAAGCGCTCGAAGTTCTTCCTTGTCGGCGATCCTGCTCAGTCGATCTTCGGATTTGCGGGCGCGCGACCCGAGCTCATCGACCCCTTCGCTGACGAGATCGGCGCCAAGCGCGACCTGTCCCTATCGTGGAATTTTCGATCCAGTCCGGCAGTCGTCGAACATGCCGAGCGTCTCTTTCCTCGCAATCCGGCAATGACAAGCGAGGGCAAAGCGAAGAATTGCCTAGAGCCGGTCCACCTCGTTTCGACGGGGAACGTCTTCGATGCTATAACGGACGAGTTCCTGCCGGCAATCGAGCGCATGAAGTTGCCATTGGGCCGGTCAGCAATCTTGGCAAAGAGCTGGAACGCGCTTTATCCCATTTCTCGTGCTCTTCGGGACTACGGGATCCGTGTGGTTGGCCCGGGTGCAAGGCCCTACAGGCGCTCGCGCCTTTTCGCGTCACTGGCAGAGCAGCTCGGCGCCGCCATTACAGATGAGCATCTGTACAACGTTCGGCAGCTGGAGCGAGCGACCTTCAATGCGATCCAGGATGCCACCGGCGAAAGCCGATTTGACGTCTATGGCTTTGACGGACGGCGAACTATGGTTGCGCTCCTACGGATCGCGAAGGACTTGGCGCGATCGCTCGACGGCGTCGAATGGCTCGACGCGATGGCCCAGGAGGTCGGTCGTGTCCTGGTGGAAGACCAGTGGATCCCGCCGAAACACCAAGCCGACTTCCCCGCTTCCGTGCAGGAGATGGTTTCGGACATGCGGCACAACGGTATCGATGTCGACAACCTTTCAATCGATGACCTCGGCATGTTTGCCAGCCCTGACAAAGCGTTGCGGTTGATGACCATCCACGAATCGAAGGGACGGGAATTTGCGGCTGTTGCAGTGATCGGTCTGAAGGAAGGTTCTATGCCGCATTTCAAGGCACGTACCCCTGAGGCGGTCGATGCAGAACGGCGGCAATTTTACGTCGCGGTTACCCGGGCAGAAAAACTCTTGATGTATGTGTACGACCGTGACCGCTATAACAATCCTCCGAGCCGGTTTCTCGGATCGGACGGCGTCGGGATGGTCTAGCGAGGCCGGCCGTCGATGTGAGTGAATTTGGACCAAGGCGGGTTAATTCTCAGTCCGGTGCCATAGTTGGCGGTAGGGTAGTCCGCAACCTCATCGAGCATTGCAAAGCGATCACGCATTTGTGATGACAAGCTAAGGTCTTGAAGACATTTGAAGACCTTTTAAAGCCGCTTTGAAGACACAGGGCAGTTGCTCTCCATGTGATCTCACTTGCGTCGGGATCCAAACTTGGCAATATGCGGCAGCAGGCAGCACCACTCGTTTTTTTGCTGAGAGGTGCGCCATGAAAGACCCCATCGATTATCTCAAAATCAAATTCCTCGGTATGGAGGCTTCCGCCGGCGGACGATTTGCAATTTGCGCACTGGTCTTAATCCTTTTTGCGGTACTGGCGGTTCGCGTTTTGGGCGGATGACGCTCATTGGAACGGCCGGGACCGATGCTGAGGTTAGTGTCCAATCTATCGGGAACGTTTGGAGAATACCGTGTCCGGATTTTGCGCGTTATGTCTTACAGCTGCTGAACTATGTGAATCCCATGCGATACCGAAGGCGTTCATCCGTCCAATCCTGCGGGCAAATGGCGGATCCGCGATCTTGATGCCCATCGGGCCGGGTAAGATCCGCAGAGGAGGCGACGTTCTGAAGGGCAAGCTTCTTTGCGCACAGTGCGAGGAAATGACGAACAAGGAAATCGACGCTCCGGCAATCCGTTTTCTGACGAATTTGAAGCAGCAGGTTGACCGCGGCGACGGTCTAAAAGGAAACTTCAGCGCGAAGGAAATGGCGATATTCGCTGTTTCCGTCCTATGGAGAGCGAGTCTCATTCGTGGCTACACGCCTGTTCGGATCGATCGCAGAATGCGAGAACGGATCCGGCAGCTTATTCTCGACCGCGATCAGAGCCCGTTGAAACTATTTTCCGTCCGCCTCGGGCGTCTCGTTGACCGGACACCCGGCGGTTTTGACGGGCTATCGCTCGCACATTTCATCTTTCCCCCCAGCGGCCATGTTTCAGGTACAGCCCAGCAGGTGGTGACAATGGCGATGCACGGGTTGATCTTTGAACTGGGTTTTCCTCGCAATCGGGCAACTTCGCTCCAAAAGCCTGGCTATCTCAAGGACGGCGGGCTCACTATATCGCTGCCCGACTATGATATCTTTCAGAGCGAGCCCATCGTGGCGGCACTCGTGAGCGGTTATGGCAAGGACTATCGGGGGCACACAACTTTGAAACAAAAAAAGACCACGAGACAGAATCCGACACCGGAATTGGATATAGCGGAGTGAAATGTCGTGCATTCACGCTTTGCTGACGATGACGCATGCCCTTGCCGATCCGGCCGGCTCTATCGCCAGTGCCATGGACATTATCTGAAGCATCTCGACCTTCTTTCCGGCGCATCTCGTCCGCTTGACGACCTGATGCGAAACGCAAATCCACAAGAGCTTCTCACGACGAGTCTCCGACGCATCCATGGGTACGGCCGGCCCATCGAATCCTGGAAAAGCGGAGAGAGGCGGTCGGTCCGGGTCAATCAGACGATCTTGACCTCAGAAAGCTGGAAAACTTTTCCGGATTTCCTCATGGGACACACCGTGTTCTGCTTTGGAATGGAGTGGTGGAGCCAAGAGCTGGCAAAGCCAGAGATAGATCGGCATCCGGTTGTAGCGCAAGCTGAGCTCATTCGCACAGCGACAAACAGAGGCGAGTTGAATCCTGAAGGCCTGGTGAATATTCAACCGACGGGGGCGATGTTGTCCTTTTTGGGTCTGGCTTACGACCTCTATCTCTGTGCCCACAATGAAGAAATTCCCGCAGAATTGATGAGGCGATTGAAGGATCCCGGCCAATTTGAGGGAGCCCTATACGAAGCATTCGTGATCAGCATTTTCGCGCGAGGGGGCTTTGGAATCGTGTTCGAGGACGAGCGGGACGTCACTCGACGACATTGCGAGTTCACGGCGATCAATCGGGGGACCGGCTTTAAGTTTTCAGTTGAGGCAAAGGCAGTTTCGTCGAGTTCGAAGCGCGCCGGTAGGTCGGATCTGCAGCCCCCCATCAAAAGCAAGTTACACGACGCGCTGAAGAAGGCCGCCGATCATCCCAGGATCGTGTTCATCGAAGTGAACCGATCCATTGGCGGTTCTGGGGATCCCGCTTGGCTAAAATCGTTCTATGAACAGATCGACGATGCAGAGAAGACGCTCACGATGGATAAGTTGCCGGCGCCGGCCGCCTACGTTTTCGTGACGAATCGTCCGCTGATCATCGAAGGATTGGGGCCTGGTGGCGAGCATTTCGAGGCAGCATATAGCGGCTTCAAGATCGACGACTTTCCCCCGGACAGGGCATCCGACATGCTTAGTCTGCACAGAGCGAGAATGCGTCACCTCGAGGCTTATCAGCTCCTGCAGGCTGTACAATCGTTGACGGCAATTCCTATGACCTTCTCAAGCGACCCGTTCATCCTGCTCTTTCAGGGCCTTGAGAACGAGAATGCTCGCGGCCCCGTCTCGCGTCATCCGCTCGAGTTGTTCGATTTCGTGTTTAACACTTACTGCCAATCGTCGCGTGAAAATCTGATGGAATGGCTTTCACAGTATTATCCGCGAACCGAGTTGGAGAACCTGTCCCAGATAGAGTTGGCCGAACTCTACAGCGCAGGGATATCAGCGTCGATGTGGCGCGAGTTCGGGACAACAAGGAAGAAAGGGTAAGTAATCGACGGCAAGCTGCAATGGTCCTTGGTGCGCGGCGGGATCTAAAGTCGAATCAACGAACTTGTCCGAAGCCAGAAACTGGTCCACTGCCTGTAGCCGCGAGCTGCGGTCACACAATTCCCCACGCCCGAAACCTCCCCCTCCCGGTCATCTCGCGCAGTCCGAGCTCGCCAACGATCCGCCGCGCCGCCTGCGGCGTCACGCCGAGCGTCTTCACCACCATGCCGGCGGAGACGAGCGGCTTCGCCATGACGAACTCGATCAGTTCCGGCAGTTTTGACGACGCCCGCCGGCCGGTCAGTTTGCGCTCCATCATCTGCCGCGCCAGCGCCAGGCGGTCATGTTCTTTGAGCCCGATCTCGGCGGCCGCCAGAAAACCGTGGGCGATGGCGATCAGCCGGGTTTGCCGGTCGCGATGACGGCGCCGATCGACCGGAATGGTTTTCAGGCCGAGATTAAGCGCCGCGAGATGACTTTGCGTGGTGACGTCGGCCTGGCGTAGGATCGAGGCGGCCAGCAGCCGGCCGAGCCAGGGTGCATGCTGCAGGACGGCCAACTCGTTCCAGGCATCGAGGGCGACCATCGCCTGCAGCACCGCCGGCAGGTGTTCGGCCTGCCGCAGCACGTCGCGCCATTCGTCCAATCGCGCATCTTCGTCCCAATCGAGATCATAGACCAGCGGATCTTTTTCCGCCGCGCTGACGCGACCGGGTTTTCTGGCTTCTTCGATCGCCGCTTCCGATCGGGCCAACACGGCTTCGATGGCCGCGTAGTCAACGCCGGGCAGACTGTCGCCATCGTCGGGGTCCCCCTCCCCGTCGGGCTCGACCGCAGCGACGCGGCCGGCGCCGCCGCCCGTCTCGGTCTGTTCGGCTTCGGGTGACTTCACGGGCGAGGTCTGCCGGAGGGTGCGCACACCGTCCGCCGACAGGGCCCAGGCGGGGGGCTGTGCGGCGATACGCCGACGGGTGCGGAGTACGTCGCGGGCGATTGTCAGTTCATGGGTGGGTGTGCGAATATCCCTTGTCGCATCGTGCAGAACCAGGTCTTCGAGGTGGACCAGTTCACCGTCGAGCCAGAGTGATGAGCAGGCGTCAGTGAAGTGGGTGCGTTCGACAAAACCCTGCCCGACCGGCGAGCGGGCGATGCGCTCGTCAAGACGAGCCAAAGCGATGCCGGCATCAAAAGCCGGTCCAACCAGGCTGTTTATGGGCAACTTCGATAAATCGTAAGACATTGAAATCATGGTAAATGATTTGCTAAACGAACTCTATCTTAAAGTTACAGTTCCTCACTGGATATGGCTGCTGGTTAGGTGTCTCACCACCGATAAGGATCAAGTATCGATAGTGATGGATTTGGCGGCGCAAATCAGCGATGTCAGTCATCGGGGATCGGCGGAAAGCCCGCAATCCAGGCTTTTTGCGGCCTTTTCATTTGGGATCGCTGGAAAATTCCGCCTGATCGAGCGGAAATGACGCGCCGGGCCGGTCGAACTCCTCCCCTCCCCAGACCGCGTCTTGGCACCAAAGCCTGTCCAAATGACAGGTCCAGCTTCGCTCGCCTCCGAAACAGCCGATTTCATTGCATTTCCGCCAGAATTGCCCACTGGCGCGCTTTGAGGGGCCGCGATGAGCGGTGGCCGGGCTCAACCGAGAAAACGCGCTGAATGGCGCTCCATTTCAACCATAAAACACGCTTGCAAACCTTCGTTTTCTCATGCATTCATTATCTGTACAAACGCCATCAAAAACGAGCCAAAACTGATGCCGCAGGTTGCAAGCGCCAGCTCGCCTCCCCCGCCGCGACGGCTGATCGGATATGCGCGGGTGTCGACCGACGATCAGCTCAACGACGCCCAGGTCGACGAGCTGCGCGCCGCCGGGTGCTACCGCGTCCACCAGGAGCATGGATCCGGCATCTCACGCGCGCGACCGGTGCTCACCAAACTGCTGAAGGATCTCACTGCCGGCGACGTGCTCGTCGTTGTTCGTCTCGATCGCCTGGCCCGATCGGTCAGCCATCTGCTGCAAGTGATCGAGGACCTTGATGGGCGCGGGGTGCATTTCCGATCGCTGCGCGATCCGATCGACACGTCGACGCCGCAGGGCATGTTTTCGCTGCAAGTGCTTGGCGCCGTCGCCCAGCTCGAGCGCGCCCTGATTGCCGAACGAACCAAAGCCGGCATCAAGGCGGCGAAAGCCAGAGGCAGGCTTCCCGGCAATCCCGGTCTGCGCGAGCGCCGACCGGAAGCGATCAAGGCGGTGTCGCAAGCGCGCGAAAAGCTTTATCTCGACGAACTGATCTCGTCGGCACAGACCTGGCTCCCGACGGTGCGGCAGTTGCGCCCGCAGCATAGCTGGGACAACGTCGTCCGCATCCTCAATCGCCGCGGTCATGATTGGACGGTCGAGCGACTCCGCCGCGCGGTGCATCGGATGGTTCGCGAGAAGCTTGCGGAGCCTGAGCTGCTGGCTCGCTCACCGCGTCGCGCGCCCGAGGATCATTTGATGAAACTTGTCGCCGCGATCACCATCGCCGATCCCAGTTTGTCGCTGCGCGACATTGCCGTGCAACTGGATCAAATGGGAGAACGGCCGGCGCGTGGTGGTAGGAAGTGGCAGCCCTCTTCCGTCAGAGCGCTGTTGGACGAGGCACATCGCTTCGGCTTAGTTCGTCCTTGAGTAGGTTATTGATAAGGGAGCGCCCGAGCTTTTTGCCCCGCGAGCTTCCGTTACCGGCGGAAATCTCCTTCTAATCCGTGCTTGCCACGACCTGTTCGGCCAAGCCGGCCACGGTGGATTTCCTGCCCAATGGCGCAAGCGGTCCTATCATTTTCTGCCAACCACCGAGGTGGTTACAGTAGCAAAGTCGCTCTTATAACTCGGGTCGACTGGAGGCTGCATTGGGTGCATGAGCGATAGCTCCGCTTGCTATAACTCACAACCTCCAGCATAATTGAGTTATAGGAGGAAGGGCTATAACTCATGCACTGGAATTGGACGCAACTCGGCTGGCCGCACTTCAGCTACGATCGTGAACCGCTCGAACCGCTCGAGCGGCAGTTTCTCAAGTCCTCGGGAGAGGTCATCGGGGCCGTGCGTCACTTCAATGAGGAGGACGGCAAGTCGCTGCGGATCGAGCTTTTGAGCGATGAGGCCGTGAAAACCTCAGAGATCGAGGGTGAGATGCTGGATCGGCTGAGCGTGCAGTCGTCGCTGCGTCGGCAGTTCGGCCTTGATGCCGACAACAGGGCGATCAGGCCTCAGGAACGTGGCATCGCCGAGATGATGATCCACCTCTTCGAGACGTGGTCCAAACCGCTCGACCATGAAATCCTCTTTCGGTGGCATTCGATGCTTATGGCAGGCAACAGCCATCTCGCAACGATCGGTAGCTATCGGACTCACGAGGACGCGATGCAAATCGTCTCCGGCCGCTTCGACAAGCCCACCATTCACTTCGAGGCACCGCCTTCTAGGCAGGTACAGTCCGAAATGGACCGTTATGTCTCCTGGTTCAACAGATCCGGACCGGAGGGCGAAAGTCCCCTCCCCGCTCTGACGCGCGCTGGCATAAGTCACCTTTACTTCGAAAGCATCCATCCATTCGAGGATGGAAACGGCAGAATCGGCCGAGCATTGGCAGAAAAGTCGCTCGCGCAAAACATCGGGCAACCGAGCCTGATCTCGCTTGCATATGCGATCGAAAAGAGCCGTAAGGCTTATTACGGAGAGCTCGAAAAAAATCAGCGCAAGCTCGATATAACCGAATGGCTCTTCTACTTCTCGCAAACCATTCTCGATGCGCAGCAGACGACTCTCACGCGCGTTGCGTTTTATATCCGCAAGGCAAAGTTCTATGGACGGTTCAGCGGCCAGTTCAACAAGCGCCAAGACAAGGCTATCTCCCGCATGTTCCGCGAAGGGATTGAGGGCTTCAAAGGCGGCCTAAGCGCGGAAAACTACATCTCGATTACAGGGGCGTCCCGGGCGACGGCTACTCGAGACCTTCGCGATATGGTTGAGAAGGGAGCGATGAACCGCACCGGCGAACGCCGCCATACGCGTTACACCTTAAACCTGCCGGAGCCAGAGCGATAGAAACAACGGGTCGGGCACGGCCTTTCGTCCACTCTATCCGAAGAGCGCGACATCACTCGCGAAAGCAGACTGGCTTGATTCTTGCTGTGACGAGTCATTAGTTTGCTGCTTAAATTGCGAAGACACGAGGATTGTTATGCCAACTGGCAGGGTTAAGTTCTTCAACGCCGATAAAGGCTTTGGTTTCATCACGCCGGAAAGCGGAGGAGGCGACGTTTTCGTGCATGTCACCGCCCTGCAATATGGCGATTTGCTCAGAGAGGGACAGTCCGTTTCCTACGATCTCGGTCAGGATCGAAAGACCGGCAAGTTAAAGGCGGAAAACGTCAGACCGCTCTGACGCCATTGGACCGGAGCCGCGGTAACAGGTTCAAAAAGCGCCTTCGGGACCGCCTGCTCTTAAATTGCGAGATCTCGGCCTGTGCCGAAATCATCGATAAGTTAGTCGCCCCGCCGTATGTGGCACAGCGACCCAACTTGAAGCGCTTCTTGGGTCGAATGGTGTCCATCCAGAAGCGGAATATCTATGAGACTAGCATAATCCTCAAATCCCATATTGGTGATAGCAAGACCCCTGATGTTATCGGCACGTATGGTCACATGATGAATTCGAACACAAGTTCTTCGCTGTTGTCCGAGTTCACGGAAAAGAGCGCTGCCGATCTTTGGGTTCGCGCGTGCAAATGTAGCGATGTCAACAAAACGGTAGATCACCGTACAGGCTCAACGACTGAAAGCCGACAAGCAGCCGATCGTGTTCCACAACATAAAAGCAAGCGCAAACTCGCGATTAACAAACCATCGGCGAACTCGTCGGCAGAAAGCGGTTGTCTCCAGCGCCGTCGTTCCGCCGGCGCGGATGATTTCCGTTCAGAAGGCTACCCAGCTCCGCCGAATCCGAGCTTACGGCCCTTCGACTATGCATGTTCTCAGCGATCCCATTTTAGATTACTAGCTTATCGGCGATACTCGGGAGACCACAAGCGAGCATCTTACCTGCTGCGGTCTCCAAGCAATATCAGCTTTTTTGTTGCTCACGATGCTCTCCGGCCTGGCGAACCATTCATTCGCATCAACGCCATCAACATCGGCCCAAGTGAAAACTCGCCGCGTTCTGCCTTGCGGGTGAGGTCACGCAAATAACCGCCCGCATTGTTGATGTGCCCTGCCCTTTCGAGGATGCAGGCCATCACCGCCGCAGCATTCTCGGCCCCCAGTGCCTCGCAGGCATTCTGGTAGGCGCTCGGGCTGACGCCCAGCATCGATCGAACGACCACCGCGGCCGACATGAGATCGCGCCAACTGCCGATCGTGCCGCCCGGCCCGTAGTTCGAAATCTCAGGGCAGGCCTGCAACACGATTCCCAGCGGAAACGCCTTTATCGGCTCTCGCATCCGCCCAATGTCTGGGTTCGATTTCGCGCCCTGCTCTTCTTCAGAGCGAGGTTCAAGTTCATTGCTGGATTCGGGTTTTGAATTCTGTATGTGACGTCCATTCTGGCCATCATTGCCATCTGTTTTTTGAGAATCTTCCTGAATTTCCAGTTGGTTGATGATCTCTTCACGCAACATTCGCATTTCGTTGAGGACGGATTCAATATCTTTGAGGGTCGGGGAGCGGGGGGCGCGGGCGAGGAGCTGCACGTAGTGACCTTCCAGCTTTTCCCAATCGCCAGAAGCGCCCTCTTCTATCGCAGCCGTCAGCAGCTTACGAACATCGCGACGGCAGATCGTCAGTGCTTCCTTGGCGCTGCGGAAGTGCCGGCGCTCGGCCGCTACCTGCTGCGCGAGCTGCGCAAGCTCTTCGGCCCGAGCAAGCAGTGGCGCGAGGCTGAAGCCGAACGCATCTTCGATCTGGCCACCATTGTCCTTTCGGGCGTATCGTTTGCCATTCGCACTGTCCTTGCGCTGGATCAGTCCAGCATCGACGAGTGCGGCAAGGTGTCGTCGCAATGTCGTGCCAGCAATACCATGCGCTCGAACGGAAAGCTGTTCATTTGACGGGAACACCACCAGGCCGCGCTCTTCCGAAAGCTCATTATCCGGGTAAAAGGTCAAGAGCGCATCAAGAACAGCAAGGGCGCGGTCCTGAATGCCGAGCGCTGCCCGCGCCTCCGAGGCATCGCGAAAGATCTTCCATTTGTCGGCCGTCTTACCCGGCCGCATCTCAGCCGTTTTCATTTGCCCTCTTACCTGGGCAAGCGACATCGGCCGCCGCCCGAAGGGCGTCGTCACACTTCCAATCTGCATTTTTTCTCTCACCTTAATTGAGGCAAAAGACATCCGCCCGCCAAATCGACGGTTACGACTCTTGACAGGGATTCGTGGAAATGCGATTCTCGATCTTGCTTAGGGAATACGAGAAGGGCTTCCACGACTTGGGTCGTTGGGGGCCTTTTTCTTTTGCGGCTTCAGTCTCCTTTGCTTCCCTCCTTGAGGAATTGCTCGTAGAGCGCATCCAAATTGCGGGAAAGATATTCTCCGAAACGGCCAGCATTCTTCGCCTTCATCGAGAGCGAGAAAGCTTTGCCCGTATTCTTGATTTCAGCCTGCACTGCCTTGTCCCGGGGCTGCCACTTCGCCTTTTGAGTCGAAACCTCCGCCTTCCTCACAGGCCGCGCTGATCTGTTGAGCGCCTTATACAGAGATGAAAAGCGTTCATCCGACGGCAATGCGTCGAAGCCGTCCGCGCTCAAAACTTCTGACACTTTGCCGCTATTGACGAATTTTCCGACTAGAAGTGAAAGCTCTACCCAACGCTCTCGACCCACACCCGGAGCTGATCCGATTTTTTCTATGACGTCAGCCGAGATGCGCTCTGCCACCGTCATCATCTTCGAGATCGAAGCCGCATTTGCCGACAATGCCAAGGAAATCACCTCTCGGCCATAGCCAAGATCATCCAGGCGCTTGGCGAATAGCGCCCTTTCGATAAAAGAGAGATTCGCACGCGCGGAATTTTCCTGCCCTTGAGCAATGACATGGGAACGGTCGTCGATTGCTTTGACAACAGCCCGGACTTTTCTGCCGAGGTCCCTTGCCGCTCTTACCCGTCTGTGGCCGAAGACGACCTGATAAAGACCATCGACCTTCGTGTGGGGCCGCACGAGAATAGGCGTGTCCTGCCCACGTACTCGAATCGCCTCTAGCAGATCTTGATACTCGCCGTCGTCGTCTGAAATCCGATCCTTTACGAAAGAGCCTTCAATTTGTGCCGGATCGAGTTCGATAATTGCCTCGCCTTCGAGAAATTTATCAGCTTGCTTTGCCAACTCGTCCAGCGAACGCACGAGAGATTTGCCTGCGCCTCGCATTGGATATGCGGGTGCCGCGCTATCTTCATGCAGGTCAGCAAGTCCCTCGAGCAGATTTTTCCGTGCCATATCATTTGCTCCGAACAGCCGTTAGCTGTTTGTTTTTCCGCATAAAAATTCCGTTTTTGTCAGCCGACAAATCGGCGCCCCCATGATTCGTGAACGAGGCCGGCAATTTCAGCATTCACGGCATCCAACGATTCCATCGCACGGTCATACGTGCCTCTATTCATGGATGCCCGATCAACTTCGTACAGCGTTTGCTTGGTAATCCCGGCATCCGAAACCGCCGTCGACTTCACCATCTGGTTCTTTAGTATGAACTCGTGGAACATCGTGGACATAAAGCCGACCATCTGGGCTTGGGGAACATCGGTCGGCTCGTAGCGCGTGATCAAGTATCTGTACCAGGAGAGGTTCACTTCCGCGCCAGCCGCACGGATCGGCTTTAGAATTCCACCAAGCATCAGAAGGAACTGACCCATCGACATCACGTCGAGCATCTGCGGATGGATTGTTATCAGAACACTTGTGGCTGCGGTCAGTGCGGTCAGCGTCAAATATCCGAGCTGCGGTGGACAGTCGACGACGACGACATCATAACGATCGTCGACCTCAGCTAAAGCCCGCGATATGCGGGTGAAAAACGTTTTGCCTTCATTGGAAGACTTATCAGACATCGCAAGCGGCGTGTCATATTCATACTCCTGCAAATCCAGGTTTGCAGGGACAATGTCCAATCCGGGGAAATTAGTGGTCTGGATGATTTCCGAGATTGGCTTTCTCGCACCATCGTAACGAATTGCGTCATAGATCGACGCAATCTGATCGAGCTCCGGTTGGAAACCGTGCAGAGACGAAAGGGATGCTTGAGGGTCGAGGTCTACGGCGAGGACGCGATGCCCGGTCAATGCCAGGTACTGCGCCAAATGGGCAGCGGTCGTGGTTTTCCCCGAGCCTCCCTTGAAGTTGACTACAGCAAGCACCTGCAGCTTTTCACCGCCGCGCCGATGGGGAACATACATGCGGTTGTCGGATCGACTGTGCGTATCCAGATATTGGCGAAGTTCCAACATTTGTTCGGCGGTATAGGAGCGACGACCCGAGGACGAGGTTTGAGGGGAGGGGCCCTTTCCCTCCAGATGCAGTTTTTTCAGTGTGCTTTGCGATACGCCGACATAGGTCGCGACCTCTGCCAGCGAGAAGCTTCGCAATGTCTTTTTCGCGTTCGGCGGGAATCGTTGTACGCTAAGTAGGTGCAGCTTTTTCGAAATCAAATCACCCTGTTCAAGGATTTGATCTTCAAAGTGCATCGGCATCTTAAGCGAAGCCATCGAATTAGCGTTCAT
>NZ_CP104159.1:0-2260376 GCF_025200735.1 Rhizobium sp. CB3060 | reverse complement strand
CTGTCCCTCTTGGCGGCCTACACTCGTTCTATCGGCCGCCACCCGCTAACAAAGGCCATGATTCTGTGTTTTCGTCCAGCAAAATAAGGTTAGAGCAATCCTAACGCCGTTTCCCGGCTAAGCAACGAATCACGATTCTCCCTGTTTTCTCCATCGGTTAGCCGCATTGCCCGATGAAGCGCCCATCTTGATTAGCGCTTTGGCATAAAGAGAAATGGTTGCGTTCGAGCGACCGAATTCGCCTTCGAGCCTCCAAACATTATGATGAGTCGCGACTCATTTTCGTGTCGATCGCCCGCTAACATTCTTCGTTTCCTGTTTAAACCGCGCTGGTCACGAGCCCCGATCTTCCAAGGTCTTCAGAAACTCCAGAAGCACCACTGCATGGTTGTGAACCGGATCCTTCGCGCCATACAGCAGTGTCACCGGTCCATCCTCAAAATGAAGCAATGCCTGCACCGCCGGATTCGACGCCAGTTCCTGCCGGTATCTTTCCCGAAAGTCCATGAACCGCTCCGGCCTGTGATCAAACCACTTCCGGAGCTCCGGCGATGGAGCCACTTCCTTGATCCAGTCGCTCAGTTCCGCATCTTTCTTGGATAGACCGCGTGGCCACAACCGATCGACAAGCACCCTGCGACCGTCTTCGTTCGAGGGTTCGTCATATACGCGTTTCAGTTTCAGAAGCGAATGAGCCATTCCGAAAGCCCTCGCTATTTCAGAGCCTATTGCCGATTACATAGCCCGCAACCATCACACCGGCAATCCGAGATGCTGCCATCTCCATACCCTCCACGTCCGTTGAGAATCGACCCCTATGCGAGTTTCGGATCGGCCTTCCTTGAAAAGAAAAGATGCGCGGTTAAATTGAATCCATACCATTCCATGGGGAGATTTAACGATGCTCAAAGTCTCACTCGCCACTGCAATGCTGGTCCTGTTGACGCTATCGTCTTGCGCAAACACGGTAAAGGGAATGGCGAAGGATGCAAAAGAAACCGGCCAGGCGATGGATTCGAGTACGCATCGGGTGCTGAAGGCGTCGAACTAGCCTAGTTCTCTGACGCCGGCCGCAAATTGCTCTGCGGGAACGAGCGCACGGCCGTGTATCAATGCGAAGATTCCCATGATAGCGTCCCCCAACTCGTCGGTCTTGACCGGCGGACAGCACTGGAGGCGGGCGCAATGCGTATTATTTTCCGATGTGACCCGGCTTTGGCCGAATATCTGCCGCGTCCCGTCCTTGCTCGCAGTGCGCTGCCGGACTGGCTGCGCACTATGCCCAACACCGCCTATTCGGCAATTCACGGTCGCGACGTGCGCACTTTGAAGCAGTGCCCTCCCGTGGTCGATGCGATGGCGTATGGCTTCACGATACTTTTGCCGTGCGATGTGCTTGTGGATAAGGGTGCCTTTTCCTGGAATTGGGATATTCCGTCGCCAGCCACCGAGCGACATCCTCGATCGCCGCTCAGTTTTCATACGCCTGGGCAATTGACCGGCAGCCCGTTTGAAATCGCCGGGCAGGCGGCGGTCAAATTCAACAGTTTCTGGACAATCCAGCTCGATGATGGCTGGTCGCTCTTTGCAACACATCCCATCAACCGTGCCGATCTTCCCTTTCGGCTTGTCACAGGCCTTGTGGATTCCGACCGGTTTACTGACGGCGGGATCAATTTCCCGGCAATTTGGACTGAACCTGAATTCTCGGGGATCCTGGCCCGCGGAACGCCGGTCGCACAGTGTTTTGCGGTTCCACGCAGCATGCCCGAACTTGTTTTTGAGGAGTTGGATGAGCAACGGCAGGAAGCGTATACGCAGACGGTTGCCACCGTGCTTTCAACACCGGGCGTCTACCGCAAGCGATTTCGGGCCAAGCGCGGTCGCTCCGCTAACCAATGATTGACGCAGAACCTCCTCGTCGAGCCACAGCCGACCGCACGGCGCCGAGGTAAGAGCCATGGCAATGACGCCAAACGTGGATGCGTCCAGCGCATAAGCCGTCGAGAAGGCCGCCATCGCCTCGTCCATTCTGCCCGCCTCTTGCAATACGACACCCAAGTTAACGGCCGCCTCCGGCGCATCTGCGTTCATTTCGAGCACACGTTGGTAAGCCTCGGCTGCGCCGTCCAGGTTCTGCAGATCGTGCCGCACGAGTGCTAACTCAAACCAAATTTTTGGATGGTCTTCGAGGGCAACGGCGCGTTCGAGCAGTTGCTCTGCTTCAACGAGGGCGCCACGTCCTCTCGCTAGCGAACTGAGCCGATTCAAAGCTTCCAGGGATGTCGGCTTGGCATTGAGAACCATGCTCCAAGCATCGCGTGCAGCCGACTTGTTGCCCATCTGGTCGAAAATTCGGGCTTTCTCGACAAAAATCTCCAGCCGGACTTCCAGGCTTGCCGCTTTCTCAAGCTGCATCAATGCCGCTTCCAGTTTATGCTCTGCTCGATAAATTTTACCGGCGAGAAAGAGGGCGGGGGCGTTCCTTGGTTGAGCTGCAAGACTCGTCTCTATTTTTTCCCGAGCACCGGAAAAATCTTCTTCTGCAAACAGAATAGCTGCCAAAAGATGAGAGAGCGACGGATCCGATGGAAACTGATTTAAACCGGCTTCGCAAAGCTGCTTTGCCAGCTCACGATTGCTCTCATTGAACGCCGCTATCGCGTTCGCAATGATCGCCAAACGCTCACTTTCTTTCATGCGCAGCCATCCAGATGCTCCCGAGCGCAATACCCCGTATCGCCATGACGGAGTTATCCGCCGCCGATATCGAGCCGTCAATTGTGGAATTTCATCCGCCCGATTACGCTCAAACGGTCGGCCTTTGCCCTGTCAACGCCTTGTTGCGCTTCTACGATGAACCGCGACTCGCTGTTCGAAGCGATAGACGTGCGACCAAGATGGATGAGGGAAGTAAACATGACGGACGCCAAGAGCGGCATCTCTGGCCTAAGGCCAAACATTACTGTCATTGGCGTAGGCGGTGGCGGCGGAAACGCGATCAATAACATGATTGCCGAAAATCTGGCGGGTGTGGACTTCATCGCGGCAAACACGGACGCCCAGGTCCTCGCGACATCGAAGGCAGCTCGCCGCATCCAGCTCGGAGCAAATGTAACCGAAGGTCTCGGTGCAGGTTCGCTGCCGGAAGTTGGCCGCGCGGCTGCCGAGGAATCGATCGATGAGATCATGGATCATCTGAGCGGTTCGCACATGTGCTTCGTCACCGCCGGAATGGGCGGCGGAACGGGGACGGGTGCGGCGCCGGTGATCGCACAAGCTGCCCGTTCGGCTGGCATCCTAACCGTCGGCGTGGTCACCAAGCCGTTTTCGTTCGAGGGCAATCGCCGCATGAAGACAGCGGAGCTCGGCATCGAGGCGCTGCAGCAGGCAGCCGATACCGTCATCGTAATTCCCAATCAGAATTTGTTTCGCATAGCCGATGCAAAGACCACTTTCGCGGATGCCTTCATGACCGCCGATCGCGTGCTCTATTCCGGCGTTGGATGCATCACCGATCTCATCGTCAAGGAAGGCCTGATCAACCTTGATTTCGCTGACGTGAAATCGGTCATGCGAGGTATGGGCCGAGCTATGATGGGCACGGGCGAAGCGACCGGGGAAAACCGTGCGATGAGAGCGGCCGAGGCGGCAATCGCGAATCCGTTGCTGAACGACGTTTCAATGAGAGGTGCGAAGGGTGTTTTAGTCTCGATCTCCGGCGGCTCGGATATGACGCTCTTTGAGGTGGACGAGGCAGCGAGCCGCATTCGCGACGAAGTGGAAGGCGATGCGGAAATCGTCATCGGTGCGATCTTCGACCGCAATCTCGACGGTAGGTTCCGCCTCTCTGTTGTGGCGACCGGATTGGATGGCCGCAGAATGCTTGAACCGATGGACGCCTTTGTTCGGGATTTGGATCCGAAGCATACGCTACAGTAGCATGCGAGATTTTCGATGGGGCGGGAGAGAATTGGACGCCGAGGTGCCGGTCGGTCGCTTCGGCAGGCGACGGTCCTGCGAGGTGATGCTAGGATCAGGGCGGCAAAGATAAGGGAACTGAGATGCGCAAGTTTAACGTTATCGTCGCGAACGAAATCGAAGCTGATACCGCCGAAGAGGCCGCCCTGCTCATGTACCAGGAGCTGACGAAAGGGCAGCCACCGCTTCATTTTTCGGTCATGGATGACTCAAACTCCACTACCAGCATAACGCTGGATCGTGAAAAGGCAGATGAATTTGCCAGCATCGACCATACCGCAGACCCCGGCAACTGGTAACGAGATAGGTTCAAGAGGAGCGATCGAATTAAGATCAGTCGTCCATACGAAGCGACGAGCGCCCGTTTGTAAGATCATTTATGAGTTGTGCGACGGCTTGGACATCCTCTTGAGGCAATTGGATTGTCGCGTCGCAACCTTCGTCGGTGAAGTGCTGTTCGACAATGCGAACCTGATCGAGCGAGGCGAGGCGTGCCTTTACGAGAGCCAGATCGCTAAACTGAATTTTCGCTTGTCCGGCGATCATCGGCGTAAAAGCGATGAGCTTCGCTGCCCGCAGGCAGGCTGCGGCGCTCCCGCCATAGGCTCGCACGAGACCTCCCGTCCCAAGCAGAACGCCGCCGAACCATCTGGAAACGACCAGAAGCACACGGTCAACTGACTGCCCGTCGATTGCAGCCAATATCGGCTTTCCGGCCGTACCGCTCGGCTCGCCATCATCCGAAAAGCGGTAGGCTTGTCCGATGCGCCAGGCCCAGCAATTGTGATTGGCCCCTGTTGCTGTGGCGACGGTCTGAAGAGCCAGTTTCGCGGTCTCCTCGGTATCGACAGGGATTGCGACGGCGCGAAACGTGCTCTTCTTGATGATCTGTTCGAAACTACACTGCTCTTCAAGGCGAAACATCTTAATCCCAGCGATATGGAGTGCGGTGCTTGGTTCCAAATCCATCGTAGGAACCATGTGCAGCAACCATAGTTTCTCCATAAATGATGGAGGCGCAAATGTATCGCGACTTAAATGGGTTCTATGGAGGAGGAGGGAGCCCTCGGAAGCCGGAAAGAAAGCCTCCGCACTTGACGCCGGGTCAGCAGAAATTGCTGATGTGGGCGCTCGGACTTGAACTCCTGCTCCTATTTTTAGCCCCGATCGGCGGCGTCTCTGTTGTCAGCGCGTTACTGTACATAGCGCGATGATCGGGCACGCCATTCCCAATCCCCTGGCATGCTTTAGCCCTGCCTTGCCGCGGCTCCGGCCGCGACTGTCAAGATAAAGTCGTCGAGCTCCCGCTCCAGGCTTTCGACCGGCAGGCCGACGAACCGCCCTTCGAGGCTGATGCTGACGACGCCGTGAACGGCGCCGAACAGGGTTCGCGCACGGATGGCGCGCGCCGTCTCCGACATGGTCGGCTGCAGTTCGGCAAGCGGCTCGGCAATGATGCCCATCAAAAACATGTGCTCTTCCAGATGCCATTCGGGGCTCGGACGATTGTCCGGCGGCCGATGGTCGAAGAGCGCCTTCCACAGATTGCGATGAGCGACCGCGAACCGCAGATAACCGCGTGCGAGGTTGCGCAGGCGGTCCGTCGGCGTGTGATCCTTGACCTCCGCCAGCGTCAGCGAGGCTTCAAGCGCCTTCAGCGTCGACGAATTGACGTGAATGACGAGATCGTCGAGATCGGCAAAGACCGTATAGAGACCTCCAAGAGCGCAGCCGACATCCTGCGTGACGTCGCGTGCCCTGAGGTTGGAAAGGCCGTCGGTCGCGATGCGATTTCGCGCCGCCTCGATCAGCCGCAACCTCAGATCCTCGCGCTTTTCCAGGGTTTTTCTCGCCATTAACCATTCCAATCCGATTTTTGAACGTCGTTCAAAATTATTCTTGAACGACGTTCACGATTCTGGCATACATCATTTCATGAACATCGTTCATAAACGGGAGACGACAAATGTTCAATTCAATTCTGACGCTCATCCGCGGCCGGGCCTACGATGCGGAGCAGGCGTTCATCGATCGCAATGCCGTGCCGCTGCTTGCGCAGCAGATCCGCGACGCGGCGAGCGCCATCCAGTCGGCGCGGCGAGCAGTGGCGGTTGCCATTGCGCAGAATGAGCAGGAAAAGAGCCAGCACATGGCGATCACCGCGCGCATCGCGGATCTGGAAACCCGGGCCATTGCCGCCCTGCAGAAGGGCAGTGACGAGCTTGCCCGGGAAGCGGCAGAAGCGATTGCCCAGCTCGAGGCTGAGCGCGATGCCTCCGAGAAGGCACAGGCGCAATTCATCCAGACGATCGGTAAGCTCAAGGCAACCGTCCGCGCATCGGAAGCGCGTCTGCAGCAATTGCAGCGTGGCGAGCGGCTGGCTCGTGCCACCGAACAGACACAGAAGCTTAATGCCGTTAGCGACGCCGCCGCTGGCCTGGTTACGCTCGACGAGGCCGAGGAAACGCTTGCCCGCCTCCAGGCCTATCAAAATCGCTGCGAGATCACCGCATCGGCCATGAAGGAAATGGACGCCGCGAGCCGGCCCGAAATCGTCATCGAAAAACTCGCCAGCGCCGGCTTCGGCGCACCGCTTGGCCCCTCGGCCGATGGCGTGCTCGCCCGCCTTCGCGAACGCATGAATTCAGCAGCCTGAAACCAAACACATCAAACACATAAGAGAGGATACGATCATGAACGACAGCTTCCAGAAACACTCCCAGGCTTGGGTCAGCTTTTCCTACATCTCCTTCGGCGCCGCCGCCTTCATGCTGTTCGTCGGTCTCTACATGATGCCGATCGATCTCTGGGGCAAAGGCTATCTCGCCATGGGCATCCTGATGCTGGTGCAGACGGCGGTCAACGTGACCAAGACGATCCGCGACAATGCCGAGGCTGACAGGCTGATCCGCAAGGTAGAGGATGCCCGCACGGAAAAGCTGCTGGTTAAGTTCAATCGTGACGGTCAGGACTAAACTTTATTAACGACGCCGCAGAGTTGTATCGGCGCTCAACCTTTGCGTAATAACTCTGTGGCGTCTTGTTGGCTGAATGAGGGGTACGCCATGCAAAAGCACTTAATGAGATCGAGGAAGTTTGCGCCGCTGTTTTGGACGCAGTTCCTCACCGCTTTCAACGATAATTTTCTCAAGCAGACTCTGGTTTTTGTCATTCTAGCGGAGATGGCGACGGAGGGTGCGGCGCTGGTGACGCTTGCCGGCGGCATCTTCATCGTGCCGTTTCTGCTCTTGTCGGCGATTGCCGGCGAACTCGCCGACAAATATGACAAGGCGAAGATGGCTGAGCTTCTGAAGCGATGTGAGCTTGGCGTGGCAGCGATCTCCGTCGTCGGCATCGGCTTCTCGTCCATCTGGATACTGATGCTCGCCCTTTTCGGCTTTGGCGTCATCTCCTCGCTCTTCGGGCCGATCAAATACGGCATCCTGCCGGATCATCTGGAAAGCCGGGATCTTCCCAAGGCCAATGCCTGGATCGAGGGCGGCACTTTCATCGCCATTCTCACGGGCACCATGGTTGCGGCAGTCGCCTTCCGCGAGGGCGAGAATGTCTGGATCTTCGGCCCGATGATGATGGGGCTTTCCATCCTCTGCTGGTTTGCTGCGCGCATGATCCCCTCGACCGGTTCCAAGGCGCCGGATCTGGTCGTCGACACCAATGTCGTGCGTTCCAGCTACAGGCTCGTGAACGAACTTCGCGCCGATAGCCGCATCTGGCGCGCCTCGTTGATGAACTGCTGGTTCTGGTTCGTCGGCTCCTTCATCATGTCGATGCTGCCGGTCATGGTGACCGACATCCTCGGCGGCTCGGAAATTGTCGTCCCTGCTTATCTGGCGATCTTTGCCATCTCCGTCGCCATCGGCTCGGCCATCGCCGGCTGGATGGCTGCAGGCCGTATCGTGCTGCTGCCGGCGCCCGTCGGCATGCTGATTGTTGCGCTCTTCGGTCTCGATCTCGCCTGGAACCTGTGGGGCCTTCAGTCGACCGCCCATGCCGAAACCATTCTTGCCTTCTTTGCCGGACCGAAGACCATTCGCGTTGCCATCGACCTCGCCGGTATGGCAATCGGTGGTGCCTTCCTGGCCGTTCCGACTTTCTCGGCCATGCAGAGCTGGGCACATGAGGATCGCCGCGCCCGCGTCATCGGCGCATCGAATGTCCTGTCCGCTCTCTTTATTGCCGTTGGCTTGGCGCTTGTGGCTGTGCTGCAGGCAGTCGGGCTGTCGGTTCCGGTCATCATTCTCAGCATCTCCGTGCTTAACATCGCGATCGCCTGGGTCATGCTGAAAATGCTGCCGACCAACGCCTTCCGCGATCTCATCTCCATTATCTTCCGCGCCTTCATGCGGCTGGAAGTCGAAGGTCTTGAAAACATCCGCAAGGCCGGCCCGGCGCCGATCATCGCGCTCAACCATGTGAGCCTGCTCGACGGTGCTCTGGCGCTTGCCATCACCGAGGAAGAGCCTGTCTTTGCGATCGACTATGCCTTCGCCAAGAAATGGTGGGTGCGGCCGCTTTTGACGAAGTGCAAATTCCTGCCGCTCGACCCGACGAAGCCGATGGCGACGCGCTCGCTGATCAAGGTGATCCAGGATGGCAGCCCGGTCGGCATCTTCCCCGAGGGTCGCCTGACCGTCACCGGCACGCTGATGAAGGTCTATGACGGCGCGGCCATGGTCGCAGACAAGACCGGCGCGATGATCGTGCCCGTTCGCATCGATGGCCTGGAAAAGAGCTACGCCTCCTATCTGACCTCGAGTCACGTTCGTCGCCGTCTCTTCCCCAAGGTCAAGGTGACGATCCTTGAGCCGGTCAAGCTCGACGTTCCGGCAGAACTCAAGGGCAGGAAACGGCGCATCGCGGCCGGTGCCGCTCTCTATCAGATCATGTCGACGCTGATGTTCCGCACCGCCGACACCGACAACACCGTCCTCGGCCGCGTCATCGAAAGCGCCCATGAATATGGCGGCAAGAAGCTCGCCGTCGAAGATCCGATTGCCGGCAAGCTGTCCTATGCCAAGCTCCTGACCGGTGCTGCGGTGCTGGGCGCGAAGTTCCGGAAGATGTTCCCGAACGAGAAGACGCTCGGCGTCATGCTGCCGAACGCCAATGGCACGGCCGCGACCGTCCTCGGCGTCATGTCGGCGGGCAAGGTTCCGGCCATGCTGAATTTTACGGCCGGCGCTGCGAACATCCTGTCGGCCTGCCGGACGGCAGAGGTCAAGCATGTGCTCTGCTCACGCGCTTTCATCACCCAGGCCAAGCTCGGCCCGGTGGTCGAGGAACTCGAAAAGCACGTGACGTTCGTGTGGCTGGACGAACTGCGCACGCAGGTCACCTCGCTCGACAAGATCGTCGGCCTCGTCCGCAAGTACCGGCCGCTGGTCAAGCGCAGTGCCGATGATCCGGCCGTTATCCTCTTTACCTCCGGTTCCGAAGGTGCGCCGAAGGGCGTGGTGCTGAGCCACCGCAATATCCTATCGAACGCAGCCCAGGCGGCCTCGCGCATAGACTTCCACCCCGGCGACAAGGTGTTCAACATTCTGCCGATGTTCCATTCCTTCGGCCTGACGGCGGGCACGATCCTGCCGCTGGTTTCGGGCGTGCCGGTGTTCTTCTATCCGTCGCCGCTGCACTACCGCATCGTGCCGGAGCTGATCTACGTCTCGAACGCCACCATCGTCTTCGGCACGGATACGTTCCTGAACGGCTATGCGCGCACCGCTCATCCTTACGACCTCCGGTCGATCCGCTACATCTTCTCGGGCGCCGAGCCGGTGAAGGCGTCGACCCGCGAGGTCTATATGGAGAAATTCGGCCTGCGTATCCTGGAAGGCTATGGCGTGACCGAGGCAGCCCCAGTGATCTCGCTGAATACGCCGATGTACAACCGCACGGGAACGGTCGGCAAGATCATGCCGGGGATGGAATGGAAGCTCGATCCGGTTCCCGGCATCGACGAGGGCGGCCGTCTTCTTATTCGCGGCGCCAATGTGATGGCCGGCTACCTGCGCGCCGACAATCCCGGCGTCCTCGAGCCGCTGCGGGAGGGCTGGCACGATACCGGCGACATCGTCACCATCGATGAGGACGGTTTCGTCAAGATCCGCGGCCGGGCCAAGCGCTTTGCCAAGATTGGCGGCGAAATGATCTCGCTTGCCGCCGTGGAGACCCTTGCCGCGCAGCTCTGGCCTGGTGCTCTCAGCGTCGTATCGGCTATACCGGACGCGAAGAAAGGCGAGCGTCTTATCCTGCTGACCGATGCGCCGGATGCGAACCGAAGCGATTTCCTGGCATTCGCCAAATCGAAGGGCGCCACGGAAATGATGGTCCCTGCCGAAGTCACCGTCGGCAAGGTGCCGGTACTCGGCTCTGGCAAGATCGATTTCGTGACGGCGCGCGCCGTGGCGATGGAAGGACTGTCGCAGTCGCAAGCGGCGTGAGTTTCGTACCTGGGCAGCAAAGCGGTCGGTGGTTAACGCCTGCAATGCGCCCGGGCCGAAAACCGCGACCGCGGTGACGAGGGCAGGGCACATCAACAATGCGGGTGGTTATTTGCGTAACTTCACCCGCAAAGCGGAACGAGGCGAGTTTTCGCTTGGACCGATGTTGATGGTGTGTTTCAGGTTCCTGCTTAATCGAGCGGATAGGCCGACAAAAGCCTATCCGCACTAAATGAACGCAAACGTGGCTTTTCGCGCTTCGACAGCCGCGCGAAGGTTCGATTTGTGGCAGTTCTCGTAGAAGACGACGGTCTCCGCCGGCATCGCAGCCGGGACGTTGACAAAATCCTGTAGTCGTAGGCCGGGTCGCTCGTTTAGAGCCGGATCAGCCAAGTGTTCATCAGCTAGTTCGGCGACGCGGTCGCGCAATGCTGCGAAGTAGGAAAGGTTTTCGTCCACGACGGATGGTGCGGAGGTTTGGCCGTGCGCGAGGACAACGTGATTTGCCTTCAAATCACGGATCCGCTGCAACGATGAGCAAAGCGCATGAAGGTCAGCCGGAGCTTTGCTCCAAACTTCCGGAATCGGCGTCTCGACTGCGTCGACGGCCAGGCAGACGCGAATCTCGGGAATCCACACAGACACATGGTCGGGAGCGTGCCCGGGCGTATGAATGAGCTCCAGCGTGAGGTCCCCGCCATGAAGCGCCATCTCCTCGCCAGCGAAGGTGATATTGGGTGCGATGATCTCGACATCATGGAACCGCGCGCTTTCCTGCATCTTGTCGCTGAGAGTTTGCCGGGATGACGGATCATGCAACCGCTCGAGTGCTTTGGCATGCGCGACGATCGGCACTCCGCCGCGGAGTGCCGCATTGCCCCAGAAATGATCCCAGTCCATATGGGAGTTGACGACAACGAGCGGTCGATCCTGCAAATGACCGCCAAGCAGTTCGAGTGCCCTCGCACAGAGGGCCGGGGTCGCCAGCGTATCAATCAGAACGTTGAATCTCTCGGTGCGGACGAAGACGCTGTCGACTTCGTCCGCTGCTCTGATAATGGCGATGCGATCGTCGAGATCGGGATAAGAACACAATTCAACGGTGATATCCATCAAGGGCAGCTTTCAGTGGTTTTCGACATAAGGCCTGTCGAAAGATCGCAATGCCGCGCCAGAGCGCATGTCGCTGTTCTTCCACACCATCGGCTTTTCTTAAGTGACGGGACTCGCCCCTTGCGTGAATCTTAGCCTGATTGGGTCGCTGGCGACAAAGCTCTCTCAGAAACACCTAGAGAATGCCAATTTCCCACCGGCGTCAGTAAACCAATCGAGCTCGTATCGTCCCCGGAATCTGGCGAAGCGCGTCAAGTATGTCATCCGGCGTCTCGCCAACGTCCTCGACTTCAATGACCACGTAACCCGTTTCGCCGTGCGTCTGTAGGAACTCACCGACGATATTCAGTCCACGGGACGAAAAAATCGTATTCAGATTGTTCAGGATGCCAGGGCGATTTTCATGAACATGGATGAAACGCGTTCCATTTGGACGTGGCGGCAATTGAACCTGGGGAAAATTGACCGCGCCCAGCGTCGAGCCGACGTCGGAATACTCGACAAGCTTCCTGGAGACTTCCCTTCCAATGCGCTCCTGGGCTTCTTCGGTCGACCCGCCGATGTGCGGAGTGAGAATGACATTATCCAAACCCTGCAGCGGCGTGTCGAAGCGCTCGCTATTTGATGCCGGCTCCTTCGGGAACACATCCACAGCCGCACCCGCGAGATGTCCTTCTTTCAAAACCTTGGCAAGCGCTTCGAGATCCACCACGGTCCCGCGCGAATTGTTGATGAAAATGGCTCCCTTTTTCATCCTGCGCAGTTCGGCTTCAGTGATCATGTTTTGCGTCGAACTGGTTTCCGGAACATGCATCGTCACATAATCCGAGATTTCGAGAAGCTCGCCGAGCGTTGCCATCGACTCTGAATTGCCGTGGCGAAGCTTATCTGAAGGATCGAAATAGCGCACAATCATGCCCATGCTTTCCGCAAGGACGCTAAGCTGCGACCCAATGTTGCCGTAGCCGACGATGCCCAGCGTTTTCCCGCGCACCTCACGACTGCCTACGGCCGATTTTTCCCACCCACCTTTGTGGGCGGATGCTGAACGCGGGAAAATCTGCCTGGTCAGCATGATGATTTCGCCGATCACAAGCTCTGCAACCGAGCGCGTGTTCGAATAAGGAGCGTTGAATACGGGGATTCCGCGTCGACGCGCTGCATCCAGGTCGACCTGATTGGTCCCCACGGAAAAACAACCGACGGCGATAAGCTTTTTGGCGGATCTGAAAATTTCGTCTGTCAGATGTGTGCGTGAGCGAATTCCAATGATATGCGCATCGGCTATATGACTTTTGAGATCCTTGTCATCCAGAGCCTTCGGCAAATGCGTGAGATTGACGTAGCCGGACGACGAAAAGTAGTCCACGGCGCTCTGACTGATGCCCTCAAGCAGAAGTACGGAAATCCGATCGCGCGGAAGAGAAAGATGTCGGGTCATTTGAATTGCCTTCGATTGTCGCATTCGATTAAGCCGAGGTCGCTTGTCGGCCAGAGAAACGCACAGATATGGCAACATGCTTTAGCGACCATCCGGCGGACAGCGCAAGAACAAACTCAACCATATTTGGCGGCAAAGGACCACGCCCATGGTCGACGACTTTTGGGGAATCGGCTCATAACCGATCGAAGATGAGAAAGCACGTTCGGCGATGTTTTGCGAGCGAGCGCAAGTGTTGTCGCTGCCCGAGGCTGCGTTCCTTCAATCGGGAAGATTGGCCCGCCCGCCAGCGCCGAGTCTGGCGAGAACTGGCGGCGAGGCGATCGGACGCCCGGACCACTTCAAAATATAGTCGCGGAAATGCTGTCGTTCCTCTGCGGAAGCGAAAATGCGATCAGGCCAGACATGCGCCCATGTCTTGGACATCCAGAAATAAAAAGTGCCATCCTCTTCCTCGATCGCGCGAAGCGACGGCCACGGGCAGCTCAGCGTCTGACCGTTCGCTGTAAAGCGGATACCTTCCTGATCCACCCATGCCTCGACCGGCACGCCCGCGCCGCCATTTTTGACCAGCTTTCGATGATACATGGCGCGCAGCAGCGCGCGCGCCGGCTTGATCAGGACGACCGTTGCCAGAGCGCATAGAGCCACCGTCGCGACGACCACCAAGACAAACCGCACCACGTTGCCGGAGCGCCAGCTATCGTAGCTTGTGATGAGAGCGACGAACAGCGCAATGAACGAGATGGCAAGCACGGAAGACCGCAGTGGCAGTAGCTGGCGCGTCGTGTGCTGAATCGCCAGATGATCATCCAGGGTTAGTTCAAACACCTTATGGAAACCCGGCTCACGGCTTGCCGGCCAGATTTTGGGAACCGAAGTGCGGGGAATCTCAGACATAAGATGACCTATTGCAGAGTGGAGACTTCTCTTCCTGACACACATGGCCGAGGTGGATCGTGCAATGCGGGGTAGCAGAGCCGACCATCTCTTGCTCGGATTATTTCGACAAGCCCCTGGTTAAATACGCGGGCTATTTTTGTCACGGAAACCGAACCGCGAAAGTCTTAATTTTCATCAATACCTATTTAGAAACCTACAGCCGATAGACTCCCTGCCGTCTGAGTTAATATGGAAACGCGGAGTGACATGCTGATTGGCTACATGCGCGTCTCGACCGGCGAGCAGAATCTCGATCTCGCCGGCGCGATCCCTTTCCAATCCAGTCAATGAGGTTCAGGTACTCGTCACAGCCGTGGCAGCAAACAACTAATACTTGTTTGCTCCGGGCGCGGCCGTAGTTTACTCAGCCAGCCCTTCATCGAGGTCGCCGAGCAAGTATCGCGAAGCGAACGATCAGCGAAACGGCGGCAGCACCGAGACCGGCGACGAAACCAAACCATATCCCAATGCCGCCTAAGCCGAGCGGGAATGCGAGGACGTAGGCGCCGAGGAAGCCTATACCCCAATAGCTGGCGATTGCGAGTGTCATCGGCACGACCGAATCCTTCAGGCCGCGAGTGAGACCCGCCGCGACCGTTTGCAGGCCGTCGAACAGTTGAAAGGCGCCCGCAAGCGTGATGAAGGGTATTGCCAGCTCGACAACCTTCCCGGCGTCGGGCGCGGATGCATCGATGAAAAATCCCGCGAGAAGCCGTGCTTGCGAAAGCAGCAGGCTACCGCTTAGCAATGCGAATAGCGCTGCCATGGCGAGTGCGGTGATCCCGGTCCTGATGATGGCGCTGCGGTCGGCGCGGCCCGCTGCCAATCCAACTCTGACGGTTGCGGCCTGCGAGAGGCCGAGCGGGACCATGAACGCAATGGCGGCCAATTGCATGGCGACGCCATGTGCGGCGAGTTGAAGTGTGTCGATCCAGCCGATCATGACGGCTGCTACGGAAAACAGGCTCATTTCCGACAGGATCATCATGCTGATGGGTATGCCGTGGCGGAGCACTTCCGCGAGCGCTGGCCAATTCGGCGTGAGCATCTCCTTGTGAAGCGCAAATTTCCTGCACTCCGGAACAAGTGCGATGTAAATGGCGAGACAGAGTGCGAACAGCACTTCCACTGCAACGGCAACCCAGGCCACACCCTTCAGGCCGTATGTGGGAAAGCCAAAATGGCCAAGCGCAAATGTGTAGCCAAAGATCGCGTTGAAGACGACACATATGAGGTTGACGTAGAAGATGATGCGTGTCCTGCCCATGACACTCAAGAACGACTTCAGCACCATGAACGCCAATGCAGGTGCAACGCCGAAGCCCATGATCGTCAGATAGGACGCAGCCTTCGCGACCACGTCAGGCTTCTGTCCCATCCAGAGCAAGACGGGCTCGCAAAACAAAAATAACGGCAAAACCAAAACGGAATAGGCCAGCGAGGCCCATACTGCCATGCGGATAAAGCGGCGCGCGCCATCCCTGTCTCCGCGTCCAATGCCTTGGGCGACGAGCGGCAGGATTGCGATCGAAAACCCTGAGCCAAAGTACAGGATCACGAAGAAGTATTGGATCGACAGCACGATGCCGGCCAGGTCCATTGCACCCAGACGACCGACAATCATGACATCCGTCGTATTGATGGCAAGCTGCGCCAATTGTGCGCCTATGAGAGGCAGGCCGAGGCGGAGCGTTCCGGAAAAGTGCTCGCTCCAACTTTGCCGGTGCGCATTGTTTGATTGATCCATGTCTAACCGCCTCGCTCGCCGCGACGTCGGGCGACGCGCGGCTGCCCCCTTGCTGCTCTTTTGATTTCGGCAGGCGCCGTCGGCATGTTCGGCTACGGAGCGAGCGCCGCCGGTTTCACAAGCGGTTCGGGATAGTTTGTCTGGCTGAGGATCATTCCGTACGCGCCGAAGGTGAAATGGGTGATCTCGTTCGTCGCAGGATCCCGTCCGAGTGCCGCGCAGTACGAACGCAGCCCGGAAAAGTCCAGTACCATGCCAGCGGCCATGACCATCACTTTCTCGGAAAATGTGAGGAGATAGATGTCTTCCCGCAGCCTGAACATCTGGCAAGGATCGATGTCGGCCTTCGGATATTCCTCACCTTTGAGGCAGTGCCACGCGTACCATTCGGCGTTGAGGTATATATGTTCGTAAACGTCGTCCTCGCTGTAGATCCACATCGCGCGACGACCAAACAGATCGCTCGTTTGCGCAATCTTTTCCCCCTGCAGCGCCTGGTCGGCGACCCTGCCGAGAGTGACGGTCTGAATGACGGCCGGTTCATTGCCGATTTTTTCACCCACGACGTTTTGAATGAAGACGACTTCGCCGGAACGGAGATCAGCGACGACGCTCATCGATGTACGAAGATCGTCCGCATGCTGGAAGGCAATGAGAAACAGGTCATCGGCGACCCTCTGTGCTTCATAGGTTTCATTGCGCTTGACGGCCGCTCCCCGCGAGCTCCAGCGCATCTTCTCCGCATCGACGAACTCGAAAGAAAAATCCTGGCCGTTGCTCAGTTCGAGATCGATCTTTCGCCCGGCAAGCTCGGCGCTGCGCTCAGCTTTGTTGGCAGTAAAATTCGCACCAAGGCCGAGGGCATTGTCGGACTGCGGCATTACCTGTTCGTTCATCGCAATGTTCCTTTACGGGATGTGAATGTTTGGCGGGCCTATCCGGCAGTCGGCGCCGACTTTCCCCATCGTTCCTGCGAAATGGTGGAAATAGACAGCGTGTTCGCGAGCAGGGACCGGGTGTAAGGATGGCTTGGCCGTGTCAGCACATCCTCAGTCATGCCAATTTCCGCGGTCCTGCCCTTGTCCAGAACCAAAACCCGATCCGCAAGATTGCGGACGACCGCCAGATTATGGGTGACGAAAACCATCGCCAGCCCTTCCTCGTCCCGAAGCCTGGTCAAGAGATCGAGTATGGCTTCCTGTACAACGACGTCGAGAGCGGAGGTGATCTCATCGCAAACGAGGACTTTGGGCTTGCAGATCAGCGCGCGTGCTATGCAGACACGCTGACGTTCGCCACCGGAAAGGCGATCCGGCCGCAGGTTCGCTTGATCCGCGCGAAGCCCGACTTTCGACAGCACTTCAACAATGGCGTCCCGCCGCCTTCCCCGATCGCCTTCAACGAGGTCATAGGCTGCCCCGATGCTCTCGCCGACCGTCCTCCGCGGATTTAAGGCGGAAAACGGGGACTGAAAGACGTATTGCAGCTCCCGCCGCGCTTGCAGAGAACGTTGACGGGCGCGTGCTGGCAGGGCGATGCCTTCAAGCTCTACCAAACCGTTCTGTTGCACGTGCTGCCCGACGATGCTCTTCGAGAGGGTGCTTTTTCCCGAACCCGATTCGCCGACAACGGCCAGGCACTCGCCCGCATGGACATCGAAAGTGACTCCGGCCAGCACCGAGATCGTGCCGTAGTGCGCCGCAAGGTCAACGACCCTCAACACTGGTCTTGCGGACGCATCACCACCCGGCCGAATGTTCCTGTGCGGTCCGGTGAGTGCGACATCCGGGGCGGCGGCCAGGAGCTCGCGGCTATAGATATGTGCCGGCGCCTTGAAAAACGGGCCTGCCGCTTTCTCCTCCACGATCTTTCCATCGCGCATAACGACGATGCGGTCGGCTATCGCTGCGACCACAGAGAGGTCGTGCGTCACATAGAGGGCGCCGATGCCATGATCCGTGCAAAGCCGGCGCACGAGCTTCAGCACGACTGCCTGGGTCGCAACGTCAAGGCCTGTCGTCGGCTCGTCGAGCACCAGTACCGCTGGTTCCAGCAGCATGGCGATGGCTATGCCGAGACGCTGAAGCTGGCCGCCGGAAACCTGATGCGGAAAGCGGGCAAGAAATTCGTCGTGGGTGGGAAGGCCAACTTCACCGAGGATCTCGGTTGCCCGGATTCGTGCCGTCCTACGATCCCAGCCGTGACACAGGGCGACATCGATCATCTGATCGAGGATACGGATGGCCGGATTGAACGCAGAGGCCGGGTCCTGCGCAACATAGGCAATGATCTTTCCGCGAACCGATAGGAGGGATTGCGGTGTCTGAGAGAGAATATCGATCCCTTCGACGCATACGTGACCGGATGCGATCGTTGCGCCGGTGCGGGTGTGTGCCAGGAGGGCGGTGCTGACTGTCGTCTTGCCCGATCCCGATTCTCCAATCAGGCATAGGATTTCGCCGGGCGAGATCTCAAAATTGACGTTTGAGACAATTTGCCGACCGTCCTTCAGCGCGACGCAGAGATTGGTCACCTTTGCGCGGGAAGCCCTTGCTGGATCTTGGTCCGCCATCGTCAGCTCCTCTTCCACGATCATTGCAATGTGATCGCGCCGCGCGCGGTCGAAGCGCCCAGCCGTCCGGTGTGGAGCCTCAGCAGTTGGCCGACCATGTTGTCCGCATCGGCAGCCCGGAAGGCGGCGATCAAGAGACCGTCGCCGTCGAATGCGAGATGCATCGGGTGGCCAGGGACTGGATGGGATATCAGGCTGCTTCCGTCCGGGGCGACTTCATCGATCGAACTGGAACCGAAGGAAGCGATCCAAAGCGTCCCGTCCTCGCCGACGCGGATGCCGTGCGGCGTGTGGCCTTCAGGCAATTGAATGACGTCTTCGATCCTTCCGTCCTTGCGCAGGCGACGAACCCTGTCCGAATAAGCTTCCGTCCAGACGACGGCCCCATCCGCCTCGACCACAAGTCCGCAAGGGAATGTGCATCCCGTATTGACGAGAAGTTCCGCGCTGCCGTCCGGATTGATCGCGAAAATCCGGCCTTCGCCTTTCCGGTTCTCCTTCTCCCACTCCCAAATGTGGGAGTCCGCGACATAAAGCCGGCCGTCCGGTCCGAAAGCGATATCATGAGGAGAAACAAGAGGCACTCCGGCAACCTCGGTCAGGATGGTTTCGGCTTGATCCTGACCAGGCGATATCTTCTGTATGCAGGGTGCGATCTGGTCATCCGCCGCCCAGAAATTGCCGAGGACACCGCCCGTATGGGCGAGATAGAATGCGTCGTCGCTACCGCGAAGGATGGCAATCGGGCCACTTGTGACCCTGGAAATAACCTCCCGCCCACTCCGCAGCGAATAAGCGACGATCTCGCCAGTCATTACGTCGACCGTGAGGAAGCGTCCATCTTTCAGGGTGTCGCCGCCCTGCGGCATCTCACCGAAGTTCCGCTCCAGGATATGAACCGTGTTTTGATCGCTCATTTTGGTGTTCCTCATAACCTCATGAAGCCGCGCGTCATCGGCATGCCCTTGGCATCGACGCGCATGCGAAGTAAGCGGCCCGGTCGCAGCGAGTCCTCATCGCCGGGATCGACCGGCGATCCGAAATCGGTAACGTAGAGCCAGTCATCGACAAACGTGCAATTGACGGGTACGCCGCCGACTTCGATTTCCCTGAGCGTCCTGCCGTCGCGCGAAAGGACCGCGACAAGCCCTGCTTCGAACGTCGTGATCCAGAGATTTCCCTCGCTATCGATGGCAACACCCTCGGGGGTCTGGCCGGCGGGCAGGCGAGCGACGACTTCGCGTCGGCCATCGGGACGCAATCGTCCGATCACCCTCGTGTAGGATTCGAGCCAGATGATCGACCCGTCCGCTTCGCAGCCGATGCCGTTTGCGAAAACAGGTCCGAGATCAATGATCTTCTCGGCCAAGCCATCCGCGCTTACGGCGTGGATGGCGCTCGATTGTGTCGGATTGTCCGGTTCCCAGAGGCCGGAATCGGTGAAATACAACCGTCCGTCCCGTCCCCAGACCAGATCGTTGGGTGCGAAATATGGCTCGCCATTTGATGCCGAGCAAACCGACTGCACGACAGCGCCATCCGGCGAAATTCGTTGTATCGAAGGCATCTGCGGCCGCGGAAGGGCATGGCCGCCGTAATTGGCTCCACTTTGGGTGACATAGATCCAACCGTCGGAGCCGAGCGTGGAGCCGTAGGGAGCGCCACCTGTGGCGGCAAGCGTTACAACGGCTCGATCCGGATACCATACGCAAACCCGGCCGCTATCGGCCTCGACGAACAGGATACCGCCATCCCGCAAGACATCGGGACCTTCCGGATGGCCAAGGCCCTCAGCCAGAATTTCGATTTCCACGACCGCTGTCACAGCACGTCTCCGATACCGAGTATGTCGCTGACGGCATCCGTCAGTGAATTCACTGCCAGCGCGAAGAAGGCGATCATTGCGATCGGTGCGATAGTTCCCCACGGGGCGATCATCAGGCCGCTTCGGTTCTCGTTGACCATCAGGCCCCAATCGGCATTCGGCGGCTGAATGCCGAAACCGAGGAAGCTCAATCCCGCGATGATGCCGATGGACCAGGTCAGGAGCGCTCCGAATTGGACGATCAGCGGCGTTGTGACGTTGGGCAGGACTTCCTTGAGCAGAATTTTGTAGCGAGGCATCCCCACGAGCTCCGCCCAGGCGACATATTCCTGATGGATGACAGACAGCGCCACGCCGCGGCTAAGCCGCGTCACCGTCGGAAGCCAGCCTATGGCGACGACCACGACGATCAACGACGGATCGTGGCCGAGCATGGACAGAAACAATATGACGAGGACGATCAAGGGAAACGCCAGCAGAATGTCGTTAAACCAGCCAACTGCCGTGTCGACGAGCCCGCCTGCATAGGCCGCGAACAAGCCGAGGGCGGCACCGAAGACGATCGCGATGAGGCTTGCCAGCGTGGACATCCAGACAACCGACCGGCCTCCGCACAGAATTCGCGAGAATATGTCTTGCCCGAGGTAGTCGGTCCCGAGCCAGACACCGACGCCTGCCACGTCGAAGGGTATTCCGACAATATCAGATGGCTCGTGGGGTGCGAACAAAGGTCCGAGATATGCGATCGCCAGCAACAGAAACGTCGCCACAGCCGCACGGCGTACCCGCCCCGAGGCAAGCAGTTTCCGACAGAATCCGGTTCCGGTCGCGTCGTAGGATGGATTACTCATTTGCTCCACTCGATGGTTCGCAGGCGGGGTGTGAGCAGGATCGTCAGCAGATCCGCGACGATGTTGAAGATGACGACGCCGGTGGCGAAGATCAGGGTCACGGCCTGCAGGACCGGCAGGTCACGAAAGCGGACCGCATCATTCAGCAACCCTCCGAGACCGGGATAGTTGTAGATGTATTCGATGACGACAACGCCACCGAGGAGATAGCTGAGCATCAGGGCGCTTCCCTGCACCATCGGCACCAGGGCATTCGGAAGCGCATGCCGCCACACCACTCGCCGTTCGTTGATGCCGCGCAGCCGCGCCTGGACCACATATTCCGATTCAAGCGCCTCGATCATCGCGGCCCGCATTTGGCGTATGAGATAGGGCGCGGTGATCAGCACGCCGGTCAGCACGGGCAAGACGAGCTTGTAGGGATGTCCGAAGCCGTTTTGCCCCGGTGGAATCAGAGAAACGGCGGGAAAGATCTGGAAGACGAGCGTGGCGAGCGAAATCAGCAATATGGTGCCGATCACGAAATCCGGCAGCGCCATGAGGCTGAGAAAAACCAGCATTAGCGATCTGTCCACAATGCGGTTGCGCCAGACCGCCATTGCGACGCCCACAGCGATGGAAAGCGGAATGAGAATTGCCGCTGAGAAGATGAGAAGAGCCAGAGAATTGAGAAGCCGGGCTCCGATCAAGGAGACGACAGGCTGCTTTGCCGCAATCGAAACGCCAAGATCGCCCGTCAGGAGGCCGCCAAGCCAAGAGACGTATTGAACTGGCAACGGACGGTTCAGCCCGAGCTGTTCCCTCAGATTGGCCAGGAGTTCGGGTGTCGCCTGCCGGCCCAGAATGGTCTGTGCCGGATCCGAGGGCAACGCCTGGGTGGCTACAAAAATCAGAATGGAAACGACAAAAAGAACGAGGACGCCGCTCAACATCCTCCGGAACAGCCATTTGAGCTGTGCCGCTGCGTCTGAACTCGCCGGCATGCTTACGGTTCTTGCTTCGGCGTCAGACATTGGCTTCATCGCAGCGCACCAATCACCTCGTCGCAGGTCGCTATTTCGGCAAGCATGGACAGGCCGCCGCTCAATGCGATCTCGTGCATTTCAGCGCTTTGCGATGCTGTGCCATCACTGGCGATGATTACGCGATACCCGAGATCGCTCCCGTAGCGCGCGGTCGATTCGACCGAAAGATTAGTCCATGCGCCAGTCAAGACGAGGGTGTCGATCCCCATCGCCCTCAGCGTCTGGTCGAGATCGGTGCCGGCGAAAGCGCCCGCCCGCTGCTTCTCGATGACGATATCGCTAGGGCCTACCGAAAGCTCCGGCAGCATCTCCAGTCCAGGGGCGCCCGGCTGAAGATCGGGATCATCGGCGATCTCCCGAAACAGCGCGCTCATCATGCCGCGTGCCCTCAGGCCCCGTGGCCTGCGATGATGAATGAAGACGACGGCGACGTCTTTCTTGTTTGCTGCGTCACGCAGAGCGACAATATTGGCGACCAAATTCTGCTCGGTCGCGTGAGGTTGTGCATTTCCCTCCGGGCCGACGATGCAGACGTGCATGTCCAGAATGATCAGTGCCGTGCTGGCTGCGTCAATGTCTTGCAAACGCATGACTTTCCTCACATGTCGATCGTTGAGCGAAAAGCCGGCCAGGGGCGGGCATCGCATTGCACCGCTTGAATACGGCCGAGAAATTGTGGAGCCGGCTGGCTTTCGTCGAATGGCCCCAAGTCGGCAACGTAAAGTCGTCCGCCATGAAGTGTTCCGTTCAGCGGCAAACCACCGGTTGGAATGAAGCCGATGATTTCGCCGTTTGGCGTGATGATATCGAAGCCCGCGGCTTCCAGGGCAGCGACCCAGAAATTGCCATTCTCGTCGATTTTGAGCGACTCCGGCGTATGGCCGGGAGGCAAGGTGCAAACCTCAGCCGGCGAGCCTCCCTTTTTCATGCGCATGATCCGCCGAGTATAACATTCCGCCCAATAAACGGTCCCGTCCCCGGCAAGTGCGATTCCGCTCGGGAACACATGGCCGGTGTCGAGGATCAATTCGGCATGCCCGCGTGGCGAAATGGCAATGATGGCACCGGGTTCCGTATCTCCGTCGGGAGCCCATGTCCCTGAATCTGTCATATACAAGGATCCGTCCGGACCCCACGCCAGATCGTGAGGGGCAAGTAGAGGCCGTCCCCCCACTTCGCGGCAGATTTCCGTCACCTTGCCAGTGGACATGTCAAGGCATTCTAGTGCCGGTGGGCGTTGATGGTCGGCGCGCCAATCACCCGCCTGTCCGCCATTCTGCGTGAAATAGACCTGCAGGTCGCTTCCGAGCAGCACCGCATTTGGTCCTCCGCCGCAGCGATAAAGCTCGGACAGTCGTCCCGAGGCGCTGCACAGCATAAGACGGGACCTGTATGTTTCCGCGAAAATCACGGTGCCGTCGTCCATGACGTCAGGTCCTTGAGGATGCCCGAGCGACTCCGCAATCGTAGCCGCAAGTTCAGGCATCGACAGGCACTCCTGTTTCCATCGAAATGATTTCGACCTTGTCGTACCATTCCTCGAGCAGCGGATGGTTTTCGTCCACGGCCTCAAGCGATGCCGCGTCAGTCCACAAAACGACGTCGAGAAACGTGCCATCGGCCATCTGATAGAAGGCGTTGGAAATGAAGCCGGGTGTCTTTTCCCTCAAATCGCTGCAGAAGCGCGGGCGCATGGCCAGGATCGCGTCGGCCATGCCCTCTTTCGGGCGAATATGCACGACTTCGACCAGGCCGGTTTTCTCTGATGCTGTCATTTCATCCATCGATTACGTGGTTCATGATAGTTTGACCGCCATCCACCGTGATGGTCGATCCGGTGAGGAAGTCCGGGGCGTCCACCACCAGGAACCGGACCACTTTCGCAACTTCGTCAGGGTTAGCCGCGCGTGCCTGAGGGTTCATGACCGAGAGTGCGCCGGGGGGCAGGGATTCCACGAACTCTCCGATCATGGGCGTGTGAATCCAGCCCGGGGCGACAGAGTTCGCAACGATGCCGTCGGAGGACAGGTCGACTGCAAGGGACCGCACGAGCGCGTCGACGCCCGCTTTCGCCGCGCAATAATGCGCAAGACCCGGATCGGCGACACGCGCGCTGATCGAGGAGATGAACACCATGCGCCCATGCGTACCGGCGGCGAGAAAGGCCTTTGTCGAAGCCATGGCGATCAAGGCCGCGCCGCGAAGCACGGTGGCGTTCATGTCGTCCCAATCCTGCAACTTCATATCTTTGAAATTGGCGACATGAAGGGCAGCCGCTGCACTGACAACAGCGTCCAGACGGCCGTAAGCGCTTGCCGCGCGAACGAAAACCGCATCGACATCGGACGAGTTGGCGACGCTGCCGCTGACCGTTTCTATTTCCGCGTCGGCGACCGTGCTGAGGATGGAGTGCGCCGCCTCATCGAGTGTGCGTTGACGCCGGCCGTTGATGACAAGCCGATATCCGGCCAAGGCGAGTGACCTAGCACAAGCAAGGCCGATGCCGCTTCCGCCACCTGTCACGATCGCTACGGGCTTCCCGGTCCTCGTCATTGCTCTTCAATCCAGAGATCTGCGGACCGGTAGGTGGAGAAACCGGACACATCAGGTGCGATTCCAGCCACACCACGAGTGAAGTCGACTGAATTTTGGAAGCCCCAGATAATCGTGCCACCTTTTTGGTATTGGATTTCCTGCATACGATGGGCCATCGATGTCCGCTTTGCATCGTCTGCTTCAGCAAGCGCCTTGTAGAACAGGCCGGAGAATTCCTCGTCATTGAAATGCGAGAGATTGAGGCTCGAAGTCGGACCGTCCGCCTGCATCAGTGTGACGAAATAATTGTAGGGCGGCTGAAGGTTCGGAGAAAAGCTCCACTTTCCATACTGATCGCCATAGAATGCGGCGGAATCCACCTTGTTCAGCTTCACGTCGACGCCTGCCGATCGCGCCTGCGCAGCGTATAGTTCGGTCGAGGTGAGCACGCCGGAGCCGAGATCGCTGGTCGTCAATTCGACTTGAAGATTTTCGAATCCGGCCTGCTTGAGCAGGAACTTCGCCTTATCGGGATCGTGCTGACGCCGCGGCAAATCCTTATTGAACAAGGGGTCAAGAGGCGCATAGAGATCGTTAGCGATGCGGCCTTCGCCCAGATAGGCACCCTTAACCATGGCATCGCGATCAACGAGCAGTTTGAGTGCTTCGCGAACCCGCACATCGTCATAGGGCTTCTGGTCGACCCGCACGTTGAGTGGGATAAAGCTGACTGTCTCGCTGCGATTAATCTGGAGGCTGGTGTCCGCAGCGAGGACGCGGATCAACGGGAAGGATACGAAATCGGCCATGTTGATCTGGCCGCCCTGCAAGGCATTGATCCTTGCGGTTTCGTCGTTGAAATTGACATGCGTAATGCCGTCCACATAGGGACGTCCATCGCGCCAGTAGTTCTCGTTCCGCACCATGACGGATTGCTGGCCCGGCACAAAGCTTTGCAGTTTGAATGGACCGGTCCCGACTGGCTTTGCGAGGTCGAAGTCCGTCGGGACGATCGGCAAGGCAAGTGATGCGGCCTCCGGAAAACAAATCATGCCGGATTTGAGCTTGAAGCGCACCGTGCGCTCGTCGAGCTTCTTCGTTTCCTTCAGATCGAGCGTTGCCAGCAGACCGCCATATATGGCTCCCGTCGCCGGATCGAGGCAGCGCTGGGCACTGTAGATGACATCGTCGGCGCTCAGCGTCTTGCCGTGATGGAACTGAATTCCTTTCTTGAGACGGATTGTCCATTCGTCCAGCGTTGCGTTCGGTTCGCCCGATTCAATCAGCCACGGATCGATCGTATAAGCTGCGGAAGCCGACCATAATGTCTCGTAAAGTGCCGTGAACCGCGCGTAGTCCGCCGCCGAAAGCACCTTGAACGGATCGAGTGAATCGCCGGCGCTGCCGCCCTGAATACCGTGGATAAGCATGCCGCCGCGCTTTGGCGTTGCGGCCCGGGCCTCTGTGACAAGCGGATTTCCAAAATGATCGACGAAGGAGGTCCCGCCGGCGAGGGCAGCGCCCGCTAACGCCCCGGCTTTCAAGAAGTCGCGGCGCCCGTAATTCCCAGTCAAAAAATTCTTCATTTCCTCTCCCCCATATTATTCTCCCTCCCGGAGAATGCCGGCTCTCTGCCGGCCCTCGACTACATACGCAATGTGGCGTTGACCGCCGTTTCCTCGTCCTGCGCGCAGGACCGATGCACCGCATTTTCAAACAGCAGGCAAGCTGCCGCACAACGGCACGAGCGCGTCGGCTATGGATTGACCCGGATTTGCCTTAAATGCGGCTCGTTTCTCACGACTTGCGAGCGCGTTATTTGTCTCGCTTGCGCGTGCCGAATGGGGTTTCATTACGGCTATTTAAGACCAATCGTTTCATGTAAGCTTGGTCAAAAGTGACGGAAAATGCGGACTGTAGCGACAGATCGTGTTTTCAGTGGGCGTGTTGACCCAAATGCGGTCGCAGACCGACTGGTACGATAAACAGGATGTGCACATAATGTCGGATATCGGGGCTTTCGAAGCGGATTTGCGCAAGATGTGCGGCTACTTCGTCCTTTTGAGTGCCCGCAACAAAAAGGCTGAGGGCCAGGTATCGATCGAGATCGGCGCAGGCATCAGCTTCGTGGAGGTGTGCTCCAATCTCCAGCAGGCGTCGAGAAGTCGGCGGGAGATAAACCTCGATTTCAGAGATGATTTCTTCCTGATCATTCAGCGGGAAGGCAATGCTTTGGTAAGCCAGCATGAATTGTCTCACTGGCTGCAACCCGGGGACATGGTTCTCGTCGATAGCCTCGAACCTTCGGAATTCACCTTCTTCGGGGAATTCAACAAGCTCTGCTTTGTCATGTTGCCTCGCGGCGATGTCTTGGGCAAGGCGTTAGGCGGATCGGTGGTCGGCGGAAATTTTCTTCCACGGCTGGATCCGATCAACGGCGCGATCTCTGCAATGCTTCAGAAAATGAGGCAGACGACATCATCGGAAAACGGGCTCGATAGCCTGCTGCGTGATGCCCTTCTTAGCGTTTTGACCATCATGCTTCGCGAGACGCCAGACCGCGAGCAGGAGTACAAGAGCCCTGCGGGCAATGGCATGGATCACGCTCTCAGAATAAGCCGGCAATATATCAATAGCCGCTATCGTGATCCCGACTTCAAGATAAGGGAAATGGCAGACACGCTACGCCTGTCGATGCGGCAGGTTCAACGTAGCTTCGCCTCGTTGGGAACGACGCCGACGAAGTATTTGCTGATAAAGCGGCTTGAGCATGCGAGAAAGGAAATAGACCAGATTATCGCGGGAAGGCGGGTCGAACTCATATCCACAATTGCCTTCGAGGCCGGCTTCTCAGATCTTTCTTACTTTCAGCGAACATTCCGAAGAGCGTTCGGAAATACGCCGCGGGATTACCTCTCCGGTATCGCCGAAAGGGTTCATATCGATCTGGACGCCTCCCTCAACCATGATGGATCGGGTTCAGTTAAAGTCACATTGGTCGCGTGAGGGACCAGCGAGTTGCTGTTGGCGGCATACGAACCCAAACGAGCCTTCGCGCAGCGGCGAACTCCGCTCGGATTCTTCGGCTTGGGCTCGCCCGTCAGATCCTAAATCGGATCGGGGAACGCGGTCGGAACTGACCTGCCAGAAACTTTTCCAGGCTTGCCGACCCGTCGAATTCCGCCAAAAACGATCATCGGGTGTTTTCGGAGCGAACAAATTCGCCAATACGATGAGTTGACCGTTTACTTGCATCAGAATTGCGAAGAATATTAGCAAATGGGAAAAAGCCTTCGGCCCCATTCCCGATAAATTGCGCCCGAACGGCTTTTCTCCCTCGGTTCAAGGGAGGACCAATCATGAGGCGGATTTTGCTGTACACGGTATCGGCCGCGGCACTATCACTTGGCATCTCGCATGCATTTGCGCAGTCCGGCAGCGTCGAGAAGGCGGTTGGCGGCTACAATTTCGCTGAAGCCGCCAAGGAAGATCCCGGCACGAAGAATTTCCATTCGGCTGATGGTCATTTGACCTTCGCAATTGTAACGCACACAGCGGGCAACGGCTTTTTTGACCCTGTCTATGTCGGCGCGACCGTTGCCGGCAACATGATCGGGGCCAAGATATTGCTGCTGGGTTCGGAATCGCCCGTGGACGATCCCGCCCGCGAGATCGAGATCCTCAACCAGATCGTTCAAGATCCGACCATTGACGGGATTATCATGACGACGCCGCAGGTCGGCGCCTATAATGATATCGTCAAGGCTGCCGAAGCGGCTGGTATCCCAGTTGCCACAACCAACTCGTTCGATGCGAACCTCTTGGACCGGAGCAGCATAAGCCATACCGGTCAGGATGCGTCGGCGGCGGCAATCGGCGGTGAGGCGCTCGCAAAATGCGTGCTCGCAAGCGGAGCGACCAGCGGCTCGATTGTCCTGCCGTCCTCCACTGCGATGGGCAACATCGAGGTGAACAATCGCGTGACCGCCGCTTTCAACGCCATCGTCAAGACGCTGAAGGACGCCGGTAAGCTCGACGCCTTCAAGGTTGACGCGGGTCCGGAGAATGTCGGCATCGACACCAACCCGAACGATCCGGTCAACGCACTTGTTTCGCTTTTCGAATCCCGCGGCGACGTGGTCGGCGCCTTCACAGCCAACAACGTCTTTACGCCACCGCTCGTCAAGGCAGTGGCTCAGATGGGGCGGACCGGCAAGTTCTGCAGTTTTGGTTTCGATCTCGGCCCGGCGCAGCAGGAAGGTATTGCCGCTGGAAATCTGACCGGCTCGCTGGGACAGCAACCTTTCCTGCAGGGCTTCTGGCCTGTCATGCAGCTCTATCTGCAAATTGATCGTGGCATTGCGGCCGCCAATCTCGACACGCGAGCCCAGCTCGTGACGAAGGACACGGTCGCAAAGGTTGGCAAGCGCTTCGAAAACTAAGCCGCTCGAAGCATCTGGAGAATGCGGGAGGGCACAAGCCCTCCCGCAACGCGGGTGGCAAGGATTGGTCGGTAGAAATCATGGCGCTTACTGCGACGACATCGCTGGGCCGTGCGCCACCTCAGCTCGCTGGTGGCTGGGAGGTCGGGCTGTTGATCTTCCTTGCGTTGCTCTATCTTGGCGGCACTCTCGTCAATCCGGCGTTTTTCGGATCAACCGAAGCCCTGCATGCGCTTCTCCGTGACACTTCCCGTGTGGGGATCATCGCGGTAGGAATGACGTTTGTGATCGCCAACAGGGATCTCGATCTTTCGGTCGGATCGACATATGGCCTGGTCGCTGTCGTCTTTGCCAGACTCTTTGCCCCGAACTTTCTCGATTTCAGCGTTACGACGTCGGTGATCCTCTGTGTGCTGCTGGGCACGGCCATTGGCTTGATCAACGGCGCGTTTGTTACGATCCTGAAGGTACCTGCGTTCATAGCGACATTGACAATGCTTTTCATCGGTCGTGGCTTCGTGCTCGCGTTCACACATGGACAGGCGATCTACTATTCCGACAAGGCGAAAGACCATCCGCTGCTCTTCCACCTGGGGGAGACAAATGCTTTGGGGTTCAACAACCAGATTGCGATCTTCTTCCTCATCGCTGCCATCGGGGCCTATGTGCTTGCCGGGACCCGCTGGGGTTACGAGACTTTCGCCACCGGGGGAAACGAACAAGCGGCAGTCTATGCCGGCATTCGCACGCGCTGGGTGCGCATTCGCGCATATCTGCTCTCGTCGCTTTGCGCCACACTTGCCGCTCTCCTGTCGGCTGCGCAGGACAAGGGCGTGACGCCTCTCTACGGCGTAAGCTGGGAGCTCACCGTCATAGCATCTGTCATTATTGGTGGTGCGTCGATCCTTGGTGGGCGCGGGCGGGTCATCGGATCGTGTCTTGGCACTGCGGTCGTCGTCCTGATCGACAAGGTCTTGCGTGAAGGCTGGCCGATCACGCGGACTGTCGTTATCGACGGTGAAAGCATTGCCGTCGGCGCCAAGTTCACGCTGCCCGCGGGTGCGGTGCTGGTTTTTCTAGGTCTGCTTCTTGTTATCGCCGTGCTTGTTGAGCCTATCCTCATTCGCCGGCAGATCGCGGGCCGGCTTTGGGCGTGGCTTCGCGGTAGGCCGCCGCCGCCCGCTTATGAAATGGGTGGCGTGGCACTTGAGGGCGTCCAGACCAAGGGAGCTATGGCGACCGATACGGCACTGTCTGCGACGGGACTCGGCAAATTTCTCGCCCGACGCGACGCTCTCGCGATTATCCTCACAATCGTGTTGTGGCTGACGGGCCTTGCACTAAGGCCGGATTACTGGTGGTACCTGTCCAACACCTTTGCCATCCTGCTCAACTACACGGAGCTGGCAATCATTACAGTCGGTCTCACCTACGTCATCGCGGCCGGCGACATCGATCTCTCCGTCGGTGCGGTGCTCGCCTTGGCCGGCAGCACCGCAGCCTATTTCTTGAAGGTGCTGGGTGCCGATCCGCTCACCGCAGTTACCATGGCCTTGCTGGTGGGGATGGTCGCCGGACTCGTCAACGCCGTCGTGACAATCGGCTTCAAACTCCCCGCCTTCATAGCCACGCTCGGCATGTTTTACATTGCACGCGGCATGGCCGCCTGGTTTGTCGCCGGACAACAATTGACCGGCTGGCCGGAAGGTTACAATCTTCTTGGTCGAAAAATGAATGACGTTCTCCTCCATTTCGGCCTTACGTTGCCGCAGGGGATCATTCGCACGGTGGCTGAGGTCGTCAGCGTCCAGACGATCTGGATGTTTTTCGTCGCCATCATCGCCGGCATCGTGCTTGCCTACACACCGTTCGGGCTGAAGGTCTGTGCCGCCGGCGGCAACGTCCGTGCCGCTGCCTACGCCGGCATCAACACGAACCGGGTACGCTTCATCTCCCTTTTGCTGGCCGCGCTCTGCGCAACGATGGCCGGCATTATCAACGTCGCATACTTCCGCAGCTTCAATCCGGTCGCCGGCCAGTTCCGTGAGCTTGACGCCATAGCGTCGGTCATCATTGGCGGCGGATCAATCTTCGGCGGTTATGGCACGGTGATCGGTTCGCTGGCGGGCGCGGCTGTTATCACGCTCGTTCGGGCGCTCCTTCAGCTCAACGTTCAGGGGTTCAGCATGCCGCAGCACTGGATCAATGTCTTCATCGGCGTCATCCTCATTGTCGCGGTGCTGATCGATATATGGGTGCGCCAGGCCAATATCTTCGGACGCCTGCGAGCGCGCCTCGCAAGGCGCGCGCGAACAGAGGAAGGCATCCATGGCTGACGAGATAACACTACAGCCGATTGTGGAAATGCGAGGCGTCGAAAAGGCTTTCGGAGCTGTGCAGGCGCTCCGCAAAGTCGACCTGGTGCTCTATCCCGGGGAAATTCTTGGCCTGGTCGGTGACAACTCCGCCGGCAAATCCACTCTGATGAAAATCCTGACCGGTGCCTATCAACGGGATGCGGGTGAAATCCTTGTTGCCGGTCAAGCGGTGCACTTCAAGAGCCCGCATGAGAGCCGCGATGTCGGCATTGAAATGATCTATCAGGACTTCGCGCTTTGCGGGAACATGGACGTCGGTCAAAACATCTTTCTCGGCCGTTGGCCGCTCAAGGGCCCCTTCGTCAACCGCCGGAAGATGTATGCGGAAGCCGATGGCGTGCTGAAACGGCTCAAAGTCGACGTCAACTCCGTCTATCAAAAGGTTGAGAGCCTGTCGGGCGGCCGTCAGCAATCCGTGGCGATTGCCCGGGCGATCTCGTTCGACCCGCGCGTCGTAATTCTCGACGAGCCGACCGCCAACCTCTCCGTGATGGCGACCGAACGGCTGCTCGAAACCATGCTCGAGTTGAAGAAACAAGGCGTTGCTCAGATCATCATCTCGCACCGCCTGGTCGATATTTTCGCTGTGGGTGATCGCGTTATGGTCCTCAAGCGCGGTGAATATGTCGGCGACCGCTACATCAAAAACACTGACGAGCACGAAGTCTTGGAGATAATTGTTTCCGGCACGCGGGAGACTGCGCTGACAGCCGATGAGGCAAGAAATACCTGATCGGCCACCTTATAGACCTTCGGAGGTGTTTTCATCACATTCGGACCGGCTTGGTTGCTCCGCTAGCGACAACAATCTTGTGAAAAACCTAATACTAGGGCACAATTTGTGAATGCACCTGAAGTGCGGAGCTAACTCGAATCCGGCCATCTCGCGCCGAGTGAGAGCTCGCGTGGGAGGGTCGCGTCGATGGATCAGGGGTTCTTTCTTCTGTTCGCTACGGTGTCCGTGATCGCGGCCCTGATGGTCGTCGTGGCGCGCAATCCGGTTCACAGCGCATTGGCGCTGATGGCGTGTTTCCTGCAGGTTTCCGCAATTTTCGTCTTGCTCGGGGCGCCGTTGCTCGCGGCCATCCAGATCTTCGTCTATGTCGGCGCGATCATGGTCCTGTTCCTATTCGTGATCATGATGATTGATGTGCGCGAAGCGGTGTTGCAGCGGTTCTTGCCGGGTGGCAATCTGCCGGCTCTGGTGCTGCTCGTTCTGCTTGGCGTCGAGATGCTCGTGCTGGTTCTCCGGAGCCCGCGCTTTTTGGCCACGGAGCCCGTCGTTGCGCGTGGCGGCGATGAGATTAGGCAGCTCAGCACGACACTTTTTTCCGACTATCTTCTGCCGTTTGAAGTCGCCTCTGTCATTCTGCTGGCGGCACTGATCGGGGCTATCGTTCTGGCGCGGAAGGAGTCGAGCTGATGGTTCCGCTCTGGTGGTATATTTTGCTCGCAGTGATCCTCTTCGTGATCGGAGCAGCGGGCGTGCTGCTCAGGCGCAATATTCTGGTCGTGCTGATGTCGCTGGAACTACTGCTCAACTCGGTCAACATCAACTTCATCGCTTTTGGACGTCAATACGACGATTTCCGCGGGCAGATCTTCGCGATCTTCGTCATTGCAATTACCGCGGCGGAGGTTGCCGTCGCCCTCGGTATCCTGGTCGCCCTTGTGAGGAACAAATCCACCCTCAAGGTCGACGACGTTACCATGATGAAAGGATAGCGGCTTGGACCCGGTGATATCGATCCGGCCACTGCTTGCCGTCGCCGTCCCAGGCCTGGCGGCCCTAATAATTCTGCTTCTGAACAACCGCGAGAAACTCCGCGATATCGTATCGCCAATAGCAGCAATTGTTCTGTTTGCGATTGTCGCTTCAATGGCGCCGACGGTGCTGGCGGGCGGGACCGTCGACTTGCGCCTGTTCGAAATCTTGCCGGGGGTCGAGTTCGCTTTCCGGGCCGACGCGCTCGGCATGGTGTTCGCCACTATCTCGTCGCTTTTATGGATCGTGGCCGCATTCTATTCCATCGGCTATATGCGGCACTTGAACGAACATGCGCAGACCCGCTTCTTCGCCTGCTTCGCCACCAGCCTCGCGGCGGCTGTCGGGGGTGCCTTCGCCGCCAATCTGTTCACCTTGGTCATCTTCTACGAGGTGCTCAGCCTCGTTACCTATCCGCTTGTCTATCACCACGAGGATGAAGAGGGGTGGAGGGGTGCCCACAAATATCTCGTCTATTTGATGGGAGCCTCGAAAAGCGTCCTGCTCGCCGCGCTGGCACTGACCTACTCCATTGCGGGATCGCTCGATTTTAGGGAGGGCGGGCTGTTGGCGGGCGTCAATGCCTCGGCGGCGCTGCTGACGATCGTCTATTTCTGCTATCTCTTCGGCTTCGCCAAGGCCGCGGTGATGCCGATGCACGCCTGGCTGCCTGCCGCGATGGTGGCGCCGACGCCGGTCAGCGCGCTCTTGCATGCCGTGGCCGTGGTCAAGATGGGCGTGTTTTGCCTGCTGCGAGTGGTGTTTCATGTCTTTGGCGTCAAGTTGGTCGGGGAGCTCGGCCTCGGCATCGCCACGGCCTATCTGGTCTCGTTTACGATCCTCATGGCGTCGATCTATGCCCTGACGCGAGACGACCTTAAGGCGAGGCTCGCCTATTCGACAGTTAGCCAGCTCTCCTACATCGTGTTGGGTGCGGTTCTGCTGTCGCCGGTCGCGATGGTTGGCGGCATTATCCACATGGCTGCCCACGCATTCTCGAAGATCACACTGTTTTTCTGCGCGGGGTCGATCTATTGCGCGTCCGGTAAGCGCAACATCAGCGACATGGCGGGCATCGGCCGCAGGTTGCCATGGACGATGGGCGCATTTTTCATCGCTTCGCTGAGCATGATCGGGATACCGCCGACCGCGGGCTTCATCAGCAAGTGGTATCTGACTTTGGGGTCCGTGGAGGCAGGGCAGATCGCGTTCCTGGCCGTGCTCCTGGTGAGCTCGATCCTGAATGCTGCCTACTTCCTGCCAGTCAGCTATGCCGCCTTTTTCGGGGCGGAGGCGGAGGAAAACCCGGCGACGATCCGTGAAATCCCTATGGTCACGATCCCGCTCGTCGCGACCGCCATCCTGTCGGTGCTGATGGGCATCTTTCCCGGCTATTTCCTTACCCTGGCCGACGGAGTGGTCAAATGATCAAGCGTGTCATCGACTTCTTTGGTGACGAGGAATATGCGAGGCGCCGGCGCCGGCTATTCTATCTCGTGCTCATTCTGATCGTCGCGGCTGACTTTCTGGTCTCTCACGAACATGCCGAATATCTGTGGGACCGCCTGCCTGGCTGGTCCGCCGTCTACGGCTTCGGCTCCTGCATACTGATCATCTTCGTTTCCAAGTTTCTCGGCCATCGGGCCGGGCTGATGCGGCGCGAGGATTATTATGACTGACTTCATCCATCCGGCTTTGCTCTTCATTCTGGGCGCTCTACCGATCCCGTTCCTCAGCGGGTCGATCCGCAAGGCCTATTTGCTCGTAATCCCGGCGCTTGCGATCCTCGCCGTGCTGGCGATGCAGCCGGGTAGCTATGGCGAGATGCGGTTCATCGGGCAGGAAATCCTGATCGCGAAGGTCGACAAGCTGAGCATCGTCTTCGCTACCGTTTTCACCATCATGGCGCTGATCGGCATGGTCTATGCGCTGCACCTGACGGATGCTGGTCAGCACGTGGCGGCCTTCATCTATGTTGGCGGGGCGCTCGGCGTGGTGTTCGCCGGTGATTACCTGACCCTCTACATGTTCTGGGAGGCCATGGCATTCGCTTCCGCCTACCTGGTCTTCGCGCAGCGCGGCGGGCCGGCGATCCGGGCAGGGTTCCGGTATCTCATGGTTCATATCACCGGCGGTGTCGTTCTGCTCGGCGGCATCATTCTCCATGGTCTCGCCACCGGCTCGCTGCTCTTTGGCCCGATGGAGTGGGGGCCGATCGACGGTGGAATGGGCGTGGGCGCCTATCTGATCCTCGCCGGGTTCATCCTTAACGCAGCGGTGCCGCCACTCAATGCCTGGCTGACCGATGCCTATCCGGAAGCGACCGTCACCGGGGCGGTGTTCATGAGCGCCTTCACCACCAAGACCGCCGTCTATGCCCTGGCGCGGGCGTTTCCAGGCACCGAGCTTCTTGTTTGGCTCGGCACGGCAATGGCGCTTTACGGTGTCATCTACGCGGTGCTGGAGAACGACTGCCGCCGGCTTCTGGCCTATCATATCGTCAGCCAGGTGGGCTACATGGTGGCGGGCATCGGCATCGGGACGGAGATGGCCGTGAATGGGGCCACCAGCCACGCCTTCGCGCATATCCTCTACAAGGCCCTGCTCTTCATGGGAGCCGGCGCAGTGATCTATGTTACCGGGCGGCGCAAGCTCACCGAGCTTGGCGGCCTCTACAAGAGCATGCCGCTTACCGTGGCACTCTACATGGTCGGCGCTTTCGCGATCTCGGCGTTTCCGTTCTTCTCGGGCTTTGTGACCAAGTCGATGGTGATAGCCGCCGCTGGAGCGGATCATCGGGCGCTGGTAGTGCTGGCGCTGACGATGGCGTCGTCTGGAACGTTCCTGCACACCGGGCTCAAGCTGCCGTATTATATGTTTTTCGGCACGGATCGGAAAATCGAGGCGCGGGAGGCGCCACGCAACATGCTGGTTGCAATGGCCATGGCGGCAGTGCTCTGCATTGGGATCGGAGTGTTCCCCCAGCCGCTCTATGCGCTTCTGCCTTATCCGGTCGACTTTGAACCCTACACAGGCCTCCATGTCACTGAGAGCCTCGGCCTCTTGATGTTCACCGCCCTGGGATTTGTGCTGTTCCTCAAGGCGCTCGATCCCGAGAACACGATCAGCATCGATACTGATTGGTTCTATCGCAAGGGCGCTCGGCTCTTCATGTGGCTCGCCGAAAAACCACTGGCGCGCTACGAGAAGGCGGTGAGCGACGTGTCCGAGACCGCAGCCCTGCCCTTCCTGCATGGAGCGGCGCGATCGGGACTGCAGATCGATCTCAGCGGGGTGGATGCCGCCGTGAAAGGCGTTGCTCGCTCGATTCTGCGTGGTGGCGGGGCGCTGCGGCGGCTCCAGACCGGGGTCGTCACCCATTATGCGCTGGCGATGATCGTCGGTGTGATCGCAGCTACCGTCGTCTTCGCCGTGGTGTGGCGGTAGGGGGTGCGATGGGATTCCCGCTTCTTAGCCTGATCGTATTCACGCCCGCCGCGGGTGCTGCGGTTCTGATGTTTCTGCGCGGCGATGAAGCGGCGCGCTGGACGGCGCTTACCGTCACCATTCTCGACCTTGCTCTCTGCATCGTCATGCTTGCGAACTTTGACACCACCAGCCACGCGATGCAGTTCACCGAGACGCGCCTGTGGGTGCCCGCAATCGGGATCAGCTATGCGCTTGGGATCGACGGAATCAGCGCGCTCTTCGTGTTCCTGACTGCGCTGTTGGGCTCAATCTGCGTACTCGCCTCGTGGGTCGCGATCGACCGCAAGGTTAAGGGGTTCATGGCCAGTCTCCTGGTCATGCAGGCTCTTATGCTGGGGGTGTTCTGCGCGCTCGACCTCTTCTTGTTCTACGTCTTCTGGGAGGCCATGCTGATCCCGATGTATTTGATCATCGGCGTCTGGGGCGGCGACGGCCGGATCTATGCAGCGTTCAAATTCTTCCTCTACACGCTGGCGGGCAGCCTTCTGTTCCTGATCGGTGTCATCGTGCTCTATCTCCAGGGCGGCAAGACCTTCGACATCCTTGCGCTCACAGCACAGGATTTGCCGTTCCGGCTCCAGTCCTGGCTATTCTTCGCCTTCCTGATCGCCTTCGCGGTCAAGGTGCCGATGGTCCCGCTTCATACTTGGCTGCCCGACGCTCATGTGCAGGCGCCGACGGCGGGCAGCATCATCCTTGCCGGCGTGCTCTTGAAGATGGGCGCCTATGGGTTCCTGCGGTTCTCGCTGCCGATGCTGCCGCAGGCGTCGGTGTATTATGGGCCGCTGATGCTGGGGCTTTCGGCGCTTGCGATCGTCTATGGCGGGTTGCTTGCGCTGGCGCAGGACGATCTGAAGAAGCTGGTGGCCTATTCCAGCATCAGCCACATGGGCTTCGTGACGCTGGGAATTTTTTCGCTGAACCTTCGTGGGCTCGAGGGCGGCATTCTGCAAATGTTCAATCATGGCATAACGACGGGTGCGTTGTTCCTGTTCGTCGGCCTGATCTACGAGCGAACACATACTCGCAGCATCGCGGATTATGGCGGGCTGATGAAGGTGGCGCCCGTTTACACAGCGTTTCTCGCGCTGTTCACCCTGTCATCAATGGCGCTGCCGGGAACGAATTCGTTCGTGGGCGAGTTGCTGGTGCTGTCGGGCGGGTTTGCGACCAACCTGGCGGCCGGCGCGGCCGCTGTTTTGGGCGCATTGCTGGGTGCCGCCTATCTGCTTGGCATGTATGGGAAAGTCGCGCTCGGTCCGCCCAGCGTCGGCATCCGGTTCAAGATACGCGATGTGAATGCCCGCGAAGTGGCTGCGATCTTGCCGCTCGCCGTCTTTGTTCTTTGGGTCGGGCTCTACCCGAAACCTTTTCTCAACATCATAGACGTGTCGGTAAAGCATCTGCTGGCGCACGTACACGGTGAGGGGAATGGCCAATGACCGACGCCGCGCTTTTCCAGTCGATCCTGGCGAGCATACCCGAGATCGTGGTGGTCACCGGAGCCTGCGTCCTGCTGATCCTGGGACAGTTTGTGCGAAAGGAGCAGGAATATTTCCTTGTCTGGGCTTCCGTCGTGGTCGTGCTGATCGCCGCCCTGGCGACACTCATGCTGGCGAGCGAGGTGCGGCCGGCCTATGCAGGCATGTTCATCGCCGACCGCTTCGCGGTCTTTTTCAAGTTCGTGTTCTACCTAGCCACTATCCTGACATTCCTCCTTTCACGAAAATATGCCGATATCGAAGGGATCGGCAGCAGCGAATACTATGTCCTGCTGCTCTTCGCGCTTTCGGGAATGATGATCATGGCCTCGGCGACCGATCTCCTGTCGATCTATGTGGGGCTCGAACTGATGGTGCTTTGCACCTATGTGCTGACCGGGTTCCTGCGCCAGCAGCGTCGGTCGAACGAAGCGGCGCTTAAATATGTGATCCTCGGCTCGGTCTCGACCGGGATTTTCCTTTTCGGCGTTTCCCTTGTCTATGGGCTCACCGGCACGACGCAGCTAGACGGGATGGCTGCGGCAGTGACCGGTAATCCGCTTGACCCCGGATTACTGCTGGCGGTGGTTTTCATCGTCGCGGGGCTGGTCTTCAAAGTCGGCGCGGTCCCGTTCCATATGTGGGTGCCGGACGTTTACGAAGGCGCGCCGACGACGATCACGGCTTTCATGTCGGTTGGCCCCAAGGCTGCGGGGTTCGCGGTGATCCTGCGCGTGTTCCTCAATCCGCTCGTTGCAGCCTCGAATGTTTGGATCATCGTTGCGGTCATTGCGGTGGCGACGATGGCGCTCGGCAGTTTCGTGGCGCTGGTGCAGGATAATTTCAAGCGCCTCCTGGCCTATTCCAGCATCGCCCATGCCGGGTTCGCGATTTTTGGCGTGGCGGCAGGCGGCCCGGACGGCATCGCCAGCGTGATGCTCTACCTATTGATTTATTCTTTCATGAATCTCGGCATCTTCGGCACCGTCATCATGATGCGGAATGGCGATTTTTCGGGCGAAGTCATCGAAGACTATGCGGGGTTGGCCAAGTCGCATCCGGGGCTGGCACTTCTGATGCTGCTCTATCTCTTCTCGCTGGCCGGCATTCCGCCCACGGCCGGGTTCTTCGCCAAGTTCTACGTGCTGGTCGCGCTCGTCGAGCGAGGTTTCGTCATGCTGGCGGTGATCGCAGTGCTGCTGAGCGCCGTTGCCGCCTACTTCTACATCCGCATCGTCATGGTGATCTATATGCGCGAGCCAGGGAGGGCCTTCGCCCCGGCGCTGACGCCATTGGTGCGCGCCACGCTCGCCTTCACCGCCGCCGGTACAATCGGTATCGGCCTATTTCCATCGTGGTTTCTGAGGCTTGCCCAGCATTCGGTGTTTGGCGGTTGATCAATTGGATTTGCAATGACCCGCCCGACGGAATAAACTGACAATTCAAGAAAGGATTGCCCAAGCCGCTTTCCGGAGCGACGCTTACCGGTCCAAACGAGGTCGGTTTGCCGAGGAAAGCCTCCAAGTGGGTAACCGGTGCAGTGTGCTATGACTGCAATGGAATTCTTGCCGGTTCTTTTCATGGTCGCCGGAGTCGTTCTGGTGGCGGGGCTGACGCTTTTCGTCTCCTCGCTACTGCGCCCATCCAATCCCTATCCCGCGAAGAACATGCCCTATGAATGTGGGATGGACGCGGCGGGGGAGGCGGCCGGTGGCCGTTTCAGGGTGCCGTTTTTTATTCTTGCAATCCTGCTGGTCGTCTTCGATGTCGAAGCAATGTTCCTCTTTCCCTGGGCTGTCGTCCTGAAAGAGATCGGGCTGGTCGGCTATGTCGAGATGTTCGTCTTCATGTTGCTGCTTCTTGTGGGCTTCGCCTACGCCTGGCTGAAGGGAGCGCTGGAATGGGAGGCGTAAACAATGCGATCCGCGACAGCGTGCTTTTCACAACGGCCGACAGCATTATTAGCTGGAGTCGAAGGTCGGCGCTGTGGCCCGAGACTTTCGGAATTGCCTGCTGCGCCATCGAGATGATTTCGGCGGGTTGCGCTCGCTATGATCTTGACCGCTTCGGCGTGGTGTTCCGTCCTTCGCCTCGACAGTCCGATGTGATGATCATCGCGGGTACTGTGACCCGGAAATTCGCGCCCGTCGTGCGGCGGCTTTATGACCAGATGCCGGAACCGCGCTGGGTGATCGCAATGGGTACCTGCGCTATTTCAGGCGGGGTCTACAACACCTACGCCGTGGTGCAGGGGTCGGAAACCTTCGTGCCCGTCGACGTGCATGTGCCCGGCTGTCCACCGCGGCCGGAGGCGCTGATGCATGGCTTCCTCCTGCTTCAGGAGAAGATCAAGAGGTCCCGCGCGCTGGCCGGAACGCCCCTGGACCGGGTTGCAACGTCATGAGCGTGAAGCAGCCTCTCAATCCCGCCCTGATCATGGAGCGTTTCGGAGAAGCAATCGAGGATCTCGGCGTCGCCCACGGCATTCATGCCTTTGCTGTCCCACCTGCCGCGATCGTCGAGTTCTGCCGATTCCTGAAAGAACATCCGGCGCTGCAGTTCAATTTTCTTTCGGACATCTGCGGAGTCGATCATTATCCCGAAACGCCGCGGTTCGAAGCGGTTTACCACCTCTATTCGCTATCCAACAGGTGGCGAGTTCGCATCAAATGCCGGCTTGGCGACCCACCGCAGCTTCCCTCGGTCACAGGCGTCTGGCGCACGGCCAACTGGCATGAGCGCGAGGCCTGGGACATGTATGGCATCAGGTTCGAGGGGCATCCCGACCTGCGCCGGATCTACATGTGGGAGGGCTTCGCGGGGTTTCCCCAGCGCAAGGATTTTCCCCTGCGCGGATACAAGGACAAGCTGAATCCCTTTGGTGCCGAAGGCCCGCCGCCAACGCAGCCGGACCTCGCCACCAGGGACATTCCACAGGGGGTCCGTTCTACGCCGGAAAGTTGAGATGACCGAAGTCACCGAGCTCAGCAGGCCAGAGGGCGAAGCGCTCAATACCAGGGAAGTGCTTCTCAATCTCGGCCCGCAGCACCCCAGCACTCATGGGGTTCTCAGACTCGTCCTTGAGCTGGATGGCGAGTGCGTCGAGCGCGTAGACCCGCATATCGGCTACCTCCATCGCGGGACCGAAAAGCTGGCGGAGAGCTTCACCTATACCCAGATTTTCCCGCTGACGGATCGGCTCGACTATCTCTGCCCGCCCTCGAACAATCTGGCCTTTGCACTGGCGGTGGAGAAACTCCTCGGCATAGAAGCACCGTTCAGGGCGCAGTATGTCCGCGTGATGATGGCCGAGCTGGCGCGGATATCCGGTCATCTCCTGATCACTGGCGCGTTGCCGATGGACCTCGGCGCCATGACCGCGCTCCTTTACGCCATGCGCGAACGCGAAATGATCATGGACCTGATGGAAATGATTACCGGTGCACGCATGCACACCTCCTTCTGCAGGGTCGGCGGGTTGCGCGAGGACCTGCCTGACGGCTTCCTGCCCAAGATCAGGGAGTTCTGCGACATCTTCCCGAACCGTATCCGCGACTATGAGCGGTTGCTCGAGAAAAATAGGGTGTTCCTCAAGCGCACCGAAGGAGTTGGCGTGATCTCCGCCGAGGACGCTATCGATCTCGGCTTGAGTGGCCCGAACCTGCGCGCTTCCGGAGTCGACTGGGACATCCGGCGCGACGAACCCTATGAAATTTATGACCGGCTCGATTTCAACGTCATCACCCGCAGCGAGGGCGATTGTTACGCACGCTGGAGGTGTCGGGTCGATGAGATGCGCGAAAGCATCCGGATTATCGAGCAATGCATCGAGCAGATGCCCGAGGGGCCGTTCCAGATCGACATGCCGACCATCGCCTTCCCGATGGATAAGGATCGGGTGCACTGTTCGATGGAGGCGCTCATCCAGCATTTCGACCTGTCTGCTTACGGCTTCAAGGTGCCGAAGGGCGAGGTCTATTCGGCGATCGAAGCGCCGAAGGGCGAACTCGGCTTCTACATCATCAGCGACGGGTCACCAAAGCCATTCCGCATGAAGGTGCGAGCACCCTCCTTCGTCAACCTTCAGGCACTTTTCGGGGTCACCAACGCTCGTTACCTGGCGGACATGATCGCCGTGCTGGGCAGCCTCGACCCCGTGATGGCGGAGGTGGACAAGTAGCAGGGATTTGGACGCAATGACCATGCGCGAAAAGATCGAAGAGGCGGCAGTGCGGTATCCCGACCGGCGCTCGGCGATCATGCCCGCGCTTCTGATTGCCCAGAGGGAACATGGCCATCTGCCAGGCTCTGTGTTGGAAGAGGTTGCAGACATTCTCGGGGTCGAGCGGATCTGGGTCTACGAACTGGCGACCTTCTACACCCACTTCCATACCGAGCCGGTGGGGATTTTCCACCTGCAGCTCTGCGACAATGTCTCCTGCATGCTGTGCGGATCCGAGAGCCTGCTGACGCATCTGGAAACGGTGCTGGGAATCAAAAAGGGCGACACCACCCCGGACGGGCTGTTCACGCTTTCGACCGTCGAATGCCTTGGCGCTTGTGAAATGGCTCCGACGATGCAGGTCGGCGACGACTATCACGGAAACCTCGACATCGCGCGGATCGATGCACTCTTGGACCGCCTTCGGGCGACAGCCGAGCGGGCAGCGAGCATTGAGCATGCCTCTGTGCGACCGCCGGGAGCGTAGCCATGTTCGAGCAGGTTCTACTCAAAAATGTCGGAATGCCCGAAGGCCATTTGCTCTCGACCTACGAGGCTGGCGGTGGCTACCAGGCGCTGGCAAAGGTGCTGCGCGAGTCCGCGCCCGACGAGATCGTCGAACTCGTCAAGAAGTCCAACCTGCGTGGTCGCGGCGGTGCAGGATTCCCTACGGGCATGAAATGGAGCTTCGTGCCGAAGCGGGCCGATAAGCCGAAATATCTGTGCTGCAACGCCGATGAAGGCGAACCGGGTACCTTCAAGGACCGGATCATCATGGAGCGTGACCCGCATCAGCTCATCGAGGGGCTGGCAATTAGCGCTTACGCAATTGGAGCCGAGATCGCCTATGTTTATGTTCGCGGAGAATATGTAACGGCGATACGGCGCCTGGAGCAGGCGATCGCCGAGGCTCATGAAAAGCATTATCTCGGAAGGGGCATTCTGGGGTCGGACTTCAATTTCACCGTACACATTCACGGCGGCGCAGGCGCTTATATCTGCGGCGAGGAGACTGCGATGCTCGAGTCGCTCGAGGGCAAGCGGGCTCAGCCGCGACTGAAACCGCCATTTCCCGCTGTGGCCGGGCTCTATGCCAGCCCGACCGTTATCAACAATGTCGAGACGCTGGTTTGCGTGCCGCACATTGTTATGCGAGGGCCTGATTGGTTCCGCAGCATCGGCCCGGAGAAGAGCCCCGGCCCGAAGCTCTATTGCCTCAGCGGACAGGTGCGCAAACCCGGCCTCTTCGAGTTGCCGATGGGCATCCCGCTTCGCGAACTGGTCGAGGAGCACGCCGGTGGCGCGCTGCCCGGGCGCAAGATTAAGGCGGTGATCCCCGGCGGCGTTTCTGCGCCGCTGATCCCGGAAAGGGGTCTGGACGTTGGAATGGACTTTGACTCGCTGGCGGCTGTCGGCTCGATGCTAGGCTCGGCCGGGGTGATCGTGATCGACGACTCGACCTGCGTGGTCAAGGTCGCCACCAGGATCATCGAGTTCTTCCACCATGAGTCCTGCGGCAAGTGTACCCCTTGCCGCGAGGGGCTGAACTGGGTGGTGAAGGTGCTGCGCCGGCTTGAGGCCGGGGAGGGCGCACCGGGCGACCTGGAACAGTTAAAGGCACTCTGCAAGGGCATTTTCGGCAATACGTTCTGTGCGCTCGGCGACGGCGCGGCCATGGGGCTGAGGGCGGCGCTGCAGCATTTCGAGCCTGAATTCGTCGCCCATATAGAGGAGCGGAGGTGTCCGTTTCACTGAGCAGAGCGTTGGGTGAGACGCGTGAGGAAGCCATGGTTAGCATTACGATCGACACACAAACGCTGGAAGTTGAGGCTGGCTCGACCGTGCTGCAGGCCGCCCAGCGTTTGGGCATCGATATCCCGACCTTCTGCTATCTGAAGCGCCTGCCGGCGCTGGCCTCCTGCCGCATGTGTCTGGTGGAGATCGAGGGGCTGCGGCGGCTGCAGCCGTCCTGCGCCACCGCGGTCACCGACGGCATGGTGGTACGGACGACCACGCCGCTCATTGAGGAAACGCGCTCTTCGATGCTCGACATGCTGCTCGCCAACCACCCTCTCGATTGCCCGATCTGCGACAAGGGCGGCGAATGCGAGCTTCAGAACATGGTGATGGCCTACGGGCCCCGTGAAAGTGGATTCCGCGATGAAAAGCGTGTGTTCCACTCCAAGGACATCCGCCTCAGCCCCGTGATCATCATGAACGTCAACCGCTGCATCCAGTGCCAGCGCTGCGTCCGGATGTGTGAGGAGGTCGTCGGCGCGGTCGCGCTCGGAACCGTCGAAAAAGGCATGGATACCGCCGTCACCGGTTTCGAGGGTAGCCTCGCGAGTTGCGATCAGTGCGGCAATTGCATCGAGGTCTGCCCGGTCGGCGCGCTGATGAGCTTCCCCTATCGCTATAAGGCGCGGCCCTGGGATCTGGTTGAAACCGATACTGTCTGCCCGCATTGCGGCACCGGTTGCCAGCTAACGGTGGGCACGCGCAAGGGCGAGTTCATGCGGGTGCGCTCGAAGTGGGATCAGGGGCTCAACCGCGAAACGCTCTGCGTGCGAGGACGCTTCGGTCTGGATTTCGTCTCGAGCAGAGACCGGATCAAGCGGCCGATGATCCGTCGCGATGGCGCCCTGGTCCCGGTTTCCTGGGACGAAGCAGGGGACTATCTGCGCCGGCGGTTGTCGGACGTCAAGAGTAAGGCTGCCGGCGGGCTGGCCTCGCCGCGTTTGCCGAATGAAGTGCTGTATCAGTTCCAGAAGCTGATGCGGACGGTGTTCCGGACCAACAACATTGACTGTTCGACGCGCTGGTCCACGCCCTTCGATATACTCGGCCCGTTGGCGGCAAGCTTCTACAGCCGCGCACCGCTCGAGGAAATGATCGGCAATGACTGCGTGCTGATCGTTGGCGGCAACGTCACCGAAGAGAACCCGGTTACCGAATACCTGCTGCGGGACGGCGCCCGGCGGCGACATACCGCATTGCTGATGCTTTCGGCGCGGCCATCCCGTCTGGATGCCGATGCCCGGGTGGTCGTTCGCGTTTCCCCAGGTGGAGAACCGGCGAGCCTCGCGGCGGTAGTAACCGGGCTCTTGGCAGCGGCCGACCAGACTTTGCAGCGTGACGCTTTGGCCGACATCAGCGCAAAAATTGGTAGATCGGCGGCGAGTACCGGCAATGACCGGCCGGATCACCTCGTCGAAGCCCTCAATAACGGCGGCAGCGTCAGCGTGCTCGTCAGCATTGAGCTGCTGAGATCACCCGAAGCGCGGGCGACGTTGCAACAGCTCAACAACCTGCTGCGGGTTCTCCGCCTGCTCGGCAAGAACCCTGCAATGCAGTTCCTCTTCGACCGCGCCAACCAGATGGGCGCCTGGGATATGGGGGTTTTGCCGGCGGCTCTGCCGGGGTTGCAGGCGATCCATGATGACGCGGCGCGAGCCACACTCGCACGGAGCTGGGGTACCGAAATCCCGTCTGAATCCGGCGCGGGTCTCGACGCCATGTTGGAGCTCTGCGTCAGTGGGGAGATGGGCGCACTTTACATAGCCGGAGCCGATCCTCTGATCGCTTATCCCGACAGGGATTTCGTGACCCGGGCGCTTGGCGCCGCCGATCTGCTGATCGTGCAGGACACTTTCCTTACGGATACCGCGGGTCTTGCCGAGGTCGTCCTACCCGCGGCAGGTTACGGCGAAGAAACCGGCACCTTCACCAATAATGAAGGCCGGACTCAAACGGTCCGCAAATTTCGCGAACCCGCCTTCGAGGCGCGAGGCAATCTGGCGATCTTCGACTTCGTCGCGGCGCTTCGCAACCAAGCTTTGCGGCCATCGATACAAGGCGAAATTTTTGCCGAGATTACCCAATTGGTTCCCGCCTATCAGGGGCTGACACAGGCGGGGCTTGGCGCCGATGGCGCATTCACCAAGGCAGTCCCCGCAATACCGGCCGGCGAGTTCTTCGCGTCACCACCGGCGCCGAAAGCAGCCGACCGGCTCATGCTCATCACCGGAGACTGCCTATTCCACAACGGGTATCTCTCCGAGCGCTCGGAAATCCTGAATACGGTCGCAGATGACCCTTATGTCGAGATGAGCGCGCAGGATGCCGCTCAACTCGGCCTTTCGGATCTTGATCAGGTCACCGTGCGATCTGCTCGGGGCGAGTTGACGGCGAAGCTCAAGGTCAACAGGCGCTTTCCCGAAGGGCTCGTATTCATTCCCGAAAACTACAGAGCTCTGCGCCTCAACGCATTGATGCGGCGGGGCGAATATCCATGCCCCGTCGACGTTCGAAAGGCGTACGCGACCTTCGCGATTCCCACGGTCGTCGACGGAGACGCAAAATCCAATAGCTTGCGCTGAGGGCTCCTACTGCCAGCCTGGTCCCGCGTCTCTATATCAGGCCGGCATCATCAGTGATAACCGGTTCCGGCAATATAATCATGCAGTGCCTGCTCGTTGCGCAGCGATTCATCGAGCCGGTGCTTGACCACGTCGCCGATGCTCACCACCCCGACAGGGCTGCCGCCCTCCATGACCAACACATGGCGCGTGCGTCGTTTGGTCATAAGCGCCATCACAAAGGGCAGCAAATCCTGTGTCGAACAGGTCGCCACCCTGCGGTTCATGATGTCGGCAACCCGCATCATCGGAGCCTCGGTTCCGTATTCAGCCACCGCATTGCAGCAGTCCCGCTCCGACAGCGTACCCAGGCATTCCCCCGGTTTGCGGCCGACGACCACGAAGCCGATGTTGTTTTCCCTAAACAATCGCAGGACCTCCAACATGGGCCGATCTGGCCTGATCGAGATGAGCTCGGGCGATTTGGTTTTCAAGATTTGGCAAACAAGCATCTGAGCCTCCTGTCTGCGCGCTCCGGCTTGCCCGCGGGCGCGCTCATGTTCGCCGGATATTTCGCCACCAGTTGTAACCCTGCGGATCGTTCGTCTCGACCCGAACGTCCTGTCCGGCGTTCAGGCGCGCAGCGACCACGCCGCCGCCGGTTGTCGCCTTGCCCGGCTTGCCGAGCAGATCCTCGCGTCCGATCACCAGGTCACGGGAGGAAAAACTAGAGAATTCGTACTGCTGGCCAAGCGCGATCGCATCCGCGGGGCAGGCATCCTCGCAAAGCCCGCAAAACAGGCACCGGGCCGTGTCGATCTCGAATTTTGCCGGGTGCCGATTGCCCTTCGCATCCTCGTAGGGGACGACTTCGATGCAGTCGCAGGGACAAATCCGGGCGCAGAGTTCGCAGGCCACGCATTTGATCTCACCCTCGTCGTCGCGCGTCAGGAAGTGGTGCCCACGATAACGCGAGTAGGGCAGCCATTTTTCCTTGTCAGGATATTGCATGGTTACGGATCTGGAGAACATGTAGCCGAAGGTCAAAGCCAAGCCGCCCGCCAGATCGGCGAAGAATGCCCAGCCGATCCATGTTCCAAGTCTGTCCTGTGCGCGCGACATTGTCGCCTCGCTGCGGAGCCGCCGTGGCCCCTAAAAGAAAGCGATACCACTTATGATTATGTTCGCGATCGACAGAGGAAGCAAGACTTTCCATCCGATCGCCATCAGTTGATCATAGCGGTAACGGGGGAAAGTGAAGCGGAACCACATAAACAAATAGACGACGAACGCGACCTTGAGCAGAAACCAGAGGAGTGGCGGCAAGGGGAGTAATATGCCGTTCCAGCCGCCCAAGAATAGGATCACCACCAGGACGGACACCAGCAAGACGATGGCATATTCGCTGACCATGAAGAACGCAAAGCGGATGCCGCTGTATTCGGTATGGAACCCGGCCCCTAGATCGCCTTCCGCTTCCGCCAAATCGAAGGGAATGCGCTGCGCTTCGGCCAGGCCGGCGACGAAGAACACGAAGAAGCCGATCGGTTGATAGACGATGTTCCAAACATCGGCTTGCGCTCGCACGATCTCAAGGAGACTCATGGATTGCGCCAGCATCACCACGCCGATGACCGAGAACCCCATCGGGATCTCATAGCTGATCATCTGCGCGCACGTCCTGAGACTGCCGAGGACAGCATATTTGCTGTTGGCGGCCCAGCCGCCGAAGATGACGCCATAGACCTCGATCCCGATCACCGCGAATACGAACAGGATCGCCACATTCATGTTGGAGACGTAGAGCGTGATCTTGGTGCCGAGAACCGAGACGGTTTCGCCGAACGGGATCGCGACGAACACCACAAAGGGTGGGACAAGTGCCAGTATTGGCGCCAGTTTGAACAGGAAGCGATCGGCCTCGGCAGGGATATGGTCCTCTTTGGTGAAGAGCTTGATCCCATCCGCCATCGGCTGCAGCAGCCCGTGCCACCCCACGCGCATCGGGCCCATCCGCTGCTGCATGTGCCCGGCAATCTTGCGTTCCAGCCAGGTCAGCGGCAAGGGCAGCAGTAAAAGGATCGCAATCAGAAACGCGACCTTGAAGATGATCAGGCCAAGGGCGACAATAAGTTCCATATCCGCGGCTACTTATTCACGGGTTGAAACGCGATCGGACTTCGGCTCGGCTATCAATCGAGCACGCTACGCACTTGTCACCCTACAGAATACAACGGCGAAGCACCTCACACAATTGCCGTCCACCGATGGCGCCTATGACGGCAAAAACCTGGCCCGCTCTCGCGCATTGTTCCGGCACTGACCGGGCCGGTGACTACATCGCGCAACGACATGCATATCGTCGTCACGGAATATGGATGGACGAACCTCAAGGGCAAGTCCGTGGCCGAGCGAGCAAGGGCACTGATTACGCTGGCCCGGGCAGCCCATGGGGCAGGATTTTATGCTGATACCGTGTTGAATTCACGAAGCTTTGACAGCCAGCATTGAGACGAGAAGGCCGTCGGTTCGGGTACCCTTCAAGAGCCCGGTTTTGTTATCCCGTTACCTGCCGAGCTCTTTCATGACGGGATCAGGCTACTCTGCCTCGCGGGTCAGGGCTGACTGTTTCGGCTTCAAGATCAACGCGGATGATCTCTGCCGTCTTCTCATAATGTTGCTGCAATAGCCGCTCAGCTTCAGCGGTATCTCGATCGAGCACGGCTTTCAGGATACGAGCATGTTCGTCACTGACCTTGCGGACCCGAAAGGCCTTGCGAATTGAAAGGGCTCGATAGCGGTAAAGCCGGTCAGCAAGCTGTTCGCAAAAGCCGATCAGAGGCTTCGATCCGCAGCCGCCAATGAGAAGCGCATGAAAGGCGCGATGGAACCTTTCCCATTCCGGATTGTCTTCAAAATGGTCCGGATTGAGCGAGCGCGGAGTGCGCTCCAGCCGGTGATGCGCCACCAGAAGCGCCTCCTCCCACTCGGGCGTTGCGTTCGCCATGGATTCGCGCAGCGCCAGCCCCTCCACCCAGCAACGCGTTTTCGTCAGTTCGTGTAATTCATCCAGACTGATCGGTTTCACGAAGAAGCCGCGCTGTTCCTTTCCAATGACGAGATCCTCCGTCGTCAGGCGGTTCAGTGCCTCGCGCAATGGCGTCTGGCCGGCATCGTAATGCTCGATCAGAAAGCGCAATTGCAGCTTCCGGCCGGGCTCCAGTCGCGTTGAGAGGATGTCGGCCTTCAGCCGCTCATAGATGCTGGTTGCCAATGTCGCGGGGCTTTCGGCCCCTTTCTTCAGCAGGTTGACGTTCATGGTGCTCTCTGGCTTGCAAATCGCTTTTTATATACACGATGAAGCGTCCGCGCGAAATTTATAAATTTTTGCTTTACGCAGAAAAGTTTATACATTATGAGGGGTGCTGATGAGGGAGGATCCAATGAGCGGAGCGGAAAAGGGAGCGCCGGGCGCCTTTTCGAGTGGCTGCACCTGCCGTGGCATCGATATCCATTGCCATGTGGTACCTGCACGTTTTCCAGCTCTGGCCAACGGTGTGACAGTTCGCGGCTGGCCATCGATAGTGGCCGCGGACGCGTGTCATGCGACTGTCGTCATCGATGACAAGCCATACCGCACGGTCAGCGATGCCTGCTGGGTTGCCGAAAGACGGCTGGAGGAGATGGACAGGACCGGCGTTCGGATTCAGGCACTTTCGCCCATGCCGGAACTCTTCGGCTACTGGATCGAAACAAGCGCTGCCTGCGACCTGGTCCGACACGTCAATGATTCGATCGCCGCGATTGTTACCGAAGGAGAGGGGCGCTTCGTCGGACTTGGGGGTGTTCCCCTTCAGGATATCGATCTTGCCATCCTCGAATTGCATCGCATCGTCGGCGAACTCGGCTTTCGCGGTGTTGAGATCGGCAGCAACATCAATGGTGTCACGATCGGCGATCCGCGTTTTCATCCGTTCTTTGCGGAAGCCGAGAAGCTTGGCGCCGCCGTGTTCGTACATGCGGTGCGTCCGACCGGTATGGACAGGCTGTTTGGGCCGGCTCCGCTTCAGCAGGTGCTCGGCTACCCGACGGATGTCGGATTGGCAGCAGCATCCGTGATTACCGGCGGGCTGCTTCGGAAATTCCCGAAACTGCGGATCGCCTTCAGTCATGGCGGTGGCACGTTCGCTTCGCTGCTGCCGCGGCTGGAGCAGGGCTATTCGGCCTTCCCGGCACTTGGCAAGATCATGCCGGAGAGGCCCGCGGTGCAGGCACGGCGGCTCTACGTGGACTCGCTGGTCTTCGATGCGGACATGCTGCGCCGCTTGGTTTCTATTTTCGGCGAGGAGCGCGTGCTGCTCGGCACCGACTATCCCTTTAATTTCCGCGAGAACGAGCCTGTTACTCGCATCGAGGAAGCGTTCGCAGATACAGGTTTGCGCGAGCGCCTGACATTTGGGAATGCGCAAGCCTTTCTGGCTCTGGATGAGGTTTGATCCTATGACCGAATTTCCTGTTATTGCTCTGCGCAGCGTGGAACTGGGTACGCCCGATCTTGCGGCGTCGGTCGATTTCTACACCCGCGTGTGGGGGCTGGATGTCGTTGCCGGGGTGGGGAACAAGGTTTTCCTAGCGGCAACGGGCGATGATTTTCATGTGCTGGAATTGAAGCAAAGCGACCGCTCGGAATTGCGCAAGATCAGCTTTCGCGTGAGTACGCCCGAAGAATTGAGATCGCTCTTCGCAAAAACAGTTACTGCAGGCTGCGCAGTCCTGCGCGAAATCGGGCCCGCCGATGCGCCCTCTGGCGGCGAGCGTTTCGTCATCCGCGAGCCACAAGGTTCGGTTCTGGAATTTGTGTACGGTGACCACCGCAAGCAAGGGCATGTGGTCCCCAATCGGCCCGGGCGGCTTGCCCATGTGAATATCAACAGCGCTCAGATCGAGGCGCTTTCGGAATTCTACCGCGGTGTTCTTGGTTTCCGCCTGACCGACCGATCGAAGCTTATGGCCTTCCTGCGTTGCAACGACGACCATCATGCGGTCGTGCTGGCTGAAGCATCGGTCAATGGGCTGAATCATGTCGCCTTCCTGATGCCCGATCTCGAATCCGTCATGCGAGGCTCGGGCCGCGTCGTCGATCACGGCTATCCGATCGGCTGGGGCGTCGGCCGGCATGGGCCGGGCGACAACGTCTTCGCCTATTTTGTCGATCCGCAGGGCGTGGTGATCGAATACACCGCGGAAGTCCTGCAGGTCGATGACAGCTACCGAGCCCGAGGTCCGGAGGAATGGGTCTGGCCGCCCGGTCGGACCGACCACTGGGGCATTGCGCCTCCAAAGAGCGACGCCTGCAAGAAGGCGCAGATTTCCATCGGATTTTCCGGCGCCTAGTGCGCCCAGTAGACACCGAGTTCGAGCGCGCTTCTTCAGCACGTTTCGTTGCGCCTTCGACGGTCGCGGATATCTGGTCAAGCGCGGCGAGTTGGCGGGCCGCTTCGATGCCGACCTCGAAGGCGGTCGAATGGATCATGTTCGGCATCTTTGTGAAGCGATCTTGTCAGACATTGTTGATTGTCCGAAACCAGCAACTATAGCCGGATACCACCAACCTAGAGGCTTTTCATGTAAGCCATTGCAGCAATCGTGACAAAGTGTGCTCAGCTTGGTCGCGGAACCCCTTAGGGACGATGCTAAAGGTGCAGCGCAATGGCCAAGATGATCCACTCGATGGTCCGGGTGTTAGACGAAAAGCGATCGGTCGAATTCTACCGGCAGGCTTTTAGCCTTGCGGTCGTCGATCGGCTTGATTTTGAAACATTCACGCTCATCTATCTCAGCAACCTCGATACCCCGTTCGAATTGGAGCTAACGGTCAACAAAGGCCGCACAGAGCCCTATTCGCTCGGCGACGGTTATGGGCACCTTGCGGTTTCCGTGGGGGATGTGGATGCCGAGCACACGCGGCTGACCTCGCTCGGGCTCAATCCCGGCAAGCTCGTTGACTTCGATCAAGACGGAAGAAAGATGGCGCGCTTCTTTTTCATCAGCGATCCGGACGGCTACAAGATTGAAGTTCTGCAGCGCGCCGGGCGTTATCTCTAGGATGCGGCTGGACGACCGGCCAAGCCTTCGAACTCACTGCCGTTTGTCCCTACATGCTTGTAGACAGTCGTTCGGGAAACGCCTAGCTCGCGGGCCGTCCGCGAAACGTTCTCACCGGTCCTCTGGTATACGGTGCGGATTTCCTGACACTTGGTTCGGCTGAGCGGTCGGCCGCGACATTCCTCACAGCAATCCCAAAGGGAATTTACGACCGGTTCGGCCTCGTCGAAACAACCTTCATCGATATAGTCAGCGCGCCGCCGCAGTAGCGCCCGCCGGAGCACCGTCTTCAGTTCGCGGATATTGCCCGGCCACTGCCGCCGCGACAGTGCCATGATCGCTGCATCGGTCACTGGCGTGCCGGGCGCCATGCTGCCCATCAGGAAGCGAACAACGCTGCCGAAATCGGTGCGCGAACGCAGCGGCGGCAGGCGGATATGGAAGCTGTTGAGGCGATAATATAGATCAGCGCGAAACTGCCGCTGCGCCACCATGTTCTCCAGGTCGCGGTTGGTGGCGGAGACGATCTGCACGTCCACCTTCTGCATCTTCTGCCCGCCAACGGCACGGATTTCCATGCTGTCGAGAAACCTTAGCAGCGAGGTCTGTGCGGCAATCGGAATGTCGGCGACCTCGTCCAGGAACAGCGTGCCGCGGTCGGCAGTTCGCGCCAACCCAGGCGAGCCCTCGGCGCGCGCGTTGGTAAAGGCGCCGCCCTCATGCCCGAATATTTCCGCGATGAATAGATCTTCCGGCACCGCGCCGCAGTTGACCGCAACGAATTCGCCCTTGCGGCCACTCAACCGATGGACATGCCGGGCCATCAGCTCCTTGCCCGTGCCGGTTTCGCCGGCAATATGCACAGGCATGCAGAGCGCCGCGGCTTCGGCAAGTTCAATGAGCGAGCGCTTGATCTGGGGATCGTCTACAACGAAATCTGGTGCATCCTCCTGCCTTAGCAAGACAGGCACCGTCGGAGGGGAGCGTTTTTCGATCGCCGTCCGGCGTTCGCCGATCTGGCGGCAAACCATGAAGACGACACTGCCTGCCCGATCGCGGAGACGGATGACGCCTCCGTTCAGCAGGCCGTCTATCGCTGTGCCGAACCCTGCTTCGAACAAACCATCGAACCGATTTCCAGGGGTAGCAGGCAGCCCCGCAAGCAGAGATTTGCCCGGCCGATTGATCGATAGCACTTCGCCATCGAGTGAAACAGAAAGCAGCCCCGCCGACAGCGTGTCGAGATATTCCGCGCGTGGATGGAAGGCCAGGACGAAGCTCTTGGCACTATCCTGGTAGATCAGGCCGTTTTCGATCTGGGCGGCGGCCATCCGCACCAACGCGTGCGTGTGTTCCTGTCGCGCCTCGTGCGCGCAGGAAGCGTCGAGCAGCCCGAGGATTTCTCCAGCGGAATTGAAGATCGGCGCGGCCATGCAGCTTAGGTGCCCGTGGCAGGCAAAATAATGTTCGCGGCCGTAGATTGCCACCGGCTTGCCAGTCATGCCGGCCAGTCCGAGCGCATTGGTACCGCGCTCGCTCTCGTTCCACATGCTGCCGGGGATGATCGACCGTCCGGCCGAGCTATCGGCAAATTGCTGATCACTGATCGTATCGAGCACGATGCCATCGGCATCGCCGAGCGCGATCATGAAATTCGAGCCGGCGATCTGCGAATAGAGAAGCTGCATTTCGGCGAGTGCCAACAGCCGCATCGCCGCATTAGCCTCGCGCCGTCGCTTCACGTCGGCAAGGGCGACGACGCTTTGCCGCGGTCGACCACGAGGATCGAGATCGGCGTCGCGGCAGCGCTGCCAGCTATCGGCAACGATCGGCTGCAAAGTGCCGGCTGGAACTCTGTCGCCCCTCTCCAGCGCACTGCGCGCGCGGTCCATTCCGGAAAGGTGCTGCATGTCTCCTCCTCATGCATCATTTGGTACAAGGTATCAGTACCGAACCGGACCGCGCAATAGACAGAAACTGTACAGTTACACTGTCCATATCGTTCAGCCGGTGAACACCAGCGCCGGTCAATTGACCGCTTATGTCTATGACAACGCTATGAATTCTTATCTGGCACAGCACTTGCTAATCGTTCTTCTGCAGCGGGCATTGGTCCCGACGGTGGAGGAGACAACGATATGAAGGCGCAAGTTCTAACCAGGTATGACGACAACCTGACGGCCGACCAATGGGTTTCACTACAGGAGGTTGCCGATCCGGCCATCAGCAAGTCGACCGACGTTATTGTCCGCATTGGGGGAGCGGGTGTCTGCCGCACTGACCTCCACATCATCGAGGGTGTCTGGCGGCCGCATATGGATCCCGCTGGCGACAATCTCCTTCCGCTGATCATGGGTCATGAGAATGCCGGCTGGGTGGAGGCGATTGGCAAGGAAGTCGAGGGCATCAAAGTCGGCGATCCGGTCATCGTTCATCCCAAGATTTCCGGCGGCACTTGCCTCGCATGCCGCCGAGGTTTCGATATGCATGGGCCCGGAAAATTCCCAGGACTTGATTGCAATGGCGGTTATTCCGAATACCTCTGCACGTCGGAGCGCAACATTGTGCCTCTTCCCAAGACACTGTCGCCAAAGGAGGTCGCGCCCTATGCGGATGCCGGTCTCACCGCCTATCGCGCCGTAAAAAAGGCGACACGACATCTGTTGCCAGGCGAAAGCTGCGTCGTGATCGGCGCTGGCGGTCTTGGTCACATTGGCATCCAATGCCTCAAGGCCATGTGCGCTGCAGATGTAGTCGTGGTCGACAAATCGGAGGCTTCGCTGGCGCTGGCCGACAAGATTGGAGCAGACAAGATCGTCAAGGCAGACGGCAACGAGGTGGAGGCCGTGCTGCAACTGACCAATGGCCAGGGCGCCGAGGCGGTAATCGATTTCGTCGGTGAACGAGGAACAACGACCAAGGGCCTCGCAATGACCCGGCCGATGGGTAGCTACTATGTCGTCGGCTACGGCGAGGAGATCCGCGTGCCGACCGTCGACATGGTGATCACCGAGAAAAACATTGTCGGCAATCTGGTTGGTACGTGGGCAGAACTTGTCGAGTTGATGGCGCTCGCTGACCGAGGCCTGGTCGACCTGACGACGGTCGAATATCGCCTTGCCAATGCCAATCAGGCCCTTAAGGACCTGCATAATGGCAAAATCCATGGCCGGGCTGTGCTCATTCCCTAGCCTCTGACCCCGACTGACCGCCACAATGGTGGCAGATGCTGGTGTGCCCCCGCGCTTTTGCGGGGGAGCCTTTTCGTAAACAATGCAAAGGGAGGAGGGCGCCATGATGTGCAGGGTATTAAAAGCGCAGAGCCCGCAGCGATTCTTGAAAGTCAGCCGGTCGGTCCGGATCTCCGGGCACTCAACAAGCGTACGGCTTGAGGCCGCATTCTGGCAGGTTCTCGAGGACATCGCGAAAATGGAGGGGCTTTCAACGTCCAAACTTATATCCGTGCTCTACAACGAAGCGCTGGAGTTGCATGGGGACATGTCCAATCTCGCCTCGATGCTGCGCACAGTCTGTCTGATCTATCAGGAAGAACGCCGTACGGAGATCGCCGTGCCTCATATCACGTGATGAAAGCTATCAGCCGCAACCGGCACGCTGCGACTGACATATATATTTCTTGGCCGAGTGGGAAAATATTCGTGCTCAGTTGACTTTCTTTTCAGTGTCGGCGCGGCCTTCGGCGATCCAGCGTGCACCCAGCACCAGCGCACCCATGCTGAATTCTTTGCCATGTGCGGCAACCATTTCCTCGGAGAGCTTCGCAATTCTCTCGAAAAAAGCGTCCTTGCTTTTTTCTTCAATGGTGAGTTTTCTTTGCATGATATCCTCCATTTTCTGTTTGAGTGGCAGCTATTTGAAGAACTGGTTAGGGAAGGTGATGATCGCGGCATTGCCGAGCGCGTCGCCCATGCCAAGCTGTTTGCCATCAGCACTCCATTGAAGTGCAGTGACCGGTCCGCCCGTGTCCCGGATCACCAGTTCGTCGGGAGAGCCGATCTTGGCGATGACGATCTTGCCGTTCGCATAACCTGCTGCCACAAGCTTCTTGAATGGGTGAGAAGCAACGGCATCCACCATCACGAAGCCCGGATGCCCCATAGCCAGTGCTCCTGTCGAGCTGTTCGAAAGAGGCGGTGTGTCCATTGACCATCCGGCAATGCGATAGGCTCCGGATGCGAAAACTGCGTTTGCGGATTGGCTCCAGTCCAGTGTGCGGATCGGACCGGGGAAATCGCTGAGGATGGCATCACCGCCTGAGGCTATGTCGACCAGGCAAAATCCGCCGGTCTCCAGGCCGCATGCCAACCACCTATTGTCTGCGCTCCATATCAGCGAAATTGGCCGGGCTGAGAGCGCAATTTCCCGAAATGACCGCAGGTCGCCCTCCGCGTGGCGAATATTGAGGCTGGTGGCAGCCACAAGCGCGATCATGCATCCATCGTTCGAAATGGATGCCATTTCGCTGATAGGATCGCTGAGAGCGGCTTCTCTGATTGAATCTGTCCTCTTCCATTGTAGGCGCAGCCGATTGGGGAGGACCGCGGCCATCAGCCCCGTCGACCGGCAATAATCAAAAGCAATGATTGGGCTTTTATCCGCGAGGACTTTTGCCGAAATCTCGCCGGATCGATTGATGCGCAACAGGTCGCCCTTTGCCGTCAAGACCAGCGTTTCACCGCCATCAAAGGCTGTGAGCCTGCCGCCATCGCGAATTCGGGTATTGATCAGGGGCGAGGGCCGTCCCTCACGGGAGTGGATTGTGGTTCGACCGTTGTCGATGGTAATGCGGGATTCTGGAGGTTCATTGTCGGCGAGGCGGGCGAGAGCGACGGTTCCATCAAAGCATGACATCGCCAGCAGCGTATCGTCATCATTGAAACAGAGATGTTTGATGGCCGATGGCTGCTTCCAGTTGCGTGCCAGAAGATCGAACAGGGTTACGTTAGGCGTGGTCTGCTGGTTCATATTATCCTCCTCTTGCCGCAGCAATCAGCCGGTCGAGTAATGCGACTTCCGCTTCCGCTTCCGCGATTTCCTCCATGCAACTGACCTGCGCCTCCCGCATCTCGTCGGCATTGTTCTTAGTGTCGAGCAATTCACGTACCAATTTCTCGCTGTTGCCACTCCGGCTGGCCGCGAGTTCGAGCCTGAGGATATCCATCTCGATACCAGAAAGCGCTTGAGCCAACTTCAGTGCCTTGGCCGTCAACGAAGAAACAGCCGCGACACATTCGGTGCGCCGGCGCAAGAGCTCAAGGGCGGTGTTGTCCTGAGTGGTCATTACAAAATCCCCTGTCTCGGTCGGTAACGGCTAGTTCACGGGGTATCGGTGGCCCCGGCTTCTGGTGACTTCCATGCCTCGAGAATTGTTGGCAGTTGCGGCAACTGGGTTCTGAACTGGCTTTCCGCCATGCGGATATGGTTGCGAAGCTCATCCCACACATCCACTCGCATCATCGTGTCGCCAGTCAATTGCTCGACCTCCTCGACCCGGAATTGCCGTGACAGCGAGACGCCGGAAAAGACGAAATCCCGCAGCATCAGCGCGTGTTTTTCCGAGAAGACATGGATCATAGGGTGACTCTCCGGCGTCACGCCCATCATCGCCAGTTCCCGTAGGATGAACTGCTGGAAATGACGCTGCATCAAGTGCTGGCTCTCGCCGATGAAGCGCATCGTGAAGATCAGATCCCTCTTCATAAGACGCGCGAGTTCTGTGGTGACATCGCTCTCGCCGGCCACGGCAGGCTGCGCTCTTTCGTTGTTATCCACCATATCGGTTTCCAAACGGATTTTAGGCTTCGATAAAACACCCGAGAGAATATAACGGCATAATAAACCGATGTATATTTATATTTTTTCCAATTTACTCTGAGATATCTCCGTAAAGCTTGGGTGTATGAAGTATTACACTTGTAAATTACGACTGTAAAATAACGTTACACTCCGAATATCCTTTATCGTTATTTGCTGCGGCACGCGTTGCGTTTCTGAACTGGCACGCGCTTTGCAAGGTCTATCGCACAAGAAGCCATCGCGTTCATTGCGACGCTAGAAGAACGAAGGAGTGGGGAAGCGGTTCACTTGAGCCGGGTGAGGAGTGTCCCGGCGTTTCCCTGAATACCTTTGCCGTATCCACTTGAATGGTCGGACCTTGGTCGCACCCAAGCGCACCACTTTATCGTGCCGTTCCAATTTTCGCACGCGGCGCTCGAACGCGCCGTTCCAGCCGGGGCCGGAGCGCCTGCGGTTCAAACACAGTGGAGGCTAATGACGATGTCGTCTTTGACGCTTAACAAGATAACCTCGCAGCGCGGTATCTCCGTCGGCGAAGCAACCAAGAAGATTTCCGACCTCGGTTGGAACCCGACCTATGTCCAGGAAGCGATGACGTTTCCGACGGATTATAAGATCAGCAAGGCGCCGCGCGATCCGATGAAGCAGGTGCTTCGCTCCTATTTCCCGATGCAGGAGGAAAAGGACAACCGCGTCTATGGCGCTCTCGATGCGGCTCTGCGCGGCGATATGTTCCGCAATGTCGAGCCGCGCTGGGTCGAGTGGATGAAGCTGTTCCTGGCGATCATTCCTTTCCCGGAGATCTCGGCGGCCCGTTCCATGGCGATGGTCGCCCGCATCGCGCCCGGTGAAGATCTGCGCACCGGCTTCACCATGCAGATGGTCGACGAGTTCCGGCATTCGACCATCCAGATGAACCTCAAAAAATGGTACATGGAAAACTATATCGATCCGGCTGGCTTCGACATCACTGAGGAAGCTTTCGGCAAGTGCTACGCCACCACGATCGGCCGCCAGTTCGGCGAAGGCTTCATCACCGGTGATGTGATGACGTCTGCCTGCATGTATCTGACCGTCGTCGCTGAAACCGCCTTCACCAACACGCTTTTCGTGGCGATGCCGTCCGAAGCTGCGCGCAATGGCGACTATGCTCTCCCGACAGTCTTCCTGTCGGTGCAATCCGACGAGAGCCGTCATATCGGCAACGGCCACTCGCTGCTAATGGCAGCTCTCAAGGAGCCGGAAAACCACCTGTTGCTCGAGCGCGACCTTCGTTACGCCTTCTGGCAAAACCATGCGATCGTCGATGCGGCCATCGGAACATTCATCGAATACGGCACCACCAACCGTGACAAGAACAAGGAATCCTATGCGGAGATGTGGCATCGCTGGATCTTCGAGGACTATTACCGCACCTACATGCTGCCGCTCGAAAAATACGGGATCAAGGTTCATCATGACGATGTTCACGAAGCCTGGAACCGCATTACCAAGAAACATTACGTCCACAAGGTGGCGCAGTTCTTCGCGGTCGGCTGGCCGGTCAACTTCTGGCGCATCGAAGCTCAGCGCGAAGCCGATTTTGAATGGTTCGAACAGAAATATCCGGGATGGTATGCCGAGTTCGGCGATTTCTGGAAATGGTATGACAAGCTTAGCCACCGCGGCGAAAAGATCATCACATTCAACGAGGAAACTGGCTACGTCTATCCGCATCGCTGCTGGAGCTGCCTTGTTCCCTGCCTAATCCGCGAGGACATGGTGGTCGATGAGATCGACGGACAGTTGCACACCTTCGCCCACGAACTCGATCGCTGGACCGCTGTCGAGGCGTTCGCTGACGAATACCAGGGTCGGCCGACGCCTGCGATGGGCCGGTTCAGCGGCAAGCGCGAATGGGAAACCCTCTATCACGGTTGGGATCTCGCCGATGCCATCAAGGATCTGAACTTCGTTCGTTCGGACGGCAAGACGCTCGTGCCGCAGCCGCACCTGCGTTTCGACGGCAAGGATATGTGGACGCTGGACGATGTGCGCGGCCACATACTGCAATCCCCGCTGACGCTTCTGCGCGAAATGTCGCCGGAGGCCCGCGAACAGCACCTCGCCGAGTACCGTGCCGGCTTCACCATCACGCCCTTTAACTAAGGCGTAGAGCCGCGGGGGCCGGTCCCGGCCTCCGCGACATTCCGGGAAAAGCACGTTTCCCTTCAAGGAAACACGCGGGAATTGGAGGTTGCGTCAATGGCTGAAGCTCAAAAGCTACATCAGCAGGCACACACGGTTCGTCTCGAGCCGGTCGGTGTCGAATTCGAGGTCGAGAACGGCGAAACAGTTCTGAACGCAGCGTTTCGCCAGGGTATCGCTTTGCCGCACGGCTGCAAGGAAGGGCAATGTTCGGCGTGCAAATGCGTCCTGCTCGACGGCGAGGTCGACATGCTCAAATACTCGACATTCGCGCTCAACGACATGGAAAGGGATTCCGGACACATTCTGCTGTGCCGGTCGATCGCCTATTCCGACATGGAAGTCGAGCTCCTGAACTATGACGAGGAGGTTCTCGCAAAGTCGATTGCCGTCAAGACATTCAAGGGCCAGATCACGCATATCGAGAAACTGACCCACGATATCAGAGGCATCGAAATCGAACTCGGTTCCCCAATCAAGTTTTGGGCGGGACAGTATGTCGACATCACAGTCACCACGGAAGAGGGGGAGACGATTACGCGCTCGTTCTCCATGGCAAATACGCCGAGCGAAACCAAAAAACTCTCCTTTATTATCAAAAAATACCCCGCAGGAAAATTCTCCGGCGAGCTCGATTCCGGAGGTATCCGGGTCGGAGCCGATGTCACCGTCGTCGGACCCTATGGAACCTGCTTTCGACGAGAAGACCGACAAGGACCACTAGTGCTGGTGGGGGCGGGATCGGGAATGTCGCCCGTCTGGTCGATCCTCAATGATCACCTTCTAAGCGGTGAGAAACGCCCGGTCTATTTCTTCTATGGTGCGAGGACGGAGGATGACCTTTTCCACCTCGACAGGATCGGTGAGTTGGTGCGTCGTTATCCCGAAGTCACTTTCATCCCGGTGCTTTCGCATGCCGGCGAGAACAGCGGCTGGGGTGGCGAGCGTGGCTTTGTTCACCAAAGCGTGGATGCCAAACTCAAGGAACTGGCAATTGACGGCCAAGGCGATGTCTATGCCTGCGGCCCGCCGCCGATGATCGACGCTCTGCAGCCGGTGCTTTTCATGAACGGCTTCGAGTCCGAGCGCATTTTCTTCGACAAATTTACGACTTCGTCCGGGGGAGGAACTCCGAGCCATTGAGGGCTGGACGAAGAAGAAACAGCAATAGTGCAACTGCAACAAGGGAGTGAGGACTATGCCAGCATTATCGAGTTCAGTGGGGTCGGGCGCAGCCGGAGCGGCAATCTTTGCTGATTCCGATAGCCGGAAATACCGCTATTTCGATCCAAAGGGACAGCGCGCCACACATTACGAGGATGTCACCGTCGACGTCCAACCGGATCCGGAGCGCTATCTGATCCAGAATTGGATCATCTCCTTCGCAAACGGCAAGGGTGCCTATGTCAAGGACAATACGGCAGCGCAGAGCTCCAATTGGCATGCGTTCCGGGCGCCCGATCAGGAGTGGGAACGCACACACTATCAGCGTCAATCGAAGATCGAAACGATGGTGCAGAGCGTGATTTCCAACGCCCGCCGAGCCGGTGCGCCGAAGACGTTTGACAAAGTGTGGATCAAAGTTCTCCAGGCCCATCTCGGAGCCTGGAAACATGCCGAATTCGGGCTCGGCACCTCGCTCATGCAGGCGCAGCGCTATGGCTACACCCAGATGATCAACAACGCCACGCTGACCAACTCGTCCTACAAGCTCCGGCTTGCCCAGGACATCACGCTCTATCTGGCCGAAATCGGCATGGATATTCCTGGTTGGGACGACGAACTCGGCAAGAAGCATTGGCTCGAGGACACTGTCTGGCAAGGCACGCGCGAAGCCATCGAGACAATCATGGGTACTACTGACTATCTCGAACAATATTTCGCGATCAACATCATCTTCGAACCCTTGGTCGGGGAACTGTTTCGCTCAGGTTTTCTAATGCAGGCAGCTGCGGCAAACCATGATTTTATCACCCCACCGGTGATTTCGGCTGCCGAGGCTGACTATGAGCGCAATCTCGCTAATACGATCGATCTGATCTACCTGCTGGCCAACGATGAAAAGCACGGCGTGGCAAACCGCAAGCTTTTCCAGGGCTGGGTCACCAAGCACGGCGCCCTGGCCGACAAGGCCGCACTTGGCCTTCAGCCGATCTGGTCCATGCCGCATTCCAAGTCGGTTTCGTTTCCCGACGTCAGTGCGCAGTCCCAAGAGCGGATTGGCCAGATCCTCGACGAACTCGGCCTCAAGCGCTAACACAGGAGATTTCAACATGTCATCAGTAGCCCGCGACGCGTCTCAATCGAACATCTTCAAATCGATGAAGGACATCACCTTCGAACAGACGATTTCCCACCAGTGTGGCGTCACCATGAATGACTCGGTCGAAGCCCGCGCCATTGCAGAATTCATGAGCAAGAAACCCGGCGTTACCGTTACTTACGCGCCGGCGATGATCCGCATCGACGGCAACGGCAAGCTAATTTTCAGAATGGACGAGATCAGCGAATATCTCGGCCGCGAAATGACTGCGGAAATCTTCGAGGTCAATACGTCTACCCACTACGGGCGGATGGTCCGCATCGATGACAATGAGGTCATCCTGTTCGGCGATATGGACGAGGTCTTCGAGTACATCTGACGAAGCCCAGCGTCGGCGCGCCGACGGAGTGGCGCGCCGGAATGTTCAATCATTTGCAGCGGAGGGAACAACAATGTTCAAGACACCGGAAGGCAAGGAAATATTCGTCGTCGATGGGCATACCCATTTCTGGGACGGCAGCCCTGAGAACCAGCGCAACATCCATGGCAAGCAGTTCGTCGAATGCTTCTACGGCTATCACACGGCGCTCAGTCCCAAAGAGCAACTATGGGAAAAAAGCAAGTTCGAGAAATACAGCGCCGACGATCTCTATAGGGATCTGTTCATCAACGGTCCGGATGATGTCGCCATCGTTCAATCGACGTATCTCAAAGATTTCTACAAGAACGGTTTCAATACCATCGAGCGCAACGCCGAGATGGCCAAGCGCTATCCCGAACGCTTCATCGTCAACGGCTCTTTCGACCCACGCGATGGAGAGAAGGCGCTGGAGTATATCCACTGGATGAAGGAAACCTACGACATCAAGGGCGTGAAAATGTACACGGCCGAGTGGAATGGCGCTTCAAAAGGCTGGAAGCTCAATGATCCCGAGGCCTATCGCTGTTTCGAACTTTGCGAAAAGCTTGGGATCAAGAATATCCATGTTCACAAGGGACCGACCATCATCCCGCTCAACAAGGATGCTTTCGACGTCCATGATGTCGACTATGCTGCGACCGACTTCCAGAATCTCAATTGGATCGTCGAACATTGCGGACTGCCCCGGCTGGACGATTTCTGTTGGATCGCGGTGCAGGAAACCAATGTCTATGGCGGTCTCGCGGTCGCGCTTCCCTTCATTCATTCACGACCGCGCTACTTCGCTGAAGTGATTTCCGAGCTGCTTTTCTGGGCCGGTCCGGAAAAAATCCTATTCGGATCCGATTACGCGATCTGGACGCCGCGTTGGTTGGTCGAAAAATTCTGGGCATTCGAACTGCCGGATGACATCAGGAAAGAAAGGGGTGTCGACCTTACACCAGAGATCAAGGAGAAGATCCTGGGTCTTAATGCGGCGCGCATTTATGACATCGACATCGAAGCCAAGAAGGTCGCACTCGCCAGTTCGCCGTTCAGCGTTGCGGCGGAGTAGAGGCCATGAGCGCGGCCAATTTGTTGGAAAGTCGCCAGAGGGAACTCTGGCGGCGCCTCGAAGGGGTCAACGATCCCGAATTGGATGAACCCGTGACGGATATGGGCTTCATCGAGCGCGCGGAGATTGCGGCCGATGGTCGTGTGGAGGTCGGGTTCCGGCTGCCCACATACTGGTGTTCGCCAAATTTTGCCTTCCTGATGCTAGACGATGTCAGGACCGCGCTGGACGCACTATCGTGGTCTCCGGAATATGGGTTGACCCTACATGACCATATGTTTGCAGAAGAGGTGAACAAGGGCATTCTGGAGGGTAAGAGCTTTGCGGAGATTTTCGGATCGCTCGCGGAGAAGACGGACCTCGAGGATCTGCGTGAGAAGTTCCGGCTCAAGGCCTTCAAGCGCCGTCAGGAAGCGATAATCCTCGATCTTCGCAGCAGCGGGATGGCGGATAGTGAAATCGCCGGCATGACGCTGTCCGTTTTCGATACCCTCGGCTTCGGCAGCGAAGACGTGCTGAAGCGGAGGCTGCGTTATCGGCAGGCTCTTTTCTTGCGGTGGCCGGCCCTGCATCCGCGCGACCCGGTAATTCTGAGCTATGACGGCGGTCGGGTTACGACGGAGACATTGCCCGTTCATCTGGCCGACCTTCGAAGTGTCCGGATCAACATGGAGTTCAACGGTGCACTTTGCCGCGGGCTCAAGCATACTCGCTACAAGGAAGTGGAGATAGTCGATGGTGAACCGACGCTGGTCGACTTCATCTTGAACCGGGTTCCCGCTCCCGCAGTGCGCGCCGATACCCCGTAATTGAAAGCAACGGCCTTCCCGAAAGAGGCCCCAAATCAACAAACCGCCCATCAGGCGGAAGGAGGAGTCATGCCGAAATTGATGTTGCACAATTCCGAAGCGCGCCGTGCGCTTGCCCGGGGCGTCGCTAGGTTGGCGGCCGCTGTGGAGCCCACTTTAGGGCCAAGAGGTATGAACGCAATGATAGACCGGCCACTGGGTACGCCGATGGTCACTCGCGATGGCGTCAGTATCGCGTCCGAAATCGAGCTACACGATCGTTTCGAGAACATGGGCGCACAGATCGTGCGTGAAGTCTCGATGCAGACCAACGAGATTGCGGGTGATGGCACCACGACGGCCATCGTGCTTGCCAATGCGCTCGTTCAGGGTGGCATTCACGCCAATGAGCGCGGCGCAAGATCGGTCGATCTTTGCAAGGGGATCGATCTTGCGGTTGAGACGGTGGTCGAGGCCCTGAAGGCCGGCGCCAAGCCTGCAAAGGGTAACGGCACGCTTACCGCGGTCGCCAACATCGCCGCCACTGACCCGAAACTCGGCGCACTGGTTGCCGAAGCCTATGAGCGCGTCGGCACGGATGGCATTATCACCACCGATTTCAGCGTTACGACAGAAACCACACTGGATGTCGTCGAAGGCATGTCCTTTGAACGTGGCTATCTTTCGCACCATATGGTTACCAACCAGGCAAAGATGGAGGCGGTGCTCGAACGTCCGCTAATCCTCCTCACCGACCTTAAGATTCGCGAACCATCTGCTCTAGATGCAGCGCGCCTTATTGCCGACAAGACGGGTCGGCCACTGCTCATCGTTGCGGAAGAAGTCTCGCCGGACGTCGTCGTGACATTGCTCGGCAAGCAGGGACCAGGGAAATATCTCGTGGTCCATCCGCCGGAATATGGCCACTGGCGCAAGGCGATGCTGGAGGATGTCGCCATCCTCACCGGCGGGCGGGTGATAGCGCGCGATCTCGGCGGGCGGATCGAGGACGTGACTACAGAAGATCTCGGCTCGGCTGAACGCGTCATAACAAGCTCGACCTATACGACGATCGTTCGCGGAGGCGGTGATCCTTCTGCGATTGCCGCCCGCCGGGCGCAAGTACAGCGGCAGTTCGAGGTCGCTCCGCCCAACATCGAACAGGACAAGCTGCGGGAGCGTCTGGCCAAACTTTCGGGTGGCACGGCGGTACTTTATGCTGGCGGAGTTACCCCGGTAGAACAGAAGAGAACGATCCAGTTGATCGAGGACTCTCTGCATGCCGTGCGTGCCGCGGCTGAAGAGGGCGTTGTGGCCGGTGGCGGATCGGCTCTTGCCCAAATTTCGTCCGTGCTGAATGCCACGCTTGCGACCGTGGATCATGATGTCGCAGAGGGTATTCGGCTCGTGCAGTCGGTGTTGACACGGCCGCTATGGCGGATAGCGACAAACGCCGGTGGCGATCCCGATACCATTATTGCCGAAGTTACCCGGATCAACAGCGGTCACGGCTTCAATGCGTCGATCGGCAAATATGAGAACATGATTGACGCAGGCATCGTCGACCCGGTCCGCGTGACCTACACCGCACTTAGAAACGCAGCCTCTGTCGCGAAGCTGATCCTGACGACGGAGACGCTCATCGGCGATCTCGCCGAGAATGAAGATCCGACCGCCGGCCCGGCTCTCGGCGGTGGCGCGGAGAAGCTTGGCCGCGCGTAGAGCGGAGGGGGCGACCGGTTGCCGGGAACAACAAAAATGTCCGGCAACCGGCGTGATAGTGTTCAATCAGTTGAAGGAAAAGACGTTCGCACCCACATTGCGAATACCAGGGGGTTTATAGCTCCGCACTGGATAAATTTGGGCTGCCGTGTCACATGAAGCCGCGCTTGATCCCGAATTGCTCCAGCTTGCGGTAAAGCGTCGGGCGCGACACGCCGAGCCGCCGAGCCACCTTGCTGAGATTGCCGTGTTCCGCCGCCAGTGCGTTCCGAATTGCTTGCCGCTCTGCTTCCTCGAAGCTTAAGACGGGCACTTCCGCTCGTGGCAGCGCATCCGTTGCCGACAGGACGTCGATATGATCTCGTGTCCGCTCGACCATATCTGAGGGCAGGTCTTTGAGGTCGACGAAACCGTTGCTTGAAAGCAGATGCAGGCGCTCGACAAGATTTCGCAGCTCACGGACATTGCCCGGCCAGCGATAGGCGAGCAACGAATCAAGTGCATCGTTTGAAAAGCGCAGCGGCGCAGTTCCCTTACGGTGGGCGAGCTTTCGATTGAAATGCTCGATGAGCAACAGGCTGTCACTGCCCCGTTCCCTGAGGGGAGGAACATGAATCGACACCGTGCTGATCCGGTAAAAGAGATCTCTGCGAAACCGACCGGCTGCTACTTCTTCCTTAAGGTCCCGGTTGGTTGAGGCGACGACCCGTACATCGACCGGCCGCGAACGGCTGTCTCCAAGACGGTACACGACCCTTTCCTCAAGCACGCGCAACAGGAACGGCTGGATATCCAGCGGCATCTCGCCGATTTCATCGAGGCTGAGAATGCCGCCATTGGCGAGCTCGAAGACGCCTGGCTTGCCATCCCGAGAAGCGCCGGTGAAAGCGCCACTAACATGACCGAACAACTCGCTGCCGAACAATTCCTTGGTAACGGCACCGCAGTTGAGCGCGATAAACGGGTTGTTCGACGATTTGCGGTTTCCTGCGTGAATGAGCCGGGCAAAAAGCTCTTTACCAACGCCGGTTTCGCCTTCGATCAGGAGCGATGTTACTCCTTCGGCTTCGCTGACCCGACAGGCGATATCGATGGCTGCCAGCAACGCCTCGCTTTCACCAACGATAAGCGCGGATTCGTCCTTGAGCCGTTGAGTTCTGCTTTCCCTACCGATCTCGGCCGCTCTGCCGCCCTTGGCCTTGGCAAAGACCAGCGCCGCACCGCGCACTGCTCCGTCCAGCTCCAAGGGGCAAACATTACACGACTGCATGTCCTGTGGGATCGAACCTGCGACGCGATCCAGGAAACCGGAGTTTGTCAACTCCGGCAACCGACAGCTTAGGGCTTCCTGACGAATAGTGTCGCCAAACTGCTTGCTATCCGCAATCGGTATGTTGTTGCTGTAAATTGCGCGTCCATGGCGATCGATGATCATCACCGCATCAGTTGAATGGTAGCTGCCGACAGAGGCGATGAACGCTTCGAGAAGCCGCATCCGCTCTTCATTCTGGGAGTCCGCGAGTGCGCGCTCGATTTCTCGAGCCGCTGCTGCGACGAGAGCGATATTGTGTGGCCGGAAGATATCGGGGTGTCCCGAAAGGTCGACGACACCCATGACTTTTCCATCGAAAGGATCGCGGATCGGCGCGCCTGCACAGGTCCAGGCCTTGATCCCGGCGCAGAAATGTTCTGCGGCATGAACGAACACGGGCTCGCCGGTCCACAGAGCGGTGCCGATGCCATTGGTTCCAACGACGTCTTCGGTCCATTTGCCGCCCACCCCGAGATGAATGTCCATTCCGTCATAGATAGTCTTTTTGTCGCCGATCGCCTGGATCAGTACGCCCTTGCTGTCGGCAAGCATCAGCATAGCGCCGGTTCCGTCCAGCAGTCTTCCCATTGCCGAAAACGGTCGGGCGGCGGCCGCCAGAAGTTCGAAATTGCTTCGTGCGAGCGCCTCGACAGCATCTTTGTCTGTCTCCAAAGGCGCTTCGTTTTGTTGCGCATCAATGCCGCCGTTTGCGCAACGGTGCCAGGACTCGTGAATCGTCGATCTCACAGGTAATGAGGAGGAGGCAGGTTCGGAGCGGCCTTCGAGCAACGCTTCCCACGCCCGCATGGTTACCCGCTCGTCATAGTCTGCGTATAGCGTCAAGTCGGCAGCAATGAGTCGATCCCCGCTGGACGATTGAGCCATGGCGGAATTTCTCCGCGTGTATGAATCTTGTTTCATGTGGCTACCACATTCCTCGCTCTAGCGATTCGACACCACCTCGGCCCTTGCAAGCAGCATATGCCGTTCGTCGTTACGCCTCGGAAGGAATATTGAGCCGAAGACCGATATCGGCTGCCAGATCCGCGCTGTCATAAGCGGGACCAAGCGCGACACCATCGATATCAGCAAGTGCTTCGATCATTGTCTCGTCCAGCGGGGCAATGAAACCGTTGTCGGTAGTCGCTAGCGCAAACATCTTCAGACCGCGGCGCTCGCGCAGCTCTCCGATATAGTGCAGTTGCAGTCCGGAGCTGACGTCGACGGCGATCACACGACCGTTAGGCGTGATCCTGATTTTGGGTTCAGGTTCAGGAGCCGGTTTCGCAGAACCACCGATATGGATAATCAATCCCTCAGCCTGCGGCGCCAGTTTAGGCTTCTTCGATTCCGAATAATGGCCACCGCTGATCTGGTCCGCGAGTTTTGTGATCACATGTTGATTTTGCTGTATCAGGTGCTTGATGCGTGCGTCCTCCCGACGCGGACCGTCCTGCTTCGAAAAGATTTCGACCATGAACCCTCCCAGATCCTGTCTCAATGCGCTTTCGCTAGTCCTATGGCAGTGTGTAGCACTTTTCCGCAGATGCAATAGGGAAGATTACAGGAGCTTTGGGCAGGTGCGGTGGTAGCCCGCTGTGGCAACGCGTAGGGTTGCTGTCGCACAGCTCCCATCCAAGGTCTCCAAATAAATCGCGTCTTGTACGAATGAAGTATGATGGCGAGTTTTCGGGCAACGGCGACATGGGCCTTTTTCATTCCGCTGCGCTAGGCCAGTCGTAATCCCCACGCTTTCAGCGACACCATTTCTTTGTCCGATGCAGTAGTACTGCCGCGGCTTCGAACAGGTAGGTTCGTAAAAGTCTGTCACCCCATTTCGATGTCTTGCCGTTTAGGTCAGTCTCGCCTGATTGCTTTCGTCTTGGGGTCAGACCGAGATAGGCTCCAACGGTTGCGGCTGACCGGAAACGGGTCGCGTCATCGATGGTGTGCCTGAAGGACGGAGAAGCTACAAAAGGTCCAAGGTTATGAAATGGCTTTGACTTGTATTTTGCGCCGATGCTGCCGTGGGCCCTTCATCGAAAGGCAAATATTGAGTTGTTGTTCAAACCAATATCTGCCGTAAAGACCGATCGTGGCGACCCGGACTGCGGAAGAAATCCATCTTATGGCAATGCCGCCCTGCGCCGCCGCCGATCGCGCCGACATGTCATCACGTGACGCTGCCAGAACACGGCTGCGAAGATCATCGCTGAAAGCACGGGTCATATCGCCTCCGACCAAATCACCACTCAGGCAATCGAATTAGAAATCAATTACTAATGGAATCTCAATTCCGATTCCGCGTTCAAGACGCGCTCTAAAGCTGCCGATCGCGAGTGACGCGGCCCTCAATCGCGCATCCGCGCCCATCACAGCGGCGAAACACCCGCTATTCATGCTTGGGGCCGCGGCCTCGCGCCGCCGCTCGACGTCGGACATCGCACAGTTCGTCATCTGCACCGGCATCCCGTTCTTCACGATGCAGATGGGCAAGGGAACGGTTCCAGGCGGAACGGAGCTTTACACGGGCACCGCCGCCTTGTCGGAGCGGGATTATGTCCATGAGGCGATCGAACAGGCTGATCTCATCATCACCATCGGCCATGACACGATCGAGAAACCGCCCTTCATCATGGGTAAGGGCGGTCTGAACGTCGTGCATGTCGGATATCAGCCAGCGACCGTCGAACTGCCGAGCTCGGCGCAAAGATCGGCCACCTTCGTTTCGGGCTTGCCCATTGCCGCCTGAGCGAGCCCGCAATTTCGCGGGTGTCATTTTGAAGGGCGCTCCGCGTTTTCGACCGCGAGCACGGGCTATTGCGTCTTCTTATATCTCTCATAAGTAGCAAATCCTATATTGTCATTGAGCAAAATGCGCGTACAGATATTGATATTGCGTGCGTTGTGATCGAAGCGGAGTTCTCGCTTAGGTTTTAAACTGCGGCAATCGAAAATGGATTTACTTTTGGATATTTCAGCAAAATGCAGATGAACACTGCCGATCACGAATGTGCAGCGCGTGCAGAACCTTGTCTTTCCCGTGACCGCCCGGCTTGACGCCAGCACCATGAGCCTCGAAGGCGATATCGTGCCGCTCTCACCCGGCAGGGCAGCGACCGCCGAGATCAAGACCGGCAAGCGCCGTATAGTCGAATATCTGTTTTGCCCATCGTCGAGGTCACCTTGCAGGCGATGCAGGAGCGATAGAACGCTTTTGAGGAGGTATATCACCGAACATGCATAACCAAGACACAATCTCGCTTGAGAGCTTCTCTGCGGACCCACAAGTGCGGCGAAAAATGGAGTTTGCCTACGATAAGGGTAGGCTCCTATGGCTTGTTTTTTTGGCGCAGGTGATCGCCGTCGCTGTTGCCGGTGGTCCCCTTCTACCCGATAGGCCTGGGCATCCGCACCTCAGTGCTATTTTCTGTTGGCCACTTGCAGCGCTTATCAGCCTTCTAGGGCTCGTCCTGCTCGTCAAAGCTGCTCGGGGCAAACCAGGTCTCATCGCATCGCCGGACGGGATCTACATCGAAACCCATGCCGACGAAACGATCCCGTGGCGATCCGTTCGTGACATCCGCAGATATCAACGCAAACGTGCCGATCAACTCTATGTCGATCTGGATCCGATTGCGGCACGAACCTTGACGAGGCGCGGGCTTATGCGCTGGCTGCCCAGAGCTTTACAAGGGCGAGCTACCCCGGCTGTCGTCTCCTTGAAGCTGCTTCGAGCTGATCCGGATTGGGTATACGCTCAATGCCTTGAATTTCTTGCCAAAAATCGTGAACAGCAGGCGCTGACGGATGGAGGTGTAACTTCCCCGCCGGAAGACCATGCGGCGCCGGTCTTTGACCTGAAAGGACGCCCGTTCTTCACCTACGCCCTTATCGCCGTTCTGGTCGGCATCTACGTTGCTGAGCTAAAGTTCGGCGTTGTGCCGGAAAAACAATATGCGCCAAGCACCCAAACACTGTTGGTCCTCGGCGGGACGTTTCGTCAACGGATTCTACAATATGGTGAGTGGTGGCGGTTGGTGACGGCTTCCTTGCTGCACGGCAACATCCTCCATCTCGCATTCAATTGCTTTGCCTTGTGGCGCGCCGGAATCTTGCTCGAGCGATTGATCGGCTGGCGCTGGTTTGCCGCACTCTTTTGCCTGAGTGCAGTCGGAGGGTCTACGGCATCGCTCCTGATGAACCCTGCAAACATGGTCGGTGTCGGAGCATCCGGCGGCATCATCGGCTTGTTTGCTGCCGTGATCGTCGCAAGCTTCCATTTTCCGGCGGGTCCGCTACCAGAAATTTTGCGGATGGGCGCTGTACAGATCCTCGTACCCTCCATTCTTCCCCTTGTCGGCCAGACTGCTGATGGCATGCATATCGATTATGCGGCCCATCTTGGCGGAGCACTCGCCGGGGGCATTGTTTCGCTCGGCCTGCTCAAGGCTTGGCCAAACAACCGACCTCATCCACGCTTCGGTGTCGTGGCACTCATCAGCAGTGTTGCATTTGCAACGATTGCTCTTGGGTCGATCTGGCCTGTCAGTCAGCTGCGTGCTGGATACCTTGGGGACCCTTTCGTGCAATATTTTCAGGGGCAGTATCAACGGGCAGCAGACGATTTCGTAGCAAGGATTAAACTGAACCCGGACGCTACGCCATATTACCATCTCTGGCGCTTCCTTGCGCAAACACGGGGTAATGACAGCCAAGCAGCATCGGATCTCCGCATGGCGGCCGGCAAGCTGGATCAAAGCAAGTGGCCCTATCCGGTCTATAAGCTTTTCCTTGGAGAATTCACGCCGGAAGAAGTCACCGCAAAGGCCACAAACAACGACAGTCTTTGTGAAGCTACATTCTACGTTGGCGAATGGCACCTGCTGCGTGGGGAGAGTGCCGAGGCTATTCCAAAGTTCAACGCGGCCCTGCTCTCATGTCCGAAAACATTCATGGAGTATGAGGGTGCGCAAGGTGAACTGCTGCAACTTAGCCGACATTGAGAGCATGTGCGGATTTAATGATGCAATCGCCACTTTATATCGCATCAAGGCGCATAGGCGGATCGGCATCTTTTTCGCGATTGAGACAGCAGACCCATTCGGACAGAGGAAAAGCCCGCTTCGCTCAAAACTCGCAAAACTCCACAGCGGCATATCAAGCGACATTAGGAAGATAAGGAGCATCGCGGCGGCCATATACCCACATATGTGTTAATGTGGGTTTTCTCTGTTCGGGAGCGTTTTAGATGAGCCGATTGACAATCGACATAACTGACCAGCAACATCAAAGCCTAAAGGCGCTCGCCGCTTTGCAGGGCAAGACAATCAAGCAGTACGTGCTTGAGCGCCTCTTTCCCGGTGACACAGATGGAGAACGAGCCTGGGAGGAGTTGAAGACGTTGATGAACACGCGCATCAATGACGGGCTCGCCGGAAAATTGTCGACCAAGACCGTAGGTGAGATCCTCGACGAGGAGATTGCCGAGGGTCGTGCTTGAGGGCCTACATTCTTACCGCAGAGGCGGAATCGGATCTACGTTCGGTAATCCGCCATACACGTGCGCAATGGGGTGCCGCTCAGGTACGCCGTTACGTCTCAGATTTGGAGCGAGGTATCGCAAACCTGGCCGAGGGCAAAGGTCCTTTCAAGGATATGAGCGCGCTTCATCCGGCGTTACGAATGGCGCGGTGCGAACATCACTACGTCTTTTGTCTGCTTCGCGAGGATGCGCCCGCCTTGATCGTGGCGATTTTTCATGAACGAATGGATCTTATGCAGCGTTTGGCTCGTCGTCTGAACGAATGATATTTGGATGAAGGCGAGATTGCGTGAGCGCAAAGTCAATAGATCATTATTGTCGGGTAGTTAAGCGGGATCGCCAGTTCTGATCCCTTCAAGGCGCCCGAGACGATCTAAGATGCATCACCCGAGTAATGCTTAGGTTTTGTATGTGGCAGCCGCCATGTTGCATGCGACTTACTGACCAAAGTATAAACCAAGATATTGGCAAATGGCCCGATTTGTCGCTTCAGAAGCGCTACTCGTCTATCAGGCCATCAAACACTTCCAACATCGATGCGCAGAGGTCCTCGGCACATGTCGTCTAGACGCCATGTGCCTTTCATATGGATTGGGTATCCTTAGCGGTTGCCTGCAGTCGGTGGGATTTTCAGAGCTGGGTCGCCTCGACCGTCGCGACGATCTTGGCTCGGCGAGCGCTTCGAATGACATAACGGTTTCATCCGATTAGAATTGCCCGAATGTCGTTGACATTCGTAAGTGTTGGGCCCGTGATAACGAGGTCACCGATCGCATTGAACGCCGTATAGCTGTCATGTCGCGCAAGAGCCGAGCGAGGATTGATGCCGGCCTGGCGCATGCGGACTATGGTGTCGGGTGATATGATTGCTCCTGCTGCGTCCTCGACGCCATCTATCCCGTCAGTATCGCCGGCAATCGCCCAGACGTTCTCAGCCCCATTCAGGCCGATGGCGAGGCTGAGCAGGAATTCCGTGTTACGGCCTCCGCGGCCCGATGAATCGGCGGCAAGCGATACGGACGTTTCTCCTCCAGAAAGAAGCACGGCGGGTCCTGCGATCGGCAGTCCCTTCTTGCGCGCCGAAAGTGCAATGCCCGCGAAGACGGTGCCGGCCTCCTTGGCCTCTCCCTGCACGGCGTCCCCTAACACGAGTGGTCGAAGTCCGGCAGTGCGGGCCTCATTCGCCGCAGCTTCCAGCGCCACGGATGGGGACGCAATCAGCCGGACTTCCGAGTTCATTGGGCCTGGATACGCGTAACCTCCCCGGTCCAGCAGGTCCTGTGCAGCGGCGGGGAGTGCCAGGCGATAGCGCGAAACGATCTCCCTCGCATCCTCCACCGTCGTTTCGTTGGCGACCGTTGGACCGGAGGCGATTTCCGATGGATCATCCCCCGGCACATCGGAGATGAGCAATGTGACAACACGGGCCGGATAGGCGACCTGTGCGAGGCGTCCGCCCTTGATGCCGGAAAGCTGCTTGCGGACGGTATTCATCTCCGAAATGGTCGCGCCGCTGGCAAGCAGTGCCTGGTTGACGATTTTCTTGTCCGCCAGTGTCATGTCGCCTGCCGGCGAGACCATCAGTGACGATCCTCCCCCCGAGATGAGGGCGACGACCAGGTCGTCCGGCCCAAGGTCTCGCACGCATCCCAGGATGCGCATGGCGGCTTCGACGCTCATTTCATCCGGAACCGGATGGGATGCCTGGATGATGTCGATGCGGCCGGCCGGCACTGCATGGCCGTAGCGGGTGACAACAATGCCGGACAAATCGACGTCCGACCAAGCGATGTCCAATGCCGCGGCCATTGCAGCGGATGCCTTACCGGCGCCGACGACGATGCAGCGGCCGCTCGGGCGCTCGGGAAGATGCCGCGCAACAACCTTTACCGGATCGGCGCTCGCGACCGCTGCGTCGAACATTCGGCGCAGCGCGCTTCGGGCGGACGTATCGTCCCAGCTCATTCTGCAGCAGCCATCTTCAGGATGTTAGAGCCGGCAATGGCCGCGCAGACGGCATCCGTAACCTGCTGCGTCGTGGCGGTTCCGCCGACGTCGGGGGTGAGGATGCCGGCTTCGGTTACCCGTTCGACCGCGCCAAGCAGCCTTGTGGCGGCCTCCCGCTCGCCGAGATGTTCCAGCATCTGGGCCGCAGTCCAGAAGGTTGCGATCGGATTGGCGATGCCCTTGCCGGTGATATCGAAGGCCGATCCGTGGATAGGTTCAAACATCGACGGGAAACGGCGTTCCGGATCGATATTGCCGGTGGGGGCGACGCCGAGCGAACCTGCAAGCGCGCCTGCAAGGTCCGAAAGGATGTCGGCATGAAGGTTGGTCGCGACGATCGTATCGAGGCTCTGCGGCTTGAGCGTCATGCGCACCGTCATGGCATCGACCAGCATCTTGTCCCAGGTGACGTCCGGAAATTCCTTTGACACTTCCGCGGCGATCTCGTCCCACATGACCATACCGTGGCGCTGTGCGTTCGATTTGGTTACGACGGTCAGCAGCTTGCGGGAGCGGGACTGGGCGAGCTTGAACGCGTATCGCATGATGCGGGTGACGCCGACACGGGTGAATATTGCAACTTCGGTTCCCACTTCCTCAGGCAGGCCTCTGTGAGCACGCCCGCCATGGCCGGAATATTCGCCTTCGGAGTTTTCGCGCACGATGACCCAGTCCAGATCGCCCGGCCCGCAATTGCGCAGCGGCGGGGTGATGCCAGGCAGAATCTTGGTCGGGCGAACGTTGGCATATTGATCGAAGCCCTGGCAGATCGGCAGCCGCAAGCCCCAGAGCGTGATGTGGTCCGGCACATCCGGTGCACCAACGGCGCCGAAGTAGATCGCATCGAACTTCTTCAGCGTATCAAGTCCGTCAGCCGGCATCATGACGCCGTGCTTCTTGTAATAGTCCGAGCCCCAATCGAAGGTCTCGGCGTGGATCTTGAAGTCGCCGCTGCGCTTTTCCAGTGCTTCCAGAACCTGCAATCCTGCTGCGATTACTTCCGGGCCGATACCATCGGCGGGAATGGCTGCAATCTTGTATTCACGCATGGTATTTCTCCAGTTCTATATTTCAGTGTTGAACGGATGCCTTGCGTCCGGCCTCGCGGGCTGCGCCGCGCGCGAGAAGCAGGGTGACGACTGCCGAGACCACGAGCAGCGCGGCGACAAAAAAGAGGCCGCCGGCGAAGCTTCCGGTCGTGTCCTTGATCCAGCCGATCATCGACGGACCAACAAAGCCACCAAGGTTGCCGATCGAGTTGATCGTTGCAATACCCGCGGCTGCGGCCGGTCCGGACAGGAAGAGGGTCGGCATGCTCCAAAGAGGCGGCTTGGAGGCGCTGATGCCGATATTGACAAACGTCAGGGCGACAAGGACGGTAAATACGCTCGCAGCACCGGTTGCAAAGGCAAGCCCGGCAGCTGCGAGAAGGCAGGCCCCGACCACATGCCAGGTGCGCTCGCCGGTCCGGTCGGAATTGCGAGCCCAAAGGATCATGCCGATGACGGCGAAGATGGCCGGAATGGCGTTCATCAGGCCAACCTGGAAGGAGGAAAGTCCGAAACTCTTGATGATCTGCGGCCCCCAGATGCCCAGCGTGTAGAGCCCTGCGGACGTGCCGAAGTAAACCAGCGACAGTGCCAGCACGCGCAGGTCTGCCAAGCCTGCCCAGATGCTGTGGCTGGCCTTCGGCTTGCCGGCCTGTTCCTGCTCCATCGATTTGACCAACCAGGCGCGCTCGTCTTCCGAAAGCCATTTTGCCTTTTCCGGTCGGTCGGTGAGGTAGAAGAGGACAATGACGCCGAAGACGAGGGCCGGAATGGCTTCGATGATGAACATCCACTGCCAGCCGGCGAGGCCTAAGATGCCATGCATCTCAAGCAGCGCACCAGAAATCGGCGAGCCGATTGCGGTGGATAGCGGCGCGGCGGCCATGAACATCGCCGTCACCGCCGCACGGCGACGGGCCGGAAACCAGTAGCTAAGATAAAGAATGATACCGGGGAAGAAGCCTGCTTCAGCAACGCCGAGAAGAAAACGGAGAGCATAGAAGCTCGTCGTGCCCTGAACGAGCGCCATGGCACCGGATACGATGCCCCAGGTGATCATCACTCGGGCGATCCAGATCCGTGCCCCGACCTTGTTCAGGATCAGGTTCGAAGGAATCTCGAACAGGAAATAGCCAAGGAAGAAGATGCCGGCACCAACGCCGAATACGGTCGAAGAAAATCCGAGATCCTGGTTCATCGTCAGCGACGCAAAGCCGATGTTCACGCGATCGATGAAGGCTATGAGATAAAGGACCATGATGAATGGCACGATGCGCCAGGTAATCTTGCGCAATACGCGCCCTTCCAGCTCGCTCGACATAGCAAGCTCCTCCCTTGTTCGAGTGATGCAGATGCGCGTCCTCTCGCGCATTGGGCCGACGCTATTTCCTTCTTTCCCAAGAGCCAATGCTCATATAATTATATAAATAAATGAAATAATGAGGGGACGATGGAACTGGAGCAGTTGAGGTGTTTCGTGGCAGCGGCGGAGGAGCTGCATTTCGGTCGTGCCGCACAGAAGGCTGGCATGTTGCCTGCGTCGCTCAGCCGGCACATCCGGTTGCTTGAAGAATCGCTCGGCGTACCGCTGTTCAGCAGAACGACCCGCAGCGTCGGATTGACCGAGGATGGCATCTTGCTGTTGCAGGAGGTGAGGCCCATCCTTGCCCGCCTCGAAAAGGTGGCCGAGAAATTCCGGAGCGCGCGTCATCAGCCGGCGTCCGTCCTGCGCATCGGTGCGATCGACAGCGCCGCGGCAGGTCTCGTCCCGCTGCTTCTCCAGGATTTTCGAGAGCGGTCACCGAACACCGTTACGCAGCTTGTGGAAGATAAGTCGATCCGGCTCATTCCGAAGCTGCTGGCCGGCCGGCTGGACCTCGTATTGATCAGGCCAAGGGAGGGGCTTAGCCGCAGCTTGGCCGTACAGCCACTGCTCTTCGAAACGGCGGTGGTGGCGTTACCTGCCGATAGCCCTCTTGCAGAGAGAAGCGAGATTTCTATCGAGGATCTGGCGGGTGAGCCGCTGATTGTTCCTGAGCGGCGCTCGAGACCACACAGTCATGACCTGACGATGGGGCTGTTCACCGAGCTTGGAATGCGTCCACGCATCGCACAGATTGCCGACGAAAAGCAGACAATCATCAATCTCGTCGCCGCGGGTATAGGCTCCGCCATCGTGCCACGTTGGACATCCAAGCTGGCCGTCACTGGTGTCAGCTATGTCCCTCTGGCCAGGAATGCCGATTTTCCGATGCATAAGCTTCCGTTGGCAGTCGCCTGGATGAAGGCGGTGAGGGACCCGGCACGCGATATCATGGTAGAACTCTTGCACCAGAACATGGCTCGTTACATCGAGTTCGCGTGAGTTGCGCGATCCGCGAAAAAGAAAGCACCCTAGAGTTTGGTTGCTGAACATCTCTGCCGCGCGTGCCATCCGGCATGCGCTCAGGGTAGACTGAGCTTTGCCATGCGGCCACCATCGATGGTCCAGACCTGACCTGTGACGAAGTCCGCTTCCGGCGAGGCAAGCCAAGACACGAGGGCGGCCACTTCTTCCGGCTTTCCTGTCCGTCCGACGGGATGGATTCGCCCGATTTCGCGGCGGAAAGCCTGCGGATCAGGCATGCTCTCGATGAAACCGACGTTGAGTTCCGTATCGATCCAGCCCGGCGCAACCGCATTGCAGCGAATGCCCTCGGCCCCGTGATCAATCGCGATTGCGCGCGTCAGGCCGTGGAGCCCCGCCTTGGAGGCGCAATAGGCCGCGTGCTTCGGGTTCGACCCCAGACCCTCGATCGAGCCGATATTGACGATGGCGCCCTTCGAAGTTCTAAGATGCGGCAGGGCGGCCTTGATCAGCATGAAGGGCGTGGTGAGATTGACGGCGATGTTCCGCTCCCAATCAGCCAGCGTCATGTCCTCCGCGAGGGCCTCTTGCATCATGCCCGCATTGTTGACGAGCACATCCAGCCGCCCAGCGTTTTTGACCACGCTTTCAACCGCCTTGCCCGCGCTGGCTGGATCGGCGAAATCGACCGGAAAGCTTTCGAATTCCTGGTCTTCGCCACGTTGCGCGGTAAAGACCCGCGCACCCTCATCCTGCAATCTCCGGGCAATCGCCTGACCGATGCCTGAACGGCCACCGGTGACCAGCGCAACCTTTCCTTCGAAACGCATCAGCCCACCGCCTTTCCGCCGTTCACCTCGACCACCGTGCCGCAGAGGTAACGGGCGGCGTCCGAAGCGAGGAAGAGCACGACATCGGCAATATCCTCCGGTTCGGCGATGCGGCCAAGCGGCACGGTCTTCCCAAGTTCGGCAACCGCCGTATCCGGATCGAAGCCGCGCTTAATGAAGCCGGTGCGCAGCATCGGCGTGTTGACCTCATTCGGGCAAACTGCATTGATACGGATGTTCTGGTGGGCGTGGTCCATGCCCATGCATTGGGTGAGCGAGGCGATGGCCGCCTTTGTCATGCAATAGACGGCGTGGTTCGGGCCGGGGCGAAGACCCCAGCACGAAGCGGTGTTGATGATCGCCCCGCCGCCGCGAGCGGCCAAAAGTGGGATTGCCGCACGACTTATCCGGAATGGCGCCTGCATATTGACACCAACGGAGAGGTCCCAATCGGCATCCGTGGTTTCGGTCACCTTGCCACGGGTGATGACACCGGCATTGTTGACGACGATATCGAGGCCGCCGAGCGCATCGAAGGCGGCCTGTGGCAAGCCGTCGGCATAGGATGCCTCCAGCAGGTTGCCCGGCAGGTAGGCATCCGCCTCGACTGCGGACACATCGCGATCAGCTACGGCCACCCGGGCGCCCTCGGCGCGAAGCTGCTTGACGATAGCGGCGCCAATACCGCCGGCAGCGCCGGTGACAAGAGCCAATTTGCCTGAAAATCTCATGTTACCCTCCAGGTCTTAGTTTAAAAGCTGGCGACTGGGTTGCCGAAGACGCCTTCTTCCGGCGTCACGCCAAGACCAGGACCCTTCGGCAGAGCGATATGGCCACCCTCAATCCGAACGCCATTTTTGGTATCGTAGTGGCCCTCTATGTATGGGGAAGCGATCCACACTCCTTCGCAATTCCTGGGGTTGATCGTTGCGCCTGCCTGCGCGCAGGCAGCATTCATGATATCCCCACCCCAGGCGTCATCGCAGGTATGCGGAAGGTTGCGGGCGGCGCAGATATCTCGGAAGGTCGCGAAATTGTGCAGTCCGCCGATGCGCGTCACCTTCATGCCGAAGCCGTCGACGAGTCCGGTGCCGACAGCCGTGATGACGGTTGCGAGATTCACGCTGTTTTCATCCATGTAGATGCCATGGTGCACCTGCGGCCGGATTTTCTGCAGGTCTTCAATCGTGTTGCACGGCTGCTCCATGATGAAGGGAATGTCCGGGCATTCACGGCTGATGCGCAACGCATCACGTGTGGTCCAGCCGCGATTGGCATCGACTGCAAGGCGCATACCCGATTTTCCGATGACTTCCCAAACCTTACGGACTACTTCGATATCGACTTCCACCGGCCGGCCACCCACCTTGACCTGAATACGGGGATAGCCCTCCTCCATCTTCTCGCGGGCGATGCGGGCAATGTCATCCGGCGTGCCTACTCCGGTCGCATAATACGACGGAACCTTGTCGGTGGCAGCGCCACCGAGCAGCTGGGCCACACTCAAACCCAGCTTCTTGCCGATCAGGTCGTGGGCCGCCATGTCGATGGCTGCCTTGGCGTAGTTATGGCCATTCAGCAGGCTGTCCATCTTGCGCTGAAGTGCAAGCGGCCAGACATCCGAGCCGACGAGTCCCGGAGCCATTTCCGTGAGTGCCGCGACGGCACCGGCGGCATGAGATTCCGCATATGTCGGGCCGACTGGGCAGGTCTCGCCCCAGCCCACAGTATCGTCCACACCGACGAGCCGGACAAGCGTCGTCTTCAACGCCCAGACCTGGGCATTCGCCATGGTATAGGGTCCGTTCTTCACGGGTAGATCATGGCTATAGATATGAATTTCTTTAATCTTCATGTTTGCCTCCCAATGGGGTTAGAATTCGTGGACAAGAGTTCAGGCGATACCTTCAGCCGCCAGTGCCGCTTTCGCCGCTCGCAGCGCCGCTGCCGTCGCTCGGTCTCGTCCGTGCAAGCGCGCGGTCTGTGTCATGCCTTCGTGAAGCAGGAAAAGCGTTTCGGCGAGCTGATCGATGTCTTTGTCAGGAGCGATGGTTTGAAGACGAATGCGAAATTCATCTGCAAGCCGTTCCTTATGGTCCAAGACCACGTCGCGAATTGGGGCGCTGTCGGGATGTTCCGCTAAAGCATTCAAAAACAGACAGCCTGTATTCGCTACTTCGCGCAACCAGTCACCAAGCCGAACGATTGGGTGTAGGACGTGGTCTACGCCGCTCTCGGGTCCGCCCGCGAGCCAGTCGAAGTACGCTTTATCGCGATACTCCAGCGCACCAACCACCATCGCTTCGCGGCTCGGAAAATACTTGTAGAGCGTGCGCAAAGACACATCGGCTCCCGCCCGCAACGCTTCAACGCCTTGCTCGGCAAAACCCATCTCTGCAAATTGGCGGTCGAGGTCGCTGGCGATTTTTTCTTTTCTCGATGTCATAAGAAAAATGGTAGAGCGATCGTTCTACCCATGCGGATTGGAAAGCGCCATGGACGGGACGGAAAGCGACGTGACCGTGTGTCGCTTTGCGATATCGGTGCCCGAAAAGGCAAAGCCGCACGCTGGACCGGCAACGGGCACGGGTTGATCTAAATTGCATCGCGTAAAGCGAACAGCGGCTCAAACTCTGTCACAGCCTTCGGGTGACGAACCGTTCTCGAACATATTGACATAGAGTTATTTGCGTCGTGAGAAGTCGACGCAGTAATGTGCATCATGGAAGTCACGCGCCAACTGATCGCGTCCGAAAGCCATTAGTGCACAAAACTGTTTCCAATTGCTCGCACGGGGTCCAGTTGCAGCAATCCTCTGGGTTAACGTTGCGGTGGGACGAGCCGGAGGTATGACTCATTGGTGTGCGTCGGTTCGGCCATAGCACGGACGGTACGATGGAGAGCAGCTGACGGTGCCTCTGTCGTGTCATCAAGCGTGAACTCGTCAATGAGCTCGCGAAGTTTGGCAGCCTCGTTTGCCAGTGAGCTGGAGGCTGCATTGGACTCTTCCACCATCGCCGCATTTTGTTGCGTCGTCTGGTCCATGGCATTCACCGCCACGTTAACTTCCGCCAGCCCCGTCGCTTGTTCCTTGGCCGAAGTGGCAATTGCTGCCATATGATCGTTAATCTCGACAATGTAGGTTCCGATCGCCTTCAAAGCCTCGCCAGTATCGCGCACCAACTTTACACCGCCTTCGACTTCGGCCGAGGAGTTCTGGATCAGATCCTTAATCTGCTTTGCCGCTTGCGCCGAACGCTGGGCAAGTTCGCGGACTTCCTGGGCAACAACCGCAAAGCCCTTGCCCGCATCGCCCGCGCGCGCAGCTTCAACGCCGGCGTTCAGTGCAAGAAGGTTAGTTTGGAAGGCGATCTGGTCGATGACACCGATAATGGTGGAAATTTGCTGAGAACTCTCCTCGATCTTCTTCATGGCGTCTTCAGCATGGGCCACGACGATTGCCGATTGTTCGGCAGACTGGTTGGCGCGTGTGGTAACCAGTCTTGCTTCTTCAGTGCGCTTGGTAGAGTTTGTCACGTTGACGGTGATCTGATCCAGCGCTGCTGCGGTTTCTTCAAGAGATGCAGCCTGTTGTTCGGTGCGCCGGGAAAGGTTGTCGGCGCCAGAGGCAATTTCCCGCGTACCGTTGTCTATTATGGCAACTGACGAGGATATTGCGGAGAGCGCATCGCCCAATTGGCGGACCGACAGGTTGAAATCATTGCGCAAGGCTTCGAAATCGGGAGCAAAGGCTTCCTTCAACTGAAACGATAGATCACCCGAGGAAAGCCGTTTTAGGCCGGCAGCGAGACCCGAAGTCGCAATATTCAGCCGCTCGGCGGCATCGGCATCGGCCTTCTTCTGAGCGGCAACACGGTCGGCCTTAGAACGCTTTCTGTTTGCTTCTGCCTCCATTTCCAGATGTTTGTTGGCGATTGCGCCCTGACGGAATACTTCTACCGCGCGGGCCATCGCACCTACCTCGTCCTTACGCTCCGCGCCGGCAATGGTGAACACCGTATCGCCGCTCGCGAGCTTGCGCATGACATCGTCTATGTATTTGAGCGGTCGCACTACGCCAGTGTTCATTACCAACAGCACGATGAGGCCGAAGACAATCATTCCGACCGAGCCAGCCACAATACTGAAACGTGCACTGGCCGCCGCCGCTGCGGCATCTCTGGAGCGGGTTGCGAGAAGCTCCTGTTCGGCAGCCATGATTTCGGTGACCTTGTGACGGATTTGGTCCATCCATTTGTTGCCGACACCGGACATTTCTAAATCGCGAGCCTGCTGACGGGTTGCCCAATTCGCCATCAGCTTACTTTCCTGCACCACTATGTCATTCGTCCAACCATCGACCAACTCTTTGAGTTCCTGCAGCCGTTTTTGTTGCATTGGATTGTCAGCGGTCAGGGCGCGGACTTTGTCATAATTTTCGGCAAAGGCTTTCGCACCAGCCTTTTGGGGAGCGAGATAATTCTCGTCTTCGGACAAAAGGTATCCACGCATGGCGGTTTCCTGGTCAACCATGGAAGCTATAAGACCGTTGGCTGTGCCGAGCACGGCATAGGTATGTTCGGTCGTCGTGGCAGCCCTTTCCTGCTCAGCAAGCGAACGATAGCTGATAATGTTGACCACGGTGCCTACCGCGATCAATAGGAGAAGGCCCAGAGAGATCTTCGTGATTATGCGTGTATTTTTGAGGGAGCCTAACATCCGATATTCCTTTACCTAGCCACCACCGATCCGGTGTTCAGAGCGAGTGGGAAAAAATTTTGAAACTGCAATGTCATGCGCGGCTGAAGAAAACAGAGGATTTTCTAGCGAAATCAGAATGTTGAGAAATGCGAAGCCCCGCAGGCGAGCTTTCCGAAGTTACTTAATCCGCCGCATTGCCGTGATGTACGAGCCGATAAAAAAAGCCGGCAATGAGCCTGTCATTGCCAGCGAAGCGCTTGCCGGGAACTAGGAATGATCCGACAAGTGGGAACGCCTTGGGAGCGCCTAGTAGCTTGATTAAAGTCAGCCGCCAATCGCATTCAAAAGATCATATCTCGAAATTTGGCCGACTGGTTGTTCTCCGTTTGTGACAGTGATCACGCCGTCGTGCTCTTTGGCGATCTGCAGAATTTTCGATAGCTTGTCGGTTGCGAGCACGGACGGACCCAAACCTGAGGATGACTGCGCATCCGTGAAGGGTCGCATTACTTTTCCAGCCGAAACCAGCTCCAAGCGGGAGATTCCCTTCACGAAGTCCGCGACGTAGTCATCAGCTGGCTCGGTGACAATCTCCTCTGCGGTGCCGACCTGCACGAACCGTCCATCCTTCATGATAGCAATGTGGGTCCCCAATCTGATTGCCTCATCGAGGTCGTGGGTGATGAACACGGTCGTCTTCTTGAGCACCTTCGACAGATCGAGGAACTCCTCCTGCAATTGCCGTCTGATGAGAGGATCGAGCGCCGAAAATGGCTCATCCATCAGCAATATTTCCGGATCGGCGGCCATGGCGCGAGCAAGACCGACGCGTTGCTTCATGCCACCCGACAATTCGTCTGGAAAGCGGTCGCCCCAACCATCAAGGCTCACGAGCTTGAGTTTTTCTAATGCGACCTGGTGCCGTTCGTCCCGGCTCATCCCACGCAGTTCAAGACTCAGCGCGACGTTGTCGATCACGGTCCGATGTGGGAGCAGCGCCATATTCTGGAAGACCATTCCCACGCTTTCGGACCGCAATTGCCTCAGTTGCGGTCCTTGGAGAGCGTTGACGTCTTGGTTGGCTACGCGAATGACGCCAGCCGTCGGCTCGACGAGACGATTGATGTGGCGAACAAGCGTTGACTTTCCGGATCCGGAAAGCCCCATGATGCAGAAAATCTCTCCTCTGCCCACAGTGAAGGAGACGTCTGCGACGCCGACAACGCAACCATATCGCTCCAGAATATCCTTCTTGCTCAGCCCATGGTCATTGACGGCCTTGTAGGCATCTTTCGATTTCTCGCCGAAAATCTTCCAGACATTGCTACATTCGATAACTGCATCGGTCATTAGCACCACCTCAGTTCTTGATGGCCGACGATTGCGGCAGGTCCTGACCCGTATGGGCGTGGGAGGTTTTCATGAAGGACCGGACGAGCCCGACCGGCCCCCGCGTGAGCCATTCACCTTTTTTTCGCGGTTTGGCGAGCGCTTGCGTCAAACGGTCCAACACAATCGCCAAAGCGACAATCCCGAGGCCGCCGACCGTCGCGATGCCAATATCGAGACGTCCGATGCCGCGCAGCACCATCTGGCCAAGGCCTTGGACGGCGATCATCGAAGCGATGACGACCATCGACAGCGACATCATCAGTGTCTGGTTGACACCTGCCATGATCGTCGGCAGGGCGAGCGGCAATTGCGCTTTCCAGAGCAGCTGAGATTCCGTCGCACCGAATGCGCGCATCGCTTCGACCACATCAGGCGGGACTTGCTTCATACCAAGATATGTCAATCTGATAACCGGTGCGACCGCGAAGATGACGGTGACGATGACTCCCGGCACATTGCCGATCCCGAAGAGCATCACGACGGGCACCAGGTAGACGAAAGCCGGGATCGTCTGCATCCCGTCGAGCAGGGGCCGGAGGATCGCATAGAGCGTATCGGAGCGCGACGCCCATATACCGAGCGGAAGACCAATGACGATGGAGAAGAGCAGCGAGGTCAGAACGATGGCCAAGGTGAGCATCGTCTCGGGCCATACGCCGATGAAGCCTACGAAGATCAAGGTGACCGTCAATGCGATAGCCAGCCGGAAGCCGGCAATTTGCCAGGCGACCAGCATGACCACGACAACAACAAAAGTGGGCGGCACGGTGCTCAACGTGGTTGCGAAGGACTGCAGCATCGAGTCGATGGGAGTCTTCACGGCCTGGAAGAAGGGGCGGTAATTGTCCACCAGCCATCTGAGGCCAACAGTCATCCAGTCAGCAAGTGGAAGCTTACTACAAGCAAACGGATCGAGAATTCCGCATTCAGCCATCTGTTCCCTCATTTAGTTCGTTATTTGATTATCAGTTTAATTATCACATCGTTGGCTGATTACCCGGCGCAAAAAAGTAGCGTCCCAGGTGACTTTATTTCGACAGCCAATTCTTGGGAGGTCGCATCTTCGGCACTCGGCGGTGAAGACTACGACGAAACTGACCCTAATCACCGCTAACGATGCGGATCTTCCCGTTACACGCAGAGGCGTCGGGGAATTTGGTATCGTTTCCTACAAAAGCGGCGGCCGATCGTGCCGCCTACGAATGCATCATGGGTTGCCACTGCACCGAAGCAACAACGCCAATCTAGTCACCGCGAAAGTGCCCAAAAAGCAGCCGCGCACTCGCGGACGCCAGCTCCAAAGTCTGTCCAAAGATTCACGTCAAGATCGCCGGCCGGCAGGTCAAAGGAGACATTGCGACGCCGCGCCGCGTAGATAAGGTCATCAAGTTCGGTCCTTCGCATCACTACGGCGCCGGACAAGGCGAAGTCCGGCTCACCAGTTATGTCTTTTGGCCGATTTTAAGTCGTCCATGACGATATTGCGCTCCTGCTCAGCCATTTCCAGAAGCCAGTCTCGAAGGACAATAGCTGCAGTCGATAGCTCGCGGTTGTTGTTGGTAGTCAGGTAATAGGCACCTGGCGCTGGGATAGATAATTCGGTGAGCCTCACCAACTTTCCCTCCTCGAGCAGATGACGGACAAGGCGCCCCCATCCAACTGCGACACCCTGGTCTGCCATGGCGGCCTGTATGGCAACAAAGAACTTCCCAAATCGCCGTCCGGCACTCAGCGAGTGCGGAATGCCCGCTCGCAGTAGCACCTCTTCCCATCCAGCCCAATCGGGATCAACCCAATCAACATGCAAATGTGGCAGCTCCGCGAGTTCGCGCGCGGTGGCGCCCTCGTGGGCGGCGGCGAAGGCGGGCCCACAGACAGGATAGATCGTGTCGTCGAACAGCAGTTCTGCGGTTTCGTCGAGCCACGCACCGAAGCCGTAGCGTATCCGAAGATCGACCTCGGCTCTGCGATAGTCCTTTGCGTCGTCCGAAATGAGATGATCTACCGCGATTTCGGGGTGCCGCCGCCAGAAATCAGCCATTCTGGGGATCAGCCACATGGTGGCGAACGCGTCGCTGCAGGCGATCGTCACATTTCGGGCCCGATCGCGTCGTTTGATCGAACGGACCATCTCCGAAGCCTTGGAAAATCCGTTGGCCAAGACACCGTAGAGTTCCTCGCCGGCATGGGTGAGAGCAACACCTTTTCCGTTTCGAATAAATAGCGGAACTCCTATTTCCTCTTCGATTGTCTTGATCTGGCGACTGACAGCACCCGGCGTCACGTTCAATTCGCTAGCGGCCAGCTTGAAACTAAGATGACGCGCAGACGCCTCGAACACAGCCAGTGTGGTGAGTGATGGAAGGTCATAAAACCTGCGAACCATGTGCCTACCTCCTTCCAAAGGCAGAGAAGAGTCGCGACGCTAGCATAATAGTCAACTGACACGTGAGACTTTTGCATTTGGTCATTCCAAGAGCCTCGGTCATCATTCGATTTCGTGTGCGGCGTTGAGCTTCCCGTACATAATAGTCAAGAATTCCGAACACAAGAGTACATTATTGGGAGGGCAAGCGTTATGAACGTGCAATCCACTGGGGCAAGAAGAGGCGGCCGGGACGCTCGCCGGGCGCTGCGGACTACTCCGAAATTCCAAATGCTTCCCACATTGAGGCGCGGGCTTCCGAACATTGAGCCGATGGACGAGGAGCAGATCGAGCGCATTCATAACGCTTCAATGGACATCCTCGAAGAGGTGGGCGTTGTGTTTCGCGACCCAATTGCCCTTGAGGATTGGAAGCGCGCTGGCGCCGACGTGCGGGGCGAACGGGTTCATCTTGACCGCGCACTCATCATGGAACTCATAAAGACGATTCCCTCCGAGATCAAATATTACGCCCGGAATCCGGAGAACAATGTCGACCTCGGCGGCAAAAAGTCGATCTTCGTGCCAATGACGGGTGCACCCTATATGCGGGACCTCGACGATGTCCGCCGTGGCCCGACGATCGCCGACCTTGGGACGTTCCACAAACTGGCACACATGATGCCCGCGCTGCACTCGTCCGCGCATCACATTGTTGAACCGATGGATATCGTGGTGGCGCATCGTCATCTCCACATCACCTATTCGTCGATGAAGTATTCGGACAAGATGTTCATGGGCATGACGACATCGCCCAAGAACGCCGAAGACGTGCTTGATATGTGTGCCATCCTATTCGGCGCGGATTTCATGGAAACGCATGCCGTCGCCACCGGCAACTGCAACGGCAACTCGCCGCTTGTCTGGGACCAGACCATGCTTGGCGCCATGCGAGCGTTCAATCGGCGCAACCAGCCGGTTCTCTGCTCTCCATTTGTTCTGGGAGGCGCGAACACCCCTGCTTCGACGGCTGCGGCCGTTGCCCAGCTCAACGCCGAAGCGCTTTCTGCGCTCGCCTACACTCAAGTTGTGCGCAAAGGATGCCCTGCGATCTACGGGCACTACCTCTCGACGGTTTCGATGCAGTCCGGTGCGCCGATGGCCGGTACGCCCGAGATTTCGCTGATGAATTTCATGATTGGCCAGATGGCGCGGCACTATAATGTCCCGTGGCGCACGTCAAACCTGTTGGGCGGCGCCAAGATGTTCGATGCCCAGTCGGGCTACGAGAGCGCGATGACGATGATGGCGGTGCTGATGTCAGGTGCGAACTATATCTGGCATTCGGCAGGCTGGAACGAGGCAGGGATGCATTGCTCGATAGCGAAGTTCATGGTCGATTCCGAGGTCTGCGCCATGGGTTATCGCATGGCTGAAGGCATCAAGTGGGATGACTTTGACGAAGCGTTGTCGGCCGTTCGAGATGTCGGGCCGGGCGGTCACTATCTCGGCCACCCACACACCCAGGCGAACTTCGAAAAGGCGTTCTTCATTCCGAAACTGTTCGACAACAATTCCATCGAACAATGGGTGGCGGACGGCTCAAAGGACATCAAGCAGCGCGCACTGGAGCAGGCCCGTTATCTGCTGTCGGAATACCAGGAACCGAAGCTTGAGGAATCCGTCGACGAAGCATTGCGCGCCTATATCGACCGCCGCAGCCGCGAAATCCCGGCGGTCGACGCACTTAACGAGGATCATTGACTACTTCGGACAGCGGCCGCTTTCGGAAGGGAACTCAAACATGAGATCAATATCGGAGTGGGCGGGCGATGGCGCCATAAACGTGGCGGGCCAGGCGACCATAGCACCCCTTCCGGCTGCTAGAAACTCACGCGACACGGCTACGATCGCGGTGCTTCTATTCCCCGGCTTCTCATTGCTCAGCCTATCCTCGTTTCTCGCGCCGTTCGAAAAGGCCAACGCGATTTTGGAACGGCAGAGGTTCCGCTGGGTCTTCGCCAGCAAATCGGGGATTTCCGAAACCTCCAGCCTCGGCGTCTCGATGCCGACCCAATTTCGGTTCGCCGACGTCATGCCCAAAATGACATCGTCCCCTCGCACGGAAATGGTTGTCATGGTCGCGGACGGGATCAGCCAACTCATGCCGTGCGCAGAGCTATCAGGTGCGGTGCGCCTATGTATCCGCCAAAACATTCCGGTGGTCGCTCTCGGAACGGCCACGTGGCTGCTCGCCGAGATGGGGGCGCTGAACAACACTGAGTGCACTATTCATTGGGAGCAATTGGCCGCGTTTTCGGAGACATTCAACGGACCCAAGGTGAGTGACGCCATCTATACCGGAGATGGCGGGATATGGAGCTGTGCGGGAGAAACCTCAGCTTTTGATCTCGCAATAGCGCTTCTTGAGCATACACTTGGCACATACCTTACGGTCGACGTCTGCAAACGCAATGTCTCGGATGGAGCGAGAGACCGGACGCAGCGGCAGACGGGTTGGTCTCCTTGGGCCGCCTATTGCGCAAGCGACAAACTGCCTCAAGCGGTCGCGCTGATGGAGGGGAGCTTGGACGAGCCGCTTTCGCTTCAACAGATCGCAGATACCCTGACGATTTCTAGGCGACAACTGGAGCGCTTGTTCGAAACCTATCTTGGTACCTCTCCACATAAATATTACCTGACATTACGCCTAGATCGAGCGAGACAGCTCATAGAAGCCACCAGCAAACCGATCGTCGACATCGCGGTGGCATGCGGCTTTGTTTCAGCCACTCACTTTTCTAAATGCTTCCGTATTCAGCATGGGCGCAGCCCTCAACAAACCAGGCTCGAACGCATGAAGAAGGTGCTGCCAGCGAAGGAGACTAGGCATCGCAGTGCGCGTCGAATCCCTGCCGCGCGAAACGCTCCATAGTATTAGTGACCGCCGTCTTTTTCTAAAACAATGCAAGGAGATCAGTGCATTAAAGTCACCTGACGGTCTACTTTTTTGCGGCGTTGCATTCGAAAAACATGTGTTACCAATCAGACCATTCCTCGGGAGGAAGAACTGAGATGCAGGGCTAAAGACGCTCAGCGCTGCGCGGTTTTGGATGGTCGAGCGTTAATCAAAAGAGGGAACTGGCATCATGAAAATCAAGACGATCGCCGCCTTGGCGGCCGCATCATTCTTAACGATTACAAGCGCGGCATCCGCGGCCGATAAGGTCATGCCAGCATGGTCCGGCATCACCGAAGAACTCTTTCAGACCTATGTCGTGTCGGAGGGGCTGAAGCAACTAGGCTACGACGTGGCCGAACCGACACAAACTCAGGTGCAGCTCGCTCATGTGGCGGTCGCGAACGGTGATCTCACATTCTATGCAGCGCACTGGGAACCCTTGCATGAGGCCTATTGGAAAGAAGGCGGCGGCGATGACAAACTCGTGCGCCTCGGCAAGCTTACGAGCAATAGCCTTCAAGGCTATTTGATCGACAAGAAGACCGCCGACGCCACCGGCATCAAGTATCTCGAGGATCTGAAGGACCCCGAGAAGGCCAAGCTGTTCGATACCAACGGCAACGGAAAGGCCGATCTCTATGGCTGCGAGCCCGGCTGGGGCTGTGAGCGGGTCATCGAACACCAGCTCGACGCCTACGGGCTCCGTGACACCGTCGAGCATCAGCAGGGCGGCTATTTCACGATCATCCCTGACGCGATCGAGCGGATCAAGGAAGGTAAGCCTACGCTTTACTACACCTGGACGCCGCTATGGGTGTCGGCCGTGCTGCGGCCGGGCAAGGAGGTCGTCTGGCTCAACGTCAAAAAGACCGAGCTTCCCGACGGCAAGACGGACAACACCACGGTGCCTGGCCTTGGGAATCTCGGCTTCCCGGTGAACGACCAAATGGTCATCGCGAATACGGCATTCGTCAAAGCGAACCCTTCGGCGAAGAAATGGTTTGAACTCGTGAAGATTCCGATCGAAGACATCAATGCCGAAAACAAGCTTGTGAACGACGGGGAGAAGTCGAACGGGCAGATCATGAAACACACCACTGATTGGATTGCCGCCCATAAGTCCGATTGGGATAAGTGGATCGCCGAGGCCAAGGCGGCAAAATGATCCATCTAAGGGCTGCTGGGTTTGACTCAGCAGCTCTTTTCAGTGGAGTCTTCAGTGAAGAGTGGCAAGAACGATCTCTACGGCGATTTGAAGCGCCAGATCCTGACGATGGAGCTGGATCCTGACGCCGATCTTGATGAGGTGAGCCTCAGCGTGCGCTACGGCCTTTCGCGCACCCCGGTTCGCGACATCTTCCGGCGGCTTGCGGGGGAGGGCTATATCGATATTCGCGAGAACCGCGGGGCCCGGGTCATTCCGATGAACCACGCGACGCTCAGGAACTTCTTCCTGGTTGCGCCGATGATTTACGCGGCGATCGGCCGCCTCGCGGTACAGAACTTCAAGCCGGCCCAGCTTGCCGATCTGAAGGAGACGCAGGAGCGTTTTCGCCAGGCCAGCGTGGACATGGACGCGTTTACGATGGTTCTCGAGAACAATCGTTTCCACGAAATCTTCGGCGAGATGTCGGCCAACGTCTATCTGCAGCCGAGCCTCGGCCGGCTCCTGATCGACCATGCGCGCATCGGGCACACCTTCTTCCGTCCGAGAAATCAGGACATGCGGCGCCGCCTGCAGGTGGCGGTCGAGCACCATGACAGCTTCATCGAGGCCTTGAGCGCTCACGACGAAGACGCCGTCGTCGACCTGGTCTTCGAGCATTGGGAACTGTCCCGCGAGAACATGGAAATGTTCATCGCGCCACAAGGACTTAAGTCGGACGCCATGATCGGCGGTCCGAGCGTGCAATCATTGGAGAAACTGCCGTGAAGTTTGAAGGTATCTACACGCCTGCGATCACGCCGCTGAGCTCGGACGGGCAGATCGACCGGGCCGGGTTTGCTGCGGTCCTGGAATCCCTGATCGATGCCGGCGTGCATGGCATCATCGTCGGCGGATCGACGGGCGAATATTATGCCCAGAGCAGCCAGGAGCGTTTCGAGCTCGGCGCCTATGCCAAGGAGGTGATCGGCAACCGGTTGCCGCTGATCATCGGCACCGGCGCGACGCGGACCGAAGATTCGGTCGAATATGCCAAGGCGGCGAAGGACATCGGCGCCGATGCGATCCTGGTGTCGTCGCCTCCTTATGCCCTGCCGACCGAGCGCGAAAACGCCGTTCATGCGCTGACCGTCGACCGCGCCGCCAACCTGCCGATCATGCTCTACAACTATCCCGCCCGCATGGGTGTGATGATGGGCGAGGAGTATTTCTCCCGCGTCGGCAAATCCAAGAACGTGGTGGCGATCAAGGAAAGCTCCGGCGACATGGGCAACCTGCATCGGCTCGCCCGGAAGTTCCCTCATATCGCGCTGTCCTGCGGCTGGGATGACCAGGCGCTCGAATTCTTCGCCTGGGGCGCCAGGAGCTGGGTCTGCGCCGGCTCCAACTTCCTGCCGCGCGAACACGTGGCGCTCTACGAGGCCTGCGTGCTCGAAAAGAACTTCGACAAGGGCCGGGCGATCATGGCGGCGATGCTGCCGCTGATGGATTTCCTTGAGACCGGCAAGTTCGTGCAGTCGATCAAGCATGGCTGCGAGATCATCGGCCTGAAAGCCGGTCCGGTCCGCGCGCCGCTGCGCGGACTGAACTCCGAAGAGAAAAGAACCCTTGAGACCGTTGTGTCCACCTTGAAGCGCACGGTCGCCCAGATCACCTCGGGAGCCAATCATGCATGAACCCTTGACCGCAGCCGAATACAAGGCAATCGCCGCCGGCCTTCAGTTCCCGACCAATGCCTTCATCGATGGCAGCTTCCGTCCGGCCAATTCCGGCAAGACGTTCAAGACGACGAACCCGGCGACCGGCGAACTTCTGGCGGACGTTGCCGCCTGTGACGCAAGCGATGTCGATTACGCCGTCCTCAAGGCAAGAGAGGCGTTCGAGGATGGCCGCTGGCGGCAACTGTCGCCTGGCGAGCGCAAGGCGACGCTGATCAAGTTCGCCAAGCTGCTGGAAGACAACCGCCATGAACTGGCGGTGATGGAAAGCCTCGACAGCGGCAAGCCGGTTCGCGAATGCCAGACCGTCGACGTGCCCGATACCATCCATACCCTTCGCTGGCACGCCGAGGCAATCGACAAGCTCTATGACAATACCAATCCGGTCGGCCCGAATGCGCTGGCGATGGTGGTGCGCGAGCCGATCGGTGTCGTCGGCTGCGTCCTGCCCTGGAACTTCCCGCTTTTGATGCTCGCCTGGAAGATCGGCCCGGCATTGGCGGCCGGCTGCTCGGTCGTCGTCAAGCCGGCGCAGGAGACGACGCTGACGACGCTGCGGGTTGCCGAACTTGCGCATGAAGCCGGCATCCCGGCCGGTGTCTTCAATGTCGTCACCGGCAGCGGCCGGGAGGTCGGCGAGCCGCTCGGCCTGCACATGGATGTCGACATGGTGGCCTTCACCGGCTCGACGCCGACCGGCCGGCGCTTCCTGCATTATTCCGCCGATTCCAACCTGAAGAAGGTCGTGCTCGAATGCGGCGGCAAGAACCCGGCCGTGGTGCTGGAGGATGCAGAGGATCTCGATCTCGTCGCCGAGCAGGTGGTGAATGGCGCCTTCTGGAACATGGGCGAAAACTGCAGCGCCAGTTCCCGCCTCATCGTCCATGCCAAGATCAAGGACGAGCTCTTGAAGCGCATCGGTGCCTATATGCGCGAGTGGAAGACGGGCGATCCGCTCGATCCGGAAAACCGCGTCGGTGCTCTCGTCAGCAAGAACCACTATGAGAAGGTCACCTCCTTCCTCGACGACGTCAAAAGCGAGAAGCTGACGATCGCCCATGGCGGCGAAACACATGGCGGCATCTTCGTCGAGCCGACGGTGGTCGACGGCGTCACCTCCTCCAGCCGGCTGTTCAAGGAAGAAATCTTCGGGCCGATCCTGTCGGTGACGACCTTCAACACGCTGGCCGAGGCGGTCGCCCTTGCCAACGACACCAATTATGGCCTGACGGCATCGGTCTATACCGGCAGCCTGAAGCATGCGATCCGCCTGTCGCGCGACATCCGGGCCGGCCTCGTCACGGTCAACTGCTTCGGCGAAGGCGACGCGACGACCCCGTTCGGCGGCTACAAGGAATCCGGCTTCGGCGGCCGCGACAAGTCGATCTTCGCACACGACAACTATTGCGAACTCAAGACCATCTGGATCGACATCTCCGATCGCTCCGTCGACGAGACCATCCGATGATTGAGAAGACGGTAAAGCGGCTTCCCGCGGAGAACGGCGTGTCGGGGTGGACTGCGATCAGCAAGCGCACCTTCCCCGTCCGCGTTCTCGAGGGCAATGTCACCGCCGATTGGGTGATCATCGGTGCAGGATTTGCCGGGCTGTCAGCGGCCCGGCGCCTTACACAAGTCAAGCCTGGCGACAAGGTCGTCGTACTCGATGCGCGGGAGGTCGCCGTGAATACCGCGGGACGAAACTCCGGCTTCATGATCGACGTGCCGCATAATCTTTCATCCGGAGAATATGCCAGTGGTGGTGCCGACGCCTCCAGAGTGGAAATGGCACAGAACCGGTTCGCCATCGGTTTTGCTGCCGACATAGCCGAAGAGTTTGGCATGTCGGCCGAGACGTTCAATAGATCGGGCAAGATCAATGCAGCCGCGACTGAGCGCGGGATGAAGCTCAATGAGAGCTTCGGGCATTCCCTGAGAGCCAATGGCGAGCCGCATACCTTCCTCGATGCGGTCGAAATGCGCGAACTTGCGGGAACCTCGTATTACCAAGGGGGCCTCTTCACGCCGGGTGCGGTAACGATCCAACCTGCCGATTACATCCGGGGACTCGCAGCCGGTCTCGCGACCAAGGTCGATCTCTTCGAAAATTCACCCGTGACGTCGCTGAAACGGCAAAACGGGGTTTGGACGGCGATCTCGTCGCGGGGCACCGTCACGGCACCAAATGTCATCCTCGGCGTCAATGGCCATATCGAGGATTTTGGGCATTTCAGCCGGCGATTGATGCATATCTTCGCCTACGCATCGATGACCGCCCCCTTTCCGGCGGACCAGCAAGGTTGCGTTGTTTCGGGCCGAGACCGGTGGGCGCTGCTACCTGCAGATTCCATGGGGGCGACCCTCAGAAAATTCACCATGGACGGCCAATCGCGCATCGTCATCCGCACCAAATATACCTATGAGACCACCATCACGGCGTCGCAGTCCCGCATGATGAAGATGGCCAAAGGCCATCGCCGCGCTTTCGACGCTAGATTCCCCGGTCTTACGGGATTGCCTTTCGAACACACCTGGTCCGGCCGTCTATGCCTGAGCCGGAACCATGCGCCCGCGTTCGGAGAGATAGAGGAAGGGCTGTATTCCGCCTGTTGCGAGAACGGTCTCGGCACCGTCAAGAGCACACTCGCGGGGATGATGGCTGCCGATCTGGCGACAGGGGCGGGTAGCCCTGAACTCGAACAATACAGAAATCAACCGGAGCCGAGCAAGTTGCCGCCCGAGCCGATCGCGTGGCTCGGCATCAATGGGGTGATCCGCTACCAGGAATTCCGTGCAGGCCGCGAAGGATGAGGCCGGACGTCTGAAGTCGGTATCGTGAGCAAGAATAGGACGCCTCTGAGCTTCGCGGCAGACGGTGGTTGACCCTGTGAGGACGGCACTACGGAAGCCCATAAACTCAACGCTCACATGACTTTTTTCTGCGCGCTACTACGGCTCTGGAGTTCTGCAAGTCGATGAAGAATAGTTGGTATATCCGCGCAAGGAGGAGGTAATGACGACCACAGACAAAAAAGACGGCGTGGTGACAGGGACGGCCGGAGGTGTTGATTTCCGCGCAGAACTGAGCCGGTTTTTCCACCGAAAAGTGAGCCACCTCTAAGTATGGTTTTCTGATCAGGGTTTGGTCAAGGGGTTGGCTTTTTCGCAGGGTAAAGGTCTTGCCGATCCGTCGTCTGAAGGCAGGAATTGTCTGCGAGGAGGGCTTTTATCTGAATTACGGGCAAGCCTTGTCCAGGCGTTGATGAAACAACGTGACATCGCCTTCGGGACTGTTGTGAACTGCCTTACCAGCCATAGCTGAAGGTAGCGCCACTGCCGTTATCCCCATCCTGCACCACGTCGGTTTCAGTATTTCGCCCATACTGGAAAATGCCATAGGCATTGTTGTTGCCATTCTGCCGTAAGGTTGCGGAATGACCATTGCCCCGTTGCTGGATGAAGCCGAGGTTGCCACGGCCAACCTGGGCAATGCCAGCGGCGTTACTCCGGCCCAGCTGCCGGATGTCGGCGTCTTTCAGGCCGCGGTAGAGCGAATAGACGCGCAGCCCGGTTGAGAAAAGACCCGCGTCCTCGGCATTGTCCGGCGCGAGGTTGAACGAGATCCGGCCGCCAGCATAGGCTGGTACAGACAAAGCTACTTGCCCCAGGCTTGCGGCAAGAAGAGTGACGGTAAGGATCTTAAACACGTTGCGGGTCATCCTGATCTCCATTTGCCGGCTGCCTTAGCCGATGATCAACTTTCGCATCTTTAAGCTGAACCCAGTCGGAATTGCCCGTTCAGTTGTCGTTCAGTTGTTGTGGCCTGATCGAAAGCAAAAAGGGCGCCAGAAACCGGCGCCCTTTTGAAGAGATCTGCAGGGTGTGGAGGCCGATCAGTTGCCGTGGATCTGCTTCGTGCAACTGAAACTCTTATCCCCGATCACGATATCCAGTGTCGCCTTGTATTCGGTTCCCTTGGAGCCGAGCGAGACGGAGCTGAGGGTTGCCGCATGTCCCCCCGTCGCATCAAAGTCGCCGCTCTGATTGATCGTAGAGCTTCCGTCATCTCCTGATTTCTCGACATGGAAGGTGTAAGTCCCGCCGACATGCTTGTCGGCGTGGACGAGCGCATCCAGTCTCACCATACCTGCTCCAGGTGTTGCTTTGATTTCGCAAAGCTGCTCCTCGTCAGATTGGTTGGCAGTCGTCACGGCCGCAACGGCGCCGACGGGAAGCAGGATTAGCGCGAGAATCGCCATCAGGCGGCGTGGATGTGTGACGCTATTTGGCATGGGTCGTCTCCCCTAATGGTCTGCTGTTGCGATCTTGACCTCATTTTGCGTCATCGCGCGGCCGCTTACGGGCAGGCCTGGACGAAGGCCGCGACATTGCCGTTGCCGCCCTGACTGACATTGGCGCTGCAGCCACGACCGACCTGGACACCAGCCGCTATGTTGCCATTGCCGTCCTGGGTAAGGATGGTCGTGTGGTTGGAACCAAACTGGCCGATGCCGGCCACGTTGCGGTCGCCGTTCTGATAGGTGGCGCCATAGTTGTCATTGCCTTCTTGACCGACAGCCGAAAGGTTATGACGGCCATATTGATGACCGACAATCCGGTTGTAGCCACCGTTCTGGTAGGTTCTGATCCGGTTTCCGTACCCTTCCTGCGCGCCACCGGCAGAGTTCGACCAGCCATATTGTTCGATACGTACATCGTTGGCCATGGCGGGAGCTGCGGCGGTGAGACCAACGAGTGCGACGAGTGCGGTTGCAATGAAAGACGTGCGGATCATGACTGTGTCTCCTCAGGCGGATAGGACCGCGGTTGAACGTCTTTCTTCTAGACGCCCGCGTTGGAACGGAAGCTGAAGGCACCATTCAGTCGGGGTTCATTCGCAGAGATCGGAGCCCGCTGAAACTGCGGACGACCCGCAACTTGATTGATCGCGCCGCTGAGTTGCTCGGTAAGACGCGCACGGATTTCATGTTGGAGGTGTCCGAGCGACGTGCCGAGGAGGTGCTGCTCGACCGCACTATCTTCACGGTAAGCCCCGAAATCTATGCCGAATACCTTGCCCGGCTCGATGCGCCTGCGCAGCTCAATGAGCGTCTAACACGCACCATGTCGACTAAAGCGCCGTGGGATGAGGTGTGACCCTCAGCGCACCGGCACCCCTAGCCGATCATCATGAGCTGGCCGAATTCAATTCCGGCGTCCCTGAACTGGACGATTGGCTGCGTCGCCGCGCCCGTTCCAATCAAGCAGGCGGGGCGCGGACCTTCGTCGTGTGCGAGGGAAGCCGCGTTGTCGTCTATTACGCGCTCGCCTCCGGCGCGGTAAGACAGCCGGAAGCACCTGGCCGTTTTCGGCGCAATATGCCTGATCCAATCCCGGTCGCTGTGCTTGGTCGCCTCGCCATTGATCAATCCTACCAGGGGCGTGGTATTGGCAGGGCATTGGTGCGCGACGCGAGCCTGCGCCTGCTCAATGCCGCTGAAGTACTAGGCATCCGAGGCGTGCTGGTTCATGCGATTTCAGATGACGCACGAGTCTTCTATGAGGCTGTCGGCTTCCTGTCTTCTCCGTCTGACACCCATGATGCTGATGGTCGGATTGCACGACCTCAACAATGCGCTGAACCCCTAAGCGGAAGTCATCAATAATTTCGGTTGAGTGCATTCCATCTCGCATCTAAACCGCTGAAATTGCGGCAGAACGTCCCGACATGAAATGAGGCGCCGTGAGTTCTGATCTCCTCAAGGTGATATATCTGTTCTGCTGTCGCGGCTGCCACCGATCTCGGTCTTTCGGGTGAATGTACAGGCCACCTCAGTTCGAATATTCGCCCTAGATGAACACGATCCGTCGCCTTCCAATATTGTTCGGATTGCGCTGGCAGTGCTTGCTTTTCAGTTCGTCGCCTCGTTCAAAACGCACCAGAAGCTCGTTCTACGAATGCTGCCCCCGCGAGTTCGTAACACCCATTCCAAGTGCGGCGCGAGCCATCCTGCGTTGGATTGGCAACAAAATCGTTGTGCGTAGCGCGCCGTTACCTCTGATGTCGCTGGATATACGTCTGGCGTTGGAGATACAGCACACCTCAGGCACCGAAAAGAGAAGCTCTGCCGAAACTATGAAAAAACGGCACAATCCTCGTCGTTCATTTTTGAGGCTCGCCCTTCGATCTCTGCGAATGCCTCTTGGAAGATGATGAGCTTGTGCGCCTGCGCTATTGCGTATTCCGTATAGAAACCGTCCGAAATCCAGATGCGCGAGCGCCCGCGACGGCCATTCCAGCCTAAGCCGCCGATCGATTCCGCTTCGGCGAACTTCCGGCTGGTATGCGCCCGTGAAAGCGCCAGGAAATCGGCGAGATGCGTGATCGATCTGACATCCGTGAGGTAACCGCCAGGCTGCGATGCGTGTCGGTCGATGCCCGCGACAAGCCGGTCCATCAAATGCCCACCTGCATCGCTCCAGGCGAAGATCCGGTAGAGCGGCCCGGGCATTCGTATCTCAGGGCTCGCCAAGAGGCGATCTCCTATAGCCGGCACGAGAAGAGGAAGCAGCCGTTCGGGCGCGCTGCGAAAGCGGATGCTCCTATCCCCCCCGTCGATACAGTCGAGAGCGGCAAGATGCACCTCATACCACCCGCCGAGCACCGGCAGTGCTTCGGGTGCAGGCACCACTTCCCCCGCGCGGCTCCCTTCGAGCGCCGGAAGGACCAGACGGTACTTCAGGATTTCGTCGAAAAAGGCATAGGCGGTGTTGCGGCTGGAAATGTTGTGCTGGACGGCGAGATGCCCAATAACCCGCCGCGACACGCCCGGTCCGCCTACTTCTGCGGCGCGAAAATGCCGTGTGAGCGCCGCCTGGGAGAGCAGCCATCGCTGCTGCGAGGCGAACTGCGCCGATGAACGCGGCGCGGCCACGTGGCTTGCGACGAAATTCTGAGCCAGCAACCCGATCGCATCGTCAAAGGCTTCCGCCGCCATCAAACGGTCGATCCCGCTCGCTTCCGGCAGAAGGCGGAAGCGCCGCTCAAGCATGGACGTCATCGCAAGCCACTCGAGCGATATAGAGCCATGACAGACAGATCTGCACTCTCTTCTTTTTATCAGGCACGGTCATTCCCCGGTCACAAGCCGCCACCCTGCGACCCGTTCGACAGATAGCCGGGATGGCGGCGCAACGTCCTGAAGGCAGGCCGGAGGAATTCTGAAATTTTCTGATTCTTTTCTGAAATTGCCCGCCGGCACCGGCGCGTCATCCCGTCCCCGCATGCGGACCCTGCCGGTTGACGGGTCCGCCGCGTGCTCATTATGGTGCGCCGTGTTGCGAAAGGGCGTGGGGGGCACTTGTTCTTATTTTCGGGCTTCGTTCTGGATCCGGACCGTGCCGAATTGCGCGCGCCCGACGGGTCCGTGACCCGGCTGCGCCCAAAAGCCTTCGAACTGCTGAAACTGTTCGTTGCCAACAGCCATCGCGTGCTCGGCAAGCAGGACTTGATGGAGGCCGTCTGGCCCGGCATCCATGTCGGCGAGGACAGCCTTTTCCAGTGCATCCGCGAAATCCGCACCGCGCTCGGTGATAGCGAGCGGCAGATGATCAAGCTGGTCTCCGGCCGAGGCTATCTCTTCGCCCTCGAGGTCACCAACGGACAGGGGCACGAGAAGGCGGCGCCGCAGCTCCGGCAAGCGGGAAACCAGCCGAGCACAAGGCCACGCCGGAGACTTCGCGCCGCGATGCTCGCCAGCCTCGGCGTTCTAGTTGTAGCGCTCCTCATTCTCTTCAGCCGTTCCCTTCTTTTCCAACCATCCCGGCCTGTGCTGGAAGTACTACCGATTACAGATGCCGCCGGTAGTCCCGAGGGTGTCGCGCTCTCCCGCAACATCACCGCCGAGCTGATCGGCGGCCTTTCCAAGATCGAAGGCATCGATCTCGTCGTAAACGAGGGATCGAACACGCGTGCCACCTACAGGGTGCAAGCTGATCTCAGCAAAACTGCACAATCCTGGACCATTCAGGCGCGCCTTATCAATGTCGTCAGCGGTGAGATCCAAACAGTCGCCGAGATATCGGTGAACGCGGGGGAAACAGATCCACAACGTCTCCAGTCCCGCCTTGCGGCGGGCGTCGGCTATGCGCTGGCCGTCCGGATGAACAATCTTGCTCAACCGGACAGTACGCATAGGACAGGCGCGGATATCGCGATCCAGCAGGCCGTCGCGTCGATCAACCAGACGACGCGCGAGCGTTTCGCAACGGCACGGGAGATTCTTGAGAAGTATCGCGCCGCCGATCCTGAAAACGTCGACCTGCGAGTGGCGCTTGTCGGCCTGCATCTGCGCGCTGTGCAAATGGGCTGGTATAGCGCCGCCGAAAGCGCCGCCGCCGAAACCGATGCCCGCGCCTTGCTGGAAGATGCTTTACGGTCGCGACCGCAATCCATACCCGTGCTGGGCGCATACTGCCGCTTCCTGACGGCGACCAACCAGTTCGCCGAAAGTCTTGTCGCCTGCGCGCGCGAGCTGACGCTCAATCCCTGGGACGGCGCGGCGCTCTATCAGATCGGTCTCGCGGAGGTCCAACTCGGCCGCTTCGAGGATGGGCTACGGACATTCACCGAGGCCGACCGCTTCGATACGCCGGCGGTCTCCCGCTGGACCTGGCTGCTCGGGGCTGGCTGGGCGAACCTGCTGCTCGATCGCAACGCAGAAGCAATCGGATTGCTGGAACGCTCGATTGCCATCACTCCTGGCTCCGGCCGCTCCTACATGCTGCTAGCGACTGCCTACCGGCGCCTCGGCCGCAAGAAGGAGGCATGGGAAGCGTTCCTGAAAGGCATGGCGCTACGCCCTGACTTCACCGTCCGCACTCTCCCACTGTCGAGTCGCAACGCGAGCGACACCTACCTCACCGCCACCCAGGCCATTCTGCGAACGCTCGTCGAAATCGGCCTGCCGACCGGCGACCCTCGATAGACGCCAAATACCACTTGGCACTCAAGCCGCTACGGCGGCAACGCTCTGCAAGCGACCCCTGCGTGATCGCATAGGTTCCGACGTTGTTCGGCAGCAGTCGGTTCAAGCACCCCCTGACGCGTAGTGAATCGCGGATGCCTGTTCACGGGCAGTCAAAAATGGACGCAGACAATCGCGGAGAATTTTTCTAGCTCTTGCGCGGAAGAGGTTCCCTCGAACGGCCAGTTCTCGCGATTGCAGGCAAAGTAGCCGCTTCACGGGCGGATAAAGCATGCGGGGGAAACAGGTAGGTCGGGGCTAAATTTGATTTCGAGATATGACGATGCGCGGCGGGCCGCGCTGCTCGCCGGAGCGGCGATCATGCTGTTTTCGGTGGGACCGGTTCTGGCGCAGACCGCCTCGCAGGTGACGCCGCAGACGTTCGAACCACAATTGCAGAAGCAAGCGCGCGGTATCGTGATTCCCGAAGGCGCGGGGCAGACCGCGCCCGCCGGTGCGGAAAAGCTCAACGTTCATATCGGGAGTGTCGTCATCGAGGGCGGTCTGCCGGCGCTGGCGGAAGACGCGGTGAAGCTAAAGGCGGAACTTGCCGGCAAGACGGTCACCGCTGCCGATCTCTTCGCCGCCACGACCCGTTTGCAGACAGCCTATGCCGCAAAAGGTTATCCGTTGGTGCGCGTGCTCCTGCCGGCGCAACGCCTGGTGAACGGCGCGACCTTGCGCATCGCCGTCATCGACGGCTTCCTGGAAAGGATCGACACTTCGCATCTGCCGGACAACATCCGTGAACGCGTCGCGAAGCTGCTGGCGCCCCTGGTAGGTAAGAGAAGCATCAGCAATGCCGAGATCGAACGACGCGTGCTGCTGGCCGGCGACCTGCCGGGTGCCGTGCTGCGCTCTACCCTTTCCAGGGGGACGACGGCTGGCGGCAGTGTGCTGACGATCGAGGCCCGTTACAAGCCGGTGCTCTTTTCCCTCAACACGGACAATCGGCAGTCGGACCAGCTCGGCAAATACAATACGGGCATGGGCATCGACTTCAATTCGGTGTTCGGTTTCGGGGAACTCATTTATCTGCGCGCCTCCGGCGCACCGCGCTTCGATGGCGACACCGGCTTCTTCTCGGGGTCGCCGCGCAACCGCATGCTGGCCGGCGGCGTCACCGTACCGCTCGGCAATGACGGACTGAGCCTCAATCTGGAGGCGACGGCCTCGCGCACCGCGCCGGAAGCCGAGGCCGGCAGCAATGCCTTCCAGTCGGACTTCACCCGCTATTCCGCCAGGCTCAACTACCCGCTGATCCGGTCGCGCAACCTGACGCTCAACCTGACCGGCGCATTCGACGCGCAGGACGAGGAGCTGAGCGCCATCAATCTTGGCGGCGTCGCTCTGTCGAAGGATCGGTTGCGCATCCTGCGCACCGGGGCGGACCTCTCCTGGTATGTATTCGGTGATTCGCTGTTCTCGGCCGGGCTGACCGGCTCCTTCGGCATCAATGGCCTGGGCGCGCGCAGTGCTGCGGACGCTGCCGCCAGCGATACGCCGCTGTCGCGGCAGGGTGCCGACGACGATTTCCAGAAGCTCGAACTCACGCTTGGCTATCGCCAGCCGGTCGCCGAACACCTGACCTTCGATCTGGGCGCCACGGCGCAGACCTCCTTTGGCCAACCGCTGCTCAATTCCGAGCAGATCGGGCTTGCCTCGACCACCGGCCTTTCGACGTTCCCGTCCGGCCTGATGCAGGGCGATGACGGCTTCGTCGTCCGCGCCGAGGCGCAGTTTCCGTTCACGATGCCGTTCAGCCTGCCGTTCGCGCTTCCCGCTTTCCCGGCACAGCAGGGCACAGGCTTGCCGGCGGACGGAGCGTCAAGCGGCGCCTTCCTCGTCTCACCCTATCTGTTCGGCGCCTATGGCGGTGTGCTCCTGCACGACCCCACCGCGCTGGAAACAGCCTGGACGCAAGGGGCGTCCTATGGGGCGGGCCTGCGTCTCGGCGCCGCCGAGCAGGCGAGCTTCAATTCCACGACCCTCAGCCTCGAATACGGCCGCACCGAGCGCTTCGGTGATGGTTCGAACGACAATCGCTTCACGCTCTCGGCAGCGTTCCAGTTCTAGGACCATCGCCATGCTGCACGTCAAAGACCGCCGCTCCATCGTCCGTCCCGTCCGCACGAGGACCAGGCTCATCGCCCTTCTTGCCTCCACGGCACTGGTCGGGGCCAATCCGGCCTTCACCCAGTCCTTGCCGACGGGCGGAAGCGTCGCGGCGGGCAGTGCGACGATCGGCACGCCATCAAACGGCACGCTGACGATCAACCAGACGAGCGCCAATGCCGTCGTCAACTGGCAGAACTTCAATATCGGCCAGGGCAACGGCGTCACCTTCGTCCAGCCGAATGCTTCCTCGGCCATCCTCAACCGCGTCACCGGCTCGACCACGACGACGATTGCCGGCAGCCTCACCGCCAACGGGCAGGTTTATCTGGTCAACCCCAACGGCATTGCCATCACGCCAACGGGGACCGTCAATACCGGCGCATTCGTCGCCTCAACGCTCGGCATCTCCGACGACGACTTCATGGCCGGCAAGCGGACGTTTACCGGCAATGGTGCATCCAGTTCCGTGGCCAATGCGGGCACGATCACCATCAATCGTGGCGGCTATCTCGCCTTGATCGGCGGCTCGGTCGAGAACTCCGGCGTGATCACTGTGCCGATGGGCAAGGCGGCGCTTGGCTCGGGCGAGCAGGCGACGCTTGATCTGGCCGGTGACGGCTTCCTGCAGGTGGCGATCCCGACAGCGGCCGCGGGGACGAAAGCGCTCGTCTCCAACACTGGCAAGATCTCCGCCAATGGCGGTACGGTGCAGCTTTCGGCCGCCGCCGCCAGGGATATGGCGCGCCAGGCGGTCAATATGTCCGGCACGATCGAAGCCAAGGGTGTTTCCGGCACGAGCGGCGACATCACGCTCACCGGCGGCGACGGCGAGGTGGCTGTCTCCGGTGCGCTCGATGCCGGCAATGCCGCCGGCACGGGCGGCAAGGTCACCGTCACGGGCCGGTCGATCAAGCTCGCTTCTGCAAAGGTGAATGCTTCCGGCAAGACCGGCGGCGGCATCGTCAATATCGGCGGCGGGCGGCAGGGCGGCGGCACCTTGAAGCACGCCGAGACGCTGTCAGTCGACGCCAACACCACCATCAATGCCGATGCGGTCACGACCGGCAATGGCGGCAATGTCGTCTTGTGGTCGGATAATCTCACCAGCTTCGCCGGCACCATCACCGCCCGCGGCGGTTCGCTCTCCGGCAATGGCGGCAATGCGGAAGTCTCCGGTAAGGCGCTACTCTCCTATACCGGCTTTACCGATCTTTCCGCCGCCAACGGTTCCTTCGGCGACCTCCTGCTCGATCCGTACAACGTGACGATCTCGACGGCGACGGACAGCAATTCCTCTGGCTTCATGGCTAGCGGCAATGACAGTGTCATCAATGTCAACACGCTGACCAATGCGCTTCAGACGGCGAATGTTACGGTATCGACCGGCGGAGCGGGCTCTGCCGGCTCGCAGGCCGGCAACATCACCATCGCAGCACCGCTGGCCTGGAGCGCCAATCTCCTCCAGCTCAATGCCGCTCACTCGATCAACATCGATGCGACCGTCACGGTCGGCGGCACTGGCGCGCTTATGCTGAACACCAATGTCGGAGGAGGGGCGGGCGGCACGGTCGACTTTGGACTGTCGGCGACGGGCTTTGCCGGCCGCATCGACTTCACCGGCACGCCGGGCTCGCAAGCGCTGTTCCTCAATGGCGCACAGCAGACGCTCGTTTATTCAGCCGCGGATCTGCTGAACGTTAGCACAGCAAACTCGGGCAGTTTCGCCCTCGCTAGTAACCTTGATCTTGCGGCAATACCTTTTACCGATGCACCGATCCCAACTTTCAGCGGCAGCTTCGATGGCCTCGGCCATACGATCTCCAACCTGACGATCAACAGCACGACCAATAATGCGGCCGTCGGCCTGTTCGGCACGGTCACGGGCGGCACGATCCGCAATATCGGCCTTGTAGGCGGTTCCGTCAGCGGCGTAGGCATCTCGCCCCAATACCCTAATCCCGTGGCGACGGATGGCGCGCTGGTCGGTCTTCTGACGACGGTCAGCAATGGTACGCAAGCCTCGGTCGTCAATTCGTTTGCCTCGACCAATGTGAGCGGTGGAACGAGCGCCAACGTCGGCGGCCTTGTCGGCGCGACATTGAGCAACGGCGCTCCGGTTACGATCGCCAATTCCTACGCGACGGGCACGGTGGCGGCGGGATCGCAGGGCCTCGCCGGCGGTCTCGTCGGACAGAACTATGCCAAAGGGGGTTCCGCCACGATCACCGGCTCCTACGCGACGGGCACGGTGACGACGGGAAGCCTCGGTTCCGCCGGTGGCCTCGCGGGCTATAATTATGCCAACTCCGATACCGCTGCGATCACCGGTTCCTACGCGACCGGGACCGTCACCGGTGACGCGAACGCCACGCTCGGCGGCCTCGTGGGTCAGAACTTCGCCTACATAAACATGACAGCTTCCATTGCCTCGTCTTACGCGACCGGAACCGTCGGCTCGACGGCGGGACTAATAGCAGCCGGTGGCCTGGTCGGAGTGAACAGCGCTTCGACCAACGCCTCCGCACTGATCGACAACGCGTTCGCGACCGGTGCGGTCTACGGCGGCAGCGCGGCGGGCGGCCTGGTCGGACAAAATTACGCGTTCACGTCCGCTAACGCTTCAATCACCAATGCCTACGCGACCGGTGCAGTGTCCAGCGTGGCATACGGCCAGGCCGGCGGCCTTGTCGGAATGCTTCAGGCCTACGGCGGGACGGCAAGCATCAGCAATGTCTATGCGACGGGCTCGGTCACGGCACCGACTCAATATTTTCAGACCTATGCGGGCGGGTTGATCGGCTGGACCTATCCGCAGAGCGGTGGCACGATCTCGGTAAGCAACGCCTATTGGGACACGTCGACGAGTGGCATCGCCGGCAATGGCATAGGCAATGATGGGGCCGGCCAGCAAGGGAATGTGAGCGGGCTTGCTACGTCGGGTCTCCAGACGGCGGGCATCAACCTCGGCTCCGCCTTCGCCGGCGGCACGAATGGTCTGTATCCCTATCTCACCAGTATCTTCCAGAACGGAATTCAGGCGATCTCTGGCACCGCCTATATCGACAACCAGGTGACACCAGCAGCCTCCGGCCTGAACGGCGCGGTCACCGTGACCGGTCTCGCCAACGGCAGTCGCTTTGGGTCGGCCTCAACAGGCGCTAACGGGTACTATTACATCTTTGGCGCTGCGGGTGCCTTTGCGCCCGGCAATGCGCTCATCACCTATACGACTGCCAACCCCGGAACCGGCGCGACCAACTCTGCGGCCTTCGCCACCGCATCCAACCAGCCCGCTCAAACCGGGTTCAATCTCCTCGGCAACACGCTGTCGGGCTCGACGGTTTCGACGCTTTATTCAACCGCTGGCATCACGAAAGACGCCGCCTTAGCCGCAAGCGGTAATGATGCAGGCGCCACCGCCGCCATCAACGGTACGTCCAACCTTCTGATCAACGCGCTTGGCGCCAGTTTCACGATCGATCAGGCAGTGACGGTAGGCGGGCTGACCGTGTCGACAGCGAGCGGATCGCCATTGACGGTCGCCAGCCCGCTCACGCTGGCGGCAGGTAGCAGTCTCCGCCTGCTCTCAGGCGGCGCGCTCACGATCAATGCTCCGATCACGGTCAAGGGCGCGGGCTCCGTCGCGCTTGCCTACGACAGCTCGTCGGCCAGCAATCTCTCGTTCGGTCTGACCGGCTCCGGCTTCACCGGGAACCTCACCTATCTGAACGCCGATGGCACACTCGCCACATCGAACCAGGGCGGCTCGCTCACCGTCAATGGCGCGGTCTATTCGCTTCTCTACTCGATGGCGGATGTGGCCAACATCACCTCGGTCGGTCTGGCCGGGCAATATGCACTCGCCAACAGTCTCGATGCGTCGGGCGCCACATATACAGATGCGCTGATTGGTCCAAACAACCTCAACTATTTCACCGGCGCGTTCGAGGGCCTTGGCCATACGATCAACAATCTGACGATCTCCAAGAGTGCTGACGGCGCAGGGCTATTCGGTTACAGCAGCGGCCTCATTCAGGACATCGGATTGGTCAACGTCTCGGTCGCCAATACGAATCCCTTTGGACGTTACGTCGGCGGCCTTGTCGGATACCAGTCCGGCAACACCATCAACAACGCCTATGTCACCGGCTGGGTGAGTGGCGGCAGCAACGCCGGCGGTCTCGTCGGTTATCTGAACGGGGGCGCGATCAACAGCGCCTATTCCTCCGCCGCTGTCAGCGGGACCGCAAATGTGGGCGGCCTCGCCGGATTTGTGAACGGCGGTGCCGTCTATAAAGCTTACGCGACGGGCACTGTTGTCGACACGGGCAACAGCGCCGGCGGCCTTATCGGTGGGACCGACTCGTCCTCTCATGGAGTCACGATCACCAACGTCTACGCCACGGGCGCCGTCATTGGCGGCAATAGCGTCGGCGGACTCATCGGGTTCTTATATGGGACGCTGCGCAATGCCTATTCGACCGGCGCGGTCAGCGGCGGCACCGCCGGCGGCCTTGTCGGATATGCCTATGGCGGCTCGATAGCCAATACCTATTGGGACACACAAACGAGCGGGACGACCACGGGTATCGCAAACGATTCCGCTGGGGTATCGGGCAATGTGACCGGCCTCACGACGGCGCAATTGCAGGATGGTTCCTCGAGCACCGGGCTTGGCTCGTCATTCACCGTCTCGCCCGGCCTTTACGCATATCTCACCCCGTTCTATGCCAACGGCGTCCAGGCTATCTCCGGCATCGCCTACCAGAACAGCGGCACGACCGCGCTCGCCTCGGGGGCGGGCGGTGCGGGCCTCGTCAATGTGCGCGTCGGAAATGGCGCGGTGCAGACAGTTACGACGGGGGCGAACGGCTATTACTATGCAATCGTCGCCAATGGCACGATCGATACGACCAACGGCACCGACGTGCTGGCCTATACGACCGCCAACGCGATAACGGGTGCGGCCGATGGGGCAACGTTCCGCACGGCGCTTGGTACCGTCAACAATGTCGATGTTTCGGGCGGCTGGCGGCGTGACACGACCGCCCTCGGTACGCTGTCGGCGCTTGACGCAGCCTATGCCAACGCGACTGCCGGCACGACGGCATCCGGCCTCACATTCGCCAATCGCTCCATCTTTGCGGTGAACGACTTCGCCGTCGATACGGCACTTTCGGTCAGCGGCACGGTCAACCTGTCGAGCCCCGGGGACGTCACTCAAACCGCCGCCATTTCCGCCAATACGTTGATGCTGCAGGGGGCGGGCAACACATTCACGCTCACGAACAGCGGCAATCAGTTCAGCCAATTCGTCGCATCCGGCGGAGCTATCGACATCTACGACGCCAGCTCTTTGACGGTTGCGGCGAACGTCACTGATGCCTGCAACTGCCTCGTCACAGGCGTGACCGGCGATCAGATCAAGATCGCGACGGCGGGCGACCTGACGATCGCATCCGGCGCCGCGATTTCCGGCAGTTCCCCTACGCTCGTGGCCGGTGGTGCCTTCATCAACAATGCCGGATCAAGTGCGGTCGCAGCCACATCCGGCCGCTGGCTGATCTATTCCGCCAACCCGACTGGCGACACGTTCGATGGGCTTGACAGCGGCAACACGGCCGTTTGGAATACAGCGGCTGGTAACGCGGTGTCGGCGACAGGTAATCGCTACGTCTTTGCCTATCACCCGACCTTGACCGTGGCCGCTGTCGATACAAGCAAGACATATGGCGACGTCGCGACGCTGCCGAATGCCACGATCACCGGCCTGGATGCGGGCGTAACCGGGGCCTATCTTGGCGATACACTTTCAGATGTCGTCTCGGGATCGGCCAGCGTTACCTCGGCCGGCGTGGCATCGTCAGCGAGCGTCGGAACCTTTGATATCATCGCCGCGCAGGGCTCGCTCGCGTCGAGCGGCTATGGCTTCAACTTTGTCAACGGTAGCCTCAGCGTTAACCAGCGCGCGATCACGGTCACGGCGGATGGCATTTCCAGGACCTATGGCGATGCCAATCCGGCGCTGACCTATACCGTCGGTGGGGCGGGCCTCGTCAATAACGACACGCTCGCCGGGTCGCTTTCGACCTCGGCAGGGCAGTATTCGAATGTGGGCAGCTACGGGATCACCATCGGTAGCCTCGGCAATGCCAATTACGCGATTACCTATAATGCCGCCAATCTGACGATCACCCCGCGTGCGCTGACGGTGACGGCCGATGCGCTGTCGAAAGCCTATGGTGACACCAGTCCGACGCTGACCTATTCGGCGACGGGCCTTGTCAACAACGACGCGCTCTCCGGATCGCTTTCGACCACTGCAGGGCAATATTCCAATGTCGGCGCCTATTCGATCACACAAGGATCGCTGGTCAATGCCAACTACGCCATCAGCTATACAGGTGCCAACCTTACCGTGAATGCGCGTGCGCTGACGGTGACGGCAGATGCGGTGTCGAAGGCCTACGGCGATGCCAACCCGGCGCTGACCTATACGGCGACAGGCCTTGTCAACAACGACACGCTCTCGGGATCGCTGTCGACTTCAGCGGGGCAGTATTCGAATGTGGGTGCTTATGCGATCGCCCAGGGGACGCTCGCGGCTTCCAGCAACTACGCCCTGACCTATGCCGGCGCCAACTTGAGCGTGAACCAACGAGCGCTGACGGTGACGGCGGATGCGCAGTCGAAGACCTACGGCGATGCAAACCCGACGCTGAGCTACACGGCGACGGGCATCGTCAACAACGACACGCTCTCCGGATCGCTTTCGACCATGGCGGGGCAATATGCCAATGTCGGCGCCTACGCGATCACGCAAGGGTCGCTGGCAAACGCCAACTACGCCATCAGCTACACGGGCGCAGACCTCACCGTCAACCAACGCGCCATCACGGTCGCCGCCGATTCTCTCAGCCGCCGCTATGGCCTCGCCAATCCGGCGCTCACCTACACGGTCGGGGGTGCGAGCCTGGTCAACGGCGACAGGCTTTCAGGAAGACTCGCTACCTTGGCGACGAGCCTCAGTGCGCCGGGCGCCTATGCGATCACCCAAGGGATGTTGGCCGCGTCCGCCAACTACAGTATGACCTTCCTTCCCGGTGTGTTGACAGTGGAGCAGGCAGCCAACCCTGAACCCGGCACGACGGCGAGTTCCGTCACGATGGCCTTCGATGTGGGCCGCTTCGCACCGCTCCCCCCGGCGCAATCCGACAACACCGAAACTGCCGATGGCAGCCACGTTCTGTTCGCTGACCCGCGCTTGGACGGAACGGTCATCTGCCTCGACAATAGTAGCTGTATCTCGGTTCCGGCGGGGACAAGACATTAACCCTGCCGACCTTCGCAGGCCGCCGATCCCGGACCATTGGCGGCCCCAAACCGTGCTCAAAGGCGATTTGCCTCTAAACCATAGGGCTTGTTAGAATGACTTCATTCCGTTTTCTTTTGCTGAAACGTTCGTGCCTGACGGCGGCGCTCGTTCTCGTCGCCGGTACCGCGATTGCAGCGCCCCTCCCGGGCGGGGCCAGCTCGCTCGTCGAGACCTACGATGATTGGGGCGTCGTGTGCCAGATGCAGGCCAATGCTCCGTCCTGCCTCGTCAGACAGGTCCAAACCAACAACCAGACCAAGCAGACCGTCCTGGCGGTCGAGATCGGCAAGGCCCCCGACGGCAAGTTCCGGGGCACACTGGTGCTGCCGCTCGGGCTGGCGCTGCCCCAGGGCGCTCAGTTGAAGATCGACGATGCCGCGCTCGGCAATATTCTGCCGTTCTCGACCTGCCTGCCGCAAGGCTGCCTCGTACCGCTGACCTTCGAGGCAGACACGATTGCAAAGCTCAGGGCCGGCAAGGCCCTCAACGTCACCGTCTCCGCCGCCAGCCCGGCCCAACCGCTGGCGCTGGCCGTCTCCCTGAAGGGCCTTGCCGGCGCACTCAATCGCATCGCGGACCTCACCAAGTAAAACCTCCCGCTCTCCGGCGGGAAACGACTTTCCAAGCGTACGGAAACCCAGAGGCACAAGAGGTCCGTTACCCGTGCCGGCCATAGCCTCTGGGACATTGCCACGGACCTCGGCGTGGGGGCGCCGGGCCGGCAGGGATCGATTAAGCTTTCGTTGTGTTTCAGCTACTTGAGTGCTGATTGGAAGCAACGGAAAGTGTAGGTCCGTGGTTCGATTCCTCTTCAAGAGCTTACATCGAGCGACGACAAGAGATCCTCCACCGAGACAAAAGAGATAGCCGACCGTCTTTACATGGACTTGCAAGCCTACGGATCATACAGGTGAACGGTGCTCAAAATACTTCGCGAAGTCTTGGAGCGGAACCGGCTTGCCGAACAGATAGCCTTGCCCGATTTCGCAGCCGAATTCGTTTAGACTATCAGCTTGCCCACTCGTCTCGATGCCTTCGGCCACGGTGGTCATTCCAAGCGCATCGGCGATCGACGTGAATGCTTTTATCAGCTCTCTGCTGCGATGATCTTTGGCCATTTGGGCGACGAAAGAACGATCAATCTTCAGAACGTCAATGGGAAAACGACTGAGATAAGCAAGCGCCGAATGGCCGGTTCCAAAATCGTCAATGGCAATACTTAGCCCCATCGTCCGCAGCTTTTCCAGAGTCGCTTGGACACTGGCCTCGTCATCAAGCAGCAAGCTTTCGGTGATTTCACATTCCAACCATTCCGCTCGGCAACCCGTCTGCGTCAAGGCGAGTTCAATCTGTTTTGCAAGGTCGTTCTGCTTAAATTGCCGAGGCGAAAAATTGATGGCGATTTTCAGTGGCTTACTGCGCTTGGAGTTCCAGTCGATAGCCGTTTGCGCGGCTGCTCGAATAACCCAGTCGCCAATCTCGATTATCGTCCCATTTTCCTCAGCGATGGTGATGAAGGAATTGGGCATCAAGAGTCCGAACTCAGGATGCCACCAGCGCAGTAATGCCTCGGCACCGATAATTTCGCCGGACGAGAGGTTCACCTTTGGCTGATAATAGAGTTCCAGCTCATTATTGGCACACGCGGTGTGCAAGGCATTACCGAGCTTCACTCGCAGTCTTGCCTGCACGGTAAATGCTTCATCGTAATACTGAAAATTGTTCCTGCCTCTTGCTTTTGCCTCATACAGGGCGGCGTCGGCGTGAGCAAAGAGATCGCGAGGGGAGGCGCCATCGTCCGGGTAGCATGCTATTCCTAGACTGCCCGACACTAGCATATCGCGGCCGTCAAAATGGAAAGGCCGGGCTATTGCCGTCAACAACCGGTTGGTGATTTCTGTTACATCTTGGCGACGTCTTACATCCTGCAGAAAAATCGCGAACTCGTCGCCGCCAAGGCGGGCAAAATTGTCGGAATGCCGCAGCTCGGCCGAGAGACGCCGGGCGACCTCGCAGAGGAGCTGATCACCTGCCGCATGGCCGAGCGTATCGTTCACGTCCTTGAAATTGTCGAGATCCAGTATGATGAGCGCGAATTGCTCCTTCTTAGCTTCAGCGTCGGCAAGTATGGTTTCAAACACGCGGTTGAACCGGGCGCGATTGGGAAGTCCCGTGAGGGCGTCGAAATAGGCGAGCTTCTGTATATCTTCTCGGTGCGAAACGGCTTCCGTAATGTCGCGCATCAATACCAGAACGGTCGAGACCTTGCCGTCGGTATTGATTTCCGGTGTAAAGCGAGCGTGCAGCCAGTTGTTAGATCCCGAGGTTGACTTGTAGCTCGTCTCCAGTTCGGCCTCTTGGCCGGTCCTCAGGACAGATCGCAGCGTCTCAAGATAATCAGCGGGAATGCCCGTGATATCGCCTTCGGCTGCAGGCAGGCCGATGACCTCTTTTGGATCAATTCCACCTAGAAAGCGGCGCATTGCGGGATTGGCGTGCAATCGGCGAAATTCGCAATCATAACGAATCATCCCATCAGGAGAGTGTTCTGCGAGGGAAGCGATTTCGCGCGATTGCTGCGCCAATGTTTCTTCCATGACCTTGCGGTCATGAATATCCAGCAATGTTCCCACCACACGCAACGGTCGACCATGCTCGTCGCGATCGACGACTTTGCCGAGATCCTCAACCCACTTGTATGAACCATTTCGTTGGCGAATACGGATTTCCGCTTTTTGCTGAGGGGTATTGCCGTTCAAATGCTGCGTGCGGGTGTCAACGTACTTCTGAAGATCCTCTGGATGGATGCGTGCAAACCAGCTTTCCTCAGAGGAAAGCTCCTTCAGGTCAACGTCGAGGATTTCGCAAGTGCGGGGTGAATAGAAACCTGTATTGTCCTCGCCGTTCCATTCCCATATGCCGATTTCCGCGCTTTCGAGTGCGAGTTCAGAGCGAATCTGAGACGTGTATAGCTCGGCCTGCGTTTTCCGGAGCTCTGTGAGGTCCTGCACGAAGGCAAGAAAGCGCAAGGTTTCATCAGGTCTTGTTATATCTCCTGAGATTGTCGCCATTTCCACTCGGGTATCGATTAAATGCCCATCACGATGGAAATATTGTTTGGAGATTGTCGTCCGTCCGTTACCCGCCTGCAAAAGCGCCTGCATGGCCTCGCGGTTGATACTGATATCGCCGGCCGGTGTGACCTCTCGGGCGTAACGCCCGGAAAGCTCCTCACGGGTGTAACCCAGCAATCCCGCGAATGCTTCATTCACTTTCAGATAGCGACCGTGTGAATCGATCAGCGCCGCGCCGAATGGTCCATATTCGAATGCTTCGCGAAACAACCGGTCACGCTGATCTATACTGTCAGGTTCGTGTTCGTATTCATATGCAATTCCTGTGAGGATCATTGAGCGGTGGTGGCGTGCTCCTGCGTGACATTGAAATTGGATGATTTTGCCGGGGCTGTTGGGTGCATCAACCTTTAGTTTTAGGTCTTGCCATTGATCGCCGTCCGACGAAGCGGAGCGCAAGGCAATGGCTTGTAGCCAGGGCGCCAGCGCTCCACCCACAGCCTCCCGCATTTGGTGCCGATCAACCTTCTCTGGAAATTGATTGAGAAGCCGATCGAGTTCGCTGGACCACCAAAGGCCACCGGTTCCAACGTCGAATGACCAGGAAGCCAGATTAGCGATTGACAGGTACGACATCTGGCGCGTTTTGTTGCTATCGACGGCATTTGCCCGAACTAACATGTCGGCGTTCTGCGCCTCGGCACACGGTTCGCTCGACAGAACGTCAAACCGCTTCTGGACCGGATAAGCTGTATTGGCGTGCTTTCCACTCATACGATCGATCTACGATAAGCCGAAGCCTATCCCTTTCTAACATTTTTCTATTTGCCTCATGCACTCTCCGGATTTTCCGGATTGAGGCGGTTCTCGTTACTGCTATCAACGCGCTGCACCTATTTGGCCGCTAAGGGCTGAACGTGGTGGTCAACGCCGCCTCTCCACGAAAGAGCGAAAAGGTCTCGCGTGACCAGCAGCAACAAGGAAAGGTTCTGGCGAGGAAGCCTATTGAGGAAAGGAATGCACGTTTCATCCGATACTCCCGCGGAATGAAGTACAGGAGCTCGTCATAACTCCTGTCTGTGGGGAATTCTGGGAAATGATCCGATCGAGTCATTCGAGCGGTGGGATGAAATGCCGCTTCTGGGGACGTCCAAAGTAAAGCAGGCCAGATAATCTATTTGCCTGAAATCATTTAACGAAATCCTGTTTTCGCTTTGCCTACTCCACCGTTCGCCCGACGAATGAGGGTTTCCATGCGCAAAATGGACTGTTGGCGCGCAAAATGGATGTTCTCGTGTCCAATTAAGCTTTACGCTGTTGGCGACGGTGGCACCGTTATAACGCACCGCGCTTTACGGCGATCGCAGGTGGTCGAATTCTTCAGCAAGCTAGAGCTTTGTCTTATCGGGCTGGACGCCTGCGCCAGCGTGCACTACTGGGCAAACTCGATCACTCAGCTTGGACATAAAGCGCGGATGATGCCGGCGGCCTATGTGAAGGTCGGTTAGGTGACGGCACCGGTGTTGTGGATCAACAACGGTTCATTGCCAAAAGCTGGCTTACACAGGCCAGTCTTGAATCGCAAAATGGGGATCGAGCACCCCTTCGAAGCCGTTACTGTAAAGCGCTGAATTTCCCTGGATATCGTCTGCGGAGAGATTGATTGAGGCAGATGTGACCAGCATGCCCTGCGCATGTTCTCCAACGAATGCCGGGCAACTGGGTTGCGTGAAGGGCATCCTGATACTTTGAAATAGCCGGCCGGAGGGTGCAATAACACGGCTATCATGAAAGATCATGTGATCGCCTATGACGTTGCCAGTTTGCGGATCCAAGGGAACGCGATAAATAATTCCTTCCCTCGTGTCGGCGAAGAACCCGGACGAACCGTCAGGGGAAAAGCAGATCGAGTTCGGGATCGCGAGCCCTGAAAAAAGGCGTTTCACTTGGTTACCCCGAACCAGGTCGATATGAGCTATGCCGATTCCGGTTCATGTTTCATACTGCTGATCCAGAGCGAGCTGCTGGAATGCACGCGGCCGTCATTGGTTCGCATGCCGGACGCGGCGGCCGCTTCGAGATCTCAGACATCGCGCCAAACCACACCAATAAGGACTCGTTCACCATAACCGCAGCTTCGTCCCAGTCGTGAATCGACGTTCACCCGAGGATAACTTCGCTGACGCAGAGTGATCTTTCACATCTATTCCGAGGAATTCCCTTGATTAAAGGCGCCATTGCTGACGGCAAACTGCCCGTCTCGATCCCCGAGGCGGAGCTGGCTCCGAACACAGCCATGTTGCGCAGAACGTCGGAGGACTTTCGCCACGAAGCTGACTTGGCTGGACGCCAGCGTTGGCTGGAGAACATGATCAACCAGATCCCTGATTATATATATGCGAAGGATTTGGAAGGACGTTTTCTGTTTGCGAACCAAGCGGTCGTCTTCAACAACGGGCTGTCCCATCTGAAGGATTTGGTCGGGCGGACCGATTTCGACTTTCTGCCGAGCCACATCGTTCAAATAGCCGCCGATGTTGAACGCCATGTGGCCGAGACAGGGCAGCCCCATTTCGGTAGCGAGGAGTTGGCGTTTCGCGGCGATCGGGAACGATGGCTGATGATCACGCGTGTCCCGTTGCGAGACGCATCCGGAAAAATCGTGGGCACTATCGGGGCTTCCCGTGACATCACCGAGCAGAAATCGGCAGAACGACGGATGCGCTCTCAGTCCTATCTGCTCGAAATGATAGCGCGCGGAATGCCCCTCTCCGATTTTCTCGAAGAACTTGCCCGGATGATTGAGGGATTCGCAGACGGTGTGCACGCTGCGCTCCTGACGATTGCGCCAGATACAGGGGAGCTGCGTCTGGCGGCTGCGCCTAGCTTGACGGAGGAATATCGCAGGCGTGTCAATGCAACATTCATTCGTACCATTCCCACAGATCTCACGGCCACCGCCGCGGCACTCAAGCTCGTCTTTGATCAGGCGGGTATCTCTGAACTTGACCATGAGTGCCACTGTTTGGCAATTTCCGACGTCGATGGCCAAGTCGAAGGTGTCCTCGCTCTCTATTCGTCTGAGGGCACACGGTATCAGCCTGGTTTTTCCGATTTTGTTTCGATTGCTTTGCACATGGCCGGGATTGCAATCAGCCGCCATCGCGCGGAGGCCCGGATTGGGTTTCTCGCTGATCATGATCCTCTGACAGGGATGGCCAATCGTGCGTTGCTAGATCGACAACTCACCCTTGCAATGCAAACAGCCGATTCCGTAGGGAGTGAAGTCGCACTAGCATTCCTTGATCTCGACAATTTCAAGCTCGTCAATGATAGCCTCGGTCACTCGGTCGGCGACCAACTGCTGAAGATCGTCGCTGACAGGATCTGCGAGCTGACAAGTGACCAGGGGTCTCTCGCTAGAATTGGGGGGGACGAGTTCGTGATCATTCTTGAGCAAATGGATATTAACGGCTGCCTAGGTCGATTGTCTGCAATAAAAGAGGCGGTTGCGCGCCCGATCGCACTCAACGATATCGAACTCAGGGTGACCTGTAGCATCGGTGTCGCCAGTTATCCGAGCCACGGCAAGACTGCAGGAGACTTGCTCGCTTTCGCGGATATGGCCATGTATCGGGCGAAGGAGCTGGGTCGGGACGGAATCGCTTTATTCACGCCGGAAATGACCGCCACCGTCCGAAGGAAGCTCTCCCGGACCGACGAACTCCGGCAAGCGCTTCTCCGCGACGAGTTTGTGCTGCACTACCAGCCGCAGGTGGACCTCCAAACAGGCAGAATCGTTGGGGCCGAAGCGTTGGTCCGCTGGAACCATCCGAGCGAGGGTCTTGTCTATCCCGGAGATTTTATTGCGCTTGCCGAAGAGACGGGCCTAATCATGCCCATTGGCGAATGGGTACTCCAGACGGCGTGTAGGCAGGCCAACGCATGGCAGGACAAGGGGCTCGAACCAATTAGGATCAGTGTCAATGTCTCCGCCAGACAGTTCCAGGAAAAGTGTTTGATGGAGACTGTGGCGAACGCGTTGAGCGAGAGCGGGCTCGATCCAACATGGCTTGAGCTTGAGATTACAGAGAGCCTGATCATGAAGGATCTCGCCAGCTCGATTGCTAGAATGCACGAATTGGAGAAGTTGGGAGTAAAGCTCGCGGTCGATGATTTCGGAACAGGCTATTCGAGCCTCAGTGCGCTTAAGAGATTTCCATTGTCGCGCCTCAAGATTGACCGGTCATTTATCGCTGATATTCCGCACGACGCCGACGATATGGCTATAACCTCGGCAATCATCTCGCTAGCCCAGAAACTGGATTTGGAGGTGATCGCCGAAGGTGTTGAGACGGAGGAGCAGGCTCGGTTCCTCGTTGATAGTGGTTGCAATGAGATTCAGGGGTACCTCTTTAGCCGGCCCGTTGAAGAGGAGCGCTTCTGTCGCTTGGCACTTAATCATGAGAATGCGACCGTTCTAACGACGTTTGACACCAAAATATGAGAATCGTAACGGCAGATTTCCAAGCCTCAATGCACTCTCGCAGGCGATAAGATCCTGTTTTCTTTGAAGTTGGGGGCTCACTTCCAAAGTGTTTGACTATGAAGCACGCCGCAGTCGAAGCTCAGCTTAAATGGAAAACGGCCCGGCGCCGTTCTCAATTTCGATGCCAGTTCTCAAGTTTACTTCAATGCTAACTAACTGATGTCGTTAAGACAGGATTTTGCGATTAGGTGCCAAGTGACAGATAACACCGCTGTCGAGTGATACTGGTCATCCTCAACTCGACGACGCGGTTTTGGCGGGAGGGTCGGATGTTTTACCTTCGGCCCCTGTTCCCTCAACGATCTCAAACTGGAAGAGTTGCTGATCCTTGGTTGCAGGATAGAGCTCGGCAAATGCGGGGATCCGAGAAAGAAGCGCCTCGCCCAATGCAATACCAATCTCACGGGTGTCAAATCGAAACCTTGTGAGCGGTGAGGGGAGGGTGCGTAGGCGGCCATCCTCGAGGCTGATGATGGCGATATCCCGACCAGGCTCCAGACCGCCTTCTCCGAGGCGCCTATAGACGCCCGAAGCCAAAGCCTCGTTGATCAGGATTATACCTGTCGGCGGATCTGCATTCTTGAGGAAAGTATCACAGGCCGCTGATGCACTGGCTTCATCGAGCATCACATGAGCAACAAGCGCCGGGTCGAATGGCATGCCACGCGCTGCCAAGGCGTGTTTGTAGCCCTCCAAAGTGATGCGCCCGAAATTCAACGGGCCGACGGGCACCATCACCGCAATTCTTTTGTGTCCGGACCGATAAAGCCGATCGACCGATTGTTCCGCAAAATTCTCGAAATCGAGGTCGATCCATGCGTGCTCGGGGCGAGACCCAGTTCGTCCCAGGGTTATAAAGGGCATGCCGGCCTGCGCCAAAACTCCAACGCGTTTGTCATTCGGCCGTGTGGCAGAGAGAATGAGCGCGTCGACAAAACGTCGCGCCACAACGTCTCTGACAAAGTCCACGGGATCCTCGTCGGCGCTGCATGGAAGGACGACCAGATTGAGGGCATGACGATGCATCACACTTTGAACACCGTCAGAGATCGACATGAGGAATTGGTCTATGAGTCCGGCAAGTTTCGGATGTGTCTCGATCATAAAGCCAACTGTCCTCGATAGGCCCTGCCGTAGGCTGCGTCCGGACTGAGTTGGCTGATATCCAAGCAGCCGGGCGCATTCGACCACGCGTGTTCGCAGATCCTCGTTAACGTATGGATGACCGTTAAGCGCGCGCGAGACGCTTGCAACGGAGACGTTCAAATGCGCTGCGATGTCCCTGATTCCGACCATAAATTACTCTTAACTTTCGTGGATGCGTGGCCAAGTAACAGTGTCTTGAAATAGACCGTTGACAGCAGAACATACAAGCGTTTATTTGTGTAAACGTTACATATGTAAACGTTACTCAATAAGAGGAATGGCCCTGTAAGAGCTATGATGATTGCGAGTAGCCGGTTGGTCATACTCTCACTTGTTAGGCGAGACCCAAGGTGTCCCGCGGTATTGCCTTGGAGGAAGGCGCTCGGCTGATTTGGCTTTAATTGAAGAGTAAAATTGCACCGCGATCCGTTCACCTCTCGAATAAAAACCGGGAAGGGAGTTCTGTGCGGCGCTCCAGGCGTCCCATTGCTGCATCGCGCTAAGTTGATCCGCAATTCTTTATGCGGAGGTGGAAGCGCGAACGGTGTTGCGATCAAGGAGGAACGCAAGCGTGGGTGGTCAAGAAAGGGTTTCCCGTTTCAACGTCAGTGAAGCCGGCGTCGACGAACTTCGTAAGCACTATGCCGAAACCCTCAAACCGGCACTCGTAAACACAATCGCTGGTAGCAAAGCGATTTCTGTCGCAGACCAGCATTTTTCCATTGGTGAATTCGGCATTTGGGCCGGCAATTGTCCCCCCGACATGGAGATCTGTATCTCCGACCCCCCGGATATGTATGCTATGTATCTTCCGCTGACTGAAGCGTTGGAGTTCGAGATACGTGGACAACGACATTTGTTGGCTCCAGGGACGATTTTCGCATGCGACCTCGGGCATTCGAATTCTCTGCGGTTCCGCCCCAATCGAAGCCATATCGGCATTGGATTTAGCCGCAAAGCGCTTACGCAGCAACTCAGCGAGATGATTGACGCGCCCGTCATGCAAGATATCGAGTTGATGGTAACCGCCGACACCCGCAATGGTCCGGGCCGCAAGTTGGCGGCAATGTGCAAGCTACTGTGGACCGACCTTGTGACGAACGCGAATGATTTCATCGCAACGCATTCCAATGAAATGCTTGTTCGCACAATCATGGTGACGCTGCTGGAATCGTTCCCGCATCGATATTCCGCCTTGCTAAATCGTCGTCAGCCCTCGGCCGTTCCTAGACACGTTAAACGAGCGATTGACTTCATGATGGCGCAGATTGCGTCTCCGCTGACGATAGAGGACATTGCCCGTGAAGCTGGCGTCAGTGTCCGTGGGCTACAGGCGGCTTTCCGGCAATTCAAGGACATGACGCCAATGGCCTATCTGCGCCAGCTACGCCTTGATGGGGTAAGGTGTGAGCTCAAATCGGGGAGGTCGCGGGATGTGCTGATCTCCGACATCGCCAAGCGCTGGGGCTTTTCCCACATGGGTCGATTCTCCGCCCTGTATGTCAGAGCCTTCGGCGAGACGCCGCGCCAGACATTGGATCGTTAGAAGTAGCTGCCAATCGGAAACCGCGGGAGGGGCGGCTGAATTGGCGACACCTTTTCTCTTGATGACAGAAAGCATCACCATCTCGGCACACCGCGATGCCGGCAAGAGGAGCATCTAGTATCTCTTCGCCGCCGGCGGTGCCCGCCTGCCATTTGCGGCTTCCCAGCGCATCATCGGTAGCCGTCGGCAGCACGAAGAGTGGACCGACGCCAAAGGTGACACTGCTTCGGCAGAGTGAAGATATCCATCAGCGTCAGGTCGCCAAGCGCGACACATAGCCGTCCGGAGCATCCGGCGAAGCGGCAACAGTCTCCCGGCGCCGTGTTGTTAGTGATTACCGACAGCTTTATTGACTCGGCCTTGCACTCCGTCGAAAAGAGACTTGGCTATGGAGGAGAGGACCGATGGCTGGCGAGAATAATGTGGGCTCCACCACTGGGGTTGCGGAGACCGATGTTCCGGTAAAAGCGGGGAAGCAAAGAAGCAGCGTGCACCGCGGCGTCCAAAGGCAGCTGTCGAAGCGACTCCCGTCGCATCGGAGGCGGTGACCGCGCCGTCGCCGGCCGCGAGTTCGGTGAAAACCGACGGCGGTCCAGGGGAGGGAGACGCAAATCAACCGAGACGAAAGTCACGGGTGGCGCGCGCGCAGGCAAGGGCGCGCCAAGGAAGCAGACAGCGAAGCCTGTCGAGCAAACGGCAGTGACGTCTGCGCCCGCGATCGATGAGTTGGAAGATCTCATTCAGCTCGAGGAAGAGAACAAGAGGCTTCGCAAAATCCTGGCAGAAAAGTTGCGCCAGGAAAACGCCGAGCTGCGCAAGCGGCTTGGGCTTGGTTGATCGACAAGCGGAAGGGCCGGTCACGGCCACGACCCTTAACTGCGCCATTTTCAATGGGGGAGATTCGGCGGGCACGTTTCATCGTGCCGCCGAACAACGAGGGTATAGCAACGGCGGCAGGATCGCGGTCCGGTCTGCGCGAGGTTGAAATGCTATGAAAACACCGTGGAGATTCCTTGCCGACTTGACGTCGCGGCGGCGACTGGCGAAAGCGCAAGAGAGTTTGGTCGGGCATGACACCGATTCCGAGGCTCCCAAGATCGAAGAGGACCAGATGTCCACGCTTCCGTCTCCATCACCGGAAGCGATCGTCACAGCGGACTACGACAAGGATGCTCCGGTCGATCAGGTGTCGGCGGCATCGAATGAGGCGCAAGGTAATCCCGACGTTGTCGTGGAGGCGTTGAAGCCACCGACTGATGCCGAAGAGGCTCGAACAGCTACGCCTGTCGACGTTCCTTACCCGGCGGTCGAAGTCGGCACCTCGGCGCCGCAAAGCGGAGCAAGCACAGAGCCTCAAAGTAAGCCTCCGGTCAAGCGTCGAGCACCCGCGAAGAAAGCCCGGGTCGACGCGGTCGCGCAAAGCACAGGCGTCGCACACAAGGTTCCGCTGGCGCAATCCTCATCGTCCCGAGATCCTTTCTTCGATGAGGTGGCAAGCCTTGACGAGGACATCAAAACGCTGCGCCGCCAACTAGCTCAAAAGCTTCAGCTACAGAATGCTCAGCTCAGGAAGATGCTTGAGCGGTTTGGCGCCTCGTGAGCTTGGTTCGCACTTAATGATTGGACACCTATGAAAACACCGCAATGAAACTTCGTTGTCGAAGTCAAGTCGAAGCGCCGACGGTCGACAACACGGCCCAATTCGATCTGGGGAAACACTGATCTTAAGGCACTCGCGCGTCAGGCCGAGACAGAAGCGCCACATCTGTTCGAAGTCAAAATGGGATTGGAGACGTCAGGTCAGAATGGCGAAATGCGGGTGGATCAAAGACCGCAAGCTCAGCGCGACCGCGGTGAAACCGGTAACCCAATTCAGGTTGCCGCTTCATTGAACGAAGCGGCGCAGATTGATGCATCGCAACACGATAACGATCCTCGCAATTCCATCTCTCGTTCGAAAAAGCGTCCCCCCAAACGGCGGTCTCCAAGAGACTTAACGCGCATACGCGAAATGGGTCTCAAGATCATCCTGATCATACGACGTACGAACACGACGAGCGACCAGCTGCCACTCAGTTTGAAGCCCCGATCGATGACCTGGCTGTGCTTGAAATGGAAAATTCGCGCCTCAAAGCATTGCTGGCTCAACAACTCCGTCAACAGAACCAGCGGCTTCGAAAGATGCTTGAGCGATTTGGTGTCTTCTAAGACGTCTGTTCTCGCTTTGCCATGACCACATTCCCTCCATATTGCATATTGCGAAAATGCAATTTCGACATCGTCGGTCGAGGCGTGACAGGAGACAGCGAATCTGCTTCTTCCTAATGAAAGCATTTTGGAAGGCGCTAATATGAATGGAGCAGAAAACGACCTGCGTTTGATCGCCGTTATGCGGCGCTACTTCGCTGTCAGGGAGGAGCTTGCAGGTTTGAAGTCCTCGCTTGAAGACAAACGATAAGCGGCCGGAATTGCGGTCGGTGAATTTTATCACGTGCGCGCCGAAACCGACCATGCAGGCGATGTCAGTCGGACCGTCACGCTGAGACGGGAGATGGAGTTTCTGATGGGCCTTGCAGAAGGCTGGTCGAGGGGAGACATCGTTCATCTCGGCCTATCAGCCGATTGATCCGGCACTCCCCGGGGTATTGAGGAGGCGGAAGCTGTCCAGTGCCAATCAAAGGCATCGCGGCAATCCATCGCTTCAGGTCAAGGACATGATGAGCGAGCCACATGTTGATTAAGCAGCGTTCGACTGTTTCGCTGACGCCTTCGATCCCTCGTATCCGGGTAAAAATAGGCGAGATACTCGCGCGTCGTCCAGTCTGATGGGCTCTCGCTCGTTTCATCACTGACGAGGCCGATCAGTTGGTGCAGAGCCGGCGGCTTCGAAGCGATGTCATGGCCCCATCGGCGTCGAATGGACATTGCCTTCATTTCTTAAGGTACATTTCAGCTTGATCTGCAAGCACAGGAAATTGGCGCCGACAATCAAACAGATTGGGGCAGCGATACCAGTAGAAACGGAGGTGCTGAAACGTGGCTGACATTTGCACGCAAGGCTTGGATACGGGCTTCGTTGCCCTTGGATATACGCGAACGGCGGCCTTGGGAGTCGTTCAGGGATTGACGGAGCTGCTGCCCATATCATCGACCGCGCATATGCGGCTCGTTCCGGCGCTTCTTGGCTGGCAGGACCCGGGGTCGGCGTTCTCGGCGGCGATGCAACTGGCTGCCCTAGCCGCCATCGTATCCTACTTTTGGAGCGACGTCCGATACGTGGCGTTTGAATCGATCGCCGCGGTAAGGAAGGGACATTGGTCCTCGCCGGCCCTACGGCTCGCCTTTGGCATCGTCCTTGCCACCGTGCCTATCGTGATCGGAGGCCTGTTGTTGTCCTCGTCCCTGAACGCGTGCGGCTCGCCCCTACGGAGCTTGTGGGTCATCGGCGTTTCCTGCATCGTCATGGCTGGCCTCCTTGCATTGGCAGAACTCTACAGCAGACATCGACGGGATATGAACAAGATGAGCGTCCTCGACGCCCTGATCGTCGGCTTGGCGCAGGTCGGCGCACTTTTCCCCGGTGTTTCGAGGTCGGGATCGACGCTGACCGCTGCCTTGTTTCTCGGCTTCAAACGGGAAGAGGCGGCCCGATTCTCCTTCCTGCTCGGCATTCCGGCCATTACGCTTGCCGGCTTAAAGGAATTGTTCGAGCTCTACCGCGCGCATCTCTCGCTCGAAGGCTGGTCGATTCTAGCGATCGGGTTGATCGTCGGAAGCATCTCCGCCTTCGTGACGATCTGGGGTCTCATGCGCTTTCTGGAGCGTTTCTCCACTTGGCCATTCGTGATCTATCGCGGCGTCTTAGGCATCATCATCCTGGCAGGAGTGTTCTACGCCGGCTGGAGTTAAGGCGCCATGTGTCCGCATAGGACGTACAAGGGACACTCCAATTTCTTGAACCTGCCCATCGACCCAAAAACCGATCCCGGTTTTTGGGTCGATGGGCTCACCGCAGCGTAGAGTGTGATGGCGAGATCCGTAGCGAGAAGCGCATGATGTAGCGTGCGATCCAGATCGCTTTACGGAATTGTAAGTTTCCGAACAAGACCGCGCAAAGAACCAGGCAAATACTGCGCGTGGCTTCAATGCTCAATGCTTTGTGAGAGGCTGTCCTGTCACCGCCGCGTGGCGGGCAATGACAGGGCGGGTGGCCTATAGCAGACAATCTAGGCGAGAGGAAATTTATCTTGCTCGTAGCGCGGCAAAACTTGTCAGCAATGCCGACATTGGTGCCAGATAGATCTTTCGCAAGGACAACTAGGCGCGATGCTCAAGGAAGAGTTCAGATCACAGGCGTAAGATGATCAAGGCGACACTCAAAAGAGCCCGATAACGTGATCGTAAGCTCTGCTAATTATTCTAAAGTACACTTGACAAAACATTAGGGACGATCAGCAGCGATGCGCTTCTTACATTTCAGGCTCGTCGGCCCAGCGATTGTCGGCATAGCATTATTCATCGCTGGAATGGCCACCTTTCCCTACTACGGTGTGAAGCGGATCGACGCGGAGGCACGGCGAAGTCAGGAGATGCTTGTCGAGCGGAATATCTCGTTGTGGATTTCCGACGTCGAATTTTCTCTAACAGCCTGGACCATCTGGGACGAGGCGATTGCAAAGCTGGACAATTCCTTCGACGCAGAGTGGGCCGATAGAAACATAGGCGCTTCTTTGATCGGCACATCAAGGACCCGTTCTGTGGTCGTCCTGGATTCACATGACGCGATCATCTACACCCGGACGGACGATACCGTGAAGGACATGCCCTTTTTCGTGCGTGGTCCGGCGGCGATGGTGAAGGATGCCTCCGAACTTCTGACAACTGTCCGCTCTCGCGAGCATCAACCGAAAAAACCTGGCATTCCGTCACCGCTCGCGGTCAGTCGGATTGTGGTCATTGGGGACGAAGCCGTCCTCCTTTCGGCCAGCCTGTTCCAGCCGGATTTTGGGACATCCAAGCCGAAGGGCGATCGCGCACCTATCCTCATCACAGCCATGCCGATTGGCGGCACCCTGCAGGATTTCTTCGGAAAGCGCTTTCTGCTCAACGACGCGCAAATCAGTCCCCTTCCCGCCGTTTCGCCAGACCGCGCCCGTGCCGAAATCGCAGTGGGAACAGAGGGTGAAGTCGAGGTTCTGTCCTGGCTTCCGCCAACGCCTGCTTCTGACATCCTTTGGCAGTCGCTGCCCCTGATCCTGACTGTGGGCGTGGTACTTATCGCAGGCACTGTCTTAATGATCCGCATCACCCAGACGACAGCGCAGATGCTGGTGAGCAGGGAACGGCAGATGCGGCATGCCGCGACACATGACTTCCTAACGGGTCTTGCCAACCGTTCGCTTCTGCAGCCGGAATTTACCGCTTTGATTGAGAAAGGACCGTTGATGGTCGTCTGCCTTGATCTGGATGGCTTTAAGGCGGTAAACGATACTCGCGGCCATGCCATGGGTGACGAACTCTTGAAGGTGGTGGCTGAGAGGCTGCGAGCAGGTATTCGCGCAGAAGATAGGCTCTTTCGGCTGGGTGGCGACGAGTTCGCTATCATGATGCCGGGCCTATCGGGAGTAGAAGCCGCGGAAATCTGCCGACATTTGTCAGCCTCCCTTTCAAACAAGATGAATCTACCAGGATGCGAAGTTTCCATCGGCGCTTCGTTTGGGATTAGCGAGGTTGCGACGAACGGAACCAGCTGTGAGGCGGCCCTTAAAGGCGCAGACGCGGCACTTTATTGTGCGAAATCAACCGGGCGTGGAAGCGTTGTGATGGAATCAAGCGTGGAGAAGCACCAATCCGGCTCGCATGCTCTTAAGACGGCCTTGGGTCGTTGAAGTCGCAAGCTATCTATCGCGTTCGATGGACTAAACAATCGGTCCAAACTGCCGACGCCGGCAGTGCGACACGTTGCGAAGTGGCTGACTGCAGCTTAGCGTCTCAATTGTGAAATTTGCAGGTAAAAGCCACACCCGCCGAGGGTTTTTATCTGATTGGTGGCGTCATCGAGAGACGCGGCGATATCATCAGTAGTAAATGCCTGACGCTTATAAAAATACGAGCACTGTAATAGTTCAGAGCATATGGGAGAGCATCTGGTAAGCGTCATCGAGTGCAGCTTCCTACGTTCGAAATTTTCTGCTGGGCCGGCTTCGGCCCTCGTTCAATTGAATGACATAGATCCATCGACCAAATCGTAGTTCTTTTGTTTCAATTGTGTATTCGAAAGGAATTTTCATCGGTGCTATTCGTATTCCATCTCTAAGCTTGCAATCGAAAAGATGGTTATTGATTTATGAATCCAGCGGCAATGTGGAGCGTTGCCATATGACGAGGCGCATGCGCTTGGCTTTGACGGGCGGCGCCACTCCGCTACCCCGATTGGCTTGCAACAAGATACGAGCGAAACATTGTTGTGAGTTGCCTTTGGGCTTCAAGGCCATCGGCAGGCGCCAAAACCCGGTGGCAAAAGGCAGGAACCGTTCCGTACAGGGCGGCGGTTAACGTCTTAGCGAGCAAGCTCGGATCGGCGAAACTGCCATCGGCAACGTTGGAGAGCAGCGCCTCAATTGCCTGCGCATTCCGTTGAGCCGCAGCCTCGATCAGCGCGCGGGCGTCGAGTTCCATAGCGATGCGGTACAGGGAGGGAGAAACCTCGGCTTGCGCCATCTTCGCCTGAAGATAGGCCCCCACAATGGTTTCGGCGATAGCCTCTTTCTTCGGGCATGGGTTTTCTCCGCACGCTTTTTCGATGGCGACCACCAGCATCTCCAGGTGTCGCTCCAGCACCGCGAGAAGCAAGGCCTGCTTGTTCGGATAATACTGATACAGCGTCCCGACCGAAACGCCTGCGCGGTTCGCAACGCGTGTTGTGTTCAGGCGGATCAGGCCATCGCTCAACAAAACCTGAATGGTTGCCTCGAAAATCGCGTCGACGGTGGCGATCGCCCGCTCCTGACGCGGTGCTTTCCGGGGCGTTAGTGGCAGTTGAACGGCGTTTCCCATAAGCGAATCCAAAACCTGAACGATCCTTCGTATATAAAATAGGTTCCCGCTGCTCCAAGATCAAGGCGGTTCTTCCCGGTGTCATCAGGACGATGGCAGCGCAATAGGTCGACAAACCCCTGCCGGTCACCGCAGCGGCCGGCCACGCACTGCGATGGCCAACAGAAACCAGCACTTCAACCCACAAACATGGAGATCAGACCATGGCAAAACACGTCGTCGCGTCCGCCGAGCGCACAATTGACGCCCCCGCGGACGACGTCTACCGATACCTCGCAGACATGCGCCTTCACGCTCGGTTCCTGCCGCCCCCCTTCTACGACTTCCAAGTCGAAGAAGGGGGCGTGGGGGCAGGCAACGTCGTCAGCTTCAAAATCAAATCCGCCGGCGGCGTCCGCGAGCTCCGAATGGAGGTCACTGAGCCGGAGCCCGGCCGAACCCTGGTCCAGACTGACATCGGCAACTCAGGCCTCGTCAGGACATTTACCGTGACGCCCCACGGCGAGCAGGCGCTGGTGAACATCACCTCCAGGTTTGATGGCGAGACGGGCATCGCCGGCTTCGTCGAGGGCCTCGTCGCGCCGCGCAGGCTGCATCGCATTTACCTCCAGGAACTCGCCCGCCTCAACGCCTATGCCCGCAAGCAGCGCGACGCATCCTGAAGTGCCAGAGCAAGCTCGCGGACGGTCGGTGTTGCCAAGATCCGAGCCCGCCTGACTCTTGGCGTGGCGTGAACGTCGACCGACCGACCGCATCACCGTCACGCCGCCGATCTCAATCTCGATCACTCCGCGCCGTCGCGTCGTCGCCCGGCAAGACCTGAATGGTTGCCTCGAAAATGGTGTCAAGGGACGCGACCGGGCAATCCCAGTGCGCGGATTTACATGGGGTTAGCGGCGATAGAGGACTGATTCAAATAAGCGAATCCAAAAACTGAAAGATCCTTCATATATAAGATTGGTTCCCACCGCTCCACGATCAACGCGGTTCACATCGGGAGCAATCATTATGAATGGGAGACCAACATGTGTATCGCGTGCTTTATGCAGACTAGGCATCCGACTACCGCAGCAAATCTGGGCAGGCCGATTAGTTCATCGGCCATGGAGGCTTTGATCGATAAGCCCGGGCCGATCGAGGTCGAGACCATCCTGAGTGCGAACTGGGTGGCTCCGCTGTCGGGGCTACTCAATCTGAAGCACCCGGTGGCCGTCAAGGCAGGAATCAGGGATCGCGAGGAGCCGATCGAGATATACACGCATCTCCTGCGGCATCCGAGCCACGGAGCCTTTATGGTTGACACCGGCGTTTCAAAGCGCTTCGTGCAGGATCCTAAAGGGGTCGGGGTCGGCTTGGTGATCCGCAACTTTGCCAAACTCGACAGGATGAAAGTTCGCAACGAGCCCCTGTCGGCTGTGCAGTCCAAAGGTGTCGAGCTCAAAGGCGTCCTGATGACGCATCTCCATTTCGATCACATTTCCGGCATGCCGGATGTTCCGACCGATATCCCGTTCTACACCGGCATGGGCGAAGCCAATACCAGGCAGCTTCAGAATCTTTTCGTCCAGGGTATGGAAAACAGGTTCTTTGAAGGCAGGCCCGCCATCCGGGAATTTCAATTCACCAAGGATTCAAACGACAGGTTTGACGGTGTCGTCGATGTTTTCGGAGACGGAACGCTTTTTTCGATCCTTACTCCCGGACATACCGCAGGCCATGTTTCCTTTGTGGCGCGCACTCCCGAAGGTCCGGTTCTCTTGACCGGTGACGCCTGTCACACCCGTTGGGGGTGGGATCATGGCGTTGAACCTGGAACTTACACCTACGACCGGGCAAAGGAACGGAAGAGCTTGCTCGCGCTGAAAGCCTTGAGTGAGCGTCACCCCAAGATGGTGGTGAGATTGGGGCATCAGCCGTAACCCCCGGGAGTACGCCGAAATCTCGGACCTGACCTGAGCCTGAGAGTTGATGAGGACGCAGAGTGCAAGGCCTGCTCCCTCATCGATGGAACCCGAAGCTTGTTCGGGTCCGACCGCTTCCTCGAGGACAGCTCAGGATCAGGTCTGGCGCAGTGCGCTCCTGGTCACCGTGAGGCAATACGCTGGCACGGGGGCATACTGTGTGGAGTAGGGTAAGTCCGCCTCAAACCTGAATAGCCGCCTCGAAAATGAGGATCGCAGCGGCTGCAAGTTGGCCATGCCCCATTATGTTTCAATGAGTTGTCGGCCACTACGAGCGCTTCCAATAAGCGAATTCAAAAACTGAAAGATACTTCATATATGTTTCTCCAGTCCCCCCGCGTCCTGCAATGGTGCGGTTTATGTCGGGCGCATTCAAAGACGAATTGGAGATGAATATGGGTAAATTGGATGGAAAGGTCGCTCTTATCACCGGCGGCAGCGATGGAATGGGGCTGGCGACAGCCAAGCTGTTCGTCAGCGAAGGCGCGACGGTTGTCATCACTGGCCGCGATCAGGCGAGGCTTGATATCGCGGCCCAGAACATCGGAAACGGCACCGGCGCGATCGCCTGCGACATTTCCAAGTTAGCGGACATCGAAGCGCTACGCGAATTTGTCGAGAGAGAGTACGGCCGTGTCGACATCCTTTTCGCGAACGCCGGTGCGGCGCGCCCGAACATGTTTGAATACATGTCCGAAGAAGAATTCGATTTCACGATCGCCTGCACGTTCAAGGGAACCTACTTCACGGTGCAGAAGCTCCTGCCGCTCATGACCTCTGGTGGCTCGATCGTTCTCAATACCACGACTTTGTCCACGAAGGGCATGCCCTATGTCAGCGTCTATTCGGCGGGCAAAGCCGCTATTCGCTCTTTGGCGCGATCGCTCACCGTGGAACTCATCGACAAAGGCATAAGGGTAAATGCCATGGCGCCTGGCTACATCGATACCGATCAGGCGCGCAAATCGGGCGTGAGCGAGGAAATGATCGAACAAACCAAGGCCCAGGTGCATACGCAAATTCCGATGCATCGCAGCGGCACTGTCGAGGAGATCGCAAAAGCCGTCTTGTTCCTCGCTTCCGACGACTCGTCCTACCTGACGGGCAGCGAACTTTGCGTCGATGGCGGCTGGAATCAAGTCTGAGAACCGCGCCACCTCCAAGCAGAGCAAGTTCATCCGGTCCATCCGAGGTGGGTGAGCTTTCAGGTTGGATTGACTAACGCTAATTGGAATGGACGGGAAGTTTCATGGCTAAGGATTCTGTACTGACACCTAGATGGAAGACAACGCTTTGGGTTCTACGCGGGCTCATGGGCTTTGTTTTCATTGCTACGGGCATGATGAAACTGTTGGCAACGCCGATGATGATTGAAGATTTCAACCGTCTGGGTCTGGGCCTCTGGTTCATGTATCTAACCGGGGCTTTGGAAGTTGTCGGCGGGGCGGGTGTGCTGGTGCCGCGTGTCTCTCCGTGGGCCGCCCTACTGCTGCTGGTGCCGATCGATATCGGTGCCTTCGCCACGCAGTTGACGGTCTTTCATCACGACTGGATTCATCCGATCGTGTTCGGCCTGATCCTTTTCGGGATCATGTATCTTCAAAGGGGCGCTCTCCGCTTTAAGGCGATTTGATCGGCCAAAGGCCGATTAAGTCTACGGTGTTCGACACTGGTCCAATGTTAAGAAGGCGGTTCACGACGGGATAAATCCTAAGACGTGAACCGGCCACGATGCGGCGCCGGCGTTGAGGGATATTGCGACGCCGAGAGCCTCGGCGATTTTTTCCCGCGTCGTCCCATGTTTGATTACTGTCTCGACGCGGTTCGCGATGCAGCCATCGTATCGAGTTATGACAGCCATGGCGAGGGTTATCGGTTCACGGGTTTTTCCGTCGAGGTGCTTGGCTGAATCTGCGGCCTTTGCCAGTACGCTATAGCCGGAGATGAAGGAATAGAATTTATCGAGGTCGAAACACATCTACAAAATACGATAGTAAGTCTCAAAGCGAAATCGATCGAAAAGCCTCTTCTAAAGATAGTGCCGCTGCAACGCTAATAGCGGCTCAATCATTTGCGCAGTAGTTCAGCCAATCCTCCAATGTTTCGAGTCAATCAGATGACGGCTGTCTGCGATGCAAGCGTAAACTAGGCTTCCTCGGATACTGTGAAGGTGTGAAGCAGATAAGCAAAGCGTGCAAGTTCCATAAATTGCCTCCGCCACATTTCTATTGTTTTCAGTGACTTAGTTGTTGAATGATCAGAGGTACGCTGGTTTGAATCCGTTCAAGGCGATATAATGCTGCGTGTCCATACCGAAGAGATAGGTAACAGTTTGTCCCTAAGAGATGGGTGACAACCTCGTGCCGAACGGGTTGTCGATGGTTTGCAAGGTCCTCTGTTCCAGGTCGATATATCCCAGATCATAATGCATGAAGCTGACGAGCCAAATGCCGTCGTCGACTTCTTTGATGCCGAGTTTTTGTCCTGCCATAACGGTCGAGATATTGATCTTCTTGCGGTGCATGCAGATGCGGCCGCAGTTGGTGACGAGCGCATCCCTGTCGTGGAAGGGGTAATTGATCTCCGGCAGGCCCTCATAGGATCTCGATGATGAGACATAGAGGCTGCCCGGCGTTCTCATGTTCAGTGCCTCGTGCGGCCGTTCGGTATTGAATTCGCTGACGAATGCATCGAAGCGGGCCTGCTGCTGCAGGATGTTTCTGCCGGGCGGACGGGTAGCCTCTTTCTTCAGCGTCAGGTGCATACGCTCGTGCCGGCCGTTGTCTTGCGGATGGCCTGGCCTGATGCGTTCGAGCACGATGCCGAGTCTCAGCCACCAAACGGACAGCTTGGACAGATTGTAGAGGCCGTTGGGCGAGGCAAACGGCAAGCCGTTGTCGCTGCGGATGGCGAGCGGCAGGCCGCGCTCGGCAAACAGCCGGCAGAAGGCCTCGAACACGCCCTGCTCGCGCGTTGATTCAAAGGCTTCGCAGGCAAGAAGGAAACGCGAGGCCTGGTCGGTCACCGTCAGCGGGTAACAGTATCCGCCATTGCCAAGTTTGAACTCGCCCTTGAAGTCGGCGCACCACAGATCGTTCGGCATGAGCGCCTGGGATAAGGCCGTTCCCTCGGCTCGATGGCGTTGCCGCTTGCGGGCATGAGCGACCAGCCCGTGCCGGTCGAGAATGGCATGCACCGTGCTTTTGGCGGGCACACGTATATCGCCGGCAAGCTTCCTGACCAATAACTCGCGGATCTTACGCGCACCCCAATGCGGCTTGTCCTTCTTGAGCCGCACGATCATCGCCTCGACCGGCTCGGGCAACTGATTGGCATAGCGCACCGGCCGACGTGACCGATCCGTCAGTGCCTCCAACCCCTCGTCCTTGTAACGGTTGAAGATCTTGTAACCGGTCTTGCGCGAGATGCCGAACGCACGGCACACATCGCTCATGCCTTCGCCCTCAAGCAGACGGGCGACAAATCGAAGACGTTCCTCCATAACCGAAGTCTCTCTCCACGGCATCAACACCTCCCGCCAAAGCGAAAAGTGTCACCCATGTCTCCGGTACAAAACGTCACCTATCTCTCAGGTCGGGCAGCGCCGGAAATGATGTGCTGTCGCAACGATCTGTCGAAAACGTGAACATGGCCCGTCTTTTCCTGTGACGCACAATATGCCATGCCTTGCGGTCATGAGACTCTGGTCCCTTATCGCCCGTCTGCTCTCGGTCCTTGCGATCCTGGGCTTTCTGACCGCTCCGATGGCTGTGCCTTCGGCGGCTGAAACCATGACGGCCGAGGCGATGATGCAGACGATGGACATGGCGGCAATGGCTGACGACATGCCGTGCTGCCCGGATCAGAAACAATCCCTGCCAGACTGCCAGAAGTCCTGTCCGCTCGCAGCCATCTGCATGGCGAAATGCGTTCCGGGTCTCGCGCACGGGGAATTTGCCCTGTTTCGCCTCGATCGTGGCGCCAATGTCGACCTTTTCCGCGATCGGATGCGGGAGCCGACGATCGGTGCGCCGCCGGACCGACCTCCACGAACCTGAATTCATCGCGTCCTTTGGGACTTTGTAACCGTTCGGCCAACCCCGAGCGGTGAATGCGTGGCTTTGCGCCATAGCTATCCCGTGCATTCGCACGAACCAACGATGAATTTGGGAAAACCAACAATGACGCTTTTCACTTTGAAGCCTGCGGCTATCGCAGCGCTGATCGGCCTGACCTTCACGGGCCTTACCTCCCAAGCCTGGGCTCAAGTCCAGGACTATGAGTTCCAGCTCGTCAAAAACGAGATCAAGGCGGGCAACGCGGCCGAGATCGCCGTGCGCCTAGTCGACAAAAGGTCCGGCAAGCTCGTCCCCGACGCGGTGATCTTCGCCCAGCGCGTCGACATGGCGCCCGACGGCATGGAAATGATGGCCGAGCCGATCGAGGCGCTGCCAACGGTCGAGCCCGGTGTCTACCGCTTCAAGGCGCAGATTCCGATGGCTGGCGGCTGGCGCCTGTCGCTCGGCGCCAAGGTCCAGGGCGAGACCGACAGCCTTGAAAACAAGCTCGAGTTCAAGGCCGTCCCATGACAAAAGCCGGTCGAACCGGCCTCACCCTCGTCGCCGTGCTGGCGGCGGGGGCAGGGGGCCTTTGGGCCGGGCAGCGTGGTGTCGCGCTGCCTGACCTTGCATGGCTGCGCTCGATCGTCGGCGTTGAAAGCGTCGCGGTCGCCGCGACGGCAACAGCGGCGGCATCGGGGCCGATCATCTATTATCGTGACCCCGATGGCCGTCCTGCCTATTCGGCGGTGCCGACGAAAACACCGGACGGCCGGGATTTCCTCGGCGTCCACGCCAGCGAAGATCTGTCCTTCGACGCAAATCAGACCGCCAAGCCGGCCGTCGCAAAAGTGGCGGACAACAAGCCGGCGGCCGAGCCGACGAAGGGGAAAATCCTCTACTACCGCAATCCGATGGGTCTGCCCGACACCTCGAAGGTGCCGAAGAAGGATTCGATGGGCATGGATTACATCGCTGTCTACGAGGGCGAGCAGTCCGACGCCTCGACCGTCAAGGTCTCGCTCGGCAAGCTGCAACGCACCGGTGTGAAGACAGCCACGGCCGAGATGGCCAGCATCAGCCGCAAGGTCGAGGTGCCAGGCACCGTGACGCTCGACGAGCGCCTCGTCAGCGTGATCTCGATGCGGGCCGATTCCTTCGTCGACGACGTCGCTGACGTCACCACAGGCGACCATATCGGCAGGGGCGAGAAGCTGTTCCGCTTCTACTCGAGAGAGATCGCCACCGCCGCTTCGGAATACGCCGCCGGCCGCGACGGCTCGCGCGGTAGCAACGACGCCGGCTCGGCATTGCGCCTGAAGAACCTCGGCGTTCCGCAGGATGTGATCGACGATATTGCCCGGACACGTCAGGTGCCGACGAGCATGGCCTATACCGCCCCGCGCGACGGCGTCGTCCTCGAACGCACGGCAACAGCAGGCATGATGGCGAAGCCCGGCGACACCTTGTTCCGTATCGCGGATACCTCCGACATGTGGGTGACCGCCGACGTTCCGGAATACGAACTCGCCTCCGTGAAGGTTGGCGGGAAGGCTGACGTTACAATCCGCAGCCTCCCCGGCAGGACCTTCCATGGCACCGTCGATCTCGTCTATCCCGCGGTGGACATGCAGACGCGTACGACAAAGGTGCGCATCGAGCTTCCCAATCTGGACGGCACCCTGTTGGCCAACATGTACGCGGATGTCGAGATCGAAGCCGGCGCTCTAAGCCCCGTCGTCTCGGTTCCCAACAGCGCGATCGTCGACACTGGTGATCGTCAGGTCGTGTTCATCGACAAGGGAGACGGACGGTTTGAGCCGAAGGACGTCAAGCTCGGCGTCCGTGGCGACGACAATACGGAGATCCAGCAGGGCGTCGCCGCCGGCGACAAGGTGGTCGTCTCGGCGAATTTCCTGCTCGATGCCGAAAGCAATCTCAACGCTGCGCTCAGCGCCATGACGCCCGAGGAGGCCAAACCATGATCTCGCGCATCATCTCCTGGTCCGCCCATAACCTCGTGCTGATCTTCGTCGGCGCAGCACTTGCCGTGGCGGGCGGCGTCTATGCGCTGCGCTCCCTGCCGCTCGACGCCATCCCCGATCTCTCCGACGTTCAAGTGATTGTCTACACCGAATATCCCGGTCAGGCCCCGCAGGTGGTCGAGGACCAGGTCACCTATCCGCTGACGACCTCGATGCTGACGGTGCCGAAGTCGAAGGTCGTGCGCGGCTTCTCCTTCTTCGGCGTTTCCTTCGTCTACGTGATCTTCGACGACGGCACCGATCCCTACTGGGCGCGCAGCCGCGTGCTCGAATATCTGAACGCCGCACAAAGCCGCCTGCCGCAAGGCGTCACGCCAACGCTCGGGCCGGACGCGACGGGCGTCGGCTGGGTCTACGAATATGCCCTCGTCGCCAAGGAGCTCTCGCTTGCCGAACTGCGCTCTCTGCAGGATTGGGTGGTGCGTTTCGGCGTCTCGAAGTCCGAAGGTGTCGCCGAGGTCGCAAGCGTCGGCGGCTTCGTGAAGCAATATTCCATCGTCGTCGATCCCGCTCGCCTCAAGGCGCAAGGAGTCTCGCTCAATGATGTTGCCAACGCCGTGCGCGCCAGCAATACCGATGTCGGCGGCCGCACGATCGAGCTGTCCGAATTCGAGTTCATGGTGCGCGGACGTGGCTACCTCAAGGGCATTCCCGACATCGAGAACATCGTGCTGAAGAGCCAGAACGGTGTGCCGCTGCGGCTTGCCGACGTTGCGAGGGTGGAACTCGTTCCGGACGAACGGCGCGGCATCACCGAGCTCAACGGCGAGGGCGAAGTGGCCGGCGGCATCGTGCTGCAGCGCTTCGGCGCAAACGCCTTGACCGTGATCGAGAATGCCAAGAAGAGCATGAACGATGTCAAAGGCAGCCTGCCGTCCGGCACCGAGGTCGTGCCCGTCTACGACCGCTCAACCCTGATCGAGGCGGCCATCGAAACCCTGAAGGGCACGCTGATGGAGGAATCGATCGTCGTCGCCTTGGTGACGATCGCGTTTCTCCTGCACGTTCGAAGTGCGCTCGTCGCCATCGTCATGCTGCCGGTCGGCATCCTGATTGCCTTTATAGCCATGCGGATGCTCGGCCTTGGCGCCAACATCATGAGCCTTGGCGGCATTGCCATTGCCATCGGTGCGATGATCGACGCAGCGATCGTCATGATCGAGAACGCTCACAAGCATCTTGAGCGAGCGCCGCCGGATAAGGCGCGTGTGGAAATCCTGGTCGAGGCGGCAAGCGAAGTGGGACCGGCGCTGTTCTTCAGCCTGCTGATCATCACCGTGTCGTTCCTGCCGATCTTCACGCTGGAATCGCAGGAAGGCAGGCTGTTCGGGCCGCTTGCCTTCACCAAGACCTTCTCGATGGCGGCCGCCGCACTCCTGTCGGTAACGCTCGTTCCCGCCCTGATGGTCGTCTTCGTGCGCGGGCATATCGTGCCCGAACAGAAGAACCCGGTAAACCGCATCCTTATCTGGCTCTACCGCCCGGTCATCTCCGGTGTGCTCAAGGTGAAAACCCTGACGATCGGCGTGGTGGTCCTGATCCTGGCGGCGACCGTCTGGCCGGCGCAACACATCGGCAGCGAGTTCATGCCCAATCTCGACGAGGGCACGCTGATGTATATGCCGACGACGCTGCCCGGCATCTCCGTCACTAAGGCGGCCGAGTTGATGCAGACGCAGGATCGCATCATCAAGTCCTTCCCCGAGGTGCAGAGTGTCTTCGGCAAGGCCGGTCGGGCACTGACGGCCACCGATCCGGCGCCGACCGAGATGTTCGAGACGATCATCCAGTTGAAGCCGAAGTCCGCATGGCGGCCGGGTGTGACCGTCGACAGCCTCAAGCAGCAGATGGATGCGGCACTGCAGTTTCCCGGCGTCTCCAACGCCTGGACCATGCCGATCCGCGGCCGCATCGACATGTTGTCGACCGGCATCAGGACGCCGGTCGGCGTCAAGGTCTATGGCACGGATCTCGGAGAGATGGAAAAGGTGGCGCGGCAGATCGAAAACGTGCTGAAGACCATACCCGGAACGTCGAGCGCCTATGCGGAACGGGTGATCGGCGGATACTATCTCGACATCGGCCCCGATCGCACCGCGCTCGGCCGCTACGGGCTGACCGTCAACGACGTCCAGGAGGTCATCGGCATGGCGCTCGGCTCCGAGGTCGTGACCTCGACGGTCGAGGGCCGCGAGCGTTATGGCGTGGCGGTGCGTTATCCGCGCGCCATGCGCAGTGATCCGCAGGCGATCGCCCGCGACGTGCAGATCTCACTGCCGGGCGGCGGAACGGTTCCGCTCGGCGAAGTGGCCGATGTCAAGCTGACCCGCGGTGCGACGACGGTCCGCACAGAAAACGGCCAGCTTGCCGTCTACGTCTATGTCGACATCGCGGGCCGCGATCTCGGCGGCTATGTCGCCGAGGCACAGCAGGCGGTGGCAAAAAGCGTCAAGCTGCCGCCCGGATATTCCGTCGCCTGGAGCGGCCAGTTCGAATATCTGCAACGCGCCGAGGCACGGCTTGCCATCGTCGTCCCCCTGACGCTGGCGCTGATCTTCCTGCTGCTCTATCTGAACTTCAAGGCGCTGACGGAGACAATGATTGTCATGCTGTCGCTGCCCTTCGCACTCGTCGGTGGCATCTGGTTGATGTGGTGGATGGGCTTCAACGCCTCCGTGGCGGTCGCCGTCGGCTTCATCGCCCTTGCGGGCGTGGCGGCCGAGACGGGGGTGATCATGCTGATCTATCTCGACCACGCCATGAAGGAACAGCGCGGAGCCTGCGAGAAGGAGGGCCGTTCCTTCTCCAGGCTGGACCTCAATCGGGCCATCATGGTCGGCGCGGTCGAACGCGTCCGGCCGAAGATGATGACCGTCGTCGCCATCATGGCCGGTCTGGTGCCGATCCTGTGGCGGACCGGGACCGGCTCGGAGATCACGCAGCGCATCGCCGTACCGATGATCGGCGGCATGATATCCTCAACACTGCTGACGTTGATCGTCATCCCGGCGGTCTATGGATTGGTCAAAGGATGGCGGCTGCCGGCCGCATCTGCCGAGGGCGGGTTCGTCGAGGAAGACGAGCGCAATCTCGAGGCAGCCGAATGAAAGGAGGAGCCGATGATGAGCGACATGATGGGCGGTGGCATGATGTGGGGCATGGGCCTTGCGGGTCTGCTCGGGATCGTCGTAGTCGTACTGGTGATCGCGGCGTTGATCAAATATCTGTTCTACCGCTGACGACGATGTTCCTGTCGTGGGTAGAGTCCATGTTGCGGGCGCCGGTGCGGCTGAGGACATGGCTTGCTTTCGGCGCGGTTCGGGATCATCCTCCTGTTGCCATGAGACACGTTCAGGCTCGAAAGCTTGTCGCTCTGTTCCTCGCGGTCCTTGTCGCCGCGGGGATGAGCCTGACCGTCGTTCGAGCCAGCGCCGTGGCCGCGCAAATGGCGACGATGTCCGCGATTGACATGCCGGATCACGGCGGTTGCCCGGATTGCCCCGGCAAGGCGGATGACAACGGCATGAAGGCGATCGTTTGCAGCACCGTCTGTATCAGTCCCCTCATTGCGCCGCTACCGCTTGCGGCAGTCGTCCCAGACGGGGAGAAGGTGGTTTCCGCCTTCGTCTCTGATCTGCTCCTTCACGGCAGGAACCAGCTCCCCGAACCCGATCCACCGCGAACCTCCGACATCGGCTGACATCTCGGCTGTCGCCCGCAAGCGGCCGAGCCGAGCGAACGAACGCGTCCTCGCCATTCGTCCCATATGACCAAAGAGGCTGCGCGTTCCATCATCGACGATGATCGGAAGGATCGAACGTGCATACTGAATCTCATGACCGAATATCGCGCCGGAGCCTGCTACGAGCCGCGACTGGCCTCCTCCTATCTGCATCCGTGTCTCCATTGACAGCGCGGGCCGCCGCGACCGTCGAGCAGCGATACATCGCCGCTCTAGGCCGGGTGCGCCTTCACGGCGCAGATGATCCGGAGACAGATGTCTGGGCCTATAACGGCATTGTACCGGGTCCCGTCGTCCGCCTGCGCCAGGGTGAATCCGCCCGGCTCGTCGTCGAAAACCGCCTCGACCAGGGGACCACGGTCCATTGGCACGGCATCAGGCTTCCCAACGCCATGGATGGCGTGCCCGGCTTGACGCAGCCACCGATCAGACCCGGAGAGAGCTTCGCCTACGAATTCACGCCGCCGGATGCGGGAACCTTCTGGTATCACCCGCACGCCAACAGTCTGGAACAGCTCGGCCGCGGTCTCGCCGGCGCCGTCATCGTCGAGGAGCGCGATGCTGTCACCGTCGACCGCGACCTTCTGTGGCTGCTTGCCGATTGGCGACTGACCTCCGACGGAGAGATCGCCGCCGGTTTCGGCAATGCAATGGAGGCGGCGATGTCCGGCCGCGTCGGCAACACCGTGACGCTGAACGGTCGGGTCTCGGAGACCGAACCAGTCCGGGCTGGCGAACGCATTCGCCTGCGCCTCGTCAACGCGTCGCTCGCCCGGATCATGGCGCTGCGTTTCGAGGGACATCGGCCGATGATCGTGGCGATCGATGGTCAGCCCTGCGATCCTCATGAACCTGAGGGTGGGCGCATGCTCCTCGGCCCCGCCATGCGTATCGACGTCGTGCTCGACATGCAGGGCGAACCCGGCCGGCGCTACGCCGTCATCGACGATTTCTACGACGGCCTGTCCTATCCCGTCACACAACTCGCCTACGACGACAAGCCGCCCCTGCGGTCCCATCCACCCGATACGCCAACCGATCTCCCGCGTAATCCCTTGCCGGAGCCCGATCTTGCTGCAGCGGAGCGCCATGACCTGACGCTGCAGGGCGGCATGATGGGCGGCGGCGCGATGGCTGGCATGGGCGGCATGATGAGTGGCGGAATGATGCGGGGGATGATGGGCATGGGCGGCGGCGCTGCCTGGGCGATCAACGGCATGTCGATGACCGGCGACGGCCATGCCGGAATGGAACCGGCGCTGACGTTCCAGCGCGGCCGCAGCATCGTCCTGACGCTTCGAAACGAGACCGCGTGGTGGCATCCGATGCATCTCCACGGCCACAGCATGCGGGTGTTGACCCGGAACGGCGAGCCCGTGCCGCATCGCCAGTGGCAGGACACGGTACTGATGGCGCCGAAGGATGTCGTGGAGGTTGCCTTCGTCGCCGACAATCCCGGCGACTGGATGCTGCACTGCCATGTGATGGACCACCAGATGAGCGGCCTGATGACCGTGCTGCGCGTCGCCTGAACCCCAACCCTGATGAAAGGAATACTGCCATGCAAAGACGAACTTTCCTCCTCGCAAGCTCCGCCATTCTGCTCCTGCCGTTTCCGGCACTCGCCGCCAGCGGCAAGCACGCAGTCCTCTACAAGAACCCGCAATGCAGTTGCTGCGAGGGCTACGCCGACTACATGCGCCAGAACGGATTCGAGGTCGACGTCAAACCCACCAACGACCTTGCCGAAATCAGCCGCAAGGCCGGCGTGCCGGAAGGATTCGAGGGCTGCCATACGATGTTCATCGACGGCTACGTCATCGATGGCCATGTGCCGGTGGATGTCGTTGAGAAGCTGCTCGCCGAGAAGCCCGCGATCGCCGGTATCACCCTGCCGGGCATGCCGATGGGCTCACCCGGGATGGCCGGCACCAAGACCGAGAACTTCATAATCTACGCCGTCACCAAGGACGGCAAGGCACCGACCATATATGCGGCGGCATGACGTCGGGACGGGAGACCGACCGCATGACCCGATCAGCGGACAGGACCACGACGTATGACTGGATAGCATCGGTACGGCGTCGTCGCCACCGTGTTTGTCTGGCGCGCGTGGTGCGATCCGAACCAGGCTTCAGCTCCTGGACCAGAAAACAGCGGCCGTCCGCACAAATTCCTACAGCATCAAGCGCCGGCAACCTTGCCAGCGCTTCGGTTCAGCGATGCGGGCCAGCCGCTCTCGCTTGCCGACTTCCGCGCAATCATCTCGATCGGCGAACTGACCTTCTTATCGGGGACGTTCTATCTCTCTGTGGCCGTAGAAGCTAAAAAACCTACATGACATTGGATGCCACTCTTCAATGGGAGTGATCGTGGCGGTGGTGCAGATCGGGATAATGCGGATGTCGATGCACCAGCGGAGCATGCCGATGCCAATGGGTGTGCGGCTCGCCGGGCGGCGTATCCGGCCCGTGCTCATGCTGGTGATGTTCGTCGTGGCTATGCCGATGTTCATGTTCGAGCGCCTCATGAACATGTTCATGGTCGTGCCGCTCGGACAAATGTAGCCATAACCCGACCGCCATCAGGCACCCGGCGATGATGAGCGTCATCGACAGAGGTTCGCCCAGCATCAGAACGGCAAGCACGGCGCCGACGAACGGTGCAAGCGAGAAATAGGCCCCCGTCCGCGCGGTGCCGAGATGGCGCAGCGCGAGAATGAACAGCGCAAGGCTGACGCCATAACCCAACACGCCGATCACGCCGGCAGCGAGAATAAAGCCCGCCGGCGGAAATGCGATGCCGTTCGCTGCGGCGATGGTGAGATTGATCGTTCCCGCGACCAACCCTTTTAGCATAGCGATCTGGACAGGGTCGGCGGACGACAGCTTGCGTGTAAGATTGTTGTCGATCCCCCAGCACAGGCAGGCACCGGCGATCAATAAGGCGCCCCATTGGATCGAAGCCTGTCCCTGCCAGGATAAGATGGCGGCCCCAGCGAGGATTGCAAAGGCGCCGACCAGAAGCCGGCGGTCGACATTCTCGCGAAACACAATCCAGGCGATGCCCATGGTCGCAAGGCCTTCAAGGTTCAGGAGCAGCGAGGCCGTCGCAGCGTCGGTCCGCGTCAGGCCGAACATGAGCAGCAACGGACCGAGCAGCCCGCCAGCGAGGATCACCAAAGCGAGCCATGGCATGTCCGCGCGCCGCAGCGGGGCCTCGAGTGCCGGCAGGCGTAATGCCGCGCGCGATCCATGGATGACCGCAAGGCCGAGACCTGCACTAAGATAGAGTAAGCCGGCCATCATCCATGGACTGACCGAACCGAGAAGCAGCTTGGCAAAGGGCGTGCTGGCTCCGAACAGGAGCGCAGACAACAGTGCCAGGACGACGCCGATACGGTTCATTGCAATACTCCACCGATAGCGACACTGGCGATCGCCAGCAGCAGAATGACGACTCAAGATGACGCCGTCCAGACGATCAGCAGCAGAAAAGCAGCCTAGCGCCAGCGCGAAATCCCAAAGAGAGAACGGTGCCCGTCCATACGTGACGTAGAGCGCGGCGGCAAGGATTCCAACGACGGCTGCGTTCGTTCCGCGCATGGCAGCTTGTGCAGCCGGCAAGCTGCAAGTCGCGTCTGGTCACTCAGTCCTCCTGAGCCCGAAACCAGGCGCACCGTCTGGTGCATCGGTCGGCTACAACCGCTCGAGGTCGGGCAAGTCGCGGTCTAAGGCGCGGAGCGTCTAGAGGACGGGGCATGGCCGACTGGCTGCGGAGATACGTGGCCCGCAACTTGTTTCGGCCTCGTACTTTCGCCAATGACGATCACCGGCGGCGGAGAGATCGGAAACCAGCTCTGAGTTCGGCGGCAAACAGCTCAGGCTGTTCCCAGGCGGCAAAGTGTCCGCCTTTCTCAACCTGATTGTAATAGATGAGTTTGTGGTACGACCGTTCCGTCCAGCTTCGGGGCGCCTGATAGATTTCACCGGGAAAGACGCTCACGGCTGCGGGAATCGAGATATCGACGGCGTTCAGAGCGCTCATCCCCTTGTTTTCCCAATAGAAGCGTGCGGCCGAGATGGCAGTGTTCGTCAGCCAGTAGAGTGTGATGCCGTCGAGCACGTCGTCCCGTGTGACCGCACCCGCGCTGCGCCCGCTGATCGTTTGTCCTGCGATCGCGGAGGTGATGGATGCCGCCGGTTGTGCGTAGCCGTCGCCGTGATCGATCATCCACGCCGCCAGCCCCACGGGCGAATCCGCCAGCCCATACAACGTCTGTGGCCGCGTCGACATCATTGCGGCATAGGCGAAGTGCTTTGCCCTGAAATCGCTGATCTGTTCGAACGCGCGTTTCTCTTCCGCAGAAAGGCTGGCTGGCGGCGGATCACCAGTCTGGAGCGCCTTGGACATTTCGGCAGGAATGGTGCCCGGGAAATTAGAATGAATACCGAGCAAATCCGGTGGCGCTTGTTTGGCCATCGCATTGGTGATCAGTGCGCCGACATCGCCACCCTGCGCGACAAATCGCTGATATCCGAGGCGCTTCATCAGCACGGTCCAGACGCGTGCGATATGGGCCGGGTCCCAACCCGTGGCAGTCGGCTTGCCCGAAAAGCCGTAGCCGGGGATTGACGGTATGACGAGGTCGAAAGCATCCGCTGCGATGCCGCCATGCGCAGTTGGATTTGTCAGAGGATCGATGATCTTGAGTTGCTCGATGATTGACCCCGGCCACCCATGCGTTACGATGAGAGGCAATGCCTCTTCGTGTTTCGAGCGAACGTGGATGAAATGGATGTCGAGCCCATCGATCTCGGTCATGAACTGAGGAGATGCATTCAGTTTCGCCTCGCACTTGCGCCAATCGTAGTCGGTCGCCCAGTAGTGGGCGAGTTCCCGGAGCGTCTCGAGCGGTACCCCCTGCGATTCGTTGGCGACCGTCTCGCGCTCAGGCCAGCGGGTCGCAGCGATGCGGCGTCGGAGATCGTCGATCTCGGCTTGCGGGGTGTTGACGGTGAAGGGACGGATCAAGGCATTTGCGTTCGTTGCGCCACCGCGTTTCGGGAGAAAACCGATGGCTCCGGTCGCGGCAGAAAGGATCAGCAGTTCACGCCTTGTCGGTGAAAATGAAGCTCGTGGCATGATAGCCTCCTGTTGTTTGAGATTTGCATCCGCGCCCGCCCAGGGATCAGCCTGAGCGGGCGGTTCCACCCTTCCTCCGGTGGCGGGTCAGTCGCCTCGTTGATAGTTTATCGATTCAACTAGCGCGCCCTGATCAGCTATACAGTTCGGGAGGAGTGCCGCGGACGGCGGGAGGAAGCCGTCTGCGCCCTCCAGTTCAGCGCAGTGATCTGAACGCCGCCCTGAGTTCCTGAGCAAAAATCCTTGGTTGCTCCCAGGCGGCGAAGTGGCCGCCCTTGTCGACCATGTTGTAATAGATGAGGTTAGGATAGGCCTGCTCGGTCCAACTGCGTGGGGCCTGATATTGCTCGCCGGGGAAGACGGTCACGGCCACGGGAATGGAGACGCCTTTGGCGTTGAAAAAGCCGCCTTTATATTCCCAGTAGAGCCGCGACGCAGAGACGCCAGTATTCGTCAGCCAATAAAGCGTGACGTTATCGAGGATCTCGTCCCGGGTCAGTTCACCGGAGACGCTCTCGTGTCGGTCCAGGGCCTCGAGAACCGCCGCTGCGGGCTGGCCGCCACCGTCGCCATGGTCGAGCATGTAGGCGGCGAGAGCGATGGGAGAATCGGCGAGGCCGTACAAGGTCTGGGGCCGCTCCGCCATCATCTTGTAAATTGCCACATGCTTGTACGTGAAGAGGAGCTGCTCGTAGGCGCGTTTTTCTTCGGCTGAGAGACCGGATGGTGGTGGCTCGCCAGCCAACGTCGCCTTGTCGATGTCTGCTGGAACCACCCCGGGCATATTTGTGTGGATGGCGAGCAGCCCCGCAGGTTTCTGCAAGCCCATCTGGTCGACGACAAACGCGCCCCAGTCGCCGCCTTGGGCGACATAGCGGTCATAGCCGAGGCGCTTCATCAGTTCGGCCCAGGCTCGCCCCATGCGTTCTGGACCCCAGCCGGTGCTCGTCGGCTTGGCCGAGAAGCCATAGCCCGGCATCGACGGGATCACCACGTGGAAGGCATCCGCTTCGCTCCCGCCATAGGCCGTGGGGTTGGTGAGCGGTTCGATGATCTTCAACTGCTCGATGACAGAGCCCGGCCATCCATGATTGATAACCAATGGAAGTGCATCCGGATTCTTCGAACGAACGTGGATGAAGTGGATGTCCAGCCCGTCGATTTCGGTCATGAACTGCGGAAAGGCGTTCAGTTTCGCCTCACCCTTGCGCCAGTCGTAGTCTGTCGCCCAATAGCGGGCGAGGTCCCGCATCGTCGCGAGCGGCACGCCCTGGGAGTAATCCGCGACGGTCTCCTTGTCGGGCCAGCGAGCGGTGAGGATGCGCCGGCGGAGATCGGCGATCTGCTCATCCAGAATGTCGGCGCGGAAGGGGCGGATCGAGTCGCTCGGGACCGCCGCGCGCAACGCCCGGGGGAGCAGGCTGATGGCCCCTGCAGCTGCCGCACCGGCGAGTAGTTCGCGGCGTGTCGGCGTTTGCAGTATTGATGATGCGACGCTCTGATGCGTCTTCTCCAGATTGGTCATTGTCGTACCTTTCAGGTCGTGCTTAGTCGTGCGCCGGGCCTTGGCCGGCGGCGACGCGATGGCACTCGTTTCATGATGGCCGCCGTTAAGCGCCGGCGGGTAGCGCGGTCGTTACGCCTTGGGCAACGCTGCAATCACTTCGGCGGTCGTCAGGATCGCATGGGCGAAGGTCGGCGCGCTCAATTCATGTGCGGCGTGCATCAACTCGTGTGAGAAGGCGGCGGTCGCATCGCGGACCAGGGTCACGTGATAGCCGAGTTCCATGGCGAAACGAGCGGTGGTATCGATGCAGGTATTTGCCAGCAGTCCAACCACGATCACGTGAGTGATCCCCCTCTGCTTCAGCCGGAAATCCAGGTCGGTGTTGGCGAAGCCGCTTTGCCCCCAATGCTCCTTGGCGACGATGTCGCCTGGCTTCGGCGCAAAATCTGGGTGCCATTCGCCGCCCCATTCGCCGCGCGCGAACTGGTGTTGGTGCATGATCCGTTGTTGGGTCGGGTTGGGGTGATCCCAATCCTCATAGTCACCCGGCTCCCATCGCCGGTGCGGGGCGATGGCCACCTGAATGCCGGCCGCGCGGATGGCGCGATCCAACCGGCAGAGGTTGTCGAGAAGGCCGACCTCGTCGGCGACCGGCTTGAGGCGTGGATAAACTTTCCCGCCCTCGGACAGGAAGTCGTTGTAGGGATCGACGAGGAGCAAGGCGGTCGTTTGCTTGCTGTAATTTGGCTTTGACATGACTGTCTCCAATAACCTGAGGTGTTGGGACTCAATTACGAAGTGCGGCGCGCTCGATGCTCGCTGCAAAGAGCGGCGTTTCGCCCTTGTTGTGCGCGATCGACATCGGCTGTCGCTGTGAGCGGAAGACGTCGAAAGGGATGCCCTGCCTGTCAAGGAAGGCCTTGAACTCTTCCGTTGCTCTGGAACGAACGTGGTTCGTGAACTCGCAAGTCTGGTCGTCGATGCGTCGGACGCTCAGTTCCCAAAGCACATGGATCGTAGTGCGGCCTACCGGCGTGACTATATCCGAAACGGATTCCAGGATCAGGTGATCTTTTTCACCCAGGGTCTCGACATAGTGCTGAACCATCAGGCTGCCGCCGACCGTCTCGACGTTGATGGACATGCGCTTGCCGTCCGGAGCCGTGGTGAAGCCGGCGGCGATGTGTGCCGGAGAGCAGCGTTGGTACTCGTCCTCCGGAAGAGTGAAGCACCATTTCGGAATGTCGATCTTCTCGATCGGTGCGTTGATGACGGCGGCAAAGCTTGAATCGACGATTTCGTAGTCGTTCATGATGCGCTCCTTCGTTACTGGACAAGCTTGATTACGACGTTGCCTTGCAACGCCTTCGAGGGCTTGCATGTGTTTCAACGTTCCCTTATATTGCCTATGAAAATCATAGTTGCAAGTACCTATGAAAAAGAAAGTGATATGGAAGAGAAAAATTCTGCTATCAAAACGCTTTGCCCGATCGCCCGTTCGGAGGCAGTTGTCGGCGATCGCTGGACCGTGCTGATCCTGCGTGAACTATTCATGCACAGTCATCGATTTGAGGAAATCCAGGCCCAGACCGGCGGCACACCGCAAATGGTCGCGGCGCGCCTGAAGAAGCTGGCGGAGGACGGCCTGGTCGAGCGCCGTCGTTACACAGAGCGGCCGCCGCGCTACGAATACCATCTGACCGAGAAGGGCGAGGCTTTCTACCCGGTCATTCTGGCGTTACGGGCCTGGGGGGAAACATGGTGCAAGTTGCCTGACGAGGGCCGGGCCATCAATTATCTGCACCGCACATGCGGCAAGCCCACAGGGCTCGGTCCCGTTTGCGAAGGCTGCGGCCAGACGCTGCGCCGCGACGACCTGATCCCCGACCCGAGTCCTGCATACCAGGCCGAACGCCAAGCGCGGTGGGAGGCGTTTAAGGCACTATCTTGATCCCTGTCGCGGCGTTTCTGTTGCTGATGGCGATCGCGCACGCGAGGGGAGGCCAAGCGGGCTTGCGCTCGCCACCTATATCGCGCTTGGCGCTGCCTTTGCTGCAGGCCCGGCCGGGGTTGGGACATTCCTCGTGATGGGCTTTACGCTGCACAACATCACGGAAGGCATTGCTGATGATTGCCTTGATCTCGCCCGCAAGCTACTTTCGCCGGGTTGCGGCGGCGCGCGGCAGCAGGGCCATGACGATCCGTTCGTCCCGATATTGGGCAAGCAGATTTGTAGACCTGGCGCGCCGACAGGCGCAGCTCGGCCGCCGCGCGAGCAACGGCAGGCTGTCTTACGCCTGGACGATCGAGAACCATGTCCAGTTGACGAGATATGCGACGCGCCGTTGAGGCTCGGTTATGCAATCGCTTCGGCAAACAGGGGTTTCGCATCGACGCCACGGCGCAGGTGCTTTTTCAGCTCTGGTGTGATGTCGTCACCGATCCGGGAGGCTTCACCGATCGTCGTCCAGTCGATGCGGCCGTTCAGCAAAGGCGGTGATTTGCGGTAGATGATCAGGCTGATGAGGTATTAACCCCCGCCATCGGGCTCCTCTCGAACGTGAGATCCCAGGGCGTCGGCGTTGGGAATATCTCTTCGAGGAACGATACGAAGGCTCTGACATTCGGATTGCCGCGCCGGCTCTCGGGCCAGAACGCTGCGATGCTACTCCGGTCGACTGCGAAGTCCTTCAGGACCGGCATCAGTTCTCCGCGCTTCAGATACGGGGCGGCAATATAGGTCGGCGATATGCCGATGCCGCCGCCGGCCACGACCACCGCTGCAACCGCATCGCTGTTGTCGAGGATCGTCGCCGCGTTGGGGATGATCTCCATCACCTTGTCGCCGATCCGAAACGGCCAGCGTAGCGTCTGTCCACTGCTCTGGTACCTGAAGTTCACGCAGTCGTGGCCGACGAGATCGTCCGGGTGTTCCGGGCGGCCTCTGGTTTTGATGTAGGAGGGAGAGGCGAACGCACAAATCCGGTTGGGGGCCAGCTTCTTGGTGATTAGCCTCGAATCGGCTGGTTCTCCGACCCGGATCGCAACGTCGACTCCCTCCTCGACGAGGTCGGTGAAGCGGTCGCCGAGCCGCAGATCCACGATGACCTTTGGGTACCGCTTTCGAAACATTGGCAGGGCGGGGGCGATCAGATGGACGCCGATCGGCAGTGGTGCCGTTACCTTCATGAAGCCTGCGGGCTCGGCACGGGCGGCCACCGCCGCCTGCTCGATCTCCTCCGCTTCCCTCAGAAGCCTCAGCGCCCTCTCGTGCAGATCCCGGCCTTCAGGAGTGAGGGACAAGGACCGCGTCGTGCGGGTGAACAGGCTGACACCGAAATGCTGTTCGAGGCGCTGCACGCTCTTGCTGACAGCTGACGGCGAGATCGATAGCGAGCGGGCCGCCGCCGTGTAGCTGCCAAGCGACGCCGCTCTGGCAAAAGCAATGATCCCCGTTAGCCGGTCAATTCCAATTTGTTCCATGATGGCATTAGTAAAGCGAAAGCAAACCTGATTATCAAGCCATGAGCGATAGTCTAGATCTTTCTCCATCGCGCCATCGCGGCGCTTCTAGGAGAGATGAAATGACCGAGACCACAGCTAGCAACCCGACGCTTGCCGGCGAGCACGTTCTGATCATTGGCGGCACTTCGGGCATCGGCCTTGCGGCGGCCCGCCAGGCGAAACAATCAGGAGCGAGGGTGACTGTCGTCGGCACCGACCGCGACCGATCGCGCAATGTCGCCGTCGAGAACGGCTTCGAGGGTTGGCGGGCGACCGATGTCACGGATTCGGAGACGATCTATGCGGCGCTCGCCGACGTCGGACAGGTAGATCATCTCGTGCTTCTTGCAGGCACTTTCGTCGCCGGCAAGGTATTGGAGGCAGACGTCGCGCACCTGCGCAAGGCCTTTGATGAGCGCATCTGGGCGGCGGTCCATGTTTTGCGTGCGCTAGGCGAAAAGCTTGCGCCCAATGCCTCGATCACTCTGATTTCTGGTGCGCTCGCAGACCGTCCGAACGCTTATGGAACTGCCGTGCTCGCTGCCGCCTCCGCTGCAATGGAGGCCTTCGCCCGCGGTCTCGCCGTCGAACTTGCCCCTCGTCGCGTCAACACGCTGTCGCCTGGCCCGATCGATACGCCAATCCTGTCGAAGACGCTTGGTGAGGGCAGGGGCGCGTTTGTCGAGTCCCTCACGCGGAGCCTGCCGCTCCACCGCCTCGGAACGGCCGAAGAAGCAGGTGCCGCCGTCGTGTTCCTGATGTCCAATGGCTGGATGAACGGCGCCGTGCTCAACGTCGACGGCGGCTCCCGCCTCGTCTGATCGCAAACTGAACTCTGAAGGGTGTTTGTTATGCCTGGTCTTTTTGATCCCATCGAACTCGGGGCCATCAGGGCGCCGAACCGCATCCTGATGGCTCAGATGACGCGTGCCCGCGGCACCCGCGAGCACCTGCCGACGCCGATCATGGCAGACTATTATGCACAGCGCGCCTCCGCCGGTCTCATCATCAGCGAGGCGATCGGCATCAACCAGCTCGGCCTCGGATGGCCCTATGCGACGGGCCTGTGGTCCGCGGAGCAGATCGCTGACTGGCGCGGAATCACCGACGCCGTCCACGAAAACGGCGGACGGACCATCGCACAGCTCTGGCAGATGGGCCGTGTCGTTCATCCGAGCTTCCTAAAGGGCGGCAGGCCTGTCTCAGCTTCGGCAACGACCGCGCCGAACCATGCCCACACATACGACGGCAAGAAGCCGTATGTGGAAGCGAGGGCTCTCACCATTGACGAAATCGCCGACGTGGTCGGACATTTCCGCCAAGCGGCGGTCAACGCCAGGGAGGCAGGATTTGATGGGGTGCAACTCCATGCCTCAAACGGCTACCTGATCGACCAGTTTTTGCGAGACAGCTCGAATTTTAGAGACGATGGTTATGGCGGCTCGGTCGCAAACCGGATCCGGTTTCTGCGCGAGGCGACTCGCGCGGTCGCAGACGTGATCGGCGGGGACCGAGTTGGTGTGCGGCTTTCGCCAAACAGCGAGACTCAAGGGGTACGAGACAGCGATCCGCTGCCTGTGTTCACTGCGGCCCTGGAAATGCTTTCTGGGATTGGCATCGCACATCTGGAGCTCAGGGAACCACCGGTCGATGGCACGTTCGGGATCGGTGAGATCGACCCTCTGGCACGCGAACTTCGCGGGTCCTTCAAGGGGCCGCTGATCCTGAACTCCGACTTCGACTTCTCGCGCGCTCAAGCGGAACTCGACGCGGGCGTCGACGATGCGGTCGCGTTCGGCCGGCCGTTCATCGCCAATCCCGATCTTCCCAGGCGCTTCGTCGAAGGCATACCGCTCACGGTGGACGATCGAGACACGTGGTTTACTCAAGGACCTGAGGGCTACATCGACTATCCGCGGAACCTGATCTGACCTATTGAGATCCCGCGCTCGTGCCGTTGTTTGTTCGTAGGTTGAAGATGAGAGTGCTCATTAGGCTTTGAATGAAAAACTCAATCAGCCAGTTAAGCGAAGTATTTTCGCAAACGATATTCGGGAAAAATGACGTGCGGGCCGTAGGTTCACATCCCTTCAAGAGCAAAAAAGTCTAACCTTTCAGTGCGGCGGAAATGAAAGAGATGAAGGCAGGGTCCGAAAACTAGACCAACCGGGCGCGGCAAGCTTTGCCGCTCCAATGCTCAGCGACGTGAAAGGACGGGATATGCGTGTGCTGCCGTCATCTCCGAAGACGCCGCGCGGCACGCAGGCGATGGGAATGAGGTTAGACCCAATGCGAGCGAACCCAATTTTGAGTCTCTACCACGAGCGGCGATTTCGTTCTCATCCATCCTGATGAATTACTCGGCAATGAACGGGGCCGGCTTTCCTTGTCACAGAAGTATGTCGACCGCCGACGATATTACTGCGAACAGCACCAGAAATGGTCCGATCGCCTGCACAGGGATTAGGAATATTTTCGGCATAATGGGGGCATCATCTTTCGGCGGTTGCGCCCCGCAACGCCGACGTTACTAATCTTCTAATCAGGACCTATCATGAAACATACGCTTTTGGTCGCGGCTCTCGCGATCTCCTTTCCGATGTTTGCTCATGCCGAGACGCTGCAGTTTCCAAGTGAAGAGCCGATAGCTGAGGTGTCTATCCCGCACAGCTGGGGACCGAAGGAAACTGAAACCGGAATTGATGCAACCTCGCCAGATTCCGCCATCTATTTTTCGATCGATATCGCAGATGATGCAACCATGGACAAGACGGTCGACAACGCCGTCGATTTCCTCGTCAAGAATGGCGTGAATATCGATGCGAAGAGCAAGCATGAGTTTCCTGACACGACCCTAAACGGCATGAAGCTCGGCCATCTTGAGTGGGATGGCACCGATAAGGACGGTCCGGTGCATGTGCAACTCGCATTTGCGCAGCCGTCCGAACACAAGATGCTGGTCATCACCTATTGGGGCTCGAGGGAAGACGAGGCCAAGCATGATGACGCGGTCAGTGGGATTATCTCGTCCCTGAAGCCGATCAACGACTGATCACGGATCGGGGCGCCGGCCTCCGCCGGCGCCCCGAGTACAATCAAACCGCTCCCCGACCTCGAAAGGGCAAGATGCGCACGACCCTTATCACCGTGTTTCTCGCAGCAATCTCCAGCGCTGCCTGCTTTTCATCCGCAACGGCGGCAGACCATTACTCAGCAAGCAGCAACACCGCCATGAGCATTACCGGCGACATCGATATGGATGATGACGGGATCACCTTTGAGAACGGCAAGGGGCTTACCTTTTCGGATTTGATCGCAGACAATTTGGTAGTCGATGGCAAGCGCGTGCCGGGATCGGTTTATCGCGTCGCGCAGCCGCTTGATCCGGAATTGAAGAACGGCAACCGTCTCTGCGGCGCAGGCAAGGTCACCTATCTCGCCACGTGGAGCGACGGCGACGGCTCCACGGCGATCGCGGTGTTCACCGGTTCGAGGCCGCCGCGAAGCGACGACGAGAGCTGTGCCATCTACAGCTACGAAGACCAGGAGTAAGATTTTCTCTCGCACGCAAGGACTCGACTTCAACCCCGCGATTGGTAGAAGCCTGCAAAGAGTGACTGGAGGTTAACGGCAGGGCAGGTCGAGAGGCCTTCTGACTCTTAGGCTCGCTCTTTGGCGACTTTGATGATCGTCCGTGACGAGAACTCGAGTTCCGGAGAGAGGCCAAGAGTGGCCGCATAGCTAGAATGCTGTAACAGCGGCAGGTTCACGGCTTCGCCAATCGACGCCTTTCTCAAGGCTAAGAATTGTGATACAAATCCTCGGATAATAGATCTGATCCTCCGAGTTTTTGTATCAATGCCCGGTTCCGTCACCCAACGTCAAATCGCTCGAACCGTGCTAGTTGAGCGCGGCATAGCACGCCTGGCGGAGCTGCGGAACGCAGGCGTGACGGCGGCCACCATGAGCCGAATGGAACGGGATGGCGAGGTGATGCGGCTTTCCCGCGGCCTCTATCAACTTGCCGATGCGGAGCTCGACACTAACCATAGTCTGGCAGAGGCTGCCAAGCGCGCTCCGAAAGCTGTTATCTGCCTTGTTTCGGCCCTCGCCTTCCACGGCCTGACGGACCAGCTTCCAAGACACGTATGGATCGCCATAGGCCGCAGGGATTGGGCTCCGAAACCGGATGGCACACCCATTCGCGTCGCGCGCTTCACGGAAAACCTGCTCAACGAAGGTATCGAAACCCACACCGTCGAGGGGGTTCCTGTAAAGATCTTCGGAGTTGCCAAGACAATTGCCGATTGCTTCCGCTATCGCAACAAGATCGGTCTCTCGGTGGCGATAGAAGGGTTGCAGGAGGCACTGCGGCAACGTAAGGCCACCCCTGGTGAGATCGCTGACCAGGCCGAGCGCGGTGGCGTCGGCACGGTGATCAGGCCGTATGTTGAGGCACTGACCGCCAATGGCTAAAGAAATCAGAAATCTCGGCGCCTCGGTGCGCGCCCGCCTGTTGCAACTCGCCAAAGCAAGTGGGCAAACCTTCGACCTCGTTCTGACCCGTTTTGCGCTTGAGCGGTTACTATTCCGGCTCAGCCAGTCACCCCATGCGGGCCGTTTTGTGCTGAAGGGTGCGATGCTGATGATGAGTTGGTTTGACGATCCGCACCGCGGCACGCGTGATCTCGACCTCCTAGGCTTTGGAGATCCCGAACCGGACCCGATGTTGGAAACCTTTCGAGACATTCTGGCGCAACAAGCTGATGATGGCGTCACGTTCGATGCCGAAACCCTCCGCGTGGATCGTATTCGCGAGGGACTGGAATATGGCGGGCTCAGGCTGCGGATGGTCGCTTCGATCAGCGGCGCCCGCGTCAACCTGACGGTCGACATCGGTTTTGGCGATGCGCTCGAACCAGGAGCGGAGATGTTGGACTATCCCTCCATGCTGGATTTTCCGGCGCCTCGGCTCCGAGCCTATGCGCGAGAGACGGTCATTGCGGAGAAGTTCCAGGCAATGGTCATGCTTGGGCGAGCAAACAGCCGGATGAAGGATTTCTACGACATTTGGATCCTCAGCAGGTCCTTTGATTTCAATGATGACAGATTGGCGCGTGCAATCACAGCAACTTTCGAGCGGCGCGACACTCCGATCCCCACTGAGGTACCAGACGCCCTAACGGACGCCTTTGCGAAGGACGAGGAAAAGCAACGGCAATGGCACGCATTCGCTGAAAGCGTTGCACACGAACCCGGCAACCTGACGGACGTCATCGCGGAGATTGCCACGTTCCTGATGCCGCACGCTGTTGCGGCTGCGAGGCTGGGCAAATGAACGGGTTTGGTCACCACCGTCCGGCTATGGAGCGATGACAAATCGATTGCGCTGACGGAAGTAAATAATGGGGTCGGCGGTTCGTATCGCTTCAAGGCGCTAGGTCTCAGCGCCATCGCTTAGGCGGCGAACAATGCCAATCGGATCATAGAAATCGCTATATTTTCCCAGCAGCCATTTCCTTTGCCAGTTCACCTATCACCGAACGCAACCACCTGTGGGCGGGGTCGTGGCGGTAGCGAACGTGCCAAGCCATCTCGACCGGAAAAGTTCCGAGATCGACGGGCGTCGGAAGTACCTTCAGGCGCGAATCCCCGTCGAGGCTCCGGCAGATCAGCCTCGGCAGCGTCGCGCAATAGTCCGTGACGGCGAGCATTGCAGGCACGGTAAGGAAGTGGGTGACCGAAACGGCGACCTCGCGCTTGAGGTTTTGTTGCCCCAACGCCTGGAAAAGGCCGACGCGCAGCCGGCCCGGCGGGAGCACGTTCACATGTTTGAGGCTCTCATACTGCTCTCGTGAAATGCTGTCATCAATGTCGGGATGATCCCTGCGCACCACGCAGGCGAGCCCATCGTCCATGAGATGTTGCACGACGAGATTATTGGGCGGATCGACGATCCGGCCAAGTACCATGGCGGTGGAACCGGAAACGACGCCGGTCTCGGCGAGGTCGTTGCCGAATGCCGTCATGCGCAGCTTGATACCCGGCGCGAGCTCCCGCATTTTCGCCACGAGCGCGGGCATCAGCACAAGCTCCACATAGCTATTGGGCGCAAGCGTGAACAGTCGTTCGGCCTCTGCGGGCCGAAACTCCTGCTGGTTCAAAATTAGATCGTCGAGTTGCGCCAGCGCCGCTTCAATTGTCGGAGCGATCTCCTCGGCCAGTTGCGTCGGCTTGATACCATACCGTTCTCGAATGAACAGCGGGTCGCGCAAGGTCTCGCGCAGGCGATTGAGGGAATTGGACAGCGCCGGCTGGGTAATGCCCAGTCGCGCGGCGGCACGGGTCACGCTTCGCTCCTCCATCAGAGCCAGGAAAACCGGGAGCAGGTTCAGATCGTATCTCATTAAGCTATAATTCCATCTGAATATCTAAAATCAAAGAAGTAAATTTCTAAAATATCTGGAGAGATGTCATTGTCAGATCATCGAAAGGCCGATGCGGCTGATCGAATTCCAGATCAACCGGCGACGCAGCCATCTGACGAAAGGATCCGACAATGAAAGTCCTCATGGTGCTCACCTCCCACGATACCCTTGGCAACACCGGCAGGAAGACCGGCTTTTGGCTCGAAGAGCTGGCGGCACCCTATTACGTCTTCAAGGACGCTGGCGCCGAGATCACCCTTGCCTCGCCGAAGGGCGGCCAGCCGCCGCTCGACCCGAAGAGCGACGAGCCGATGTTCCAAACCGATCTCACGCGACGCTTCAACGCCGACGACTCTGCCCGGGCGCAGCTCGCAGACACCGTGCGCCTCGACAGTGTCGACCAGAAGGATTTCGATACGGTCTTCTATCCCGGCGGCCACGGCCCCTTGTGGGATCTGGCTGAAGATCCACATTCGATCAGGCTCATCGAATCCTTTGTCGGGGCCGGCAAGCCGATCGCCCTCGTCTGTCATGCGCCGGGTGTCCTGCGCCACGTGACCAATGCCGATGGCACAGCGTTCGTTCAAGGGCGCTACGTCACGGGCTTCACCAATACCGAGGAAGCGGCTGTGGGTCTGACCGATGTGGTGCCGTTCCTGGTCGAGAACGAACTCGTCGGTCTCGGTGCGGTCTTCTCCAAGGTGAAGGACTGGGGCGTGTACACAGTGGTCGATGGTCAGCTCATCACCGGTCAGAATCCGGCTTCGTCAAGCGAGGCGGCCGAGGCACTTGTGGTTGCCCTGAGCCAGACGAAGACCGAGGCCGCCTGAGTCGGCTTGAAGATCGTGATCTGCCACGACTTGCGTCGGCGGCAGATCACCTTCGGAAAGCGGAGTTTGCCATGTCCTTCCCTGTCACGACGATATTGCTGACGGACGCTCAACAGATGATCACGAGCGCCATCGCCGCCGCCCGCGCATTAAATGTTCCCTGCTCAATTGCCATCGTCGACGCGTCGGGGCAGCTGTTGTCCTTTGCACGCCAGGACGGCGCCATGGCAGGGTCCGTGCAGCTTGCCATCGACAAGGCGTTTACTGCTCGCATCTTCAACAGCCGGACGGATGTACTCAATGCGCTGGCGCAGCCCGGTGCTGAACTTTACGGCATCCAGCATTCCCATGGTGGAAGGGTCGTAGTTTTTGGCGGAGGCATTCCCATTCGTGAGGATGGGCGGACGGTCGGTGCAATTGGCGTCAGTGGCGGGACCGTCGCTGAAGACATCGCCATTGCCGAGGCGGGTTTGACGGCCTTCCAATAATTCTCGGGAACTACGGTTGCCCTGCCGGGGAGTGACGCGCTCCCTCCCATCAATCAGATGTTCGCCTTGCTTCGGGGATTGGACACCCAGGCAACGGCGTCGTGCGTCCTGCAGATTGCCATCAAAACAGGAGAAAGCAAATGAATGCGCTGTGCGCCCTGCCCCTCGATAGCGTCAGGCCTCATCCAGGCGCCGATGCGCAAGCCGCGTCAGAGAACGAAATGGTAATATCGGCTTCACTGAAGGAGGATGACCGCAGGTCTGCTGGTTTGACCGCAGCCGTCGCCCTCACATGCGTGGTTCTGGTGGCTATCGACCTGCGGCCGGCCATCGTGTCGATCGGTCCTCTTCTTCCTTCAATTCGCGACGAGTTTGCGATTTCGAATGCGCAGGCATCGCTGCTGACAGCGATCCCCGCCGTGTTGATGGGGCTGCTCGCTTTTCCGACACCATGGCTTGCCCGCCGCTTCGGGCGCGACAAAGTAATGCTGGTGGCATTGGCAATCCTTACTATCGCCACGTTCGCGCGCGCGTTTGCCGGCAGCGTTATCTCCCTTTTCGCCACCACAGCCGCGGTGGGAGCGGGTATTGCCGTTGCGGGCGCCTTGGTCGCCGGTTTTATTAAAGGCAACTATTCACGCCACGTGGCGCTCTTCATGGGCATTTATGCCTCGGCTATCGGACTGGGCAGTACCATATCCGCGGCTGTGACCGGCCCTTTGGCAGAGATTGCCGGTGGGTGGAGGATTTGTGCGGGGGTCTTTGCCATACCTGGCTTGATCGCGATCAGCGCGTGGATGGTCATCGCGCGAGCAGAACGGCAGAAGAAGAAGGTTTTGTCTGATGCGGCTGCTCTTCGGAAAGGGAGTGCTCTCCCATTCACCAGTCCCACGGCTTGGATGGCTGCGCTCTATTTCTCGCTCAATAACTTCCTGTTCTTTGGTTTGATCGCCTGGACTGCGCCTATGTATATCGAGCACGGCATGAGTAGGGCGGATGCTTCGTTGCTCCTCGCCAGCTTCGCTGCTGCATTTATGACGGCAAACCCGCTGGCTGGTTTCATCAGCCGGAAGAACGATCGGCGCCGCGTGATTGCTCTATTCGCGTCCACGTCTCTGCTGGGCATCCTGGCGATCGCTCTCTTGCCGGCGATGCCGTATTTCTTCATTCCCATGATTGCTTTTGGCGTTGGGGGTTCCTTCACGCTGGGCATGGTCCTGCCGCTCGACCACGCGTGTGATGCAAACGAGGCGAATGCCTGGACAGCCTTCGTTCTAGGCATTGGTTATTTCGCCGGCGCCTTGGGTCCCTTCGTGCTTGGCTTGGCGCGAGATGTCACTGGCGGGTTCGTCATTCCGGTCTGGATGCTGGTCGTCGTCGCTTTCCTTAAGCTGTCACTGGCCACACTCCTTCGTCCTCGCCGCGGGTAGGCGGGAAACGACGGTGACCCAGTGTACGCTTCGGGGTTGGACCTTACTCGAGCGCATCTCAACAGCGACGGTCGACGGAGGCATCTTTGCGGCGCGTGATGACCGCACGCGGCGCAAACCTGCCGTCAATAAATCGAAGAAATAAAGGGCGACGATTCTGCTTCCATCAACTGCGCCAGATGTCGAATGCGGGGGGCTCAAGACTTTAAAGTTCAACGACGGCTTTGCACCTCCATGTCGGCGGTAGAGAGCGGCTTCGCAGCTTCCTGAAAGCAGACCTTGCTGGCGATCACTCTGGAGGTCGTGGTTGCGCAGGCAGTCGCGATTGCTCATCCTCTGTGCAAATGGCGGCAACAGGTTCAAGATCGGACATTAATCACCCGTCAGTGTACGATGCCGGCCTTGCGTAGCCCCTCCATGACGAGCTCGAAATCGGCGGGGTTCTTGAAGGGCAAGACTTTGCGACGGTATTCCAAGGAGTAGCTGGGGTTGACGTGTAGCACCTCTTGCCACATCGCGCGAGCTTCTTCGAAACGGCCGAGATGCCCGTAACAGGCGGCCAGAAGGGCGCGCGAGACATCGGTGACGGGGTTGCGGCTCACCCGCTGCAGCAACAGTTCGACGGCCTTTTTGTACCTTCCCAGTTGAAAAAAGGCCCAGGCCTGAAAGTGGAGAACGACATCCGGAAAGTACGGGTTCAGGACCCTCGCCCGATCGAAATAGGCGAGTGCCTCCTCGGATCTGCCTGAATAGAGAAGTGCCTCGCCGAGGCTGACCTGCCCTTCGGCAAAGTTCGGATTGAGGACTAACGCGCGCTTGGCCTCGCTGATAGCTCCATCGTGCTGTCTCGAGTAAAGCTTGACCAGACTCAGCGCCCAGTGCGCCACGGGATCGCTGTCATCCCGCGCTACTGCCAGCGTCGCAGCCTCTTCGGCTTGCTCGATCGAGCGCTGCGGCGACGCGCTCCACCGGTTCAGGTAGTCGAGCCCGTGGGTAAGGGCGAGGAAGGCGTGTGCCGATGCGAAATTCGGGTCCAGTTCGACGGCACGTTGCAAAAGGTCGCGGGCGTCGCTGTTCGTTTGCTTCGTCAGCCGGTGCCACAGCTCCCGGCCACGCAAGAAGCAGTCATACGCCTCGGGGTGCCGGGTCTTCCCCGGCGCCAGTCTTTGCCGATCGCCATCTGTGAGGTTGACCGCCAGCGCGTCGACAATCTGCTGCGTGACATCGTCCTGAACCGCGAATATGTCGGTCAGGTCGCGATCGAACCGCTCCGCCCATAGATGCCCGCCGGTGGTCGCGTCGATGAGCTGCGCGGTGATGCGTACCCTGTTCCCCGATTTGCGTACGCTGCCCTCAAGTACATGCCGCACGCCGAGCTTCGTGCCCACCTCCTGCACATGGACGTTCTTGCCCTTGAAAGTGAACGACGAATTGCGGGCGATGACGAAGAGCTGCGACAGCTTCGATAGCGCCGTGATGATGTCTTCCGAGATGCCGTCGGCGAAGTAGTCCTGTTCGGCGTCACCGCTCATGTTGGTGAAGGGCAGGACGGCGATCGACAGCTTCGGCGACACTGCCGTCGCCGGTTGGCTCGTCGCGGTTTCCGAGGTCGCGGCTGCCTTGGTCCCGGCGCTGCCAACTTGCAGCGAATAGACCCGGATCGGCTCGGCGATGTTCTTGAGCTGCGTGCTCCCGAGATCGCTAACCGAGAGGTCGAGCCTCGCCTTGACTTGGCGATAGGCATCCTCGGACAGGCAGATCGCGCCCGCCGCGGCGACGCCCTCCAATCGCGAGGCGATGTTGACGCCGTCGCCCATCAGATCGCCATCGCTTTCCTCGACGACGTCGCCCAGGTGGATACCGATCCGGAACTCGATGCGACGGTCCTGCGGCACGCCGTCATTGCGCTCCACCATACCGTTCTGCACCTCAATGGCGCAGCGCACGGCGTCCACTACGCTGCGGAACTCGACCAGCGCACCATCGCCGGTGCGCTTCACCACCCGGCCGTGGTGCACGGCGATCGTCGGATCGATGAGATCGCTACGCAGTGCCCGCAACCTCGCTAGGGTGCGGTCCTCGTCGGCGCCGGCAAGCCGGCTGTACCCAACCACATCAGCGGCCAGGATTGCAGCCAGCTTTCGGTTCTCGCTCATGGCGCCGTCTCCTCACTTCCACGATAGCAGGGAGACAGAGGGCAAGAAAGAACTTTTGGCCGCTGCTCAGAGCGATCTTGGTTGAGATCGAGTTGGCCATGGCTCATGTGGACGCGCCGACGTTGTAGCCCTGCGCAATGACTGCTCTGTCAGCCTCCCGGCCGTTCGGACGCGGTCTTTCGAAAGCCCACTCAGGGTCAGGTCACGACGATGCCCGCACCCACTCGAATGTCCGCTCATTGAAGATCCGCAGCCGGAACTTGCCAGTCCGCTTACAGCCCAAGTCTGTCATTCCATGCAGGCGAAGCCGGTGTCAGCTGCTGAGGAATTTCAGGCGGATGGCTTTTGTAACAACAGGGTGGGGCGGTTCGAGTTAGTTCAAGAGCAACCTCTGCTCCAAAGCAAGCATCATCAAAAGTTCAGCCGGGCCATCATTGGGCAATGATCCGAAATCGCCAGGAGCTAGTCTTTTCCATTCGGGTTTCTCGATGCTCCGGACCTCTGGCTGGTGGCCTCGATCGAGATTGCGATTTTGAAAGTGAATACTGCCAGACCCGGTAAGATCTTCACCGAGCGAGAGATCTCGTCGCCGCCGTCACCCGACATCACCAGCGAGGCCGATGCACTGCCAGTCGTTCTAAACGAACGATATACGAAGTCATCGCGATTTCAGGCGTGAAAGCAAACCAACCAGCCGGTGAAAACGGCGGCCGCCTGCATGATGAAATAGGTATCTTTCCCTGGGACCAGCCGCCTGCCAAGCAGGCAGGCAGGCGCTCTCGAACGGCAGCCTATTCGTCAAGATAGCGTTCGGTCAACCGCGCCCACATGGCGGCACCCGCCGTCAGACTTTCGTCGGCGAAGTCATATCTCGCGCTGTGCAGGATCGCCGAGCTGACACCGTTGCCGAGACGCAGGAAGGCGCCGGGCTTGTGCTCGAGGAAATGTGAGAAGTCTTCACTGCCCGGGATGAGGGCACAGGTTGTCACCTTGTCGGTGCCGACCAGTTCCTCGGCAACCGTCCGGGCAAACTCGGTCTCGGCCTCAGAATTCACGACGACGGGATGGCCGTGGACGTAATCGATCTCCGCCTTGGCGCCGAAACCTTCGGCAATGGCTTCGGTCAGCTTGCGGATGCGTGCTTCCAGATGCTCGCGCACTTTGGGATCGAAGGAGCGGACGGTCATCAAGAGCTTGGCATTCTCGGGAATGACATTCGACGCCTCGCCGCTATGGATCGCGCCGACGGTCACTACGGCAGTCTGTGTCGGGTCGACGCTGCGCGACACCACGGTCTGCAAGGTGACCACAAGTTGGCAAGCAACGACGATGGGATCGATCGTCAGATGCGGGCGTGAGGCATGGCCGCCCTTGCCCGTTATCGTGATCTCGGCCGTATCGGCGGCCGCCATCAGCGGGCCGGTGCGCATCAGGAAGGTTCCCTCAGGGGCGCCGGGATGATTGTGCAGGCCGTAGATCACGTCGAAAGGGAAGCGCTCGAAGAGGCCGTCGGCGATCATGGCCGGGGCGCCGCTGACCGCGCCTGCCTCTTCGGCCGGCTGGAAGATCAGCGTCACAGTGCCGTTGAAGCGGCGGGTTCGGGCTAGATATTCGGCGGCACCGAGAAGAATGGTGGTGTGGCCGTCATGGCCGCAGGCATGCATCTTGCCCGGCACCTTGCTGGCATGGTCGAGACCGGTCTGCTCCGTTATCGGCAGGGCGTCCATGTCGGCGCGGATTGCGATACTCTTCTTGCCGCTGCCTACAGTCATGCGGGCAACGACGCCATGGCCGCCGACATTACGTGTCACCTCGTAACCCCAGGCCTCCAGCTTTTCGGCGACGAAACGCGCCGTTTCGGCCTCTTCGAAGGAAAGCTCGGGATTGGCGTGCAAATGGCGGCGGATTGCCGTCAGCTCGGCCTTGGCAGGCTCGAAATCCGAAAGGCTGGCATAGTCGTTCGTCAGGGGCATGGCGGTTCCGATCTTGCATGGGCCTGCCGCAGCGGCTGCGGCAGGCGGCTGAAGGGGAGGAGGAAGATGCCGCACTAGATGAAGCGCGACAGAAAGCTTCGGGTGCGCGGGTGTTGTGGATTGCCGAGCACATCCTTGGGCTTACCCTGCTCGACGACCTTGCCGCCGTCCATGAACACGACGCGGTCGGCCGCTTCGCGGGCAAAGCCGATCTCGTGGGTGACGACGATCATCGTCAGGCCTTGATTGGCAAGATCGCGCATGGTGGCCAGCACTTCGCCGACGAGTTCCGGGTCGAGCGCCGAGGTGGGCTCATCGAAGAGCATCAGCTTCGGCTTGATCGCCAGCGCACGGGCGATTGCCACACGCTGCTGCTGGCCGCCGGAAAGCTGGCGGGGATAGTTGTCCGCCTTGGCCGAGAGACCGACGCGTTCGAGCAGACGTTTGGCATTTTCCGTCGCTTCCTTGCGGCTTTCGCCGTGGATACCCACCGGTGCCTCGATGATGTTCTGCAGCGCCGTCATATGCGGATAGAGATTGAACTGCTGGAATACCATGCCGATCTTCCGGCGCTGAAGCGCGACGGCGTGATTGGAGAGCTGCACCAGCTTGCCCTTGCGAAAGTTGTAGCCAATCTGCTCGCCATCCACTTCGATCGATCCCTGCTTGATCGTTTCGAGGCGGTTGATACAGCGCAGGAAGGTCGACTTGCCCGAACCCGACGGCCCCAAGATGACGACAACTTCGCCTGGGGCGACGTCGAGATCGATGCCTTTCAGAACCTCAAGCTGGTCGAAGGATTTGTGTACGTTGCGGGCGCGCACGAGCGGTTCGATGGTCGTGATCGCGTTCATTAGCTCGCCTCCTGTGCGGCAGCAAGTGCTGGTGCTGGCATGCCGGCCTCCTTTTCGGCATTGGCGGTGCCGGTGTACCGGTCACCGCGGCTGTAATAGCGCTCGACATAGCTCTGGCCTATATTCAGCACCGAGGTGATCAGCAGGTACCAGGTGACTGCGACGAGCAGCATTGGGATGACTTCGAAGGTGCGGTTGTAGATCGACTGGACCGAGTAGAGCAGGTCGGCCATGGCAATGACGCTGACGAGCGAGGTCGCCTTGATCATGCTGATCAGCTGGTTGCCGGTCGGCGGAACGATCGAGCGCATCGCCTGCGGGATGATGATGCGGCGAAGCGCCCTTGCGCGCGTCATGCCGAAGGCTTCGGCGGTCTCGAACTGGCCCTTGTCGACCGATAGCAGGCCGCCGCGGATGATCTCTGCCATATAGGCAGACTCGTTGAGGGCAAGGCCGGCAATGGCGGCGGTCATCGGGCTGATGACGGAATTGGTGTCCCAGCTGACGAAGGTCGGTCCGAAGAAGGGGATTCCGATCGACAGTGTCGGGAAGAGGGTGGAAAGATTGTACCAGAAGATCAGCTGCACCAGCAGCGGCGTGCCGCGGAAGAACCAAATGAATAGCGAGGCAAGCGAGCTTGCCAGATGGTCCTTCGACATGCGGGCGACGGCGAGCAGCAGACCGAGGACGACGCCGATGATCATTGCCACAACGGTCAGGCCAAGCGAGACGTAGAGGCCGCCGATGACGACAGGATCGAAGAAATACCGGGCGACGACGGGCCAGCCGAAATTCTCGTTTCCGGCAACCGACCAGGCGAAGTAGGCCGCGATTATCAGGACTACAACCCAGGCCCCGACACGACCGGCGGGGAAGGGCTTGTGGGCATGTGCCACATCCCGTGCCGCATCGCCGGGTGGCGATGCTGTGTTCTTGATATCAGTGCTCATTTCGGCAATGTCCCGCCGAGGTTGATGCCCGGCTCCTTGATGATATTGTTCTCGAGGCCCCACTTCTTCATGATGGCGGCATAGGTGCCATTATCCATCAGAAGCTTGACCGCGTCACGCAGCACCGGGCCGAGCGGGGAGCCCTTCGGAACGACGGCGCCCTGGTAGAGCGCTTCGAAGCCGTTCTTCTGACCGACGCCGGTGAGCTCCAACTGACCATTGGCCTGCGACACGAAATAGGTGAGCGGCGCCTGGGAGGAGAAGAAGGCATCCGAACGCTTCGAGCGGACAGCGAGAATCGAGCTCGGCTGATCGGTGAAGGACTGGACTTCAATCGGACCCTTGCCATCGGTCTTGCACTTCTCGGCCTGGACCTGGATGACCTTTTCCGCCGAGCCGCCAGCCATCACGGCGATGCGGTTGCCGCAGGCGGTGTCGAGCGAGGTGATCGTCTTCGGATTGCCCTTCTGGACCGCGAAAACCACGAACTCCTGGACCCAATCGACGAAGTCATTGGCCTCTTCGCGGCTCTTGAAATCGCCGACGGGGCCGAAGGCGAACTGGTAGCGCCCGGAATTGATGCCGGCGAGGAGGGCGGGCAGGCCACCGACCGTCTGATGCTCGATCTTGACGCCGAGCACCCGTCCGAGCGCGTCGGTCAGGTCGGCGCTGGCGCCGGTCATCTCGGTGCCGGTGACGATCTCATAGGGAGGGAAGGAACCGTTGTTGACGGAAATCATCTTGCCGGCGGTGCGGATCGCCTCCGGCAACTTGGCCTTCAGCTCCTCGTTGACCGAGAGTTTCGGCAGGCTTGCGTCTTCGGCGAAGGCGGCTCCGGAGAGCATGACGCCGGCGAGCGCAAGAGTGGCCATTTTCCTCAATTGCATGGTCATTCCCCTTTTTGATTTACGTTTTCGCGTGTTAGGCGGCGGCAGGTATCGGCTTGCCGTCGATATCGAGCGGAAACAGTTCTTCCGGCGTCATCAGCCGCGGCAGGATGCCCTGCGCGTGCAGTTCACCGGCGAAGTCGGCGATCATCTTTCGGTTGGGCGCAAAACCGCTCGCGTCCCAGCCCTGCGGCAGTTCGGCGGCGCATTTCAGCAGTTCGTCGAACATGAAAGGCGTCGTCTCGGCGTACTTCCGCCGCTTGGAAAGCCACATGCGCTGCGATTCATCGATCAGCCGGCTGAGCTCCTCGATCACCCAAGGATGTTCGGCGGCGATGCTCGACTTGATGCCGATCAGGTGCATGCCGGGCACATACCCCACGTCGTCGAAATAGCGACGTTCGGCACCGCGGAAGTCGGATAGCAGCTGTCGGAAAGGCGATCCGCTGGCGAAATAGCCTTCAGGCATGAAGGGTGTGAAGATCGCGTCGAGCACCCCTTCCTTTAGAAGTTCGACCATCGGCCGTTCGCCGGGGACCGCTTCTATGCGGCCGGGGCGGCCGAAACCGTCGAGGCGGTCGACGATCGGATGAGCCTCGGTCAGGCGGCCGGCGTACCACATCGCATCCTCGACCTCGACGCCCTCGCGGCGGATCGCGGCGCGCGTCCAGGTGTTGCCGGAGTCGCGCCAGCCGGTGACGCCGATGCGCTTCCCGGCGAGATCGCCGAGTTCGCGAAGCTTGCTGTGCGTGGTCGTGACGATGCAGCGATGGCGGAAGCCGCGCATGATGAAGTTCGGAATGCCGGTGACGCTTTCGTCGCCGTCGATGCGAAGCTGCGTGTAGCGGCTGAAGGACATTTCCGCGGCATCATATTCCTCGCTCCTGCCGACATGCGAGATCAGCGTGCCGACACGATCGACCTTGATGTCGAGCCTCGGCGACGAGACGTCACCGAGAATCAGCGGCGTCATGTAGTCCCAGTCACGAAGGGCGAGGCGGAGCGTCAAGGGCATCGGAATTTCCCTTCAAAAAGCTTGTTTTCGAAATGGGTAAATGTTCAAATCAGATTGATCAAATGTTATTACGTTATTGAACATTAAAAAATGGCGCGAAAATGAGTGAAACTGGGGACGCAAACTGGTTTGCAGAAAAATTGAAAGATCGTACGATTCGCGGAATCGCGATCGAAACCAGTGCATTGATCCGGGCCGGAGCACTGCCTGTGGGCACGAAATTGCCGGCGATCCGTAACCTCGCCTTTGCGCTCGGAATCAGCCCGGCAACCATCTCGGAAGCTTGGAGCGAGCTGCGGCGGCAGAAAATCATCAGCGGCCGCGGCCGAAACGGCACCTGGGTGAGCGGCGACCGCTTCATCGCCAAGCCGGAGCGTCTGGCGAGCGTCGGTGACTACGGCGAGGGCGTTCTGGACCTGACGGCAGCAGTGCCGGATGTCCGGCTGCTGCCGAAACTTGCCGAGGCGATGGCCTATGGCGCGAATGCGGAGAATGTAAACAGCTACCAGCGCAGCCGCATTCTCCCCGAGCTGGAAGAAGCCGTCAGACGCTCATGGCCCTATCAGCCGGAAGCATTGCTCGCGACAAATGGCGGCTACAATGCCGTCTATACGCTGATCCATGCCCTGGTAACGCCGGGCGCTTCAGTCGCAATTGAAATGCCGACAGGCATGCGGCTTCTCGATATTCTCGAAGATCGCGGAGTCCGTATACTGCCGGTCCAGTGCGATGACGAGGGACCTGTGCCGGCGTCGCTGGAGAATGCGATGAAGTACCGGCCGGCCGCTTTCATCTTCCAGCCGCGCGTTCACTCCGTTACCGGCCAAAGCGTCAGTGCCGCGCGCATGGAAAAACTGGGCGCGATCCTCAAGGATAGCGATACGCTGGTCGTCGAGGATGACGGGGTGGCCGACATCTCGTCGGCGCCGCGCCACTCGCTCGGCACACTCTATCCCGACCGTGTCATTCATGTCCTGTCCTTCTCGAAGACGCACGGACCGGACCTCCGGCTCGCCGTATTGTCCGGTTCGCGGGCAATGATCGAACAGATCCAGTCCTACCGTGCCTTCAGCGCCGGATGGACGAGCCGCATCCTGCAATCGGCGGCGGCCTGGCTATTGCGCGATCCGGCGACGGACGAGACGCTCTTCCGGGCCCGCGACCTCTACGCCAAACGCCGGGCGGCACTGATCGATGCGCTCGCCGAGCGCGGCGTCGAGGCTGCCCATGGAGGTGGTCTTTGCGCTTGGATCCCTGTGTCCTCGGAACCGTTTGCGCTGGTCACGCTGGCGGCGAGGGGCATTGCCGTTCATCCCGGAGCGAAATTCTCGGTACTGCCGAGCAGCCATCTGCGTGTCGCGACCGCCACTCTGACCGATCGCTGCCAGGAAGTCGCCGACGGCATTGCGCTCGCCGCCGTGCAGTGATGGGGCGTTACTCGCCGGTGGAGCGGTTGCTGGCGCGTTCCATTTTGCGAGAAAGCATCGTGAGCCAGATACCGATGATCTCGATCGTCGCTCCAAATGCGACGATGACGTACATCGGAAATGTCATTTGCGATGCCGCGAATAACATCCATGTCTTTTCTCAAGAGGGGAAAAAGCCAGGCCCGAGGCGACTACATAAGCAGCGCCTTTCGGGTTTAGGTCAATTTCGTTTGAGACACAGCCGTATACGGCGCCGCTGACTACAATCTGGTAACGGTCTGGCCCCGGCAAGTGACAGCTAATTGCAACTAGCGGTGCCCCAATTTCATTGTGTAGGGCAAGCCACCTCAGCCACGAAGCCGGACGTACGCTTACAGTTGCGGGCTGGCCATCCACAGTTATCGGCGCCTCCACCGTCACCAAATAGCTCGCATTGTTACAATTTGGAACGTGGCTCAAGGACCCATCCCATGCGTCTTAAAACCGTCGATGGCGGACCGGCCGACGGCGTTCTCGTCGAACCCTTTCCAGAGCGAGAGGAAGATAAGGAAGGCGAGAAGGAAAATCAGCGTCACCGGCCATTGGAACGACAGAATTCCCAAGGACAAGCCTACGGCCCAAAAATTCAAGCCGGTCATCAGCGCGTCGCGGGCAGCGAGAAGCCAAAAGAACGACGCGACAACCCACCAGAAACTCAACCAGCAGCGAGCGAAATGACGGCAACATTGCTGTCCCGTAGATCAGAACACCCAGCATCCGACCATACATACCAAAGACGAGTCCGACAGCCCCACATGTATCGGCCGCGCAGTGGGTCATGCGTACAAGGGTCATAAGTAGAAATGGAAAGTTAGCGATGAATACGATCATCACCACTGTGAATATGCTGCTGGATATCGCAAACTGCCTGCGCGTCATGAGCGGTCTCCTCGACTTGCCTGCAGCCTATGGTGAGCCGATTCAATCATCGAGAAGACAACATCTCCATATTTAGAAGGCTGGTTGCAATATCGTTCACTGAGCCGCACTGAAACGCTGCACTTCCCGCCACCCTATGTCTGCGACAGACTATGAGAGCATTGACGCGCGGGTTTGAGATAATGCATCGCATCGTTGCTCCTGCGGCCTCATCGGAATCCCGCACTTTCGGTGAGGAAGCTAGGCAGGAAAGCCGCAGACAGACCAGTCACTACTGTATATCGACAATCAAACAGCTCTCCCCAAGCGGGGCCAGACGGGGTAGGATGCCGGTGCACCTATCTTCGTGGTGTAGTTCAAAAAACCACCCGTTAAGGATCGTTTACACACCATTGCATTCAGCCGGGAAAACGCAATAAATTCAGTTGCTGCTGATGGTGATTTCAGGCAGTGATGCGCAATCAAAATATATGATTTGCAATTGCGCAACGGTGTTGAATGGCCGAAAAGCGAAATTGGATTGGGTTGGTACGCGACCTTCCGAAAAACCAATCGAAAAGTGCGGTTAGCTTAGTCTGCCCCAAGGCGGCAGATGCCGGTAGTGCCGCCGGCCAAGTTAACGTTGGCGATATGTATGTTTGTGGCAAAGGAACACCCCTTGACTACAGCCAGGCAATGCTGTGGTACCGCAAGGCGGCGGATAAAGGAAACGCGGTTGCGCAGGATCATATTGGGAATATGTATGCGCGCGGGTGGGGTGTGGCTCAGGACAAGGCCGAAGCCCTAGCCTGGTTTCGCAAAGCAGCCGATCAAGGTCTCGTAGAAGCAAGGACGGTGATTATGCGTTGTCGGGACCAGACAATAAGTTACCGAGAATTGGCGAGTGTCTTCCCTAGTGTGGCAGGCGATAGCGCTGTCCCGTTCCGAGGGAGCAGGTGACGGATGCAGTGATAGTGGCGCGGCTACGTTCCGTGCTTACGCTCTTGTGTTCGCCGGTCGGTCATCTGATCCTTAATGCAGCGTCGCAGGGCTGCCCAATTCAGGCAGCCGCGGATAGGAACGATCCGTTGCGGGGTCGCTCCTCCCTAAGAACTGTACGTGCGAGTTTCCCCGCATAGGGCTCAAGCCTCCGCTAAACCCTGTTTGACCAGAGCCGCCGGTTCCTGTGTGTCGGGAGAGTATGCGGACTCACCGCGTGGATCTGTAATTTTCGATGGCAGACCCTCCTCGCAGTGAAGTAGCTGTCCCACTTCGGATCAAACGGATTTGCGTCTGCCCGGATTTTGCAGTGGCGACGAATAGGAACGTCGGATGCAACAGAAGGGCGGCCGCGAAAGGCCGCTCTCGGTTGTTAGAACCCTTCGAGGACGACCTTGCCGATGGTCGAGCCGCTCTCGAGCTGAGCATGCGCCTTCTTCAGGTTGTCGGCATTGATCGTGCCGAGGCGCACCGTCGCCGTGGAGCGGATGCGGCCGGCATCGGCGGCGGCGCCGACCTCGTCGAGAATCCGTCCCTGTTCGATCATGTCGGGCGTCTGATAGATCGAGCGGGTGAACATCAGCTCGTGATGAATCGACACTGCCTTGCGCTTGAACAGCATGATGTCGAAGCTCTTCGGGTCGTCGATTAGGCCGAAGCGGCCCTGCGGCGATATCAACTCTGCGATCTCCACCACATGCTTCTCCGTCTGGGTGGTGGAGAACACAAAGGCAGGCGCGCCGATGCCCAGATCCGCGATCTGCTGTGCCAGGGGCTTCGAATGGTCGACGACGTGATGGGCGCCCATCTTCGTCACGAACTCACGCGTCTGCGGACGCGACGCGGTGGCGATGACGGTCAGGTCGGTGAACTGCCGGGCAATCTGGATGGCGATCGAGCCGACGCCGCCGGCACCGCCAATGATCAGAATGGCGTTCGCAGCACCCGACACCGGCTTTTTCACATTCATCCGGTCGAAGAGAGCTTCCCAGGCTGTCAGCGTGGTCAGCGGCAGAGCGGCGGCGTCGGACCAGTCCAGCTTGGACGGCTTGTGGCCGACGATGCGCTCGTCGACGAGATGGAACTCCGCGTTGGTGCCCGGCCGAAGGATCGAACCCGCATACCAGACCTCGTCGCCTGGAGCGAACCTGGTGACCTCGGGGCCGACGGCGGCGACGATGCCTGCAGCGTCCCATCCGATAACCTTCCAGTCCATGCCCTCCGCCGGGGGCGTGCTGCGACGGATCTTGTAATCGACGGGGTTCACCGAAACCGCCTTCATCTCGACCAGGATATCGTGGCCTTCCGGGACCGGCTTGGCGATCTCGATGTCTACGAGGGAATCTGCCCCGTCGACGGCCGAGGGGGTCTTGTATCCGACTGCTTTCATTTTCTGTGCTCCTTGAACTGCTTTCACTTGGCGAAGTTGCGAAGCGCTTCTTCGCCAGCTTCCTGGTCCTGCGCCCAACTTCCGCCGGAGATGCCGAGGCCGCCGACGATCATGCCGTCGTCCATGATCGGGAAACCGCCGGCCGCCGCCATCACACGCGGGACGTGGCGAAGGTTCGACGCACCTCGGTCTTCAAGGAGGTCGACCCACTGCGCGGTCGAGAGGCCGAAGGAGGCTGCCGTGTAGGCCTTGTCGATGGCGATGTTGACGGCGAGGTACGAGCTGCGGTCGCTGCGCTCGAAAGCCTTGAGGTTTCCTGCAGCGTCGACGATGGCGACGACTGGTTCGAAGCCGACGCGCTCCGATGCGGCGATGGTTTCTGCGACGAGCCTTGCGGCGGCTTCCCGTGTGATCGAACGGGAGGTGAAGCTATTTTCTGACATTGGAAATTCCTTGAGGTTGCTTTCCTGGGTGGCTTCAGCGGTCCTCCAGTTGGTGGGATCGTCGAACCAGTCACCTCCATATAGCCGTACGGGCGTTCTGTTTGGATACGCACAACGCTTGCCAATAGTATCCTTCTGGATACCGTGAAGCTGATTGCAGGAAGCGGCGACTTCTCGTCTTTACGACGTAAATTCAATAGATTGCTTGCGCTAGGTGATCGTCTTTCCAATGTCGCCGCAGGCCGCGGAATACGAATCTCGCATCTTGCAGCGACGAGAAACCTGCAATAACTACAACAGTACGAACTACATGCGAAGACGCATCTAAGGATCAAAAGGATATCGTCATGGCCAAGGCTCGTCATTCCCGCTTCGACTGCAATCCCGGCTGCTCGGTCGAGGCGGCGATCAGCCTGATCGATGGCAAGTGGAAATGCGTCGTCCTCTTCCATCTTCTAGGAGGAACCATGCGGTTCAACGAGATCCGCAGGCAGGTGGCGGGTGTCACGCAGCGCACGTTGACAAACCAGTTGCGCGAGCTCGAGGACGACGGTCTGATCGAGCGCAAGGTCTACGCGCAGGTTCCGCCGAAGGTCGAATACACGATCTCGCCGCTGGGACGCAGTCTCGAGCCGATCCTTGTCGCATTGAAGGCATGGGGCGACGGGAACATCGGCAGGTTCGGGAAGCCTGTCGCGGCGAACGCTGCCTAGCTCTTCGCCAGTCCTTCAAGGCAAGGAAACCGCGTCGCGCACCAGTCTCCTTCCAGCCCGGTCATGTGCTCGCACCCCAGAGCGGCCCGACGACGAAGCCGCTTGAACGAGAGAGCTGCGAAACTAATGGGTGTTCGCGAGAGTGTCATCGGCATCGGCGCCTAGGTGCTGCGCAGCTGTCTGCGACACCGGAAACCGATGAGCCTGCCTTAGGATCGCTCGTCACGAAACTCCTCTAAGTCCTACCGAAACCGGCGGAAAATATTCTTATTATGTTTGTTTTATTTATTTTGTCTCTGTTCGTCAGCCCTTGGATAAGTTTCATCTTGCATGAGATGGGCCATGTGCTGGCCGGCCTCAGCGTGAAAATGGAGATACAGGAAATTCGTCTCGGCCGAGGGCCGATCATCTTTCGCGGCCGCTGGTCTGGGACGGAAATTATTGTCGGGCTCATCCCGCTTGGGGGCAGGGTAACCGGCGTTCCGAAGTTGCGTTACGCTAAAGCGGCGCGGCTGCTTTTCATTGCTGGCGGGCCAGTGATGGATCTGGCCTGGTTCGCCATCCTGATCGTTGCCTTACGGTTTTCGAGTGATGCAGTTGCCCTGAGGGTGGTGCTCTTTCCCGCCCTCGCATTTCAGGTCCCTATGATCTACTCCAATCTCATGCCACATTACTCCACGTTATATGGCAAGCGCATGGCGAATGACATGCTGGCCTTGTGGCAAACCGTGTGGCCGAAGGTCGATTACCTTGCAATGCACCGGCAGCTTTACCTGAATGCATTGCGACCCTATGCAGGTATTGAAGAGCCTGCGCTCAGTCGCCAGTCGGATCGGATTGCCTATCTTCTTCTCGAACTCAACAGCTTGATCCATCGTCAGCCTGAGCAGCAAATCGTTGCTCTAGAGCACGAGCTGTCCATTGCACCCTCGCGTAGTGAGCAACTCCTAATCATGGAGAGCATCTCCATGCATGTCCTCGCAAATGAAGGTCTGCGCGATAACGCATATCTCGACCGGTTGACACAGAAAGCGCTCCTGCTTGCGCCCGAACTTGCCACGTTGAAGGGTACTCGCGGCGCTGCGCTGGCCCGTTTCGGACGTCATGAGGAGGCCCTGGCCCTACTCGCTGAAGCCGACGACAGCAATGACACGAACCGTTGTTTGAACGCTGCTTTCCGAGGGCTTGCGCATTTCCATGCCGGTCGGAAAGATCAGGCGACTGTCGAGCTCGAGATTTCTACCGCAATCGTGCAATCGCAGAATTGGACAAACGTATTCGCCGCCCGAATTGTAGATAGCGTCATCGCCGAAATCAGCCATGTGTTGCTTGAGCCAAGGAAAAATTCGGATCGGCCAACAACGGTCCCAAACGCCTCAAACGTCACCTAAACGCCAATATTTGTTACAGCTTTGCTGCAATGGACGTCGAGAGGCGACAAAGCGAAGACCATATTGAGCCAACCGATAGCGCCAAAGACTGTTCCCTTTTCAGACGGGTCACAGCAGATGTTGAACGGCATCCCTTCAAGAGCACGGCTGCGGCCGCCCCGTAGTTGTTGGCGGCCCGGAAATTTCGCTAGCGTGTCGGCCGGAGTTGTTGCTTCGGCCGACAAGACTCAGGTCGAGGACCGCGTTCGCTATCCGGTGGCTCGATGTATCGATCCCCGAAGTCTCTCATGGACGAATGCGGATGATCGTCTTCCCGGTGCGTCGCTCGGTCGAGCTGAGAGCGGCGACGGCGCTATCGAGCGTAGAGACATTGCCGATGTTCGTCCGTAGGCGTCCGTCCCGTATCCGCTGGACGATTTCGCCCAGCTGGGCACGATCGGATTCGACGACGAAGTCGATCGCCAGACCGTCGGCGGGCCGCGTCTCGACTGGCCCAACAATGGACACCAGCGTTCCTCCTGCGCGTATCAGGCCTGCGGAACGCTTTCCAATATCGCCGCCAATGACATCGTACACCAGATCGACGCCACCCACGTCTTCGAGGACATCGTTTTCAAGATCCACAAACTCCTGCGCGCCGAACTCGAGAGCCTTGTGACGGTCGGCGGAGCGCCCGGTGCCAATGACATAGGCACCAAAGTCGCGCGCTAACTGTGCCACAAGCGAGCCAACTGCGCCGGCGGCACCATGAACAAGGATACTCTGGCCGGGCTGGAGACGGCCGTGCTGAAACAATCCCTGCCACGCGGTCAGGCCTGAGATTGGCAAGCTCGCGCCCACCGTGAAATCGACTTCACCCGGCAGCGGCGCAAGGTTGCGCGCCTCGACAGCCACGTATTGCGCCAGGGTCCCGTCGCGATACCAGTCCGTGAGGCCGAACACCCGTTGACCTACCGACAGTCCCGTCGTGCCATAACCTAGAGCGGTGACCACCCCGGCCAGCTCATGCCCGGGTATCGACGGTGTTCGCTCGTTGCCAACGCGGTCGACCCAGGTCGAGGGCCAGGTCAGTTCGGTCGGGACGAACCCCGACGCATGAACCTCAACGATGACGTCGTTTATGGCCGCCTGCGGCTCGGGCTGCTCCACCAGCTTCATGCCGGCCGTTCCCGCGGCTTGATTAGTTGCTATGATCGCTTTCATGGGAATTATCTCCTCAGACATTTGTTGGTTCAGACTAGATTGCTTGCGGAAAGCCTTTCGATCTTGGCTGTCTCTCGCTCCGGCGATGACCTTGATTTTGAATTGGTGTGCGATGTCGATGAGACCGCCGCTCGAGTTCCGCGGAGCCGCGGCGCCACAAATCGGTGATTTCCGTGACGTTCAACCGCACGATGGTGGCGGGCGCTTCATCGTTAAAAGCGCAGTTACATCGTGCAGATCGTCTGTCGATGCGATGCCAAGGGTCAGCCATTTACCGTCGATGTATGTTTTGGCTTCATCGTAGAGCTTGACCAGTTGTGGGCGCCAGACATAACGCCGCTCCTCAAACTTCTCTCGTTCTGCTCCGCCCATGACCATGACAGCCGAAAACCGCCGGTATTCCGGAACCAAGGTGGTGAATGCCTTGGTTTTCTTGTAGCGCAAGGACCAACCGCGGTTCTTGCCACCGTAGAGCCAGTCCGGCTCGAAAACGGCAGGATAGAACTCGTCGATCCAATTCCGCAGTTCCGCCCAATGTCCGAATGCCTGCGGTCCGATCCATTCTCGAACTGCGCTGTCATCGGGCGGTGCTGAATTGTCGATGATCCTGTCGCCGATCTGGGGGCGCGGGTTGGTTGGTAAAGTCATCTGAAGGCCTCGTTTTCGTAGTCCGGTGGGCCGGAGGGGTTAGGATGCGGCTGTGCCAAGCTTGCGGCGCAGAATGTGTCTGGCGACACCCTCCAAAGCAGGCAGCATCGCGTTAGGGTCAGCCGGCGCTCGACAGGACGGCAGGACCGCTGTGCATGACTTCAAGCTCCCTCACCACAGTAAGGTCGAGAGCGGCGAGGGCTTTCTCTCTCGCCAAGGGTGCTTGGTCCCAGTCGAGAAACGCGGTGCCCTGCAGGAGGAGAAACTGCTGGGTTTTCAGCCCGATGGAGCTGAGTGCCAGCGACAGATAGGGCGTGAGAAAGTCCGGCTGGTTGGCTCGGCCACCGCTAAAAATGCCGCCGGAGGCGACGCCGATAAACACCGGACGGTCTAGAAGCATTCCTACCTTCCCCGCCGGCGTCGACTTCATCGTGCGACCGACGCGCAGGATTTGATCGATCCAAGCTTTGAGGGCCGAGGGGATCGTGAAGTTGTGCATCGGCGTTCCGATGACAACCACATCGGCCGCTTCCACCTCCTGGACAAGCGCTTCGGAAAGATCCAGAGAACCCTTCGGTGGGGCGGCCAATGTGGCCGGCGTCGATAGCGCGACCGCATAATCAGCCACGGCGTGAGGCAAGGGTTCGGTCCCCAAACCACGCCGGCTGATGCTTGCGCCAGGCGCAACCTCGAGAAGCTTTTCGACGATCGCCGCCGACAGCTGACGGCTATGCGATTGTCGACGCGAACTGCTATCAAGATGGAGGATGTTCATGTGATCGATCCCAATGATTTCAAGATGTTGCGACGGGATAGGGTCAGATCGACCCGGCCGGCAGTACCGCGGGAAAATCCTTCTCGGGATCGAATACGTTGTTGAAGAAGTTCGTCAGGGAGTACATCGCCACCAGTGTGACGATCTCGATGATGTTCGCGTCGGTGTAGCCGGCATCGCGGACGGCGCTCAGATCGGCGTCGCTGACCTGCCCTCGAGTCTCTATGACTTTTTGCGCAAACTGGACGGCGGCATCTCGTTTCGGATCGTTGGCATGACCCTTCCGGGCGAGAATGATGTCATCGGCCGGCAGCTTGGCCATGTGTTCGGCGGTGAAGCTGTGAACCGTCAGGCAATAATTGCAACCGTTCACTTCGGAGACGGCGAGGCCGATGCTGTCTCGTGTCTTCACGTCAAGCGCCTTGCTCAGGGAGCCGAGCAGAATGGCCCACGCGTTGAACGCGATCGGGCTCTGCGCGAAGGCCGCCATCATGTTGGGGGTGAACCCGATGCTCTTGGTGAAAGCATCGAGAGTCTGTTTCGATTCGGCCGGGACCTGTTCAGGCTTCAGGGCAATAGTTCTAGGCATCATAATCTCCGTAAGTTTCTGATTGGGTTGCGAATTATGCAAAGTCCAGGACATCGGCCACCGGCAGGCGCGGCTTCTGCGGCCAGTTGCCGGCCCGCTCCGGCCCTACGCTCAGGAGCATGACTGGGATTTCGTCTTCGGCCAGGCCGAACTCGCTGTGCACGGCTTCTGCGTCGAACCCAATCATCGGCGTCGAACCCAGACCAAGGGAGCGCGCTGCATAGATGATCGCCGCGGCGCCAAAAGTAGCAGTGCGTACCGCCTCGTCGCGCTGTCGCTGGGGTTGATCGTCATAGAGCCCGCGAGCGGGCGCTTCCCATTCCGGCACCAGATGCGCCGGCATGATGCCGGCTTCCACCACCGGCGCCAGACGGGCGGGCACGGTGCTGGCATCGGCCAACCGGCCGACGATAATGAAGGTAACGGCGGCGTCGCTGATCGCCGGCTGATTCCAGGCGATCGGACGTAACCGAGCCTTTGCCGCTGGCGTACGGACAGCGATAAACCGCCAGTTCTGCAGGTGGAACGATGTCGGCGCGGAAGTGCCGATCCGCACCAAATCGCGGATCTGATCGTCGCTCAGCGCGGCGGTGGTGTCGTAGTATTTGGCAGCGCTACGACTCAGAATGGTTTCGATGACGGCATTCGTCGGCGTCGGTTCGTTGGCTGCGTTGCTGATGTAGTTCATTGAGTGGCTCCCTCATCAAGTGATTACGGAGCCCAATTTACTGACCTATTTGAGAATAACGAGACTTTATTACCTCAATATGATGCGCGAAAGGATCAAATCCCGCGTGTCTAACCTAACCCGCGCCCGTCTCGCCGCCATACGCCTGTCTGCGCCATTCCCCGGGCGTCATCCCCATTCTCTCGGCAAAGACACGTCGGAATGCCGAAACAGATTGATAGCCAACCGTTTCGGCCACAGCCTCCGTGCTGATCGCAGGCTTTTTCAACTCGTTGGCTGCCAGGCTCATGCGCAGATCAGTCAAGAGATCGAGGGCTGAACAACCCAGCCTGTCTTGAAAGTGCCGCATGAACGTAGCACGTGACATGCCGCACAAGGCCGCGAGATCAGGCAGTTTCCAAGGCTGGGCTGGGTCGGCAAGCATGGCCGCGATGGCTGGAGCCAGCCGCGGATGGGCGGCCAGCGCCAATAGACCTTCGGGGGCTCTCTCGGACTCGCTCGCGGCGCGAAGCACGAGTGTGAAAAGGGCCGAAGAAAGTGCATTGAGAACCGCGCGCCCTCCGGCTCGGTCGCCGGTCGATTCCATTCGCATCAGCCCCACCAGACTGGCCAGCTGGTTGGAAGCGGAACCGATACCGTCTTCTCCCTGGCCATCCATGGCCCGCGCCACGAGGTTTGTGGGCAGGTAGTTGCGGATCAGTCGATCATGCGGCGGTGCAATAAAAAATCGACCACACAACAGATCGAGCTGCTCACCCTGGCTGGCGTTTTCGCTCAGCATCCAACCGGCAGACCCTCGACGCTGCTGAGTGGGGATGGGTGTTTGCCCGCTACCGTCGTGCAGCACATGCGCCGCACCGTGAGGTAACAGCACGATATCTCCGCTCACCAGTTCCCTCGCTGTTCTCGTCTCCGGATTCTCGAAAACGGCTCGACCCTTGACGATGACGTGGTAGGGGATTTCGTTCGCCGCCGCGCGGCCCCAGGCCACCCGCCATGGCGCACCGTAGGCACAGCGGACCTCGAGCTGACCAGTGACCGTGATGATTTCTAGGAGATGGCTCAGCCAGTCGACTTCAGACATAGGACCTCGGGACTTAGAACGCTCAAGCGTCCTATCCTATTCGCACGATGGCTGTATCAATAGTGAATTAATGGATCGTCGCGGTAGCATATGACAGACAATCGGAATCGCCCTACAGTATTTATGACGTAACAGAAAAATCAATATCTTGGCCCAATTTTCAGGGGCGTGACGGTTCTGATTCCTTCAAGGCGCCGCCGTTCGGCAGGGAATCGCAGAGCTGCGCCCGTTTGGCGTTCGATCCTTGACAAGCAGAGAATGTTTGTGAAGGTTGGATGGCATGAGTGAGGTGGCTGATTGGTTATCTTATACAAGTCCGATCAGTCGGAAAAATGCTGCTGAGGCAGTATTTGAGGATATTCGTTCGGCAATCACATCGGGACGGTTGGTGGTCGGGACGCGACTGCCCGCTGAGGCGCAGCTTGCTTCGCGTTATGGTGTCAGTCGCCCGATTATCCGCGAAGCGCTCCGCTCCCTTCAGACACTCGGCTTAACCCAGACTCGCACCGGCAGCGGCACCTATGTCATAACGTCGACACCCGGACCGGAGCTGCGTTACGGCGGTTATTCTGCACGTGATTTGATTGAGGCCCGCCCATTTATTGAGGTTCCCGCCGCAGGCTGGGCGGCTCTGCGGCGGACAGAGCAGCAGCTCGCACGCCTGCTTGAGCTTTGCGATGTGATGGACCACGAAGAGGATCCCTTGAAGTGGGTGAATTTGGACTCTGAATTTCACTCGATGATCGCGGAATCCTCGGGAAATGCCGTCTTCGCCAAGATCGTGACGGATGCCCGCGATGCGTTAATGCAGCAATCTGAGCTGGTCAACATGATGGCGCAGCGCCGCGTGGCCTCGAATGTCGAGCACCGCCACATCGTTGAAGCGATTGCGGCGGGATCGGAAGAAGGGGCCATCGCGGCGATGGAAGCGCATCTCGGTCAGGTGAAGCGTGCGGTGACCACGATCATTGGCGAGGATCAACCGCAGCATTGAGAGCGGCGGGCAGGTTGGCCAGCCGCTCCGGCCGTAGTGCCTCGACCAGTTGTTCGGCGGTCAGATATTCATGCTGGAGCACGATTTCTGGTATGGTGCGTCCCGTTGCCAGCGCCTCGCGGGCAACCTTGGTGGCAGCCTGATAGCCGATCAACGGATTGAGCGCCGTGGCAAGGCCGATCGATTCTTGAAGGCGCTGCGCCATGAGAGCCGGATTGGCCGTGATGCCGTCGACGCAGCGCTCTGCAAGGATATGGCAGGCTGCGGTCAGATGCATGATGCTTTCCGATAGCGAGCGCACGATGATCGGTTCGAAGGCATTGAGCTGCAACTGGCCTGCTTCCGCAGCCATGGTGACAGTGATGTCGTTGCCGATGACGGAAAAGGCCACCTGGTTGACCATTTCCGGAATGACCGGATTAACCTTGCCGGGCATGATGCTCGAACCTGCTTGCATGGCTGGCAGTGTGATCTCGCCGATGCCGGCCCGTGGTCCGGAAGACAAGAGGCGCAGGTCGTTGCAGGTCTTCGACAGCTTGACCGCGACGCGCTTCAGCACGCCGGAGAGATGGACGAAGGCGCCGGGATCCTGCGTTGCTTCGATGAGGTCGCTTGCGGTAACCAGAGGCCGGCCGGTGAGCCGGGCCAGATGGGCGCAGGCAAGCGCCGCATAGCCGAGGGGCGCATTGAGGCCTGTGCCGATGGCGGTGGCACCGAGATTGACCTCGTGCAGGAGGGCCGCCGATTCGATCAGCCGCGATCTGTCTTCGCCGAGCATGATGGCGAAGGTTCTAAATTCCTGGCCGAGCGTCATCGGTACCGCGTCCTGCAGTTGCGTGCGGCCGACTTTCAGGATGCTGTCGAATTCCTTGGCTTTCCGCTCGAAGGCTGTCTGCAATGTCTCCATTGCTGCAGCCAGGCTGTCGATGGCTTCGATCACAGCGACGTTGACGGCTGTCGGATAGGCATCATTGGTCGACTGGCTGAGATTGACGTGATCGTTCGGATGAAGGTGGGCATAATCGCCCTTGGGATGGCCGAGCAGCTCAAGCGCGCGATTAGCGATGACCTCATTGGCATTCATGTTGGTCGAGGTGCCGGCACCTCCCTGAATGACATCAACGACGAATTGTTCATGGAGCTCGCCGGCACGAATTTCGCGGCAGGCGCGCACGATCGGATCGAGCCTTTCTTTGCTGAGCAGACCCAGTTCGTGATTAGCAAGGGCAGCCGCTTCCTTGACGAAGGCCAGGCCGCGGATGAGATGCGTGTAACGCCCGATCGGCGTGCCCGTTACCTGGAAGTTTTCAACCGCTCGTGCGGTGTGCACCCCCCAATAGACATCGGCCGGAATATCCTTTTCGCCCAGTAGATCATATTCGCTTCGTGTCTTGATCACATTACCCTCCTGCAGTCGAAATCAAGCCATATCTGTCAAGCTGTAAGACAGATTGCATAGCTGTTATCGATTGCGCCCAACCGCGTCAATAAGTTTAGAGCCGGGTTGACCTGCACCAAATTCAGCGTGTAAGAGGAAAAATCTGTCATACAGCATTACAGCATTACAGCATGACCGGAGATCGTAAACCGCGATCGACGGCTTGATCAAAGCGAACGGCATCCTATCGGGTGCAAAGAGCACCCCGGACCCGTCCACGGACAAACGGCTCAAGGGAGGAGCAATGTCAGTCAAAACCATCCAGAATGTGCCGGCAGATCGCCGGCCGCCGGCCAATGAGGAGCTTGGCTATCACAAGGCGCTGAAGCCGAGGCAGATCCAGATGATCGCCATTGGAGGCGCGATCGGCACCGGCCTTTTCCTCGGGGCAGGCGGGCGGCTTGCCGCAGCCGGTCCCGCTTTGATCTTCGTCTATGCGCTGTGCGGCTTCTTTGCCTTCTTGGTGCTGCGCGCGCTCGGCGAATTGATCATGCATCGCCCGAGCTCCGGCTCCTTCGTCTCCTATGCCCGCGAATTCTACGGCGAGAAGATGGCCTTTGCGGTTGGCTGGATGTATTGGCTGAACTGGGCCATGACCTCCGTTGCCGACGTGACCGCCGTCGCGCTCTACATGAACTTTTTTAAGCAATACGTTCCATGGCTCGCAGGCGTCGATCAGTGGGTCTTTGCGCTGATCGCGCTGATGGTCGTGCTTTCCATGAACCTACTGTCGGTCAAGGTTTTCGGCGAACTCGAATTCTGGTTCAGCCTCGTGAAGGTTCTCGCGCTTGCCAGCTTCCTCGTCATCGGCATCTATTTCGTCGTCTCCGGAACGCCGATTGCCGGTCATTCGGCAGGGTTCAGCATCATCGGCGATAGCGGCGGCTTCTTCCCGAATGGCATCTTGCCGGCCTTCGTCATCATACAGGGCGTGGTCTTTGCCTATGCGTCGATCGAGCTGATCGGTACGACGGCAGGCGAGACCGAGGATCCCCGTAAGGTCATGCCAGGTGCGATCCGCACTGTCGTTGCACGCCTGCTGATCTTCTATGTCGGCTCGGTTCTGCTTCTGTCGCTGCTTCTGCCCTATACGGCCTATAAGGCCGGCGAGAGCCCCTTCGTTACCTTTTTCGGGACGATCGGCATCGAAGGCGCCGACATCGTCATGAACCTCGTCGTGCTGACGGCCGTTCTGTCCTCGCTCAACGCAGGTCTCTATTCCACCGGCCGTATCCTGCATTCAATGGCGGTTTCCGGCTCGGCGCCGGCAGCGCTTGCGAAGATGAACAAGGCCGGCGTGCCTTATGGCGGCATTGCGGTAACGGCTGCCGTGACCGTCATCGGCGTGGCGCTGAACGCCGTTGTCCCGTCAGCGGCATTCGAGATTGCGCTCAATCTCTCGGCGCTCGGCATCATCTCGGCCTGGGCCGTTATCGTGTTGTGCCAATTGAAGCTTTGGAAGCTATCCAAGCGCGGTGAGATGGCACGCCCGGATTTCCGCATGTTCGGCGCACCTTATACCGGCATTTTGACCCTTGTCTTCCTCTTCGCGGTGCTAGTGCTGATGGCGCTCGACTATCCCGTCGGCACCTGGACGATCGCGTCGCTCGTCCTGATCGCGCCGGCCCTTGTCATAGGCTGGTACCTGTTGCGCGACCGCATCCAGCAACTGGCGATCGAGCGGGGCTACTCGTGACGGCAACAGGCATAAATCCGCTGGTGGCAGTCATTGCCACCGGCGGCACCATTGCAAGCGAGCGGGCCGAGAATGGCGCAAGCGCGCCGTCATTGTCGGGGGGGAGCCTACTCGCGCTTCTGCCCGATATGCCTGTCGATCTCAGGCCCATCGAGTTGATGGCGAAGGACTCGGCAAGTCTCACGCTCGCCGACATGCAGGAGATCAGCAAGAAGGTGGGTGAATTGCTAGCGGATGCAGCCGTGAGCGGCATCGTCATCCTGCATGGTACGGACGCGATGGAAGAGACGGCTTTGCTCGTCCATCTGCAGCACGGATTGAACAAGCCCGTCGTCTTCACGGGTGCGCAATTCACCGCAGATCATCCCAAAGCTGATGGGCCTGCCAATCTTGGCGCGGCCGTGGCCGCCGCGATCGATCCGGTCAATGCGGGTCGCGGCGTACTCATCTCTTTCGGCGGTCGCCTGCTGCCTGCCTGGGGGCTCTACAAACATTCCTCGGATGTTGCCGACGCTTTTCGGCAATCAAGGCCGCTCGAAAATCCGCCAAGTCCGCGTCTTGAAGCAACATTGGACAACGTGCGTGTCGACGTCGTGGCGATCTATCCGGGTTGTGACTCTGTGCATATGGATGCGAGCCTGAGGGCCGATGCTAATGGCATCATTCTTGCCGCTCTCGGTTCGGGCAATGCCAATCCGCGGCTGGTGGAAGCCGTTAGGCGCTGCGCGGGTATCGGCGTCCCCGTCGTGGTCTCCAGCCGGGTTTCGGATGGGCTGCTGCTTTCAAGCTATGGCGGCGGCGGTGGCGGTCACGATCTTGCCGGCGCCGGCGCCAGTCATTCCTCGACCCTACGGCCGGGGCAGGCGAGGATCCTGTTGGCAACTCTCGTCGCCTCCGGCGCGACGGCCGAGTTGATCGAACAAGCGTTTGCAGATTTCGCCGGCGACGCGAAGCCCTGAACGCCAGCCATGCGAGCTGGCCGGTCATTGAATAATGGGTGACCGCGCCGGTCCGTCGGATGATCTCGCTGTAGGACAGATCCGCGTCGCACCCCGCCAGACGGCGCCACAAGGAGCAGCAATCGCCGGCCGCCGCCCGAAAACCCTAGATATCCGCAAAGACGTCTGAGATGACGGCAAATTTCACGGCCTGCCACCGTCTATAGCCGAGCACCAGGTTCGCCGAAACCCAGCAGTCGCCGCTCTTCTTGGCCGTCTCCCATCCTAATAGCCCCTTGGACTGGGCGGTTGCGAGTATCCTGCCGGTATGAGTGCGGGAAATGAGATAGTCAGCGGCGGCAAGTCGTGCCGAAACAGCACCTATCCATGAGCGCTCAGCCACCTCCACGGTTGCTGGCACACGCGACATAAGGTCGTGCAATATGTTGCTGCCGGATTCCGACTTGACGAAAAGCGTGATGCTTTCGGGAGGGCTGTACCAGCCTGGGTGATGGAAGAGCCGACGCGCGATCTGCGGCTGGGCGCGAAATAATATCGTCGGATTGGCTTGGGACCGTTGATATCGATCGCCTGCATCTATGCTATCGAGCGAGCGCAGGTGTCCGTCGAGCCATTGCCGGATCAGCTGTTCCGTATGGGCGGCAGCCTGCATGGCGTTGGTGCGCCGGTCCGCATTTTCTACCGGCTCGAATAGCTTATAGTGCGCCATCTCCTTCAGATGCGCGATCGCCGTGTTGTGGCTGGCAACATGGTTCTCGGCCAAGAATTTTCTCAGGTTGGAGACCGTGACTGGCGGGCAGCTCGGATTGAGCTTGCGCTCGAAATGCATTGCCAATGTCGCCTGGCTGAGCAACCACTTCTGCAGGTCGGCGACATAGCGCACCACTCTCGGCGCCGTGCGATGGATCGCCAGCAACTCCAATGCGGCATCGCGCAGAGCGGCTGCAAAGGAGGAATCTGCCAGCAGATCGTCGATGCTGAAAGCGCGGCACCTGTCTCGCAATTTGGCTGAATCAGCATGCATTGGCATTTTAGTGAGCGCGTATCTTTATAAAAATGCGAGGGGTATAAGAGAGGAAATTTAGAAACTATCCGGATGGATAGGCGCTACCGGCATGTTTGGCAACTCTCTCATCCAATGGCTGAAGAAAGATACCGCCAAGCGAACTGTGGAGGCGAGCTATGCATCGTCATGATGAATGTTGGTCCGCTGGGATCCGTTAAGGCGTCGGCGGGAACCGACCGATGTCTTGCGGGTTACCTCGTTAACGAAAGGAGCCGACCATGCCGTTTCCATCACCACGATCCCAGGATTTGCAGCAGCGCTTCGAGGAATTGAAGGCGGCGGCCAGAGAAACCCTAGAAGAAGTTATCGCCTCAGCGAACGAAGTGGGGTGGGGCACTCGAGAGGTACTTGGCGCGCTGGTCGCGGCGGCTCACTCTATCGAGGACGCCAACAGTGCGGACCCGGATCCGGTGGATGATCCGCCAATTGGCGATGCGGTTCGTGAACAGATCGGGCATGGTGAACAATTCGACTGAGGAGCGACGCCGACGCCCTCGTTCTTTTTAAGTAGACGCTGCCGAGCTCTTTCATGACGGGATCAGGCTACTCTGCCTCGCGGGTCAGAGCTCACTGTTTCAGCTTCAAGATCAACGCGGATGATCTCTGCCGTCTTCTCATAATGTTGCTGCAATAGCCGCTCAGCTTCAGCGGTATCTCGATCAAGCACGGCTTTCAGGATACGAGCATGCTCGTCGCTGACCTTGCGGACCCGAAAGGCCTTGCGAATTGAAAGGGCTCGATAGCGGTAAAGCCGGTCAGCAAGCTGTTCGCAAAAGCCGATCAGAGGCTTCGATCCGCAGCCGCCAATGAGAAGCGCATGAAAGGCGCGATGGAACCTTTCCCATTCCGGATTGTCTTCAAAATGGTCCGGATTGAGCGAGCGCGGAGTGCGCTCCAGCCGGTGATGCGCCACCAGAAGCGCCTCCTCCCACTCGGGCGTTGCGTTCGCCATGGATTCGCGCAGCGCCAGCCCCTCCACCCAGCAACGCGTTTTCGTCAGTTCGTGTAATTCATCCAGACTGATCGGTTTCACGAAGAAGCCGCGCTGTTCCTTTCCAATGACGAGATCCTCCGTCGTCAGGCGGTTCAGTGCCTCGCGCAATGGCGTCTGGCCGGCATCGTAATGCTCGATCAGAAAGCGCAATTGCAGCTTCCGGCCGGGCTCCAGTCGCGTTGAGAGGATGTCGGCCTTCAGCCGCTCATAGATGCTGGTTGCCAATGTCGCGGGGCTTTCGGCCCCTTTCTTCAGCAGGTTGACGTTCATGGTGCTCTCTGGCTTGCAAATCGCTTTTTATATACACGATGAAGCGTCCGCGCGAAATTTATAAATTTTTGCTTTACGCAGAAAAGTTTATACATTATGAGGGGTGCTGATGAGGGAGGATCCAATGAGCGGAGCGGAAAAGGGAGCGCCGGGCGCCTTTTCGAACGGCTGCACCTGCCGTGGCATCGATGACAAGCCATACCGCACGGTCAGCGATGCCTGCTGGGTTGCTGAAAGACGGCTGGAGGAGATGGACAGGACCGGCGTTCGGATTCAGGCACTTTCGCCCATGCCGGAACTCTTCGGCTACTGGATCGAAACAAGCGCTGCCTGCGACCTGGTCCGACACGTCAATGATTCGATCGCCGCGATTGTTACCGAAGGAGAGGGGCGCTTCGTCGGACTTGGGGGTGTTCCCCTTCAGGATATCGATCTTGCCATCCTCGAATTGCATCGCATCGTCGGCGAACTCGGCTTTCGCGGTGTCGAGATCGGCAGCAACATCAATGGTGTCACGATCGGCGATCCGCGTTTTCATCCGTTCTTTGCGGAAGCCGAGAAGTTTGGCGCCGCCGTGTTCGTACATGCGGTGCGTCCGACCGGTATGGACAGGCTGTTTGGGCCGGCTCCGCTTCAGCAGGTGCTCGGCTACCCGACCGATGTCGGATTGGCAGCCGCATCCGTGATTACCGGCGGGCTACTTCGGAAATTCCCGAAACTGCGGATCGCCTTCAGTCATGGCGGTGGGACGTTCGCTTCGCTGCTGCCGCGGCTGGAGCAAGGTTATTCGGCTTTCCCGGCCCTCAATGAGACCATGCCGGAGAGGCCCGCGGAGCAGGTACGGCGGCTCTACGTGGACTCGCTGGTCTTCGATGCGGACATGCTGCGCCGCTTGGTTTCTATTTTCGGCGAGGAGCGCGTGCTGCTCGGCACCGACTATCCCTTTAATTTCCGCGAGAACGAGCCTGTTACTCGCATCGAGGAAGCGTTCGCAGATACAGGTTTGCGCGAGCGCCTGACATTTGGGAATGCGCAAGCCTTTCTGGCTCTGGATGAGGTTTGATCCTATGACCGAATTTCCTGTTATTGCTCTGCGCAGCGTGGAACTGGGTACGCCCGATCTTGCGGCGTCGGTCGATTTCTACACCCGCGTGTGGGGGCTGGATGTCGTTGCCGGGGTGGGGAACAAGGTTTTCCTAGCGGCAACGGGCGATGATTTTCATGTGCTGGAATTGAAGCAAAGCGACCGCTCGGAATTGCGCAAGATCAGCTTTCGCGTGAGTACGCCCGAAGAATTGAGATCGCTCTTCGCAAAAACAGTTACTGCAGGCTGCGCAGTCCTGCGCGAAATCGGGCCCGCCGATGCGCCCTCTGGCGGCGAGCGTTTCGTCATCCGCGAGCCACAAGGTTCGGTTCTGGAATTTGTGTACGGCGACCACCGCAAGCAAGGGCATGTGGTCCCCAATCGGCCCGGGCGGCTTGCCCATGTGAATATCAACAGCGCTCAGATCGAGGCGCTTTCGGAATTCTACCGCGATGTTCTTGGTTTCCGCTTGACCGACCGATCGAAGCTTATGGCCTTCCTGCGTTGCAACGACGACCATCATGCGGTCGTGCTGGCTGAAGCACCGGCAAATGGGCTGAATCATGTCGCCTTCCTGATGCCCGATCTCGAATCCGTCATGCGAGGCTCGGGCCGCGTCGTCGATCACGGCTATCCGATCGGCTGGGGCGTCGGCCGGCATGGGCCGGGCGACAACGTCTTCGCCTATTTTGTCGATCCGCATGGCGTGGTGATCGAATACACCGCGGAAGTCCTGCAGGTCGATGACAGCTACCGAGCCCGAGGTCCGGAGGAATGGGTCTGGCCGCCCGGTCGGACCGACCACTGGGGCATTGCGCCTCCAAAGAGCGACGCCTGCAAGAAGGCGCAGATTTCCATCGGATTTTCCGGCGCCTGATGCGCCCAGTAGACACTTGCAGAGGCATGCCTGTGAAGAACGACAACGATATTTCAAATCATTATGACGTGCTGGTGGTCGGGTTCGGCCCGGCGGGAGCCGTGGCTGCCGGCATGCTTGGCGCACGCGGCCATTCCACGCTCGTCGTCGATCGGCTGACCGGTATTTACGACAAGCCGCGCGCCATCGCGCTCGACCACGAAATTTTGCGCCATTTCGACAATATGGGCATTGCCGACGAAGTGCTTCCCCATATCGCACCATTCACGGCATCCCAGCACTTTGGCGCTGAAGGGCAGCTCATTCGCCGTATCGATATGGTGCCCGAGCCCTATCCGCTCGGCTATACCCCCAGCATGGTGTTTACCCAGCCTCCGGTCGAGGCCGTCTTGAGGCGTCATGCGGAGAGCTTCGACTGCGTGACGATAGAGCTTGGTACGGAAATGGTCGCTCTTCAGTCGCGGTCTGATGAGGTCGTCGCAACGCTTAAGAATGCCTCCGGCGAATATCAGACGATCACCGCAAAATACGTGACCGGCTGCGATGGTGCCTGGAGCCGCGTGCGAGAATTATCCGGAATGAGGCTCGAAGATCTCGTCTTCGACGAGCCGTGGCTCGTCGTCGATGTGCAGGTGCATGAGGCTGCACTTGGTAACCTGCCGCAGACTTCGGCCCAGTTCTGCAATCCGGCGCGTCCGACCAGCTACATCATGGGGCCGAAGAACCACCGCCGGTGGGAAATCATGCTTCTGCCAGGCGAAGACCCACGCGAGATGGAAAAGCCGGAGAATGTCTGGCGGCTGCTGTCGCCCTGGTTGACGCCGGACGAGGGTAAGCTTTGGCGCGCCGCCGCCTATCGCTTTCATGCGCTGGTCGCCGACGAATGGCGACGGGGCAGGGTAATGATTGCCGGTGATGCCGCGCACCAGCAGCCGCCCTTCATCGGCCAAGGCATGTGCCAGGGCCTGCGCGACGTCTCCAATCTCGTCTGGCGGCTTGATCGCATCCTGAAGGGGCAATCTTCCGAAAAGCTGCTGGACACTTACACGGTCGAGCGCAAGCGGCATGTGCGGGCGCTGACCGGCAAGATCAAGGCGATCGGCCAGACGATCTGTGAACGCGACCCGGCGGCAGCTGCCGCACGCGACGCACGCATTCTCGCGGAGGGCGGCGGCAAACCACCCGTCCTGACCCGTCAGGAAATCGTACCGCCGATCGAGGAAGGTCTGATCGCAGCGGAAGGCACACCGGCGCGAGGATTGCTATTCCCGCAGCCGGTAATCGTCGAAGGCGCTTCTGCGCGCCTGTTGGATACCTTTACCGGACCGGAATGGCGGCTTGTTCTCGACGGCCGTCGGATCAGGGCGGGAGAGGGAGAAGCACTCGCTGAGGCGATCGACGGGATCGTTGTGAAAGCCGTTGCGCGTCAAAACGATGATGCAGCCGATCCGTCGGCGCTTCGTGAAAAGGACGGCGTGCTTTCGGCCTGGTTCGACCGCCATGGCGCGGTCGCCGCGCTGGTGCGCCCTGATCATTATGTTTTTGGCGCCGCCAGCAACGTCGAGACGCTTCGCCAGCAGATCGCCGATCTGCGTACTCGTCTCGCCTGACAGATGCGCCCGTCAGGAATTGCAGTTTTTTGTGGGGTTCTGGGAGGAACATATGACCAAGTCAACCGCTGATACCGCCAGCAATTGGCGACCTTTTGCCGTCCTTATCCTTCTCTTTCTGTTCCAAACGCTGAACTTCTTCGACAAGCTCGTCTTCGGCCTTTCCGCCGTGTCGATCATGAAAGACCTCGGTATTTCGCCGCAGCAGTTCGGCCTGATCGGCAGCAGCTTCTTTCTCTTGTTCTCGATATCCGGCGTCCTCGTCGGCCTCTTCGTGATCGGCCGCGTCCCCGTCAAATGGATCCTCGTCATTCTTGCGGCAATCTGGTCGATCGCGCAGATCCCGATCTACTTCACCAGTTCGGTGACGGTTCTGGTCGCCTGCCGCATCCTGCTCGGCCTTGGAGAAGGACCTGGGCTGCCGACGGCATTGCATGCCTGCCACAACTGGTTCAGCCCGCAAAAGCGCAGCGTGCCGAGTGCCGTCGTGCTGCAGGGCATCAGCGTCGGCCTGCTCGCCGGCGGTCCGATCCTGACCTATGTAATCGTCAATTACGGCTGGCGTTCGGGCTTCCTCTTTTGCGGCCTGATCGGCGTCGCCTGGATCATTGCCTGGCTGCTCATCGGCGGTGAGGGACCACATGCGGTCGCCGAGAATGAAAAAGCTCGCGTTGTTGGCGAAGAGTCCCCGATTCCGGCTCGCAAGCTCTGGCTCGACCCGACCGTGATCGGCGTCATCATCATGTCGACCATGTCTTACTGGATCGTCGGCATGTCGGCCACATGGCTGCCGCCCTTCCTGCAGCAGGGTCTCGGCTATTCGCAGACTGAGACCGGTTCGATCATCTCGGCTGTCTATATCTTTCAGTCGCCGCTGTTGCTCATCGGATCATGGATCGCGCAGCGGATGCTTCAGAAGGGTGTCAGCAAGCGTACCGCCCTCGGCAGCGCCTCGGGCTATGCATTGCTCGTCAGCGGCCTGGCGCTGATCGCCTCGGTTCATGTCAGCGGCCCGCTGCAACTGGCGCTGATCGCGATTGCTTTTGCCGCTCCGAGCCTGACGACCATCTACGGCCCAATCACACTCGGAAGCGTCGCGCCCGCCGTCCAGCGCGGCCGGCTGATCGTTGTGATCTATTCGGCAAACGCTGTCTCTGCGCTCGCGTCCAACGCGGTCACCGGCATGATCGTGCAGGCGGCCGGACCCGATCATCTGGCGGCCGGCTATGCAAATGCCATGCTGTTTACGGCCGCAATCCTCATCATCGGCGCAATTTCCGCCTTCGCGCTGATCTTTCCGGATCGCACCATTGAGCGCTTCGGCAAGATGACGCGCTTCACCGATCAAATGCAGCGGGTGTGAAAGCGCCCGCCGCCAAGTCTGATCCCACTACAGGAGCAAGAGCCATGAGACTGTCCACCGTCAAGATCGCCGGCCGCACGACCTGGGGCGTCGTCGAGGGCGATCGTTTCCTCGATGTCGGCGCGGTTCTCGCGTCGCGCTATGCCGATCTCAAATCGGCTGTCGCCGCCGGTCTTGACGGCGTTGCCGAGGCAGCCGCTTCCGCCCCTGCCACGCCGCTTAGCCAAATCGAATGGCTGCCGGTCATTCCCAATCCCGACAAGATCCTCTGCGTCGGCTTGAACTATGAAATGCATCGCAAGGAGACGGGACGTGCGGAGGTGGAAAATCCGACGATCTTTGCTCGCTATGCCAATAGCCAGATAGGCCATCTCGGCCCGATCGTGCGTCCCAAGGTCTCGACGGAACTCGATTTCGAAGGCGAGCTGGCAGTCATTATCGGCAAGTCCGGCCGTTACATTACGCGCGATGAGGCCATGGGCTATGTCGCCGGCTATGCCTGCTACAACGATGGCAGCGTGCGCGACTTCCAGCGTCATACGCACCAGTTCACCCCGGGCAAAAACTTTCCCGACACCGGCGCTTTCGGGCCGTGGATGATGACGCCGGACGAGCTTGGTCCGCTGCCCGATCTTCGTATTCAGACGCGTCTCAATGGAACAGTCGTGCAGGACGCGACCTTCGGCCAGATGATTTTCGATATCGCCCAGCAGATTGAGTATTGCTCCAGTTTCACTCGGTTGGAGCCAGGCGACGTCATTGTCAGCGGCACGCCGGGCGGCGTTGGCGCCAAGCGCCAGCCGCCGTTGTGGATGAAGCCCGGAGATGTCGTCGAGGTGGAAGTCGACAGGCTCGGTATTCTCAGCAATCCGATCGTCGATGAGTTACGTTAGTTTTTGCTTACGGATTATATGATTGCACAATGACGCGGCGCAGTCTGCGCCCCTTCAGCTTAGGGATCGATTAGGATGCTTTTGAGAGGGATGCCATGAAATATTTCATCGCCATGTCCGTGCTCGGATCGCTGTTCGCTTCGACGGCTTTGTCGCAGGAGCAGCCGGCGCTCTCCGCCCGCATCGCCAAAACGCTGAACGTGGACGGGCTGTCGTTCAAGGATCTCGATAGCAACGGCAAACTCGACCCTTACGAGGATTGGCGGCTGCCGGCCGCTGAGCGCGCTGCCGATCTCGTCAGGCGTATGACTCTCGAGGAGAAGGCGGGCTTGATGATGCACGGCACGGCGCCTTCCGTCGGTCCCGGAGCCGGCATGGGTGTCGGTTCCCAATATGATCTCGACCGCGCTAGCGAGATGATCGACAAGCGCAAGGTCGTCACCTTCATCACCCGATTGTCTGGCGATCCTGCTGTTCTCGCCGGAGAGAACAACAAGTTGCAGGAGATCGCCGAAGCCGGCCGTCTCGGCATTCCGGCGACGATCAGTACTGATCCTCGCAATCATTTCCAATTCGTGCTCGGTGCGAGCGTTTCTGCCGGCGGCTTCTCGAAGTGGCCTGAGACTCTTGGTTTCGCGGCCATCGGCGATGCGGCGCTCGTGCGAAGGTTCGGCGACATTGCCCGCCAGGAATATCGCGCCGTCGGTATCCAGGAGGCGCTCTCTCCCCAGATCGACCTCGCAAGCGAACCCCGCTGGCCGCGCATCAACGGCACGTTCGGCGAGGATGCGCAACTTTCCAAATCCATGGCGGAAGCCTATGTCGCCGGTTTTCAGAACGGCGAGACCGGCATCAACCGCGATAGCGTCGTCGCCGTTGCTAAGCACTGGGTCGGTTATGGTGCTGCAAAGGACGGTTACGACAGTCACAACGCCTATGGCCGCCGTTCCGTTTTTCCCGGCAATAATTTCGCCGAGCATCTGATCCCCTTCGAAGGAGCGTTCAAGGCCAAGGTCGCAGGCGTGATGCCCACCTATTCGATCCTCGAGGGCGTCAACCTTGACGGCAAGCCGCTGGAACCGGTCGGAGCCGGATACAGCAAGCAGCTTCTGACCGACCTGCTGCGCGGGAAATACGGTTTCGACGGCGTCATCCTCAGCGATTGGCTTATCACCAACGATTGCAAGGGCACCTGCCTGGAAGGTGAGAAGCCGGGTGTGAAGCCAACTCTGAACGAGGAAACCTTCGGCATGCCCTGGGGTGTGGAGGACATGAGCCGTGTCGACCGGTTCGCAAAAGCCGTCAATGCCGGCGTCGATCAGTTCGGCGGCGTGACGTCCTCGGACCTTCTCGTGGAAGCGGTGAAGGATAAGAAGATCAACGAAGAGCGCATCGATCAATCCGCGACCCGGATCCTGATCCAGAAATTCGAGCAGGGCCTGTTCGAGAATCCCTATGTCGATCCGGAGAAGGCACGCTCGATCGTCGGCAATCCGACATTCGCAGCGGAAGCGACTGCCGCGCAGGCCAAGGCAATGGTGTTGCTCGACAACAAAGCCAAGCTTCTGCCGGTCCGGAGCGACAAGAAGGTGTTCCTTTATGGGGTCGATCCGAAAGTGGCAGCGGCCCGCGGCTTTACGGTCGTTGCTACGGCCCGCGAAGCTGATTTTGCGCTGGTGCGGCTGAGTGCACCCTATCAACAGCCGCATATGAACTATTTCTTCGGCTCCCGTCACCAGGAGGGCGATCTTGATTTCAAGGACGGCAATGCTGATTTCGAGGCCTTCAAAAGCGCCGCCAAGGAGGTTCCGACCATTGTCACGATCTATCTGGCGCGGCCGGCGATCCTCACCGGCCTCCGTGATCGGGCCGGTGCTATCCTTGCCAATTTCGGTGCCAGCGACGAAGCCCTGTTCGATGTGATCGAGGGTAAGCAGAAGGCGCAAGGCAAGCTGCCGTTCGAACTTCCCTCATCCATGGCCGAGGTGTTGGCGCAGAAATCCGACGTTCCGCACGACACGGCCAATCCGCTGTATCCGATCGGTTTCAGCATGCAGTACTGACATAGGGCCGTCCACTTGTCTGAATGAAATCGGTCCCAAGGGTCGTCTGCATCCGTTTCCACCGTCACTACGAGAGAGGTATCTGTGCCGCGGTCGCTTCGAGGAATCGAGGCAGAGGTCTTGATTTCAGCGAGCAGCCAGCCAGGCCCTAACACCTGCAAGACTGTGGAAGTCATCCACTGCGCGCACCATGACTGAAGGCAGGGCAACGGCTGCCATTTCCGCCAGAGCACGGCCAGGCCCCAGTTCGAGGATCGCGGTCACGCCACGTTCGGCCACGGCTTCAACCATGCCTGCCCAATCGATCCTCTCGGCCAGTTGCCGTGCCAGACCTTTTCGAGCGCGATGCGGATCGGTAACAAGGGTGGCACCACTGGCGGTCATGAGGCGGAGGATCGGGCGGTTCATGACCGCCGAGGCAAGAGCGTTGTCAAACTGTGCGACCGCACCGGCGAGCCGTGGTGTATGAGAGGCGACATGTACCATCATCGGGGCGGCACGCGCGGCACCTTCCTGCAGCGCCGCTGCGCAGAGCGCATCGATTGATCGTCTGTCACCGCCAACGATGAACAGGAGATCCGGGTTTACAATGGCGATTGCGCAGCCGAACCGGTTGGCTAGATGTTCCACGGCCGCCTCTGGCAAACCGCGCACATAGCCGAGCCCGTCATTTGGCCCGCCCGCTGCATCCATTGCCCGTGCCCGCTGATCGACAAGCCTGAGAGTATCCATGGGCGACCAGATGCCGGCCACCCCCCATGCCGCCATTTCGCCGACGCTGTAGCCGGCCACCAGCGTTTCGCTGGGCGCGCCGGTCGGGAAAAGGGCGCGAACAATCGCAAGCGCGCGCGTCACGCACAGGATCTGGCCCTCGCGGTTTGCATGCAAGGCGGCTTCGGGGGCAGTTCGGCAGAAGTCCATTGGGTGGATCCCGAGCACGGCGGTCGCGGCCTCGAATATGGGCTGCGCTTCGGGTTCCGTTGCCAGCAGCCGGAACATCTCCCGGTTCTGATGGCCTTGGCCCGAACAAAGCAGCGCAAGGGTCACAATTCCAACACCTCGGTAAATAGCGCCATGGCAAGGAGATCGGCGCACCCGCCCGGGCTGAGGTTGCGCGCGACGAACGCCTCGTGAATGGCTTTGGCATGCCAGCGCCAATTCGCCCGTCCGACCCCGCCATCCGCCAGGAAGGCGCGTGCCTTGTCGCGGGCGAAATTCAGCCCTTCAGGGCCGGCACGATAGAGCAAATTGCTGTCGTCGACCACCGCGATCAGAGCCATGCATGCATGGACCCTTGCCGCTTCATCGTCACCCATGGCCAGACGCCGTCCTTCGGCAAGCGCCGGGCGGGCAATATCGTAGACGGACGGCATGCCGGCGGCAGCCTCGGCCCGGGCGCCGCCGACACGATAGCGTCGTGCCACGACGCTGCCGTGACTGTCATGCTCCGGCGCCTTGCCGATGATATCCTGTCCCCAACGCAGCTTGATCAGGGCACCGAGCGGCGCCTGCCAATCGCACGTTGCCGCCAAGCCGGCTGCCGCCGCCAGCAGCCCAAGACCGAAGATGGCGCCGCGATGGGTATTGACCCCTCCGGTCGCACTCCGCATTGCGCTTTCCGCCTCTATACCGACTTGGCGCAGACGATCCATGCTCGCATCCATGGCGCCCGCCTCGGCAAGCGCGATGAAGAATGGTTCCAGCGTCCGAGCGCTCAGGCGCAGGAGATCAGCGTCCATGTCGGCGTGAGCGCCGTTGTCGATGTGGCTGACCAAGCCGGGCTTGGGCCAAGTTTCCACCTCCAGAACCAGCGCTCGTGCGGCATACTGTCCGATCAGCTCGGGATCGCAATGCTCGATGGCGACAGAGCGTCGTTCAGCCAACAATGGAAACGTCATGCAAAGAGCGCCTCCCGCGCAATCAGGGCCGATCCGGTATGGGATTTAACCAGTAGCTCCGGGTTTCCCGACAGCCATTCCCGCCATTGCACGGCCGTGCCGCAAGGCGTGATCAATTCCGCGTCGATACGCATCGGCGCGCGTTCGGCAACATAGTTCAGCAAAGCCGTCGCTCGCATTGCATCTGTGCTCGAGCGACACTCGACCAAAAGATCGAGATCGGAAGTATTGCTCAGATAGGAAAGGCCGGTCAGGTATTGCCAAGCCAAACTCCCGAAACAGCGACACGAGGCATTTGCCTCCAACAGCGCGCCAATGGTCGGGCGCCATCGTGCCGGTGCCGCGGGCAGCACATCCCTCAGCAGAGGAGGAGGCGCTGTCCGTATCACGGCAGTCGGTGGGCAGGCGAGCGCAAGCCGTTTGCGCCCCATGCCCGGTGGAAGTGGCAGCCCCAAGGGTATGATATCTGTTGGATCGCTGCAGATTCGACGACGGAAAATTGTCGGTCGCCCCAATGTTGCCCATGCCAGCAGATCGGGCTCCATTTCCGCCTCGACTCGGCCTTGCAGCAGGCCGGGCCATGCCTCGGAGCGCACATAGGCGAGATCGTGACGGCGGAGGGCAGCGACATCAATCATGGAGCAAAGCCAGCCGTTCCACTTCGGCCGCAATCATGGCGGCCTTCGGCCGGCCGCCTCGATCGGCGCCCAATCTTGCGCGCAGATCACTTGAAGCAGGCTTGGCAAGAACTGCTGCGAGTTGAGCGTTCAAAGAAGCCGCCGGATCCCAAACTTCTGCTATGGCGCCGGTTGCAAGAAGGTTATCGAGGCCGGGCGCGAAGACGGGGGTCGTTTCGGCTTTTTCCTTCAACGTAGCGAGCGGCAGCTTTGTCACTCGGGCCATGGATGGCAGATCCATGACTTCGGGCCAGGCGGTGGGCAGGGCTGCGAGCGATCCGCAGGCCAGCGCGGTGGCAATGAAGGCGCCGGCAGCGCTGCCACCGTAGAGCAGGCCGACCGTGCGATGTCCGGCACGCTCTGCCTGCCATAATGCCTTCGCCAAGTGCGCCAACGCCTCGCTGAGACCAAGGAGTTCATCACGCCGGCTCATCCGTTGGCTGCCGGAGTCGACCAGGAAGAGCAGGGGCGACCTGTCCGGCCGCCGGGCGACGGAAAGGACATGCGCGGCCACGGCTAGCGCCTCATCGACGCCGGGATAGGTCTTGTCGGCTACGCCGATCAGATCGATCCGGTTTTGTTGGTCCAACCGGCCCCAGCCGGTAACAAGCCCATCCGCCTGCGTTATCTCGTAGCCGGCTGGAAAGAGTGAAGGAAGAATATCAGCGAGCTGCATCGGCACTCTCCCGATGGATATTGGCTGTGGTGAGGAAAGTCTCGATATCCCGCTCCGGTATTTCGGCGGGATGTTCAATATGCAGCCGGGCCCATATCTCGGTGGCATCACGGGCATCTCCAAAACGGCGCAATCGATATTCGAGCCGCGTCTGTTCCGCTTCCAGCACCGCTTGGTCCAAGATGGCTGGCCGTTGTAGCGCGGCAATTGCACCAACCCGGAAAGCGGGGATATCGTCTTCGACGAAGACATCAACCCCGCCAATCAGGTAGCGATGCTTGCCGCCCATGGTTCGCCAGACCAAGGCTCGATCGCGGGAGTCGAATTCTTCCACGCCTTTGTTCGTCTCGATAACCTCCGGCCCGGAAACGGATAAACGCCCCTGCTCGGAGATGACGAGCGCCGAGCAGCAGCCGGCAATCAGGCTGCCGCCGCCATAGCAGCCCGCCCTGCCGCCAAGAAGACCGATGACACGCACGCCCCCGGATCGTGCGTCCAGCACGGCGCGCATGATCTCGGAGATCGCCAGCTCGCCGGCATTGGCCTCCTGGAGGCGCACGCCACCGGTGTCGAAGAGAATGACGATATCCCGCCGCATCTTGGCCGCGGCTTGCAGCAGGCCTGTCAGCTTGGCGCCGTGAACTTCGCCAATGGCGCCGCCCATGAAGCGCCCTTCCTGGGCGGCCACCAGCACGGGGCGACTGTCGATGCGGCCGGCACCGACGATGATGCCGTCGTCGAACTGCCGAGGCAAATCGAAGAGCGCAAGGTGCGGGCTTGTCTCCCGCCATTCCGGGCCTAGGAATTCGGTGAAGCTGCCGGCATCGAGCAGATGCAGCAACCGGCCGCGGGCAGATTCTTCGTACCAGCTTCGGCGTAGCGTGCGAGGATCGTTCATTCTGGCTTCTCCATCAGCCGCACGCCCTGGGCCAGGCGCAGCGCCACCATGTCAGGTCGTGCGCCGCCATCATTGATCGTGATGCGCAGACCGCCGGCGGCAGAGCGTGCCGCGAAATCTTCGGTGACCGCCGCCCACAACTCGGCGAAACCATGAGCCGGCGTTGCGATCTCGATGACGCACCGGTCGGGCGCTTCCCGCCGTTCAAGCAATATTTCGAGGTTACCCGAAGCGACGACGCCCACCAGAGCGACGGCGCGGGTTCCGCCGGTCTGTGTCGATTTCAATTCATAGAGCAGATTTTCCATGGTATCGGCCTTACCAATTGCGGAACCGGGTGGGCGGCCTGTAGAGGCCGCCGGAGGCAAGCATCAGATCTTTGATGGAATGGGCAGCCAGCAGACTGCGATCGGCATCCAATGGATCTATTCCAAGGTCTTCGGGACGCTGGATGACTTTGCGCTGACGCAGATGCTCCACCATCTTGCGGTCCCGGGCGCGACCGACTTCGGTGTAGCCGGCCACGCCGCGGATCGCCTGCTCCCGTTCGTCCTTGTCACGGCACAACAGCAGATTGGCGATCCCCTCTTCCGTAACAATGTGGGTCACGTCGTCGCCGTAAACCATCACAGGAGCCAGATCGAGTTGCAGCTTGTCGGCCAAATCCAACGCGGCCAAACGCTCGACGAACATCGGCACCATGCCGTCGCCAAAGGTCTCGCCAATCTGAACAACCAGTTTACGTCCTCGACGCAGGGCAGGGGTGGCTGCGGCGGGGTCGGCTTCCCTGCCGGCACGCAACCAGGCTTCGCTCGGATGACGCCGACCTCGGGCGTCCGATCCCATATTGGGGGCGCCGCCGAAACCTGCGACCCTGCTGCCAGTCACGGTCGAACTGTTGCCGGAAAGGTCGATCTGCAAGGTCGAGCCGATGAACATGTCGCAGGCATAAAGTCCGGCGGTCTGGCAGAAGGCACGGTTGGAGCGCAAGGAGCCGTCGGGTCCCGTGAAAAAAATGTCAGGGCGAGCCTGCATATAGTTTTCCATGCCCACTTCGGACCCGAAGCAATGAATCTGCTCCACCCATCCTGCTTCGATGGCAGGGATCAGAGTTGGGTGAGGGTTCAGCGCCCAGTGCGTGCAGACCTTGCCCTTCAATCCCAGCCGTTCGCCATAGTTCGGCAGCAGCAGTTCGATGGCTGCGGTATTGAAGCCGATGCCATGATTGAGGCGACGCACGCCATAGGGCGCATACAGTCCCTTGATGGCCAGCATTGCCGTCAGAATTTGCGTTTCGGTAATGGCCGCGGGATCGCGCGTGAACAGCGGTTCCACATAGAAGGGGCGCTTGGCGTCCACCACGAAATGAACCTGGTCGGCAGGAATGTCGACGCGCGGCACACGCTCGACGATCTCGCCCACCTGGGCGACGACCAGTCCCTTGCCGAAGCTCGTCGCCTCGACGACCGTTGGCGTGTCTTCCGTATTCGGCCCGGTGTAGAGATTTCCGGCCTTGTCCGCGCTGACCGCGGCGATGAGGGCCACCTGTGGCGTCAGATCAATGAAGTAGCGGGCGAAGAGTTCCAGATAGGTGTGAACGGCACCCAGTTCGATCTGGCCGCCGAACATCATGCGCGCGATGCGGGCCGACTGCGGGCCGGAATAGGAAAAATCAAGCCGCCGGGCGACGCCACTTTCGAAAATGTCGAGATGCTCCGGTAAGACCACGCCCGACTGCACCATATGCAGGTCGTGTACGTTGTCGACATCGACCTTAGACAGCGCCTTGGCCAACAGGTCGGCCTGCTTCTGATTGTCGCCCTCAAGGCAAACTCGATCCCCGGGTCTCAGGATCGCTTCCAGGAAAGCTACGAGGTGCTGCGGGTCGACAAGCTTGCCGGCAGAGAAGCGCTGGCCGGCTTCTAGACGTGCCAGCCTTTCACGGCCCTTTGTGTTCCAATCTCGCATTTTCGATTGCCCTTTGTATGCGCAAGAGAGCGTTTTCGTGCGTTCACTATATATACAATTGCCAGGAACGCAATAATGTGTATTTTAATTTCGATATACGGCATCTTTGTATTCATGGGAGGAGAACAAATGTCGATCTTGTATTTCTTCGGGCACGCATATGGGGAGGATCATCCATGGTGATCTCCGGTGTCGCAATGCTTGCCCTTTGTACCCTCTTGGGGAGTATCCTCGGTGACCTCCTGGGGATGGTGCTTGGCGTAAAGGCGAATGTCGGCGGCGTCGGCATAGCCATGATCCTGCTCATCGCCACGCGGTTATGGCTGAGCAGGCGGGGTCTGTTGACGCTGCCGCTCAAACTCGGCGTCGAGTTCTGGGGCGCTCTCTATATTCCGATCGTCGTTGCCATGGCGGCTCAACAGAACGTGTTGGTGGCTGCGCGTAGCGGTCCGCTGGTGCTGATTGCCGGGATCGTGACGGTTTTCGTTTGCTTCGCGACCGTCGCGCTGATGAGCCGTCTCGGCGAGAGAGGCGAAACGATGGATGAAATCGAAGCGAGGGCCAGGGGTGAGCTTGCCACCTCCGGCAACGCGGCCTGAGGGAGGCTTTCATGGAGATCTTGAAACACGGCTTGACCGCCAACAGTCTGCTCACCGCGTTTGCGATCGTTGGATTGGTCATGTGGCTGTCGAACGCCATTTCTAAACATATCCTGTTTGGCCGCGTCCACGGCTCAGCCATTGCAATCGTTCTGGGGCTCGCGGCAGCCTTTGCCGCTGGTCTGTGGACCGGAGGCGAAAAAGGGGTTGTGGATATTCCCATCCTCAGCGGCATCGGCCTGATGGGCGGAGCCATGCTGCGCGATTTCGCCATCGTCGCCACAGCCTTTGAAGTGGACGTTGCGCAGGCGCGTAAGGCTGGTGCCGTCGGTGCACTGGCCCTTGGCCTCGGCACGCTGCTCCCGTTCATCATCGGGTCGTTGCTCGCCGTCGCTTTCGGTTACACGGATGCCGTATCCATAACGACGATCGGTGCCGGTGCCGTTACTTACATTGTGGGACCTGTGACGGGTGCCGCTCTGGGCGCAAGCTCAGCGGTGATCGCGCTGTCCATCGCGACCGGTGTTTTCAAGGCGGTCCTTGTCATGGTCGGAACCCCGATTGTCGCCAGGGCGATCGGTCTCGACAATCCCCGTAGCGCCATGGTGTTCGGTGGCCTGATGGGAACCGTCAGCGGCGTGTCGGGCGGCTTGGCGGCGACCGATCGTCGTCTCGTTCCCTATGGCGCATTGACTGCGACGTTTCATACGGGGCTGGGCTGCCTCGTCGCACCTTCGATCCTTTATCTTGCCGTACGGGCGATTGTGGGAGGCTGAAGTGGCGTGAACATGCCGGCCGGCATGCGGCTCAATGAAAGGGATTTGAGGGAGATCGAGGCGACATGGGTGCGTTTGGTGACCTAAACCATGACTTTGGGACGCAATCGCTCGATGAAGCCGCACCATGAACCTCATCCACGACTTGGGCGACAAAGATGCTGAGAGGGTGCCTATGTCGAATATTTTAGAGGCTTGATAAGGCCGCTGCGGGATCCCCCAGCGAGCCCACGGGAGGAGGAAATGATGTCGGAAAAGATTCATCCGGTGACGAAGCCGGTTCAAGCGCGCGCTTTGATCGACGCGGCGAAATATCAGAAATGGTACAAGCAAAGCGTCGAGGATCCCGACAGGTTCTGGGGCAAGCACGGCGAACGCATCGACTGGTTCAAGCCCTACACCAAGGTCAAGAACACGTCTTTCACGGGCAAGGTCTCAATCAAATGGTTCGAAGACGGACTGACCAACGTCTCTTACAATTGCATCGACCGCCACCTGAAGAAGCACGGCGATGACGTGGCCTTCATCTGGGAGGGCGACAATCCCTATATCGACAAGAAGATCACCTATAACGAGCTCTACGAGCATGTCTGCCGGCTGGCGAATGTCCTGAAGAAGCAGGGCGTCAAGAAGGGCGATCGCGTCACCATCTACATGCCGATGATCCCCGAGGCCGCCTATGCGATGCTTGCCTGCGCCCGTATTGGCGCCGTGCACTCCGTCGTCTTCGGTGGTTTCTCCCCGGAGGCGCTGGCCGGCCGCATCATCGATTGCCAGTCGACCTTCGTCATTACCTGCGACGAGGGCCTGCGCGGTGGCAAGCCGGTGCCGCTCAAGGACAATACCGATACGGCGATCCACATTGCCGGCCGGCACTATGTCACCGTGGAAAAGGTGCTGGTCGTGCGCCGCACCGGCGGCAAGACCGGTTGGGCGCCGGGTCGCGATCTCTGGTATCACGAGGAGGTCGCCAAGGTGAAACCGGACTGCCCGCCGGCGAAGATGAAGGCGGAAGACCCGCTGTTCATCCTCTATACGTCGGGTTCGACCGGCAAGCCGAAGGGCGTGCTGCACACGACGGGCGGCTATCTTGTCTATGCGGCGATGACGCATGAATATGTCTTCGATTATCATCCCGGCGACATCTACTGGTGCACGGCCGATGTCGGCTGGGTGACCGGCCATTCCTATATCGTCTACGGGCCGCTGGCGAACGGCGCGACCTCGCTGATGTTCGAAGGCGTGCCGAATTTCCCGGATCAGGGCCGCTTCTGGGAGGTCATCGACAAGCACAAGGTCAATATCTTCTATACGGCGCCGACGGCGATCCGCTCGCTGATGGGTGCCGGCGATCAGTTCGTCAAGCGCTCGTCGCGCTCCAGCCTGCGCCTGCTCGGCACGGTCGGCGAGCCGATCAATCCGGAAGTCTGGGAATGGTACTATAACGTCGTCGGCGATGGCCGCTGCCCGATCGTCGATACCTGGTGGCAGACGGAGACCGGCGGCCACATGATCACGCCATTGCCGGGTGCGACCGACCTGAAGCCGGGTTCGGCGACGACCCCGTTCTTCGGCGTCCAGCCGCAATTGGTGGACAATGAGGGCAATCTGCTGGAAGGGGCGGCCGACGGCAATCTCGTCATCGCCGATAGCTGGCCCGGCCAGATGCGCACGGTCTACGGCGACCACGAACGCTTCATCCAGACCTATTTCTCCACCTACAAGGGCAAATATTTTACCGGCGACGGCTGCCGGCGTGACGAGGACGGCTATTATTGGATCACAGGCCGCGTCGACGACGTGCTGAACGTCTCCGGCCACCGGCTCGGCACGGCCGAAGTCGAATCGGCCCTCGTCTCGCACCAGCATGTCTCGGAAGCCGCCGTTGTCGGCTATCCACATGCGATCAAGGGGCAGGGCATCTATTGCTACGTGACGCTGATGGCGGGTCAGGAGGGTTCGGATACGTTGCGCCAGGAGCTCGTCAAACATGTTCGCGCCCAAATCGGCCCGATCGCCTCGCCCGACAAGATCCAGTTCGCCCCGGGCCTGCCGAAAACCCGCTCCGGCAAGATCATGCGCCGCATCCTGCGCAAGATCGCCGAAGACGATTTCGGCGCACTCGGCGATACCTCAACGCTGGCCGATCCCGCTGTTGTCGATGATCTGATCGCCAACCGGCAGAACAGGGCGGATGCGGCTTGATGCTTTATATTGATTGCTATCTTTCGAATTGGATGGTGTAAAACCGAACCGCCAAATCGGAAGTAAGGTTTGAAATGACTGAAATTGACGAAGCCGGATCGATCGGTCAGCGCATTAAATTAGTGCTGATGGATGAGATTTCCTCCGGCGCCATAAGGCCTGGTACGAGTCTGGACGAGGCAACGCTGAGTAGCCGCTTTGGCGCTTCTCGTACGCCGGTAAGGGAGGCTCTACGTCAGCTGGAGGCGATCGGCTTGGTTGAGATCCGCCCCCGACGCGGTGCAACGGTCCTGCCGCTGACCTTGCCGCGGCTTATGGAGATGTTCGAAGTGACTGCAGAGATGGAATGCATGTGCGTCCGTCTGGCAACTCATCGCATAACTGGCATGGAACGCGCGGTTCTGGCTGAGATTCACGAGCGTTCCGACCTTGCGGCAAAAGCGGACGACTTTGAACAATATGACAAACTCAATTTATCTTTCCACGAAACGCTGTATCGCGGCGCACATAATGAGTTTCTGTTTGATGAATTGATGCGGCTGCGTGCAAGGCTCCTGCCATTTCGCAGAACTCAGCTACGTCAGCCGAAGCGATTGGAAGCGTCATTTCATGAGCATGAGGCGATCCTGCGAGCCATGATGCGCGGTGATGCGACGGAAGCAGCTTTGATCATGCGCGAGCACATGCTGAATGCGGCCCTGGCATTGGCACGCTATATGGAAATCGGCGAGGAAGCCGAATAGAGACAATAGCTATTAAGATCGTAGAGGCCAGCTTGTCGCGAATGTCGGCGAGCAGCCGCTTCCTCGCCTCCAGCAAATCTTCCAATATCACAGCATCGACTGTCATCCCTTCAAATTCCTGCCGAAAGGTGGCTTCGATGTCCGTGATGCTTGGTGCCAGCAGTTCGTGCGACGGTCGGTGTAAAGAGGTTCTCGAAGGAAAGAACTTGCATTTCGGCGAAGCCGAACTCTTCTTCGACCTTTTTTCGCCGATGGTCCGGATCTCGACTGGATGCACGGTTTCTCTTGCCACCGGAGAGGGGCTCGACTTTGATGACGGTTGCACCTAGCTGACTTCAAGTCTAGTTTCGTTGCCGCCGCCGGGCGCCTTCTAAAGTACCGCCCAGTTTCGATCTTGGTAATCTCGCAATATGTCTTGAACCTCCCGTGCGGAACGTCGGAGCGGCGGCAGAATTCTTTCTTCCAACTCCCCAGGTGCCATCCGGTCTCGGTGAGACGCAACGCTCATCGCAGCTACGACGCGACCGCCCCTCTCGCGAAGTGGAACGGCTATCGAGATGGTGCCGTTCTCCATCTCATCGACTGCAGTTGCGAAATCGGCCTGCCGAGCCTCGCCCAGTTTCAATTTCAGGATATCGACATCCGTAATGGAGGCAGGCCCCTGTTTACGCAGAGTGACACCGTCGAGCCTTTGGTCCAATTCGTTGAAAGGTAATGAAGCAAGCAGCATCTTGCCACTGGCCGAACAGTGGGCGGGAAGGCGATCGCCGACACCCAGTCGAGACGTATAGATCCGGCGCGTGGCGTCGCGGCTGACGAACAGGATGTCGAGCCCTTCCAGCACCGAGATAGAACAAGGTTCGTTCAACTCATCGGCAAGACGCATGATGATCGAGGACGCCGCCGTCCAGACATTCGTCCGATGAAGTACGCCCCGTCCAAGCGATAGGACCTTTGGTGTGGAAGCGTATAGACCGCGCTCCTCCTTCACGTATCCCAGGCTCTCTAATGTAAGCAATATCCTTCGGGCCGCGGCGCGGCTGACATCCATCGCGCGGGCGACCTCAGTGCATGTTGCCGGAGCATCCGTTTCGGCCAGCTTTTCCAAGCAGTTCAGGCCTCTCGCGAGGGTCTGCGCGAAGTCGCGCTTTTGAATGTCATTGTCCATGAGCATCTAATCTCACGTCCTTGATATCATGTCAATGTGCGATAATCGCGCAGTTGCGCGATATGTTGACAGCGTGTTTTGAATGTGAAATATGTATCGCCATCGCTTCCGAAGACCTCCGTCGATGGACGCGAAGACAGATGAGGAGGTGATCAGTCGCAGCAGTGAATAGCGGCCAGCGGTCGCTAACGTCACGCGATCTGATTAGAGGCGCCTGAAGGAGGAAATTCATGAGTACCGTTCGGTTGACGCTCGCGCAGGCGATTGTTCGTTTTCTAATCGCGCAGAGGATCGAAGATGAGGGCGATGTCCTCCCGCTCTTCGCCGGCGTCCATGCGATCTTCGGGCATGGGAATGTGACCTGCCTCGGTTCCGCTCTCGAGGAGGTGCAGAACGAACTTCCGACCTATCGCGGCCAGAACGAGCAGTCGATGGCGCTCGCGGCAGTGGCCTATGCCCGCGCCCGTCGCCGCAAGCAGATCCATGTATGCTCGGCGTCGGTTGGTCCTGGCTCCTCGAACATGGTGACGGCCGCTGGCGTCGCGATGTCCGATCGCCTTCCGGTCCTCTTTCTGTGCGGTGACAACTTCGCCTCGCGCCTTCCGGATCCGGTTCTCCAGCAGGTCGAGCATTTCCACGATATGTCGCTGACGACCAACGACGCCTTCAAGGCGGTCTCGTCATTCTTCGATCGCATCACTCGCCCGGAGCAGATCCTCAATTCCCTGCCGCAGGCAGTTGCTCTGATGCTCGATCCGGCCGCTTGTGGTCCCGCCACCATCTCGCTTGCCCAGGATGTGCAAGGAGAGGCCTTCGACTATCCGGAATCCTTTTTCGCCGAGCGTGTGCACAAGATCCCACGTTATCCGGCCGCTGATCATCAAATCGACGCTGCTGTCCGCCTGATCAAGGAAGCAAAACGGCCGTTGATCATTGCTGGAGGTGGCGTTCATTATTCTGGCGCCACTGACGAGCTCGCAGATTTCAGCGATCGCTTCGGCATCCCGGTCGCAGAGACGATCATGGGCAGATCCGCACTTCTTCATAACCATCGGCTCAACATCGCGTCGATTGGTGTCATGGGCGGAAACGCTGGAAACAATATCGGCCAGAAGGCTGATCTGGTAATCGCGATCGGCACGAGGCTGGCGGACATGATCACCGGTTCCTGGAGCGTGTTCCGAGATCCGGATGTCAAGTTCCTGTCGCTGAATGCAAACCGCTTCGATGCCAACAAGCACATGGCGCAACCCGTCGTCGGAGATGCGAAGTTGTCGCTGGAAGCCATCACAGCGAAACTCGGTGACTGGCTTGCTCCGGCCGCTTGGGCCGACGAGGCCGTCCGGGAAAAGGAAGCCTGGGACGCCATTGTTGAACAGCGCACGGGCCGGACGAACCAGGATGTCCCGAATTATCCGCAGGTCATCGGCGCGGTTCAGCGGAATGCGAAGCCGGATGATGTGATCGTATCCGCGGCCGGCGGTCTTCCAGGCGAGCTTTATTGCACTTGGAAGTCCATCGGGGTTGGGACGTTCGAATCCGAATACGGGTTTTCCTGCATGGGTTACGAGATCGCCGGAGCCTATGGCCAGAAGATCGCAAACCCTGAGCGGGAGATCATCGCCATGCTGGGTGACGGCTCCTACATGATGTTGAACTCCGACATCTATTCATCGGTTCTCACGGGCAACAAGATTATTTGCATCGTCTGCGATAACGGCGGATTCGCCGTCATCAATCGCCTGCAGACTGGAAAAGGCGGGGCGGAATTCAACAATCTTCTCGCTTCGTCGAAACATGCCGGCGAGGTCCCGCGTATCGACTTCGCCATGCACGCCCGTTCGATGGGCGCGGAATCCGAAAACGTCACGACGATCGAAGAGCTCGAGGCGGCGATCGGTCGCGCGCGCCAGAGCGATCGTACTTACGTCATCGCGCTTCGCACGCATCCGTACGAGTGGATGGACGGCGGCTCCTGGTGGGATGTCGGGATGCCGGAGGTGACAAACCGTCACTCGATCGCCACGGCGCGTGACGCACAGGAAGCTCAACGCAAGCACCAGCGCAAGGGAGTCTGACGGATGTCAGCGCCGACCACGACCCGCGTTCTCATGACGGGATCGACGGGAAACCTCGGGCACAAGGCGACGATGGCGCTCCAATCGGTGGAGGGTGTGTCGTTGACGCGCATCGGCCGAAACGGTGGTGCTGATCCCGAGGTCATCACAGCAAACCTCGAGGTCTACGACGAAGCCTGGGTTGAACACTTCAAGGGCGTCGACACAGTTCTGCATCTAGCCGCCGACCCGCGCGCCGCCGGGGATTGGGACACCGTGTCGCCTCTCAACATCGATCTTGCGCTCAATGTCTTGCGCGCAGCGCGACATGCGGCTGTCAAGCGGTTTGTCTTTGCCAGTTCCAACTGGGTACTCGGTGGATATCGCTTCGGGAAGGATCGGCTGAATTCGGCGCTGCCGCCGCGGCCCGTCAATCCATACGGCGCTTCGAAGCTCTTCGTTGAACGCTATGGCCGCATGGTCAGTGACGAGACGGGCATGGCGTTTCTGTCGCTTCGGATCGGCTATTGCCAGCCGGGCGAGAACAAGCCCGGCCCACAGATGGCATTCGGCACATGGGGCCAGCAGATGTGGCTCGGAAATCAGGACTGGGCGCAGGCTGTCGAGAAGTCGGTTACCTCCCGGTACGAAGGTTTCCACGCGATCAACATCGTCTCTCGCAACGACGGAATGCGCTGGGACCTGGAGGAGGCTGGTCGTGTCATCGGATACGCGCCGCTTGAGCGGCATCGGCCGGAATTGAGTTTCTCAGGTTGGCTGAAGGATCGGACTGCGTGTCTTCGCGAGAAGCTCGCTCCGTCCGGTTCCTCGGTGCCGCCCTTGGGCAGGCGTTGGTGAGGGAGGACTGAATTGAAGAAGATACTTGTTGTGCAGCCGCTTCGGCCAGAAGCTCTGCGCCTGTTCGACCAGCGAACCGACGTCTCGTATGAAGTCGTTGCCGATTTTTCCAGGGACAATCTCCTGAAGCACGTCGGCGATGCCGACGCCATCACTGTCCGCGATGCCCCGCTACCGGCGGATGTCCTTGCTGCGGCACCGAACCTGAAAATCGTATCGAGGCATGGCGTCGGCTACGACAACATCCCGATCGACTACTGCACCTCGCGCGGAATTCCGGTCACCGTCGTCGGCGACGTAAACGCCATCTCCGTAGCCGAACAGACTATGTTTCTCATGCTGGCCGCGGCCAAGTCCGGCGTCCAGCTCGATGCAGCCGTCCGCCGGGGGGATTTTGCCGCACGGTCGAGACTGATCGGGATAGAGTTGCGTGGACGTACGCTCCTCGTTGTGGGCTTTGGACGCATCGGACGCGAAGTGGCGAAACGTTCCGCGAGCTTCGGCATGGATATCGTCGTCTACGATCCTTATGCCAAGCGTTCCGAAGTCGAGGGTGCCACCTTCGTGGATAGCCTCGAAGATGGCTTGGCCGCAGCAGACGTCGTCACTCTTCATATTCCTCTGTCGGATACGACGCGCAATCTCATCGACGCCGACGCCCTCAGACAGTTGAAGCGCGGCGCCATCATCATCAATACCGCTCGCGGCGGGATCATCGATGAAGACGCGCTCGGCGATGCGCTGGCGGACGGACAAGTGCGGGCGGCGGGCCTGGACACCTTCGCGACGGAGCCGCTCCCCACGACCGATCGCCTGGTCTCGGAAGAGCGGGTCGTCCTCAGCCCGCACTCGGCCGCGCTCACCGAGGAATCCCTGATCGCAATGGGCGTGATGACTGCGCGCAATGCGCTTGCAGGCATCGACGGAAACCTCGATCCGCAACTGGTGGTCAATCGATCCGTTCTGAAGGTTTCCGTCGATGCGAAATAACAACATCCGCGATGTCTGGGAACGTGGCGAAGCGGTCGTGTCCGCTTGGCTCTCGATCGGAAATGCCTACACCGCAGAAATCGCAGGATGGTCGGGATACGATTGTGTCCTCGTCGACCTTCAGCACGGCATGACAGACGTTCGGACCATGATCTCGATGCTGCAGGCGATTTCGGCAACCCCGGCAACGCCGATGGTGCGTGTTCCGTCGTGCGATCCACCAGTCATCATGAAGGCATTGGACGCGGGCGCGTTTGGGATCATCTGCCCGATGATCAACAGCGCTAGGGAAGCGGAGGCCTTTGTTGCGGCGACGCGATATCCGCCTCTTGGGAACCGCAGTTTCGGTCCAGCTCGCGGGCTTCTCTACGGCGGCGCCGACTATTTCCAGCATGCTGACAGATCGATCGTTCGCTTGGGCATGATCGAAACGCTGGAAGGCTTGAATGCACTCGACGAGATCTGTGCGGTTGATGGGCTCGATGGGATTTTCGTCGGCCCGAACGACCTGGGGCTCGCCTTGGGAAAAGGCACGCTCGGCGATCCGACGGACGAAACCGTGCGGGAAGCAATCCTGCGCTGCCTTTCGGTTGCAAGAAAACACGGCAAGCATGCTGGGATCTTTTGCCCGTCGAGCGCCGTCGCAGCGCGCCGCAGCAGCGAGGGCTTCGACTTCGTCGTTCCAAACAGCGACGCAAACCTTCTGAAATCGGCTCTCAACGCGGAGGCGAGCGGAGCGAGAGTGAATGTCCGCAAATAGGTGCGGGTAACTGATGGTGCACGGGATGCACCATCTCCATCGTGGGAGGAGAATGGCATGAAAAACTTTATGAAGATCGCGGTTCTTGCTGGCGCGGCACTGATTGGAGCTGCGACCAGCAGCTTCGCCGAGGAACGCATCATCATGATCAGCCACGGCCTTGCGAACGATCCGTACTGGAACATCGTCAAGAACGGTGGCGACATGGCCGCCAAGCAGATGGGCGTGAAGTTTGACTACGTGGCTCCGGAGACGTTCGACATGGTCCGCATGTCCGAGCTGATAACCTCGGCGGTCAACCAGAAGCCCGATGGGATCATCGTGACCATCCCGGATGCCGATGCACTGAAGGATGCCATCAAAACCGCCGTTGCGTCGGGCATTCCGGTGGTCTCGGTCAACTCGGGTGCAACTGTCGCAAAAAGCTTCGGCACTTTGATCCACATTGGTCAGGACGAATATCCGGCCGGCAAGCGTGTCGGCGAGAAGCTCAAGGAGCTTGGCCAGAAGAAGGCGATCTGCATCAACCACGAAGTCGGCAACACGGCCCTCGACGACCGTTGCCGCGGTGTGGCCGACGGTTTCGGAGGACCGGTCACTGTGTTGCCGACAACCAATGACTTCCAGGAAGTAAAGTCGAAGGTCACGGCAGCGCTGGCCAGCGATCCGCAGATCGATACCATCGTCGCGCTTAGCGCCGGCCAGGCCGGCGAACCCGCAGTTGATGCGGTTCAGACAACGGGCAACACCAAGGTAAAGGTCGTTTCTTTTGACCTTTCACCGGGCTTCCTGCAGGCCATCATCGATGGCAAGGCGTCGTTCGCGGTCGAACACCAGCCGTTCTTCCACGGCTACCTCAGCACGGTCCTTCTGACGAACTACATCCGCTACGGGCTGATGCCGACGAACGATCTGATCGAAAGCGGACCGAAGTTCATCACTGCCAAGGAAGCGCCACAGGTGCTCGAACTCGCCAAGAAATCAATCCGATAGCATGAGAGAAGGCATGGATGGTGTTGGAGCCGTCCATGCCTGATCGGGAGACGAAAAATGGTTGACATAACCAAGGCACCTCATGGTGCGAAAGACGAACGATTGATCCGCATTTCATTGATGGCATCGCTTATCCGGCGGCCTGAACTTGGGGCGCTCGCGGGCCTGATCTTTGTCTTCGTGTTTTTCCTCACGACCGCAAGCCCTCAGATGTTCACCCTGGCGGGCGTGATGAATTTCATGGCGCCTGCCTCACAGCTCGGTATTCTGGCCGTTGCTGCCGCTCTTCTCATGATCGGCGGCGAGTTCGACCTGTCGATCGGCTCGATGATCGCATTCAGCGGTATGATTTTCGGGACCGCGGTTGTCGCATGGGGGCTGCCGCTCAGCCTTGCAATCCTCATGACTCTTGCCGTGGCCGCCCTTCTGGGGATCACCAACGCCCAGATCGTCATGCGAACCGGACTGCCATCCTTCATCGTGACACTCGCCTTTCTGTTTGTACTGCGCGGCCTTTCCCTGGTGGGTCTGAAGTGGGCGACGGGCGGCGCAACTCAAATGCGCGGGATCAAGGACGCCGTCGCCGGCAGTCCCTTGGCGCCGATTTTCTCCGGAGACGCCTTTAAGGGGTTCTTCCAGTACCTCGCGGACAAGGACGTCATTTCCAAGTTTCCCAATGGCTCTCCGACGGTCCCCGGTGTTCCAGTTGAGCTCATCTGGTTCCTGGTCATCGCGCTGGCGGCCACCTATCTGCTCATCCGCACGGGATTCGGCAACTGGATCTTCGCTGCCGGCGGCGACGCCAATGCGGCTCGCAATTCCGGCGTTCCGGTGGCTCGCGTCAAGACCATCCTGTTCATCATGACCGCCTGCGCGGCGGCTTTGGTTGCCATTTTGACGGTTCTCGATGCTGGATCAACAGACGCGCGTCGCGGTTTCCAGAAGGAATTCGAAGCGATCATCGCCGCTGTCATCGGTGGCTGCCTTCTGACGGGCGGTTATGGCTCAGCGATCGGGGCGTTCTTCGGCTCCATCATCTTCGGTATGGTCCTCATCGGCCTCACCTACACGCAGATTGACCAGGACTGGTATCAGGTCTTCCTCGGCGGCATGCTTCTGCTTGCCGTTCTCTTCAACAACATCATCCGCAAACGCGTAACTGGCGAGCGTTGAGGAGAAAATCTATGTTACATCGTCAAAACTCAGACACAACGACGCCCTTCATCGAGATCAGAGATTTGGTCAAACACTTTGGAGCGGTGATCGCGCTGAATGGCGTTTCATTAAGCGTACGGGCTGGAGAGGTGCTCTGCCTTTTGGGCGACAACGGCGCAGGCAAATCTACGCTGATCAAGACGTTGTCGGGTGTTCACAAACCCACCTCCGGCGAGTTCTTGGTGGACGGCGAGCCGGTTGAATTCGGCAGTCCGCGCGACGCGCTGGATGCCGGAATCGCCACGGTCTACCAGGACCTCGCAATGATCCCGCTGATGTCGGTGAGCCGGAACTTCTTCATGGGACGCGAGCCACTGAAGCGACTGGGGCCGATTTCTTGGTTCGACCGCAAGTTCGCGGATACGGTCACCCACGACGAGATGATGAAGATCGGGATCGATGTCCGCGACCCGAACCAGGCGGTCGGTACCCTGTCGGGTGGCGAACGTCAGTGCGTCGCCATCGCCCGCGCCGTGTACTTCGGTGCGAAGGTTCTCATCCTCGATGAACCCACGTCCGCACTCGGCGTTGCGCAGACGTCGATGGTCTTGAAATACATCGATGCCGTCCGGTCGAAGGGGCTGGGAGTGATCTTCATCACCCACAACGTCCGTCATGCCTACGCGGTCGGGAACCGCTTCACTGTTCTCAACCGCGGCAAGACCGTCGGCGTTTTCAAGAAGGACGAGATCGCCATCGACGAGCTGCAGAATCTGATGGCGGGCGGCAAGGAATTACAGAGCCTCTCGGACGAGCTCGGCGGAACAATCTAGTACTACTACGGAGAAGCAAAGTGACCGTTATCAAAATAGGTCTCATCGGCGCAGGCTGGATGGGACGTGCCCATGCGGCTGCCTTTGAGAATGCGACCCGGATATTCGGGACGGAGCCTGCCACCCTGAAGATCGTGGCTGTGGCGGATGTCAACGAACCTGCCGCGAAGGGATTTGCCGAGCGGTTTGGCGTCGAGCGATATACAAGCGACTGGACAAGCATCGTCAACGATCCCGAGATCGATGTCATCGACATCACGACGCCGAACGATGCTCATCCTGAGATCGCTCTCGCGGCAATCGCGGCTGGCAAGCACATGTACTGCGAAAAGCCGATGGCGAATACGGCGGCCGAGGCGCGTGCCATGCACGAAGCCGCCAAGAAGGCCGGCGTCGTCACGCTTGTCGGGTTCAACTATCTTTGCAGCCCGATCCAGGCCTACGCCCGGCAGCTTATCGAAAACGGGGATCTGGGCGAGATCTTCCATTTCCGAGGCACATTCGACAACGACTACATGGTCGATGAGAGTTTCCCGTTTACCTGGCGGACGGACGCGACTGCCGCAGGCAAGGCGGGCGCTCTCGGCGATATGGCAAGCCATGTCCTGAGCCTCGCGCATTATCTTGTCGGTGAGGTGACGGAAGTAAGTGGCGCGCGCCAGATCCTTCATGCCAAGCGCCGCGACGCAAAAGGCGCAGAGCGCACCGTCGAAAACGACGATCTTGCGCACTTCATCTGCCGCTTCAAGAATGGCGCTTCCGGCTATCTGGAAGCGAGCCGCATCGGGACGGGTCGCAAGCTTTACCTCTCATACGAAATCCAGGGCACCAAAGGCGCGCTGTTCTTCGACCAGGAGCGCATGAATGAGCTGAACTTCTACCGTCAGACCGACGATCCGGCAGAGCGAGGCTACAAGCGCGTTCTCGTGGCTCCGCAGCATCCGGACTATGCGGCCTTCTTCGGACTTCAGGGAAATCCACTCGGTTACAATGATCTGAAGATCATCGAAGCGCGTCGGCTGATCGAGTCCGTCATCTCCGGCCAGAGCTGGATCGCGAATTTCGAGTTTGGATACACCGTCGACCGCGTGGTCGAAGCGGTTCTTGTTTCGGCCGACGAAGGCCGATGGGTGAAGACTGAGGAGATTGCCTGATGACCGCCGCATACCAGCTCGCCAATGCCCCATGCTCATGGGGCATCGATTTCGCTGACCGTCCGGAGAATCCGGCATGGACGAAAGTGCTCGACGAAGCGGCGTCGGCAGGTTTCTCCGCCATCGATCTCGGGCCAGTCGGATTTTTCCCGACAGATCCCTCCCAGCTTAAGAACGAGCTTTCGAAGAGAAATCTTCGGCTCTCGGCGGGCGGTCTCTTCGATCCGCTCACGGATGCCCGCGCGTTCGATGGCATTGTCGACAAGACGAGACGCACATGCTCGATCCTCAAGGATCTCGACGCCCCCCGGCTCGTCATCATCGACTGCGTGTCCGACGAGCGCGGCAAATACGCTGGCCGCCCCAGCGACGCTCCGCGTCTTTCGTCAGAGGATTGGAAGGCCATGATCGGCCGTATCGTCGAGCTCGCGAAGATCGCGAAGAACGAGTACGGAGTTAAATCCTACCTCCATGCCCACGCGGGCTGCTACATCGAATATGAAGATGAACTCGACCGCGCCATGTCGGACCTTCCGGAGGACTTGGTTGGCCTTTGCGTCGACACCGGGCATTCCGCCTATGCCGGGATCGACCCGATCGCCCTGATCCGGCGGTATGGCAGCCGTATCGGCCACATGCACCTCAAGAACATCGACAGGGACGTTCACGCGGCGTGCGTCGCCGACAAGACCGGATTCTTCGATGCGATCGCCCGCGGCATCTTCTGCCCATTGGGCAAGGGCGTCGTCGACTTCGTCGAAGTTCGCGATGCGCTCGATGCTATCGGCTACCGTGGGATGGCCGTTGTCGAGCAAGACGTCGATCCCACCGGCAATGCGTCGCCGCTCAGCAATGCCAGGGAAAGCCACGACTACCTCGCTTCGATCGGGATGTCGTCGTCGGACAGGGGCTGAAGATGGAAGCGTCCTGCGTCGTCGATTGCAAGAACACGCTTGGCGAGGGTTGCGTTTGGGACCCTCGCGACCGAAGTGTCTACTGGACGGATATCGCCGAGAGTAGAATCTACAAGCTCGGCGCTGATGGCGCAGTGACGGTTTTTCCGCTTCCGGAGCGGGCAGGATTCATTCTGCCTCGGAAGCATTCGGGCTTTGTGCTCGGGCTCGCAACCCGTGTGGTGATCGGCGATGCGGGATTCAGGAACTTCGAGACAGTCTCCGTCATCGAGGAGGGGCTTCCGCAGACCCGCGTCAATGACGCGGCTGTCGATCCTTTCGGCGGCGTCGTGTTCGGAACGTTCGACGAGCGGGACCGCAAGCCAGCCGCTGCTCTTTATCGCTGCGCTCCGACAGGCGAGATCACGAAACTGCTCGAAGGGATCACGATCAGCAACGGGATCGCGTTCTCGCCCTCGGGGGACGTCATGTATTTCGCCGACACGGCCGAGGGAACCATTCGCCGCTTCGAGATCAGAAGTTCGGGTTGGACGAACTTGAGGGAGCTTGCTCCCCTGGCCAATCTCGACGTCGCGGATGGCCGGCCGGATGGAGCTGTGGTCGATTCCGAAGGGTCGTATTGGAGCGCCCGGGTGTGGGGCGGCTGCCTTGCGCGGATCGGTCAGGACGGTCAGGTCCAGGAGACGGTGAAACTGCCGACCAAGGGGCCGACCTGCGTGACGCTTGGTGGCAAGGACGGACGAACCCTCTACGCGACAACATTACGCGTTATGCACACCGACGATGAACTGGAGGCAGCACCCCTCGCCGGCGGGCTTTTCGCGGTCCAGGTCAAGGTTCCAGGCGTTCCCCAACGCCTTGCCGCTCTATGAATTGGTCTTTTTAAACGAAGGAATGAGACGATGAAGTTCTGTGTTTTCGGTGCCGGCCGCATGGGCGCGCAGCACATCGCGAATGTCGCGGCCAACGAGAATGCCGTGCTCGAGTATGTGGTTGATGTCGACTTGAGTCGCGCCCAAGCGCTTGCGGCTCGTTACGGTGCGCAGGCCACCGATAATCCCCGCGTGGCTTTGAACGATCCGGCCGTCGACGCGGTCATCATCGCATCCGCGACCAACACTCACGTAGACCTGATAGTCGACGCTGCAAAAGCCGGCAAAGCTGTCCTCTGCGAAAAGCCGATTGATCTCGATATCGCCCGGGTCGATTACTGCGCGCAGCAGATCAGCGGCCTCAACGTCCCGATTATGATCGGATTCCAACGGCGCTTCGACGCTACGCACATGGCCGTGAGGAAGGCCGTTGCCGGAGGAGAGGTCGGCCAGGTCGAGGTCATCACGATCGTCAGCCGCGATCCATCTCCGCCACCCGCATCCTACATCAAGGTTTCCGGCGGCCAGTTCCACGATCAGATGATCCACGACTTCGACATGGCCCTGTGGCTCGCCGAGCCGAAGGGTTCACTCGAGATATGCGCCATGGGGAGCAATCTGGTCGATCCGGCAATCGGGGAGGCGGGTGATACCGACACTGCGCAGGTTCTGATCCGGTTTGCCAACGGCGCTTTTTGCCGCATCGATTGCAGTCGTCGGGCAACCTATGGCTATGACCAGCGCGTCGAGGTCTTCGGATCAAAGGGCATGGTGACCTCTGCCAATCTGCTCAAGACGGGGATCGAGCGGTTCGGCGCCGCCGCCACGAATGCACGCGATACGCTGTTACCGGGATTCATGGAACGCTATCTGCCGACCTACGCGACGGAACTCGATTACTTCATCGACGCGGTGTCAAACGAGCGGAAGATCGAGTCCGACTTCCAGAGCGGCCGCAAGGCGGTGCTGCTCGCCGACGCTGCGCGGAAATCGCTGAAGGAAGGAACTGTCGTCCGCCTCGACTTGGACGCCTGACATTTCGATCCGGACCAGATCCGGATCTCACATGGAATTCCGTAGCAAGGAGCTTGGATTCCCATCTGCAACAGTTCGAGCGCGGTCGCGCCAGCCAACCAATTTTCTAGGAGGTTCACCCATGACCATTCGCCACCTGAAGACAGGCAAGCCTGCCGCCGATCGCGCCGAGGACGATGCGAAGGTTCGGGCAGTTGTCGAAGCTACCCTGAAGGATATCGAGGCGCGGGGCGATGCCGCTGTGCGCGAGCTTTCCGAAAAGTTCGACAAGTATTCGCCGCCTTCCTTCCTTCTTTCGACGTCTGAAATAGAGGCGGCCATCAACAAGGTCTCCACACGGGACATGGCCGATATCGAGTTCGCCCAGGCTCAGATCCGCAAGTTCGCGCAGGTTCAGCGGGATTCGATGAAGGACGTTGAGGTGGAAACGTACCCCGGCGTCATCCTCGGCCACCGCAACATCCCCGTCCAATCGGTCGGCTGCTATGTCCCGGGCGGCAAGTTCCCGATGGTCGCCTCGGCGCATATGTCCGTGCTAACTGCCTCGGTTGCCGGTGTGCCTCGTATCGTTGCTGCTGCGCCAGCCCAGAAAGGTGAACCTCATCCAGCCATCATCGCAGCGATGCACAAGGGCGGTGCGCACGAGATCTATGTTCTCGGCGGCATGCAGGCAATCGGGGCGATGGCGCTCGGAACACAGACGATCAAGCCCGTCGACATGCTGGTTGGGCCTGGGAATGCGTTCGTCGCCGAGGCGAAACGGCAGTTGTACGGTCGGGTCGGCATCGACCTTTTCGCCGGGCCGACGGAGACAATGGTGATTGCCGACGAGACTGTCGATGCCGAGATCTGCGCCACCGATCTTCTCGGGCAGGCAGAGCACGGCTACAATTCGCCTGCGGTTTTGGTCACCAACTCGGAGAAGCTCGCGCGGGGAACTCTGTCGGAGATCGATCGTATCCTGAAAATCCTGCCGACCACCGAGACCGCCTCGGCATCCTGGCGCGATTATGGCGAAATCATCGTTTGCGATACATACGAGGAGATGCTGGATGTCGCCAACGACATAGCCTCCGAGCACGTGCAAGTCATGACGGATCGCGACGACTGGTTCCTTCAGAACATGCACTCCTACGGCGCGTTGTTCCTTGGTCCGAGGACAAATGTCGCGAATGGCGACAAAGTGATCGGCACGAACCATACTCTGCCGACGAAGAAAGCTGGGCGCTACACAGGCGGGCTGTGGGTTGGGAAGTTCCTTAAGACGCACTCGTATCAGAAGGTGGTCACTGATCAGGCCGCCGCTGACATTGGCGCCTATTGCTCGCGGCTGTGCATACTTGAGGGTTTCGTCGGCCATGCGGAGCAGGCGAATGTTCGTGTTCGACGCTATGGTGGCCGCAACGTCCCTTACGGAGCTGCAGCGGAGTAAACACTTGAACTCGAGATGGTGACCTTATGAGCATGATGCTTCCCCGAACCCCCTCGTTCCGCCTTGATGGCAAACGGGCTCTGGTTGTCGGAGCCTCGTCCGGTATCGGATTTGCGGCAGCGGTTGCGCTTGCCGAAGCTGGCGCGGCCGTTTCCCTGGCGGCCCGCCAGTCGCCGAAGCTCCAGGAAGCCGCAGATTCGATCAGCGCGGCGGGATTTGCTGCGGACGCAGTTCCGCTCGACATTACGGATGTTGGAACCCTATTGGAGACTGTCTCCGCCAGGGGGCCGTTCGATGTTCTCGTCAATAGCGCGGGTTTTGCTATTCATGGGCCTGCATTGGAAACAACGGCGCGAGATTTCGATACCGTGTTCTCGATCAATGTCAGAGGGGCTTACTTCCTCGCGCAGGCCGTCGCCAAAGGTCTCATCACGTGCGGCAAGCCCGGATCCTTGATCACGATTTCTTCCCAGATGGCGCATGTGGGCGGTGTTGACCGGGCGGTCTATAGCGCAACGAAGCACGCGGTTGAGGGTTTTACCAAATCGATGGCGATCGAATGGGGTCAGCACGGCATACGCGTCAATACAGTGTGCCCAACGTTCATTCGAACGCCGCTCACCGAGGAGACGTTCGCAAACCCGGAGCGGATCAAGTGGATCAACGAGAAGATCAAGCTCGGGAGAATTGGCAAGGTCGAGGACGTTATGGCCGCTGTTCTTTATCTGGCGTCCGATGCGTCTTCAATGGTAACCGGGACTGCGCTAATGGTCGACGGAGGCTGGACCGCAGAGTGAGAGTCGCGGTCGGAATGACGTCGTCCTCACTTCGATTCCCATCAAGAGGATAGGACCTCCTCTTTCGGCCGGCCCTAAGCGAACTTGAGTGCTGAAGTTTTGCGCCGTCCGGCGAATGACCAGCTCTCCCGCCAGGGCAACATTAGAACTCTCATCTCGCCGGTGATAATCGCCAATAGGACCCCTACCATCTACTCGTAGGGCTGCGTTTGCCGCACGCCAGCAATCGGCCCGGAAGGCAATGCAACGGCCTTGATATTCCAGGAAACGACGCACGAGATTGACTCGGCATATTGGTGTGATCGGATTTCGCGATCTACACAGCCCTCCCGCGGAATAACCGGGCTGGAGAGGGTTTGATATAGATGGAGACATCGACAGGGAGAATGTCTGATGCTCACGAAATCGCCATTCCGGTATGATGTTTTCACCGCCAATAAGCAGCCTCGATACCAGGGCGGTCCGGCGAACCTGATATGCAAAGCAGTGATCACCGAAACCCATGATGCAAAAACCTTCGTCTTCGAAGACGCTTTGAACCGCGCCTTCGACTTCAAACCCGGCCAGTATGCTTTGTGCAGGTTCGAGATCGAGGGGAAAGCCCATTACCGAGCTTACTCCGTCTCCTCTGCCCCGACGCGGCCACACAATGTCTCGATCACGGTGAAGAGAGTGCCGGGCGGCCTGGTCTCGAATTGGCTGAACGATCACGCCTGTCCCGGAATGAGGTTGGATATCATGGATATCGCGGGTGATTTCAATATCGTCGACCGCCCGTTTGAAAGGCCACTCTTTCTGTCGGGCGGCTCCGGGATCACTCCAGTCATGTCCATGCTACAGTTCCTCAACGACACGGCTGATCCGATGGACATCGCGTTTGTCCACTTTGCGCGAACTCCGCACGACGTCATCTTCCGGGATCAGCTCGATTTCATCTCCCGACGGTTCAAGAACGTCAGCATGCACCTCGTCGTCGGCGACGATCTGAACGATGACTCCTTTTCCGGCTCAACAGGAGAAATTAGCGCCGCGCTCCTCCGCTCACTCGTTCCCGACCTCCGCGGGCGGGAAGTCTTCATGTGCGGTCCTGAAGGCTTCATGCGGGCGGCGCGCTCCATCTTTTCCGAGCTTGATGTCGTAGCCATCAACCAGGAAAGCTTCGGTGAAAGGATCGCGATTCCCGAAAACGACAAGCAGGGCGGGCAGGTCAATTTTACCCTAACAGGTGCCACCCTCGACTGCGCGGCGGGTGAAACACTGCTGGAGACGGCGATGAACGCGGGGGTCTGGATTAATAGCTCTTGTCGGCAGGGCGTCTGCGGTAGCTGCCGCGTCCGCGTGACGGAAGGTAAAGTGAGGATGGACGACCTCGGGGGCATTACGGAACAGGAGAAGGCCGAGGGGTACGCCCTGGCCTGTTGCAGTCGGCCGATCGGCGCGGTTTCGATCGAAGCGTGATCGCGGGAACCCTCCGCATTTAGAGCGTTTACTTCGTTGCAGCGAGTTGGCCGTCGCCGGCCGGGGAGCCTGCCGCGAGGATCTTCAATGCCTTCAGCAACTTGAGGTGAGTGTGCGAATGACAATTCCGCACGTGGACAGCAGAATAGATGGGATGGGAGATTATGGGCGCGTCCGATACGAGTTCAACGACGCCCTCTTTCTGCAGTTTCGAGGCCACTGAAGCGGTCACGAACGCAGTGCCGCCGCGACTTCTCAGCAGCGTTGTGAGGGCGCTGCCGTGGCCTATGGAAACGCGACTTGAGTCGAGTTCAGGCAGCATCTGCCGATGTGCTTGGTCGAACACCGGAGAATAGTTCGCTCTAATGTAGTCGGAAGCTTTGACGTCGGCGAGAGAGACTCGGCGCGTACTCACCATGAGGAATCGTTCCTCCGCCACTTGCTCATAATGCATGTCTGGAAAATGCTGAGGAGAGTAAAGCACCGCCAGGTCCAGGCTTCCCGTCGTAAGGTCCAGGATCATTTGGTTGGAATAATCGATCTCGATATATATGGCTAACTTCGGCATCGCAGTCTGCGCCCAGTCCAGCCATTTGGTTAGGAGATCCTCGAAAATCTCGGCGTGAATACCGATGCGGATCAGGCGATCGAACTTACCCACCGCCTGGATTTCCCGTCGAGCGTCAAGCCAACGCAGCTTGACGGCCTTGGCGTGCGCTTCGAAGCGGATACCAGCCGCGGTCGGTTCGGTGCCGCTTTTGTTTCGGATGAACAGCTGCTTCTCGAGCAGTCCCTCGAGGGCTCGTATCCGGCTCGACACCGTCGACTGGGTAATGCCGAGCCTATCGGCAGTCTTGTTGAAGCTGCGCGTTTCAATCAAATCCAGAAACGTGTCGAGCAGTTCGATCTGCATGTCATCCTCAAGTGTTCGTCAGCCTTGCCACTTTGTGCCGGACATCGGCGGATAGGCAATCCGTCATCGACTTTTTCGATTAAAGTCGCCCCCCAAGGCGCGTAGCCGCGGCTGAGGGAACCATGCATCCTCAATGGGTTGCTGAAGCGATCCTCTGGAGGTGCACTGGATGTTCATAGTAGACACAGACGTTCACAATTATTGGTCCACGGCCGAAGTGCTTTTGCCGTATCTCGAACCGTATTGGCAAGATTTCCTGGTCCGCGGTGAGAAGCCGGGGCCGACGGGAAGCTTCCCGCACGGACATCGGCCATGGCTGCACCCCGAGGGCTTCTCGCGGCATGACATCAAGCCGGAGTCCGAAGAAGACAACTACTTGGTCATGAAGGAAAAACACCTCGACCATTACGGGATTGATGTCGCCATCCTGACATCCGACGAGCCGCTAGAGGCGTCGACCCTCGCCAACGCCCACTACGCGAACGCCCTTGTGAAAGCCTACAACGATTACATGATCGACTGGTGGCTTCCTAAGGACTCCAGGTTCAAGGGGTCGATCGTCATATCGCCGACCGATCCGCACGGTGCAGCCACGGAAATCCGCCGTGTGGGCCATCACCCCGATATCGTGCAGGTGCTTGCGAGCCATGGGTCGCAACGTCCGTACGGCGATCCGTTCTACCACCCAATCTTCGAGGCCTGCGTCGAGATGGGCCTGCCCTTCGCCATTCACCTCGGAGGACAGGGCGGCGTCAATCACAACGCCATCGCGAGCGGCCCGACCTCCTTTTACTGGGAGACCCACGCACTGCTCAGCCAGCCGGCGATGACTCACGTCGCGAGCATGATCTCCAATGGCGTCTTCGAGAAATATCCCGATCTATACTTCATCGTCATCGAATGCGGCGTCTGTTGGGTGCCCTCGCTGATGTGGAGGCTCGATGCCAATTTCAAGGCGCTCAGGAAGGAGACGCCATGGCTTAAGATGCTCCCGTCGGAATACTGTCGCCGGAACATCCGATTCAGCACGCAGCCGCTCGAGCAGCCCGCCAATGTGAAGCAGCTATGGGACACGCTGGAGCAGATGGACGGCCAGAACACGCTACTCTTCGCATCCGATTACCCGCATTGGGATTTCGACGCGCCGACCAACCTGCACATTCCTCCCGCCTGGCGCGAGAAGATACTCGGCCTGAACGCGCTCGAAGTCTACAAGCGCATCAAAGCTCCGGACTCCCTCGGGAGGGCCGCATGATGTCCGGCGCGACCAACAGAGCATTCGCCTGCAGGATCGAGGATGTCGGCCCGTCAAGTCCCAAGATCGTCAAGGTTGGACAATTGAGCATCGGAATCTTCGAAATCGAAGACGGCTACGCCGCGATGCTGAACGTCTGTCCGCACCGCGCGGGTCAGCTGTGCGAGGGTCCGGTTTGCGGGACGGCCAAGTCGACCGACCGGATGGAGTTCGTCTACGACCGAGCCGGCCAGATCATCCGCTGCGCGTGGCACGGATGGGAGTTCGACATCAAGTCGGGCACATGTCTAGTCGACGAGAAACTGCGTGCCCGGACGTTCCCCGTCCACGTCGAGGAAGATGAGATTTACATAGAGCTGGCCCGCTGACGCGGTATCCAGCCAAGGAGATTGCAAATGGAAACAGTCAAGTTCACCCAAATGAAGGACGGCGACGCCGAAGATTACGCCTTTCTCACCGAACACGAAGTCGAGTACGCAGCCGGGACCGCCGATCGGCTGCTCTCCGCAATGACCGATCTCGACAAGTCTTTGTCGGGGTACAAGATCACCCGCTTGGGCCATTCGCTGCAGGCGGCAACCCGAGCGTGGAAGGATGGGGCCGACATCGATTGGGTCGTGTCCGCATTGCTACATGATATCGGCGACATTTTCGCACCGTACAATCATGACGAATATGCCGCGGCGATCCTCAGGCCCTTCGTGAGGGAGCAGTGCGCTTGGGTCGTCGAGAAGCACGGGGACTTCCAGCTCCTGTACTATGGGGAGCATGTAGGGGCCAACCCGAACAAGCGAGACTCTTACCGTGACAATCAATATTTCGGCGATTGCGCGGACTTTTGCGAAAAATGGGACCAGTCGAGTTTCGATCCTGATTTCGAGACGCTGCCTCTGGAGTTCTTTGCGTCGTTGGTCCACGAGGTTTTCGCGAGAAGGAGCTACGATCCCGCCGTCCTGCGTGTCGGCGTCCGTGAACCTCTTTGCGACCCTCGCACCGCGCAGGCGAGGAAACACGCTAGCCAGGCCGCTTGACCGCGTTCCGTCCGCCCCCAGTGGCGGACGGAACGATCTCCTGTTGTTCGGATTAGCCGTCTTCTGCCCGGCAAGGTCTGCCCGTGTTCATGACCAGTGCCGGTTGAGACCGCCATGGTGCCATTCATCACGGCCACCTGCTCTTCATTGCCCTCTACGTCTACGCATAGACAACCGTGACACGGCGTTCTGGCTTCAAAATCCGAACCTGAGCCCGCAGCCTTGCTGACGCGGGCGCAAGGAGGTTGGGTCGTCTTTGAGTTTTTTGTTACTAGGATGATCCCGTTCTGCTCAACACTTTATCGACCGCCTCGGCAACGATCAGGCGTTGGTGTTCCGGCGTCCAGTATTTCTCATCCAGCAGTGCATAAACGAGAATGCCGTCGCACTGTACCAGCAAAGCGTCGGCGATCCTGCGGGCGTCTTTGAGCGAGTGGCCAAGTAGCCGTATCCACTTCACATGCTTGTCTCTCATGAAGGTATGGATGTTGCGGTGAATGGTCTGAAGTTCCGGCGAAGTTTGTGTGAGCGCCCAGAAAGCCAACCAGACAGACAACTGCCGACGCCGCGAGGGGTCGAGGGGAAGGAAGGCTTCGAGCGAAGCCGTGATCTCGTTGCGATCCAATGTCGTCGGCCAGCGAATTTCCTTCTTGGCCATATCCCAGGCATGCTCGACGGCCGCCTGTACCATCGCTGCGCGATTGGGGAAGTGATGGGTGATCAAACCGATCGTCGCGCCGGCTTTGTCCGCGACCTTGCGCATGCTCACATTCGCGACGCCTTCGTCGGCGATGACTTCACATACGGCATCGACAATCCGCTTTATCGGATCGCCGTCCTGCGGCTTTGCGTTCGTCTTTTTCTGAAGCATGGCTTGCTCGAATGTTTCTGTTGCTGATCCCTGCATAACTTCCCGGCCGTCCGCAGGCAAAGCGATAATCATTCAGTTTGCCAGTTGACCATATGCATAACGACTGTTATGCATATAAATAACAATTGTTATCTTTCAACATAACGATTGTTATCATGGCTGACAACGAAATGGTTTCGCGGAGTGATGACATGTCGAACGCTTCGAAACATCCGCGGCGGCAGTCCTACGACTATATCGTTGTGGGCGCCGGTTCCGCAGGTTGCGTGATCGCCAATCGCCTGTCGGACGATGCAAACGTTAAAGTCTTGGTGCTTGAAGCGGGCGTTCGAGACCGTAACCTTTTCATCCACATGCCTGCCGGAGTCTACAAGGTCTGGAACGACCCTAAGCTCAACTGGAACTACGCGAGCGCGCCAGAAGCCGAGATGGACGGCCGGGAAATCCCGGTTCCGCGCGGCAAGGTCCTCGGTGGCAGTTCGTCAATCAACTCAATGGTCTATCTGAGGGGGCATCCGTCCGACTATGATCGCTGGGCGAGCGAGTTCGGTTTGCCAGAATGGGATTATGCCCACTGTCTCCCCTATTTCAAGAAGGCCGAACGCAACGAACGCGGAGAGAATCCATGGCACGGGGGCTCCGGTCCACTCGGCGTCAGCAAGGGCTCCTCGGCCAGCATATTGTACGATGCGTTCGTTGCTGCTGGGGACGAGGCCGGTATCGGGACCTCCGATGACCTCAATGGCTACAAGCCGGAAGGGCTGGGCCACTACGACAGCACGAAATGGAACGGCCGCCGCTGCTCCGCTGCGGTCGCCTACCTCCATCCCGCAGCCACGCGGCCGAACCTGACGATCGTCACCGAAGCGCTGGTCGAGAAAGTCGTCATCGAAGCCGGGCGCGCGAGATCGATCGTCGTCCGCCACGGCGGTGGGCAGTACGTTGTCCGCGCGGACCGTGAGATCGTCCTGAGCGGGGGAGCGATCAACTCTCCGCAATTGCTCATGCTGTCTGGCGTTGGTCCAGCTGATTCCCTTCGACGCACAGGCATCGAAGTTCATGCCGACGTCCCCGGCGTCGGCCAGAATCTCCAGGACCACATCGATTTGGTGATGCAATGGAGCTGCCCCAAGGCTGTCACTCTGAAGCACCTCGCCAATCCGCTCATCAAGGCGTTCGTCGGTGCGCGTTGGCTTCTCAACAGAAGCGGCCCGGTTGCTTCAAACATCTGGGAGGCTGGTGGGCTCGTGCGTACGGAGGGCGGCCTGCCTGCTCCGAACATACAATACCATTTCGCGCCCGTGGCCATGCGATATGTCGACAATGCAATCCGGCTCGAGCAGGGTTTCCAGATGCATGTGAGCCAGCTCAGGCAGGACGCGCGCGGTCATATCGAACTTGCAGGCACCGATCCGTCAAGGCACCCACGCATCGTCTTCAATTTCCTGCAGACTGAAAAGGATAAGCGGGAGCTCGTCGACGGCGTATTGATGGCACGCCATATCGTCAACCAACCCGTGTTCCGTGAATTTCTTGGCAAAGAGCTGCGTCCCGGCCCATCCGCGAATACCCGGCAGGACATTTTGCGTTTCGTCCAAAGCGTGAGTGAGACGGAATTCCATCCTAGCTGCTCGTGCCGGATGGGAACCGACGATCTCGCTGTGGTCGACACCGATCTCAAGGTCAGGGGTGTGGACGGACTTCGGGTCGTGGACGCATCGGCGATGCCGAACGTGATCAGCTCGAATCTTAACGCCACAGTGATCATGATGGCCGAAAAGGCCGCCGACAGCATCCGCGGGAATCCGGCCCTCAAGCCCGAACGTCCGCTCTTCTTCTTCGACGAGAAGCACGTCGCCTGAAGCCACGAGGTCTCGGACGCGGCTACCCGTCGCTGGGCATGCCTAAGCTCAACAAAGAGGGAACTGAAATGCTGAAATATCTAATAGCCGCGGGCGTCAGCCTGCTTTCCATCGTGCCTTCCATATCCCAGGCCGCCGAGCCGGAGAGCTGCAAACAGGTGCGCTTTTCCGACGTCGGCTGGACGGACATTACCTCGACGACATCGATCTCGTCGATCATCCTGGAGGCCCTCGGCTATCAGCCGAAAAGCCTCATGCTTTCAATTCCGGTGACCTACGCCAGCCTGAAGAACAAGGAGATCGACGTTTATCTCGGTGACTGGGAGCCCGCGATGGTGCAGGATCGCAAGCCCTACATCGAGGACAAGTCCATCTTCGTTGTTGGCCCTAACCTCGAGGGCGCGAAATATACGCTCGCGGTTCCGAAGGCTGCATTTAACGCCGGAGTGAAGGACTTTGCCGACCTCCAAAACTTCTCAGACAAGTTCGATCGCAAGATTTATGGCATTGAGGCGGGAAGCACCGGCAATAACATGATCCAGTCTATGATCGAAAAGAACGAGTTCGGCCTCAAGGGGTGGGAACTGATCGAATCCTCGGAGCAAGGCATGCTCGCCCAAGTCGATCGCCAGACTAAACAGGGCGGATGGATCGTCTTCCTCGGATGGGAGCCGCATCCGATGAACACGAAATACGACATGGCCTACCTTACAGGTGGTGATGCGACCTTCGGCCCGAACTATGGTGGCGCGACAGTTTACACCAACATTCGTTCGGGTTTCATGGCGGAATGCCCCAATGCAAGCCGCTTTCTGCAGAATCTAAAGTTCTCTCTTACGATGGAGAACGAGATCATGGGCGCCATCCTCAACCAAGGTGCGGACCCCAAGGAAGCCGCCGGCGCCTGGCTAAAGGCGCACCCGGAAGTCGTGAAGCCGTGGCTCGAGGGCGTGACGACATTCGAAGGCAAGCCCGCGCTGGATGCCGTTGAGAGAGCTGTGAAGAGCTGAAGGCGATTTATGCTCGCCGGGCTCGGCACGTCATGTGCCCCGGCGAGCTGCGGCGCTCATGCGCTCTCGCCGCTAGAGCTGGCCGGGCAGGTGGCCGGTGCATTCCACTTCGTCTCGTTGGCGTGCGGATAGGGCTGCGTCGAAAGCGAAGGCGCTCGTTGATAAAAGTTTGCGCTAGGTTGAGGGTGCGGCTGACAAATCCACTGTCCGGGCTGCAGGCGGACGCTACCGCTGGAACTCGGCACATTACAAATAAGCGAGATGAACGTCAGAAAGGCTCTGCAGTTGAAGACTATTCTCGCAGTGAAAGCCTTTACGACCCGGCTGTATGAGACATGAGGACTATTGATGATCGACTATCACAAATTTTACATCGATGGCGCCTGGATTGACCCAGAAATTCCAAGTCCATCAGACGTGATCAACCCAGCGACGGAAACCGCATGGTCGCAAATATCCCTTGGCAGCAAGGCCGATGTATATCGCGCCGTGGCGGCCGCAAAAGCCGCGTTTCGATCATTTTCGCTGACCACACGAGACGAGCGTATTGATCTTCTTAAGAGGGTTCTAGCCGCCTACGATGAACGGTACGAAGATATCGCGCAAGCTGTTACCAACGAGTTGGGAGCGCCGATCACGTGGTCGCGAAGCGCTCAGACATGGGCGGGGCAACAACACCTGATCGCAACAATCAAAGCGCTTGAGCAGTTTCATTTTGAGGAGAGGCGCGGCTCGAGCATGGTTCTAAGGGAGCCGATCGGCGTATGTGCGTTGATCACGCCTTGGAACTGGCCGCTTAACCAGATCGTCTGTAAAGTCGCTCCGGCGCTGGCTGCGGGGTGTACTGTCGTGCTCAAGCCCAGCGAGATCGCTCCAATCAGCGGATTGATTTTCGCCGAGGTCATGCATGCCGCCGGCGTCCCGAAAGGCGTGTTCAACCTCGTGAATGGCAATGGCCCTGATGTTGGCCAAGTTATGTCAGGCCATCCTGATGTTGATATGGTGTCCTTCACCGGTTCCACCCGCGCAGGCATTATTGTGGCAAAAACGGCCGCCGAGACTGTAAAGAGGGTGGCGCAGGAATTGGGTGGCAAGTCCGCCAACATTGTCTTGCCCGACGCCGACTTGGCTGTAGCGGTGGCTGAGGGCACTAGATCCTGTTTTAGCAATACTGGTCAGTCGTGTGATGCACCCACTCGCATGCTGGTGCCGGCAGACCGCCATGATGAAGCATTGGCGATTGCTGCGCATATTGCGAATTCGATAATCGTCGGAGATCCTAAAGATCCAGGTGTAGAAATGGGGCCGCTTGTCAGTAAATTGCAGTTCGAAAAGGTCAAGGGGCTGATCCGGATTGGCATAGATGAGGGCGCAACTCTGGCTGCCGGAGGAACGGAGAGTCCGAAGGGACTTAGTCGCGGATATTTTGTCAAGCCGACTGTCTTCGGCAACGTCCGTCCCGGGATGGCGATTGAACGAGAGGAGATCTTCGGGCCGGTCTTGTGCATAATTCCGTATCGCGATGTGGATGACGCGGTCCGAATCGCAAACGACACCGTCTATGGTCTCGCAGCATACGTGCAGGGCAGTCCGGGGTGCGCAAGGTCTGTCGCGCGCAGGCTTCGGGCAGGGCAGGTGCAGATCAACTACCCGTCGTGGGACTTGCAGGTGCCATTCGGCGGCTACAAGCAGTCGGGGAACGGCAGAGAGTATGCAGACTGGGCTATCCACGACTTTTGCGAACTAAAGGGAATTGTGGGCTACGGTGCCTAGCTAGGAGCCCGTCCGGCGGGCGTTCGTCAGAAACATTTCCTCGCGCATCTGCACGAACATCGTGACCGCAGTAGATGCCGCGCCGAGACGGACGCAGTCTCCTGTGGCATCCGCCCTGCGAATACGACGATCTGCGAGGACGGCCTGCTGGCCATCAGCGTCGTCGAGCCGACCGGATCCATCGGGAGCGCCTGCGCGCCCGGCGGAGTGCCAAAGGCATCAGATCGATGAGGCGTCGCGGCCCGTCAAGCGCCGAGATTATCGACGAGGTACTGGCGAAGGCGGGCGATGGCAGGCTCGTTCCAGCGGCTCTTGGAGGCATAGAAATAATAGGAATCCAGGTAGGTTTCCGTTGCTACCGCTTCCACCAGCCGGCCTTGCGCGATTTCGGGCGCGACCAGGATTTCGTTGGCAAGCGCCACGCCCTGGCCGATCGCCGCGGCTTCGATGACGATATGCGCGTAGCCCAGTTTCTGGCCGCTGAGTGTGGCAGGAGCCTTGACGCCGTTGGCGTGGAGCCATCTCACCCATGCGTCAGTGGTCTGCTCGTGAAGCAGAGGAGCCGAGAGCAGATCACGCGGTTCATTCGCTGGATAGCGTTCCAAGAAGTCACGGCTTGCGACGGCGATATGCCTTGGCCGGTATAATTCGAGGGAGTTGCTGTAGGCAATGTACTCCCGCCCGTAATGGACGGCTACGTCCGCTTCGAAGCGCCGGAAATCCGGAAGATGATCGGTTGCCCGCAAGAGCACGACATTGACCCGGGCGGCTCTGTTGATCTCCTCAATTCGCGGCATTAGCCACGACTTGTTGAGGCCCGGCCCGCACCACAGCTTCAGTTGCTGGTGACCCAACGGGCGAAGCATGAACGTCGCGTCGTCGATGTGATCGAAAGCCACTGCGATACGCTCGTGATACTCTTTTCCGGCGCCGGTCAAACGCGTCTCCGCAAAGTTGCTGTCGAGCAGTTTGACTCCAAGCCAATTCTCGAGTTTGCGGACATGCCGTCCGACCACAGTGTGGTGGATCGACAGATCTTCTGCGGCCGAGCGGAGACTGCCGAGTCGGGCGACGGCGTCGAAGGCCCTCAAGGCGGTGAGCGGCGGCAAATTACGAGGCATCGAACCCACGGTTTTGTAAGGAGGCGGTGACGAAAAATATCATATGCATTTTTCGCAGTGTGGTGCATTTCATGCATTTTGGTTAGCATTTTTTGCACCTCCTCGGGACTCACGTTCGGCGCGATGGTCTTTCACATGGAAACAGCTGCAGCGTTTTCGCTTTCCACCAAGACATCAAACCAGAGGATCAACTCCCGTGAGAATCGGTTTTTACACGAACTATTCCAAGGAAACTGCCGAGTTCGCCCATGAGGTCGGCTTCACCAGTCTGCAGCTCTCCGCCTGGCCGGGTTCGGCCCTTGACGCCAACACAACAACCGACGCCCAGCTCGCGGAAATCCGCAAGGATCTCGACAGCAAGAACATCCAGATCTCGGCTCTCGGATATTATCCCAACTACCAGCATCCCGACGATCATGAACGCGAGGCGGCGCAAGCCTATCTGCCCAAGGTCATGGACCTCGCCTCTCGTCTCGACGTCGAGGTGGTGGCGACCTTTGCCGGCCAGGACCCGCGGCTCAATGTCGAGGAGAACATCCCCGCTTTTAAGGAGCTTTTCTCCCGCTATTGCGATCTCGCCGAAAAATCGAACGTGAAGATCGCCCTCGAAAATTGCCCGATGATCAACGTCGTGACGATGAGGGGCAACAACATCGCCTACAGCCCGGAAATCTGGGACGTGATCTTCGACGTCGTTCCCTCCGATCGCCTCGGCCTCGAATTCGACCCGTCGCATCTCGTCTGGCAGGGCATCGATTACTGCCAGGCGATCAAGGACTATGCGAGCAAGGTATTCCATGTTCACGCCAAGGACATGGAGATCGACCGGAAGATTCTTGCCCGGAGCGGGATCCTCGGGCGCTCGTTCGCACCGAAAAAGGGCCTCGATCGCCGGTGGTGGCGGGCGCGCGCGCCGGGCTGGGGCGAAGTCGACTGGCCGAAATTCATCAGCGCCGTCATCATCTCGGGCTACCAGGGCAATCTCGATATCGAGCACGAGGATGACGTCTTCGCGAGCATGCAGACGATCCACTCGATCAGATCGGAGGCCGACGTGGTCAGCAATTACAGCCAGGAGCGTGCTGGCCTGCGGCTCGGCTACAACACCCTCTCCAAGCTGATCGTGACGTGAGGCGGGAGGATCAGATGAGCAATTCAGCCGATCATGCTTTTCAATGGCGAGGATCTTTATGCGGCAAACTTGCAAGTCCAAGGCTGCCGGCGCTGACGCTGAAGACCGGCCCAGCGAAACGACGCACCGGACCGCTAACGTGATGGCTAGCAGCGACATCAGCGCCAGCGCGGTCAGATGCATTATAGGCACTAAGTACTTTATTCAATCCAACAGCTGAAATTTCAAATGTGACGATGGAAGTATTGGCCGTGCTATCCCGAATTAATTCCCGTTGAAATTACTTGTATATCAGGTGTAAAATTGCGGGAGAAGAAGTCGTGGCGCGGCTTCGTGGTAGTAGAAGGAGGAGATTGTCATGGCAATCGCTCTGATGAAAGGAAAACGGACGCAGGATTGGGCAAATTTAGTCCTGGCGGTATGTCTGTTCGTTTCTCCGTGGGTCTTTGGCTTCACAAGTGAGGCAATGCCAAGCTGGAACGCTTGGATTGTTGCCGTCATGCTTGGCGTGCTGGCGACCGCAGCACTTTCGGTATTCGCCGAATGGGAGGAATGGGCAAATATGGCGCTGGGTCTGTGGTCTATCGCATCGCCCTGGTTGCTGGGTTTTGCCACGAACGTGAGTGCAATGTGGACAGATGTCGTTCTTGGCGTGCTTATCTTCGCTGTATCGCTGTGGGCGGTCTGGGACGTTCATCATCCACACGCCCATGCTTAGATTACGACCGCCTTGCGTCAAATGACCGCCGCAGCGGCGTGTTGTGCAGGATCAAGGCAACCAAGATTTCGAACTGCTCCTCGGCAGCCCAACGACCGAGAGTGAACTGCTCGAATCGGCGGGCCGCAAGGTCCGATTCTCGGGCTTGTCGTGCATTTTTTTGGCTCCGGCTGCCAGACCTACCCCGATCACAATTGGCCGTCGATCAGTTTGGAGACCTCGGATGCCGGCAGAGGCCGAGAAAAGATATAGCCCTGAACCTCATGGAATCCTTCCGCATTGACGATGGCCAGTTGATCTTCTGTCTCAATGCCCTCGATGGTTGTCGTTATGCCCAAACTCTCACCGAGGCCTGCGACGGCTCTGACGATCGCAAGCGATTCCTTTCCATGCGGTAGGTCGCGAACGAAGGCTTGATCCACCTTGATCTTGTCGAAGGGAAAGCTTCTAAGATAGCCGAGCGACGAATAGCCTGTTCCGAAATCGTCCATAGCGATTTTCACTCCAAGGCTACGCAGCTCCTGGAGCAGATGGAGATTGTGTTCGCTCTCGTCCAACAGGACCGATTCCGTTATCTCCACTTGCAAACGAGCGGGAGCGAGGCCGGAAGCGGATAGGGCACCGGCCACTGCCTTGACGAGGTTCCGATGCTTGAATTGGACCGGCGATAGGTTGACGGCTATGCTGACATGCTCGGGCCATTGAGCGGCCTGCCGGCAGGCTTGAGCGAGAATCCACTCGCCCATCGGCACGATCAGCCCGGTTTCTTCGGCAATGGGAATGAACTCCGACGGCGCAATCATGCCTCTTTCCGGACTGCGCCACCGCAAAAGCGCTTCGCAGCCTGTTACGCGGCGCGATCGTAAGCTAACAAGCGGCTGGTAATGCAGTTCGAATTCGTTCCTCTCCAGCGCACCTCGGAGCGCAATCTTAATCTGCTGGTGCGCTTGCAGTTGAGCATGCATCGCCACATTGAAGCGTCTGTAAGTGCCACGACCGCTCGACTTCGCGCTATAGAGGGCGATATCCGCCGCTTTCATTAATTCATTCGCGGTCGCCCCGTCGTCGGGTGCAAAAGCAATTCCGACGCTCGCTCCAACAGTCGCGCTGACCCCTTCTATGGTAAAGGGCTCGTATAGCAATTCGATTATTCGTTGAGCGAGATGGCAAGCCCCATCTTCATCCGTTGCAGCCGGGAGTATGATGGCGAATTCGTCACCCCCCAGTCGCGCAACGATGTCTGTGGCCCTCACGCTCTGAACCAACCGGGCGGATACCTGCCGCAGTAATGAATCGCCGGCCGGATGTCCAAGCGTGTCATTGATTGCCTTGAAGCCATCGAGATCCACGCACAGTACTGCCACACATTGATTTGCACGTCTTTCATTCAAGACGCGATCGAAGCTTTCGCGGAAGAACACCCGGTTCGCAAGCCCGGTCAGCATGTCGTGCTTTGCCATGTGAGCCATCTGTTTCTGGGCGAGGAGCTTGTCCTCCTCCGCCCGACGGCGCTCGGTTGTGTCTCGGCAGAAAATGGAAATACCGTCTTGAGTAGGAGAAGCACTTGCCTCGATCCACCGATCGAGTGACGTTAAGTAGTCCTCGAAGAAGGAGCGCGAGCGTCGGCTCATCACCTCCTGACAATGCTTAGCAAAAGTTCCTTTCCTTTCTTTCGGGAACAGTGTCCAAAAGACTTTTCCAAGCGACTCGTCCCCAATTCGCAAAAGTCTTTTGGCATTTTCATTCAAATACCGGATACGCCATTCGGGATCGAGGAGCATGACGCTGTCCATAGTGCTCTCGAGAACCGAGGAAAGCTGTTGGGCCGCAGCTTCTGCCCGTTTTTGCGCGCGGCTGATTTCCTCGCTGGCGCGCTTCGCTTCAGTGACGTCGCGCCAGATCGAAAGCATTCGCACCGGTTTTCCTTCGCGCCCCATAACCGGTGCTGCGATCACATCCATGCATCTTTCCCTGTCATCGGCATCTCGAATGGCGATCTCGAAACGGGCCGTTTCCCCCGATCTGACTTTGTCCCAACCGGTCTTCACCTTTTCTGTGTCTGAGGCTTTGCCGATGACATCCCATGTAGTTTTCGACAGCGGTGCCTCTTCAGTAAGACCGAATATCTTCCGACCTGCCATGTTCATAAGTAGCGGTCGCCCCTCGAGGTCGAGCACGCGCACGCAATCGGCGCTGCTGTCAAATATGCTCCGGATGAAGGCTTCCGATTCTTCTTGGGCGATCTCCGCGGCTCGGCGCTCCGTAATGTCGAGAACTGATCCGACATACCCCAAAAAAGTTCCATCGGCAGAAAAGCGGGGATGGCCGACATCAATCACCCATGCCCAGCTCCCATCAGCTCGCCGCAAACGGTATTCGCAGCGTACCGATGCTCTGCCCGCCTTTGCGCTGAAAAAAGCCTTCTGCACTTTCTCCAGATCTTCGGGATGGATAACATCCACCCAACCAAAGCCAAGCGCCTCGGACTCAGTTTGGCCGGTGGTCTCTAGCCAGAGGCAATTGAAGAAACTTGTGTCGCCCGATGGATCCGCCATCCAAATCATCACCGGCGCATTATCAGCGATTGTCCGAAACTGCACCTCGCTTTCGCGCAAAGCCTCAATGGCGCGCCGTCTGTCGTCGACATCCTCGAGGACACCATACCAGCGCACGATCTTGCCAAGGCCACTGCGCTTGGCGGCGGCTCGAACTCGAAACCACCGATAAGAGCCTGTCCGAGACAATAGCCTGTATTCATAATCCAGCGGGTCGCCGCTCGAAAGAGAATGGTGCCAATGCTCTACAAGCGGGCCAGCGTCCTGCGGATGCACGGCTTTTCCCCAACCACTGCCGACCGTCTCTTCTACGCTCAATCCCGTAAATTCGGTCCAGCGAGGACCCACCTCTAAAACGTTTCCCGCCGGGTCTGCAATCCAGGGAACTTGCGGATGAAGGTCGACAAGGGAGCGATAGTGATCTTCGCTGGATCGAAGGGTGTCCTCCGCCTGACGCAATTCCGTGACGTCCACTATGATGGCGACCAGAAATTTCTCCTCGGTTCCCCCCGCTGGTACACGCACGCAACGTATTTTGGTCAGCAGCGTTCGTCTGGCGCCATCTGGCGTCGTCACCAACTCCTCCAGATGATGTTCCTCGCCGGTCGAAAGTACGACCTGCTCCAGGGATACAATTCTGTCGGCTTCCTCCTTGGGCAAAAAGTCATAATCGGTATGCCCCAGAAGCTCGTCGCAGTCTCTACCCAGAAGTGCGCAGCCTGAGCTGTTGGCAAAAACAAACCGCGAGCGATCATCCTTTACGATCACCGGTTCGGCAATGCCGTCCATCAGATATTGGAAAAAGTCATAAGATTTCTTGGATGAGTTTTGCGGAAGCGGAGCGTTCATAACTCGATTTTTCCACCGAGCGGCAGTCAACCGACCCTGCCCGGTAGAATTCCTCCCTGGTTGTGCAACCTCGGCAAACTCTTTTCAGTCGCAATTGGTTCCAGTCACTGTCTACGATTTTTGCGACTTCAGGTCGTGAGGACTTAGGTTGGAACGCGGTCGCGCAGATGGTCGACGGTCTCTAAACAATCGAGCCCTTTATCGGCAACAATCGGGAAAGAGTCAGAGGCAGTCGTGAGCCGTAAAGCAAATGAACGCCGTCCGACGCCAAAGGCAGGCACGGATTACGGAGCGAAAGCACAAGCGCTGGACTTGATAATGCCCGTGGGAGACGCCGGGCGCGTGCAACGTGATAGAGCGCGGATCGATCGAGCGCAGCCTACCACCACACGTTGGACTGTTCAGAGCTCGACATCGTGAAACTGTATTGCCGCTCTGGCAATAAAAGCAGGCCGGCGGATCGAGGCTCAGCGAATAAGCCTCCTCGATCTCTGCCATGAGGAAGGCGGTCAGCTCGGGATCTTCGGTCGGGGCGAGATCGACGGGGTGGCGAAGGTTCTTGCGCCTCATGCGTGGCAGCATCAGATCGAAATCAGGTTCGGGAACACTTGTGCGGGGTATCGGCTATCGTTTCTCGGTACGAAGGGTGGCGAACGCTTGGGGCGATTAAGCTGCTTTGCGGGATAGCTCAAGTTTTTTGCGGATCTACCTTGAATTTCAAGGCATCATCTGGCGTTGTCCAGTGAATTTGGCCGAAAGCCTTTGCTCAGCAATTCATAAAGAGAGTGATCTGCCTGTGTCCTACGCTGTATCAAACCTCCTTCTCGATCTCGATGGAACGTTGGTCGATTCCCAACCGGGCATTCTCTCAAGCTGCCGGGCAGCCCTGCGGGCACTAGACCATGAAACGGACCCGGAGATGGATATTCGCTCGATCATCGGGCCGCCGATCGAGGACGTAATGCGCTACCTTCTCAGCTCATTCGGCGATGATCGCACCGCGGAAGCTGTCGAGGCCTACCGGTCTGACTACGGAACTCGTGGCCTCTTACTATGCGAGCTCTACCCAGGGATCAGGGAAACGCTGGTCGAGCTGCATTCTCGAGGCGTCCGTCTCTTCCTGGCGACCTCAAAACGGGAAACGTTCGCTCGGCGCATTCTCGACAATCACGGACTGTCGGATCTCTTCCAAGGCATATACGGCTCGATGCCCGGAACAGGTCTGGAGCATAAGCCTGAACTGTTGGCGCATATTCTGCGGGATACGGGGCTGGACGCCCAGGACTGCCTGATGGTCGGCGATAGAAAATTCGACATCGTCGGAGCGCACGCGAACCGAATGCGCGCTGTAGGGGTTCTTTGGGGCTATGGTAGTCGGGAGGAACTTGAACTTGCCGGTACGGACGTCATCGTGGGCGCACCGGCGGAGTTGATGTCACTAGCCAGAAAGGCGGTCTCCATCTTGTGATGCATCGCGGAACAATGGGTGTCAGAATGTCTTTTGTGTTATTGGCCATGACAAGGGCTCTGCAACATGTGGGCTATCTTACTCGGAGCGATACTAGTGATCGTGGGGCTTCTTTACCTGTTTCGGGAGGCCCTTGGCGGGCGATTGAGCGAACCGTACAGGTCACTGCAAGGGAATGAAACGTTAGAGCCACAAGGCCAGGGAATCCGATTTCTCGGAGTATCGAGAAACTGGCCGGGATTATTGATCATCGCCGTCGGCGTACTTCTGCTAGTGTTCGGTGGATATCTCTAACTAAGCCACGACGCTTCGCTTGAATGCTCCACTTTCCGCGAGAGACGGCTCAGCCCGGTCGCTACTTCGGAGCCACCTTAACAACCATTTCCGTCCTCGCGCGTTGGCATCGAAAAGGACGGGCTAAGCTATGAAGTCAGAACAGTTTCTCGAACGTTGGAAATCCGAACATATCGACAGCGGCACGCAGCAGGCTGACGCGTTGAAGCTAGTCGAGGAACTTGTCGCCGATGCTGAGAATGAGGCCATTCGCCAGGAAATGCTCGCACAGGCGGCGGGCTCGTCAACTATGTCGTCGGCGCAATCCGGGAAGCGGTCGAGGAGGGGCTTCGGTAGCTGCACCGCGCTCGATGTCTCAACGCCCCGAGATGGGGCCGACGGTCGCTATTTCCGTAGACACGCTTGCCGCGAAAGGCTTCCATCTTGCTCTTGATGTCAAGATCGTTCGGAGAACACACTGGAGGGATGACGAAGTGGTTGACTATCTGCCATATATTGCGGGCGCCGCCCTGGGACTGCTGATTTCATTTATACTGTCGAACCTTCTTGCGCTTTCGGGGACTCCGCAATTGATCCTCTTTGGATTGTTGCCCGCGTTTTGCGGTGCATTGCATGAAAACATCGTTCTGCGGCATTCACGGAAGCGCTAAATAGGCTCAGCACGCGTCTCAGCCCTGCTGGTGCGGTTTGTCCTTCAGCTATGCAGTGTCGGTTCGATCGCACGTCATTCGACGCTCATTGGGTTCGAAATCCCAGCGTCTGTCGCGTGGTCATAACGAGCAACATCGACGCAAGTGCGTCGGCAGGTACCCTATCTATGTTTCGATGCCACGGTTAGTCTTCGCGCGATTGCTTGATTTCGACGGGCGTCCGCATAATGATTTCCCGATGCGGGAACGGGATGGATACGCCAGCTTCCTTGAACGCGTCCCACAGCGCCATCAGCACCTGGCCCCTGACATTTGTCAGACCGTTTGCGGGGTCGGAGATCCAGAAGCGCAGCCGGAAATCCAGCGACGAAGCCCCAAAGCATGTAAGCCAGCATACCGGCGCCTTGTACTCGTTTGCAACGCGATCTACCGAAGAGGCAGTCGCGATCGCAATTCTAGCAACTTCATGGGGATCGCTGTCATAAGCCGTACCAAAGTCGACATCGATCCTGACGTAGTCACTGGAGAACGACCAGTTGACGACCTGCTGGGAGATAAAGTCCTCGTTGGGGATGAGGTATTCCTTACCATCACGCGTGATGACCGAGACGAACCGCGAGCGCAAATCGCGGATTGAACCGAAGGTGTCGCCGAGCGTGATCGTGTCACCTGGCTTGATAGATTTGTCGAGGAGAATGATGATGCCGGAGATGAAGTTCGATACGACCTTCTGAAGGCCGAAGCCTATTCCTACGCCAACTGCACCGGAAAAAACGGTCAACGCCGTGAGGTCGATGCCGGTCGCTGATAAGGCAATTGCGCCGGCGATCATGATCAAACCGATTTTTATGAACTTGCTGATCAGCACCTTGATCGATGGGGAAAGGTCGCCCGACCTCTGTACCCAGTGGGAAAGAACGTTACCGATGAGGACCGCGATCCAAACAAGCGCGACGGCCAAGACGGCGGCTTTTAGCACAAGAAGAAGTGAAAGGCGGACAGCGCCCAGATTGACAGCCAGTCCATCGAGCGCGGAGAACACGGGATCGTCAAGCCGCAGCGCGTATAACGCGACGTAGCCCCAACTAAAGATTGCGACGATACGCGACAAAGCGGGATTACGGATAATCTTGGTCAGAACTGAGATGATGAACCACGCCGCCGTCAGCGTCAGGGCAGTCGAAACTAGCCACCGTTGCGATGGCCAGGTGTTTTGAGTCAGAATGACGTTTACAAGCCATAACCAGACCGCAAGAAAAAGCCACTTCAAGCGTCGCATAAAAGCGATGATGACGCGCAACAGGTCTGGATTACCCTTGATGCGCCTGGCTTTCGATTCCAATGCAGGTTCAGTGCGTGATGCTAAGAATGACGCTGCAACGTAACCGACGGCAATGAAGCCGAATTGGTAGAACGTCCATTCGCTCATTACGAACGTTCTGAACCACTGTTCGAATGCGTCGATTGTCTGCCTGACGTACATGGCTCCGGCCTTTAAACAGCTTCAGGCAGATAAAGGCGTCGACACGAGTTTTTGTTCAATCCACCCAACGATTTCCGGCGATCGGGCGACGGCCACCGATGACAGCGAGCTTCGTTCTCGCGCTCCGTCATGCCAGATGCCATCGCCGACATCATGTAGACGCTGGAAGACGCCTTCAGACAGTCACCGATTTGTAACACCCCACGACTTTGCGCCATGCTTTTTTTGGCGTTGCCTGAGCGGCAAAGAGGAGAACGGTACTGAGCTTTCCTTGCGATGCCGCTTCCCAGAGCCAATTCATTAAGGCCGGCAAGGCCGTTCCCAAAAAGGCCCTGCGGCAAGATATATCTGACGCCAATATCGCGCGACGCGCGACCGACTATTGGCGGCGACGTGGTCCAATTGCCGGGCTGCCCGGAAAGTCCTGGGCTCAACTTGGCCGCAGCGTTTTGCCCGATATCGCTGCAATCTCGCTGTAGGTAAGCCCCTGCTGGCGCAAAGCCTGAAGTATCTCGAATATTTCCCGACGGGATTGTCTGTGGGCCAAGTGGGCACGGCGATGTTGTGCCGTAGCGCCGGCGATAGCATCTTCGGAGAGAATGGGTCTAACATGGGCGTGACCATAAACGCTCGTCTGTTCCTTGATCGCCGCCCTGAGATTTTCGACAAGATGAAAACGGTCAACCACCTGGCGGCCTGCGGAGCACCCTCTCTGGCGGCCTGTGCATGCACGCCGCAGCGATCTCGGCTAACGACCTGAATGGTGTGGTGTTCTTGCAATCATGCTTTTGCGCTCTCAACGCTGCGGTCATCCAGGACATCGCTCGGCCGGACCATTGCCGGTCTTGTCAAGGAGAGCGGAGGCGACATTCGCTTTCAGGGCCGGTCACGCGACGAAGACTGGCGCGATTACCGCCTGAATTGTCAGATGGTCTTCCAGGACCCTTATTCTTCGCTCGATCCGCGCATGACGATCCAGGCGCTTGTCGAGGAGGCGCTCAGGCTCGTGCCGGACCTCGAGGGCGATGCCAAGCGCAAGCGGGCCTTGGAAACGCTGGAGGAGGTTGGTCTTAGCAGTGACTACGCCAACCGCTACCCGCATGAACTGTCGGGCGGCCAGCGGCAACGCGTGGCGATCGCGCGGGCCATTGAGCGACGCCCTCGCTTTCTCATTGCCGACGAGCCGGTTTCAGCGCTCGACGTTACGGTCAGGGCCCAGGTGCTGGAGCTCTTCTCCAATCTGCAGAAGCGCTACGGCTTCTCCTGCCTTTTCATCAGCCACGATCTCGGTGTCGTCGAACAGGTCGCCGACCGCGTCGTCGTCATGCAAGACGGGCGCATCATCGAGGAAGGCGACCGCGACAGGATTTTCGATCACCCGAAGGAGGCCTATACGCGCCGGCTCCTCTCGGCCATTCCCGCCCTGGACCAAACGAAAAGGGTGGTGTGATACTCAAATGGCGCCTGGAGAATTGATGTGGTCAGTCTTTCCAATTCTGCTTCGGTTGCCGAGCGGCTCGCAGAGATCTGCGACACGCAACCCTCCGTAACCCGCTTCTCCCTGCGTGACGCCCTCACCGGCATGATGGTTCTGAGCGGCAATGTCTGCACCAAGATGGTGTTCGAGCGCCTGACGCTGGAGGAGGTCGACACTTATTGCAAGTCGATCGGCCTTGTCGGCACGCACCACCGGTTTCTGATCCCGCCGCTCGCCCTGTCGCCGGATCATGCGCTGAAGTCGGTGACGACCACCACGGCGCGCGACCAGGCCGTACTTCTTCAGATGATCCTCGATGCGCAGACTTCGGCGGCAGCTCAGGAAAAGCTCGGCGTCTCGGCCGCACTCTGTGCCTATGCGCTGCAGACGCTGAAGAACCAGATCCTGCGTTATGCGATCCCGTCCCGACTGCCTTTCGGCACGGTCGTCGCCCACTGGGATGGATTTGCGTCATAACAATCAACGACAGATAAGAGGGTAGAACAGTGAAAAAGCTTCTTCTTGCGGGCGCGGCCCTGCTCGCATTGGCAAATGTCGCGGCAGCGCGCGATATCACCGTTGCGCAGAGTTCGGACCTACGTCCGAACTCCTTGCAAAAGCGCTCGAAGATAACGGCTTTTCGCTCCGGCGTGGCGTGGCAGGCATGGAGACGGCCTTTATCGGCGACTTCGGTGCCGGCAAGCCGGTGATTGCTTTTCTGGGCGAGTTCGATGCCCTGGCCGGCATGAGCCAGGTTGCCAATGTGGCTGAGCGCCAAGCCGTGGTCGATGGCGCGACGGGACATGGCTGCGGGCATAACCTGCTCGGCGTCGGTTCGCTGATGGCGGCGGTTGCGCTTTCCCGGCACATGAAGGCAAATAATCTCCCCGGCACCTTCCGCTATTACGGGTGCCCGGGCGAGGAGGGCGGCTCAGGCAAGACCTTCATGGTGCGGGCCGGGCTCTTCGATGATGTCGATACTGCTCTGACCTGGCATCCGGCGCCGTTCAATGGGGTGCGCTCGACCAACAATCTCGCGGTCATCGAATATTATTATCGATTCAAGGGTGTCGCTGCGCATGCGTCGAACGCGGCCCATCTCGGCCGATCGGCGCTCGATGCGGTAGAGCTGATGAATGTCGGTGTCAATTTTCTGCGCGAGCACATGCCGCAGGATTGCCGCGTGCATTATGCGATCACCGATACGGGCGGCAGGGCCGCGAATGTCGTTCTGGCAGAGGCCGAGGTACTCTATCTGATCCCTTCTCCGGAAATGCCGCAGGCTCTGGATATTGCCAAGCGCGTCGAGAAAGTAGCGCGCGGCGCCGCCATGATGGCGGAAACGGAGGTGCAGATCGTCTTCGACACGGCTTCGACCAATCTCTTGCCGAACATCACGCTCGAAACCGCCATGCACGAGAATATGATGGCGCTCGGCCCGATCGCCTTCGACGAGGCGGATCTTGCTTTTGCCAAATCCATTCAGCAAACCTTTACCGACGAGGCGATCAGGAGCGGTATCCGGCTCTATCAGATCAATGGAGGTGTCTTTTCCAATGCGAAGATCGACGCCGCTGCATCTCGGCTTGCGCGAGTTCGAGGGCCAGTCGCATTTTCGAGCTGGATCGACCGATGTCGGTGATGTCAGCTGGGTGACGCCGACGGCGCAATGCTGGACGTCGGCCTGGGCGATCGGCACCTATCCTCATACCTGGCAGGTGGTCGCCCAGGGAAAGAGCGCAGCCGCCCACAAGGCCATGGCGCATGCTGCAAAGGCGCTTGCGACGACTGGGCTCTCGCTGATGACGACGCCCGAACTTCTGACCGCGGCCAGGGCCGAATGGGCTGACAAGACCGAAGGGCAGGCGTATATCTGCCCGATACCCGACCATGTGACGCCCGGATCGGTTCACAGCGGTAACTCACGTCATTCTGTTAGCGGTGACTAACCCATACCTGTTTGCAACCCGCTTGCGACATCACATGGAAACGCACTAAGGGTAGGGAAATCGAATGCGCGGGATTGAGAAATTCCCTGCTATCGAACTCCAACGGCGTCCGAAGAGGCGAAGATGACAAGCTCCGAATGGCGGGTGGGAGTGCTGTTTTCCAGAAGCGGAATCAGCGAAATCACGGAAACCGAGCACTTTCTTGGCACCGCGCTTGCGATCGAAGAGGTCAACGCGGCCGGAGGCGTGCTTGGCAAGCCCATCGTTCCGATCGCCTATGATCCGGGCGGCGATCAAACTGCCTATCGCAATCTGGCGCGGCGCCTCCTGGCCGACGACGACGTCAATATCATCTTCGGCGCGTCGATGTCGGCCAGCCGTAAAGCCGTGCTGCCGATTGTCGAGCGGCATAACGGGCTGTTGTTTTATCCCTCGATGTACGAAGGATTCGAGTATTCGGAGAATGTGATCTACACCGGCGCCACGCTCAATCAGAACACCTTCGCGCTCGCGGAATACCTGCTCCGCAACCATGGACGCCGGATCCTCTTCGTCGGAGCGGACTATATTTATCCGCGCGAATCCAATCGGGTCATGCGGGATGTGGTGGAGGCAAAGGGCGGTGAAGTCGTCAGCGAGCGATATCTTCCTCTCCATGCCGACGAGCAAATGCTGCGTTCCGTTATTTCCGATATCGTTCGTCTCGAGCCCGATGCCATCTTCTCGACGCTCATCGGGCGGCCGGCGCAGCGTTTTTACCGCATGTATGCCGAGGCGGGAATCGATCGAAGGCGGGTTCCGATTGCCAGTCTGACCATGGCCGAGAGCGAGATTCGCGAGATTGGAGCCGACGCTTGCACCGGCCATATTCTTTCGGCGACTTATTTCCAGACGGTCGAAAACGAGGCGAACGAGCGTTTCGTAGCGGCGTTCAAAGCCCGTTTCGGCCAGGACTTCACCACGAGCGTGTGGTCGCAACCGGCCTATGCGCAGGTTCACCTGTTCGCCCGAGCGCTTGCCCGGGCCGGCTCGCTCGATACCCATCGCATTTCCGAGGAAATTCTCCTGGAAGATTTTCTTGCTCCGGAAGGTCGCATCAATTTCGACGCCGATACCCGTCATCTATGGCTGCACCCCCGCATCGGCGTGGCGCGGGCCGACGGGCTTTTCGACATTGCCTGGCAAGCGCCTGGACCGATCCGGCCGGACCCGTATCTGACGGCTTCGCGGTTCGAAGACGTTTGGCTGGAGGCCTGAGATGGCGGGACCGAGCCGGATTATTCAGGATTTGCGGCGCGCACGCGTTCTGGTTGTCCATCCGCGCGACGAGGACGGCAACTTGCTGATCGCCCATCTCAAGCGCCTTGGCTGCGAGGTTCGGGCGACCTGGCCGCTTCCGCCCGCCTTGCCTCCCGACGTAGACACCGTCTTCCTGCATGTCGAGGATGTCCATGTCGAGCACGCGCTTGAGATCATCGACCTCCAGCAGACGGCGGTCATCGCCATCCTGACATATGAGAGCCCGACAGCACTCCAGGCGATCATCGACCTCAACGCCCACGGCGTTATCAGCAAACCGCTGCGGCCGCTCGGCATTCTGACGCAATTTGCGCTTGCACGCTATCGGCAAAGTTACGAAAAGCGACTCGCCGGTAAGGTGCAGAAACTCGAGGAAACGTTGAAAAGTCGCCGGCTGGTCGAAAAAGCCGTTTCGGCGCTGCGGGTCATGAATGGTCTCGACGAGGACGCGGCCTATAAGCTCTTGCGCGATCAGGCGACGTCAAAGCGTGTTCCGATGGCGACGATCGCCGAATCCATCATCGCCGCGCAGGACACCATGAAAAGCCTTGGACTGTCCATCGGCGGAAAACCTCAAATTTAAACCCTTAGCTGTATCTACGCACCTTTTGAAAAAGCCCGATAAAGCGGCTTGACGGTCCCATTCTTTCGTGCAAGTCTAAAGATAACGAGCAGGTTTGCTCAGCGGCAGAGCTGCCGCATTCACATCATGGCTATGTAGCCTCTGGTTCACGGATTGAATTCCGTGCCAGAGGTTTTTTGCGTTTGGAGACGAGATTGAGCATCAAGACCTCGACCGCGCGGACGGTAACCGTCGCAACCGTCCAGTTCGAACCGATCGTCGGCGATCGCGCCCATAACCTCGCAGCCATCGAGCGGCTGGCAAGGGCAGCGAAGGCCAAGGGCGCAGAAATCATCGTTCTGCCGGAACTGGCCGACAGCGGCTATAACTTCCGTGACGGCGACGAGGTTGCCGCATTGGCCGGCCCGGTACCCGGCGGCCCGAGCGCCGAGACGCTCTGCCGCCTTGCCGCGGAGCTTGCCCTTTATATCGTCAGCGGCGTTGCCGAGCAGGATGGCGGCCGGTTTTACAACAGCGCTCTTCTCTGCGGTCCCGAGGGATATATCGGCAAATACCGCAAGCTCCATCTGTGGAACAACGAAAACCGTCTTTTCGGAAAAGGTGATATCGGGCTGCCGGTATTTGACCTGCCCTTCGGCCGCATCGGCATCGCCATCTGCTATGACGGGTGGTTTCCGGAAACGTTTCGCGAATTGGCGCTGGCCGGCGCGGAACTGGTCTGCGTGCCCACCAACTGGGTACCGATGGCCGGGGCGGAAAGCGCTGCGGAGCCGATGGCCAATATCCTGCACAAGGCGGCCGCCCACACCAATGGCCTTTATATCGCTTGCGCCGACCGGATCGGTATTGAGCGCGGCCAGACCTTCATCGGCCGCAGCCTTATCGTCGGCCCGCTAGGCTGGCCCGTGTCCGGTCCGGCCAGTGCCGATCGCGAGGAAATCCTCCTTGCACAAATCGATCTGTCGAGCGTCACGGAAACCCGCACGCTTAACAGCTTCAATCATCTGCTCGGCGACCGCCGAGCCGATGTCTACGGATAATATCAACCCAACTCAAGAAAGGGGAACAAAATGCAAATGAAAACCATCATCCTGACACTGGCATCCGCGGCATTCGCCACCGCAGCTTTCGCCGAGGATCCAATCAAGATCGGCGTGCCGGTGGGGCTGTCAGGCGCCAACAGCGTCGTCGCACCGTCCGTCGTCCAAGCCGCCGAACTCGCCGTCGAAGAAATCAATGCCAAAGGCGGCGTGCTCGGGCGGCCGTTGGCGCTCGAGATCGCCGACGACGCATCAGGGGCGGCCGGCGCACAAAAGGCCTTCGATTCCCTGGTCTTCCAGAAAGAGGTGAACGTCGTCATCTCCATGGAAACGAGCGCTGCACGCAATGCCGGACTGCCGATCATTTCCAAGGGTGACGTGCCGTATATCTACACGTCTTTCTACGAAGGCAAATCCTGCAACGCCAAGCTTTTCGTCGATGCCTGGGTTCCAGAACAGCAGGTGCCGCCTGTCGTCGATAATTTCATCAGCAAACAGGGCGCAAAGAAGTTCTTCCTGATCGGTTCGGATTATGCTTTCGGACGCGGCATGCTGACCTTCGCCAAAGGCTATATCGAAAAAGCCGGCGCTCAGGTCGTCGGCGAGGAATATCTGCCGATGGACGGCAGCGACTGGACTGCCATCATCTCCAAGGTCCGCTCCTCCGGCGCCGACGCCATCATTACCTCGACGGCCGGCGGCGCACCGAACGTGACCTTGACCAAGCAGTTGCGCTCCTCCGGCGTCACCCTGCCTTACGGCAATCTCGCGGTCGACGAAGGCACCGCCAAGAGCATGGGCGCGGATGCCAAGGACATCTTCCTCTCCGCCTCCTACGTCACCGGCATCGACAGCCCTGAAAACAAGGCGTTCCTCTCGGCCATGGAAAAGAAATTCGGCAAGGAACTGCGAACGCCGAACGATCTTTCCGTGCCGCAATATGAGGCGATCTACCTTTACAAAGCAGCCGTCGAGAAGGCCGGCAGCACGGATACGGCGGATGTGCTCAAGGCTCTTCCCGACGTATCCTTCACCGGTCCGCGCGGCAAGATCTCCATGAACAAGCAGCACCATGCGCCGCTGACGATGTATCTTGGCCAGGTAAAGAACGACGGCAGCGTTGCAGTCGTCGATAGCTTCAAAGACGTCGATCCTGGCGATCAGTGCCCGAACCTCTGAAATCAGCGGGGCGGGGCAGGGCCCCCGCCTCCAGCATCGGAGTTCCAGAAATGACCCTCTTTCTCGATATCGTCAGTACCGCGGCCATTCTCTTCATCGTTGCCGCCGGGCTGCTTGCGATCTTCGGCGTGCTGAAGATCATCAATTTCGCGCATGGCGCATGGCTGACCATCGGGGCTTACTGCGCCGTCGTCGTCAGCGGATTCGGCCTCAATCCATGGCTTGCCATTCCTTTCGCATTTCTGGTCGGAGCGATCCTCGGCGGCGTTGCCGAACGGTTCATCGTGCGGCCTCTTTATCGACGACCGCTCGACGCCATTCTTGCAACCTGGGGGCTAGGCATCGTCATCGGCCAACTGATCACGCTTTGGTTTGGTCGCGATGTGCAGTTCACACCGGCTCTGCTGCCCGGCACCTTCGATCTCTTCGGCATCGGCTACTCGGCCTACCGCCTTTTCGCCATTGCGGCGGCTATCGGTCTGGGTCTCGGTTTCACCTTGCTGCTCGATGGGACAAGGCTTGGTCTTTCCGCGCGGGCAGTCATCATGAACGAAACGCTGGCGCGCGGGCTCGGTATCGACACCGAAAAGGTGCGGCTCGCAACCTTCATGATCGGCACCGGCCTTGCCGCCCTTGCAGGCGTGCTGCTCGCGCCGCTGACCAGCGTCGATCCCAATATGGGCGTCGCCTGGCTGACCGGCGCCTTCATGCTGGTGATGGTCGCGGGCTCTTCTTTCGGCGCGCTTGCCGCCGCCTGTCTCATCTTCGGCGCCGCTCAGGTGCTCGTCAGCACCTATTTCAGTCCGATCCTCGGCGGCATCACCGTCGCCGTCCTCTGCGCAGTCACATTGCGCATACGTCCGAAAGGATTTGCCCGTGCCTGACAAACAGAAACTCCGGCTTGTTCTTTTGCTGGCGCTGGCGTCTGCAGCACTTCTGCTGATCGCTTTCGGACCGATGTTCCTCGGCCGCTTCAGCCTCAACGTCCTCACGCGTTCGATGATTTACGCCATGCTGGCGATCACCGTCGATTTGCTGTGGGGCTATACGGGCGTTCTCACCTTCGGGCAGGCGGCATTCTTTGGCGTCGGCGCCTATGCCACCGCCATGGTTCTCACCCATATTGGCGCAAGCCCGGCGCTTTTCGTCGTCGCCCTTGTCGCCGCCGTGCTCGTTCCGCTCCTGCTTGGTCTCGCGGTCGGCTGGCTGTCGTTCTATCACGGATCGACACCGCTCTATGCCACCGTGATCTCGCTCGTTGTGCCGATCGTCGTTACACAGCTCGTCTTTTCGGGCGGTACCTGGACCGGCTCCTCGAGCGGCCTCGTCGGTTACGAAACTCTCCCGCTCGGGCTTTCCGGCTATTTTCGCCTATCGGGCACCTGCTTGCTGGCTTTGGCTGTTCTTGGGATCGTCTTTGTCCGGTCGGACGCCGGCCGTCTGCTCGCTGCAATCCGCGACAATGAAGCCCGCGTCGCCTATCTGGGCATGAACCCCGCCCGGACGAAAATCGTCCTGGTCGGCGTTCTTGCCGGCGTATGTGGCCTTGCGGGTTTCCTCTATGCCAATGCGTCCGGTGTCGTCGCGCCCGAGAACACCGGGTTCGTATTCGGAACCGAACTCGTCGTCTGGACGGCGCTTGGTGGTCGGGGAACAATCATCGGGCCCTTGTTCGGCGCAATCGGCATCGATTATCTGAGCGCCAGCCTGTCGGGCGATCTACCCTTCCTGTGGCAACTGATCGTCGGTGCGCTCTTCGTCGTCATGATCATCCTTTTGCCGGGCGGCCTCGCCTCCTTGGTGACGCGTTTCCTGCAGTCCGCAAACTCCAACAGCACTTTGAAGCCCTTGCCGACGCGCATCGTCGCCAAGAATGGTGGGTTGGCAGGCGGAAGCCTTCTGTCGATCCGCGGTCTCGGCAAGTCCTATGGCAGCTTATCCGTGCTGAAGGGCATCGACCTTGAAATCGGCGCCGGAGAACTCGTCAGCCTGGTCGGCCCGAACGGCGCCGGCAAGACCACTCTGATGCGTTGTCTGTCGGACGGTACCCAAGAGATCGAAGGTCAAGTGGATATCATCGGTACGAATATCGCTGGTCGTTCACCCGAACGGATCGTCGCCCTCGGTGTCGGCCGGAAATTTCAGGTCGCCAGCATCTTCGACAGCATGACCATCGGCGAATGCCTGAAGATGGCGCGTCTCAGCCGTGAGACGCCCAACCCGATGCGCTCGTCCGCCGAGATCGTGCTGCCGGCTGCTGCGGCCGAGATCCTGATGCTCACCGGCATGGCTGACATGCTGGACAAACCGGTCTCGCTACTGTCGCACGGTCAAAGGCAGGCTCTCGAGCTGGCGATGGTCGTAGCTCTGGAGCCACGCATCATTCTGCTCGACGAGCCGACTGCGGGCCTAACCAAGACCGAGCGCATGACCATCGGCGCCATCCTCAAGAAACTCACGGACGAGATGGGTTTCGCCGCCATCCTGGTGGAACACGATCTCGATTTCGTGCGTGACATATCGAGCCGCATCGTGGTTCTCCACCAAGGCAAGCTTGTTCTCGACGGCACGGTGAATGACGTGGTCAATTCCGAAACGGTTCGCACCATCTACGCAGGAGGCGCCCATGGCTGACGCGTTCAAACTCAAGCTCAGCGGCGTATCGAGCGGATATGGCGCGGTCGATGTCGTCAATGGCGTGTCGCTCGCCATCCGGCCCGGCGAGATCTTTGCCCTCATGGGCAAGAACGGCATGGGCAAAACGACGCTGCTGAAGACGATCCTCGGCTTCCTGCGTGCCGGCAAAGGTACAATCGAGGTCGATGGTGCCGTTATCATCGACAGGAAGCCTGCGGAACTAATCGCTTCCGGAATCGGCTATGCACCTCAAGAATTGCCGTTGTTTCAGGATCTCTCCATCCGCGACAATCTGCGCCTCGCGCTCAAAGGCGATCGGGATCTGGCATCCGCGCTGGAGAGGGTCTACGGCTATTTCCCGTTTCTGAAGGACCGGCTGCCCCAGAAGGCCGGCACGCTTTCGGGGGGTGAGCAGAAAATGCTGATCCTGGCGCGGGCGCTGATGCTGCGGCCAAAGCTGCTGCTGATCGACGAAATCTCCGAAGGCCTGCAGCCCTCTGTCGTACAGAACATTGCCAAAGCGCTGAGGCACGACCGTGAGCAGCGCGGCACGACCATCCTGCTGGTCGAACAGAACCTGGACTTCGCCCTTTCCGTGGCGGACCGCTGGGCCATTCTCAAACTTGGAGCGATCGAAGACGAAAGCCCCAATGGTCCAGACAGCCGCAACCGTGTCTTGCAGCATCTGAAGATCTAGGGAGCGGTTAAGTGCAGGACCGGTGGAATGCATTCATGCCCTATCCGCAGGTAGATGTCGGCCACGCATCCGCCGGCCCGCTTTCCGGCCTTCGCCTCGCAGTGAAGGACCTTTTTGACGTCGCCGGCTATCCTACGGCGGCCGGCAATGCCGCGGTGCTCGCTGCCTCCGGCATCAAGACATCGACAGCACCCCTAGTGCAAACGGTTTTGGATGCGGGAGCCCGGTTTATAGGCAAGACCAATACCGATGAACTTGCCTATTCCCTCATCGGCGGTAACATCCATTTCGGCATGCCGACCAATCCTTCCGATCCCGATATCATTCCTGGCGGCTCGTCATCGGGTTCAGCCGTCGCGGTCGCTGCAGGCCTTGCGGATATCGGCCTCGGGACGGATACCTCCGGCTCCATCCGACTGCCTGCCGCCGTCAACGGGCTCGTTGGCTGGCGGCCAACACATGGAAGCCTCGACACCGGAGCGCTGCGCCCCCTGGCACCGAGCTTCGACGTGCCCGGTTTCATGACGAGAAGCCTGGAGCCAATGGCCGCAATCATGAGTGCAGTCGGGATACCCGCAGTAGACGACAGGCCGTCGTCTGTTCTGATAGCCGCGAATATCTTTGACAGCGTCGACCAAGACGTGGCGGACCAATTGATCGCCTTTCTTCGATCGGCTGCCATCCCCGTTCGTGAGGTAGGCTCGATCAGCTCGCTCAGCTTGGACGAGCTTGCTTTGGCATTCGTCACCATTCTCCAAAAGGAAGCCTGGGAAAGCAACAAATTATTTTTCGAGCGAAGTCCGCAGTCTATCGCACCCGACATCGCCGCGCGTCTTCTGGCAGGATCTTGCCTGAGCGAGGAAGAGGTGCGGGAGGCACGCCGGGTTCGAGAGAACCTTTCGAGGGAGATCGACCGATTGCTCGGCGACGGCGTCGTTATCGCTCTTCCGACATTGGCCACGAGCCCACCAAGGCGTGATGCTACGGTGGAAAGCTTTGCTGCGTTTCGCTCCACCTGCATCAAGTTTCTCTGTCTCTCAGGCCTCAGCGGTTGCCCGCAACTGACGGTTCCAATCGTCGGTTCGGCCCAGAGCGCTTCGGTTTCTTTGGTTGGCGCAAGAACCGCCGACAGGATGCTCGTCAATGTGGCGATGCGAGTGGGTGATTGAAGAGCGGCGCTATCGAAAAGCAGTTCCCGTAGTGTTGACGGGGTTGCAAAGATTGCTCTTCATTTGCATCAGGCGCGTTCGCGGCCTTGTTAACAAAACTGGCAAAGCGATCGTGCCGAACGGAATTTCCGAGCGGCCGCACCCACAGTTCCTCAGGTGGCATCGCGAGAACTGCTTCAAGCACTGAAGGCGACGACTGCGGCAAGTTGATTGGATCATCCGGATCAGTCCGGCGAGGCTATCTTCTGGTGGAGCATCCTTGCAAATTTCGTCAGCCCATTTTGCTGAAGCGCGTCGATGAAACCTTCAACCGTTGGCGTTGTCTTGCGCAGATTAAGCCGCGCACGTTTGACGCTGGAGATCAGCGCGTCGGGAAACGCAGCATGGAGTTTCGGTCAGGAAATCATCAGGCGTCTTGCTCGTCACGCCCGTGAGGGCGGAGGTCTTGTGCTGGGAAATCCTTCAGGTATCTGACCGAAGCTGCTCAGAATTTCACCTCCAAATCAAATATCCAAGCCATTGGACGCGGTACCAGCCTTATAGTCGCCCGTATAGGCAATAGATGGCGCCTCATCAGCAGAGACAACGCTCGTCGCCGCAGAAGTGGCCAAAGTGGCGGAACCCGCTGCGATTTTTAGAAAGTCCCGACGCGTGTTGCTGTTCATTGCCCCGATCTTTCGCTGTTCGATAGTGAGTTTTTGGTCACCGTTTCGGCGATTGCCAGTTTGATACCGCTTCGCTAGGCAATCGGTAGCCCTAAGATTTGCAGAACTGTGCCGTGAAACCTGGAACAGCTCATACGACCGTTGTGGAACAGCGAGTTCTGATTCCCTCTTGATTGAAGCACTGACGAGCGCTTCGCCTTCAATCTGGGACCTTCCAAGATCATTTCTGGGATCCGAAAAGCAATGGGAAGGGGCATTTTCTATTAGTCAATCGAAACATGCATAGTCTGACGCAAAGCCCACGGTCGCGCTCAAGAACGGATTTGACTGACCGTTCTCTTGTCATCGGCCTACCAATTATCCGAGTTGGACGAACTCCTTGGCGGCAACGCCGCCACCGAATTGCTGGGCACGGCCGCCTTCAGCGATGCCGCCCAGATCGACAGCGGCGAAGCCGAGGCGCTCGATGAGCTCGGCAACAGCAGTCCGGGCCGACACGTCATCGCCCGAAACAAACAAAACGCGACGGCCGCCGGATATCGCTGGATCAGCCCCGAGCCGGGCCGCCAAGAGCGTGTTGAAGGCCTTCACGACTCTGGCACCTGAAACAGCATCGGCAACGATCTGCGTGGATAGTCGGCCCTTAAGGTCGCGCGGCGTGAAGGCGGGGAAGTCGATAGCGTTCGTCGCGTCCACCACGATGCGGCCGTCCCATTCGACACCTTTTACCGCATTGGGTACGGCGTCGAATGGGATCGCTAAAATGACAACATTGGCCTGAAGGGCTTCCGCAGCCGTCACCGGCTTCACCCGATCACCGAGCTCCGTGACCAAGCCGGCCAGGCTCTCCGGACCCTTGGTGTTGGCGAGCGATACATTGATTTCTTTGGCGGCAAACCGCCGGGCGAGCGCGCTGCCGATAGCTCCCGATCCGAGAATGGCATACTTCATTAAAAGAGTCCTTTCGCAGTTCTCTATTTCCGCCCGTGGAGCTTGGCTCCGTACCGCCGGATCTTCTTTCAGAACATATCATTTGGATTGGCGCGGGGGATATTCGGGGCGACCCATGGAGCCGAATTATCCGAGCTGCCGACGAATTGCAGAACATCCCAATGTTCCACCGCTTTTCCATCGGCATCCATTCGGTAGATATCGACACCGGCGACACCGGGGTCATCAGTATCGTCATTGAAAAGATTCACGAAATTCACGTGGGTCCAGACATAGTCACCAGTCGCGATGAGACGGTGGATAACGACACGCGCGTTCGCGCGCTCATGCGTAACCTGGCCAAAATATTTCCCCAAAGCATCCGAGCCGTCGGCGATTAGCGGGTTGTGCTGGACGTAATCAGGACTGACGAACTTGGCTGTCGCTTCCGCCGATTTCTTCTGATTGATCATCAAATCATAGAGGGCCAGCACATTATCTTTGTTACGAACGGCGCGGGCATCATTGGGGTCTACGAGTACGAGCATGGATTCCTCTTTCGTTGGAAGCGAATGGCTATCGGACAAATTCAACTTAGACCGACGATTTGAAGGCGCAGGGCATCCAGCTCCGCATCGGATTTCTCACGAGCCGCGCGAAGCATCTGGTCGGCGTCGGGGCCGACCGGGGCGCGGCTCGGTGCGGGGACCTGCTCTGCCAGTTCGATCACGCGCTTGGCGGCCGAAACTGAGTCAAGGCCGCTACTCTGCATGGTGTTGAGTGTGGTGGCGAATGTGTCGAACGCCTGGCCGTACAATGCGCGCTCTTCAAGCGTCATACCGTCGGCGACGCGAGCGAGGGCGGAAGCTGTCTTCGCCGGGCCGCCGGTTCTCATATTGCCAGCAGGCGCTACTACGACATCGATGCCAAAAGACTTCAGTTCAGCGCGGTAGACTGCTGCGAACACCTCCATGGCCGCCTTCGATGCGCCAGACGGCCCGTTGAAGGGGAGCGGCACGGTAGCCGTCCAGGTGCTGACTTGAACAATGCGCCCAGGCGCCTTGCGCAACGCCGGCAGGAAGGCGTTGATGACCGACAAAGCCCCAAACACATTGACGTCGAACTCGTGCCGGATGGCGTCGAGTGACAAAAGCTCGATCGGGCCTGGAGTCAGGATCCCCGCATTGTTGATCAGGATGTCGAGCCCGGCGGCGCCGAGCGCGTCGGACACGCCGCCTGCCCAGGCTTTTACGGCCTGCTCCTTGGTCATATCACAAACTGTCAGGCTGACACGCCCATCGGAGGCGTCTTTCAGGTCATGAACCTCCGCCGGGGACATCGCCGTGCCGAAAACGATGTAGCCCTTGGCGGCAAGCCCAAGGGCAATATCGCGGCCGAGACCCCCTCCTGCTCCGGTTATCGCAACGGAACGACCGGAATGTTGCGAGGTCGATGACATCATGCGTCTCCTTTCAGAAGTCGAGGGTTCCTGACGGCTTTGCCTGCGCTGTCCGGACGATGGGTGCCACGTCGTTTCCAAGCAGCTCGATCGAGCGCTTCATCGCGGTCGTATCGAGAGATGCCGTGCTCATTTGGAAGGTGATGCGAGACACGCCGCCGAGTGCGGCGCTCGCTTTGAGCATTTTGCCGGCAACAGTTGCTGGGTCGCCGATCAAGAATGCACCTTCCGGTCCGCACATTGCCTCGAACTGCTGGCGCGTAGGGGAAGACCAGCCACGTTCACGACCGATCTTTGCCGTTAGATGCGCCCAGCCGGGAAAGAAGGCGTCCTTGGCCTTCCCAGTGGTTTCTCCGACAAAGCCCATCGCATGGACGCCGACGGTGAGCTGTTCAGGGGGGTGGCCGGCACGCTGCCCAGCCTCGCGATAGAGATCGACCAGCGGACGGAACCTCTCAAAGCTGCCGCCAATAATCGCGACCATCAACGGAAGCCCCAGCGCGCCAGCGCGAGCAAAGGACTGCGGCGTGCCGCCGACGCCTACCCATACCGGCAACCGCTGTTGATGGGGACGCGGGAAGACACCTTGCCCATCGAGCCTAGGGCGAAAGTGCCCTTCCCACTTCAGATTGATCGTTTCGCGAAGCTTCAGCAAAAGATCGAGCTTCTCAGCGAAGAGTGCGTCATAGTTCCGAGTGTCCAGACCGAACAGGGGATAGGCCTCGCCGAACGACCCTCGGCCGACCGTGATTTCGACGCGACCTTTCGAGATCAAGTCAAGAGTCGCAAATTCTTGAAACACACGCACGGGATCAGCGGCGCTCAGCACCGTGACCGCGCTTGTGAGACGGATCTGGCCCGTGCGGGCAGCCGCAGCCGCCAAAATGATCGGCGGTGCAGAATCCAAGAATTCGGCACGGTGGTGCTCGCCGATGCCGAACACGTCGAGCCCGACGCGGTCGGCAACCTCGACCTCCTCGATGAGATCGGCCATGCGGTCAGTTGCCGAAGGCAGCCTTCCTGTTGCCGGATCGGGCAGGATTGCCGCGAAACTGTCTATGCCAATTTCCATAAAATGTCCTTGCAAAGTTATCGGTCGGCGCGAGCGACACGCACCGGATCGGGTGGCAACGGAATGAATTCGGTCTCGCCGGCGATCTCGGGGAAGCGCCCATGGCGCCAGTCGTCCTTGGCCTGCTCGATGCGTTCCTTCGAGCTTGAGACGAAGTTCCAGTAGATGTGGCGTGGTTCGGGAAAAGGCTCGCCGCCGAGCAACATCAGATGGGCGCTGCCGCGGGCTCGCAGCACAATCTCAGCCCCCGGCTTGAAGACCACCAACTGTGCTTCGCCGAAGGCGTCCGTCTGGCCAGCAACCTCTATCTCACCAGGGAGCAAATCCGCCGCGCGACTTGATAACGATGACGCCAGGATATGCTTACAAAAGACTTTGGAGATGGATACCTCGCCAAGAACGCTACCATTGAGGGCGGGAATACTTGCCATAACCGCTCTCCTTGGTGTGAACAGCGCTCAAAATGGCCTTCAGGCGAGCAAGGCGGTAGCCTTACAAAGCAACCAACTGTGTCGCGAAAACTGGAACGGTCAGGGCGGATGGAAATCTGAAATTGGATTGAAGCAGCGCGTCTTCATCGCAGCAGCGTATCGAAGATTGAACGCTTTATACCCGAGCCCCACCCACGGGGGCACCGGTCCAAGGTCTTTCATACACGAGAGCAAGAGGACGGCCGCCGCATCCTTCGTAGGACAGGAACATCACCGACACTTTGGGATCTTGGTGAATTTCCAGGTCAGCGGGAATCAGCGCTGCCGCGTCTGGATGCTTGTGCCGCGATAAATGTCCGGAGGATCAGAGGCCCGCTACTCCCCAAACCTTACCTATCGTTCCTAAAGATGGCGTGCTAGTCTCACTACGCGCATACCATGTCTCGAAAACTGGAACGCCTGTGTTGGATTTTGAAGATCTGCAGACATTTGTCGAAGTGGCCAACGCTGGCGGCGTTTCGCCGGCTGCTCGGCGGCTAGGTGTTTCAAAGTCCATCGTCAGTAGGCGGTTGTTTCGATTGGAAGCAGAGCTGGGCGTCCAGCTTCTAGCGCGAACGACACGGGGCGCGTCCCTGACCGAAGCCGGAGTCACATTCCGAGACCATGCGGCCCGAGTTTGCGCCGAGATGGATGTTGCTCGGGAAACCATCTTGCCTGATGGCGAGTTGCGCGGGCTCCTACGGATTACAGCCCCTTTGTCATTCGGGACGACGCATTTGGCACCGGTGCTCGCCGAATTCGCTAGGCGTCACCCACTACTCTGCGTGCACACGGCTTACACTGATCGCTTCGTTGATATCATTGCCGAAGGCTTTGATTGTGCAGTGCGCGTCGGGTACCTTCCCGACTCGAACCTTGTCGCTCGGCGGATTGGCCCGATCCATGGCATGCTGGTCGCGAGCCCAGCCTACATCAAAGAACATGGAGCCCCCGAGACGTCCGAAGAACTCCTGACCCACCAATTTCTTATGCAGGGAACGGAAGCTCGGCAGCTGATCGATGGAGATAAGACGATCACTATTCACCCGCAAGGCCGGTTCAAGGCAGACAATGGAATCGCGCTGGCGGCCGCGGCAGTGGCGGGACTTGGAATTGCTGCGCTTCCGGATTTCCTTGTGGAAACCTATTTGGCGTCCGGTGCCCTAACGCAAGTGATGACCCGTTATCGTTGCCCGGAGGCTGGCATATATGTGGTCCGGCCGCCTGGACAACACCCTGCGCGCAAAATCCGGGCGCTTACAGAACTGATGATCCAACATTTTGGATAATATCCAAGCTGTTGCTTGGCAGTTCGCTGTTAAGTTCGCAGCATGGCTGGGCGCCGAGCGCTTGCTTGAGAACACGCCGTTTGCGCTGCGCCGCACTTTTGTCTCAAGCAGATGAATTGGTAATAGCGTGGTGTGACTTCCTTTTACCTTCGCCACTGCAGCTCTTCATGCTCGAAGGGCGTTCCACCCTGGAAGTCATCGCTGTTTTCAAAATGGTGTCGGGCAAACGCTTTGATCGCGTCGGCAACCATGCCAGAGATCATCAGGTCGAAATGGGCCTGCACGCAGGAGCAGGCGATGATGCCATGCCGCTTAACACCACATGCGATTACCAATCGGCAATGCGGTCACCACCGATAAACTGGGCACTTCTATCCGTGTATTCGAACAGCTCAATTCGGACGTCGTTGGGATCGCGCAACCAAGCTTGATACGTGTCATCGCACGCAAGCCTCTTGTTGGTAATCTCGACCCCTTTGGATCGGATATGTTCGATGGCATCGTCCATGTCTTCCACCTCAAGGCAGAAGTGGTTGATCTGGTTATGTTCGCTGTAGCTGGTCTCGCTCTTTTCGAAAACTTCGATTGCGGTCCGTCCATTGCAGTTGACGTAGAAACCGAAGATTTTGCCGTCGCGGAGAAAACTGAACTGAGTGTCCGCGCCAAGTACGTCCCGATAAAACGCCCGGGTCTTATCGAGATCCCGGGTGAAAATGCAAACATGGGCGAGTTGTCTGAGCTTAATCATGGTGCCTCCTCGCGTCGTTACCGAAGGTGTAATTCGCCATGACTTCCCTTCGGCATTCGATATTTCATTAAATAAAAGAAGTCGATCTTTCAAGTGCTTTCGCGCCACCGTTCCAGAATGTAGGCGAATGTGTCGCCGGCAACGGCATAGACCGAAATGCGATTTAGCCTATTCCGACAGCAACTTGGCTTCGAAGCCAGCCGCACTTTCAAAATCGAAGAACTTCTGGATAGCAAGCGCGGATGCACCACGCGACCACACGTTATTCTCCCAATCCACCTCGACTGGGGGAGGTGTTTCGAAACAATATTCGTTAACCGCAGCTATCAGCGGCTCGACCAAACCGCATCCAAAGCGAATTGCTTCCCCACCGACAATGACGACGTCAGGGTCAACGAGATCGATCATCGTCACCAACCTCACGCCGATCTCATGACCCGTCTGGCCAAGATAGGCAATCGCGCGAAGATCGCCGCTGGAGGCTGCCTGCTGCAGCTCAAGCGGCGGGTGGTGGGGCTGCGTGGCTTGAATTTCCGACCACGCCTTGGTCATGGCCGGCTCGGAGAAGCGGCTTCCCCAGCTCAGCCTGTGTTCACGCGGAGCTCCCAGTGCCGTCGAATCTACAGCAAAGCCGACTTCACCGGCAGCATATCGAGCACCTCGATGGATCTGCCCATTAAAGATCAGGGCAGCGCCGACACCGGTGCCAATGATTAGCACAAGTGCCGAATTGCGACGGCGAGCATGGCCGAATAACTGCTGGGCGATTGCAAACGCGTTTACATCGTTATCCACCCAGACCGGGACGTTCAGCCGTTCTGCAAGGAGGGCAGCTATCGGAACATCCTTCCAACCGAAGCGATGCGAAATCAGGCATACCCCTCGTTCGATATCGATGAGGCCCGGCATCGCCAATCCTACGCCGATCAGTTTCTCGCGAGGTTGTCGTGCCTTGGTCAGCAAATGTTCCACCGCCTGTTGAGCGGCCTCGGTCACTCGATCGGGAACCAGGCGGGGCAGCGCGACGACATGGTTTGCGATCTGCTCAGTTGCTAGATCGGTGAGAACAGCCTCAAGCCGGTCCTCCATCAATTTCAATCCAATTGAAAGGCGCGCAGAGTAATCGATATCGAGCGGCGTAGGTTTTCTGCCACCACTGCTTTGTCCGCTTTCGCCTTCCTTGACAAAGCCCTCGTTCATCAACTCTGTCACAACGCCGGTAATAGCGGCATTGCTGAGCCCCGTGCGGCTGGCAATCTCTCCACGGCTCAGCCCGCCTTCTCGTCGCAGCAGATTGAGGACAAGGCGCCTGTTTAATGCTCGTGTCGTGCTTTGGTCGCCTTTGAGCGCCATGCGTTGCTCCATCGATACTTCTTTAACACAATGAAAAAAGTCTTGCACTGATCCGCATCCTGCATTAGAAAGACGCTCAGGATCAATTGCCGCTTTGCTTATCACAGCGGATTGCCGTCCGGGAGGAGCTCCGGACTGTTGATTTGCACTGAGAAGTGACCCGGCATTTGCGCCGAGAATTGACCCGCCTCTTAGGTATGTTTCGGGTCGGTGGTGGTGGTCAAGTTCCTACTTTTCTCCTTTGCTGTTTTGGGTTCATGCGCTGAGCTGTTCTTGAACCGGAAGCTGTCGTTTCCAGTTTCGAGGATGTGGCAGTGATGGGTAAGCCGGTCGAGCAATGCGGTGGTCATCTTGGCGTCGCCGAAGACGCTGGCCCATTCGCTGAAGCTCAGGTTGGTGGTGATGATGACGCTGGTCCGCTCGTATAGTTTGCTCAGCAGATGGAAGAGCAGTGCACCGCCTGATGCGCTGAATGGCAGGTATCCAAGCTCGTCAAGGATAACGAGATCGGAGTGTATGAGCCGGTTGGCGATCTGACCGGACCGTCCTTGAGCTTTCTCCTGCTCGAGAGCGTTGACCAGTTCGACGGTCGAGAAGAAGCGAACCCGCTTATGATGATGCTCGATGGCTTGAACACCGATTGCCGTGGCGACATGCGTTTTGCCTGTGCCGGGCCCGCCGACCAGGACGATGTTGTTGGCCTCGTCGAGGAAGTCGCAGCGATGAAGCTGACGCACGAGCGCCTCGTTGATCTCGCTGCTTGCGAAGTCGAAGCCGTTCAGATCACGGTAAGCGGGAAAGCGTGCCGTCTTGAGCTGATAGGCTGTCGATCGCACCTCCCGTTCCGCCGTCTCCGCTTTGAGGAGCTGCGACAGGATCGGAATGGCGGCCTCGAACGCCGGCGCTCCCTGTTCGGTCAGTTCACCGACGGCTTGGGCCATACCGTGCATCTTCAATTGCCGCAGCATGATCACGATCGCGCCGCTTGCTGGGTTATGACGCATGGCGAATCTCCGTCTTTCTCAGGGTGTCGTAGCGTTCGACGTTGGCCTTTGGTTCATTGGTGAGTGTCAGTGCCTGGGGCGCATCTATCGTCGGCGGCGTGAAGGATTTGCCATCGACGAGGCGATGCAGCAGGTTCAACACATGCGTCTTGGTCGGAACGCCGGACTTCAGCGCCATGTCGACGGCCGATAGCACGGCCTGTTCATCGTGCTGCAGGACGAGCGCCAGGATATCGACCATCTCGCGGTCTCCGCCAGGTTTCTTGAGCAGGTGTTGTTGCAAGGCTTTGAAGGCCTCGGGAAGCTCGGTGAATGGAGCACCGTTGCGGAGAGCGCCGGGTTTGCGTTGCACGACCGCGAGATAGTGCCGCCAGTCATAAACCGTCTGTCCCGGCCGATCATGGGAACGGTCGATAATGCGCTGGTGCTCGCAGATGATCAGGCCTTCGGCGGCGACAACGACACGATCCGGATAGACCCGCAGGCTCACCGGTCGATTGGCGAAGGATGCCGGAACGCTGTAGCGGTTGCGCTCCAGATGCACGAGGCAGGTGGGAGAGACCCGCTTGGTGTATTCGACAAAACCATCGAACGGACGGGAAACCGGCATAAGAGCCCGTGCTTCCTCCGCCCAGATATCGGCGATGGTGCCGCGCATCTGGCCGTGAGACGTCTGTGCCCAAAACTCTTTGCAGCGTTGCTCTAGCCACTCGTTGAGGGCCTCCAGAGATGGAAAGCGTGGCATGGGTTGCCATAGCCGATGACGCGCGTCCTGGACGTTCTTCTCGACCTGACCCTTTTCCCAACCGGACGCCGGATTGCAGAACTCCGGTTCGAACAGGTAGTGGCTGGCCATCGCCAGGAAGCGAACATTCACGTCGCGCTCCTTACCGCGGCCGACCTTGTCGATCGCCGTCTTCATGTTGTCGTAGATGCCGCGCCGGGGAATGCCACCGAAGACGCGGAATGCGTGATTGTGGGCGTCGAACAACATCTCGTGTGTCTGGAGGAGATAGGCCCGAACGAAAAAGGCCCTGGAATAGCTCAGCTTCGTATGGGCAACCTGTAGCTTGGTGCGCTCATTGCCGATGATCGCCCAGTCTTCCGACCAGTCGAACTGGAATGCTTCACCGGGCTCGAATGCCAAAGGCACGAATGTTCCGCGTCCCGACGTCTGAAGCTCTCTCTGTCGATCGGCTCTCCACTCTCGAGCGAAAGCGGCGACACGGCAATAGGAACCCTCGTAGCCCAAGCTCAGCAGGTCGGCATGGAGTTGTTTAAGGGTCCGCTTCTGCTTGCGGGATTTGTTGGCCTCCGTCTTCAGCCAGGCCGATAGCCGGTCGGCAAAAGGGTCAAGCTTGCTCGGCCGCTCCGGAACCTTGAACTTCGGCTCGACGCCACCCAACCGCAGGTACTTGCGAATGGTATTCCGGGACAGGCCAGTCCTGCGGCATATCTCCCGGATCGATAAATGCTCTCTAAAATGCCAGCGTCGGATCACGCTCAATAACGCCATGTCGATCACTCCATAGCTCCCGCTGAAAACACGCGGAGCAAGGTTCAAAACATGGGTCAATTCTCGATGACAATATCCGGTAATGCCGGGTCACTTCTCAGTGCAAATCAACATCGGGGATATCTCAGGAGTGCCCCGTTCATCCTCGCAAATTGGGCTGCCGGCAGCGAGACATTGCCGGACCGCGCCCGAACGGCATCACACGCACGCCATTCTGGTTGGATCAAAATACAACGGTGGGTCTGGGGACCGTCCTCGCCGGACTAGCGGTTCGGATGGCCGCTGAGAGTCTAATATTAGCGAACCTATCGGCAAAGGCCGAATGATAGATTTCGCGGAGACGTTAATATCGAGCCAATCGGCCCACGCATTGCGCTCCAATATCACGATCTGGCGGTCGTGATATGGCGCGATGTCCGGCCCCGGCGCCGTCGTCAGCATGGCATCAACGCCCCAAGAATCTCAACCAAAACTTGTAGCCGTCCGGCGGCGCGTAGGTCCGTCGGACCGCTTCGCGCCGCATACTGGCCACGAGCAAACCTCTTTTGATAACCGGGTCCAGAGCTCGGTTCCATTTCGGCCATGACAGTTAAAGCGGGGTCGCCATTCTGTAATCGAAAAGCGTGGTGTCCGGAACCAGAAGCGTACAATTCGAACAAGGTGGAATCCATGTGCGCCCCTGCTTTGATCCGCATTCCGTGAGACAGATCTAGCGGCGGTCGCATGTCGCCACGGTGAATGTCGGGAATTATGCCGGTCGCACAAACTGGTTGAGGTGCATCATCGCCGATATTACTTTGCCGGTGCTTGTGTGCCTTCGCACGGGCTTGTTGCCGATTGGCAAAATTCTCTGTGAAATGATGCTGGAATGGTCTTGTGTTGCCTGATTGCCGCCAACGACGACAAGGTGCTGCTCGTCTTCGAAACGTCTGAAGAAAGCTACATGGCCTAGTCCGATATCTTTCCCTGTAAATGAGCTAACGCAGGTGAAGACTGCCAGGTCGCCTTCCTGAGGTGACTCGACAGCGTCGAACGCCGGTGGCAGGAACGACTGCGACCATGCGCTTGAACTGCCTACCCCGCCATTACGGCGGATGCAGAAATTGATGAAGGCAGCGCACCATGGAACCGGATCGTTCAGCGGATGCAGCGCTGTAACCGCGAGAAATTCGGCAATGAGAGGGTTCAGTGCTGCCGGCGGTGGTCGTTGCGAGATGACTGAAGGTTTGCGCTCGTAGTAGCGGTCGATAAAACTCTGCGCGATGTCGATCGGACGCGGTCCGGTCGGCGTTAAGGCAACGGCGTCACGAGTTTGTTCAATCTCCATGGGTGTCGGAGCGGAGCGTCGCATCCGCCGCTCTGGGATGGTGACCAGGGGCGGTGGGTATTGCAGTTGGACGATGGTCTCGCGACCAGTTTTGCCTCCAAAGGCAAGCTCGGATTTTAGGACCGGAACGGTCGCAACCATCGCCAAAAGCACTCGCCGCGTAATCATACGAGACCTCCATGGTAACGTTGGAAACGCCTTAGCTGCCAGTTGCTGTAACACGCAAAGAGGAGAACGGTTTCAATGAACCAAGCGGTGGCAACGCTCAGAGCTCATCGATCGTTCCACGCCGACGAGAGAACGATGCTAACCTTTGCGGGAAAGGTACGTCGCCAATCGCGCCTACGCGCTTGTTGTCAGAGTAGAGATCTGATCGGTATCGTAGCGGCTCCACAAGTCGGCAAGCCCGTTTGAATCGGGAAAGCCATGTACAGCGAGCTTCGCAAGCTCCTCAAAAGAATGCTCGTGTTCGGGTGGAGAGACGGTCATCAGCACGCGCCCCACTTCTTCGCGTAGTGGCTGATTGAACCAAGTGATAATCTGAAAACTCAGCTTCTCTTCAACCCCTTTAATTTTACTGTTTTCTGTTCAATTCGAACTTCTTAAAAAAGAGAAAAATAAAGAATTGAGTCGCACAGTCCTCCATCGGATTTTCCGTATAATTTGAGGGGAGGGACAATGCTTCGACTTCCTGTTGGCTCGCGCCACCGGAAGACAATCGTGGACTTCATTCACGATTCGTCCGGTGCTTACCTGATCGTCTTTGCTGTGTCGCTCCCGGTTCTGATCGGTTTGATAGGGCTCGGCACGGACTATGGGCTGTGGACCTACAAGCAACAGAAGATGCAGTCGGCAACCGACGCCGCCGCTGTAAGCGGCGCGGCTGCCTATACCACCAGCGGCGAGGGGCCGGTTGAGTCCCAGGTCAATGCGATAGCGGCGAGCTATGGGCTGGTTAATGGCCAGAATAACGTGGTGATATCGATCCATCGCCCTCCGACGCAGGGATCTTATGTTGGAAATAATTCGGCGATCGAAGTCGTCGCGCAGCAACCAATGGACGTGCTGTTCTCCGCGCTTTGGCAGCAGGCGTTTGTCGTTACAACTAGATCCGTGGCCATTGCGAATGCGGCCAGCGCCTGCGTGCTGGCGCTCGATCAGACCGCAAGTGCTGCCGCATCGGCTCAGGGTTCAACCACGGTGACACTGAATAATTGCAGCTTGGTTTCGAATTCGACAAGTCCCACGTCGGTTAGTGTCGGCGGTTCCGCGCTGATACAAGCGTTATCGGTCGGAGCTGCCGGTGGCATTAACGGCCTTAGCGGCATTAAAGCGAGCGAGGGAACGGCGACCGGAATTTGGCCTCTCACGGATCCCTATGCCGACGTTCAAATGCCGACCTACTCGGGTTGCACGACCAATGCCAAGGAAAATATCAAGGGGAAGACCACACTCGATCCCGGTGTCTATTGTGGCGATATTACCGTAAACGCTGGCGCCGTTCTCACCCTTGACCCGGGGATCTACATCCTCGATCGGGCCAATCTGAAGGTCAATGGCGGCGCGACTTTGATCGGCCACGGTGTCACGATCGTCTTCACCTCCAGCACGGGAAGCAACTACGGCACTGCGTCGATCAATGGTGGGGCGATCCTTGATCTCACGCCACCGCTGACGGGAGACACGGCCGGTATTGTCATTTTCGGCGACCGTAATATGCCCGTGGGCACGGCCTTCAGCTTTAACGGCGGTGCTACCCAGAGTTTGGCCGGATCGATCTATCTGCCAAGGGCGGCCGTTAGCTACTCAGGGGGTAACTCCGCAACAAATGCCTGCATCAAGATTATCGCAGATACGGTCACCTTCACCGGTAATTCCAACCTATCCATCGATTGCAGTGCTTATCCGACCCGCGCCATCGGCGGCGCTGCGGGCAAATTGGTCGAGTGATGCGTCATGGCTGCAAAAACAGCAATACCAACTGAAGTATCGCGCTCCGGTATGCTCATCGCCGAACGGGGGCTGGGTTCGCGCACCCGGGCAATACCGGCGTGGGTTCTAAAAAGGCTCTGTCGGGATCTGCTCAATGAGCAGCACGGCACGGTCGCCGTCGACTTGGCGATCATACTACCGGTTTTGATCGTGATGACATTCGGACTTGTCGACTATTCGTGCGCACTGCTTCAGCAGACGCAGGTGGAGAATGCTGCTCAGCGAGGCCTGCAGTATGCTTTGGCTCGCGGCTTCGATAGTTCCGCCATGTCGAATGTCATTACAAGAAATACCGGCTCGGCCGTTATCTCGGCGGCGCCCGTACCCTCGAAATTTTGCGGTTGCCCCAGCAGTCAAGGCATCTCCATCACGGTGTGCTCCGATGTCTGTTCGGACGGATCGCGAGCGGGCACCTATGTGTCCGCCTCGGCCGCTGCCACCTACGTGCCGTATGTTGCGCTTCCCTTCATCCCCGCATCATTTGCACTGCAGTCAACGGCAACAGCGAGGCTTCAATGATTTGCCGTCTTGCGAGAGAGGCCGAGGGAACGAGCGCAGTCGAGTTTGCCCTGACTGCTCCCGTCTTTATCATTCTTGTATTTTCTATAGGACAATTCGGGCTTTTTCTGTGGACCCAATTGGGATTGCAACATGCCGTCGATCTCAGCGCCCGGTGCGCGAGTCTGATGCACACCACCTGTCCGGATGAAGGCTCAACCCAGGCTTACGCCGCCGGCCAGGCATATGGTCTTAATATAGATCCCAGCGTGTTTTCAGTGACTCAAGATACATGTGGGCAGAATGTTACGGCATCCTACATCTATACGATCGCGATTCCTTTGCTGCCGTCGATGCAAGTGCCAATTGCCGCAGCGTCGTGCTTCCCGACTTATTGATGAAGAATCCTACTTGGACGGCAATACCGCCGACATCCTCGCCCATCATTTCACATTCGCCTGTATGAAGCCCGGCGCGGATTTCGATTCCGAGCGGTGAAATTTCCTCGGCAATGGCGCTGCTTAACGAAACCCACACCGACACTCATCCCTCGAGGCTCGATCAGCCTCGGTGGATCCAGAAGGCCAACCGAGATCCCAGCTGGCTCTGACGCCGCATCAAAGAGAGGTCTCGCCGTTTGGGCCCATGCCGCCGCCGCCGCGGCGGTGGGGTCGCCAGCGTCATGCTGCCGGCAGCACGCTGATCGGGATGTCGTCGCTCTCGTCGCCGCGCTCGAAGGCCATTTGGTCGGCGAGCTGGCGGAGTTGGTTGAAGTCGGCTGGGCCGTCGAAGGAGATGCCGCCGAGGCGGATGGCGACGGAAAGCGGCGCGTCGTCGGCGCTGAACGTGGCCGCGGAGACGCGCGTGCGGATGCGGGTGCCGATGTCGCGGGCGTCCTCGATCGTGGCGCCAGGCAGGAAGATGCCGAGTTCGTTGGTCGCAAGCCGCGCCACGAGATCGCCACGACGAACCGAGGACTGGATGATCGAGGCAAGCGATTGCATCACGGTGTCGGCCCATTGCGGCCCCCAGCGGCGGCCGATGTCGTCGAGCGTATCGATGATGACGGCGATGACGATGCCGCCTGCATCGGTGCCGGCATGCTTGCGCCGGTCGACAAAGTGCTCGACGGCCGCGGCAAAAGCGGTGCCGTTCAGCGTCTTCGTCACGCTATCGTAGCGCGCCGCCTGGGTGACGTTTTCCCGCATCTTGCGGATGACGCCGTTGTTGAGCTGCAAGGCAAAAAGCAGCGGAAAGGCCACAAATGCGGAAATCAATGCTGCGCCGACAAATCCGACCAAAAAAGGTCGATCCGGCATCAACAGGTTTAATAAAAGTAAAAGACCAACGGAACCGACCACGGCGCATAGCGCGCCGAGCGTGGCCCTCCGCAGGGCTTTGAAAATGGTGGCGGAGGGATGTCGCTGTTGTCGAATCATATCGGAATTATACCCGTTTTCTAATGCTGCATCAGCTAAACAGGAGCCCGAAAAAACCGGCTTAAGAAATCCTGTAAAATTTGTTGCTTTGCACAGTTGTTTTCACAAATTAACAGTCTTCGAACGAAGATCCGGAACCGTTGTTTGCGCTTGGTGCCCGGTTTGCGACAGAACCCCAGTGCTTCATCTCGATCCATGGCCCTGGGCGTGTTTCATCTTCAACGTGTGAATCGGCATGGGGTCACGATGCCGGTAGGCACAACAAGCAACTGTTTTCGCTGCAGCGTCTGGGGTCATTACTTGATGCCTATTTACACTCGCAGGCGGTGCAGAAGGTTCTAATCCCATCAACTGCGCCAGATGTCGAATGTGGGGGGCTCAAGACTTTAAAGTTCAACGACAGCTTTGCACCTCGATGTCGGGCGTAGCGATCAGCTTCGCCGCATCCCGAGAGCAGACTATCTTTGCTGCCCACGCGGGGCGGTCTCGGCTGTGCCTGTTGCGGAAATTGGAAGGGGCCCGGGCGACGGTCCGTTGCGTATGGCTTTATACACCTTGACGTTGGTCGGCCAGCCGTTCGTGCTTACGGCAATTGGCTGTATACTGTAACGTACTTCCGCACGATCCTTCGAATGACCGCGCCTTGGTCGGTTGTAGGCGGTTTTTGGGAATGTCCGAGTTGAAGGCGATGCGTCGGAGCGTTGGCGCAACGCAAACGGAGATGGCGAACGAGATGCGGGTCTCGTTGCGCCAGTACCGAGACATCGGGCAAAGCGTCGGCCTGCTAAGCGACAGTTATTTGCGTTTGGCCTCGTAAGCGGCCTAACCGCTTGCTCAACCGCTCGCCGGCGGCGCTTACGCGCCGTCCGCTCAACACCGACTAGCTTGGTTCGTTACGCGGCACCTTAGGACAGGCCACAAAGTTCACAGGAAGGCGGCCATGAGCAGAAGAGCCCTCGCATTACTCGTCTTGATTTGCGGAGCGGTCTCAGCCGCCGCGCAGGGTCTCTCACCGGAGGCGCTCGCCCGCCGCACCATCGAGCGACGCACGGTAGAGGCGGTGATCTGGGGGATGCCCGCCGTGAGCATGGCGGCGATCCGCGCGTCGTTGAAGCGCGATCTGGACGCGGATTTTGGGGACGTCATCTATTTCTCCAACGTCATGGAACCACGGCATGAGTTCCTGACGGCCAACAATCAGACACCCTACGTCTTGACGTTCTTCGATCTGCGGCGGGGACCCATGGTGCTGGACGTTCCGCCGGCGACTGGCAAGGTCGCGTTCTTCGGCAGCGGCATCGATTCGTGGGAGGTGCCGCTCGTGGATATCGGCCCGACCGGCGACGATGCGGGGAAAGGCGGCAAGTACCTCTTCTTGCCGCCCGGCTTCAAAGGGAAGCAACCGAGCGGCTACTTCGTCGTACGCTCGCCAACGGTATTCGTCCATTTTGCGTTACGACCCATCGCGACAAACAACGGGACTCTCCAGGACGCGGTGGCCTACAGCCAGCGGCTGAAGACCTACCCGCTGGCCGAGGCTGCGAAGCCGCACGCGAACCGCTACATCGACGCTTACCCGAAGGCGTGGAAAACGCTGCCGGCCTACGACCTGACCTATCTCCGGCTGCTCGCGGAAACGATTGATGCGGATCCGCCGCAGGACAAGGATGCCGTCATGCTGGCAATGCTCGCGACTATCGGCATCGAAAAGGGCAAGCCGTTCAACCCGCAGGGGGAACAGGCGCAGCTTCTCAAGCAAGCCGTGCGCGAGGGCGCCGTGCAGATGAACGACTATTTCCTGAACCGTGCACTCGTTCCGTTCTCGCCGGGTTGGCTCGGCCTCAGACTCGAAGGCACCTTCGGCTACACATACTACGGGAACGGCAAGCTCGATTACGATGCGCGGGCCGGCAACTTCTACTGGGCGACATGGGCGCCGAAGCGGACCGGCGATCCGGACAAGCTGCCCGCCTCCGCCTATCTGTTCAGCTTTCGCGACAAGTCCGAGCAGCTCTACCGCGGCGATCGGCTGTATCGCGTCCGCATGCCGGCGGATACGCCCGCGCGCGACTTCTGGTCGATCATCGCGTACGAGGTCGGCATCAACGCCTTCATTCATAACCCGCAAAACCGCGTCGGCGTGTCGTCCTACGACAAGGCAAAGCTGGCGGTGAACAAGGATGGCTCTGTCGACGTGTACATCGGGGCGAAGCCGCCTGCGGGCTTCGAGAACAACTGGATTCCGACCGCCGGCAAGGACTTCTGGCTCGCCGCCCGATTCTACGGCCCGCTGAAACCGCTCTTCGACAAGACGTGGGTGATGGCCGACGTCGAGGAGGTCAAATGAAATCGATTCTTGTACTAATTCTGACAGCAAGTACCGCAACGGCGCAGACCGGCGGCTCGCCCAGGATGGCCACCGAGATTCCTCCGGCCATTACCATCCCCGACAGCCTCGAGACGCGTCTGGGAACGCTCAAGTTCACCGACGGCTTCCCCGACGACACGACCGTCCAGAAGGTATACGACAATCTCGATTTCCAGCGCGGCGTGCAGGCTGTCCTCAACACGATGCCCGCCGTCTCGCTGGCAGCCCAGCGCAGAGCACTGCTCACATTTGGGCCTGCCAATCAGACCGTTTTGTTGTGGGAGTCGTTGGCGGACTCCAGGTTGCTCATCCTGACGGGGAACACCGAGACCGTGTACGGAGTAGCCTGGCTCGATCTAAAAAACGGTCCGGTCGTCGTCGAAAGTCCCCCCAACACCCTCGGCCTCGTGGACGACTTCTGGTTTCACTATGTCGCCGACCTGGGCAACGCCGGGCCGGACAAAGGCAAGGGCGGCAAGTTCCTGTTCCTGCCGCCGGACTACAAGGGTACGCCGCCTGAGGGCTATTATGTCTTCAAGTCGCGCACCTTTGGCAATTTGCTGGCGACCCGCGCCTTTCTGGTGAACGGTGATCCGAAGCCGGCAGCCGAGAACCTTCGGAAGGTGCGCATCTATCCGCTGTCGCAGGCAACACGCCCACCGGAAACCAAACTCATCAACGTTTCGGGCAAGGCGTTCAATATGATCCACTCGATGGACTTTTCCTTCTTCGAGGAAGTCAACGACGTCGTGCAGGAAGAACCGAACGAGGCGATGGATCCGGAGACGCTAGGCCTGCTGGCCTCCATCGGCATCGAGAAGGGAAAGCCGTTCGCGCCCGATGCGCGCATGAAGAAGATCCTTACGGAAGCGGCCGCTGTCGGCCATGCCACCGCTCGCGCACTTGCCTACCGGACGCGTTTGAAAGAGTCCTATCTCTATCCAAACAGCGCTTGGTGCACACCCTTCGTGGGCGGCAGTTATCTCTTCGAACGCGATGGCGTACGACTGCTCGATGCCCGCACGTTCTTCTTCTTCTACGCTACCGGGATCACGCCGGCGATGGCGGCCAAGATCGTCGGCGTCGGCTCCCAGTATCTCGTCGCCTTCATTGATTCGAAGGGGCAGCCATTCGACGGCGGGAAGAGTTACCGGCTGCACCTGCCGCCGAACATCCCGGTGAAGGACTTCTGGTCGCTCGTGCTGTATGACAATCAGACCCGTTCGATGCTTCAAACCGACCAGCAGTTCCCGAGCATCAGCAGCCAGAAGAAAGGCGTCGCGGCCAACCCGGACGGCTCGGTAGACGTGTACTTCGCCCCCAAGCCGCCGGCCGGCAAAGAGAGCAATTGGGTGCAGACGTGGCAGGGCAAAGGGTGGAACATCATCCTGCGGCTCTACGGGCCGTTGGAGCCCTACTTCGACAAGACGTGGCGGCCAGGCGAGATCGAGGAAATCAAATGAACAGCGTCGTCAAGCAGGTGCCGCGAGCCCGAGTGGTACTCGGTGTCCCGGCATGCTTTGCGAACGTGGCAGCCGGTTTTAGGGCTTGAGCGTCCATGATGATGCTCCGACTATTGGATAACTCGGATAACGTCGCTTCGAGGACCGTTTCACGCGGGAATTCCTAATTTCGGGTCCGGAGCAGGATCGGAGTTCCGCTTTTGGCGCACAGAGCAGTCCACGCTTTTCTAGACTCGAAGGTCGGCTTGCAGCCCGACAACCCGAAAGCGGACCTTCCGCTTCCGGCCCAAGTCGGTCATTCCATGCAGGCGAAGCCGGTGTCCGTTACTGAGGGATTTCAGGCGGATGGCTTTTGTAACAACAGGGTCGGGCAGTTCGAATCCCATCGAGAGCGGCGTATCCCTTCTTGCCTTCCTGCTCGAAGTCGGAGCGGGATTTGTCGCGACCAGCGTATTTGACGATGCGAACTGTCTTTCCCGCAGCTCGCCCGCCAGATCATAAATCGAGCCGGCTTCAGGCGGCGCGAAAATGTCGTCTGCAGCGACATTCGGGGACGCGACTGCGGTTTCGAAACGCCGGCGCCCCGTCGCGATTCAGAGTGCTCTTCGCAGAGCAGGCGCGGAGCTCCTCCGAGCATGCATGTTGCCTCAACAATACTCATCACCACACAAATTGAGGAAACCCCCTTAAATGCCAGGCGACATGAGCTGAAGCGATCATTTTTCGCATAGTCGACGCCCACCGGCATAGGGCTGGTAGGTACAGTCGGACGGTCGGAAGGAGCGGTAGCTGCGTGAGCAGGCGGTGACATTGCAGGACTGCGGTGCGCCTTGGCCGTCGATCACTGCTTCTGGCGACCGAGCTCCATTTGGCGCAGGTTCGGCCATCGCCTCCCGCATGAAGTCCCGCCAAATATGCGCTGGCAAGGCACCGCCTGTGACCCCGTTCATCGGCGTATCGTCATCATTGCCCACCCATACGCCGGCGACGAGCGGTTCCGTGAAGCCGACGAACCAGGCATCGCGATTGTTCTGGCTGGTGCCCGTCTTGCCGGCTGCAAACGTGCCGGGATCCGCTCCACGTCCGGTGCCCCGCTCGACCACCAACTGCAGAAGACCGAGGAGATCGGACTGGTAGGTCGAAAGATCGACATTCGGCCTAGCTTGCGGGCCAACTCGAAACGCATTCGCCTGCCCCGCCGCCTGAAAATTGATGATGCCCCAGGGCTCAACCGGTGCCTTGCCGAGTTGGACGGATGCGTAAGCGCTGGTGAGCTCAAGCAAGTTGACTTCGGATGTACCAAGCGCCAGAGACGGCGTATTGGCAAGCGGCGCTTTGATGCCGAGCTCTCGGGCGGCGGCAATCACTTTGTCGATCCCGACCTCTTGAGCAAGCGCCACGCTGGCCGCATTCAGCGATCGGGCGAAGGCTTCGGCAAGTGTTACCCAGCCGTGATAGTTGCCGCCGTAATTTTCCGGCGACCAGCCGTTGATGTCGATTGGCGCATCGAGAATGCGGTCGGATAAGGTAAGCCCCGCCTTCAGGGCTGCGTAATAGACGAACAGCTTGAAGGTGGAGCCCGGCTGCCGCATCGCAGTGACGGCACGGTTGAACTGGCTTGCCTTGTAGTCACGCCCGCCGACCATGGCGACGACCGCGCCGTCCGGCGTCATCGCTACCAATGCGGCCTGCGATGCTCCGACCGCCTTTCCTTCACCATCGAGTGCTCTTTTGACCACCCTTTCGGCGATCTGCTGGAGCTGTGGTACCAAGGTGGTGCGCACCGTCGTCGAGCCCGGCGAGGAGCCGGCGATTTCGCTTGCCTGCGGCGAAATCCAGTCTGCAAACCAGCTTCCGGAGCGCGGTGTCGGCGTTGTCGGGTGCAGCTTGGCGAAGCTTGCTTTGGCTTCTTCAGCCTCCGGCGCGGTGATCTTGCCATTGGCCACCATCGCGTCGAGAACAACGGAAGTGCGTTGTCGGGCGCCGTCGAAATTGTCGATCGGATTCCATTGGCTCGGCGCCCGCAGCAATCCCGCCAGCATCGCCGATTCCGGCAGATTGAGTGCACCGATATCCTTGTCGAAGTAGATCCGCGCAGCGGCAGGCATGCCGGTGGCACCGGCACCGAGATAGACGCTGTTGAGATAGCGTGTCAGGATTTCCTGCTTGCCGAGTTTCCACTCCAGCCACAGGGCGATGACGACCTCCTGTATCTTTCGTTTTATTGTTCGATCGCTCTCGAGATACTGCAGCTTGATGAGCTGCTGGGTGATCGTGCTGCCGCCCTCTACCACCGACCCGGCTTGGACGTTCCGCAGGAGCGCCCTTCCGATCCCTTTGAGGTCGATGCCGAAATGATCCATGAACCGCCGATCCTCAATCGAAAGGACGGCATCGATCAGCCTCGGCGGAAATTGGTCGTATCGAGCATATGGTCCTTGATAAGGTCCCTGTCTTACCAATGGCGCGCCGTCAGCGGTTTCCAGCACGACGACGGGCTTCAACGTCCCGTCCCGGATCTCGCCCCAGGGCACATCTTTGAGTGCCCACACCAATACGCTTCCTGCAAGGATGAGGCAGGCAAGCAAGGCTAGTCCTATGGTGATTTTCCAACGGCCGGGGCGAGGCGAAGCGTTTCGGCGATAGTGCAGCGTCTTTGCAAGCAGACTGCGAATAACGCCTCCTGCTCTGACGAAAGCTGTTGCGGACCATTTGCCAAAGCTGTGTGTAGTTGATGTGGTTTCGGGTCGGATTGATGCCTTGAGTTTCGTCTTCAAATAGCGGGCGGCCGTCTTGGCCTTGGCCCCCGCCGAAATGGAGCTCGTCCGCAAATCGTGACCGAGTGCACGCAACAGATTTCGGGTTGCCTCTCTGCTTCGGCCAAAAGATCCGGCAGGCGGTCGCGCGCGCTCAGCTTCGATGGACGAGCTGGAACCTTCTGATGGCTCCGAGGGGGATGTCTCTGCCTCAGCCTTATTGGCGGCGACCTCCGAGTTTGCGGGGTGGTTAGCACCTGCGCTTGAGTCGCCGGCGTTTTCGGCTGAGGAACTGGGAGGACTCTGCATTGGTTACCGCTAGTAGGCTCTTCTTCCCGAACGTACCAAGTTTATAACGTGGATTGCTCGATGATCCATCGTAAAGCGGTTCGCGTGCATTCATTTTTTTCGCATGCCGAAATCACCCCGGTCGCGATGCGGGTGCTTGGATGGCAGCCGATAACGGGGACGTGGCCCATCTGCAGGACGCGCGGAAGACGAACTGGACGCGCTGGCGAGGCGGCTGTATCAGGAATCGCAAGGCGATGCACTTTGGATATTCGCCTACGGCTCGCTAATCTGGAAGCCTGATTTCGATGCTGCGCAGTAGCGGAAGCAGTTGATTGCCCTGGCGCTTGATCTCGGACAGGTACGGCGTGTCGGAGAGCACGAAATGCGTGATGCCGAGATCCCGATACTTGCGTAGCGAACGGGCAACGTCCGCGGCCGATCCCACCAGCCAGGTGGTGCCGGCGCCGCCGCCACCGAACCTGCCCGGCGCGGTATAGAGGTTGTCGTCAAGGACATCGCCGCGCGCGTGCAGATCGAGCAGCCGCTTCTGGCCAACCGCCACGGCCTGCCGGTGGTCGTTCCAGCCGGCGCCCTTGTTCTTTACCATCTCGGCGACCTTCGCCTCGGCATCGGCCCAGGCTTGTTCCGTGGTGTCGCGAACCAGCGTGGTGATCCGCAACCCGAACTCCAGCGGCGGCAAGTCGCGTTCGAGTTCTTTGCTCAGCGCCCTCAGCCGCCCGATCCGCTCCCGGACGCCGTCGAGGGGTTCGCCCCAGAAAAGCTGGACATCGGCCTCGGTGGCGGCCACCCGCTCGGCCGCCTCGGAGGCGCCGCCGAAATAGAGCTTGGGATGCCGCCGGTCGCCGCGGACCTCGATGCGCGGCATCGCGGTCGATCCGGTGACCCAGAAGTGCTCGCCGGCATAGGTGACATTCTCTTCCGTCCACAGTCTGCGAACCAGCCGCATAAACTCCTTGGTGCGGTCATAACGATGGGCCTGGTCGCCTTCGCTGTCGCCGTAGGCGGCAAGGTCGTCCTGGCCAGACACGATGTTGACGCGCACGCGCCCGCCGGACAAATGGTCGAGCGTGGCGGCAGCAGTCGCGAAGTTTGCCGGCCGCCAATAGCCAGGGCGGACCGCGATAAGTGGCTCGAAGGTGGTGGTGCGCGCGGCAAGCGAAGTCGCCACCGTGAAGGTGTCGGGTCTGCCCCAGCCGGTGCCGATGAGCGCGCCCTTCCAGCCGTGTTCCTCCAGCGCCTTTGCGTGGGTGGTTAGCCTCTCCAGGCTGTTATGGTTCTCGACGCTGGAATCGCCACGATGGCCGGCTTTGACGTCGTTCGGGATATACCAAAGAAATTCGGACGGATTGCTCATGCTGTCTGCCTGCTGATCTCTATGAGTTTTGGACGCGAGTTCTCAGCCGGCAGTGCTGGATTTTCGACTCGTGAAGCTTAAGGCCAGGACGGCGAAGATCACTGTGCCCGTTCCCACCTGCTGCCAGTAGAAGTTGAGATCGGTCAGCAGCAGACCGTTGGCGATGATGCTGAGCAGCAATACGCCGAGAACAGTTCCAGCTACGTTCGGCCGCCCCAGCGGGCTGAGCGTCGTGCCGATGAAGGTGGCACCGATCGCATTCAGGAGAAACGCATTGCCCGAGGAGGGGATGTAGACGGTGACCGTCGCCGTTAGGATCAACCCGGCAACGGCAGCTATCAGTCCGACCAGAATGAAGGTCATTGCGACATGGCTACGCGAGGCGACGCCGGAATATCGGACCACACTCGGCTGAACGCCGATCGACAGGACGACGCGGCCGAAGCGCGTACGGGCAAAAACGATCGCCGCTGCGGCAATGATTACGACGGAAACCGCCAGCGGCACTGGGAAGCCGCCAATGGTGCCATGGCCAAGGTAGCGGAACGATTCCGGCACACCCGTTGGCGGCAGATAGACCGGATTGCCGCCATTGGTCAGAAGCTGCTGGATGCTGCGGCCAATGAACAGCGTGCCGAGCGTCGCCAGGAAAGGCGATACGCCGATGCCCGAGATCAGAAGCGCGTTGAAGGCGCCGACCAGCGCGCCCGCACCCAATCCGGCGGCCGCAGCGAATACTACCGATTGGCCCGCAAGCACGAGGGACACGAAGGCGAAGCTCGCGAAATCGGCCGCCGTTCCGACCGAGAGATCAATCCCGCCCAATGAGACGGCAAAGGTCATGGCGATGGAAACGATGGCGAGAAGCGTGAAGTTATTGACCAACACACTCTGCAGGTTCGCAAGCGTCAGGAAAGTGGGCGTTGCGATGGAGAATGCTGCGAAGACGGCGACCAGCGCCAGGATCAGCCCGTAGCGTACCAGGCCGCCGGCGATAGCGCGGGGCAAGCTGGCGGCAGCGGGAGTGGAGGTCTGGAACGACATGGTCAGCTCTCCTGTTTGCGCAGCAGCGTGGTGGCGGAGACGACGATGAGAATGAGGACGCCCTGGACGCCGCTCACCAGCGTGCTCGAAATATTCAGAAGCTGGAAGCCGTTGACCAGAAATCCGACCAGCAGAGCGGAGAGCAACGTGCCCGTGACAGTCGGCACCAGCCGGCGCGAGAAGACCGAGCCAAGCAGAGCCGTTACGACCACCGGCAGCAGCATCTCGCCGGAGCCAGTCGTGCTGCCGCCGAGATAGGAAACGGAGAGGATGCCCGCTATGCCGCCGGAAATGCCGCTTGCGATGAACGCTCCCGCCAGCAATCTGCGAAGCGGCAGGCCCGCGGCGCGCGCCGCGTCCGGAAATTCACCGACGGCATAAAGACGCAAGCCAAGCGGCGTGTACTGCACGACGGCAGCCGTAATCACCGTAAAACCGAGCAGGTAATAGGCGAGAACGGGGATGCCGAGGGAATCCGACGCGGCAAGCATCGCGAGGAGCGGTGTCGAGGCAGGAAGAACGGTATTCTGCGTCAGCACCAATTCGAGGCCGGCGACCACGTTCATCACGGCAAGTGTGGCGAGCAAAGGCACGATGCCGGCGACGACGACAGCAAGCGCATTGATTGTGCCAATCAGCGCGCCGGTGAGAAGCGACGCCGCCACAGCCACCGCGTCACCGTAGCCAAGTTGGGTCAGGCTGGCATAGACGGCGGCGCTCAAACCCATATTGGCCGCAAGGGAAAGGTCTATCCCGCCTTTGACGACATTGGAGCCGCCTGCAATCAGCACGATGGTCAGCCCGATAGCAAGCACGCCTGAGATCGTCGATTGCCCAAGCACGTTGCCGATATTGCCGATGCTGAGGAAATAAGGGGCCGTCAGCGAGAAGACCACCAGGATGGCCGCAAAGGCGATCAGGGATCCGTATCGCAATGCCGCGGCAGCCACGCTGCCGGCCTGACGTCGATTCGGTCCCGCAGGTTCGAAACTCATGGGCGGCGCAAGCTCTACATCAGCCGACATGGCGCAATCCCTCCGAGGATCCGGTGGATTCGGCCAGGACTTCATCCGCCGTGGTGTCTGATGATTTAAATTCTCGCACTATGCGGCCGCGGAAGAGAACCAGTATTCGATCGGTGATGCCGACGAGCTCAGGCAAATCGGAAGAAAGCACGATAATGCCGGCGCCTCGGGCGGCGAGTTCGCCGATGATGCTGTAGATTTCGACCTTCGAGCCGATATCGACGCCCACAGTTGGTTCATCGAGAAGATAGACCTCCGATTGCCGGCTCAGCCACTTGGCGATCGCGACCTTTTGCTGATTGCCGCCCGACAGCGTCAGCAACAAGGCATCCCGACTACTAGTCTTGACCTCAAGCCGTTTGATCAAGCTATCGGCTTCATCCTGTTCGCTTTTTCGATCGAGGAAACCGAAGCGGGTGAAACGCTCCAGGCTGGAAAGGCTGATGTTTTCCTTCACGCTGAGGTCGAGCGCTATCCCATGGCGGCGTCGATCTTCCGGCACAAGCGCAAAATTGTGGTCTGCGGCATGGGTCGGATTGGAGAAACGCGCCGCCCTGCCATTGACCTCGATGCTGCCGGACGCCGGGTTCTCCAGGCCGAAGAGCGTTCGGACGAGTTCTTTTGCGCCGGAACCCAGCAGGCCGGTGATACCGAGCACTTCGCCGCGCCGAAGTGTAAAGGTGATATCGCTGTATTTGCCCGGCGCGCTGAGCTGCTCGACCCTGACGATTTCATCGCCGAACGCGACCTGCCTTTTGGGAAACATCTCCTTGATGTCCCGTTCCACCATCAGCCGGGCAATCGCTGCGGCGGACGTGCTTTTGATCGGCAGGGAAGCCACATCGAGCCCGTTGCGCAGCACGGTGACATGATCGCAGAGATCCTCGATCTCGTTCAGGTAATGGGAAATGTAGAGAATGGTGACGCCTTCATCCCGAAGACGGCGGATTAACCGGAACAGGATGTCCGCCTCACGGCGAACGAGCGCCGCTGTCGGCTCGTCGAAAACAAGCACTTTCGGCCGGTTCAGAAGCGCGCGGGTGATTTGCACGATCTGCTTTTCGGCGGTCGAAAGCTCACTGATCAAGGCGCCATTCGGAAGCCGAACCCCGAAATAATCGTCGAGGATTTCGGATGCACGGCGCTGCATTAGCCTGCGATCGAGGAACGGGGTTCCAGCAATCCGTGGCTCGCGACCAAGGAACAGGGTCTCCCCGACCGTGAATGTCGACACCAGCAGGCGGTCTTGATGGATGAAGTGGATGCCGAGTTCTTCGGCAAGATGGGGTGTCAACCTGTCGACATATTCGCCCTCGATCTCGATCGTGCCCCCGTCGGGATGATGGAGACCGGCGAGCAATTTGATCAGCGTCGACTTGCCCGCGCCATTCTGGCCGACAAGACCGTGGATGGTTCCGCGCTTGACGATCAGTGACGCCCCCGCGAGTGCCTGCGCCCCGCCGAAGTGCTTGAAGATCCCCTCGAAGCGGATGATGTCATCTCGCGCCTTGACCGGCTGCGTGACCGAAATGGCCGTCATATCAATTTCTCCCGACACCGCACCAATAGTAAGCGATCCGGGAATTGCCCGGATCGCGATTGAGTGGCGTCAGCCGATGCCGAGTTTCTTGACGACGTCCGAAACATTGTCCTTGTTGGCCAGTAAGGCCGGGACATAGGTCTCGCGCGGCAAGCTTTCTCCAGCAAGCAGTCTTGCGACGTTGCGGATCGCCGTGCGGCCGATTTCCGCCGGCTGCTGCGCTACGTCGGCGCCGGCCGGAGAGCTTTTGTCGGCGATAAGCTGCAGAACTTCCGGGCTGCCGTCGACGCCGTATGTGCGGATCTCGGTTCTGCCGGCAGCCGTCAATGCCTGGGTCGCCCCTAGCTGCGGAATGTCCCAGGCCGACCAGATTGCCTTTATCGATCCTTTTTCCGGATACTTGTTCAGGATTGCGGTGATCTGCGCAAAGGCGTCCTGAACGGTGTTGGGAATGACGTCGCGCAATTCCGGCTGAAGGATCTTTACCTTCGGGAAATATTTGACCACGTTCACCAATTGGTCATAGCGGATCGCGCAAGGCGTCACGCCATAAAAGCCATTGAAGACGACAATATTGCCTTCGCCGCCGATGTCCGAGACAAGCTGCAGGGCAAGATCCTTGCCGATGCCCCAATTGTCGGACGTGGTGTTGTTGAGCGAATTGGTAGAGCCGACATCGACCGTCAGCACGGGAATGCCGGCATCGCGCGCCTTTTTCAGCCAGGGATCGATGACGCTCAACGTGCCGAGAATCTGGACGATTGCATCCGGCTTTTGGGCGATCAGCGTCTGTAGCTGCGAGACGAGCTTGCCGTCGTTACGCCCGGCATCCACCGCGATCGGCTCGCCGCCGAGGCGCTTTACCTCGGCAATCTGTGCATTATAGGCCTGAAGATCGAAGAAGTGATCGGTGCCCGTTGCGCTGATGGCGATGCGCTTTCCCTTGAGAGAAAGTTCACCCTCCGCAGAGGCTGGCTTTTGCCCCACAAGGGCAGCGCCGGCAATGGCGGCCCCCATCGCAGCAGACAGTTTCAACAAGTCCCGTCTTCCGAGGCCGCTTTCAGATTTTTCGATGCCCATAGGTAACCCCTAAAATAATAATGTCTATAGATTATGTGCATTAAAAGGGATGAGGAGATACGAATTTCCAAAATAAGCGGATACCGAGGAAAAGAACCTGCATCAGCACGGCGAACATGCTGCTTGAGACGCGTGAGATCAGAAATCAGAATCTCTTCGGCGCCCGAACTTCACGCGGTCGAGTGGGCTCGGAGCCGCCTCGCCTGAGAACATCGTGCGGATCGGTTTTCGCTGACGATGCCTTGAAGGTCCATCGATCTTGTGAGCCGAGCAACCGAGCAGCGAGCCACATCGGAGCCTTCACGCTTGAAGCCATCCAACGAACCCATCAACGCCAATTACGCACTGAAGGAAAAGACGTCCTCGTGCGATCTGGCAGCTTTGGCAGACGTAGTTGCGATCCTGGGATCAAACATCATGGTCGGACGCCCAGTTTCGGAGAGCACGAGGGAAATTCGCAGCAGATTGTCCCTTCCGCGGGCAATTCATCTTCGGAAAATGGGCGGTTTTCCCAAACCGAATCCAGCACCTTCGACGGTCCCTGGAACACAGCCATCACCCAAACTAGGGGCTCATCCCAATCGGCAATGAGATATTGACCAAGGCTCGTTTTCAGTTCATACCATTGAATGGTAAGGGGATTCTAATATATCGTTCGGCGACTAACTGCGACGGGGGTTCGTGTGGCAGTTATCTCAGTTCAGTGCCTGATTTGCGTTCCTCTGGTTCTATCCGTGGTGTTCTTGGCAGTGGCCGAGGATAACTTTGCGGGTCACGCAAAGAAGGTGTCCAATCCGATAGCATTGCTGATCCGCATGCCTTTCCAAAATGACATTTTTGGGGGACACACCGTCTATGGCTGGGATTGCCTTTTGGCGTCGCGATGTGGGTCGAACGAATGCATGAGGGGTGGAAGCACGATTTGAATCGCCGGCAAAGAGCCGGCTGATCTGGGGGGACAAGACTATGAAATACCATGTCGGCTATGTTGCTGTTCTTTTGGGCGCAATGACAGCTTGCGGCCCGCTGGAGGCGGCGGATCTGACGCCACTTCTGAACCCGCAGGCACCATCGATCGAGACCCAGAGTGGATGGACTTTTACGTTTGCCCCTTATTTTTGGGGCGCGAGCATGTCCGGAGACGTGGCGCAGTTCGGCCTTCCTGAGGTTCATGTCGACGCAAGCTTCGGCGATCTCTTCGAGAACCTTGATTTTGCCATGATGGCCATTGGCGAAGCGCGCTACGACCGCTTCAGCATCTTCGGCGACATCATGTACACTAAACTCTCCAATGACGCCCACACGCCGAGGGGCATCATCGTGAACAATGTCGAGGTTACCTCCAAGACCTTTGCGGGGCTGCTCGGCGTAGGCTACTCGGTCCTTGACGGCCCTGACGGTCATCTCGACGTCGTGGGAGGCGCCAGGCTCTGGTCCGTTGACACCAATATATCTTTCAACGGCGGGTTTCTCGACGGGATCTCCCAAGACGACAGCGCCACCTGGGTGGACGCCCTGGCCGGCGTCAAGGGTAGCTATTTCTTTACACCGAAAGTCTACCTGACGGGCTGGGGCCTTGTCGGCGGCGGCGGCGCAGATATCGATTGGGATGTCATGGCAGGGCTCGGCTACAAGTTCAACGATACCATCTCCGCCGTCGCCGGTTATCGCGCTCTCGGCGTCAATTATCGCAATGACGGCTTTATATTCGACGTGGTTCAGCAAGGACCTATTTTGGGGCTTGCGATCCGATTCTGAAATATCAATCCTCGCGGTCCGCTCCAGTCCCAGATCCATGCTTGCAGTTGATCGTCTGGTCTCGAGACGAGCATACAGTTGCGATATCGACACAAGCTTCGAATGACGGAGTTGCGCAGAACTCCGTCATGCTGCGGTCAGCCTTCGAGGTTCGTAACGGTGGAACCTTGCCATTCCCCTTAAGGCTCCAAAACGGCTTCGGCTTGTTAGAAATGAACGCCGGCAACAAAAAATCCAAGCCGTACTCACACGCCAGCAACGCTGTATATCCGCCAAGGAGGTACGAATGCGGCCCCCTTGGCGTTACAGCATGCGCACTGCGATACGTTTCACTTTCTCACTACCGGTTATTGCGCAGCAAGTGGAGATGCTGCGATTGCTTCACTGACCGGCGGCGGGTTCCACTTGCCCGTCAGCGCGTCGGGCTTGGGTGCGTAGAGCCGCATTGTCAGGTTGTACGCCCCTTTGGGCGCTGGCAACCAGTTCCATTCCTTGTCCTTGCCTGGGCTCTCGTTCTGGAAATAGAGATCGAGCGAGCCGTCGGCGTTATACTTGAACGGCATCCAACTGCTGACTGCGAAGCGGTTGAGGGAATTGGCGACCTGAAATCCGTTGTCGTCATACAATGTCACAGACCAGAAGGCTTGAACTGGCGGAATTTGATCCTTGTCAAAGTGGATCGTATAGTTGTTTCTGCCGTCAAGCGGGTGGCCATTTTCGTCAGCAAGGTTGAGCGGATAGATGGCGTCTTCGGGCAGGTTGGCGCCGAGGCCCTGCTGCGCAACGATAGCGCGCTTCAGGTAGTAATTGCCATAAACACCCATCGTGTCGGTATTCATCGACCAGCCATTGGCGACGCGTGCCAGCGTCTTCACCTTCCAGGCCATCAGCGCCTGAGCGTCTTGTGGAACTGTCTCGAGTGCCTTTTGGACGACTGTATCTGCTTTGGAAAGATCGAAGCTCTTGCCCGGCTCAATGCCGATCTTCTTCATTCGGGCAATTATGGGCTCATCGGTGACATGCGGCGGATGGAGCTTCAGGAGCTCGGCAGCGTAGGCGAAATAAGCTCCTGCCGAGGCGGTATCGACCTGGGTCTTGGGTGGTGTCTTCATATCCACCGACGGGTCGATTTTCACCTCCACCGGTTTTGCATCCTTTCCCCACTGCGAAAGCAATGTGACAGTGTAACCATCTTGGATCTTATGAACGGCGTCATAGTCTGGCGGTCCGTCGGTCTTTGTCCGTCCGATGACCCAGACATAGGGTGTCGGCGCATCGATCCGCTGGGTTCCTGCCGGCAGCTTGAACTCATTGAACCCTTCACGGAGATCGGGCCGCCAGCCGGGACGGGCAATCAGGAAATGGCCGACCGCAGTTCCAGTGGTCCGCCAGCCCGGTGCCGCAAACACGTCCGTCCACATGTCGAGCATGGGCAGCAAGTAGAAGCGTCCGCCGGTGTCGGGGACCGAAACCACGACCGGTTCTTTCGTCAGATCAAGCCAGGCGCTCGAATATAGAGTGTCAAAATTCGGCCGGACCACCACCTTCATGTCCGCGGGAGGGAATTCGAGGATGTTGTTGAACTGATTGGACGGGCCGCCGATCGCACCTTTTTTGGCATCGGCGTTGGTCAGTTGCTTCCGGGTGATGTCCATTGATAGCAGTGGATAGAAATACACGTACGCGTCCACGCCTATCGCATGGGCTTCCTCTTCGGTGATGGTGTTCGCATCTGCCGCGCCGATCGAAAAGGCCGTAAGGCCAATAGTGAGAAAAGCGACCGGTCTCAGTTTGCAGAACAGGTTTCTGTCGTCATTCGCCAATGCACGCATTGCGTCCTCCTGTTGTTAAGATCAGGTGAAATGCGAACGGACCTGTTGATGTATCCCCTGTGCACATAGCTCCCCAGCTACGTGACGAGTCGAATTATAAAGAGAAAACTAAACTTAGGATAGTTACTCTAATACCGGAGGCAGATAACTCATATGGGTGCAACCGACGACGGAAATCGCTGAAGGCAACCCCGGACGAAGGTCGTCAGCAGGGGGCCAGCACTGGAATTTGCGTCCAGCAAAAGACATCCAACGAATGGTGTTAAGAAGTGCTTGGATTGATGCCATCGTCTCCGGCCTTATCTCGCTTGCTCGGTTCGCTCTCGTTCTTCGCCGCGACATCGACGCCATTCGCAATGCAATCGACCTCCCGTGGAGCAATGGCCAAGCACAAGCTCATATCAACCGTTTGAAAACGATCAAGCGTGCAACGCACGGCAGTGCTGGCTCAGAGTTTCTCAGGGTACGGATGATGCCGATCAAAAATGCCGAACACCACGCAAATTGAGAAAGATCACTAACGGCTAGAGATGGCGTTGACGACGACCGATGGTTTGCGCTAACGTTAGCAAAAATGGAGATCGAAATGAGAATTTTGCGATACGAGGCGGCCGATGGGATTCACTATGGTGTCGATAGCGGCGGCGGCAGTATCGTGCGGATCGCTGGAGAGCCATTCAGCGAGATAAAAGGAACTGGAAAGGTGGACGATCTGTCCACGGTTCGCTTACTATGCCCAGTCAACCGTCCCCGCATTTTTGGAGTGGCATACAATTATCGAGAACATACCAACGAGTCAGGGAAAGAGCAGCCTTCACTTCCGGTTTTGTTCATGAAGCCTAGCACCGCAGCGAGCGGCAACGGAGATGGGATCGAATTCCCGCGAGACGGTGAAATCGTACATTACGAGGCTGAGCTAGTCGCGATCATTGGCAAGGGTGGTCGGCACATCAGCAAGGACCAGGCACTGAGCCACGTCCTTGGATATACATGCGGCAACGACATCAGCGATCGCATCATACAGCGTCAGGAAAGCAAGTTCGGCTGCCTTTTGGCCGGGAAAGGATACGACACCTTTGCGCCCATGGGGCCGGCGATCGTAACCGACCTTGATCCCACAAATCTCGACGTCATTCTTCGTCAAAATGGTGCGGTGAAGCAGTCCGGAAACACAAGGGATCTAGTTTACTCAGTGGCTGACATCGTTGCTTATTTGAGCCGGTTCATGACGCTTTTGCCAGGCGATGCTATCATGACGGGCACTCCTGCCGGGGTAGGCCCCATCAGTCCGGGTGATGATCTCGAAGTGGAGATCCCCGGCATCGGCATTTTGAAGAATCCAGTTGTACTTGCCGCGCATCGAGCCATGCTTGAGAGCGTCCAAGGTGTGCATGGCAACCCGCGCCCATTTCACGCGCGGTCGGCTCGCTTCAGCCGTGGTGAGGACTCCCAGAAAGCAAATTAGAACGAGACCTTTCGGGATTTGTTTAGGAAAAGAAGCGATTGATCCCGGGTGACTCGATGTTAGTAATGCAAACGTTAGCGCATAACGGGTCAATTTTCGCGGTGGCCTTCGTTGTGGCACTTGACCAATAGTGATCTTCGATGACAACCCAAGGGTGGAGTAATGGCACGAGTTAGATATGTTCCGAATTCAGAACTGGCAGACACGCACGCGGCGCTCAATGAGCGCCTGCTGAAGGAAAGGAAGGTGCCGACAGGGAACATTTTCCTTGCACTCGCAAATGCACCAGCAATTTTGAATGACTTCCTGACCTACGCCAATGCTGTTCGTGCTTCTGACCTCAGTCCGAAGCTGAGAGAGATGGCGATCCTTACGGTAGGTTACTGCACCAACTCGGAATATGAGATCGTTCATCACCATTCGCATGGTCTGAAGGCAGGACTCACCGAGGAGCAGTTCCAAGCTATCCCTGAATTCGAGACCTCGGACTTATTCACGGAAGAGGAAAGGGCGGTGATGGCTTTCGCGAAGGACTCGACCCTGCATGTCGATGTTTCCGACGAGGTTTGGAACGGTATCGCGAAATTCCTTTCCGAGAAGCAATTGGTCGAATTGGCAATTAATGTCGCGTGGTACAATTCCGGCGTACGGTTGATGGGCGCGTTGAAAGTAGATCTTGAGGACTCCTACAAGAAGTAGGGACCTGAGATCACCATCGAGGCCTTTACTTTGCTCTGGTCCTTAAAGCGGCCTCTCCTCAAGATCGCAGTGGCGGATGAGGGGCCGTCCGGAGAAAGAGGTGTGGTCGTATGGCGGACGGCCCCTTTTTCCCCATGGCCTTGAAACGTGGGGAAATGACGCCGTCATTGCTTCGATGGGGTCGCCGTACTGCCACGAACAATCAATTGAGGCGGAGAGATGAAGCTGTACGGCTTGCTAAGGTCAGACTTATTCTGAAGGTGATGCAAAAACCAAAGTCCGCAAGCCGTTGCCAACTCCGAAACAGGTAGCTGTACGGTGGTCAATCCTGGACCCCACCACCGGTACCCGAGCTCATCTCCGAATCCGATGACGGAAATGTCTTGGGGGATGCTTAAAGCTTGGTCCTGGAGTTCATCAATAACTCCTGAGGTGTTTTGTACCGCACCGATCACGAGCGCCGTGGGTCGATCCTTTAAGGAAAGTAGGCGACGCACGGCCTCCCGTCCGAATTCGGGCGAGGAGGGCGCGCCAAGCTCCTCACGAACGGTGATCGCTTGACCGGAGCTTTTTACGGCCTCCCGGAAACCCTGCACGCGAGCCGCGCCAGTGGGCAGTTCTTCCGTGCCGCCGATGTAAGCGATCCGTTTGTGACCTTCATTGATGATATGTTCAGTACTCTCGTAAAGTGCCCGTCGGTCATCAATCCCAAACCATTGGTCACCGAGCAGTGGTGCCTTTCGCAGCAATTGGATGTGAGGCGTCATCTTCAGGATTCGCGCAGAATCGGGATGAGGTTTTGCGCTCGGGACCAGAATGATCCCCGCAACGTTGGCGCTAGTAAGTTCCTTGATGTGACGAAGCTCATGCATTCTGTCGTCATCGGTTTCGCACAAAGTCAGTTGGTAATTCGCCGAAAGAAGGCACCGCGAGAGAGCGTGTGCAATAGTCGAATAAAAGCTGTTTCTGATATCTGGAACGATCAGCCCAACGAGATTACTCTGAACCCCGCGCATCATCCGTGCAGCACGATTGGCAACGTACCCCGCTTGCGCTGCAGCTTCATTCACCTTTCGCTTCATCTCGGCGCTGATACGTCGATCGTCGGCAAGAGCGCGACCGACGGTTGAGGGTGAAACTTGCAGTATGGCGGCGATGTCTTTAATTGTTACCATTGTGTTTGGCTCGAATGATCACTTTCGCCAACGATAGCATTGGCGTCGCAGTTGTCAAACTCCGAGATCGCAGACGTTTCTGCCAAATTGAACTAATCTAATTTTCGCCCCGGATACTGAAGCTCGGTATCGAGTTGCGATTCTAAACTAGTAGATTTCTCATAGATTTGATCTCACTTTCTGGGATTTTTTCGTCCCGCGTCGATGCGCCCGCAGCGAAGAGGCAGCGAATTAGCCTCTTGAACGCCGTTGACACGGAGGCTTCGCTGTGGGATGAATATCTATGCTAACGTTAGCGCAATCGGGAGGAGGCATAACGTATGGATATTCTGGTGTTCCCGGAGTCGACCATCGTGTCCACAGAAGGACGTGGATCCCGATGACTCTTGCTCTTTTCTTGCAATCCGCTGTCGGTGGCGTCTTGCTGGGTGGGATCTATGGCCTGCTGGCGATGGGCCTCAGCCTGAGCTGGGGGCTGTTGAAGCTTGTGAACCTCAGCCATTTCGCGCTGGCGTTCCTTGGCGCTTACCTGACCTACCAGCTCGGGACCGTCTATGGCATCCCGGCATATTTGAGCGCTCTTCTGATCGCGCCGCTGTTCTTCGCGCTCGGAGTTGCGTTGCACAGCTTGTTCGTGCGCTTCAAGGTGAAGGAATTCGCCTCTCTCTTGGTGACGTTCGGCGTCACGATCCTGATCGAGTCGCTGATCCAATGGATCTGGTCGGCTGACTTCCTTCGCTATGAAACACCCTATGCCCAGAGCACCATCCGGCTCGGACCGATCTTCGTGCCCGTATTGGATCTTTCAGCGTTTGTCTGTGCAGGGGTGCTTGCCACAATGGCCTGGTACGCGTTGAACAAGACCATGCTCGGCAAGGCCCTGCGTGCCGCTGCCCATGACGCCCCCGTAGCGTCGGCTTTTGGGATCAATTCCACCCGCGTCTCATACATTCTAGCCGGCTTTTGCTCAGCTACGGCCGGCATCGCGGGTGTCTTCATTGCCCTGATTGGAACTTTGGCTCCATCTCAAATCGAGGCCTGGATTGGGGTCGTATTTGCCGTCGCCATCATTGGAGGATTGGGCAGCCCTATCGGCGCGCTGGGTGCCGGTATGCTGATTGGCGTGGCCGAGAGCCTTACCATGTCCGTCGTCAATCCCGCTTGGGCGCCGCTCGTCGCATTCAGCGTGCTCATCGTCATCCTCTTGCGCAAACCGGTGATTTGACCATGAAAAAGCTTCTAATCACAGCGCTGGGCGTGGCGATTTTGGCCTCGCTGCCTTACTTGGGAATGGCGGATTACTACCTGTCCTACCTGTACATTATCTTCTTCTGGGTCGTGCTGGCAACGAGCTGGGGCATCCTGAGCGGTTACACGGGCTACTGGAGTTTTGGCCACGCCGCATTTTTCGGGATTGGCGTCTACACAACGGCCACGCTGGCGACGCAGTTGTCATGGCCCTTCGTCGCGACGATACCTGCTGCGGCACTGCTTGCGGCCGCAATTGCCGTGCTGATTGGCTTGGTTGTCTTTCGCTCCGGAGCTTTGCGCGGCGAGTTCTTCGCGCTGCTGACGCTGTCGGTAACGTTTGTCATCGCGGCCATTGTGTCGAACACTGCGCTGGACTCGGGCACCGGCGTATTCCTCTCAGGGATCGAAATCCCGATGATCGGCGTGACGGCGTCTGGCTCCCTCTACATGTTCGGGCTTATCGCGGCTCTTGCTGCGCTGGCGACGTCCTACATCATCTTTCACAGCAAATTCGGTCAGGGCTTGCTTGCAATCCACGACGATGAAGACGTCGCAGAGGTGAAAGGCGTTCCGACGTTTCGCTATAAGCTGATGTCGTTTGCCGTCTCGTCGGCGCTTGCCGGCGGAATGGGTGCGATCCATGCCGTATATGTAGGCTACGTCACGGTTGGCGAGACGTTTGCGGTGACCGTTCCTCTCTATGTCGTGCTCATGAGCATTCTTGGCGGCGCTCGCCATTGGGCTGGACCCGCAATCGGCGCAGTCATCATCACCGTGCTGCAGAGCGCTATCGTCAGCGGTGCCCATGCGGAATTCGGCCGCGCGGGCGTGGCTCTTGCGCTGATAGTTGTAATCCTGGTGCTGCCGTCTGGCATTGTTCCCAGCCTTATTCGCAAGTTCGCCGCCAATCGCAAAGAAACTGGAGCACCGGAGGCAGCCGCTCAGGCTGCTATTGAGCTCCCGCCTTCAACCGCGTCAGATTCCGGTTCGGTGCTTCTGAAGTGCGAAGATGTCACGAAATCCTTTGGCGGTATCCGTGCCTTGACTGGAGTAACCCTGGACGTCCGGCGGGGCGAAATCCTGGCCCTGGTTGGGCCAAATGGTTCCGGCAAGTCCACACTGATCAACATGATCAGCGGCCACTACTCCATGACCTCCGGTAAGATCACACTGGAAGGCGAGGAGATTTCCGGTCGATCACCGCATCTGATCGCGCAACAGGGCGTGGCGCGAACTTACCAGATCCCGCGCCTGTTCGATAATCTCACCGTCCTCGAAAACATTCGGCTCTGCGCGAAATTTGGCAGCGCGGATCGCATGGGCGTGGCTGCGGTCGACGCAGTCACCAGGGAAGCGCTCGCCTTCACTGGCCTGGCTGACAAGGCCAACGTGCTTCCCGAGGCCTTGAACCTGCATGATAGAAAGTTTGTCGAATTCGCCAGAGCGCTGGCCGCAAAACCACGCCTGCTCCTGCTTGATGAGGTGCTTTGTGGCTTGAACCCAGCCGAGGTCGACCACGCAGTCGAAATGATCAAGCGTATCAAGGCTGGCGGTACGGCGATCATCTTCGTTGAACACCTCATGCGTGCGGTTGTCGCGCTGGCGGACCGTGTCGCGGTGCTGGATCAAGGCAAAGTTCTGGCGCTTGGGCATCCAAGCGAAACGATGAGAGATCCAGCAGTGGTCAGCGCATATCTGGGAGGCAGTTATGCTGCTTGAGGTCGATAAGATCGAGGTTGGCTACGGAGATGCGATCGCTCTGTGGGACCTGTCTATCAGTGTAAGGCCAGGCGAGATCGTTTCCGTCGTCGGCCCGAACGGAGCAGGGAAGAGCACGCTGGTAAATGCCATCGCCGGAATTCTTCGGCCGCACAAGGGAAAGATCGTTATCCAGGGTAACGACGTTTCCAAAGTGCCCAGCCATCGGGTCTGCGACTACGGCATAGCAGTCGTCCCGGAAGGGCGCCGGCTCTTCACCGCGATGACGGTCCTCGACAACCTGTTGCTCGGTGCGTACCGCTCGATCGCTCGGGCTGATCGCGATGCTACGCTCGCTGAGGTGTTTCAGCTTTTCCCTGTTCTGAAAGAGCGCCAGGATTCATTGGCGGGCTCCTTGTCGGGTGGGCAGCAGCAAATGGTTGCGATCGGCCGTGGCCTGATGGCCAAGCCGCGCGTGCTGCTCATGGACGAGCCGTCGCTCGGGCTGTCGCCTTTGATCGTCGGGGAAATGTTCAAAATCATCCAGATGATCAATGAGCGAGGCGTAGCCGTGCTGCTTGTCGAGCAGAACGTGAACAAGGCGCTTGAAATTGCCCATCAGGCCTACGTGATCGAGCAAGGCCGCGTGACGGCATCCGGAGCGCCTGAGATTCTCATCAATGATTCAAGCATCAGGGAGGCGTATCTTGGTATCTGAAAATTCGAGCGGGGGAGTTCCCGTGCATGTTCGACGCGTCGTGACGGAGCATTGCAGTCAGGGCGTTGCCAGGTTCGCCCAAGACGGCGCCGTTCCGCGTACGGACATATTCAGAACGATCCCTGGATTGGTGTCGCGGATGGTCTGGTCGACATCGACTTCCACGGCCGTCCCATTTAACGGACACGATCCAACTCCGCTGGTGACAAGCTTCGTTCCTCAGCCCGGCGAAACGCGCTTTTTAGTGCTAACGTTCCCGCCAGATGCTGTTTTTATGTCTCCGGATTTCGATGGCCCGGCGGCCAGGGCGGAGAATCTGGCGGTCAGCCCAGGTTTGGCCGAACGCTTCCAGCCGGATGGCAAACATCAAACTCCCACCGTCGATTATGGCATCGTTCTCGACGGCGAAATCTGGATGGAACTCGACGATGGCAATGAGACCCGCTTGGGTCAGTTCGACGCCTTCGTGCAGAACGGAACGCGTCACGCCTGGCGAAATAAAAGCGACAAACCGGCAAGCATCGCCGTGGTGCTGGTTGGCGCAAGAACCCCCGAAACAACGGATTACGATGACGGCCTGTGAGCCTCAATGATCCAAAATCTCAATCCGACTTTGTGGACCAACTGAACATGACCAACACCGAAATCAGAAAAGTGCAGGGCCGTCGCGTCTGGGATTCCCGTGGCAGGCCCACCGTTGAGGTAGAGATCGAGCTGGCGTCTGGCGCGATCGGCAGGGCCATCGCACCTGCCGGCGCATCGACCGGCACCGGCGAAGCTCTAGACCTTCGTGACGGCGGCAGCGCCCTTGCTGGCTTGGGCATCAATAAGGCCTTGGGCGCCGTCAACGGTGAAATCGCCAAGTTGCTGGTTGGCCGGGATGCCAAAGATCAAGTCGAGCTGGATCGTGCAATCATCGAGCTGGATGGCACCCCAAACCGGAGCAGATTGGGTGGAAATGCGTCGGTAGCAACGTCGATGGCGCTGCTTCACGCGGCAGCGGCCGCGGCCGATCAACCGATCTGGCGGTATCTCGCGGGCTCCGACACGGGAATTACCATGCCGCTCCCGGAAATCCAGATTTTCGGAGGCGGAGCGCACGCAGCGCGCCGGGTAGACGTCCAGGATTTCATGATCATGTGCCCTGCTGCCTCGACTTTCTCGGAGGCTTTGGAGTGGACTGCTGAAGTTTACCGCGCGGCAGGCGACATCATGAAACGCACCGGCAAGCTCCAGGGCGTGGCGGACGAGGGAGGCTACTGGCCTGCCTTTACCAGCAATGAAGAGGCTCTTGATGCCTTGGTGCGTTCGATCGAGGCTGCCGGTCTGAAGCCAGGCGGCCAAGTTGCGATATCACTGGACATTGCGGCCTCCGAATTCGGTCGCGGCGGCAAGTATTCGCTGGCACTGGAAGATCGGCAGCTCGATACGGCCGAGATGATCGACATGCTTGGCGACTGGTTGAAGGCCTATCCAATCGTCTCCATCGAGGATCCGCTCGCCGAGGACGATCCGGATGGGTTCAAGGAATTTACCGCGCGCTACGGCTCCAGATGCCAGATCATCGGCGACGACTTTTTCGTGACGAACGCGGCGCGGGTAACCGAAGCGATCAAGGATAAAAGCGCCAATGCGGTTCTGATCAAGCCGAACCAGGCGGGCACGATCACAGAGACGTTCGATGCGCTCTCCGTTGCCAAGAAGGCGGGTTTTCGGACGATCGTTTCGGCCAGATCCGGTGAGACGGAAGATGTAACGATCGCCCATCTGTCGGTCGGGTGGGATGCCAAGCAGCTCAAGGTCGGATCCTTCTCCCGTTCCGAACGGATGGCCAAGTGGAACGAGGTTCTCCGGATCGAGGAGGCCCTCGGAAAAGAGGCTTCGTTCGCCGGATGGTCGGCGCTGGACTTGGCTGAAAAGCCAGCCGCGGCTGCCGCTGTAGGTTAGAATTTCGATGGGCCGGCTGCGGGTCTCGCTCAAAAACAGGCGTTGACAAAAGATCCGGCCCTTTTATGCTAACGTTAGCAAAATGAATGAGGATGAGATGCTTCCGGCTGTTAATTTGAAACCTCCCTTCAACATCACGCGCTTCAGCCATGTCGTGCTTGAGGTCAATGATGTGGAGCGCAGCCGAGATTTCTATGTCAATGTCGGCGGCCTGGTCGAAACAGAATTCGCGGACGGTGTTTCCTACCTTCGCGGATTGTCCGAGGCCTGCCATCACAGTCTTGTCCTGGCACCTACCGGCGGGAAGCCGGCGTGCAGGCGGATCGGTTACCGGGTGTTCCTGGAGGAGGATCTCGACAAGGCCAAGGTCTTTTTTGAAGAGAAGGGGCTTCCGACGGAATGGGTCGAAGTTCGAAATCAAGGACGGACCCTGCTTGTCAGCGATCCGTCGGGCGCCCGCATCGAGCTTTGCTCCAGCATGAGCGTCCATCCCCGCAAGTTTCTCGAGGTGCATGAGCATCGTGGCGCGCGAGCCCAGGGCCTCGACCATTGCCAGGTCATAGTTGCCGATCCGCTGGGTCTAAGTGCATTCTACGGCGAACTCGGCTTCCGGACTTCGGAATATATTGCGGCAGGCGACACTCTCATTGCGAACTTCCTGTATCGCAAAGGTGTCTGCCTCGACCTGGCGTTGGTGCCTGGCATCGGCCCGCAACTGCATCATTTTGCTTATACGGTTCCGGAAAGCAGCGACATCTTCGCCGTGTGCGACTTTGCCAGCCGTTATGGATATGGAGACAGCGTTGAGCGCGGGCCCGGGCGCCATGGTCCTTCGGGAGTCCTGTTCGTCTATCTGCGCGATCCCGATGGACATCGGGTGGAGTTCTTCAACAATCACTACACCACGATAGACGCGGAATTGGAGCCCATTCGTTGGGACGCGGCGTCCCTTAGCACCAATGTGCATTGGGGAATGCCGGCCGTCTCGAAGTGGTTCTTCGAGGCCAGCGAATTTACGGGAGTACCGTTGGAGCACCCCGAGAAAATGCCGAACCCCATGACGCTGGAACGCTACGCAGGAGAGCTGGCGAAGAGGTGAGACCTGCCGCCAGCGGCGGGAGACTGACGCGCTGCGAGAGTCATGAGCACGATGACATGCTGGAGGCACTTGGGAGGAAAAGATGAGTGCGAATTCCACTATACTGAACAGACGAGCATTTCTCGGGTCTGCCGCCGCCGTGGCTGCCTTCAGCGCGATGCCGAGGGCTTTTGCCCAAGAGGGGCCGATCCGCGTTGGCGGAACGCTGCCGTTGACGGGTCCGCTTGCGGGCGTAGGCGCAATCCATAAACTCGCGGCAGAGGTTTTCGTTGAACAGACCAACGCCAAAGGCGGTATTCTGGGACGAAAGGTGGAGTTTGTCCTTCTCGACGACCAATCGGTTCCCGCCAATGCTCGAACGCTCTATGAGCGCCTTGTGACGGCCGACAAGGTCGACCTCCTGATGGGCCCCTATGGCACGTCCTCGATTATCGCAGCAATGGGCGTTGCCGCTCGATTCAAGAAGATGCTTGTTCAGAGCAGCCTTGGCGACCCGAGTCTCGCACCGTATCCGCTGCAGTTCCCGTCTCTTCCGATCGGGGCCGAACCGCAACTGACGGACACCGAGGTCGTTCTCGATGCCTATGCGAGCCTGCCGACCCCTCCCAAGACGATCGCGTTTGTCACCAGCAAATTTCCGTCGGCTCTGACGATTGCCAAGGGCGGCCAGCAAGTCGCTGAGAAGCGTGGCATCAAGAACGTGCTGGATCTTGAATACGAGTTCGGCACGAAGGACTTCGGCGCAATCGCCAACCGCATCAAGGCGGCTGATCCGGACCTGCTGTGGTCCGGTGCGATCGGAATGGAGGCCGTGCAGCTTCTCGATGCAATGAGCCGGATCGATTACCAGCCAAAGAACCAGTTCTACCTGTTCCCGGCACCCGGCCCGACCGCAGCTCACCCTAAAGCGAATGGCTTGACCTCGCTGACCTGGTTTGAAGAGCACGAGCCGTTCCTCAAGTATGACGGCGCTCAGGATTTCGTAAGCGCATATGACAGCAAGGCGAAGGCGGCGGGTTTCCCGTATCCGCGCACCGAGTATCAGGCCGCCGTGGAATATGCTGCGTGGCAAATCCTTGCAGCGGCAGCAGAAGGTGCAGGGAAGTTGGACGACGCCGCGATGGCTGCGTGGTTGCGCTCGAATACCGTCAAGACGGTCGTCGGGCCCAGGACTTTCGACGGCAAGTTCAATGCCGGAAAGCCATCGACGAAGCTCAAGCAAATTCAAGGAAAGGATTGGGTGACTGTCTGGCCTGCGGACTTCCGACCGGCTGGGAAGGAGTTCCTGACCCCCTGACGAATGCCGCCCGGCACTCCCGCCCACCTGTCTGAAACTGAAAAAATGCATTCGGTCGGGCACGGTCCGACCGATGTCCCTATGGAGGAGTTAATGGTTAAAACTATGATCGCCGCTCGGCTGCATGCTCTGCATCAGCCGATGTCGCTGGATGAGATTCCGGTTCCCACGCCCCGGCCCAACGACGTCCTGGTGCAGGTCAGGGCTTGCGGTATCGTGCCCAACATGGCCAACGTCATCAATAATTGGCCAACCTGGTTTCCCCACCAGCCACTACCGAAGTTTCCGGCAGTGTTTGGCTTGGACCCAGCCGGGGTCGTCGCCGAAGTCGGCGAGGCGGTCACCAATGTCAAAATTGGCGATCGTGTCTATGTCAGCCCCCTCAGATCCTGCGGTTCTTGCAAGGCGTGCCGGTCAGGCAATCGCAGCCAATGCCGCTACTACACCTTGAATGGGTACTTCAGCACCAGCCGCGATGGCCAAAGAATCTTTGATCTTTATCCGTACGGCGGCTTCAGCCAGTACATGACTGCCCCGGAATATTCCCTCGTATGCCTGCCGGATAATCTCAGCTTCGAACAGGCCGGTCGCTTCGGCTACCTCGGTACATCATACGGCGCCCTGAAGAACGCACAGGCCGGACCCGGCCAGGTTTGCCTCGTCGATGGGATTACCGGCACACTCGGCGTCGCAGCCACCAAGCTCGGTCTTGCAATGGGCCTCTCCAAAATTCTGGGCACCGGCAGAAACAAAGAATTGATGGACCGCATAAAGGCCATCGCTCCCGACCGCATCGACACAATCCTGCTCGGCGAAGGCTCGACTGGAGAATGGGCAAAGGCTCAAACTGGCGGCGAGGGAGTGGACTTCGTTATCAGTGCGCTGGGTGCGAGAGCCCCGGCAGCGACCGTGGTCGACTCCATGCGCGGGGTTCGCCGGGGCGGTCGTGTGGTTGTCGTTGGCGGCGTCGCGGAAGATGTTCCCGTCGACGTGAAGTGGCTGATGGACGAGCAGGTTCAGCTCATCGGCTCCAACTGGTTCAGCGCTGCCCAGGGGCAGGAAATGGCCGACATGGTCCGCACCGGTGCGCTCGACCTCTCGTATCTCGAGCACAAGATCTATCCGCTCGAGCGGGTGAACGAAGCCATCTCCGGCATCGGCGAACGCGATGGCGGCTTCAGCAACTACGTGGTCGTTCCTCCGGTCCCCGCCGCTTATCAATAACAATCACCGGCGCCGGCTATCACCGACGCCTCCCTCACGCGAAAAGAGAGAACATGTCCAAGAAAGATATCGCGGTCTTGGTTGGAAGCCTTCGTCAGGCTTCGATCAACCTGAAGTTCGCCCGTGCAATGCAGAAAGTGGCGCCCGGCGGGCTGAACCTGGAGATCGTACCGATCGGCGATCTTCCGCTCTACAATCAAGACCTGGAGACGGAGACGCCGCCGGCGGAGTGGACGTCCTTCCGCGAACGCATCAAGGCTTGCGATGGCGCAATCTTCGTAACGCCCGAGTACAATCGATCCGTACCAGCGGTATTGAAGAATGCGATCGAAGTCGGTTCTCGGCCGTTCGGGAAGAGCGTGTGGGATCACAAGCCCGGTGCAGTGACCGGGGCTTCCCCAGGTCTCATAGGAGGTGCGGCAGCGGCGCTTCAACTCCGCGTAATTCTCACCAACATCAACGTTCCTACGCTGCCGCAGCCGGAAGTTTATCTTAGCACCGCAGACAAGCTGGTGGGGGATAGCGGCGAATTCTTAAACGAAGGAACTCAGAAGTTCATCGAAAGTTTTCTCGATGCGTTCGAGGTATGGGTCGCTCGGTTCATGTAAGCAGAGGCTCCCGCACATCAAGCAAATATTCGTTCCCAGCCTGCCATCGCTCCCAAAAAGGGGCGATGGCTTTTCTTTAACAGCCAGTTACAGAACTGACCGCTTCCGCCGCGATGCAGGTCCGAAATCCAACAAATCTTGGAAGAAAATTTCACTGCCACGATGGCAGGCGTTCGTCGCGTTGACGCAAGCTGCGCCAGCCAGATAGTGCATTATCTGGCGTTAGGAAAACCAAGCTTGCGCGATTTCAGCCAGTTTCCTGCGCGGCGAAGCGATCAACGGGACGGCGACTTTGCGCACGAGCATTCGTTGGCTTTCCTCTGTCACGTATTCGACCGGCGATTTGCCATCGACACGAGCGAGAAAGAGGGCAGGTAAAAGGCTCGATGTCCGGGCTTCGACAGCTTCCCGATCTTCCCAATCTACCTCATTGAGGTACGCAGAAGTCAGCGCCTCGAAGGACGCCGCAAGCTCAGGTGCTGCATTCTCTACAATGAGCTTCTTCAACAGTAAGTGATTCAGGCAGAAAGCCAAATCGAAGGCCGGATCGCCGAACCACGCGCATTCTGCATCCAGGAAGACGGGGCCGATCTTGCTCAAGAGAATGTTTTTGGGGCTTACATCCCCATGAACGAGTGCGTGCCTTGTATTAGCGGTACGGTCGACCAATTCTGATAGACGATCGGAGATGAATGGGTGTTTGGCCGCGGTAGCGACCAGATAAGGCTCAAGCCGCAGAGCGTAAAAGTTGCGAGTTGAATCGAACTGTTCGGGTAGCCCGGGCATACGCGCACTCACCGAATGAATCTGCCCGATCCGTCGACCGATAATTTCCGCGGCCTTCAGATCAACATGCCCCTGAAGAAGCTCTGCTTTCCATAGTGGATATTCGTCGCCAGGGAGAAATTCCATCGCAAACACGCCCGACGATGGGTCATGGGCGAGCGGCTTGGGAACAGCGGATGGGAAATGTTTGGCTACGAAGGAGATCCAGTTCCATTCGTACTCATTTCTCGATACCGGGGCTTGCCAGTCGGTAGCGACTTTTAGCTTGGGAAGGGCCCGTTTTACGCAGAGGGCCCGCCCGGGAAGCTCAACTCGATAGATATCAGAAGAGACGCCGCCCGTCAGAGGCTTGTATATTGCTTCCTCTGAAGGTTCTTTTAGCCCGCTCTTCTGTAAAAACACATCGAAAATGGTCATCTCAGATACAGACATGAATTGAGTGTCCTGTGCGATCTAGCGGCGGGGCGTGTTGCGGGGCTGTTCAGGCATTTCTCCAGAGAGAACCCTGACGACTTCTTCCGCGGCGCGGCGGCGTAACTCGATGAGCGATGCGTCGGAAGAAAAAGCGACGTGCGGGGTGATCATCGCCCCAGGGTGATTGATCAATTCTTGCGGAACGCGCGGCTCATCTTCCAAAACGTCAAGGCCGACGCCGCTCAGGATGCCGGATTCCAGTCCATGGATCACGGCCGCAGTGTCGACAACCCCGCCTCGGCTGACGTTGATCAACAAGCTGCCTCGACGCATTTTCGAAACTGCGTCCCGATCGATCAGGTGGTGGGTCGATGCGGAAAGCGGCGCATGAACCACGACGATGTCGCTGTTGCCAAGAAGGGCTTCAAAATCGACCAGCTCGACATTATCAGGGAGGTTGGATGCAAAGGGATCGTGCGCCAATACTTTGCAGCCTAGCGCTTGCATCCTCGCTGCGGTTGCTCGGCCAATCCGGCCAAATCCCACGATGCCGCAGGTTAGTTCTGACAGTCGACGAAGGTTGGCGGAGGCGGGGTCCCAATGACCGCTACGAACCTCACGATCGAAATGGATCAGGCCGCGGGCCCAAGCGATGGCAAAGCCGACCGCGTGATCCGAAACCTCCGCGACACAATAGTCAGGAACGTTCGTCACCCAGACGCCGCGCTCCGAGGCTGCGTCGACAGCGATGTTATCCAGTCCAACGCCCAGACGAGCAACAATCTTGAGATTTGGAGATGCCGCGATCGCGGTTTCGCTGACCTGGGCCCAGCAGGTCAAAATGGCATCCGGCAGATGCTGGACCGCCAACGCATCAATTTCGGCGGCCGAGGATGGTTTTGCGGGTCCGCTCACGAGAGTAAATCCGGCTCGCTCAATGACCTCCCGTTCCACATTGTCATCCGGCCATGCGTAGTCGGTCAGCAACACGGTGCGAGTCATGAAAGATCCTCCTGTTTATGCGAACGTTAGCGCAAGCGTGCTATCTGAGTCAAGGAAAATTGGTGATCGATAGGAGGCTGTCGCTAACTGTTTCGGAGCGCGGATGCATCCAGCATCGCCGCATCGATAGCTCGACGTTGCGATCATTAAATTTATGCTAACGTTAGCATAAATTACGGAGCGCACGATCCTTTATGCAAACTCTAAGGGTTAATTGACAGGATCGACCTGATCTGCCCGAACAATCTATTTACCACGATAGTCATAAAATCCCCGACCTGCCTTACGTCCAAGCCAACCGGCTTCAACATATCTCACGAGGAGAGGACAAGGCCGGTACTTTGGGTCTGCCAAACCTTCGTGCAGCACTCGCATGATCGCAAGGCAGGTGTCGAGACCTATGAAATCGGCCAATTGCAACGGTCCCATGGGATGGTTAGCGCCAAGTCTTACCCCTGTATCAATGGCTTCAATGCTTCCGACACCCTCGTAAAGCGCAAAAATGGCCTCGTTGATCATCGGCAAGATTATTCGATTCACAATAAACGCGGGGGAATCTTCTGAGGTCGTCACCTGTTTGCCGAGCTGTGCGGCGAAGCTTTTGGCCGCCTCGTATGTTTGTTGCGACGTGGCCATTCCTCTTACTAGCTCAACGAGCTTCATCACCGGAACCGGGTTCATAAAGTGAATGCCCATGAAACGGTCTGGCCGGTCCGTCGATTTTGCAAGACGAGTGATCGAAAGAGATGAGGTATTGGTGGCGAGGATCGCCTCGGGCTTCAGGATCGGACATAGCCCTTCAAAAATATTTTTCTTAATATTCTCGTTTTCTGTCGCTGCCTCTACCACGAGATCACAGTTGCCCAAGTCACCGATGGAGTCCGAACCGCTGAACGTTCCCTCCAGACGCCGATCTTCACCAACCTTTCGACTCAGCGAATGGCGAACTTTCTCTATACCCTCGCAGACGCGCTCGTTCGAGACATCGTAAAGCCGTACGCTAAGCCCAGCTTGGAGGGAGACTTGGGCAATGCCGAGCCCCATCTGTCCGGCGCCGATGATGCCGACCGACCGGATTGGAATTGGACCTTGATCGTTCATGATATTGCTTGCTCAAACTGTGGTAGGATTTCGAAGAGATCGGCGACGAGGCCGTAGTCGGCGATCTGGAAGATCGGGGCCTCTTCGTCCTTGTTGATGGCGACGATGACTTTCGAGTCCTTCATGCCGGCGAGATGCTGGATGGCCCCGGAGATGCCGCAGGCGATATAAAGCTGCGGTGCCACCACCTTGCCGGTCTGGCCGACCTGCCAGTCGTTCGGGGCATAACCGGCATCGACGGCGGCGCGGGATGCGCCGACCGCAGCCCCGAGCTTGTCGGCGACGGGAAGGATGACTTCCTTGAACTTCTCCGCCGAACCGAGGGCGCGGCCACCGGAGATGATGATCTTCGCGGAGGTGAGTTCCGGACGATCCGAGGTCGACAGCGCATCGGCAACGAAGCTGGAAAGATTGGGACCGGCCGTAACCGAGTCGCTTTTCACAATAACGGCCGATCCCTCTTCGCCTGAGGCGGCGAAAGAAGAGGTACGAATGGTGATCACCCTCTTGGCATCGGTCGACTGCACCGTCTGGATGGCGTTGCCGGCATAGATCGGTCGCTTGAACATATAGGGCGAAAGAACCTCGATGATCTCAGAGACCTGAGCGACATCGAGCAGGGCGGCGACCCGCGGCATGACGTTTTTGCCGACGGAAGTGGCCGCCGCGACGATGGTGTGATAACTCGCCGCCAGCGACACGATCAGATCGGCAAGCGGTTCGGCGAGATTGTTGGCAAGCGCGTCACTTTCGGCCAGCAGCACCTTGGAGACGCCGGCAAGCTTGGCTGCCTGCTCGGCAGCCGGCCTCGCGTCCTTGCCGGCGACAAGCACATGGACTTCGCCGCCGATCTGTGTCGCCGCCGTGAGCGCCTTGGCGGTCTGGTCGGAAAGGTGGTTGCTGTCATGATCAGCCAGAAGAAGAATGGCCATGGGTCTTATCCTTTACATTTGCTGAGTCCATGCTCTTGACCGAAAACCGGTACCCACTTTTCGGGAGCATGAACGGCCTCAGAGCACGCCGGCTTCGGTCTTGAGTTTTTCGACCAGCTCGGCCACCGACTTGACCTTGACGCCCGCCTTGCGGCCCGACGGTTCCTCGGTCTTCAACACCTTCAGGCGCGGCTCGGTGGAGACGCCGAAGTCGGCAGGTGCCTTCTTGTCGAGCGGCTTCTTCTTTGCCTTCATGATGTTCGGCAGCGAGGCATAACGCGGCTCGTTGAGGCGCAGGTCCGTCGTGACCACCGCCGGCAGCTTGACCTCGATCGTCTGCAGGCCGCCATCCACTTCGCGGGTGACCTTGGCGCTTCCCTCACCGATCTCGATCTTCGAGGCGAAGGTTGCCTGCGCCGAGCCCAAGAGGGCCGCCAGCATCTGGCCGGTCTGGTTCGAGTCATCATCGATCGCCTGCTTGCCGACGATGATCAGGCCGGGCTGTTCGGCCGCGGCGACCCCTTTCAGGATCTTCGCCACTGCCAGCGGCTCGACCTGATCGTCGGTCTCGACCAGCACCGCACGATCGGCCCCCATGGCGAGCGCCGTCCGCAGCGTCTCCTCGGCCTTGGCCGGGCCAATCGATACCACCACCACCTCTTCGGCCTTGCCGGCTTCCTTCAGCCGCAGCGCTTCCTCGACCGAGATCTCGTCGAACGGGTTCATCGACATCTTCACATTCGCAAGCTCGACACCCGTGCCATCCGCCTTCACACGGATCTTCACGTTGTAATCAACCACCCGCTTCACCGGGACGAGAATCTTCATGGAAACCTTCCTTCAACATGATCGCCAAGACCGATTTCGGCCAGGATCTCCGCAGTGTGCTCACCCAATCGGGGCGAGCGGCGGGATGGGTTGAACGAGGCCCCCGAAAATCTGATCGGCGTTCGTAAGCCCGGCACACCATCGAGTTCGACGAGCATTTGGCGATGATGGAACTGCTCGTCGGCAAACAAGTCGCCAACCGTATTGATCGGCCCCGCCGGCACGGTGGCTTTTTCGAGTGCTTCTAAAAGACTGTCTCGGGTCCATAAAGCCGTCTTCGCGGCCAACGTTTGTTCAAGAACAAGCCGGTTCTGGACACGTTGAGCGTTTGTCGCGAACGCCTCGCTGACAGGCAGCTCAGGCATGGCCAACACCTCACACAAACGGGAAAATTGGCCGTCGTTTCCGCAGGCGACGATGATATAGCCATCAGCAACAGGAAAGGTCTGATACGGCGCAATATTCGGATGGGCATTGCCCATGCGCTTCGGCGTAACTCCCGAAGCCAGGAAATTCATGCTTTGGTTGGCCAACACCGCAGCCATGCAGTCGAAAAGCGCCATGTCGATGTGCTGGCCGCAACCGCTGTCTTCGCGTGCTTTCAGAGCGGCCTGAATAGCAATGACGCCGTAAAGGCCTGTGAAGATATCGGCGAACGCGACGCCCACTTTTTGCGGCGACCCATCGGGCTCTCCCGTCAAATCCATGATGCCGCTCATGCCTTGGATCATGAAGTCATAGCCTGGCCGGTGCGCATATGGGCCAGTTTGGCCGAAGCCGGTCACGGAGCAATAGATCAAGCGCGGATGTGTCGCTTGGAGGCTCTGGTAGTCGAGGGCGAACTTCTTCAACCCCCCGACCTTGAAGTTCTCAATGACTATATCAGCGGAGGCGATCAGCGCCCGGACGGCTCTCATGTCATCGCTTGAGTTGAAATCTGCGATCATCGATCTTTTGCCGCGATTGCACGCGTGAAAATAGGCGGCCGAGCGCTTGCCTTCGCCTTCGTCGATGTACGGCGGACCCCAATGGCGGGTGTCGTCACCGTCCGGACTTTCGATTTTGATGACATCGGCCCCCAGTTCTGCCAGCGTTTGGCCGATCCACGGACCTGCCAGGATGCGAGCAAGTTCCACAACCTTCAGTCCGGCGAGGGGTGCTTGCGACATTATATGTCCTCGATGATGGGGATCAGAAGAAGGCTTGAATGCCGGTCTGAGCGCGGCCGAGGATGAGAGCATGGACATCATGTGTCCCCTCGTACGTATTGACGGTCTCAAGGTTCTGCGCATGACGCATGACATGATACTCGATCTGAATGCCGTTGCCGCCGTGCATGTCGCGGGCTTGCCGAGCGATATCGAGGGCCTTGCCGCAATTGTTACGCTTGACGATGGAAATCATTTCCGGCGCCATCTTATGATCGTCGAGGAGCCGTCCGACACGCAGCGATGCCTGAAGCCCGAGTGCGATCTCCGTTTGCATATCGGCGAGCTTCTTCTGATAGAGCTGCATACCTGCAAGCGGCTTGCCAAACTGCTTGCGATCAAGGCCGTATTGCACGGTGCGAATCCAGCAGTCCTCCGCCGCACCCATGACGCCCCATGAGATGCCATATCGCGCTCGGTTAAGGCACCCGAAGGGGCCTTTGAGGCCTGAGACATTCGGAAGCAGTGCGTCCTCTGTGACCTCGACGCCGTCCATAACGATCTCGCCGGTGATCGAGGCACGCAGGCTCAGTTTGCCGCCGATCTTCGGAGCCGAAAGGCCCTTCATGCCTTTTTCGAGCACGAAGCCGCGGATCTCATTGTTATGGGCCTCGGATTTCGCCCACACGACGAAAACATCGGCGATTGGCGAATTGGAAATCCACATTTTCGCACCGCGAAGACGATAGCCGCCTTCGATCTTTTCCGCGCGGGTTTTCATGCTGCCCGGGTCTGAGCCCGCATCCGGCTCCGTCAGGCCGAAGCAGCCAATCAAGTCGCCGGAAACAAGGCCCGGAAGGTATTTCTTTTTCTGATCGCTCGAGCCGTAGGCAAAGATTGGATATATGACCAGTGAGGACTGCACGCTCATCATAGAGCGGTATCCGGAATCGATGCGTTCGACCTCACGGGCAACAAGGCCGTATGCCACATAACTCGCATTCGCGGCGCCGTATTCCTCTGGCAATGTTATTCCAAGAAGCCCGGCTCGACCCATGAGGCGAAACAGCTCGGGATCCGTAACTTCATCAAGATAGGCCTCCTGAATGCGAGGCAGCAATTCTATTTTGGCGAAAGCCGCTGCTGTGTCGCGGATCATCCGCTCGTCTTCCGCAAGCTGTTCATCAAGGAGAAAAGGGTCGTTCCAGGCGAACGTCATCGTCGTATCTCACATTTGGACTTCCTCTAGGATGTCAGCAAATCTGCGCAGCGAGAAACGATGTTTACTCATCGAGGTATGAGGTATAGTTATAGCTGATGGATCCGCTACAACGTCGTCTGCTGCCCTCGACAACCGCTCTGGCGGCATTCGATTCCGTCGTCCGCCTCGGAAGCTTTTCCGCCGCTGCCGTTGAGCTGACGCTGACTCAGGCGGCGATAAGCCGCCAGATTCTGACGCTCGAGGAGCGGCTTAACACGACGCTTTTCATACGCGGCGGGCGCGGCGTGGCGTTGACGCCTCAAGGCGTCGTCTACCACAAATCGATTCAAGAGGCTCTTGCGTTGATCCGAACTGCCTCGTTGCACGCTATAACGGGCTCGCCATCGGCAACGCTGAACCTTGCCATTCTACCGACGTTCGGAACGCGGTGGCTTCTACCTCGCATTCCAAATTTCGTTTCTGAGCATCCCGAAGTGACACTCAATTTTGCAACGCGTATCGGAGTCTTTGATTTCGCAAGCGAAGGCATTGACGCGGCGATCCACATCGGCGGCGATGACTGGCCGAACGGCGAGTGTACGTTTCTTATGGAAGAGATCGTCGCACCGGTTTGCAGCCCTGCGTTCTTGAAAGACAGTGCAATTGTCTCGGAGCAGGATCTTCTACGCTTACCGCTTCTCCAAATGCGCTCGAGACCCCTTGCTTGGGAAGACTGGTTTTCGAGCCTGGGAATTGAAGGCAAGCCGCTAGCAAATATGGGTTTCGAGCAATTTCTCGGTGTTGCTCAAGCTTGCATCGCGGGTCTCGGCGTAGCCTTGATGCCTCTTTTTCTCATCAAACCTGAATTGGACAGCGGGCAACTCATTGTTGCCTCACATCATCGGGTGCGAAGCAGAAGCAATTACTATCTTGTGTCACCGGAAGGGCTGGAGCCTCCCAAGCCTGTCAAAGCATTTCGAGAATGGCTTCTGCGAGAGACAGCGGAATTCCGTGAATTGGAATCGGCTTCATTGCCTAGCCAATAGTGACATTGCCCGAACCAAATGGACTCCGTCGACCGGAGGGGGAGCACTCGGCCTACACAAGTGGATGGACCGCACGGCGGTAGCTTGCCGTCGTTCTGTCCTTGCCGCGCCAGGGGAGCGTCCGAAGCAAACGACCAAGGTTATAGATTTGCACTTTTTAAGCCTGTCTATCCATGTAGGAAATTCCGGCGAGTCTCGAAGACTTTTGCGATGGCATCGACGACGACGCCCTTCAGAGCGCTGCGAGGCGAACGTCATGGCTTATGCAAACACCGAGTCCTGTAACCCTCGGCGCAAATACAGTCACCGCTCGAACGGCTCGCCGAGTGAGGCGACGCCGTTGAGCTTCAGTAGGCGGCGATCTGCCGAGATGATGCCGAGGACGATGATCGTCACGAGATAGGGCAGGCATGCCAGCAGTTGTGAGGGAACGGCAAGCCCGCTTGCCTGGGCGGCAAGACCCATCAGCGATACCGCGCCAAACAGGCAGGCGCCTAAGAAAATCCTTGATGTCAGCCAGGTGCCAAAGACAACAAGAGCAATGGCAATCCAGCCACGACCGGCGATCATGCCGTCCGCCCAGAGCGGCGTGTAGATCGTCGCGGCGTAGGCACCGGCAAAGCCTGCCATCATGCCGCCGAACGCAACTGCGGCGAAACGGATCGCGACGATGGGATAGCCGATAGCATGGGCGGCTTTCGGATTTTCACCGACAGCGCGCAGGACCAGGCCAATCTTGCCGTAGGCAAACAGCGCCCAGATGCCTAAGGTCAAGACAAGGGAGATCCAGACGACGATATCCTGATTGAAGAGCCCGCCGACGACGGGAATCTCCGAAAGCCCGGGGATCGCGATCTTCGGCAGCGTGGTGACGGTCAGGCTTTCATAGCTTTTGCCAAACAGCGCCGAGAGGCCCTGACCGAGAATCCCGAGCGCAAGACCGGCCGCGACCTGGTTTGCGTTAAACCCCAGAATGATACCGGCAAAAATCATCGAGAGGAGAGCGCTTCCGAGACCGGCCGCGAGGAAAGCCAGAAAATGACCGCCCCCGTGATAAACAACAATGAACGCGATGACGGCACCAAGCGCCATTAGTCCCTCGACGCCGAGATTGAGGACGCCGGCGCGCTCGACGACAAGCTCACCTAAAGCCGCCAGCAGAAACGGGGTTGCGGCCGCCAGCATGCCCGCGAGAATGAACTCGACAGCGCTCATGATGCGCTCCGGGCGGACACGGGGCGCCATACGATGCGATAGCGCACGAAAGCCACGGCGATGAGATAGATGAGGAGCAGACTGCCCTGGAAGACGCGGACGGCCGCGATGGGTAGATTGGCGGAAACCATGGCATTGTCGCCGCCGATGTAGAGCGCGGCCATGATGATCGAGGAAATAACGATGCCGATCGGATTGAGACCGCCGAGATAGGCAACGATGATGGCCGCGTAGCCATACCCTGTCGAGATGGAGCGCTGTAGCTGACCAAGGGGGCCGGCAACTTCGGCAGCGCCGGCAAGACCGGCCGCCGCACCGCCGATGATCAGCGAGAGCCAAATTGCCCAACTCTCCTTGAAGCCGGCATAGCTTGCCGCGCGGGGAGCCAGTCCGCCAACCTGCAATTTGTATCCGGCGAAGCTTTTCTGCATGAAGATCCATGCCGCGATCGATAGGCCGACCGCGAGGAGAAGCGAGACATTGACGCGCGTCCCTTCGAACAGGATCGGCACCATGGCATCGTACTGGAACATGACCGACTGCGGGAAATTGAAACCGTTCGGATCTTTCCATGGCCCGAGAAGCAGATAATTGAGCAATTGTGCGGCGACGAAGCTCAGCATCAGCGAGACGAGAATTTCGTTGGCATTGAGCCTGACGCGCCAGAAGGCGGTGAGGGAGGCCCATACCGCACCCCCGATGGTGCCGAGCAGCAGCATTGCCGGCCAGATCCATTGGCCCGTTGCCTGCGGCATCCAGATGGGTATGGCGGAGGCGAAGATTGCGCCGAGAATGAATTGACCCTCGGCACCAATGTTGAAGACCTTCGCCCGAAAGCCGATCGCCAGACCCTGTGCGATGAGAAGCAGTGGGCCGGTTTTCAGCAATACTTCGGAGAATGACGCCCAGGAGAAAAATGGCTCGATCAACATGGCGTAGATCACCGCTGCCGGATCACGACCCATGGCGACATAGAGGCCCAAATTAAGAGCGATAGTGACGATGAGGGCGATCGGCGGCGCAAGCAACTTCGCGGTGAACGAGGCCCGTTCCCGGCGAACGAAGGTGGGTAGGGCGGCGGAGAAGGAACTGCTCATGCGGATAGCTTTTCCCGTTGGGGCTGTGCGCCGATCATGTATCGACCGATCTCTTCCGGTTTTGTATCGCGTGTGACGAGCGGCGGGCTCAGCGTGCCATGATACAGGACCTGGATGAAGTCGCTGAGCTCGAACAATTCCTCGAGCTCTTCGGATATGACGAGAATGGCCATGCCTTGATTGCGCAGCTCGATCAGCCGCTTGCGAATGGCAGAGGCCGCGCCGACGTCTACGCCCCAGGTTGGCTGCGCAAGGAAGAGCAGTTTCGGCGCCAGCATGATTTCGCGTCCGACGATGAACTTCTGCAGGTTTCCCCCGGAAAGTGAGCCGGCTTCCGCATCCGGGCCTGGCGTGCGCACGTCATAATCCCGGATGCACTCGTTTGCGAAGGCGGTGGCCCTGGCGCTGTCGAGGAGACCATGCCGCACGAGCTTCAAGGGATGAGCCGTCAGCAGGCTGTTGAGCGTCAGCGACATCTCGGGAACTGCGCCGTGACCGAGCCGGTCTTCCGGGACGAAGGCAAAGCCCAGTTTTCTACGGCTGGCGGCGTCGAGGCTACCCACATCCCGTCCCATCATGAAGATCTGGTCGCGCTTGTCCCGTGGCAGGGTCGTTTCCCCCGAAATCAGCGCGGCAAGTTCCTTTTGTCCATTGCCGGAAATACCGGCAATGCCGAGAATCTCGCCGCGGCGCACGCTCAGGCTGACAGCGGAGAGCGGCACTGCGAAAGGATCGCCTGGCCGGTAATCGAGGCCAATGATTTCTAGGCGCTTTTCGCCCTCGGCCATAGGCAATGCGGCCATCGGCTCCGGCATATCGCGGCCAATCATCATGCGGGCGAGATCATGGGCGTCATGCTCGCGCGGATCCACATGTCCGGTCACGCGTCCGCCGCGCAGGATAGTGGCACGGTCGCACAGGGACTGGATCTCCTCCAGCTTGTGCGAGATGAAGAGGATCGACACGCCGCCGTCGCGAAGTCGGCGCAGCGTGTCGAACAGCTTCCCGACGGCTTGCGGCGGCAGGACCGATGTCGGCTCGTCGAGGATCAGCAGTTTCGGATCGGTCAACAAGCATCGGATGATTTCCACCCGCTGCCGCTCGCCGACCGACAGTTCATGCACGTGGGCCAGCGGATCGACTTCAAGTCCGAATTCATCCCCCAATGTGCGGATGCGCTTCGCAAGTTCGGCCGTTCGGCCTGACACGATCAGCCGGATGTTTTCGACAACCGTGAGACTCTCGAACAGCGAGAAATGCTGAAAGACCATCCCGATGCCGGCACGCCTCGCCTCCGCGGGGGAGGCAAGGCTGAGGGGCTGTCCATACCAGGCAACAGTCCCGTCGTCCGGTTGTTCGACGCCGTAGATCAACTTCATCAGGGTCGATTTGCCGGCGCCATTCTCTCCAAGGATGGCATGGATCGAGCCGGGGACTACGTCCAGATCAATATGCTGGTTGGCATGGACCTGGCCGTAGCTTTTGGAGATGCCGCGCAGCGACAGCAGCGGGATGGTCATGATTGACTTACTTCGGCAAAGGCGTCTTCACACCTTTGACATGCCAGTCCATCGCGACGATCTGGGCATCCGTCAAGATTGTGCCCGAGGCCGCTCCTTCGCTGCCGTCTGCCTTGGCGATCGGACCGGCGAACGGCGAAAAGCCGCCGCTGGCGATCTTCGCTTCAATCTCCCTGATCTTCGCCATGGTGTCTGCCGGGATCGCCGGGCTCCAGTCGACGACTTCGACGACCTTGTCGGCGACGCCGAGAAACGCGTTGGCGCCTTTGAAGGTACCGGCGAGATGGGCATCGACCGATGCCTTGAAGAACGGCGACCAGTCCGTGGAGATGCAGCCGAGATAGGTTTTCGGCGCATATTTCTTCATCGAGGAGTTCAGATTGAAGGCGTAGACACCCGCTTGCTCGCAGGCAGAAATGACCGAGGGCGTATCCTGAGCGTTCGAGAAGATCACGTCGCAGCCCTGCGAGATCAATGCCTTGGCTGCTTCCTGCTCCTTGGCCGGATCGAACCAGGAATTGACCCAAACGACCGATACCTCGATGTCCGGCTTCACGGCCTGCGCTCCCAGCGTGAAAGCGTTGATGGAGGTGATCAATTCGGGAATGGCAAAGGCGGAAACAGAACCAAGCTTGCCCGTCTTGGAGACAGCGGCCGCCGCCATGCCAAGCAGGTAGGTCCCTTGAAAATACTTGGCGGCAAAGGGTGAGAAATTCGGTGCGACCTGGAAGCCGGAGGCATGCAGGACGGTAACCTTGGGGTTGCGGCGGGCAATCTGAAGCGCGCCGTTCTGATAGCCGAACGAGCCGGCGATCAGGAAGTGATTTCCGTCGGCGACCGTCTTGTTCATGATGCGGTCGGCATCCGGGCCTTCCGCGATGTTCTCAATCACGGTCACCTTGACCTTGTCGCCATAGGCGGCCTTGATCGGATCAAGGCCGGCAGCCAGCGCATGCCCCCAGCCGACATCGCCGATCGGCGAGGGCACGACGAGCGTGATGCCGAGCGGTTCGTCGGCGGCAAAGGCGGAGCGACCGGTGAAGGCCGTTGCGAGGCCTGCGACGGCCGCGCTCTTCATCAATGTTCTGCGGGTCAGATTCTTCTGCATCCCAGTTCCCCTTTTTGGTTTTTCAGAATTCTACTGTTGCAAGTGTTGCCTCGGCTGCCGCAAACAGTGCGGCCTCATCCAGTCCGGTGAATTCACCGCCCTGCCAGACAATGCGTCCGTTGATCATGGTCATATCCGTCGGCATACCGATCCCGACCTTGGCAATGAGGCTCAGCGGGTCATGCCGCGTCCCGACATAGTCCATCCGTCGCGTATCGATTGCGAAAAGGTCGGCCGCCATGCCCGGGGCAAGACGCCCGATATCCGTGCGCCCCAGCAGGCTCGCGCCTCCGCCTGTCGCGTACTGGAGAAAGTCAAGCGGGGCGGGGACGGCATGCTGACGCGTCGAGGCTGTCAGGCACTGCAGCATGTAGGCGGAATGGACGCAATGCATCAGGTTCGAGTTGTCGTTCGATGCCGCTCCGTCGCAACCAAGACCGATACGCAATCCGAAGGCCTGCATCGCTGGGATGTCGGTCACTTCGGCGCCGACCAGGTAAACCGGCTCGGGGCAATGGGAGACGCCCGTGCCGCTCGCTGCCATTTTGCGTAATTCGTCGTGCGTCAATTCCCAGCAATGAGCATAGAATGTGTCGGGGCCTGCAAAACCCAATTCGGCGCAGTAGTCGACCGTGCGCATTCCATGCCGCGCTTTGATGACGGGGCTTTCGCCCTCGCCGACATGCGTGTGCAACTGCACGCCGCGATCTCGCGCCAGCGCGACCGACTCGACGAAGGTTTCGCGATAGCAATTGACTGGCTGGCAGGGGGCGACCACCACCTGGCGCATGCTGAAGGGGCTGGCATCGTGATAGCTATCGATCAGCCGCGCGCAATCGGAGATGAATTCATCGGTGGTTTCGAGCATGGCATCCGGGATCGTCGACCCCTCGGATTTCGGCAGGGTATTGCCGCCGCGGCCTGCGTGAAAGCGCATGCCCAGAAGTTCGGCCGCCTCGAACTGACGATCGATCAGGCGCTTTCCCGCATGGCGGGGAAAGCAATATTGATGGTCGAATGCGGTGGTGCACCCATGCTTGATCATCTCGGCCATTGCAGTGACCGAAGCGTGATAGAAGCAGTCCTCCGTCAGTCGAGAGAAGATCGGATAGATCCGGTCGAGCCATTCGATGACGGAAAGCTTCGTCCAGTCGAGGTCGGCCCGATTGCGCACGAAGCACTGAAAGAAGTGGTGATGCGTATTGACGAGCCCCGGATAGACGAACCAGCCGGAGGCGTCCTGCGCAACGATGCCCTCGGGCAGGGCGTTCAGCGACAGGTTCTCCCCGATCGCCTGGATCGCTGGACCCCTGGTGAGCAGGTCGACATTCCGGCGCACGCTCGGCCCGTTGCCCTCGTCGATGATAACAGCCGCACAATTCTTCAGAAGATAGCCAGTCATTCCATCATTACTCCCCAGCCGGATGCGGATCGGGTTTCAGCTCGTGCAGGCGGTGAATGCCGGGCATTTCGATGAAACCGGGCAGGCTGCGGATGGCGCGCAACCAGAGCCGGATCAAGGGATAGGGATCGAGCGAGATGCCGCCGTCGGGTGCAAGCGCCACATAGGGAAAGCAGGCGATGTCTGCGATCGTTGGCTGGCTTGCCGCAAGGAACCGCATGCCGCGCTCGCCCTGTTCGAAGAGGCCGGCCTCCAGCTCGCGCAGGGCCGCAATCCCCTGAGCCTGCAATGCCTTGATATCTCCCGGTCGCAGCAGCATTTCGTGGAGCCGCGCGCCTCCAAGGTTTGCGGTCAGGCGATGCGAAAAGGAGAGCCATTGCTGCACGCGCGCCGTCTCCTGCGGCGAACTATGGCCCAGCCATTCCGGCGCACCACTGGCAGCGAGATAGGCGAGCATTGCTGTGGACTCGGTGAGCACAAGATCGCCATCCTCGAGGATTGGAATAGACCCCGCCGCATTGAGCGCCAGAAGCTCCGGTCCGCGATGCTCCGCACCGGGATGGAAATCGACTGGCCGGATTTCGAGCTTGATGCCCAAGAGGGCGGCCATCAGCCGTACTTTGTAGCAGCTCGGCGATAAAATATAGTCGTAGAGCTTCATTGTGCGACCAACTGTGCGCCGTAGGTATAATTATGGCGCTTGAGCCATCGCCTATAGGCGACCGAGGTGAGGTCGGCCCTTGTCGGAATTTCCATGCCCGGATCAAGCGGAAGAAGCGTGGGTATCTGGTTTTCGAGGATCGAGCGATCCTGCAGGAAGATCGTCTGCTGAAAGTGGATAAGATCGGTCATCGGTGTATCGTCGTCGAAGAGAGCCATCCATGGCCATACGTCGCAAAGGTCTTCCGCAAGAGGCTGCACGAACAAGGTAATGACGTCCCATTCGTTCGGTCGCGGAGGACACGTCTTGTAGAGCACCGAACAGGTCGGTGCCGGCACGCGGTACATATATTCGGTCGTAATGCCGCCGGACGCCGATTTTGCTGCCTGCGGCTGGTAGAATTTCACCTGCGTTGCCCAGACTTCATCCTCACTCTCGCGGATCTCGACCTTGTAATTTTCGACCTCTGTATGCGGTTCCGCACCGAGGATATCGGTGTGAACGAAGGGAAAATGCGCGATGTCGAGAAAGTTCTCGACGGCACGAAGCGGTGAACAGCGCACGCGGACCACACCGACATCGACGAAGCGGCGGCCTGGCTGATCGGCTTCCGGAATGGCGAATAGCTCCTTGTCCGGCTTTCCGAGGGAGGACCAGACATGGCCATACCGGACGCGGACGGGAAGGGAGCGTCCATTGTCGGTCGTCACCCGCGCATTCCCGTCGCGATCGCGCGCGACTTCGATCGCCTCGCCCATCAGACAGGTCTTGCTTCCCTTTTCGCTGAGCTGGCTGAAAAGGGCGACCGGATACCATTCGTCGATCATCGCGCCGCCTGTCATTCCGCACCCTCCCTTTGGCGTTCTTCCGCCCGGCGGCGGAGAGATTCGGCAATACGGGAAGCCGTCAGACGGTTTGTCGGGCTGCGGTCCTGTTCGATCATGAGATGAAGGAGCGTATGCTTACCCTGGGGCGCGAGCAGCAGCATGATCCAGGGGAAATCAGGCAGGTGGATCAGCCCGTTTGCGTCGGTCTTTGCTCCTGCTACGATCTCGATTGCCGCAACATCCGCTTCCATTGTTAGCGAGCGCAACGGTATGAGCTTGTCGAAGCGTGGGGGCTGTGTCGCCGGTTGTCCGGCGGCTATCCATAAAATACCGCCCGATTCTTCGACCCGCTGGACAGCGACACGGATGGTTTCCGGAGGGACCAGATCGGGATGAGCCGGAATGCGAATGCATCCGCCCGATGGGGAATAGCTCCATCCATGATAAATGCAGGACAGCGCCTCACCACGGACAAAACCATGCGACAATCGCATTCCGCGATGTGGACAGCGATCCGCGGATGCGGTTACGCGGCCCGACTGGCTGCGCCACAGGGCAATTGGGCCGGCCGCTGTCCAGGCCGGTATGACCGTTCCTGGTGGCAGATCAGAGGAAAGGGCAACTGGCGCCCAAGATCCGGCCCCATCAAATGGCATAGCCTTAACTCTCTTAATTTCACCAATGACTTAGCGCCACCGGTCATAGGCAGGCGCCGATCCCTGCATCCCCTCAGCACTCGGAAGCTTGCATAAATGATTCGCATTGGCAACATTGATTAAATAAAAGGCAGAAAATCAGGGATTGCTAAGACGCGATATTTCGGGGCGCTCAATGACTCTGCGCTGGATCTCCTCGACCCAGACGTCGAAAGGACCGAGTGAACAGCCCATTTCCAGCATATCGATCAATTCCACGGGGCCGGCAACCTCAAGCTCGATCCTATCTGCGCCAGAATGGAAGAATGTCTGCGAAAGTCCGAGTTTATCGGCGTGGCGTTGGATCCACGGGACGAATGAGGTCGAGTTGACGTCGCCAAGGATGGTCATGTGTTCTCGAAACTCACCCTGTCGTGGCTGCATCTGCAAATGGCCCTCGCTTGATATCAGGCTGATAGAATAGCTGCTTGAAGAGTTTGCGAAAAGAGGAACGTCTGGCGCGTTCGAGGCATGACCTCGTCAACCGTCGGGCTGTGCGCCAGCTCGTATCCTTTCAAGGCAGCTTGCAGCAAATATGGCGACAGACGGTCAAGGATCTCCCGTGCGAGCCTCTCGCAAGCGAGCACCATGTCTGGCTGCGCAGCGGCCGCCAATCGCCCAGGTCCTGGCGATCAGGCCTCTGAGAACGAGCTGCGCTGCCATTGACAGAAGTTTTCGCATTCCGCCCCTCCTTGTTCACACTGTCGGGCCGGAGGCGCGGATATAATTGCGCCAGCCGCCGAACTCGGTAATCTCTCGACCGCCGGTGACCGCGTGGGCCTCGCAGAGAAAACCAGTGACGTAACTGCCGTCGTCAAGCGTGACTTTGCCGACGCCAAGCGGCGCCGGAATGTTCTGGACGAAACGGGCGAATGCCGCAGGTGGCAAGGCCCAGACTTCGACCTCCACGCCGTTACCCGTAAAGCCGGGATCGCGCAGCAGCCCCGGCTTGGGCGGGATCGTGCCGGGGAGGGCAAAGAGCCGGTAGCTGCCGTCCGTCCGTCCGGTTCGCACTCTATATCCGCCCGGTCGCGTCAGCTCGTGGTTCAGAGGCATATCCGTCAGATGCGCGCCGACCACCACGATCGGCACGAAGTCGTCGGCCGAAGGCGCCACGCGGCTTGCCTCCGGCAGCGCGGCTTTGCGGTCCTTGCCCATTCCGGTATCCAGCGCTCGATGCATGGCATCGGCGAAGGGGGCCAGCGCATCGTCGGTGAAGGCGGGTCCCACCAGCATCACACCTGCGGGCAGATGGCCGTCGGCGTCAAATCCGGCGGGAATGGCAATCGCCGCGCAATCGAGCAGGTTGGCGAAGTTGGTATAGCGGCCAAAGTGGCTGTTCCTGACGATCGGGTCCGCTTGCATTTCTTCGACCGTGTAGGTGGTCGGGGACGTCGGCAGCATCAGGAAATCCACCTTCTCCCATTCGGTCCTGGTTTTCTGCCGCAATGCTTCCAGCTTGTACCGGCCTTCGAAGGCGTCCACGGCATCGTAGGCTTTTGCCCCTTCGATGATGGCCCGCACCGTCGGATCGAAGTCGTCGCCATTCGTCGCCAGGAACTCCTTGACCGCCGCCAGCCGCTCGGCGACCCAGGGGCCGTTATAGAGCAGTTCGGCCGCTTGCCGGAAAGGAGCGTAGTCGAAGGGCACGATCACAGCGCCCAGCGATCGCGCCCGTTCGATGGCGGCGTCATAAAGCGCCTCCACATCCTTGTTGCCGTAGAACTCCCGTTCCGCAGCGTCGAGAACGCCGATACGCGGGCGTGTCGACGGCAAGCTTGCTGGAGCGGCTTGCCGCGAGAACGGATCGCGGGCGTCGTAGCCTTCCATGATCTTGCGGATGGCAATGCCGTCGCCCACCGTCGCGGCAAAGATAGTGACGACGTCGACGCTGCGGCAGGCGGGCACCACGCCGACATTGGGCACTAACCCCGGCGTTGGCTTGATGCCGACAAGATTGTTGAATGCTGCCGGCACGCGCCCCGAACCGGCGGTGTCGGTGCCGAGCGAAAAGCTCGCGAGACCTGCCGCAACGGCGACCGCCGAGCCTGAGCTGGAGCCGCCGGAGACGTAATTACGATCAAACACCGAGCGCGGCGCGCCATGCGGCGAGCGCGTGCCGTTCAGTCCGGTCGCGAACTGATCGAGATTGGTCTTGCCGATCACGATGGCGCCGGCAGCCCTCAATCGCGCGACTGTCGTCGCATCCGCCTGCGGGTGATAGGCGAAGGCCGGGCAGGCGGCCGTTGTCGGCAAGCCCGCTACGTCGATATTGTCCTTGACCGCGAAGGGAATGCCCCAGAGCGGCAGGCTGTTGGATTCTGGCGCACGCGCCACCAGTTCACGGGCCGCAGCTCGCAAGTCGTCCTCGGGCGTCATCGTGATGAAGATGGCCGGATCGTCCGATGCCCTGCATCTTGCGATGATCTCTTCCATTAGCTGGAGCGGCGACAGGCCGGCCGCATAAGCGTGCCTCAGCGAAGCAAGATCGAGAATGGTGGGAAGCATCAGATTTCCTCCAGAATGACCAGCACATCGCCGGCTTTGACATTGCGCCCAGGGCCGGCGCGCAGATCGCGGACGCGTCCGGCGGCATGTGCGGTTACGTTGATTTCCATCTTCATGGATTCGATGATCGCCAATGTATCGCCGGCAGCCACTGGCTGGCCTTCTTCGACCAGTATCTTCCAGACGTTGCCGGGCACGGCGCTTTCTATCCCGAAGCAACCCTCCGGTATGTCGCCGTCGAGGCCGGCGCCTGCGCCTTCCTCGACGGTGAAGCTGTCGAGACCGAGTTCCTTCCACCGTTGCCGTTCCGCTTCGAAAGCCGCCTGCTGCCCTGATTTGAAGGCGCCTATCGCGGCGACTTCGCGGGCAAGCCCGGCTTCATAGGCGGCATAGGAGAATTCGGTCTCCTCTATCCTGACCGGATAACCCCCGTGTGGGAAGGCGGCGCGGGCTTCTGTCAGCTCTTTGTGACTGACGGGGAAGAAGCGGATCTGATCGAAGAAGTCGAGCAGCCATGGCTTGTCCTTGGCGAAGACCGCAGTCTGCCGCCAACTGTTCCAGACCTGGATGGTGCGGCCGAAAAGCTGGTAGCCGCCAGGCCCCTCCATGCCGTAGATGCACATATAGGCGCCGCCGATGCCGACGGCGTTTTCCGGCGTCCAGGTACGAGCTGGATTGTATTTCGTCGTCACCAGCCGATGGCGCGGGTCGACCGGGGTTGCGACCGGCGCGCCGAGATAGACATCGCCGAGGCCGAGCACCAGATAGCTGGCATTGAAGACGACGTCGCGCACCGCCTGTTCATCCGGCAGGCCGTTGATACGACGGATGAACTCGATATTGGAAGGGCACCAGGGCGCGTTCGGGCGCACCAGTTCCTGATATTTGCGCATGGCAAGCTCGGCATCCGGATCGTTCCAGGACAGCGGCAGGTGCACGATGCGGCTGGGGACCTTGATATCCTGCGCGGCCGGCAAGCCCGCCTCGATCTCGGTGAGCAGGCCGAGCAGGCGTTTGCGGGTCAAGGTCGTGCCATCGTAATGGATCTGCAGCGAGCGGATGCCGGGCGTCAGATCGATGATGCCCGGCAGGCGAGCTTGGACGATCGCCTGCATCAAAAGCTGCACGCGCAGACGCAGCGCGATATCAAGCGTCATCGCCCCATATTCGACCAGCAGATTGTCGTCGCCCTGGCGGCGATAGACGACGGGCACGGGTCCTTCTTGGCCCTGGCCGACGATCCCCGACCCTGCTGCATTGCCGAGGTGCTGCAGCCTCGGACCGGCGACGGGGTCTTCGGCACGTTCAGCAGGACGAAACCGGATTTTGTCACCGGGCTTGAACTGGCCCATCTTCCATTGCTCGTCGCGAGCAATGACGGCGGGGCAGACGAACCCGCCGAGGCTCGGACCATCGGGCCCGAGAATGATCGGCATGTCGCCGGTAAAGTCGATCGCGCCGATCGCATAGGCATTGTCATGCAGGTTGGAGGGATGAAGGCCGGCTTCACCACCGTCGCTGCGTGCCCATTTTGGCGCAGGACCGATCAGGCGCACGCCGGTGCGGGCGCTGTTGAAGTGCACCTCGTATTCGGTCGAGAACAACGTCTCGATATCGCTTTCGAGAAAGAAGTCGGGCGCACCGTGCGGGCCGTAGAGGACACCGACCTCCCAGGCTCGGGTCAAAGGGGCGGGCCGGCCTGCCGCCGTCGTTTGCTGCTGTGGCGTGCGTGCCAGCCTCAGAACATGGCCGGTCTGGAGCGTGCCGATGGCATGGCCCCCGAACCGTCCGAGACCGAAGGTCGCCCTGGAGCCGAGCATGACCGGCGCGGAAAGGCCTCCGGCAACGGCGAGGTAAGACCGCTGGCCCGGCCCCTCTATCGCACCAATGGCCAGTGTCTGCCCCGCCCTCGCACTGACGGCTTCGCCATGTGGCAGCAGTACGCCGTCGAGGGTCATCGGCATGCAGGCGCCTGCGAGCGCGATCGTAATGTCGGAAAAGATTTTAAGCACCGGCCCGGAAACAGTAAGTTCCAGCGCCGCGGTTTCGTCAGCATTGCCGACGAGCCTGTTTGCATGACGAAACGAGCGCTCGTCCATCGGGCCGCTCGGCGGCACGCCGACATGCCAGAGGCCGAGCCGGCCGGGCAGCTCCTGAATGCTCGACTGCGCACCCGGCGCCAGCACCTCGATCACATCGGGCACGAAAGGAAAGTCCCTGAGCGCCGTCGTCGCCACGTCGCCGCTCGCCAGCAGCTTGGATCCTGCTATGGCCTGGAGATATTGCAGATTGGTCTCGATGCCGGAGATGGAGCTTTCCGCCAGCGCGCGCTTCAGCTTCTCGATCGCGGCCGGCCGGTCCTCGGCTGCCACGATCACCTTGGCAAGCATCGGATCGTAGAAAGGGGTGACTTCGGTGCCCGTCTCAATCCAGCCGTCGACGCGCGTGCCCGCCGGAAAGACGACCTCCGTCAGCAGGCCGGCGCTCGGCCGGAAGCCGGCATGCGGCATCTCGGCGTAGAGGCGCGCTTCGATCGCCACGCCTTTAGGGACGAGGATTTCGCTGCCGGAAATGACATCCTCGCCGGCGGCTTGACGGATCATCCATTCGACAAGATCGATGCCGTAGACGGCTTCCGTAACCGGGTGCTCGACCTGCAGGCGGGTATTGACCTCGAGGAAATAGAATTCCTCGCGGGCAGGATCATAGATGAACTCCACGGTTCCGGCGGACTGGTAGCGCGCGGAAGAGCCCAGCGCCATGGCCGCGGCATGCAGGCGCTCGCGTATCTCAGGCGAAAGACCGGGAGCGGGCGTCTCCTCAATCACCTTCTGATTCCGGCGCTGCAACGAGCAATCGCGTTCGCCGAGCGCGATCACGCGGCCCTTGCCGTCGCCGAAGATCTGGACTTCGACGTGCCGTGCCTTCGATACGAAGCGTTCGAGATAGACGCGCGCATCGCCGAAACTGGCCTTGGCCGTGCGCTGCACGCTTTCGAAGGCGGCCTTAAGACTATCGGCATCCTCACAAAGCTGCATGCCGATGCCGCCGCCGCCGGCCGTCGATTTCAGCATGACCGGATATCCGATCTCAACCGCCGCAGCGAGCGCTGCGTCGCCCGTCTCGACGAGACCACTGCCCGGTAGCAGCGGTACGCCGCTTGCGCGCGCCAATTCGCGGGCCGTGTGCTTGAGCCCGAAGGCGGCGATATTATCCGGCGTCGGGCCGATGAAGGCGATGCCCTCCTGCGCCAGCCGCTTGGCAAAGCCGATGTTTTCCGAAAGGAAACCGTAGCCGGGATGCACGGCTTCTGCGCCGGTAGCCTTGCAAGCCGCAATGACGGCGTCGACATCGAGATAGCTTTCGGCGGCCGGCGCCGGACCGAGCCTGACGGCCTCGTCGGCCATCAGCGATGCCTTGGCGAAGCGATCGGCGTCCGAATAGACGACGACGGAGGCGATGCCCATGCGCCTCAGCGTCCGGATGATCCGGACAGCGATTTCGCCGCGATTGGCGATCAATATCTTCCTGAACATCTCAAGCCTCACCGTCCCAGACGAGGACGCGGATCGGCGTCGGATCGAAGCCGTTGCAGGGATTGTTGATTTGCGGGCAATTGGAAATGACGATCAGCACGTCCATCTCGGCCTTGAGCTCAACATAATCGCCCGGTGCGGAGATGCCGTCGACGATGGTCATCTCGCCGGTCGGCTCGATCGGCACATTCATGAAGAAGTTGATGTTGGGCACGACGTCGCGCTTGCCCATGCCATGTTTTGCGACCTCCAGAACGAAATTGTCCCGGCAGGCATGGAGATATCTGGTGCCGTGGCCGAAGCGCACCGTGTTGCTCTCGCAGGAGCATGCGCCGGCTGAAGTGTCGTGACGTCCGCAACTGTCGGCCGTCATCCTCAACATGACGCGACCCTCGTTGGACATAATCTCGGTGCCCGTTGTGATATAGGCCGCACCCTGCTCGCGCATGGTGTCCTGGCTGGAATAGCGTTCGGAATGATCTTCTGCGTTGTAGAACAGCGTGTCGATCGCCTGCTGGCCATAGCTATCCTCGATGCGCAATGTCTGGCCTTTCCGAACCACCGTCGAGAACGGCGCTTCTGCGGCAATGAAGTGATCCTGCACGGCGTTCTTGAGCGTGCGGAACGGAGCGGTCTGGATAAAGTCGGTCATGATAGTCTCTCCACTGCTCACAGGTCGGCGGATGCGTTGTTCTCGAAGCCGCGTACTGCCTCTGCGGTGGCTGTGAGGCACAGGTCGTCGGAGCTGGTGGGCCGGACAGCCAGCCGCGTCACGGTCACCGGCTTCGGTGCGTATGTCGGGCTTGGATCGAGCGGATGCGGGCAATTGGAAAAGCCGACAATCATGTCCATCTCGGCGCGCAGCTCAACATAGTCACCGTCATGCGGCAGCTCCGACTGCCATGCGAACTTGCCGTCCACATCAACGCGAACGGGAGCAAAGAGCGCGAGCACGGCGGGAATGTCGCGCTTGTCCAATCCGGCCTTGGTCGCAAGCTTGATGAAATTGTCGCGGCTGTTGCGGGTGCCTTCGCCGTATTTCGCCAGGTTTGAGGCGGCAGTCGAGCTGCCCATCAGGCAATCATGTGCGCCGGAAGAATCCTCGGTGACGGAGAACATCACGCGTCCCATGTCGGAGAAGATCACCCGGCCTTTCGAAAGGGCGGTGGTCCATTGCATCTTCACCGTATCGGGCAGATTCAGCCGCTCGCTCGTATCGGCCGCATTCCAGGCGGCGAGCGAGATGGTCGAGAAGCCCTGTTCCTGGGCAATGTGTAGCGTCTCGCCGTGCTTGACGCGTGTCGACCAGTACCAGCCGCTGGGTATGACTTCCTGATGGACAATCAAAGCCGCATCGATCGGCGGGGCGGGTAGGGGGCTCGGTGTCGGCAAGGCCTTGGGTGCGAATTCCAGACCCTTTCTCTGATGTTCTTCATAACGGGCGCGGTTGACGGCGATTTCTTCTGACGAACGTCTGACGTGCTGCATGGCTAGATGTCTCCCGACGGTGCCAGGTCGTCCCGGCGGTGCCCCTTTGAAGCGATCGGGCCGTCCCGGTCGGAGCTGAAGATCGAGGCTGCGCCGGCAGTACGCGGCGGCCAGATGGAAATGTCCTTGGTAATCGTCGCGCCGTAGCGCTCCTTCTCTTCCGGCCGGTCGCGGCGGCGCTCGAAGGCGACTACCCTTGTGGCAAGCGTGAAGGCTTCGCGCATGTCATGCGTGACCATGACGACGGTCATCTGCGTTTCGTGCCAAAGCCGTTTCATCAGCGTGTGGATCTCGGCGCGGATACCAGGGTCGAGCGCGCCGAAAGGCTCGTCGAGCAATAGCACTTTGGGGCGCATGATGAGCGCCTGCGCCAGCGCCAGGCGCTGCTGCATGCCGCCGGAAAGCTGGGCTGGATACTTGTTTTCGGCGCCGGCAAGGCCGACCTCCGCGAGGAGTTGCCGCGCCTCGTCGATCGCGTTGCGCCGCGCCGCGCCGAAAAGCCTGGCCTTGTAGCGCGAGCCGGCAAGCTCCTTGCCGAGCAGCACGTTGTTGAGTGCGGTCAGATGCGGAAAGACCGAGTAGCGCTGAAAGACCACGCCGCGGTCGGCGTCGGGCTCGCTAGGCAGCGGCGCGCCATCGAGAGAGATCGCGCCTCTGGTGGGCTGTTCCTGTCCCAAAAGCATACGCAGGAAGGTCGACTTACCGCAGCCGGAGGGACCGACGAGTGCGACAAAGGCGCGGGAGGCGACCGTCAGCGACACATCCTCGAGCACGATCTGGTCACCGTATTCCTTCCAGACCTTTTCTATCCTGAGTTCGCTCATGCCTGCTTCTCCAGTTCGGACCAGGGGAAGACGGCGATGCGGAGGCGATCGAGAAGATAATTCATGAGCACGGCGAGCAGTGTGATCCAGACGACGTAGGGAAAGATCACATCCATCGACAGATATCGGCGAACGAGGAAAATACGGTAGCCAAGGCCGGAATCGGAGGAGATCGCCTCGGCGGCAATCAGGAACAGCCAGGCCGGCCCGAGCTGGAGCCTCAGGCAGGTGATCAGCCGCGGCAGGATCTGTGGCAACACGACGCGAAGCGCGATCTGCCAGGAGGAGCCGCCGAGCGTCTCGGCCTTGACGATCTGCTCGCGCGGCAATTCCAGCGCCTTCAGCGCCAGGTCGCGGATCATCGTCGGTGCAACGCCGATCACGATAAGGGCGATCTTGGAGGTCTCGCCAAGGCCCATGACGATGAACAGTATCGGCAGCAACGCGAGCGGCGGCACCATCGAAATGACTGCGACGAAGGGCGACAGCAGAGCCCTGAGATAGGGCAGCATGCCGATGAGCATGCCGATGCAAAGCGCGATAGCCGTGGATATGCTGAGGCCCGACAGGAGCCGTACCAGGCTCGCCCAGGTGTCCGACCACAGCAGGTATTCTCCCGTGCGCGGATCGGCGATGAAGGCCATACGGTTGATGGCGTCGGCAAAGCCGGCAAGATTGGGCAGCAACTTGTCATTGGCGTTTTCGGCAAGCCGTGCGGCTGAACCGACGGCATACGCGACGATCAGCAGCAAAAAGGGCAACAGCGTCAAGGCAAGCTGCGCACCCCGGCTAGGCCTGGTATTGATCCAACGCATGAAAGGCTCCGCGGATGAAGGGATCGGGCGGCGCGCCGGCGCCGCCAGTGAAGGTATCGCTCAGAGCGAACCGTCGGCGGCCGCCTTCATATAGGTCTCCGTGAAGCGCAACTTGACATTCGCACTGTCGCCGAGAACCTTGCCATCGGGCATTTCGATGCCGATGACGTCAGCCGAAGGCGCTCCATTGCCGAGCAGACCCTTCTGGAACAGGAAGCTGCGCACCAGATCCATCGTCTTCGGCAGGTTCGGCGAGGTGGTGAAGGCAACCGCGTCGGCAGGCTTATCGAAGAGTTTGGTTGCGGCGAGCTGCGCCTCGAAACCCTTCAGGTCTGTGCCCGATGCGGCCCCCATCGCCTCGCGGGCAGCCTTGCCTTCCGGTGTGTCTGCCCTCAGCAGCGCCGCCGTTTCATACCAGATGCCGGCCAACGCCTTACCGAAATTCGGATTGTCCTTCAGGATGTTGCTGTTGGCGGCCATCAGGTCGATGATCTCGCCCGGCACCTGCGAGCTATCGAAGACCTTCTTGGCGGAAGGCTCCTCGAGAATGGTCGAGACCAGCGGATTCCAGGTGACGACGGCGGAGACATCCGGCGTCTTGTAGGCCGCAACCATATCGGCGTCGGAGGTGTTAACCACCTTCACGTCGCGTTCGGTAAGCTTGATGCTGTCGAGCGCGCGGGCGAGCAGATAATGCGAAACCGAATACTGAACCAGATTGACGTTCTGGCCCTTGAGGTCTGCGAGGCTTGCCTTGTCCTTGAGAATGACGGCGTCATTGCCATTCGAAAAGTCACCAACGATAACGGCTGTCGTGTCGACGCCGCCGGCTGCCGGGATCGAGAGGCCGTCCATGTTGGTCAGCGTCACGGCATCGAAGGCGCCGGCCGTATACTGGTTCATCGACTCGACGTAATCGTTGAACTGGGTGACCTCGATGTTGATGCCGTATTTGTCGGCCCATTTCTTGACGATACCGTGATCGGCGGCATAACCCCAGGGCATCCAGCCGACATAGATGGACCAGGCGACCTTGAAACTGGTTTTCGGCGCGGCGCTTGCGGCAGAGCCAAGCCCGAAAGCCAGCGATACCGAAAGAGCCGTTACGGAAAGGATCTTCGAAAAAGTCTGCATAGAAATTCCCCTTTTGCTTTTTTTCAAAAAGGGATCGGCAAAGACCATCGCGCCGCCAATCCCTTGGCTTACGAGGTCTCCCGGGCTTTTATCCCGCCGTGCATCCGGTGGGATTTCTCCCCCAGCCGGTGGTGGCTCTCGGACCAGCACGCTCCGAAGAGGAGCGCCGGAACCCTAGCCACCAACTCTGCGGATAAAGAAGCAAGGTCCATGCCACTCCCAAATATGTATGATAGATGCGGTCTGAAGCATAATCGCGAACGGCAGCGACGTCATTCAATGCCGCTATTTTGATCATGCTGCCCAGAATTTCTGCCGGCGTTCCCGCGGAGTCCTTCTTCGTCAGTTGAATAAAGATGCCCGGATCGTTCATCTTGGCGCTGCCGCCATTGCGGTAGAATTCGTGTAGGGCGACCTCGAAAGCTGACCGTGCTTTCATGCCGTTTCCTCTCCGAGTATTTTCACTGGCCGGTCCCACTGAATAAGCACGACACAGCCGGTATCGCTCCAGACCGAATGTTCTGTGCCGGGGGCATTGACGATGTAACTGCCGCGGCCGTAGTCGCCGGCCTCGTCGGACTGCACCCCATCGAGAACGAAAATGGTTTCCAACCCCTCATGGCGATGGCGGGGAACGGACGCGCCGGCTTCGTATTTCAGGAGCGCCACGCCCGGTTGGTCGCCTTCGAAGGGGCGAATCCAATGGATTGTCACCTCTTCACGGAACGGCCCGAATTCCAGATCCTTCCAGCCGCCTGATGTGAGCAGTTCGCGGGTCGTTTCAGGCATGGGCGATGCTTTCCAGGATATCGTCGACACGAGCCGTCCAGCCGACGATGGCGCCCTGGGCGCGGATCATGGCAATGGCGGCGGCCTTGAATTCGGGGAAGTAGCTTTCCGTCGCCTCCTCGGCGAGCAGGCATTCATAGCCGCGGTCGTTTGCCTCGCGCATCGTCGTCTGCACGCAGACTTCTGTCGTTACACCCGCAAAGACGAGCTGCTTGATACCCTTCTCATGCAGGACATCGCCAAGTTTCGTGGCGTAAAAGGCGCCCTTGCCGGGTTTTTCAATGACGACCTCGCCCTTGATCGGCGCAAGCTCCGGTAGGATCGCCGTGCCAGGCTCACCGGAGATGAGGATGCGACCCATGGGACCCTTGTCGCCGATCCTAAACATCGGATTGCCGCGGTCGCGTTTTGCCGGCGGCAGGTCGGAGAGATCGCGCTTGTGGCATTCCATAGTGTGGATGACCGGCAGGCCGGCGTTGCGGAAGCCCTGGATGAGGCGTTTGACATCGGGGACGATTCTGACGATGCGACTGACATCATTGCCAAGGCTAGCACCAAAGCCACCGGGTTCGGCGAAGTCGCGCTGCATGTCGATGACGATAAGGGCAAGCTGGTCGTGTTTCACCGGAAAGGCGAAGGGTTCTGCCTTGATCTCCGCCATCAGTGATGCCCCGCCATATGCGCGCCGATCACACCGATATCCGCCGAACGCGCCGGTGTCTCGTAAACCAGCTTGCCTTCGGAAATCACCACGATGCGGTCCGACATTTCGAGCAGCTCGTCGAGATCTTCGGACAGCAGCAAAACGGCCGTACCGGAATTGCGCGCCTTCATGATGCGGGCACGGATCTCGGCGACAGCGGAGAAATCGAGGCCGAAACAGGGGTTCGAGACGATGAGCAGGTCCACCTTGCCCGTCAGCTCGCGGGCGAGTACCGCGCGCTGCACATTGCCGCCTGAAAGCGCTGCAATCGGTGAGGAGGCGGATGCCGTTTTCACCTTGAAGTCGGAGATCAGCGCGCTGGCGCGCTTCTTCATCTTGCCCTTGTTCAGCCAGATCGCATCCTTGCCGTCCGCTTTCAGATCGAATGTGCGGAAAGCGAGGTTTTCGCTAACGGTCATACGAGGGGCGCACGCGTTCTGCAGCGGTTCTTCGGGGATGAAACGAACATTGTTCTTGCGTGTCTCGGGGCGGGTTGCGCCATAAGCCTCGCTGTTGACGCTCACATGGCCGCTATCCGTCGGCCGCTGTCCGGCGAGGATTTCCGTCAGCTCTTTCTGGCCGTTTCCGGATATGCCGGCGATGCCGACGATCTCGCCCGAGCGCACCAGGAGCTTATCGATCTCGATGCTCTTGAGACCGGAGCGGTCCGGTGCCTTGACCTGCTCGATCGTCAGCACTGGCTTGGCGTTTTCTGAAACGGGAACGCGTGTATCGAGTTCGGCAAGCTTGACGTCGCCAATCATCATCGCCGCCATGTCAGCGGTGGAGAGTTCACCGACCTTGCCGGCGCCGACCAGCTTACCACGCCGCAGGATCGAGACAGCATCGGCGAACTTCGTGACCTCATGAAACTTGTGCGAAATCATCAGCACGGTCAGTTCACCGCGCTCGGTCATACCGCGCACGAGGCCAAGCATCTCATCGGCTTCGGCCGGCGTCAGCACCGACGTTGGCTCATCCAGCACCAGGAAGGAGCGGCCGAGATAGAGCTGTTTGACGATCTCCAGCTTCTGCTTTTCGCCGGCGGCAAGCTCGCTCACCGGTCGATCAAGCTGGATCTTGAACGGCATGCGCTCCATGAAGGTGGCCAGATCCTTCCGCTCTTTCGCCCAGTTGATGATACCAGGCACTTGCGCGCGGCTGATGACGAGGTTTTCAGCCCCCGTCAGCGAGGGGACCAGCGTAAAGTGCTGGTAGACCATGCCGAGACCGTAGGTAGCGGCGTCTTTGGGCGAGGTGATTGCCACTTCGCGGCCGTCGACGGAAAGCGACCCCGACGTGGCGTGATAGAAGCCCATGATGCATTTGACGAGCGTCGACTTGCCGGCACCGTTTTCGCCGAGCAGCGCATGGAAGCTGCCGGCAGGCACCTTGATCGAGACACGGTCAAGGGCGGTGAAACTGCCGAAGCACATCGTCATGTCGATCGTGTCGATGCCGACGGCCTTGCCAGCTCTCGGAAGGGGCGTATCGCGGACCGTGCTCATGGCAAAGCCTCGATCAGCGTCTTAGAATTGGAGACAGAACCGAAGACGCCGCCCTGCATCTTCACCATCTTGATGGCGGCGAGGTGATTGCCGTAGTCGGTCGCGCCGCAGCAGTCTTCCAATAGCAGGCATTCGAACCCGCGATCGTTGGCCTCGCGCATCGTGGTGGACACGCAGACGTCAGTGGTGATGCCAGTCAGGATGATATTGTCGATGCGCTTCTGGTTGAGGATCAGTTCCAGATCGGTGGCGCAGAAGGAGCCCTTGCCGGGCTTGTCAATGATGGTCTCGCCCGCAAGGGGATAAAGTTCGGGAATGATGTCCCAGCCGGGTTCGCCGCGCACGAGGATGCGCCCACAAGGTCCGGGATCGCCGATGCCGGCATTGATGCGACGCGAGCGCCAGCGCTTGTTGGCCGGAAGGTCCGCAAGGTCGGGCCGATGACCTTCACGGGTGTGGATGATGTGGTAGCCCTTGGCGCGCATGTCCGCCAGCACTGCCTTGATTGGCTCGATAGGCGCCTGGACCAGTGACAGATCATAACCCATGTGATCGACATAGCCGCCCTTGCCGCAGAAATCAGTCTGCATGTCGATGATGATGAGGGCGGTGTTGTCCGGCCGGAGCGCGCCATTATAGGGCCAGGGATAGGGGTCGGCGTCGACATAGGTCGGCTTCCCGGGGATGACGGCTGTTGCCAGACTGTTCATGGATGATCTCTCCTATTTGGTGAGCGAGAGTGCACCCGGCGCACCGGCGAGCGAGCGCGTGGGCGACGAGGTAATGATCATGATGACGAGCGTGAGCACGTAAGGGGCGGCATAGAAAAGATAGTAGCCTTCGGTCACTCCGACCGACTGCAACGCCGGGCCGAGCGCCCCAGCGCCGCCGAAGAGCAATGCTGCGAGGAAGCAGCCGATCGGATTCCACCGCGCAAAGATGACGAGCGCCACGGCCATCAAGCCTTGGCCGGAGGAGATGCGTTCGTTCCACGAGCCTGGATAGTAGAGCGAGAGATAGGCGCCGCCGATCGCCGCCAGCGAGCCGCCGACGGCGGTGGCCATCAGGCGCACGCGATCCGGATTGACGCCCATGGCGCGTGCAGCATCCGTGCTATCGCCGACGACACGCAAAATGAGGCCGACACGCGTATTCTTGAACGCCCACCGGAGGGCGAAGGCGAGCATCGCGCCGAGGATGAACAGCACGTTGATGCTCAGCGCCGCTTGGATCTGCGGCAGGCTGGACCAGAATCCTAACGGAATTGCCGGCAGGTGTGGCGCCGCCGGCTGGATGAACGGTTTTCCGAGGAAGAAGGCGAGGCCCAGGCCAAACTGCATCATGGCGATGCCGATCGCGATATCGTTGACCTTCGGCCATTTGCAGATCCAGCCATGCACGGCGCCGAAAATTGCGCCGGTCGCCATTGCAGCGAGTACGCCGAGCCAGGGGGAGCCGCTCATGACGGCGACAGCGTAAGCGGTCATGGCACCGAAGACGAGCGTGCCTTCAAGGCCGAGATTGATGCGGCCCGAACGCTCGGTGATCGTCTCGCCGAGGCTGACGAAGATGAAGGGCGTCGAGACGCGGATCGCGCCGGCGAAGATGGCGAGGGGCACTCCCCAGAGGCCGATTGCGGTGTCGTCCATCATTCGCTCCTTTTCCAGAGGTCGGGATTGAAGATCTTGAAGCGGCCGTAAAAGGTCTCGCAGAAGAGGATGACGATGAAGAGCGTGCCCTGCAGCACCAGCACCGTGGCATCCGGCAGGCCCATGCGGCGCTGGATGAGGCCGCCCGCGGCATTGATGCCGCCAAGCAGGATCGCGACCGGGATAATGGCCAGCGGATTGTGCCGAGCGAGGAAGGCAACGAGAATGCCGGTGTAGCCGTAGCCAGCGGCAAGCGACGCGTTGGCGCTGCCCTGCACGGCTGTGACCTCGATCATGCCGGCAAGCCCGGCGAAACTGCCGGCGATCGCCGTGAAGCCGGCAATCAGCCGGCCGACCGGCAGGCCCTGGATCTGCGCGGCGCGGACATTGCCACCGGCGATGCGGGCCGCAAAGCCGTAGCTCGTCACCTCGATCAATACCCATGAAACGATGCAGGCGACGACGCCAATGACGAGACCCCAATGCACGTCCATGCCCGGGATATGGCCAAGCATGTAGTCTTGCGGCAACGGCTTGGTCGAGGGCTTGTTGAGGCTTGCAGGATCACGCAGCGGCCCTTCGACGAATTGGTTCATCAGGGCGATGGCGATATAGGAAAGCAGCAGCGACGAGATGGTCTCATTGACGCCGCGGTAATGGCGCAGGAAGCCGGCGAGGCCGATCCAGACGCCGCCAACCAGCATGGCAGCGATCGCCATGAGAATGAAGGTCAGGAAGACCGGTGCCGAGCCGACGAGTGGCAGAGCCATCGCCGCGGCGGCTACGCCACCCAGCACGACCGCGCCCTCTCCGCCGATGATGACGAGGCCGAGACGGGCAGGTAGGGCAACGCAGAGTGCCGTCAGGAGAAGGGGTGCGGCACGGCTGAGGCTGTTCTGCACGGAAAACCAACTGCCGAAGCCGCCGGTGTACATGAGTTGGAAGAGCATTGCGGGCGATTTGCCGATCGCCAGGATGAAGAGGGAGAAGAGCGCAAGACCGATCACGATAGCCGCAAGGCCGATGACAATCGGCTCGGCCCGCCGCGCGATCCATTCAAGGGTTGGGCGCAACGAAGCCGGTTTTTCGGAAGCGACTGATATTGCGGGATCGTTGGCCTGGACAGTCATGGCGCTTCTCCCTTTGCGGTTTACGCTGTGGACCCGACGACGCCTTCCACCAGGTAATTCATGCTTTCGAGCTCGATCGCGTCTTCGGCGTAGCTCTTGTCGGCGGTCACGACTATGTTGCCCTTGTTGTCCTTCAGCGGCCCCTTGAAGACCGAGAACCCACCCTTCATCATCTCAGCATGCGTGGCCTCGAAGGCCTTGCGGCCCGCCTCGGAAACGCCTGGGCCGAGTGCGCTCATCTTTACGAAGCCGTCCTTCAGGCCGCCGCGTACGAAGTTGCCGAGCTTTTCGCCTGCCTGCGCCTTCTTGACGAAATTGCTGTAGACGTTGCCCCAGGCCCATTCGGCACCGGTGAGATATTTTTCAGGAGCAAGCGGGCTCTGGTTGGCGTGGTAGCCGCAAATGAAGGCGCCGCGGCCACTGGCCGTCTCGACCACCACTTTGGGGCTGTCGACGTGGCAAGTGATGACGTCGGCGCCCTGATCGATCAGTGCGTTGGTCGCTTCGGCCTCCTTGACCGCGAGCGACCATTCTCCGGTGAAGATCACCTGGCAGGTGATGGTGGGATCCACGGACCGAGCCCCAAGCAGGAAGGCATTGATGTTTTGCAGGACCTGCGGGATCGGCTTGGCGGCAACGAAGCCGATTTTCTTGCTCTTCGTTGCATGGCCAGCTGCGATGCCGTTCAGATACTGACCTTGGAAGATATAGCCGAAATAGGAACCCGTATTGGCCGGATGCTTGCCCTCCTGCCAGAGGCCGCCGCAGTGGCGGAACTGGACATCGGGGTATTTGGCGGCCATGGCCAGCATGTGGGGGTCGAAATAGCCGAAGGAGGTTGGGAAAAGCAGGGTCGCGCCATCGAGATTGATCATCGATTCCATCGTCTTCTGGACGTCGACCGTCTCGGGCACGTTCTCTTCTTCGACAACTGTGATGCCCGGCAGCGCTTTGACGGCGGCTGCGCCCTCGGCATGCGACTGGTTATAGCCATAGTCATCCTTCGGGCCGACATAGATGAAGCCGACGGTGAGGGCTGTCTGCGCAAGGGCCTGGGAGGAGAAAAAGCCGGGTGCTGTGCCGACGAAGAGGGTGGTGGTGGAAGCCTGAAGGAAACGGCGGCGGTTCATGGAAAGGAGTCTGGTCATCGGAATGCTCCCCGTGCGGCGGTTTTGCCGGTTCAACTGATTGCAGAAAAGTGTATGCAATGCCCGTGCCAGATTTTATTGCGTTGATTTTACATAAAAATTTCCGGGGTTGTTTAGGGAAGATGTTAAAGTGTATGCAATTTTAATCTCAATCAGGCCAAAGATTGTGCATAGCCTATAAAATAGCCGTATAATCATATGAGCAATAGCGATTGAGTGCACGCTGGCTTGGATTCGCGCGATATATTATTCAATATAAACAATATAATATTGCCAGTGTTTGACTTTGATCAGCCGGCGCTACATGTGTATGCAACACGCAACAAAACAGAATCGATCCTTGAAACAGGTCAGGCGCAGAGAGATCATCCGGGCAGGAACGACCGTCGAACAGATGGTGCGGGCAATAGCCGACATGATCGTGACCGGGCAGATGCTACCGGGCGAGAAGCTTGACGAAATTTCGCTGGCCGCCCGTTTCGAAGTATCGCGCACGCCGGTGCGCGAGGCGCTGCGCGAACTCGGGGCAATGGGGCTTGTCGAACGCGAGCCGAACCGCAGCGCCCTCGTTACCAATGTGACCGAGACCTATCTGCATTCTATGTTCGAGGCGATGGCGGAGCTTGAGGCAATCTGCGCGCGGCTTGCGGCCGAGCGAATGACAGTCGAAGAACGGCGCATGCTGGAAATCGAGCATCACGCTTCCGCACGCCTTGTGCATCTGGGTGCGGAGGAAGACTATGCCGCCCATAATACCGAGTTTCATACTCGGCTTTATCGCGGCGCGCACAACGAACACATCTACGAACTGGTCACGCAAAGCCGAGCGCGGCTTGCGCCGTTCCGTCGCGCGCAGTTTCGGTTACCCGGCCGGTTGGCGAAATCCTATGACGAGCACGACGTAATCGTAACGGCGATCATGCGAGCGGATGGCGCCGGCGCTGCGCAGGCCGCATATTCCCATGTGGAAATTGTCAGCGACGTTAGCGCGGTCTTTGCCAAAGCAAGTGAAAGCTAGCTATGCGCTAGTGGCATCCTGATTTGTCCTTTTCACATCCAATCCGGTTCATCGTCACGAATACGGGCGGATAGCTGTAGTCATGCTTTTTCTTGTCTGTCGCGGCATCGACTAAGGCGACTGCCACCATTGTTACAAGACCGTTGTTGCTTGCTGCCGCCATGCGGTCATGGGATGTTTCATCGAAAGGCTGAGCGCTTGCATAACCGGTCCTGTAGCCCGGGGCTTGGCAGTGGACGGAAACCGGGCGTGAGGCGTAGCCGTAGTCAGGCACTCTAATTTCTGCGGGAGTCTTCACAGAGGCACGATACCCCTCGCTGTCCAACGCGCAGTCGATGCCTTCCAATTCGGTTCTGGTGGAAAATTGTGCGTCCTTCTTCCGGACATCCTCGTAGGTTCGCACCGTAACAATCTTCTGGCCTTTGAGCGCCGGGATGTCTTGACCGGCAGCGCGCTGTGGTGACAGCACATCGCCGTACTGTACGCCTTTCGCGGTCGGTGTGGCCACAACGCTCATCGCGATAGGCTTTGCAGTTTGGCACCCTGCCAATGCCGCAACAGTGACTACGGAAATGGCGCAAGAACGGATTTTTGTTTTCATCATATAGCCTAAAAATTGGAGGAGGCGGTGGTTCAAGTGACGCGCCTCGCTGGCAAATGGATAAGACTCATATCGTGGCTGACGGCTTCGCTTGTGCCATGCATGGCGGCTATCAACCTCTGATTATCCCGATAAATCAAAAGCACTACCAACCAATAAACAGAATGTGGTGCATTTTGCGCAAAGCAGCGCATTGCGCTCGAGCCGACCTCCGGGCTCGATGTTTGCGGGTTCCGAGAAGGCGGAATGAGGCTATTGATTGGTGCGTAACCACCTAAAAAGCCTGGAAAATTCCAGTTCGCTGTAGTCGCCCGGAGCCCAGGAGCAACAGGATCAGGGTTCCCCAACACAGGACTGCCCAAGACGAGGGCGCCACGTCGTTTTGTGAGTCTCAATCCAGTCATCAGCGTATCGAAAAGACCGCCACGCATGATCCGTAGCCACAGCTCTTCCTAATACGATGACATGGCCGTTACTTCGGGGCCTCGGTGGCCTGCTGCTTGAGCTGGACCGACCGGAGCGCCGCCACCGCTGCGCTGCCCTCGGCTTTTTCTTCGCCGCCGACCTGCACGGTCGGCTGGGCGAACTCGATCCCGTTCGATCGGAACGCATCGCGGATCATCGTATAGGCCCGACGGCGCACGGCGGACTGATGGCCGGGCACGGTACTGAATGCGAAGCTGAGCTCGATCCCGAATTCGCCGATCTGCTCGACGCCTTTCATCTTCACCGGCTCTATGATGAATGGGGCAAGCTCAGGATCTTCTTTCATCTCTGCGCCAATGGCTTTTACCAGCTTTTTCACCATGGCGATGTCGGTGTCGAATGCAACACGCAGCATGAACTTGTCGATCACCCAGTCCCGGCTCATGTTCTGCACCGCACCTAGCGCCCCGAAGGGCACGGTAAAGATCGGCCCGCGGTGATGGCGCAGGCGTACCGAACGAAGGCTGAAGGATTCGACAGTGCCCTTGTAACTGCCGCTCTGGATGTATTCGCCGACGCGGAATGCGTCGTCGAGCATGTAGAAGATGCCGCTGATGACATCCTTCACAAGCGTCTGCGAGCCGAAGCCGAGGGCGACGCCGAAGATACCCGCGCCTGCAATGAGGGGGCCGATCTGAACTCCCAGTTCGGCGAGCACGGTCAGTGCCGTCGCGGCGAGCACGAAGACGGCCAGCGCATTGCGGAAGATCGGAAGCAGCGTGGCGATGCGGTGCTCGCTCGCGGCTTCGCCGCCATGCGCGGAAGGATCGGCGGAGAAAGTCTGCAGCTTGCTGTCGATGAAGGCTTTGGCGATATGCCAAACGAGATCGGCAACGAGAAGAACGACGGCGCTCTTCAGCAGGCCGTACGTAATGGCGCTCAAGGTGGGATCCTGATGCGCCAGCGAATCTGGATTGAGGTGCCACACCATTGCAAGCCATGCGACCGCGATCGCGATGACGACGGCCCGGCTACCCCTGGCAGCGATAACGGCCTTGAGATCTTTCCGGTTGTCTCCCATTGCACGCTCGACGGCGCGCCCGACGAGGCGAAGCAGGGGCGGCAGGATCATGGCAAAGATCCCGAGCCAGGCAAGACCCTTGAAGTTCAGCAGCCAAAGCAGCCAGACGGCAAAGAGGCAGAGCGATAGCGCAAGTTTTCGCGAACGCGACGATGAATTGCGGGTCCAGACGGCTTCCAGGGCGAGCGCGAACAGGAAGATCGAGAAGCAGAAGGAAATCGCCTGGTTGACAGGTGGCGGGACGCCGAGTGGAGGCCCAAGGGTTGCGGTCGCTATTGCAAAGAAAAGCAGGCCTGCGAACGCCTTGATTCGCCGACGCAGGCCTATGTCCGGGGTTGCAAGCGCCACTGCCGCCGAGAGGCAACGATAGGCCACGAAAGCGATGAGATAGGTCAACAGCACGATGCGCACGAGAGGCGGCCAGTCGACCACGAAGAAAACGATCGCCATGGCTGCGGTAAAAACGGCAATCGGCAGGAATTCCGCGGCGACCGGAGACGACGAGGCGCGATGCGACCATTGTCGCCGGAATACGGCTTCGACCGCCGCGCCGAGCAGTACGAGCCCTCCCAGCAGCACGACGATCGGAGCATATCCGTGGTCGATTGCATCGGCCCGCCCTCGGCGCATGGCCGCGGCGATTTCACCGGGAATCGTCGGTATGGCGGCGATAATGCCACCGTACCGCGAGCGCGCTCGCTTGTCCCAGTCGGCAAGCGCAGAAGCATCCTGCTCCGCAGCCGGCCCGGCTGCGGAGCCGGCCTTGCGGCTGTCAAGCCAGGCTTTGACGTCGGGATCTTGCAGCAAGCGGACGAGTTCATCGACCTTGGCATCCGAGGTTTGCTGCTGGGCATGCGCCATGGGTGCGAGGAGAAGCAGGCCGAGAATGAAGACCGTGGCGACGGCAAGATATGCAGGCTTCATGGAATGCTCCTCTGTCGGTCCTCAAATGGAGCATACAAGTTCCCTACAGGGGAGTACGTTACGGTAAACTCGGCGTAACAACTATCGTGCAGGGCATTTACGGTCCTTGTTACGGTAACGTACTTCCTGAAAGTGGGCGCCGGATCATACTCCTGAAAAAGGTGCCGGCGGGAGTCTGAATGGTCTGATGGACAAGGGGAGCGGCAACGAAAGAGCCCCGGTAGGTACACGGGAACGCGGCATGTGGCGGTTGATGTTGAAGCTGCCGTCAATTCGCGGCCGCCTTCAGATTCTTGCCACGAAGCCCTCTTCGCTTGGAAATCTGTTCGAAGCCTATGACGACGCGTGCTCCACGCTGGACCGGCTTCGTAGCGAATCCACCGGCGACCGCTCGCCCATGATCGAAGAGTACACGGGCATCTGCGCGGAAATTGAATCCGAAGTCATACAATATTGTCTCGAACGCGGTTCGAGCGTGCCGAAATAACCCGCGAACTCGCGTCAAAATCAATCACGTTTTGGTTTTGTTAGAGACTTGTATTGCAACCGTTTGTTTTCTGAGCGATAAATTCGTCTGTTCTACTTTAGCTGGACCAATGTGTGCGGGGGCCGCCATGGACGCTGAAGAACACGACACGAGGGCTTGCGAAGTTTCCGAAGCAGACGCCAGAGCCGAGCTCGACAGGCTGCTCTCCGACCCAAGGTTTCATGCGACGGATCGGGCGAAGGCAATTCTCGGATATATTGCCGAGCAGGGATTAAGCGGGCGTGCGGAAGGGGTCAAAGCCTATTCCATAGCAATCGATGTGCTTGGACGCACCAGCAGTTTCGATGCCTCCCTCGATCCTATCGTCCGTATCGAGGTTAGCCGGCTTCGTACTGCGCTCAGCCAGTATTACGAAGCATACGGCTCGCCGCGCGGAATCATGATCGACCTGCCAAAGGGGCGCTATGTCACGATTTTTTCCGCATCATCCTTGCCGGAATATGAGATCGGCGGTGAAGCGGCAGAGGCCGAAACAGCGAGGAGGGAGCTGGAGGAATACATCGGCCCCCTCCAAACTTCGCGTTCGAAACGTTCTCCGGTTGCAGGGTGGCAGGCATGGGCAGCGATTGCGGCAGTCCTTGGCATGGGGACGGCGCTCATGTGGGGAATGTCTGAGATTGCTCCGGCAATCACTGTCCGCCCGGCGGTCTCGGTCGAGATGGTGGCTGCCGACGCCGCATGGAGCGGAGAGGCAAACGCGACGCGTGAGATGCTGCTGACCGCCCTGACCCAGTTTCGGACGCTGACTGTCACCGAGGCTTTGCCCCCGGACAGACTGCAGTTTGCGGCCCACCGTTCTTCCGACGCAAACACCTATCGGATCGAGATGAAGTATTATGGCGATGGGAACGATAGAAGCATCTGGTGGCAGATAGCGAACCTCGCGACCGGCGAAGTGCTTCGGTCCGGGGTCGAAAGGGAGGATACGGCAGGCAAGAGCCCCGCGGCCGTTAGCATGAATCTCGCGGCGTCTCTAGCCCGAAGGTTTGCCTCGAGCGATAGCGTGATCAATAACGCGGAGACCTATGGAAGCGCTGCAGGTTCGCTTGGAAACGCTTGCGTGCTCCGCGCAGAGCGCGCGCTCGAGGACCGAGACTCAGCGGTGATTGCGAGATCGATGAACTGTCTGGAGCGGACAATAGCGAAAAGTCCGGACGATGCAGACGCCGGCGCAACGCTCGCAAGGGCGCTGCTGACAGGAGAAGAGGGTGTGATCGACCAGGCGACGCTCGCCAGATCCTATAAACTCGCAAGCCGCTCCGTATCGCTTGCGCCGCGTTCCGACCGGGCGCAAGTCGCCCTGATGATGACGCAGTTTGCCGCGGGCTGGAACACGGCAGCAATAGACACAGGCAACAGGGCCATGTCCCTCAATCCGAACAATCCGGATGTTGGCGCAACGCTCGCCACGGTTCTTTTTGCCTCCGGCTATTTCGACGCAGGCGTCTCGCTGGCACGGGATGCCGGGCGCAATGTCGACGCCGTGCCAGGCGATGCGGTTATCGTTCTCGCTCTCGACGCCTATCGCAGGTCCGACTGGTCCGAGGCCTCGTTGCTGGCCGAGCAGGTGCATCGCGGCGACTATGTGCTGAAGGTGCTGAGGATCGCCGCACTGGCTCAGCTCGGATCGAGCCAGGCTGCCCCGCGGCTCGCAGCCATGCAGAATCAGGATCCGGATTTCATTCGCCTGTTTCATCAAAGAATGGAGCAGAGACATTATCACCCGTCCATTACTGCAAAGCTCAAGGACGGCCTGACGAAGGCCGGTGCGGACTTCAAAGCCGCCGACCGGCTTGCCAGCGCATCCTAGAGGCGGGGATGTCGGAGAAGGCCGCCTGTCGGCAGTGGCTCTTGCCGCTCCGGTGGCTTCTCACGCCGCCGACCTGGCGCCAGCCATGGCTCCGCGATTGCCGGTTACAGAGCGCTTGGCGTCAACTACAGCAATGGCAGCCTCACCGAGGATATCGTGGAGCACGGCCCGATGGTGGGTGCGGTATTCCACTTCTGACCGGGGGAGGGCAGGCAGGCCCGGCCCCCGGCTTGCCGCCATCAGCCCTGACTATTCGAAAGCGAAGATCTTCTTCCAGTCATTCTTCATGTCAACGACCAGCCAGTTGCGGCGTCCGGCTTCGTCGAGCGCCTTGTCCAGCTTCCCAAACGCGGACTGGCGGTCGTAGGCATATTCGCGATCGCCGTCCGTATGGTGGATCAGCATCGCAAAGCCCGGGCTCTTCGCCGCGGTCGTCCACCGCATCATCTCGTAATCGCCGTCGGAATTGCCTGCAACGAAGATCGGCTTGCGCCCGATGAACTTGTTGATACCGGCAGGCTTGCCAGGGCCATCGTCGATGAAGTCGATTTCCGGTAGACGGTTCAGGACAGGTACGTCGTCGACGATCGCAAATTCGGTGGTGATTGTGCTTCCCACCACCTGTTCCGGCGGGATGCCATAGGCCTTTTCCGTAATCGGCCGCATGAACTCCACGCCGCCGCCGGAGACGATGTAGGTCTTGAAGCCGTTGGCGCGCAGATAGTCGAGCAGTTCGCGCATCGGCAGATACGTCATCTCCGTATACGGCTTGCCCGTCTTCGGATGTTTTGCCGTTGCGAACCAGTCCGTGACGATCGAGGCGAACTGGTCAGTCGTCATTCCGGCATGCGTTGCCATGCCGAGTTCGACGATGCCCTTCTCGCCGCTCTTTGCGATCCCTTTCAGATCGCCGGCAAGGATGGATTTGAACGGTTCCTTCTCCTTCCATTCCGGGTGTTGCGGCGCCAATGTCTTCACCCGGTCCAGCATGAAGCCGAGTTGGACGTAATAGGGCTGTTCGGACCAGAGCGTGCCGTCATTGTCGAAGACTGCGATGCGATCTTCAGGCGCGACGTAGCCTTCGCCGCCATCCGTCACCGTTGCCTTGACAAAGGCCATGATGTGGCTCTTCGCGGCCGTGTCGTTCCATGACGGCAGCGGCTCCTGCGAGAAGGCGGGACTGACGAAGCCCGCCGCCAGCGTAAACACGGCAACAATCAGCGAGGCGAGGATCGTTTCGGTGTTCCGGATCGGTCTCATCGGATATCTCCTGTCACGCGGTCGTTCTTTTCACGCAGCGGAAGCCGACATGGCTTGTGGACGTATCCTCCGGCTCGGCATGGCGGGCGGCCGGGCGATAACGACGGCAATAGTTCGGGGCGCAGAGATGCGAGCCGCCCTTCAGCACCCTCCGCGGGATGCGGATTTGTGGTTGCATGGGGTCGTAGCTCGCATCTGCCGGTCCGCCGTGGGGATTGCTCGGGATGCAGCAGGATTTGGCGGCAGGTTCGGTGTGCCGTGCTGACCAATAATCGGAGGTCCACTCCCACACATTGCCGATCATGTCGTAAAGGCCGTAGCCGTTCGGTGGGAAAGAGCGCACGGGCGAGGTCCGTTCTTTTCCCGCAGGCTTGGTGCTGAGCGTCGGAAATGTTCCCTGCCACGTATTGGCCATCGGGCGACCGTCGGGCATGAGTTCATCCCCCCAGGCGAATTCGGCGTCGTCCAGGCCACCGCGGGCGGCAAGTTCCCACTCCGCCTCGGTCGGCAAATTGAGGCCCGCCCAGTCCGCATAGGCCTTGGCATCGCACCAGGCGATATGGACAACAGGATGGTCCAGCTTTCCACGCAGGTCACTCAGTCCGCCGAGCGGACGGCGCCAGTTCGCGCCGAACTTGAATTTCCACCACTGCGTTATGTCCGGGCCAGCAACATTCTTCGGCTGGAAGAAGACGAGCGATCCTGCCTTCAGCATTTCGGGGCGTGCGCCCGGATAGTCTTTGGGATCGGGAGCCTTCTCGGCGAAAGTCACGTAGCCGGTGGCGTCGACGAATGCCACGAACTTCCGGTTCGTCACCGGCGTTTCCTCGATCCAGAAGCCGTCGACCCTTACCGGATGGGTAGGGGCCTCCTCCGGATAGTGGTTGTCCGATCCCATCGTGAAGGTCCTGCCGGGGATCCAGACCATGCCCTCGGGGCCGCCGTCCGCTGTCCGCTCGTTTTCGAATGCCAAAGCCATCCTTGCCTCCGAAATTGAAAGAACAGCTTTGCCTTCGATGCGGCTGTTCGGAAGTACGTTACGGTAAATGCCCGGCGGCAAATGTTACCACCGGCGTAAATTTACGGAAGTGGGCGAAGCCGCGCCTGGATTGAGCGGTGGCAGGGCACCGCCCCGCAAGCTGCCTGGAGCAGGTTTTGCGATGTGCGACCTGCGAACAGCATCCGCCAACGCCTGCCGGTCGAATGGAGCGCCATCGGTTCCGGAACCGAAGAGGGCTTTTTCTATGGCCTCTATCTGCGATCCCAAGTCGGGATCGGACGAGGCGGTCATCCATGTCGAAATCGAGGAATAGCCGACCACTCGTGTCCAGCGCATCAAAGCCTGATAGACGGCACTCTCTTCATCACCGGCGATTGAGTTCATCAGCCGCTTGAATTCCACGTGTTCCGAGTTTGGGCGCGGGCGACGCCAGGCTCGCATTCCGTTTGAAAACCGTGGCAGGAAGCGCCGACCCGCCCATAGGACGGCAACGCAAAGAGCGCAGCCCGAGGCCAGCGCTGCGGCCGTCAGGGTTCGGGAACGGCTCGGCGCCGTCTCCTGCCGAAGCTCGGGCGCGATGATGTCGGACGATGCCGGAGCATCGATGACGGTGACGGCCACAGTCGGTAACGTGGCGGTCCTGGCCTGATGCGCGTCGACATCGAACCATGGATAGGAAATCGCGGGGATGCGGAAGGTGCCGGCCTTGTCCGCCGTGTAGACGATGGTCTCTATACGCCTGCTTCCCGTCGTATTTCCGCTCACGATGTTATCCGCGATCTGCGGTGGCTTTTGATATTGCCTGAGACCGGCAGCCTCGCCGATGACGACCTGCGGTATCATCATGGCCTGTGTATCCTCGCCGAAGACGGTCACGGTCCGCACGACCGCATCGCCGACCTTGAGCTGTGAGGGATTCCGGTCGAAGGACTGGGTGAGCGCGATCTGGCGGGCGGCGAAGACCGGTGTCCGTTGTCCGGATGCCGAACCGATGACATTGAAGCCGATGGATGGAAGTTGCACCGTTCCCTTGACCCGTCTCCCGTCTTCCGAATAGCCGAGCTCGATCGGCACCGACGGCAGGGTGAACGTTCCCGATACCTCCGGAACGACGGCATAGGTCCTGCGAATTCCGGAATATTGAACGCCATCGATGGTCTGCAGCAGATTTTGCGGGCGCTCGTTCGCGAGCGTGACGACGGCGTTGGGAAGGTCGAACAGCGGGAACTGAGGAGGCGAGGTAAAGAAATCCGGAACGAAGACGTCGACGATGACGTGCACCTGCTGGCCAGGCACGATCTGACCGTCGTCATCGACGCTTGCACGGGCGAAAGGTTCCGCCGCCAAGCAGGAAGTGGCGGCCAACAGAGAGAGGGCAAGGCCCATGGCTGCCGATCTCATGGCGTCTTCTCCCGCGTTTCGAGGGAGAACTTCCGTGCCATGAGATCCGCCGGGCTCACCTGGATATTCTTCATCCACATCTCCGACGTTTGTTCGGCGATGTCGATCCTTCCTTGCTTGCCCTGTTTGCCCTTGTCGTCGAATTGCACCTGATCGGGTTTCTCGTTCGGTTCCCCTTGCTCGTCCTGTTCCTTCTCCTGTTTCGCCTTTAGCAGCGCTTCGGCGATTGCGAGATTCGCCTGCGCGTCCGGCCAGCCCTTTCGCCCATCCAGCGCCCTCTTGTAAGCAGCGACCGCCTCGTCGAACCTTTCCAGGTGAAGCAGCGCGTTTCCCTGATCATACCAGCTCTCCGCAGTGTCGACGGCGGCGAAGGCGTCGACGGCTTCCGCGTATTTGCCGGCGCGATAGAGCGCGGCGCCCTCCCACATCGGATCGAGAAAATGCGCCGATGCCGCTGCATAATCGCTGTGCTCGTAGGCAAGCCGACCCTGCTGGTCTGATGTCAACCACATGTCCGCAAGGCTGCCGGCATCGACCTCGGTGGGCATCACCATTCTCGCAGCAAGAACGATGCCGGCAAGGCGTACGACCCAGCCGCGCCGGAACGACGCCGCGTAGAGAATGACGAGGGGGATGACCGCCCACCATCCCATATCGCGCCAGCGATCGCCTTCCTTAGCCTGCTTCTGTTCGAAATTCGTCCGGATGCGCTGCATTATCCAGCGCACGTCCGTGTCGTCGTCGGTGATCGTCGCGACCTCCGTGCCCGTCTGCGTATGCAGGCGCTTCAGACCCTCGATATCGAGCTTGGCGAAGATGCGTCCGCCGCCCGCATCCGTCTCGAAGCCACCGTCCGGTGTCTTGACGGGACCGCCTGCTGCCGTGCCGACGCCGAGTACGACAATGCTGCTGCCCGCTCCGCGCTTGAAAGCTTCAAATGCTCTCTCCTCGATACCGTCTGTCATGAACAGGATCGTGCCGGTCGTCTCCTCCTTCGAGAGGAGCTCTTCGGCAAGCTGGAGCGGCCTGGTCGAATCCTTGCCGGGGACGGGCATGATGCGCGTCGCCAGGGCATCCGTGTAGGTTTCGGTGAGAGAGGCGTCCTCTGTGAAAGGAAGGACGAGATGCGCCGTTCCCGCATAAGCGACGACAGCCGTCCTCGCACCTTGCCGCTCCGCGATGACATCCCTGATTTTCAGCTTGGTGCGCTCAAGCCGCGAAGGCGTAACGTCGATCGCATTCATCGTCACCGACAGATCGACGGCGATGACGAGTGGCGCCGTATTTTCGACGAACGGTGGAACCTCCCGCTCCCAGGTTGGTCCTGATGTCGCGATCGCTGCCGCCGCCATCGCGGCGGCAAGGAGCCAGGAAGGTCGGAACCGGGAGCCGCCGCTTCCCCTGACGACGAGGCTGTCGAGCAGGTGCGGCGCGATGATCCCTTTCCATCGGTTGCGGGCATCGCCGGAGCGGGAGGACAGCCAGAGCAACGCGACCGGAAGCGCAAGCGCCAGCAGCCACCATGGACGCAGGAAATGGAAGTCCTCTATCATGCCGCCACCTCTCTATGCAGGAGGCTGCGGATGCCGCACAGTCCGTAATAGACCACGATGAGCGCGATCGATGCACCAAGAGGCCAATAGAAGAGTTCTATGCGCGGTTGCCAGGAGAGCGTCTTCTGGTTCACCGGCGTGATCCGATCGAGCACGTCGTAGATGGCGGCGAGCGCAGTTTGATCTTCGCCAAAGAAGTAGCGCCCACCGGTGCCTGTGGCGATCTTTCGAAGCATTTCCGTATCGAGCTTGTCCTCGCCGGTCGCCGCCGGATCACCGATTCCGACGGTATGAACAACGATCCCCTTGGTCTTGGCGATTCCGGCAGCCTTGGCAGGCGGCATCTTGCTGGCGGTGTCGTTGCCGTCGGTCAGCAGTATCAATTCCTTCTCCGGAACGGTCGTCTTTTCGAACATCTTGATCGCCAGCCCTATTGCGTCGCCGAGCGACGTGCGGGGACCTGCGATGCCAGGCACGATCTCGGCGATCATCTTCTGCAAGGTGGCATGGTCCATGGTAAAGGGGACCAGCGGATATGGCGCATCGCCGAAGGCGACGAGGCCGATCCTGTCGCCGGGTCGCTTCGATACGAAATCGGAGACGACCTTCTTAACGGCATCGACGCGTGCCTCAGTGCTTCCGTCCGCGGCGTGGAAATCCTTCGTATCCATCGACTGCGATAGGTCGAGTGCGAGCATGATGTCTCGCTGCGGCTCGACCTTCTCGATCGGCGGCTCGACGAATTGCGGACGCGCGAGGGCGAGCAGCATCAGGCACCAAGCGAGCGTCTCGACGATCAACTGTAGCCAAGTCCGGCGCGGGATGACCGAACCTTCCGTCGGACGGATGCCGGCGGCGTCTGCAACCTGCTCGAAGAAGGGGATGCGAACGGCCTCCAACGTTTGCCGATGCGCTGGAAGAAGCCACCAGACGAACAGCGGCACGGGAAGAAGAAACAGCAGCCATGGATGGTCAAGCTGATACATGATGGTGTCCGATCCAGCTTCGTGCGGCCGGGACCGCTTGGTCGACGACATCCGGCGGCGGCTCTGCATTGCCGTGGTATTCAAGATCGTCGAGCAGTCTTTCCAGGGCGGTACTCGCTTTCTCGTCGCCATGTTCGCTCAGGAAGCGAACCCAGGCCGCGCCGGCGATCTCTGCCACGGCCGGCCGGCCCCAGCCGGCCAGCATGACGCGCTTCAGAAGGGCGGCGAGTTCGCGCAGCCCGTCTCCTCGCGCGACCGGATCGCGGATTTTCTCTTCAATCTCGGCGAGTTGGGCGAGCGCCTCGCGTCGATAGGCGTTTGCGCGATAGGCCTTCAGCCAGCGCAGAAAGACGACCAAGAGAACGACAAGGAGAATTGCCGCCAATACGGCCCATCCCCAGGTCTGCGGCATCCACGAGACCGGCGGTGGCACGGCGATGTCCCTGAGGGATCGCAGGGCGATCTCGGTCATCGGATCGGTCGTCGGAGTGGCTGGTCCCATGGTCATCGCCTCCGTTGCCGCCAGGCGGATTGCTCCAGCAGGCGGCGGAGCTGCGGCGCGGTTTCTTCCGCGGTTGAAATCGGCAGCATTGGAAGGCCAAGCTCTCGTTGCCAGGACCGTAGTTCCCGGCCGCGCTCACGTGCGAAGCGATCGATCGCTTGCCGGACGTCGCCTTGTCTGAGCATCAGTTCTGCCTGAAGACTGCCCCCGCTGATCACGATGTTGCCCGATTGCGGCAACTGCAGAAGGAAGGGATCGTAAACGAGGAGGCAGATCACGTCGTTATGTGCCGAGAGGCGCAGCAGCGTGTTGCGTGTCGCCGCCGTATGACCATCGAAGTCGCTGATGAAGACGACGAGATGATCATGATGAGCGATGTTCGCGACGCGGGCAGCAACGGCGTCGAGCGCGGCGAGACCGGGCGTTCCGGCATAGGCAGCGCTCAACCCTGTATTCTGGCGGGCAATCCTGTCGGCAAGGCCCATGACGGCTTCCCGGCTGCGGTGCGGCCTGAGCTCGACAATCTCGCTGTCGTTGAACACGAAGCCGCCGACCCGGTCGCCGGAGCCGAGAATCCGCCAGGCGCAGAGCATGGCCGCCTCCGCTGCGGTCACCGATTTCATCGACCGTCGGCTGCCGAAGAACATGTTGATGCGCTGGTCGACGACGATCAGCGCTGGCCGTTCCTTCTCTTCCGTGTAGACGCGGACTGCCGGCCTGCTGGTGCGTGCCGTGACCCGCCAGTCGATTGTGCGGATGTCGTCCCCCGGCAGATAGTCGCGCAGTTCCTCAAAACTCAGGCCCCGGCCACGCATCGACGAGCGCATCCGGCCGGAAAGTTGACGATGGCTCCGCGCCTTTTGGACGAAGGTCAGGTCGCGAGCCTGGCGCTCGAGAGCGACGAGCTGCTCGGTGCTGACATGGACGCCTGTGCTGCCTTCGTTGCGAGCCATGGCCGTTCCTCATGAAACCGCCACGAGTTCGACGATGCGGTCGATGACCTGATCTGGCGCGGTGTTGGAGGCATGAGCCTCGTAGGAGAGGATCAGGCGATGGCGGAAAACGTCGCTGACAACAGCCTTGACGTCGTCGGGGATGACATAGTCGCGACCCCTCAGCCAGGCATAGGAGCGGGAAACTTTGTCGAGACCGATGACGCCGCGCGGGCTGACACCGACCTGCAGCAATTTGGCGAGGTCCTTGTCATATCTGTCGGGGTATCGCGTGGCGAAGACCAAAGCGACGATGTATTTCTCTATGGGATCGGAGACGGCAACCGCTCCTATCTCCTTGCGTGCCTCGAATATTGCTTGCGGATCAAGCCTTTGCTGCGGCGTGGCCTTGCCCTCTCCATGTGCTTCTTTTTCCTCATCGCGATTGAGCCGCATGATTGCTCCTTCGGATGTTTCGTTGGGATAGCCGACCTCCACATGCATCAGGAAGCGGTCGAGCTGCGCTTCGGGGAGGGGATAGGTACCCTCCTGCTCGATCGGATTCTGCGTCGCCATCACCATGAAAAGCGCGGGCAGAGGATAGCTCTTGCCCCCGACGGTTACCTGCCGCTCCTCCATCGCTTCCAGCAAGGCCGACTGCACCTTTGCGGGCGCGCGATTAATCTCGTCGGCGAGGATCAGGCTGGCGAAAATCGGTCCCTGCTGAAACTTGAACTCGCCCCTGCCGCCCTCGCTGAAATAGATCTCCGAGCCGGTGATATCGGCCGGCAGCAGGTCCGGTGTGAACTGGATGCGCGAGAGCTCGGCGTCGAGATTCCTCGCCAGGCTCTTGATGGCGCGCGTCTTCGCCAACCCCGGCAGGCCCTCGACCAGAAGATGGCCATTGGCGAGCAGCCCAAGGAGAAGCCGCTCGACCATCGCCTCCTGGCCGATGATCGAACGGCCAATCCGTGCGCTCAGCGCGATAATGTCGTCACGTGCGGTCATGCTCGTCCCGTCCATATTGGAAGCGGGCGAGGCCTTCAGGCCACGCCCGTCGATGGGGTTCGCCGAACTACTTGGCTGTCGCCGGACTTTGTTCCAGCGATTTCATCAGTGCGTCGATCATCTGGTCCACGCTGAAGCTGGCCGGCCGCTGGCTGGGCGGATACTCGCGGAAAGTTTGCAGGAATGGAGCCACCCGCCAGACGCCATACTGCACGAGATAGGCGTTCTTTGCGTACCAGTCATAATACTGGTCGGAAACGATATCCGCCCGCTCATAAGGGTCCATTCGAAGATTGAAGGTCTTCGGAGCGCGAAGGCATGTGAACGGATTGGCCCAAACCTGAAAACCGCCCGGCTGACGCTGTTCGCAGAAGACGAGCTTCCAGTCGCCGAAGCGATAGGCGACAAGCTGGCCGTCGTCATCGAAGTAGAAGAATTCGGTACGGGCCGATTTCGGCTGTTGCCCTGTCAGATATGGAAGCTGATTATAGCCGTCGAGATGGACCTTGAACTGGTTGCCGCTAATCGCCGTTCCCTTGAGAAGGCGGTCCTTGATGTCGGGGTCGCCGGCAGCCGCGAGCAACGTCGGGAACCAGTCAAGTCCGGATACCATCTCATTGGATGTTTCACCCGCCTTTACATGGCCGGGCCAACGGATGATCGCGGGTACCCGGAAAGCGCCTTCCCAGTTTGTATCCTTTTCACTTCGGAACGGCGTCGTTGCGGCATCCGGCCATGACCATTGGTTCGGGCCGTTGTCGGTCGTGTATAGCACGATCGTATTGTCGGCGATGTTGAGATCGTCCAGTGCTTTCAGCAGTTTGCCGACGTCGCCGTCGTGCTCGATCATACCGTCGGCATAGTCGTTGCCGGGCATGCCGCTTTGGCCCTGCATGGATTGCCGGACGTGGGTGAAAGCATGCATTCGGGTCGTGTTCATCCAGGTGAAGAAGGGCTTACCCTCCTTTGCCTTCCTTTGCATGAAATCGATGGCGGCGGCCGTCGTTTCGTCATCGACCGTCTCCATGCGTTTCCGGTTCAAAGCGCCAGTGTCTTCGATCTTGCCGTCCGATGACGCCTTGAGAACGCCGCGCGGAGAGTTCGTGCGGACGAATTCCTGGTCATCTTTCGGATAGTAGGGCCGTTCCGGCTCCTCCTCGGCATTGAGATGGTAAAGATTGCCATAGAACTCGTCGAACCCGTGGTTGGTCGGTAGGAATTCGTCCCGATCGCCGAGATGGTTCTTGCCGAACTGGCCCGTTGCATAGCCGAGCGGCTTCAGGGCTTGTGCGATCGTGATATCGCGGGGCTGGAGGCCGACCGTTGCGCCCGGGATACCAACCTTGCAAAGGCCGGTGCGCAGGCAGACCTGACCGGTGATGAAGGTCGAGCGCCCTGCCGTGCAACTGTTTTCGGCGTAGTAGTCCGTAAACATCGTCCCTTCCTTGGCGAGGCGGTCGATGTTCGGCGTCCGGTAGCCCATGACGCCAAAGGAATAGGCGCTGATGTTCGTCTGGCCGATATCGTCGCCGAAGATGACGAGAATGTTGGGCTTCGAGCCGGCATTGTCCGTCGCCGGCGTTGTTGCAGACGGTGCAGCCTGCTGTGCATGGACCGGGAATGACGCAAGCGAAATTGCGCCGAGCGTTATAGCGAGAGCCGCGGTGGCACCGAGGAGGCGTCGAGAGAAGGCCGTGTTCATCACGTCCTCCTCGCCATGTCGTGGTCGTTCAACATTACGGTCTCCTTTGGTCGGGCAGTGTCTGGCGCTGCCGAAACTGGATGTCGTATTCGACCACGCCACACTTCTCCCGATAAGGTTCCCGTGGAAGTACGTTACGGTAAACGCGGACGTTGCGGACGTAACAGAAGACGTAAATCGGGATGGGCTACTGGGTCAGCGGCTGCGACTTTGGATTGGTCTTGAGCGCATCGTCGACGTCGGCCGCCTGTTGCTCGGCGGCCGTCAGCGATGACGATGAATCGATCCGCGCCATCGAGCGGGGGGTGGATCTTGGCATTCGCTTCTTATAGGCGCGTCTTGCCACTATCTCGTGGCCGTGCGAGCGGCAGCAATCAAACCATCCAGCCAGTCTTGGTGGCCGTTGATCATGGGGTTGGGCTTGGTCTTTGCCAGATCTTCGGCAGGCTTGCCCTTTTGTGTCTCCTGGGTGAGAACGCGAACCCGCCCGCCCGGCAGTTCCTCGATCAGCCATGCGTGATGAACGTCAAGACGGGTCTCGCCTTCACCAGCCCAGCCATGCCAGGCGACACGACCCGGCTTTCCTTTCGTTGGAGGCACGTATTCGACGACCTCAGCTTCGACGGGAAATCCAAAGGTCTCAAAATAAAAGCGCACGCCTTCTTCCAGTTCCGGCCCTTTGCTGTCGTAGAAGCGGACATTCGCGGAATTGGGATAGTAGCTTGGCCAGAGCGTGGCTTGACTGAGCTGTGGCCAGACATCAGCAACCTGAAGATCGGCGGCGATGACCTCGTTGGAGGAGAAGTTTTCGGTGAAGCCTGGAAGGTAGCCTTCCGGCCATTGAATTGCATTCATCATTCGGAAATTCCTCATACTGCAGCCTGCTGGAGGTCGTGCTCGTTTCGTATTGCTCCGTAATGCCAAATATGCAGACATAAGGGAAATTGGCATTCATGATGATGGATATAAGAATGCGAGATATCAGATCCCTGGACCTCAATCTCCTCAAGGCGCTTGACGCCCTATTGGACGAACGCAGTGTTACTCGCGCCGCCGAACGGCTCGGCCTTACTCAGCCTGCGGTCAGCGGTATGCTCACGAGAATGCGAGTGAGCTTCGATGATCCGCTCTTTGTCCGAACCCAGCGCGGGGTTGTGCCGACGCTGAGAGCGATGGAACTCGCTGGGCCGGTTAAACAAGTCCTGGGCGACGTAGAAGCATTGCTTCAGCCGCCGACATTCGATCCTGCTACGGCGGAGTTCACAATGTCTATCGCGGCGACAGACTACGCGCTGCATGCTGTTGTCCTCCCTTTCCTGCCGAAGCTAAGGGCAGTCTCCTCAGGTGTACGCGTGGCCGTGCGGCCCTTGGAGCACGATAGGGCACAGATGCAGTTCGAGCGTGGCGATCTCGATCTGGCGCTCGTGACGCCGGAAACTGCGCCGCCGGACCTGCATGCGCGCCATCTCTTCGACGAGACCTACGTGTGCGCCATGCGCGAGGGACATCCAGACGCTTGTGGGCCGATCGATCTCGACCGGTTTTGCGCACTGGACCACGCGCTCGTATCTTATTCCGGCGAGCGCTTCTGGGGCGTCACCGACGACGCTTTGGCCTCCCTTGGCCGCCGACGGCGGGTCGCGCTTTCCGTAACCAGCTTCCTTATCCTTGCCGAAATCTTACGCAGTACTGACCTGATCGCCGTTGTTCCTCGACGTCTTGTTGAAGGCGTCGAGGGCATTTTGGTGAAGGAGTCGCCAGTCAGCATTCCTGGATTCTCGAAGATCGCGGTTTGGCATGAACGAACGCATAGCGATCCGCGCCATCGGTGGATCCGCTCGATGATATTCGAGACGCTTGCGGTCACCTGACCCGATCTGACGTACGGGGCTCACGTATCATTTGCTGAGTGTCGGCTGACAAGATTCCGGCAGGCGCGGACCGTCAACGCCATGACGGTAAGTGTCGTGCCCGCGATGCCACTGCCGGGAAAGGCACTGGCGTCGGTGACGATGACATTAGGAACATCCCAAAGCTGGTTGTAAGGGTTCAGCACCGAACTCCCCCGGTCGCTCCCCATCCGCGCTCCGCCGGTTTCATGGATTGCCGCTCCCATGCACATAGTCTTGCGGAACCATTTTCGGAACATGAAGCGGCTGAACGGATCGGCGTCGGGGAAGGCGCCGCGTCCCATTTCCATGAGGCCGGTGGGGGAGCCGATGAACTCGAGATCGCCGCCGACGCTTCGCACCATGTCGATGAGCACCTCTTCCTGCTGGCGGAGAAGCGCGTGCTCTTCTTGGCCCATGAGGCAGCGGATATGGGGAACGGGGATCCCCCAGGCATCTTTGCGTCGCGCGTTGAGGGTAATGCGATTGTCCGCGTAGGGCAGCATGCGACCAAAGCCAAAGAATGCCAGCCGCGACGGCTTGTCATCGGGCGTCGGCGTCCGGCCGATGCTGCCCTGGTAGTCGAAATCGCCGCGACCGGCATCGCCGGTTCCAAAGCGCGGCACGAAGATGCCGCCCGAGGGATTGTAGAAAGGATCGGTCGGGGCGGAATCGTCGGTCGCCCATCCTTTTGCCTTGCCGAAGGAGCCGAAGGCAAGGCATGGCAACTGATCCATGAAATAACGCCCGAGCGCACCAGAGCTGTTGCCCAGTCCCTCTGGGTGCCTGGCGGATGCCGAATTCAAAAGCAGCCGCACGCTTTCGATCGGCGAAGCCGACAGCACCACAAGGGTGGCATACGCGGTCTCGACCTTGCCGGTGACGCGATCGATGAACTCGGCGCCGGTTGCCCGGGTGCCTTGCTCATCCGTCGCGATGCGGCGGACGATCGCATCGTGGCGGATGGTCAGCCGCCCGGTCGCGAGCGCCTCCCTCAAGGGCTTTGGCGTACGTTCTGCATCCGGCGCGATATAGCGCCAGGACACGACATGCCGCTGCGGCCAGCGACCTTCCACTTCGCTCTTGAAGATTTGTTCGGCGGGTGTGAGTTTTGCCAGACGCGCATAAATGCCGTCCGGCAGGGTCTCTACACCATCAGGATTGCCGTAGAGCCCAAGGCCGGCTTCAACCTCCTCGTAATAAGGCACGAGATCGTCATAGCTGACCGGCCAGTCCACGCCTTTACCTGTTCGCGACTGGATCTTGAAGTCGTCATCCGTCCAGCGCAGCAGCACGCGACCGAAACTGTGCAGGCGACCGCCGCCCTGCCTGCCGCGGATCCAGAGGAACGGCGCATCCTTTGGCGTGGTGTAAGGGTTCTTTCGGTCATTGACGAAGAAATGGCTGAAACGCTCGGTGAAGAAGGCGGCGCGCGCCTGGATGGGCTGGCCCTTTATCGTCGCGCGTGCGCGCTCCCATATGTTGATGCTGCTGGCCGGCAGTTTCTTGCGAGTCGGATCAAAATCCTTCTGGCTTACTGCGGGACCAGCTTCGAGCAAAAGCACTGAAAGCCCCTGAGCGGTCAATTCTTTGGCGGCGAAGGAGCCGGCGGCGCCGGAACCGATCACCAGCGCGTCGTAGACAGTCTGAGACATGGGTAGCTTCCGTATGACATGAAAGTGGCTTTAGAGGCGGGCGCCATCGGCGTCGAAGAGGGAGGCTTTGGCGACATCGAGCCCTGGGTTGATCGTCGTGCCCGGCTGGAGTGCGGCATCCCCCATGATGCGGTAGGAGAGGCTTTGTCCCGCCCAGTCGAACCACAGCACGGTGTCAGCTCCCATTGGCTCGACGACCGAGACGATGCCGGGAATGGTGGGCCAACCGCTTGCAGCGCCATCCGGCGCGATGTGTTCCGGCCGGATGCCGAGCGTAGCAGGACCTGGCGTGACGGGTGCCAGAAATGGATAATCGGTCAGGTCGATGGTCAGGCCGTTGCTTTCAAAGACCGGGGTCTCTGCCTTGATGGCGATCTCGCCCTTGATGAAGTTCATCGCCGGTGCGCCGATGAAACCGGCAACGAAAAGGTTTGCGGGGCGATGGTAGATCTCGGATGGGCTGGCAAGCTGCTGGATTACACCGTCCTTCATGATGGCGATGCGGTCGGCCAGGGTCAGCGCTTCGACCTGGTCATGCGTCACATAGATCATCGTGTTGCCCAGGCTCTGATGCAGCTTTTTGATCTCGACGCGCAATTCGTTGCGTAGCTTGGCATCGAGATTGGAAAGCGGCTCGTCGAATAGGAAGACGTTGACCTCGCGCACCAGGGCGCGGCCGATTGCGACGCGCTGGCGCTGGCCGCCAGACAGTTCCGAAGGGCGGCGATCGAGCAGTGTGTCGAGATGGAGAAGCGAAGCGGTTCGGGCAATGCGCGCCTCGATCTCGGCCTTGGGAAGGCCCGCCACGCGCAAGCCGAAGGACAGGTTCTTGCGCACCGACATGCGCGGGTAGAGGGCATAGGATTGGAACACCATGCCGATGCCGCGGTCCTTCGGTTCGGCCCAGGTGACGTTCTTGTCCGATATCCAGATCTCGCCATCGCTGATGTCCTGAAGACCCGCGATGGAGTTGAGCAGGGTCGACTTTCCGCAGCCGGACGGCCCCAGCAGGACGAGAAATTCGCGTGGCGCAATATCGATCGACAGCTTCTCGATGACGGTATGGTCGCCATAGGCAATCTTGAGGTCTTTTACGGATACGGCAGGCTGCATGGCGTTATCCCTTGACGGCGCCGGCGGCGACACCACGCAGGAACCAGCGGCCGGAGAAGAAATAGATGGCGAGTGGAACGACGGCTGTCAGGATAGTGGCCGCCATGTTCACGTTGTAGGCGCGCTCGCCCATTGTGGTGTTGACGATGTTGTTGAGCTGCACGGTCATCGGCAGGTTGTCCCTCCCGGCAAAGACCAGGCCGATCAGGAAGTCGTTCCAGATCCCGGTGAACTGGAAGATGGAGGCGACGACGACCATCGGTACCGACATGGGCAGCATGATCTCGACGAAGATCCGCCAGAAGCCGGCGCCGTCGACGCGTGCGGCCTTGCAGAGCTCTTCGGGGATGGCGACGAAATAATTGCGGAACAGCAGCGTCACCAGCGGCAGGCCGAAAATGACATGAACCAGGACGACACCTGCCACCGAGTTATAAAGGCTCAGATTGGCGAGCAGGCGCACCAGCGGATAAAGGAAGATCTGATAGGGGATGAGGCCGCCGGCCATCAGAAGTCCGAAGAGCAGGCCCGATCCCCTCGGTCGCCAGAAGGACAGGGCATAACCGTTGATCGCACCGATGAAGACGGAAATCGCCACGGCCGGTACGGTGATCTTCACCGAATTCCAGAACCCGATGCGCACGCCAAGGCATTGCGTGCCCATGCAGGCTCCAGACCACGCTGTCTTCCATGCATCGAAAGTGACCGGGCTGGGCCAGGCGAAGATACGGCCCTGACGGATTTCCTCCATCGTTTTCAAGGAGGTGACGAGCATCGTGTAGAGCGGCAACAGGAAAAACAGCGCCGAAAGGATCAGGAAGGCATAGAGCCCGATCTGGCCGGCTGTCAGTCGCGAAGGTTTTGGGCCGCGGGCGTGAAGGGCTGCCATCAACGCGCTCCCCTTCTTCTGGCGCGCATGGCAAGCGCATAGCGAAACGGTGCAACGGCGATGATGACGGAGAGCACCAGGACCGTGGCTCCCGCGCTCGCCAGTCCGAGGTTCTGGCGTTCGAACAGATTGTCCATAATGAATTTTGCAGGCACTTCCGTCGAATAGCCGGGTCCGCCGCCGGTCTGCGCCACGATCAGATCATAGGTCTTGATCACGCCCATGGAGAGCAGCATGCCCGATGCCGCAAGCGCCGGCCCAAGTTGCGGCAGGATAATGGAGAGATAGATGCGCCAGATCGGTATTCCGTCGATCTGGGCGGCTTTCCATTGCTCTTCGCCGATGCCGCGCATGCCGGAGAGCGCGATGACCATGACAAGGCCAGCCCCCTGCCAGACGCCAGCGAAGACGACGGTATAGATCGCCATGTCGCGATTGACGATCCAGTCGAAGACGAAGCCTTGCCAGCCAAACGCCCGGACGGTGGCCTGAATGCCGAGGGTCGGGTTCAGCATCCACTGCCAGATGAGGCCCGTGACCACGAAGGACATGGCATAGGGATAGAGGAATATGGTGCGGAACATGCTTTCGAAGCGGACCTTGCGGTCAAGGGCGGCTGCCAGCACGAAGCCGAGGGCGAGGCAGCCTGCGACATAGAGCGCGCCGAAGATCAGCACATTTTCCAATGAGGCGAGCCAGCGCGAATTCTTAAACAGCCTGGTATATTGGGCAAAGCCGACATAGTTGGACGACGGGAAGATCGTCGAATCCGTGAAGGACAGCCGCACCGACCAGACCATGGTGCCGATATAGACGAAAATCGCGGCGAGCCATGTCGGCAGGAGCGCACAGGTCGCAGCAAGGGAACGTCTGCGCTTGGCTTGCATCGGCAAACTCTCTCAACAAATTCTCGCAAAAGGAATAGGCAGAGCCGACCGGCGTCCCTGCCGGTCGGCGCCTGACGAGGCCCTATTCGAAGATCGCGAAGAATTTCTCGGCGCCGGAGGCGCTATCTTCCGAAGGGTTGGTCCAGAACTCGTCTACAAAGTCGTTGAGTGCGCCGGCTTGCTGCGGGGAGAGGATCAGAGCCTGGTCCGGCACGATCTTGCCCGCGCTCATCAATTCCAGTCCTTTCTGCGCGCATATATCGAGCTTCGACTTATCGACGTCGGTGCGCATCGGCACGGAACCCTTCTTGAGCGAGAATTCGACCTGGATGGCAGGATCCATGGCGACCTCCGCGAGCAGTGTCTGACCCTTCTGTGAAGCCGCATCGGCGATCTTCGGGAATGAGAAGGAATCGGCGACATAGACCATCCCCGGCGATTGCGGGGCGAGCATGCAGCCATAGTCCTTGCCGAGCGCTTTGCCGGCGGCAACGAATTCGCCCTTGGCCCAATCGCCCATGAACTGCACGCCGGCCTTTCCGGTGATGACCATGGCAGTTGCGTCATTCCAGTTGCGCCCTGCGGCACCTTCATCGACATAGGCACGCAGCTTGCCGAGAATATCGAGCGTCTTTTTCACGCCTTCCGTCGATGCCTCGCCCTTGTCCTTGCCGACATAGATCTTCAGGAAGCCGTCGATGCCGACCTGTGTCAGCAGGATCATGTTGAAGACCTTGGATTCCTGCCAGGATTGGCCGCCCCAGGCGACCGGCTGTACGCCGGCGGCCTTGAGCTTGTCGAGAGCCGCGAAGAATTCGTCCCAGCTCTTGGGCTCTTCGCTCACGCCGGCCTTGGCGAAGGTCTCCTTGGAATAAAATACCCAGCTTTCGCCATGGGCGCCGGTGGGCGCAAGATAGACCTGGCCGTTGTATGAAATGAGGTCGGCGATCGATTTCGGCAGGACATCCGCCCATTTTCCGGCTTTCGCGATGCCATCGATGGGGCTCAGAAGGCCCTGACTGACGAAGTCCGCATTGGCGAGACCGAGCACGGTCTGCTTGGCGGCCGGCGGATCGCCAGCGACCAAGCGGTTCTGAAACGCTGCATCGGCCGCGCCGAAACCGGCAATGGACGAATCCTTCCAGATCCCGCCGCGTTTTTCAAACTCCTGTTTAATGACGTCCAGAGCTGCCGCTTCTCCGCCGGAGGTCCAGGAGGTCATCACCTCGGCTTTCGGCTTGTCTTCGGCACGGGCCGAGGAAATGGCTGCCGAGAGCACGGCGGCTCCCACCAGTAGGAGCTTCATTGTATTTTTCATCGTTCCACCTCTTCAAGAAAGCCCTCTTGGCGGGGCTTTTGGTTTTCGGGTCATGAAAATCAGCGATAGGTCGGCAAAAGCGCCTGCCGCACGAGCTTGAGCCCATTTGCGATGTCGGCGACCGGATCCGGTGCGGCATCGAGCTCGAGAATGGCCCAGCCCTCATAGCCGCGGTCTCGCAACAGCCTGATCCAGCCCGGCCAATCGACGCGGCCGAGTCCGAAGCCGCAGAAATAGGGGTGATGGCGATCATGGATGTGCTCGTCGATCGGGGTATCGGCCGGCATAGGTCCGAGTGCATCCTTCCAGTGGGCGATGATCATGCGCTCGTGATGACGCTCGACGACCTGCAGCGGGTCCGAGCCGGCGACGATGATATGGGCTGTGTCCGGGCACATATGCACGTAAGCCGGGTCTGTCAGCAGCATCAGCAGATCGACATCGCGGGAAGCAGCGAAGATCGAGTGCGCCTCGGTGTGAAGGGCCAGCCGCACGCCCTTCGCATAAAGAACTGCGCCAAGGCGATTGAGGAAATCGGCAATCTTGCGCGCCTGCTCGAAATCGAAGAACCGCACCGGCTGGGCGCCGAGCGTCTGACGCAGCGGCGCGCCGATGACCATGATATCGCTGCCGCAGGCTTTGAGGAATTCAGCGTATTTCTCCGCCTTTTCGATGATGGCAGCCTGTGCGTTCGCCTCCGTAAAATCGCCCGCCGCTTCCAGCTCTGCGAAAAAGCCGCTCGCCAGTGTCAGTCCGCGCCTGGAAAGCTCGGCGGCGAAAGCCTCCACCGAGCCGTAGGTCTTCGTCGCGTCCTGCCAGTTGAACGGCGAAAAGGTCAACTCCACGCCGCTAACGCCGGAAGCCTGCACGGCATCAAGGATCTTGTCCCAAAAAACGCGGGGTTCGCTTCGGGAGAGTGCAATGATGCTGTCGTAATCCTTCACGCCCCAGAAACCGGGGTGGAAAAAGGTGACGAGATCGACGCCAAAGCGAAGCCGTTCGGTTGAGGTCATGACGCTATCTGTTCTCCGGGCATGGGGGATCGGTTGTGGAGTTGAGGTCCACAACGAATAATCCATAATGATTTCAATGCGCTGTCATTGGCAATCGTTTGCCATGCCCAGATAGTAGACAAGTCGTTTTTTTATGCAAGCGGTTTTTGGCAATCGTTTGCTATATGGCTGCGATTACCGTAGCATCCGGCGCAGCAGGCATCGGGAAGGAAGAAAAAATTGAAAAAAAACAAAGATATGCCGGTGGAGGAGCAATCAGGGCCTTTAATGGCGGATGTCGCGCGGCTGGCTGGAGTGGCAATTTCCACGGTCAGCCGCGCACTTGCCAATCCCGGGCGCGTCAACGAGAAGACTCGCGTCAAGATCGATGCGGCCGCCAAGCAACTGGGCTACACGCCGAATGCTATGGCCCGCGGCCTCAGGGTCGGCAAATCCAGCACCATCATGATCATCCTTCCCGGATCACTCTATTACGGTGTTTCCCAAGTCATTCCCCAAGTTCTGCAAAGCATCAACAAGGCCTTGCTGCAGAATGGCTACAATCTGATGATCGCCAATCTGGGCCGCGATGCGGAATCGGAAAGGCATATTCTCAACCTGGCCTTCGGCGGCACCATTCGCGGCGCCATCATCCTGTCGTCGAAACTGCCTGAGGTCGATGGACGCTCCTTAGCCAATGCGGGCTTGCCGATCGTCTCCATGTTGCTCGACATGAGCGACGCCGGGGTGCCGAGTGTCGTGACGAATGATCGTGAGGCGGTACGGGACGTGACAACCGAGCTGATCAGACTGGGCCATAAACGGTTTCTCTATATCGCCGGTCCGGAGGGCAATTATCACGACGTTGAACGTTATGGCGGCGTGATCGAAGCCTTGCGCGATGCCGAGCTTTCTGAGGAGGCGGTGTCGCGATCCGGCGGTAACCTCGACTACCAGGAAGGCTTCAAGATCGGCATTCAGGCGGCGGCCGACTTCGCGCGGCTGACGGACAAGCCGACAGCGGTGATTGCGACAAGCGATGACATGGCGATTTCTTTCATCAGTCGCATACAGCACACGGGGTTGCGAATTCCCGAGGATCTGTCGGTGGTTTCTTTCGATGGCGCACCGGTATGCGAGTTTTGCTTTCCGCCGCTCTCGACGATCGAACAGCCATTCGAGGAGATGGGACAGGTTGCCGTGGCGCGCCTGCTTGATGCCATCGGACAGGAAAAGAAGGAGCGGGACAGGCGTGTTGTCATCCGCAGCAGGCTGATCCCGCGCGAGAGTATGGCTCCGCCAAAGAGCTGCATCGGAAAATAACGCATTGCGCTTTGTTGGTGAGAAACTGCCGCTCTACTTTACTGATTGAGCGAGCAGGGCATGATCTTCGTGCCGGCCTTCAGACAGCTAGTTTCCTTGGCGCGAAATCGCTCATCGCGCCGCTAAAGGGCTTCGGCAGCGGCGAGGCATAGGAGCCGCGTTTGCTGGTGGAGAGGCCGAGCGACACCAGTGCTTCCGCCTGTTTCACCGCCGCCGCGACGCCGTCGATCACCGGGACGCCGTAGATCGCCTGCAACTCGTGCGCAAGATCAGTCATGCCGGCGCAGCCGAGCACGATCGCCTCCGCCCCGTCTTCTTCCAGCGCTCGTTCGATTTCCGCTCGCAACTTGCCGATCGCCCCGGATGCGGCATGTTCGAGTTCCAGCACGGCGATATCGGAAGCACGCACCTTCGCCCGACCGCCCATGCCGTAGCGTTGAACGAGATTGTCGATCAGGACACGTGAACGCTCCAGCGTTGTCACGACCGTGAAGCGCTGGGCGAGAAAGCCAGCGGTCGCGACGGCGGACTCGCAAAGCCCCAGAACGGGGACATCGCAAAACGACCGGGCGGCCTCGAGGCCGGTATCATCGAAACAGGCGATGATTGCCGCATCATAGCCTATCGTCAGTCGTTCCTTGAGTTCGCTCAACAGGCCGGGAACGGCGAGCGCGCCGTCATAATATCCCTCGATAGAAGCTGGTCCCATCCGTGACGTGGCGGCAATGATGTCCGTTCCAGACGCAGCGACGGCGCGGGCGGCAATCGCAGCCTTTTCGGTCATCGACGCGCTGGTATTCGGATTGATGAGCAATAAACGCATGATCTCAGCTTTTCTTGGCCTGCCGGCGGCCGAGCATGGCCATGATGCCGAGCGCCACGAGAATGATGGTGAAGGAAAAGAGGGTGGTCACAGTTCCCAACGCATAAAGCACGGGCGTGGTGACGTTGGTGGTCATGCCGTAGATTTCGAGCGGCAGCGTGTTGTAGGTGCCGGATGTCATCAGGCTGCGCGCGAACTCGTCATAGGACAGCGTAAAGCCGAATAGGCCGACGCCGATCAGGCTCGGGGTGATCATCGGCAGCACGACATGGCGGAAGGTCTGCCATGAGGTCGCCCCGAGATCGCGCGCAGCCTCCTCGTAAGCCGGTGAAAAGCGGTTGAAGACGGCGAACATGATCAGCACGCCGAAGGGCAGCGTCCAGGTCAGATGCGCGCCGAAGCCCGAGGAATACCAGGCCGGAGCAAGACCGCCCTGCTGGAAAACGACGCCGATGCCGAGCGAGATGATGATCGACGGAACCACCAGGCTGGCGACCGTCGCGTAGAACAGCAATGATGATCCACGAAAGCGGCGGCGGAAGGCCAGGCCTGCCAGCAGCGACACGACGACGGTGACGATCATCACCATCAGCCCGAGCATGAGGGATCGGCGGAACGAGGCGCCGAAATCGCCGACCGCCTGCTTCTCGAACAGATTCGCAAACCAATGCAGAGAGACACCGTTCAGCGGAAAGGTCAGGCCGCCATCCGGTCCCTGGAAGGAAAGGATAAGGATCGCCGAGAGGGGGCCATAGAGAAACAGCACGAAGACAAGGAAAAAGATCGCCAGGACATAGAATTCCAGGCTGCGCTTTTCGCGGTTCATCTCAAAGCTCCTTGCGGATATCGACGACGCGCAGGATGGCGGAGACCATCAGCAGGACGAGGACCAGCAGTACGACGGCATTCGCTGCCGCGGCTGGGTATTGCAGAAGCGACATCTGGTTTTTCATCATCAGCGCGATAGAGGCGCTCTGGCCGCCGGACATGACCTGCACGGTCGAAAAATCGGCCATGACCAACGTTACGACGAAGATCGTGCCGATCGCCATGCCGGGCTTGGCAAGGGGGATCACCACGTTCCAGAGGATTTGCCAGCCGCTGGCGCCGGCATCGCGCGCCGCTTCGAACAGCGAGCGGTCGATGCGCATCAGCGTGTTGAAGATCGGCGTCACCATGAACAGCGTATAGAGATGCACCATGGCGAGCACGACGGCGAAATCGGAATAGAGCAGCCATTCGATCGGCTTCGGTATGAGGCCCATCTGGATCAGGGTCGAATTAACGAGGCCATTGCGTCCGAGCACCGGGATCCAGGAGATCATGCGAATGATGTTCGATGTCATGAAAGGCACTGTGCAGACGAGGAAAAGCACCATCTGCGTCGATGTGCGGCGGATGTGGAAGGCGAGGAAATAGGCAACCCAGAAGCCGATCACCAGCGTCAATACCCAGACGATGGCGGTGAATTTCAGCGTATTGAGATAGGTCTTCCAGGTGACCCAAGAACCGAGCGTATCGGTGTAATTCGTGGTCAGGAAGGCGGGATAGAGACCGGCGAAATCATAGTCCCAGAAGCTGACGACACCGATCATCGCGATCGGCAGCAGGAAGAAGAAACCCAGGATCAGAAAGAGCGGCGCTGCCTGCAGATAGGAGACGAGCCATAGCGGCACGCCGAAATGGCCACCTGCTTTCCGTGGTGCCTGATCTGTTTCTGAGGAGGCGATCGTCGCCATGTCCCGGTCTCTCCGTTAGCGGCTTCCTCCCCCCGCTTGCGGGGAGAGGATTTGATTTGGGGGTGGTGCTTAGGCGGCGATAAACTCGTTCCAGCGGCGGACCATGTAGCGGTCTTCGTCCATCACCGAGTTCCAGCAGGCGACCGCGCCCATGCGGGCTTCGAACGAGCCGCCGTCGCGAACGGCGCCGGCCTTCTCCATGACCTTGCCTTCCGGAGACAGGATATCGCCCTGCGCCGGCTTGCCTTCGATCCAGTAGCCCCATTCGTCGGCCGACATGAATTGCTTGGCCGTTTCCATGCAGGCCGAGTAGTAGCCCTGGCGATTGAGGTAGCCGCCGACCCAGCCGGAGGTGTACCAGTTGATGTATTCGTAAGCGGCGTCGAGCTGCGCGCCTTTCAGATGCGAGGCGAGGCCAAGGCCGCCGCCCCAGGCGCGATAGCCTTCCTTGAGCGGCTGGAAGGTGCAGGCGATCCCCTTGGAGCGCACAGCAGCAACGGCCGGCGACCACATCGACTGGATGACGACTTCGCCCGACGCCATCAGGTTGACGCTTTCGTCGAATGACTTCCAGAAGGCGCGGAACTGGCCGTCACCCTTGGTCTTGATCAGGAAGTCGATCGTCTTGTCGATCTCCGCCTTCGTCATGTTGCCCTTGTCGGCATATTTGATCTTGCCGGCGGCTTCCATGATCATCGCGGCATCCATGATACCGATCGACGGGATATTGAGGATCGCGGTCTTGCCCTTGAAAGCGGGATCGAGAATGTCGGCCCAGCTTGTGATCGGACGACCGGTCAGGTCCGGACGGATGCCGAGCGTGTCGGCGTTGTAGATGGTCGGAACCATCGTCATCCACTGCGTCGGCTCCTTGGCGAATTTCTTGGAGCCTTGCGCTTCGACGAAGCCGACCGTGTGTGGCGCCGTGCCCTGGGCGATGACGCTGTCCGACTTCAGCTTGCCGTTGATGAACAGCGGCACGATCTTGTCGTAATATTTGAGCTTCTTGACGTCCATCGGCTGCAGAACGCCGGTTGGGAAGACCTTCTTGGCGATCCAGTATTCGATGTCGGCAATGTCATAGCTGTCAGGTTGGGTGACGGCGCGCTGGGCGGCGGCGTCGGAGTCGGTTGCCGTCATTTCCAGTGTGATGCCGAGATCGGCCTTGCACTTTTCGGCAATGGCATTGATGTTCGAAACGCCGGTGCCGAACTGGCGAAGCGTGATGTTCGATTGCGCCCAGATGGTCGGAAAGCCGGTGATGAGGCCGGAGCCGGCGATCGCGCCGGCGGCGGCAGCGCCGGTCTTCAAAAGCGAGCGGCGGGAAATTCCTTTGGCCGCCTTAGTGGTCTTCGTTTCAGTCGTCATGTCAGTTCCCCTGTTGTGATGCTTGGAATTCATGCGGAAACCCGGCCAAGGAGGACGACGTCCTCCGGAGCCCAGCTCAGAGACACCGCATCGCCGACCGATACGGGTTTGGCGAAGTAATCGCCGTCGCTCGCGATGACCGTGAAGTCGTCGCTGCCCGCGCCGTTGACGGTGATTTTCACCGACGCGCCGCGATATTCGATGTTGGAGACGATGCCGTTGAAGCCGAGGGTTTTTTCGGAAGCCACTTGCAGGCGCACGCGGTCTGTGCGGATGCCGATATCGATGGCCTCGCCCACGTCCCTACCGGTTCCTGACACAGAAAAACTCTGCCCCTCGGGCACTGTCATCGTCAGCACGCCGTTTTCGCTGGATGCCACCCGGCCGGAAAGCACGTTATGGTCTCCCATGAAGCGGGCGACGAAGGCTGTCGCAGGACGCTCGAAGACTTGACGGGGCGTGGCCGCCTGCTCGATCCGGCCATCGTTCATGATGACGATGATATCGGCGAGCGCCATGGCCTCCTCCTGGCTGTGCGTCACATGCACGAAGGTAATCCCGAGCGTCTTCTGCAGCTTCTTTAACTCGGCGCGCATGCGGATCTTCAGGAACGGATCGAGCGCCGAGAGCGGCTCATCGAGCAGCAGGGCTTCCGGATCGGTAATCAGCGCGCGGGCGAGGGCCACGCGTTGCTGCTGCCCGCCGGAAAGCTGCGCCGGACGCCGTGTGGCATAGGCCTCCATCTGCATCAGCTTCAGCATCTCAAGCGCCTTGGCCCGACGCTCGTCCTTGTCCACGCCCTTCATCTTCAGGCTGAAGGCGACATTGTCGATGAGATCGAGATGCGGAAAGAGCGCATAGGACTGGAACATCATGGCCGTGCCGCGCTTGGCTGGCGGGAAGTCGGTGACGACGGTGTTTCCGAGGCGGATATCGCCCGACGAAATGCTTTCGTGCCCGGCGATCATGCGAAGGGTCGACGTCTTGCCGCAGCCCGATGGACCGAGAAAACAGCAATAAGAACCGGCAGGAATCTTCAGACTGATGGCATGCACGGCTGTCGTGCTGCCATAGATCTTCGAAACGGATACTATATCGATCTCTGCCGCTTTCGACATCATGCCTTCCTCTGTTTAAAAGAGACAATGCACGAGCCATGCCAATTTCGGTGCATTGCAGCAAACTATTGATAACAATCGAAGTTTTTGGAATTCTTAGATTGAATGGATATCATCGGTAATTCGACGAGTGCACATCAAATAGGCTTTCGTACACAAAATAATCACATGATTGTATACAATTTGGCGTCGTAACTGCACTCAAATCTATTGGATTTTTGCGACGAACCTGGGTATGTTCAGGGAAAATCAGGTCGTATTTCATGAAGCCAACTGCGGGCGCCCTCCAAGCCGCCGACGATTCAGCCGAAACAAGCACGCAGCAGATCCGCGACGCCATTCGCGACGCGATCGTTGAAAGACGCCTTGCTCCTGGCGCGAAGCTTTCCGAGGCAGATGTCGGCAATCTCTTCAATGTCAGCCGCACGCTGGCGCGTGCCGCCTTGCAGGCGCTTTCCTATGAAGGGCTTGTCAGTGTCGAGAAAAATCGCGGCGCTTTTGTCGCCTATCCGTCCCCGGAGGAGGCACGGCAGATCTTCGCCGCACGCCGGCTCGTCGAGCCAGGCATCCTGCTTGAGGCGGCAGCCAGGATATCGCCGGCGGACATCCAGCATCTGCGGCAGCTTCTATTGCTGGAAGGCAGGCTGGTCGAAGAGCACGGATCGGCCGCCCGCCGCGCGGAGATCAAGGCCTCAGGCGATTTTCATCTGGCAATCGCGGTGATATCAGGCAACGCCATCATGCAGCGCTTCATGGAGGAACTCGTCGCTCGCTCCTCGCTGGTGATCGCGCTCTACGGCCAGTCGACAGCCTCGAGCTGCGGCCATCATGAACACGGCGAAATCGTCGATGCCCTTGAGCAGAAGGATTCGGACAGGGCCTGCCGCCTTATGCTGCAGCACATCGCCCATATCGAGACCGATCTCGACATGCGTGAACGCAAGGGCTTCAATCTGAAAGAAGCATTCGACATCTGAGGGCCGTGGCGTTCAGATCGCGAGCAGGCGCCTGAGAGGTTGCCGGACCTCTTAAGACGATTGCGCTTCCAATTCCATATGTCATTCAGTTCCCTGGTCGCGCTCTGGCCTCAATTCTTCAGCACATCCGCTATCCCTGATGCTTTGGGTTTGAGAAAATTCTTCCGATAAGCCGCCACTGAAAATAGGAATTCAATCCACTTTGCTTCGAAGATTAGAACATCTTCGCCTATCAAAAATCTACTAAATATATAGGGTAAATTATCTAATTAACCGGACAGATCATCATCATGAACATCCTCGCGCTGAGTGGCAATGTCAAAAGACCATCCAGGACGGCGTCCTTGGTGAACGTCGCCGCCAATCGGCTGCGGCAGCGCGTTGGTGGCGATGTGCAGTCCATCGAGCTTGTCGACGCGGCCCCCGTGCTCTTTCGGGCGCTTAGAGCGGATCAACTCGATACCGAAGGCAAGGCGATCATCGCCGCGGTGGAAGGCGCCGATATCATAATTGTTGGATCGCCCGTCTATCGCGCGTCCTACAGCGGCGCGCTGAAGCATCTCTTTGATCTCGTCGATTATCGAGCACTCGCGGGCAAACGGGTCATTCTCGCCGCAACCGGCGGGACACTGTTGCATGGCCTGATGCTTGAGCACCAATTGCGGCCGCTCTTCGGTTTCTTCAATGCGCTGACCGTCCCGACCGCAATCTATGCGCTTGAGGCCGACTTCGCCGATCACGAACTCACGAATCCCGCCGTCCTCGAGCGCATCGATCGAGCCGTCGAAGAGGTCGCGACAATCACGCCAGCGCTCGACATCGGAGCGATCGCCGCCCCGGGAAAACACAGCGGATTGGCAGCCTAGCCCATAGAACGAAATTCAAGAGGGAGCTTTACATGACTTTTTCCAATGCCGCGAACGATCCGGTCAAATTTGCCTATTGGGTGCCGAATGTTTCGGGAGGCCTGGTGATTTCGAATATCGAACAGCGTACGAGTTGGACGATCGAATACAACAGGAAGCTTGCGCAGATCGCCGAAGCGAGCGGTTTCGAATATGCCTTGAGCCAGATCCGTTTCACGGCAGGTTATGGAGCGGAGTTTCAGCATGAGTCCGTCTCGTTTAGTCACGCCCTGCTTGAATCGACCACGACATTGAAGGTGATCGCGGCGATCCTGCCCGGTCCTTGGAATCCGGCCCTTGCCGCCAAGCAGATTGCGACCATCAATCACCTGACCAACGGGCGCGTCGCGGTCAATATCGTGAGCGGCTGGTTCCGCGGCGAATTCGCCGCCATTGGCGAGCATTGGCTCGATCATGACGAGCGCTATCGTCGCTCGGAGGAGTTCATCCGTGCACTTCGCGGCATCTGGACCGAGGACAATTTCACCTTCCGCGGCGATTTCTATCGCTTCAACAATTATTCGCTGAAGCCGAAGCCGATCGACCCGCAGCCGGAGATTTTCCAGGGCGGCTCCTCCCGTGCCGCTCGCGACATGGCGGCCCGGGTGTCTGACTGGTATTTCACCAACGGCAATACGCCGGCCGAGATCCGCAAGCAGGTTGACGACATCCAATCGAAGGCCAAGGAGAATGGCCATTCCGTGCGGATCGGGGTGAACGCCTTCGCAATCGTGCGCGAAACGGAGGAAGAAGCCAAGGCAGTGCTTGCCGAGATCATCGAGAAGGCCAATCCCGAGGCGGTCAATGCTTTCGGGCATGAAGTTAAGAACGCCGGCAAGGCGTCGCCGGAAGGCGAAGGAAACTGGGCGAAATCCTCTTTCGAAGACCTCGTTCAATATAATGATGGCTTCCGCTCGAACCTCATCGGCACGCCACGGCAGGTTGCCGAGCGGGTTGTGGCGCTGAAGCAGGCGGGTGCGGATCTGATCCTGCTGGGCTTCCTGCATTTCCAGGAGGAGGTCGAGTATTTCGGCAAGCATGTGATCCCGCTGGTTCGTGAGCTCGAAGAGGCTGCTAGTACCCAGCCAGTGGCGGCCGAATAGGCTCGCTGCAGCAAAATACCTCGTAAGTGAAACATGATGGGTGCGTGGGCCGATTGGTCCACGCCAACGGGATTGGCGTGCCATGTTCAAGCCGCGCCCGAGCCGAATGGAGGACACTGAATGCCTGCCGCGACCTATTCCCTTGACGTGCTGGATCCTGGTACGCTGCGGGGCTCCGGCGACCAGATTGCTCGCGCGTTGCCACCGGGCAAGACCGGCGGCATCCCGCAGCATGACGAAGAGACCCATGCTCTCTCTTTGCATGGCATCAGCCTGTCATTTGGTGGGGTCGCTGCCTTGGTCGATGTAGACCTTTCTGTTGAGCCGGGGGAGATCCGGGCGATTATCGGTCCAAATGGCGCAGGCAAGAGTTCGCTGATCAACATCATCAGCGGTGTCTATCGCTCGAACGAGGGCCATGTTCGTATCGGCTCCAACACCTATCGCCATGTGCCGACGGAACTGCTGGCATCGCTTGGCATTGCCCGCACGTTCCAGAACCTCGCCTTGTTCAAGGGCTTGAGTGTCACTGATAACGTCATCGCCGGTCGAGCCTATACCGTGCGCTCGACCTTTGCCGAACAGATCCTCGGGCTTGGCCGCGCGCGCCGCGAAGAGGCGGATGCACGCGAGCGGGCGGCCCGTATTCTCGAGTTCCTGCATCTGGGCCAGGTCAGTCATCGTCTCGTAGGCACGCTGCCCTACGGACTGCAAAAACGCGTCGAGCTCGCCCGCGCCCTGGTGGCGGAACCGAAGATCCTGCTTCTAGACGAGCCTATGGCGGGGATGACGGCGAGCGAAAAGAACGACATGGCCGACTTCATCCGGTCTGCCCGAGATCGGTATGACACGACGGTGATCCTCATCGAACACGATATCGGCGTGGTCATGCAGCTTTCCGACCGGATCGCGGTCCTCGATTACGGCCGCAAGATCGCCGACGGCAGTCCGGGCGAAATTCGTGCCGACAAGCGCGTCATCGACGCCTATCTCGGCGTCGTTGCGGAAAACGAGGATGGGGAGGGCATCTGATGGCAGATTTCGACTGGCCGTTTCTGATCGAAGTGCTGGTTGGCGGCTTGCTCTCGGGCGTTATGTATTCGCTCGTCGCCATCGGTTTCGTGCTGATCTACAAGACGTCGGGCGTGCTCAATTTCGCTCAAGGGGCAATGTTGCTGTTTGCCGCGCTGACCTTTGTCAGCCTTCTTGAGCGTGGCGTTCCCTTTGCCTTGGCGCTCGTCATTACATTCGCTGTCATGGTGCTGATCGGCATTGCCATCGAGCGTACCGTGCTGCGACCATTGACCAACAAGCCGCCGATTACGCTTTTCATGGCGACGCTCGGGCTCTCCTATATCATCGAGGGGGCGGCTCAACTCATCTGGGGCACGCAGGTCCACGGTCTGGAGCTCGGGATCGAGGATGTTCCCTTCGACATCGGCGGCGTGTTCATCAGCCAGTTCGATCTTTTTGCGGCGGCGGTCGCTGCCGCGATGGTGGCGGCGCTGTCCGCCTTCTTCCGCTACACCCGAATTGGGCTGGCATTCCGGGCTGTAGCGGACGATCAGTTCGCCGCGCTTGCTGTCGGGCTGAAACTGCCCTGGATTTGGGCAACGGTCTGGGCGGCTGCCGGTGTCGTAGCACTGGTGGCTGGCCTGCTATGGGGCGCGCGGCTCGGCGTGCAGTTCTCTCTGTCGCTGGTGGTGCTGAAAGCGCTGCCCGTCCTCGTTCTCGGCGGCTTTGATTCCATTTTGGGTGCGATCGTCGGCGGTCTGCTGATCGGCGCGACCGAGAAGCTCGCGGAAGTTTATATCGGCGAATATTTCGGCGGCGGCATCGAAGGCTGGATTGCCTATGTCGCAGCACTCGCCTTCCTGCTCATCCGCCCCTCCGGCCTGTTTGGGCAAAAGCTCGTGGAAAGGGTTTGATATGGCTGTCGTCACCGTCGATCTTCATCCCACATGGCTCTTCAGCCGCTGGCTGACACCGATTGCCATCCTTGCCAGCGCGTACCTCGTGGTTCCCTTTGTCGGTTCGACCTATTTGTTCGAGGCGATCCTTTTGCCGTTCCTGGCGCTCAGCCTTGCCGGCCTCGGGCTGAATCTGCTTACCGGCTATGCAGGCCAGGTCTCGCTCGGAAGCGCCGCCTTCATGGCCGTCGGTGCCTTTGCTGCTTACAATTTCAATCTGCGCGTCGATGGCCTGCCTTTGATCATCAGCATCCTGCTGGCCGGCCTTCTGGCGGCGGTGATCGGTATCGTCTTCGGCTTGCCTAGCCTCAGATTGAAGGGCTTTTATCTTGCTGTGTCGACGCTGGCTGCGCAGTTCTTCGTGCAGTGGGCTCTCACCAAATTTAGCTGGTTTTCCAACGACTCTGCCTCCGGGGTCATCGATGCGCCGCCTCTGACGCTTGCGGGCGTGGAATTTACAGGCCCGGTAGGTCGCTATCTCTTTTCACTTACGATCGTGGTGGTGCTGACCTTCCTGGCGCATCGGCTGACGACCTCTCAAACCGGCCGCAACTTCATCGCCGTTCGGGATAATGAGACAGCGGCGCGCATCATCGGTGTGCCCGTGCTGGGAACCAAGTTGCTGGCCTTTGCTATCTCCTCTTTCATCATCGCCGTTGCGGGAGCGCTTTGGGCCTTTGCCTATCTGAGGACCGTCGAGCCGGCCGGCTTTAACCTCGACCGATCGTTCCAGATCCTTTTCATCATCATCATCGGCGGCCTTGCCTCGACGCGGGGCGCCTTTCTCGGCGCCGCTCTGATCGTCGCCTTCCCGCTCGTGCTATCCCGACTGGGCTCGTTCCTGCTCGGCGATGTCTTCGATTCCGGCGTGCTCGACATGAGCCAGCGCATCGTGCTCGGCGCCTTGATCATTCTGTTTCTGATCCTCGAACCGGACGGGCTTTCCTCGCTCTGGGGCAAGATCCGAAGGCGGTTGGGCTCTGCCATCGACAGGCCGGCCTGACCAAGCTGGGCACAAGCTCCGCAAACATCAAACCCATCGCTCATTCAACCCAGTTCCGGCCATCACACCGGACAATACCCGGAGTGTATCCAAACATGACCATGCTTGCGAAATTGAAGGCCGCTGTCATTGCGGCTGGACTGGCCGTCTCGGCCGCGGTACCGGCCGCCCATGCCGATGAACAATATTTCCCGCTGCAAAGCTATCGCGTCGGGCCCTATGCGGCCGGCGGCACGGGTTTCTTCGGCGGTTTCATCGATTACCTGAACCTCATCAACACGCGGGATGGCGGCGTCAACGGCGTCAAGCTCACCTGGTCGGAAGCGGAAACGCAATACGAGGTTGAACGCGGCGTCGAGGCCTACGAGCGTCTCAAGAGCAATCCGAATATTGCCGCCTGGAACCCGCTTTCCGTCGGTATCGCCTATGCCATGATCGACCGCATCACGCAGGACAAGGTGCCGTTGATCACCATCAACCATGGTCGCACGGATTCCACTGATGGCCGCGTTTTCCCCTATGTCTTTCCGCTGTTGCTCAATCCCTATAGCGAGACCTCGGGCATCGTGAACTACATCGCCTCGAAGCTCGGCGGTCTCGACAAGCTGAAGGGCAAGAAGATCGTCGTGCTCTATCACGGCTCGCCCTACGGCAAGGAAACGATCCCGATCTATGAACTCTTGTCGCAGAAATATGGCTTCGAACTGCAGCAGATCGAAGTGCCGCATCCGGGCAACGAGCAACAGGCACAATGGCTGACGATCCGCCGCGCCAAGCCGGATTACGTCGTGCTGCGCGGCTGGGGTGTCATGAACCCGGTCGCCCTGAAAACCGCGGCCAAGACCGGCTTTCCTGCCGACCATATCATCGGCAACGTCTGGTCTAACTCGGAAGAGGACGTGATCCCGGCAGGCGACGCCGCGAAGGGATATACCGCCATCACGACCCAAGCCTCCGGCACGGAATATCCGATCGTCCAGGAGATCGTGAAGACGCTCTATGACAATGGCAAGGGCAATCTGGAAGACAAGAAGCGCATCGGCTCCGTCTACCACAATCTCGGTATCGTCAACGGTATCCTGAACGTCGAGGCGATCCGTATTGCCCAGGAAAAGTTCGGACATCGGACTCTGACGGGCGACGAGGTCCGCTGGGGCTTCGAGCACCTGCAGCTTGATCCGGCTCGAGTCGAGGCGCTCGGCGCCAAGGGCCTGTTCCATTCCATCAACGTCACCTGGGACAATCACGAAGGCAACGGCTACGTGACCTTTCAGCAGTGGGACGGCAAGAAGTGGAACGTCGTCTCCGATTGGATTGCGCCGGACTGGGCCCTGTTGAGGCCGATTATCGAGAAATCCTCGGAAGCCTACGCCAAGGAAAGAGGCATCAAGTTGCGCACGTCTGAAGACGCACAGGCCGTGACGAACTGAGCCCGGTGGCTGGGCATCGGCAGCACGGTAATGCCGCTTTCTGCCGATGCCCCGCTCGCACACGAAACCACACTGAGATTGGGTGGACCATGGCTGGAAAAGACGTTCTGCTGAGCGTGGACGGGATCAAAGCGACCTACAATGGAGCAATCACGGCGCTTCACGGTGTCAGCTTCACATTGCGCCGCGGCGAGATTCTGGCGCTGCTGGGTGCCAATGGCGCCGGCAAGACGACGACGCTCAAGGCGATTTCGAATCTGCTTCCGGCCGAGCGCGGCGAGATTACCGCTGGAGGCGTCTTATACGATGGCCGTGACGTTACAACGGCAACGCCGGCCGAATTGGTGCGCGCCGGTCTCGCGCAGGTCCTCGAGGGCCGGCATTGCTTCCGCAATTTGACCATCGAGGAAAATCTCATTTCCGGCGGTCTCGGACGGAGCAGCTCGCGCGCTGAGATCGCCGCGGATCTAGAGAGAATCTACGCAATTTTTCCCCGGCTGAAGGAGAAGCGCCGCGCATTGGCCGGCCTTGCTTCAGGCGGTGAACAGCAAATGACGGCGATCGGCCGTGCATTGATGTCACGTCCAAAGCTGCTGGTGCTCGACGAGCCGTCCATGGGGCTGGCGCCGATCGTCGTGCAGGACATTTTCCGGATGCTGCGGCGGCTGAATGTTGAAAGCGGCCTTTCCATGCTCGTTGCCGAACAGAATTCGGCGATCGCTCTGCGTTATGCCGACCGCGCGACAGTTCTCGAAAACGGCACCGCCGTTCTTTCGGGAGATGCAGCCGAGTTGCGCGGGCGCGACGACGTCAAAGCATTTTATCTCGGTCAGAAATCGACACCCGCACCCACACCCGCCGCAACAAACCTCCCACCGGCCTGATCGGCCGCCATCCTCAACAAGGAGAAACCATCATGACGCTCTCACAGGTCAACACCGAAAATGCCGTCAAGGCTGTACCGGCGGTTCCTCGACCGGCTGAGCCTGCCCATGTCATCAAGGACGATGCTGAGGCAATCGCCGTTGCACGGCGGCTTGCGACCGAATTCGTGAAGGACTCGGCCAAGCGCGACCGCGAACGCATTTGGCCCGTCGCCGAGCTGGATGCCTTTTCGCAAAGCGGCCTATGGTCCATCAATGTGCCAAAAGCCTTCGGCGGCCCGGAGGTTTCGTACGCAACGCTCGCAAAGGTCATCGAGATCATATCGGCAGCGGATTCCTCGATCGGCCAGATCGCCCAGAACCATCTGGGCGTCGTTGCTGCCATCCGGACCGTATCGGATCCCGCCCAACAGAAACTTCTGTTTGCTGAGGTGCTGAAGGGCACCCGCTTCGGCAACGCTTTTTCGGAATTCGGTTCCAAACGGGCAGTCGATTTCGAGACGCGCTTCACCGATGCCGGCGACCACGTCGTCGTCAACGGGCGCAAGTTCTACTCCTCCGGCGCACTGCTCGCGCATCTGGTGCCGATTGTCGCGCTCGATGACGAGGGGCGGGCCTGGTATGCGATTGCCGAGCGCGATGCGCCAGGGCTGACTGTCATCGATGACTGGTCCTCGTTCGGGCAGCGAACGACGCTCTCCGGTACGGTGCTTCTCGACAACGTCAAGGTGCCGAAGACCCATCTCGTGCCCGGATACAAGGGCTATGAAGTGCCGACCGCCGATGGCGCCATATTCCAGATCATCCAGGTTGCCGTCGACACGGGTATCGCACAGGCCGCCATTGACGAGACGGTCGCCTTCGTGCGCACCAAGAGCCGGGCATGGGTGGATAGCGGCCAGGATCATGCCTGGGAGGATCCCTATACAATCCAGGCCGTCGGCGACCTGACGCTGCGCCTGCATGCCGCGCAAGCGCTTCTGGAAAAAGCCGGCTATGCAATCGACCGCGCCGTGCTGAACCCCAATGCGGAGACGGTCGCCGAAGCGCAGATCGTAACGGCTGAGGCCAAGATCCTGTCGACCGAAATCGCAATTGCGGCGACCAATAAGCTGTTTGAACTGGCAGGCACCCGCTCAACGCTTGCCGAGCACAATCTCGATCGCCATTGGCGCAATGCGCGCACCCACACGCTCCATGACCCTGTGCGCTGGAAATACGCCATTCTCGGAAGGTATTTCCTGAATGGCGAAAAGCCCCCGCTGCATGCGTGGAGTTGACGATCCCAAGAGGTCTCCCGCGTCGTAGCGGTGTGGGAGACCTCAAGGCTCGTGGCAAAGCAAGCCTGAAACAAATACGGCGGCCTCTGCCAAACACATGGCGGAGGCGCTGACGAATATGCCAATATGACCTGCACCATCAACTAGGAGCATCAACTACCGAGACTTCAAGAACAACGGAGACGTCCAAATTCGAGATTGATCCCGCTGACGCGCCGTCAGGAACAGCGGGTGTTCTCGTCCCGGATCGAGTTCAAGTTTGTGCAACGAAATCTCGCCCGCGAGATCTCTTGGTAGCGGTTGGTCTGTAACCCTTTCCACGATCAGACGCAGCTCGACGCCCAGCAGATCGAGTGTGATCGAGCCCTTTGCAATCAGATTTTTCCCACTGACTTCCAGCCTTGCTTCGGGGGCATGCACATGTGGTGGTGGCTGAAGCGGGTCGCCGATCTTGCTGTAGCCGTGGAGTTTGGCGTCGATGGTAATGTGAGCGTCGCTTAGGTCCGAAAGCGTGAACTCAATTCCGTCGATATCGCCGTGCGTTGCCGTTCTAAAGCCGAGCTTGCCGAGGCCGGTGCGCCACACGCTCTGTTCAGGATGGTCAAAGCCGACCCCATACAGATCAAGGAGCGCCGCGCCAGTCACGGCGACATCGCCGCTCCAATAGGCTGCCCGATAGCGATCCTTGATGCGAGCGCCACCGAAACGGATACGGACGTTGCGTTCGCTGAGGCCGGCCTCTGCATGCAGATCGCGGCTCCACACGAGGCGATCGCCATCATAGAGTTGAACCTCTTCCCAGCCGGCATGGCCGAGCAGACGGTAGGAGAGCGGCTCGTCAGGTTCCGCGTTGAACGCCTCGCCCATGAAATGCTTTCCCTGGGACAGAACAGCGAAACTCCGCTCGCCTGTCGTGGCGAAGGTGCGCCGTGCCCTGAGTGCGCTGCCGACGCCGGCCCTGTCGAAACGGTCTGCGATGACGCCCGTCAACCCGCCGCGCGAACCGAAAGTTCCGGTTGCCGGCGCGCCGCCGCCGCATCGGCCTTGGTGCTCGTCGCTCGCGGCCGAGGCGCCGACCCTGTATCCGCGTGCGAGCGCCTCGGTGTAGAGCCAGTGAAATTGCCCCCAGGCGGAACCGATCTCGATGAGCCTTTCCAGCTCCGGATGGTTCCAATCCAGAATACAGCGCCGGCCGCCCACATGCGGGATCAGCAAATGGCCCTCCGGATCGTCCTCATAGGCGGCATGGAGCCGGTCTACTGGCCACACGCCGGGTCGGATCGTTCCGGCCGTCGTCTCATTCCATTCGAAAGAGCGGAGGGACTGTCCTTTTTCATCAAAGGGGAAGCGCGGCTTGCCATCACGAAGGAAGACGACGTTGCGGTCGCCGCCGGCTGCAGAGTTGCCGCACCATTCTGTTCCCGGATAACAGACGAAGCGGCCGGGCTCGTTGAGGCCATGGATAATTTCCACGGCCTTGTTCCAATTCGCTTCGGTGATGTTGAAGTCGTTGACGGTGTAGCCCACTACGTCAAGCCCGGCGATATCTCGTCCGTAGGTGAGATTGTAAGTCGCGTCGTTGGTTCCGACAGTGTCGTCGGAATGAACGTGCAGATCCGCGTAGAGAGGACGCAATGCGCCTTCTTCACTCTGGACATAGGCGATGGCCGCTGCGACAAAGGGTTCGCCGTCGAGCCATGCTTCCAGTTTCCACTCGCCGGCTTCGGTGAAGGAAAGCCCGGAAATCCGCGCGAATGTCCAGTCCTCCGCGGCTAGCGCGATCGGCTCTGTGCGTTGGGTCGCGTCCGGAGCGGTGATCACGAGCGTGCCCCGCAAATTGCGATCGCGGCAGGTGTTTCCCCATATGTCGTCGACGCGCACAATCGCATCGAAGGATTGGCCGAGGCCAACAAGGCGCGGCGCAATGACCTGAAGGGCGTGGGGCTGGCCGGCCAGGATTTCGAGCTTGCAGTCGCCCGGCACTTCGGCAAATTTCGAGCTGCCCAGCGGATCTATGAACAGCCGGAATCGGAAGGCCTTTTCCACGAACGTCTGCACCCGCGTGCCGGCGCCGCCCTGTCGTCGATCTCCAAGGCGGATGACGATCCTGTCGCCGGGATTGATGTAGCCATCGACGACATCGACGATAACGGCCTTCTGGAAAGGACGCTCGTGTCCCTTCTGATCGAAACGCACCTTCAGCGCCTGCACAGTTGCCGGACTCTGGCCAGGAGCCAGTGGCCCGGCGTGATATTCGGCGGAAACGTAGTTGGCGCCAGTCGGGTCCGTTGTCTGAAACAGTGCCCAATCGGAATAGAACTTGAAGGCGAGCTTCAGCCATGCCCCATCGGCAAGACCGACAGCGCCGACTTCATAGACGAGTTCCAGTTCGGTCCACTCGCCCGCGGTCAGCGTCTGTCTTTGACAGGTGAGACGGCCGAGGAAGGGGAGGGTGTCGAAATAGGCGGCAAGGCCCGTCGGGGAATGGGCGGTGGCCTCGGATGCCTTGTGCTGCAAAGTCTCTGTCATGGGAGAAGTCCGTTATTGTCCGCGCCAGCCTTCGTAGCTGCGCTCTATCCGTCGAAATACGAGGCTCTCCATGAGCCACGCTATGAGTCCGATCAGCGCGATGCCGAGAAGCACCTGCGCCGAATTGCCGACCTGCCCGCCCATCGCGACCATCCAGCCGATCCCTTGGGAGGCGCCGATCATCTCGGCGGCGACGAGCGCGCGCCATGCCTGCGCAAAGCCGATGCGCAATGCGGCGATCAGGAAGGGGAGGGAGGCAGGAAAATACACGTGGGCCAGCAGTTGAAACCGTTTGGCACCCAGAATGCGGGCTGCGCGTACCTCCCCACCGCCAATGGAAAGCACGCCCTCCTGGATCGTCAAAGCCATCGGAAAAGCCGACGCTATGAATATGACAACGGCGATCGAGAGATAGCCGAGGCCGAAGAAGATCAGGGAGAGCGGCGCCCAGGCAATCGGAGGGATCGCCATGAACAGGCCGAGCAAAGGCTGAGCGAACTCCCGGAACGGCCGCCAAAGTCCGGCGGATACCCCTATGAGCAGAGCCGCCAGGACAGCCGCGCCGAAGCCGCCGAACTCACGCAACAAGCTGGCCAGAAACTGGCGGCTGAGCTCGCCGGACTGGATCCAGCGCAATCCCTCGGCTGCCACCTCCCAGGGCTGTGGCAGCACGTAAGACGGAACCCTGCTGGCGGCGAGGCACCACACGGCAAGCAGGAAGGGAAGCGCTGCCCAGCGCCAGGACGGCTGCGGAAAACGCCGCCGCGCTGTCAATTTCTTCATCGATCGGATCTCACCGCTGAGCGGCCGCTTTCGCGGCAAAACTGTCGTCAATGATGTCATCGACGTTCAACGGCTTATTGAGAATGCCGAGGTTAACGGAGTAATCGATGAGGCGCTGGATGAAGGCGCGGTCGGACAGCTCGATTTCAGCGGACCAGCCAAGGCGTTTCCTGGCTTCCGCAACGATCGCTTCCGGCGGAACCACGCTTCCGTCCGCGGCCTTCACGGATTCCAGCTTGAAACTCCGGGCGATGATCCGGTTGGCCTCCTCGGGGTTCTCCCGGAGAAATGCGATGGCCTTGGCATTGGCCCGCAGCAATTTGACGAGGTCGTCCGGCCGCTCCTTCAACGTTTTTGCAGGTGCTGCCACGACATACCATGGATAGCCCGGCAGGGCGCCATTCACGTCGAATACGACCCGGCCAGTGCCGCGAAGCACAGACTGACTGATGAATGGCTCCCATGAAAAGGCTGCATCCACCACGCCTGTATCAAGGGCAGAGTTCATGTTGCCCACGGGCATCTGCGATAATTGGAGGTCGGTGTCCGGATTGAGGCCGGCAGTCTCCTTCAGGACGAAGCCGCGCAGCAGCACGTCCATGCCGCTTCCTCTGTTGACGCCAGCGAGTTTCTTGCCTTTGAGGTCTGAGAGCGATTGAATGGAGCCATCCGCTTTTGCGATCAAGGCTGCCTGACCATAGTTCACTTTGGCGATGATCTTCGCTTCGAGCCCGCGCGCGGCCCATTGATAGACGGGCGGGGCGCCGATATAGGCCACGTCGATTTCCCCTCCCGCCACCGCCTGCTGAATGACGGGGCCGTCGCCAAAACCCTTGAGCTCGACGTTCAATCCCTCTTCCCGAAAGTAGCCTTTCTCCTCGGCGATGAGGGCCGGCGCATTCGCCATGGCTTGGACCCAGCCGATGCGAAGCGGCGAAGGTTCCTGCGCACCAGCGGGCCAGGCAGCAGCAAGCGCGAGAAGAGCTGCAGGTAGAATGCGTTTCATCGGATGGTTCCCTTCAGGTAACGCGTTGATTGCTGATCATGACGGCGGCGATTTGTTCGGCGAGCCGTTCGCGCAGTTGCGCAAACAAAGGATTGGCTCGCGTGCCTCGCTGATCGCGAGGACGCGGCAAATCGATTGTCACTTCTGCCGTGATGCCGGTCGGAGGCAGACCGAGGACCAGGACGCGATCCGCCAGATAGATCGCTTCGTCGATGTCATGCGTGATGAACAGCACGGTCTGGCCCAAGCTCGACCAGATGCGGAGCAGTTCGTCGTTGAGGGAAGAGCGCGTCATGGCGTCGAGTGCTGCGAACGGTTCATCCATGAGCAGAAGGCGCGGCTCAAGTGCCAGCGAGCGCGCAAGCGCGACGCGCTGACGCTGGCCGCCCGACAATCGGTGAGGCGGTTCGTCCGCATGTTCTCCCAGGCCGACAAGCCGCAGAAAATGCAGGGCGACGGCCTTTTGCTCCTGTAGCGATCCCTTACGATTCATACGAAGGCCAAAGCGGACATTTTCCAGGGCGCTCAGCCAGGGGAAAAGATTGGGTGACTGGAACACATATCCGAGTGCCGGATGCTCCGGCACAACCGACGCCCCGTCTATGGTGATATGACCCGCTTGTGGGCGCAGGAAGCCGGACAACAGATTGAGCAATGTCGACTTGCCGCATCCGGAGGGACCGAGGACTGCGACAAATTCTCCCGGACGGGCTTCCAGGGAAAACCGTTCGAATATGCTGCGTCGGCTTTCGGGATAGTAGAAACCCATGCCATTCACCGAAAAAGTCGCGCCGCGTGAAAGCTGCCGTGCTGGGGAAACAAATGCCATATCGCGTTCGAATAATCCGACGTTGGAATTGCCCCAGTTTTTAATACATTATAATACAAGTTATCAACGCGGAGCCTTCCCTTGTCCGGCGGCAAAGGAGAACGGTATTCCAAAGCTGCAAGAGTCCGTGGTCTTTTTAACCTCGATGGAAAATAGATGAGCCTGATACGCAACAATCCGGTGGCAATGTATCTCCAGATCGCCGATCGCCTTCGTCGCGAGATCGCCGAAGGGGCATATGAGCCCTCGGGGCGACTGCCATCGGAATCGCAGATCATGGTGCGCTTCGACGTCAGCCGCGTCACCGTCCGCCTCGCGCTTGAGCAGCTCGATAAGGACGGGCTGATCGAGCGTAGGAAAGGCAAGGGCACGTTCGTCGCCGGCAAGCAGGTCCGCCATCAGATCGATACCCTGCGCAGCTTTCACGAGTCACTGAAAGTGCAGGGCTTCGATGCCACGATGCGGATCGTCGAACTGACCGCGATTGAAACGCCGTCGGCGTTTGTCTCGTTGTTAGGAGCAAAATGCGCGCTGTTGGAGCGCCTTCACATGGTAGATGACGAGCCCATAGCCTTAGGCCGAAGTCTCATGCCCGCCGTCATGGCCGAGCTGGATCTGGAAACGGCCGAACAACGACCGACCTATGCCCTCCTCAAAGACAAAGCGGGCGCCGATATTGGCTCCGCCGAGATAGCGATCGGCGCGCGCGCTGTCCCATCTCGAATATCGTCCTTGATCGGCGTTGCCGCAAATGCGGTCTTGCTTGTCCTCGAACGAACCTCTTATTTCGATCATGGTGCCTGCGCTGAGTGGTCGGAATTTTTCATCCGGCCAGAGCGATACAAATTTGTCCTCGGCAATCGAATGTCCGCTTAAATCGAGCACTTCAAGCTGTTTCAGCATCGCTGATCTTGGGATCACGGTTCGTGTTCCTCAAGAGCGGTCATCTATGGCTTTCGCTTGTTAGTGCAGCGGAATGATCGAAGCGGAAGCCAAATCCCTGCAAGGCTTGCATCTAAGTGGATGCTTGAACAGAAGGCTGTCAGGAGGCGCCCGGTTGGCGATGGGCAAAGTCGTCGCAACGCTGCCAAGCGTGCGTTCTGTGAGCGCAGACTGCACTGAGCTCACGAAAGGCATAGATTAACAGCGGCACGCTGATGCCAGCGCGCATCATGTGTTGCTATTTCGACAGATCGGCCGTCGCCGCCAGAATCACTTTTGCTACTTCCGCAGGCTGCGATAGTTGCGGCGTGTGTCCTGCCGGCAAGCTCACGACATGGGCCGAGATTTTCTTTGCCATCGCTTTCTGGAGATCCGGCTGAATCATGCGGTCCTGCTCGCTGACGATGTACCATGAAGGCTTCGTCTTCCAGGCAGCATCGCTTACTTTCTCCTCGAAGTTCTTGCCGCGGACAGGACCTTGCGTGGCCGCCATCAGCCGTGTTTCATCCGCCGGAAGATCCTGGGCTAGGTGCTGTGCGACCCCTTCAAGGCTGAGTGTCAGGAAACCCTCTTTATCCGCGATGATGTGGGCGAAACCCGAGGGAACCGGATAGTCCTTGGACAAATCCGCAACCGATTGACCTTCCGAGGGAGCGAACGCGGCGACATAAACCAGCGATTTGACGTGCTCGTGCTGGCCAGCCTCCGTGATGACGACGCCGCCCCAGGAATGACCCACCAGAACGACCGGACCGGTCTGCGTATCCAGCGCGCGCCGCGTGGCTGCTACATCATCTGCCAGCGACGTAAGCGGGTTCTGCACCGAAACAACCTTGAGCCCTTCTTTTTGGAGGAGTGGAATGACTTTGTTCCATGCCGATCCGTCGGCAAAAGCGCCGTGCACAAGCACAACGACAGGCTTTTCGACCTCGGACGCACTGGTGGGTGCTGCGTTTGAGGCCAGCGCAGTGCTGCCCATGACGGCGGCTACAACTGCTTTTTTCGCGAATGATGACATCAAGTGCTCCTTTGAATTGGGCCTACCGCAGGCTTTGCGGAAGGCAACCGCGATCAGATGGAAGGCACTTGTACATATGAAAATATTGGGAATAAATTTTCGAACAGGATCATGATAACAAACGATGAGTTTCAAATGGACAGACTGGCTTGCATGCAGGTTTTTGTGAAAGCCGTCGAAGCAGGTTCAATTTCGGCTGCTGCCGCTGAACTCGGTATGTCATCCCAATTGGCAGGCAAGCAACTAAGGGCGCTGGAGCAGGATTTCGGCATCAAGCTGCTGAACCGCACCACGCGTAGACAAAGCCTCACCGACAGTGGCCGCATATTCTACGATCATGCCAAGAACATCATGGCGGAGATGGAGGCAGCCGAGGCACTGATTGCTGAAACCCGCTCAATCCCGCGAGGACGACTTCGAGTCAGTGCACCGATCACTTTCGGCAGTCACGCGCTCGCGCCTGAAATACCGGAATATTTGAAGCGGCACCTGGAAGTGTCATTGGACCTTAGCCTGACCAACCGCACCGTAGACCTTGTGGAGGAGGGTTTCGATGTTGTCTTCCGGACTGGAGAGCTCCCGGACAGCCGACTGCTGACGAGAGGGCTGGCGCCTCTTCGTTTGGTTTTGTGTGCCGCACCCTCCTATCTGAAGTCGGCCGAAAAACTGACCAAGCCCGAAGAGCTGCAACAGCACGAATGCCTGGTGTTTTCGCACACATCACTTAGAACGCAATGGGCGTTCGAAGGACCGGGTGGCGTCATATCCGTCCCGATCGCTGGCAGGTTTTCGACCGACAGCGGCGAAGCGCTACGCGCCGCTGCCGTTGCCGGTATGGGGGTACTACTGCAGCCGCACGAGCTGGTGGTCGAAGAAATCCGGGACGGGCGCCTGGTGAGGCTCTTGCCAGAGTACGAACCGCCTGCCCGCCCGTTGCATGTGCTTTATGCACCTGACAGGCGGATGACGCCGAAGCTGCGAAGCTTTCTGGATTTTGCCGTTCGGAAGTTCGGTCTGCAGTAGCCGAGCGGGCAAGAGCGCTGATTGCGCTCATCCGGAATTTCGCTAACGGGTGCTGTCGTCGCGTTTCTCACCGATGCTACGAAAATCGGTCGACACGCACCATCAAGAATAGGGCCTCTATGTCGAACAGGCCCTATCCGCAGGCCAAAGGGTGTATATCACAAACGACATTATCATGTTCTAATTCAATGGTCGGACGTGCCTCCGACGATTGAAATCAAGCACTTCATGGCAACTGGCCCCTATCCCTAACCGGATAGGGGCTTTTTGTGTGGGACAAGGGCCAGGTTCCACAGGAGTTACCGAACAGGAAGCACTCCAGCGGCTGATGCAACCACCCGACCGAGTTCGAACAACGCTAGCCGATTTGATTTTATGGCGCTTGCAAGATAGAGGGCTCACACAAGTTTGGCCGCCCATGCTACGAGCGTGACGGCAACTGACACAGTTAACAAGGCAACCCGGCGGGCATACATGAGCGACCAGAACGATGAATACATCTACGACGAACTGAGCGGCGAATGGCGGCCGGCTTCGGAGATCGCCGCGGAGGCCGCGAAAGCTGCGGAGGTCCGCGACGCATCCGGCAATGTGCTGGCCGATGGGGACTCCGTGGTTCTGATCAAGGATCTCAAGGTAAAGGGCGCCGGCCAGACGCTCAAGCAAGGGACGGTCATCAGGTCGATCCGGCTCACCGACAACCCGGAAGAGATCGACTGCCGGCATGACGCGATCAAGGGGTTGGTCCTGCGCACCGAGTTCGTGCGCAAGCGGTGATCGGAGAAATTAGCGTTCAGGCATTGGCTGGTGATGCGCCGATTGCAGCTTAACCTTGGGACGTGGCTTCAAACGGCATCAATACTAGGCGCTCCCAGCAGATCGATGACTTCTTGACAGCGGCCGCGAAACTCCAGGCTCGATGACGGGAGTCCCGCATTCCCGACCAAGGTTGTTTCGGGACTCCCGGCCGTCGCATGGGAGCCCCGCTTCAGCACGTACAGTAGATCGCCGGCTGCGTGCTTAAACCAGAGCAAACCTCCTAGCTTCAGAAATGCGAGATTAATATCCACTGAGGCGTGTGCCGTTTCGGATCGCGGCTGTGCAGGCCGCCCATGGGCATGTGGCACTTGGGCTTCAATGATGCGACCGAAGCAGCACCATCGCCGGGCCTGCCAGAGCAGCGGCCGCGATCATAAGTGAAATTCCCACCTTCAGTACCTTTATCCGGCGTGTCCTGACGCCGCTCCAATCATACACCAACTTATCCCTCCGAGTGCTGGCCTGGGTAATGTGACCTAGCGGCCTCCCAACGTATGGCAAGGGGACGGAAATAGCCGTCCCCTCGAAAGGGACGCAAACGAACGAAGAGGTCCTGCCTCGTGGCAGTGAGGCAGGACCAGAGCACCGGTTATGGCTCATGCTGCGCGTACAATTTACCGGGTGGGCGTTTGGTTCGCGCGAGGTTTGGTACCACCGCCAGATGAAACCAAACTGAAGACAGGTCGCGGTATGGCTGGCTCTTCACGCGGCCGTATCCCTCTTAAGAAAGAAAACCTCATGGATCGAGCGAAATTCTTCGCTTTCATGCGCTCAACCGTATCCTCGCTGGATGTTGTGCAGGAATTGCTATGAGGGCATGATCGCTGCTTTGATAAAGCATGTTTTGCGGCAGACGATAACGCCCGCAACCGTCGTAAATGCCGGTGAGGATGTGAACATGGAAATCGATGCTGATTTATTCTGAAAAATAGCAGCGGGAGGAGGGCCCAATGACGACTATCCATCAGATGCAGTATCGCGAACGGCTGAGATCCGCAAAGGAGGCCGTCGCTCTGATCCCGTCTGGCGCGAAGGTGGCGATGCCGATAGCTGCCGGTCAGCCGCCTGCCATTCTTGCGGCATTGGCCGAGCGAGCTCGGGCGGGAGCCGTCGACAATGTGCGGCTCCACTATCTTCTTTGTACTGGCGTTGCGGGAACCAGCGTCTTCGATTTCGACCTCTGCCACCGGATCATTCCGATCAGTTACTTTCACGGAGGCGTGGAGCGTGCGCTCGACAAGAGGCGATCGGCGGAAGCATTGCCGGCTGTCGACCTGGTGCCCTGCCATTTCAGCCAGGTGCCGCGCTCTCTGGTGGAGCACGTCGGAGTAGATACCCTGATTGCAATAGTCGCGCCGATGGATGCGGATGGCAATTTCAGCCTCGGCGCAAGTACCGACTATGCGCTCACAGTATCGCGAAAGCCAGGAATTCGGCTGATCCTCGAAGTCAATGCCAAGATGCCCTATGTGCGAGGCGATTGCATGATCCCCGTATCGGCCGTCACGGCGGTGGTCGAAAATGACGTCGGTCTGCCGATCCTGCCGGCCGCTCCGAGCAATGAAGTGGACGATGCCATCGGTGCGATCGTTGCAGGCCTGGTGGAAGACGGCGATTGCCTGCAAATGGGTATCGGCGCCTTGCCGGATGCGGTGTGTTCGCGGCTTTCGCAACATCGCCACCTTGGCATCCATACGGAAATGATGACGGTGGGGCTTGCCAATCTGGTCAAGGCGGGCGTGGTCGACAATAGCCGCAAGCAGACACATGTCGGGCGGTCGATCTTCACCTTTGCGCTGGGAGATCAGTCGCTTTACGACTTCCTGCACAACAATCCGGACATTGAAGCCCATCCTGTCGACTATGTGAACAATCCTTTCGTCATTTCTCGGAACGACCGGGCTGTGTCAGTCAACGCGACGCTGCAGATCGATCTGAATGGGGCATGCAATTCGGAATTCATGAACGGCAGGCAGTTCAGTGCATCCGGCGGTCAGGTCGATTTCGTGCGTGGCGCCTATGCTTCGCGGGGAGGGCGGTCAATCATCGCCTGTCATTCCACCGCGGCGAAGGGCACGCTCTCGCGCATTGTTCCGGCACTGACCGGGCCGGTGACGACATCGCGCAACGACACGCATATCGTCGTCACGGAATATGGATGGACGAACCTCAAGGGCAAGTCCGTGGCCGAGCGAGCAAGGGCACTGATTGCGCTGGCCCACCCGGATTTCCGCGAGGAGCTGGATCGGGCAGCCCATGGGGCGGGGTTTTATGCTGATACCGTGTTGAATTCACGAACTTCAGACACCCACCGTTGAGACGAGAAGGCCGTTCTCTGCAGCACGTATGATGACGCCCGTACCGCACCTCAAAACTCTAAAGCGAGCACAACCCGAGCTATGTCGGGTCGTGTTTCGTCTGTGACTACCTACTTCTGTATCCCGCTGCGATGCCGAAACTAGGGGGCAGCCAGTCCCGCATCAAAACTCCTCCCAATCGGCCTTGCGAGCAACCGCCGTGTTGCCGGAGAAGGTATTGGCTAGCTTACGGCCGAGTGCCCGTGCCGGCGACGCAACTGGTTTCGCTGTCCCAACAACCAGACGCGGCGCCATCGCTGCTCCGAGCTTGAACTGTGCAATGAGATCGCGAAGCGTTCTGACTTGGTCTGCCAGGCCGTTGGTGGCAGCAGTCGATTCCTCCACCATTGCCGCATTCTGTTGCGTGGCCTGATCCATCTGGTTCACAGCGATGCTGACTTCGGAAAGACCCGTCGACTGCTCCCGCGCGGCAGTCGAGATGGAATACACATGCTCGTTCACCTTGACGACCTGACTTTCAATCGCTGCGAGCGCCGAGCCCGTCGCTGTGACAAGCTTTACGCCAGAGCTGACCTCCTCGCCGGAGCGATTGATGAGCGTCTTGATGTCCTTGGCGGCATTTGCCGATCGCTGTGCCAGTTCGCGGACTTCCTGAGCAACGACAGCGAAGCCCTTGCCAGCGTCCCCGGCACGGGCGGCCTCAACGCCGGCATTTAGTGCAAGCAGGTTTGTCTGGAAGGCGATCTCATCAATGACATTGGTGATTTGACCAATCTCGCCTGAGGCTTGCTCGATCCTGCCCATCGCCGCAACGGCTTCCTTGACGACGGAACTTGATTGCTCCGTGCTCTTGCGTGCTTCGTCGACCATATGGCTGGCTTCCGACGCCCGGGCGGTGGAATTCTTCACGGCAACGGTGATTTCCTCGAGTGCAGAGGATGTTTCTTCGAGCGAGGCCGCCTGTTGCTCGGTGCGCTTGGACAGGCTGTCAGATGCGGTCCGCATCTCTCCGGCGTTGCTGTTGATCGTTTCGATTGCGCGGGATACCTCGCCAAGTATGGAGCGCAAATTGATCATCGTTGCGTTGACGTTGTCCTTCAGTTCGCCAAATGCTCCCTGGAAATCTCCGCTCATCGTTTCGGTCAGATCTCCTTCTGCAAGGGCTGCAATAACCCGGCGGGTCTCGGCAATGCCACTGTCGACGGAGGCCACCAGTTCGTTGACGCCCGCCGCAAAATGGTCGAGGTCTGGATTGTCATAAGTCTTCGTGATCCGCTGCGTGAAATCGCCCGCAACAGCGGCGGACACAACTGCAGCGATACTCGTCTGCAGATCGGCGCTCTTGGCCTGCAACGCGGCTTCCTGGGCGTTCAAATCTCGAACCTTGATCCCATTCTGCTTGAACACCTGGATCGCGTGCGCCATCGCGCCGATTTCGTCGTGACGGTTGGCGTAGGGAACTCCTGCGTCGAGATTTCCCGCGGCGAGCTCGCTCATGCTGTTGGTCAAAACGTTGATTGGGCGTGCAATCGCCTTTGAACCGTACAGGGCGGAGACGATCAGTGTGACAATCGCCAGCAATCCGATTCCAAGATTGAGCAGCAGGATCAGTGTTGCACCCGCTTTCGCGTCGTCGTCAGCCTGGCTCGCCGCTTTTTTTGCCGCCTCAACACCTTCGTCGAATAGTTTCGCTGCCTGATCGGAGATGGGCAGAAGTTTTGCCTGGATCTCCGCTGTTTTGGCTTGGATGGCGGGGGAGGCATCTTGGCTCTGTAATTTCGTCTTCATGACATCGACGAGTTCGGCTGTCATGGCAAAGAAATTTTCACTCAGGGATTTGAGCGTCTGCACTCGGTCCCGATCAGTGGGTAGCTTTACCTCGGCTGACGCTTGATCGAGATAGTTGATCACCGAATGATGGCGCGCTGCCAAATAGTCCACGGCCTTAGCTAGGTCTTCCGGTGACGAGGCCAATCGGAGATCGCGAACGCCGATCTGCATTCCACGCAGCGACGCTTTCGCATCAACCAAATTGCGGGAAACAATAAGTTGATCCTTCAGAAGCGCCGAGCGTTCGCCGATCATCTGGCCACCATACAAGACGACGAGAAGCATGGTCGCGACCATGAGAATGCCGATTGCGGAAAGCACCGCTAATTTTGTGCCAATACGGGATGAAATAGCCGACAGCATTTGTAATCACTCAAATGATCTGCAAGTTACCATCATAGGACCGGCAGAAGCGAAAATTGCGCGCAGCGTCATGCAATGCGTCAACGAATATTGCGCGAATATCAGAGATTTAGGTCGCGCTCAGGCTGTCATGAAGCTGTCATAAAGGTAAAAAAGTGCCTTCAATCGGAGGTAATTCGGGCGCTTTTTCGTAAAATGGATAGTCATTGCGCGGATCAGACTGGTGATAGTCAAGTCGGGAGAAAACAGCGACTGACAAAGGCTGATGTCTCGCTTAAGGGAAGCGGGCCTTACCAGTGCATGAAGCTCGTCCAATGCCTCTTCAATATACAACGTCTGAGCCACGATCTTCACCGAAGAGGTACAGACAAACGTCGCACGAAAGCCACGGGCCGTCATTTCACTGAGCGATGGGACCAAAACTGCAGCTACATCTCACTTGTTCTTGAGCATGAGTGCGCTGGTCAAATCGCCGAGTGGCTTCTGCTTATGGGCGGCGATAGCAGCGTCGCGCACGGTGATGCCGTGCAGCGTCGGGAGCTCGAAGCGGCGCGTGACGAAACGCAGGATCGAGGTCGTGTCCATGGGCGTGTGATCAACATAGCCGTGCCGCGCGTAGGGCGAGACGATAATTGCTGGAATGCGCGAACCCGGTCCCCAACGGTCGCCCTTAGGCGGTGCCACGTGATCCCACAGGCCGCCATTTTCGTCATAGGTGACAACGACCAGCATATGCGGCCATTGCGGGCTCTTTTCAAGATGCCCAATCAGATCGGCGATATGGGCGTCGCCAGCCTCAATATCGGCATAGCCAGAATGCTCATTAAGGTTGCCTTGCGGCTTATAGAAAGAGACTTGCGGCAGCGTGCCGGCATCGATCGCTTTGATGAACTCAGCGCCGGCCAAGCCGCCATCCCTCAGATGCTCGGTCCTGGCTGCGGTGCCGGGAGCGAAATTGGCATAATAGTTGAAAGGTTGGTGGTGATATTGAAGATTCGGCACTGGCTCCTTGTTGCCGTGGTCGAGCACATCCTGCCAAGCCCCGCCATACCAAGCCCAGGTCACGTGCTTGAGACTGAGCATATCGCCGATGGTTGGCTCAGTCTGTGGCGGCAATGTCGTTGGCTTGTTCGGGTCTGCCAATGCTTTGTCGCCATCCGGCGCGGGACCGTTACCGCTCGGCTGATAGGGCGGCTGCATGGTGTTGACGGCGTAGAAATCGGGCGTGAGATTGCCGTCGCCGACGAATTTCGGAATGCCGTCGATCGCCGATTTTGGCGAATTGGCGGCGGCCTTAAGCGTCACCCCGTCCGGCTCGACCACTGCGATCGAAGGCTTGGCGGTACTGGTGTCGGCGTTGGCATAATAGGGTGCACAAGCGCAAATCAGCCATTGATGGTTGAAGAAGGAGCCGCCGAAAGCGCCCATGAAGAAATTATCGGCCAGCACATATTTCTGGGCCACCTTCCACATCGCCGTCTTCGAGCCGTCCCACGAGCTCATCGCCAGCGCGCCTGAATCGGCATAGGCGACGAATTTGTCGTTGCGTCCGCCGTCGATCTGCATCTGGTTCTGATAGTAACGGTGCCAGAGGTCGCGCGTGATCGTATTCGAGGTGAGGTTGAAGCCCTTGGGATCGTCCGCGCGGAATGGCCGATTGGGGAGATGCTCGGTCTCCGCTTGGGTCACTGGTGGTGTCACGCCTTTGGCGGTGAGACCCTCCCAGATCGGCGGCAGCTCACGGAAAGGCTTGCCGTTGCGATCGCGCTGGATGCGTGCGCTTGCCGGCGCCTTCGAAACCCCGTTAGCCCCTGGGAAGCTGCCATAGAGATTGTCGAAGCTGCGATTTTCCGCGTAGATCACGACCACGGTGTCGATCAGCTTCAGATCACTGGCGGAATTCCGCGCAGGTCCCGCCTTTGCGCCAGAGGCGCCGGCGACGGCAGGGGCAAAAGCCGTCACAGAAAGACTTAACGCGCAGACGGCCGCGGCAGTGATCGATTTCATTTGAACTGATCTCCCCTGGTTCGGGTGGGCGTGCCTCACCTGACGCGGCAGCTTATCCGGGGCAGAAGCTAACGCAAGTCCTAATTGAAATGATTCTAAAACCCAGCTATCGATTTTGAGGTGGAGACCTGAGATTGCAGTGAAGGGACGCGAGCACAGCGATGCAATCCAAACCGCGTACAAGACAGTGGGTGGGGATCTGTGCTGCCGCTTCATTGTTGCTCATGATGACCTCGGTCCACACAGGCCAAGCTTTGTCGCGGGCCGATGTGCGGCTGAAAACACAGGCCTTGTATGCACTCGGCAAAACCCTCTTCTTCGATCCCTCCCTGTCAGCGTCAAGCAAAATGGCCTGCTCCTCCTGCCACGACCCAAGCCACGCCTTTGGGCCGAATAATGACCTGGCGGTGCAGCTTGGCGGTGGCGACTTGCATCAGGCCGGGCTGCGGGCGGTGCCCTCGCTCAAATATCTGCAGGTGGTGCCGCCCTTCACCGAGCATTTTTTTGAATCCGAGGACGAAGCCGACGAAAGCATCGACAACGGGCCGACGGGTGGTCTGACCTGGGACGGCCGGGTCGATCGCGGCTGGGAGCAAGCCAGGATTCCCCTGCTTTCTGATTTCGAGATGGGCAATAAAGGCGAAGCGGAGGTCGCCGGCCGCGTGCTCGCGGCGGGCTACGCCAAGGCAATCACCGATATTGCCGGCTCAAAGGCCGTCGATGATCCGGCGATCGTCTTTCGCACCTCGGTTAAGGCACTGGAAGTCTTTCAGCAGGACTATCGGACCTTCTATCCCTATTCGAGCAAATATGACGCAGTACTGGCCGGCAAGGCTCAGCTCACGCCACAGGAGGCAAGGGGGCTGGACCTGTTCAATGCAGCCGAGAAGGGCAATTGTGCTTCCTGTCATGTCAGTCAGCGCGGAAATGATGGCACGCCGCCGCAGTTCACCGATTATGGGTTGATCGCCATCGGCGTGCCCCGTAATCGCGATATTCCTGCGAACAAGGATCCGGCGTTCTACGATCTTGGCCTATGCGGTCCCTTGCGCACCGATTTCATTGGACGCGAGGATTATTGCGGGCTCTTTCGCACACCAACGCTGCGCAACGTCGCTCTTCGCAAGACCTTCTTCCACAATGGCGACGTTCATTCTTTGCGGGACGCCGTACGCTTCTACGTGGAACGTGAGACCCATCCGGAGCGCTGGTATCCCCGCAAACCCGACGGGAGCGTCGATAAATACGATGATCTGCCGGAGGCGGCAAAAGCCAACATAAACACCGACCCACCTTTCGACCGCAAGGCAGGCGACGAGCCCGCGCTTTCGCCCGCCGAAATCGACGATGTCGTATCTTTCCTCGGAACACTCACCGACGGCTACGAACCGTTGGAGTGAGGACGTGAGCGGTCGTGTTTTGCTCGATGCCGCTTGCTGGGCAGATCGAGCAGACGGGCGACGGTCTCGGCGCCTTTGCCAGAAACCGCCATCTTGCCGGTATCGCTTATTTGGAGTTCAGTTCCGTTTGAGAAGCTGAGGGACCAGCCGTCATCGGTGGCTATGCGGCGCCTGTCCGTTAGTTCGATACCGGCCGCAGAGATCAGCGCGATCGCCTTTTCGACGTCCATGATCATCACTCACGCAAGAACATCCTGAACATTTGTACTAAGGGTCCTGACGGCTCGCAAGTGTCGAGCGCCGAACCCCACGACGATCGCAGGTAAGACCTGGAAGAACGACGGAATCTGAGGCGGGATCGCTAGTGAAAGGTTCCAGGAAGAGGGCGATCGTCTGCCAGCGTTTGCATTGCGCGGATCAGGCCAAAGGCACGGTCGATAATCTCGGCGCTTGACGGATTGTCGAACATCGCGAGTTCCTCGCGCATCACCGTGAGCATCCAGTTGATCTCAAGGAGCGTCAACACGGTGTTTGAATCGGTATCGGCCGCGACGGTGTAGATAAGATCCGTAATTGTCGTCGTCAGGAAGTCGATGCAATTCAGCCGCTCGGTCACATTCAACAGTGAAAATGGGATCGATGATGTCTTGTCGTCCGTCAGCATCAGCGGTTCCTCCAGAAGAAACACAAGGCGCATCACGCCTCATGGTCCTTCATGAGACGCAGTTCGGCTTCGCGCCAACCGAGCAATGACGTTAATAGATCAAACTGCGCTCCGTCGCGAGTGAAGCTTTTGTAAGATTACGATCAGCCTATTTGCCGGCAGCAAGCTGCTCCGTCGTCAGCAAATCGGCATGGTGGGCGAGGGCGACGTCGGGATGTGAACGCAAGCGGCTCTTCAACTGATTGATACCGACCTCCCGAAAAATGGGGTTGAGCGGATCGACCGAGACGCCTCGCTCGGCAAGCTTCAAATCATCTGGAAGATCGATGACCGGAATTGTCGCGTCGGGTCGCGAGCCGAGGAAGAATGCCACCGAGAAGCGTTCGACGCCCGCCGGCGGCGCAACGACGTCATGCACATCCGCGCGCACGAAACCGTTCGTCGCCAGTTCGAGCAGTTCCCCGGTGTTGATCACGAAGGTGCCGGGAACCGGTGGAGCATCGATCCAAAGATCGTCCTCCGTGCGCACGCGCAAGCCCGGAACCGTGTCCTGAAGCAATACGGTCACGAAGCCGCCGTCCTTGTGGGCGCCGACGCCCTGGTCCGTCTCGGCAGCGTCGCGACCGGGATAGCGGATGATTTTCAAAAGTTGTGAAGGCTGCGGTTGATAGATCTCCGCAAAGACGTTTTCAGATTGGCCGAGAGCCACCGCAATCGCCTTGAGAATATCGATACCGATCCGCGTGACCTCCGCCTGGTAGGCAAGCAACAACGGTTTGAGTTCCGGCAGCGCTTCCGGCCACTGGTTTGGCCCCTGCAAACGCCGCCAGGCTGGCGTGTCCGGACCGATCTCGAAGGGGCTGCTTTCAGTGTTGATGTCGAGCTGCTCTCGCCAATCCTGTTGGCCACGAGTGCGTTCCTGCCCAGCACGGTTATAGCCGCGGAAGTGCGGCGACTTCACCATTTCGATCTTGAGCTTTTCTTCCAGCGGCAGCGCGAAAAAACGTTTCGCGGTCGCCACCACATCGCGGATCAAGTCCGGATCGACGCCGTGGTTCTGCAGGTAGAAGAAGCCATGGTCGTGGAGGACGCCGCGCAGCTCCGCAACGAAAGCCTGGCGATCCTCCGAGGTGCCGTAGAAGCGGGAGAGATCGAGTGTCGGCAGTGCGGTCTCGTTTGGTAACTGTGCGACGGTCATGGTTTATCTTCACTATCCTCAAAGGCAGGGCAGGGCGGGCAAGCCAAAACGCGGCAAACTCAGCGGCCAGCACTAACGGGGACGCTAGAGGACGCAATCAGCCGCGGCAAACAAGATCATCTTAAAGATGGAACACTGCTTGGAACGATTTTGCTGTCCGCGTGCCAAGCCTCGGCAAACGCAAACTTCATCAATGGAGAGCCGTCCTGCCCGGAACGTGCGGCTTCTCAGTTGGACACAGCTTCGCAAAGGGGAATGGGGCGCGGTGGCGGCGCTGGATGATCTTGCTTGTATTGGGCGATGATTGGCTCGAGCTTCTCCTTCGGCCAGAACTGTGGCGCGCCGATCTCGCTGAGGCATGAGGCGTTCCAGTAAGAACCGTTTTTGGCCGGCGATTGGCCAGATGCTATGGCACGCGCAACGGCACTGATGTCACGGGCCTCCGGATAGATATAAAGGGTCGTCGGGTTATCCTTGACCATCGACAGCACTTGCGCGGCATCTTCCGGCGACCAACTGGTACAGCCATCGCTGCGGCCGCCCGCATAGGTGACCAGTTTGCCGAATGGGACGTACCCCTGACGATTTGCGTAGGGGCTTTCCGGCTTTTTCTGCATGCATATCCCCGAGACGAGCGCCGCGGCGTGTCCACCGATGGCACGCTGCCTGGCGTTTGCAGTGTCGCCGATGCCATCGAACTGCACGAACGAGCGCGTCAGAACTGCATCCTGATTGGGAGAGGCACGATAATAGCCTTTGAAGGTCGTCTTGATCTCATTTGTCAGATATGCGCCACCGGCCGTCAGATTGGAATCCATTGCGTTGCCGAAGTTTTTTGCACACTCCCGCCCATTGGAAAAGTTGGCGACCCCTTGCAGATTGCGGCCACCACCATGCCCTGACGATATCACGCGGAATGACCGGGATGCTTCGCAGATCATGTAGAACCGGCCGCCTGTCGTTCCGCCGGTACGATCGTTAGGACGCGTGGCGTCCATCGCGAAATAGCATGTGTTTCTCACACGTCCCTCTGCAACCTTTTCCAGATAAAGTGCCCGAGCCCGTTCCAGCACGACTGGTGCAATCTGCCCGCTCCCTTCGCCAACATATCCCGCCAGCCAGCCTGGAATGGCCGATGCATTGCTCGAGGCAAATGCCGGGCCCGCACCGCAGAGCGATGCCACCACGGCAGCGAAGCCGAGGCGCTTGAAAATGCTAAATCTTGGGAGCATGCGGGTGTCTCCCCGAGACGTCGAGACGATCATCTGTGTGATGTCGCTCGCGGTTTCGGAATCAAAGTGGCGAAAGGTTCTAATAGCTTACCATTGTGCTTGAGCAATCGTTAACACTGCATTTCCAATTTCGTCGCTGCTGCGGTGAGCGAAACCACTTGCCGGATAGCCGCGCAACTCGGGCGAATACTGTGGACGATGGACCTGGTATTCTGGCCGGCCCACCCGGCGGTGAGCACATGGGAGCACGAGCGTTCCATCAGCTCAAAAGTTGACATTTCAATTTTCGTGAAACGCGGATGCCGCCATCACCGCTGCTGAAGAGCGATTTTCCACGCCGAGCTTAATATAGATTTGTTCCAGATGCTTGTTCACGGTTCTGGCGGAAAGACCCAGTATCTCTCCGATATCCTTGTTGGCTTTTCCTTTGGCAATCCAAAGCAACACTTCAGATTCTCGTTGCGTGAGCTTGAAACGTTGCCGCAGGATCTCGTTGTCAGGCACTTGTTTCGTAGCGGTCAATCGAAATAGGTACTCGTCGGTTCCGATCGTGCCCAAAAACGAAAGTTGCAGCGCCGCTTCTCCTTTGATTTTCACGGCGAATGTCGTGTCGTAAACAGCTCCGGCATTTTCACGTGCCACGATGAAATCGGCAATCGGTGCGGCTAGGCTGTTCAAGCCTTCATCGGTGCCGGACGCGGCATTGACAAGACGAGTTGCCTGCGGGGTCGACCAAAGAACGGAGCCATCGCGGCGAACCGCCATCAAATGTCTTCCAGCGACGTCCAGTGCCACCCGAGAACTCTGGGCGGAGCGTGCATTGCGCAGGTGTACGCGGATGCGGGCGCGCAGTTCATCGACATTGATCGGCTTGGTGAGATAGTCGACACCGCCGGATTCCAGCGCATGCACAACATGCTCGGTTTCGGTCAATCCGGTCATGAAGACGACGGGAATCTGGGCGATGCCCGCATTGGCCTTCAGCCGGCGGCAGGTCTCGAAACCATCCATCGACGGCATGACGGCATCCAGAAGGATGAGATCGGGTGTGATGCGCTCGACGATATTGAGCGCCGCCGATCCGGAGGTGGCGATCAGCACGGAGAAGCCGGATTGCTCGAGCGCATCTGTCAGGAAACCGAGAGCTTCCGGCGAATCGTCCACCAGCAAGACTATGTCGCGGGGAAGTGCGGGCTCAGTCAATCTGTTCTACCTTTTCAGTGTCGAAGGTGCGCAGCACATTCAGGAAGCCGTCAAGATCGAAAGCCTGGACATGAATGCGCATGGCGTCGGTAAAGGGTTTGTTTTCATCAAGCTTGGCGAGATCGGCAAGCTTTGCCTCGATGCCCCTGATATAGCCTATTTCGCCGAGCCGCATCAGTTCGCGTACATGCTCCAGCCCCGGGCTTATCAAGGGCGCTGGCGGCCTCAGTGCGACCGGGGCGGAGGCGTCGGCATAAATCCATTTCAAGCCGAGATGGAGCGCCAGCTTGTCGCGAAGCTGGCGGATATCGACCGGCTTGCCGATGGCATCATTATGGCTGTCGTCGCTGTCCTTGGCAGCGGCGCGGTCGCCGATATTGGCCGACAGCATCAGGATCGGCGCCATCTGGCCGTTCTCCCTCAGCCGCGAGACCAGTTGCCAGCCGTTCATGCCGGGCATGGAGATGTCGACCAGGAAAAGATCCGGTTTGATGCCCTCGATCAAGGTCAGGCAGTCCGGCCCGCCGGTGGCCGTCAGCACGATGAAATCGAGCGGCGACAACACTTCGCGCATCAGCTCGCGATGATCCTCATTGTCGTCGACGACGACGATGGTACGGCGCGGCCCTTCGTAACTGACGATCCGCTGTTCCTGCGCCGGCGGCTTCATCGGCCGGATCACCGCCGACAGCATCAGGCGCACCTTGAAAGCCGAACCCTTGTCCTTTTCGCTGGAAACGGAGATTTCGCCGCCGAGCGTATTGGTGAGCAGCCGGGTAATGGTCAGTCCAAGGCCGAGGCCCGGCATGGGGCGGACGCTGTCGGCCTCGCCACGCTGGAAGGGCTCGTAAATGCGGGTGAGATCCTTCTCGGCGATGCCGCGCCCGGTGTCGGCGATCGTGAAACTCGCGACCTGGCTGCGATAGCCGACCTCGAAACGCACACTGCCCGCATCGGTGAACTTGATGGCGTTGGAGAGCAGGTTGACGAGAATCTGCCGCAGCCGCTTTTCGTCGGTGCGGACATAATCGGGCAGGGCGGCGGAACGTTCATGGATGAAGACAAGACCCTTGGCCTGCGCCTGCGGGCGGAACATGTCGACGATCTGGTCGAGAAAGTCCTGGATGTTGATCTCGTTGGAATAAACCTGCAGCCGGCCGGCCTCGATCTTGGAAATGTCGAGTAGCCCGTCGATCAGACCGGAGAGATGCTCCGCGCTGCGGCGGATGACCTTCAACGAGGATTGCCGGGGCGCGGGAATGGTCTCGTCATGCTCGAGGATCTGGGCATAGCCCAGTACCGCGTTGAGCGGCGTGCGCAATTCGTGGCTCAAGCCGACGACGTAGCGGCTCTTGGCGCGGTTGGCGGCTTCGGCCGCCTCCTTGGCGCTCTGCAAAGCCGCATCCGTCTTCTTGTGCGCGGCGATTTCCTTGAGCAGCAACGTATTTTGGCGCGAGGATTCCTCCTCGGCGACGACGCGGCTGTCGTGGGCGAGCACATAGAACCAGCAGACGACGCCAGCAATGACGGCAAAGACGAAGAAGACGATCAGGATGGTGCGGTCGACCACTTGCGCCGTCTCGGGCGAGGCGGAGCCGACCTGATGCGCGATCATTGCCAGGATGGCGCCCACGGCCGTCAACGCCACCGCGACTGCAATGCCGTAGCGGCCGAGACGGGTGGCGAGCTTGGCGACGACGGTCTCCGGCAACAGGGTCTTGGCGACCGTGCCGATCTGCGTGTTAAGCCGCGCCTTCGGTTTGCACATGTCGTGGCAGCGGCTGTCCAGCGAGCAACAGAGCGAGCAGATCGGCGCGGCATAGGCCGGGCACCAGGCCATGTCCTCCGGCTCGAAAGGATGTTCGCAGACCGAGCAGGTGATGGTGGCGAGGTTCTTCCAGCTTTGGCGCGGCTTGCGGGCGAGATAGAATTTTCCCTTGGTCGCCCAGGCGAGTGTGGGCGAGGCGATGAGGGCAATGACCAAGGTGATATAGGGGGCGAGCGAGGCGGCGATAGTGCCAAGCGCGCCAAAATGGGCGATGAGGGCAATCGCCGCCGAGAGCGCCATGGCCCCCAGGCCGACGGGATTGATGTCGTAGAGATGGGCGCGCTTGAACTCGATGCCGGGAGGGGCAAGACCGAGCGGCTTGTTGATGAAGAGATCGGCGGAGATCGTGCAGAGCCACGCCATGGCGATGATGGAGAAGATGCCGAGGGTTTCCTCCAGCAGCCTGTAGATCCCAAGTTCCATCAGCAGCAGGGCAATGGCAACGTTGAAGACCAACCAGATGACGCGGCCGGGATGGCTATGGGTCAGCCGCGAAAAGAAATTCGACCAGGCAAGCGAGCCGGCATAGGCATTCATCACATTGATCTTGAGCTGCGAGACCACGACAAAAGCGGCCATCAACAGCAGTGCGGCGTTGTGCCAGGGAATCATGTAGCCGAAGGCGGTGAGATACATCTGCGCCGGATCGGCGGCGCGATCGGCCGGCACGCCGGAACTTAGCGTCAGCACGACGAGGAAGGAGCCGGCCAGCAGCTTCAGCGCGCCGATGAGTACCCAGCCGGGACCGGCGAGAAAGATCACCAGATGATGCCGCCATTTGCGGCGGCCTTCCGGCGGCAGGAAGCGCAGAAAGTCGGCCTGTTCGCCGATCTGTGACATCAGCGCCAGGATGACGGCGGAAGCAGCGCCGAATTCCACCAGATCGAAGGGAGCGGCCGTTCCCGATGCCTCGGACGCGTGATGTATACCGGCGAACGCCCGCCAGAGGTCGAATTTCCCCCAATCGGAAAAGGCGATGAAGACGAAGGGCAGGATGTTGAGGACGATCCAGAACGGCTGGGTCAGGAGCTGGAACCGGCTGATCAGACGGACGCCGTGCGTCACCAGCGGGATCACCATGACGGCGCTGACGATATAGCCGACCCACAGGGGTATGCCGAGTGTCAGCTCCAGCGCCCCCGACATGATGGATGCCTCGATGGCGAACAGCATGAAGGTGAAGCCGGCATAGATCAGCGAGGTGATCGTCGAGCCGATATAGCCGAAGCTCGCGCCGCGGGTCAGGAGATCGATATCGACCCCGTGTCGGATGGCATAGCGGCTGATCGGCAGGCCGATCGCCAGCATGACGATACTAGCGACGATGATGGCATAGAAGGCGTTGGTCGTGCCGTAGGAGAGTGTTGTGGCGCCGCCGATTGCCTCCAGCGCCAGGAAGGAGATGGCGCCGATTGCCGTCTGCGAAATGCGCTGCGAGGAAAATTGCCTGGCGCTTTTGGCGGTGAAGCGCAGCGCATAGTCTTCCAACGTCTGGTTTGCCACCCAGCGGTTATATTCGCGTCTCACCGGAATGATGCGTTGCCGCGCCGCCATGCCCACCCTTCAGCAGTCTTCAAATCTAACCGACGTCGTAACACGGAATGCAGCGGCCCTTAAGTGCGTGGACTGCGGATATACTGCACATTTCGCCCCGTCTCCTACGTCATATTACGTATGTGGAATCCCCTGGCGCTGCCGGATAGTCGCGGCAGGCAACGGTTAATCTTTGTTTACGAACTGTTGCGGGCAGACAAAAAGAGGGGAACTACGCATGAAACTGAAGACTCTTGTCTCCGGCGCGCTTCTGGGCGCCATCATGTCGACGACCGCATTCCACGGAGCTTTTGCCGCCGACGACACCATTAAGGTCGGCGTTCTCCATTCGCTTTCGGGCACCATGGCGATTTCGGAAACGACGCTGAAGGATGCCATGCTGATGCTCATCGACGAGCAGAACAAGAAGGGCGGCGTTCTCGGCAAGAAGCTGGAGCCGGTCGTCGTCGATCCGGCATCCGACTGGCCGCTGTTTGCCGAAAAGGCACGCGAGTTGATCCAGAAGGACAAGGTCTCGGCCGTGTTCGGCTGCTGGACCTCGGTGTCGCGCAAGTCGGTCCTGCCGGTCTTCAAGGAACTGGATTCGATCCTGTTCTACCCCGTGCAGTTCGAGGGTGAAGAGTCCGAGCGCAACGTGTTCTACACCGGCGCAGCGCCGAACCAGCAGGCGATCCCCGCTGTCGATTATCTGATGCAGAATGAAGGCGTGCAGCGCTGGGTTCTGGAAGGCACCGACTACGTCTATCCGCGCACGACCAACAAAATCCTTGAAGCCTATCTGAAGTCCAAGGGCGTCAAGGCCGAAGACATCATCATCAACTACACGCCGTTCGGCTTCTCCGACTGGCAGACGGAAGTCTCCAAGATCAAGGCCTTCGGTTCGGCCGGCAAGAAGACCGCCGTCGTCTCCACCATCAATGGCGACGCCAATGTTCCCTTCTACAAGGAGCTCGGCAACCAGGGCGTCAAGGCGGAAGACATTCCGGTCGTCGCTTTCTCCGTCGGCGAAGAGGAACTTGCCGGCGTCGACACCAAGCCGCTGGTTGGCCATCTCGCCGCCTGGAACTATTTCCAGTCCGTCGACACGCCCGCCAATGCCGAATTCATCAAGGAATGGCATGCCTATACCAAGAACGACAAGCGCGTCACCAACGACCCGATGGAAGCCGCCTATATCGGCTTCAACATGTGGGTGAAGGCCGTCGAAAAGGCCGGTACGACCGATCCGGACAAGGTGATCGACGCACTCGTCGGCGTTTCCGTTCCAAACCTTACCGGCGGCTACGCCACCATGATGCCGAACCATTACATCACCAAGCCCGTGCTGATCGGCGAAGTGCAGGAAAACGGCCAGTTCGACGTCGTTTCGCAAACCCCCGCAGTGGTCGGCAAGGAATGGTCGGATTACCTGCCTGACAGCAAGGACCTGATCTCGGATTGGCGCATGCCGATGAACTGCGGCAACTTCAACGTTTCCACCGGCAAGTGCGGCGGCAAGGGTTCCTGAGTTCCGCCCGATATCGAGGCGGCGATAAGCCGCCTCGAATAATTCCTTGACGTCGCATGATCCCGAAAACCGCTTCGCACTTTTCGGGATCATGCGCGCAGATCGTCGCGGGCAGGCTCCTCTGCCCGCGACAGCATGAGGGGACGTGCGATGTTCGACAAATTCATTTACCGCAAGGCTTTGGCGTTTGCCGCCGGCTTTTGCCTGATGCTGGTGCTGGCGGCGACCGCGCTGCGCGCCGAGGAGGATGCGCATAGCCTCATCAATGCGCTAGGTCCGGCAAACTTCCAGCAGGCCGACGAGATCGTGAAGAACCTGGCCAAGACCGGCGATCCCAAGGTAGTCCCGGCGCTGCAAGCCTTTTCGGACGGCGATCTCTATGTCCGCAAATCCGACAATCAAGTCTTCATCGCCAAATCTTTCGGTGATGGCATGGCCTTGGTCGATCCGTTGACCGGGCAGGCGGCCGGCCAGGAAGCCAAGGGCAATCTCAGCAAGATCAAGATCAACAACAATCTTCGTCGCTCGGTCCGTGCGGCGCTCGGCGGCCTGACGCTGATGAGCCCGGATCGCGGCGTCAGATTGGAGGCGGCTCAATCTGTGCTGAAATCGCCGAGCGCGGATTCGCTGGACGCGTTGGAAGCAGCGTTGCAGGGCGAAAAGGATGGCGAAATCCGCGGCGTGCTCGAGAGGGCGCGCGCGGTTGCCGTGCTAAGCTCCGATCGTTCGCCGGAGCAGAAGAAGGCAGCGATCGAGACGATCAGGAACGAAGGCGGCCGCGATGCGATCGGGGTTCTCTCCTCGGTTTCCGTGGACGACAGCCTGAGGCCCGATATCGCGGCTGCTATAGCCAGCATCCAAAGCCAATTGGCGATCTGGGATGCGGTGCAGAACGTCTGGTACGGCCTGTCGCTCGGCTCGGTGCTTCTGCTTGCCGCCATCGGGCTTGCCATCACCTTCGGCGTCATGGGCATCATCAACATGGCACATGGCGAGATGGTGATGCTGGGCGCCTATTCCACCTTCATGGTGCAGAGCGTTATCCGCAGCTCTTATCCGGAACTCTTCGACTGGTCGCTGGCGATCGCCTTGCCGGTCGCGTTCCTGGTCACCGGCGCCGTCGGCCTCGTCATCGAGCGCGGCGTCATTCGTTTCCTCTATGGCCGGCCGCTGGAAACGCTGCTCGCCACCTGGGGCATCTCGCTGATCCTGCAACAGGCGGTGCGTTCGATCTTCGGGCCGACCAATCAGGAAGTCGGCAATCCCTCCTGGATGTCTGGTTCCTTCGATCTCGGTTATCTCTCGATCACCTGGAACCGCCTCTGGATCATCGTTTTCGCGCTTGGCGCCTTCGTCGCCCTGCTGTTGCTGCTGAAGCGCTCGGCCTTCGGCTTGCAGATGCGGGCGGTGACGCAGAATCGGCGCATGGCGTCCTCCATGGGCATTCGGACGCCCTGGGTCGATGCATTCACCTTTGCCCTGGGGTCGGGCATTGCGGGGATGGCAGGCGTTGCGCTCTCGCAGATCGACAACGTCTCGCCAAACCTTGGCCAGAGCTACATCATCGACAGTTTCATGGTTGTCGTTTTCGGCGGCGTCGGCAATCTCTGGGGAACGCTGGTCGGTGCCTTCTCGCTCGGCATCCTCAACAAATTCCTCGAACCCTATGCGGGGGCGGTGCTCGGCAAGATCCTGGTTCTTGTCCTCATCATTCTTTTTATCCAGAAACGTCCGCGCGGGCTCTTCGCCCTCAAGGGAAGGGCGGTGGAAGCATGATCACGGCCTTTATCCTTCGTTCGCTCGATCGGCGTATCAGCATCGCCATCGCGATCCTGCTGGCCGTCGCGGTGCTCGTGCCGCTGTCGAACCTGGCTCTGCCGGAAAGCAGTCCGCTGCATGTGCCGACCTACCTGATGTCGCTGTTCGGCAAATATCTGACCTACGCGCTGCTCGCCTTGGCGCTCGACCTCGTCTGGGGCTATTGCGGCATTCTCTCGCTCGGTCACGGCGCCTTCTTTGCGCTCGGCGGCTACGCGATGGGCATGTATCTGATGCGGCAGATCGGCTCGCGCGGCACCTATGGCAATCCCATCCTGCCGGATTTCATGGTTTTCCTGAATTGGAAGGAATTGCCCTGGTTCTGGTACGGCTTCGATCATTTCTGGTTTGCGATGATCATGGTGCTGGCGGCCCCTGGTCTGCTCGCCTTCGTCTTCGGCTGGTTCGCCTTCCGCTCCCGCGTCAACGGGGTCTATCTGTCGATCATCACGCAGGCGATGACCTATGCGCTGCTGCTCGCCTTCTTCCGAAACGACATGGGTTTCGGTGGCAATAACGGCCTGACCGATTTCAAGGATATTCTCGGTTTCAACATCCAGGCCGACGGCACCCGCGCCGTGCTCTTTGCCGCCACCGCGTTGTTTCTGGCGCTGGCGCTGATGCTGTCATCGGCCATCGTGCGCTCGAAGTTCGGCAAGGTACTGGTCGGCGTGCGCGATGCGGAAAGCCGGACGCGCTTCTTGGGTTACCGCGTTGAGCACATGAAGCTTTTCGTCTTTGTGGTATCGGCGATGATGGCCGGCGTTGCCGGCGCACTCTATGTGCCGCAGATCGGCATCATCAACCCCGGCGAATTCGCGCCTGCCAATTCGATCGAAGTGGTCATCTGGACGGCGGTCGGCGGCCGGGCGACGCTGATCGGCCCGATTATCGGCGCCATCCTCGTCAATGGCGGCAAGACGGTTTTCACCGGTCTGTTTCCCGATTTCTGGCTCTTTGCTCTCGGTGGCCTCTTCGTCGCGGTGACGCTGTTCCTGCCCAAGGGCATCGTCGGCACGATAGCGCAGCATATCGGTAGTGGTCGCAAACCGGTGAGCCCGAAGCCTGAAGCAGACGAAGATGAAGCCGAAGCCGGCAAGACGACGATCCAGGCGGCGGAGTGAGACCATGATCCCGGACATCAAGCCCAACAGCATGCTTTATCTCAACAACGTCTCGGTCGCCTTCGACGGCTTCAAGGCGCTTAATTCCCTGTCGATCGTCATCGAGCCAGGAGAGCTTCGCGCCATCATCGGCCCGAACGGCGCCGGCAAGACGACGATGATGGACATCATCACCGGCAAGACGCGGCCCGACCAGGGCGAGGTGTTCTTCAACGGCCAGATCGATCTGACCAAGAAGGACGAGGCCGATATCGCCCAGCTCGGCATCGGCCGCAAATTCCAGAAGCCGACCGTCTTCGAAAGCCATACCGTTTGGGACAATCTCGAACTGGCGCTCAACCGCAAGCGTGGCGTTTTCTCGACGCTCTTCTACCGCTTGACGCCTGAAGACCGCGCCCGCATCCACGAAATCCTCGACACGGTGCGCCTCTCCCACCGGCGCGACGAGTTGGCCGCCAATCTTTCGCATGGGCAGAAGCAGTGGCTGGAGATCGGCATGCTGCTCGCCCAGGACCCGAAGCTGCTTTTGGTCGACGAACCTGTGGCCGGCATGACCGACGCTGAGACGGCCGAGACGGCCGTGCTGCTAAAGGAGATCGCCAAGACACGTTCGGTCGTGGTGGTCGAGCATGACATGGGCTTCATCCGCGATCTTGGCGTCAAGGTGACGTGCCTGGCGGAAGGTTCGGTGCTGGCCGAAGGCTCGATCGATTTCGTCAGCAACGATCCGAAGGTGATCGAAAATTATTTGGGGCGATGAGATGCTGACAGTCGAAAACGCAAATCTGCATTATGGCGCCGCTCAGGCGCTGCGCGGCATCTCGATCAAGGCGGAGATGGGCAAGATCACCTGTGTGCTCGGGCGCAACGGCGTCGGCAAGAGTTCGCTGCTGCGCGCCGTCACAGGGCAACACTCCTTGAGCGGGGGCACGATTAATTTCAATGACATTACGCTGAACGGTATGGCCCCTTTCGCTCGCGCCAAGCTCGGTATCGGCTATGTGCCGCAGGGGCGGGAAATCTTTCCGCTACTGACGGTCAAGGAAAATCTGGAAACAGGTTATGCGCCGATCGCCCGCAAGGACCGCTTCGTTCCTGAAGAGATTTTTACGCTCTTTCCGGTGTTAAAATCGATGCTTTCCAGGCGCGGCGGCGATCTCTCCGGCGGCCAGCAACAGCAGCTAGCGATCGGCCGAGCGTTGGTGACGCGGCCTAAGATCCTCGTCCTTGACGAGCCGACGGAAGGAATCCAGCCCTCAATCATCAAGGATATTGGCCGAGCGATCAAATATCTGCGCGACTCGACCGGGATGGCAATTCTGCTAGTCGAGCAATATCTTGATTTCTGTCGGGAGCTTGCGGATTACGTTTATATCATGAACCGTGGCGAAATTGTCCACGAGGGGCAGGCGGAAACGCTTGAGACGCCGGAAGCCCGACGCCATCTGACCGTTTGACGAGCTGGAAGGAGCAACACGCTCCCAATTGGCATCATCGTCATGGCTCTCAAAGCCGAGCAATTCGTCTCAGTTCGTCTGCCGTCGTTGTAGGAAAGCCGAAGAATTCAAGATAGGCCGGTATCTGCTCAAACAACATGTCCGTCCCGACCTGATACCGGCATCCTTTCTCGCGTGCCGCGGCCAGAAACGGCGTGATCTCCTCCTTCATCACCACTTCGCCGACGAATGTGGAGGGGGCTAGCCGCGTCACATCCAGCGGCAGAGGGTCGTCCTTGCGCATCCCCAGCGGTGTGGCGTTGATGACGATATCGAAGCCATCAGGTTTGTTTGAGCCTGTCGTGACTTGGGTTGCCGGGTAGTAGGTGTTGAGGCGGGTTTTCAGGCCATCAAGGGACTCCTTGTTGTCGTCGTGGAGGGCGAGGTGGGCGAGGTCGGCGCTGGCGAGCGACGCCGCGATGGCAGAACCGACGCCGCCGGCGCCGATAATGAGGGCTTTGGCGCCTGATATCGTCTGGCCCTTGCGTTTTAGCCCGCGCACGAAGCCCTCGCCATCGAACATGTCGCCGATCAGTTTGCCGTTGGAGCCGAGTTTCACGGCGTTGCAGGAGCCGGCCACGCGGGCGTTGGTGGAGATTTCGTCCAGGAGCGCCATGGTAGCAATCTTATGGGGCATGGTGATGAGGGCGCCTTGGACGTTTGACAGGCGGAAGATCAGCTTCAGGAAATCGGGGTAATCCGCCGGCTTGCAGCCCATGGGCACGACGACGGCGTCGATGCCCTGTTCCTCGAAAAAGGGATTATAGATCAGCGGCGCCTTGAAGCTTTCCGTCGGGTAGCCGAGATGAGCGATCAGCCGCGTGGTTCCGCTAATCATGGGCATGACTTCTCGTTTGACCAGGGAACACAGTCTTTCCGGAGCGGGCGGATTGCTTGATAGCCTCGACGACGCGCAGTGTCGCAAGCCCCTCATGGCCGCTGACGAGCGGCGTGGCGCTGTCTTCAATGATATCGCAGAAATGCTGGAGCTGCAGGGTCAGGGGGTCGGCCGGCATCACGGCAAGACGCTCTTCGCCAAGCGGCTCGCGCCAGTCGGGACGCAGCGCGTTGCGCCAGAGTGCAAGCTGCGGGATCGAAAGCGAGGCCTCCGTGCCGCCGATTTGGTAGCAGAACTGGTCCTGCTGCGGAAAGCCGGAGTTTTCGCCCGCCGTCATCTCCCAGCTCCAGGGTGAGACGACGGCATCGGAGGCGGTAAGTGTTGCGAGAACGCCGCTCTCAAAACGCAGGAGCACGACGACGGTGTCTTCCACCGAATGACCCCTTGCGGCATTGGATTCCACCGCATGCACGCTTTCCACTTCGCCGAAGAGATAGCGGAAGAGATCGACGTCATGGATGAGGTTGATGAAGGTCGGCCCGGCGCCTAGCTCTCGGCGCCATTTCACATTGAAGTAATCGTCGGGTTTGGCGACCCAGAAGCTGCCGTGAACAGCGCGGATCTGCCCGAGTCGGCCACTGTCGATGATGCGTTTGGCTTGCCTAATCAAAGGGTTATGACGGCGGTGATGGCCGACGAGAATGGGTACGCCGGCCCGCTCGGCGAGGCTGACGAGGCCGGCGGCCGCCTCGCTATCGTCAGCGATTGGCTTTTCGATGAGAACAGGAATGCCCGAGGTAATCACCTCAGTGGCGTTTGCGACGTGAAGTTGGTTCGGCGTTGCGACGATGACGCCATCGGGGCGACGCCCTTTTTCCAGCGCTTCGGCAAGGCTTGCAAACCAGGTGATGCCGTTGGTCCGCGCCTCGTCACGGGCGGCGGGCGAGGGGTCGATGACGGCGGCGAGTGCCGTGCGCGGCTCTGACAACACGCCCTCGATATGGCGCCGGCCAATCAGCCCGGCGCCAACTACGGCAATTTCGAGCGGGCGTGTGCACGACGAATCTAGCATGAAAGCTTCCTTTCGACCCTAGTTGCGCAGGATTTCGCCGAGGAATTTGCGGGTGCGCTCATGGTGGGGATTGGTGAAGAATTCGGCGGGGGAGGCCTCCTCGACGATCGCGCCGCTCGCCATGAAGATCACCCGGTTGGCAACCTGGCGGGCAAAGCCCATTTCATGCGTCACGCAAATCATCGTCATGCCTTCTTCGGCGAGGCTGATCATCGTATCGAGCACTTCCTTGACCATCTCGGGATCGAGTGCCGAGGTCGGCTCGTCGAAGAGCATCACCTTGGGCCGCATGCAGAGCGCGCGCGCAATTGCCACGCGCTGCTGCTGTCCGCCTGACAGCTGCATGGGATATTTGGCTGCCTGTTCGGAGATTTTGACGCGGGCCAGCAGGCTGCGCGCCCGCTCTTCCGCCTCAGACTTCGAAACGCCAAGCGCGCGCATCGGCGCCAGCATGCAGTTTTGCAGAACCGTCAGATGCGGGAAGAGGTTGAACTGCTGGAAGACCATGCCGACCTCGCGCCTGATCGCATCGATCGCCTTCGCCTGATTGCCGAGCAGGATGCCGCCGACATGGATCTCGCCCTTCTCATAGGTCTCGAGATGGTTGATGCAGCGGATCAGGGTCGATTTTCCACTGCCGGAGGGGCCGCAGAGCACGATGCGCTCGCTCCTGCGCACCTCGATGTTGATATCGTGGAGAGCCTGGAAGGCGCCGTACCATTTTTCCACATGGCGCATGGTGATCATGGTTTCGCCGGTGATTGTGTTCGGGACGGGGGCTGTTGCTGTCGTCATGGTCTGGTTTCCATCGATCTCTGTGGCCGTGTCATCGCGCGTGGGCGGCGTTGAAGCGCCGCTCCAGGCGCGCGCCGAGGATCGTCAGCGGACAGCACATCAGGAAATAAAGGGCGCCGACGATGCCGAAGACGGTCAGCGGCTGGAAGATCTGGTTGGAGATGATGTTGCCGGCGCGCGTCAGTTCCGTGAAGCCGACGATGGAGGCGAGCGACGTGCCCTTGATGAGCTGCACCAGGAAGCCGATCGTCGCCGGCAGCGAGATGCGGATTGCCTGCGGCAGAATCACATCCTTCATGCGCGAGACATATTTCAGGCTGAGCGCCTTTGCCGCTTCCGTCTGGCCGCGCGGCACGGCCGCGATCGAGCCGCGCCAGATCTCACCGAGATAGGCACTGGCATGCAGCGTCAGGCCGATTGCCACCGCTTCCCAGGCATCGAGCTTGAGGCCGATGAGCGCCAGCCCGTAATAGGTGACGAAGAGTTGCATCAGGAGCGGAGTGCCCTGAAAGACAGCAATGTAGGTCGCCGTCGCCCGCTCCAAAAGCGGTATGCCCGAGGTGCGCGCCAGTGCCACGCCGAGGCCCGCGATGCAGCCGCAGACGAAGCCGACGGCCGAGAGAAGCACGGTCCATTTCAGGCCGATCAGAAGGAAGATGAATTCTTCGCTGCCCATGGTGCCCTCAATTGACCGGATAGGTGAAATAGCGGGCTGAGAAAAGCGCAAAGAGGCGCATCATCAGCCAGGAAATGACGAGGTAGAAGACCGTGATGGTGAAATAGACCTCGAAGCTGCGGAAGCTGTCGGATTCGATGCGCTGTGCCACCGAAGTGAGCTCATAAGCCGAGATCGCCGAGACGATGCTGGTCGATAGCGTCAGGAGCACGAACTGACTGGTCAGCGAGGGGTAGATCGCCCTCAGCGCCGGCTTCAGGATGACCAGTCGGAAGACCTGGACCTTGTGCAGGCCGAGCGCCAGGCCCGCTTCCATCTGCCCCTTGGGAATGGATTGCACGCCGCCTCTGATGATCTCGATTGCATAGGCGCCGCCATTGATGCCGAGCGCGATGATCGCCGTCGGCGTCGGGTCGAGGCGGATGCCGATCAGCGGCAGGGCGAAAAACAGGAAGAAGATCTGCACCAGGAAGGGCGTGTTGCGGATAAGCTCCACGAAGCCGATCACCAGCCAGCGCACCGGTTTGATCGGCGAATCCCTCAGCGCCACGCCGCCGATACCGATGATGACGGCGAGAATCATGCCGCAGATGGCAAGCAGGAATGTGCCGAGACAGCCGAGCAGCAGGCTCGGCAGGCCATCGATGACGGGCGTGAAATCCAGGTGATAGTTCATGTTTTCGCTGCCCCCACCATGCCGGCCATCGCCTCTATGGCAAGCTCGTAACCACGGGCGCCAAAGCCGATCATGATGGCGGTGGCGATGCGCGAGACGAGGGATTTATGGTAGATCTCCTCCCGGGCATGGACATTGGAAATATGCAGCTCGATCTTCGGCGGCTCGAAGGTTTTCAGCGCATCGAGCAGCGCGATCGAGGTGAACGTATAGGCAGCGGGATTGATGATGATGCCGCAGGCCTCTTTCCGGGCCTGATGCACGCTTTCTACCAGCTCGCCTTCGAAATTCGTTTGGCGGAAATCGATCGTAAAGCCGAGGCTGTCGGCTTTGGCGAGACACATCTGCTTGATGTCTGCGAGTGTCGTCGAGCCATAGATATGCGGCTCGCGCTCGCCCAGCAGGTTGAGGTTCGGTCCGTTGAGGACGAAGATGGTTCTGGTCATATGCACCTCACCCCGGGATAGGCTAGTTTCTTGGTCTTGGTCTTGGGCAAAAAGGTGGTGTGGACGGGCATAGCAATGCCCGCCTTGTTGCTTGGATTGCCAGGAGCGTGTTGCTCAGTTCGCCGCGAACGGAATACCGTCGAGGCTTTTCGGGAATTCCGGAACCGGCACCTTCATCCACTTGTCGTAGATCTTCTTCAATTCGCCATCGGCCTTGATCTTGTCGATGAATGTATTGAGCGCGGCGTTGATTTCCTTTTCGCCCAGACGCGTGCAGGCACCGTTATAGAGCTTCTGGAACTCCAGCTTGTTTTCGAATTCGCCAGGGCGGGCCTTTTCCACCCGGTCCATGTAGAAGATGTTGCCGCCGAGGGCATCGACTTGGCCGGAAACAAGTGCCTGGACGCTGGCCGCATCGCCGTCAAAGCGGCGGATGGTAGCGGAAGTCGGCGCATTCTTGGTGACCTGCGTGTCCTGCGCCGCACCCTTGGCAACGGATATGGTCAGGTTCGCCATGTCTTCGTTGGTCTTGATCGACTTGTTCTTCGGGCCGATCAGAACGATGGCATTGGCATTGTAAGGCTGGCTGAACTGGACGGCCTTGGCGCGGTCCGGCAGCATGGCCATGGTCGCAAACAGCACATCGACGCGGCCGCTTGTCAGCGCCGGGATGCGGTTATTGACTTCGAGCGGAACGAATTCGACTTCAACGCCGAGTTCCTTGGCGAAGAGCGCACCCATATCGGCATCAAACCCATCCTGCTTTCCGGCGCTGGTGACGAAGCCCCATGGCGGGTTATCGCCCTGGATGCCGACGATCAGCTTGCCACGGGCCTTGATTTCTTCGGGCGTGACGGCGGCAGCGGGGTTTGCAAGCCCGATGGCGGCCACGAGAGCGGCGGCGCCCAGCATGGCGCCACGCCGCGTCAGCAAAGACTTCAGCATAAAATCCTCCCTCTTAGACGGTCGTAGAAAGCGACCTCACAGTCATCCTCTCCCGACTGTTCCCAATAATGTTTGCAAGAGAAGAACTCATAAATCAACATAGTTTTTTAAAATCATATGAGACTTTTGATTTGGTCAATTGAATTGAAATCCTCACGACATTCACCATAATGCCCATCATAAGGGTCGATGATTTTGTCCGTTGCGGCCCAACGAGGAGGATTTGAGAGCCATGAAGACCTCGATTGCGACTGTCACGATCTCAGGCGAGTTGCCGGAAAAACTAGAAGCGATTGCACGCGCCGGCTTCGACGGCGTGGAGATTTTCGAAAATGATTTCCTGGCCTTTGACGGCAGTCCCGCCGATGTCGGCAGGATGGCGCGGGATCTCGGCCTGACGATTACGCTCTTTCAGCCCTTCCGCGATTTCGAGGGCATGCCGGATACCTTGCGCGGGCGCACGTTCGACCGTGCCGAGCGCAAGTTCGACATCATGCAGGAGCTCGGCACCGACATGGTGCTCGTCTGTTCCAATGTCTCGCAGGCAGCCCTTGGCGGCATCGACCGGGCCGCCGCCGACTTTCATGAGCTGGGAGAGCGGGCGGCAAAACGTGGGCTGAAAGTGGGCTACGAGGCGCTCGCCTGGGGGCGCTTTGTCAACGACCACCGCGATGCCTGGGAGATCGTGCGCCGCGCCAACCACCAGAATGTCGGGCTGATTCTCGACAGTTTCCACTCGCTGTCGCGCAGGATCGACATCAACTCCATCCGCTCGATCCCCAAGGAAAAGATCTTCATCGTGCAGCTTGCCGATGCACCGCTGATCGATATGGAACTGCTCTACTGGAGCAGGCATTTCCGCAACATGCCGGGCGAGGGTGATCTTCCCGTTACCGAATTCACCGAGGCGGTGGCCTCCACCGGCTATGACGGCTTCTTCTCGCTGGAGATCTTCAACGACCAGTTCCGCGGCGGCTCGACGCGGGCGATCGCCGCCGATGGCCATCGCTCACTGATCTACCTGGCCGACCAAATCCGCCGGAAGGTGGAGACGCCTGTCGGCATCGAGATGCCTGCGCGTGCGGCTGTCAAAGGCATCGGCTTCATCGAGTTTGCGACCGATGACGAGGAGGCCGTGGAGCTCGTCGGCATCCTCGAGGCGCTCGGCTTCCGCAAGGTGGCGGTGCATCGTTCCAAGAAGGTGACGCTCTTCCAGCAGGGCGAGATCCGTATCCTCGTCAATGTCGATCCCGCCGGATTTGCCAATGCCGCCTATGCCGTTCATGGCACGTTTGCCTACGCGATGGCGCTTATCGTCGATGATGCCGGGCAGGCCTATGCCCGCGCCTTGGCGCTCGATGCCGAACCCTTCGCCCAGGCCGTCGCAGAGGGCGAGCTGCAACTGCCGGCGATCCGCGGTGTCGGCGGTGGACTTATCTATCTCATCGATGAGAAGAGCCCGCTCGGGCGATTCTCGGAGATCGATTTTGAATCTGTGAATGAAGAAGGGACCACCACGGACGCCGGCCTGCGGCAGATCGATCATATCGCCCAGACCGTCGCCTATGACGAGATGCTGACCTGGCTGCTCTTCTACACCTCGATTTTCGAGACCCGCAAAACCCCCATGGTCGATATCATCGATCCCTCCGGCGTGGTGCGCAGCCAGGCAATCGAAAACCAGTCGGGCAGCTTGCGCATAACCATGAACGGCGCTGAAAACCGCCGCACACTCGCCGGCCACTTCATTGCCGAAAAATTCGGCTCCGGGATCCAGCATCTGGCTTTCTCGACGGATGATATCTTTTCAACCGCCGAACGCCTGCGCGCCAATGGCTTTAAGCCCCTGCCGATCTCGCCCAATTACTACGACGACGTCGAAGCCCGCTTCGGGCTGGAGCCGGAGCTCACCGAACGGCTAAAGGAAGAAAACATTCTCTATGACCGCGATGATGAGGGGGAGTATTTCCAGCTCTACAGCGGCACTTATGGCGAGGGATTCTTCTTCGAGGTCGTGCAGCGCCGTGCCTATCGCGGTTATGGGGCACCGAATGCGATTTTCAGGATTGCGGCGCTGAAGAAGCAGATGCGGCCCGAGGGGGTTCCGAAGGATGCGATGTGACCTCAGCCGATCCGGCCGCTGGTCAGCACGTGCTCTACACCACTCTGGATATGCCTGCGAATGACCGCTCTTGCGCCCTCGACATCACGCTTCAGTGCAAGCTCGAATAGCAGTTTGTGATCGTCGACCACCGCCTTGCCGCGAAAGCTCTGCGCCAGCATGTGATACCGCTGGAAGCGGTCGAAGACGGACGAAAGTGTGGCCATCAATGTTGCCGAATTGCAGGCCGAGACGATCGCCTGATGGAATTCCCAGTCGTAGCGCACCCAGTCGATGGTGCGCGAAGCGTCACCCGCCAGCAGCTTGCGTTCGGCCGCCGCGAGCTTGTGATGGGCGGCGACGATGCGACCTTCCCATTCCAATGTGCCGGACGCGAAGGATAGCCCGATCGCATGTGTCTCGAGCACGGTGCGGAGATCGGCAAGCTCCTCCAGCTCTTTGCGCGACGCCTGGCTCACCTCGAAGCCACGCTGGCCCTCGGCAAGTACGAGATTCTCCATGGCAAGGCGGCTGAGAATCTCGCGCAATGAGGAGACGCTGATCGAATAATGCTCCTTGGCTTGTTCCAGCTTGATCTTGGTCCCAGGCGCCAACGCCCCGGAAATGATGTCCTGCCGGATCTGCCGGAAGACAACATCGCTGATGGTCTCCCAGGCTTCGGCCGTGGCCTTGAGCATCGGTTTGTCTATGTTGCGCGGCGCAGCCATTGTTATTTCGTCAGTCTGGCAGATGAGGAGAGCAGGCCCTTGCCGAGCGCATGCTCGACGCCCGCTTGGATATGGCGCTGAAGGATCGTCTTGGCCGTCTTGCTGTCGCGCCTGAGTGCTGCGTCCAATAGCTGTTTGTGCTCCTCTTCGGCAACGCCGCCGCGATAGGAGAGCGCAACCATCTGATAGCGCAGATATTTGTCGAAGACGGAGGAATGCGTTTCCATCAACAGTCGCGAGCCGCAAGCGGCTATCAGCGCCTGGTGGAATTCCCAGTCATAACGTTTCCAGTCTTCGGCTCGGGCCGTATCGCCAGAGGCCATCATCGCTTCCATGCGTGCCAGCTTGTAGTGCGCTGACACGAGCTGCGCCTCCCATTCCACATCGCCCTGTTCGAAGGATTGCTCCAGCGCATGTTCCTCGAGCAAAAGCCGAAGTGCGGCAATCTCCCTGAGATCGGCAACGGAGACCCCCGCCACCTCGAAGCCCCGCTGACCCTCCGCGACGACGAGGCCCTCCGAGGTCAACCGGTTGAGGATTTCGCGGAGCGTGCTGACGCTGGTCCCATAAGCACCTCTGAGATTTTCTAGTTTCAGCTTCTGCCCCGGCGAAAGCCGTCCGAAGATGATATCGGCACGAATCTGCCTGTAACTGCTCTCGGCGACGGTTTCCTCGATATCTTCTTGCCGCATGAGTCTCTCCGAGATTTTAGAGTTCGTCCTATATAAGGAGAAGACTATGGCGAATTCAATCGCAAAAAGATTGCGGCGAGGGGTCGGCCGGCCGCTCTCGATCCATAGTGCGGGCCGGGCAGATCGGCCGGAAGCGGCCCCCAACACGAAAAAAGCCGGCATGGAAGCAGTTGCGGAATGGTTCCAGCAGGTTTACTTTAGATTTCACTAATGGCGCAACGTGGGGTATGTGTTGGCTTGGACTAGCATGCTCTCCTAAGATGTGATGACGATCGAGGTTTTCAAACCGCTTCCTGACATCGGCGTCAGACAGGCGGCCAAGCTCAAGTTCGATCATCACGAAGGCGGCGTTCCAGTCATTAACGCTGAAGAGCAGGGCTCGTCAGTGAGGGCGATCTGATCCGAAGGTGGAATTTTTTCAATCGAGCGTTGGGTTAACGGCCAGCATGGCACTTGGCTCCGACGATACAGGCGACGCCTTCATCTCATCCTCTGTAGCGCCCCGCTTACGCTTGGTAACTTGCAGAAATATCTCTGAAATCAAACGGGATGGGGGCAATCGAAATGGCATGGGTGATCGAGGCGATTGTCGTTCGGCAGTTCCCTGCCCATTCGCCAGGGAAGATCCAATTCCTTAAGCCGGCTAAGAGTCGTGGGAAATGAGGTGACGGGTATGCTCTAACGGCATGTACGCGGCGAACAATGATTGGCCGCTAAGCTGACACCGGCCGCTATTCCACGGAGAGGCTGGAGAGCATCAACGACATTTTCCACGTATGGGAAGCGGCGAGATCGATGATCGTAGAGTAGTGAGACTGCATTCGCTTGCGTGACAGTAACTGGAGAGAATCTGCATTGCCATTTTGATCGGAGGCTCAGATGACTTCACTTGAAACCGCAGTGAGAAACGAGAAACTTTCAGGCAAGTCCCACGCAGAAAGCGTGCTATCGGCCGAGGAACTCCGCCTGATGGACGCCTACTGGCGGGCGTCGAACTATCTGTCTGTCGGGCAGATTTATTTGCTCGACAATCCGTTGCTCAAAGAGCCGCTGAAGCGGGAGCATATCAAGCCGCGTCTGCTCGGCCATTGGGGCACGTCGCCCGGCCTGAACATGCTCTACGTGCATCTGAACCGTGTGATCAAGCGCGACGACCTCAATATGATCTATGTGATCGGGCCTGGCCATGGCGGACCGTCGCTCGTCGCACATGCCTATCTGGAAGGGACTTACAGCGAAGTCTATCCGAATATCGGGCAGGACGCGGAGGGCATGCAGCGGCTGTTCAAGCAGTTCAGTTTTCCTGGCGGCATTCCGAGCCACGTCGCTCCGGAAACGCCTGGAAGCATTCATGAAGGGGGTGAGCTGGGCTATGCCCTGAGCCACGCCTACGGCGCAGCCTTTGACAATCCGGATCTTATCGTCACTTGCGTCGTCGGGGATGGAGAGGCGGAGACAGGGCCGCTCGCCACGGGATGGCATGGCAACAAGTTCCTCAATCCCGCGCGTGACGGATGCGTGCTGCCGATCCTGCATCTCAACGGCTACAAAATCGCCAATCCGTGCTTCCTCGCCCGCATTCCAGAGCAGGAACTGCGGAAATTCTTCGAGGGGATGGGTTATGCCCCCCTCTTCGTTGAAGGGCATGAGCCCGACCAGGTCCAGCAGCAACTGGCCGCAGCCATGGACACGGCAGTCGCGGAGATCAAGAGGATCTGGGCGGACGCTAGAGGGAAAGGGAATGTCAGCCGTCCGGCTTGGCCCATGATCGTCTTCCGCACCCCCAAGGGGTGGACTTGCCCAAGCGAAATCGACGGCAAGAAATGCGAAGACTATTGGCGGTCGCACCAGGTTCCGATGGGCGACATGAACAAGCCGGAGCACATCCAGATCCTTCAACACTGGATGAAAACCTACAAGCCTGAAGAACTCTTCGATGAGAATGGCAAGTTGCGCACCGAATTTGCCTCCTTGGCACCATCGGGTCATCGCCGGATGAGCGACAACCCGCATGCAAACGGCGGTCTGCTGCTGCGCGATTTGAAGATGCCGGACTTCCGCAGCTACGCCGTCTCGGTGCCCAGCCCCGGATCGGTAACGACTGAATCCGCTCGCGTCATGGGTAAGTTTCTGCGGGATATCATGAAGCTGAATATGGACAGCAAGAACTTCCGGCTGTTCAGCCCTGACGAGAACAACTCCAACCGCTGGCAGGACGTGCTGGAGGTCACCGACCGCTGCTACATGGCGGAGATTTATCCGGAGGACGATCACCTGTCGCCCGATGGCCGTGTGATGGAGGTGTTGAGCGAACATCAGTGCCAAGGCTGGCTGGAAGGTTATCTGCTGACGGGACGCCACGGCTTCTTCTCTTGCTACGAGGCCTTCATCCACATCATCGACTCGATGTTCAATCAGCATGCCAAGTGGCTGAAGGTGTGCAACCACATTCCCTGGCGACGGCCAATCGGCTCGCTGAACTACTTCCTGAGTTCGCACGTCTGGCGGCAGGACCACAACGGCTTCAGCCACCAGGATCCCGGTTTCATCGATCACGTTGTCAACAAGAAGGCCGAGGTCATCCGCGTCTATCTGCCGCCGGATGCAAACACGCTGCTTTCCGTCACCGATCATTGCCTGCGCAGCCGCAACTACGTGAACGTCGTCGTGGCTGGCAAGCAACCGGCTCCGCAATGGCTGACAATGGATCAGGCGATCAAGCACTGCGCCGAAGGTGTCGGTATTTGGGAGTGGGCCAGCAACGATCGGGGATCGGAGCCCGACGTCGTGATGGCATGCTGCGGCGACGTGCCGACGCTGGAGACGCTTGCGGCAGTCCAACTCATCCGTGAGCATATCCCCGAATTGAAGGTGCGCGTCGTCAACGTTGTCAACCTCATGAAGCTGCAGCCTTCGAACGAGCACCCGCATGGGCTTCCCGATCGCGATTTCGATGCGCTTTTCACCAAGAATAAGCCGATCATTTTCGCGTTCCATGGATATCCCTGGCTGATTCATCGCCTGACCTACCGGCGCACCAACCACGACAATCTGCATGTTCGAGGATACAAAGAGGAGGGAACAACGACGACGCCGTTCGATATGGTCGTTCTTAACCAGCTCGATCGCTTCCACCTTGTCGAAGATGTCATCGATCGACTGCCGCAACTCGGCGCTCGCGCGGCCTACTTCAAGCAGGCGATCCGCGAGAAGCTGATTGAGCACCGGCAGTACATCGAGGAGCATGGCGATGACATGCCTCAGATCAGCGGCTGGAAATGGGGCGTCAAGAGTATGGAGCAGGTGAAGGGAACGACGTCCACGGAAGGCGACAATACTTAAATGGCGATAAGCCGATGACCGTTAAACAAGGAGGCGGACATATGTTGCGGTCGACCGCAATTGAAACATCTGGAGGCCAACCAGCCGTCCGCCTTCCGATTGCGTTTTGGTGATGGGTCGGTCATGTCGGAACTACAGTCGACCGATCCCGATCTGAACCGAATGCCAACCGAAGAGGATCTCGGTCGCCTTCAGTTCACGACGTTGCTTTACTATCTCCAATGCACCAACCCAGACAACGGGCTAGTGCGCGACAAGACACAAGCGGGCGCACCGGCAAGCATCGCCGCTGTCGGCATGGGGCTTGCCACTATCCCGGTCGTGGTTGAGCGCGGCGTCGTCATTCGCGAGTTTGCCGCCAAGATCGCTCGGCGGCGACTGGAATTTCTGATGCATTGCCACCAGGGGCCGGAACCTGATGCCTCGGGCTACAAGGGCTTCTTCTATCATTTCCTCGACATCGAGACAGGGCGGCGGGTGTGGCAATGCGAATTGTCGACGATCGACTCGACCTTTCTGTTTGCCGGTGCTTTGACCGTCGCCACCTATTTCGATGGGGACTCGGAAGATGAGGTGAAGGTCAGGCAACTCGCCACGGCGCTTTACGAGCGGGCGGATTGGAACTGGGCGTGCGACCACGGCGCGACGCTGACCCATGGCTGGCGACCGGAAAACGGTTTCATTCCCTATCGTTGGCGCGGCTATGACGAAGGCTTGCTTCTCTACATACTCGGACTTGGCTCGCCGACCCATCCGCTACCGCCGGAAAGTTATGCAGCTTACACGGAAAGCTACGAGTGGCGAAACATCTTCGGGCGCGAATTGCTTTATTCCGGTCCTCTCTTCACGCATCAGCTTTCGCATATGTGGATCGATTTCCGAGACATTCGCGATGAATTCATGCGGGAGCATGACAGCGATTATTTCCAAAACAGTCGGCAAGCCACCTTCGTACAGCAGGAATATGCGATCCGGAATCCCTTGGGGTTCGAGGGATATGGCGAGCACTGCTGGGGATTCACCGCAAGCGACGGCCCCGGCTGGCTGACCAGGGATATTGGCGGTCAGCGCCGCGAATTCTTCGACTATGTCGCGCGTGGCGCACCCTTCGGACCGGACGATGGTACCGTCTCGCCCTGGGTCGTCGTTGCGTCCCTGCCGTTTGCGCCTGAGATCGTCATTCCAACCGTCCGCAATTTCGCTGCCCTGAAGCTGGGGATGACGCGGCTCTATGGTTTCAAGCCATCTTTCAATCAGACGTTCAAGGATGAGAACAGCCCAACGGGGTGGTGGACCAGCCCTTACCATTTTGGGATCGATCAGGGTCCGGTGGCGCTGATGATCGAGAACTATAGAACCGGTTTCCTCTGGAAACTGACGCGCAATTGCGAGCCAGTCGTCCGCGGACTGAGGAGGGCGGGATTTGCCGGCGCGTGGCTGTGATGGAGAGCCTGCGAAGAGAGCACTGACGGTTACCGTTGCGGCGCCAAACCTGTTGCGGGGATGTACGGCCAGGCGACTATCTTAGACCCAATCATTGATAGTCGGAGCCCCATTTTTCGCTTCCGCGGGCCTTGCTCAGTACTGTCCCTGAGTTGTCTCAGCCTTTGTGCGGAGCTATATTAGAAACGGCGAATTTGTGGCTTGGATTTCTACGTCGGAGGCGGAGTGATGCTGGTCAGAGACGTGATGAAGGTAAGAATTATCAAGGTCTCGCCGGACAATAGCGTCAAGCAGGCCGCAGAGCTGATGCTCGCCAATCGTGTCAGCGGCATCCCGGTTATCGACGATGAGGGCCAATTGGTTGGCCTCATCACAGAGGGCGATCTGTTGCGGAGATCCGAGCTAGGTCATCGAACCATGGCCGACGAGTCGTTGTCCCCAGAGGAAAAGGCCAGGACATACATCAAGAGCAATGCCTGGAAAGTTGCCGATGTGATGAGCCGCAATCCGGTGTCCATCGGGGAGGACACGCCGCTTGCACGCGTCGCTAACTTGATGGAGGAGCACGGCATAAAGCGCCTTCCAGTGACGAGAGCGGGCGCCGTCGTCGGCATTGTGAGCCGCGCCGATCTTCTCCAGGCGATTATCTTCGCCAAGCCCGATGAAACGGCGCCTGGTGATGAAGCGATCCGTCGCAGCATCCTGATCCGCCTCAATGAGAATACCGGTCTCGAAGGACAGGATCTGACGGTGACCGTGGCAAACGGCGTGGTGCATTTGTGGGGAAATGTCTCGACGGAGGAATGCCGGAAGGCGGCGCGCGTCGCTGCCGAGAGTGTCCGCGGCGTCGCTGGCGTTGTGGATCATTTTCCGAAGCGCGAGACCTAGAGAACCAGAAGAGGGCCCTGGACCTTCGGAGACTTGGCAACCAGAGTGCCGGAGCCGCCCACACAAGCGGGCCCTCGTGAATGCGGGAACCAATTACAACTGTTGGAGTGTCTGCCAGGGCACGGCAAGGGGGGTAGCATGAGCAGCGAGAAGGCGGCTGTTCAGCCGCAGGATTTCAAGTCACTTTCCTCTCTGCATCTTCCAGAACAATATGGTTGCGGGCCGATCCAATTCAGGGGAAGCCATGACGGGCTCTATGAGCGTCATTTGTTGTTCGACAATGTTATCGCTCCCGAGAATGCGGGAAACCGTGAGCGATATGAGGCGATTGCCCGATCCGTCAGGGATGTGCTGTCGCAGCGCTGGCAACGGACGGAACAGACCTACAGCATGGAGAACCCGAAGCGGGTCTATTATCTGTCGATGGAGTTCCTGATCGGGCGATCTCTCAGCAACAATATCCTCAATCTCCGCCTTGATCCGCTCGCCAGACGTTTTTTCGATCACGAGCACATAGACGAACTGGCCATTCTTGCCGAGGAGCCCGATGCGGGGCTGGGCAACGGCGGGCTGGGGCGGCTCGCCGCCTGCTTCCTGGATTCGATGGCAACGATGCAACTGCCGGCGATGGGATATGGGCTGCGCTACGAGTACGGGATTTTCAAACAGACGATCGTCGATGGCTGGCAACGCGAGCAGCCGGACAACTGGTTGCGCCGGCCGGATCCCTGGGAGGTCGCTCGCCCGCAGGAAGCCGTGGAAATCAAACTCGGCTGCTCCTTCGAGGTCCGCGGCGGGAATTTGCGGGTCGCGGTCGGTAGACCGTCCCACCTGATCGGCATGCCCTACGACCGCCCGATCATCGGCTACGGCGGCAGGACCATAAATACGCTCCGGCTTTGGGCGGCTGCAACACCGGAAAGCTTCGATTTCCAGACCTTCGGCGCCGGTGAGTTCGTCAGCGCGCTGGCACAGCGACTAACGGCCGAGACAGTCACCCGGGTTCTTTACCCCGACGATTCGACGAGCATGGGACAGGGCCTGCGGTTCGTTCAGGAATATTTCCTGGTCGCATGTTCCCTTGCCGACCTCGTCCGGCGATTTCGCTCAAATAATACCGATTGGCATTTTCTGCCCGACAAGGTGGCGATCCAGCTCAACGACACGCATCCGAGCATGGCAGTTGCGGAACTGATGCGCATCCTGCTCGATGACGCGGATCTCAGTTGGGATGACGCATGGGATCTGACCAGGGCTTGCCTTGCCTACACCAATCACACGCTTCTGCCCGAGGCGCTGGAGAAATGGCCGCTGCGGTGGTTCGAATTGATGTTGCCGCGTCACCTTGAGATCATTCTGGAGATTGATCGTCGCTTCCGGGAGGAGATCCTCACCCTCTTTCGGGATGATCAGGGCCGGGTCGAGCGGGCGAGCCTGATCGAGCATGGTGGCGAGCGTCTGGTGCGCATGGCCCATCTTGCCATCGTCGGCTCGCACAGCACCAATGGGGTAGCCGAGATCCATTCAAGATTGCTGCGCGAAACCACCGTCAAGGACCTCGCGGAGATATTCCCGCGCCGGTTCAACAATAAGACGAATGGCGTGACACCCCGACGCTGGCTGCTCATGTCCAACCCGGAGCTTGCCGGTTGCATAAGCGATGCCATCGGCGAGGGATGGATCACCAACCTCAGCGAGCTGGAAAGGTTAAAACCGCTTGTCGCTGATGACAGCTTTGTCGATCAGGTCCGGGAAGCCAAGCGTATGGTAAAACACCGCTTTGCCGGATGGCTGAAGTCAAGCGCCGGCATCGTCGTCGATCCCAGCGCGATCTTTGACAGCCAGGTCAAACGCATTCACGAATACAAGCGGCAATTATTGAACGCATTGAGAATCGTCGCGCTCTACAACCGGATCCGCGAAGATCCCGGCCTGGATATGGCGCCGCGTACCTTCTTCTTTTCCGGCAAAGCCGCGCCCGCCTACAACGTGGCGAAGCTGATAATCAAATTTCTCAATAACCTCGCCGGCACGATAGATGTTGATCCTCAAGTGCGCGGGCGCCTTAAGGTCGTTTTCCTGCCCGACTACTGCGTCTCGGTGGCAGAGCGCCTCATCCCCGCCAGTGACGTCTCCAACCAGATCTCGACAGCCGGATACGAAGCGAGCGGTACCAGCAACATGAAGTTCATGATGAATGGCGCGCTGACGATCGGCACTCGTGATGGCGCCACGATCGAAATGGCCGAAGCAGCCGGCGAGGAAAACTTTTTCCTGTTCGGCCTGACGGCTGACGAAGTCGCGGGGAGCCGCGGCTGGTACAGCCCACATTGGCATTACGACAACGAACCCGAAACCCGTGCGGTGCTGGACCTGATCCTATCAGGTCATTTCTGCCGTCATGAACCTGGGGTCGTGGATGCGCTACGCAATATCCTCCTGACGAGCGGCGATGTCTTCAGACATCTGGCGGACCTCACCTCATATCTGGAAGCGGACCAGAGTTTGCAATCTCTCTACGGCGATCCTCGTGCATGGACTCGTAGAGCGCTGCTCAACATCGCAAGCTCCGGAAAGTTCTCAAGCGACCGCACGATCGCCGAGTATGCGGCCGAAATCTGGGACGCGAGACCCTGTCCCGTTCCTTGACTTGTGGTGGGTGGCGACTTCGAACAGCCTATGCGGAGCGGTTGATGCCATGGACACTATCCTCGTCGTGAATGCCGGTTCCTCCAGCCTGAAGTTCGAGGTCTTCGCCGCGGCGGATACGCTTGCACGGCGGATCAAGGGGAGGATGGAAGGGATCGGCACCGCGCCGCGCCTGACCATCAAGGGCGCCGGCGGCGATCGGCTGGCGGACGAAGATTACCCACGCGATACCGTTCCCGACTTGCCGGCGGCGATGCGTCTGGTGGGGGAATGGCTGCGGGAGCATCATGAGGGGCGGCTGATCACCGTCGGTCACCGTGTCGTCCATGGCGGTCCAGACCACATGCGTCCAGCGCGCATCGACGAAAACCTGTTGCGGGAACTGGAGCGGTACACGTCGCTTGCGCCGCTGCATCAGCCAAACAATCTTGCGCCCATCCGCATCCTGCTGGAGCACCAACCGCAGCTAGCTCAAGTCGCTTGTTTCGATACCGCCTTCCATCGCGGCCATGATCCGATGGCCGACCACTATGCCATTCCGGCGCATTATTTCGACGAGGGTGTCCGGCGCTACGGTTTTCACGGGCTGTCCTACGAATATGTGGCTGGAAGGCTGGCCGAAGTCGCGCCGGACATTAGCGGCAGACGGGTCATCGTTGCCCATCTCGGAAGCGGCGCCTCCATGTGCGCGCTCAACCGCGGGCGAAGCGTCGAGTGCACATTCGGGTTCACGGCCCTCGATGGATTGCCGATGGGTACGCGATGCGGGCAGATCGATCCCGGCGTACTCCTTTATCTGCTCCAGCAACACGGCATGACCGTAGAGCAATTGCAGGACCTTCTCTATAAGGAATCCGGCCTCAAGGGACTTTCCGGCATCAGCAACGACGTGCGCGATCTGCTTGCCAGCAGCGACGCCGGTGCGACGCTGGCACTCGACCATTTCGTGCATCGCATCGGCCTTAACGCCGGCTTGCTGGCGGCGGCGTTGGGTGGGCTGGACGCCTTCGTCTTCACGGCTGGCGTCGGGGAAAATTCGCCAGTGATGCGCGCGCGGATTGCCGAAAAGCTAGGCTGGCTTGGAGCGTTGCTCGACCCTGAGCGAAACGATGCCGGCGAGTTGCTGGTATCAAGTGAGGACAGCAAGGTCGCAGTCTATGTCGTGCCGACCGACGAGGAATTGATGATTGCACGGCACACGTTGGCGCTGATCAAGGCTTGATAGGCGGGCTGTTCGCCGAGACCTGTAATGCTTCCGGAAGTCTCAGCCACTGGCGGACTTCGCGCGTACTCCCCGGATCGCGAGCGCCGTTCTCCGTCAAGACGCTTTCGCAGGCCATAAATTCTCTCCAGCGCAAAACGGGGGCGAACATGAATAACCAGCATATTCCGCTCAAGGTGACGGCAACAAGGTTCGTCCGTGCGGTCAAAATCTTCATGACATCGGATGTGGGCGGAAGAGCCAAGTTTCTTCTTTTCGCTCTCGTCGCTCTCTTCGGCGGCATCAGTGCTTTGAACGTCGTCAATAGCTTCGTCGGTCGGCATTTCATGACCGCCATCGCCGAAAGGCAGACGGCCGAATTCATTCGCCAGGCCATCCTGTATACCATGGCTTTCGCGGCATCGACCATCGTCTCGGTGATCGCCAGGTTCTCGGAAGAGCGGCTGGCCTTGCTCTGGCGGGAATTCCTGACGCGCCGCGCTGTTGGTATTTATATGAGCGGAGGGACGTTTTACCGCGTCGGGATTCGGGGCAAGCTCGCCCATCCTGACCAGCGGATTGCCGATGACATCAACGCCTTCACGATCACGACCCTTTCTTTCGTATTGATGCTACTGAACAGCCTTTTGACCGTCCTGACCTTCTCAGGCGTACTTTGGCTCATCAGTCCGCTGCTATTCATCGCGGCTGTCGTATACGCAGCCACAGGATCTTACCTGACGATTCTACTAGGCCGCCCGCTGATCAGTCTGAGCTACGATCAGCTCGATCGCGAGGCTGCGTTCCGGTCCAGCTTAATCCGCGTGCGCGAAAACGCGGAATCGATCATGCTTGGCGGAGGAGAGCAAAGGCACGCCAATCTCTTGCTGAGGCGTTTCGATGAACTTGCCATGAACTTCAGGCGCATAATCGTCATCAACCGCAATGTCGGTTTCTTCACGACGGGCTACAACTGGATGACTCAGATCATTCCGATTCTCATCATAGCCCCGGTATTTATCCGCGGAGACATGGAGTTCGGCGTCATTACCCAGTCTGCCGCCGCCTTTGCGATGCTTGTCGGTGCGTTTTCATTTATCGTCAGCCAATTCAAATCGATTTCCAATTTCGCGGTAGTCGTGGCGCGCATCAGCTCCCTCATTGAGGCGATCGAAGATGCTAGTCAGCCAACGAAAACCAACCTGGAAATCGTTGAGCACGATGGTCATCTTGCCTATGACCACGTTACGCTCACCTCGGCGACGGGCCATGCGCTACTCAAGGATCTTTCGGCGACCTTCCCTGCGGACGCCCGTGTGGTCGTAGTGGGAGACGACAATGCGGCGGCCACCGCGCTGTTTCGCGCAACTGCCGGGATTGGCATATCCGGAGAGGGGCGCATCATTCGTCCCGCACGCGATCAGTTGCGTTTTCTCGCCCAACGCACTCATCTTGCTCTCGGAACTCTGCGGCAGATACTTGTGCCATCGGGGCGGTCGAGCGACGTGACGGATGAGCAGATCCTTTCTCTCCTCAAACGGTTGGGATTTGCACCCGTTCTGGAAACCGACGATCTCGATAAGGAGGACGACTGGTCGACCCGGTTGTCGCCACGCGACCAACAGATTGTGGCAATTGCGGGGGTCCTTATCGCAGCCCCCTCCCATGTCTTTTTTGAAAATGCAGACGTGATCTTCGGTCACGACCAGCTGCGCGACATCCTTGCACTCCTTGCCGAGCGAAAGATTGCCTGCGTAAACTTGGCGGAAGCGGATACCCAGCGGGAGGCATATGATGCTGTGCTAGAGTGTCATGCAGACGGATCCTGGAATTGGATCGACCAACGAGGACGCTCGTGACCGCAAAGCGGCTGTCGCTTGGCACGTAAACGGGTCTTCCTTAAACATTCCCACTAATATCAACATTGGCCCTGAGCCGACAGGATAACGCGCACCTTATGCTGCGCTCATGAAGATCCTCGTTTGCCATAACCGGTCCCAATACCCAAAATGCAACATTGTCGGACCGTCGCTCATCAGGAATTTTACCACTCGGAGGAGTGCCAATGATCAGGCATCACATTGCGACGGGCCTTGCCATCAACATCATACCCATGGCCGTAATCCGCAATTCCATTCTCATTGCCGAGATCTGAACGACATCGTCGTGTCCGGAGATTGACCGCATACCGTGCCGATCGGCGACGTTTCCTTGCCTGGACGAAGGGGCGGCACCGATGTCCAGCAGGCATCACGGACATATTCCTCGATTGTCGGGATATTGCCGCGGCAGCCATCGACCTATGCGCACCGATGGCTTCGACGTAGCCGCTGTCCACGAAGTTACCGCGGCCTTTGAGAAATCAGTGCATTTGGGAAGAGCCCCTCTGGCGATCACTGGATCGGCCGGTGTGGCATCCCCATCCCTGAGACAAGCCGCAGCAATAGGAAATGTTTATCGCTAGCCAAAGGAGGAGACAATGTTACTGGAGAGGGAAGCAGCCGTTGCAGGCGTGACCATCGGGGAGGACACATCCACCGCGTTCAAAAGACGCTTCATGATAAGGATGATAGCCGTTCTCACGGGCGGAATGCTGCTCGATGGTTACATCCTCGGGGTCATCGGCCCTGTAACCACCGTGATGAAGCAAGATATGGGTATGTCGACGGCCGACATGGGGCTGATCGCGTCCGCTGCGCTGTTCGGGATATTGATCGGCTCGCCGCTCGGCGGATGGGCTGGCGACAAGTTCGGCCGAAAGCCGCTCTTCATGATCGACATGGCGCTGTTCGTGATCGCATCGGCGATGCAGTTCTTCATCAATTCGGTTGAGATGTTGTTTGTGGTGCGGCTGCTGATGGGCGTTGCCATAGGTGCGGAGTACTCGGTCGGCTGGCCGCTGATGTCGGAGTTTGCGCCCGCCCGTTTGCGGGGGCGCCTGATGGGCGTCACGATCCTCGCCTGGTATGGCGGATTCATGATCGGGTACACGGCGGGTTACATTCTGAACCTGCCGACACCGCTGCCGTGGCGTTTCATCATCGGCACGAGCACGCTTATCGCGGTCGTCTTGTTCGTCGCCCGGCTCGGCCTGCCGGAGTCGCCGCGCTGGCTGTGGAGCAAGGGGCGCAAGAACGAGGCCCGCGCCATCGCACGCAAATATCTGGAGAGCGCCGGGGATATGGCGGACATGGAGAACGAAGAGGTTCGTCATGGCCAGTTCTCGGAACTCTTCTCTGCGAAGTACTGGCGAATGACTGCTTTCGTTTCGTGGTTCTGGTTCTGCAACGTCCTGCCGTATTTCGCGATCGCGACCTTCGCAGACAATGTGTTGGAGCACTACGGCCTCAATGGCGGGCTCGCCGGTGGCGTGGGACTGTCGATGGTTGCTGTGATCGGGGTCGCCGTCACGGTGGCGTTGATCGACAAGGCCGGTCGCCGGTTGTTCACGGTTCCGCCGCAGTGGATCACCATGGTCGTCTTCCTCGTCATTGGCTTGTGGTCGAGCGCGCCTCCAGCCGTGGTATTGGGTCTCTTCCTCGTCTTCTCGTTCTTGAATGCGATGAATGGGACGCTGACGAGTATCTATCCCGGCGAGGTGTTCCCCACCGAGGTTCGTGGCGTCGGCACCGGTTTTGCAGCCGCTGTCAGCCGGATCGGCGCGGGTATGGGCACCTTCCTGTTGCCGATAGGCGTGGAGAAATTCGGAGTTTCGGCGGCCATGCTGGTCGCGGCGGGTGTCGTCTTCAGCGGCGCGCTGGTGTCTCAATTGTGGGCGCCTGAGACAAGAGGGAAGAGCCTTAGTGAAACGGCCGCGGGGTATTCGCACTAGCTGGCAGATTGTTTTGGCAAGTGTCCAAAGCCGTTAGTGGCTATTGCGTGATAGGCTTCTGTGTGAGGTGGAGTGTCGCATCCCACTCTCACACAGAAAGTCTCAATAGCCCAAGATCGGTGCTGAATCGCAATTCGGATGCCTCGCGACATAGTTCTTCAGTCGCGACTATGAAATGTCGCAGCGGCCTTTGCGTGTCGGAAAAGACATGCGACTTTGTTATCGACGATCCCTCTGACGACGATGTTATTGGATGCTAATCAAACGCCGTTACCTTCCCTCCCTCGGTTCGTTCGCCACTTTCGAAGTTGCGGCGAAGCATCTCAGCTTTACCCTCGCCGGGAACGAGCTCAACGTGACCCAGGCCGCTATTAGCCAGCAGATCCGTGGCCTCGAAAAATCGCTGGGTGTTACCTTGTTCATCCGCAAGCACAACAGCCTCGAACTGACATTCGATGGCCAACGACTCTTGACTGCCGTCAGCGGCGGCCTGGACAAGATTTGCGATGCGATCAACGATATTAATGCTCCGTCTGATCTTCCCATGATCACCTGTTCGGGTACCAATGCGGCGATCGCCTTCTGGCTGAAATCCCTTGTGGACAGGTTCCGTTCCGAGCGGCCTGACGTGAGGTTCGTGCTTCTGGCCTCAGACGAGGACGACACATTGAGGAACTTCGACGAGGTCGATCTTTCCCTGATTTGTGGAAACGAACGCTGCGAGGTCGGGGAAAATCTCCGCTACCTCTTTCCGGATATTGTTCAACCGGTATGCAGTCCGGATTATCTCGAACGCCACGGGCCATTTCCGGACCCCCTAAGCCTGGGGCAAGCGGATTTGCTCGACCTGCATCGCAAGCACTGGACCTCCGACGCCATCGGATGGCACCCAGTCACTTGGGACGATTGGTTCCGGGCGAACGGTCTCGATGTGCCGCACTTATCGCCCATCATGATCAGCAACAATTATCCGCTTCTCGTGAACGCAGCGATCAAGGGCGAGGGAATCGTTCTGGGGTGGCATCATCTCGTACGATCGCTGCTGGACGAAGGCGCGCTCCGCACATTGTTCGATGCCCCTCTTCGCGTCGATCGGGGATATTATTTGAAGGTGAACCGAGCATCCCTGGACAAGCCGCATGTGCAGGAATTCATCGATTTCGTTCTGACGGATCTTGCTGCTTCGGAACAAGGACACCAGCCTCGCGGAGTGGCGATGGGAGATATCCTCTGAGCTGGTTTGTCAACGCGATCCACCTCATCAAGACGGGCGTCGCGTCCGTCGAGGATTTCGATAAGGCGATGTGGCTGGACCTGGATTGCGGTGGGTAGCGAAGGGGCCGACGATGTTGTTCCACCTTGGAGCCGGTGAAGGGGGCTATCTTTTGCGAAAGGTACACCGAACGCTTTAATCGCAGGTGGGACGATCTCGGCGTCCTTCATCTTGGCCCGCCGCAGCGGGCATTTAGGAATGGAAGCGACGATTTAGGCGGCCGCAGATATGGCCATCGAACGCTCTCTGAATGAATGGCCTGTTCCGCCGTCCCGCTGGTTTGTCTCTGACGAGGTGGTGTTCCCTGTATGCTCGCCCGCCTATCTGTCGAACCATGCTCCCGTTACCGCTGTGGCGGATTTGTCCGATCACCACCTCCTTCATTCCTTCGATCCGCATCGCAAGCGGCTCAGTTGGGGAGAATGGTTCAACCTCGTGGGGGCGGGATCGGTAGATGCAGCACCAAACATGGTGCTGAATGACTATCAATTGGTCATGCAGGGAGCCCTATCGGGGGAGGGGATTGCCCTTGGATGGAATTTCTCCGCCCAGCTCTTGCTTCAAAACAAGCTTCTGGTGAGGCCGTTAGACGTTTCGGTGAAGACGGGAGGCGCCTTCTTTCTGGTGGCCAACGAGCGTCGAACCGAACAGGATAAGCTCAACATCCTGGTGGAATGGTTTCTCTCGCAGACGGCGGACCTGCGCTAAGGCGATTGGTTTTCAACCGGTCTCATTGCACATATACCGGTACGACTGCAGAGGTTTCGTCGCGGTAGGGCAGGCGGATTTGGAAGCGGTGTTCGCCGCTCTGGATGGGCCAGAAGACAGGCCGGTCGGGGTCGGTGACGGCGAAGGGCTGGCCGTCGACATACCAGACGATTTGCGGCACATGCGGCTGGACATCGGCCTTCAGAGGCAGACGGTCGAAGGCGGCGGGCTGTTCCGGATTGCGCCAAATCTGACTGTTGCGCGCAGGTGTTGATATGGCGAGATGGATCTGCGGGTTGGAGGCATCGGCACCGGCGAGTGAATGGCTCCTCCCGGCTGCTGCACTGATCGGCAAAGATTTGAGGTTGGCGTCCGGACGAAACGATAGCGCAGCCACCTTTGGCATCTCATCAGGCTTAAGCCATTCCACCAGCGTCTGGCTGCAGGTGTTGTCATTTGACTGTCCATTGACGACGCAAACCTCCATCGGTTTGCGGTCCGGCGGCGTCGGAAAGCGCGCATCGGCGATGTCTCCGGGCTTGTTGCCATGAACCCGGTCGATGATCGCGTGCACGAGGCGGGCGGCACTTCCGGCGCCGGTCATCCTGCTCATGGTGCCGGCATCACCGCGGCCGATCCAGACGCCGACGATGACTTTTTCGGAATAGGCCATCGCCCAGGCATCCCGGTAGCCTTGGGAGGTGCCGGTCTTGATCGCGACGGGGAAAGGATATTCCAGCGTGCCATAGCGGTGGAAGCTCGGCAGCCGGGCCTGCGGATCGGAGAGGAAGGACGTGATCAACCGGGCCGTATCGAGCGAAATGATCCGCACGGATTGGGATTGCGGCTGCTCGCGCGCCCAGCGCAGATCCTGCAATTGGCCGTCATTGGCCAGCGCGCCATAGGCCCGCATCAGCCTGTCCAGGCGTGTCGGCAGCGAGCCGATCGCCATCGAGAGGCCGAAATGATCGGCTGGGGTTTCAAGGTCGTGCAGGCCGAGATCGCGCAAAAAGCGGAATGTCGTCTCAAGACCGATGCTGCGCAGCAGATTAGTGGCGGGCACGTTGCGCGAATTGGCCAGTGCCTGGCGCGGCAGCATTGGCCCAAGGAATTCGCGGTCTGCATCGCCGATGCCCGACGCGCCTTCCGGCAAATCGAGCAACATGTCGGTCGGCTTCAGCACGCCGCGTTCGAAGGCCAGCGCATAAATGAACGGCTTGAGTGTCGACCCGGGCGAGCGCTGTGTCCGGGTGTAGTCGAACGCGCCGGCATGCCTGCCGTAATAATTGCTCGAACCCACCTGGGCGAGGACCTCGCCCGTTTGACGCGACACCACCATGACGCCGACCTGCTGTGCGCCTGCGGAGCGCCAGCCATCGAGATATTGGCGTGCGAGAGCGGTAACGTCTGTCTGCAGCGCAAGGTCGATGGTCGTGTGGATCAGCGGCGTATTTGCGGAGGCTGGTGCTATCTGGCCGTTCTCGATGAGGTCGTGATAGCGCAATATGAGATGCAGAGCATCCGGGCGGCGCGGCAGGTCGGGCATGCGCATGTCGGCGAGCTGGCGATGGGCGATTTCTGCCTCGTCGGCATTGATGATCTTCTGCTGCGCCAGCGTGTTCAGCATTTGGTGGCCGCGCTGAATCGCCCGGCGCAAGCCTTCCGGCCGCAGCGGGTTCATCCGGGTCGGTGATTGCGGGATGGCTGATAGCAGTGCGATCTCAGCCCAGGAAAGATCGGCCACCGGCTTGTCGAAATAGAGCCGTGCCGCATGGGCGATGCCGTGGCTGCCATTGCCGTAGGGTGCCAGCCGTAAGTATTGCGCCAGCATCGCCTCGCGGCCGTAGCGCAGGGTCAGCAACACACCGGTGCCGGCCTCGAGGATCTTGTGCATGAAGGTGCGCGATTCCGGCCGCTGCATCCGCGCCACTTGCATGGCAATGGTCGAGGCGCCCGAGCGGCGTCCCATGCCCTCAAGATTTTGCCAGGCGGCGCGGCCGATGGCATAGGGATCGACGCCAGCATGCCCGTAGAACCGCCTGTCCTCGAGTGCAAGCGTTGCCTTCACGACGCGGTCAGGCAGTTGCTCCAACGGCCAATAGCCATAATCGATGCGCCCGCTCTCCTTGTCGGCATGGCCGATCTGGGCGAGGAACGCGCCGCCGCGATCATAAAGTATCGGTGTCGGGGCGGGTGCATCCAGGCGAGCGCGCTGATTGATGAGACAGGCAAAAACCAAGGCACCGGCTGCGAGGATCAGCAGGGGGAAAAGAACGAGCTTCGATCGGCGGCTTCCCAAAAATGTCATTGCCTGGTTGCCTGGCTCCTCGCTTGATATCCGTCCTACTTGGGGCGGCTTACTTCGCCACCACGATCTGCACGGCTGCGCTCATCCCCTGCACACCCTTCTGGTACATGGTTTCGGCGAAGGCCTGCGGCTGCGTATACGAGCCTGCGATCAAGGCGCGCGTCCGGTAGGCAAAGGTATAGTTGCCTTTTGGAAGCCTGTCGGAAGCGCAGAATACTTGGTCGTCGCCATAGGAAACCCAATCGGTCGGCAAGGTCGACGCTATTGCCGGCGTGGCTTCTGCCGGGGCGGTGGCGATATTGGGGTTCAGAGGATCGAGCCCCGCCGCTAGCGGCAGAGTGAGAGCCACATGGGTCCGATCTTCAGATACGACCAGTTCGACCCTCTCTTCCAGGACATCGCCGACCTTGAGCTGGATGGCACCGTTGGCATCGGGGGCCAGCTTTTCCAGCGGTGCGTTGCCTGCGGGGACGCGGTAGAGCGTGCGCGTAAGGGCAAAGCCCTGGCTCTGGGCCTGCGCCTTATAGCCGGCTTCGGCCGACAGATAACTGGTTTCCACCAGCGCGAGGGCAGATGTAGACCCGGTGTTGCTGATGGTGATTGCGCCCGGATCCAGCGTGACCTGACGCAGCACGGGTGTATTGGCGTCCAGCGTCAGCGTTTGGACGCTGCCGTTCTGACTAAGCGTCAACGGCAACGGCGTCGTCGGCCGTTGCCAAGCGGCTGAAAGTGCTCGGATTGCCGCCGAAGTGGCGTTGGTCGAGCCCCAGCCGTCACCTTCGCCCAATCGCAACAGGGCGGTTTTCAAGGCGGGATAGCGCGGATCCGTTTCCGAGGTCAAAGCCGCCGCGCGCACCATTTCGGCCAGGCTGCGGGTTTCCGAAGGCAGGATAATGGGATTGCCCCCATCCTGGGCCTGCCCATTGTAAACCAACTGGCCATCGCGAGAGAGGATGCGTACGCGCGACCACATGGCGTCGGCAAAACCGCCGACAAGGCGTGGGTCGGCATCCGGCGCGGCGGCGGCCGCCGCCGTCATTCGGGCAACGCTGACATTCGGCATCAGGGCAGCCGAACGGGCCAGTTCCGCCGTATAGGCAGGGTCGAGCTTGCCGCCTTCGGCGAGCGCCGTCAGAGCCTCGACCCGTTCGCGAATCTCGTCGCCGGTGAGCAGATGCGGATAATCCGAGCGCAGCGATAGCTTCAGCACGCTCGCGAGGCGGTCGGTCAGCGCCTTGTCGGTGGGCTCGCCTGCCTTCTCGGCTGCGACCAGGAACGAATAGGCCCAGGCTGTCAGCGAGACATTGCCCTTGCTGTGCGGCCAGAAGCCGACAAGGCCATCGGCATCGACCGCCTGGCTGATGGCCAGCACGGTGTTGTGCACGTCGCTGTCGATACGCTTGTCAAGCTTCGCCGCTGCCAGAATGGGTTCGAAACTTTTGAAGGCCACGCTGGAGGAGGCCAAGGATATCCGTTGTTCGGTGGAGCCGTAGGGAGATTCCACCAGAGTGTTGAGCCCGGCAACCAGCTTCACCAATGCCGGATCGGAAGCGAGCGTGATCACGCGCTGAAACGATCCGGGGCGGACGTTTTCCTGCGGCGTCGACAGCGTCTTCGAACCGCCGGCCGGGATTTCGACGATCTCGTAATGCTTGATCGGCACGCGGTCGAATTTCAACGGCAGCGCAATTTCGACTGAATCCCGGGCATGATCGGCCACGCGCTCGACTCCGAAACGCAGCCGCACGTCGTCCTTGCCGGGCTTTGGCTCCGGCACCGATGCGAGAACGCCGATATGAGCGGGCTTGTTCTGTTCCCAGTTAAATGAGAAATCCTTGTTGCCCTCAAATGTCAGTCCATCGGAAACGATGGATGCCGCGCCGGCGCCGCCACCGCCCTCGACGATACGGGCAATGACGCCTGCTTCGAATTGGTCTCCATACCGGAGGAAGCGGGGCAGTGCGGGTTGGGCCACTATTTCCTGCCGGATCAGCATTTCGCCCGTACCGTAGCCGAAGCGGTCGGGACCGCTGACGGCCTTGGCGCGCAGCTTGAAGACAGTCAGCGAGTCCGGCAGCTTCACCTTGATCTTGGCGGTGCCACCCGGACCGACTTTTACGTCGGGAAGATAGATCGGCACCGGCGTAAAATTCTTGCGGACGGAAATATTGTTGTCCGTGCCCCAGTCTTCGCGCTCGTCGCCGCCCGGCACCTCATCCAGGGGGATGATGCCAAAGGCCATATTGCGGGTATCGCGCAGCGCCATGGTGGATTGGCGCTTGACGATGAAATTCGGCAGCGGGTCCAGCGGTTGTTCGGTTGCAAGCGATAGCACGGCTTGGTCGACCATCCAGAAGGTGGCATCGCCCGCGATCGGCTGGCCGGTATCATCGGCCAGATGCAGCGTGACCTCCACTTCATCGCCGGGGCGGGCCTTCTTTGGATAATCCATGGTAACGGTTACGGTGTTCTTCACGGGCTTCACCGTCACCGTCTTCGTCGCGGCGATTGTCACAGGCTTGCCCTGGTCGAAGGGTGCGTTCGGCGAGGGGATGCTGGTCTCCAGCCGGCCCCGCATGATGAGAAAGTGCACGGGAATTTCCGGCATATATTCCTTGCGGACGGGCAGCGCATAATGGCCGTATCCATCGGCGATATCGACCCAGTCATAGCGGAACTTTCCCTCGGGCTCTTCAACGACGGCCAGGGCGCGCGCTGTCTGGAAAGGGGACTGGATCAGCAGGTTGGCGGTTTCCCCGGGAATGTAGCTGTCCTTGTCCGTAGTGACGACCGCGGTGCGGGCGGGCGCCTGTGCCCAGGTGACCGGCGTGGTGCCGCCGACGAAGAAGTCGACGCTGACCTGCTGGCGGCGGCCAATGCGGTCGCTGGCTTCGAGTTGGATGATATAGACGCCCGCATCATTCGCCTCGAGCGCCAGGGTCTGGATGTCCTTCGTGCTGGTGATCTTGCGCTCCAGGACGGTCTCGTCCATTTCCTGCGTGACGTATTTCGCCGAGCCCTGGCTGAAGTCGCTCGCCTGCAGCGTCGACGTCCAGTTGCGATGGATCAGGCGCGCCGTCATCTCCAGCCCGGCGACGGGATGGCCATTGCCATCGACGGCCAGGATCTCGGGCTCGATGGCACCGAGCTTTGGCACATAGCGCGGCACCTTGAGACCAAGCACGAAGGGCGGGACGGCATAGACGTTGGTGATGCTGCGGACCTGCAGATCGTCGTCGCCGGTAACGGTCGCCTCTATCATGTAGCGGCGGGGTTGCGCCGTAGGCTCGATCGTCGTGTCGAAGCTTATGCGCGAGGCACCGCCGGCATCCGTGCTGCCATCTCGCTCAAGCGCCGGCGAGGATTTGAATTCATCGCTGCCGGAATAGCGGGAATCCGTCGAAAACAGAAAGCCCTCATGACCCGGCGGCGTCCAATTGTAAGGATACTGCACGGCCCGCCAGCGAATGGGGCGATCTGCCAGCAGACCGCCGGCAAAATAGCGCGCGATCAGGTCAACGTTGAAGGAGGAATCGAGCGGCACCGTTTGCGGATTGTTGAGCACGACTTCAAACGTCGGCAGGCGATAGGCTTCCTTCTTGAAGGAGATGCTGCCGCATTGGGTCGTGTTGTCGGCCGCGTCATCGGTGCTATCGGCACTATCGGCGGTCTGCGCAGAATCGGCTTGAGCGTCGTCTGCCTGCCCATCATCTGCGTTGCTGTCGCTTGGTTGATCGTCTGCATTTTCGTCGTCATTACCGGATTTTTGCTCCGGTTGCGCCTGGTCCGTGGCCTGCGCCGTGTCACCCGGTTCGAAGTGCACTTTGTAGTCACCGGTCGCCGGCGTCTCGGCGTCGAATTTGTGGTAGAAGTCACCGAAGGCGTCCAGCTTTACGGGTACGCGCCATTCCTGCTTGTCGGGGCCGGTGATCACGATCTGCCCGCCTTGTGTCGGCAGCGTCAGGTGGCCGCCGAGATAGCTGCGGACATATCCCTTGATATGAACCGGTTCCTCTGGTCGGTAGATCGGCCGCTCTGTGAAGACGTGGCATAGGGTGCGGGCCTGCTCGGCGCGATTTTCCTCTGGATTGGTGGTCCAATCCAGCCAGGAGGTCGACGGCTTGGTCCAATTATCCTGGGCATATTGGGCTGGCGCGTTATCGGGGTCGATGACGAGAGTATCGAGCCCCTTCGTCACGATGACACGCCGGATCTTAGCCTCGGCGCGCTGCTGCAGCTCCCAGGAGAAGAAGCCTTGCGCGTCCGTCGTGCCGGTTGCGAGTGTGACGAACTTGCCGTCTCTCAAGCCGTCGAGCCGAATTTGTGCGCCGTCGATCGGATTGCCCTTGGCAAGAGAGGTGACGGCAAAGCGAACCCGGTCCTGCTCCTCGACCGCACTCAAGGTCAGGTCGGTGACCTGCACGCGAAGCCAATGGCGGGTCTGACTGTCTACCGCGCGCAGGCCGACGAGATAAGTCCCGGGTTGGTCCGCTCCGGCAATCCTGGCAAAAGAGGATTTCAGATCCAGGCCGAATTTGGTGTCGACGCCGCCTCTGTGAATCGGCAAGTCCATGAATTGGGAAATAGCGGGCGAACCCAGGGCCTTGACGCGTGCCTGGATCGCGTCGGCTGAGATCTCATCGCTTTCAGCCCATTTCTGCGGCTCCTTGCCAGGCAAGGGTGGTGCTTCGTCGTCGTTCGTATCGAGGCCGGCTTGCGGGAAAGGCCAAAAATCGCGGGATAGCGGATCAATCGCATGGATGCGCACATCGGCCCTGTCATAGCCGCGCCCGCGCAACGGCACGAGTTGCGGGCCAAAGCGCTCGACCACGCCCTGCGACGCGTCCCAGACAAGCGAGGCCTGTTCCGGCGCGAAGGCGAATTTCCGGCTGAAGCCGGTAGCCAGCGGTCTGCCACGGTCGTCGGTCAGGGCACCGGCGGCTACATCGAGGGTATAGATCTTGTCTGTAAGAAAGCGGCCATGGATATAAAGACGCCCGTTGCTTGCATCTGCCGTCAGATCGTCCACGGGCGGAGAAATGCGCAGCGAGTCCCGCACAGACAATTGTTCGCCAGCCACTGGATTGCTGGAAAATCGGAAGATCAACCCACGAGCTTCGCCCGATCGCGTGGCCGGTGCCGCATCGGCATCGTCGACGGGGTTGCCATTATCATCGACTGCACCGCCGGAATCGCTGACGGTGGCGTTGGACGTGCAGCGCATGATGCCATCGCTTGTGGTGGCGTCGAAGCCTCGCCCGCAATCGGAGCTGATCATGGTGAAGGGCACGGCGGTGCGCACACGCAGCTCAAAGGTCTGATCGCTGAAATCTGGCGTATCGGCAAGCTTCAGCCGCAGAATGGCGACGCGGCCATCGGGCACGCTCGCATGCAGCTTCACCATGTAGGATTGCTGGTCGCTGCGGCTGTTGCGTTCAAGCGGCTGGATATCGAAATCCTGCGCTCCCAGCATCAAACCGCCTTCGTCGCCAATGCCTGGCGCCGGCCGCAGTTCTATCGACAGAAGGCGGCTCAGCGCCGCCACATCGACGGGTTCGGCAAAGGTCAACGTGATCTGGTCAAGCTCGTTGACGGGATCACCGGCCGCGGCCGGGACAGTGGATACCGGTACCGGCAGCAGCGGTATCAATTCCGTCTCGGTACCAGCGTCCTTCTCGTGACCCAGCATTTTGATCTTGACGCGTGCGAGAGGCTGCCATTTGTCGGCGGGCCTGAATTGCAGGGCGCGCGGGCCGAGCCATTGCCAGGCACCGGCGGCCGCCGGTTCCATCGTCACAAAACGCTCGGGCGAGTCTTCCGGGCCACCGGTTGCGGGGCCGGTGTCCGTGGGAAAGAAGATCGTTACCGGATCATAGGCGCGAAGGAACTTCTCCGGCACAATCTTGACGCCGTCGGCGCGTTGCAGAACATCCAGCGTCGGCGAATTAGCGCTTTGCTGCGCGTGGCTGCTTGAGATCAGCGTTGAAGACGCAAGGGCAAGGGCAATGAGAAATACAATCTTTTTCATTGGTTTTTCACTTCAATCCCGTGGGCTTCAAACCGGCGCGCTGCAGATAATCATTGATAATTTCAGGCGGCGGACCTGCTGGCGGTGGTGACAATCCAACCACCGAGGGCCTGACGACGAGAGTCGGTGCGTCGGCCGGTGCACGCGCTTCCAGGAGGTAATAGCCTGCCGCTAGCTGCTTGAGCTGATTGACGCCTTCGCCGAGCACCTGGCCTTTGGCATCCAGCAGGTGGCCGATGGCAAGGTCCGGATCGGAACGCAGGCCGACGCCGATATTGCCGCTATTCTTGACCTCGAAGCCAAACAAGGCCGTCGCGCCCGGCGCTAACACCACCGGGGCTCCGACACCGTCATTCACCGGGACGACCGGTGTTGCCGTCATATCCAGACTGCCCGACAAGGGGCCTTCGTGCGTGGAATAGAGCGTCAGGACCGCCTCGCCCGCCGCGAGATAGCGGTGGAATTCGGCGCCCGTCGGAAAAAGCTGCAAGTCTCGGTGACCATTTTGCTCCAATCCGACAATGACAGGGGCGTCGGTGCTGACATCAAGCACGATCGGCGGATCCGGATCGAGGCGGAAGGCCATGGCCTCGCCTTCAAGCGTTACGCTCTGCGGCAGGGTCGTCGTTTTCGGCTCGGGCTTCGGCCAGGGCGACTCGCCGCCACGCTCCAGCCAAAGGGCCACAAGTCCGGCATTGTGATCGACGATCAACTGGCCGGGACCGGACACCGGGATGTGGTCGCCACGTAAGACCCGACCGTCGGCCCCGACGAAGGTGGCCGCGCCGCCGGAGACGTTCAGGACATCTCCCTTCATGGCATCAACCGCGATTTCTTCCGATCCGACCGTGCCGAAGAAGCGGCGCTTGATCTGATCGTTGCCGAGGGTAACGGCCTGTCCCGGCGACAGGCTGACGCGCGCGGAGGCTGCATCATTCGTCAGGTTGACCAGCCAGATTTCTTCGACTGACGTCGCGATGCTGCGCGACAGGGGCGCCGCACCGGACCAGACGTTCAACAACTGAGTGGTTGAAGGGGCAGAAACGACGGCGATCCCGGGCGCCAGGTCGAGCGTGAGCCGTTTCACCCCATTCGTCAGCTTCACCGGCCGCGCGCTAAGGGCTGGAATGGTCGCCGTATAGGTGCCATTTAGCTGCACCACCTCGAGTTCCGCCGCATCGATTGGCCTGAGCCGCATCTGCAGGCTTTCGTCGCTTGCCGCGTTCCAGACACGCAGATCCCTGTTATCGGCGAGGGCGACTGCGCTGTTGAGGCTGACACCCATGCCGCGTCCGGCCGTCAGTCCCGGCTGTCCAAAGGCCGAATCCGCGCGCCACAATCTTACTTTGCCTGGCAGCGGAGGTGTGGCGGGAACAACCGCCTGATCTCCCGGTGCAAGTGTCAGCGCGATCTCGGCATCGGTCTGTGCAGGGCTGACCTGCACATGTCCTGCTGCGCGCGAGACTAGCCACAGATGATCCGATTGCGGAGCAAAGAGTCCTGACGTGGCCGCCGTAAGCGGGCGATCGGCGCTTGCGCCCACAAGCAAATCCGCAGTGGCGCCGAGGTCTAGAAGGCCTGCCGATGGTGCATGCGCGAGTCCGACGTTCAGCGAAAGCCCAAGGCCGTCGATGGTGGTGGGCTCCAGAGAGACATCGCCGGGCTCATGCATATCGCGGGCGATACTGCGCGCGGCGATCTTGATGGGTGCGGTTCCGCCATCAAGGGTCCAGACCGATGCGCGCCATTGTGCTTCTTTCTCGGATCTAGGCCAGGCGATAACGGGCGAGCGGCCACGGGCAAAGGCTTGTGGCTTCCAATTGCCGTCGCCGTCCCGCTTTTCGACGGAGAGAACAAGGTCGCTGGTGGATTGCGCCGCCACCAGCGCCAGTTGGTCTTTTCCATTGGCCGGCAGGGGGAACATGAAGACAGAAGCGCCGTTGACTTCGGCTGTGCCATTCTCGGCAAGCGCCGGCTGCGGCTGCTCCTGCGGCAGGGCGAATTGAACCTCGATGTCCGAGGCATTGCCCTGATCGTCACCTGCTGCCTCTTGGCCGTCGCCATTGGAGTCTGCTTCCGAATTGTCGGAATTGTCATCCGATTGGCTGCTGCCCGTGCCCGAGGTTGCTGCTTGATCGAGGGCGAGTGTATAGGATCCGGCCGGTAGACGGGTTGACAGTGCGATGTTCCAGTCATCACTGCGCCCAGTCAGCCGCTCCAGGACGGTGCCATGTTCATCCTTCAGCACGCCCTTGATTTCGCTGCGGCCGAACGTACCGAGGCTGACGACACGGTCTGTCCCGACATTGAAGGAAAGCTCGGCGGGAAGGTTGACGAAGCGCGCCTCGCCGGGCTGGAGGTCCTTGGTGTTTAGGGTAATCTGGTAATCCAATCGGTCATCGTGAGCGAGGCTCATGAGATCGATCCGATAATGTCCGGCCTTCAACTTGCCGGTGAACCGCGGAGCGGCGACAAAGCGAGCGATCTGCTCCTTATCGTCGCGAAACAGGGTGCCGATCATGCCTTCGGTCAGATCGATGCTGATATCCGCGTCGGCAAGGAGATCGAAAGTCCAGCTATCGGGAACCCGCGCGTCGCTCTTGCCCTGGGGCTCGCGCCATTGAAGTGCCTGGGGCTGATTGAAGGCTAGCGGGTGTGGTCCGTGGCCCTGTAGCTGCGGCGGGTCGATCACGGGCCTCAGCCGCGCGACAAACCGCGTGTCGACGTCGCGCGGCAAGATCACGAGGCGGTAGTGCCCGGGCGTAAAATCCTGGCTAAGGCTGGAGAGCGGGCCTGGCGGGGTGAGTGGCCAGCCCTCCTCATCCTCCAGGCGAGCGGTAAGATCGCCGCCAAGGGAATAGAGATCAAGCTGATACGATCCCGCGTTCGCGATCTCGATCGGCACGATAGCGCCGCGCCCGCCGGAGAGGATTCCGCGGCTGGTGCCGTCGGCGACCAGGGTTGCGGCCGTCAAAAGCGAAGCCGGGGTAACGGCAATGCCAAGATGCCCGGAAGAATTCTGTGCGGAAACATCGACCTGATAGGTTCCTGCGCGCAGATAGGTTTGCAGTAGCGCGTTGTGGCCATCGCCATTATCGGACGCTTCCCCCAGCCCCGGCAGGAATGACGTGCCGAGACGCAGTGACGTCTGCAAACGGCCGAGGGTTTCGACGCGATAAAGTCCCCCTTCCGTAACATCCAGCCGGTAGGTTTTCTGCGCGTTTTCGGCGAGATCGAGAAACAGGCGTTGACCGGCAATCAGCGGAGATGCGGGTGCTGGCTGCACGCTCTTCCGCGCCGCAGAGGCATCAGCCTGCCAGGTGACGACTATGGACCGGGCAGCGGCCGGAGCAGGGAAGCGCAGCGTCAACGTCCGGCCTTTTGCATCTACCCGTTGGTTGCTGGTAGCAAAAGCGACCGGCGCATTGTGCATGTCGACGGCGGCGATAGTCCCCCCGGCGGGCACATGGACGTCGATGCGCAAATCTGCTGGTGATGCCGGTCGCGACAGGGCATTCGCATCATCGGAGGCGCTGCCTTTCACCTGCGGCACGGGCGCTGGGATATTCGAATTGGGCTGGTTCTGCAGGGGCTGCGGCTGAGCAGAAGCATCTGTGGGCTGCCAAAGCGCCAGTGGCCGCGCCTGCAGGTCTGCGGGCAGGGCAACGGCACGAGGCCCGGTCAGCAGGCCGGGCGCGGCATTGGTGATGATCTCATAGCGCGTGGCCTTTTCGGCTTCCCGGATGCCAAACGAAATAGTCGTGCGAGCCGGGGCGGCGGGTTGTGGCGGCGGCGCAAGGCCCGGTGTGCCGAAGGTGAGGTCGACGATGCCGATTGCATCATTGTCGGGCAGCAGGCGCAGCAGATAGTAGCCGGCGTTTAGATCGAAACGATCGGGATTGCGGCCATCGGCGCGCGGGGCATTGCCAACCAGAATCGGGCTGATGTCGGCATGCACGGCAACGCCCGAGGTGCGGATCCCGATCTGGCCTGCTTGTGTCATCTCGAATAGCAGCGAGGTCGGCCCGCGCAAATTGAAGCGCCGCCGCCAAGCCTGGCCTGGACCCAGATGAGGCGTGTCAGAGGCCACGATGGTGGCTTTGCCGCTGGCATCCTGGCGCAAGAGCAGAGCCGTGGCCGGAATTTCATCGCCGCCTTCGCCAGCAACGTCGAGACTAATGAGATTGGGCACCGAGCCGTCGAATTGTGTCTGGTTGCTGAACCGAAGTCCCCGGACCTGGAAATGCTGGCCTTCATAACCGGAGACTTCGACAATGCTCGGCTGGCCGTCCGTCGATAGCGAAAGCGTGGCGGTCGGTTCGCGATTCGATTTGCCGATTGCAGCACTTTGAAAGCTAGTCGCCGTGCTGGAAATCCGACCGGCCCGGAGCACCGCCGGCGCCGATTGCGGTAGCTCGAGACGGAAGGTATCGAGATCCGCCGGAGCGTCAAAGCGTATCGACCCAAAGGGCCCGATGTCGCCTTCGGCAATCCCTCCGGCCAGCGACCTCTGCGTGCCGGTGCGGATATGGAATGGCTCAGCCATGTCCGAGTTGGTCCAGACAAGCTTCTGGCCGCCATAGGCCGTCACGAGGTAATGGCCGGGCTCGACCGTTCCCGTCAGCGTTGCCCGGGTCATGGGGAGACCCGGCTTCAGTTCAAAGATCGACATTTTCGGCGAGAGATCGACAATGTCGGTGCCGTTTCGCCACAAGCGCAGATCCTGAAGCGAGCGTCCGACCGCTTCTATATCGACGCGCCCGGATTCGGGAATGTCGATCCAGTAGGATCTTTGTTGCAGGTCGCTTAGATCGGCATGGATGGGGGTGACGGAGGTCAAAGCGGCGTCAGGCTGTTCAAGCTCCTGGTAGGCTTGTGCGGTAAGCTTGGCTTCGCCAGCGGCTCCCTTGGCTCCGAACACACGAATCTTATAGATGCCTTTGTCGAGCAGCGCATCGATCCGGCCGTCGCTGACGCCAGGTGCGCCCATACGGTCCCCTGGTCCTGCGATCATATCGACAAGCTGGAGTGCCACACCGGAGGTGCTCTGTGTGCGGATGGTGATATGGCCGGGCGTGTCGACGGTCAGCAAGGTGCTGCCATCGTGATCGGCAGGCAATTGATCCAACGCCAAATGCGGCTGCGACACTGGCCGGGGCAGGGCTTTGGGGGACGCTGGTTGAGATGCCGCGGCAACCGATGGCGCGGGTGTATCTTGTGCCGCCGCCGACTGTGTCGCCGGTGCTGTTGATGCCGCAGGTTCGACGCCCTGGGCAGCTTCGGGAGGCTGCTGGCTTGGAGGAGCGCTCGTAGCTTTCAGCGCCGCAAGACGTGTCTGATAGCTTGTTGCCAAGCATGTCGACAGCCGGACCGGGTCGGTGTCCACACAGGATTTATTACGGTCCGCCAACCAGCGGCGTTGTTGCTGGCGCAGGTCGTTGAGTTTTGTCGGGTCTCCGCTTAGATCCGTCAACGCCTGACGATAGGCGGCCGCCAAGGCGGTATCCTGAGCAATTAGGGCTGGAGAAGTACAAATCGCTTTTTCGATAACGGTCTGTGCCTTGCTGCAATCAAAAGATTGCGCGTGGCAGACCGTCGAAAAAAGACCACAACCGAGACCAACAAGCACACGAAGGCGGGAGACGAAAGTCATGAACAACTCGTTTCTTAGGTGGCCAGCACGTTAGTCAATATGAACTATCGTTGATCAAGACAAGAGCGCCATAGCGGATGCATCAAGCTGAGAACCGCCAACGAACTAAATGTTTGATGGCGGGACTGCGATACCCTTTCCGGCTGCCCCGAAGGCGGATAATGCAAGTGGATCCGTGCGCGCTGCGGACCGGCATTCATGGCCAAAGTTGATCAATTCAACCTCTTGGCCCCTGACCGGTTTCCGGTCCCCCTGGCATCTCCGGAGTTACTGAGAAAGCGAGGGGCGCAAAGGCTTCCGGTCTCCATTCATCCAAGCTTTTGGATTAGGTACATCGCAAGGAGGGCGATGAACGGCATAAAGGGCCTGAAGTTAAATTCTCCCTTTGGCGGTGCGGCTTTCCTGATCGCCGCCGCCTGTTCAGCGCGCCGTGCCAGTTGTTCAGCCCGTCGTGCCAGACCTCGTTTACCGAGTTCATGCTGAGGACGCTGTTCCGCCCATATTTGCGAAAGACGCCATTTGAACCCATCCGCCCGCTCGCGCCCAATAACCGCATAGACCTTGCGATCGTTGGCACTCCAACCGAATTCTTCATCATATGCGAGGATCAATTCTCGATCCCGCCGATGGACGGGTACATGGGGGAACCATAAGGTGCGTTCGCAATACTGTGTAATGTTGCAAAAGCTCTCGATGATCGCTGGCTCCAATAGCTCGCGCATCTGCGTCGGAAGCTCGCCGATCCGCAAAAGGAAATTGTTCCAGCCATCGAGATCGACATAGACGCTGGACATATTGTGCAGTTTTCCCAATTGGGTCTTGAGCGCCGCAAGATCGACCGTAGATGACGGCCCGCCGGGGAGGGCTTGTTCCGCCTCGATGTCATCCGTACGCTCGTCGAGCGGGGGCGGCAAAATTTTGGCAGTAACCGGCGGTCTGTCAGGCGTCGAAGCCGCAAGTATTGCTGTCGGATATGGGAGCGGTTCGACAGGTGCGAACTCGTCATGCTTCGTTCGATGCTGAGCTGTTTCGGCAAGGACAAGCGCACGGTCTCGGGCTTCGACGAGAGTCTGGAACCCGGTGGGATCCTCATCTGGTCTGATTGTCTTCAGCTTCTTGGCGTAGGCTCGACGGATAGCGGACATGTCCGCCCCCGGTTCGAGCTCAAGAACTGACCAGGGATAGCCTGTCATGGTCATTGGAATCCGCGCCCTTCAAAAGCGTCCAAGCGTTGGGAAAAGCTTTTGCGCTCCGCGTCGCCTCGCGTCCGGCTCTGGTCGAGGTCGTGTACGAACTGCAGAAGAAGCTGACGGATGAGTTCACGCGTCTCTCCGAGATGCTCGGCATACAAGCGCTCCGCTCGTGAAATCAGTGCTTGATTTGGAAGTTGGTCGCGCGGGTGAAGCTTGATCTCGGCAAGAGCGGCAAAACGCCGATCGAGCTCTGCTTCCGAAAGGCCCACATCATTGTGGAAGACCGCTCTGGCGGTCGCGCCGGTGCTGATAACCTTTGCCTCTACCTCCAAAGCACCGTTAACGTCGTAGGTGAAACGAGTTTCAATTCCCTCTGCGCCGGCCTTGTTTGGGGGCACGGTGACCTCGACCTCGCCCAAGTAGACGTTTTCGTTTGGCCGGAGGTTTTCGCCCTGATAAACTTTCAGACTGACTTGGGTCTGGTTATCGTTGACGGTCGAAAAGAAGCCAGCGCGCGACACCGGAACGACCGAGTTTCGCTGAATCAAGGGCTGCATCATCCCACGGGATCTGTCGGACAGGTCGACAACCGCAACGCCCAGAGTGTGAGGCGACACATCGGTCATAACGACGTCTTCGAGCGCAGTCGCCCGGCTTACCAAGCCTGCCTGAATCGCGCTTCCCAGCGCGACTGTCTTGTCTGGATCGATATTGACGAGGGGAAGCCGCCCAAACAGGCGAGCCACAAGCGAACGCACCATCGGCATGCGTGTCGCCCCACCAACGAGAATGACGGCATCGAGCTCTGAAACCGAAACACGTGCGTCCGCGATTGCACGCTCCAATGGAGTGCGCAATCGCCGCAAAAGTGGGGCGGCCGACAGCTCGAATTCATCGCGGCCTATGCTGCCTTCGACTAGTTCGCCGTGGATCTTGAGAGAATAAGTGCCGGCAAGAGCGGATCCGAGGTCGATTTTTAGCTGCTCGCAGCTTCGTTTCAACGAGCTTCTTTCAATGGCGCTTAGCCGATCCATGTCCAAGGAATGAATACGAAGAATTTCTCTTTGGAGGACTTCCGTAAAGTCGTCACCGCCAAGTGCGGTATCGCCGGTTGTCGCCCGAACCTCCATCACCCCATCATATTTGTCGAGGACGGAGACGTCGAAGGTTCCGCCACCGAGATCGAAGACTAGAAACTTCCCTTCCGAAACCTCTGAGAAACCATAGGCAAGGGCTGCAGCCGTCGGTTCGTTGATGATCCGGCGCACCTTAAGACCGGCCAATCTGCCGGCAGCGATCGTCGCTTTGCGCTGATGTTCGTTGAAATAAGCTGGAACGGAAATGACCACCTCGGAAACTTCTTCTTTGAAGAAGGCTTCCGCATCCGCCTTCAATGACCTGAGCACGAAGGCGGACACTTCCTCTGGCCGCAAGGACAGATCGCCGAGCATGATGGCGTGGTTTGTGCCCATGAATCGCTTGAAGGAGGATATTGTCCGTTCTGGGTGGGTGATCAGGCGATCTTTCGCGGCCTTTCCGACCAACACAGCGCCATCTTCGCCCAAACCAACGACCGAAGGTGTCAGCATTTCCCCATGGATATTTGGAGCTAGTTTCGGTTCATCGCTGTCGAAGGCTGCGATAAGGGAGTTGGTCGTGCCGAGATCAATACCGTAGATCATGTGTGGTTCATTTCAAGGAAGGCGTGGTTTCGGGCCGCCGATTTTCCGACCACTTCGACCGTGGCAGCCGCATGGCACCTCTACTAAAGATCAGAAGAATATGCCAGAAATAGTTGCATTCGTGTTGAATGGTTTGTTAGTTGCTACAACTTTCGCTAAGCGGCGCGACTGCTCTCATCGCTGCCGGTTTTCATCCTGATCGCCATGACTGCAACAGCGCCCATGGATGTCCGAGTTCGGCTCTGGCAGGGGTGAAAGTCATTTCTTAATCTCCTGTCGGCCGCCACTCCTTTGTAGCGCCAAAACTTTTCTGCGAGCGCTTTCAGCTCTGCGGTCGCCAGGTCGCCGATTCATCGGCGGGAAATTGGAGCCTGGGTCATCTTCATCGCGAAGCATCGTGTCGTCTCGGAATAGAAGAAGCGGGGGGCCAAGTTATGCCGTAAACGACCGTGCTCCGGTGCCAGCGCGCCTAAGACCGTGGTAAGATGCTTAGCTCTCTGTATCGAAGGGGTGGGCAGAGAAATGGAGAGGCGTCTCGCCGCGATACTTTCCGCTGACGTCGTTGGCTATAGTCGCCTCATGGGAGTGGATGAGGGCGGTACGCTTGAGCGGTTGAAGGCATGCCGTCGGGACCTCATCGATTCCGCCATCAAAGAGCACCATGGCCGGATCATCAAGCTGATGGGCGACGGCGCGCTGGTCGAATTTGCTAGTGTTGTGGACGCGGTTCAATGCGCGGCCGTAATCCAGCGGAGTATGTCCAGCAGAGACCAGGGAGTTTCCGAGGAACAGCGCATTCGGTTTCGCATCGGGGTCAATCTCGGCGACATCATTGTTGAAGGCGATGACATCTATGGCGACGGCGTCAACATAGCCGCCCGCCTGCAAGGCATTGCCGAACCTGGCGGAATTTTCATATCCGGCGCCGCATTCGACCAAGTCGCACACAAGGTCGATGTCGGCTTTTCGGCGCTCGGCGAGCATCGGCTGAAGAACATAGCGGATCGGGTTCGCGTCTACCGCGTTCTGCTTGACCCAGTCCACACTGGCAAGGTCGTCTTTGCCCCTCGGGCAAAGTCGCGGGGTATGGCGCTGTTGGCGCTCGCAGCGCTATTGATCGCAACCACTGCGGCTGTCGTCGCATGGCAATGGCTTTACAAGCAACGCCCATCGATCGCAGTGCTACCTTTTGCCAACTTGAGTGACCAAACCCAGGATTATTTCGCCGATGGTATTACCGACAACCTGATTACCGATCTAACCAGGCTGTCGAAACTTGACGTCATCTCCCAGAATTCCGTCTTTGCCTACAAGGGTAAGCCCCACGTTCTGGCAGACATACGCCGTGATCTCGGCGTGCGCTTTGTCGTGGAGGGCAGCGTGCAGCGAATTGGCGACCTGATGCGCGTCAACGCACAACTGATCGATACTAACAGCGGCGACCATCTGTGGGCCAATCGGTTTGACCGCAGCGGGGCGGACGTGTTTGCCGTGCAGGACTCGATGAGCCGCCAGATCGCCAATGCACTCGGTCTGAAGCTGACGTCGTCCGAGGCAGAGCGAATTGCGCGTCCGCCGACCGCCAATCTCGAGGCATATGATTATTATCTGCGTGCCGAGCAGGCGGCCCGTACCGGACGTCGTTCCCTGATGCTGGAGGCATTGGCGCTGTTTGACAAGGCTGAGGCACTGGACAGCGGCTTTGCCGAAGCCTTCGCGTCCGATGCGCACGCGACGGCCTATGTCTGGCGAAGCGCGTATGATGACGTCCTCCAGAGCGCCCTGGCGCGAAAAAGGGCCTATGACAAGGCAAGTCGCGCTCTTGCCCTCGATCCTGAACTACCGTCGCCTTATGCGGTCCTCGCCATCATGCAGGTCGTGGACCGACGTTACGAGCAGGCTATCGCGTCGGCGCAGAAGGCCGTGTCGCTCGGCCCCGCCGATGCCGAAGCCCATATGGCGGTCGCATATGTTCAAATGATCTCGGGCAATCACGCCGACGCCGCTGCGGCCGTCGAGAAGGCGCTCAGGTTCGATCCGAACCTCTCCGCCATCGATCGATACACGGCTGGCATGATTTTTTATCTGCAGCGCGATTACGAGAGGGCGATAGACAATTTCAAACGCGCGGGCTACGGCTCTCAAGGCAACGGCGAGTTCGTTACCCCACTCGCCATGGCCTATGTCCGTGTCGGTCGCATTGATGAGGCTCGAGCGACTGTCGCCGAAGCCGAACGTCTTCTCGGGGGGCGCGACAGCATCGCGGCCTGGCGGCTCGGCAATGCCCATTTCAGGGAAGAGGATTTGGCATTTATCCTAGACGCGCTGCGCGAGGCCGGGCTGCCGGAATGGCCGTTCGGCTTCCAGGGCGACGAGCAATACCGGTTGAAGGGTCCCGAGATCGCGGCCGCCGTCATGGGCAAACTTCTGCGGGGAAAGACCGAGCCGTCCGAAAGCCCTGCGCTCATGCAAGTCCAACTGGACGGCAAGGCCGCATTCCGCTCCGCATCCCAGATGATGACCGAGAAGGTTTCTGTCAAAGGGGACCTGCTTTGCGAGCAAAGTGAAAACGCGTTTGGCCGACCCGATTGTGGCCCGGTCTATAGACACGCAAACCCGGCCGACGAAACCAGCTATGCTTACGTGAATTCGACCAAGGTCTTCTATTTTTCGCCTGCCCAATAGAGCCTTTTTAGTGGTCAGTGATACTGATCCAGTTCGAGATCGGCCGCGACCTTCGGCCATTTGGCATCGGCCTTGGTCACAGTGTCCGCCGGATGCGCGGCAAACTCCTCCGCATACGCCTGGTCATACATCAGGTAAAGCTTGCCTTCGACAATCTTGAAGGCTTCTGGATCGATGTTGACCGTGACGGACCCGCTGCTTACCTCGCCCGCGCAATAGCCGCCGTATTGAGGCGCGTATTTAAGCGGTTCGCTCATAAACATCTCGCGATGTTTGGCACTGGCGAAATGCCACGGCGTCCCCATCCATTCGTAGGAGATTTTTTCCGAGCCTTTCGTCGCTTTGCCTTCGGTAAAGTAGGCGACCGTGTCGTATCCCATGATGGCGACACCGCCGAAGTACCCCGTGTTTACCGAGTCGTCGGCCATGGCTGGCGATCCACCGACAATGTCTGCGACAGCCAGACCGATCATTGCCAAAGAGCGACCAATGCATTGTGCCCCGTTTCCAAAGTGCATCTGCGCCTCCTGTTTATTCATGGATTTCCATGCACTTAGCGTAATTCTCCTCGCCGAGAACGCTGGCCGGAGGACATGCCACGCCATGCCGCTTGAACAGACGGACGATATCGACATTGCCTTTCCACATGGCCCTCGTGATCGGCGCGTAGCCGTGAACCTCGGCGTGGGTGACGTCAGCCCCCTTCGCAAGCAAAAACTCCGCGAGGAGGACGTGGTTCTCTTCGCCCGCAACCATGAGCGGCGTAACACCCGCTTTGTTGGACGCATCGTCGAGAATTGCTCCGTGCTCCAGGAGCAGCTTGCTGATGGGTACGTTACCCGAAAATGCCGCGGCATGAAGGGGTGTAAAGCCGCCTGCATTCCTTGCCATGACATCGGCATTTCTGCCTATCAACAGCTCGGCTACGGCAAGCTGATTTTCGAGCGCGGCGTTGATGAGTGGTGTCGCCTGGTCGTGAGTGCGGCTGTTGACATCGGCGCCCGAAGCCAGAAACTGTTCCACGGCAACGGTGTTTCCCGCTGAAACGGCATCGAACAAGGGATCGCCCGCGGCCCCCATTGTCGCTGCAAAAAACAACGCTACCGATGTAAGAAACCGGCGCATAGCTTTCACCCTAAAGTTTCTGACAGAATAGCACGCCGTTGGGGCTTAGGCTACCTTGCAGCGCTGTCGGCTGTAGCAGCGAGCGCACAGACGACGTTTCTTCAGGGAGCAATAGAAGAAGGAATTTCCGCCAAGCGCGCACTTGTGCATGGTTGCGGTTGCCTGCGCAAGGCTGTCCATTTTACGATCTGCAGTCCAAATTGCGCAACAAGTTGTGTTTGCCGCAATCGGCGATGTACTTTGTTAAGGACTCTGTACTCAAACTGCATTGCGCCTATTCATCTTCTTTCTTGATCGATGAATTCGCTGAGCCTTCAACTCCGCTCGAATGAATTGTGCGGTTCTTCCCGATGAAAGTTCGACCGGATGTATGACACCTCCTGTCCCTTTGCCGGCAGGAGGATCCATGTGATGCTGCTATCTCTCTCCCATAACTGGCAGGCGGATGGTTCGTTTGCGGATAGCGCTTCAGTTGCTCAGCCCGGCGCGATTGCCCGCGTGGACGAGTCTAGCCGGCACGAGAAGCAGAGGCTTGAAGATGCGCTTGAATTCGCGGAAACGATCATCGCCGCCATCCCTGATATTCTGTTTGAGATGGACCGAAACGGACGGTATCTCCAGATATGGACAAAGCATCCGGAACTTCTGGCTGCGACCAAACAACAACTGCTGGGCAAAACGGTAAACGACGTCCTCCCGCCTGAAGACGCGGCGGCTGCGTTGCGCGCCATCCGCGAGGCCGACGAGAAAGGCGCCAGCGATTGTCACGTCATTCGCATCGTCCAACAGAACGGCGAGTCCCGATGGTTCGAGCATCATGTTGCAAAGAAAGCGGGCAGTGAAACATCCTCCCAAACGTTTCTTGTTCTGTCACGGGATGTTACCGAACGGAAGCTGGGAGAGCATATTCTAGATGAAGCGCGAACACGCCTCCTCACGGTACTTCAGACTATACCCGACATGGTATGGTTGAAGGATATCGAGGGCGCCTATCTCCTTTGCAATCACGCCTATGAGCGTCTGATCGGCAAGTCGGAGTCCGAAATTGTTGGCAAAACGGATCTAGACCTGTTTGACGCCGACGTCGCACGCCTTTTCCGCGAAAGGGAGCTGGAAGCGATCCGTGCCGGAGGCGTCGTGATCAATGAGAAATGGGTCACACACCACGACAGTGGACAACGCATACTTCTGGAAACACGAAAGGTCCCAATCGTTGGCGCCGAGGGAAAGACAACGGGTGTTCTCGGCGTGGCCCGCGACATTACCGAGTTGAACGCCTCCCGCGAAAAAATTCATCGGATGGCCTTCTACGATTCGCTTACGGACTTGCCCAACCGGGAACTGTTCTTTGGGCGGTTGCGGCAAGCGATGGCAGATGCTGAGTCCCATCGCCAAGTTGTAGGCGTCATGATGATGGACATCGACCATTTCAAAGCCGTAAACGACACGATGGGACATCCCGTCGGCGACGAACTGCTTTGTCAGGCGGCCAGACGCTTCCAGGCAAGCGTGCGCAGCGCCGACACCGTGGCCCGTCTCAGCGGCGATGAATTCGCCATCCTCTTGCCAGACATCCGGCACGCGGACGATTTGCGCGATATCGCCACCAAGATGCTCAAAACATTCGACGAACCCTTCCTGCTCGACGGCAGGGAAGTCTTCGTCTCATGCAGCATCGGGATCGCGCTCCATCCAGAGCATAGCACTGATGCAAACGATCTCGTCAAATATGCCGATTCCGCAATGTATTTGGCAAAGCGTCTTGGGCGGGGAGGCTTCCAATTTTATTCGAGGCAACTGACAGCAGACGCGCAACACCGCCTGATGCTGGAATCGGAATTGCGCCGGGCCATCGAGCGCTGCGAACTGGAAGTGTACTACCAACCCAAGGTACTCGTCGAAAACGGCAGGATAGTCGGCTCGGAGGCTCTCCTGCGATGGCATCACGGAAAGATGGGCATGGTTCCTCCGGCTGAGTTCATTCCGATTGCCGAGGACACTGGATTAATCGCGGATTTGGGCCGATGGGTATTTCGCGAAGCCTGTCGAACCGCGGCAGAATTGAACGCCGACACCCCAGCGTCTCACAAAATGGCGATCAATGTCTCATCCAGGCAGTTCCAGCGATCTGATCTGCTGGAGATGGTAACCCAGATTCTCGATGAAACCGCCTGCCGCCCTGAGTGGATCGAGATTGAGATCACGGAAAGCCTTCTGCTGGATCAACAATACGAGACACTGGCCACTCTTTGTGCCCTTCGGACGATGGGAATCTCAATTGCCATCGATGATTTCGGTACCGGCTATTCGGCGTTGAATTACTTGGCTCGCTTTCCCATCGACACCCTGAAAATCGATCGATCATTCATCAGCAGTGGCGACAAGCGCAGCGCAGAGCTAGTCAAGGCCATTCTCTCGATCGCCCGTTGCCTTGGGCAAAACGTCGTGGCGGAAGGTGTCGAGACGGTCGAACAGGCGGCGTTCCTAAGGGCTAACGGATGCGACGCGGCACAAGGGTTCTTGTACAGCAAGCCCGTGCCAAAAGCCGAATTCGTGAAGCTGCCGCAGTTCTTGAAGGTCTGATCGGGATTGATGCCAAATGGACGTCGTTCGGTCTGAAGGGCGCGTTTCATGCGCGCTATTGTTTAGTGCCGGCTTCGAAATTTCGTCATCGCGGCCATGGTAGGACGAGATGATGGAGCATCGCTGAGACGTCCCCATTTCAACGGCTTGAAGCTGATTGCCGTCGCCGTGGCCGCGTAGGATCCGGAGACGCGGCATCGATTCCCGCTCCTGACAGTCATTCCCAAATCGAACCGCCGCTTTCCCATTTGCCCCCAACGTGGTGAAAGCGGCGGCTCGACTGCCCCATTGGAACTATGCCTCTGGGGCTTCTCTACCAAATCAGATTTGATCAAGGGCACATTGATGAGGATCAAGGTATTCGCTATCGCCTGATCTACATTTTGGAAAATTGTGCATAAGCGGACGTGCCAAGGAATACGGCTGACATGACGTGCTCTGTGCTTGTCTGCCGCTCGAGATGTTTGGCGGATCTCTGGGACACAGCGATCCATTGGGCCGGAAACTGGTCTTGGCGGCAGCATGCTCAGGATTGCCACGTCGCCCTTTTTTAGCAAGAATTGATCTGACGTTCGGTGGGAGGAGCCCAATGTACGAGCATTCTGCGCATGCGGATCAGGTTTATGCATCCGCGCAGTCTGTTGCTGCAAGTTCTACGATCGTCGCCTCCTGGCGGCGCTGCATGACCATGCATCGATTGGCACCGGAGGAAAAGCGGTTGCCTGTTCGTCTGAGCGACCAGGAATTTCGAACGGCATGTCAACAGTCGGAAAGGCTGCTGGTGGAAGCGGCTGATGAACTCGGTCGGCTCTTCTCGACAGTCGGAAAGGCTGGCTGCTGCCTGCTTCTGACCGATCGTGACGGCATTGCGCTGGAGCGACGCGGCACGGCAGGCGACGATAAGGAGTTCCAGAATCTCGGCCTTTGGACCGGCTCGGTGTGGACCGAGGCGAGCATCGGCACGAACGGCATCGGCACCGCGCTTGCTGACGATCGGGCGGTGGCGATCGTTCGGGATCAGCACTTTTTCTGCTCCAATATCAATCTGAGCTGTACCACGGCGCCGATCCGCGACCATCGCGGCCAGATGGCCGGTGCGCTGGACGTTTCAACATGCCGCGAGGATGTCAACGAGGTGACGCTGGCGATCATCTCCCAAACGGTTCGCGAGGCGGCCATGCGTATCGAACTCGGTCTTTTCCGCAGCGCCTTTGCTGGAGCTCGTTTTGTTTTGGTTCCGACCGATAGTGGTTCGACCTCGGCGCTTCTCGCCGTCGATCGGAACGATATGGTGCTTGGTGCGACGAGAGCCGCACGCGTGGCGTTGAAACTCGACGACCAACGCATTTCCGCTGGCGTCCCAGCCACCGATGCATTGCGGGAAAAGCATCTGGACGATGGAAAAGCTCTTCAGGAGGCTGAACGTGCCGCTCTTCTCAGGGCACTGTCACGCGCCAATGGCAATGTGACGCAAGCCGCACTCTCCCTTGGCATGAACCGTGCCACTCTTCATCGCAAGATGAGGAAGCTGGATCTGCATTGACAGATCGAAAGTGTCGCAGAGTTGCGACACTGTGCACTGCGGTATGGACCACGCACCCTGTCGTCCGGCGATAAAGACGCGCAGATTTCTCCCATCGGGTTTGCAGCCCGGAATTGTCGACCAAGGGAGGATGACATGCTGCATCAGAAAATCGTCGAATCTCCGTTCAAGCTCAAATATGGGAATTACATCGGCGGCGAATGGCGAGAGCCGATCGGCGGCAGATATTTCGACAACATCACGCCGGTGACCGGCGGCAAGATCTGCGAGATTCCACGCTCGGACGAGAACGACATCAACGCGGCGCTGGATGCCGCCCATACGGCCAAGGACAATTGGGCCAAGACATCAGCCGCTGAGCGCTCGAACATTCTGATGAAGATCGCCCAGCGGATGGAAGACAAACTCGAAACGCTTGCCGAGGCGGAGACGTGGGACAACGGCAAGCCCATTCGCGAAACAATGGCCGCCGATATTCCACTCGCGATCGACCATTTCCGCTATTTCGCCTCTTGCATTCGCGCTCAGGAAGGCTCGATCGGCGAGATCGACCAAGATACCGTCGCCTATCATTTTCATGAGCCGCTCGGCGTCGTCGGCCAGATTATCCCGTGGAACTTCCCGATCCTCATGGCCGCATGGAAGCTGGCGCCTGCCCTTGCTGCCGGCAATTGCGTCGTTATCAAGCCCGCCGAACAGACGCCCGCTTCGCTGCTCGTCTGGGCGGAAATCGTCGGGGATTTGCTGCCGCCCGGCGTGCTTAATATCGTCAACGGCTTTGGCCTCGAGGCCGGCAAGCCGCTCGCGACCAGCCCGCGTATCGCCAAGATTGCTTTCACCGGCGAAACGTCGACCGGTCGGCTGATCATGCAATATGCCAGCCAGAACCTGATACCCGTCACGCTCGAGCTCGGTGGCAAGTCGCCGAACATCTTCTTTGCGGATGTGATGGCGGAAGACGACGACTTCCTGGACAAGGCGCTCGAAGGGTTCGCCATGTTCGCGTTGAACCAGGGTGAAGTTTGCACTTGCCCCAGCAGGGCGTTGGTCCAGGAATCCATCTACGATCGTTTCATGGAAAAGGCCGTGAAGCGGGTCGAGCAGATCAAGCAGGGCAACCCGCTCGATTCCGCTACGATGATCGGTGCCCAGGCTTCCAGCGAGCAGATGGAGAAGATCCTTTCCTATCTCGATATCGGGAGGCAGGAAGGAGCCGAAGTGCTGACGGGCGGCGGCCGCAATGATCTCGGTGGTGAGCTTTCAAGCGGCTACTACATCAAGCCGACGATCTTCAAGGGTCATAACAAGATGCGCATCTTCCAGGAGGAGATCTTCGGCCCAGTGGTGTCCGTGACCACCTTCAAGGACGAGAAGGAGGCGCTGGAAATCGCCAATGACACGCTCTACGGCCTCGGTGCCGGCGTGTGGACCCGCGATGGCAACCGCGCCTATCGCTTCGGGCGGGAGATCCGGGCCGGCCGCGTCTGGACGAATTGCTATCATGCCTATCCGGCCCATGCGGCCTTCGGCGGGTACAAGCAGTCCGGCATCGGTCGCGAGACACATAAGATGATGCTCGATCACTACCAGCAGACCAAGAACATGCTGGTGAGCTACAGCCCGAAGGCGCTTGGCTTCTTCTGATCTCCTCTCAAGCGCTATGCAAAGGCTTCCGGCTGTTGGCTGGAAGCCTTTAGCGCGCTTGAGGGAAAGTCTTGGGCGACGAGAAGGGTCAAGCCTCGGTCGCGTTTCCTACCGGCTAAAGTGGATAGGGAAGTTGGGTCAGGTCAAATTCGTCGCTGCCGTCGATATAGGAATCAAAGCCGCATTCGGCGGCAAGCCTGGCAGAATCAAGGATAGCGATCGTCTGACCATCGACCCTGATCCCCGCCTTTTCGAGACCGGACAGAGCACGGGAAAAGGATTCGCGGGTAACGCCGAGTTCGGAGGCGATCAGGGTCTTCTCATAAGGAAGGACGGCCTTGTCGGGCGTTCCCTGCCGTGCCGATAAGGCGAGTAGGTAGCAGCCAATGCGTTGGGTGGAAGACCTCAGCTTTAGATTCTTGATCTGCCGCACCATTCGGCGGAACTGATGAGCAAGGCTTCCGATCACGGCATGCGCAAGCAACGGTTCACGCGCCACGGCTATGCGGAATGTTCCTGCATGGATTAGCAGAAAACGCGAGAGTTCCGGCACACGCGCCTGCATGAGGTAGGGCGCGCCTGTCACGACGGCAGCGGGAATGAGGAGCCCCGGCTCGCGCACCGCTTCGATCAATACCTCGCGTCCCTCCCGCGACTGGCCAAACAACTGGACCGACCCCGAAAGAAGTGCGATCTGGAAGTTTGGTATGTCACCCTGCTCAAAAAGCACGGTGCCTGGCGCCACGCTATGCTGTACCGAATTGCCAAGCAGCTCCTTTCGTGTTGCGTCGGGCAGCGACTGAAACAATGGCAGTTCTTCCAGCATGTCCCGGATTGATGCGCCATACTCTCCTTTTCTCATCGATCTCCGTCCCACCGGCAACGGTCCGCGATTCTTAGAACAGAACGGGACCCGTGCGCTCACCTTCGGCGGCCGCCCAACGCGGCTCACATCAAAACAGTATGTGATAAAAATCACGCCGATGCTTGATGTGGATCAATGAGTGCATCTGACTGTGTTGCCATCCTGCTGTCGATAGCTCCCAACCGCGCCAGGCGCGAACTTTCATCGAGGGCAGCCCATGACACAGGAAACGGCACGACCCAAGGCCGGTCAAATTTTGGGAATGAGCACAGCGGCGTTCACGGCCTGCTTTGCGGTGTGGACGATCTTCTCGATCATCGGCATCCGCATCCGACAGGAACTCGGACTAAGCGAAACTGAATTCGGGCTTCTGGTCGGCACACCCATCCTCACCGGCGCGCTGATCCGCGTCCTGCTTGGCATTTGGACCGATCTTTACGGCGGGAGGCTCGTCTTCACCGCAACCATGCTCGCCGGTGCGGCCGCGACTTTCCTGCTATCTTACGCGCACACTTACCCGCAGATGCTGGTGGCAGCGCTTGGGATTGGCATCGCAGGCGGCTCCTTCGCCGTCGGTGTTGCCTATGTGTCGCGCTGGTATCCGCCCGAAAAACAGGGAACCGCACTCGGCATTTTCGGCGCCGGCAATGTCGGCGCGGCCGTCACCAAGTTCCTTGCTCCCTTCGTCCTCGTCGCCTTCGGTTGGCAGGCGGTCGCGCAGATTTGGGCCGCCGGACTTGCCGTCATGGCTATTCTGTTCTGGCTGACCACCAAGGATGATCCGGTAACCGTCGAGCGACGTCGCTCCGGCATCCGGCCGACGAGCGCCTGGCTCGAACTCGAACCGCTCAAGAATGTGCAGATCTGGCGCTTCGGACTTTACTATTTCTTTGTGTTCGGTGCGTTCGTCGCACTGGCACTCTGGCTGCCGCAATACCTGATCAAGGTCTATGGCCTTAATATCGAGACTGCAGGCATGATCGCCGCTTTCTTCTCGGTGCCGGCGAGCCTGTTGCGCGCCTATGGCGGTCATCTGTCGGACACCTATGGCGCGCGCCGCGTCCTCTATTGGACTTTCCTTGTCTGCACAGCGGCGACCTTCATACTGTCCTATCCGCCGACCGACTACGTGGTCCACGGCGCAAACGGTACGACCTCATTCCACCTTGAAATGGGCCTTGGCGGCTTCGTCGTCACGATCTTCGTGCTCGGCTTCTTCATGGCGCTCGGCAAGGCAGCCGTCTACAAGCACATTCCAGCCTACTATCCGAACCATGTTGGCTCGGTCGGTGGCCTCGTAGGTATGATCGGGGGCCTCGGCGGCTTTGTCCTGCCGATCCTCTTCGGCGTGCTGCTCGACTTAACGGGTCTGTGGACGAGTTGCTTTATGGCGCTCTTCGTGCTTGTCGGCGGTGCGCTCGTCTGGATGCATCTTGCGATCCGCCAGATGGAACGCGGGGCCGCCGGCGTGCCCCTTTCTCGGTTGCCGCCCTTCCCGGAAATGCAGGGATTGCCTGAACCAGTGGTTCAGACCCGTCCGAGCAAGGCGGTGCTGACCGACTGGCGCCCCGAAGATCCGGTGTTCTGGCAGAAGATCGGCCGGGCAGTCGCTCGCCGAAATCTCTTGCTGTCAATCCCGGCGCTGCTTCTCTCCTTTGCCGTCTGGCAGGTTTGGTCGGTCGTGGTCGCCAAGCTACCGCTCGCGGGTTTCACCTTCAGCGCCGACCAACTCTTCTGGCTCGCCGCATTGCCGGGCCTGTCGGGTGCTACGCTGCGGATCTTCTACTCGTTCATGGTGCCGATCTTCGGCGGCCGGCTCTGGACGACGCTCACCACCTGGTCACTCATCATCCCGGCGGTGGGCATCGGTTACGCCGTGCAGCATCCCGAAACGCCTTATGTCGTATTCCTGATCCTGGCCTTGCTTTGCGGTTTCGGCGGCGGCAATTTCGCCTCTTCCATGGCCAATATCTCCTTCTTCTTCCCGAAATCGGAGAAGGGCAACGCGCTTGCGCTCAATGCCGGACTTGGCAATCTTGGTGTCAGCGTCGTGCAGTTCGCCGTGCCGCTTGTCATTGCAGTAGGTCTCTTCGGGCCGCTCGGCGGTACACCTCAAATGGCAGCCAGCACAGCCGGAGTTGCGCCGCTCTGGCTGCAGAATGCCGGTTTCTTCTTTGTGCCCTTCATCGTGCTGTCGGCTTGCGCCTCCTGGTTCGGCATGAATGACATTGCCTCGGCCAAGGCCTCGTTCGCAGAGCAGGCAATCATCTTCCAGCGGAAACACAACTGGATCATGTGCTGGCTCTACACCGGTACGTTCGGCTCCTTCATCGGCTATTCCGCGGGCTTCCCGTTGTTGTCGAAGATGTTGTTTCCGGAGATCAATGCGTTGCAGTTCGCCTTTCTCGGACCGCTGGTCGGCGCGCTCTCGCGCTCAGCTACCGGGTGGCTTGCCGATCGCTATGGCGGCGCGCGCGTCACCTTCTGGGTCTTCGCGTTGATGATGGCCGGCGTTGCGGGCGTGCTGTGGTTCACGGGCATGAGGGAGCAGCCCGGTGCCTTCTGGGGCTTCTTTGCCAGCTTCCTCGTCCTTTTCTTCGCCACTGGCGTCGGCAATGCCTCCACCTTCCAGATGATACCGGCGATCAGCGCCAGGGAGATGGAGCGGCTGATGCCGGGTGCCGACGCCGAAATGCGTCGTCGTCAAGGGGAGAAGGAGGCGGCCGCCATCACCGGCTTCACCTCGGCGATTGCCGCTTTCGGAGCCTTCTTCATTCCGAAGAGCTTTGGTACCTCGATCGCGTTGACCGGCAGCGCCGAGACAGCGCTCTGGGCCTTTCTCGTCTTCTACGTGAGCTGCCTTGTCCTCACCTGGGTCGTCTACACCCGCAAGGGCGGCCTTCTTCATGACATCGAGCGGCGCAAGCGCCGCACCGCCGGCCAAGCCGCCGCGGCCGAATAACAGGGAGAAATATATGTCGCACTTCCTCGACCGTCTGACCTTCTTTCGCAAGAATGTTGGTCAGTTCTCAAACGGACATGGGATCGTCACCAGCGAGGACCGCTCCTGGGAGGACGGTTACCGCAAGCGTTGGCAGCACGACAAGATCGTCCGTTCTACCCATGGGGTGAATTGCACGGGTTCCTGTTCATGGAAGATCTATGTCAAGGGCGGGATCGTCACCTGGGAGACCCAGCAGACGGACTATCCGCGCACGCGACCCGACCTGCCGAACCACGAGCCGCGGGGCTGTGCCCGCGGCGCCTCCTATAGCTGGTATCTCTACTCCGGTGCGCGGGTGAAATATCCGATGATCCGCGGCCGGCTGCTGAAGCTCTGGCGCACGGCACGGAAAACCATGTCGCCGGTCGCTGCGTGGGCTTCGATCGCGGAAGACGCAGAAAAGCGAAAGTCCTACATCTCGATCCGCGGCCATGGCGGCTTTGTGCGAGCCACCTGGGATGAAGTCAACGAGATCATCGCCGCCGCCAATGCCTACACGATCAAGGCGCACGGCCCCGACCGCATCATCGGTTTCTCGCCGATTCCCGCCATGTCGATGGTTTCCTATGCAGCCGGGTCACGTTATCTGTCGCTGCTCGGCGGCGTCTGCATGTCCTTCTATGATTGGTATTGCGATCTGCCGCCAGCAAGCCCGCAGACCTGGGGCGAGCAAACGGATGTGCCGGAATCGGCCGACTGGTACAATGCCGGCTTCATCATCGTCTGGGGCTCGAACGTACCACAGACCCGTACCCCGGACGCCCATTTCTACACCGAGGTCCGTTACAAGGGTACCAAGAGCGCTGTCGTAAGCCCGGACTATGCCGAGGCGACCAAGTTTGGCGATATTTGGCTCAATCCAAAGCAGGGAACGGATGCCGCGCTGGCGCTTGCCATGGGCCATGTCATTCTGCGCGAATACCATCTCGATCGTTCGGTTCCCTATTTCGACGATTATACGCGGCGCTACACCGACATGCCGTTCCTGGTGCGTCTTGCCGAGCGGAACGGCAAGCTGGTGCCTGAGCGCCTGCTTCGCGCCTCGGAGCTCAAAGGCGCGCTCGGAGAGACCAACAATCCGGAATGGAAGACGGTTGCCATCGACGAGAATACCGGTGATCTGGTCGCCCCGCTCGGTTCGGTCGGCTACCGCTGGGGCGAACAGGCGAAATGGAACCTTGAGGAGAAGGATGGCCACGGTCGTGATATCCGCCTCAAGCTCACGCTTGCAGGGGACGGGGCGGAAATCAGGGCGGTCGATTTTCCCTATTTCGGCGGACGTGCCACCGAACATTTCGTTGCGACTGCACATGACGAAATCCTGACCCGCAACGTTCCGGTCCGTACCATCGCCGGTGTGGATGGCGAGCCGGTGACGGTCGCGACCGCGTATGACCTCATGATGGCGAATTACGGTCTCGACCGCGGCTTCGGCGGCGCCAACGTTGCTCGCAGCTATGACGAGGACATGCCGTTTACGCCGGCCTGGGCGGAACGTGTCACCGGGGTGAAGCGTGATGCGATCATTACCGTTGCGCGCGAGTTTGCCACCAATGCCGAAAAGACCAACGGTCGCTCGATGGTGATCCTCGGCGCTGGCGTCAATCATTGGTACCATATGGACATGACCTACCGGGGGATCATCAATCTCCTGGTGTTCTGCGGCGCCATAGGCCAGTCGGGCGGCGGTTGGTCGCATTATGTGGGGCAGGAGAAGCTGCGCCCACAGACCGGCTGGACGCCACTGGCCTTCGCGCTCGACTGGAACCGGCCGCCCCGCCATATGAACTCTACCTCCTTCTTCTACGCGCACACGGATCAATGGCGTTACGAGACACTGACGGCGGAGGAGATCCTGTCGCCGACGGCACCGGAAGGCGACTGGAGCAGAAGCTTCATCGACTATAACGTCAAGGCTGAGCGTATGGGCTGGCTGCCGTCGGCGCCTCAGCTCAAGCAAAATCCGCTCGACATCGCCGCAAAGGCGAAAGCCGCGGGGCTGGCGCCAAAGGATTATGTCGCCGGCGCACTCAAGTCCGGCGAGCTGGAACTGTCCTGCCACGACCCCGACGACCCCGCGAACTGGCCGCGCAACATGTTCGTCTGGCGCTCGAACCTGCTTGGCTCCTCCGGTAAGGGGCACGAATATTTCCTGAAGCACCTGCTTGGAACCGAAAACGGCGTCATGGGCAAGGACCTCGGGACGGAAGGCGCGGTGCGCAACAAGGAGGTCGTTTGGCACGACGAGGCGCCGCGCGGCAAGCTCGACCTGTTGGTGACGCTCGATTTCCGCATGTCCACCACCTGCGTCTATTCGGATATCGTCTTGCCGACCGCCACATGGTACGAAAAGAACGATCTCAATACATCCGACATGCATCCCTTTATCCATCCGCTGTCGGCGGCGGTCGACCCGGCGTGGGAAGCTCGTTCCGACTGGGAAATTTACAGGGGCCTCGCCAAAACCTTCTCACGGGTTGCATCGGAGGTGCTCGGCATCGAACAGGACGTCGTCCTCACACCGATCCAGCATGACAGTGCCGGCGAGATGGCCCAGGCTTTCGATGTGAAGGACTGGAAGCATGGCGAGATCGAAGCCATTCCAGGCCGCACGATGCCGTCCGTCGCCGTCGTCGAGCGCGACTATCCCAATATCTATGCACGATACACGGCGCTCGGGCCGCTGATGACATCCGTCGGCAATGGCGGCAAGGGCATCAACTGGCAGACGCAACACGAGGTCGAAGCGCTTGGGGCACTCAACGGCGTGCATTCGGAGGGTGCGGCAAAGGGCCTGCCGAAAATCGAGAGCGACATTGATGCGGCTGAGGTCATCCTGATGCTCGCACCGGAGACCAACGGGGAGGTGGCGGTGAAGGCCTGGGATGCCCTGTCTGCGGCAACCGGCCGCGACCATGCCCATCTCGCCGTTCCCAAGGAAGACGAAAAGATCCGCTTCCGCGATATCCAGGCGCAGCCGCGCAAGATCATTTCATCGCCCACATGGTCGGGCATCGAGAGCGAGAAGGTCTGCTACAATGCCGGCTACACCAATGTTCATGAGCTGATCCCCTGGCGCACGCTTACCGGCCGTCAGCAGCTCTATCAGGATCACCTCTGGATGCGGGCCTTCGGCGAAGGTTTCGTCACCTGGAAGCCGCCGATCGACCTGAAGACGATCGCGGCCGTCAAGGACCGCCGACCGAACGGAAACAAGGAAATTGTCCTCAATTTCCTGACGCCGCATCAGAAATGGGGCATTCACTCCACCTATACCGACAACCTGCTGATGCTGACCCTCAATCGCGGCGGGCCGGTCGTGTGGATTTCCGAACTGGACGCGAAGTCTGCGGGTATCATCGACAACGACTGGGTGGAAGTGTTCAACACAAACGGGGCGCTGACTGCGCGCGCCGTTGTCTCCCAGCGCATCAAGCAGGGCATGATGCTGATGTATCATGCGCAGGAAAAGATCATAAACACGCCTGGCTCGCAGATGACCGGCAATCGCGGCGGCATCCATAATTCGGTGACACGCGCGGTGCTGAAGCCCACCCACATGATCGGCGGCTATGCCCAACTCGCCTACGGCTTCAACTATTATGGAACCGTAGGCGCCAACCGCGACGAATTCATCGTTGTGCGCAAAATGTCCAATATCGACTGGCTTGAGGGGCCGCTGCATTCAACCAAGGCGCCGAAGGAGGCCGCAGAATGAAGATCCGTGCACAAATCGCGATGGTGCTGAACCTCGACAAATGCATTGGTTGCCACACCTGTTCCGTCACCTGCAAGAACGTCTGGACCAGCCGTGAAGGCGTCGAATACGCCTGGTTCAACAATGTCGAGACCAAGCCCGGCGTCGGCTATCCCCGCGAATGGGAAAACCAGGAGAAGTGGAACGGCGGCTGGCGGCGCAAGCGGAACGGCAAGATCGAGCCGAAGATTGGCGCGAAATGGCGCATCTTGGCCAATATATTCGCCAATCCGGATCTGCCCGAAATCGACGACTACTACGAACCCTTCACCTTCGACTACGAACATCTGCACACGGCGAAGGAATCGAAGGCCTTTCCTACAGCCCGGCCACGGTCGCTCGTGTCCGGAGAGCGCATCGAGAAGATCGAATGGGGTCCGAACTGGGAAGAAATTCTTGGTGGCGAGTTCGAAAAACGTTCTAGGGACGTGAACTTCGAAGGGGTCCAGAAGGATATCTACGGGGAGTTCGAAAATACCTTCATGATGTATCTGCCGCGGCTTTGCGAGCACTGCCTCAACCCGGCTTGCGCGGCCGTTTGTCCGTCGGGTGCCATCTACAAGCGTGAAGAGGATGGCATCGTTCTGATCGATCAGGATAAGTGCCGCGGCTGGCGCATGTGCGTTTCCGGCTGCCCTTACAAGAAGATCTATTACAACTGGTCGTCCGGAAAATCGGAGAAGTGCATCTTTTGCTATCCACGCATCGAGGCAGGCCAGCCGACCGTTTGTTCGGAGACTTGCGTGGGCCGCATCCGCTATCTCGGCGTCCTTCTTTATGATGCCGACCGCATTGAGCAGGCGGCCAGCGTTCCCGACGAAAAGGACCTCTATCAGGCACAACTCGATCTCTTCCTGGATCCGAAGGACCCGAAGGTGATCGCGCAAGCGCGCGCCGACGGCGTGCCGGAGACCTGGATCGAGGCGGCCCGCACGTCGCCGATCTGGAAGATGGCGATGGACTGGAAAGTCGCGTTCCCGCTGCACCCGGAATACCGCACGCTGCCAATGGTATGGTACGTGCCGCCGCTTTCTCCGATCCAGTCGGCCGCTGCTTCCGGCAAGATGGGCCTCGACGGTGACATGCCGGATGTGCGGAGCCTCCGCATCCCGCTGCAATATCTCGCCAACCTCTTGACCGCAGGCAACGAGGAACCCGTGGCGCTGGCTCTCGAGCGCATGCTTGCCATGAGGGCCTATATGCGAGCCAAGTCCATCGACGGCCGCATCGATGAGCGCGTTGCCGAGAAGGTCGGGCTTACAGGGGCCGACATTGAGGACATGTACCGGATCATGGCGATTGCCAACTATGAGGATCGCTTTGTCATTCCGACCGCGCGCCGTGAATGGAGCGAAGACGCCTATGACCTGCGCGGTTCCTGCGGCTTCTCCTTCGGCAATGGCTGCTCCGGCGGCACGAGCGAAACCAATCTCTTTGGCACCAAGCAGACGAAGAAGGCATCGAACCCGATGGAGATCGCATGATGGCCGTAGAACAGGGGATTCTCACTTTTCGGGCGCTTTCCGCTCTTCTAACCTATCCGACGGAGGAGCTTTGCGCCGCGGTGTCAGAAATCGAAGGAGCGATCGTCTCCGAAGGGCTCCTGCCGGCTCCCGCCGCAAAGTCGCTTCGGCCGCTTCTCGACGATCTTGCCTCGCTCGATCTTTTTGAGTTGCAGGAGCGCTACGTCGAACTCTTCGACAGAACACGCCGCCTCTCGCTGCATCTTTTCGAGCATGTGCATGGCGAGAGCAGGGATCGGGGTCAGGCTATGGTCGATCTCGCCTCGCTTTATGAGAAAGGCGGGCTGGAACTCGCTGCCAACGAACTGCCGGACTATCTCCCGCTGTTCTTGGAATATCTGTCGACGAGACCACGCAAAGAGGCGCTGAATCTTCTTGCCGAGACCGCCAACATTCTGGGAGCGCTCGAAGAACGCCTTTTGTCCCGGAATTCTCCATATGCTGCCGTTCTGACCGCGATCCGTGTGATGGCGGGTGCATCTGCCGAAATCTCCAACGCCGATGCCGGCGAAGCATTGGTTGGTGATCTCGCCGCGCTCGACTCGGAATGGGAGGAGACGGCTGTCACCTTTGGCCCTGGAAGCGGTGGAATGGATAGCTGTTCCAGCGAACGGCTTCAGACCCGTCTCCGTGCAGCACGTCGCGACGTGCGCGCCAATGCCCGTTGAAGGAGGAACGATGATGTCCGAGACCATCAATTCCGTGTTTTTCGGCTGGTATCCGTACCTTTGCCTCACAGTGTTCCTGCTCGGTAGCCTGATCCGTTTCGACCGCGAACAATATAGCTGGAAGACAGGCTCCTCTCAGTTGCTTCGTCGCAGCCAGTTGCGGTGGGGCTCGAACCTCTTTCACGTCGGCATACTGGTGATCTTCTTCGGTCACGCCGGCGGATTGCTCACGCCGATTGCCGTCTTCGATGCGCTCGGTATCGCTCACAGCTTCAAGCAGGGGCTCGCGATCGTCGTCGGCGGCATCGCCGGCATCGCCTGCTTTGTCGGGATATCCCTTCTAGCCCATCGCCGGTTCTTCGATCCGCGCATCCGAGCCACTTCGAGCTTCGGCGACATGGCGATCCTGCTCATTCTGTGGCTGCAACTGACGCTCGGCCTCTCCACGATTTTTGTGTCCCTCGGCCATATGGACGGTCATGAAATGGTGAAGTTCATGAATTGGGTGCAAGGCATCCTGACGTTACAGCCGTCTTCGGCCGCTTACGTTGCGGACGTGCATCCGATCTTCAAGATGCATCTGTTGCTGGGCATGACGATCTTTCTGCTGTTTCCCTTTACCCGGCTGGTCCATGTCTGGAGCGCACCGATCTGGTATCTCGGCCGCCCGGGGTATCAGGTCGTGCGCAGCCGTTTCACGCGGGAGCGGCATCCGGCCCGTTCCTATAGGCATCCGGCGGAGTGATAAACATGGTTTCTATCGTCATCGATCGCACGGCAGCGCGCGCCCATGAGGGCCATAACCATCGGCATGAGCATGTGTCTGCATCGGCCCGCAATGGATCGTCCGAACCTCTCACCATGCCGCCGGTGAGCGTCAACGGAGTTTCGATTTCCCGTAAGGACATCGCCGCGGAGACGCAGAATTTTCCTGCCGTCAATCCTGGTGCGGCTTGGTATGCGGCAACGCGGGCGCTCGTCATCCGTCAGTTGCTGATGCAGGAAGCAAGTCGCCTCGGCCTGACCGCCGAACCGCAAAGAGACGCGGACGGACGGGTGGAGACCGAAGAGGATGCGTTACTGCGCGCGCTCGTCGAACGCGAAGTGGAAACTCCGAAGGCGGACGATGAAATGCTGGTTCGTTTCTACGAGAACAACCGCAAACGCTTTGTCACGCCGCCGCTCTACGAGGCGGATCATATCCTGATTGCCGCAAGAAGAGAGGATGGCGCCGCTTTTGGTGAAGCCCGTGAGAGAGTTGCCTCGCTTGCTGCCGTTCTGGCGGAGCAGCCGGAGCGCTTTGCTGCCCTCGCCAGGGATTGTTCCGACTGCTCATCCAGGGAAGTCGGCGGCAGCCTCGGCCAGATCAGCCCCGGGGAAACGACACCGGAATTCGAGGCAGCGCTAGCCGGGCTTACCCCAGGGGAGATATCGGCCCCGGTTGAGACGCGCTACGGTGTCCATCTCATCCGACTGGTGAGGAGGATCGAGGGCAGGCGTCTGCCATTCGAGGCGGTCAGGGATCGGATTGCCCGCTATCTGGAGGAGCATGTACTCCGACAGGCGACCGCGCAGTATATTTCGCTGCTCATCGGGCGCGCCGATATCCGCGGGATTGCTCTTGAAGGTGCCACAACACCCTTGGTGCAGTGAGGAAAAAGCATGTTCGGAACACTTATTGCCTCGCTCGACAATCCTCAAACCGCGGCGACGGTCATTGAGACGCTCGGGATGGAGGGCCTCGCAGATCGGCTCAAAGAGGCGGCCAGTTTGGAAGCAGTGGAACCGGCGGCCTATCTCGCCATGGTCGTCCGTTCTTTCATGGAGACGGCGTCCGACGATCATTTCGTTCAATTGATCGGCATCATGAACCGCGCCGAGGATCCGGGTCTTTCAGCCCTTCGCGCCATTCTCGAAAAGGCTTTGTCCTGGGCGGCGGCATGACTGCATCTTTTGTCACCAATGCCTCGTCCTGCCCACTGACCGATCTTTTCGGTCGCCGGATCACCTATCTCAGGCTGTCTGCAACCGACCGCTGCGACCTGCGCTGCGTCTATTGCATGGCCGAGAACATGACCTTCCTGCCGCGTAGGGATCTGCTGACGCTGGAGGAAATGGATCGTTTGGCTTCGGCCTTTGTCGCGCGCGGTGTTTCGAAGATCCGCATCACCGGCGGCGAACCCTTAGTGCGTAAGGATATCCTGACATTGTTCGAAGCGTTGTCGCGACATCTGACGAGAGGAGCGCTCAAGGAACTGACACTTACGACGAACGGAACGCTGCTTGCCAAGTATGCCGAAGCTTTGGCGCGCGCGGGTGTTCGGCGTGTGAATGTCTCCCTGGACACACTTGACGCGACGCGCTTTCGGGAGATCACGCGGCGAGGAAGCCTTGGTGTGGTGATGGACGGATTGCAGGCGGCACAGGACGCGGGCCTTGCCGTCAAGCTGAATGCCGTTGCGCTCAAAGGCGTCACGGAAGACGAGATCCATGACCTGATCGCCTTCGCTCATGGCCGCGGCATGGACCTGACGCTGATCGAGACCATGCCGCTTGGGGATGTTGGCGCGGACCGGACCGATCAATATTTGCCGCTGACCGATCTTAGGCGGCTGATCGAGACGCGCTGGACGCTCACCGACATACGCGAACGTACCGGCGGGCCGGCGCGTTACGTCCGTGTGGCCGAGACTGGCGGACGGATCGGCTTCATTACGCCGATGAGTCATTCCTTCTGCGAGACCTGCAATCGCGTACGCGTCAGCGCGACCGGCGTGCTCTATACCTGCCTCGGCCAGGAGGACAAGATTGATCTGCGTCCAGCGTTGCGCGGGTTCGAATCTGACCAAGCGCTGCACACGGCCATCGACGCGGCCATCAAGGCGAAGCCGCGCGGCCATGATTTCAGAATCGACCGGCGCGGAACGCCGACGCTTGCCCGTCATATGTCCGTGCTTGGAGGCTGATCCCTTGGTCCGCATTGGCATCCTCACCATATCCGACCGAGCAAGCCGCGGCGAATATGACGATCTCGGAGGCCCGGCGATCCGGCATTGGCTGAATCGGGCGATCACATCGCCGTGGATAGCCATTTCGAAGATAATCCCCGACGGTTTCGAAAGCGTCCGCGAGGCGCTGATCGAATTCTGCGATCAAGAGCGGACCGATCTTATCCTGACGACCGGCGGAACCGGTCCGTCTGCACGGGATGAGACGCCGGAAGCCTTTCGCGCCGTGATCACAAAGGAGTTGCCGGGCTTCGGCGAGGTCATGCGACGGGCGAGTTTCCAGAGCGTGCCTACGGCAATTCTCTCTCGACAGTCGGCCGGCATACGCGGCAGCACCCTGATCATCAATCTGCCGGGAAAACCGTCATCGATCGGCCTTTGCCTGGACACAGTGTTTCCGGCGGTGCCCTATTGTCTTGATTTGATCGGCGCCGGCCGCATCGAAACTGACCCGGCAATCGTTGCGACCTTTCGTCCTTCGTAAGCGCCCAGTTTACGAAGGCCAGCGCCTTACATGAAAATCGACAGCGGGTCGGCGCCAAAAAGGAAGCGATGGCCCCAGAGAAGCAGCCAAATGGTGAGGGCGGCCGCCGCTATCGCGCCAATCAGCATCGGCGCGTCGACACTCAACCTATTCCCGCGGGCAAGACCGCCGAAGGGCACGATAGAAGTCTGAGCCGCAAAATTGTTCCATGTCGTTCCCAAGCGACGCCTGGCACGCATCTCCGCCATCGGAATGCTGCCGAGCGAAAAGAACGCGAATCCTCCAAAAAGCAGGAGGGAGCGCAAGTCGCCATTCGCGGCCAGATGACCGACTGCCCAAAGCGCGAATCCCCAAAGGACCGGGTGGCGTGTTATGCGAACGATCGCTCCGGGTTGTCCCGCTGTGCGCATGGATACCGACAATGGGTTACGGCTCAGAAGCCCGCCGAGGACCAGGAACAACCCGACTGGAGCCAGAACAAATGTCACTCCGGCATGCCAGGGTTGAAAGTCCCAGAGCGGGATATAGTCCAAAGCCAGTGCGGCACGGAATACCCATATCAGTGCCGCGATCGATGCCGCGGAATAAACAAGCAAATAGGCCGGCCGGCCTATTTGCTGGACAATGCTCCCGCGGATGGCCGGGATGGCGGGGATCGAGTGAAAGGTGACGAAAGCCACGAAGGCGGTTATGAATTCATGCATTTTTCGGTCCAGAAACTGGCGTTCAATCGCGGTTCAACTGCGCGCCCGATCGGCAAGATTGAGCAACTTTTGGGGATCGCAGATCGTCAACTTCTGTCGGCCGCCTTCCACGATGCCTCTCGCCTCCCATGCGCTCAAGATTCTAGAGACCGTGTGCAATGTGGTGCCGGTCATTTCCGCAATGTCCTGGCGCGAGATTGGAAAATCGATTCGGATACCCGTGTCCACCTGCTTGCCTGCCTGCCTTGATAGTCTCAGGACCGCATGCGCAACGCGCCTCTCGACTTCTTCCGTCGACATTTCCCGGATACGGGTGTGAGCTTCCTCCAGCCGCTGCCCGATGGTCTGCATCGCGGTAACGGCGAGACGGGGATTCTGCTCCACGAACCGTGACCACATCTCCGTGGGCCACGCCAGAGTGAGGCTTTCGGCCGCCGCTATGGCGGTGCCGGGATAGTCGGCGCGCTGGAGCGCCATCGCAAAACCGAACAAATCGCCCGGATGGACCATCCGAACGATAATCTGCTGGCCGTCGGGAGTGACCTGGGTCACTTTGAGCCGCCCATGGAGAAGGAGAAAGAACGACTTGGCCGGGGCGCCTTGTTCAAATACAGCGTCGCCCGGCATGACGCGACGCGAAACGGCATGCTCCAGCATTGCGTTCAGGTCGCTGTCCAACATCCGATCGAACAAGGGTAGAGACTTCAGTACTGTCGGGTCGATTTTCAAAAGGAATGGGCCTCTGTTATCGGCGGCTCCGGATGCATAATGAAGCAGGCCGCAAAGCGAGAACATCCAGTCCCGCATGCATTCATCGGGCTCGGGTTGGCGGACGAGTAGGAGAGGCGGTTGGCCGGATTATTCGTCATGCTTGATCCCTTGACGTCGACGGCCCCCGGCCGCCGACGATACAATAAAAGATCCGTGCCGATCCTCTTTGACATGGCGCAAATTCAGCATTGGGACAGCCAAAGTCCTGGGACACGATCCTTGCGTATTCGCAACGACGGTCGCTGTGAGCTCCCTTATGGCTGAATGGCCAATTCGGAGATATCGCTTATGCAACAGCATCCTCACGCAACATCCGGGGAACATATTGTTCGCGGATTGTCGCGCTCGCGGCCCGTTCTCTTTTCCTATGGTTTCCGCCCGTTCTTTCTTGCGGCGGCCGTCTGGGCGATCATCAGCATCGATTTGTGGGTCCTGTTTCTTTCGAGGGGCCTGCCTATCGCCGAAGCATATGGAGCAATCTACTGGCATGCGCACGAAATGCTCTTCGGCTTCGCGTCTGCAATTCTCGCAGGCTTCCTCCTCACTGCGATCCCGAACTGGACCGGCCGCTTACCCATTTCGGGCCGGCCGCTCATGGCTTTGTTCGCAATATGGCTCGCGGGCCGCGCAGCGTTGCTGCTTATCGACTGGATTGGCGCAATTCCCGCCGTGTCTGCCGACAGCATATTCTTGCCGGTCCTGCTCATGCTTTGCGCGCGGGAGGTCATAGCCGGCAGGAAATGGAAAGATCTGAAGGTTATCGCAGGCCTGGCGGCTCTTTCCGTCGCCAACATTTGCTTTCACCTTCAAGTCTTGAAGGGCGTCACACCTGACATTGCCATTCGGTTTGGCCTAGCTGCCTATGTTTTGCTAGTGACGATCATTGGCGGGCGCATTCTTCCGAGCTTCACGCGCAACTGGCTGAACCGGTTCGGCCGCACGGATTTTCCCGCGCCCTACGATCGCTTCGATGCGATCTCGATCGCCGCAGGCATGCTGGCCTTGGTGTCTTGGACGCTCGCACCGACGACGGTGGCGACGGGCCTGCTCGCTGCCAGTACGGCAATCCTGAATACGGTACGCCTCGCGCGCTGGCGGGGATGGACGACGTGGCGCGATCCAATCCTTGTGGTCCTGCATATTGCTTATCTGTTCGTTCCGATTGGGTTTGCCGCAATTGCCGCTGGTGCCGTAGGCCTGGAGCAGATCGCGATTCTCCATATCCTGGCGATCGGCATCGTCAGCCTCATGATGCTGGCGGTTATGACCCGTGCCAGTCGCGGCCACACCGGAAGGAAGCTGAAGGCCAGTTTGACCACCACCGTGTCCTACGCAATCCTTGTGACGGTTGCGGTCGTGCGGCCGCTCGCGGAATTGATGCCGCCCTATACCGACGTAATATTGATGCTTGCGGCGGCGGGATGGACCGCTGCATTCGGGCTGTTCGCGGTCGAACATGCCCCGTTTCTTTGCAAGGAAAGAAAACCCCTCCGGTGAAAAAGGCGAGCCGGGCCAAGCGCCCGGCTCCAGTCTGGCGAAGGCGATCAAGTTCACGAACCCGGTCGCCGGCACTGTTCCTCGCGACAAAAATGCCCGTTCAGATTTCCGCGCAGCTTGATGCCGGTAAGCGGTCGATGACTGCTTTGCCGATCATGTCAGGCGACCATGGCGGTTCGTGGACAAGGTCTATCTCCACTTTGCCGATGCTTTCGATCGCCTGCAGTCGCTCCCTCACGGCGTCGATGATGAAGGCGGAGGCGGGGCAGGCCTTTGTCGTCGTCGTCATGACGATCCGCACGGTGCCAATCGGCAGGATCTCGATGAGGTATATCAATCCCAACTCGACGATGTCGATGCCGATCTCCGGATCTTCTATGCCGCGAAGGCACTGCACAACAGCCGGAATGGTGATCGTTCCCGCCTGGCTCATGCGGCCGCCTCCGAAGGATTGAAGCGGATCATGATGCGAAAAACGCTTCCGGTCGAATCGAAATTCCCAACCCATTCATGGCCGCGCAATTTCAATTCGTTGAAGAGAAAAACCGGCTCACGGCTGAGAAGCGCAAATAGCACCTCGCCCGCCTTCATCGTCTCTAGCCGTGCGAGTATCCGCTCCATCGGCTCCGGCGGCGTGAGATCGGTAAGATCCATGTTCCAGACCGGGTCCGGCCAGATATCGGCCGAGGACGGCGATGCGTCCGCTTGCGTTTCGCTGGACGATGCCGTTTCCGGAGTGAAAACGATTTCCCAATCGTCGTCATCAATCTGTCTGCTCGTGTGGATGTAGCCTCGCTGCTTGAGCTGTCTGATGAGGGGCAGCGGCTCGAAAATTGCGAGCAGACGAAGGCCTTCGTCCGGCTCAAGCGATGCGATGGTGTCCATTATGAGCTGGAACGGCAACCCTCCTTCCCTCAGGATTTGGCGGACATCGAGTTCACGAAGCGGCATCATTCGCGTTACCTCTCTGGATTTGTTTTGCGACCAAAAACGCTGGTTGACGAAAGGGTGCAGTCTTTGCGGAGCCATCGATATTCAAGAGGGCACGCGTACGGAACAGCTCAAACGCCAGGGCTGCTGTGCAGAAAGCCTGCAAGGCAGCCGCGGCACGGAAGCCGCTATTGGACTTTCCTGCGATCGCGACTCCAGCCAGGATCACTCCGAGATAGAAGAGGGCGAGCCAGACAGCCGCGTGGCGTTCTCTGACCAGCTCGCTCAAGCGCGGTGTCGGCCGACGGCCGAGCAGCGGCCCGAAGGCTTCGATCCAAGTCAGGAAGGGGACGATCTTGAGCAATTGCGCCAGACCGAGCCCTGTCAGCCAACCGAACGCAAAAACGTAGATCAGCGCGATACGCACGTTTGGGCCGAGGCCAAGCGGGATCGAGACGACGAAGGCCAGAGCCGATGCGGCCAATAGCGCAAATGCCGGAATCGACCCCAGTGTGTTCAGTTCCGGAATTTTGCGTCGCCGGCGCCGGTACATTGCAGTCACGTCGACGAGATATGCCGTAAGGGTTATGGCGAAGGTGATCGCGGCTGCGAGCATAAGCGGCTGAACCAACCCGGAGCCTGCGGTCGAAAGGACCAGGGCAAGGCAGAGGATGGCGAGGGCCGATGCGCCGCTGTTTCGCACGAGGCCGGATTTTCCAGTATCGGGCGACAGCAGGAACATCGGAAGAAGCTTGTAGCTCACTCCGATAGCGGCGAAAGTCATCCAACCTGCCAGGCCGAAGCTCATATGCAGCGGAACCGCATCCAGAACCAATTCGACCAAGTAGCGGGTCTGCGTCGCGCCGGAGATCACCAGCGCGAAGATCGCGCCCAGCGTAACGGTCGCGGCGAGACAGACAATCGCCATCATGACAAACGGGGATGCCGTATGAACGCTTCGGCCCCGCCAGAGTCCTATGAACAGTACCATGGCGATGGCGAGGAACGCGCTCGCCAGCATGGACACGGCGGCCACCATCAATGTCCCCGCGAACGGCCATTCGCGTTCTATCGCTTCAAAGCCGAAAGAAAGGGTTGCTAAGCCGATAATCAGCGCCAAGAGGCATACGAGGTTCAATCTTTCGGTCGGCAGGCAAAATCCTGTGAGAACCGGTGAAAACTGCAGCAAAGCTCCGATCATCAAAAGACCGAACCAACCGATGGTCACGAAATGGACGATGATGAGCACCCGGGGCTCGCCAATATCGACGGACGGCTGCCACCAGCCCGCTGCAAGCATCATTTGCGCCAGCAGTAAACACAGGAGCGCAGCGGCGAAATACGACATCGTCCATCGAGACAGAGTTGCACCGGGGACCAGCATCGCAGACGCCCGCCTTCAATGCTCACCGCAGCAGCAATCGCATCCGGTATCCAGGCGTGATATCTCAATACGCCAATTTTTCGGGCCCTGTTCGAGATACTCCCAAGCGAACTTTCCAGGGTAGCCCGCCTCAAGCTGATAGTGGAGCGGGCGAGGATCGTGATCGCTCTTAATACGCAGCAAGCCGCCGGGGGGAAGGCTTCGAAGGACACGGAAAATGCGTGCATGTCCTTCACCGGATGTGAGGATGCGCACGTCACCGGCAGGCGTTTCTGCGAACTCAATTGCTCCTTCATTCATGGAATCAATCCTTCGGCTGCGTGACTTCGAGGTCCTGGGATGACTGCAGCCTTGGCCACCAGATGCTCGGAACTTAAAGCCGGTGCGTTCAGAACACTTTGACTAGGAGCAAATAATTCCCCCGTTTCTCTGGATGGTCGCGCGCTCCGTCATTGACATAGGACAAGGACAAGACCGTTTGCCGCCGCCAGAACCTCTCAAGGATTCAATGAGGGCATTATTCATGTTCAATCGTCTGGTCGCGAAATATGGTGAGGCGCGATTGCCCCGCTACACAAGCTATCCGACAGCGCCTGCTTTCTCCTCAACGGTCGGGCCTGATGCATATGCGGAAGCATTGGCAAAGCTTGCCGAGGACGATCCTGTTTCGCTCTATTTGCATGTGCCATTCTGCCGCGCGATGTGCTGGTATTGCGGCTGTCATACGACCATCACGAGGCAGGATCGTCCCATCGTCGATTATCTCGACGTGATGGACCAGGAGATAGAGCTTGTTGGCTTTGCCGCGCGTCATCCGACGCAGGTCAAGAACGTGCATTTTGGTGGTGGGACGCCGACAATTATGAAGCCGGACGAGTTCCGGGCCCTCATGAAGAAACTCAGAAGCGTGTTTGATTTCCGGGATGATAGCAGCGTTGCGCTCGAGATCGATCCTCGGACGCTTTCGGCGGCGATGGTGGAGGCGTTGGGCGAGAGTGGTGTCGACCGTGCCAGCCTCGGTGTCCAAAGCTTCGATCCCGTTGTGCAGGCGGCTATCAATCGCAGGCAAACCCCGGAACAAACAGAGGAGGCGGTCCTTTTGTTGCGGGGCGCGGGGGTCGGCAGTATCAATTTCGACCTGATCTATGGACTACCGCATCAGACGGTCAAATCCTGCGTCGAAACCGTCCGGACGGCGATCCGGATGCGGCCAGAACGTTTCGCGGTGTTCGGCTATGCTCATGTTCCAGCCTTTAAGAAGCATCAGCGGCTGATCGATGACGCAGCGCTTCCCCGCGCCGAAGAAAGAAATGCCCAGGCGGAAGCAATCGCATCGGAACTCGTGGCGGCAGGCTATGTCCGCATCGGGCTTGATCACTTTGCGCTGCCGGATGACGATCTTTCGATTGCCGCATCGCAAGGCAGCATGCGGAGAAATTTCCAAGGCTACACCACCGATACCTGCGATACGTTGATAGGCCTCGGGGCGTCCGCCATCGGAAAATTGCCGATGGGATATGTCCAGAACCAGGTTCCTATTGGCAGCTATGCCGATCGCATCAGTGCGGGTGTTCTGGCAACGGTCAAAGGCTATCGGCTAACCGACGAGGACAGGCTGCGCGCGCGCGTAATCGAACGGCTCATGTGCGATTTTGCCGTTGATTTGGTCCGCGTTGCGGAGGGGTCGGGCTTCGATGCCGCTCTTCTGTTGGATGGCAATGAGAGACTGCTGGAACTTGCGGCGGACGGCGTTGTCACCATTGATGGCGGCAAAGTTACGGTTTGCCAGGAGTCGCGATTCATGGTCAGGGCTGTTGCCGCGGCCTTCGACGCTTATCTCGGCGCATCTGGACGCACGCATAGCAAGGCTGCTTGAGGAACAAGGGAGAGCCTGCGTCTGACCATGGCTATCAAGTAACGCCAAACAAACGAAAAGCGGCCGAATTCGGCCGCTTTCGTTTGCGAGTTTGCACCAGCCGAGCGCTATTGGGTGATTTGCCCCAGGTCGGCATCGAGGCGCTTGCGCACCAGGTTCGGAACCTTCGCGGTCTTGATGACGTCAAGATTGGTCGGGTTATCGCCGACCTGAACGAGCGCCACCATGCCCATGCCGGCATGAGGCGTGCATTTCACCACATAGAAGCCTGGAATGTCGAATTTTGCCTGATATTCCTCGCTCGCCTTGGATTTGAATTCGGCGGCGCCGTCTGGGATCAGGCCCTTGAATGTTTCGACATTGTGACTCTTGTCGGTGGGAATGAAGGTGATGGTGTCGCCGGGCGCGATTTTCACAAAGCCCGGCTCGAACACCATGGCACCATCAGCACCTTTGTTGAGCATTTGAATTTGGTGGTCCGCCGCCAAGAGTGGCACCGACGAAGTGGCTAGCGCCACCGCTGCGACGATCAGACCGATTTTGAAACGCATTCCATATCTCCTTTACCGAGAGCCTCATTAGCCGTCGGTTCGGTTTTATGGGCTGGCGGGGCGGCCCTTCTTTGAGGTTGATCAAATTGTCGCGAGCATTCTCTGAATGGCAGGGAGTGGTCTTGCCGAGCGGTGTTTTTGCAACAACGCGCCCGGCAATGAGGAATCCGCGGTGTTTGTTGACCTAGATCAAGGATCGGTCGCCGCGCACGTGGGACCTGTCGCTCAAAGTGCGAGAAAGATGACCTTCCTAAGTGCGGTCATCTGCGCTCTGGGGACGACGACATGAATTACACCGCTGAAACCATGCTGGTCGCGGTCGGCGCTTTTCTGGCATTGGTGGGTGCCGGCGCCGCTCATGATCAGCTTTTTGCCGCCCATATGTGGGTGTTATTCTTCTGTCTTCTGGCCGGTACGATCCTGCTGGTTCGCCGCGTCGACTTTTCGCCGGAGGCGTCTCGTATCAGAAGCGAGCCAACGCCCTATTTCGACGAAGTCATTCGATATGGGCTTATCGCCACCGTCTTCTGGGGCGTTGTTGGTTTTCTGGTGGGCGTGGTCATCGCTCTCCAGCTTGCCTACCCGGATCTGAACTTTGCGCCATACCTGAACTTCGGTCGTCTGCGCCCGGTGCACACCTCTGCCGTCATCTTCGCCTTCGGCGGCAATGGGTTGATAATGACCTCCTTCTACGTCGTCCAGCGCACCTGCCGAGCCCGGCTCTTCGGCGGCAATCTCGGTTGGTTCGTGTTCTGGGGATATCAACTCTTCATCGTCATGGCCGCGACCGGCTATGTTCTCGGGATCACACAGGCCCGCGAATATGCCGAGCCCGAATGGTATGTCGACATCTGGCTCACCATTGTCTGGGTCGCCTATCTTGTCACCTTTTTGGGGACGATCCTGAAGCGCAAGGAGCCGCACATCTATGTGGCGAACTGGTTCTATCTGGGCTTCATCGTCACCATCGCCATGCTGCACGTCGTCAACAATCTGGCGATGCCGGTCTCTTTCCTTGGCTCGAAGAGCTATTCCCTATTTTCAGGCGTGCAGGATGCTCTGACGCAATGGTGGTACGGCCATAACGCCGTCGGCTTTTTCCTGACGGCAGGCTTCCTTGGCATGATGTACTATTTCGTGCCGAAGCAAGCGAACCGCCCGGTTTATTCCTACCGCCTGTCGATCATCCATTTCTGGGCGCTGATCTTCATGTACATCTGGGCTGGTCCACATCACCTGCATTACACGGCATTGCCCGACTGGGCGCAGACGCTGGGCATGGTCTTCTCGGTGATGCTGTGGATGCCTTCCTGGGGCGGCATGATCAACGGTCTGATGACGCTTTCGGGAGCCTGGGACAAGATCCGCACCGACCCGATCATCCGCATGATGATCGTCGCGATCGCCTTCTACGGCATGTCGACCTTCGAAGGCCCGATGATGTCGGTCAAGACGGTCAACTCGCTCAGTCACTATACCGAATGGACCATCGGTCACGTTCATTCCGGCGCGCTCGGCTGGGTCGGCATGATCACGTTCGGCGCCATCTACTACCTGACGCCAAAGCTCTGGGGACGTGAGCGGCTTTACAGCCTCCGCATGGTCAACTGGCATTTCTGGCTCGCCACGCTGGGCATCGTTATCTACGCGGCGGTGCTGTGGGTCGCCGGCATCCAACAAGGCCTGATGTGGCGCGAATACAATAGCCAGGGCTTCCTCGTCTATTCCTTCGCAGAGACCGTGGCTGCGATGTTCCCCTACTACCTCCTGCGCGCCGTCGGCGGTGCTCTCTATCTGGCAGGGGGAGTGATCATGGCCTGGAACGTCGCAATGACCATCCGGGGGCGCCAGCGCGACGAAGCCGCGATCCCGAGCGCTTTCATTGCCCAGGCTGCCGAGTGAGGTAAAGCAAGATGTCTATCCTAGAGAAACACCAGATCCTCGAGAAAAATGCCACCCTGCTGCTCGTCGGATCGCTGTTGGTGGTCAGCATTGGCGGCATCGTCGAAATCGCGCCGCTGTTCTATCTCCAGAACACGATCGAGAAGGTGGAAGGCATGCGCCCATATACGCCTCTCGAGCTGGCAGGGCGCAATATCTACATCCGCGAAGGCTGCTACCTCTGCCATAGCCAGATGATCCGCCCGTTCCGGGACGAAGTGGAGCGTTACGGCCATTATTCGCTCGCCGCAGAGTCCATGTATGACCATCCGTTCCAGTGGGGCTCGAAGCGCACGGGACCGGACCTGGCGCGTGTCGGCGGTCGCTATTCCAACGAATGGCACGTCCAGCATCTGTCCAATCCGCGCGAGGTCGTGCCGGAGTCGATCATGCCCACTTATGCCTTCCTCAAGGAGAGGGACGTCACGGTTAAGGATATTGGCATGGATCTCAAGGCTAACGAGGATGTCGGCGTGCCCTATAGCAAAGATATGCTGGCGAATGCGGAAGCCGACATGCGGGCGCAAGCCGATCCGAACGCAAATACGACCGATCTGCTGGCGCGATATCCAAAAGCGAAGGTCGGCGATTTCGACGGCGACCCCACTAGGCTGACGGAGATGGACGCGCTCGTCGCGTATCTGCAGATGCTCGGAACACTGGTCGATTTCTCGACCTATGACGATGCCACCGGTTATCGCTGAGGTGCCTCCATGGAAACATATACTGCAATGCGTCACTTCGCCGACAGTTGGGGGCTCCTCGCAATGGCCTTGTTTTTCGTAGGGGCTATCGCCTTCACGCTCCGGCCAGGTAGCAAAAAGATCGCCAACGAAGCCGCTGACATACCTCTGAAGGATGATTGAGATGTCGGACAAACATATAGACGAACTCAGCGGCGTCGAAACAACGGGCCATGAATGGGACGGCATCCGTGAACTCAACAATCCCATGCCGCGATGGTGGGTGTGGACATTCTACGTCACGATCCTCTGGGCCATCGGCTATGCCATCGCCTATCCCTCCATACCCCTGATCAGGGATACCACCAAAGGACTGCTCGGCTTTTCGAGCCGCGCGGAACTGCAGCAGCAAGTGGAAGAGGCCAAGGTCGGACAAACTCGGTTTCACGATCTCATCGCCGCGAAAACCGTCAGAGAAATCGATGCCGATCCGACGCTGCGCGAGTTTGCCATCGCTGGCGGCGCCTCTGCCTTCAAGGTCAACTGCGCGCCGTGTCATGGCTCCGGTGCCACCGGCGCTCCGGGATTTCCCAATCTGAACGATGACGACTGGCTCTGGGGTGGCGACCTCGAAGCGATCCAACAGACCGTCTCGCATGGCATCCGCTTCGATGCCGACCCCGAGACGCATTCGTCGGAAATGCCTGCCTTCGGCGATATGCTCGATCATACGCAAATTCGGCAGGTTGCCGCCTACGTCTGGGGACTGACGAACACGCCTTCCGATCTGGCGCTGGCGAAGGCTGGAATGCAGGTATTCCTCGACAATTGCGCTGCCTGCCACGGCGAGGATGCCAAGGGCAAGCAAGAGATGGGAGCGCCGGATCTCGCCGATGCGATCTGGTTAAAGGGGCGGGGGGAGGATGCGATCATCCGCCAGGTGACCGCGCCGAAACATGGCGTGATGCCGGCTTGGTCGGCCCGGTTGGGCGAAACCACCGTGAAGGAGCTGACCGTGTTTGTTCATTCCTTGGGCGGTGGAAAATAGGAGGAATGAAATGACTGGCCACGACCAAAATCCCCTTCTCCGCTTGTACGGCAACCCCCGAGCCATCGTTCATACGCGGGTTGCCGCGCGGGCACATCCGCTCCCTTCCACGCGGGAGGAAGACAGCCTGGAGAAGCTCGGCAATTCCATGGCCAGTTTGATTTCGCTCAAAGATCACAATACCGCGAGCCGTTAGCATTCAAAGGTAGAGGACGTTCCCTACGGGCTCCCCCTTAGTTCCTCTGAGCCACGTCCCTCCGGGGCGTGGCTCTCATTTTTTGACCGAGCCGAAGACCGGGCGGCCGTTCCTTGACCTACGTCAAGGACGTTTGGTCGGCCGAATGCGAGATGAGGATCATCAACAGGACGCCGAGCGATGAACCTCTACACAGCTCCAGACCCGCGGGACGCTCATGTCGAACGGCTCGATGCCGAAGCGGTCAATGCCCGGCGCAACCGTCAGCCGCTCTATGCTGCGCGAAAGAAGGTGTTTCCAAAGCGGGCGCAGGGTCGGTTCCGGCGATTCAAATGGATCGTGATGCTGATCACGCTCGGCATCTACTATCTTTCTCCCTGGATTCGCTGGGACCGAGGCCCATATGCGCCCGATCAAGCGATTCTCATCGACCTGGCCTCTCGTCGCTTCTTCTTCTTTTTCATCGAGATATGGCCCCAGGAGTTCTTCTATGTGGCCGGTCTGCTGGTCATGGCCGGCTTTGGCCTGTTTCTGGTAACCTCGGCGGTGGGACGGGCATGGTGTGGTTATGCCTGTCCACAGACGGTATGGGTCGATCTCTTCCTTGTCGTGGAACGCGCGATCGAAGGTGATCGCAACGCGCGCATGAAACTCGATGCTGGTCCCTGGACGCCGGACAAGCTTGCAAAGCGGGTCGCCAAACACAGCATATGGGTCCTCATCGGCGTCCTCACCGGTGGCGTATGGATATTCTATTTCGCGGATGCGCCATCCCTGGCCGTTGCCTTAATCAAGGGCCAAGCGCCGGCGGTCGCCTATGCCACGGTCGCCATTCTCACCTCGACCACTTACGTTCTTGGTGGGCTGATGAGGGAACAGGTCTGCACCTACATGTGTCCGTGGCCCCGCATCCAGGGCGCTATGCTGGACGAAAATTCCCTGGTCGTCACCTATAATGACTGGCGCGGTGAGCCTCGCTCCCGCCATGCTAAAAAAGCTCAGGCAGCAGGCCAGCCGGTCGGCGATTGCGTCGATTGCAATGCCTGTGTGGCGGTCTGTCCGATGGGCATAGACATCCGCGATGGTCAGCAGATGGAGTGCATCACCTGCGCCTTATGCATCGACGCCTGCGACGGCGTGATGGACAAGCTCGATAAGCCGCGCGGCCTGATCTCCTATGCGACGCTGAGCGAGTATGCCGCCAACATGAGCCTCGCGACCAACGGCGGCACGGTCGCCGTACAGCCGAACCTCGTGCGAAACCCTGGCGGCAGCTTCATGGAGGGCATTCGGCATTTCAATTGGCGGGTGATCTTCAGGCCGCGCGTTCTTTTTTATGCCGCTGTATGGGCAGCGGTCGGGGTGGCGATGCTCGTGCATCTGGCGCTCAGGGAGCGGCTGGAGCTGAACGTGCTCCACGATCGCAATCCGCAATATGTGCTGGAGTCGGATGGATCGATCCGCAACGGTTATACGCTGCGCGTCCTCAACATGGTCCCGGCGCCGAGGAAAATCGATATCCGACTAGAGGGCGCAGTAGGAGCGACGATGAAGATCCCCGAACTCTCGAAGGAGGAAGGCCGGCACTTCACTGTCGATGCCGATCCGGACGCGGCCACCTCGCTCAAGGTGTTCGTAACGCAACAGGCCAAGGCGGAGACGATCAAGGAATTCCTGTTCGTCATAGAGGACGAAAATCACGCGGATCGGGCGACGTACCGGGCCGCCTTCAACGCACCGGGAGCGCCGAAATGAGAAGCCAAGTTACCACCGGACGTCCCTTCACCGGCCGCCATATGCTGGTCGTCATTGTTGCGTTCTTCACCGTCGTGATCGGAGTGAATGTGACGATGGCGGTTCTCGCGTCCACGAGTTGGAGCGGCCTTGTGGTGGAGAATACCTATGTCGCAAGCCAGGAATTCAACAGCAAGGCCGCCGCAATGCGCGCTATGGCTAGCAGCGGCATTTCCGGCGATCTGTCCTTGCGCCGCGATGTCATTCATTACGATATTCGCAATCGGGATGGGTCGCCGGCGGTGGTCGACGACGTGACGCTGACGTTCAGAAGACCCGTGGGCGACCGAGAGGACTTCGTGCTTGCACTGACCAAGACGAGCGAAGGCCATTTCGAAGCCAAACATCGCATTGAGGGAGGCGACTGGATCGTGGAAACCATCTCGCGCAGAGGGGGTGTCACGGTAATGCATGAGGCCAGGCGCATCGACACGGCGGAGTTTGGACAATGACCTGCTGCACCATGGACGCGGAAAGCGTCATGACAATGAGCAAGTGCTGCGCCAGTACCGAGGAGATCGTCCTGGCCAGCCATCCGCTGGGGGAGGGGCTTCGCCAACTGGACCTCAGCGTTCCCGATATGCACTGTGGCGCTTGCATCTCGACCATCGAACGGTCTTTGCGCAGCTTACCCTATGTGAAGGGCGCGCGAGTCAACCTGACTGCTCGGCGGGTCAGTTGCACCTATGTCGAGCGCATTGATAATGCTGTCATCGATCCGTCGGGTATTCTTTCCGCGATCACCGAAGCCGGCTATCGGGCGCATATTTTCACTCCCGCCGCGTCCCAGACGGATAGCCTGCGCAATCAATTGCTCCTGGCCGTTGGTGTCTGCGGCTTTGCCGCAGCGAATATCATGCTGCTCTCGGTATCAGTCTGGTCCGGCGCAGATGCGGCGACGCGAGACCTGTTTCACTGGATTTCCGCGATGATTGCTGCGCCGGCCCTTATCTACGGCGGCCGTTTCTTTTTTCGCTCGGCATGGAATGCCTTGAAACATGGGCGGACCAACATGGACGTGCCCATTTCTCTCGCTGTCACGCTCTCCTATGCCGTATCATTATGGGAGACGATCCATCACGGAGAGCACGCCTGGTTCGATGCCTCCGTTTCGCTGCTATTCTTCTTGCTGATCGGTCGCGCGCTCGACCATATCATGCGCGAGAAAGCGCGAGCCGCGGTCAATGGCCTTGCGAGGCTCGCACCCCGCGGTGCCTTGTTGATAACGGCCGACGGCAGCAGGCGATATGTTTCGGTAGAGGACATAGGCATTGGCGACCATATCTTTATCGCCGCCGGCGAGCGCGTCCCCGCCGATGGCGTCGTGATCGCCGGCACGAGCGAACTCGATCTCTCCATCGTCACAGGCGAGAGCGTGCCGGTCGCAGTCGGGAATGGCACGGAGGTTCGGTCGGGTTCGATGAACCTCATGGCTTCGTTGACCATTCGCGTCACGAAGACCGCAGAGAACTCTCTGCTCGCCGAGATTATCAGCCTCATGGAAGCTGCCGAAGGGGGCAGGGCGCGCTATCGCAGGATCGCGGACCGAGCTGCAAGCCTTTACTCACCGGCAGTCCACCTGCTTGCGCTGGTTTCGTTTCTTGCCTGGGGTTTCATCGGTGGGGATTGGAAGCATGCGATGCTGGTGGCGGTTGCTGTGCTCATCATCACCTGCCCGTGCGCGCTTGGTCTTGCCGTACCGGTTGTCCAGGTCGTCGCCGCCGGGAAACTGTTTCGCAGCGGCATTATGATCAAGGATGGTTCTGCTTTGGAACGTCTCGCCGAGGTCGATGCCGTCGTGTTCGATAAGACCGGCACTTTGACGATGGGCCAGCCATGTCTCATCGAGATGGTGGGCGCGGGGCCGGAGGAAAGGGCGATTGCGGCCGGTCTTGCCGCGCATTCCCGGCATCCACTCTCCCAGGCGTTGTTGCGTAGTGCTGGCAACAATGTCCGCCGGTTCGACAGCGTCGCGGAGATTCCGGGAGCGGGCCTCGAGGCCGAGGCCGCCGACGGGCTTTATCGGCTCGGCAACATGCAGTTCGCTTGCGCCGCCCCGTTTCGTGAAAAAGGACCAAATGAGTCCCTTTCCGAGGTTATACTGTCGAGGAACAGGGTAGAGCTGGCGCGCTTCTACTTTGAGGACACTCTTCGTCCCGGAGCCGCCGCTGCCATTCGCCAGCTCAGTCTTGCGGGGCTGCATACAATGATCCTGTCTGGCGACCGGCGAGCAGTCGTCGAATCGACAGCGCGGCTATTGCATATGGATCGCTGGATTGCGGAATTGGATCCGAAGCAGAAAGTCGAAGAGTGCGCACGCTTAAACGAGGCGGGCAACAAGGTCATGATGGTTGGCGACGGTATCAATGATGCGCCGGCACTTACGGCGGCGCATGTGTCGATGGCTCCCGCAACCGCCTCCGACATTGGCCGACAGGCGGCAGATCTCGTTTTCCTGAAGGACCGCCTCGACGCGGTTCCGGAGGCGATCTGCGTCGCGCGGCGTACGGCTGCTCTGATCCGCCAGAACTTCGCCCTTGCCATCGGTTACAATGTGCTGGCTGTTCCGATCGCCATCGCGGGCTATGCGACGCCGCTTATCGCCGCTGTCGCCATGTCCACGTCTTCGCTGATCGTCGTGACGAATGCATTGCGCCTGAATGGCTGGAATTGGCAGACAGAGCGTACCGGCAAATTCACCACCCCTGCGGGAGCTTCCATATCATGAATATGCTGATCTACCTGATCCCGCTGGCATTGTTCATGGGGACGCTCGGCCTGGGAGGCTTTCTGTGGTCGCTGAAGACCGGGCAGTATGATGATCTGGAGGGGGCACCGTGGCGCATTCTGTTTGATGACGACGATGCACGTCCAAGCGGTGGCAAGGAAAACGTAGATCAAGGTTGATCACGGCCGAAGTCGGCGGGCCGAGAAGCTGCCTTATGGTCCAAGATCTTTATCCCTTCATCGAATTGTCGTTTCAGCGGATGATTTTCTGCGCATTGATCCATCACAGAAGCGGTTTCGGCTCGATCCGCCCAAATCTTGACACCGATCAAAGCACGTCTCCCGCGTCGGCTTAAGCTTGCTCAATTCGACAACGAAATGAGGTGGGGGACATGACCTTCAACATCATACAGCGCATCGCTGGCGCGTCTTCAACGGCGTCAGGCGCTCGATGCGGGGAGGGACGCAAAGCTGGCCTTTTGCTGCGCATTGACGGCAGGAGCCGCCAGCAATCGCGAATGAGCTGTGAAACCAGCGGTTCCACCGTGAAGTCGAAACAGGCGTCCCGTCTGAAGGAAGTCTTGGAGATGAACACGCGCTATGAGATTGGTCCTCTTCAGGCAAACCAAATCGAACGCGCTTATCTCGTCGTGCAGGCGGTTATGCCGGGTCTTGCATGGGACCGCTGGCGCGCGGCGGTCGGAACCGTCTTTGAGCGTCAGCGCTTCACAGTGGCGACTGGTCCGAACGATTGTGTCCGCGCCGTTTGCCTTGCCCGCGTATTCGAGCATCCGATTGCCGGCCGACTGTTCGATATTCCAATCTTTGTCGTCATCAGTCCACTGGACGAGGAAAGGATCGCGCGGGAGCTTTTCTCCCTGATGAAAGGGCGGGCGATTGGCGCCGGCTGCAGTCACATGCGGTTTTGGGCGCTCAACGATGAAGTCTGGGAGCGGCTTGCCGACGAGGGCTTCCGCAACCGCTGGGATCACGGGCTCGTCTATCGGCTTGAATCAGAGTCCATCAATCCGGCCTGGCGGTGAGGAAGGCAGCCTTGGGCCACGTATGGCTGAGAAACAGTCCAGCAAATGCTTCTGCTGTTGCTTGTTACAGACTGTTACTTAAGTGCACCGTATTTCACACCCATGGCATTCTGGCGTCACCTGCGGTGATCAATTGTTCTCCCCGACAACACGGAGGGACGATCATGTTGCGGGCAGACAATATTCATTACGCTAAGGAATTCACCAACCCGGCTCTGCCGGACGCCGAACCGAACTGTCTGCAGGCTCTGTTTAGGAAGCAGCCAACCGAACATCTCGCCGCCGGTCAGTCGCTGTTCTTCGAGGGGGATGTCGCCAAGCACTTGTTCGAAGTCGTCGAGGGTAGCCTGCGCATCTTCAAGATCATCTCTGACGGTCGTCGCGTCATCACCGGTTTCCTGCATGCCGGCGACATCGTCGGCGTGTCGTTGCGGAACCACTATCTCTACAGCGCCGAAGCCATTGGCGATACGAAGGTGCGCCGCTTCTCACGCAAGGCCTTCGAAGCCGAGGTCAGCAATTCGCAGGATCTGAGGCCCGAAGTTTTTGCCCGCCTGTGCGACGAGATGGCGGCTGCCCAGGATCAGATGGTTCTGCTGTCGTGCAAGAATGCCGAGGAGCGGGTGTGCACATTCGTGCTGAAGCAGCTCCGCCGCAAACCGGATCACAATCGATCCAATGCGATCGTCGAATTACCAATGACGCGGCTCGACATCGCAGACTATCTCGGCCTGACGATCGAGACCGTTTCACGGACGATGACCAAGCTGGCGAACAAGGGAATACTGGTCTCCGCGGGTCGGCATTGCGTGCGTATCATGAAATATGGGATGCTCGTTCAGCTCTCCGGGGATGACGACGGGTGTGATGGCGACGAACGCGGTCTGATCGCTTACGCCGGAGGCCAACGCCACTGAATTTCGAATGATGAAAGCGCAATGAACGACAAATCGAAGACCCGAGTGACAACTGAACTGGAGCTCGACGAGATTGCTCGCCTGCTCGACGGAGCCAACCTCATCATTCACGGCTTTGACGGCGTTGTCAGCCGTTGGACCGGCGGTTGCGAAACGCTCTATGGGTGGTCAAGGGACGAGGCACTTGGTCAGGTCGTTCACACGCTTTTGGCAACACAGTTTCCAAAGCCTTTGGATGAGATCCGCGAGGAAGTCCGAAGGCAGGGGGCATGGCAGGGCGAGGTGGTGCATCGTCACCGGGATGGACGAATCATTTTCGTCGCCACGCGCTGGACGCTCATCACCCCTGCTTTCGATACCAGGCCGGTCATCATCCAGACCAACAACGATGTTACCGAGATGAAACAAATTCAGGACGATCTTGCAGAAAGGGAAGCGCATCTGCGCTCGATCCTCGACACCGTGCCTGAATCGATGATCGTCATCGATGACGTCGGCACGATCTCCTCGTTTAGTGCCGCCTCTGAAAGATTGTTCGGCTACACGGCTGATGAAGTTTGCGGCAGGAATGTCAAAATCTTGATGCCGCAGCCCGATCGTGACGCACATGATAGTTACCTTTCCCGCTACATGACGACTGGAGAGCGGCGCATCATTGGCTATGGCCGCGTCGTGACGGGGCAGCGCAAGGACGGCTCCCTTTTCCCAATGGAGCTCTCCGTCGGCGAGGCCACCGCAAAGGGCAAGCGCATTTTCACCGGCTTCATCCGCGACCTGACGAGCCGCCATAAGATCGAGGATGAGCTGCGCCAGTCGCAGAAGATGGAGGCGATCGGCCAGTTGACCGGCGGACTGGCGCATGACTTCAACAATCTGCTGACCGTCATCAGTGGCAATCTCGAAATGATCGAGGGCAAGCTTAAGGACGAGAAGCTGCGGCCGCTGCTGCGTGAAGCGCAGGACGCGGCGGATGACGGCGCCAAGCTGACGGGCCAATTGCTCGCCTTTGGCCGGCGCCAGCCGCTCAATCCGAAGCTCGTCGATGTCGGCCAACTAGTGTCGAGCTTTTCCGATCTGCTGCGCAGGACGCTTGGCGAGGCTATCGAATTCCGCACCATCGTCAGCGGTGCGGCGAACGAAGCGCTGGTCGACGGATCGCAGTTGCAGAATGCATTGCTCAATCTGGTCCTGAACGCCAGGGACGCCATGTCGCGTGGCGGCAAGCTCTCGATCGAAATCTCGCGCATCAAGCTGGATGCCGATTACGCACAGATGTATCCGCAGGTACGCACCGGTGAGTATGTCCTGATTTCCGTGACCGATACGGGCCTTGGCATGACATCCGAGGTCAAGCAACGGGCCTTTGAGCCCTTCTTTACCACGAAGAGCGTCGGCTCCGGCACCGGTCTGGGCCTGAGCATGGTCTATGGTTTCGCCAAGCAGTCCGGTGGCCATGTCCAGCTTTATAGCGAGATCGGACAAGGCACGAGTGTGCGTGTCTTTCTTCCCGCGGCACACAAGACGGCCGATAACGCCAGCGAGAAGGGTGTGGAGGAGCGGCTCCAGTCTGACATTCCCGGTGGCTTCGAGAAGATTTTGGTGGTGGAGGATGATCCGCGGGTGAGGCGCGTTGCCGTCTCTAGGCTCAACGATGCTGGCTACCAGGTGGTTGAAGCATCCAACGGGAACGAGGCATTGACCAGGCTCGAGGAAAATCCCGATGTCGCGCTGCTTTTCACCGATATCGTCATGCCAGGCGGCATGACCGGCGATGAGCTGGCTAACCATGTGCGGACATTGAAACCAGGCATAAGGATTCTCTTCACATCCGGTTATGCCGAGCCGACGATCGCTGGCCGCGAGCTCGCGCAATCGGGGAGCTGGCTGAAAAAGCCCTATACTGCACGTGAGCTGGCAACGCGCCTGCGAGAGCTTCTGGATTAAGTCTGGCTATCGACGGCAAGCGTCACTTTATGCGGGGAGCGCCGGCGAGTGTTTCATGCACATTCCGGCCGTATTGAGGTGTTGCACTGATCACAGCCGCGCGGTGAAGATGTAACCAACGCCCCGGATCGATTTGATCAATTTTGGATGTTTGGGGTCGTCCTCGATCTTTTTCCGTAATCTGACAATTTGTGCATCGATCGTGCGGTCGAAGGCTTCGAGATTTCTGCCGCGAGTGAGATCCATGAGAAGCTCCCGGCGAAGAACGCGGCCGGCATGGCGCACAAGAACGGCCAGCATGTCGAACTCGCCTGTCGTCAACTCGACTTCGCCACCGTCGGCGGCAAGAAGCTGGCGACGGTCGAAATTGAGCTGCCAACCATCGAAGCGAATGATCTCCTCCTGCCTCGCCTCCGCCGGCGTAGCCGCTGGCTGGCGTCTGCGAAGGATGGACTTCATGCGAGCATGCACTTCGCGCAAATGAAACGGCTTGGCGATATAGTCATCCGCACCCATTTCCAGACCGACAATCCGATCGACGACATCGTCGCGGCCCGTCAGCATGATGATCGGCACATCGGACTGCATGCGGATTTCTCTGGCAAGCAACAGACCATCTTCGCCTCCTGGCAGTATCAGGTCCAGCAGTATGATATCGAAGCTCGCCTGCTTCATCTGGAGACGCATTTCACCGCCGTCCGAGACGGCGGTGACCTGGTATCCCTCATCTTCGAAATAACGCGTCAACATCTGGCGGATTCTTGTGTCGTCGTCGACGATCAGAACATGTTCGCGCCGCGGTTGATCGGAAGCCATTCAAAATGCCCTGGGAAATGCGGGTGGTGCCTGTGACAATTCGCGAAGAAAATCATCCATGTTTAGCACGCGCAGCATCCGTGTGTCACTCGCTGACTGCGTCTATTCCTCAATGAAGAACAATTGCGATGGATCAAGATATTGCCGGCTGGAGTGTCGCCAACCGGCTTGCGCGCCGTTGCTACACTGTCTCGATTGCCCGTTCGACGCAGTACGCTCGACTGATCTTTGCGACCTCGTGGCGTGACCCAAAAATCACCGGAACCCGCTGATGCAGCGAGGTTGGTTCAATGTCGAGGATGGCGGTCTTTCCGGCAATGGCAGAGCCGCCTGCCGCTTCGACCAGAAAGCCAATTGGATTGGCTTCATAAAGTAGACGCAGACGGCCGCCGGAGGCTGGCTTGTTTCGATCGGCGGGATAGAGGAAGATTCCGCCGCGGTTGAAGATGCGATGGGTATCGGCGACCATCGAACCGATCCAGCGCATATTATAGCCGGGGGTTTCGATCGACCCGTCGACATATTCGGTAATGACGTCATCCCAAGACGGACGACGTGCAGCGTTGATCGCAAACTCCTTGGTTTCCGGGGCGATCTTGGCATCCGCGGTTGTCATCACATACACGCCGCGTTCGTCGAGCGTGAAGATCTGTACGCCATCTCCAATCGCAAGGACCAGATTGGTTTGCGGTCCGTACGCGGCATATCCTGCAGCGAGCTGACTGCGGCCATTTTTCAGGATCTCAGCCGGAGAGCTTGCCTCGATGATGGAAAAGATCGTTCCGACCGTTACGTTGACATCGAGGTTGGACGATCCATCGAGCGGGTCGAAGATCATCGCATATCCGCCATTGGGATGAATGAGCACTTCGGCGTCGAGTTCTTCCGATACCGCGAAAGCAACTGCCGGCGATTTACGGCATGCATCGAGCATGATCTCGTTGGAAAGTATATCGAGCGGCTTCTGCGTCTCGCCCTGGACGTTGATTGCGTCGGTTGCGCCCGTTAGACCTGATAATGACGAGCTTCTGAGCTTGTCCGAAATCTGCCGGGTAGCCTCGGCAATGTTGCGCAGGACGACGACCATGCCCTCGTTCAACAATGTTCCCCTATGACCATCGAGATAGGCTTCGAATGTCGTCATCAATGTCTTTCTCCTGCGGGATTGGTATCGGAATTCACACGATTCTCAGCGGGCACTCTCAGGCTTACGGACGCTCCAAAAGGCCTGCACGGATGTGCTAAGCCTTCGAGGACGTTCGAACGCTGACTTGAGATGCTCAACTCGTTACGGAAATGGTTTCAACTGAATAGCAGTGCGCCTACCAGGCAGTGCGAGCGGTGCTAAGCGCATACGAAAGGCACGACGAAACGTGTGCGGCGAGGGGATTGATCGTGATGACGCAATTTCCAGGAGAGAACAGTTTATGCGCGTTAAGGTGCTTCAGCAGCTCATCGACAGTGCGTTTGTCAGTAAGCGGAAATGAAATCGTCATTGCGCGTTTCCTACGACGGATAGAATGGCGTGAGGCAGTTAGAAGTGATTTTCTTCGCGCTGCAACAAAAAATTTTGAATGCACAAATTAAAATCGATTAGCTTTGTATGTTGATTTTTTAAAATCGATTTAAAGGCGTGCGATCGAATTTCGGTCTCGAGGCGCGCCCATGGCCCGTGCAGCAAACCTATGTCGTTCCCCATGTCCTTCATAGCTTCGCCACCTTGTACGCAAGGCACGCTAAAGCTTGATGATGGATCAATATCCCCACTGCCTGGAGCATAATCCGGCCGGAGTGAAACACGCTCAAGAACGATGGAGGTATGATGACCACTGCATCACCGATTATCTGTAACGGCACGCCGAAATCGGGCACGCATGCGCTTTTGCAGGCGGTCGAGGCCATCGGGTTTGAAAAATATGCGTTCGTGCGCGCCCTGCGTAAGGACCAGCCCTGTTATGCCCGTCGGATAAATTACAACGAGGAATCGATCTTCCTGTCGCCGCAGGCGAAGAGAAACTTCGACGATTACGTCAAGAATGCCCCCAAGATTCACGGATATAACGATGTCTCCAGGCTCCTGCATGGCGCTCCATCCCGTATCGTTGTCCATGGCCATGTGTGCTGGAACAAACGTGTGCTGCTCCGCGGTATGACGACAGTGACGATCATCCGCAATCCGCGCGACAATTTCCTGAGTTGGGTGCGCTGGTTTGGCCCCAATGCCTCCCGCGAATTCTTCTCGACCTATGCCTCGTTCATTTCCTGGCGAAAAGATAACCTGTTCATCTACGAACGCCTGTGGGAGCCGGATCATATCATTGCGCTAGGAAAGACTCTCGGCCGCGCCGTCACGTCGCATCAGGTGGAAGAGATCGTTCTCAAATCGCACGGCAAGTCGCTGACATGGACTAACAAACCCAGCGATCACCAGTCTGCCTGGAGCAGCGATCTGGCCAGTTTCTGGCGCGCGAATCGCGGCGAGCGGCTCGATGCCGCCTACGAACAGATCGCATCCGAATGGAACGCCAACCGCTTCCATTGAGGAAGTGTCTTTCGGCACTTAGTCCCGTTCTTCCTCAGCTTGTGTGGTGATCGAGGATCGCGGACCGACAGCCGCTCGCGTTCTGAGCAGTTCAGCTCAGCAACGTGGGCACCGCGAATATCAGCGTTGCGCGGGCGATCAGGGCCGATATTCTTCCCTGCCGCCCGGCATTCTTAGGTCATGAGCTGACGCGCAATGCTGCGGCATTCCTGCCCGAGGACTTGATGTCGATTGTGCTGGACCAAAGCCCGAAACTGCAGGTTCGTTTGGCCGTGAACCTCATCCTGCGGCATTTCGAGCTGCACCATACGAGTAGCCTTCATCTCCGCTGGATACGGACGTTCCCATCCATTTCGATGGGCCGGAGAACATCTCAAGTTCTCTTCCATTCTGATCGATCCATCGAGGCTGATTGCGCCGGACGATGAGAGACTGGATCGCTTTTCCAGTGCGGGTCCGAATGACACCCGATGGAAAGCAGCGCGTCAAATCCCTTCTACGCGGGCTAACTTTCTGCACATTCATTGATTTGCCGCCTCACTTGCCGACACGATCAGCGGCCAAAGGTCAAGCAACGGTTCCCCGCCTAATTCAAACCGAAACTCATCCGAGCGCGTGATGAGGCTGGTTTATTGACATGCGATCTACCCTCAGCTATCAATTCTTACATAAAGTAAGAATTGCATTGCCGGGGAGGATGGAATTGTGAGGCTTGCGAGGAGTCGGCAGGAGACGCGCGCTGCGGTCTTGAATTATATCTGGAGGAAAAAAGGTAGCTTCCGCACCGATATTGCCGACAAAACCGGGCTGACAGAAGCTAGCGTATCCCGCATTGTGTCCGAACTGCGCGCGGAGGGCGTGCTCACCGAAAAGCGGCAGCCCGCAGAATATCCGGGCGGGCCAAGCGCTATCCTTACATTAAGCAAGGATCGCTATCTCGGCGCGCTCGAGGTGTCGAGCAACCGGGTCCATGCTGGTATAGCCACCCTTGACGGAGATCTTGTCTTCTCGGAACGCTTCGATCTGAAGGACGGCGCCTCGGCGGGGGCGGTGTCTCAGGCTATCGCGGCGGCAGTCGGCGCCTTGGCCGACTCTGCCGAACGTTCCCGGCTGCAACTGGACTTCGTCGGTGTTTCCGTTCCCGGTTACGACGCGCGCCGGGCCATAAATCCCATCGTAATGCTCGATCCTTCCGAGACGCTTGCGCGGCTCAACGCAAGTTTTCTCAACGTGCCTGTCGAGATTGCCAATTCGATTGTCGCGCGAGCGATAAACCAACGGCTGACGCTCGGAACCAACGGTTCGAGCGACGACTACCTCTATGTGTTCGTCGGCCATGGCGTGGCGGCCGCCATTGTCAGCGAGTTCTGGGGCAATGGCGACGTCACGACCTGCGAGATCGGGCACATGGTCATGGACCCCAAGGGGCCGCAATGTCGCTGCGGTCACTTCGGATGTCTCGAGGCCTACTTGTCGACGAGCGCGATCGCGCCGCGGCTGAAGATCGACGAAGTGGAGCTCTTGGCGCTGGGTGACGCCTGGCCACAGAGGGTTCCCATCAGTGAGAAGACCAGCACGGATGTCCATTCCCGGCTTTTCAGGCTCGGCATGGCCATCGGCAACGCTCTCAACATGGTCGGAACACAACGCGTCTTCCTGGGAGGATGGCCCGCAAATCTCGGCGACGCCGGAAGGGCATCGATCTTGGCTGGCATTGATTGCTGTCTTCTTGGCGGTGCCGGTTCCATCGAGCTCAATTTCGTCCAATCCGAGCTCGGACAAGAGCCTGCGGCGGCGCTGTCGCTCGCCACATTCGGTTACCTGAAGCGCGGAGCCCAACCTACTCAGGAAGAAAATGTCCTGATGCACGCGCCCGAGGCGCAAGCCTGAAAGTTTAGTCTTACCTGTGGGAGGAACCACCATGAAATGCCTGAAACTGACCGGAGCGCTTCTGGCTCTGGCGATGACCCTTGCCTGCGGAACGGCGCTCGCCGCCGATGTCCTGCGCATCAAGCCGTCCGGCGACGTCAAAGCGCTCGATCCGCATCTCGGTTCGGACTCCATGGCGCGAAACTATGGCTACATGGTCTACGACACGCTGTTCGCCATGGATGCATCGCTCGCCATCAAGCCGCAGATGGTCGATACCTGGTCGAAATCCGACGACGGAAAGACCTATAAATTCACGCTTCGGGACGGTCTCAAGTTCAGCGACGGAACGCCGGTGACCTCCAAAGATGTCATTGCCTCCCTCAAGCGCTGGAGCGTGAACGACAGCCTCGGCCAGCAGCTCAACGCCAAGGGCGCCAGTTGGGCCGCTCAGGACGATCGCACCTTCACGCTCACCCTATCGGAAAGCTGGGGTCTCGTGCTCGATGCGTTGGGCAAGGCCGGGGCGCCCGTGCCCTTCATCATGCCCGCGCGCATTGCCGATGCCACGCCTCCGAACGAAGCGGTCAAGGATCATACTGGTTCTGGACCGTTCGTTTTCCTCGGCGATGAATGGGTTCCGGGTGCAAAGCTGGCATTCGCGAAGAACCCCTTCTACAAGCCGCGCAGCGAAGAGGCGAGCGGTCTCGCCGGCGGCAAAGTCGCCAAGGTCGACCGTATCGAATGGACGATTATCCCTGATCAGCAGACCGCACTCGATGCCCTGCGCAAGGGCGAGATAGATATCGACGAGGATCTGTCCGCCGATCTCATCCCGCTTGCCAAGGAAGCCGAAGGTGTAGCCGTGGCAAACCAGGACGATATCGGCGTCGCCCAGCAAATCCGCCTGAACACGATCCAGCCGCCGTTCAACAATCCTCTCCTGCGCAAGGCCTTGCTGACGGCGGTCAACGGCGACGATTTCCTTGCAGCGGTCATCACGGATCCCTCGCTCGGCAAATCGTGCCAATCCTTCTACTCTTGCTCCTCACCCTATGCCACCAAAGCCGGCTTCCCGACGCCGGACATCGAAAAGGCCCGCGCGCTGGTGGCGCAAAGCGGTTACGACGGCACGCCCGCCGTGCTTCTGGACGCGACCGAAAACGCCAACATCCATGCCTTCGTCACCGTCACCGATCAGCTCCTGAAGGACATCGGCATCAAAACGCGCGTCGACGCCATGGATTGGGCGACCGTAACCAGCCGCCGGCAGAGCAAGGAACCGGTCGACAAGGGCGGTTGGTCGATCTTCATTTCCGGCCCGGGTGGTCTCGACTTCTTGGAGCCTGTGGGGCACCTGGGTCTGCGCTCGAACTGCGAGAAGGCCTGGTTCGGCTGGCCCTGCGATGAGCAGATCGAAACCATGCGCACCCAGTTTGCGGGCCTGACCGACCTGGCGCAACGCAAGGCGCTGGCCGAGAAGATCCAGCTCCGCGCTGTCGAGACCGTGCCCTACGTTCCGATCGGCACGCAATACCAGATCCGCGCCTATCGCAGCAACCTGACCGGCATCCTGACGCCGCCGGCTCCGGTCTATTGGAATATCGCACGCAAGTAGTCCGAAGCGGCGGGTGCCCAAACGGGCGCCCGCCGATCGCGGGGACGATTATCGCGTCTGGCTGCGGCCGATTGCGATGTGCGGTGAACAGGACCGATGCAAAACCGGTTCCCCGTCATGGCTGTGAGGAAAGTCAATGTTCAGTTTTGCCATCAAGCGCGTGCTGTCGACCATACCGGTCATGCTGTTCGTCGCCTTCTTCGTCTTCAGCCTGCTTTACCTGGCGCCGGGCGATCCTGCCGCGTTGATTGCCGGCGACCAGGCATCGCCAGCAGAGATCGCGCGTATCCGCGACAGTCTCGGGCTGGACGAACCGATGCTGTGGCGGTTTTTGGAATGGATCGGGCATGTTCTTAGGGGAAACCTGGGAGTCTCGATCTTCTCGCAACTGCCCGTCTCGACGCTCATTGCTCAGCGGTTGGAACCGACCTTGTCGCTGATGGGGCTCACGCTCATCATCTCGGTCACGATCGCGGTGCCGCTCGGCGTGCTTGCGGCGGCATGGCAGGGGACTTGGGTCGATCGCCTGGTCATGGCCATTGCTGTGTTCGGCTTTTCCGTGCCGGTTTTTGTCATCGGCTATCTGCTGAGCTATGTCTTTGCGATCCGCCTCGATCTGCTGCCAGTGCAGGGCTATTCGCCCCTTGCCGACGGCGTCCTGTCTTTCCTTCGAAATCTTATCCTGCCGGCGATGGCGCTGTCCTGCGTCTATATCGCCCTGATCGCGCGCATCACGCGGACGTCGATGATCGATGTGCTCTCGCAGGACTATATCCGCACGGCGCGCGCCAAGGGTCTTGGCGCCGCCCCGGTCCTCTTCCTGCACGCCCTCAAGAATGCGTCTGTGCCCGTCGTAACCGTAATCGGTCTCGGCATTGCCATGCTGATCGGCGGGGCCGTGGTGACCGAGACAGTCTTCGCCATCCCTGGGGTCGGTCGCTTGGTGGTCGATGCGATCCTGCGGCGCGACTATCCGGTCATCCAAGGCGTCGTGCTGCTGTTCAGCATGGGCTACGTGCTGATCAATCTCGGGATCGATCTTCTCTACACGCTGCTTGATCCGAGGGTGCGCTACTGATGAGCACGAATATCCAACACACCGAGCATCTGCCGGATCTATTTCCGACGCCGAAGCAATATGGGCGCTGGCGCACGCTGCTGCACAAGCATCCGACGATCGTCATCGGCGGCGGGCTCCTTCTGCTTCTTGTCGCCATCGCTGTCCTGGCGCCGCTGCTCGGAACCATCGATCCCGGATTTGTCTCACCGATCAAGCGCAACCGCGAGCCGTCGCTGATCTACTGGTTCGGTACCGACACGCTGGGCCGCGATCTCTATTCCCGCGTTCTCTACGGAGCGAGAGTCTCGTTGCTGGTCGGATTCTGCGTTGCCATTTGCGCATCATTCCTTGGGCTTGCGACCGGTCTTGTTGCCGGCGCTTATCGGCAGCTCGATTCCGTTCTGATGCGGATCATGGACGGACTGATGTCGATCCCGCCCATCCTGCTCGCCATCGCACTGATGGCGGCGCTCGGCGGTTCGGTCGTCAACGTCGTCATCGCGATCACGATTGCGGAATTTCCGCGTATGAGTCGGCTGGTGCGCGGCCTGGTGCTTTCCATACGCGAACAGCCTTTTGTCGATGGCGCAATTGCGTCGGGCTGTTCGATGCCGCGGATCGTCCTCTGGCACATTCTTCCCAACACGCTCGGACCGGTCATGGTTCAGGCCACCTATATCTGCTCTGCCGCCATGATCACGGAGGCGGCCCTGTCCTTCATCGGCGCCGGCACGCCGCCTTCGGTTCCGAGCTGGGGCGGCATCATGAACGAAGGCCGGATGCTCTGGCAGCTCAAGCCCTACATCATTTTGTTTCCGGCGGCATTTCTGTCGATCACGGTGCTCGCGGTGAACCTGCTCGGTGACGGCCTTCGCGATGCTCTCGATCCGCGTGCGGCCAATAGGACGTGACCATGGATAGTCAAACGCCAATTCTCGAAGTTCGAAATCTCAGAACGCATTTTCGCGGCGATGACGGCGGCGCTGTTCGAGCCGTCGAAGACGTCTCCTTTTCGCTTAATTCCGGCGAGACCCTGGCGATCGTCGGGGAATCCGGATCGGGCAAATCGGTGACGTCGCTCTCCATCATGCGGCTGCTTCCCGCCCGAAACGCCAGAAATGCCGGCCATATCGATTTCATGGGCCGCGACCTGCTGTCGCTCGATGAAAAGGAGATGCGCCGCATACGCGGCAACGATATCGGCATGATCTTTCAGGAGCCGATGACCTCGCTCAATCCGGTACTGACGATCGGCCGGCAGATCACGGAAACGCTCATCCTGCACCAGGGCCTGTCAAAACGGGCGGCGCGGGAACGTGCTGTCGAAATGTTGAAACTGGTGGATATTCCGGCGCCTGAACGCCGGATCGACGAATATCCGCACCAGCTTTCCGGCGGCATGCGCCAGCGCGTGATGATCGCCATGGCCCTCGCATGCCAGCCTGGCCTTCTGATCGCCGACGAACCGACAACGGCGCTGGACGTGACGATCCAGGCTCAGGTTCTCGATCTGATGCGCGGGCTGCAGAAGAAGACAGGAACGGCCATCATTCTGATCACCCACGATCTCGGCGTGGTAGCGGAAATGGCCGACCGGATCATCGTTATGTATGCGGGACGAACCGTCGAAGAGGCGGCTACTTCCGAGTTGTTCCAGAACCCGCTGCATCCCTATACGCAAGGGCTCCTCGCCACCATACCGCAATTGGGTTCGTCGCTTCGTGACGACGCCCCGCAGCGCCTGCAGGAGATACCCGGCCAGGTGCCGAGCCTGCGCAAGCGTCTCGCCGGCTGCGCCTTTGCCGAGCGTTGTCCGCTGGCTGCGGAGCACTGTCGAACGGAGGTGCCGGTGTTCGAGGCCAAACGGCCGGCCCATAAGGTGGCGTGTCACAAGGTAAAAGGAGGAAACTGGACATGACCGGCGGACCGCCTCTTCTGGAACTGCGCTCGCTGCGTAAGCATTATCCGATCGCGCCCAATTTTTGGGGCCGGCCTACCTCGACCGTCCATGCCATGGACGATGTCAGCCTGATGCTTAGGGCCGGCGAAACACTCTCTGTCGTCGGTGAGAGCGGGTGCGGCAAATCCACGCTCGGCAAGACCGTGGTGCGGCTGCATGAGCCGACGAGCGGTGAGATCCTGCTGAACGGGGAAAGGGTCGATGCGATTTCCGGCCAGGCTCTGAAAACATTCCGCTCGAAGGTGCAGATCATCTTTCAGGACCCGTTTTCAAGCCTGAACCCGCGCCATACCGTCGGGGCGACACTTGCCGAACCGATCATGAATTTCGCGGTCGCGACAACCAAGGCGGAGATCGACGAACGGATTGCCACGTTGCTGGATATGGTCGGCTTGCCCAAGGATGCCGCGCAGCGCTATCCGCACCAGTTCTCGGGCGGGCAACGTCAGCGTATCGCCATCGCCCGCGCTCTCGCCGCAAACCCTCAACTGATCGTCTGCGATGAAGCGGTCTCCGCGCTCGACGTGTCGGTGAAGGCGCAGATCGTCAACTTGCTCCAGGATATCCAGCGCAAGACCGGGCTGTCGCTGCTTTTCATCAGTCACGATCTCGCCATCGTGGAGCATCTGACGCATCGGGTTGCCGTGATGTACCTGGGCAAGGTGGTGGAAGAAGGGGAGCGCAAGGCGATCTTCGGTTCTCCGCAGCATCCCTACACCCAAGCCCTCCTGTCGGCCGTTCCAGTCGTCGCCGCTGCGGACAAACGACAGCGCATCTTACTGCGCGGCGACATTCCAAGCCCGGTCAAGCCGCCCTCGGGATGCCGTTTCCACACCCGCTGCCCCTTTGCGACGGAGCGTTGCAGCAGCGAGGTCCCCGAACTCCGGTCGGTCGGAAGGGATCACCGGGTCGCCTGTCATTTCGATTTTCCAGCGAGCCCGGCAAGCCAGCATGCCACAGTCTGATCTTCATACTTCCACTGCGAGCGACGCAGCAGATATCGCGTTGCCCCAAGGCAAGCTGCGGGGGCGCACCGATGGGCACGTCAATCGATTTTTGGCAATACCCTATGCGTCGCCTCCGATTGGAGCCCGTCGCTGGCGTCCGCCGGAGGCACCGGAGCACTGGGACGGTATACGTGATGCCGCCGCATTCGCGCCAGTGGCGCCGCAATCCCGGGATAAGGGTTTCTTTCCAGGTGATCCGGCCGCCATGCCGGCGCGGCCCATGGACGAGGATTGCCTATACCTCAACGTTTTCGCGCCAAGTGGACCCGGCCCGTTCCCGGTTCTCGTCTGGCTGCACGGCGGGTCGCAGCTCATCGGCGGAACCTCCCGGCCGATCTATGACGGCACGAGCTTCGCACGCAACGGCATCGTCTGCGTCACTGTAGGTCACCGATTGGGCCTGCTGGGCCTGCTGGACGCGGAATCCCTATTCGGCGGAGATTATGCCGATACCGTCAATCCCATGCTGCGGGATCAGTTGGCAGCCCTGCGCTGGGTGCAGTCCAATATCGCATTCTTCGGCGGCGATCCTCAGCACGTGACGCTCGGCGGAGAATCTGCCGGTGCGAAAAACGTCTGCGTGCTGACCGCTACGCCAGCCGCGAAGGGGCTGTTTCATGCGGCGATCTCGATGTCGGGGGGCGCAGATACCGTGTTTACCCGTGAGGAAGCCGCCAGCTTTGTCAAGGAAATGGCGCACACGGACAGTCCATGGATCGATGCTCCCGGGGAGAGAATTCTGACGATGCAGGAGGCGGTGCTGGCGCAAGCTGCGAGGCGTTTTCCGCTGAGGCCGGTTTATGGCAATTCGCTTCTTCCCTCGGCTCCTATCGAGGCGGTCGAAGGCGGACAGGCGATATCCGTCCCAATGCTGTTGGGAACTTGCCGGGACGAGTGCTATCCGATGGTTGCGGATCAGGAGCCCAACCAGCCATGGGCGGGTAGCATGCTTGCCCATCTTTCCAAGGAGCGGATGGCAAAGATAGATGCGGATCTCGCGCGGCTTATGCCGAGTCTCGACTGGCGTCGAAGACGGTTGGTTCTGCTGACGGCTGAAGAATATGAATTGCCTTCGTTGCGCCTGGCGCGGCGTCGCGCCGCGCGCGGCGCACCAACCTGGGTCTATCGATATGAGCGCCCTGATCGTCAAGGCCCCTTCGCCGGTTATGTCCCGCATCTCTCCGACCTGGCGGCCGCCTGGGGCATCCCGACAGAAGCGGACGGGGATTTCCATCGGATCGTCTGCGACTTCATTACGAAGCATGAAGTTCCCTGGGAGGCCTTCAACGAGCGCAATTGTCTCGCTTTCATCGGCGATGGAATAGAATGCGATAGCCACCCGGATCGCGTCATCCACGCTCTGTTCGAAGATTGGAACTGAAGCCGGCTCACTGCGGAGCCATTTAATGGCAAAGCATGGTCAGACAGGAGAAACAGATGAATTCGACATCTCTGCTCGGTGATTTGTTTGCGGCAATTGCCGATCGCGGCCGGCGCTTGTTGTCCCTTGGCGGCTATGACGAGCAAGCCGATCCAATGGCAGCTCTCGGCGATCTCTGCGATATCCTGCTTTCAGGCAGGGGCGAAGCCTCCGGCATGGCACTGGCGAGAGACATACTCGATCGCTGGCGCGCTCTGGATGAGCCGTCAAGGCTTGCCTTCTCCCTGCTGCTTCTGTCGCGCTTCGGCCCCGATGCCGATCGGCTTGATCGCGCCATCGAGGCCTACCGGTCGAACCCCAGCGCCCAATCGGTCGTCGAACTGAACGCAGCTTCCGAGCCGCGAAGGCAGGAGCTGATACGGCGGCTCAATCTCTCGCCGGATGGCACCGCGACGCTGGTCGACATGCGCCGGCAACTGCTGGCCCAGAAGGTGCAATATCCTGAGCTGGAGGCGCTGGACGCAGATTTCGCGCATTTGCTCGGCTCATGGTTCAATCGCGGGTTTCTGGAACTTCGCGCCATCAACTGGTCGACGCCGGCCGATATCCTTGAGAAGATCATCCGCTATGAGGCCGTTCATGAAATTCGGGGATGGGATGATCTGCGCCGGCGGCTTGCGCCCACGGACCGGCGTTGCTTCGCCTTCTTCCATCCGCGCCTGCCCGATGAGCCGCTGATCTTCGTCGAGGTTGCGCTGACGCGCGCCATTCCGAACGCAATTGATGATCTCCTGCGCGAGGATCGTCTCCATATCCCGGCCGCGGAGGCGACGACGGCGGTGTTTTATTCGATCTCGAATTGCCAGGAAGGCCTTCGCGGCATCTCCTTCGGCAATTTCCTGATCAAACAGGTGGTGGAGGATCTCCGCCATGAGTTTCCGAAGCTCGATACCTTCGTCACCCTCTCTCCCGTTCCAGGCTTTGCCGCATGGCTGGACGCCGAACGGCGGTCCGACCGGCTCGCGGTCCTCGACGCTGGCGATCGCGCTGCCCTCACCGCGCTCGATACGCTCGGTGAGGGGGATCGCTTAGAGCTTCTGAAGACGCTGCAGCCGATCCTCGGTCGGGCCGCCGCATTCTATTTCCTCAGGGCCCGCGATCGGAGCGGGCGGGTCATCGATCCTGTTGCACGCTTTCATCTTGGCAACGGCGCCCGGCTGGAACGGATCAATTTTCTGGCGGACCGCTCTCCCCAGGCCCTCAAGCGCGGGCTGGGACTGATGGTGAACTATTTTTACAAACAGGACGATATCGAAGCGAACCACGAGAATTTCGTCAATCTGGGCGAGGTTGCCGCAAATCCGGCCGTCAAGCGCCTGCTGACGGCGGAACCCACCCGCCGTCCTATCTTTCCGGCCGGCGAGCCCGCCCGTTCGCCCGCTCATGGCCAATCCCGTCCAAAGGAGACTTCCAAGTGACCAACCATCTTTTTGACGTCATTGCCAGGAATGCGAAGCCGGACGCAGCCTTCATCGAGACATCAGATGGGAAGGTCTGGCGCTACCGCGATGTGATCGAGCAGTCGGGGCGCCTCGCTGCAACCCTGGTGGCGATGGGCGTCAAGCCGGATGACCGGGTTGCCGTGCAGGTCGAAAAGAGCCCGGAGGCCTTGCTTCTTTATCTCGCCTGCCTCAGGGCCGGTGCCGTCTATCTTCCTCTCAACACCGCCTATACGTTTGCCGAGCTCGATTATTTCATTGGCGATGCCGAACCCCGGCTGGTCGTCGTGTCTCCGAAAACCCGGCAGGGCCTGGAACCCGTTGCTGCCCGATACGGCGCCCGTCTCGAAACGCTCGACGAGTCGGGAGGCGGATCGCTGATGGCGGCGCTGGCGGACGGTCCGGCCGAATTCATCGACGTTGCACGCGGCCCCGACGACCTCGCGGCGATCCTCTACACATCGGGCACGACTGGCCGCTCGAAGGGTGCGATGCTGACCCATGACAATCTTTTGTCGAATGCGGTGACGCTGCGCGATCACTGGCGTTTCGAGAGCGGCGACAGGCTGATCCATGCGCTGCCGATCTTCCATACCCATGGCCTCTTCGTCGCATCGAATGTCACCCTGCTTGCTGGTGCCTCGATGTATCTGCTGCCCAAATTCGACGCGGACGAGGTATTGCGGCTGATGCCCCGAGCGACGGTTCTGATGGGTGTCCCGACCTTCTATGTCCGGCTGGTGCAGCATCCCGGCCTGAACGCCGAGGTGACCTCGGAGATGCGGCTCTTTATCTCGGGCTCCGCGCCGTTGCTTGCCGAGACGCACAGGTTGTTTTCCGAAAGGACGGGCCATGCGATCCTCGAGCGCTACGGCATGACCGAGACCAACATGAACACCTCGAACCCCTATGACGGGGAGCGCGTGGCTGGCACCGTCGGCTTTCCTCTACCCGGCGTTTCCCTGCGCGTCACGCAGCCGGAAACGGGGGCGTCGCTGGCGGATGGCGACACGGGCATGATCGAAGTGAAGGGGCCGAACGTCTTCAAGGGCTACTGGCGCATGCCCGAAAAAACCAAAGCCGAGTTTCGCGACGACGGCTTCTTCATCACCGGCGATCTCGGCAAGATCGACGAGCGCGGCTATGTGCACATCGTCGGCCGGGGCAAGGATCTCGTCATCTCCGGTGGGTACAACATCTATCCGAAGGAGATCGAGAGCGAGATCGATCAGTTGCCCGGCATAGTCGAGAGCGCCGTCATCGGCGTGCCGCATCCCGATCTCGGAGAAGGCCTGACCGCAGTCGTCGTGCGAGAGCCGGGCGCGGCGATCGACGAGACGGCGGTGCTGGAAGGGCTGCGGGATCGTCTTGCACGATATAAGCAGCCCAAACGCATCATCATCGTCGATGAGCTGCCGCGCAACACCATGGGCAAAGTACAAAAGAACGTGCTGCGCGATGCTTACTCGGGACTTTTTCAAGCTTAAAGCCGGAGTTTTTGCCAGTGGCAGGGGGCACATTGACAGAGATTATCCAGATCACGCTAGAGCCGACATCACTCACAACTGGTGAAGTTGCTCAATGGATTACTGACAAAAAGCCGAATAATTTCTATCGACCCCTCAGTACCGATCGTCGTGGCCTGTTTTCATTCGGTGTCCATGGAACGGCCGATTTGGTCGGCTGGACCGTATCAAGTTCGGCGGATCGCGCCTTTTCCGTTACAGTCGAAAACGACGACTTCATGTTTTTTGTCGAACGTGAAACCTGTTACGAACTGGCAACGGGCGGGATACGTCACGCGATCACGCCCACGACCGGGTTACTGACGATGGCTGATCGATATTCCGGGGTCGGCATCCAAGCGGGCAGCATTGCAGAAGGATTTTGCATTACCCGAGCGTCGGTGCTGTCTGCATTTATCCGAACTTTCGACCGTCCGCTGCCCAGCGACTTCGAATTCGCACCCATGCAGGATCTGACCACCGGACCAGCACAACATCTTTTCAAACTAATGCGCATCTTCAGAGACGAGGTTTGCGCCAATCGAAATATCGGCGCTTCCCCAATCGCTCTTGCAAGCTTTCAGGAGGTGTTTGGTCTGCTGATGGTGCAGAATTTGCGCCACACATCTTCTCATGTCAGGTCGCCAGTACAGACAATTGCTCCACGGCAGGTTCGACGAGCCCTGGAGTTTGCCAAAGCGCATATCGCTATGCCCATCACGATATCGGATATGGCAGAAGCGGCAGGTGTCAGCGTTCGCACGCTGCAGTTTAATTTTCACCGCTTCTTGAACAAGTCACCGATGACCTATTTGAGGCAGTTGCGTCTCGATGGTGCGCGTCATGACCTGTTGACTACCGTCCCATCCTCGACCGTCAACGAAATTGCACTCCGTTGGGGCTTTACGCACCGCGGTCGTTTCTCTCAGGAATATCGTGCCGCTTTCGGCGTTCCGCCAAGTGCAGATCTGGGACGTAAATTCAGAGCCTGATCAAAAGTGCAGCTCTTTGTAAGGATGTGTTATCGAAACAGGGTGCGTTTGCAATGGCGGAAGCGCAGCGGTGAGCAACCAACTCCCACGGAAGGCCTTCCTGAAAGTCGACGCCACGTTCATGTCATTGACTGCGAGTGAACACCCCGAGATTGACGAGTTGCACGCGTCTGTTGTTGGAAGCCTCGGTGTTGGATCCTTCGATCGGGAAAGCCTCGCCGACGCCGACGGCGTAAAGTCGTTGAGGGTCGACGGCGAATGTGGTTGCCAATGCTTCCTTTATCGCGACGGCGCGTTGCTGACTGAGATCGAGATTGTGCTTTTCGTCCCCGGTCGAGCTCGCATGACCAATCACGAGGAACTTGTAGGCCCAAAGGTTCGGATGGTGCAGCGCATCCGCGATCATACCGAGTGTCCGGTAGGATTTCGGCTGGATGGCGACCGAGTCATTCTCGAAATTGATCTCGACGACCATCTGCGGAAGCTTGGCAATCTTGCTCCAGTTGGGCAGTGCCGACATCTCCTTGCCCGCGCCGGTGATGGCCTCCTGGCGCAACAGTTCGATGTCGATGGCCGGGGCGTTCGCCTTGAGTTTACCCAGGCCCGAAATGATCCGTTGTTGGGACACCTGCTGGGCGAAGGCGAAGCTTGCCGGCAGGACGCCGATGGCAACGAGAACTGCGAATGTCTTAAAGGAACGCGGTAACATCGTCTTACCTCCACCCTGCATCGGTAATCGCCTGGTTGCACTTATCGCTCACCCGCTTTTGCCCTTTGTTGAGGCAGGCGAGTATATATCCGTCGCCCTTGACGCCTTTGCAGCGCATGGCGATGTCGCCTCTACAGACTTGGCTATAGGCGCTCTGCGCCTGCTCGCGTTGAGTGATCGATTGAACGACGCTGGCGACGGAGGTCTTGCAGCTTGGCGATATCTTTGCCTCGTTCTGCGCGAGGCAGTCGGCGATCCGTCCGCCGCCAAGGTTCAGGCCCTTGCAGAATTTGCCGATATCGGCGCCGCAATCGTCCGCAAGCTTCGTAACCGCATCCGCATAGCTGATGGTTTCCGCCTGCAGTAGCCCGCCATAAGAAACACAAGCAAGCATGACGGCCGCGAAAAGATTGCCTCTCCTCGACATTCTTCGCCCCCTCTGAGTTTGGCACGCCGGGGTCGGCGTACAGACGCCGCCAACCTGCCTGAAACCTCAGACGCCAGGAAGTATGTTACGGTATCGCTGATCGGGACACGTCTGCATTGAGGCGAGCGGCAGATTTGCACGCAGCACAGTCTCGTGATGTTCGGCTTACCAAATCGCTCGGCTGACCCGGGTGCTCGCCTTCGCGTGGCGAGAAAATGTGTAAAATACCGTAAAATACGGTTTTGATGATTTCTCTTCGTTTTTGGTCGGTAGAAGTGTCCCGTGTCGGATGAGGGCGCTAGCTGAGTTGCTACTAAGATCCGCAGCAGTGCGGGCCTGCCGCACTTGGTTGCCAATGCGGCTCATTGCGGCGAGTTGTCTGGCGGGCGCCTGCTTCGAAATGCGCGCCAGATCGACGGAGCAGCTATAAGGAACGTTATGAAAGCAGCCAGCATAACGAGCGCAATACCCGTCTGCAGGAGCTCGAAGCGCAGAGTGTCGCGGGATACGAAATGCCCCGCTACCATCCCGGCTACGGCCAGCGGAAGGCGAACGAAAATTGGCATCTCCATCGTCTGTTCCCCCCATAAGAACCGCCAATGCGGGCGTTCCGAGGAAGTATAACACGTAATCCGGGTCTTCCTCACTTGTGTGGCTCAGTTCCGGTTATGCGGAGCTTGCCCTGTGGTTCCTCGGCCCCGCTTTCGCAAGGGTGCGTGGTACCAGAGATTCAATCCCGTTGTTTTCAGCGAGTGGAGAGCGGAGGCGGTGGTGGTGGGGTGGTTGAGCCGGCGGCGAGTGAGCGCTGAACCATCACGGTATCGGCCCATCGGCCGTAACGATAGGCGACCGCCGGCAAAAGGCCGACGCGAGCAAAGCCGAACCGTTCATGCAGGGCGAGCGAGGCGGCGTTATCGGCGTCGATATAGCCGATCATCTGCCGGAAGCCGGCCGCAGCGCAGGCGTCGATCAACCCGCGCATGAGCAGGCTCCCGACACCCTGCCCGACATGGTCGTGATGCACATAGATCGAATGCTTGACGGTGTAACGATAGGCCGGGCGTTTGCGGAACAGCACCACGTAGGCATAGCCGACGACCTTCTCGCCCTCGAGCGCAACGACGTGCGGGAAGCGGCGGTCTTTCAAATTCTTGCGCCGTTCCCGCAGATCGTCCGGTTGCGGTGTATCGCTATCGTCCACCCCAACCTCGATGCCGCGGCGAATATGGCGGCGATAGATCGCCAACATGGCATCGACGTCGGTCTCCCGGGATGGGCGAATGACGATTATTTTCTCCTGCTTCATGACTGAACCTAAGCCTATTCCGCGACGACGTAGGTGTAGAGCCGGATGCGGCCGGATGCATCAATCTCGCGATAGACCCCCTGAATCTCCACCTCAAAGCCGGGGAAGGTGTTGAAGCAGGTTTCAAACATCTTGAGATAGTCGATCATGGGCTTTGCCTGCTCCGTCAAGCGCTCGCCCGGCACGATCGTCGCAATACCCGGAGGGTAGACGACGAAGGGTGTCGTCGCGATGCGGCCGGCTATGGCGTCGATCGGCAGATATTCCACATCGTTGCGAACCAGGCAGCGTGCCGCATCGTGGGGCGACATGGCTATCGGGGGTAGGTGGTCAGCGGAAAACTGCTTGGTCTGAAGCCCGCTGACATCGGCCTGGCGGAAGAAATTATGCATTTCTGCGCAGAGATCGCGCAGGCGCACGCCGGCATAGCGGCCCGGACGGCGTCGATAGAATTCCGGAATTACCTCCTCCAGCAGAGCATTGTCGTCATGGAGTTTCTTGAAGGCGACGAGGCCGCTGATCAAGGTGCCGGCCTTGCTGGCCTCCACGCCAGGAGTGAGCAGGAAGAGCAGCGAATTGAGGTCGTTCTTTTCCGCGACGATGCGGTTTTCGCGCAGATATTGCGCGACCACCGGCGCCGGTATGCCATGCTCGGTGTATTTTCCGCTCGCCCGGTCGAAGCCGGGGGTCAGCAGGGTGAGCTTGTTCGGATCGGTCATGGCAAAGCCCGGCTCCATTGCGGAAAAACCGTGCCACGCTGCGTCGGGCGTCAGATGCCAGAAGGCGGGATTGGTGGCGAGCTGGTCGGTAGAGACGCTTTCCCACGGCACTTCATGCACCGCGCCGTGGCTCGATACATCCGGGATCGCCACCCGATCCGGCACGAAGGGCTCGAAGAACCAGCGGCGCTCGGGACGATGCTCCTTCTCTTCGAATTCGCGTCGCACTGCGCGGATCTTCTTACGCAGCTCGATGCCGAGGCGGATCGTATCGTCCCACAGCACTTCGCCCGAGCGGCCCTTCATCATCTGCGCGCCCACGTCGAGCGAGGCAAACAGCGGATAGAAGGGCGAGGTCGAGGCGTGCTGCATGAAGCTTTCGTTGAAGCGACGGTGCTCCACGCGGCGCTTCTGGCCGGTAATATGCCGGTCCTTCATGTGGATCTGAGAGGCCTGCGAGAAGCTTGCGAGCTGCTTGTGGGTGGATTGCGTGGCGATGATGCCGGGCGCGTCCGGGCCAAGATCGGAAAGGCCCATGGCAAAGCGTCCGGCATAGAGCGGATGAAACTTCATGAAGCCCGCCCACGCCTCGTCGAAGAGGATGTAGTCGCACAAATGGCCGATGCGCTTGAGGATCATCTCGGCATTGTGAATGGTACCGTCATAGGTGCACTGTTCCACGACAGCAACGCGGAATGGGCGCGGCTTCTTGTAAGCCTCCGGGTCTTTCACCAGCGGGTGCGTGCGGATGCGCTCGCGCAGGGCGTCCTCGTCCATGACCGCGAAATCGATGGGACCGATCAAGCCATAGAGGTTGCGTATGGTCGGCATGTAAACCGGAATGCCGCCCGAGATCATCAAGGCGCCGTGATGGGCGGCCTTGTGGTTGTTGCGATCGAACAGCACGAGATCGCCATCGGTGACGAGTGCGGAGAGCGCGACCTTGTTGGACGTGGAGGTGCCGTTCAGGACGAAATAGGTCTTCTCGGCGCCGAAGATTTTGGCTGCTTCCTTTTGTGCAGCGAGCGCCGGTCCTTCGTGAGTCAGCAGGTCGCCGAGGTCGAGCACGGAATTGTCGAGATCGTCGCGAAACACCGCTTCGCCGAGATGCTCCATGAAGACCCGCCCGATCGGGCTGCGGCTGTAGAAGATGCCGCCATTGTGCCCGGGGCAGGTCCAAAGGTGATTGCCTTCCTCGGCATAATCGACCAGTGCACCGAAGAACGGCGTCTTCAGCGTCTCGGCATATTGCTTGAGCCGGCTGATGAGGCTCTTGGCGATGAAGGCGGGCGTTTCTTCCGATAGGAAGACATAGCCATCGATGAAATCGAGGACCTCTACCGGCACATCCTCGAAGCGCTTACGGCGGATCAGCAGGATGATGGGGAATTCCAGGCCGCGCCGGCGCATTAGGTTGATGAGGGAGGCCGTTTTGCCCTCGAGCCCCTTTTTGCCCCAGTCGACTAGCATGCAGCCGATGGCGGCGTCCGTCTGTACGGCGATCTCCGCATCTTCGAGGTTTCGTGCGCGCACCACCTCAAAGCCGGAGCCTTGGATCTCCTCGATGATCTGGTTGTAGCGGGCGCCCTCCAGGTCATCGCTGTCGAAAGCCGGCGTTGCGAACAGAAAGTTGAAACGTCTGAAATAATCCATTTGGGTACCCGCTCCTGATCTGGGACGAGATGTCGACGCATTTCATGACAAGGATGTGACAGGCTGTCGGATGTTCGAAACACTTGCACAGAATGGCATTTTTGCCATGCGTCTCTTCTCTTCCTGAATTTCTCCGTGCAAATCGATCGTCGGCGACTGTCCGATGCGATAAGCTCCTTTCGAGTGAACGGCCGCTTCTGAAACATAGTTCTGGCAACAAACCACCTGGCTAATGGTTCCGATTCCTTTCAAGGCGAGCAGATATCCTGTTGCATTTTCGGTCAGCCGCCGAGACTTTCATCGGCATATGCGTTTGCTGCTGGCTTTGTGATTGTCAGGAGCTTGGCTGGAAACCACATGCTGCCGGCAGGTGTAGCTTTGCCCGTGGCAGAGGGATTTTGGCTACAGACCCCGATATTTGAACAACCACCAGCCGTCCACGTGCTTCCTTCGTTGGCAGCAAAATCTTAAGCGTTGCGACAGCATGTCCGGACTCCAGCTTGACGACATTCCCCTGCGCAATTTACGGCTGGATAGCAATCTGCTTTGAAAGGTGTCGGGTCGATGTCGGCTGTACGTGCATTTGGAAGATTATCCGATGAGGCAGCGCGGCGCGAACTCGACCGCCTGGCCGCTCTCGATCGGCTGGACATATTAGACACGCCTAGAGACGAGGGGTTCGAACGGCTGGCTCGCCTCATCAAGCAGGTGTTCACAGTCGATATTGGCATCGTCTCGTTCATCGACGCCCACCGTCAGTGGTACAAGGCCTGTTTGGGATTGCCGGCAGACGAGGTGCCCAGGGAAGACACGTTCTGCCGCTACGTGGTGGACTGCGAACAGCCGATCGTCGTGCCCGATGCGAGCCGCGATCCCCGGTTTGCGTCCAATCCTGCCGTGACGGGAGAAGCGCATATCCGGTTTTACGCCGGCGTTCCTCTCAAGACCCGTGATGGTCATACCGTGGGAACCGTCTGCGCCATCGACCGTCAGCCGCGGTCATTTGGAAACAAGGATCTGGCGATCCTGGAGGAGATTGCGGGCGTCGCAATTGATCGCGCCGAGTTGCTGCAGTCGGCGGCCATCGACGTCCTAACGGGCGCGCTGACCCGTCGCGCTTTCAACGAGGAGGCCAGCCGTCTGCTTTCCCTTGCGGCTCGCCATCATCATGACGTGGCGTGTATCGTGCTCGATGTCGACCACTTCAAAAGGATCAACGACACCTATGGCCACGCGGCGGGCGACGAGGTGCTCAAGTCGGTGATCAAGACGTGCCGAGAGCAGCTCCGAGCGGACGATCTGCTTGGGCGTTTGGGTGGTGAAGAATTTGCAATTCTCCTTCCGCATATTGACCAGGCTGCTGCGTTTAAGGTGGCTGAAAAGCTTCGCAGCGCGCTGGATGCAGTTCCGGCCCAACTTGCAGAAAACACGGTGCCGGTTACCGCGAGTTTTGGCGTGACCGCGATGTCGATCATCACGAAGGACATCGATACGCTTCTCGCCCAAGCTGACGCTGCTATGTATCACGCCAAGCAGGCCGGTCGTAATCGCTGCGAATCATTCGCCGCTCGCTCCGGGTCGCACCAAAGTGCGCGGCGTCGGGTGCTTAAAGCCGGCGTAATCATTTTCAACGAAAGGCACTCGAGCTTCGATTGCACGATCCGTTCTCTCGGACCTGATGGTGCGAACCTCGTCGTGTCGACTGCTTTGGGCATCCCATCGGAGTTCGTGTTGAGCATCCCGGGAGAGGGATTCGAAACCACGTGCCGGATAGTCGCGCAAGACCGTCAGCATCTGGATGTGATGTTCCGGTAGGCTCACATCCAAACAACAAATACCTCGCTTTCCGACCGCGGCCTGCCGCTGATGACGGGATGTAATTCTGGCGCGGCGCGCTTTCAGAGGCCCTTTAGAAACCCAGTTCCGACGATGTTTGCCGTCAGCAGGCGAGGCCCTGGCGCTGGCAGCAAACCTTCTCCTGGCTGTTTGAGAGCCACGATGGCGATCGAAGGGTACAGTGCCCACCGATGATCGGCGCGAAGGTTTCTTAGCAAGGATTAAGTTTTATCTTGATCGATGGGTGGTGCAAAGCTTCATCCTCTTATAGTTTCACTTAAGGCAATGGAGGTTGCTGGAGGAGGATTCTATGAGTGAAAGAGCCCTGGGCTTTTTGTTGGCTGCAGAAATGTCTGCTCTTTTCTGGGCTGCAGTATTTGTCGTGGTGTTTTCAAACTCATAACTGTGGCATGCGATGCGTGCCAAATATCATCGGTAATAGCTCTGCGAGCGGCTGCATTCGGTAACTGCGCTCGGGATCGGAAAGCCGATGATCGCGCTTTGCGACAAGCTCTTGGATTTGCATGCAGACACAACAGTGTGGGTATGTGGAAGTAGCAAGCGTGTGCACCCAAACCGCCCCCGACATGGGCCCCCAAGACACACTCCCGCGCACATGTGAGATTTCCGCTCTCGGGTTCAGTCCGCCATAAAATCGCCCCCCAATGGACAGCAGATCACCCCGATATCATCACGGGATACCCTTCTCGAGGCCACATTGTGACTTGATCGTTGCTCGATCCCGCCCACAGCGAAAGCAAAGCAATGCAACATAATGCCGCTTTCGCCGCATGATCTGAGAGGAGCGAACATGCACACTCGTTATACCAAGACCCTATCGTTGACTGCTGCTGTTTTCAGCCTGACGTTGCTCGGCCAACCAGCGTTCTCGCAGGTGATGGCCCAGCAGCAGCCAGCGACTCAGCAACAGCCAGCGGCTCAAGGACAGACTGGTGACAATGGCGCAGCCGCAGCCGTCAGCGATCAAAAAATCGAAGCATTTGCGGTCGCCTATCTCCAGGTCGATAAAGTGAGGCAGGAATATTCGGCCAAGATAGGAGCAACGCCCGATGTAACGGCAAAGCAGAAACTGCAAACCGAAGCTAGCGAGCACATGGTTAAGGCTGTGGAAGGTTCCCCGGGCATTTCGCTAGAGGAATATAAGGCGATTTTGACAGCCGCTCAGAACGATCCGACACTCGCTAAGAGAGTTCAGGACAAGTTTCCGAAATCCGCTCCGGCGCAGCAGTAAGCTGAGTGGAGAACTGCACTGCGCACCTTAAGACAATGCGGTAGCGGCGAATAACCGTAGGCGATCCCCACTTTTGGTCAGGTGGAATGGACGATCACAATTGTTAGTTCTGCCGCGCCAGCTACCGTGACCGCGCGTGAAGCAAATATCCCCTAAACGTTGGTATAGCTACGGTTAGACCTCAGTCGCGTAGCCTTCGAAGTTGGGCACGAGTAAACCTCCGTCGAACAATGAAAAGCGTTACGGTCGGTGACATCGATGCCGACCATAATGCAACGGAGGTTCGAAGGTGGAGCGAGCCGTTCGCATTCACAAGTATGGTCCGGCCGAGGTGCTCAGTCTCGAACCGATCGAGGTTCCGCTGCCGGGGCCTGGCGAGGCGCTGATCCGCCACACGGCGATCGGGCTCAATTTCGTCGAGGTCTATTTTCGGCGCGGCACGTTCAAGGTGCCGGCGCTTCCGGCTACGCTCGGCAATGAAGGCGCAGGGATCGTCGAAGCCATCGGCCCCGGCGTTACTGGTGTACAAATCGGCGACCGTGTCGTCTATGCCGACGGCCCGCTCGGCGCCTATGCAACGGTCCGCCTCTACCCCGCCGATCAGCTTGTGCGCATTCCCGACGCGATCAGTGACAGACAGGCCGCGGCCTCTTTTTTGCGCGGCACAACGGCGCGCATGCTCTTGAAGGAGGTAGCGCCACTCAAAGCTGGCGATACGGTGCTTTTCCATGCCGCGGCCGGCGGAGTCGGCCTGTTATTCACGCAATGGGCGCGTTCGCTCGGCATTCGCGTTATCGGCACCGTGTCCCATGAGAGGAAGGCGGAAGCCGCACGACGCGCCGGCTGCATCGAGGTGATCAACTATGCCACGGAGGATTTCGTCGAGCGTGTCCGAGACATCACGTCCGGCGAGGGCGTCGCGGCCGTGTTCGACGCCGTTGGCCGCGACACCGCGCTCAAATCGCTGGCAACGCTGAAGCCGCGTGGCGTGCTGGCGCTTTTCGGCCAGGCATCCGGCAGCCCGCCTGACATCAATCCGTCCCTGCTGGCGCCGAAATCGCTATACGTCACCTGGCCGATTCGGCCTGTCTATATGGCGACGCCTGCACAGCGACAGACCAGCGCAACCGACCTGTTCGATGCGATCGGCGGCGGTATCCTTGGTGTCGGACCAAACCAGATCTTCGCTCTCGACGACATCGTTGCGGCCCATCGGGAACTCGAAAGCCGCAAGATCGTCGGCGCCGCCGTCATAACACCGTAAGCCGTTCGCGTCGCTGCGGTCCGCTACAGCCATCCAGGCGGACGCGGAGCCCGCCTTTGTAGGCGCGCTCAATGCCAGGGACAAACTAATCGCCGTCACGGACCAATTGCAGGCGGGAGCTGCAAAAGCGCCACCTGGCAAGGCAGCGGTGCCGGATGATCTTTTCCTGGATCACAGGCGCCATTAAAAGTTCTTCTGACCCCATCGTTCGGCCCATCGTGTACGGAAGAGATCAGCCGAACGCGGTCCTCATAAGTATGGACCCGCGAAGAGGCACTCCGAAATACCGAGTACTCTGATGGACCTGTCGAAAATAAAGACGCTGATCGATTTTGTCGGACGATCGAACATTTCCGAGCTGACGGTAACGGAAAAGGACGTCACGGTACGGATCTTTCGGTCACCGGATCAGACGGCCTCCGCCGCTCCGGAGCAGGTCCTCGATAAATCAGTGGTTGGTTCGGCCGTATCGAGCGGCGATGTTTCGGCAAACGCATCGGCCTCAGCCATCGCCGTGAAGGCGCCCCTCTTTGGCGTGCTGCATCGCGCAGCGGCGCCGGGGGAGGAGCCTTTCGTCAGGGTTGGCGACACGGTGCAGGAGGGGCAGATCCTTTTCATCATCGAAGCAATGAAGGTCTTCAACAAGATCGTCGCGCCGCATGCCGGTCGCATTTTGCGCCTGACCGACGTCGATGGCGGTGAAGTTGAAACGGGCGTCGTGCTGGCGGAGATTGCGTGATGGCGGAGCCGCTTGATAAAGCCTTGGCAGAACGGCGTTTCGACACGGTTCTCATCGCCAATCGAGGTGAGATTGCCGCGCGGATTCAGCACGCTTGCCGCGAACTCGGTCTGAAGACGGTCGCGATCTGCTCCGAAGCGGACAGGCAGGCATCCTATGGCAAGACGGCCGACAGCTTTCTGTGCATCGGTCCCTCGAACGCGGCCCGGAGTTATCTCAATCAGGATGCAATCCTCCTTGCCGCGCATCTGACCGGGGCCGGCGCGATCCATCCCGGTTACGGATTTCTGTCGGAAAACGCTGCTTTCTCTGACGCTGTTGAAAAGGCCGGCCTTGTCTTCATTGGGCCTGAAGCTTCCTCGATTGCGACCATGGGCGACAAGATATCGGCAAAACGGGCGATGATCGCCGCCGGTGTGCCCTGCGTGCCCGGCCCTGATACGTCGCTTCCGGACGATCTGGCGTCCATCGAGCGCATCGCGCAGGAAATCGGCTATCCCGTGATCATAAAGGCCGGGGGCGGCGGGGGCGGAAGAGGGATGCGGGTGGTTCCCGAGGCCGACGGGCTGCACGAGGCCATCGCTCTGACGCGCGAGGAAGCCCGGCAGGCTTTCGGCTCCCCGGCGCTCTACATGGAGAAGTTTCTCGAACATCCACGGCACATCGAGATTCAGGTGCTGTGCGATACCCACGGCAATGCCATCTGGCTTGGACATCGCGATTGTTCCATGCAGCGTCGGCATCAAAAGGTCGTGGAAGAGGCGCCGGCACCCGGGATTTCATCAGAGGCGATCAAGGCGGTGGGCACGGTCTGCGTCGAAGCCTGCCGGCAGATCCGCTATCGTGGTGTCGGAACCTTCGAATTCCTCTACGAGAATGGCTCGTTCTATTTCATCGAAATGAACACGCGTCTGCAGGTCGAGCATCCGGTCACTGAGATGACCAGCGGGATCGATATTGCGCAGGCACAGATACAAGTCGCTCAAGGTGTTCCCCTGGAAACCAGCCAGGATGATGTGACCTGTACCGGCCATTCCTTCGAATGCCGCATCAATGCCGAGGATCCCGACAGTTTCCTGCCTTCGGTGGGGACTATCACCGATCTTGCCCTTCCTGAAGGGCCGGGCATCCGGGTCGATACCCACATCCATGCCGGCTATCGGGTCTCGCCCTATTACGACTCGCTGATTGCGAAGCTGATCGTCCATGCGCCCACGCGAACGGAAGCGATGGCGAGAATGCGTGAGGCCCTTGCCGTCACGCGGATAGAAGGGATTTCCACCAACCTGCCATTGCTGCGCGCACTGTTCGAGGATGAAGGGCTCGCACGTGGCGAGACGGATATCCGCTATCTGGAGCAATGGCTCCAGCATCGGAGGGCGGCATGAGCGCGATCGACTTCAGCGATCCGGCGACCATAGCAGTCCTGGCCGATGCCTTGATGGCCGCGGGAGTCGGCGGAATTGAAATCTCGAGACCTGGCGGAAATCTGCGTCTCGTGATTTCGGCAGCGGGTGGCGCTCAAGTCAGCACGACAGGGAATGCACGGCCGGGCTTGGCCGTGACACCGGCGGCCACCGTCAAAGCGCCGATGGCAGGTCGCTTCTGCCCTTCATACCCTTCGGCCCCCATCGAAATCGAGCATCGTCCTCGCGCTGTTTCAGAGCAGGACGTTATCGGCTTCATCCGCATAGGTTCCGTCCTACTTCCTATTCCCGCGGGCCGGTCCGGTTTGCTGAGCAAACGACTGGCAGAGCCCGATGCTCTCGTCGGTTTCGGTGATCCCCTGTTCGAGATCGAGCCACACTCATGATTGCCAATTCGAACATCCTTGCGCAACGTCGCGAAATCGTCCCCGCCGTCAAAGGCCAGGCGCGGGTTTCCTGCATCGGAGCTCGATCTTTCCTGCTCGAAGCGCCGGGTGAATTTGACCTCCCCGCCCAGCGATGGATCTGGGGCCTCTCGCAAACGGTGACGCGCTGGGCAGATATCGCGGAAGTGATCCCCGGCATGACCAATCTCCTGGCGATCTTCAAGGAGACGCCCGAGGATCCCGAATTCATTGCAGGCCGGCTTCTCGAGGCATGGAACAATACCGAGAGCCTCGACCTGGCGGGAAAGATCATCGAAGTCCCCGTCCACTACGGCGGCGCTTATGCGATCGATCTTCCGGCTATCTGCGACTTCAGCGGATTGAGCGACCGCGAAGTGGTGCGTATTCACTATGAAGCCGATTACCGTGTTTTCGCCTTGGGAAGTGCCCCGGGTTTCGCCTACCTGCACGGCCTTGATCCGCGCATTTATATGCCTCGCAAGACCATTCCGTCGCTGAGGATGGAAAAGGGCAGCGTAACGATCGGAGGAATGCAGACCGGCGTTGCGATGCTGACCGGTCCGAACGGGTGGAACTCCCTCGGCCATGCGGAATTGCAGATGTTCGATCCGACCTCCGCGACGCCGGCCCTTATGGCGCCCGGGGATACCGTGCGCTTTCTGCCGGCAAGGATCGAGCTATGATCCAGATCATCGAAACCGGTTCATTCAACACCGTCCAGGACCTTGGCCGCCCCGGCTATCGCGACATCGGGGTCTCGGCCAGCGGCGCGATGGATCCGCTTGCGGTGAAGATCGGCAATATCCTTATTGGCAATGACGAGGGCGCGGCGGCGATCGAGGTTCAGACCTTTCCGTTCAAGCTGCGGTTCGAGACCGATAGCGTCTTTGCCGTCACAGGTGCGGACGGCCATCCGACACTGGATGGTCGGGAATTGCTTCCATGGTGTACTCACGTCGCCGAGCCGGGTCAGATCCTGGAGCTGAGGCAGCCACCGAAATTGGCCCGCGCCTATATCCTGTTCGGTGGAGGGCTGGACGTGCCGGTCCTCATGGGCTCGCGCAGCACCGCGCTGCGCGGAGGGTTTGGCGGCAATGCCGGTCGATCGCTCGCTAGGGGCGACAGGATCGGATTTGGCACGGTTTCGGATGCACTCCCTCTGCCACCAAGCGGCATCGCCGCCGTCGAGCCGGCCGTGGCGTTGCGCGATGTCTTCCCGGCTGTGATCGACAGTGTGCTGCCGATCCGGGCTATAGTGGCTGGCGAGCATGAGCTCTTCGCCTCCGAAGGCGAGGCCTTCTGGGGCCAGACCTGGAGGATATCATCCAGCAGCGACCGCACCGGTTATCGCCTCTCCGGCGAACCGATCAAGCCGTCAGCGACAGTCGAGATGCGCTCTTACGGCATCGTGCCCGGCGTGATCCAGGTCCCGCCCGGTGGCGAGCCGATCATCCAAATGAGCGACGCCAACACCGCGGGTGGCTATCCCAAGATCGCGGGCGTCATCGAATGCGATCTGTGGCGTCTCGGGCAAGCCCGTATTGGAAGCCGGTTGCGGTTCGTTCGCTCGACGCATGCCGAGGCACGCGCAGTTGAGCAAGCCGTTGCCCGCTATGTCGCGGATGTCAGGCGGACCTCGCAGATGGTCAAGCGCGCTTTGAAGGCGATGGCCTGACGGCAAGTGAATGGGTCAAAAGGAGGAAGCTGTGAAGATCGATCTGAATTCTGACATGGGCGAAGGTTTCGGTCCTTATCGGCTATGCGATGACGAAGCGATGATGAAGATCGTCTCGTCCGCCAACATTGCCTGCGGCTTTCATGGCGGTGACCCGGATACGATGGCGCGCATGGTGCGTCTCGCAAAGGAAAACGGCGTGGGGATCGGCGCGCATCCGGGTCTGCCGGATCGATCCGGTTTCGGCCGGCGCGAGATGCCGTTTCAGCCGGACGAACTGCGGCAGCAGATGCTTTATCAGCTCGGCGCTCTGATCGCGATCGCCAAGAGCCAAGGCATGAGGGTCAGTCATTTCAGCTTTCACGCGGCCATGGGCAATATGGTCAATCGCGATCCAGCGCTCGCCGATCTGATGATGGATGCCATTTTCACCGTCGATCCTCGCCTGGTGATATTCGTCACGGCCGGCAGCGAAATCGAGAAGGCGGCAAAACGCGCGAAACTCAGGACGCTGGCGCTGTTTCTGGCCGACCGCGCCTATGACGCCAGCGGCGCGCTTGTTGCCCGCGGTCTGCCGGGCGCCCTCGTCAAGGATGAGGCTTCTGTTCGGGCGCGAGTGCGTCGTTTTCTGACCGATGGCACCGTCGAGGCCATCGACGGTACCACCATCGCCATGCCGGCCCGGTCGATCCTTGTGCATAGCGATACGCCCGGCTCCTTGGAGCTTGCCCGCATTGTCCGCAGCGAAATCGAGGCTTCCGGCGCCACGCTCGCGCCTGCGGCCGAACTTGCGTCCTGATTGCCTAAAGCATGTCGCGCAAAAGTGTGCAGCGGTTTTGCGACAACGACATGCGCAAAAACAAGAGCTTAAAGCGCAAGGAGCGAATCCCAGAGATCGTGACGCGCTTTAAGGCAACCAAATTTTCCCATCTCAGCGAAAGATCATGCCGATGTCTTCCATAGCCGATCGCCTCAAAAACGTCTCCATCTCCGCATCCGCCGCCATGACCCAGCGCGCCAGGGAACTCGCCGCCAAGGGCATCAAGGTTGTCAGTCTCTCGTCCGGCGAGCCGGACTTTCCAACGCCCGCTCATGCGATCGAGGCAGCGCACGCCGCAGCGTTGAACGGCGAGACGAAATATCCGCCGATGGATGGCACGCCGGCACTGAAGGCTGCGATCAGCAGAAAGTTCAAGCGCGACAACAATCTCGATTATGATGCCAGCCAGATCGTCGTGTCCGGCGGCGGCAAGCAGGTGATCTTCAACGCGATGCTCGCGACCTGCAATCCCGGCGACGAGGTCGTTATTCCCACTCCGTCCTGGGTTAGCTACGCCGACATCGTCAAGTTTGCCGGCGGCGTGCCCGTGGCAGTGCCTTGCTTCGAGCAGGCTGGATTCAAGCTGCGTCCCGAGGATCTGGAGGCTGCGATCACGCCGCGTACGAAATGGCTTATCCTGAACTTCCCGAACAATCCGACAGGTGCCGCCTGCTCGCGCGCCGAAATGGCCGCGATTGCTGACGTCATGCTGCGCCATCCGCACGTCTGGATCCTGACCGACGATATCTACGAGCACCTGGTCTATGACGGCTTTGAATTCTGCACGATCGCCGATGCCGAACCCAGGCTTTACGACCGTGTCCTGACGATGAACGGAGTTTCGAAAGCCTATGCCATGACCGGCTGGCGGTTGGGATATTGCGCCAGCGGATCGAAGGAGCTGATCGCGGCGATCAGCAACGTCAACGGCCAGAACAGCGGCGGGATCGCCACCGTCTCGCAGGCTGCCGCGATCGCAGCGCTCGACGGTCCCCAGGATCTCCTCAAGGAACGGGCGGCCATCTACAGGGAAAGACGCGATTTCGTTCTCAATCAACTGTCGAAGGTCGAAGGGCTGCGTTGCCACAAGCCCGAGGGTGCCTTCTACCTCTATCCCAACATGTCAGCCCTGATAGGCAAGACGACCAAGGGCGGACGCAAGATCGAGACTGATGTCGATTTCGTCATGGCGCTCGTGGAGGAGCATCACGTCGCGACAGTGCAGGGTGCCGCCTATGGCATGAGCCCTTATTTCCGCATCTCCTATGCGACAAGCATGGAAATGCTTGGCGAGGGCTGCGCGCGTATCGCCCAGTTCTGCCGCGATATGCACTGACACCGGATCGTGCCCACCGGCCCGGTTTCCGGGTCGGTGGGCGCGAGGCCCGTTGCCAAATCTAGAGTTTTAGCCGTTCGGTCAGTTCGACAAGGATATCCTTGACGGCGAATGCCGGCTCCGACAGTGAACTCTGATCGGACGTGCAAAGCGACAGCGTTTCCTCGATGCGGGGCGAGACGAGCCGGCAGACAAGAGGCTCGCTCGATTCCGACACGATGCGGTCAGCGATCGCCTTCGGCATGATGGTCGCGCCAAGCCCGCTGCCAACCGCGCGCCCCAGGGTTCGCACGATTTCCACTTCGGCCACGACCTTGAGGTTGATCCGGCTGCGCGTGAAGGCGGCATCGATGGCCCGACGCACGAAATTATAAGCCGGCGGCAACAGCATCGGCATTCCGTCCAGTGCGCTGACCGGCAGGGGCTTCGGGTCTGAATCGATCGCGAAATTGCGATGAGCGACGAAATAGAATTCCTCCCTGAGGATCGGTTCGAACCGTACGCCCTTGATCGGCCCGATGCCGTGGATCAGCGCCATTTCCAGCCGGCCGTTCATGATCATCTGGCTGTAGGTCTGGCCGACGCTCTCGGTCAGATGAAGCAGAATGCCGGGGTGCCGCTTTCTCGTTTCCGCCAGCAGCTCGACCGAGAGCGTGGCAGCGCTGCTGAAAGGCACGAGGCCGATGGAAACGCGTCCCGCAAGCGAATTGCCGGCGGCTGCCGCATCCGTCTGTGCCTGTTCCATCTGACGGAGAATGATCTGCGCATGCCGGTAGACCGCATGTCCGGCATCGGTCATGCTGACGCCCTGCTGGCTTCGGATCAGCAGTTTCTGCCCGAAATGCTCCTCGAGCGCCGCCAACTGCTGGCTCAGCGCCGGCTGGGCGAGGTGCAGGATATCGGCGGCCCGCGTAATGCTGCCGCTGTCAACGATGGCGATGAAGGATTTGAAACGTCTGATATCCATGGCATTGGGTACTATTCTGTCTTCCGGGGCATGTTTGCAGACGCGCATCTGTTTTGCAACGCGCGTCGATGCGGGAAGGCCATGTAGGCTCCGGCAAAAAGGCGCAATTACCCGCGGCAACAGCCCGCTCGCTTGCGGCCGGTCGATCTCCATAAAAGTTGCTTATTACTCCAAAAATAATCGGTCTTAGGCAAGGAGTTGAAGCTCCGCTAATGTCTGCGGCAACAACAAGGGGATCAGAATGCCATTCTCTGATTACAAGACCGCGTTGGTCACCGGCGCCTCCTCCGGTATCGGCGCTGCAGTGGTGGAGCGGTTTCGCCGCGAGAACATCGAAGTGCATGCGATTGCCCGCAGCGCTGGTCCATTGACGGAACTGGCAGAACGTACGGGATGTATCGCTCACGTCATCGATGTGACGGATCGTGCGGCCATCGCCGATCTTGCGAACCGCGTTCAGTTCGATATTCTGGTCAACAATGCCGGCGTTGACCGGCCGAAGAAATTCCTCCAGGCGGACGAAGAGGACATTGATCTCCTCATCGACGTCAATCTCCGCGCCGTCCTGCATATTTGCCGCCTGATCGTGCCCGGAATGGTGGCTCGCGACCGCGGGCATGTCATCAACATCTCCTCGATTGCCGGCAACTATAATTTCGGCGGCAACTCCACCTATCACGCCGTCAAGGCAGGCGTCGCCATGCTGTCGAACCAACTGCGTATCGACGCATTCGGCAAGCGCGTCCGCGTGACCGAAATCTGCCCCGGCCGCGTCGCGACCGATATTTTCAACCACGTGCACGGCAGTGATCCCAGCGTGCGCGAACGCTTCATCGATGGGTTCGAGCTGCCGCAGGCCGCCGATATCGCTGACGCAATCGCCTTTGCGATCGCCGCGCCGGTCGCGGTTAATATCGGCCATATGGAGATCACCCCGACATTGCAGGTGATGGGCGGCCTTCAGACGGCCAAGCCTCAGCCCCATGACGCGGAAGGTGCGAAGCCGTGAGCGGGTTCGATCTTTCGGCGATCCTCAGCAATCCGGACTATCAGGCGATGCTCCTGCAGGGCATCGAGATGACTTTCGTCATCTACATCGGCTCCTGGCTGCTTGCCATGACACTCGCCATCCTGCTGTTTGCGCTTCGGATGTCGCCGCTTCGCGTCGGTGATCCCATCGTAAAGGCCTACGTTTCCTATCACCGCAATGTGCCTACACTCGTGCAACTGATGCTGTGGTATTTCGGGATCTATTCGTTGATGCCGCAGGGCATCACGGATTGGCTCGCCAACCACAATGCCGAAGCCATTTTCGCGGTGATCGGGCTGGGATTGTGTCAGGCTGCCTATTTCAGCGAGGACTTGCGTTCCGGCCTACGCTCCGTCAGCCCTGGGCAGATGGAAGCAGCCAAGGCGCTCGGGCACGGCTATCTTTCCGCAATGCGTTTCGTGATCATGCCCCAGGGGCTGCGCAATGCGCTGCCGCCGCTGATCAATCATAGTGTATCCCTCTTCAAGAACAGCAGTCTCGCCATCGTTGTCGGTGCGTCGGAGCTTACGCATGCGGTGAAGGAAATCGACAATGTCAGCTTCCGCACCTTTGAGATCTATTTGATCGGCACCGTGATCTATCTGTTCTTCTCCCTGATCATCATGGCCCTGGGCGCATTTCTTTCCATGCGGTCCGATCCGATGCGGAGGGCGCGCGCGTGATCCAGGACGTTATCAACATCATCCATGACTATTGGCTTTTGTTGCTGATCGGCCAGTATCCCAATGGCCCGCTGGGCGGCCTTGCGAATACGCTCATTCTCTCGGCGCTCGCCATCGCGCTCGCATTCCCCGTCAGCATCCTGCTAGCCATGGCTCGCCTTTCCAAATGGGCGGTCCTCCGGTGGCCGGTGACGGGCCTGGTCTACATCACACGCGGCGTTCCGCTGCTGATGCTGATCCTTTGGTCCTATTTCCTCGTTCCGCTCTGGACTGGCGCGGACGTGCCGAGTTTCCTGATCATGCTGGTAACGCTGGTGATCTATGAGGGGGCGTTCTTGAGCGAGGTCGTGCGGGCCGGCATCGTTTCACTCGGTCAAGGGCAAATGGATGCCGCCAGGGCTCTCGGCCATAGCTATATCGGCGCGATGCGCTTCGTGATCCTGCCGCAGGCGCTCTACAATATGATCCCGAGCATGATCTCGACCTTCGTCTCGACGATCAAGGATACGACGCTTGGTTACGTCATCAATGTACCGGACCTGACCTTTGCTGCGAGCCAGGTGAACAACCAACTGCTCTCGCAGCCTTTCCAGGTCTTCTTCATTCTCGCCGTGGCCTACTATCTGCTCTGCTGGAGCCTGACCCACATTGCCAACACGGTTGAAAAGCGAATTGCCCGCAGGCGTGCAGGGCCAAGCAAAGTTCGCCTTCGCACCGACGTCCTTCCCCTCAAGACATTTACGGAGCAGCTATGAGCATCCCAGTTTCCGGGCCGCAGGACGCTCAGGAGATACGTCTTCATGAGGTCTGCAAGAATTATGGTCATTATCCGGTGTTGAAGAACATCAACGCCGCCGTCAGCCGCGGCGAGGTGGTCGTCATTTGCGGGCCGTCCGGTTCCGGCAAATCCACCCTGATCCGCACGATCAACAGGCTGGAAGAGATCAATAGCGGTTCGATCAGTTTTGAGGGAAAGAATATTCATGCCCCGATGGGCGGTGCCGAACTCAACCGGCTGCGTAGCCAGATCGGTTTCGTTTTTCAGAATTTCAACCTGTTTCCCCATCTGTCCGTCATCGACAACGTTTCCATGTCGCCAATCCGCGTCAAGGGCGTGCCGGCGAACGTAGCGCGCGACAAGGCCATTTCGCTGCTTGATCGAGTGGGCCTTGCCGACAAGGCAAATGCCTATCCCGGCCAGCTTTCAGGCGGTCAGCAGCAGCGCGTGGCAATCGCCCGCGCGCTCGCGATGGAGCCGCCCGTCATGCTCTTTGACGAACCAACGAGCGCGCTCGATCCGGAGATGGTGGGCGAAGTGCTCAGCGTCATGAAAAGCCTGGCGGCCGAGGGGATGACCATGCTCTGCGTCACCCACGAAATGGGCTTCGCCCGCGATGTGGCGGACCGGATCTGGTTCATCGACGCAGGCGAGATCCTGGAAACCGCTCCTCCGGAGGAATTCTTCAAAAATCCTCGCCATCCCCGAGCGCAGCGCTTTCTTTCCGATCTGCGCCACTAAGCATCTGAAATCAATAATAAGGAGAACAGCAATGAACTGGAAATACCTCACCGTAACGCTGGCACTCACGGGCACCGCTGTCGCCATGCCGGCCAAGGCCGACCAACTCGACACGATCATGTCAGCCAAGACGCTGCGCTGCGCGACCTATGCGGATGTTCCGCCGTTTTCCTCGCCTGATCCAAAGACCCGCGAAATGGCGGGATTCGACGTCGATCTGTGCAAGGCGATCGCGAATGAACTTGGCGTAAAGGCCGAGATCAAGCCGATTTCGGTCGAGGCGCGTGTCCCGGAAGTCAAGCTTGGCCGGGTCGACATCACGGTCGCCAACCTTGCCTATACGCTGAGCCGCGCGGAGCAGATCCAATTCAGCGATCCCTACTATGTCGCCAAGGAAATGCTCATTGTTCCCGCCGATGACGCCGGCAAGAAGAAGGCCGATTACGAGGGCCAGCGTCTCGCCTCGACCAAGGGCTCGACGTCGGAGCTGGCGATCAAACTCAACAAATCCGACCCGCTGACCTTTCAAGATACGGGCTCTGCCTACCTTGCCGTTCAGCAGGGGAAGGCGCGCGGCATGGTCGCGAACACCATGACGACGACGCTGCTTGTCAATCAATCGAAGACCAAGGGCAAGCAGATGCGCATGATCGACGAGCCCATGCTGCTGGAGCCGGTCGGTATCGGTATGCAGAAGGATCAGCCTGCGCTGACCGCAAAGGTCAATGCAATCCTGCACAAGCTGGATGACTCCGGCGAGATCAACAAGATCTGGGAAAAGTGGCTTGGTCCGAACACGGAATACAAGATGACCCGCAACGAGAAGGTCGTACCGATCACCGAATTGAAGTTCGACCCGATCCCCTGACGCCGCATCTTCGCGCCTAGTCAATTCTCCATCCGAAAATCCTTGTTGATTGCCGGCGGCGGTATGCCTGCCGCCGGCCTAAACCATGAGAAGTTTCCATGACCCACATCAAAGATATCGCCGAGCGACCGAGCACCGCAGACATCGAAGCGCTCGCCAAATTCTCGCCCGCAACGATCCATGAAGCCCAGGGTCGCCGCGGCGCGCTCTCCTCGCGTCTGAAGCCCGTGGACTATCGCATGAAGCTTTGCGGTCCGGCGTTCACGGTGAAGTGCGCGCCGCGCGACAACATCATGCTGCAGCTTGCGATCAACTACGCCAAACCGGGCGACATCATCGTCGTGTCTGCGGGAGAATACGAGGAAGCGGGCTCCTTCGGCGATGTTCTGGCCAATGCTTGCCTTGCCAAGGGCATCGGCGGCTTGGTGACCGATACAGGCGTGCGCGATACGCTTCAATTGAGGGAACTCGGGTTTCCGGTCTTCTCACTCAGCGTCTGCATCAAAGGCACGGTCAAGGAGACGCTCGCTGCGGTCAACGATCCGATCATCGTCGGCGGAGAGATCATCAATCCTGGTGATATCATCGTCGGCGACGCGGATGGTCTTGTCGTCGTTCGCAGAGAGGAAGCGCGGGAGGTCGCGCGGCTTTCGCAGGCGCGTGACGATGCCGAAGCGGGCTACATCGAAGCCTATAGGCAAGGCAAATCGGTCATCGAAGTCAGCAAGCTTGAGCCGGTGCTGAAAGCCAAGGGCCTCATCGTCGATATCTGACCAGTTATTTCCCGATCAGGCCGCCTAGCTGCTATTCGAAACCTAGTGTCCTGCCTCATCCATCGCAAAGGCGACTTGCAGTTCCATCTGAACCGCATGCATGAAGCGGCTCGCTTGGCGCGATATAGCCTCCTCGGTCATACCTTGCCGTTCGAGCGCAGCGGCAAGCGCCGCCATCTCCGACCGCCAGAAACGGTTAGCTTCCTCGCCATGAAGGCGCTGGAGAGCTTCTGCGCATCGTTTGACTTCGGCTACGCGCCGATCGGCAGGAAACTGTACAACCGTCATACTGTCTTCGTCCTTGTAAGTCGAATCACCTCAGAATGACGCAGCATTGCCGCCGGACCTTCACAAATGGTGAACCGGCCGTTTTGGCCCGCTTTTTGCGATCTGCAATGGCAGCTCGTCCGGCAGTGGCATTGCGTCTCATCAACGGAACAAGGGGCAACTGGATCTGTAGCTGGTCCAATTGTTGCATTCCTAAATGGCCCTATAGACGCGCCCGTACCGCCGTCGCGTTGTGGAACATTCCTATGCAACCGGAGTTCATATGTATGGCTTTGTGCTGCCAAGCCTCTCATGCGTCGTGATGTGGTCTGATGGCGGCGCTCGCCGCGCCTCCGGGAGGCATTACGATGGCCCAGCCTATGATCACCCACAATCCTCACAGCACGGCAAGCATTGCCGGCCACCCTGTCCACGCAATGCTGATACCATTCCCGATCGCCTTCTTCGTCGCGACCTTCGTTTGCGACCTCGTTTTCTGGCGAACCGGCAATGCAGCCTGGGTCACCGGTTCGCTCTGGCTGCTCGGGGCCGGCCTGATCATGGCCGCGCTGGCCGCTGTTGCCGGACTCACCGACGTCCTTGGCGACGCCCAGATCCGTAACCTTCAGGACTTATGGCTTCACGCCGGCGGCAACGTCCTTGTCGTCCTGATCGAGCTTTACAACTGGTACTCGCGATATGCCCACGCAGAGGCGGCGGTGGTGCCGGTTGGCCTCGTCCTGTCGCTGATCGTTGTCCTCATCCTCCTGTTCACGGGTTGGAAAGGCTGGGGAATGGTCTATCGACATCATGTCGGCGTCGCGGATGAATCGGACGAAATGCGCTGAATACTGTCAGCGTGATTGTAGTCGGCCTCGCTTGCTGCAAAAAATCCGGTCGGCGGACCGGAGAAGGTCCTGTAAACCAACGCCAGAGGTCCTGCGTTGCACCTGTCGCCGCGTTGCACTGGGCCTGCCAATCGCGCCTACGCGCTTGTTGTCAGAGTAGAGATCTGATCGGTATCGTAGCGGCTCCGCAAGTCGGCAAGCGCGCTTGGATCGGGAGAGCCGTGTGCAGCGAGCTTCGCAAGCTCTTCGAAATAATGCTCGTGTCCGGGCGGAGAGACGGTCATCAGCACGCGCGCCGGCTTTTCGCTGACATTGGTGATGTTGTGCGGCACGCCCGCTGGAATGAACAGGTAGGTACCCGGGGTAGCGCGGATCGTTTTTTCGCCGACGTGCCAGAGGCATTCGCCGTCGAGCATGTAGAAGGTTTCCTCCTGCACGCGATGGATATGCCGGCCGGTGGCAAACCCGGCTGGGATCGTCCAGTCGAACATGCTCGTGTGTCTCGTATCCTCGCCGGTGACGAGAAACACCATGGGATGGCCACGCAGCATGACCCCCTTGTTCTCGTCAGGCATGCGGATGACAGGGGCGGCGCTCATCTTATCCTCCATTGGCTCGGTGCTGCTTCCGCAAGCACCCACCCAGAATGCCACCGCCCTGTCGGACAGTCCTGAAGCCGTTCCGAAATTGTTGCGAAAAGATCGCAAACGGTATCTTCTTCAGGAATGGTTACAAGCCTCACGTTTGGCCCATTTCGCCTCGACGCCGATGCCGGGATCCTGTTCCACGGCGACAAGCCGACGCCGCTCGGTCAGCGGGCGGTTGCGTTGCTTGCGCTGCTCTTGGAGCGGTCGGGTTCACCGGTTTCGAAGGAAGCGCTAATCGAGACTGCATGGCCCGGGCTCGCCATAGAGGACAGCAACCTGACGGTCCAGATCGCGGCGGTGCGGCGGGTTCTCGAAAACCTTAGCGGTGGCGGATGCTGGATAGAGACGCTGCCACGACGCGGCTATCGTTATGTCGGACCGGCGGTCGCAGTTGATGGTCCTGATTCGGCAGCCGCGGTCTTGGCTACGACAACGCCGACATTGCCAGACAAGCCTTCGATCGCGGTTTTACCGTTCTCCAACCTGAGCGGCGATCCTGAACAGGATTATTTCACTGACGGGATGGTTGACGACATCATCACCGGCCTAGCGCGCATCAATTGGCTGCTCGTCATCGCGCGTAACTCGACCTTCATCTACAAGGGTCGCGCGGTGGACGTGAAGCAGGTCGCCCACGAGCTCGGTGTCCGCTACGTGCTCGAAGGCAGCGTGCGGAAAGCCGGTGGCAGCGTACGCGTGACCGGCCAGATGATCGATGCATCGACCGGCGCTCACGTATGGGCTCAGCGGTACGACCGCTGCTCTACCGATATTTTTGCGCTTCAGGACGAGATCGCCCTATCGGCTGTCGGTGCAATCGCACCCAGCCTGCGGCGTGCCGAAATCGATAGGGTGAAGCGCAAGCGTCCCGACAGCCTCGATGCATATGATCTTGTGCTGCGGGCGCAGCTCGACGTGGATTCCGGCATGCCGGACCGGGTTGCGCGAGCGCTGGTGATGCTCGATCGTGCCATCGAACTCGATCCGGGTTATGCGCTGGCGCATGGCAATGCCGCGATGTGCCATCATTGCCTCTTCCTGCGCGCCGGCCTGCAGGAAGCCAACCGTGCCGCTTCCATCCGCCATGCTCGCTCAGCGATCCTCCACGGACAGGATGATGCATCCGCCCTGACCCTTGCGGGTTTTTCCATTGGCATGGATGGACATGACCGGAAAGCTGCTTTCACCGCACTGGAAGCCGCACTCGCCATCAGCCCGTCATCTGCCCTGACCTATATCTTGGGAAGCGTCATTCTCGGATGGGGCGGAGAAGCAGAGCGGGCCATCGAGTGGAGCGAGCGGGGCATGCGGCTGAGCCCATTTGACTCATGGGCTTTTGCCGCATTCGATGCGCAAGCGATGAGTCATTTGCTGCTTGGCCGCTATGATGAAGCCTGTCGCGCAGCCTACAAGTCTGTTCAGGCCAATCCCGCACACAGCATCACCCATGTGCAATTGGCTGCCGCCCTGGCCAAGCTCGGCCGGCTGGAAGAAGCGAGGGCAGCCGCTGCGCGGGTGCTTGAGCTGCATCCAACGTTTCACTTCGGCCGCCAGTTTGCAGGCGTCGACTGTGCGCCGGCGCTCGCGCAATGCCTTGGTGATGCGCTACGTGCTGCCGGCCTGCCGGAGTAGCGCGCATCGACCCTGCCGGCGCCTTCGACGGGGTCCGCGTTCGGATCCCATAACGAGCAGATATTCGGCGCCTTGAAAGTAATTTTCAGCAACAGAAGCGAGATATGTTTCCGGATAATCGCAGATCGGCTTCGCAGAACTTACGGTTCTGAGATCGAGTGAGAATATAGTCAACTTTCTACGGCGTTGCTTCGGCTAAAGCGCCGGCGACGCGATAACTGGGCCCTGCCGTCCTCGATTACGTGATTGCGGCCAAGATAGCGTGCAGCATTCTCAGTTATCGGTGGTCGTTTTGTACCAGCCCACACCGCCGAAGGTAGGCCCGTGTTCTGCATAAAGAGACGACTGCGTGCCGGATCGACCGCACGTCTGCGCAGTGACTGTGAACAGACCAAAAATGGTCAACAAATTGTTAGTCATGAGGCTTGCGCGCCGCGATATTAACTGCTTCAGAGGAAATAAATAAGAATCTACTTTGCAAGTAGATGTGATTTCGTCTACCTAGTGGATGAATAAGCCTGGAAGTATATTAGCAAAGTACTGTTTTTGGGGAAGGGTACTATTTTGGTTTATAGAAAACGATTGATTGGGGCGATCGGCATTTCGGTAGCCATTAGTTCTTTATTGAGCGGCGCTGCTTACGCTACGACATTGCAGCAGGCAATTGACAAGACAATGAAGACCAACCCGCAGATCATGGAGGCTGCCCAGAATAGGGAGGCAACCGAGTTCCAACTGCGGCAGGCGAGGGGGCTTTATCTGCCGTCGGTCGATCTGGAGTCGGGTTATGGTCGCCGTAGGCTTTCGGATGTCACGTCGGGAGCCCTGACGCGTAGCACGGATTACCTAAATCCGGCCGACGTCAGCTTGACGATTACGCAGACGTTGTTTGACGGCGGCGACCGCAAGGCACAGAAAGATAAGCAGGCGGCTCGTGTCGACAGCGCATCCTTTCGCGTCCAGCAGCGCTCGGAAGCCTTAGCGCTTGAAGTGACCCAGGATTATCTCGAATATATGCTGCAGACGGAAATTGTCGCGGCCGCGGAAAAGAACGTCGCCTTCCACAAGCAGATGGTCGGTAACATCGAGGATAGCATTAAGGGCGGGGCCCTTACCGATGCCGATCGTTATCAGGGCCGCGAGCGCCTGCAGGCGGCAAATGCCCGTCTTCAGGAAGCCAAGCAGGAACTGGATGCGACGAAGATCCGCTACCTTCAGGTCGTCGGCGAACCGATCAGCAATGCCCAGCGTCCGGCCTCCGTGTCGCATTACCTGCCGAAGACGCTGGATGATGCTGTCTTCATCGCCCAAAAGAACAATCCGCAGATTTCCTCCGGCAAAGCTGACGTGAACGCCGCGGACGCCGATGTCCGCGGTTCCAAGTCTGCCTTCCTGCCGAAGCTGGACCTTGTCGGCAGCGCCCGTATCGGTGACGATGTGGACGGCAACAAGGGCAACACCAACGACGTCCAGGTCGGTGTCGTCGCCAAGTGGAACCTCTATCACGGCGGCATCGATACCGCCCATCAGCAGGAACTGGTCCGTCGCGCCGCCGAACAGCGTTATGCGCTGAGTGAAACATATCGCGAGGTCGATCAGTCTGTTCGTTCCGCTTGGAGCGAGCGTACCAATCAGGCCCAGCTCGCGCGTATCCTGGACGGGCAGGAAAAGACAAACGCCCAGCTCGTGACGTCCTATCGTGAGCAGTTCAAGGTCGGTCAGCGCTCCCTGCTCGATCTGTTGGATGCCCAGAACACTCGCTTCAACACCGAGGTTTTGGCCAAGACGGCGGACGTCGCCTCGCTCTTTGCCGAATACAAGATCCTTGCCGCATCGGGCAGTTTATTGTCGACGATGAAGCTGAAGCCGGTCGATCAGGCAACGCCTTATGCCCGTGATCAGTTCAGCGTGTCGTCGAACACGGCTGATCCCGGCTATACCAAATACGACTCGCATCAGAAGCCCGGCCTGCCGATGGATCTGCTCGAGCCGATTCGCTAATCGTCGCGATCCGGATTGGATAATACTCCATGTTGAACGTGGCACCTGAGGTGTCTGCGAGCGTACCGCTGCAGACGTTTAAATCGGCATTTAAATCGGTCGCTGCGTTTTACGGTCGCCCGAGCTCCGACACAGTGCTGTTTTCAGGCGTTCCGGACGAGGTTCTGGAGGCCATGGAGCAGGACGACGTCGAGCGACTGTCAGAACGCGTCGGCCTGCAGGTGCTGCAGCACAAGGAGCGCGATTGCCGGCTGGGTAATTTCGACTGTCCCGCCATCGTCACCTTTGCTGGTGGCGGTGTGCTTCCATTGCTTGAAATCGCCGAAAATGGCTCCTACGTCATCGATATCGCGCCAACAGCGGGGACGCCGCTCCACCTGACGCGGGATGAGCTTGCGGCGCTCAATCCGCAGGCCGCCTTTGCCTTCACGCTCTACTATCAGAATGCTTCGGAAGAAGCGCGCGTCGGTCATGCGATGGAGATAGAGAAGCGGCATTGGCTGGCAACGACGCTGGTGCCCTACTGGCGCACCTATACTCGTGTCATGCTGGCGGCGCTGTTTATCAACATCATCGCGCTGGCCTCGCCGCTCTTCACCATGAATGTCTATGACCGCGTGCTGCCAAACAAGGCGTTCCCAACGCTTTGGGTGCTGACGATCGGCATTTCCCTGGCCTATCTGTTCGATTTCCTGCTGAAGACGGCCCGCGCGGCGCTGATCGACTATGCCGGCCGCAAGGCGGACTTGCGCCTTTCGCAACTGATCTTCGACAAGATCCTGAATTCGACGCTAGCCTCTCGCCCGATGTCGACAGGCGAATATGCCAACCGCGTGACGCAATATGAATTCGTGCGAGAATTCTTCACCTCGAACACGATCGGTGTGCTGATCGACAGCCTCTTCGTCATCATCTTCCTGATCGTCATCTATATGATCGCCGACTGGCTGGTGGTTATTCCGGCTGTCGCTTTCGTTCTGTCTGTCGTGATCGGCCTTGTGGCCCAGGCGCAGATTGGCAAGCGCATGGCGGCTGCGACGAACGAGGCATCACGTCGCCAGTCCATGCTTGTCGAGACGATTTCGACGATCGAGACATTGAAGAGCCTTCGAGCCGAAGCGACCATGCTACGCCGCTGGCAGGAGCTGACGAAATATTCGAGCCGCACCAGCGAGGACATCAAGCACATCTCGTCGAACGCCATCAACTTGACGATGTTGCTGCAACAGATGGTTAGCGTGTTCATCGTCGTGGCGGGCACCTATGAATTCGCCGATGGAAAAATTGCCATGGGCGCGATCGTCGCCACCGTCATGCTGGCGAGCCGTGCCGGCGCGCCTTTCGGACAGATCGCCATGACACTGGCGCGTTTCCGCCAGGCCACCATGTCGCTGCGCATTCTCGACAAGATCATGGAACAGCCTGATGATCGACCGTCGACTGTCGGCTTCGTCAACCGGCAGATCCGCAGCGGCGGATTCAGCTTCCAGAACGTCTCTTTCCAATATCCGGGTTCCGATCAGGCGGTCATCAATCAGTTGTCCTTCACGGTCACGCCCGGGGAGAAGATCGGGATTATCGGCCGCATCGGTTCGGGCAAGACGACGCTCGGCCGGTTGCTTGACGGGCTTTTCCAGCCTACCAGCGGCCGCGTGCTGATCGATGGCGTCGATATCCGCCAGTATCACATGGCAGAGGTGCGCGCCGCCGTGGCTGTCGCCGGCCAGTCGTCTGACCTGTTCTCCGGCACAGTGAAAGAAAACCTGCTGCTCGGCAGGGCCGATGCCAGCGACGAGGAGTTGCTGGCCGTCTCGCGGATGACCGGTGTCGAGGAGTTCGTCGCCGTTCACCCGCGCGGTTTCGACATGCCCGTCGGCGAGCGCGGCGCGAACCTTTCGAATGGCCAGAAGCAGGCATTGACCATCGCCCGCCTGCTCCTGACCCGGCCGAAGATCGTTTTCCTCGACGAGCCCTCGGGGGCCATGGATCTGGCGAGCGAACGGCACCTGATCAACAAGCTGACAAATGCGTTCGGCCCGGAAACGACGGTGATGGTGGCAACCCATCGCCACAGCATGTTGGAGCTGGTCGACCGGCTGATCGTCATCGACAAGGGCCGCATCATTGCCGATGGACCAAAGCACGCCGTCATCGAGGCGATGCAGCGCAAGGCGGTGTCCTGATGCGTAGTCATCGCCACAATATCCACGACAATCCTCCGCTTTTCGCCCGGCTGATCCTCGGTATCTGTGCCTTGATGATTGCCGCTTTCATTGCCTGGGCGGCCTTGGCCGACATCGACGAGATCGCACGGGGCGAGGGGAAGGTGATACCGGTATCGAAGACGCAGATTGTACAGTCGTCCGAGCCCGGCATCGTCCAGCAGATCAATGTCAATCTTGGCCAGGTCGTCCATAAGGGCGATCTTCTGGTCCAGCTCGACAACACCACGACACAATCGACGCTTGGTGAGTCGGTGGCCAAGGCCCGCGCTCTCGGTGCCAAGGTCGAGCGCCTCGCCTTGGAGGAGGCCGGCACCTACGACGCGCAATTTATCTGTCCGGCCGATATTCTGGCCACCGCCAAGGACGTCTGCGATAACGAGGAAAAGCTTTTCGAGGCGGATCGCGCCGCCTATCAGAACAAGCTTAATGTTCTCGATCAGCGTTTGAAGCAGCATCAGAACGAGCTGGACGAGGCCCACGCCAACATAGACCGTTTGACGCAGAATATCGCCGGGGCTCAGAAGCAGTATGATCTTCTGAAGCCGCTCGGCGAGAAAAAGCTCGTCGCCGAAACTGAAATCCTGAAAGTCCAGCGAGACCTGGTCGACCTGCAGGGTCAGCTTAAAGTCTATGTCGAAAGCCTGGATCGCCTGCAGGCAGCCATCAAGGAAGCGAATCTGCAGGTCAACGACCTCGGGTTGCAGCTGCGCCAGCAGGCATTGACCGACAAGGGGCAGGCATTGTCGGAGCTGTCCGTCGTCGACGAGACGATCCGTGGGGCTTCCGACCGGGTCAAGCATACCGATATCCGTTCCCCGGTCGACGGCATCGTCAATACGCTGGAGGTCAACACGATCGGCGCCTATGTCGACGCCGGCAAAGTCATCGCCGGCGTCGTGCCGACAGCCGACAATCTGCTAATCGAGGCGAAGATTTCACCGCGCGACGTTGCCTTCGTGCGCCTCGGCCAGCCGGCGGTCATCAAGATCTCGGCCTACGATTTCTCGATCTTCGGCGCGCTGGATGGCGCGGTCGTCAACGTCTCCGCCGACAGCCTGGTCGATAAGGACAAGAACGAAACCTATTACCTCGTGCGCATCAAGACCGACAAGTCGGAGCTGGAGCGCGACGGCAAGCGCTATCCGATCATCCCCGGCATGGTGGCTTCGGCCGAGATCATGACCGGCCGCAAGGCGATCCTTGCCTATTTGATGAAGCCGATCAACAAGGCGCGCTCCGAAGCGCTGACAGAACGGTGAGGGCGGCGATGCGCAAAGGAGCCGGAAAGGACGAAGTCACGACGATGGCCCGCAGCGAAGCCTTGCCATCCGTCGATGGTGACGAACTGGAGCCGCGTTTCCGCGCCGTGACTGGCGGCGGTGAGCGTCGCGGCATCCGCTTGGAGCGGATCTATTGGGACGGCCTCGGACGGATGTCCGAAGCCGGCGGCATCAGCATCGGCGACCTCGTTTACCATACGGCGACCGATATGCCGGAAACGGGCAATCTCGCCTCGCTGCTGCGCGTTCTGAGCTTCAAATGGGCGCTGAGCCGTCTGGACGCCATCGAAGATGTTGCGTCGCTGACCAATCTCAACGCAGTCCTTCAGGCGTCGCCGACGCCGGCGGTGGTGTTGACGCGGGAGCGCGGGATCAAGCTCTTCAACGATGCCTTCCTGAAAATGCTGCGCCACCGCCTGCCTTTGATTGATGACGTCCAGCAGACGGCGCGCACCCTGCGCTTTTCCATCGACACCCAGGTCGAGGAAGTATTCTCCGTCCTATCGAGCAATCGCGGCAAGACGCTGAATACAGGCTTCAAGATCGGCCTCGGCTCGCAATCGCTGACGGGCCAGATCAATCTGGCACTGGCACCGACGCACGAGGCCCCGATGCTGATGGGCTATATTTCCGTTTATTGAGAAGTCGTCACGTTCGTTGAGCGCGGCATTCGCCGCGGAACGTCGAAAAGGCGAGCCCGATTAGTGGATCTCGCCTTCGCCAGGGGCCACCTTGGCGAGCGGCATTGCGGCGACAACCGCTTTCGCATGAGGATCGCGGGAGCCGTGCAGATAGCCGCGGCCGGCGACGATCGAATAGAGCGGCAGATATTCTGCAATGCGCCTGTCGGACAAAACCTCATCGCGCATGTTGTCGAGGATGAAATAATTGCCGTTGACCGAGACCGAGAGGACGGCGTGGTAGAAATGCCGCTGCTGGTCAAAGAGGATGACCAGCGCCATTTGGTCGAGATCGACGCCTGCATTGTAGAGGGCGGCCATCTTTAATATGGCAAAGTCCTCGCAGTCGCCCTGCTGGTGCGACAGGGCCTCGCTCGGCTTCGCCCAGTAGTCCGTCACATGATAGGTATCCATGTCGCTGGCGTAGCGGATGGCATGGTTGACGGTGAAATTGATGGTGTTGATCTTGTCGCGGATCGAGGCGCCGGCAGCCTTTGTCTCGGCAGCCGCGACGGCAGCTGCGGCTGTATCGCATCCACCAGCGCTGCAACCGAGCGCTTTGCCGGAACGGATCTCGGCGAGCGGGCCGGCAAACTTGTCGAGCGCCGCAAGATGCTTGAAGGGGATGGCGACTGTTCCGAACACCGAGTCGCCCATTGGGGTGTTGGTCGGCTGTGCGGGACGTGCCGGCTCGAGCACAGCTTCATCATTATGCGGAAGACCTGCGGGCTCGACGGCGAGGCTCTGGCTCAGCGCGGCAAGGTCGAGGCCCTCAATCGCCTTTGCTGTGTTTGCGGCGGTCGGCGCAAAGAGATTGATGACCGTGTCGAACAGCGGATCCGAAAGCAGGTTGACGACCGGGCGGACGGTATCGCTGGTCGCCGCCAGGCAGGTGGTTGATGACGACAGACCAAAGGCAAGGGAAGCTGCAGCAATCGCTGCAAGTATAACTTTATTGTTCTTGCGTTCCATTGGTGCATTATTCTCCCTGGTTGAGAGAATAATGCGCCATACCTCTGAATACGGCGTTCGGAAGCGTAGATAATCTAAGTATAAATTAAGCGATCAAATAAGTATAAAATTCAACCGGGTTTGGTGGGAAACCATTAAGGATGATGCCGTCAGGCGCACAAAATGATCCAGCATGGCGCTGCAACTGATAACACAGCGCGGCGCGACAGTGCGCGCTATGTGCACTGCGCTCGATGCGATTGCTCAGCTTCAGAACGACTGCGAGGGCTGCGCGGCGACCTTCAGCTTGCCGCCGTCGATCGTATTGATCACCATTTTGCGCTCTACCATGCCGGCGGCATTGAAGCGGAACAGCCCGGTCGTGCCGCGGAAGCCGACCTTGTTCATCAGGTTGGCGGTGGTGATGGCTTGCGGGCCCTGGGAACGGATGAGGCCGGAGGCGATCGCCATAGCGTCGTAGCCATAGGCGCCGGAGGTTGTCAGCGGATGGTTGAAGTGGCGCTGGTAGCGCTCGGCAATTAGCCCGCTGCTTTGCGTGTCGTCCGTCGCGACAAATGCACCAGCCACAGCCGACACGGCATAGATTGATTGGGGCCATCTGTTGGTGCCCACCACCGCCTGAGCGGGAATGGCAGCACTGCGCACGGCACTCGCTACTGCGCCGATTTCCGGCGTGTTACCGAGAATGACCACGATCTCGGCCGACTGGATAAGCGGCCGGTTCTTGGTAAGGATATCCGCGGCCTGATCGCTTGTGTTGTAACGGCCAAGGCCCATGAAAGTGTTGCCGCTGTTCCAGATGGCGTTGCTCAACCTGGTGCTGTCGGATGGAGAAAAATCCGCAGGCACCAGCGCCGACACCTTCTTGTGACCTCCGGGACCGGCCGCCTTGACGCCCTCGGTCGCGCTATCGATTTCGTCCGAAGCGAGGTTGAAGACATCGCCACCGGTCGAGGCCATAGCACTCGCAAGGTTAAGCAGTGGCGGGCGTTGGGCGGGGGAAATGGCGGCAATGGCAGCGGTCTCGGCCGGCGGCAGATAGCTGACGATCAGCGCGGCATTGCGGCTCTTGGCCGCGGCGACCTGCGCCGCGATTCCTGCAGGGCCCTGGCCGACATCTTTTACACGCAGCCGAACCTGATTGCTGCCGAGCTCGCCGACGCCAAGCACTGCCCCGTCACGCACGTCGCGAGCCGGACCTTCGTAGAGACCTGCTGCGCCCTTGCGCATCAGCAACGTAATTTCCGTGCCGCTGTCGCCGCCGTAGGTTTCATCGATGGCGGTGGACGGCATTTTTACGTCGTCGTTCTTGCTGTTGCTGCTCAGGCCAGCACCGTTCATCTGGCATCCGGCGAGGCTGGCGCAGAGGACAAGAACGGCACCGCCTGTTGGGCGCCGGTGCTGTCTGCGCCGCAGCCAATCAGTCAAAAGGCTCAACGAAAGGCTGATCGCAAACGGCACAACTCACTCCCCCGATTCCCGAACGCAGGCTGCGACAGCCTATGGCGGCGCATTTGCACACAGCGGCTGACGGAAAGTCAAGCGGTATACTTAAGGAGTTGTTTGGTTGTTGAGTTAACCATGGGTAAATATATCTGCGGTCGTGCATAACCGGCTATATCTGTGAGGTTAACGAAGTATTGCAATCACCCCGCTCTCGTAATTGATTGCCGTCAAATTACGAGACACCGGGAGTTAGACTTATGGAAGATTCGCGCATTTCGACGGTAGACCACGAAGCGGTTTCGAACGATCTCGTATCGGGCGACCGGAACGAAGGCCTTGCAGCCGACATCAATGCGTCTCGGCCGTTGTCGCAGAATGCTGATGTCGCCGCGTTTGAGGTGGCACAGGCCGCCGAGCAGCAGGCGAACGGCAAGACCGAGCGCCTTGCCGCCAACGAGCCGCAAAACGCCGATGCCCGTCAGCCAATCCAAATCGTGCCCGACAATGGCAACGTCGTCCACCTGCCGCCGAACACCTCGATCGACGACATTCACGTCGAGGGGCGCAACCTCGTTCTCATCCAGGCCGACGGCACGCGCATCGTCATCATCAACGGCGCGCTGCACGTCCCGACCTTCCTGATCGGCGAAGTCACGCTGCCGCAGCAGGCCATCGTCGCTGCCCTGCAGCAGCAGGGCATCAACGTCGCCGAAGGTCCTGACGGTTCGGTTCACGCCGGCAATAGCACGGATTCCGGCCACCAGTTCACTGACAGCCAGGCCCCGAATGCCCGCACGCCGCTTAATCTGATTGGTCTGCTCGGTCCTGGCGACATAGGTGGCAACGGGAACGGCGGCAATCTGTCTGGCACCCAGACTCGCGTTCCCTTTATCCTTCAGCAGGCGACCGAAACAGCTTCGCTGATCGAACGCGGCAGCAGCACTGGCGCCTTCCTCACGACAAGCAGCACCGGCCGCTTCGGCTTCGGCGGCAATAATGCCTCGATCACCACTGTCACGCTGGTCGGCGAGGCAGAAATCACCAGCAGCGGTACGCAGCAGCTATCGGGCCTGACCTCCGGCGGCGTTCCCGTTGTCGTCACCCAGAGCGGCCAGACCGTCACCGGCGTCGCGAATGGCGTCACTGTCTTCACGCTGGTATTCAACGCCTCGACTGGCGCGTACACCTTCACCCAGCTCGCTGCCCTCGACCATCCCCGCGGCGCCAATTCGGCCAGCGATGTGCTTGAACTTCAATTTCGGTATACGGTCTCCGACACGAGCGGCCATACGGTTTCGGCTGTCGCAACCGTCGATATCACGGACAGCGTGCCGGTTGCGGCCGTTGGTACGGCGGGTTCGGTTACCGAAGCAGCTCTGTCTGCTGGTAATGCAGCCCTGACCCATGACACCGGCGCCGCGACCGCCACTGGTTCACTTAACATCTCCTGGGGCGCTGACGGCGGCAACACCGACAAGGGCGGCCTCGGCGATCGCTCGGTCGCTTTCACCAATGCCACGGTTTCGGCGACGGGTGAGGACAATGGCGCGCTGAGCTCGCATGGTCTGGCCGTTCATACGGCGCTGCTGGCTGATGGTACGCTGGTCGGCTACACCGGCGAGACTGCTCCGACGGCAACCTCCGCAACCAACGTCGTCTTCTATGCTACGGTATCGGATACCGACAACGGTCACTACAACTTCACGCTGGTGCAGTCGCTCGATGATGCCAAGGGTTCGGACGCGATCACGCTGACCTTCGGCTATACGGCAACTGATTCCGACGGCGATACAGCCGCGAACACCTTCACCATCACCGTCGCTGACGACAAGCCTGTCGCTGCGACCGGCGATGCAGGCTCGGTCACCGAAGGCGCGCTGGCGAGCGGCAACGAGACCCCGCATGTCGAGACCGATGCCATCACCACCGGCTCGCTCAATATCTCCTGGGGTGCTGATAACGCCAACACCAACAACGGCGTCGCCGGCGACCGGTCGGTCGCCTTCACCGATGCCTCGGTTGCGGCGACGGGCCAGGACGGCGAAGCGCTGAGCTCGCATGGTCTGGCCGTACATACAGTACTGCTGGCCGATGGCACGCTGGTTGGCTACACCGGCGAGACTGCTCCAACGGCCGTGACGAATGGCGAGGGCGGGGTTGGCTCGAACATCGTCTTCTATGCGACGGTCTCGGACACCGACAACGGCCACTATAACTTCACCCTGGTGCAGTCGCTCGATGACGCCAAGGGTTCGGATGCCATCACGCTGACCTTCGGCTACACGGCAACCGATTCCGATGGCGACACCGCCGCAAACAGCTTCACCATCACCGTCGCCGACGACAAGCCTGTCGCTGCGACCGGCGATGCAGGCTCGGTCACCGAAGGCGCGCTGGCGAGCGGCAACGAGACCCCGCATGTCGAGACTGACGCCATCACCACCGGCTCGCTCAACATCTCCTGGGGTGCTGACAACGCCAACACCAACAATGGCGGCGCCGGTGACCGCTCGGTTGCCTTCACCGATGCCTCGGTCACGACACAGGGCCAGGACGGCGAAGCGCTGAGCTCGCATGGTCTGGCCGTTCATACGGTACTGCTGGCTGACGGCACGCTGGTCGGTTACACCGGCGAGACCGCTCCGACGGCCGTGACGAATGGCGAGGGCGGGGTTGGCTCGAACATCGTCTTCTACGCGACGGTCTCGGACACTGACAACGGCCACTATAACTTCACCCTGGTGCAGTCGCTCGATGACGCCAAGGGTTCGGATGCCATCACGCTGACCTTCGGCTACACGGCAACCGATTCCGATGGCGACACCGCCACGAACAGCTTCACCATCACCGTCGCCGACGACAAGCCTGTCGCTGCGACCGGCGATGCAGGCTCGGTCACCGAAGGCGCGCTGGCGAGCGGCAACGAGACCCCGCATGTCGAGACCGATGCCATCACCACCGGCTCGCTCAATATCTCCTGGGGTGCTGATAACGCCAACACCAACAACGGCGTCGCCGGCGACCGGTCGGTCGCCTTCACCGATGCCTCGGTTGCGGCGACGGGCCAGGACGGCGAAGCGCTGAGCTCGCATGGTCTGGCCGTACATACAGTACTGCTGGCCGATGGCACGCTGGTTGGCTACACCGGCGAGACTGCTCCAACGGCCGTGACGAATGGCGAGGGCGGGGTTGGCTCGAACATCGTCTTCTATGCGACGGTCTCGGACACCGACAACGGCCACTATAACTTCACCCTGGTGCAGTCGCTCGATGACGCCAAGGGTTCGGATGCCATCACGCTGACCTTCGGCTACACGGCAACCGATTCCGATGGCGATACCGCCACGAACACCTTCACCATCACCGTTGCTGACGATAAGCCTGTCGCTGCGACCGGCGATGCAGGCTCGGTTATCGAAGGCGCGCTGGCGAGCGGCAACGAGAACCCGCATGTCGAGACCGATGCCATCACCACCGGCTCGCTCAACATCTCCTGGGGTGCCGATAACGCCAACACGAACAACGGCGGCGCCGGCGACCGGTCTGTCGCCTTCACCGATGCCTCGGTCACGACACAGGGCCAGGATGGCGAAGCGCTGAGCTCGCATGGTCTGGCCGTTCATACGGCGCTCTTGGCCGATGGCACGCTGGTTGGCTATACCGGTGAGGCCGCTCCGACGGCGGTCATGGATGCCAAGGGCGCGGTCGGCTCGAACATCGTCTTCTACGCGACGGTCTCGGACACCGACAACGGCCACTACAACTTCACGCTGGTGCAGTCGCTTGATGATGCGAAGGGCTCGGACGCCATCACGCTGACCTTCGGCTACACGGCAACCGATTCCGATGGCGACACCGCCGCAAACACCTTCACCATCACCGTCGCCGACGACAAGCCTGTCGCTGCGACCGGCGATGCAGGCTCGGTCACCGAAGGCGCGCTGGCGAGCGGCAACGAGACCCCGCATGTCGAGACCGATGCCATCACCACCGGCTCGCTCAACATCTCCTGGGGTGCCGATAACGCCAACACGAACAACGGCGGCGCCGGCGACCGGTCTGTCGCCTTCACCGATGCCTCGGTCACGACACAGGGCCAGGATGGCGAGGCACTGAGCTCGCATGGTCTTGCGGTTCATACGGCGATTTTGGCCGATGGCACGCTGGTCGGCTACACCGGTGAGACCGCTCCGACGGCAACCTCCGCAACCAACGTCGTCTTCTATGCTACGGTATCGGATACCGACAACGGCCACTACAACTTCACGCTGGTGCAGTCGCTCGATGATGCGAAGGGTTCGGACGCCATCACGCTGACCTTCGGCTATACGGCAACCGATTCCGACGGCGATACCGCCGCAAACACCTTCACCATCACCGTTGCCGACGACAAGCCTGTCGCCTCCACCGGCGACGCAGGCTCGGTTACCGAAGGCGCGCTGGCGAGCGGCAACGAGACCCCGCATGTCGAGACCGATGCCATCACCACCGGCTCGCTCAACATCTCCTGGGGTGCCGATAACGCCAACACCAACAATGGCGGCGCCGGCGACCGCTCGGTCGCCTTCACCGATGCCTCGGTCACGACGCAGGGCCAGGACGGCGAAGCGCTGAGCTCGCATGGTCTGGCCGTTCATACGGTACTGCTGGCTGACGGCACGCTGGTCGGCTATACCGGCGAGGCCGCTCCGACGGCGGTCGTGGATGCCAAGGGCGGGGTTGGCTCGAACATCGTCTTCTATGCGACGGTCTCGGACACCGACAACGGCCACTACAACTTCACCCTGGTGCAGTCGCTCGACGACGCCAAGGGTTCGGATGCCATCACGCTGACCTTCGGCTATACGGCAACCGATTCCGATGGCGACACCGCCGCAAACACCTTCACCATCACCGTCGCCGACGACAAGCCTGTCGCTGCGACCGGCGATGCAGGCTCGGTCACCGAAGGCGCGCTGGCGAGCGGCAACGAGACCCCGCATGTCGAGACCGATGCCATCACCACCGGCTCGCTCAACATCTCCTGGGGTGCCGATAACGCCAACACCAACAATGGCGGCGCCGGCGACCGCTCGGTCGCCTTCACCGATGCCTCGGTTGCGGCGACGGGCCAGGACGGCGAAGCGCTGAGCTCGCATGGTCTGGCCGTACATACAGTACTGCTGGCCGATGGCACGCTGGTTGGCTACACCGGCGAGACTGCTCCAACGGCCGTGATGAATGGCGAGGGTGGGGTTGGCTCGAACATCGTCTTCTATGCGACGGTCTCGGATACCGACAACGGCCACTATAACTTTACGCTGGTCCAGTCGCTCGATGACGCCAAGGGTTCGGACGCCATCACGCTGACCTTCGGCTACACGGCAACCGATTCCGACGGCGACACCGCCACGAACAGCTTCACCATCACCGTCGCCGACGACAAGCCTATTGCTCAGACGATTGACAACACTGTTTCGCCGCTGAATGACGATGCTCAGATCGGCGGAAACCTGGATGCCAACGACGCCAACGCGCATAGCGTCTCGGGCGCTGCCGGCGCCCTGTTCAGCGCTGGCGCCGACGGTTCTGCAAGCGTCTCGATCGATCAGTCCAGCCTTCCGGCTCTGAAGACGATCTATGTCGACGCCAACGGGTTCGCACAGCAGGAAGACGTTACCTGGGGCAAGCCGACGGTTTCCGGCGGTGCGACAACCTGGGTTGCTTCCAGCGCCAATCACGACACCGTCGCCACGCTGACCATCAATGCCGATGGCTCCTACACGTTCAGCACCAGCGCGCCGCTCGTCCACCCGACCTCCGGCACGACGGAAGAAAGCTTGTCGCTGACCTTCACCTTCACGGTGACCGATGGCGACAATGATACATCGACCGGCTCGCTGACTCTGCATGTTACGGATGACGTACCGCTGGCAAATACCGTCACTGTGACCAGCGTGACGCTGAACGACGACGCGCTGAAGGGCGGAAATCCCGACACGGTTGGCGTAACCGATACCGACACGGTCAGCGGCACGTGCGGCACGCTTTTTTCGGGCGGCGCCGATGGCGTCCATCAGGTGACGCTCGGAGCGACGACGGATTTCAGCGCCATCTATACCGGCAAGGACGGCTTTGCCCATGTCGAGTCGGTCGTTTGGGACAGCCCGACGACGGCGGCGGGCGGCGAGACGATCTGGATCGCGACGGGCAAGGACAGCGGCCAGACGGTCGCGACCCTCACGATCGGCACGGATGGTTCCTACAGCTTCACGCTCAGTGCGCCGGTCGTCCATGCGGCCGCGGAAAATACGCAGGATCTGACCTTCAACTTCACCGTCACCGATGGTGACAGCGATACGGCCAGCGGCTCGCTGACGGTCACAGTCAAGGACGACGCACCAATCGCCTATAAGGTCGATGCCACCTCGACGCCGCTCAACGACGACGCGCAGGCACATGGCAACCTGGACGGCGCCGCCGACGCGAAGACGATCAATGGCGACGCAGGAGCTCTGTTCTCCGCCGGTGCCGATGGCGTCAAGGGCGTGTCGATGGACAGCCTGCCGACACTGAAGGCGATCTACCTCGACAGCCACGGCATCGGCCACCAGGAAGCCGTTTCCTGGACGTCGTCTGCGGCGAACGGTGTGACGACCTGGACGGCAACCGGCGCCTCCAGCCATGCCACCGTTGCAGTTCTGACGATCAATTCGGACGGTTCCTACAGCTTCACCGCGGATGCGCCGCTTGTTCATTCGACGTCGTCGACGACCGAAGACAGCCTGACGCTGAATTTCGGCTTCACGGTCACGGATGGCGACGGCGATACAGCGAAGGGCTCGCTGGCGATTGCCATCACGGACGACGTCCTGGTTGCTTCCGGCACGACCGTTGCTGTCAAGGCCGACGAGGGCGACATTTACAATCTCCTGTCGCATGGCAACAGCGCGCTCGATGGCACGCATGACGGATCGTCTTCGCAGCCGGCACTGTTCGGTTTCGGCTTTGCGGCCACGGTATCCGGCTCCGTTGCTTCCACCGTTTCCTTCGGTGCCGACGGCGCAGCGGTCGGTGGCGGCTTCAGCTTCACCGCCAATGCGGCGTCGACGCTTACCGCTCTGCATCTGACTTCGGGTGGCGAAGCGCTCTCCTATGCGGTCGTCAACAACGTGATCATCGGCTATGTCGATAATGACCACCACAGCGGCTACAACCCGGTCCTCGACCGCCCGGTCCTGTCATTGTCGCTGTCTGGCAACGGCAGCTTCACCTTCCAGCAGTACGATCAGCTCGACAACGTCGCTGGTCCCGGCAACGACCTGCGCTCAGGCAATAGCTCGATCTCGGCCATCGACTTCGGTTCCGTCATCCAGGCGACCGACGGCGACGGCGACAGCGTGACGCTGACCGGCGCTTTGAAGGTCACCATCGTCGATGACACGCCGAAGGTCGATCTGGCCCTCACGGGCTCGATTACGATCGACGAGAGCGGCAGTGGCGACAACGACGTCAACGCCAGCAATGCGGTCAAGAGCCTGTTTGCGGGCATCACCGGCGGCAACGATCCCGATATGTCGACGGTCTACGCTCAGCACAACGTCGTCTCGCCGGCGGTCTCGATGGGTGCCGACGATGCGTCGGGTACGACGAGCAGCCTGACGCTTCATATCGACAATGCCGACTCCGGCTTGACGACGACTGCTGGTCAGGCGATCATGCTCTCGCAGCTCGCCAACGGCACGGTTGTTGGCAAGATCGCCGACGGCGAGATCGCCTTTGCGATCCGCCTCGACAACAGCGGCAAGGTCAGCATCGCCCAGTACATGTCGCTCGCCAACCCGAATACGTCGAAGTCGGACGGTGATACGGTCGATCTCACCGGCAAGCTCTCGGCGGTGCTGAGCGCGACCGATAGCGACGGTGACACCGTCGCCAAGTCCGTTTCCATCGGCAGCAGCATTCGTTTCGATGATGACGGCCCGTCGATCGGCGGTGCCGTATCGGCAAAGACACTTGCCGAGCATGACCTTCTGACGAATTCGGGTTCGCTGTCGCCCTCCGGCATCAGCACTGGTGCGGTTGCGCTCAATCTCGCCTTCGGCGCTGACGGCCCGGCCGCCCATGCTGCTACCTTCGTAGCGGGTTCGAACGGCAGCTATTTCACCGCAAGCTACAGCAATAATCAGACGCTTGATGCGACCAAGCTCAGCTCCGGCGGCCATGCGCTGTCCTACTCGCTCAGCGGCGACGGCATGACGCTCATCGCCTACACCGGCAGCAATGCCGCCGACCAGTCGAGCTGGGTCTTCAAGGTTGTCCTGTCTCAGGACAGCGGCCACGCCAGCGGCGCCTACGACTTCACGCTTTACAAGTCGCTCGACGACGTCAACGGTCAAAGCAACCTCTCGGATATCAAGCTGACCTTCCAGGTTGCCGGACATGACGGCGACGGCGACACCACGAGCGGCACGCAGAGCTTCTCGGTCGATTTGATCGACGATGTGCCGACGCTGGTTGATCATGCCTCGGTTTCCGCGACCGTCTCGGAGACGGCGATCAATGCTCCCTTGGTGACGACGGGATCTTACACCGTCGATTTCGACACGGTGAACCCTTCGGCTGCCAAACTGACGGTCAGCGAGGGCAGTGTCAGCGACGGCCATGTGGAATCGTCGTCCAAGGGGGGCGATATCGTGCTCGTATCCAACACGGGGACGACCTTTGTCCTCGCCCAGATGGATATAGGTGTGTTTGACCACAAAGGCGCGTCGTCCAAGACCGTCACGATCATCGGCACCGATGCCAATGGCAACACCTATTCGGTGACGACTACCGGTACGACCTTCTCGGCCGCCGGCACGGCGCTCGAAGGCAAGCAACTGACGTCGCTCGAGATCGATCCGCATGACAACTCGCTGACAGTCACGGTCGACAACATCCATGTCACCGACACGACCACGACGCCCACAAGCAATCCTGCTGAGACAACGCTAGATCTGACCTCGCTCGTTCACGCCAGCGCCGACAGCCCGTTGACCTGGTCGGTGAACACGGTTGCCGCTGGAACGTCTTCCGGGAACCTGACGGGCGGTACCGGGCTGACCTACAACGGCACGGCCATCACGCTCGCCAGCACGGATGGACACACGATCACCGGCTCGGCCGGGGGCGTCACGGTCTTCACGTTGACTGTCGATCCTGCGAGCGGCCACGCCACATTCGGCCTTTACCATGCGATCGACGGCGGCAAAACGCTGCCGCTCGACTTCTCGAAATACGTTACGGCGACGGATTTCGACGGCGATGCTGTCACCCTGGGCAGCGGCTCCGTCACCATCGTCGTGCAGTCGGCCACGGACAGCCTTCCGACAATCAATTCGGCCGGCCTGGTATCAAGCGTCAGCGAAAGCGGCTTGCCGGGTGGTACGGGGGCGGCTGGCGTCGCCAACGTCCATTCCGGTAGCATCGCAATCACTGCAGGCGATGCACCTTCGACGGTGACAATCGCAGGCCATACGTTCAACGTCGGCGCCACAATCGCCAATGGCGATACCAATGCCACCATTCATGGTGCCTACGGAACGCTGCACATCCTCAGCGTCACTACGACGGCCATCAACTATACCTATACGCTGACCAGCACCACGAGCGGGGCGAGCAACCACGACGCCTTCTCCGTCACAGTCAGCGACGCGCCGATTGACGGTGAAAGCCAGACTGCCACTCTGACCTTCAACATTACCGATGATAAGCCGATAGCAAGCACCATTCTGGTCGGATCGATGCATGAGAACGACAGCAGCGCGACCTTCGCACTGGCTTCCGGAACCATCGCCTTCGGCGCCGACGGAGCGGCCCAGAGCGGGGCAATCCATGTCGACAGCGTCAGCGCCAATGGAGATCTCGCCGGGTCGACGCTGAGCACGTCCATGGTCACGATTGACGCCGGTCATGTGACCGTTGCGCCGGGCAGCGCACTGGATGCCCTGCCGCTTGGCCACTCTTCGATACTCTCGATCGGTTATACCGTCACCGACGGCGACGGCAGCAAAACCAACGGCACCTTCACCATCAGGGTCGACGGCGTCAACCATGCCCCGACCACGGCGGACGGAAGCGTCTCCACCGGCGAACATGCGGCCTACTATTTCTCGTCGAAGGATTTCGCCTTCAGCGATAGCATCGACGGCAATACCCTGAAATCCGTCACCATCACCAGCCTTCCGACGGGTGGGACGCTTTATCTCGACGGGACGGCCGTCACGGTCGGTCAGCACATCGCCGCGAGCGCGCTGACAACACTTCACTTCACGCCTTCGTCAGACTTTGCCGGCGCGACCGAAACCGCGAACTTCGGCTTCACGGTGCAGGATAATGGCGGCACGGCCAATGGCGGTGCGGATACGTCAACCGCCCATACGATGACAGTTACCGTGACTGCCGTTGACGATGGCACGGCGAAGGTCTCGATTGCCGATCAGACGACGCATACCGGCAATGCGGTCGTCGCAGGCGATACGCTGAACGCGGCGATCGCAACAGACGACCCGGATCACGGGCAGTCCGGTCTGACCTATGCGTGGAGCTGGGCGGACGATCAGTCCCATACGGTTCTCGGAACCGCATCGTCCTACACGGTGACGAGTGCCGATGTCGGGCATTCGTTGATCTTGACGGTGAGCTATACGGATGGCCAGGGCTTCAGCGATGTCGCGACGCAGACGACGTCCGCTGTCATCGCTCCGACGGTCTTCACTCCGACGATCGATGCAACGCCACTGTCGGAGGCCAATCTTTCGGGCGGCTCCAACCCGCAGCCTTCTGAACTGACAGCCACGGGCAGCATTGCGCTGGGCACCCTGGATAATCCGCACATCACCAGCGTCGCGGGTGCCGACGGCGCGCCGGTAAGCGTCGATCAAACGGCTCCGGACAGCCAGACGACGACGATCCACGGTTCCTACGGTGATCTCGTAATCGACGCGAACGGCGCATATACCTACACGCTGCTACATGCTGGCTCGAACGCATCGGGAGATACGGATCAGTTCACCTATACGGTGACGGACATGAACGGCAAAACGGCTCAGGAGACCCTGACGTTCAATATCGCCGACGACGCGCCGACGCTGACCGGTACAGGGATTTCCGCAACCGTCTCCGACAATGGCGTGGTGACGGCCGCCGAACACTCCGCAACGACGACGGCGGAACTGACCTCACTGGTTAACTCTGGTGCCGACAGCCCGTTGACCTGGTCGGCGAACGCCGTCGCAGCCGGTACCTCCTCCAGCACTCTGACAGGCGGCACCGAGTTGACGTACAACGGTGCGGCTATCACGCTCGACAGCACGGATGGGCATACGATCACCGGCTCGGCGGGAGGCGTCACGGTCTTCACTTTGACCGTCGACAGCAGCGGCCACGCCACGTTCGTGCTTGACCAGACGATCGACGGTGCCAAGGACCAGACGCTCGACTTCTCGCAATACCTGAAGGCCACGGATTCCGATGGTGACTCGGTGACGTTGGGTACAGGCGCCTTCACCATCGCTGTGGACCATGTCAATCACGCGGCAGAGATCGGCGGCGCCGATAGCGGCGCCGTCACGGAAGACCTCAGCGTTTCCGCCGACGGCTATCTGCAGGCAAGCGGCACGCTGACGATCGACGATGCGGATCGGGGCGAAAGCAAAATCCAGGCGGCGACCATAAACGCTGACGGCACGCATCTTGGTACGCTGACGATCGGTGAGGACGGTAGCTGGACCTACAAGGTCGATAACAGCCTGTCAGCCGTGCAGAATCTGGGTGTGAACCAGAGCACGACCGACAGGTTCACGGTCTCCTCGGTTGACGGAACGACCCATGACATCGTCGTGACGATCAACGGCACCAATGACGCGCCGACGATCTCGATCGCCGGCGGCGACAGCGCCAGCGGTGCCGTGACAGAGGCCGGCATTGGCATTGCTGACGACAGCACTCATAACACGGTTTCCGGCCATCTGACCGGGGCGGATATCGACAGCCCGACACTGACGTGGTCGGTGGTTGCGGACAGCGGCCAGACTGCCAATGGGAGTGAGTCGGTCACCGGCACTTACGGTACGCTGAGCGTCGGCGCGGACGGCACCTGGACCTATGCCCTGGATCAGTCGAAGGCCGATTCGCTGAATACTTCAGATCATCCGCAGGAGAGCTTCACGGTTCAATTGAGCGACAACCAAGGCGGCATCACGACGCAGACGGTCGTGGTGACGGTCAACGGCACGAACGACGCGCCGACGATCTCGATCGGCAGCGGCGACAGCGCCAGCGGTGCCGTGACTGAAGCCGGTGTTGGTGTTGCTGACGATAGTGCTCACAACACGGTTTTCGGCCATCTGACCGGGGCTGATGTCGACAACACGTCCCTGACGTGGTCGGTGGTTGCCGGCAGCGGCCAGACTGTCAATGGTGGGTCGGTCACTGGCACTTACGGCACGCTGAGTGTCGGTACGGACGGTACCTGGACTTACACTTTGGATCAATCGAAGGCCAATTCGCTAACGGCTTCGGATCATCCGCAGGAAAGCTTCACGGTTCAGTTGAGCGACGGCCAAGGCGGCGTCACGACACAGACCGTCGTGGTGACGGTTAACGGCACAAACGATGCGCCGACGATCTCGATCGCCAATGGCGACAGCGCCAGCGGTGCCGTGACAGAGGCTGGTGTTGGCGTTGCCGACGACAGCGCTCACAATTCGGTTTCCGGCCATCTGACCGGGGCTGATGTCGACAGCACGTCGCTGACGTGGTCGATAGTCGCGGGCAGCGGCCAGACCGTCAATGGTGGGTCGGTCACTGGCGCTTACGGCACGCTGAGCGTCGGTGTGAATGGCACCTGGACCTATGCCCTGGATCAGTCGAAGGCAGATCCGTTGACGGCTTCGGATCATCCGCAGGAAAGCTTCACGGTTCAGTTGAGCGATGGCCAAGGTGGCGTCACGACGCAGACGGTCGTTGTGACGGTCAATGGTACCAACGACGCAGCCTCGATCTCTGGCACGGCGACCGGTTCGGTCACCGAGGACGGCCAGTTGACGGCAAACGGTGTGCTGACCACTGCCGATGTCGACAATGGCCAGAACCATTTCCAGACGCCGACATCGCTGACCGGCACCTACGGCACGTTCACCTTCAATGCGACGACCGGTGTTTGGGGCTACACGCTCAACAATTCTGCATCGAATGTTCAGGCATTGAACGGCGGGCAGGCAGTTACGGATAAGTTGACTGTAACGTCCGCAGACGGGACGGCTTCACAGGATATCGTGGTGACCATCCACGGCACCAACGAGTCGGTATCGGCACCGAGCATCAGCCGTGTCGCCGACAATGTCGGGTCGATCCAAGGCAACCTGGCTGATGGTGCGGTTACGGATGACACCAATCTTGGGATCCGCGTCAGCCTGACCGGAACCGGTGCTGTCAGCGGTGATACGGTGCAGCTATATAACGGCACGACCGCACTCGGCTCGGCGGTCACGCTGACGGCGACCAACATCAGCAATGGATATGTCGACATTACCACGCCGACGCTGACGAACGGATCGACTTATAACTTCCGTGCCTCGCTCACGGATGCGGGCACCACCAGCCCGCTGTCGACGAGCGGCGCCTATGATATCAAGATCGATACGACGGCGCCGACAGTCGCCATAACGCAAAGTAGCTCCGGCGGAACGAACGTCCTCACCTTCACCTTTAGTGAGGCGGTGTCAGGGTTTAACGTGTCAGACATCGTGGGCAGTGGCAATTATACGCTCTACAACTTCATGCATGTTGGCCTGAACGGTTCCGGACAGGACGTCTACACGGTGAATTACACCGCCGGCAATAACGGTTGGAAGTCTGTGTGGGTTGCAGGAAGTAGCTATACGGACCTGGCCGGCAATTCCGGAGCGGACGGCTTCTTAACCGCTTTCAAGCCCGCCGGCACCTCCGGCGAGGCCATGAACCTCGCGCTCTCTGCGCCGTCGGATCATGTCGGCGCGGTCACGTTGACCGTTGCTGGCCTTCCCGCCGGCTGGGTGCTCAGCGAAGGCACGCATAATGCCGATGGCACCTGGTCCGTGGTGACGAACGATCCGTCGTCGCTGACGGTCACCTCGCCCGATGGCGTCACCGGCGCACTGGTTCTTCAGGTCACCGAGACCTGGATCAATGCCGATGGCTCGACCGGCACGGCCTATGTGTCCGACAACATCGAAGCCTATGCCAAGGGTGCGCCGATTTTTGCCTGGTCGGGCGACGATACGCTCACCGCATCGAGCGGCAACGACACGCTGGTCTTTGCGAACACCATCGGCACCGACGTCGTGCACAACTTCGATACGGCGCATGATAAGATCGATCTGGTCGGCTTTGCGGGCTTCTCAAGCTTTGCGGACGTTCAGGCCCATCTGTCGACCGACGCGTCGGGCAATGCCGTCATCACGCTCGGCGATGGCGAGACCATTACCTTGGCAGGCGTCAGCGCCGCGGCTCTTACGGCAGACGACTTCCTCTTCAACGAGACCGTGGTGACGCACAATACTGGCGACATGGTGCTTAGCGACGGTGCGCTGATGCCATTCAGCGGCACGCTCGACAACACCGGCAGCATCCATCTCTCTTCGACCGGCAGCGAAACGGCCTTCGAAATCGTGCAGCACGGCCTCACGCTGACCGGCGGCGGCACGGTGACGCTGTCCGACGATGCGGCCAACGTCATCTTCGGCAGCGGTGACGCGGTCACGCTGACCAACGTTGACAACACCATCTCCGGTGCAGGCCAACTTGGCGACGGTCACCTGACGCTGGTCAACGAAGGCACGATCATTGCCGACGGCAGCCACGCGCTCGTCATCGACACGGGTGTCAACGCTGTGAGCAACACCGGCACGCTGGAGGCGACCGGGACCGGCGGCCTCGACATACACAGCAGCGTCATCAATGATGGCGTGTTGTGGGCGAATGGCGGCAACATTAATCTCGAGAGCAATGTCAGCGGCAGCGGCACGGCGCTGTTGTCGGGCCACGCTGGCCTCGAAATCGGCGGCTCGTTCAGCCAGGCGATTACGTTGAGCACGGATGCCCAGGCTACGATCACCATCGACCACGCGGCCGCCTTCACCGGCACGATCGCCGGCCTCGACGGCAATGACACGCTGCGGTTCGGCGACATCTCCGCCGCGACCGCCAGCTTCTCCTATGCGGAAAACGCGGCGAAAACCGGTGGTGTGCTGACCGTCACCGACGGCACCCACACCGCCAGCATCGGTCTCACCGGCGACTACTCGGCCGGCGACTTCTCGCTCGGTCATGATGGCGACTATGCCGAGATCGACTTCGGCCACCTCTACGGCACCGACGGCAACGACACGCTGACGAGCGGTGGCGGTTACACCATGACCGGCGGCGCCGGTGCGGATACTTTCGTGCTCGATGCCCAGGCTCTGCACAACCTCAACATGGCTGACGTCATCACCGACTTCAGCCCGAAGGGAGAGGGCGATAAGCTGGATGTTTCGAACCTGCTGAACGCGCTGGTCGGCGAACATCCGGGCATGACCGAGGCAAGTGCTGTCGCGTCGATGACGGCAGCGGTCGACACCGCAACCAATTCGACGAAGATCAGCATCAACACCGGCTCGGAAACCCATGTGGTCGCCACGTTGCAGAACTACGCGCCGACAGGCCACGATGCCGTCCACGTGCTGTTCAACAACCACGAAGAGCAGCTTGCAACGCATACGCAAACCGCCGGCGCCTGACGCCTTTCCGTCGGCATAGAAATCTCAAGCGGCGCGTCTCGGACGCGCCGTTTTTATGAAAGCCACAGCGATGTGTCGATCGTGAAGTGTGTCCTAACGGTCGGTACCGATTGGAATGATACCGCGCGGGCGAAGGATGGTTGTGGATAGCTCAACCGGATTTTGTCACCCGCCATGTATCGAAACTTCGCCACATGGCGGCGCGAGGTCTTAAATCCCTGACCCGTCGAGCTGCTCAACGTCGTCACCTTCCCAGGGGGAGGGCATCGAGGTGCGCTGGAGATTGGCCGAGGGCATCGGCATCCAGCACTTCAATTCCGGCTCGGCATATTCAACGATGCGGCCGGGCGAGGAATCAGAGGCGCGCCAGCCTTCTGCACCGAACTGATCGCCATTCGACCAATATGCGAGATCAACTTCTGCCGGCCCCTGTTCGGACGGGCGGATCGTGACGAGGATCCGGCTGCCGTCTTTCGGTGCGCTTGCCATGTGGCGCCAGCGGTCTGGCTCATCCATCTTTTTCCTCCTGCCTTGCTGCCGGCTACAAGTGTCGCTTCGCCATCGAAAACGGTCAACCCAAACTTTGCACAAGCCATCCTCTATCGATTGATCGTCCGTGCCTCCGCATCTGCGTGTCGTGCCTGCTCTATAAGGGGCTTCACATGGTCTTCAGCCCACAGCGCCAGTTCACGCAGGACCGGGACCAAGGTTTGGCCGAAGGGCGTGATCGAATATTCGACTTTGGGCGGCACCTGCGGATAAATCGTGCGCGTGATGATGTGATCGGCCTCAAGCTCGCGCAACTGCGTCGTGAGCATCCGCTGCGTCAGTCCCGGCAGCAGGCGTCCGAGTTCACCGAATCGTTTCGGCCCGTCCAGGACATGAAAAATCAGAATGGCCTTCCATTTGCCGCCAATGATGTCGAGTGCTGCTTCTACCGGGCAGTTGGCATAGACCTGATGACGTTGCTTGCGCATGATGTTCCACAATTTGGCGATTTGGGACAGTAGCTGCGCTATTTGTGCGTACTGTCCAAGGACACGGAAATCCTATTAATGGACGGCTCTTCCGCAACCGGGAAAATTTTAAAGGAGAGCAGATGTCACAGTCTCATGCCGTCGTCGAGTTGGAAAAAGCCGCAATGGCGCGGTGGTGCAATGGGGATCCCGATGGGTTCCTTGAACTGTCATCCCGCAATGTCACCTATTTCGATCCCTTTATTCCACGCCGCATCGACGGGCTCGATAATCTGCATGCCCATTATGATACCATTCGAGGCAAGATATTTGCCTCGCGGTACGAATTCCTCGATGTGCGCGTAGAGGCGGTCGGCGACGTTGCGATTTTGACCTATCATTTCCACTCGTGGGCCGGCACGGAAGGGGCGATGCGCTGGAACTGCACTGAGGTCTTCCGGCACGAGCCGCAGGGGTGGAAAATCATTCAGACGCATTGGTCGTTTCAGGGGCCGCAATGAGCCTGTGGGCAGGATGCAAAACGGGCCGGCATGACCGGCCCGTCCACAATCAGTCCTGCTCGAGCGGCGCCGGCACCGCGGTCGGCGAAGCCTGTCGTCCAAGCCGGTCGGCGACCAACATTGACAGCATCATTTCCACCAGACCATTGGTGGCACCCTTCTCGCCGGAGCCACCGCCGACCTGGATCTGCGGCACGAGCGGCAGCTTGCCGTTCTCGATCGCCTCGGCGAAGCGCATGAGCACCTGCGAGTTGAGCTGATAGTCCGGCCCGCCGAAGGCCGCGACCTTTTTCTCGGTGGCTTCGGCTTCCGCCAGGCCGACGGCGCGCACCTTCTCTGCATCGGCAAAACCGGTCGCCTTGATACGTTCGGCATCGGCAAGCGCAATGGCCTTGATCCGGTCGGCCTCACCGAGACCGGCGAGGCGCACCTTCTCGGCCTCTGCCTTGGCCGTGACCTGAATGGTTTCTGCCTGCTGGCGGGTGCGGGCGAGCTGCGCTTTACCCTCGTTCTCGCTGATCTCGATGGTGAGTGCTGATGTCGTGATCTTGGCCTGCTGTTCGGCGAGCGCTTCCTTCTCGCGCAATGTGCGCTCCTGGATCGCAGCCGCTTCCTGCAATTTATAGGTCTCGACCTTTTCAACGGCGATCTGGCGCTCGCGCAGTTGGATCAGGATCTGCTCTATGCTGTTCTGGCCATTGTTGGCGCGCGGCGTACCGATCAGCACTTCCTGCAGTTCGAGGCTGTAGGAGGCAAACTTCTCGCGCATTTCATCACCGGATTTGCGCTGGATTTCGCTGCGTTCCTGCAGCAGTTGGATCAACGTCTTGGTCTGGGCGATATTCTTAAAATAAGCCGAAACCATCGGGTCGAGCGTCTGTTCGACCAGCCGTTTGATGTCCCCGAAACGCTGCACGACGAGGGGCGCCTTCATATAGTCGATATGCACGACGACCGAGAGCGGCAGCACGGGTTCGAACGCATCCTTGGTGATCAGCGACACTTCGGAGAGATTCTCGTCCAGCCTGTGCTCGCCGAACTGTTCCCTGGACCATTTGAGCACGAAGTTGGTGGTCGGCACGATGACGATATTGCCGGCATAGGTGTTGAATGCATATTTGCCCGGCAGAAGCGGCGTTGACCAGACGCCGCGTGCGCCCGTCTCGACCAGTTCGCCATGGCGATAGGACTGGCCGGAAATATCCGCGCCTCGCCGGCCGGTATAGGAGACGACGACACCCACTGTGCCAACATCGATGATCGTCTTCTCGACGAGTTCGACCGTTGCGAAGATGCGGTTGAGGAAGTAACTGCCGTCGGCAAGCACCTGCAATTGGCGGCCGCGATAACCGCCGGCATCGAGAAACTTCTCCGGGTCCTGGAAATTATTGTGAAAATTCGGATCCTTCGGGTCGTTGGCAACGGTCGGCGCGATGATCTCGCCATCCGGCAGCGCCGGACCGTCGTGAATAGTGACGATGCCGATCAGGTCCTCGGCGTCGTGGATGACGACGGGCACAAATCCATCCCGTTCGGTGATCAGCGTGGACATATCCGCAAACAGCTTTTGTTCCGACGAGCTCAGGTTTACGGCGTGGGTCGATTGTGCCGTCAGCACGATGAACTGCGCGAGATTGATGGCATAGGTGCCTTCGCGCAGGATCTTGCGCTGCGGACCCTTCTGGCCGCCCTTGAGGAGAAAGCCGCGCACGTCCTGGAAGTCATCGGCTTCGATATTCGAGGCGAGCGTCTGGGTCGGCGGCAACGACTTGCCGTCACGCGCGAAGACGTAGCCGATCTGGCCTTGTGGAATGGTCACGAGATTGGCGCGATGCATCGAATACTGGAACGGCATGAAAAAATGCAGGCCGCCGCGCACGACTTCCGGCTGGAACCCGGCTTCGCCGTTGAGTGCAATGAAGCCATTCTTGACGGAGCCCCGAAAACTCCACAGCTTTTCGAGGATGCCGAGCCTGTCGTTGGGGATATAACGGACCAGGCCGCTCCACCGGAACAGGATTGCCAGCACGATGACCGCGACGGCGATTTCGATCGCCATCCATTCCATCGGGCTGAGATATTGTAAGGATTCCATCTCTTCTCTCCTATGGGCGCACGGGTTCGTCCATCCGACGGCCGCCCGGTTGGTGTTGGTTGTAAGACGGGGAGATTGCGCGCGGCTTTACGCTCGACGCATTAAGGGCGTGTCGAACGCTTGGGCTGCTCATTTGTCTGGGAAAATGACCGCGCGTCCCGAGTCCCCACTGAGGGACGGCGTGGTCGTGAGTGATCTCACATCGGTGTTGCCTTGATAGACATAACGATAGAGGACGTAAGGATTGCGCCTATAGGTTTAAAGACGATCGATACGGAAATCGGATAAGTACTTTCAAGGATTTCGGTATTTCGAGCATTCAATTCTACTGAATTAGACCATTTCGGTTGATCGTTTCGGCAGACGTTTCCTCTGTCCCGGCTAGGCGACGGTGAGGAACATATAAAAATCGACGGGAAATCTCATGCCGAAGGTCCGGATGCACGGAAAATCGATGGCATCCCTGCGGTGAGAGGGATACCTAGCACCTGGCGAGCCTTGCTGCAGTCCCGTCAGAAGCGATCATTTCAGCGGATGTCTGCCAGGCGCGACCGGGATGACCCGCAAGCTTCGGATGGCCCGCTTTGAACATCTACTGTCGGAGTCTGTCGCACGGCACATCGAAAACATTGCTAGACCCGGCCTGATACAGTCAATTTCAATGTCGTTAGAAACGAAGAGGGGTGAAAATGTCAGCGTTTCCCGAAAAAGCGAGGGTAGTCATCGTTGGTCTCGGAGGTATCGTTGGTGCGTCGATCGCGCATCATCTGATCGAACGCGGTTGGGACAACATCGTCGGCATCGATAAGTCGGGCATTCCTACTGACATCGGATCCACGGCGCATGCCTCGGATTTTTGCTACACCACCAGCCATGACTATCTCTCGGTCTGGACAACCCAGTACTCCATCGATTTCTTCGAAAAGCTCGGCCACTATGCTCGCATCGGCGGTCTCGAAGTCGCTCGCACCGGCGATGACGTTTGGATGGAAGAAATTAAGCGCAAGGTGACGTCGGCCAAGTCTTTTGGCACGCGCGCCCATCTCGTGACTCCCTTCGAGATTAAGAAGATGTTCCCGCTGATCGAGGAAGATCAGGTCATGGGCGGCATGTTCGATCCGGATGCGGGCCTCGTCGTTCCACGCTCGCAAACCGTAGCCGGCAAGTTGGTTGATGCCGCGGAGAAATCCGGTAAGCTTCAGGTGTTCGGCAATACGCCGGCCAAGTCACTGATTGTCGAAGGTGGCCGCATCAAGGGCGTCGTAACCCATCGCGGCACTATCATGGCTGACCATGTCGTTGTCTGCGCTGGCCTATGGGGTCGCCTGATCGCCGAAATGGTTGGCGAAGATCTGCCGGTCATGCCCGTCGACCACCCGCTGACGTTCTTCGGCCCCTACAATGAATTTGAAGGCACGGGCAAGGAAATCGGCTATCCGCTGCTGCGCGACCAGGGCAACTCCGCCTATATGCGCGACACCGGCGACCCGAAGACCACCGAGGGCGGTCAGATCGAGTGGGGCTACTACGAGAAGGACAATCCGCGCATGTGCCATCCGCGCGAATTGCTCGAAAAGCACGAGGCACGCCTATCGCCCTCGCAGCGCGACCTGGACATGGAACAGATTCTCGAGCCGCTCGAGCGCGCGATGGAACTGACACCGATCCTCGGCGAGCTCGGCTATAATGAAGGCCACTCCTTCAACGGTCTCCTGCAGGTGTCCGCCGCCGGCGGCCCGTCGTGTGGCGAGAGCCAGAAGGTGCGCGGCCTCTGGTACTGCGTTGCCATCTGGGTCAAAGACGGTCCCGGATATGGCAAGTTGATTGCCGACTGGATGACCGATGGTCGCACCGAGATCGACCACGCCAGCATCGACTATTCGCGCTTCTACCCGCACCAGCTCGAAGAGAAATTTATCGAAGGCCGCTGCTACGAGGCCGCGCAGAAGATCTATTTCCCAGCGGTCCATACGCGCGAACCCTATGCTTCGGGCCGCAACGTCAAGCGCTCGCCTTTCTACGAGCGCGAAAAGCAGCTCGGCGGCTATTTCATGGAGCTGGGTGGCTGGGAGCGTGCTCACGGCTATGCCGCCAACGAACACCTGCTGGAGAAATACGGCGACCGCGTTCCGGTTCGCGAAAACGAATGGGACAATCGCCACTTCTGGCGCGTCTCCAATGCGGAACATCTGGCGATGAGCGAGGATTGCGGCATCGTCAACCTCAGCCACTTCTACATGTTCGATGTCGAGGGGCCTGACCATGTCGAACTCATGGAATGGGTCTGTGCCGCAAAGATCGGCGGCGATGCCAATATCGGCAAGGGCATCTATACCCACTTCCTCGACGACGAGGGCATGGTGCGCGCCGACTTGACGGTCATTCGCATGGCCGATCGCTGCAGAGTGATCGACGGAGCGGACGCCGGCCCGCGCGATTTCCACTACATAAAGCGCATTGCCGAGGATAAGGGCTTCAACGTCACCGTCACCGACGTTTCCGAGAAATTCGTCACCATCGGTCTCTGGGGTCCGAACGCCCGCGCCACACTGAAGAAGGTCGTTGCCGATCCGGCAGGACTCGATCCCGAAAACTTCGCCTTTGCAGCGATCAAGCCGATCGTGATCGCCGGCAAGTCGGTCACTGCCTTCCGTATCTCTTATGTCGGCGAGCAGGGCTGGGAACTGCACATGGCGTACGAGGACGGCCTTGCGGTCTGGGATGCGCTGCGGGCAACGGGCGTCATGGCCTTCGGCGTCGAAACATATGCCAACTCGCGCCGCATGGAGAAAAGCCTGCGCCTGCAGAACGCAGACCTGCTGACCCAGTACAACCTGCTCGAATGCGACCTCGCGCGCCCGAAGGTTAAGGAAGCTGACTTCCGCGGCAAGGCGAAACATCTGGAGTACAAGGCACGCGACCATCAGCCGGCCATGCTCTGCACCCTCGTCATGACCGACAATGTCGACAGCAAGGGTGTTGCCCGCTATCCGCTCGGCAACCTCCCGGTCATGGATCCGGAAACCGGCGAGGTGCTGGTGGACGAACTCGGCCGCCGCTCCTACACGACCTCGATCGCCTTTGGCCCGACCATCGGCAAGAATATCGCGCTCGCCTACCTGCCATGGAGCCATTGCCAGGAAGGTCGCAAGCTTAATATCGAATATTTTGCCGAGACCTATCCGGTGGAGGTGGTTGGCATCGGTTACAAGCCGATCTACGACCCTGAAAGCCTCAAGCCAAAAAGCTAAGTCGAAGTGCTTGATCTAAGAGGTCATTGAAGCAATTGCCTGGCGCTCCCACATTTCGGCGGCGCCGGGCAAAGAATGCCTTTGTGCCGGGCCGGGCTCGCCCCGATTGTCCGGCTCGGGCGGTGCTGCACCGTGACATCGGTGCCCGATCGCGACACCAGCGAACTGCCCCAGGTAATCGCAGATACCCAATTCCGCTCCTATCCCTTCAAGATGGACTGCATCCACCGCTGGTAGTGGAGCCATATCCGGCCTGCCAGCATCCGACGGAGCTCAATGACCGGCGTCAACATTTCTAAACATATCTGAACACACAGCAACGCGATCAGGCGCTATCGCTGGTTCAAGTGACATCTTTCGCCTGCCCATTTTTTCACGAGAGAGATAATCTTGAAACTTGCTTCCAAAGCTTCGCTCGCATTCATCCTTATTGGGTCGGCGCTTGCCGGCTGCACGACGGCGGATCCGCTGGTTTATTCCGGATTGGCGTCAGCGCCGAATTTGCAGCCCAACCCCAGCGACCCGAGTGGGCGCGTTCCCTTCCGCTATCGGGGCAATGCCGATTGGAAGCAGTATGACAAGGCAATTATCGATCCGGTGACAGTCTATCGAGCCCAGGACAACCAGTTCATCGACACGAGCGAGCAGGACAAAGGCGAGTTGGCCAACTACATGCAGACCCGCTTCACCGAACAGCTCAGAACCCGCTTCGGCATCGTCAATACGCCGATGCCGGGAACCCTGCGGATTCACCTGACGCTTACCGGCGCGAAGAAGACGACGCCCGTCCTTGGACCGTTCTCGCATCTTGATGTCGGAGGTAACGTCTACAACGCGGTCCAAGCCGCCCGTGACAAGGAAGGATCGATGACCGGCTCGGTTTCATATGCCGTCGAGATTTACGACGCCCCGAGCAATCGTTTGCTTTCCGCCTTTGTCGCCAAGCAGTTTCCCGGCGCGATGAACGTGGGCGCGAGCTTCGGCGCCCTCAAGGCCTCGAAAGTCGCGATCGACAAGGGGGCTGAGGCACTTTTGGCGCAGTTTCAATAGAGCCAAATCCCTTATCTGCCGTTCAATGCCCGGTCGGAACACGTCTTAAGGGCAAGCGTGCCCCCGAGATCGTTCCGATCAGCCGCGGAGTGCGGCGGCGGGCGGCTGACGGTAAGCGAGGATAGCGGGTACGGACGCGATCGATGCCGCAAACGTCAGCAGCGCCGCCGCGAAGCCGATATCTTCGCGAAGGAATCCGACCGGCATGACGACGCCGCTATCCCCCGCCACGACCTCAGAAATTACCGCTGCCGCTGCATAGCCGATGCCGAAGCCCACGGCGACACCAATGGCCACCAGCGCGAACAGCTCCAACCAGACGATCGCAAACAGCGCGCCGCGCGGGGCGCCGAAAGCCCTAAGCGCGCCGATCTGGCGCCGCCTCTGCCCGACATGCATGACCGTCACCAGCAGCAGCGCCGCCGCCACTAGGACTTGCGACCCCACAGCGATCGCAAACAGCACCCGTTTCGCATCGCCAAGCGTCGCATAGAGCCGGGTCAGGACCTCGGCGGGGAACACCGCCAGCGTTGCACCGGCGCGGTATTGCTGCCTGAGCTTATAGGCATCGGCTATGGTCTTCGGCTTCACCAGAATTGCCGGCAGGCCGGGAACCTCATCATCCCACGTTTCATTCAACGGCGCATCCGGATCGATGGCATGATGCTCGTGCTCATCATGCGCTTCGGCGGGGTCTTCGTGATCGTCGTGATGGCCCATGCCGTGGATATGCCAGACCGCCTGGATCGGGACCAGTATGGCTCGATCCCAGGCCGTTCCGGTAGGTTTCAGGCGGCCGGTTACATGGTAGGCGAGTTCGGAGTGGGTATGTCCCCCTTCCTGCGCCGAGCCGTGCATCGGCTTGATTTCATCGCCCTGTTTGAGGGCAACGCCTGCGCCAATCACCGCCTCGCCTTCCTTTGCGAAAATTTTTCCCTCCGCCAGTTCCCCGGCGAGATTGTGCACCAGCGCCGTCGTCGTGCCGACGATCGGATTGCCCATGAACGAATCTCCGAAGCCGATCGGGGCCGCCCAGGCGACGCGGGGATCGGCGGCAAGCTTTGGCAGTAGCCCGCCATCCATTAATGGCAGCGGCGCGGCCTGCAGGAAGACCGAGGAAAGCACGAGCTGATTCTCGCTGCCGGCTGCGCCGATCACCAGATCGAATTTGTCGGCGGCCCGTGCGCTGCCGAGCCTGAGCGCCCGTTCCTGCAGCGTGACCGTCACCCCGAGCGCCACGGCAAGGGCTACGATCAGAACGAGCACGGCCGAGCCGAGCCAGAATCTGCGGAGATCGGCCAGGATGAAACGGATCATGCTGCATCTTCCATCGACCGGGTATCGCTGGCGATGCGCCCGAGGTTGAAGGTGATCTTGCGTTGGAGCCGGTTGGTCAGCCGCTCATCGTGTGAGACGACGATCAGTGTGCTCTTTTCCTGATCGGCGAGTTCCAGCAGCAGGCTGCCGACGGCTTCGCCGCTGTCGACATCGAGGCTGGCGGTAGGCTCGTCGGCGACAATAACGCCGGGTTTTTGCAGCAGCGCCCGGGCAACGGCAACGCGCTGCATCTCGCCGCGCGACATGGTCTCGATCCTTTGCTTGGGCTGCTTCAGACCTGCCCGCTTCAACAAATCATGTGCCCGTTCGACAATCTCGACGGATGCCGCGCGGGCAAGCCTTGCCGGCAGCAAGATGTTTTCGATCGCCGACAGGCCGGCAAACAGATGAAAATCCTGCATCACCAGACCGACATTGGCGCCACGCCAACGGTCCCGGCCGCCTTCGGAGAGCTTGGCTATGTTCGTGCCGCTCCAGTCGATGCGGCCCTGGCGTGCCCGTTCGAGCCCGGTGATAACGTTGACGAAGGTGCTCTTGCCGGACCCGGAGGCGCCAGTGACGGCCACGCGACCGCCGGCCGGAATCTGCAGTCGCTCGATCGTCAGCACCGGCGCGGCGAGCCCAGGAAAAGTGATGGAGATATCGGCGAGTTCGAGCGATAGCATCTTGTTCAGGCAATCCAATAGTTCGCTTCGCGCAATCTAAGCCGGCTTAAGAATCCGGTTTCCGGGTCCGTCCAGGAGCCGACTTCGAGCGTGCCGGCGACGGCTATCAGCGTGCCGGGTTGCACGAAGGTCTGCGCTTCTGAGAGATAGATGACGACAATATTGTCCGGCCAGTCGGCATCGGTCGAGCAGAAGGGGCAGATCGACATCGGGATTTCGGTCAGCACGAAAAATTTCGCTTCTGCCTTCAGCGGCGGCGCCATGAAGCCGCGCATCTGGATCTGTTGTCCGTTCAGGGACTTAACCTTGTCGGAAAATTCGAGGCCGAGCGCGCTGACCTTGCCGTAGAGATCGCCGAAGGAGAGTTCGCTGGGCGAGGCGTGGCTGGGGCCTGCGGTCATGACCCATGGCGACAGGCCGATCATCGCAAGCAGGCTGCGGCGACTGACAACGGAACCGTAAAGAATGTTGCCCACCGCGCACCTCCTCGGAAATGGCCTCCCGGCGGCCAATGCCGCCCGGAGGTTTCTGGCAAATTACATAGTCTCTGCACCGAGCGCAAAGGTATCGGCGAGAACGCGGTAGACGTCGCTCTCTTCCATGTAGCCCTTGAACTCTTCCGAACCCGGACCTGTTGCCTGCAGCACGACGTCGTCGACGGCATGAACGGCCGTATCGGCATTGCGCGGCAGATTGCCTTCGCGAAGCACGGCGCCGGGAACATCCTTATACGCGCTGTTGGCGACGTATTCCTTCTTCTCGTTTTGAATTGCCGGCTCAAACGGACCGTCCATCTTCGGGCGGAAGGTTTCGTAATAGTCCGGATAATTGTTGGCGAAGATGGCGAGGCGGCGGCTCACGTCGACCTTGTCAGGGAAACCGTCGCCGTCCTTGTCCTCATAGTTCGGGAAGCCGGCATCGGCGTAGACGCCCACCTTCTCACGCATGTCCGTGCCCGGCTTTTCGTCATCGACCGTGCCGATGACCGAAACGCCATGCGTATGGTCGCCGGTGACGACGATCAGCGTATCGGGATGCGTCTTGGCGAATTCGCGCGCCATGCCGACAACCTGGTCGAATTCGATGGTTTCGAAGACCGAGCGCTCCCAGTCCATCGTGTGAGCCTGCTTGTCGATCGAGGCGCCCTCGATCATCAGGAAGAAGCCGTCCGGATTCTTGGAAAGCTGATCAAGCGCGACCTTGGCCATGTCCTTGAGGCCGGGCTGGTTCGGGAATTTGCCGACCGTGCCCTTCTTGAGGAATTCCCGATCCAGCGTCACGTCCATGTTGCCGGTGTGGAAGAGGCCCAGGATTTTGCCGGTATTGGTGCCGGCGGCGGCTGTCAGCTCGGACTTATCGGTCGCCAGCGCGTAGCCATCGTCCTTGAAGGTCTTGACCAGGTCCTTGTCGTCCTTGCGCTTGGAGCCCGGGACGTCCTTCGGCAGGAAATAGGCCGAGCCGCCACCGAGGATAACATCCGGCTTGGTGTTGAGGAACATGGCGGCAATTTCAGCCTTGTCGCCGCGCTTGCGCGTATGGGAAATGACGGCGGCCGGTGTGGCATCTTCGATTTCGGCAGTGGAAACGACGCCGATCGATTTCTTGGTCAGGCGGCGCACCGCTTCAGCGATGTTTTCGACACGCGGGTCGTCCAGCGAGTCCGGCGTGCGGTCGGCATAGACGCCAAGCGCATTGATCGCGGTCTTGTGGCCGGTCATGTAAGCCGACATGGTGTTGGCGCTGTCGGTGGCGATCGCATTGGTGGACGATGTGCCGATGAATGCCATGTGATCGAGGTCGTCCATGAAGAGACGTCCATTCGCCTTGCCCTCGGTCATGCCTCTGGACATCAGGCGGGCAGCGGTGCGATGGCCAACGGAGAGGCCGTCGCCGAGCAGGAAGATGACGTTCTTGGCCTTCGGGGTCGCGGATGTGCCGAACACGTCCCAGGTGACGGCTTTCGTCTGGCCGCCGGCGCTGACTTCTACCTTATAGGTGCCTGCCTTGCCGATCTTGGCGGAGCGCAGAATAACGGCAGAGCCGAGGCTCTTGTCGTCCTTGCCTTTCTCGTCGGCCACGAAATTGAAATCGGCGCCGAGAACGGACTTGGCGTCCTGGCCGTTGATGGTGATCTTCACGTCTTCCTTCTTGATGGCGCCGTCGAACTCGACCTTGAAGTCGAAAGGCGAGCCGACCAGGATCGTTGCACGATCGAGCGGATAGACGGTGGCTGCGTGGGAAACGCCGGCCAGCATGGTGGCGGCGGCAAGAGCGATTAGGGTTTTACGCATGGGAATCCTCGCGCGTTTGTGAAGTCACGTTACAGTGCCGTGATTAGCGGGCGATCGTGACACACGAATGACAGGCAGAAGGTAAGTGGTTGGACTTGCAGCGATATCAGTCTCACCGCATCGGTGTCGCCTGAAGCATCTGCATGGAAAACCGCCATTCCAGGATACTTTCCAGAAATCGTCAACTATTTCAGCGAAGTAGTCATGTCTCCGACGTTGCCGGGTCGGTAGTAGCGGTTGTCCGTCGGCTTGTCTGACCGGTTCATTCATCGCTCCGATCGCTTGTAGCCGTCGTATTTAAGCCAGCACTTGACATCGGCAGCGTTAAGGTCGAAGCCGCATTTGGCCGCGCATGCGCGGCCGTTTTTGCGAGGATTCGGGGAATGAAGACCAAGACAGCAGTGGCCAATGCCGGAAACCTGATCATGACCGGTGTCGTGCTGATGCTGCTCGGCGATCTGCTCTTTGCGTTGAACGATGCGATGGGCAAGTGGCTGGTCTCGAGTTTTGCCGTCGGTCAGGTGCTGGTGATCCGCTCGTTCGGAGCTTTTGTCGTGCTCGGACCGATGATCGTGAGACAAGGGCCGATGGCCTTGTTCCGCGTCGAGCAGAAAGGCCTCCAGTTCATGCGGGTGGCCATGGCGACTGGCGATGTCGGCCTGTTCTACGCTGCCGTCGCCTATCTGCCGCTCGCAGATGTTATGACCTTCTACATGGCCGGGCCGATCTATGTTGCGGCGCTTTCGCATTTCTTTCTTGGGGAAAAGATCGGCTGGCGCCGTTGGCTAGCCGTTCTGGTCGGCTTCGCCGGCGTCGTCATCGCGCTGCGTCCGTCCACGGCGATGCTGTCGCTTCCGTCGCTTTTCGGTCTCGCGGGCAGCTTAGCCTTTGCACTGACGCTGGTGATGAGCCGCTATCTGCGCTCGACCAGCGACACGACACTCGTGACATGGCAGACGATCGCCGCCCTTGCCACCGGCATCGTCTTGAGCATCGGCCATTGGCGGCCGGCGACGCCCATCGATTGGCTCGGCATGCTGCTGCTCGGTATCGTAGCCTCTTGCGCGCATTTGCTCATCACGCGCTCGTTGAAGCTCGCACCGGCATCGCTGCTCGCGCCGCTGCAATATACGCTGCTGCTCTGGGCGATTGTGCTGGGCTACATCTTCTTCAACGATATTCCCGATATGCAGATCATCATCGGCGCCGCGATCATCGTCTTTGCCGGTCTCTTCATCTTCCACCGGAAGAACCTGAAGGAAACGGTCCCGGCCGAGGCAGTCCCGCCCGACGGCCATTGAAGGTTATGCCGGCTCATATTAGCGTGAGGCCATCGGTTTGATGCCGCTCGACTATGAGACCGCATGATTGGGCGCTGCTGATTCAGGTCAAATAGCCTGCAGCGTATGGTTCCTGGTCATCGATAACGTGAGTTGAGACCCCCGTAATATAGGCACGGCCTTCAACGCTTGGAATGACTGCGGGTATGCCGGCGTCCAGGGTTACATGACGCTCGATCCGTCCTTTGAATATGGAACCGATCAAGCTCTCGTGGCTGAAAACATCGCCGATCTGCTGCTCTCCGCGTGCTGCCCGGAGCGCCACGCGTGCCGATGTGCCGGTGCCGCACGGTGAGCGATCAATGATTTTGGGGGTCGCGATGACAACTGCGCGCGCGTCGGCGCCCTTCATAGGCGCGCCGCACCACATCGTGTGATGCGCCCCCCGTATGCTCGGATTGTCTGGGTGGACGACATCGATGACGCTGGGAAGTAGCTTGACAAGGACCTGCGCCATTCTTCGCAACTCTTCGGGGGAATAATCCGCACAATCTCCAAAATTCCGCTGGCTCTCGACTATGGGATAAAAATTTCCACCATAGGCGATGTCAAAGACGATGAGGCCGAGATCCGGATGGTTCAATTCGACGCCTTCGGCAAGAACGAAGGAGGGTACGTTGCTGAAACGAACCCCGCTGACTTTCTCACCCGTCTTTTCATATCTGGCCTCAACGACTCCGGCAGGCGTGTCCAGGCGGACAAGGCCGGGTGTCGCCGGTTCAATCAATCCCTTTTCGATGATGAAAGTAACCAACCCGATCGTCGCGTGACCGCACATTGGCAGGCACCCTGAGGTCTCCAGGTAGAGCACGCCGGCGTCGCAATCGCTTCGGGTGGACGGAACCAGCATCGCTCCCGACATCATTTCGTGGCCCCTGGGCTCACACATCAGGCCAGTGCGAATCCAATCGTGGCGGGCGATGAAATCCAGTCGTCTCTCGCTTTGCGTCGCGCCTACAAGATTTGGCTGTCCAGAAGTTATTAGCCGCACGGGCATGCCAGCCGTGTGACCTTCAATGCAATCGAACGTGTAAATGGTCATGTTGGTCACTTCAGTTTAGGGCGTTCAGTTACGCCTCTGATAGCATATTTTGCAGATTGTCGGTCAAATGTCGACATAAATATTGCTTCAAATGTGACCTGCCTCTTCGTGAAATGTCGATTGACATTTTGTTATTGTCGACATTAGATCGACGGATTCTAGATTTGATAAGTGGTTCAGGAGCCCACGCATGAATGAGAAAACCGGCGCCAGAGCACCACTCGCGGTGGTAACGGGCGGAGCAAGCGGGATTGGAGAGGCGACGGTTCGGAAATTTGCCGCGGCCGGCTGGAGAACAATTATCGCTGACATCAATGCTGATCGCGGCAGGAAAATCGCGGACGAATTAACGTTGCAAAACTGCGATTCTCGGTTCGTCTATCTCGATGTTACGGATGAAATGGCCGTCGAAAATTTTTCAGAATCGGTATTTTCCCAAGACGGTGCTGTGGAGGCACTCATCAACTCAGGTGGCATCTTGCAAAATGCGACCCGATTGACGTCCATGCGCGTCGAAGATTTTGACAAGATAATCGGCGTCAACCTTCGCGGAAGCGTTTTGACCGGCAGAGCCTTCGGAAAGAGAATGGCTGAGGCTGGACGCGGCGTGATTATCAACATGTGTTCGCTGACAACCTTTCAGGCTCATCCGCAACCTGCATATGCGATGAGCAAGGCTGCGCTAAGGACATTGACGGAAGTGATGGCTGCCGAATTGGGACCTCAAGGGGTTCGGGTGAATGCCGTAGCGCCCGGTTATACTTTGACGCCGGCGATGCAGGATCGCATCGAGAAAGGAGAGCGCGATCCGTCAAAGGTCGTGTCCAAGTCTGCGCTTCGGAGATTCGTGGAGCCAAGCGAAATAGGCGAAGTAATTTATTTCCTGTGTTCACCCGCTGCAGCCGCGATCACCGGCGTGGTGTTACCGGTAGACTGTGGCTGGCTAGTTTACTCCGTCTACAGCAGCGCGGCCGCGCAGCCGCAATAGGTTGTATGTCGGGAGCCTCAGATGGTTTCATTCGGGTCCAGGCACGCATTGCTGAAACGAGGGCGGGTTCGGATGCGGCGCTCGCCCTGAGACTCTCGGGAGCGCGCGTCGACACGACGCGACCACCGCCTCGGGCTGTGCCCGCCGTACCGCGAAGTTTTGTCAGGCCGTCCCGCCCGGCACGAGATCGAATCCGACATCGACCGTTTGGGGAGGAGCATCCTCCAGAAGGAGTTCCGCGGCCCGCCTTCCTATATCCACACGCCGCGTGAGAATGCTGGCGATGGGCTGCGGGGTGTGGCGGCAGATATCGAGAGCGTTGAAGCCGATGATCGCGAGCCGGTCGGGCACGGAAATTCCCGCGGAAAAGCAATGGAAGTAGCCCCCAAGCGCCATGTCGTCATTGGAGAAATACACGGCCTCAACGTCCGGGGATCGGCTTAAAACACTCGCCAATCCCGCTTTTCCCAGGCTGACGGAGGAGGGAGCGTTCCGGATTTCCCGATCTCTCAGCGCGAGCCCCGCCTGGTTGAGTTGATCGACAAACCCTGCGAAGCGTTTTGCGCTGCGGGTGTCGCGTTCCATGTCGTGTCCGACATAAGCGATGCGTGTATAGCCTTTTTCAATGAGATGGGTGGCAGTCGCCCTGCCGGCCGATCGATGCGAGAATCCGACAGCGATATCTAGCGGTTCTCCATCGATATCCAGCAGCTCCAGAACGCGGCAGCCCGCGGCGCGAAGCAGCTTTCGCGTTCCCTCGGTATGCTCCAGGCCGACAAGCATGACCGCTTCCGGCCGCCACGCCAGAACGGCCGCGACAAGCGCCTCTTCCCGTAGCGGATCATATTCGGTAACGGCGAACACGGCCTGCTTCTGCCGCGTCTCAAGCGCCCGGGTAACGCCGCTCAAGACGTCGGCGAAGACGATATTCGAGAGAGAGGGCACGATGATCGCCACCAGGGGAGTGCCCGTCGATGCCAAGGCTCCTGCGATTCTATTGGGGACATAGCCAAGTTTGTCGACCGCCGCCATGACGCGGGCGCGCGTTTTCTCGGAAAAGGACCCATGATTGCGCAGCACACGCGAGACCGTGCTTTCGCCGACGCCGGCCGCGTCAGCAACCTCGGCCAGTGTGATCGGCGTGTTTTTCAGATCCATTTCCTTCCCCCAGCTCGAGATTCTCGCGAAATGTTCCTTCGAGTGCCTCGCGGGTTTCGGCTTGTCCATCAAGACTTTGGAAAGCGCGTCGCACTCTGAAAAGCGGCCTTTGCAAGCATATTAGAAAAGCACTCCTTTGTTCAATGGCAGCGCTGCCAAAAACTGCTTGGCAGCGCTGCCAAAATTGTTTATAGGAAATGGCAGCGCTGCCAATTTGGGGCGCGGGAGGCGGGACTACCCGTATTTTATCGGAGGAGGAGAGCAATGACGGTGCTGGATCAGGCATCGGCCGCCCGTGCGGGCGCGTCCGAAGCGGTGGAAAATATCGCTTACAAGAAAGTTTTCTGGAGAATTATGCCCTTGCTGATGTTCTGCTACGTGGTCGCTTATCTCGACCGCGTCAATGTCGGCTTCGCCAAATTGCAGATGTCCAGCGAGCTGGGTCTTTCGGAAGCGGCCTATGGTGCCGGTGCCGGCATTTTCTTCATTGGCTACTTCCTTTTCGAAGTGCCCAGCAATCTGCTGATGAACAGGGTCGGCGCGCGGATATGGATCGCCCGCGTCATGATCACCTGGGGTATCATTTCCGCCGCCTTCGCATTCACGTCCTCGGAAAGAATGTTCTACATTCTGCGTTTCCTGCTTGGTCTTGCGGAAGCCGGCTTTTTTCCGGGGATCATTCTTTATCTGGCATCCTGGTATCCGTCCCATCGGCGCGCCAAGATCATTGCGACGTTCATGTCTGCCATCCCAGTTTCCGCCATTTTCGGAAACCCGCTTTCGGGCTGGATCATGGACAGCCTTCACACCTTCAACGGCATGTCCGGATGGCAATGGATGTTCATGATTGAGGCCATCCCCGCTGTGCTGCTCGGCTTTGTCGTCCTTTGCTATCTCGACAACCGTATTGAAGATGCGAAATGGCTGGATCAAAAGGAGAAAGATGTTCTGTTCGCCAACATGGAGGCTGAGAACCGGATCAAGACAGCGAGTCCCAGCAGCCTCGGTGCGACCTTGCGCGACGGTCGGGTATGGCTGATGAGCCTCATCTATTTCTGCTTCGTGCTCGGTCAATACGGCCTGAACTTTTGGATGCCGACGCTCGTCAAGGCTTCCGGGGTTGTCGGCAATTTCAACGTCGGCCTGGTCTCGGCAATCCCCTACATCTGCACATTCATCACTATGCTTGTTCTCGGACGCTCGTCCGATCACTTCCGCGAACGCCGTTGGCATCTCGTCGTCCCTGCCATGATCGCCAGCATCGGCTTCATCGCCGCAACCGCCGCATCGAGTACCGGGGTCGCCATCGCGGCGCTCTCGCTGGCTGCTGCCGGCGCGATCACCTGCGCACCGCTATTCTGGTCCCTGCCGACGGCCTTTCTGGCCGGCACGGGTGCCGCAGCCGGCATCGCGTGGATCAATTCGGTCGGCAATCTTGCGGGCTTCCTGGGACCGTTCATAATCGGTTATCTCAAGGACGCCACAGGCAGTAACTCCATTGGTATGTATTTTCTGGCGGCGGCATTGATCGTCGGTTGCATCGCAACACTTTCCGTGCCGGCAAAGACGGTAAACCGCTGAATGAGTGCCTCCCCGACATCAGGCGCCGGGGAGGCCAACCGCTGTATCATTTAAGGATCATCATATGACAACCCTTCAGGAAAACGCGGAAACGCCCCAGGTGGCGGCCGTCATTGGTCTTGGCGCCATGGGCATGGGCATGGCTCTCTCGCTCAGGAAGGCCGGCTTCGATGTGATCGGCATCGATATTTCCGCGGATGCTGTTTCCCGCTTCGTGCAGGCAGGAGGCCGCTCCGCTTCCAGCATCGCGGAAGCCGCGAAAGAGGCCGACATCGTCGTTTCGGTGGTCGTCAACGCGGCGCAGACGGAAAGCGTCTTGTTCGGTGCGGGCGGCATTGCCGGTGTCATGCGTCCCGGTTCCGTATTTATCTCGTCCGCAACCATGGATCCTGCCGTGGCCGGCAAGCTTGCCGCGCAGCTCGAGGCAAGGGCCGTTCATTATCTTGATGCCCCCATTTCGGGTGGATCGGCGCGTGCCGCCAGTGGTGAGCTGACGGTCATGGCTTCGGGGACAAAGGCTGCCTTCAGCGCTGCGCGCCGCGCGCTCGATGCCATGGCCGCCAAAGTCTATGAGCTCGGCGATACCGCCGGCGCTGGCGCTGCCTTCAAGATGATCAACCAGTTGCTCGCCGGCGTTCACATCGCCGCCGCCTGTGAGGCGATCTCGCTCGCCGCGAAACTGGGACTAGATCTCGACAAGGTCTACGAAGTGATTACCGCATCCGCCGGCAATTCGTGGATGTTCGAAAACCGCATCCCCCATGTGCTCGCCGGCGACTACACGCCCCTCAGCGCCATCGATATTTTCGTGAAGGATCTCGGCATCATCCAGGACATGGCGCGGTCCGAACGCTATCCGGTGCCGCTCAGTGCCGCGGCGTTGCAAATGTACCTTGCGGCTTCCGGCGCCGGCATGGGACGCGACGACGATTCGTCGCTCGCACGCCTTTATGCGCAACTGTCCGGCGCCTCGCTTCCGGAAAAGACAAGGTGAGCCATGCCAACCTTCGCCGCCAATCTGACGATGATGTTCAACGAATGGTCGTTTCTTGACCGTTTCGACGCTGCCGCTGAGGCCGGATTTTCGGCTGTCGAATACCTCTTTCCCTATGACTTCAAGCCGGAAGATATTCAGGAACGGCTTGTCCGCAACGGCCTAACCCAGGCACTTTTCAACATGCCTCCGGGCGATTGGGCCGCCGGCGCGCGAGGGCTGGCATCGCTGCCGGACCGCTTCGGCGATGTGGACGAGGGCGTGACCCGCGCGCTCGTCTATGCCGAAGCCACTGGCGTCAAGAAGATTCACCTGATGGCCGGCCTCGCCGACCGCAGCGATCCGCAAGCGCAAGCCAGCTATCGTCGTGCGGTGGAGCATGCCGCTCATCGACTGGCCGAAAAAGGCATCGATCTTCTGCTGGAACCCATCAATGGGCGCAATATGCCCGGCTATTTCCTCAATGATTTCCATGCGGCTGCGCAGATGATCGATGAATTCGGCCTCACCAATGTGAAGCTGCAGTTTGATATCTACCATTGCCAGATCATTCATGGCGACGTGACGACACGCCTGCGCAAGCTGATGCCAATCAGCGGGCACGTGCAGATCGCCAGCGTGCCGTCGCGTCAGGAGCCGGACGGCGAAGAGCTTAACTATCCATTCCTGTTTTCCGAGCTCGATCAGCTCGGCTACACGGGCTATGTCGGCTGCGAGTATCATCCTCGCGGTCGAACGACTGACGGTTTGGGCTGGTTTGAACCTTATAAGCGGGGATGATCGATGGGTATTCTTCTTGGCGTCATAGCCGACGACTTCACCGGGGCAACCGATATCGCCAGCATTCTCGTACGCGAGGGAATGCGGACGGTGATGTCGATCGGCGTTCCCGCGCCGGCATTCGACGTTCACGACGCCGATGCTGTCGTCGTTGCGCTAAAATCCCGGACCGCTCCCGTCTCGGAAGCTGTCGCGCAATCGCTCGGTGCCCTTCAGTGGCTGCGGACACACGGCGCCGAGCAGATTTTCTTTAAATACTGCTCGACATTCGACTCTACCGCCCAGGGCAATATCGGTCCCGTCGCGGATGCCTTGAGCGACGCGCTTGATGCGAAGATCGCGGTAGTCTGTCCTGCCTTCCCGAAGAACGGGCGGACGGTGTTCAACGGGCATCTTTTCGTCGGCCGCCAGCTATTGCAGGATTCGCCGATGAAGGACCATCCGTTGACGCCGATGCTCCGTTCCGACCTCGTCTCGCTGATGGCGGAACAGTCGGCCCACGATGTTGGTCTCGTTCCTCATGAGGTCGTCTCTGCGGGCGATGCCGCGATTGCGGAAGCTTTTGCCGGTCTCACAGAGACCGGACAACGCTACGCCGTTACGGACGCGATCCATGACGAGCATCTCCGGTCCATCGGACGCGCCGTGCGCGGTCACAAGCTCGTAACCGGCGGCTCGGCGCTCGCCATGGGCCTGCCAGCCAATTTCGGCATTTCGCCGCGCAAGCCGGTCGAACGCGCCTATGGATCCTCGACGCCGCCACGAGCGGCAATCCTCGCCGGCAGTTGCTCCGCCGCCACGCGCCAGCAGCTTGCCAGGGCTAGGGCACTTTGGCCGAGCCGCAGGATCGACCTGGACGCCATAGCCGAAAAGCATCCCGTCGTGGAGGAGGCCATTTCCTGGGCGAAAAGCCAGCCTGTCGACCGGCCGGTCGTGATCTACGGATCTGCCGATCCCGATGAGGTTGAGGAAAACCAGGCGAAATACGGGCGCGAGCAGGCCGGCGCCATGATGGAGCATACACTGGCCGCCATCGCGGAAGGGCTGGTGGCGGATGGCGTCAGCCGGTTGCTGGTGGCAGGGGGAGAAACTTCCGGAGCGGTGATTTCGGCGCTCAAAATACAAGGACTTTCCATCGGTGTCGAGATCGCCCCCGGAGTGCCATGGACGACGACGCTTTCCGATCGGCCCTTGCAGGTGGCGCTCAAAAGCGGCAATTTCGGCGGCCCGGATTTTTTTGAACGCGCCTTGGATATTATCGCATGAGCGAAACAAAAATTCGCGACCAGATCGCCGGTTATGCAAAATCGCTTTTCGATCGCGGCCTGACCGCTGGATCGACCGGAAACATCAGCGTCCGCATTGACGATGGATGGCTGATGACCCCAACCGGATCGTCCATGGGAACGATTGATCCATCGCGCATCGCCAAGTTGGATGAGGCGGGGCGGCACGTTTCGGGCGACGCACCCACCAAGGAAGCGTTTCTCCATCGCGTCATGTACGACAAGCGGCCACGTGCGAGAGCTGTCGTCCATCTGCATTCGACCCATTCTGTCGCGGTTAGCTGTCTCTGCGGGATTGACCATGACGATGTGCTTCCGCCGCTTACGGCCTATTACGTCATGCGCGTCGGACGTCTGCCTCTCGTCCCGTATTATCCGCCCGGCGACGAGGCCCTGGCCAAGGCGGTTGCGGAGCGGATTTCCGATAGCCATGCAGTGCTGCTCGCCAACCACGGCCCGGTTGTTGCCGGCGTCGATCTTTCCGAGGCGGTCTATTCCGCCGAGGAACTTGAGGAAACCGCCAAACTGTTCCTGCTGCTACGCGGCGAGAAAACCAGACCGTTGAGTTGTGACGAGACGACCGAACTGCAACGGCGCTTCCCCGCCAAGTGCTGATGCTCGGCGAGAACTCGGGATCGGCAGAGGCTTAGCGGATCGTCTCCTGGCTGGCTTATGCCGATCGCTAACTCAACGGCACATAGGCGTAAGTCTTGTCGCCGTTATCGCGAACATGGCCAAGCCCAGGAAAGGGGAGGTGCGCGCCCCCGATCATGCACCGGCTCCGCGCTGCGTCGTCGAAGACGCGCCAGTGCTCCTGTTCGGCCTGGGTCCGGTCGACATCATATCCGATCGTGACGGTCGGATCGGCGAACTGAACTGTGGCGACATGGACGATATCGCCCCACAGGAGCAGCTTCTCCCCCTTACTTTCTATCTCGAACATCGTGTGTCCGGGGGTATGCCCATAGGCCGGTTGCGCTCGAATCCCCGGAATCAGGTCGGTACTGCCCTCGAAAGTCTTCAGCTTGCCAGCTTTCATATAAGGGGACAGCGAAGCCATGGTGGCCTGGAAGAAGCGCTTCGCCTCGGCGGGAGCGGCGCGCATTTCTTCTTCGCTCAGCCAGTAATCTGCGTCGCGCTTATCGGCGCGGATAATCGCATTCGGGAAAGCGCGTTCCTCACCCGACATCAGCCCGCCGATGTGATCTGTATGCATGTGGGTGAGATAGACCTCATCCACCTGTTCTGGCCGATAGCCAGCAGAGCGTAGATTGCCGAGCAATTTGCCGGTATGCGGACCCAATAGAGTGCCCGCGCCTGCATCGACCAAAACCAGTTTATCGCCGGTATTCACAAGAAAGGAATTGTGGGAGGTCTCGACCTGCTCGCCGAGAAAGTCGCTTTTCAAGGCTTCGGCTATCCGCGCCGAGTTCCCTTGCAGCAATTTCATCGCTGCAAGAGGGAGCTTGCCGTCGGACAGCGCCATTACCTCGTAGTCACCAACCATCAAGCGATAGAAGCCGGGTGCTTCGCTCGTGGCTATCGGTGCGGCAGCAAACAGGGGGCCGGGCACGGCGCACCCAATGCACATGCATGACGCGATAAGAAGGGAACGGCGGGTAAGATTGATCTGTCTGTTCTCAGTCATCGCTGGCTTCCTTGGGCTGTCGATTGCGGATCGGGCGGCGGGATGCGGGTGCACGACGAAGTCAAACCTTCATTGCTCCCGCGCGGCGCTGCACCGGATGAAGGTTTGCACGGCGCTTTTATTTCGGTCCAATTCAGAGTTTGACGGGACCATCATCATTGGGATGAATGATAGTCGGGGTCGACGAAGCCGGGTTTGATCTGGCCCGCAACAACTACGCTCGTCGCAGGGCTGCGCGCGTATCCTGCCTAGCCGATCATCGGCAAGAGCTCGCTGACCGACTTCTTGGCATCGCCGTAGAACATGCGGGTGTTCTCCTTGAAGAACAGCGGGTTCTCGATGCCGGAATAACCGGTGCCCTGACCGCGCTTGGAGACGAAGACCTGCTTGGCCTTCCAGACTTCGAGCACCGGCATGCCGGATATCGGCGAGTTCGGATCTTCCTGCGCCGCCGGGTTGACGATGTCGTTCGAGCCGATGACGATGACGACGTCGGTATTGGGGAAGTCGTCGTTGATCTCGTCCATTTCCAGCACGATGTCATAGGGAACCTTCGCTTCGGCAAGCAGCACGTTCATGTGGCCGGGCAGACGGCCGGCCACCGGATGGATGGCGAAGCGGACGGTCTTGCCGGCAGCACGCAGCTTGCGGGTCAGTTCCGAGACCGACTGCTGCGCCTGGGCCACCGCCATGCCGTAGCCCGGCACGATCACGATGCTGTCGGCCTCGTCCAAGGCGGCCGCGACGCCCTCGGCACTAATGGCGATCTGCTCGCCGATGATCTCCATCTGCGCGCCGGTGCTCGCGCCGAAGCCGCCGAGGATCACCGAGACGAAGGAGCGGTTCATCGCCTTGCACATGATGTAGGAGAGGATCGCACCCGAGGAGCCGACTAGGGCGCCGGTGACGATCAGGAGATCGTTGCCGAGCGTGAAGCCGATCGCCGCGGCCGCCCAGCCGGAATAGCTGTTCAGCATCGAGACGACGACCGGCATGTCGGCGCCGCCAATGCCCATGATCAGGTGATAGCCGATGAAGAAGGCAAGTGCCGTCATCAGGACGAGCGTCCAGACCCCGGCGCCATTGAAGTACATCAACAGCAGGATCAGCGACAGGATCGCGGCGCTCGCGTTGAGAACGTGCCCGCCCGGCAGCTTCCTGGCCTTGCCGTCCAATTTGCCGGCAAGCTTGCCGAAGGCGACGACCGAGCCGGTGAAGGTGACGGCGCCGATGAAGATGCCAAGGAAGACCTCGACCTTCATGATCGACAGTTCCACCATGTCCTTGTGGGCCAATATGCCGGCAAATCCGGTGAGCGCTGCGCGGGAAGCATCGTCGAGAGAAGCGACATGGGCCGCTTCGAGATGGGCATTGAAGCCGATGAACACCGCGGCAAGGCCGACGAAGGAATGCAGCGCCGCAACGAGCTGCGGCATTTCCGTCATCTGCACCCGGCTCGCCACATAATGGCCGAGCACCGCGCCGCCTGCGATCATCAGCGCGATGATGAACCAATTGCCGACGGTCTTGTCGATCATGGGGCCGAAGATCGTGGCAACTACGGCAAGGGCCATGCCGACAATGCCGTACCAGACGGCGCGCTTGGCGCTTTCCTGGCCGGACAGGCCGCCGAGCGAGAGGATGAAGAGAACCGCTGCCGCAACATAGGCGGCCGATACAATACCGATGGTCATTGTGAAGATCCCTGCCGCTTAAGACTTCTGGAACATGGCGAGCATGCGCCGGGTGACGAGGAAGCCGCCGACGATGTTGATGGTGGCGATCAGCACTGACAGCGCCGCCAGCGTCACCACCAGCCCGTTGCCCGAGCCGATCTGCAACAGCGCGCCGAGGATGACGATGCCGGAGACGGCGTTGGTCACCGCCATCAGCGGCGTGTGCAGCGAATGGCTGACGTTCCAGATCACCTGGAAGCCGACGAAACAGGCGAGCACGAAGACGACAAAATGGCTCATGAAGCTCGACGGCGCATAGGCGCCGACCAGCAGCAGAAGTGCGGTGCCGATGACGAGCAGGATGCCTTGGTTCCTGGTCTGCGCCTTGAAGGCGGCCAGTTCCCGGGCCCGCTTTTCCTCCGGCGTCGGCTCCTTCACCTTTTCCTTCGGCTTGGCGGCGGCGATCGCCTGCACCTTCGGCGGTGGCGGCGGATAGGTGATTGCGCCATCCTTGGTGACGGTCGCACCGCGGATGACGTCATCGTCCATGTTGTGGACGATCACCCCGTCTTTGCCCGGCGTCAGATCCGTCAGCATGTGGCGGATATTGGTGGCATAAAGCGTCGAGGCCTGCGCCGCCATGCGGCTCGGGAAATCCGTATAGCCGATGACGATCACGCCATTGTCGGAGACGATGCGCTCGTCGGGGACCGTCAGGTCGCAATTGCCGCCACGTTCGGCGGCCAAGTCGATCACGACCGAGCCCGGCTTCATCGCTGCCACCATATCGGCAAGCCACAGCTTCGGCGCATCGCGGCCGGGGATCAGGGCGGTGGTGATGACGATGTCGATCTGAGGCGCCAGTTCCCGGAACTTGGCAAGCTGCTTCTCGCGGAACTCCGGCGAGGACGGCGCGGCATAACCGCCGGTCGCGGCGCCATCCTGCTGTTCTTCGCCGAAGTCGAGGAAGACGAATTCCGCCCCCATGGATTCGATCTGCTCGGCCACCTCAGGGCGCACGTCGAAGGCATAGGTGATGGCGCCGAGCGAGGTTGCCGTGCCGATCGCCGCAAGCCCTGCGACACCCGCGCCGATCACCAAGACCTTGGCCGGCGGCACCTTGCCGGCGGCCGTCACCTGACCGGTGAAGAAGCGGCCAAAATTATTGCCGGCCTCGATCACCGCGCGATAGCCGGCAATATTGGCCATCGACGACAGGGCATCCATCTTCTGGGCTCGGCTGATGCGCGGCACCATGTCCATGGCGATGACATTCGCTCCGCTGGAGCTGGCCTGATCGAGAAGCTCCTTGTTCTGCGCCGGGTAGAAGAAGGAGATCAGCGTCTTGCCAGGCTCCAGCCGATCAACCTCTGCGGCTTCAGGGGGCCGGACCTTGGCAATGACGTCGGATGTCTCGTAGAGCAAAGCCGCGCTGTCGACCACCGTGACACCCACGCCACGATAGGCCTCGTCCGAAAATCCGGCCGCTTTTCCAGCACCGGTTTCGATCACGCACTCGTAACCCAGTTTCTGGAGCTGAAGAGCGGCCTCTGGCGTCATCGCAACGCGCGCTTCTCCTGCGGCTCTTTCCTTAACTGCTCCGATCTTCATCGTATCTTATCCCCCGACGATCGCGCCGCGCCGCCGTCAGCCTGCTCGTCCAATCACTGCCATGAAATCGCATTGAACCAGCGAAGGTCCTTCCACCAACAAGGGCTGCGAGTGTCGAGCCGGTCGGGTTTCGGGGTCCGGGAACATGCGCACCCATTCCTCATTGAGCGGCTCTCGATTGTTGCGGTCGCGCAGATAGACCGTCATCTTGATGATGTCATCGGTGCTGCCGCCGGCGGCCTCGACGATCGTCTTCATATTTGCGAACACATGGGCGCACTGGGATGTGAGGTCCTCCGGCATGACTTGCGTTTCGGGATCTACGCCGTGGATCGCACCCGAGACGACCAGGTTCCCGATTCGACACGCGTTGGGGACCGGGAACTTGTGGGCTAAGCGTTCGACGGTGACGCTCTTGCGGCGGCTTGTGGCGGAGCTTGCCTGCACCACATCGGTCGGATTGGTCATTGGCGATTGAGACATGTGTTTCTCCTGTCATCTCACTTCAGCGCTCCATCGGGCGCCGCTGAAAGCGCATGGTTTCTGGCAGTGCATTTAGTTACTTTGGCGCATCCGCGGGGTTCGCATAGTTTGTGCCGCTCGGCCCATATCCGGTAATCGCGACGAGGGCTGGCTCGTCTCGCGTTTCCCCGAAATGGTTGGCATTGGCGGGTTCGGTGTAGATGCCTCCCGCCGGAAGCGCATTGAGCTTGGTTTCATCGTAGGTATTGCCAAACCCAACGTAGAAGGTGCCCGACAAGACGGTCACGAAGCGGGAATCGGGATGCGATAGCGGCATGATGCGCTTGTGTGGTTCGAGGCGCAGCAGAACCGTGTAAAGTCCTGCTTTCGTCGGATCGCCATAAAGCATTTCAGCGCTCTGACCCGAAACCTGGGACACGCCGACCGTCTTCGAGGCGCTCTGAGTGATCGAAAGTTGCTGGGGTGTCGCAACCATGATTTGCATTGGTCCGCCTGCGGCTTGCGCTTGGGCGATGCTCCCTTGTGTCGCCAAAGTCATGGCAAGAACCAGGTACGGGAAAGTTGATTTCATTGGTCTCTCCTTGGTCCAGAAAGAAGCTCCACGGAAGCATCCAGGTTGCGTCGTGGAGGGTTGCGATTTGTCCCAAGCGCATGCGCTCGGCAAACCGGTGGTTGGTCATTTCGTCTCTCGGGGCGCGGGCCCGAGGTCCTATGTCATCTCTGTGGATCGCATATCGCGTGCCGTCGGGTTCCAACGGTCCCTGTGGGGTCAGGGGCTACCCGCAGCGGTTTGTTCCCTCGTTGCGGCGGACTGGTCGTCCTCATCCGCCGTTGGACCGAGGCCTGGCATAAGATTGATGCCTTTCGTTTCAGGAAGCAGCAGCGTTGCCACGATCGCGATGCTGTAGCCGAGCAACGCAATCAGCCCGATGGCCTCTGCCAAGGTGATCCACTGCGCCAGAATGCCGATGCAGGAGACTGCGATAGCACCGGCCGCCTTGCCGAAGTTATAGGCGAAGCTTTGGCCGCTGCCACGTATCGCTGTCGGGAAGAGTTCGGTAAAGAAGGGACCCAGCGCTGCGTAGTTGCCGATCGTGAAGAAGCCGAATGGCACACCCATCAGAATGAGTCCCCAGCCCGATAGCGGCAGGAACATATAGGCAATGGTCACCACCCATGAGCAGACCAGAAACAACTGGAATGTCCGTCGCCGTCCGAGCACGTCGGACAGGTATGCGCTTGCCAGGAAACCGAAGAACGAACCGCCGGTAACCAGAAATACGTAGTAGCCTGAGGCGCTTGGCGAGAGGTGACGGACCGTCTTCATGAACGTCGGCAGCCAGTTGACAATTGCTCCGCCCACGCCGACGACGCCGAAAGCCAGCAGTGAAGCAAGGATCGTCACCTGCAGCATGCCAGGGTGGAAGATCGCGCTGAGGCTCGGGTCGCGGCCGGTGGCCTTTATCGCAGCTCGGGTCTGCTGATAGAGTTCCGGCTCCTCGATCGTTCGGCGCAGATGCAGAACCAGAAGTCCGGGCAGCACGCCAATCATCAGCAGGGTCCGCCATGCATATTCCGCCGGTACGTAGGCCAGAACGATGCTGGCCAATATGGCCGCGGCACTCCAGCCGACGCCAAAACCACTTTGAACGCTGCCCACCGCCTTGCCGCGGTGGATAGGCCGGATGATCTCGCCCATCAGCACGGCACCAGCGGCCCACTCACCGCCGAAGCCCAGCCCTTGCAGCACCCGCACGACGATGAGCTGTTCGAAGTTCTGCGTGAAGCCGGCGATGAGAGTGAACACCGAGAACCATAAAATGGTGAACTGCATGACGCGGACGCGGCCGAAGCGGTCTGCCAGATAACCGCATGCCCAGCCACCCACGGCGGCCGAGAGGAGTGTCGCTGTGGCGAGATAGCCCGCTTGCGCCGTCGTCAATCCCCATGCTGCGATCAGCACCGGAAGCACAAAGCTGAACAGTTGCGCATCCATCGCGTCCACTGCCCACCCCGCAAAGCATCCCCAGAACGTATTTCGCTCTCTATTTGTTAGCTCGCGATACCAGCCAAACATTTGGTCTCCTCCCAATGTTGATTTTTCGCACTCAGCCGGTCACACAACGAGCGGCGTCAGGCCTCCGTCCATCGTCAACGACGCGCCGGTCACGTAGGATGCTCGAACGCTGGCGAGATAAAGCGCGGCATCGGCCACCTCCTCTGGGGTGGCATAGCGCCCAAGCGGTATGCGCTGCTGGTTTTGACGCAGCAGCTCCTCCGGCGGCTTTCCGGTGGCGCGCGATTCCGCGTCCAGCGACATTTGCACCCGATCGGTCATCGTGGCCCCGGGATTGATGACGTTGACGCGTATGCCCGCGTGTCCCCAAGCTGCAGCCAGACCGGCCGAGGCCAGCATCAGCGCCGCGTTCGCAGCGCCGCCAGGAATATGGATCGGCGAGGCGATCTTGCCGCCAGTGCCGATAATGTTGACGATCGCACCCGCGCGCCGCGACACCATGCGCGGCAAGACATAGTCCATGACGTTCATGTAGGTGAAGAACTTCGCGTCCATCGCGATGCGCCACTTGTCCGGCGTTAGTTCGCTCGGGGGTACGCGCACGGCGCCACCGGCGGAATTGACCAGCACAGCAATCGGTCCGACCTGCTCCTCAACCGCAATGACTGCACGCTCGGCTGCGGTGCCATCCGACAGGTCCGCGGCGAAGGGTGTGACGTCGATGCCGTCGGCCGCAAGTGCTGCCCGGGCGGCGGCCAGATTATCGGCGCCGCGCGATACGATAGCCACGCGGGCGCCTTCCCTGGCGAAGGCCCGGGCGCAGGCAAGACCGATGCCTTTGCTGCCGCCCGTGATCAAAACGACTTTGCCGTCCAGCTCAAGGTTCATTGCGCATTCTCCTGTTTCAGCACATCCGGATTGTGGATGTTGATCGGCGCGCCCTGGGCAAAGGCGACGATCTGGTCAAAGGCATTGCCATAGGCATATTCGTAGTTGTCGCGCTCGACATAGCCGAGATGTGGCGTGCACAAGGCGTTTGGCAGCATCAGCAAGGGGTCGCTCGGGTCGGTCAAAGGTTCGTGCTCAAACACGTCGACTGCCGCTTTGCCGGGGCGGCCGTTGCGCAAGGCTGCGACCAGCGCCCCAGGCTTGATCAGCTCCGCTCGGCTCGTGTTCACCAGCAGGGCCGTCGGCTTCATCAGGGCAAGGTCGTCGGCGTCGATCAAGCCGGCAGTCTCGGCATTCAGGCGCAGGTGCAGGCTGAGCACGTCCGATTGCTCGAACAGGGCCTGCTTGCTCGCGGCAACTGGAAGGCCCTCTTGCCGCGCCCGGTCCAGAGACCCCTGGCGCCCCCAGATCAGCAACTCCATGCCGAAGGCGACGCCGATCCGCGCCACCATCGCGCCAAGCCGGCCAAAGCCATAGATTCCGAGTGTGCGGCCTCGCAGTCCGAGTCCGACGGTCGTCTGCCATGACCCTTCCCGAAGCGCGGCGCTTTCAAGCGGAATGTTGCGCATCGCCGAGAGGATCAGGCCCCAGGTGAACTCCACCGTTGGATATGAAGGCCGTTGCGTCAGAGCCGAGGAGACCAGAACGCCGTGCCGCGTGCATGCGGCGAGATCGATGTGCGGCACATGGCCATTCTGGCTGATCAGCCTGAGGTTCGGCAGTCGGCTGACCAGCACTTCGTCCACCTTGGTCCGCTCGCGCAGCAGCACGAGTACGTCGGCATTGGCAAGTCGCTCTGCCAACATGTTCACGTCGGCTACCGCATCGTTCCAAATCGTCACCTCATGGCCTTGAAGTTTGCTGAAGCAGTCGAGCGTACGAACGACATCCTGATAGTCGTCGAGGATAGCCACACGCAGTCTGGGGGTGAGATTAGCCATTATAGTCACTCTTTGCTCGGCAAGTCGGCAACTGCGGTCCCTGCATCGATTGCACCGCATTTTTCGTGCTCGAAGGCAGCCTTCGCCAGCGCCCGCTCCAGCACCTCGGCCGCGCGCGCAATCGGGATGAAGCAGACGCCGGTCTCATCGGCGACGACGATATCGCCGGGCGCGACGCGAATGCCGGCGATCTGGATATCGCCATTGATTTCCACCGTCTCGATGCGCCATTTGCCCGTAACCGGGGTGATCTCGGTGGCCCAGAGTGGATATTCCACACGACGGGAATGGCCGACGTCACGGATGCCACCGAAGACGATGGCGCCGGCTTCGCCCTGCCGTTTGCCGGTCTGCGCCGAAATGCCGCCCATGTTGGATATGCCGGCAACACCATCGATGACGACGACGTCACCAGGCAGCGCCAGATTGTGAGCCTCGAACTCCGCCATGCGGTTCACATGGTTGCGGGCAGTTTCGTAGACATGGTCGCGTTGCATGATATTGCGCACGGTCAGGGCCGGCCCGACGATGCTTGCGTTCGGCAGGGTCGGCTTGAGAACCGATGCTCCGATAGCGCCGGTGATGCCCAGCTCGTCCATGACGTCGGCGACCACGCTCGTCGCATCGGGGATGCGTTTGAACTTCTCGATGAGGCCATGCGGCGGACGTGGCGCCCGCATCAGACGAATACGATCGGGGCTGATCTTACCGGTCAGCTTCGGCAACAGGTCTCCGGCAGGAGCATCATTCATGAGATAAATCCTCGCAGTATATTGCGCAGTTGTCTGTCGCAGCCTTATCTCCGATGCAGGACATCATCGTTCTGGCTCTTGTCGATACAGTTGCCCAAAAGGTTTGAATCGTCCAATTTAGATTTAGAGGGCACGATTATCATCGTGGTGAATAACATGCGGCTTGATCTCAACCTGCTGGTGGTCATTGAAGCGATTATGCTGGAGCGGAACGTGACGCGAGCCGCAGCCAGTCTGTCGATGAGCCAGCCAGCAGTCAGCAACGCGCTTCGGCGCGCCCGAAAATTGACGCACGACCAACTTTTCCTAAAAGTTGCGGACGGCGTTCAGCCAACCTCACGGATGCTCGCCATTTGGCCCGAGCTTCACCGTTCGCTCGCGGTCATCAGAGCCTCAATCGCACCGGAGCAATTCGACCCGCGCTCGGACCCGACCAGCTTCCGAATTGCCGTTACGGATAGCCTTGCCGAGGAAGCGGTCTGCGGCATTGCGCTGAAGCTGCGCGCGATGTCACCCTATGCCCGCTTGGCATTTTCTTTCCATACCAATGCGAGCTCTCTTGAGGGGATAGAGCGTGGCACGCTTGACTGCGCCGTCGGTATGTTTCCGTCGCTCCCACGAGACATCCATGTTCAGGGGCTTCGGACAGATCACTACATGTGCGTGATGCGGCGAGGACATGCATTAGAGGGAGAGATGGACCTTGATCAGTTCGTCGCAGCTTCGCATGTGCTGGTGACGCCATCGGGGATGGATTTGGGCGTGATCGATGGCTGGTTGAGCCTGCATGGTCGCACAAGGACAATCGCCGTCGTCGTCAACCATTTTGTCGATGCGCTGCGCATTGTCGCGGGAAGCGACCTGATGACCTGTGTGCCCAGCGGATTCATCAACGGACATGGCCGATCGCTCGTCTCCCAGCATGGATTGGTCGTTCGTCATCTTCCTTTCGAGGCCGAGAAGCTGGTCTATAAGCTCGTGTGGCATGAACGCGTTCACACCCATCCCGCTCACCAATGGTTCCGCTCGCTTGTTGCCGGTATTTGCGGAAACGTCGGAGCGGATAATGCCGGCTGAGTGCTGTGGTCATACATTCAATGCGGAGTTTTCCCATCGGGTAGCCGCCAACGACCGTTTTTCATCCGTGAAAAATACCCTGCAGATTTGGCTGTTTGCCACTCGGGCAGCTGCCCCTATCTCTCCCCGCAACGGCAAACGATCGCGGAGGATGACATGCTGACTGAACCCGACAATGCTACCACAATGGTTCTCTGGAATGGCCGCGAGATTCCGCGCCTCGGCATGGGATGCTGGGCGATCGGCGGGCCGTTTTATGCCGGCGACGTTCCACTTGGCTGGGGCGATGTCGATGACGATGAATCGATCCGTGCTATCGAGCGGGCGGTGGATCTCGGCATTCGCTTCTTCGATACCGCCTCGAATTATGGGGCTGGGCATTCCGAAGAGGTGTTAGGTCGGGCGATTGGCAATCGAGGCGACATCGTCATCGCCACCAAATTCGGCTCCGCGACGGACGAGAAGACCAAACAAGCGATCGGCGCTTTCGCCGACCCGGCCTTCATCCGGCAGTCCGCCGAGACGTCCTTGCGCCGGCTGCGCCGCGATCGTTTGGACCTGTTGCAGTTCCATCTCAACGATTTTCCGCTCGAAGCGTCGGACGAGGTATTTGAAACGCTGGAAAGGCTAAAGGACGAAGGCAAGATCGACGCTTTCGGCTGGAGCACGGACCATCCGGATCGTGCCGCACGTCATCTGCATCGCGCGGGATTCGTGTCGATCCAGCATACGATGAATGTCTTCGAGCCGGCTTCGGCGATGATCGATATCATCGAGCGCAATGGCCTGATTTCCATCAATCGCGGTCCGCTCGCCATGGGGTTGCTCAGCGGCAAGTTCACGCCTGACAAAACGGTCGGCGAGAAGGATGTGCGTGGCGCAAGCCTCGGCTGGATGATCTACTTCAAGGAGGGCAAGATCGCTCCTGAATTTGCCGCCCGTCTGGAAGCGGTCCGCGATCTGCTGACCGAAGACGGTCGCACGCTGACGCAGGGTGCGCTTGCATGGCTATGGGCGCGCTCGTCGCGCACGCTGCCAATTCCCGGCTTCCGCACGGTGGCCCAGGTCGAGGAAAATGCCGGTGCCCTCGCGAAGGGACCGCTGCAGCCAGATGTAATGGCGAAAATCGATAAAGCGCTGGCTGGCCTCTAGCCTGGTCATGCCGCGACAAGGTCCTGCTTTCATCTCGCGCTCGCGGATCGATCGTCCGCTGAACCATCTGCGTGAATTCGATCACGGCCGCCGAGCTTTGCCATATAAAGTGCCCGGTCCGCGCGGGCATATAGGCTGAGGGCTGTGTCACCCGGCTGCGCGCACGCTATGCCTGCCGAAAATGTGTATTGAAATTCTGGATGCTCCGGCAGCGGTCTGGCTTTGCGAACGGAAACGAGCATCCGTTCGACGATCAAATGTGCCTGGCCGATGGGAGTGGCTGGAAGCGTGAGCACGAATTCCTCCCCGCCGATGCGTCCGAAGCAATCGGTGCGCCGAACGAGGCTATGAACCCGCTTTGCGAAGTCTCTGAGCACCAAGTCGCCAATCTGATGGCCGAATTGGTCGTTGATGCTTTTGAAGCGGTCGATATCGAGGACGCAGAGGCAGCCGGACGATGGCTCGGCGTCCTTTCGTGGCAGCAACATGTCTTCGACACGGGCGGTGATGAAGCGGCGATTGGCAATACCGGTCAGTTCATCGGTATAGGAGGCCTTTATTGCCAGATCCCGGTCCTGCCGGACCGTGCGTGTCTTTGCCTTCAAACCCGTCACATCGCTGGCGACACACAGCATCCACCCATCTTTTTGAACCATCTCCGTCATCCAAAGCCAACGACCGTCGACGAGATCGGTTTCAAAAGCTCGGTAGCCGATCTTCCCGCGGCGGGATTGGGTGGAAATCAACCATTCTTCAAAGTCTGCAGCGTGGATGACAGTGCCCCGTTTCGCATGGAAATTCCGCCGCATCAGATCTGGCCAGAAAGGGGTCTCATCGGGCTCGATGAAAAAGGTCATCCGAAACGCCTTGTTCGCGTAGCGCAATCGGTCAAATTCATCATAGGCAGCTACGAGAACAGGGGCGCTCTCGAATAGTTCAAACAGTCGGCTGATGTCATTATCCATGGGATCGACTTTGACAATCCTCGTGCGTGTTCTCATGAAGCCGGACGGTTGGAAGCGCCTCAACGGTCTATTTGTCGCCGAACGATGATCAGGTCAAGCTTAAGTAACATCGACGGGGGTCAGAACGCTCATTGTTACAATGACCATCACGACCGGCGCCAGGCGTGATGAAGCATCGGCGGCATCCGCGGCCCGCTATCTTGGCTCTCCGCTGATGCATCGCCGGATGAAGTTTCCGGCATGTATGATTGCCTGCCGTCCTGCTTCGAGCTGTGCGTTCCATAGCGGCCATGCGTGGATCATGCGCGGCCAGATCTCGAGTGTGACCTCGACGTCGGCTTCGCCGGCAGCCGCTGCAAATCTTGTGGCATCGGCGAGCAGGGTTTCATCCGATCCGACCTGGATTAGGAGCGGCGGCATTCCCTTCAGATCGGCATAGAGCGGGGAAACGCGAGGATCCTTGCGATCCACATGCGGGGGCACGTAGGCCTCGGCGAGCTCAAGCAAATAGTCTTTGTGAATGAGCGGATCGATCGCATCCTTCGTGGCAAGCGTCGTGCCGGACATGGTCAGATCAGTCCAAGGCGAAGTCAGCCAGCCACATGCCGGCAAGGCTTCACCGGCAGCGCGCAGTGTATTGATCAGCGAGACGGTCAGGCCGCCGCCGGCGCTATCGCCGCCAACGGCGATATGTTCGGCATTTATGCCCTGTCCGCGCAGAAAGCGCCAGGCGGCGATGGCATCGTCGAGAGCCGCGGGAAACGTATTTTCCGGCGCAAGGCGATAGCCGACGGCGAGCGTCCGCGCGCCCGCGGCGCGCCCAGCTTCGGTCACCAAACGGCGATGGCTGACGATCGAGCCCGAGCAATAGCCGCCCCCGTGGAAGAACATGAGCACATGAGCGGCATTGCTGCCCGGCGCCAATGACCATTCCGCGGAGAAGCCGTTCAGTTCGACCTCTTCCAGTTCGATATCGTCGGCAATCGGCCAGGCGGCACCGACTTCCTCGATTCTATGCCGGCGCTCCGCCCATCCGACGGGGCGGGGCCTGGAATTTAATAGGGCTCGAATAGCATCGATTTCGCGGTGGTCCGTCATCTTGATCTCCGTATGGGCCCGGATCGGATCATTGCTGGATTTCAGTCGATGCAGATATGATTGCGGCAGCCGGACGCTATTTCGTCGGGCCGTTCTGTCCCTTTGGGACGTTCTTCGAGAATGCCGTCTAAGCTTGGTTGGTCCCAGTCACAGAATAGATTCGCGTTTGCGCCGTTGCAAGAACGTCGCGGGCAGTAATCGCCGATTGTGTTGTCGCGACGTTATTATCCCGCCTCTGTAAGTCCTTTACTCTTCGTACGGCAAAATTCGATCAACTGCTGCGAGGTCATTGGTCGTGCTAGCGCGTAACCTTGCAGCAGATGGCAACCAAGATCTTTCAGGATCTTCGCATGCTCCATGGTCTCCACGCCTTCGGCAACGATGTCGATGTTTTGCGATCGGCCGATTTCGATAATTGAGGAGACCAGACGGCGTTGGGATGGAGACGTAACAATCGGCTTGATAATTTCCCGATCGATCTTAAGCCTTCGTGGTTCAAATCTAAGCAGGCTGACGATGCTGGCATGTCCGGTGCCGAAATCGTCGATCTCGATTTCGATCCCAAGCTCTTTGACAGCGGGAATGATCTCATTGAGAACAGGTTGAAGATCATCGAAGGAGATTGTCTCAAGCAGCTCGAAACACAGGCGACCTCTCGCCAAGGGAAGTGCGGAAAGCTCGGCAAGCAGATTTGGTTGCGCCAGTCGACGCGCTGAAATATTGACTGAGACACGCGGGATGTACATCCCAAGGCTGTCCCATCTTGTAAGCTCGAACAGGGCCTTTTGCAGGATCAGCCTGTCCATGTCGCCGCTGCGCCCCAGCCTTTCCGCGACGTCAAGAAATTTGTCCGGGGTGAGTAGACCTTTTCGCGGGTGATCCCAGCGGGCGAGTGTCTCGACGCCGACGATATCCAATGTGTCTGCGTTAAACTGCGGTTGGAAGAATGCGACCAGTTCATCGCGATCGAGCGCATGATTGAATTCGTTCGCCAGTTCTTTCGAATGGATTGTGGCGCTACGAAGCTCTTCGGTGAAAATGGCGGCCCGGCCGCGGCCGGTCTTCTTCGCCTCGTACAGAGCCAAATCGGCATTGAGAAGCAATTGACTGAGGTCCCGCCGGCGCACCGCAGGTTCAGTCTCCCAGGCGACGCCAACGCTTGCACCGACCACACACTCCGCCCCATCAATGGAGAGGGGCTGCTCGAGCGTATCGACAATCTGTTGCGCCAATGCGTTTGCCTTAGGCTCGGCATCGGTGCTCCAGCTAGCGAAGATGAACTCATCTCCGCCGATCCGAGCCGCGACGTCGTTCGGGCCGGCCAAATTGGCAAGGCGCGAAGCCGTTGCCTGCAGCACCGTGTCACCTCCGGCATGACCTTTCGTGTCGTTGATCTCCTTAAATCGATCCAGGTCGATATGAATGAGGATCAGACAATCTTCCGGACCGGGTCTCGTCGGTTGCGAGATCATCTGGTCGATAAATCGCCTGTTAGGAAGCCCTGTGAGGGCGTCATGCAACGACAGGTATTCCAGCCTTTGCCGTGCTCGAACGAGCTTTTTCTTGTGAAGGCGAAGCTTTTCAATGGTTTTTTGGCGTGATTTGGTCAGAAAGCCGACCCAGATGATCGGCGCAACGACACAGAATGCCAACAGGCTCGCATAGAGCTCAAAAGTGGCAATCCCGCTATTTTGACCCCATCCGTGCTTGGGCACCGCGGCGAGGGTCCATCGGCCATACGTCATATCAACGAATGTCACGACCGGTTGCTTCGAAAAAGTGTCCAGGCTACCGAGAAAAACTTGTTTGGGCGAGTTCGGCTCCGGTACGGTGCTGATGGCAATCTCAAGGTCGGTCGATTCAAGGCCGCTATCTTGGTAAAGCCTCGGAATATCTACGATTCCAGAAAGAAGACCCCAAAAGATCTGGCTTGTTCCGTCATTGATATAAACTGGGCACCTGACTATGAAAGCAGTCCCGCCCTGGACGAGCTCAACAGGCCCGGTCAGAACGATATTGTGGGTGTTGCGCGCCAGCATCGCGCCATCGCGTTGCTTTTCATTCTTTCGGTAGTCGAGTCCGATGGCCTTTTCGTTTCCTTTTTCCGGATAAACCCACTTCACCACCATGCCAGGCGCCGCGGCGAAGCTTCGCAATTGTGAATCGGGCTGCAAGATTTCGGCAGCAAGTTTGGAAAAGGCGGTTTGGTCCATCGTTGGATTGACTGCGACACCAGCCGCCAGGCCTTGCAGCAGCTTCACATTGCTATTGAGGTTCGTCTGAAGCCGGGATGAAATGGTGGCAATCTCGCCGGCAACAATGGAGCGTTCATCGGCCAGCGATCGTTCCCGCCGCCAGTTCGTTGCAACACAGACGACGATGACTGCAATAGTTGCCGCAAATATTGCCGGAGCAAATGCGCCAGTATGGCCTATTACAGAGCTCGCGAAGCCGCGCAGTATCTTTGGATTTCTTCGAAACTTCATCAGGTTGCCGGTATAGAGGACACGCCTGTACCCTGACACAGTTTCTTTAAAGCAACACTAAACCGGCTGAGGCAAAGAATTTTATCCTCCACACGAGGTCTTTTGCCAGTGATGACGGCATCCTGCAGCGCATGAGATCACGTGACTTTGAAGTAAGATCGTTCGCTTGAAGTTGCCGAGGCTCGCAAGTGCCGCGTATCTTACCGAAGTGATTAATCCATTCGAGGGCTGTCTGATATGTCGGTAATGTTGAATCGCCGGAATGTCTGCTTAGGTCTATCTGCCTTAGCGATCGGTACCTTCAAATCCAGCGTCGTCTTTGCTCAAGAGAAGGAAAATGTGAATAGCGGTTCCTCCGCCTATTTGTATTTCTCGCAGCCGATTGATGAAAAGTCTACGCTCGATCTTACGAGCGGGATCATAAATCTCAGATCAAAGGGTTATGGCACAATATACCTGATGATAAATTCCATGGGTGGAAATATCGCCTCGGGCATCGCCCTATACCACATGCTGTCTTCCATGGACGTTCAAATTAATACCTATGCAATTGCCAATGTTGAATCGGCGGCAGTTCTTTTATTCCTGGCTGGGAAAGAAAGAATTGCAAATAAAGAATCTCTTTTTGCATTTCACTCCGGCCAAGAAACCTTCAGCAGCGAAAAACTGACCGCCGATCAAATCAATGAGGGATATAACGCCCTTGCAATCGATGATGATCGAATGAAGGAAATATTCGAGGGGCGGCTTTCAATCAGCGACAAGCAATATGCCGACCTCCTGAGCCCGAAACTTCGATTTGTAAGGGCACCTGAGGCATTAAATATGGGCCTGGCAACACGGATCGGCGAGGTGAGCATACAACCGCATGATGGGCTGTTTTTTGTTCAATCCTCCGGCGGCAAGTAGTCTTGGTGAAATGCCTCTTTGGCCGGGTGGCGTTCGTATGGGAGCTACCTGAGCGAGACAATGCTCCGCATAAACAGAGGCGAATTCTCAGCATCCTGGAAACCGTCTACGGCAAGTTCAAATCTCTTGATCGGAGCAATGCATGCGCCTTTTCAAGTCCACGCTCCTGGCCACGTTCTGCTTGATGGCAACGTTCGCCCAGGCTGCCGGTCTTCGCTTCATCAGCGTGCCGGCTGAGCCCGGCCTTCCAATGCTACAAGCAGCCGTCTGGTCTCCTTGCGCCGAAGAGGCGGGCGAGGTGAAATTTCGCATGACGACGCTGCCGGCCACGGAGAACTGTGCCGTGTCCGGCGAAAAACTGCCATTGATCGTGATCTCGCATGGCTATGGAGGATCCTTCGTCAGCCACCATGACACAGCCGAGATGCTCGCAGATGGTGGGTTCGTTGTCGTTGCGCTCAACCATCCGGTCGACGCCGGAGCCGGCGGCGATTTGAGCCGTGCCGATACTCTTGCCCCGTTCACGGAGCGTCCGGCCGACATCACGCGATTGATCGACTACATGCTCACCGCATGGCCCGATCATTCGAAACTCGACCCCGAAAATATAGGGTTCTTTGGCTTCTCGAGAGGTGGCTATACAGGCTTGGTTGTTGCAGGCGGCACTCCCGATCTTCGAAAGGCTCTTGCGCTCTGCCCGGAGAATTTTCCGAAGCCCAGTTGCGCACAAATGCAGAAAAACGAGATGCCGGCACAATCATTCGCGCATGACCCTCGCGTGAAGGCCCTTGTCATTGCCGATCCGGCTTTCGGTCCATTGTTCGGCCCAGACGGCTTAGAGAACGTGAAAACTCCGATTCAACTTTGGGCGTCGGAACACAGCGGAGAAGACAGGACTGGCGGTGAAGTGTCGTTTGACTTTGTTTCGGCTATCGATCGCGATCTGCCGGCCAAGCCCGACTACCATATCGTACAAGGTGCCGGTCATTTTGCCTTCCTTACGCCCTGCACGCCGGATTTGGCTAAGAAACGTCCGGACATATGCGGCGACAGACCCGGGTTCGACCGGGTGGCCTTTCACAAGGAGTTCAATTCCGCGGTGTTGGCGTTCTTCCGGAAGCACTTGGAGCACTAACCGGCCGATCTGACGGCCGAATTGGTCGTTGATGCTCTTGAAGCAGTTCTGGCCAGAAGTGGGGCGTCCGCTGCAGCAAAGACGCCCCTTCGTATCTAAATCGGGTCCGCGCTGACATTGGAGCGGTAGATGTCGGTCATCCCCAGCCACTGCATGGTTCTCGTTTCGGGTGCTTTGTTCAAGGTGATATCCGTGACCACCGCAGCACTGTCCGCCCCGTTCTCGAAGACGCCGGCAATGCGTTCCACGGTCAGCCCGCCGATCGCCACCAGCGGTATGCTGCCGATGCGCGCCTTCCATTCGCCGATGCGGTCGAGACCCTGCGGCGCCCAGGCCATGGCCTTGAGAATGGTGGGGTAGATCGGACCGAGCGCGATATAGTCCGGACGCGCCGCCAGCGCGATCGCCAGCTCCGCCTCGTCATGCGTCGAAAGTCCCAGTTTCAAGCCTGCCTCGCGGATGGCGCCAAGATCGGCCACCGCCAGATCCTCCTGGCCGAGATGGATGAAATCGCAGCCTTCCTCGATGGCAAGTTGCCAGTAGTCATTGATGATCAACTGGCATGCGTGGGCAGCGCAGACCGCCTTTGCCTGGCGGATGTCTGCCCGTATCTCGGCCAGAGTGCGATCCTTGATGCGCAGTTGCACCAGTTTGACACCCAGTGGCACCAGCCTTTCGATCCATGCGGCACTGTCAACGATCAGGTAGAATGGATCGAGCTTCATGCGAAAACCGCCTTTCCGATTACGGGTGTCGAAGGCACTGCCATGTCGCGCGGCTCCAGCATACCGGCGCCGAAGGCCTGCCTGCCGGCGTCGATCGCCTTGGCGAAGGCTTCCGCCATTGCGGCAGGGTCGCCGGCGCCGGCAACCGCGGTGTTCAGCAGTACGGCATCGAAGCCGAGCTCCATGACAACAGCAGCATGCGAAGGTCGGCCGATACCGGCGTCCACGATCAACGGCACGTCGGGAAAATGTGCCCGCAGAGATCGAAGTGCGGAAAGATTGAGCGGTCCTGCCGCAGAACCGATCGGCGCGCACCAGGGCATCAGCACCCGGCATCCGGCTTCGAGCAGACGTTCGGCGACGACCAGATCGTCCGTCGTATAGGGAAAGACCTCGAAACCCTCACCGATCAGAATGCGCGCCGCCTCGACGAGTGCGAAGACATCCGGCTGCAGCGTATCGTGGTTGCCGATCACCTCCAGCTTGATCCAGTTGGTTCGAAACACTTCGCGGGCCATCTTGGCGGTCAGCACCGCCTCCGATACGCCATGGCAGCCGGCCGTGTTGGGAAGAACGCGAACGCCGAGCGCGCGGATCATGTCGAAGAATGCGCCACCGTTGCGACCGCCGACCGCTTCGCGGCGCAACGATACGGTGACGATCTCGGTCCCTGATCGCTTGACCGCTTCGGCGAGGACTGCTGGCGAGGGATAGCGCGCGGTGCCGAGAAGAAGTCGCGACCCGATTTGGCTTCCGTAGAGATCGAGCATGGTCAGCCTCCTTGCATGGGTGTCAGGATCTCGATCCTGTCGTTGTCGGCCAGAATATGTCCGTCGCGATCCTCGCGATGAACGAGTTCGCCGTTGACGGCGGTTGCCAGCCATTCGCCTTCGTAGTCGAGGGCGGCCAAAAGCTGCGAAAGCGTCGTGGCGGCGATCGTCTGTGCTTCGCCATTAATGATCAGGTGCATTGGAAACTCCTTTGCGTCGTCCGTTCGGAAAAGACGAGATCGGCGGCTTCCGCCGCCATTGTTGGCGCCAGCAGAAAGCCGTGGCGATAAAGACCGTTGAGGAAGGTGACCTTGCCTTCCCGCATTACTCGCGGAAAATTGTCGGGGAGGGCAGGGCGGATGCCGGCGCCGGTTTCGACGATAGTGGCATCCGCAAAGGCTGGATGCAGCGCATAGGCTGCATTCAGCAGTTCCATCATCGAGCGCGCAGTGATCGGGCCGTCGAATTCGGTCTCGATCATCGTCGCGCCGACCATAAACAGGCCCTCGCCGCGGGGGACGATATAGACGGGAAAGCGCGGATGTAGCAGGCGAACGGGCCGGGCGAGCGTGACCTCCTCAGTATGCAGATAGAGCATTTCGCCACGCACGCCGCGCAGATCGCGACTTTGCCCGATGCGGGCAGCACCTGTGCAATCAACGATATCGGAGAAATCGTCTTCGCTCACATCTTCGTCGGTAAAGACGACGCCCTCTGCCGACAACAGCTCTTTCAACTCGCGCAGCGCGAGACGAGGATCCAGATGAGCCTCACGCTGGAAGAACAGGCCATGTCTGAAGCGAGTGGCGAGAGTGGGTTCGAGTGCAGCAATGTCGTCCTCTCCCACCCATTGATAGCAGGTCGTGCGGCTGGCAAATCGCTTCAGTTCACCATGATCGCGCGTCGATGCGACGACCAGCGTTCCGTTGCGGACGACCTTGCCCGGCAGGATCGCTTCCCACCGATCGGCGGCATCGAGGCCGCGTTTAAGCACAGTCTCAGCGGCGCTTTCGCGCTCGCACCAAGGCGCGAGCATGCCGCCGGCGAGCCAGGAAGCAGCGCGAGCGAAGTTTGGGTGCGGGTCGAAGACGATCACTTCCGCACCACGGGCTTGCAATTCGCGTGCGACCGTGAGGCCGGCGACGCCGGCCCCCTTCACAAGGACACGCATGTCAGTCTGCCTTATGGGTTGGGGTGTCGATCGGCATATAGAGATCGCCGCCCTCACGGTATTTCGCCGCCATCGCGTCCAGCCCTTCCTTCTGCGCTTCGGCGCGGATGTCGTGCGAAATCCGCATGGAGCAGAATTTCGGGCCGCACATCGAGCAGAAATGCGCAACCTTGTGGGCTTCCTTTGGCAAGGTTTCGTCATGGAAGCTGCGGGCGGTGTCGGGATCGAGCGACAGGTTGAACTGGTCTTCCCAACGGAACTCGAAGCGGGCGCGCGACAATGCATCGTCGCGCACCTGCGCGGCCGGGTGCCCCTTGGCAAGATCGGCAGCATGGGCGGCGATCTTGTAGGTGATGACACCTGTTTTGACGTCATTGCGATCGGGCAGGCCAAGATGTTCCTTCGGCGTGACGTAGCAGAGCATCGCCGTGCCGAACCAGCCGATCATGGCAGCGCCGATGCCCGAGGTGATGTGGTCATAGCCCGGCGCGATATCGGTCGTCAGCGGCCCGAGCGTATAGAAAGGCGCCTCGCCACAAACGGCGAGCTGCTTGTCCATGTTTTCCTTGATCTTGTGCATCGGCACGTGGCCGGGGCCCTCGATCATCACCTGGCAATCCTTCGCCCAGGCGATCTTCGTTAGCTCACCGAGCGTTTCGAGTTCGGCAAATTGCGCCGCGTCGTTGGCATCGGCGATCGAGCCGGGGCGCAGGCCGTCGCCGAGCGAGAAGGAGACGTCATAGGCGCGGCAGATATCGCAGATTTCCTCGAAATGTTCGTAGAGGAAGCTCTCGCGATGATGGTGAAGACACCACTTGGCCATGATCGAGCCGCCGCGCGAGACGATGCCGGTCACGCGATTGACGGTGAGCGGGATGTAATGCAGCCGTACGCCGGCATGGATGGTGAAATAGTCGACGCCCTGTTCGGCCTGCTCGATCAGCGTATCGCGATAGATTTCCCAGGTGAGGTCTTCGGCGATGCCGCCGACCTTTTCCAGCGCCTGATACAGCGGCACCGTGCCGATCGGCAGCGGCGAATTGCGGATGATCCATTCTCGGATATTGTGGATGTTGCGGCCGGTCGAAAGGTCCATGACGGTATCGGCGCCCCATCGGGCAGCCCAGACCATCTTCTCGACTTCCTCCGCCATCGATGACGTGACGGCGGAGTTGCCGATATTGGCGTTGATCTTCACCAGAAAATTCCGGCCGATGATCATCGGTTCGCTTTCGGGGTGATTGATGTTGGCCGGGATAATCGCCCGGCCGGCGGCAACTTCCTGGCGGACGAATTCCGGCGTGACATGATCCGGAATATGAGCGCCGAAGCTCTCGCCGTCGCGAATCAGTGCTTCGGCGTTGGCCTTGCGGCCGAGGTTTTCGCGAATGGCGATGAACTCCATCTCCGGCGTAATGATGCCGGCCCGTGCATAAGCGAGCTGGGTGACGGCTTTACCGTCCGTGGCACGTAGCGGCCGGCGTCGCCCTGGGAATTCCGGTGTGAGCCGTTCGCCGCTGACAAAGCCGTTGTCCTCGGGGCGGACATGGCGGCCCACATAGGATTCGACATCGCCGCGGGCGAGCACCCAGTCACGGCGCAGTTGGGGCAGGCCCTGCTCGATGCGGATCTCGGCGCCCTCTATCGTGTAGGGACCGGAGGAATCATAGACGACGACAGGCGGCTCGCCTGCGGTCGGATGGACGCTGATCTCGCGCATCGGTACGCGGATATCGCTATGGATATCTCCAGAAATATGGATCTTCCGCGATGCCGGCATCGGGCCGGTCGTGACGGTCGGGGTAAGATTCTTTGCGGCAATGGTCATGGTTTGAGGCTCCAAATTGCAGTTGGAGACCCAGTCAATCAGCCGGAATGATGGAAAGACGCCGACACGGATTCCACGCATGAATCCAAAGCCTTCGAGCGCTTGCACCGTCCCTACGCCAGTATGAACTGGATCAGGTTCAACGGGTCACTGCGCCCACAATCGGCAAAGCCGTATTGTTCAGCAGTATCTCAGCCCCTTGCCGGGACCCCCCTGGTGAATGTCGGTGATGGTAAAGGGCGCTCGCTAATGATGTCAAGCTTGCTCTCGTTGCGGCTCAGACGTCGAGCGATATCTCTGTCCCGAGCCTGGCTGATGAAAGATGTCCCTATTGGCGGTTACAGGAGGAAATTGGCTTGACTGATTTGCTCAACCATTCTTAATAAACTGATCTGCTGGACCAACCAGTGGACCGGAGGGTGTGATGGACGAAAGTCCGATCTTAACCGAGGTGCCGAATATCGCGCGTGGTCTCGCCCGCCGGACGGCGCGTGACGTTATCGCTCAGAAGCTGATGGTCCTGATAGCAACCAACATGTTGCGGCCGGGCGACGAGTTGCCGGGCGAGCGCGAACTGGCAAGCGTTCTCCATGTCAGCCGCGAAACGGTGCGCGGCGCCATCCAGACCCTGGCCGCGCAAGGTATCATCGCGGTTTCGCATGGCAGCCGCAGCCGCGTTTGCAAGGTCGACCTCAGCCACATCACGGTGACAATCGCCTCCCCCAATGCAATCGACAGCTACGATCTGGAGTCGGTTCACGCGGCCCGTCTCCATGTCGAGCTCAAGGTCGTCGGCGACGCTGCCGAACGGATCGACGATGCGACGCTGGCAAAGTTGCAGGCTCTTCTGGAGGCGCAGCGGCTTGGCGGAGACGATGTGATGCGTTTCCTCATTTGCGACCGCGAATTCCACGTTGCGATCTATCGCGCCGGTGGAAACCCGCTGCTCGCCGACTTTGTCACTGACCTATACACCTACATGATGAATTACCGCCGCAACGCCATGTCCAAGCCGGGCGCTATCGAAGCGAGCTACGACGATCATCTATCGATCTACGAGGCTCTCGCACGGCATGACCGCGATGCCGTCGTCGACGCGTTCCGGCATCATCTGACGCGTATTTACGAAACGACCAAGGTTCTGCTGGCGACCGGCAATACCGGCAATACGGTTTGAGCCGCTGAGCATGAGGAGGTTTGGCTGACATGCATGTGATGGTTATCGGGGCGGCTGGCATGATCGGTCGCAAGCTGGTGGAGAAGATTGGTCTGCAGGCAGATGTGCTTGGCCGCGGGATCGACAGGTTGACGCTTGTCGACGTTGTTCCGCCGCCGGTCCCGGCCGCGCTTGCATCCGTTTCCACGGCGATGACGGCCGATCTTGCCGATGCCAGTAGTGCGACCAAGCTTTCCAGCTTGCGGCCGGATATGATCTTCCATCTGGCGGCGATCGTATCGGGCGAGGCCGAGGCGGATTTCGATAAGGGCTACCATACCAATCTCGATGGCACGCGCTCGCTCTTCGAGGCCATCCGGCACGAGGGGCTGAAGGAGCCCTATAACCCCCGCGTCATCTTTGCCTCGTCGATCGCTGTTTTCGGCCAACCCTTTCCGGAGAAGATCGGCGATGATTTCTTCACGACCCCTCTGACGAGCTACGGTACGCAGAAGGCGATCTGCGAACTGCTGCTTGCCGATTATTCGAGGCGCGGCATCTTCGACGGCATCGGCATTCGCCTTCCGACAATCTGCATCCGCCCCGGCAAGCCCAACAAGGCCGCCTCCGGCTTCTTCTCGAACATTCTGCGCGAGCCTCTTGTCAATCAGGAAGCCGTGCTGCCGGTGGACGAGAACGTCCGACACTGGTTTGCCAGCCCACGCTCCGCGGTCGGCTTCTTCATCCATGCCGCACGCATCGACAGCAGCGAGATCGGACCGCGCCGAAATCTCACCATGCCCGGGCTGTCCGCACTTGTCGGCGAGGAGATCGAGGCTCTGCGCCGCGTAGCCGGCGAAAAGGCTGTCAAACTCATCCGCCGTGAGATCGACCCCACAATCCGCTCGATTGTTTCCGGATGGGCGACGGATTTCGATGCGCGGCGCGCAACGGCGCTCGGCTTCAGGGCGGAAACCAATTTCGATGAGATCATAAGGATCCACATCGATGATGAACTTGGAGGGAAAATCTGAGATGGCGCAGCCCGCAATCGCACCAAAAACCCAGATCGCCCTTGTCACCGGCGGAGGTACCGGCATCGGCCGCAGCATCGCCAAAGCGCTGAGCGCTGAAGGTTACACCGTTGTCCTCACCGGGCGCCGTCATGATGTGCTGGAAAAGGCAGCCAGCGAACTCGCCGCCGAGACTGGCGGCACGATGCGGGCGATTGTCTGCGATATCGGGGCTCCTGAACAGGTCGCTGACCTCTTCGGCAAGATCAAATCCGAATTCGGCCGGCTCGATCTTCTCGTCAACAATGCCGGCAGCGGTGCGCCTGCGATACCGCTCGAAGAGCTCACCTTCGACCAGTGGAACGGCGTGGTCGCGGCCAACCTCACCGGCGCGTTTCTTTGCACGCAGCAGGCTTTCAAACTGATGAAGTCGCAGGTGCCTCACGGCGGCCGCATCATCAACAACGGGTCGATTTCGGCGACAACGCCCCGGCCAAATTCCGCCCCCTATACCGCGACCAAGCATGCGATCACCGGCCTTACGAAATCGACCGCGCTCGACGGACGCCCATTCGATATCGCTTGCGGCCAGATCGATATCGGCAATGCCGCAACGGACATGACCGCGAGGATGAGTTCCGGTGTGCTGCAGGCGAATGGAGAAATTGCCACCGAACCGACGATTTCCGCTGAGCACGTCGCTCGCGCGGTCGTCTACATGGCAAGCCTTCCGCTGGAGGCGAACGTCCTGACCATGACCGTGATGGCGACAAAGATGCCGCTCGTCGGAAGGGGATAGGACGTCGAAATTGAATTGGCTGGCGTTCTGGCGGTGAATGTCTCGGAGGAGGAGATGACCGGCAGGGCCAAGGAAGTGACAAGTTCTGGGAGGGACTTTTATGGCAGGTGTCGAGTTTGTCGATGTCAGGAAATCATTCGGGGCGTTCCCGGTTATCAAGGGCGTGAATATCGAGATTGCCGACGGGGAGTTCGTGATCCTGGTCGGACCGTCCGGATGCGGAAAATCCACGCTTCTGAGAATGCTTGCCGGCCTCGAAAACATTTCCGCCGGCGAGATCCGTATCGGCAATCGTGCCGTCAACGGCGTAGCGCCGGGCGACCGTGACATAGCCATGGTCTTTCAGAATTACGCGCTCTATCCACACATGTCGGTGGCGCAGAACATGGCTTTCTCGCTGATGCTCAAGCGTGCGCCGAAAGCCGACATGGATATGCGTGTCAAGAAGGCTGCGGAAATCCTGGGCCTCACAAAGCTCCTCGACCGCTATCCCCGCCAGCTTTCCGGCGGCCAGCGCCAGCGTGTCGCCATGGGCCGGGCGATCGTGCGCGATCCGCAGGTTTTCCTCTTCGATGAGCCGCTTTCCAACCTCGATGCCAAGCTCCGGGTCGCCATGCGCGCGGAGATCAAGGAGCTTCATCAACGTCTCGGCACCACGACCGTTTACGTCACGCATGATCAGATCGAGGCCATGACGATGGCCGACAAGATCGTCGTCATGCATGACGGCGTCGTCGAGCAGGTGGGAAAGCCGCTGGATCTCTACGACACGCCTGCCAATCTTTTCGTCGCGGGCTTCATCGGTTCGCCGGCGATGAACATGATCAAAGGCCGCCTCGATGCGGAGAATGGCAGCCGGTTCATCGCGTCGGACGGAACTGTCCTGCCGGTGGCAAATCCGCCCGCTGGCGCAAAGGGCCGGGATCTCGTCTATGGGCTGCGTCCGGAATACATCGCGCTCGACGCCAACGGTCTACCGGCGGAAATCATCGTGATCGAGCCGACCGGGTATGAAACGCAGATGACCGTCAGGTTTGGCGGCAGTGATGTCAACTGCATCTTCCGGGAACGAATCAATGCCCGACCCGGCGATACGCTGCGCGTTTCCATCGACGCGCCGCATGTCCATCTATTCGACGCCGAAAGCGGTCGGAGATTGACGATCTGATACCGCTTCGGTGGGAAGCAGGAAAAAGAGGAGTTTTCCTGCTCGCCCGTCGGTGCGGAAATATCCGGCAAGGTCGGATGCGATGGTCGTCGTCCACCACACGGGAAGGTGGGCGCCGGGGGGATTTGCTCCCGTTTTCAAAGGAGGAGTATCATGACATTCAAGAGACGTGACTTTCTTGCCGCATCCGCGGCGGCGGCCGGTATCGCTGGCCTTGCGCCGCTCGGCATACGCCCATCTTTCGCCCAAACCGAACCCGGCTACACGCCCGAAAAGGGCGCAAGTCTCAGGCTTCTTCGCTGGACCCCCTTCGTCAAGGGCGACGAGGATGCCTGGCTTGCCAATACCAAGAAGTTCACGGAGGCGACCGGCGTCGAGGTTCGTGTCGACAAGGAAAGCTGGGAAGACATCCGACCGAAGGCCGCTGTCGCCGCCAATGTCGGTTCCGGTCCCGACATGGTGATGTGCTGGTTCGACGATGCTCATCAGTATCCCGATAAGCTCGTCGACCTGACTGAACTCGGTAACTATCTCGGCAATAAATACGGCGGCTGGTATGACGGCGTGCGCGGTTACGCAACCCGCGGCGACAAGTTCATCGCCATGCCGTTGACGGCGATCGGCAATGCCGTCGTTTATCGCGACAGCCATGTAAAGGCGGCGGGCTTCAGCGAATTCCCCAAGGATACCGCAGGGTTCCTGGAGCTTTGCAAGGCAATGAAGGCGAAAGGCACGCCGGCCGGCTTCCCGCACGGCAAGGCCGTGGGCGATGGCAACAATTATGCCCATTGGCTGCTTTGGAGCCATGGCGGCAAGATGGTGGACGAAGGCGGCAAGGTGACGATCAACAGCCCTGAAACGCTGGCGGCCATCCACTATGCGATGGATCTCTACGCGACCTTCATCCCCGGCACGGAAAGCTGGCAGGACATCAACAACAACCGGGCCTTCCTTGCCGGGCAGGTATCGCTGATCGCAAACGGCGTATCGGTCTATTATGCGGCGAAGAAGGATCCGAAGCTCGCCGAGATCGCGGCCGATATCAGAACCACAAACTTCCCGATCGGCCCCGTCGGCAAGAGCGTCGAACTGCACCAAACAAGCTCGTTGGTTCTTTTCAGCCATACCAAATACCCGGAGGCCGCCAAGGCCTATATCAAGTTCATGATGGAAGGCGACCAGATGAATGCCTGGATCCAAGGGTCGAGCGCCTATTGCTGCCAACCCTTGAAGGCCTTTGCCAACAACCCTGTCTGGACTGCTGATCCGGTGCACGCACCCTATGCCCGCGCCTCGGAAACGCTGCGCCCGAATGGCTATGCCGGTCCCCTGGGCTATGCTTCGGCAGGCGTGATGGCCGATTACGTGCTCGTCGACATGTTCGCCGCCGCCGTAACCGGCCAGATGTCGCCGGAGGATGCGATGAAAGAGGCCGAGCGCCGGGCGAACCGCTACTACAAGGTTTGATCCTTCGCGAAGATCTGCAGCGTGCCGGCAACGGCATGCTGCGACTGTCCATCAGGAGATAATATCATGTCGACTGTGCCATCCGGGGATATCACGCGCAGCCCGATCAGATCGCTCATGCAAAACAACAATATGCTCGGCTTCCTCTTCATGTTGCCGGCGGCCATCTTTCTGATTTGTTTTCTCACCTATCCGCTGGGGCTCGGCGTCTGGCTCGGTTTCACGGACACACGTATCGGGCGTGCCGGGAGTTTCATCGGACTGGAGAATTATCAATTCCTGGCCCATGACTCCGTCTTCTGGCTGACGGTCTTCAATACCTTGCTTTACACCTTCGTAGCTTCCGTCCTGAAATTCGTGCTCGGCCTTTGGCTGGCGCTGCTTCTCAATCAGCATCTGCCATTCAAGTCGTTTTTCCGGGCGATCGTGCTGCTGCCCTGGGTCGTTCCAACGGTGCTGTCAGGATTGGCATTCTGGTGGATCTACGATTCTCAATTTTCCATTATCTCATGGTCTTTGATGAAGATCGGCCTGATCCATGGCCCGATCAATTTCCTCGGCGATCCGACCAATGCGCGCATCTCGGTCATCATCGCCAATGTCTGGCGCGGCATTCCTTTCGTGGCGATTTCCCTGCTCGCCGGTCTGCAGACCATTCCCGCTTCGCTTCAGGAGGCGGCATCCCTGGATGGGGCCACGAGTTGGCAGCGCTTCCGTTACGTAACGCTACCGATGCTGACGCCGATCATCGCGGTGGTGATGACGTTTTCGGTACTGTTCACCTTCACGGATTTCCAGCTCATCTATGTGCTGACCAAGGGCGGGCCGGTCAACGCGACGCATCTGATGGCGACGCTTTCCTTCCAGCGCGGCATCCCCGGAGGGCAGCTCGGCGAGGGGGCGGCAATCGCGGTTGCCATGATTCCCTTCCTGCTTGCCGCCATCATGTTCAGCTTCTTTGGTCTGCAGCGCCGCAAATGGCAGCAAGGCGGACAGGACTGAGATCGGGAGAACCTCATGAACACCAAAGCCAACACCGCCAATCCGGTACTCACCGATAATGTCGAAGGCATGGGCTATCTCAACCGCCTGCCTCGACGCATCGTCATGCTTTATCTGCCGATGGCGGTCTTCGTCTTCGTGCTTCTGTTTCCCTTCTACTGGATGGCGATCACGGCCATCAAGCCGAACGCACAGTTGACCGACTACAATAACTACAGCCCCTTCTGGGTGGTGGGGCCGACACTCGATCACATCAAGTACCTGTTCTTTGAAACGTCGTATCCGGGCTGGCTATGGAACACGATATTGGTGGCGGTCGGATCGACTGCGCTGTCGCTATTGGCCTCAATCTTCGGCGCCTATGCAATCGAGCGCGTGCGCTTTACCGGCTCGCGTTCGATCGGCTTGCTGATCTTCCTGGCCTACCTCGTCCCGCCTTCGATCCTCTTCATTCCTTTGGCCTTTATTGTCTTCAAGCTCGGGATCTACGATTCCAGGCTGGCGCTCATCTTCACCTACCCGACGTTTCTTATCCCGTTCTGCACCTGGCTCTTGATGGGCTATTTCAGATCGATACCTTTCGAACTGGAAGAAAGTGCGCTGGTCGATGGCGCCAGCCGCTGGCAGATCCTTGTCAAAATTATCCTCCCGCTGGCGGTGCCTGGGCTGATATCGGCCGGAATCTTCGCCTTCACCCTCTCCTGGAACGAATTCATCTACGCGCTCACCTTCATCCAATCCTCGGAAAACAAGACAATCCCCGTGGGTGTTCTGACGGAATTGGTGCGCGGCGATGTCTTCGAGTGGGGCTCGCTCATGGCCGGCGCTCTATTCGGTTCATTGCCGGTCGTCATTCTCTACTCCTTCTTCGTCGACTACTACGTTTCGTCCATGACTGGCGCCGTGAAAGAATGATGAGCGAGAGGGCTGTCTCCTCCGCGATAGCCAATTTGGATTGGGCCTGCACGAAGCCGGCAAGAGATAGAGGGCGGCACTGACCGGGCGCCGTCCCGATAGAGCGCGTCGGGCTACGTGTACGCCGTTTTAATCGGGTTGGGGTGGAGAGGTCGTTTCTCCCTCCGACAGCTCGCAAGCGAGCAGGATTGGATGGTCGAGGCCAGGCGTAGGCTGCTTGTTCAACAGGACCGCGACCGCCGCTGCCGCCATCTTCTGAATCGGCTGCTTGACCGTTGTCAGGCGCGGCGTTGTCATGCTGGAGAGAGGGATGCCGTCGAAGCCTACGATGGAAAGGGCTGCAGGTATCGGGATTCCCAAATCATGTGCCGCTCTCATGCAGCCGATCGCCTGCTGATCCGAGCTTGCAAAGATGGCGGTCGGGCGCTCGTACCGCGCTCGTGCAAGCAGGTAGTTTCCTGCTGATCGACCGCTTTCATAGTCGAAAGCCGCCTCGGCTATGAGCGATGATCCTTGTATTTGCTTGCCATCATCGGACTGCCCCATTGCGTCGAGGTAGCCCTTGAGGCGATCATTGGCTGGTACGGAGTGTTTAGGTCCCGAAATGAAGCCGATGCGGCGATGACCGAGCTTCAGAAGATGTTCGACGCCGAGACGGACTCCATGGCGGTGATCGGAGGCGATGCCGGAATATCCTGGCATAAGGCGGTCGACGACGACGATCGGCAATCCCTTCGGCAGCTTGATCGTGTGGAAATCGATGCTGGGAACGAGGATGATGCCATCCACCTTCCGGCTCATCAGTTGCCCGATGCGGTCTGCCTCCTTGGCCGCGTGGTCAAAGGAGGTCATGACAATGATGTTATAGCCATGACCTGCCGCCGCTTGTTCCGCGGATTGCACAAGTTCCGAGAAGAAGGGGTTGGTCAGGTCCGGAATGACGATGCCGATGAGGCGGCTGACCTTGCTGCGCATGCTTCTTGCAGACGGGTCGGGCATATAGCCGAGTTCTTCGATGATGCGCCTGACACGCGCTCTCAATTCATCCGTCACGGAGGGGTGATCGTTCAAAACCCTTGAAACGGTTCCGGTGGAAACTCCCGCGAGCTTGGCAACGTCTCGAATTCCGACCTTTGACATAACAGAAGCACATGTTCCTTCATCTTCGCCTTCCGAACACCGAAAGGCGCCCGATCCGGGCTTCCAGCTAATGGTCTCTATCGTCTCAGTCAAAGGGCACATCTCAATTTTGTGCCGCTTAAGCTCCATAGCATAAGGTTGATATGCACTCAATGGAAACGGTTCATTGAGGCGCATGTACGCAAGCAACAATTATTTCAAATTTCAACCGGTTTAGGCTCTATGTCGCCGTCTTGACAACACTTATGGCCATTGCTACCCAATAGATGTTGGAAACGGTTCATTGCCGCTGGCAACTCAGATGGAGCTGAGCCCAGAAGGTGGGGAGGAAAGAAAATGTCCAATTCTATTAAGCGTGATTCCGTCATGATGAGTGCGTCGCGGCGTGCAGCATTGAAGCTCGGCCTGGCCGGCACCTTGATGCTCGCGCTGTCGTGCGGCGTGTCGCCTGCTTTTGCGGCCAGCAAGCCCAAGGTGGGCCTGATCATGAAGTCTCTGTCCAATGAGTTCTTCAAGCAGATGAAGGCCGGCGCCGACAAATATGCCGCGGAGAACAAAGACAAGTTTGACTTCAAGGCCGTGGGCATGAAGGACGAGCGTGATTTCGCCGCGCAGGTCGATGCCGTCGAAAACTTCGTGACGCAGAAATACGACATCATCGTCGTCGCGCCGGCCGATTCAAAGGCGATGGCTACCCCCATTGCGAAGGCCGTGAAGGCCGGCGTGAAGGTCATCAACATCGACGTGCCGCTCGACGCCGACGCCAAGAAGGCAGCCGGTATCGACCTCGCGTTCTTCGGTCCGGATAACCGCGAAGGTGCCAAGCTTGCTGGGGATGCGCTCGCCAAGGACCTCGGGCCCGGTGCGAAGGTCGTTATCCTCGAGGGTAACCCCGAGGCCGACAACGCCAAGGAGCGCAAGGAAGGCTTCATGGACTCCGTCAATGGCGGCAAGCTTCAGCTTCTCGACAGCAAGACTGCCCATTGGGAGACGGAAGAAGCCAATACCGTCATGACGAACTTCCTGACGAAGTATAAGGATATTCAGGGCGTCATGGCGGCCAATGACTCCATGGCTCTCGGCGTCGTCAAGGCTCTCGATGCGACCGGTCAGAGCGGCAAGATCAAGGTTGTCGGCTTCGACAACATTCCGCCGGTGCAGCCGCTGATCAAGGACGGCAAGATGCTTGCCACTGTCGAGCAGTATGGTGCGCAGATGGCCGTCATGGGCATCGACTATGGCCTGCGTGAACTTGCCGGCGAAAAATTCACCGGCTGGGTCAAGACGGACGTCAAGCTTATTACCGCCAAGGATCTCAAGTAATTGAGATTGCCCGCGGGGCTAAAAGAAGCGCCGGCCACTGGCCGGCGCTGACCGCTACCAGCCGATTTGCGCGTCGATCGCCGAGGGTGACGCTTCCGCACCTCTGAGTGCGTCGCGCAGAGGCTGGCCATCTCGAATTCGAAATAGACCATGAGGTGGACGTGTCAGACGCACCAGATGACTACATCCTGAAGCTGGAAGGGATCGGCAAGCGTTTCCCGGGCGTCGTGGCGCTCAAGGATGTTTCCCTGCGGGTTGGCCGCGGCAAGGGCCACGTTCTTCTTGGCGAGAATGGCGCCGGCAAATCCACCCTGATCAATCTGCTCGGGGGCGTCTTCAGGCCGGACGATGGCCACATCTCCTTTGACGGTAAACCCTATCACCCGGCCTCTCCGCTGGAGGCATTCAAAGCGGGCATCCGGGTCATCCACCAGGAACTGCACCCCCTTTCCAATCTCACCGTCGCCGAAAATCTGCTTTTCGAGCATCTTCCCCGCCGATACGGTCTGGTCAATTACAAGGAAATGAATCGTAGGGCCGCCGAGCTCCTGGCCGACGTCGGCCTCGATGTCGCCCCTACGACCCTGGCCAACCGTCTCAGCGTTGCGCAGCTCCAGCTTCTCGAGATCGCCAAGGCGCTTTGCTACGAAAGCAAGCTTCTGGTCCTTGACGAACCGACGGCAACCCTGACCTCCAAGGAGGTCGATCGCCTGTTCGAAATTCTGAAGCGGCTGAGAGGTCGCGGCGTTACGACGCTTTACATCTCCCACAGGCTCGAGGAGATCTTCGAGGTCGGCGACGACGTGACGGTGCTGCGCGACGGCCAGCATGTGATAACCCGTCCGCTTGCAGGATTGACCATCCCGAATATTGTCGAACTCATGGTCGGCCGCACGATTGCGGATCATGGCGTCTTTCGCAAGGACAGCGTGGTGTCCGGCGAGGCGCTTGGCGTTTCCGGTCTGAAAGTGACGCGACATAGTCCGGAACTGTCCTTCTCCGTCGGCAAGGGCGAAATCGTCGGCATAGCCGGCCTTGTCGGCAGCGGGCGCACCGAAGCCGTCCGGGCGCTATTCGGCGCCGACGTCAAAGCCGCCGGCGAGATCCGCATCGATGGCGAACTGGTCTCGATCCATTCGCCCAGGCAAGCGGTTGCCGCGGGCCTGTGCCTGGCGACTGAAGACCGCAAGATGCAAGGCTTGATGCTCGACATGAGCTGCGCGCAAAACACCACCATAACGGACCCAGCCAAGATCTCCCGCAAGGGATTGATCCTGCGCAAGGTCGAGGACGAGCATTCGCAGCGTCTCGTGCGCGAGCTTCGCATCAAGACCCCATCGATCCGCCAGGCGGTCAGGACGTTTTCCGGCGGCAATCAGCAGAAGGTGGTCATTGCCAAATGGCTTTTCCGTGGCCCCAAGGTACTGATTTTCGATGAGCCGACCCGGGGGATCGATGTGGGCGCGAAAGTCGAAATATATGAGCTTCTTTGGAAACTCGCCGCCGAGGGCAAGGGTATTCTGGTGGTCTCCTCCGATTTGCCGGAACTCATGGGTATCTGCCACCGCATCATCGTTTTGTCGAACGGGAAGATAGCCGGGGAAATAGCGCGGGAACAATTTGAAGAGAGCAGCATCCTCTCACTCGCTTACAAGGAGTACAGCCGTGTCCGGGAACGTTGAAAACAAGACCGATATGAAAGAGAGCCGTTTTTGGGACAGCCTCATTCGGATTTCGATGAAGGAAGCCGGCGTTGCGATCGCCCTTGTTCTGATCCTGGCGTTTTTCTCGGCGACGGCACCCTATTTCGCGACCCCGGAAAACTTCCTCAAGATCTTCGTTCAGATCGCCATCAACACCGTGCTTGCCTCGGGCATGACCTTCGTCATCCTCGTTGGCGGCATCGATCTTTCCGTCGGCTCGTTGCTTGCCCTTTGCACGGTCATCGGCGCGACGATCATGATCGATCCACGGTTTTCCCCATGGCAGGCGATTGTTCTGGCTTCGATCGCATCCATGGGAACCGGAGCCGTCCTTGGCGCGATCAACGGCTGGGTATGCGAGAAGTGGAAGCTTCCGTCCTTCATCGTGACGCTCGGCATGCTCAATGTCGCCAGCGGCTTGGCGCGCGTTGTCAGTGATAACTCCACCATCACCGGCCTCCCGCAGCCTTTCGTCGATTTCGGAAATCTGATCTTCTGGGGCATCTTCCCGTCGATCTTCCTGATTGCGATCGTTGTCGTCCTCATTGGCTGGTTCGTGCTGCGCTATACGGTCTTCGGACGCTTCGTCTTTGCGATCGGCACCAACGAAGAGGCCGTCCGACTGTCGGGGCATGAGCCGAAAAGATACAAGATCGCAGTGTTCACGATTTCGGGGTTCACCGCGGGCATTGCGGCCATGGTCTATCTGCTGCGCCTCAACGTCGGCAGCCCGGTTGCGGGCATCGGCTATGAATTGAATGCCATCGCCGCAGTCATCATCGGCGGCACCAGCCTTTCGGGCGGCAAGGGATCGATCGTCGGAACGCTGGTTGGTGCGTGCATTCTGCAGGTGCTGTCGACGGGATTGCAGCTATTGGGCGCTGACGACAACATCAAGCCGATCGTCATCGGTGCCGTCATTGTCCTGGCCGTCATTCTGGATAGCTATCGCGGCCGTTTGATGCGGATACTGGAAACGCGATAATCAATCGCAACGCTCAGATGATCTAAAGCAATTGTTAGGCGACATGGTCGAGGGGTAGCCGTTCGGATCCTTGTGGCATTTGCGGGCAGATGAGATTTGCGAGCATGTTTCGCGCCTCGTCCGGCGCAACATGGTGAGGCAAGTGCCCCACGCCTTCCAGCACTTTGATGAACGCCGCAGGGTGCTTGCGGCGTAACCAGTCTATGTGCAATGCCGGGTGGATGATCGCGTCCGACAGGCCGAAGAGCACGTGGATGATGAGATGGGGCGGCAGGCTCGGCAAGAGCTGCATATCGCGGTTGAATGCCCGCAATTCGTCGGCCATGGTTTGTACAGCGAGTGGATTGACAAGGTGGCTGGCGGGTAAGCCGCCGAGGCAAGCTGGGACGGTGTTCGGAAACGAAGATGCCCTCAAGCCTTGGCCGACGAAGAAGGTTGCACAACGGCTGATGACGTGCTGACGCACCAGGCCGCCCACCAAGGGAGCTGAGGCGGCCCTTAAGATGAGCATCGCTTTCGGCGGTACCGGGCTGCAACAGGGTGATATCAGGAAAAGCTTGCTTATGAGATCGGGCCTTCGCGCAGCCAAGTGCAGCGCAGGCGCGCTGCCAATCGAATGAGCAACGATCGTCAGGCCGGTAAAACCAGCGCAATCGAGGAAACGCTCAAGCCAGAATGATTGGCCGATCGGACCGCATTCAGCCGCTGGTATGGGTGTACTGAGACCATATCCCGGGCGGTCAGGGGCTATCACGCGAAACTCGCTATCCTCGAAAGGCAATAGCAATTCTTCGGCAATGCTGCCGCAGCCGTGAAGAAGGATCACCGGTTCCTTGTCGCGCACGCCCTTTTCGAGAAAATGAACCCGTCCATCGCCGATGGACCATATTGTGCCGACCTTGGGCGGGATGGGCTGCTTCCCTGACATGGCCAAAGAAACGCGCCTGCTTGCGCAAAGTTCCAAAGACAAGACGCGCCAGCATTGCCGCGCGATCGACGCAAGACGGTGGAGCCGCCACAGTGGGAACCAAGTCCCTGTCGCCTCGTTCCCGTCCTGTAGGAAGCAATAGGAGGAAACAATGTTTTCCGCAGACAATATTCGCGAGCATATGGAAGTACTGGCTGCCGACGGTGTGCATGTCGGGACCGTCGACGAACTTGATGGCGACACCGGTATCAAGTTGACCAAGAGCGACTCCGATGATGGCAAGCACCACCTCATTCCGCTGAATTGGGTCGATCACGTCGACGCTCACGTTCATCTCTCGAAGAATGCAGACGACGTCCGCAGTGAGTGGTCGACGCTCAATTGAAGGCGATCTGCCGCGTCCCGAGGGCGCGGCATTCCTGCAGAAGTCAAGCAGGCTACACCAGCGCTCCCGCCATTTCGTGCATCAATGAATGCGGCTAGTGGTGCTTAAAGTACTGAACTTCGCGCTCGTGCTTCTCGGCTGCCTCGCGTGACTTGAACGTGCCGAGATTTTTGCGTTTGTGGGTCTTCGGATCGACCTTGCGCGAGTAGAGACGATACTCGCCGGACTTCAGCTTGCGGATCATGACAGCCTCCTATGTGAGGTCATAACCGCTACCGGCCAATGTCGGTTCCCCGATTGATCCGAATATCGTCGCAGCTCTCGACACCTATGCCTTCGCACCGCCAGCCGGATTCAGGAGAATCTCGAGCGACACCGGCCGCAGACCTTGCGCGTCCACGCCGACGTCGTACTGTCGGGGAAGCGGTCTGAGCTTTCCGTGAGAGTGACCGTGGAGATTGATCGATTTCTTGCTCATCTTATTCCAGGTTCGAAAAGGATAGTGACAGAGGATCAGCAGGTGGTCGTCCAGGGTGATCTCGCTGTAGTGCTGAACGCTCTCCCAACCGCTTGCTTTAGTCGTAGCGTCCTGGTCGTTGTTCCCGATGACGAGATGCTTGCGGCCATTCAGCATTGAGAGAAGCTGATCACAATCCCCGCCGCGTGATGACATGAAGTCGCCAAGGTGCCAGACATCGTCCCCGGTTCCGACGATCTCGTTCCAGTTGTCGATCAGGGCGACGTCATGGAATGCCATATCGGGGAAGGGGCGCCGGTCGATCCTTAGGACGCGCGGATCGGCAAAATGGGTATCGCTTGTGAAATAGATCATTCGGCCAAAATGGCGGAGTTCGAGAGGAAACCAAGAGCTCTTTCGTGATTTGTATATTCGAGGCGGGATTGAGCAGTTCTTCAGGCAGACCGTCGCGCCATCTCGGCGAGGACTTCCAAAGGGTAGTTCTTGGATCATGCACATGGACGAAGAAACGAACGACAAATCCGCGACCCCACGCGTGGGTGCAACGACTGACTTGCCGCACGATCGAATGACGGTGCAGCGATTTCGGGAGGCGTTCCCTCGTGCGCGCTGGAGCGACAGTCTCAATGCGTGGTTCGTGCCTGGCCGTACGGCTCAGAGGCGCATCAGCCGCTGGTTGGCCGAGATGGAGGCGGAAGCCGACACATTCGCGGACGAAAAGGGCAGGGACGCCTTCGCATTCGATCCGATCGAAAGCCGCTATCTCGAAGCAGCGCCAGTATCCTTCCAAATCCGAACGCCGTATTCGCGGACCGTCATCAACGAGATCCGCGAAATCCCCTATGCCCGCTGGGACGCGGATCGGCGCCTCTGGACCGTGCCGTACCGCTCATTCGGCGAACTCCGGCAGCACTGGCCGGCGATCAAGGCGGCAGCCGAGCGCAGTGAGCCGGACGTAAGGCGAGCGCGGCGGGAGACAATCAGGGGAACCGAGGAGGACGAGGCATCCAAGGCACGAACAAGGGAGCGTCGCAGGAAGCGATATCCCGTCCCCTCCGATGATTGCCCGCCCTTCGAAAACGCAGTCGGCACGCATGTCGGGGTCGTCTTCTTCACCGGCACGGACGGAGAACTGGCGGACCCGGCGACAATCAGCGCGCACTATTTTCCCGCCGAAGGCAGGGAATACGTCTGGGTCTCCTGGCGGCAAGGCGGGCTGGAAGAATTGGTGACAACCTGGCCGGCACGAGTGGCACCGGGTCAAGACGACCTCGACCGGGGCTGGTGGTTGCCGACGCTGGAGGAATTGCGAGTCGCGCGACGCGATGCCAAATCCCGATGGCGAGCCAGACAGCGCCGGAACAAGGACAATTCCTTTTGAAGGGTTTCAAAGCTTGGCGCAGAACGCCGTTGCTTCTAGCGACGCCTGAAAGTCTTCACGGCGCGATGGGATAAAATCAGAAAGACGGCGATCCATACGACCGGATAGACTGGCAGCAATGCCAGATAAAGCCCGTTCTCGAAGATCGCGGCTTCGAACGTTTTCTTCGCCAACCAATAAGTCGGAACTCCGGTTGCGATGAGGATTGCCAGACCAAAGAGTGCTGGCTTCAAATAATGCGCGTACATTCCACTGTCCCCCCGGACAGCTTTCAAGCTTGCATCGAAAACTCGAAGATGTCGAGAGGCAGGGCAAGGCGTCCTGGTCGACGCCGTGCGGCAGATCGTTGAGGGTCGGACAATTCCTCCCCACATGTCTTATTTTATTTCTAACTAATGTAGGTTTCGCTATCGTTCGGCAATTCCATAGGAGGAGTTGGATGCAATACGTCGAGCCAAAGAAGGTAAGTCACAACACCGCGACGCGCGTATGGTCAGTCAAGGATTTTTGCAAACGGCACAGGCTGTGCAGCAAAGAGGAAACTCGACTTCTCCAGCTTTTTGGGCAGTTCGCGACGGCTAGCGAATTGCGATACAACACAACGCGCAGGCCGAAATGGCGTTGATTTGCGGAGGCGTGAGCGGCAGGCGGTTTCCCTCGGTTATGGGCGTCTGTCAAACAAAGCCCGCCACCCATGTGGGTGGCGGGCAACTTTTCCAGCAGGTCGCTCCGAGAACTAAGCCGAAAAGAGCGACGTTCAGTCTAATGACAGGGGCTTAGCGTACTTGATCAGAAAACGTCACTCCCGGTTTCCGGTTCCACGCCAATTCTTGAAATTGGGATGGGCCGAAAATACATCATTTCCAGTTGGTAACATGCGTTGGATGGGAGGAAAGGAATGATCAGCAGGTATCTCAGCAAGCGTGATTTGGCTCTCGATTCAATAGACTTGGACATTTGTCAGCGCGCTTTTGATGCCATTCTGCTCAAAAGGAATATTACGCGCGAAAGTGAAGAAGGCGAGGAAGTGGCAGCGATGATTATCGAGCTCTTCCGAGAAGGGATCCATGACGAAGATCAGCTCGTCGCTCTCGTCGGTATTAACGACAGCCATCGTCCGCTCAGTGGCGATAAATTCGCGCCTTGATGGAACAAATTGAGCGCAGCTCTATTTGAGGAATTGGTTGGGAAGTTCCCCCACTTTCCAACTGGCCTCCAAAGCCAGCCCGTCGCTGGTAGTGTCCCCGCCGGCGACGGGTTCTTGATCGATCCAAACTATAATGTCCCGAGCTGGCGCGGCTTGTTCCATAGCCATATGGACGAAGCCAATCGGTCAAGTGCAAGATTAGTCTGTGCTGATCTACTATCACCAGTTATGGAAAGCGTACGTATCAATCTTTTCAGACATGGCTGGGCTTCGCTCGCGTTGAGATGCCCTGGCCTTCGTTCGCACCCCAGCAATGCTCCATGGTTCAGGGATTTATGCAGGAGCTATAGCAAAGCGGTGATGCATCGCGATCGTCTGCGGCTAGCTCGGGCCGATGCCCATCAATTGGGACAATATGAGGAAATCTGCGACGATCTGGAGAAAGAAGTCCACGTCTATCTCAGCTTGTTGAATCCGCAGTCGTAGGCGTCAAATCGCCTCGAAATGGCGGCGGATCATCCCGTCTCTGGAATTGCCTCGGCGCCTATACGGTCGTGAGAATCCGGACATCGCCTTTGCGATCAATAACGTCGACCACGACATGGCGACCGGAGCGGCGTAAGGCGACATCCGCCGAGCCGGAACCGATCTGCAGGTGCCGCAGAATGACTTCATCAAGAAATATGGGAAGCTGCGGCTCATGGAAGCTGATCGGGCGCGCCATCCCCGGCAAATTACTTTTTGCCGATATTTCCAGATCGTTCGGCAGCCTTCAGCCCGTCATTCTGCAAATCCGCTTCGTCGGCAAGAATGGCGGCGGCTTCGCTGAGCAAAACGTCTTTGGCGTTCCTGCGGGCATTTTCAATGGCAAGATCAGCGCTCAGGCTGCGCTCGTTGGCTTCCAGGCCATCGTCGTTACCGGTATCCACGCCATCATTGATTTGCTCGCTCGCCTTGCGACGACTTGCCTGAGCAGCCAGCTCTTTGCGACGTTCGGATTCATTGAGGGAGACAACCTGTTTCTCACGCTGCGCCTTCAGTTCTGTAACATCTGTTACGAAGCGTTGGAAATCCGGATCGTTCTGCACCCGAGCATCGTGGCGGCTTTGCAGTTGCGGCAGCAATGCCTTTATATCGCCGGCAGGCGCATATTTCGCTGGCTTGACCTGCGTCCAGGGCAGGGCATTGTCAAAACTCGCCTCACCAAAGGTCTTGGGGTCCGAAAGGCCCGGCAAGCTGATGTCGGGCACCACGCCGCGTAGCTGTGTCGTGCCGCCATTGACACGGAAAAACTGGGCAACCGTCAATTTCAACTCACCGAATTTCGGCTTGCTGGTGTGCGCCACCTGATCAAGATTGACCACAGTTTGCACCGTGCCCTTACCAAAACTCGGTTCTCCGACAATCACGCCGCGACCATAATCCTGTATCGCTGCGGCAAAAATTTCGGAGGCCGAGGCCGAGCCACGGTTGATCAACACGCCAACCGGACCTGTCCATGCGGGTGCGGGAAAATCATCGCTTTCCACGTTCACGTCACCGCCGGCATCGCGTTGCTGAACGACCGGGCCTTTGCCGACAAACAGGCCCGTCAAATCGATGGCCTCGGACAGCGAACCACCACCGTTATTCCGCAAGTCAACGAGCACACCGTCGACGTTGTCTTGCTTCAGTTCAGCGAGAAGCTTGGCGACGTCGCGGCTTGCGCTTCTGTAATCCTTGTCGCCTTTTCGCCGCGCTTCGAAGTCTTCGTAGAAGGCGGGCAGGGTAATCACCCCGATCTTGCGAGTGGCATCGCCATCCTTTACCGAAAGGATCGTCTTCTTGGCGGCCTGTTTGTCGAGGCTGATCTTATCGCGCACCAGGCTGATGACATGGTGCTTGGCATCCGGGCCTGCCTCCGCCGGCAAGATGTCCAGGCGCACAGTGGAACCCTTTGCGCCGCGGATCATCTGCACGATTTCGTCGAGGCGTGTACCGACCACTTCCTTTATCGGGCCGTCCTCGCCTTGACCGACGCCGATGATGCGGTCCCCGACGGCAAGCTTGCCGGACAATTGTGCCGGGCCTCCAGCCACTAACTCGCGGATCGTCGTGTAGTCGTCCCTTTCCTGCAAGACCGCCCCGATACCAACCAGCGAAAGCTTCATTGAAATATCGAATTCAGCCGAAGCGCTCGCACCGAAATAGTCGGTATGCGGGTCGATCGATGTCGTATAGGCGTCCATGAACGTCTGGAAAACATCGTCGCTCTTGTACTTGTAGGCGCGTTCGAGGGAGTTTTCATAGCGTTTATCGAGCGTGTCGCGAATGCTGGCATCGTCTTTGCCCGCCAGTTTCAAGCGTAGCCAGTCGCTCTTGACGCGTTTGCGCCACAAGTCATTGCTTTCCGCTTCGGATTGCGGCCAGGGCTCCTTGTCACGGACCAGCGGATAGTCTTCCTGCACGGTGAAGTCGAGCTTCTGGTTGAGCAGACTGCGCGCATAACTCATGCGATCGACCACCCGCTGCTCATAAGTGTTGAAGATCGAAAATGGGATCTTCAAGTCTTCATGGTTGATGGCATCGTCAATCTTGGCGCCGTCAGCCATGAACCTGTCGATATCTGACTGCAGGAAAAGGACACGATCCGGGTCCAGGGATTTGATAAACCGATTCATGATCGTGCCCGATAAGGCGTCATCCAGCGGAACGGGCCTATAGTGGAAGCGCGTGAGAAATTGCGCGCTCAGATGAGCGGCTTGCGCTTGTTGCTGTAGCGGCGTCAAAACTGGTGGTGAGCCGGTTTCCAGAGCATATGCCGAGGGAGCAATTGCCAGGAACGCACAGAAGAAACCGCATTGTAGACGCATCAAGCTTCGATCCAATTCACATCGTTTGAGTCTTTAATGTGCGATGTTCGTGGAACAATTATGGTCTTTTGGCAACTAAACGAACGCGTTCTATCTGAATGTGGGTTTTACAAGTCCCGACCACAGATTCCGGCAGTGCGGATCTAGATCGATTTTTGTGGGCGCCGATCTGACAATTTGCGCCTCTTCATTGAAGCGTTCGCATTTGACATGTGTCGACGAGCAAACACCAATGGCGAAGTTTTGATATAAGCTGTCGGGTAGTCAGGGCATCACCTTGGTGTTGTCGCGATATCTTGCTCCCAACAGGGGAGAAAGATCGTCGTGACAGAAAATCTATCCATCGACGGGCACGTTCATTTCTTCACAGCCTCCGATCTTGCGGCTGTGGAGGGGCAGCTCCCTTATTTGCTGCCGTCACCCCATTCGCTATCCGACTATCTTGCCGACTTGGCGAGCGCCGGTATTTTCCCGAAACTTCTGAACAACGTGCATCTCAGCATTTTGCCGGATTCGTCTAATGTCTTCGCGTCGTTCGATGAGCTGGCGGCGCTCAAGGCGAAGTGGCCGGAACGATACGGAGACGTCCGGCTAGTCGGAACGATCAAGGCCGACCCGGCCTACGCGACCGTCGAACGGCTATCCCATCCCGATGTTTTTGGGATCAGGATCGTTCTTCACGATGCTCCGCCGGAAAGCATATCGGATCGCGCCTATCGCAGCGATGATTGGGTCGCGCTCATTGGCAGGCTCCGGGTGCAACAACACGTCCACATCTACGCCAAAGAGGCGGAGACGAACCTGCGAGTGCTGCGCCAAATGCCGGAGACAATCCGCGTCGTCATCGATCACCTCGGCTCATGCCATGCCGAGCGCGGTGCTGACGAGCCCAGCTATCACGCCTTGCTTGAGGAGGCCAAGCGCAGGGGAAACGTGTGGTTCAAGGGGCCTGGATACCGGACTTCGACCATATCGATGATGTCGTTCCTTTCGTGTCGGCAATCATCGCGACCGTCGGAGCGAACCGCGTTCTGCTCTCGGCCAGCGACGCTCCGCACGTTGGGGCGGGCAGCCAAGGCCACAGTTTTACAAGCCACTTCGATTCTGTGTCGGCGCTCAAATTCTCGGAGACGCTCGCTTCGGCGGTGAGTGCCGCCACTGACATACCTGTCTTTCGGCTGCTGAACGCTGCGGCGAACGACCTTTTCCCTTGTCCAGAAGAAAGTGAAACCATGACGGACATCATCGTCGAAAACATCACATTTCCCGTTGCGTACAATGACGCGACGATCAATCTGGCCGGCAGCGTGTTTCAGCCGGCTTCACCGGACAGGAGCCTGCCGTCGGTGGTTTTCAACTCCGGTTTTACGGGCGGCGTTTCGATGTATGGCCAGCTTTTTGGCCGGGCCTTGGCCGAGCGCGGCTATCGGGTGATGACCTATGATGTCGCGGGGTTCTTCACCAACAGGGATGTGCGGAACACTGCGAAGAAAGACGGTATCACCGTAACGAATGTCAGCCTTGTCGATCAGACGGCCGAGGTCCTGGCTGCCGTGCGGTGGGCGAGGGAAAACTTCGGTTCAATGCCCGTCGTCGCGTCTTGGGCGATGGGTTCGGTCGTCAGCCTTGCGGCAGTCGTTGAACTGGCCAAGCAGGGCAAGGAGCAGATCGCGTTTTGGGTGCCGATGAACTACACCAGCATTGCGGCCCTTCAGGATCTTCGGGCGGACAAGTCGGGTGCGGACGCTGCGATCAAGAGGCTGGCGGACGATGCGGCGATCCTGCCGTTCGACACCGGAACCGAGGCGACCAAACTCGGCTATTACCCGCTCGATACCGACACGCAGGAATATGTCGATCGCCAGCTCGGCGGATACACCGAGATTGGCGGCGTCGATCGTTGGCCGGGTTGCAGTCATGTGACGGCGAAGTCCTATAAGGAGTATGTAGGCTTCGACCCTGAGAAAAGCCTCAATGGCGCCAGCGGCTTTCCGCCGGCACTCATCGTGCATGGCGCTCAGAACACTCTACACATGCCTGAAGAGTCGAGCCGCCTACAGAAGCTCTATCCCGGCCGCGCAGGTGACGAGCCGCTTATCATCGAGGGCATGATGCACGGCCAGCAGAACCAGACCGACAATCCCATCTTCCACCAGCTCATCAAGGACATTGACCAGGCGATCCGTTCTGCCTGACACTGGATGAATTGGCGGGGGAGAAGGCGTCCGGCGGGAATGATGCAGCAGGGTATCGATGAAGGACGTCCGATACGCGTCGGATTGCTACTTCTTCCGCAGTTTTCCATGATGGCGCTCGCATCGGCGAGCGAACCACTCCGCGCAGCGAACAGGTTAGCCAGTCGCAAGCTATATGACTGGTGCCTCCTCTCGGAGGAAGGCGGTATAATTACGTCGAGCAGCGGCTTTGAAACGCGCACTATCTCGATCAGCGAGACCCCGCAGCTCGATAGATTGTTCGTTGTCGCCAGCCTCGATATCGAAAGCAAGCGACCAAAACCGATCCTGCAATTCCTGCGGAAACTTGCGGTAAGCGGGATGCCTATCGGAGCGTTGAGTACGGGCACATTCATTCTCGCGCGGGCGGGGTTGCTGACCGGCAAGCGGTGTACCCTTCATTGGGAATCCCTTCCGCAGTTTGCCGAAGAGTTTCCAGACATCGAAGTCACCCGCGAGCTTTATGTCCGGGACGGGAACCGCTGGACCTGCGCGGGCGGTACCGCCGCAATCGATCTGATGCTAGCGCAGATATCGGGTGACCACGGAGCTCAGCTCGCCGCCGACACGGCCGAGCAGTTTCTGCACACCCGTATCCGAGGGCCGGAAGAGCAACAGAGGATGGCGATCCAATGGCGCTACGATATACACGACGCCCGCCTCGCAGCCGCGATCGGCATCATGGAGCAGAACCTCGAATATATCGTTCCGATCAATGACATCGCGAAAAGGAGCAATCTTTCCGGTCGGCAGTTGGAGCGCTTGTGGCATCAGCATTTCGAAATGACGCCGCAGCGCTTCTATCTCAATGTCCGGCTGAACGCGGCTCGCCGACTGATCAAAGAGAGTTCCGAGACCATTGCGGCAATTGCCCTTCGCTGTGGTTTCGTGTCGGCATCGCACCTCGGCAGCGCCTACCGTCGCCTGTTCGGACATAGCCCCAGCGAAGAGCGTCGGAAATCGATGGCAGATATTCGTTTTTCCTCAGACCAAGGTCTTGGTTCCTTATAGGACTTATGTCTGAAGCCGAAAATCTTTAGTCCGAATGCCATAGATTATGCCTGGTGCTGCGCCAGCTTTTTCCGGCGATGGAAGCGGCGGGGGTATCCCACCGCCTTCGTCAGGCATGGAGAAGCTGGATGAACATGAACGGCGTCCTCAAAAACGGCGTCCTCGCCCCGGTGCTTGCTACAGGTTCCGTCGGCGGCGTCACTGGGTTTGCCGACACCGTTGTCAGGGGCAGCATTGATTGTGGCAAGTGAGCGAAGTGCCATCGTTGCGGTGGTAGTGCCAATGTTCAATGCCGAACGAACGATCGGCGCGACCTTGGCCAGTATCTGTCGGCAGACCCATGAGGCGCTGGATATCATCATTGTCGATGACGGTTCGTCGGATAGGTCGGCGTCGATCGCGGCCGCTTATGCGAAGCAGGATCGGCGGATCCGGATCATCCATCAGTCCAACAGCGGCGTCGCGGCAGCACGCAACAACGGAGCGGCTGCGACCGACGCAGAGTTTCTGGCCTTTGTCGATGCGGACGATCTATGGGCGCCGTCGAAGATCGCGCTTCAGCGGGAGGCGCTTGAGAAGGGCGGCTCGTCGGCCGGATTGGCCTATTGCTGGTTTGCGCTCATCGACGAGGATAGCCGCGTGTTCTCGCTCTACAATCGGCCGACCGCCGAAGGAGATGTACTCCAGCGCATGTGCAGAAAGAATTTCGTCGGCAATGGCAGCTCGATGCTCATGCGTCGTTCCGCGTTCGAAAAGGCAGGCGGGTTCGACCCCTCGCTGAGGGCGCGCAAGGCTCAAGGCTGCGAGGACCTGCTGATGTGCCTCAGAGTTGCGGAGAATTACGAATTTCGCGTGGTGCCGCAACATCTTGTGGGCTACCGCATGACTAACACGAATATGTCCAGCGATGTCATGCAGATGCTTCGTTCGTGCGAAATCGTTTTGGATGAATTTCGCGAGAAATATCCTGGGTATGGCACCGACCTAGACGCTCATCTGGCCGACATGATCCATTGGCTCGCAGTGAGGGGGTTCGTCGGCGGACGATTTTTCGACGGCTGTGATCTGTTGAAGAAATTCTTGGTGTTAGAACCACGCCTGGCGATTTCGAGCATGCCGAACATGCTGAATGTGTATTGTCGAGCTAGGCTGGTTCCCCACTGGATCAAGGCTCGGCTGAAGCGCTTGCGAAGCCAGAACGGGAAGTTTCGCCCTCTCTATATGGAAACGATCCGATGATGGTCGTCGCGCCATTCTTCACGAGCTTGCGACGGCTTTTCCGTCTGGCAGCGGCACCTGCCTGGGCTGGGCCGACCATCGTGGGGCTCGGGCTGGCCGCGGCGGTCCTCGAGGGTGCCGGTCTTTTCCTTTTCATTCCTCTCATTCAGAGCCTCGGCGCTTTGGCGCCGCAGCCGGGCAGATGGCAGGCGATTTTCGGCCAACTGCTGGCGTCCATTCCCGAACACCATTTGACGGCGTTCCTGGTCGCAGTTCTGTGCGTCACCATTCTCCTCAAAAATGTGGTCCATTTCATCAACACCTGGGTGACCCGGTATGTGGACGGTCTGGTCGCACATCAATTGCGGGCGAAGGTCTTCGATCAGACAATAAGCTCGTGCATCGACTACAGGGTCGAGAACAAGCGTTCGGACATCATCACGACGATTGCCAACAACACCTGGAAGGTCAGCCAGGGGCTGAGCCTTGCCTATCGATTGATGATCTGTTTCTGCACGTTCGTCGTTTTTGTTCTGCTGATGCTCCTGATTTCCGTCCGGCTGACGTTTTTCTCGATGATGTTTCTGCTTTTCGGCGCGATGGCCATTCGCCTGGCGACGCGCCGCGCCGACGAGACCGGCAAGGCCGTTGTCGAAGAGAACAAGCAGTTCGGCCTCAGGATGTGGGAAAGCATCAACGCGCTGCAATTGATCCGCGCTTTCGCCCAGGAAGACTATGAACGCAATCGCTTCCTGCAGACGTCAGACACGGTGCGGCGACGTCTCCTGAAACTCGACATGCTATGGGCTACTCCTGCACCGGTCTCGGAAATATCGATCACGATGCTGATCGGCGCGCTCGTTCTTATAGCTCAGTCGACAGACGTCGGCATTGCCGCCTTGGCCGCCTTTCTCTCGCTGCTCTACCGTCTTCAAGGTCCGACCCGGGAATTGTTGCAGTCGAAGATCGCATTGGATGGTCTTGCCGGCAGCATCGACGACGTCGACGATTTTCTGCGCAGGACGGAGAAACCCTTTCTCGCCCACGGGCTTCTACCGGCAGCAGCGCTCAACAAGGCCGTCGAGTTCCGGAACGTCTCCTTCCGCTACGATCCCGACCAGCCGCTGGCCCTGCAGGGCATCTCCTTCAGCGTTCCCGCAGGCAAAACCACGGCGATCGTCGGAGAGTCGGGTGCAGGCAAATCGACGGTCATGGCTCTGCTTTTTCGTTTCATGGATCCCACGTCCGGTGAGGTCGTCGCAGATGGGGTGCGCCTTCCAGAATTCGAACTCCGCAGTTGGCGAAGGCGCCTGTCGCTCATGTCGCAGGAAGTCCATCTCTTCAACGACACGATCGCGGCCAATATTGCCTATGGCGACCTTGAGGCCGGCAGGGCGGAGATACGCAAGGCGGCCGAGATCGCCAAGGCGGACGATTTCATCCGATTGCTTCCAGATGGCTATGAGACGCGCATCGGCGACCAGGGGATGCGTCTGTCGGGCGGACAAAGGCAGCGCATAGCGCTCGCCCGGACCATGCTTCGCAATCCCGATATTCTGCTGCTGGACGAGGCCACGAACGCGCTCGATGTCGAGACCGAACAGGCATTTCAGCTCGCGCTCGACGAATACTCGCATAACCGCACCGTTGTCGTGATCGCTCACCGGCTTTCGACCATTCAGGCCGCCGACCAGATCATCGTGATGTCGAAGGGTCGCGTAATCGAGACTGGCTCGCCGGCAGAGCTCTTCAAACGAGGCGGCCATTTTTCCCGGCTCCACGAGTTTCAACATGGCCGTGCCGCCACAATGGAAATTAATCGATGAGCTACAAGCTTACTGACATCGAACTGTCGGAACCCTTGGCGCCGATCGAGCTCTCGACCGAGCAGAACGGGGTCGGCCTCATCGCCCGATGGCAGGGACGATTGATTGGGTTCGAAATGATCGAACTATCGGCCGGATCGGTGATGACGGTCGAAAGGCTGAAAGCGCTTGCCGACGAGCGCTTTGCCGGGCGCATCGTCGTTGCAAAGCTGGAAGAGGAGCTGAGAGAACGGCAGCCGGTGGAGGAAGCGGCGCTGCCGAGCCTCAGCATTGCGATCTGTACCAAGGATCGCGCGCAGCGTCTTTCCCGGCTGCTAGGCTCGCTCGATCGGGTTCGAGGCGACCATTCCTTCCAATTCGTCGAAATCGTCGTGGTCGACAATGCTTCGGTGGATGCGGCTACACGCGAGGCCGTCGCGGGTTTCAGGGATATCCGTTATGTTTTCGAACCGAAGGCGGGACTGGATTTTGCCCGTAACGCGGCCCTTCATGCGGCCAGCGGCGATATCATCGCCTATCTGGATGACGACGTCGTGGTGGACCGCAACTGGCTCGCAGGTCTTGCCAAGGCCTGTCGTGAGAATCCTGGCGTCGGTGGTTTCACAGGCCTGGTGCTCCCATATCGCCTCGACACCGAGGCGCAGATCTTTTTCGAACGACGAGGAGGGTTTGGCCGCGGTTTTGCTCGAAGGGAGTTTCACAGAACCCGTTTCGACAATCCACTCCATCCCGTCGGGTCCGGCACTCTCGGTGCCGGCTGCAATATGGCCTTCAATCGCGCGCTGCTGATCCAGCTTGGCAGCTTCGATGAAGCGCTTGATACGGGAGCGCCGCTGCCTGGCGGCGGCGATCTCGACATTTTTTACCGCGTGCTGCGTTCGGGCCGCCCCATGATCTATGAGCCGCAATACGCAGTCTATCACGAGCATCGCGAAACCATTCCGCAGCTCAGGCGACAATACTGGACGTGGGGCCTCGGCATGATGGCATTTCTCGTCAAAAGCTATCGCACCGACGATGAAATGCGCGCGCAGCATCGCGCCCTAGTCTGTTGGTGGTTCTACGATCAGTTGAAGGCGCTTGCTCGCGCCGCAAGACGATTTCGCGGCCACGAGCTGCGTTTCGGCATGGCAGAGCTGTGGGGCGGAATCTACGGCCTTGCGGGCGAATACGACCGCTCGCGCGCGCGCATCCAGGCGATCCGGGAGCGCAACCCATGATGAAAGAGCGCTTTGAGGTTCGGCATATCGATCTTGCTGTCGCCAATGCGCCCGTAGAGAATGGGCCAGCATTGTCCATCTTCTGGTGGAAGGACCTGCCACTTGGAACACGGGCATCCCTGCAAGACGAACTGCCTTACGGAATCCCCCAGTTGCGCCAACTCACTGCCGAATATGCAGCCGCGCAACTGGAAGCGCGCAGCATCAACCTTGGTGCGCCACTACGCGCCACCTACGAAGGATGGCCCAAACGCGCACTCTCGCTTGAGGCCGCGCTGAAAGCGGAAGATCTGATCGAAAGCCTCGATGAGTTCGCAACCGCGTCTTCCGCTTCGGCGCATGACATCTCCGTGGTGATCTGCACGCGCGATCGCGATCCGGCGCTGGCTGACTGCCTTCGCAGCGTGGCAGCACAGCGCAGTGCCCCAGGGGAAATTATCGTCGTCGACAATTCCAGCAACGGAAATGCCAAGGGCGTGTGCGGAGAGTTCCCTGGCGTTCGTTATGTCCATGAGCCGCAGGCCGGCTTGAGCCGTGCCAGAAACGCGGGAATTCGTGCAAGCCGGCTGAATATCGTCGCCTTCACCGACGACGATGTCGAAGTCCATCCCGGCTGGACCGCAGAGATCGCGCGCGCCTTTGCGGACCGGGATGTGGATGCGCTCACTGGTCTGGTGCTGCCGGCGCGCCTCGACACACCAGCGCAACGCTGCTTTCAGTTCACCATGGGCGGCTTCGGGACCACTTTCGTGCCGCTCACCTTCGACAGTCGCTTCTTTGAAGAGACGCGGCCGAGCGGGGCGCATGTGTGGAAGATGGGCGCAGGCGCCAACATGGCCTTTCAACGATCCGTATTCGAGCGGGTCGGTCTGTTCGACGAACGCCTCGGCGCAGGAGCTGCGGGGTGCTCCGAAGACTCAGAACTCTGGTACCGGCTTCTGGCGACCGGCGGGGCGTGCCTCTACGAACCGCGGGCCGTCGTCTTCCATCACCATCGAAGCGACTGGCCGGGCCTCAAGCGGCAGATGAGCGCCTACATGAAAGGCCATGTGGCGGCGCTTGTCGTGCAATACGACAATTTCGGCGATCGTGGAAACATCGTGCGCATCTGCAAGCAACTGCCGGTCTACTTCCTGAAGACGTTCGTCAAAACGCTTTTCGAGGGTCAACCGGGCAGGCTCGGAATTTTGGCCTCAGAAATGCGGGGATGGTTGGCCGGGCTGCCGTTTCTTCTACGCTTCGGTTGGAGAAAGCGGCGGATACCAATGCGCGTAGCCGCTGGTGATGCGAAGGGAATAGCAAAATGATCAAGAAGGCGCCGCTTGGCCGGTTCCTGTCTGGGAACCCTTATCCGAATGGTCTGACGGATGGCCTCTTCTATCGTGAGAAGATGCGCGCCATCCATCGTGTCGCCCCGACCGAAACCGGCGGCTTCGGACGCGTGTTGGAAATCGGCGGAGGTCGCAGCGGCCTTGCCAGCATCCTCTACCCGGAAGCAGAGATCGTCACGCTCGACATCGACCCGGAACTGGGCGAGCACCAGCCCTCGTGGGCGAGATCGACCTTCATTTGCGGCAATGCCTGTTCGCTGCCCTTCGCCGACGGCAGCTTTGATATCGTCACCTTGTTCGACGTGCTGGAGCATATCAGGGACGATCGCCTCGCCGCACATGAGGCGTTGCGGGTAGTGCGGCCGGGCGGATATGTCCTCATCTCCACCCCTGAATCCAAATGGCACTATCCCTATTTCGGAGCCATGAAACGCCATTGCCCGCATGAGAGCGAGTTGATGCGCGAGTGGGGACATGTCAGGCGTGGGTATAAGGACCCGGAACTCACAGCTCTTTTCGACAGGCCGCCGGAACGGCGTGCCACGTTCATCAATCCCGCGACGGCGTTCTTCCATGACGTCTCGTTTTCGCACCTCGGACGCCGCCGCCGCAAAGTTCTTTATGCGCTCGCGGCTCCTGTAACGGCCATTGGTTATCTGATGCACCGGCCCTCCACGCGGGGTACCGAGACAGCATTCGCCTGGCGCAAATGACCGGTCATCGGACGCCGCGGGTGATCGCCCTCTTTCCTTGGGGTGACGTGATCGAGGAATTTCTCGAGCCGATTGGGCTCGAACTCCAGGATTTCGTCGAGCGGATGACGGGAGGTTGGCTGTTCGGCTATGCCGCCGCGCTGAGCTCGGTGGGCCACAAGCCCATCATTGTCTGCGCATCCGAGCGGGTGAGCAGAATTGAATGCTACGTGCATTCCGGCACAGGCACGCCTATCTGGGTCGCCCCGGCAAGGCGGTCCCGGCAGGGCCATTCTCCCGCCGCCTATAGCCTGCGGCGCTGGGCCGCGACGCCGCTCGCAGCCTTCCGCGAGATACTCATCCGCTCCCGATGCAATGTGCTGCTTGCCCAGGAATATGAATATATTCGCTTTGATGCGCTTGCATGGCTGGCGCGCCGCATGAAGGTCCCTTTCTACGCCAGCTTCCAGGGCGGAGATCGTACGCTGTCCTGGATCGAGGCCGATGCGCGGCAGCTTTCCCTACGCGCGTGCTCCGGCCTCATCGTCGCTTCCTCCGAGGAACGCGACCGCCTCGCCAAGGCCTATCCGCGCATTGCGCTCGACATCGCGAATATCCCGAATCCGCTGGATACCGGGGAATGGCGGGCGATGAACCGCATGGAGGCGCGAGCAAGCTTTGGCTTGCCGCAGGATGGTTTCATCGTCTTCAATCACGGGCGCATTGATATCCGCCGCAAGGGGCTCGATATTCTCCTGAAGGCTTGGGCGCGCTTTACCGACAATTCAACCGGCGAGCTGGTGATCATCGGTTCGGGCCAGGACAGCGAGGCGTTTGCAAAGCTCCTTGGCGAAAGCGGCCTGTCGAATGTGCAATGGCTTTCCAGTTACACGACCGACCGGCCTCTGATCCGGCGCTGGCTTTCGGCCGCGGATGCCTATGTCACGGCTTCCCGCATCGAAGGCATGCCGGTCGCGCCATTGGAGGCAATGGCCTGCGGCCTTCCTGTCGTCGCCACGGACGCGCAGGGTTTGCCGGACATTCTGGCTGATGGAGAGGCCTCCGGCGGCCTGATGGTGGGGCAGGAGCGGCCGGAGGAAATTGCGCAGGCCCTGGCGAGATTGAAAGATGATAGAGCGCTTCGAGCACAACTCGGTACGGCGGCCAGGAAACGGGTTACAGAAAAATTCTCGATCGAGGCGGTCGGTGCCGCTCTCGATGATTTTCTGACAAAGCCCCGAAGGTAAGGGTCACACCCGGCTGCGATACCAGGCGAGCGCCGTCTCTATGATGGTGTCGATATCGGAATGCCTGGGCACCCATCCAAGCTCCCGCTCTGCCTTGCCGGCCGCTGCGACGAGCGCTGGCGGGTCACCGGGTCTGCGGGGACCATAGGCAACGGGAAGTTGATGTCCGGAAACGCGGCCGACGGCGTCGACCAATTCTTTGACAGTCGTTCCGGTGCCCGTACCGAGGTTGTAGACATGCACGCCTCGGTCCCGCAATAGCTTTTCACCCCCAAGGACATGGGCATGCGCCAGATCGCTGACGTGGATGTAGTCGCGGATGGCGGTGCCGTCCCGTGTGTCGAAATCGGTGCCGTTGATGGTAAAGGTCCGGCTTGGTTTGATCGCCGCCTCTATGGCGAGCGGAACGACATGTGTCTCAGGTTCGTGCCGTTCGCCGATCTCGCCATCAGGGTCGCAGCCGGCTGCATTGAAATATCGCAGCATCACCGCATTGAGGCCGCGGGCACGCGAAAAATCCTCCACCATCCGCTCGATCATGAATTTCGACCACCCATACGGATTGATCGGCCACTGCGGATGCTCTTCGTCGATCGGGGTGCGCACCGGAATGCCGTAGGAAGCGCAGGTACTTGAAAAGATCAGCCTGTCGATCCCGGCCTTGAGCATCTCCTCGATGAGCACCAACGTCCCGAATGTGTTGTTCCGGTAGTAGAGTTCAGGCAATTCGACGGATTCGCCGACGTAAGCATAGGCAGCGAAATGCGCCACCACATCCGGTCGGTACTGGCGCAGCGCTGCCGCCATTGTCTCGGCGTCTGCTATATCGCCCTCAACGAGCGGTCCCCATTTGACCGCTTCACGCCAGCCGCGGGAGAGATTGTCGTAGGTTACCACCGACCAGCCCGCCTCGGCGAAAGCCTTGCAGCAATGCGATCCGATATAACCGGCTCCGCCTGTGACGAGGACAGTGCTCATTCCGCGGCGACCTGCTGCGAGCGGTCCGACGAAAGCAGGTCGTCAAAATAGGCGATCGTTTTGGCAAGCCCGCCCCGCAACCGGACCTTCGGCTTCCAGCCAAGCTCGCGCATGGCGAAGCCAATGTCCGGCTGCCGCTGCCTGGGATCGTCGGCAGGCAAGGGCAAGTATTTTATCGTCGATCGGCTTCCAGTCAGTTCTATGACGAGATTGGCAAGCTCCAGCATCGTAAATTCCGCCGGATTGCCAAGATTGATCGGGCCTGTGATCTCGTCCTTCGTCCCCATCAAACGAACCAGGCCGTCAATGAGGTCGTCGACGTAGCAGAACGAGCGTGTCTGCTGGCCATTGCCATAAACGGTTATCGGCTTGTTCTGCAGCGCCTGCACGACGAAGTTGGAAACGACGCGACCGTCATCGGGGTGCATCCTTGGGCCATATGTGTTGAAGATGCGCGCCACCTTGATCCGGAGCCGGTGCTGTCGCCAGTAATCGAAAAACAGGGTCTCGGCGCAGCGTTTGCCCTCGTCGTAGCAAGAGCGCGGTCCTATCGGGTTCACCCGGCCCCAATAATCCTCCTGTTGCGGATGGATCTCGGGATCGCCGTAGACTTCGGAGGTGGAGGCCTGGAGGATCTTTGCGCCGACCCGCTTGGCGAGGCCCAGCATGTTGATCGCGCCATGGACGCTGGTCTTCGTCGTCTGCACCGGATCGAACTGGTAGTGAACCGGACTTGCCGGGCAGGCGAGGTTGTAAATCTCATCGACCTCTATGTAGAGGGGAAAGGTAACGTCGTGGCGGATGATCTCGAAAGACCTGTCGTCAAGCAGGTGCGCGACGGTACTTTTGCGTCCCGTAAAGAAATTATCGACGCAAATAACTTCATGTTTTTCCTGCAAAAGCCGTTCACACAGGAACGATCCGAGGAAACCTGCACCACCAGTAACTAGGATTCGCTTCGTTTGCATGGCCGATTATCTCGCAGCTCGTTCGGTGACGTTGCCGCCGGCGGAAACCATGGCAAGCACCAGGGCGACGATGCTGTTCTTGAGGACGTCGTTCATGTTCTCGACCCTTCTCCAACGCTTTACGAAGGCGGTCGGATTGCCCGCCGCTTCCATCGCCGGGGAGACGTGGCGCAGCGGTAGGTATAATCTATGGCGTTAGGACCAAAGATTGTTGTCTTTGGACGAAGGTCCTATAATGAACCGGACGTTAGTCTGAGGCAGAGCGAAGTTTCTCAAGCCGTGGCGTTGCCGTTTTGGTCGGCTCAATATCCCTGTACCGGCAGCGGCGCGTCCGGATTGCGCTGGAACCACTCGATATCGCGGGCCACCTGGTCAAGCTGATCCTGGACATCGCGCTGATTGCGGCGGATATCGTGAAGCTGGTCTTCCAGGTCCTCGATCTGTCGACGCAAATCCGATCTGTCCTGATCCTTTGCCTCCCTGAGTTTCCTTGAAAGGGCGTCTATGTTGGATTCCTTGAATCTTTGGTCGTCCTGCATGGAGCTCAGTTGCGATTGCAGCGAGTGCTGCCGGTTGCCCAGCCCATAGCCCCGCAGGAATCCTGCCGCAGTCGCCGGCGGGCAGACATTGGCATAGGCGCTGCCGGCCTGTCCGCTCGCAAGCCCGCTCATCGGCGTGCAGTAACGGACGAGGCCTGTCTGATAACCCTGATACCAGATCGTCTGGTCGGGCACGATCTTGGCCCTCTCGCAGGATTTGGCGTGGGCGGCGAAGCGCTGTTGCGGATCATATCCCGCCGCCCCATCGGTCTCACCGATGACCCGCCAGTCGGCGGCAATACATTCCTCCTTGGAAAGAGTATTGCAGGAAACCAGAAAAAGGCTGCAGCCGATGGCTGCAAGTAAAAGTAATAAGCGAAACATAGTGATCCATTAGGGCTAAAATAATGGAGCACACCGTAACTGCGAAAATCCCACCTGTCACCGCAGCCATGGCTGGAATCTGGCAATTCTGTGGTTTTTACGTGTCAAAACTACAGCGGCCATCTCCTGCAGATAGTCAGGTCGAATAGGAGGAGGTCGCCGCCTTTCTGAATCAGCCTGCGCAGCGCGATCTGAATGGCGATCTTGCCGTGTTGCGAGGGGACTATTCGGCCGATTGAGCAAAGGTCGGACGAAGATTGCGGTAGCTCGCTCCCGGATGCGGCGCAACGAGCCGTGGCCCGCTACCGCCGAGTTTTTCGCGCAACGTTCCCTGCCGATAATCGGTCTTGTAGACGCCGCGCCTTTGCAGCTCCGGCACCAGCAGATCCACGGCGTCCTCGAAGCTTTCCGGCGTTACGGCATAGGCGAGGTTGAAACCGTCAACGTCGGTATCCTCGATCCATTCCTGCATGAGATCCGCGACCGTCGAAGGCGAGCCGACGAACACCGGCCCGAAGCCGCCGACACCGACCCAATCGGCCATTTCTCGGACCGTCCATTCCTTGCTCGGATCGATCGTCGTGAAGGTCTCTACGGCCGATTGGACAGCATTGGTATGGCGGTGACGCAGCACTTCGTCCGGGCCGAACTGGCCGAAATCGATGCCGGTCCAACCCGAGATCAGCGTCAGCGCGCCTTCGAAAGACGCATAGTTTCGATATTCGTTGAATTTGCGCTGGGCTTCCGCATCCGTCTCGCCGAGGACGACGGTCTGCAGATTGAAGGCAAGTATGTCCCTCGGATTTCGGCCAAGTCGTTCTGCCGCCTGACGGACATTTGCGACATAGCGCTTCAGCACGGCCTTGGAGGGAGCGGCGACGAAAATGCATTCGGCATGCGCCCCGGCGAAATCCTTGCCGCGGCTGGAGGCGCCAGCCTGATAGAGCACCGGCGTTTTCTGCGGCGACGGCTCGCTCAGGTGAATGCCGGGAACGTTGAAATACTTTCCGGAATGGCGGATCGGATGCACTTTTTCCGGATGGGTGAAGATGCCCTTTTCGCGGTCGCGCACGACTGCATCGTCTTCCCAGCTCCCTTCCCAGAGCTTGTAGCAGACCTCGAGATATTCTTCGGCGAGATCATAGCGATCGTCGTGGTTCGTCTGTGCCGGCTGTCCGATGTTGAGCGCGCCGCTGTTCAAATAGGAGGTCACAATATTCCAGCCGACGCGTCCCTTGGTCAGGTGGTCGAGCGTCGAGATCCGGCGAGCGAACGTGTAGGGATGCTCGAAGGAGAGCGAGGCGGTCAGCCCGAAGCCGAGATGTTCAGTCTCGTAAGCCATGGTTGGAATGAGCTGCAGCGGATCGTTGACCGGCACCTGCGCCGAATGGCGAAGCGCGGCATCGACGTTTCCATTCAGCACGTCATAGACGCCGAGCACATCGGCTATGAACAGGCCATCGAATTTGCCGCGTTCCAGCGTCTTTGCCAGATGTACCCAGTAATCGAGATCCTTGTATGTCCAGGACCTGTCCCGCGGGTGCCTCCAAAGCCCTGGCGACTGATGTCCGACGCAATTCATATCGAAGGCGTTCAGCCTGATTTCTCGGGTCATATTGATTCTCCTCGGATTTAAGGATTGCTGCGGCCGAGGCCGTAAGTCAGCGCCAAGGCTCCTACGAGCACGGCACCTTTGATGAAATCCTGCGTGTAATAGGGTGCGTTCAGCATGGTGAGGCCGTTCAGAAGCACGCCGACGAAGACGGCGCCGACGATCGTCCCGAGTACGTTGGGACGGCGCAGATTGAGGACGGCAAAGCCGATCAAGGCTGCCGCAACCGAATCCATCAGCAACGATCCGCCGGAGGAGACGTCACCGCGGCCGACGCGGGCGGCAATGATGATGCCGCCGAGGGACGCCAGCGTGCTGGAGATGACATAGGCAAGGGTCTTCAGCCTCACGGTCGAGGCGCCTGCCAGCCGGGTCGCGATCTCGTTGCCGCCGGTCGCAAACAATAGCCGGCCGATGCGGGTGCGCTCGGTGAGGACGAAGAGGCCGATCGCGACGGCGAGCGTCAGTACGACGGACACGGGCACTGTGCCCGCAATGCTGTACCGGCCGATCGTTAGGAAGGCGGGATCATAGGCGCCCGTCGCTTTGGAGCCATCCGGTAGAATGAGCCCGGCGGAGATCGATCGGCCGGCCGTCGGTACGAGTTGCAGACCCGACAACAGAAACATCATCGCAAGCGTCGCCAGCAGATCCGGAACGCGAAGGCGAACGATGAGAATGGCGTTGAGGAGACCGATGATGGCGCCGAAGGCAAGCACCAGCGGCACCGTTGCGAAGGCATTGAGATGCCAGACGATCATTGCGTAGCTCGCCGCCATCACGCTCGACGCGGCGACAGCGCCGATCGACAGATCGAAACCGCCGACGGCAAGCGTCACGGTCACGCCGGCGCCGAGGATTGCAACCACGGAGACCGCCTGCAAGATGCTCATCAGATTGCTGATATTGATAAAGGCCGGTTGGACGGCGGTAAAGCCGACCAGCATCGCCGCAAGAAGGATGAAAACGGCGCCGGCCCGCAGGAACGCGCCGATGGCGCTGAAGCTATAGCTGTCGTTTCCCGGCTGGCGCATCGTGGCCTTGGCTGGTGTGTCATTGTCGATCGTCGTCATGCTGAAATTCCTTGAATGACGGTATTGGCGGCCGCGCTGCCGGAAGCTGGCCGCAACGTGTGGCGGTCCATAACGAGGATCCTGTCGGCCACTTCGTAAGCCTCCTCGGGATCGGATGTAGCGATTAGCGTTGCACGATCCGTGCGGGATCGTATTGCGGCGATGATGTCGCGGCGGGCGCCGACATCGACGCCTTGGAAAGGTTCGTCGAGCAGAAGCAATCGGCTGGGCTCGGCTTCCCATCGTGCGATCACCGTCTTTTGCTGATTTCCGCCGGAAAGCGTCCAGACAGAGGCGAGGGGGCCAGACGCCTTGACGCCGAGGCGACGGATTGCCTGCTCGGCCTCATATTCCTCGCGGCCACCGAGAAGGAGACCGTGCGGATACCATCTGGCGAGATGCGGCAGGCTGATGGTCGCGGCCAGCGAGTTGCCGGGCCAGGCCGGAGGCATGAGCGAAGAACGGTGACGATCTTCTGCGGCCATGGCTATGCCGGCAGCGATCGCATCCGCCGGCGACCTTGGAAGGTGCGGCTTGCCGTCGAGAAACATTTCACCGCCCGCCAATCGTCCAACGCCAAAGATTGCAGAGAGCAACCGGCTCTTTCCGGCGCCGAGCACGCCGGTGATTGCAACGACTTCACCTTGGCGAAGCGTCAGATCGAAGGGTTCGCTCGTCGGAAGGAGCTGCGCGTCACGTAGCCCGAAGACGATTGGGCCCGTCATCTCCCTGGCATCCGCCTGAGCGACATCCAGCTTCCGGCCGATCATGGTTTCGATTGCGGCAGAAAAATCGATGGGTCGAGCGAAGGCACCGACCACGCGACCGCCCCGCATGACCACTGCGCGATCGGCTATGGCTTCGATATCCGCGGTGCGGTGCGAAATGTAGAGGATGGCGAGCCCTTCGCTGCGGAGCCGCAAGAGGACATCGAAGAGCCGCCGGCTTTCCTGGAGAGAGAGGCTCGCCGTCGGTTCGTCCAGGATCAGCAGTTCGGCGCGGTGGGCGAGTGCGCGCGCGATCGCCACGAGCTGGCGGTCTGCAGCCGAGAGATCGCCGAAGTCGCGATCGAGGGGAAGAGAGATGTCGGCGGCGTCGAGCATCGCCTGGGCATCGCGACGAACGCTGCGCCGCGAGACGAAGAAGCGGGTGCCTCGATCGGCAAATCGGTTGAGCATGAGCGCGTCGGCGACGGTCAACCCCGGCGCTCCGATCAGATCCGTGGATTGATGCACCGTGACGATGCCGGCGCGCGCGGCATCCGACGGGCTGCGCGGCTTGAAGGCCTGACCGCTGAAATTGATCGCCCCGCCATCGGCTGCGATCACGCCGGAGAGGATCTTCACCAGCGTTGATTTGCCCGCGCCATTTGCGCCCATCAGTGCGACGATCTCGCCGCGTTCGATCGCCAATCCGGCGCCGGCAAGAGCACGCGTTGCGCCGAAGCTATGCGTTAGATTTTCGATTGTCAGCAGGGGCATCAGACGGCATTCCGGTGAGTTTGGAAGCCTTGATACTGCTCAGCCGAGCCTCGAATCTCCAGGCAAGGCTTTGCTGCCGCGGTCAGCCGAAGGAAACAAAGAATCTAGCAATTTCGCCAAAATCAGATGATTTAATCTACTAAATTTATAGGCTTTATATCTAATAAATTTGCGCCGCTGGAGCTGCCGACCCGTGAGACGACGCATTTGATTGATCAAGAGGATCGCGACAATGAAACCCCTCGCACAGCTCGCTCTGTCTGCCGCTGCCATTCCATTCCTGTTTACGCAAGCTGCTGTTGCCGGAGGCATTGCCGGCGCGCCTGCTCCCTTCGACAAGGGCGGCGTCAAGGTTGCGCTGATCAGCTACATATCGGCAGGCGACTTTTTCCAGGCCTATCAGGCCGGTGCCGAAGCGCAGGCAAAGTCTCTCGACATCGACCTGCGTGTCTTCCCGGGACGGCAGGATGCTGCCGAACAGCGTGAGCAGATTTTGCAGGCCATCAATCTCGGTGTGTCCGGCATCGTCATCGACCATGGTTTGCCGGAATCGCTTGGCGACGTCGTGCAGCAGGCGCTCGACAAGGGCATCAAGGTTGTCGCATTCGACGTCAATCTCAACAATCCGAAAATCCCGCAGGTCGAGCAGAGCGACCACGAGATTGCCGACCTCGCCCTGAAACAGGCCGTCAAGGACAACGGCACCAAGTTCAATGCCGGTTATGTCTATGTCGCGGGCTTTGCACCGCTCGATCGCCGCAACGAGATCTGGGACAAGTTCAAGGCCGAGAATGCGGGCGTCGTTGAAAAGGCCCGTTTCGGCAATGTCAGCGATACGACCGCAACGTCCACGGCCGACCAGGCAAAGGCCGCGCTGACGGCCAATCCGGATATCAGCGTCGTCTTTGCGCCCTACGATGAATTTGCCCGCGGGGTAAAGCTTGCCGCTTCCGACCTCGGCATTGCCGGCAAATTGAAGATTTATTCGGCTGATGTATCGACCGCCGATATCCAGGAGATCACCGCGGATGGCAGCCCCTGGGTGGCGACGGTCGCGACCAATCCGGCCGTGGTCGGAGCGGTCTCAGTCCGTGCCGCGGCGCTGCAGATCGCCGGGCAGGGTGTTCCTCACCAGATCTCGGTCAAGCCGGCGCTCCTGACTCAGGAGTCACTGCGGGCAGCCGGCGTCAAGACGATCGAGGAGCTCGCGCAGAAAATTCCGGCTTTCAGCACCAGCGACGCGGCAACCGCAAGCTGGATCCCGGCCAAGCTTTTCTAGGCTCGGCCAGATCGATCTTCCGGTGACGATCGCACGACCGTCACCGGTCTTGTTTCATAGAACGGGAGTTCTCTATCCATGAGCCAGTCCAACGTCCTTTTCGCGACCAATCCGGGCACGACACGCAAGGACCTTTTCGCCAGTGCCATTGAGATATCTGCGGATCTTTCCAAGCGCGCCGCTGCACTCGATCGCGAGGGCCGACCTCCTCTTGCCGAGATCATCAAACTCAAGAAGGCCGGGTTGCTGAACGCGCTGCATTCGCGGGAGATCGGCGGCGGCGGGCTGGACTGGGTCGATGGCCTGCGGTTAGTCCGCATACTTGCCAGGGGCGAAAGCTCCATCGGGCAGCTCCTGGGCTATCATTTCGTCAACAGCCAGTACGTCTATTGGGCGCTTGATCCCGCGCGCGCCAATGCACTCGGCGAAGAGACGGTCGCGGAAAACCTTTATTGGGGAGCCGCCGTCAATCCGCGCGATCCGGGGCTGGTTCTAACACGGCGCGGTAATGGCTATGTCCTGAACGGGCGGAAAACTTTTTCGACGGCCGCCCACGTCTCCGATTACATCAATGCAAACGCCGCATTGGACGACAAGGTCGTCGGCTTCACCATCCGTACGAACCGGCCGGGCTATGTCGCCAATGACGACTGGGACAATTTCGGCCAGCGCCTGTCGGATAGCGGCAGCGTCGATTTCCGCGACTTCCCTGTCTATACCGAGGATTTTGTCGGCCAGCCAGTCGCGCCGGATGCGGCACCCCCGGTGCTTTCGACCTTCAATACGCCTCTGATCCAGTTGGTCTTCGTCAATTTCTATCTCGGTACAGCCGAAGGGGCATTGCAGGCAGCGCTCGACTATGTGCGCGCGACGACGCGGCCCTGGGTCACGTCAGGCGTCGAGCGCGCCGCCGACGATCCCTATATTCTCGAACGTGTCGGAGAATTCACAGCTTCGCTAAAGGCTGCAACGGCCTTGGCGGACAGTGCTGCCGCAGCCGTTCAAACGGAGCTTGCAAAGGGGCATTCCGTCACCGCCCGCGAACGCGGCGCGGCGGCGGCCGAAGCCTATGCAGCCAAGGTCCACGCGACCAATGTCTCGCTCGACATCACGTCTCGCGTCTTTGAGCTGACGGGCGCGCGCTCCACTGCCGACAAATACCGGTTCGACCGCTTTTGGCGCAATGTGCGCACCCATACGCTTCATGACCCGGTCTTCTACAAAGCCAAGGAAGTCGGCGAATTCGTCTTGAACGACAAGATTCCGGACGTCAGCCTCTATAGCTGATCGGCGGCTCAGCCCTCAACGAAAGCCCCATGCCTGAAGGCAGGCATGGGGCTTTCGTTTGCCCGGGGAGGAATTAGAGAGCACCGTTCTTGGGCGGCAGGACGCCGTTCAGATAATAGTTGCCGACCACATGGTATTTCCAGCGCACGGGGTCGTGGAGCGTATGCGTGCGGGCATTGCGCCAGTGGCGATCGAGATTGAGGCCCGATTGCACGGATGAGGTGCCGGCGAGTTCAAAGAGGGTGTTGGAAGCCTCGATGGCGATCTCCGTCGTCAACACCTTTGCGGCGGCAACAGCGATCGTCGCCTCGACGACCCTTTCTTCCGTCGTTTCGATCTGGGCAGCATCGACCTTGGTGCCGGCGCGTTCGACCTGTGCGGCGGCGGCCTCGAGCTTGATCGCGATCTGGCCGACCTTCGCGATCGTCAGTGGATCGTCCGACGCTTTGTCCACGCCGCTATCCATCCAGGGGCGGGACTTGGTGCGCACGAAGCTGATCGTCTCGGCGAAGGCGGCCCGCGCAAGACCGAGATCGACGCCGGCATGAATGATCTGGCCGACCGAGCCGATCGTCGTCGGACGTTCGAACCCCTTGTGATGGCGCACGACCGCGTCGGCACTGACGTAAACATTATTGAGAACAGTCGTGCCGCTGCCCGTCGTGCGTTGACCGAAGCCGTCCCAGTCATCGATGATTTCTATGCCTTCCGTCCCCTTCGGCACGAAAGCCATGACTAACCTGTCATCCGCATCAAGCGCGAAAACTGTGATCCAATCGGCAAAAAGCACGCCGGTCGAATAATATTTTCTCCCGTTCAAGCGGTAGCCGGAGCCGTCACACACTATCCGGGTATTGTAGTGACCGACTGTTTTCGTTCCGCGCTCCGACAACGCATTACCGAAGCGGTCGCCGGCGAGCGCGCGGCCAAAGAAAAAGCGCTTCTGCTCGTCGCTACCGTCCGTTCGCAGCGCCTCCAGAATGTAGAAATGGTTTTGAGGGATCTGGCCGATGGAGCCGTCGGCCTCAGCGATGATCGCCGTCACTTCGGCGAGCACCGAATTCGACACGTCCAGCCCCCCATATTCGGCGGGCACGGCAATTGCGAGAAGCCCCGACTGTGACAGTTGATCGAGCTCGTCGAAAGGCAGAATGCGATCAGCATCCCGCCGGGCGGCGCTCGCTGCGAACCGATCGGCGAGTGTGCGGGCCGCCGCAATCGCCTCTTCGTCGCTTTCCAATCGAGTGGGCACAAGACGGGTAGGCGCTATGCGTCCCGTTATTACGGTCATGGGGGCCTCCTTGAAACAACGGGTAATAGGTGCGCGAAGTCGGCGCATTTCTTAAGGCGGTAATTTCTATAGTTTTAATGCAATTTGGAAAGTCTTGCTCCGGCGGCCCGTGCTCGACACGTTGAGCGGCGCAATGGAGCACGATGGGGCAGGCCATCGAGATTGCGCGGACCTTCTTGCGATCCGTGCATCCCTTGGTAGGACGTTGAGAAAGCATCAAGCTTCGCGCGCCTGGTTCCGCTCGCGGCATGCCGTTGCTTCGATTGTACTCACCTGAACCATCTTCTTCCGCGATTTGCAGATAAAATAGAACACTAATTCTATGTATTAAGCGTGAAGCTTCATACCCTCGGCAAATCTTGCATAGAGGGTCTGACATGAGCATTACGAAAAGGTTTGGGGTCGCAAGGCTGCTGGGCGCGCACTCGCTTATTCTGGAGACATTCCGATGAGTTCTGCTCCCGAAAAGGTCAACGTTCTGTGGTTTTTGCCGACCCATGGCGATAGCCGCTATCTCGGCACCTCGTTCGGCGGGCGCAACGTGGATCTCGCCTATTTGAAGCAGGTGGCCCAAGCAGCGGATTCGCTTGGATATTACGGTGTGCTGATCCCGACCGGCAAAAGCTGCGAGGATAGTTGGGTGGTTGCCTCAGCGCTGGCGCCGCTGACGGAGAAGCTGCGCTATCTGATTGCCGTGAGGCCAGGTCTGCTTTCGCCGACGCTCGCCGCGCGTATGACGGCGACGCTCGACCGCATCTCGGAGGGCCGGCTTCTGATCAATGTCGTCACAGGTGGCGATCCCGTCGAGAACAAAGGCGATGGCATCCACTATGCGCATAGCGAGCGTTACGAGATCACGGAGGAATTTCTCCACATCTACAAGGCGCTGCTGCGTGGCGAGACGGTGAACCATAAGGGAAAGCATTTCGACATTGAAAACGGTTCGGTGCTCTATCCTTCGTATCAGACGCCGCACCCGCCGCTTTATTTCGGTGGCTCTTCCGGCATCGGGCAGGAAATCGCCGCCCGCACTATCGACAAGTACCTGACATGGGGAGAGCCGCCGGAAGAGGTGGCGAAGAAAATCGCCGAGGTGCGAGCGCTGGCGGACAGGGAGGGCCGAGAGGTTACTTTCGGTATCCGGCTGCACGTTATCGTGCGTGAGACGGCCGCAGCGGCATGGCAGGCGGCTGAAGACCTCATTCAATTTCTGGACGACGAGACGATCGCCAAGGCACAGAAAGTGTTCGAGCGAATGGATTCCGTCGGCCAAAACCGCATGAGCCGCTTGCATGGCGGTCAGCGAGACAAGCTCGAGGTCAGTCCAAATCTATGGGCAGGTGTCGGCCTGGTCAGAGGCGGCGCAGGCACCGCGCTCGTCGGCGACCCGGATCAGATAAAGCAGCGGATGGAAGAATACCGCGAGATCGGCATCGATACCTTCATCATGTCGGGCTATCCGCATCTGGAGGAGGCCTATCGCTTCGGCGAACTGGTTCTGCCTCATCTGCCACTTGCCCATCCCGTCAAGGCCGCAAGTTCATTGGTCAATACCGGTCCATTTGGCGAGACCATCGCCGGTGATCACAAGCCGGCATTCAAAAGGCAGTAAGGCGGGACGGGAAGAGGTCGTAGAACTGCGGTTGGACGAACCGCCGGCCGAGTCCGAAACTGCATCGGACCTCGCTCGCCGGCGGCCGCCAAAATGCTTGTGGTCGCCCATGAAGTCAGTGGATGTCACACAACCGAATATTGAGCTTCGAGGAAAAATGTCTATTTTTCCGTGCTGAAAAATGTGGGCGCAAAGTCGAACCCCAGGATTTTGCGAGGCTTCCGCTTCGCCCTTGCTTTGCGGATGCCTACGCAACCACTCGGAGTTTCAGGCTGACAATGATCACATCCCCGACGATACAGCTTCCCCAGAGAGCTCTCATGCTTGCTCAGGGCGTGATTTCAACGCCGAAAATCAGCTACTTCTCGTTGCTGATAGTGATCGGCCTGACCGTTTTCATGGCGGTTTATGAAGTGCCGGGCATCCTGAGGGATTGGGTGATCAATCAAAATCCCGTCATGCTTGATAGCGGGGATATTCGCGACGGAAAATGCTCGACCCAAAAGGGCTTCTTCACCACCTGCTCGGCTCATCTCAACTATACGTACAATGCTCAGACCTATGACAAGGATGTCGAGATCATGTTTGTCGACCTCCATGTCGGTGATTATGAAACGAATCTCGTCATTTCCGGGGACCACCCGGATTTGGCGACCCTTAGCCTCGGCATTGATATGCTCTGGAACCGAATCATAACGCTTGTCGTTTTCGTTGCTGTTCTCGGCGGTGCCTCCATCACCATAATTTTTCAGATCTTGCGCGCCATGCGTGTCCGCGGGCAACTGCGCCATCCCGCTCAACTCGTGCCGGTCCCGGTGGAAATCACGGCATTCGATCGGCGGCGCGAGCGATTGGCGGTGACTTATGCGGATAAGATAGCCGGCCGAAAGACCGGACGAACGGCGCAGACACAATTCGAGCCCGGGCAGGAACCTCTGCTCATCGGCGAAAAGGGCGGCAAGGCCGTGGCACTCGCCGTGTGGCATGGAGGCACGGCTCTACCGGTGCTTCTCGATGAGCGTCTGGAGCGGATTGATATGGCGGCGGAAGAGCGAGTAAAAGCCCTTGCGCCGCTGGTTGCCGAACTCGGCGGGCGTCCACCGCAGCTCCTCGCGCAGAGAAAGAAAGGGCCGACCATCTGGGTGCGGTTCGCCAGATTCTTCCTCGTCGTGCTGCTGATCGTCGGCTGCGTTTTTGGCTATTGGCTCTGGTATGTGACCAGTGCGGATTCGCAGTTCACTTCGCCTGCCATGGATCTCAACAATATGATGCCGGCTCCCCTTAACCGATGGGGGTGCGATCAGCTCAAGAAGCGTTTCGGTGATCAACGGGCGCCTTTCGGATGCACCGCTTCAGACTACACGAGCTGGAAGTGATGGATTGAATTCTACCTGACGCGGGCTCCCTAAGAGCTCGCGTTTATCTCGGCATGATGTCCATTCGCCGCCAGTCGAGCACGACAAACGAATATCCAAAGGGCGGCTCTAGCCGTCTACTTGGCAAATGAGGTTTGTGGGTCGACGCCTAGTCAGAATTATCCATTTTTTTCGTGCCATATCCATATTGCGCAACAAGGGCGGTGCGGGATGGCATGCACAGCATTCTATTAAACTTTTCAAGGGTTAATGCACCTGCAGCACCGACCCTCGGATATCCGGACGCTGAGCGCTGTAGTCTCCGCTCGAATGAGTCGCGCGGCTCTCCCAATGAGAACTGACCGGATGGATGGCAGTTCTCGTTGCAGCCACGAGGATCTCCATGAAGCTGCCCTTACTTTCGCGCAATGCCTCCCATGTCGAGTGGCAGCCGGAGGGCGCCCTCACGGCAGCCAAGTCGGTGGTTTCCACGAGCGCCAATCCGATCGACATGCCGAAACTCGCCGAGACCGCCCCGCGCGACAAACGCCACTCCTCGTTGGAGGGATATATCCGCTCCATCGGCCGGCACTATGTTGCCGCTGTGATTGTCATGACGATGCTGATCGGTGCGACGTATCAGACCGTCGAGATCGCTCTCGATCGCCATTCGCTGCAGCAGGACATCAGCTATCTTACGGGGCGCCAGTTCATCCGCTTTCAGCAGCTTGCCAATCAGACGCGCGCCGTTATGAGCGCCTCGATCAACCCGGACATGCCTGAATACATTATCGAGCCGATGGTTGAGGACGTTCGAAAGGCAATCGGCGACATCCGCGCCATGAGCGGACAGCTAAACGAGTTGCATGACAGGTTGGAACGGAATCTGCTTGAGAAGCTCAATCCGCGCGATGTCGCAGCGGAAAAGATGCGGGTCGAACTTGCCGGGCGACTGGAGGATTTTCTCGAACGGGCCGACAGGGTCGTGTCGACAAAATTGGAAGACAGGCGTCAGCGCTATTCCTTCTGGGGGCCGATCGACTTTGCGGCGTCTTCAGATAGCTTCCTCATGCGTCGGTTCAGCGAGTTGATCGACAGTTCGCATGATCGCAGCGATGGAAGCATAGATCATGCGCGCCTGATCAGCGCGGTGCTCCTTGCCCTGACAGCCACGGCGCTCATTCTGGCGACTGCTGTCCTCTTTATGCCGCTTCTGAAGAAGCTTCGCAACGAGCACCGGCGAACCATGGATTTCGAGACCAGGTTAACCCATCAAGCCCACACCGATGCGCTTACCAGTCTCAACAACCGCTCTTCCTTCAATGAAGCGCTGAACCAGTCTTTTGTGTCGCTCGCCCAAACCGGTACGGGCTTTTCGATGCTGCTGGTCGACCTCGATCATTTCAAGGGAGTCAACGACAGTTCGGGACATCCGGCGGGCGATGCGGTGCTGCGCCATGTCGCTCACACGCTTAAAGGAACCTTTCGTTCCACCGATATCGTGGCGCGGCTTGGTGGCGACGAGTTTGCCATTCTGCTCCCCGGGCTTTCCGATCTTACGCCGCTGGAAGCGCTCGCCAAGCGCGCGGTCGCAGCGATTGCAACGGAATTTCGTTTCGACGGTCGGGTTCTACCGGTCTCAGCCAGCATAGGCGGAGCGGTTGTACCGACGCATGCCGCAGAGGAAGCAACGCTGATGCGCGTTGCCGATCTGGCGCTTTATGCCGCCAAAGCCAAGCGCAATACCGCAGTGATCTTCGACGAAGCATCCCTTGCGCAACGTCTTGAGGAGAACCAACTAGCAGCCGCCCTGGCCTTCGCGGCTGACCGCAACGAATTCGTGGTCCATTATCAGCAGAAAGTGAATCTCGAATCCGGAGAACACCTGGGCTTCGAGGCGCTGGTGCGCTGGCATCATCCTCGGCTCGGCATCCTCCCGCCAGGGCGCTTTCTGCCGCTCATGGAGGGATCCCATTTCATCAGCAGCATGACGCGTTGCGTGGTCAATATAGTCGCACAGGACCTCAAGGCATGGAAGATTGCCGGGCTGCGTCCTGGATCAGTGGCCGTCAACCTTCCGGAGGTCCTGCTGGTCGGTGGCGACGGCTATGATCTCATTGCTGCAGCGATCAAAGCCAACGAGCTCGAATGGGCCGATTTTGCCGTCGAAGTGACGGAGGATGTGTTCCTCAATCGTGGCTCCAGCCAGATATTGGAGACGATCACTCGCTTTCGAAAACGAGGCATGTCGGTGTCTCTGGATGATTTCGGCACCGGCTTCGCGTCACTCGTGCATTTACGTGACTTTCCATTTGATGAACTGAAAATCGACCGCAGTTTCGTTGCCCATCTCGGCAGCGATGTCCGATCGGAGCAGATCGTGCGGGCGATGATCGATCTTGCCCGCAGTCTCGGCAAGCGCTGTGTCGCGGAAGGCATCGAAACCGAAACGCAGCGCGATTTCCTTTTGCGCGCCGGCTGCGAGGTCGGTCAGGGCTATCTGTTTGCCAAGCCCGAACCCGCCTCGGCGGCGGTTGACCGCCTGACTGCCGCTGACCGGGGCACGCCCATCGCACCGCTGCGCAAGCGGCGGATCGTAGCGTAACTTTCAAAAGGACTTCCGCATTTGGCGGATCGAACGACACTTATCGATGACGGAACTGCAGATGAATAGAACGATGCGGGCATGGCTTGCGGTTGCTTTGATGGTCACAGGCACTTCGATGCCAGCGTTTGCCGGCGAGGGAATGTCGGTGGACGTCGTGCATTTCTGGATATCGAAAAGTGAATCTGCAGCGCTCGATGTGTTTCGAAAAGCCTGGACGGCGTCTGGCAATCAGTGGGCTGACATGCCTGCCCAGAACAAGGTCGCCGTGCAGCGCGTTGTCAGCGACCGGATCGCCAATGGGTATCCGCCGGCGGTGATGCAATGGAACGCGAATATCGGATCGCGCGAACTGCCCGAGATGGGAATCGTGCAGGATATCGACGACGTTGCGCAGGCAGATCACTGGCGGGACATCATTCCCGCGACGGTCCTTGAGCGGATATCGTACCAAGGAAAAGTGTACTTCGCGCCGACCAATATTCATGCGGAAAACTGGCTATGGACAAGCAGAAAGATATTCAATGACGCCGGCTTGAGCGTGCCGGCGTCCTGGGATGATATTTTCGCCATCGCCGAAAAGATCGAAGCCGCCGGACATGTTGCGATTGCACTCGGCGGTTCACGGTGGGAAGTGTCCCTCATTTTCAATGACATGATCTATCAGAAGTTCGGACCGGAGGGATATGCACGCCTTATGAGTGGTGACGCGGCCTTGGTCCAGGATCCGCGTATGATCGAGGCACTGGAAATGCTTGCGCGGTTGTCGCAGTATGTGGAGCCGTTCGCCACGCGAAAAGATAAGACCTGGGCAGATGCCACGGCAGCGGTTGGCGCCGGTCAAGCTGGCATGCAGTTCATGGGCGACTGGGCGAAAGGCGAACTTATCGCACGGGGCTATGCGGTCGATAATGACTTCGACTGCACGCTCGTTCCCGGCACCTCAATTGCGTATTTCATGGTCATTGATGCCTTCGCCTTTCCGCTGACGAACCGCGATGGCACGGCAGATGCGCAAAAGGCGTTTGCGCGCATGATCCTTGATCGAGACAATCAAGTTGCTTTCAGCCGGATCAAGGGATCTCTTCCGGTTCGCACCGATGTCGATCCGACAGGTCTCGATCGCTGCGGTCAGCTTGGATTGCAAATGATCCGGGCGAAGAAGGGCGAGGTCAGCGCCCAGTCGCAGGCAATGCCGAGCCAGATGTCGGAAGGCTGGATCGGCGTGGTCGGCGACTTCTTTAACAACAAGAACATGTCTCCCAACGAGGCGCAGAAGCGGCTGTATGATATCATGATGCAGCGATAAGCCGGGAGGATACGGAAGCGCCTGGCTTCTATGATCTCACAAAACGGTCTCGAATAGCGGGATCAAGGCCGCACCGATTGCGCCGGGGGCATCGATGACCTGCGCCACGGCAAGCCTGGGGACGTCGCGCAATACGCCATGCCGAGGCAGATTGTTGAATTCCGTCCGTTCGATAAGCATTCTTGCCAGCGAATGCGGAAGCTCACCGCCAAGGACGATCAAGGCTGGGTCGAAGACCGCGCAGATCGCGTTGATGGCGCGATTGTGGGCCGGGGCGACGCGGTCGACCCATTCCGCAACGCCGTCCCAATCCATCAAGCGCTCGTTTTTCAGGTCCTTCAGCGTCAAATCAACCCGCCCTTTAGCGCGCAGATGTTCAAGCAACAGGCTGAGTGCGGGGCGTTCCTCATAGTCCGGACGGTTGAAGAGAACGGAAAATTCGCCGGCGTTACCGAAACTGCCGCGAAACGGCATGCCGCCGGAAACGAGGCCACCGCCGTAGCCATGCAGGTGGGCAATATAAGCGAAATCGGCGGTGTTGCGGCCGACTCCGAAAATTGCTTCGGCTAAAGCGGCGGTTCTGGCGACATTGTCGGCCCAGACTGGCAAGCCGAGTTGCTCTCCAAGCACAGGCGCCAGGTCGATCAATGACCAGTGAGCAAGCGGTAAAGGACAATTGAAGGCCGTGTCCAGCATACGATGGCCTGCGACCGCCAGACCGACACCGAGGACGTTCCGCCGTTTGGCACCACGGCGGGCAAGAAGCTCTTCGACCGCCGCTTCGATCCGCCCCATCTCCGCGGACAGCGACGATCCGGCCTGCGCAATCTCCATGTGTTCCAGGGGCTCTCCGAAACCCATGAGGCAGAGGCCGATCGTGCCGACATTCACCGAGATGCCGAGGGTCAAGCACCAGTCCCTGCAAAGAGTGAGCTCCGGGCTCGGCGGTCCGGGACGCCGAGTCTCCGATGGAGAAAAGACAATCATCCCTCGATCGTGAAGCCGCGAAACAATCCTATGCAACGATTGCTGGGTCAGATCGAGCGGCTCGGTCAGATCGGAACGCTCTATCCCGGGAGACTTCCAGATTAGTCGCAACAGATCTCGTTCGTTGCGTGACGCAACACGTGCTGGTTGAGCATCCCGCAAAAAATGTGCAGCCACATGGTTTAGAGGAACGTACTTCATTTTCGCATCATTTTGATTTACACTGCAAGTGTGAAACCTGCCGAGGGAAATGCTCTGCTTCTGCCAAACCGAGGATTGACCCCGTATTTGTAGGTCCTGCTTACCTCATCAAGGTCGGCCAAACCAGCCGAGATGAGGGCATTTTGCGGGACGAGGGGGACTATTTCCGGGTGTAGCAGGAAAGGGCGCCTGGCCGGTGGGTTGTGGAAAGGAGAAAGAATCGAGCTGCATGGTATGGTTGAGATCTGAAAATCCAGCGCGCCCCCGCGAGCGTAATTACGGCTTTACGCCGACGCATGAAGGCAGTGACTTCGAATCGATGGTGCAAGCCTTTACGACAGGTTATGGAGTCTTTGACGCGAAGCCGCTGGGCAATGATCGGGCCTTTTCCTGGGCGGCGGATCTAAGAAGAAGTGGAACGCTGACAGCGCTTCATTCGATCTACCGGACTCCCTGGGAAGTTCGAACGCTCGATGAAACTCCCCAACATCTTGCCTTCAACATTCCGCACACCGGATCCTTTCGAGTGAACGTCGGAAAGAGGACGGTCGAAGGTGGACCCGGTCGTATTCTCATGATCAACAACCATGAGGCTGGTGAGCGTGTCGTCCAAGGCGATCCGCACTGCTCGGACGTTCTTTTCCTGGATTGGAAAGTGGTGAGCCGAACGCTTGCATCGCTTGTCGAAGCGCCGATGCTCGAGTCGCTCGACCTCGACCCCGTTCTGGACCTCACAACGCCGGCGGGCAGGCTTATTGGCAACACGGCGCAAACAATCGTGCAGGGCATGCGCAATGGCGGCCCGCTTCTGTCCTCGCCCCTTGCCGTGTCGACGATAAGCGAAACGCTCGCGCTTCTTGTGATCCGATTTGCCCAGCATCGTCTTTCCGGGCATTTGGAAAACAAGAAAGTGCATGGGATCGCACCTTGGCATGTCCGACGCGCTATCGACTATATGCACGCCAATATCGCCGAGCCCTTCACCATGTCGACGGTGGCGGATGAGGTCGGCGTTTCACTTCGCACGCTGCAAATGGGCTTCAAGGCCTTCCGGGGAACCTCGCCGGGCAACTATCTGCGCACAATCAGACTGCAAGCCGCTCGCAACCAGCTACAAGATCCCCTAAACGAGCAGTCGGTTCACGAGGTTTGTACGACATGGGGCTTCTTCCATCCGGGCAGGTTTTCCGCGGTTTACCGCAGCGTTTTTGGGGAAAGCCCGAGAGATACACGCTTACGAGCCGCGGTTAACTTCTCTGAGGCCGCACAGGTTTTAGGTGCGCAGACGTGAAGGCTATGGCTGCCGCTCGACGATTTCGATACAGGCTGTTCGAGCCTTGTGAGGCGTCATCGAGGGTGTTGAGACAACGGAAGAATTGGCCGCACTTAAGGATCTGGGTGGTCACATACTACGAGGTTATTTCTATTCGCCACCGGTGGGAGAATCCGATATTCGAGAATTTCTGACGAGTAGATGGCGAAAGAAACAACCTGAGTTTGTCTGAATGAATGCAACATCCCTGACTACTTGCATTGCAGTGGCAGCACTGCTGTTCACCCATGACCGCGCCATTGCCGGATCGGAAAATTGGCATTGGTCACAGGATCCCGCCAGTCACTGCAAATTCGTGATCCCAACCTCCTTGACGATCGGGCCTACCTTTTGGACGGGCGCCTGCCTTGACGGCAAGGCCTCCGGGGCCGGCATGTTGCGGCGTCGGGACGGTGATCGTATTGGACCGGCATTCTTCGGGCAGATGCGAGACGGCGTTCCCGAGCTCGGAGTTGTCGACCTCGGTGACGGATATCGGGCCGGAAAGTTCAGCGGTGATGACATCGGCGACCAAACCGATCTTGAGCCTCAGGTGAGGATCGACGCATTTCGGATCGCGGCTGACGCCGCGCGGCGGGTCAGCTCCAAATACGCCGCGGAGAAGAATTCCGCTTCCGCGAAACACTACGAAGCCATTGCAAAGACGCTCGACCTTCAGATCGAATGACGTGGTTCTTCTGAAGTCGCGGGAGGCGGTCGCGCCGCTCGCTCGCAACTGGCTGCCCTTACGCTAGTGCCTTGAAATAGTCGACCTTGGTCGGTGAGAGACGGGGCCGGCGTCTGATGATGTCGGCCGCCTTCTCGGCGATCATGAAGGTCGTCGCGTTGATGTTTGCGCTCGGGATCGAGGGAATGATCGACGCATCGACGAGCCGGACGTTGTCGGTTCCGATGAGACGCAGATCGAGATCGACCACCGATCGTGGGTCGTCCGCCCGTCCCATGCGCGCGGTTCCGCAGGGGTGATAGGAACTTGACGCGTCGGCCCGGATGAACGCTTGCAATTCCTCATCGCTTCGGCAGGCCTCGCCAGGCGCGTCTTCGCGAATGCGGAAGGGAGCGAATGCGGGCTGCGCCAGAATTTCGCGACTGAGCTTGAGGCCTTGCAGCATCTCGAGGCGATCGCGATCGGTTGCGAGATAGTTCGGATCGATGAGCGGCGAATCTGCCGGATTGGACGAACGCAGACGCAGCGATCCCCGGCTTTCCGGACGCATGGGACCGACGCCGAGCCGATATCCGCCTTTCCGGGAATCGGGAATCCAGTTCGGCCCGAAGAAGACAGGGAAAAAGTGAATCTGGAGGTTCGGATGCGTGACCGTCGGCTCGCTGCGAAGGAACGCTCCGACATGGCACTGATTGACCGAGGCGACGCCCTTCTTCAATGCGAACCACTGCATACCTACTGTCACCATCTTGTCGAGCCGGAGGTACTGGTTAAGGCTGTATTTGAGGTCGCATTCGACCTGAATGTGGGTTTCGATATGATCATGCAGATTTTGTCCGAGGCTCGGAGAGTCCAGGCGAACGTCGATGCCGAGTCGCCTCAAATCGTCGGCGGGACCGACTCCTGACAGCATCAGGATTTGCGGGCTTCCGAATGTCCCTGCGCTGACGATCACCTCCTGTGAAACATGCACATCCGAGATCTGACCGTTGCGTCTGATCCGGACGCCAATTGCCCGCGACCCTTGGAAAAGAATTTGCAGAACCTGGCAATCCGTCCGGACGTGCAGGTTCTTTCTGGAGGGCTGCGAATGAAGGTAGGATTCTGACGAGCTGGACCGGACGCCCTGGTTGACGCTGATGTCGAACCGGCCCACACCTTCCTGTCGGAATCCGTTGAAGTCCGAGACCTCCTCGTAGCCCGCCTGACGGCCAGCATCCAGAAACGCTTTGTTGAGCTCGCCGAGTTCCTTCTGCTGCTTGATCTTGACGTTGCCTTGCGAGGACCGGAACGGTTCCGTTCCCGCGTCCAGGCGCTCCACGCGCTTGAAGTAAGGAAGGCAATCGGCAAAGGACCAGCCATCGCAGCCGTCGTGTTCAGCCCAGTCGTCGAAGTCCTTGGGATTGCCGCGCAGAAAAACCATGCCGTTGATCGAAGACGAACCACCCAGAACGCGGCCTCGCGGCTGATCGATTTCGCGGTTGTTCAGGTGTGGCTGCGGAACGGTCTTGAACCAGTAATTATATTTGCTCGTCGGCTTGAACGCCGAGCGCAGTCCTGCGGGCATCCGGATGATCCAGTTGCGGTCTGTCGGGCCGGCTTCCAGCAGAAGAACCGATGCGGTTCCGTCTTCGCTGAGGCGATTGGCAAGCACGCATCCGGCAGTTCCCGCGCCGATGATGATATAGTCGTATCCCTTGGACGACGATGTTCCCACGGCCAATCTTCCTTCCCTTTATCAGCTATGCCGTCTTCCGGCGTGTTTGCCCTTGCTCTGTGCCGCCTCATCAGGGTCAGCATCGTAGATGCCTCAGCCGAAGCGGCTGCAGCAGGTCTTTCGAAACCGTCATTCTTCGGGAATTCCCGTCAGTACCAGCCGTCAGCCACTGACGCTTTGCGTCTGGCCATGAAGTCGCAAAGGGCTTCGTCGACGGCGACGTCGAGCGGCGGCGCTTCGTAGGCTTCGAGCGTTCGTTTCCATTGGCGATTGGCGCGGGTAGCGATATCAGTCGATCCGCCTTCCTCGCTCCATTTCTCGAAGGGTTCGTTGTCCGAAAGCGTCGAATCCCAGAAGGCGGTCTGGTAGTTCCGCATCGTATGGGCCGAACCCAGGAAATGGCTGCCGGGGCCGACCTCTTCGAAGGCATCGAAGGCGAGCGTATTGTCGTCGACCGTGACGCCTGCGAGATAGGAATGCAGCGCGCCGCACAGGTCAGCGTCCATCACGAACTTCTCGTAGGACATGGCGAGAAGCCCGTCCAGGAAACCGGCCGAATGCAGGATGAAGTTCGCCCCGCAATGGATGGCGGACAGCATGGACATCAGGCCTTCCTGCATGGCTTGGCCATCAGGCAATTTGGAATTGGTGAAATTGCCTGCGCAGCGCAGGGGCAGTTTCAGTCGTCTTGCAAGCTGACCGACTACCATGGAGCCGATCGCGGGTTCCGGCGTGCCGAAGGTGGGAGATCCTGAGCGCAGCGACATGGAGGAAAGGAAGTTTCCGAAGATGACCGGAGCGCCCTTGCGTTCAAGCTGTGTGAGCGCGCAGCCCGCCAGCGTCTCGGCATAGGATTGGGCAATCGCTCCCGCATTGGTGACGGGGCCCATCGCGCCGCCAAGGATGAAGGGCACGATGACGGCTGCCTGATTGGCGCGGGCATAGGCCCGCAGCGATTTCGTCATCGTGCCGTCCCAGACCAGCGGAGAGTTGACGTTGACATTGCCGAGGATGACGCAGTTCTGGTCGACAAAGTCGGCACCGAAGAGAATGCGCGTCATCTCGATCGAATCTTCGGCTCGCTCTTCTGCCGTGACCGAGCCCATGAAGGCGCGGTCGGAATATTTGATGTGGCTATAGACCATGTCGAGATGGCGCTTGTTGACAGGCACGTCGACCGGCTCGCAGATCGTTCCGCCGGAATGGTGCAGCCAGGGGCTCGCCTGGGCGAGCTTGATGAAGTTGCGGAAGTCCTCGATCGTGCCGTAGCGGCGGCCCTTGTCGAGATCCATGACGAAGGGCGAGCCGTAGGCGGGCGAGAAAACGACCTTGTCGCTTCCGATCTGGACGCTGTTGGCGGGATTGCGGGCGTGCTGCGTGAATTCATGCGGAGCCGAAGCGACGATCTCGCGCAGCATGCCGGGTTCGAATTTGACGCGGACGCCGTCGACATCAGCTCCGGCCCGCTTCCAGTGATCGATTGCTGCCGGATCGTCACGGAATTCGATGCCGATCTCCGCGAGGATGCGATCGGCCGTCCGTTCGATCTTCTGGAGATTTTCCTCCGAAAGGATGTCGTAGGTCGGAATATTGCGAACGACATAGGGAACGCCGTGCGGCTTCGAGCCGCCATCGCGCCGCGCGGATCGACCGCTGCGTCCGCGTCTGCCCGCCTTTTCGTCGATTGCTGCCTCGGTCATATCCGCCTCCATAATCCGAATAGAGGCTAGGTCGACTTCGATGTTCTGTAACGCTGGAAAAAACTTGGCCTTTGTATAAACTGAGCTTATGGAAACCTTTAGAAGGCTTTTGCCATCAGCCTCGGCGCTGATCATCTTCGAAGCTGCCGGGCGGCACCAGAATTTCAGCCGGGCCGCCGCAGAACTCGGCATGACCCAGGCGGCGGTATCCTTTGCCGTCAGGAAACTTGAGGATCAGCTTGGCGTGCCTCTTTTCCATCGCGGGCATCGCAATGTCGAACTGACCGACATAGGCGAGCGCTTCCACGCGGATGTGACCGTCGGACTATCGCGCATACAGAAGTCGGCGGAAGACATTCGAACGAAAGGACGTGAATCGAACGTCACGCTGGCGGCGTCGACCGCCTTCGGTTCCATGTGGATGCTGCCGCGCCTGGCGCGTCTGCGGGCCGACCTTCCGGATATCGATCTCCGTATCCAGACCAGCATGCGTGATCTCGATCTGGATGAGGAGCCGATCCCGCTCGGCGTGCGCGGTGGTGACCCGGCAAACTGGCCGCGTTATCACTCCGCCATGCTCGCCGCGGAGATCGTCTTTCCCGTTGCCAGTCCCGGCTTCGTCGAAAAACGTGGACGTCCGGAGCGTCCAGAAGACCTCTTGTCGCTGCCATTGATTCATCTCGAAGAGCCGGTCAGAGCCGCCTGCGACTGGTCCGAATGGTTCGCGAGCGCGGGCGTGCGATACTCTGCCCAGCCTCGGCGACTGGCAATCAACGACTACGTGCTCGTCATGCAGGCTGTTCTAGCTGGCGAAGGCGTAGCGCTTGGATGGCAGCACCTGATCGAAGAGCAGCTTGCCTCAGGAGCATTGGTCGCTGTTGGCGGACATGTCCTGAACACCAATCTGGCGTTCCATGTCGTCTGGCCAAAATCGCGGGAACTGAACACGCAAGCGCGGCGCGTACGTGACTGGCTGGTGGAGGAAGGAAGACGCAGTCGCGAGGAAAGCAAGGCGCGTCCCGGTCCGCAATAGCGGCCGCCGTTGGCGCAAAAGCTGACCTTCGCTAAGAAGTGTGGCGCTCGCCTCGGTCGAATGATCGAGGCAAGCCAAAGGCGTCAGCAGTCTTGGAGGCTTACCTCATCTTACGCTGCCAGGACTCCATTCTTCTTGGCAGCCCAGGTCGCGATATAGTCCATCAATGCGGGTGACAGGCAATCGTAAGGTTCGAGCCCAAGGTCTTTGAGGCTCGTGCGGACCTCATCCATTTTGCTGGGATCGAAACCACTTTCGATGATCGAGGACACGAAGGCGGCGAAGCCGGGCTCCGACCAGCCGCTCTCCTCGAAGCGCTCCGGATGGATGAACGAAAGGCCTTTGAAGGGATGGTCGCGTTCCACGGGACCATACATGTGGACACCGCACTTCTGGCATGCATGTCGCTGGATAAGGGCGTTCGGGTCGACGACAGCGAGTTTGTCGCCATTTTCCTGAATCTCAACGGTCTCGGTAGGAGCCACCGCAACGATCGAAAAATTCGCGCCAGTTGGTTTCCAGCATTTCGTGCACCCACAGGCATGATTGTGGGCGATATCACCCTTTATCCTGATGCGGACGGGATTTGTGGTGCACTCGCAGACCAATGTGCCTCCCGAAAACGATGAGCCGCTTTTGCGAAGACCGCCATCCACATGGGGATGTATTCCGATGCTTGCCATCAGTGCTTCCTCCTAAATTGCCGGACCCCATGCCCGGCTTCCTGAACATCGAGGCGGCGGATCAAGGAATGAGCCGATCCGCGGGCCACTTCAAATGGTCTTTCATGAATGTCGAGATGAAGCCGCAGGAGTGGCCATAACCCTCCTGCGTGCACAGGGTCGGCCCGACAACCCGCGCCGGCGCGCGATCGCTCCAGTCGCGGTCAGGGATTTGCCCCCAACCGCTCGACCGTTACCGATGGGAATGTGCCGATCTCCCGACTACAATTCGACGGCGTAGTAGGTGAAGCCGCCCTCGTCCTTGCCGACGCCGGAAATCGCCTCGTTGATTTTCTCGATTGGCCAAACCATCGGCGACATGACCGACAGATCGATGATCCCCGCTTCGACCATGGCGGCGATCTCCATCCCTTCGGCCGCCGTGAACCAGACCGAGCCAATCAATTCCATTTGCTCGTCCATCCACCATTTGACGTCCACGGGGAGCTCGCCGGAGGTGCCGCCGATGTTCACGATGCGACCCCCGCGCTTGACGCCACCCATCGCATCCAACATGGATTCGAGCGGCGCTTTCGCCCCAAGCGTGTCGAGCATCAGATCGGCGCCGCTGCCGTTGATCTGTTTCTTGACGAAGGCTCCGGAGGATCCATTGGCATTGGAAAACGTCACGATCCTGTCTGGTGCGATCGCCTTCAGCCTCTCGAGCAGCTTCTCGCCTCTGGCGACGGCATAGATTTTGGCAACTCCCATCGCCAGAGCGAACAGTGTTGCGCCGAGGCCCAAGGTTCCGGTTGCGCCGTTGATGATCAGCGTTTTGCCCATCAGAGGGCCGCACTTTTTCAACGCTGCGTAGGACGTTCCGAGGTAGCCCATACGGGACCCCTGCACGAAACTCATATTGTCGGGAATTTTGATGATCTGCGCCTGGGGAGCGAGCATATATTCGCCGAAGCCGCCATACGGATAGCGTGCGAACATTTCCAAGCTCTTGGGATTATAGCCAAAATAGCCGCCGAGCGTCCAATATTCGCAAGCTTGCGGCTTTCCCGACGAGCAATGATGGCAAGCCCCGCAGAAGCGCCCCGGATTAACATATACGCGATCGCCTGGCTTAACGCTGACGACCTGCGGACCTACCTCATGGACGATCCCGCTGGGATCGAGGCCGTGAATTGCGGGGCGCGGCGGCAGCGGCATTTGCGGATACCACGTCTCCCAATTCGCCAGGACGTTCCCAAGGTTCGGCACCATTCCGCAAGCCTTTACCCGGACAACAACATCGCTTCCGATCGCGACGGGGCGCTCGACCTCGTCGATGCTCATCGGTTGGCCTACCGCATGCAGCCGCGCAGCACGCATCGTATTCATAACCATCCTCCCATTCTCAAAAAATGCATCGTATTGACATTCGATATAGATTGTGAATACCGTTTGGTATCCGAAAAGGCAAGCGAAGAAAGCCACTATTTTTCTCGGTCACGGAAAACGGAGACGTCAGGGCGTCCAAGGAGGAGCAAATGCATATCGATCTAGTTGAGTGGCTCCGCCTCCTTTGCGGCATCTGGTTCTTGCCTCACCTGATCGGAAAGGGACTGCATTACGAGAAGGCGTCCGGGACTTTCGAGAATGCCGGTTTCCGTCCCGCCAAGCTGTTCGTTGGCATCACGATGGTGATGGAAGCCGTCGCCGCGATCGGTCTCGTTTTTTCGATCTACCCGCGCATGGCTGCGGCAGTGGGCGCAGTCGTTATGCTGGGCGCTGCCTATGCAGTTGTGAAAATCAATGGCCCGAATTGGCGCTGGCAGAAGATGGGGCCGGAATATCCGATCTTCTGGGCGCTCATTTGTTTGCTATTGGCTATTGTATGATCATTGCATTTTGAGGTACGCCTCAGTTTCTAGATACTGTAGGAACAGGAATCGCGATGGCACGGCTGACACGTGAACAGAGTCAGGCTAGGACGAAGGAAAAGCTCCTCGAGTCTGCTTACGAAGTTATGGCCCGGTATGGCTACGCGGGAGCGTCGATTGAGCGCATCGCGGAAGAGGCGGGATATTCGAAGGGCGCTTTCTATTCGAACTTCACCAACAAGGAAGACATCTTCCTCCAGCTCCTCGCCGGAAATGCAGGCGGGGACGTGGTCGAACTCACCGATCTTCTGGGGAAATACGACGATCCGATGCAATTGATCGACGTGTTGGCAAATTGGGCCAACAACCGCGGAGATGATCGCAAGTGGGGTATGCTCGCAATCGAGCTTTTGAGAATGGCCCAGCACGACAAGACGCTTGGCGATCGTCACATCAAGCTTTTCCGCGATCAGTGGGAAGGTGTGGGTGAAATCCTGATACGGAAACTCGGTCTCACGATGCGGTCGCCTGCAACCCCATTCTACGTCGGCGGTATCGTCCTTGAGCTGACCTATGGCGGTATTTCGAGCTTCCTGAAGGACGGCGCGCCGGGTGACATGGTGCGGATCGTCCTCGGGGCGATGTACCGCTCTTCGCAAGAAGCGAAATCGATCTCCGGCGTAAACTAAGCCACGCGGCCTCTTCTCAGTTTTAGGCGGTTCCATCGCGCGTCCCGTCCGAACGCCCTCAAGGCATTCGGGCAGGACGCGGTGTGCTCTTACACTTCCCCTGGACGGCCAACCAATTCTCCGGCTTGACAGCAAAAATTATTTCGAAGACTATTTTGAATTCGAAAACTGTATGGTATGTGAAGTCTATATGGTATCTTGGTCAGAATGACCACGCCGTTGAGGAGCGGCGGTCAAGGGAGGGGAAAATGAATCAACCTGCATCCACCATGGCCTAAGGGCATTCGCGGACGTCGCAACGCGCGCTAGATCGCGCGCGATCTTCGTTTCACTCGGTAATAATCGGAAAAGCTCAAATGCTAGGGTTCAGCAACTCCCCGCAGGAGATCATGGCCGCGTCTGTGCTTGCCTTCATTGCAGGTACGGCGGTGGTTTCGGCATTCATGCGATGGCGGAAAGCCATACTGGCCACCGACCTTCTGATGCCGGTTTCGTTTCTGGCTGCCTATTGGTTCGTCTACAACAAGATACCCGCATTCCCTCCGGTCGGTGCGGTCAACAAGATTTTCTATATCGCCCTATTGGGCACCTTTGTCGGCATTGTCCTGGAATTCAGCGGGCTGCGGCGTCTCGGAAAGATGCTCGTATTGCTCCAACCTATCGCGGCAGCCCTCTATATCGGCCAGCCGATCCTGGGCGCAGCGCCGTTGGAGGTTCTGTTCGCGGCGATTGCGGGCTTAGCCGTCATGGCGTTCGTTCTCTTCGGGAATGGAGAAGCTAGCGATGACGATGTCAGGCGGGGTGGCGGTGTTGCGGTGCTTGCATTGGGCTTTGCCCCCATCGCCTTGCTTGGCGCGTCGTCTTCCACTTTTCAGCTTTGCCTCCTTTATGCAGCCGCCTCCTTCGGAGTTCTGGTTCTGCATGTGACCAAGCCCGCCTTTCGCTTCGGGCCTGCATCCTATCTGGGAGGTCTTGGAGGGCTGCTATCGGTCGCAGACACCGTCGTCCTGGTTACCCGCAAGACCGATTTGGTTGCTCTTGCTGTGCTTGCCTTGTCTGTCGTGCTCCCGCCGCTCGTTTCGGAACGCGTATGCCGTCGGATCGGCATTTCAAAGCCCTTTGCCCGTCTCGTTGTCTACATCACGTTCGCCGTCGCGCCGGCCGTATTGGCGGCACTGGTGGCGTTCCTGAACTACGGCACGGATTTCCCTGTTTAACTGAGGAGGAAGATGGAAATGAAAAAACGACTTGCAGCACTCTTGCTTTCAGCGCCGCTGCTGACGCTGGCGGGAAACCCCGCATGGGCAACGAAGTTCGACATTGATCCCGTACATTCCGGGATAGCATTCTATATCGACCATCTGGGCTTTTCCCGCGTTATCGGCGTGGCAAAGGAGTTTTCCGGAGCCTTCGATTTCGATTCCGCGAAACCGGATGCCAGCAGTCTCGCCGTCAAGGTAAGCGTTGCGGGAATATCAACCAACAACAAGCAGCGCGACGGCGACATTCAGGGAGCCGATTGGTTCAACGCCACGGAGTTTCCGGAAATCACATTCGTTGGCAAAGAATTCAAGAAAACGACCGACACAACAGGCCAAATTGTCGGAGATCTCACCATCGCGGGTGTGACGAAGCCCACAACCCTGGATGTGACGTTCAACAAGGAAGGCCAGAATCCTTGGGACAAGAGCCATGTCGTAGGCTTCAGCGCAACGACGAAAGTGAAGCGAAGCGATTTCGGTATGAAGGCTGCACTTGGCATGATCGGCGACGAGGTCGATCTGGTGATCCAAGTCGAAGGCCGCGAGCATCAGGGCTAAGTAAGCTCCGAGATCTCAGATTATTCAGACATGCAGGGCACCGTCGGCTGAAATCGACGGTGCTTTTTCATGACATGGAGAAAGCCGTGATCAGCCCGCAAAATGAGCCGACCAACCGTCGAATTCCAGATACTTTTTAGTATGCAAATTCTTTTTGGTATGTTAAATGCGATTTGTCTGGGACCGCAGCAACGCGCCCTATAGCTGCCTTCAGAACAAACGAGGAGGATATTAATCATGGACGTACGCGCCGCCGTAGCCGTTGCCGCCGGTAAGCCGCTGGAAGTCATGACCGTTCAGCTCGATGGCCCGAAGGCCGGCGAGGTGTTGATCGAGGTCAAGGCGACCGGCATCTGCCATACCGACGATTTCACCCTGTCGGGCGCCGATCCGGAGGGCCTGTTTCCGGCAATCCTCGGTCATGAGGGCGCCGGCATCGTCGTCGATGTCGGCCCGGGCGTCACCTCGGTCAAGAAGGGCGACCACGTCATTCCGCTTTATACGCCCGAATGCCGCGAATGTTATTCCTGCCTCAGCCGCAAGACCAACCTCTGCACCGCGATCCGTTCGACGCAAGGCCAAGGCCTGATGCCGGACGGCACCTCGCGTTTTTCGATCGGCAAGGACAAGATCCATCACTATATGGGCTGCTCGACCTTCGCCAATTTCACCGTGCTGCCGGAGATTGCCGTTGCCAAGGTCAATCCCGACGCTCCCTTCGACAAGATCTGCTATATCGGCTGCGGCGTCACCACCGGCATCGGTGCGGTCATCAACACCGCCAAGGTGGAGATCGGCTCGACGGCGATCGTCTTCGGTCTCGGCGGCATCGGCCTCAATGTCCTGCAGGGCCTGAAGCTTGCCGGCGCCGACATGATCATCGGTGTCGACATCAACAACGACCGCAAGGCCTGGGGCGAGAAATTCGGCATGACGCATTTCGTCAATCCGAAGGAGGTCGGCGACGACATCGTGCCTTATCTCGTCAACCTGACGAAGCGCAATGGCGACCTCATCGGCGGGGCCGACTATACCTTCGACTGCACCGGCAACACCAAGGTGATGCGCCAGGCGCTGGAATCGTCGCATCGCGGCTGGGGCAAGTCGGTCATCATCGGCGTTGCCGGCGCCGGCCAGGAAATCTCGACCCGTCCCTTCCAGCTTGTGACCGGCCGCAACTGGATGGGCACGGCCTTCGGCGGCGCCCGTGGCCGCACCGACGTTCCGAAGATCGTCGACTGGTACATGCAGGGCAAGATCCAGATCGACCCGATGATCACCCACACCATGCCGCTCGAGGACATCAACAAGGGCTTCGACATGATGCACAAGGGCGAAAGCATCCGCGGCGTCGTGGTCTATTAAAACGATTGCAAAGTAAAAATCGATTTAAGAAGTCCTGAGTGCGACAAAAACCTGCAAATTTACGCCTCCGTGCACTAGACAAAATGGGTTCGGTTTGCTCGTTTTCGCCACCCATTTGGTCTTTTCACCATCGACGGGGATTGGGATAGAGGAGCCGGCTACGCCGGAAGTTCAGCAATGATGAAATTTGGATCTCCCAGGGAAACGGCCCCTGGAGAGTTGAGGGTAGCTCTGACACCAGAGGCCGCTCTTCAGTTGCAGAAACTGGGCTATGAGTGCGTGATCGAAACCGGCGCTGGGAGGCAGGCCGGGTTTTCGGACGAGGCGTATCGTGGCGTGGGTGTCACGGTGGTCGACAGCGCGGCTTTGCTCTACGAGACATCCGACGTCATTGCCAAGGTCCGGCCCCCTGAAGCCGCAGAGGTTGATCGGCTGGAGCCTGGCAAGACGCTGATCTCCTTCTTCTACCCGGCGCAGAACAAGGAGCTTCTCGATCAGGCCAGGTCCAGCGGAGCGAATGTCATCGCCATGGACATGGTGCCGCGCATCAGCCGAGCCCAGAAGATGGATGCCCTGTCGTCGATGGCCAATATTGCCGGCTATCGTGCGGTGATCGAGGCCGGCAATAATTTTGGCCGCTTCTTCACCGGTCAGGTGACGGCCGCCGGCAAGGTGCCGCCGGCCAAGGTCTTGGTCATCGGCGCCGGTGTCGCAGGGCTTGCGGCGATCGGCACGGCAACATCGCTCGGCGCCATCACCTATGCCTTCGACGTGCGCCCGGAAGTGGCCGAGCAGATCGAATCCATGGGGGCGGAATTCGTCTTCCTCGACTTCGGCGAAGAACAGCAGGATGGTGCTGCGACCGGCGGCTATGCCGCGCCGTCCTCGCCGGAGTTCCGCGAAAAGCAGCTTGCCAAGTTCCGGGAACTGGCGCCTCAGATCGACATCGTCATCACCACCGCCCTGATCCCCGGCCGCGATGCGCCGAAGCTGTGGCTTGCCGATATGGTGGCAGCGATGAAGCCGGGCTCGGTCGTGATCGACTTGGCCGCCGAACGTGGCGGCAATTGCGATTTGACGGTCCCCGACCAGAGAACCGTCTCCGACAATGGCGTGATCGTCATCGGCTACACCGATTTCCCGAGCCGCATGGCGGCGCAGGCCTCGACGCTTTATGCCACCAATATCCGCCACATGCTGACGGATCTGACGCCGGGCAAAGACGGGGTGATCGTCCACAACATGGACGATGACGTCATCCGCGGTGCGACCGTCACCAAGGATGGCGCAATCACCTATCCGCCGCCACCGCCGAAGGTGCAGGCGATCGCCGCCGCCAAGCCGAAGGAAAAGGTGAAGGAGCCGACGCCGGAGGAAAAGCGGGCCCGGGAACTGGCCGCCTTCAAGGCGCAGACCAGGAACCAAGGCATCCTGCTCGTCATCGGCACCGCACTGCTGCTGCTGGTCGGCGCCTATGCGCCGTCGAGCTTCATGAGCCATTTTGTCGTCTTCGTGCTCGCCTGTTTCGTCGGCTTCCAGGTGATCTGGAACGTCAGCCATTCGCTGCACACGCCGCTGATGGCGGTGACCAACGCCGTCTCCGGCATCGTCATCCTCGGCGCGCTGTTGCAGATCGGCTCGGGCAACGGGCTGGTGGTGACGCTGGCGGCGCTGTCAGTGCTGATCGCCACCATCAACATCGTCGGCGGCTTCCTCGTCACCCGGCGCATGCTCGCCATGTTCCAGAAGTCTTAAGCGGCAGGGATCTTCACAATGACCATCGGTATTGTATCGGCCGCCTATGTTGCGGCAGCGGTTCTCTTCATCCTCTCGCTCGGCGGCCTGTCCGGCCAGGAAAGCGCCAAGCGCGCCGTCTGGTACGGCATTGTCGGCATGGCCCTTGCCGTAGTTGCCACGATCTTCGGCCCCATGATCGACAAGACCGTCGGCAATTGGTTCATCATCGCGCTGATGATCGCAGGCGGCGCGGTGCTCGGCCATTATGTGGCGAGCCGGGTGCAGATGACGGAAATGCCGCAGCTCGTTGCGGCGCTGCATTCCTTCGTCGGCCTTGCCGCGGTGTTCATCGGCTTCAATGCCCATCTCGAAGCGGCCCATGTCGCTTCTCTCGACGATGCTTCCCGCGCAGCGCTCACCGGATTTGCCGGCATATTGGCCCACAAGGACATGGTGGAACTGTCGATCATGAAGGTCGAGGTCTTCCTTGGCATCTTCATCGGCGCCGTCACCTTCACCGGCTCGGTCGTCGCCTTCGGCAAGCTTGCCGGCAAATTGGACGGCAAGGCCAGGAAGCTGCCGGGCGGGCACGTTCTCAACGCGAGCGCCGCGATCCTGTCGCTGATCCTGCTGTTGATGTACTTCAATGGCGCCGGGGTCTGGACGCTCGTCCTGATGACGGCACTTGCCTTCTTCATCGGCTATCACCTGATCATGGGCATTGGCGGCGCCGACATGCCGGTCGTCGTCTCGATGCTGAACAGCTATTCCGGCTGGGCGGCCGCGGCGATCGGCTTCACGCTCGGCAACGATCTCCTGATCGTCACCGGCGCCCTAGTCGGCTCCTCGGGTGCGATCCTCTCCTACATCATGTGCAAGGCGATGAACCGCTCCTTCGTCTCGGTGATCCTCGGCGGCTTCGGCGCGAGCACCGGCGCGCAGATGGAGATCATCGGCGAGCAGATCGCCATTAGTGCCGAGGGCGTCGCGGCGCCTTGGACGAGGCCGACAGCATCGTGATCGTGCCGGGCTACGGCATGGCGGTGGCCCAGGCGCAGCAGTCGGTCTCGGAACTGACCCGCAAGCTGCGTGCTGCCGGCAAGACCGTCCGCTTCGCCATCCATCCGGTGGCCGGCCGTCTGCCCGGCCACATGAACGTGCTGCTTGCCGAAGCGAAGGTTCCCTATGACATCGTGCTGGAAATGGACGAGATCAACGACGACTTCCCCAATACCGACGTCGTCATCGTCATCGGCTCGAACGACATCGTCAACCCGGCGGCGCAGGAAGATCCGAACTCGCCGATATCCGGCATGCCGGTGCTCGAAGTCTGGAAGGCCAAGCAGGTCTTCGTCTCCAAGCGCGGTCAGGGCACCGGTTATTCCGGCATCGAGAACCCGCTGTTCTTCAAGGAGAACACCCGCATGTTCTACGGCGATGCCAAGAAGTCGGTCAGCGAGCTCTTGCCGATGATCGGCTAGGCAGGATACGCGCGCAGCCCTGCGACGAGCGTAGTTGTTGCGGGCCTCCCACGGCGAAAGCGGCTCTGCCTGCACCAGCCTTACGGCAACAAGATGCGTCGGGATTTACACGGCCACTATTTGCGGTCGTGTTCTCCCGGCGAACCTATGAAGAACCGTCACCCAAGAGCCCTGTGTAGAGGGCGGCTGCAGCGCAACAATTGCTGTAATGGAAAGACCGCAATCCTAAGCCTGCAACGCGGGTCCGTGGTACTCTCTGGGTGGAAGACTATGCGGCAATAATGTCGACGCGGTCAGCCGAAATCGAGGGTTAGTTTCAGTGCTCAGCCATGGCAGAGATAATAGCAATGCGGCTTGACGAGATCGCAACAACGATCGCGTCAAGCCGCCAACATTACTTCTCCCGCTGGCCGAGTTCGGATCTGTCGGCCTTTGAGATAAGCCTGTAGGAAGGGAGCCGGGTCGCCCCGACAGGGCGCATCCTTGCGGCGACTATTCCTCCGGAGCAATCCTCACGACGATGCCATCCAGAGCCTGGTCAAAAGGAATTTGACAGGAGAGACGGGAATTGTGCTCGCGATAATCCGACCCCTCCAGCAATTCGCTTTCATCGATCGAGGCATCCGGGAGTTGTCCCTCGACGGGGAGGCCCTCCACATAGACATGACAGGTGGCGCAGGACAGGCAGCCACCGCACATCGCGAGAAGTTCGTCAAAACCCGCGTTCCGGATGTTTTCCATGAGAGACATGCCGATGCGCCCCTCGAAGTGATGGAGTTCGCCATCGCGTGTGCGCAGTGAGATCGTAGCCATTGATTTTCCCGTGTTCCGATTGAGAAACCTCGGACCGTCAGTTGGTCTCGAGGGTCAATTCCTTGAGTTGTTTAGAGGTATCAGCCAATCGGTCGCTGCTGAGCTTGGCCGCGTGTTCGACGAGTTTCCGCCCCTGGACGTAATCTCGCGGCGAATTCACGCAATCCAATGCGATCACCGCTCCGTTCTTTAGATAAACCAGGCTGAAGCTGCGGCTTGCCGGCTCGCCTCGCAGGACGACGGCGTCGTAGCCGACATTGAGGCCGACCGTCTGGAGCTTCAGGTCATATTGGTTCGACCAGAACCAAGGCAGCGCATCATAGGCTTTATAGTCGCCGCAAATGGCTTTCGCGGCTGTCGTCGCCTGGTCGGTGGCGTTCTGTACGGACTCGATCCTAATGCCCGCACCATTGATGAGTTTTGCGCAATCACCGACGCAATATATGTGGGGTAGCGACGTGCGGCAGTGTTCGTCGACATCCACTCCGTTGCTGCCTTCGGCTCCGGCAGCCAGAAGCGGGGCGGCAGACGGAACGATCCCGATGCCCACCACGACGATGTCGGCTTCAATTGCTTGGCCGGACTCCAGAAGCATACCGCTCACATGGCTGTCATGCCCGACGATGGCTTTGACGCCGCTATTCAGGCGGATATCTACCCCGTGGTCCCGGTGTTCGCGCTCATAGAAGCGGGATATGGGTTCTCCGGCCACTCGGGCGAGGACCCGGTCAAGGGCTTCGACAAGAACGACGTCCTTGCCGAGCTCCCGAAACACAGCCGCCGCTTCGAGGCCCACATAGCCGCCTCCGATGATTGCGACCTTTCTGACATCTGCAAGAACGTTCAGGAGCGCGTCGCAATCAGCCTTCGAGCGGATATAGAAGATGCCGGGCAACTCGCTGCCTGGGCAGGAAAGTTTTCGCGGCTCTCCGCCTGCGGCCCAGACGAGGCTACCATATGAATAGCGTGCGCCATTTTCCAGGATAACCGTCTTTGCGATTGGATCGACCGCGACGACGCGCGCGCTCAGCAGAAGTTCCACATTGCGAGAACTCCAGAAATCCTGCGGTCTCAGATGCATCCTCTCGAATGTCTTCTTCCCGGCGAGATACTCCTTCGACAATGACGGTCGGTCGTACGGCACCTCCGGTTCGGCACCGATGAGGGCTATGCTTCCTCCGAACCCGGCTTGACGAAGCGCGGCCGCGGTTTGGCAACCGCCGTGTCCCGCGCCGACAATGATGCAATCGAAGGTGCCTGTGAGGGCGTCCTGTGTCATGGCGTCACTCTCTTTCCGCACCGATCAGAACGAAACACATGGTTGCGGGCTTGCCGCTTTTGTTGCGCCATGCGTGGCGCGTGCCGCACTGGACGACAATGTCGCCTTGTTTCAGGAGGGTCTCCGCACCGTCATCGAGTTCGAGCCAGACTTCTCCATCGAGAACGATGTCATAGTCGATAGTGTTCGTGGTGTGCATGCCCGGCGCGTCCGCCTCGAACGCCTGGATCAGCCCGGGGATGTGTACCGCCTGCTCCTCGAACGCTGCCACGGGATCGACGGTAGCGAAGACCGAATCCGGTGGGAAAACCACGATCATGAGCTTCGTCCCGCCCGGTTCGGGCGTTATCAGAATTTTCGGAGGCGCCTGTTCGGCATGGTCCTGCGGCAGGCTCGGCCTTGCCGGCGTGGCGTAAACGACAGATGTCAGGTGACCCGGTACGGAGTCGTATCTATGGGCATTGGGTGTCGGACCGTCGCTGATGAAAACCGACTTGCCGTCTTTAAGGCCCGTGACCACCCGGCGCGGGATGCGGATGTCTGCTCCCTTATTCATAGGTCAGGCCTTTCGCTTTCAACTGGGGACGCATGTTGTTGATGTCGAGGCTCAATTGGCCGGACTCGTAGAGCGCCCGCTTTTCGTCCTCCATCTGCTGCCGTTTAAGGGCTTTCTGAAGGACGGCTTCCGCCTCGGTGCGTTTGACCACGCACACGCCGTCGTCGTCCGCGATGATCACGTCGCCCGGTTCGATCGCTGCGCCGGCACACACGATTGGAACCTGTACGTTCGCCAGGGTCTCCTTCACCGTGCCTTGGGCTGAGATCGCCTTAGCCCAGACTGGAAACTTCATCGCCCGGAGATCGGCAACGTCGCGCACGCCGGCATCGATGATCAGGCCGAGGATTCCGCGCGCCTTGCATGAGGTGGCGAGCAAATCGCCGAAGTATCCGTCGGTGCAGGGGGAGGTCGGCGCGACCACTAGGATGTCGCCGGGCTGGGCCATTTCGAGGGCGACGTGGATCATCCAGTTGTCACCGGGCGGAACTTCACATGTCAGGGCCGTCCCGCCGATGCGTGCGCCCTCGATTACGGGCCGCAGATGCGAAGCCAGGAGGCCCTTCCGGCCTTGCGCTTCATGGACCGTGGCGACGCCAAGTTTGCCCAAGGCCTCGCAAACCGCGCGGTCGGTCCGCGGCGTCTTTGTAACTACTCTCACCAGAATCCTCCCGGGCGTGTCCCTCGCTGGCGCGGACATGCCTCTTTAGATACCAAATAGTATGCAAATTCTAAATAGAATGTCAATCCGAACCCGCGAGTTCTGCGCGGGTTTGGGCCCGCTTTTGGCTAGGAAGCCGATGCTTCCAGGAAGCTGGAATCGAAGGCGGTCGCCGACGTCGATCGGGCGGTTTCGTCAAGCAGGTTGGCGCGGATCATGAGGTCGACGGTGGTGTCCCACGCCTCCCGTGGTATCGAAAGATCGCCGGGCCACATTCCCATGTCGCGCATGTAGCAGAAGCCCTGCAGCGCAAGGCCCGCGTCGTCCTTGGTCGTGATCCGCTGGAAAATCGGAAGCGTGATGTCCTCGCGGCCGGGATCGTTGGTGATCGCATGGGCTTCGCGCAGTGCACGGAGGAAGCGGACCACGAGGTCGCGGTTTGTCTCCAGCCAGGCAGTGCGTCCGATGACCGCCGCGAAGACGATTTGTGGGATGATTTCATTGATCTCGCCGATGAGATTGAAGCCTTCTCTTTCGGCGAGGAAATTCCAGGGTGCTGGTTGCGGGGCACAGTCGATTTCACCGGATTGAAGCGCCTCCCAGCGTTTCGTGTGAATGCCCGCGAGTGCGAACTCGTAGTCGCCGGGATAGCGCAGTCCTCCCCTGGACAGGAGCATCTGCGTGTAGATCGCGGTGCCTTCGGTCAGCGAAGACGTCCCGACCTTCTTGCCCCGGAGGTCCTGGATAGAGTTGATGGAGGGCTGGGCCACGAGGGACATCGGCAATCTGTTCGAGTTCGAGGCGATCACCCGGAGTGCGCCGGCTTGCACGAAGTTTGAAACGGCCCCTTCTGGAGGCGTGATTGCGAGGTTGGCCTCGCCCTCCAACACGGCACTGGTGGCTTTGTCGACGGTCCCCATCTTCATGTACTCGATCGACAGCCCGTGCTTGACGAAAATACCGTGTTCTTCTGCCACAAAAACCGGTAGCCAGTTGAAGCCTTGCGCTCCGCCAGCCAGGCTGAGTTTCTGGGTTGAGGTCATTTGAAATCTCCCTATGGATTTCGGGCTGTTCACAGGCCGCGGTCTTGGAGTCGTTTATCCAGCAGCGGGTACACACGCCGCGCATTTGCTTCGAAGACCGCTCGTCTCTCGTCTTCCTGAAGGTCGAGCTGGTCGATGTATCGCTTGGTGTCATCGAAGGGATGACCGGTCTCGGGATCGATTGCCTTGACCGCACCGAGCAGCTCCGAGCCGAAAAGGATGTTCTTCGTGTCGACGACGCGGAAAAGCGTATCGATGCCCGCCTGGTGGTAGACGCAGGTGTCGAAAAACAGGTTGTTCATGAGGTGCGTGTCCAAGCCTGGCTTTTCGAGCATGATGGATAGACCGCGATACCGGCCCCAATGGTAGGGCGCTGCCCCGCCGCCATGCGGTATGATCAGCTTGAGGTCGGGGTGACGCTCGAAGAGGTCTCCCTGGATGAGCTGCATGAAAACTGCGGTGTCGGCGTTGATATAATGCGCCCCGGTCGTATGCAGGCAGCGTTCGCAGGACCCGGAGACGTGGATCATGGCGGGTACCTGAAGGTCCACCATCGCGTCCCAAAGCGGATCCCACCAGGTATCGTAGATTGGCGGCGCGCTCCAGCGCCCCCCCGAGGGATCGGGATTGAGGTTGCAGCCGACGAAGCCATTGTCGACGCAGCGCGCAAGTTCCTCGATGACCGCTGAAAGATCGCCGTCTACGGTTTGTGGAAGCTGGCAGACCGCGGCGAAGTTATCGGGGAACATGTCGACGATCCGACCGATATTGTCGTTCGAAACGCGCGCCCATTCTTTCGCCACCGGCAGGTTCGGCAGATGGTGCCCCATGCCGGAGGCGCGCGGGCTAAGTAGCGTGACATGCGAGCCGCGCTCACGCTGGATCTTGAGCTGATTGGTCTCGATGATGTCGTGAAGCTGTTTGTCGGGGATGCCCGGATAGACCGGGCGATCCGATGATGTGCCTTCCGCGAAAGCGACCTGGGCCTTGCGGAAGGCGTGGTGCTCTGGCGGCTCTGTGGTGAAGTGGCCGTGGCAGTCTATGATGAGTGTCATCACGCGTTCCATTTCGCGGGAAGGTCCGAAATACCGCGGAATCGCCAGCCTTTACCTTTGATTTCGCGCGATCCGTCGAGCCGAAGTTCGGGCAACTGACGGAACACTTCCGCAAGTGCGATCTCGCCCATGGCCCTTGACAGAAAATGTCCTGAACAGAAGTGCGGACGGAAGCCGAACGAGAGGTGTTGCTTCTTCTTACGGAACATGTCGAACTTGTCGGCATGCTCGAAGCGAGTCTCGTCACGGTTGGCGGAGCCCATAACGATCGCGACCGACGCTCCCTGAGGAATGACGGTTCCTGCGATCTCGAAATCCTCTCGGGCGACGCGCGGCGTCACGCCGATCGGCGCGATCCAACGCAGCCCTTCATCGAAGGCGCGCATGGCGTTTTCCTGCGGCTGCTCCGCCATGACTTTCGCCTGTTCGGGATTCGAAAGAAGACCGGCGCAGGCATTCGCCGCCGCATGACCGGGTTCCTGAAGGCCGCCAAGGATAATGACGCGCATGGTCGGTGAAATCTCGTCCCAACTGCGCACTTCGCCCTTCGGCATGCCGCCATACATCACATGGCTGAGGAGGGAGTTGTTGGGCTTGGACAGGCAGGCTTGGTAAAGGTCGCCCATTTGCTTGTCGATATCGGCAAGAGCATCGTCCAGTCGCTTCCACACCGCCGCGTCGTTGCTGACATTCTGCAGGCCAAGAGCCATCGCGTGGAACCACTCGACGAGGGTTTCGTTCGGCGTTTCCGTAAGGCCGATAACGTCGCCGATGCACCGCACGGAGATCGGCTCGAACAATTCGGCCGTCAGGTTCGCCTCTCCCTTGGCTTTGATCGCGTCGACGTAACGCTGCACCACGGGGCGCGTCAGACCTTCGACAAACGACCGGACACGCTCCTGCGTGAGGTTTTCGTCGATGCCCTGACGAAGGCATTGGTGCTCCTCGCCGGACATGGTCAATACATTCGGCATGCCCATGACGCGCGCCTCCGGGCGGTCCGCCGATCCGGAAGGGCCGAAGATCTTGTCCTGACCGCCGATCGTGCGGCAGTCGTCAAATCGGGTGATGAAGTATTCCTTCGTCCCCTCGAAGAAGGCCACTGGCTCTTCAGCGCGCAGCCTCGCGTAAACCGGATACGGATCTCGATACAGATTCTCGCCCGTCAGTTCGGTGTTATTTCCTGTCATGGATGTCCTCCCCATCGCCCCGTCAGCGAGGCATTCGATCATCTTGCCGCCACCCAACTCCAACCCGATGGCAGGCAACTCTGAGGCCGTTCCGTGGCAAGCCAATCCAGATGCGATTGATGCTTGACATACCGAAACGTCTTCGGATACTTATTGGTATCCAAAGCGGGGATGGCTGTCAATCATAGAAATGGACAGGCCGTCTGGGAGACCGCTCAGGGAGGGAGGAAATAGTGGAAATGAGCAGCATTGCAGACGCTCGTCTCGTGCTTGAGGCGCGAGGCGTTTCAGTGCACTTCGGCGGCATCAAGGCGCTCACCGACGTTTCGGTCTCGGTGCGTTCGGGCGAGATCTGCGGCCTGATCGGACCGAATGGCGCGGGCAAAAGCACCTTTCTCAACGCGATCACTCGTCTCGTGGCCTATGACAGCGGCACCATTGTTTTGAATGGGACGCCAATCGAAGGCGCGAGGGTTCGGGACATGATTGGCCTCGGTGTCGCCCGAACGTTCCAGAACCTCGGCATCTATGCCTCCATGACGGTTCTGGAAAATGTCATGCTCGGTGCCCACCATGAACTCGGCGGCAAGTTCGGACGGGCGATCCTGACGCCCTTGCGATCGCGAGCCGATGAGCGGGCGGTGCGCGAGAGGTCGATGGCCATCCTCGAAGAGATGGGAATGGCCGATATGGCTGCTCGGAAAGCTGGCGCGCTTCCCTATCCGTTGCAAAAGCGGATGGAGATTGCCCGCGCCCTCGCATCAGACCCCAAGATATTGCTTCTCGACGAACCGGCGGGAGGGTTGACGCATGGCGAAGTCAACGAGTTCGGCACTCTGCTGGACGGGGTAAGGAAGAGCCGCAATCTCTCGATCCTCCTCATTGAACACCACATGGGCCTGGTGATGGGGCTGTGCGATAGGATCGTTGTTTTCCATCTCGGCCGTAATCTCGCCGAAGGCACTCCGGGTGAAATCAAGTCGAACGACGCGGTTGTCTCCGCTTACTTGGGGAGGGCGGCATGACGCTTCTCGACGTTAAGGACCTCTCGGCTTTCTACGGAAAAACGCAAGCGCTCTTCGACTGTTCGTTCGCGGTCGAAGAAGGCGAGTTCGTGGCACTTCTCGGGTCGAACGGAGCTGGAAAGACTACTCTATTGCGTGCCATTTCCGGCCTCCTGCCGTTCAAGGGTTCCATATTCTATGCGAGAAGGTCGCTGGAGTGGATCGCAGCTCAAAAGCGGCTCGGACTCGGCATCGCCCAGATCCCGCAGGGCCGAGGCACCTTCTCGGAATTCACGGTGGACGAAAACCTTCAGCTCGGCGCCACCATCATCTCCAGCCGGTCTCAGATCAGGCAAGACAAGGAGCGTTGGTATGAAACCTTTCCGCGGCTGCGCGAAAGGCGCGACCAGTTAGCCGGAAACTTAAGCGGTGGCGAGCAGCAGATGCTCGCGGTCGCCCGTGCGCTCATGTCCCGTCCGAAACTCCTGATGTGTGACGAACCTTCGCTCGGCCTGGCGCCGTCGATTACGCAGGAGATCCTGACGATATTCAAGACGCTGCACCGCGACCACGGAATGACGTTGCTGGTGGTTGAGCAAAACGTCGATATCACCCTGCAATACGCGGATAAGGCCTTCGTCATCGAGGCGGGGCAGATCGTCGCCGGCGGGGCGGCGAGCGACCTCATAAACAATGAGGACATCAAGAAATCATATCTGGGGGTCGCCTGATGAGTCTCTTCTTCCAGCTCGTCGTCAGTGGGCTAACGACGGGTGCCATCTACGCGGCGCTGGCGCTCGCGCTCGTACTCATTTTCCGGGCGACGAATGTCGTGAATTTCGGCCAAGGCGAAATGGCGACATTCTCCGCTTACGTCGCGTGGCAGTTGATGCAGTGGGGCGTTCCGCTGTGGCTGGCCGTGCTCGCGAGCCTGGCGATCGCATTCGTCATCGGCATCGCGACATTCCGCCTCGTGATCAGGCCATTGATGAGCGCGCCCGTGGAGGCGGTTGTCGTGGTCACGCTTGGAATATTCGTCCTCTTCCAGGCCATGTGCATGTGGATCTGGGGAGCCGAACAACTCTCGTTCCCAAGCCTGTTTCCCGATGGCGGCTTCAGTCTCGGGGAGGTTCGCGTGCTCGCGTCCGCAGTCGGCACGCTGGCGATCCTGATCTGCATCGCGGCAGCCATCGGTTTCATCTTTCGCTTCACGAGACTTGGATTGTCCATGCGTGCGGCGGCTTTCGACCGGGCGCGCAGCGTACTCGTCGGCGTCGACGTCGAGCGCATGCTGATGCTGGGATGGGGTTTTGCCGCGGTCATCGGGGCTTTTGCGGCGATCCTGATTGCGCCGCGTCTCTTTCTCAGCCCGACAATGATGGCGCCGATTTTGTTTTACGGCCTCGCCGCCGCGACTCTCGGCGGATGGGATAGTCCCCTCGGCGCAATTGTCGGCGGTCTGGCGGTCGGCGTCGCCGAAAGCCTCGGCGCGAGCTACCTCCCTTTCATCGGCGCTGACATGCGCATCGCAGTGCCCATCGTCCTCACGTTGGCCATCCTGCTTGTAAAGCCCGTCGGCCTGTTCGGTTCCTACAAGGTGACAAAACTATGAGTGACGGATTCCGCCGGGCCGCGGTCAAGTTCGGTCTGTTCGCATTTCTCGCAATACTGATTCCGTTTGTCGCCCCGGACTACGCGCACCAGCAGATATGCGTTGCGATCGCTTATGCAATCGCAATTCTTGGACTGAATCTCCTGATGGGATTTGCGGGGCAAATCTGCCTCGCGCAGGGCGCTCTCTTCGGCGTCGGCGCGTATGTGACCGCGATCCTGAATGCGACCTACGGCGTACCTCCGCTTGCCACTCTTCCTGTTTCGGCCGCAGTTACGGTTTTGGTCGGGCTAGCGATCGGCCTCCCGGCGCTGAGACTTCAGGGCCTGCAGTTGGCAATTGTCACCTTCGGCATTGCCGCTGCTTTCCCCCAGCTCGTGTTGAAAATGGGGAGCCTCACCGGCGGGGTTTCGGGTCTTCCGATCGACGCTCCGGAAGCGCCGGAATGGCTTCCCCTCAGCCCGGAGCTATGGCTCTACGTTATTTGCCTCGGATGCGCGGGGATCGGTGCCCTTCTGGTTTCGTTGATGCTTTTCGGCGATGTCGGACGGGCGCTGCGGGCCCAGCGTGACAATGCGCAGATCGCGGAAGCCCTCGGTGTGAACCTGACACGCACGCGATTGTGGGCATTCGCGGGAAGCTCGGCACTCGCGGGCATGGGTGGTGGCGTGTTCGCCATCGTCACCGGTTTTGTCAGCCCGGAGTCGTTCCTGGCGATCCTGTCTATCAACATCGTGATCGGCAGCATCGTCGGCGGCGTCACGAGCATCGTCGGGGCATTTCTCGGCGGACTGTTCATGGTCTTCGTTCCGACCTGGGCGTCCGACATCAACCTCAGCCTCGGCAACCTGATTTATGGCCTCGCGCTAATCCTGATCATGATGGTCGCGCGCAACGGCGTTACTGGCTTCATCGAAAAATGGCTTTCGATGATTTTTCGGAAAACAGCGGGCTGAGGAGGCCTGCCACCGAACAATGGGAGGAACTGATATGAGATTTATCTCCAAGCTGAAGGGCTGCACAATGCAGTTGGCCGTGGCCGCGCTGCTTGCTGCGACCCACGCCAGCGCAGCCGAGACCACGCCGGGGGTAACCGACGATTCGGTGAAGATCGGCGTTACCGGCCCATTGACCGGGCCGGTTGCCGTTGTCGGCGGCGTCGCGGAAGGCATACGCGCCCGCATCGAACAGGCCAACGCCGAAGGCGGCGTTAAGATGGGCGACGGAAAAACGCGCAAAATCGACCTGGTTATCGAAGACGACTCGCTCGATCCCCAGCGCACGCTGGCCAACGTCCGTAAAATGGTCGAACAGGAAAAGGTATTCGCCTTGGTGGGCACCGCCGCAACGCCAAATAACCTTGCGATCGGCCGCTACATCACCCAGAAGAAAATCCCGAATATCTTCATGTATTCAGGGGTGATTGCCTTGAATGCTCCGAAGTGGGAGGTTGGCTTCGTCCCGTCCTTCTCCACTGAGGCGGACTCGTTTGCCGAATATCTGAAGGCGCATAAGCCCGAGGCGAAGGTCGCCATTCTCTATCTCAACACCGAGACCGGCCAAACCTTCATGAAGGCGTTCGACCGTTCGATCGAGGGCTCCCACATCAAGGTATTGGACCGACAGCCTGTCACCTCCCAAGATCCAACCGTTGAAACTCAGCTCTCGACGCTGAAAGCGTCCGGTGCTGACACCCTCGTCATCATCGCAGCACCCCGCCAGGGCGGCGAGGCGATCCGCTTTCAATCCGAAAGCGGCTGGAAGCCTTTGACCCTGGTGACGAACCTTTCGTCGGCTTATCCGGTTCTCCAGTCGGTCGGACTGGACAATGCCAAGGGCATCATTACGTCGGACTATCTCAAGCCCATCATCAGCGACAAGCCGTCGGGCGACGAGGGCGTTGATCGTTATCTTTCCGCCATCTCCGCCGCCAAGGTAAACTTCAATTTCGCAAACACGATTGGTCAGACCGGCTACGCCATCGGCGATTCCTTGATCCAGGCGCTTGAGAAGCTCAAGAGCCCGACGCGCGAGGAACTGATGAAGGTCGTGCAGAATATGGACGGCTGGAAAAATCCGCTTCTTCTGAACGGCATTACCATGACCACCAAGGAAGGCAGCGACATTTTCCCGACCGAAGCGCTGCAGCTCTATCAGTTCGACGGCCAGAAGTACGTGCCGCTCGGCGACGTCATGCATTTTGAGGGCAAGACGAAGGAGTGATGCTGCAATGAGGACGCCGGACCGCTGTCGCTGGCGTTCTCAATCCCGATCCAGCCTGCGGGAAGCAGTTTCCAAAAAAAAGAATAATATAATTATAAAATGCAATTGTGCATTCCTTCAAACGTGGCTAGTCTCTCATCGGAGGATGAAGGACTGACCGTCGGCGCCGAGACCATTTGGGAGAGGTGGAGGCCTGCCGGCACCCTGAGGCCGAGGCTCGTTTGGTGTCCGTTTCTGTGTCGCGTCATGGGGCGCAGAGACGGTCACTCAAGCGATTTATTGCACTAAGGAGGAGGAATTCATGCGTTCAGCAGGTCTCTATTTTTCGACCGCAGCTATCTGCGTGGCAATTGCGACGGGAGCCATGGGCACAACAGCCAAAGCTGCCGAGAAGATTTCAATCATGGTGGGTGGGTATGAAAAGCAGATCTACCTGCCCGCCAAGCTCACCGAAGCCCTCGGCTATTTCAAGGACGAAGGGCTCGATGTCGAACTGCTGAATGAGTCGGCTGGAGTTGATGCGGAAAATCAGCTACTTGCGGGCGCCGTTCAGGGTGTTATCGGCTCTTACGACCATTGCGTGGATTTGCAATCCAAGGGCAAGTTCGTCGAGTCGGTCGTCCAATTGCAGCAGGTTCCCGGCGAAGTAGAGCTGGTTTCGACGAAACATCCGGAAATCAAATCGCCTGCCGACTTCAAAGGAAAGGCACTCGGGGTAACCGGGCTCGGCTCATCCACCAATTTTCTGACGCTTTACATGGCATCGAAGGCTGGATTGAAGACGGGCGATGTGACGACCGTTCCGGTCGGTGCAGGCTCGACCTTCATCGCAGCCATGCAGCAGGACCAGATCCAGGCTGGAATGACCACCGAGCCGACCGTATCACGGCTGCTGAAGACAAACGAAGCCAAGGTGCTGGTGGACCTTCGCACCGTCGAATCGACACGAGCGGCGCTCGGCGGAGTTTATCCGTTTGCTTCGCTATACATGGAAAGTTCCTGGGTCGACTCGCACAAGGAGGAAGTCCAGAAATTGGTCAACGCCTTTGTAAAAACAATGCGATACATCGACACTCACTCTGCCGCGGAGATCGCTGACAAGATGCCGAAGGATTTCTATGTCGGCGACAAGGACGGCTATGTCAAAGCGCTTGAGGTAAGCAAGGGCATGTTCACACCTGACGGAATGATGCCCAAGGGAGGCCCGGAAACCGTCCTGACGGTTCTCTCGGAATTCTCCAAGAACGTCAAAGGCAAGCAGATCGATCTTTCGAAGACCTACACGACTGAATTCGTCAAAAACGCCAGATAAGCGGACTGGGTCCGGATATCGACAGGGCTGTCTTGATGTTTCATGCGGTGATAGAAAACCGCAAGAGAAGCAATGAATCGGAAGCCATGGCGAGAAGCAGCCTCACACCGCAGATCAGCGGCAATATCATCGAGTTCGTGAAAGCGAACGGAATGCGCGAGGGCCAGCATCTGCCTCTTCAGATGCTGGCCGATGCATTCCGCGTCTCGCGCGCGCCGATCATGAGTGCGCTGCGGAGCCTGGAGGGCCGCGGCATCGTCCGTGCCGAGCCGAACCGAGGCTACTTTCTGGCGGTTGATGGCGAGAGTCTGGATGCTTCCGGGCCGGAGAGCCCCAAAGACAGCGATGGTGACGAAGCCATCTATTTCCGGATCGCCGAGGACCGCTTTTCCGGCAAACTCGAGGAGCGTGTCAGCGAAAGCGAGATGATGCGCCATTACGATCTGCCGCGAAGCCGTTTGCTTAAGATCCTGCATCGGATTGCCGATGAGGGATGGGTCGAGCGCCTGCCCGGCAACGGTTGGTCCTTTCGGCAAACCTTGACGTCGAGGCAGAGCTATCAGGATGGCTACACGTTCCGTGCCGTCATCGAGCAGCAGGCCATGCTGCTGCCAAGCTTCGAGCCAGATCCTGAAGGGTTCAGACGCGCGCGTCAGATCCAGACGGAACTTGGCCAGGGTGGGTATGAAACCTGGTCGCGCGCTGAGATTTTCAAGGCGAACAACGAGTTTCACGAGATGCTCGTCGCTTGCTCGCGCAACGAATTCTTTCTCGATGCGATCAGGCGCATAAACCGCCTGCGCCGGCTGATCGAATATCATATCACGATCGACAGAAGCCGGCTTCCGAGACAGACGGCCGAGCATCTGCATATCCTCGACCTGATCGAAGACGGTCGCCGCAACGAGGCGGCGGCATTCCTTTATACCCACATCATGGGTGCGAGCCGCATCAAGACGCCTCAGGTCTGATTTAGATCTTTGAGAAGGATGCAGACCGGGCTGCCGACGGTAAGGACGCTCGACGGCGGTGACAGTGCGCCGGATCTTTTGTCGACGCCGAAGGCGACCACCGTATCGGTGTCCTCGTTAGCGGCAAGTAGGACATCGCCTTCGCAGAGAAGCGTGAAGAAGCGCGGCGTCTTTCCAGCCGTTGCCCATGAGCCGACGGATGTCATCCGTCCATCCTCTCCAATCGCAAAACCCGCAATCGTGTCGCTGCCGCGATTGGACGCATAGACGAAGCGGCCATCGGCAGAAACCGCAATCTCGGCGCCGCGGCTGTTGCCGGTGAAGCAGTCAGCAACCGACGAAAGGATCTGGAATGGTGCGATGCCTCCCGTCGCCGGATCGAAGCGATACGCGGCCATGCTGCAGTCCAGCTCGTTGATGACATAGGCGAGGCGGCCTTCGGGGTGAAAGGCAATATGGCGTGGGCCGGCGCCTTCGCGGGTCTCGCAGGATGCCACCTTGATCAACGTGCCGGAGGCGCGGTCCAGACGATAGACGAATATCGCATCCAGGCCCTTATCCGGCACCACGATCCATTTTCCCGACGGGTCGAACTGGACCTGATGGGGCTTGGCGAAGGGCTGCTCGACGCGGTGAGGCCCAAGCTTTCCTTCGATCACGGTCAGGCTCTCGACCGGGCCAAGCCGTCCATCATCCAGGCGCCGGAGCACGGCGAGCGAGGAGGTCACATGGTTCGCGACGATCAGGAACTGGTTCGAGGGATCGAATGAAAGGTGGACGGGATTGCGGCCCTCGGTCGACTGCTCGTTCAGGAAGGACAGGTGGCCAGAAGATGGGTCGATGGAGAAAGCGCTCACGCGGTTGGAATCGCCGTGAACGGTGTAGAGGAATTGGCCTGTCTGGTCGAAGGCGAAGAAGGAGGGGTTTTCCATCTCCACCAATTGCCGATGCTCCCAGCTCAGATCCTGCCCGAGCCGGTAGACGTTCAGACCGTTGCCACGCGCGTTGCGGGCCTTCGTCGTGCGTGCACCGATATAGGCGATCCTCACCTTTTCCCCGTCCATACCAGAAATCCTCGCGCGAATTGATGTGTTTACCATCAATATCGCTATTTACACTTCACGGCAATTGCATTTTATAATCATATTGTGTAAATAAGCTCGCATGTGCTCGGACATGCCCGGGTATCACCATCACTGCTTCTGGGAGGTAGCAATGACCGATGCTGCGACAAGCGGACTAGAAAAGGCCACGATGCGAAAGGTCTTCTGGAGGATCGTCCCCTATACGTTTCTGCTCTACATCATCTCGTATCTGGATCGCGCGAACCTCGGTTACGCGGCGCTGCAGATGAACAAGGATCTGGCGCTGTCTGCCGAAGCCTTCGGCTTTGCCGGCGGTATCTTCTTCATCGGCTATTTCCTCTTCGAAGTGCCGAGCAACATCGCCTTGCAGAGATACGGATCGCGTATCTGGATTTCACGCATTCTGCTGACCTGGGGTGCGGTCGCGGTGCTGACCGGCTTCGCTCAAAGCGCCATGCAGCTTTATATCCTGCGCTTTCTTCTCGGCGTTGCCGAAGCCGGCTTCTTCCCCGGCATTATCATCTATCTGACCTACTGGTTCCGTTCGAAAGAGCAGGCGACGACTGTGGCATTCTTCACCGCCGCCATTCCCGTTTCCTATCTTATGGGCGCGCCGCTTAGCACCTGGATCATGGACAATGTCAGCGGCTTCGGTCTTTCTGGTTGGCGATGGATGCTGATCCTCGAGGGCGTCCCCGCAGTTGCCGCCGGCATCTTCAACTATTTCTACATGACGGACCGCCCCGAAAAGGCGAAATGGCTGACCGAGGAGGAGCGGGACTGGCTGACGAAAGCGCTTGCCGCCGATCATGCCAATCGCAAGAACGTCAAACATCTTGGTCTCTGGCAGGCGATCTCGAACCCGAAAGTGCTGTTCCTGTCCGCCATCTATTTCATCTATCAGGTCGGCAATCTCGGTATTGGCCTGTGGATGCCGCAGATCATCCAGAGCTTCGGCGGCGATCTCAGCCATTTCCAGATCGGCCTCGTCGCCATGGTCCCTTATGCCGTCGCCACCATTGCTATGGTGCTGTGGTCGCGCAGCTCGGATCGCACCGGCGAGCGCCAGAAGCATACGGCAGCCCCGCTGCTGATTGCAGGCATCGCATTGGCGGCGACTGGCCTGACCCATGATCCCTATATTGCTATCGCGCTGATCTCCGTGGCGCTCGCCGGGATCTATGCCTTCAAGTCGCCGTTCTGGTCGCTGCCCGGCCTGTTCCTTACCCGATCGACCGCCGCGGTCTCGATTGCCGCCATCAATTCCATCGGCAATCTCGGCGGCTTCGTCGGCCCATACGCAATGGGTGCAGCCAAGACATGGACAGGCAGCGCCCTCGGCGGGCTTATGTTCCTCGCGGCACTTCTGTTGCTGTCCTTCCTGATGACTTGGTTCATGCGTGTCTCCAATGAGGAGACCGCAGAGGGCGTGGGGCCGTCTGGGCAATTCAATATCGCGCGGGCCAGATCGCCCAAATCGTGAAGCAGGGTTTCAGAGCATGAGCATGACCACGGTCGGCAAATTCGCCGTAGATGGCGTCCAGTACGATATCATTGACCTGCCGAAGGAGGCCGGTCCGAAGCTCGAGCGGATGCCCTATATCCATCGCATCCTGCTGGAAAACGTGCTCCGGACAGGGGGAGATGACGCCGCGCGCGCCAAATCGGCGATCATTGCCTGGCTCGATGAGGGCAGGAGCGAGGTCGAAATCCCGTTCTTGCCGAACCGTGTCCTCATGCATGACACGACCTGCGGACCGGCACTGGTGGATATTGCGGGCATGCGGTCCGCATTGGCGGAAGCCGGCGGCAATCCGGCCCTGCTCAATCCCGTGGTGCCAGTCGATGTCTCGACCGATCATTCGGTTGCCGTCGATGCGTTCGGAAGCTCTGCTTCGCTCGAGCGCAACATGCAGCGCGAATACGAGCGCAATGCCGAGCGCTATAGCTTCATGAAATGGGCGACCAACACGCTGACCGGCTTCCGGGTCCATCCGCCCGGCACCGGTATCATGCACACCCTCAATTTGGAACGACTGGCAACGGTCGTGACCCAGCAGCAGAAAGACGACAGGCGTTGGGCCGTTCCCGATACTTTGATCGGAACGGACAGTCATACCCCGATGATCAACGGGATCGGCGTGCTTGCCTGGGGTGTCGGCGGCCTGGAGGCCGAAAGCGTCTTCTTCGGCATGCCGGTGACGCTCCGTGTGCCGGATGTCGTCGGCGTACGCCTGATCGGCGGCCTGCGGGAGGGGGTTCTTGCCACCGATCTCGCGCTGGTCGTCACCCATCTGCTGCGTCAGATCGACCTTCAGGACAAGTTCGTCGAGTTCTATGGGCCGGGTGTGTCGACGTTGACGGCGGGCGACCGCGCAGTCGTTGCAAACATGACGCCGGAATTCGGCGGCAATAGCGGTTATTTTCCCATCGACGGCCATACGACCCAATATCTGAGGGCGACGGGACGCAGTGAGGATCACGCCGATTTCGTCGAGCACTATGCCAAGCGCGTGGGGCTCTGGTTCGATCCATCCTCGGAGCCTCGATATACATCCACCCTTGAAATCGATCTCTCCAGCGTCGAACCGAGCCTTGCGGGTCCCCGGCGTCCGCAGGATCGCATTCCCGTCAGCGAAACGGCGCCTGCCATTGTCGGCATGAAGAAGCCGTCGGCCGATGTCGAAGGGCAGCCGAACAGCGGCGCCGTCGCGATTGCCGCGATCACGAGCTGCACCAACACCTCCGATCCGCGCCTGCTCGCCGCCGCCGGGCTCCTTGCGCGCAAGGCGCGCGCCTACGGACTGCGTCCGCCGCATTGGGTGAAGACCTCGCTGGCGCCGGGATCCCCGACCGCCGAGCGCTATCTTAGGAGAGCCGGTCTGCTTGAAGATCTCGAAGCCGTGGGTTTCGGGATCGTCGGCTATGGCTGCACGACATGCATCGGCAATTCCGGGCCCCTGACGGAGCCCATCGCAAAGGCGATGGCAGAGCGCGATATTCTGCCCGTAGCGGTGCTTTCCGGAAACAGGAATTTCCCCGGCCGCGTGCATCCTCAGCTCGAAGCAGGCTTCCTCGCTTCTCCGCCGATGGTCGTCGTCTTTGCGCTGGCCGGCACCGTCGAGCTCAATATACTGACGGATCCGATCGGCTACTCCCGTGAAGGGACACCGGTCACGCTTTCGATGGTGTGGCCAAAGGCGTCCGAGATCGATGACGCCGTGGCGCAAGCCTCTGACATCGGTGACTTCGCCCCCGCCTACGAGAAGGCCGAGGCCAGCAAGGCATGGCGAGACCTCGATGCGCCGACCACGATTATCTTTCCCTGGGATGAGAAATCGACCTACATCCGCCGGCCGCCTTTTGCGAGCTTCGGCAAGGGCACGTTGCTGGGTAACTATCAGGCCCATCCTATTCTGGTCGTCGGCGACGACATAACGACCGACCATATCTCCCCCGCCGGCGCTGTTGAGGCGAAGAGCGACGCGGGGCGCTATCTCATCGAGAGGGGAGAGAACCCGGCGGACCTCAACGTGTTCTCGTCGCGTCGCGGCAATTGGCAAGCCATGATCCGCGGCCTGTTCACGAACAAGACGGTCAGCAACTTGATCGGAGCGGATATTCCGCCCGGATCGACCATTCATGCCCCTTCGGGTGAGATCATGTCTCTCTGGGCCGCCGCGCAGCTCTATGCAGCGGAAGATCGATCGGTCGTGGTCGTTGCGGGCGAGCGATACGGTATGGGATCGTCGCGCGATTGGGCTGCGAAGGGTGTTTCACTGCTGGGGGTGAGGGCGGTTCTCGCCTTGAGCTTCGAGCGGATCCATAGATGGAACCTGATTGGAATGGGCATTCTGCCGCTTCGACTGCCAGAGGCTTTTGGCCCTGCCGACCTGGCGTTTGCGGCGGAAGATCTGGTGGAGGTCTCTGCCGATCCAGCGCGCATTGAGCCACGTTGCAAGGTTGGCGTTGTTGTGAAGCGAGCGACTGGACAGAAAATAAGCCTCACGGCAACCGCCGCGATCGAAACCAACGCTGAGGTCGACATTCTCCGGGCGGGGGGCATTCTCCCTCTTATTCTGCGCAATGCGATGCAGACCGGAGCAATGTCGCGATTGCTCTAATAAGCGTTCATTCGGGGAAACACGCCGAAACCGGGCTGAGAGAGAAGTTTCTCAGCTTGCGGTTAATGCGGCGCTTTGAGCTTGGGCTACCATGCAGTTCGCGTGGATGAGAGCCAACGTCACTGGGACAACGAAAAGCAGGTGGCTGGGAGCTTTCCAAGCCTCCGCGGTCTTTTAGCATTATCCATTTCATGCCCCTCTTATCCCATTTGCGCAGCTAACCTCTAAGTTGCATAAAATGCAAAACTTTTTGTTAATTGTTACAGAACGTTAGTTGGACAGGGCCGACGAAATCCCACCTTCGAAGGAAAGGTAGTCTCGAAAGCCGGACGCCTATACCGCGGTCGAATGAAGTCGATCACGCTTTCTAAAATTCAGCAGGGGATATGACGTTTTCCTGTTTCTACTATGGAGGAACTGGAACAATGACGACGAGTATCTTTTCGCGAATTAGCACCAAACTGACTATGCTTTCCGGCGTCGGCATTTTCTTGGTCGCGGTCATGCTGGTCACGGCTTGGCAAAGTGGCCAACTCGTTAAAGAACGCGCCGCTTATCAAAGGGATCAGTTGATCATTTCGCGGGATCTGGTTGACGCAAAGGCATCGTTGCGTGGAATGCAAGTCGATGTGCGCGATTTGCGCCTTGCGACCTCGACGGATGAAGCTGCCAGCGCCGTCGAACATATCGGCACCCACAAGGCGTCCCTCGTGAAATATTTGGATGACGCGCTTGGCGGGTTGCGGCTGCAGGTCAACAGAGATCGGATTGCGGCAATCAAGGCAGCGGTCGATACTTTGTTTTCAACGACCAATGAAATGGCAAAGGTCATCGCGGCCGAACTACAGGTCAAAACGACCGACCCCGCGCTTGAGGCTAAGGAAAGGGAAGTTCAGGCTAAGCTGCTGTCAATAGCGACCGAGGGGTCTAACCTTCTCGACGAAGGGGTGGACTCGGCGAAGACGATGGCGACACGGGCCGAGGAGGATGCAACCGAAACGGCAGCCTTAGCTCTACGCCTCAATCTCGGCATCGGGGCGCTGGCTGTTGTTGTGCTGATCGGCGCTGTCATGTTCGGTGCTCGGGTGATCGCAAGGCCGATTGGCCAGATTACCGAAAGCATGAGCGTTCTTGCCGAGGGCAATCTTGATACGAATGTCCCCTTCGCCGCCCGGCACGACGAAATTGGTGAGATGGCCCGTGCCGTCGAGGTATTCAAGCAGAATGGCATCAAGGTGCGGGAGATGAACGCCCAGGAGGCGGCGCTCCAGGCGAAAAGCGCCGACCTGCAATCGAGCATCGGCGAAGTCGTATCGGCGGCGGTGGCCGGTGACTTCACGCAGCGCATCACCAAAGACTACGACAACGCCGACCTCAACCGCTTCGCGGCGCAGGTCAACGAACTGGTCGCCTCCGTTGATCGTGGTGTTGCCGAGACCCGCCGCGTCATCGCGGCGCTTGCCGACGGGGATATCCGGGAGAACATGCGCGGAGAGTTCCAGGGCGCTTTCGGAGAGCTTCAGTCCAACGTCAACGCGACCATGGACAACCTTCGCTCCGTACTCGGCGAGGTTCGTGCCGCCATCGATACGATCAATGGCGGTGCCGGCGAAATGCGCCTGGCGTCGGGGGATCTTTCCAAGCGCACCGAGCAGCAGGCCGCCGCGCTGGAGGAAACCTCCTCGGCTCTGGAAGAAATCACCGTCGCCGTGAAAAGCTCGACCGAACGCGCAGTTGAGGCCAGTCATATGGTGGACGAGGCGCGCAGGAGCACCGAGCAGTCAAGCGCTGTCGTCAAGCAAGCAGTCTCTGCGATGGGACGGATTGAGCAGGCCTCGGGCGAGATCAGCCAGATCATCAACGTCATCGACGAGATCGCTTTCCAGACGAATCTCCTAGCACTCAACGCCGGTGTTGAAGCCGCGCGTGCCGGCGAGGCCGGCAAGGGTTTTGCCGTCGTCGCCCAGGAAGTGCGGGAACTGGCACAACGCTCGGCCAATGCGGCAAAGGACATTAAGGGGCTGATCAACCGCTCCGGCGATGAGGTCACCTCGGGTGTCAAATTGGTGACAGCTACGGGGGATGCCCTTGGCCTGATCCAGGGGCATGTCGCCAAGATCAACGAGCATGTGCACTCGATCGCCACGGCCGCGAAGGAACAGTCGACCGGCCTTCATGAGGTCAGCACCGCCGTCAACGCGATGGATCAGGTGACACAGCAGAACGCGGCCATGGTGGAGGAATCGACCGCCGCCACCGGCCGCCTCGCCGAGGAGGCCGCCAGCCTTGCCCGGCTGATTGCTCGCTTCAAGCTCGACGTGGGTCAAGCGGCGCCACGTGCCGTTACCGCCGAAAGCCGACCGGTGCCTTCGCCGGCGCGTGCGCTCAAGCAGAAGCTGACAGGTGCCTTTCGTGGACAAGCCACGGCGGCAGCAGCCGTTGCCGGGTGGGAAGAGTTTTGATGGAAGCGCCAGCGGCTGCCCGCAAGTAGCGGTCAGCCCTCCGAACTGGCTGGGATGAATGAGTGGGCCGCGAGGCCCACTTTTCTATATCAAGACAGGGAAAGCCTGCGACGGACGATCGCGGTGTGGAAGTTCGTCCCATGGATCAGACCGTCGTCGCAGAAGTCGTAGCGAGGATTGTGCAGCGGTGCAGAATCCCCGTTGCCGAGGAAGACGAACACGCCGGGCGCATGCTTCAAAAAGTGCGCGAAGTCCTCGCTTCCGGTCATCGGTTCCCGTGCTATGCGAACGTTTTTCTCTGGTAGAAAACTGTGAGCGGCAGCGAAAGTCTCCTCGACCAGATCGGGATCGTTGAGGAGCGGAACGAATTCCCGGGTATAGGTCACTTCGGCCGAGACGTTATAGGCGAGAGCGGTTCCCTGCGCGATTATGCGCATCTGCTTCTCGATTTCGGCGCTGACCTCTGAACGGAAGCTTCGTGCGTCACCCCGGATCATGGCCTCTCCCGGCAGCGCGTTTCGGGTTCCGTCGGTGATGAGTTCGGTGACGGAAACCACGGAGATATCCGTAGGGCTGAGGCGGCGCGAGACGATCGTCTGCAGGTTCGTGACGATGGCGCAGGCCGCGACGAGAACCTCGTTACCCCAGTGGGGACGCGCGGCATGGCCGCCGATCCCGGTCAGCTTGATCTCGAAATTGTCCTCGGCCGACATGATTGCGCCAGGCCGGGTTTCGAACGTGCCGACGGGGAGGCCCGGCATATTATGAATTCCGTAGATTTCTTCGAAGGGGAAGCGGTCCATCAATCCGTCTCCGAGCATGGCGAGTGCGCCGCGGCCCCATTCCTCGGCGGGCTGAAAGATGAAGCGGACGGTTCCGTCGAAGCCACCGTCCTCGGCGAGCAGCTTGGCGGCTCCGAGAAGCATAGTGGTGTGGCCGTCATGGCCGCAAGCATGCATGATTCCCGGGTTCGACGACCTGTAGGGAAGATCTCCCTGTTCGGGAATTCGCAGCGCATCCATGTCGGCGCGCAGCGCGATCGAGCGGTTGCCGGATCCGCGCTTCAGCGTGCCGACGACACCCGTTCCTCCGACGCGTTCCGCCACATCATCGAGGCCGAACTCGCGCAGCTTGGCTGCAACGAAGGCCGAAGTGCGCCTCTCCTCGAATCCGAACTCGGGGTGGGCGTGCAGGTCGCGTCGCCACGCCGTCATGTCTTTCTTTAAAGCATCGATGTCGATAGCCATTTCAGAGCCCTCCGCCCGCAATCTGCTTTACAACGTCGAGAAGCATGTTGGCTCCAGCGACAAGATCCTCGTCCGGTGTCTTTTCCTTGGGATTATGGCTGATGCCGCCAAGGCTCGGCACGAAGATCATCGCCGAGGGAGCGATCCGGGCGATCATTTGCGCATCATGGCCTGCGCCCGAAGTCATGCGGCGGACCGTGTGTCCGCGCTCGGTTGCTGCTTTCTCGATCAGCTCGACGATCTTGCCGTCGAACGTCACCGGCTGAAAGCGGGCGAGGCGCTCGACCTCGAAGGACACGCCTTCCTCCCTCGCCACCTGCGCAAGATAGGCTTCGAGGGCTGCTTCCTCTTCCCTGAGCCGATCCTCGTCCGGATCGCGAAGATCCACCGTGAATGTCGCGCGGGACGGGATGACGTTGATCGCATTCGGCTCGAAGCTCATGCAGCCGACCGTCGCTACCATCGGAGTGTTCGAATTCTTGGCGCGCTCGCGCAGGAACGTGATGACCAGCGCGGCGGCATGTCCGGCATCGCGGCGCATGGAGATAGGCGTCGTTCCCGCGTGGTTCGCGTCGCCGCTGATGGTCACCCGCTGCCAGGAAATACCCTGCAGGTTCTCGACTGCTCCGATCTGGATGCCTTCGCGCTCGAGAACCGGACCTTGTTCGATATGCAGCTCGATATAGGCATGTGGCCGGATGAAGCCTGGTTCATGCTCTCCGTCGTAGCCGATGCGCCGCAGCTCCTCGCCAAGCTTCGTGCCGTCTGTTCCGACCGTCGCAAGAGCCGTGTCGACATCGAGGCCGCCCGCATAGACGAGCGACCCCATCATGTCGGGCGCGTAGCGAACGCCTTCCTCGTTGGTAAAGGCGGCGACCACGATCGGGCGCGACGGCTGGAAGCCCGCCGCGATAAGCGTCTCGATCACCTCAAGACCCGACAGAACGCCATAACATCCGTCATAGATGCCGGCGTTGATGACGGTATCGATGTGCGATCCGAGCATGAGCGGTGCTTCGTCGGAAACCGCAGCGGGCTTCCAGATACCGAATATGTTGCCGATGCGGTCGACGGCGACGTCCAATCCAGCCTGCTCGATCCACGAGACGAACTTGTCGCGTCCAAGCTTTTCTGTATCCGAAGCTGCGAGACGGACGAGCCGGCCGTCACCGCCACGACCGATGTCGCCGAGTTCCATGATTCGGTCGAGCAGCCGTTCGGAGTTGACGGAAATCTCGCTCATCAGGCCACCTTTTCCTTTCTTGCGCTTTGGCCGGCGTTCTTCGCTGCAATGTCTGCCGGCGTTGCGCCGACAAACTTCTCGTAGAGAACGGGATCGGTCGCGCCCTCGGTGTTGATGAGGAAGACGCGGGACTGCGCATCAAGGCCGATCTTCGCCCGCAGTTCCTTGTCGGCAGCAAGCTTCAAAAGGCCGGCGAGGCCAACGCCGCCGCTCTCGCCGGCAACGACCGCCGGGTCTGATCCCCTAGGGTTTGCAAAAAGCTTCATCGCATCGATCGCGTCGGGGTCGTCAACCGTCATAAATGCATCCGCAGCATGCGACAGGATCCGCCATGCCACCAGCGACGGCTCGTAGCACTCCAGCATCGCCATCACGGTGGCTTCGCCATGATCGACCTTGACCAAATGTCCGGCGCGGGCCGTCTCGAAGATGCAGGCTGCGCGGGAGGGATCGACGACCACGAAGAAGGGGCGATTGTCGCCAAAAAGGACGGAGAAGTGGCCAGCAACCGTAGCGGCGATGCCGCCCACGCCTGCCTGCACAAAAACATGGGTCGGCGGTTCCGGCATGTGGCGGAGCGCCTCGGTCAGCAGCGCGGTGTAGCCCTGCATGACGAAGCCTGGAATGCGCTCGTAGCCGGGCCATGACGTGTCGGAGACCGTGATCCAGTTGTTTTCCTCGGCCACGCGAGCCGCTTCCCGGACGGAGTCATCATAGTTGCCGTCGACGCGGACCATGTCTGCGCCGAAACGGGCGATTGCGTCGATGCGCTCCTTGCTGACGCCAGAATGAACGAAGATCGAGCATTTGGCGCCAACGAGCTGCGCGCCCATGGCGACGGAACGCCCATGGTTGCCGTCCGTCGCGCAGGCGACCGTCATTTTCGATGCGATGGATCTCACATCGTCGCTGTGAAGCTCCGCCACACCGACTTCGCGGCCGAGACGCTGCGAAGCTTCCTCCAGTACAAGCTTAATCACGGCATAGGAACCGCCGAGTGCTTTGAAGCTGCCGAGGCCGAGGCGATGGCCTTCATCCTTTACCAGGATCGAACCGATCCCAATCTCGTGTGCAAGGTCCGGCAGCGAGACCAGAGGAGTTGGCTTGTAGTCTTCGCGATGATGCAGGAAGTGCTCGACCGTCTTGGCGGCTTCGACCCCCAGAATCTCGGCGTCGACGGTTTCGAGCGGCTTGCGATAGTCGGCGTGTTTGTTCAGGAGCAGCATCGGGACGTCCTTTCGAAATTAATCCTGACCTGATAATTACTTCATTGCCGGCGAGAAATGCGCTGTATTTTAATGCCTGCTATGAAACATTCGCTCGTTTAGTCGGTCGATTTGGCCTAATTTCGAGCCGATTGGAAAATGTACTCCTCGCAAAGGAAATACGGATGACTGACAAGCATTCTGCAGAAGCCGTGGAGCTCGACCGTTTCGACCTCGCCATCCTGCAGATTCTTCAGAAGGACAACAAAACGCCGCAGCGCTCGATCGCAGAGGCAATCGGCCTATCGGCTCCGGCCGTGCAGCGCCGCATCAAGCGTATGGAGGAGATGGGCACGATCGTTGCCAATGTCGCTGTCGTCGAGCCGTCGCATGTGCGCCACGAGATTACAGTCTTCGTCGAGGTGGAGATGCACAACGAGTTCGCCGCCACGCATGACGCAACGAGGAAATCCTTCGCGGAAGCCCCGGAAGTTCAGCAGTGCTACTATGTGACAGGCGAGGTGGATTTCATTCTTCTCGTGATCGTCAGGACGATGGCCGATTACGACGCCCTGACGAGGCGGTTGTTCTTCGCCAACAAGAACGTGAAGCGGTTTCGCAGCTTTGTCACCATGGACAGGGTGAAGGTCGGATTGAACATTGCTCTGGATCCCAAACGCGACCGGAGCTAGCGGATGCGCCTCTCGGCATTTCGCAGGCTAGGGCAAGCCGCGTTGATCTTCAGTTGGTGTGCAGCAACGGGCGCTATGAAACGCGTCGAGGTAGCCTACCGTAATTTACCAACAATCCTGCGTATCTTACTACGAGGCTTGGTTCGCCTGTCTTATGATCCTTCGAACAGCGGAGGGTCACGTCATGACTGGTGAGGAAAAATCTGAATCCCATCCTTCGATGATCAGTGCGGAAGAATTACGCAAGCGCGCGCTTGAGCTGCAACTCGTGGAGATGCAGCGCGACGAGAAGATCAGAGCGCGTGAGGCCGAAAAACATGCCGAGTTCGTCGAGAACTTCTTTCAGAAACATGTCAGCGAGAAGGAGCGGGAGGTCATTCGCCGCGTGGTGATGAAGGCCGTCGCCGACGGGAAGGTCGAAGCATTGATCTATAGCTTCCCTTCCGACTTCTGCACCGATAGCGGTCGCGCCATCAACAGCAACCGCTCCGATTGGCCTTCGACTCTCCAGGGAAAAGCCAAGGAACTCTACGACCTCTTCAATGAAGTTGCTCGTCCTCAGGGCTACGGCCTCACCGCCGCAGTCATCAATTTTCCGGGCGGCGTGCCTGGCGACATCGGCTTTTTCCTGAATTGGGAGGCGCCGGTCGTCTGATCCCCTATAGAATTGGCGACCGACATGTCCGGCTCCAGCAGTGGTTGGAGCGCAGCAGCGACGGCTGAATTTACCGACGAAGTTCCAGGCGCAACGCCGAGAATATCGGCAATGGGGGCGGCGCATGAGGACAAGAGAGATCGAGCGAAGGTTTCTTGTCCGAAACGATGATTGGCGACGCAAAGCTGTGGCTGCAAGTGAATTGCGCCAGGGCTATCTTCTGTGCGATGCCCACAAGTCGCTCCGTATACGCTTGGTGGACGGCCGGGCGGCTTTCCTGACCGTGAAGTTCAAACGGCAGGGGATCATCCGCGATGAGTTCGAATATGCCATTCCGCTCCTGGAAGCGGAAGAATTGCTTGAACGCGCAATCGGCGCCGTGATTGAGAAGTCTCGCTATAGGGTACCCGTTGGCAGATTCACCTGGGAAATCGACGTCTTCCACGGTGGGCATTCCGGCCTGACGATTGCCGAGATCGAGTTGTTCAGCGAGACGGATCGGCCGGTGCTGCCGCGCTGGCTGGGACCTGAGATCACAGGAAATGCCCGATATTCCAACCGGACCCTGGCGACAATGACTTTGGATCGGTCGGCACAGCTTCGCCTCTTCGGCGCCAAGAGTGCCATGATCACAGACGAGGTTTCAGACTCTATTCGCCGGCTATCGTCCAATTATGGTCCGGATTGAACTCCTTGATGGAGGCGGCAATCTCTGCCGTATTCTCGCCGAGGTCGCGTTCGTAGATCACGCTCTGGTCGCTAATCATGAATGTCTGCACGCCCGTTTCACGATACTTTACTGGCCAGGCGATGAGCGCAAAGCCGTCGGTCATGTTGCCGTTGACGATGTAGCTATGCCGGCCACCGAAGACGTTCGGGCCTTGGCCGGTCAGGATACGATAGCGGTAGCCGAAATAGCCTTCGCCCTTCAGCGCCTTTCCGAATGCCGCATTTTCGATCAAAGCGCTGGCCGGGCTTGCGTCCTCGTCCGTCTCGGCCACCCAGTAAAGGCCGTTCTTCCGTCCCTGGTCGCTGATCAGCACCTGGGCGTATTCGTAGACGCCGTCACCATCCCTGTCTTCGCTGGCGTAAATGCGCTGGGCCATGACATAATCATGCATCGTCTGGATGGTCTGCAACTCGTTTTCGCCGATGCGCCGATTGAGGATTTCTTCCAGGCCCGCTTTCGTGTCGAATGCCCATTTGCCATCCTCGCGTTTCACCAGAGGAAACGGCAGCGGCCAGAGCTTGTCTCCGATCGCGATGATCTTGCGGTCCCAGATGTCCTGCACGGCCACTTGCCTGGCCGCGCCTTCCTTGATCAGGCCGAGGGCGGCCATGGCTTCTTCGCTCGCCTTCAGCCTGGCCGCATCGAGACCCAGCAACTTTGCCAGACCGTCGACATCGTTGGACGTCAGCACCGTCTTGAGGCGATCGACAGCTTCCGACGACTGATCGAATTCGGCCGACTTCTCATGGGACGCAAAGCCCGCGAGCCTTTGCCGGTCCTGCGCCTCGCCAACTTGCCAGCTTGATAAGGAAACGACCGAGGCCACAAACATCAATATGGGCAACTGCATTCTGCGCGTCGTTCTCATCGCCTGCCTCCCCAAAAAATATCGTGTCTATCTCCGGCCTCTACCGCCGCCGCCTCTGCCGCCACCGCCTCTGCCGCCGCCATGCGGCATTGGACGTCCACCGCCACGATGCATTGATCTGGGAGGCTGTCGGTGTGCCGCTCCCATGCTTTGACGGCCACGCTGGGACGCCATCATCTCCCGGCGGCCAGAGGAGACGTTGCCAAGGGCCGAAGGCTGGCGTCCCCTGTTGTCGGGTCTTGAAGCCAGCTTCTGCTGGCCCGAGCGAGCTGCGGCTGCCTTCGTACCTCGATTTGCGCCCGTCGCCGCCTTTGGAGACCGGGGCTCGGCCCGCGCGACATTCGCGGGCCGGTTGGCACCTTGGGCAGTCCGGGCGGTCGGCTTCTGTTTCAATCCTTGCGCCGTATCTCTGCGGACATCGGCCGCACGATTGACGCGATCAGCCGCAGAACCGCTGCGTTCCCGATTGAGGCTCTCCGCCCGGCTGCGCAAATCGTTGCCACCTTCTGACCGGAGATTGTTTCCGATGGCAGACCGGTCCATCTTCGCGAGCTGGTCCTTGCCGATGTTTAATTTGCTGCGGTCAACATTCTTCCAATCGACATCATTCCATTTGACCTTGCCGCTGAAATTGCGGTTGTTGAAGCAGTTGTTGCAGTCGATATCGACGTCGCCGCGCCAATTGCCGCCCCATATGCCCCAATCGTTCCAGTTGACGGCCGCAGCCCATGCAACACCCGTAAATGCGGCTGCGAAAAAGGTTGCTCCCGGGTAGTAATAGCTGGGATAGGAATCCGAATAATAGCCAATCGGTTCGGAAGCGTAGCCGGGCTCATAGAGCATTTCCGGCGCATACTGGGGAACGTAGATCTTCTCCGGATTGGTCGGCTGGATAATGACATTGTCGTTTTCGGTAACGACGGTAATCTTGTCATCGCTCTTGATGATTTTTTTTGCCACTGCCTCGTCGCGCAATTGCTGGATGGCGACCAGAACGTCCTTTTGCTGGTTCGTCAGGGCATTTCCGAACGCCTGCGTCCATTCCAGGTCATCGCTCATCATCTTGACGACCTCCGGATAGTTCAGCAGCGAAATGACGCTGCCGTCCCAGTCGCTCTTGGGCTTTAGATCCGCATTCTTTTTCTTCGCCTCCAGGAAGCGTTGGGCTTCGACGATCTGAAGCGGGAAAAGCGATGCTGCCGAGATGGCCGCGACAAGCTCGTCCGGATAGAGAGCGATGCGTGCGACGAGCACTTCCAGCTCGTCATCGGAAAGTAGCGCGGGCGCATTTTCTGCTGCTTGCGCCGGTGGGGCGCTGCTCGCGGATGTTTGTGAGTAGGCGGGAAATTGTGCCTGAATCGCTAGAAGCGACACCGCTGACAATCCAAAGACGAGGTCTCGAAGTTTCATCCCCATAGCGATCTCTCCCCATAGCGATCTGCGGGACATGCCGCTTTTCTGATACTGCTTTTCGCTCTGAAGCTCCGTCCCGATCAGCGCTGCAGGCCGTATCGAGAGGAGCGGGCTTTCCCCCAAAATAAGGCCCCTTGCAGAGCCCAACTGCCTGCAACTGCTTGCATCGCGCTCGACGCCGCTTCCATCGGTCCGACGTTCGGTCGCAACCATAATATTGCAGTCGATTACATTAGGTATGTATAATACAAGAAGTTACGCAGCACGGGTCAGCCGGGCATCGAGGGTTGCACGTCGCGCAGTGCGGACAGCACCGCACTGGACGAGATTGAGCGGTCAGAAGAGCGACATTCCTTTTAGAGAACAATGGCGAAGGCGCCGGCCGGATTGGTTGTTGAGTCACATTGCGCCAATAACGGTAGGTATGAACTTACTTTCGCTACGGCAATGGCTGTTGCGCAAGGCCCTCGCTCACGTGCGAGCGTGCTGCCGCAGCTATATCTCATCGAGCAAAGTGCGGCCCGTTATTTCTGAACGGCACCTCTTTCGAACCGGCGGCGCGAATTTGCTTTTCCAGTAGCGGCATCAATCCTTCGATCGCCTCGGACGGATGGCGTTCGTATCGGCTTCGATGCGGCACGCGGATGTTACGCGATGCTACACGCGCTGTGACGGCAGCCGCGTTAAAATCCTGTCTGTTTATCAAGAAGAGGACGAACCGTTGGCCGAGCTATGCCTTCGCCAAGCATCGATCAAGCGTTTGGACGCATATGAGGCGGGCTCAGCTTTTTCGATTGGCGTCCTTTGTGGGCGGGAGTTGTAAGATGGCCGTCAGTTTTCATCTGCCCATATTGCGAGGCTTGGGCGGCTTTCAATCCGATTGGCTGCGCAGCGACATTCCCGCCGGCCTGTCGATCGCCGCGGTCGGCTTGCCCAGCGCCATTGCCTATCCCGCCATTGCCGGGCTCCCGCCTGAAACTGGAATTTATGCCAGCATTGTAGCCCCGATTGCCTACGCGCTCTTCGGGCCGTCGCGATTATTGGTGGTTGGGCCTGATGCTGCCACGATGACGGTGCTTGCCGCTGCCATGGGCGTGGTGGTCTCTTCCATGCCCGCAGGCGCTCCGGTTGATCGAGTGGCGATTGCCGCAGCCCTCGCATTGGGCGTTGGGTGCTTCTGCTTTGCTGCGCGGTTATTGCGCCTTGGTGTTTTGGCGAGCTTTCTCTCTCGGCCGATCCTCGTTGGTTTCTTCGCCGGCGTGTCGCTGTCCATCCTTGTCGGCCAGATCAATCGATTCACGGGCGTGCGCATCGAATCGGACGGTCTGCTGGCGCCGATTGCCGAGATACTTCGCAAAAGCGCATCCATCCATTGGCCCTCGCTGTTGTTCGGGCTCGCGATGTTCTGCCTGCTGTGGATCGTCAAAGCGACGCAATCCCGTATTCCAGGGCCTGTGCTCGTCGTTGTGATATCCTGTCTCCTGTCCGCCATCTTCGATTTTCAGGGGAGAGGAATCGCCGTGATCGGCGACATTCCTCGCGGGCTTCCGTCGGTCAGCTTTCCGTCAATTTTACAAATGCCGCTTGATAAGATTGCCCTGGGATCGGCTGCGGTTTTCCTCGTCAGTTTCGGCGCAGGCATCGTGGCTGCCCGGAGTTTCGGAGCGCGCACGGGCGAAGAGGTCGATGCCAATCAGGAATTGATCGGCCTGGGCGCTGCAAACATCGCTCCTGGCTTGTTTGGGTCTTTCCCGATCAGCGTTTCGGACTCGAGAACGGCAATCAATCTTTCGGTAGGCGGCCGCTCGCAGGCTGCCGGTCTGGTGTCCGCGGCGACGCTGATTGCGGCCCTTGTCTTCCTGCACAGCGCATTGCGCATTCTGCCAATCCCTGCTCTTGCGGCAATACTGGCGACCGCTGCGATCGGTCTTATCGACGTTCATGAGCTGAAGAGGATCTGGCAGATCAGCAGAATGGAGTTCGTCTTCGCGCTGATCGCCATGTGGGGCGCCATCAGTTTCGGTGTCTTGAATGGCGTCGTCGTCGCCATCGTTGCGACGCTGATCTATCTCCTGCGCAAGACGATGTTTCCCCATGACGCGCTTCTCGGGCGCATCCCCGGCCGGGATGGCTTTTACGATATGCGGCGGTTTCCCGATGCCACGGGGATCCAGGGCACGGCGATATGCCGGATCCAGGGCAGCGTCTTGTTCTACAATGCGGATTACGTTCGTACGCGATTGCGTGACATCGCCAGGAATCTCACGCCGGACACGCGGCATTTCGTGCTCGATGCCGGCGCAATAGTCCATCTCGACAGCACGGGCGCTGCTGCGCTCGACGCGGTTCAAGCGGCCTTGCAGGAGCAGGGCGTCGTCTTCTGCGTGGCGGAGTTGAACGCCGAGGCCAAGGCGCTGCTGCAACGTGCGGGTGTTGTCGACCGCATCGGTGTGACGAGTTTCTTTGATGACAAAGAGGATGCCATCCGGTCGTTCCGCCTTCAGGAAGTGTGACCCAGGCAAGAGCGAGACGGGGCATCACAGATATCGCAACTCAGGGAGGGAAGTCATGAACAAGATGTATGATCCCAATCGCGAAGGGGAAGCGGATAGCGGTGGAAAGAAGAAAAAGCGCACCAAGGATTATGAGAAGGAAATCGCGAAACTGCAGGTCGAACTGGCGCATCTGCAGGCTTGGGTCAAAAATTCTGGCGCTCGCATCGTGATCATCTTCGAGGGTCGCGATGCCGCCGGCAAGGGCGGCACGATCAAGCGCCTCACGGAGCGCGTCAGTCCGCGGGTGTTTCGCGTGGTTGCCCTGCCGGCACCCAATGACCGTGAAAAATCACAGATCTATATGCAGCGCTACATTGCTCATCTCCCGGCCGCGGGCGAAGTCGTCATCTTCGATCGTAGCTGGTATAACCGCCCTGGCGTCGATCGTGTCATGGGTTTCTCCACGGAAAAGAAGGCCCGTCGTTTCCTTGAACTCGCTCCGCGTTTCGAGGCTGCCATCGTCGAAAGCGGCGTAATTCTGCTGAAGTATTTCCTGACCGTTAGCGAACATGAGCAGGAGCGTCGCTTCAGGAGGCGGATCGACGATCCGGTGCGGCAATGGAAGCTAAGTCCGATGGACTTGGAATCCTACCGCCGCTGGTGGGACTACACACGGGCCTATGACGAAATGATCAGAATGACGGATACGCAGCATGCGCCCTGGTGGATCGTGCCTTCGGACGACAAGAAGAAGGCGCGCATCAATTGCATCTCGCATATTCTGAAATCGATCCCCTATGAACGGGTGAAGTTCGAGAAACCTGAACTGGGCAAACGGCAGAAGCGGCCTTCGGACTATGTCGAGGACGACGGCGTCCGCCATATCGTGCCGGACCTTGTCTGGTAAGCTGTAGAATCCGCCGGGGCTTTGTGCCATGCAATCGATCTCAGCACCGCCCGTACAGGAAGTTGCGGCAGACACCGGCAGCGTCCGGTCGAGCTCGAATTCCGCTGACGCGCGCATAAGCGAGTTTATCCGACTGGGTGTCGTCGGTCTTTTCGCCTATTGGTCCTTTACGATCGTCGCTCCCTTCATCTTGATCTTCGCCTGGGCGGCGATCCTGGCGGTGGCCCTTTTTCCTCTCTTTGAACTGTTAAGGAGATTGCTTGGCCGTCGCGGCATTGCCGCGGCAGTCCTGATCGTCGTCGCGTGCCTCGCGATCGTGATCGCGCCGCTTGCGGCCATCTTGTTCAGCTTCGCCGACGGTACGCGCGCGCTTCTGACCGGCCTGAAAGAAGGGACGGTTGTCTTGCCTTCGGCGCCTCAGAGCATAAGGGCCTGGCCATATGTCGGGGAGCGCGCCTTTGAGATTTGGAACTACGCCATCGCCAACTTTACGGTGATGCTGAAGCAGTTCCAGGAGCCGATAAAGGCGGCTGCAGGCGTCATTCTGGAGAGAACGGCGGCTCTTGGGGGCGGTGTGCTCAGTTTCATTGCATCCGTACTGCTGTGCGGCTGCTTCCTGGTTGCAAGACAGCAACTGGTAACGTCGGTGAACTTGGTCGTTGCTCGGATCGCCGGCAACAGAGGAACCGATTTCGTTCGTCTGGCAAGTATGACTGTCCGCAATGTTTCCCGTGGTATCATCGGCATCGCATTGCTGCAAACGCTGCTCTGCGGGCTTATCTTTTTTCTCTTCGACGTTCCGGCAAAAGGCGCGCTGACCTTCGTGGTCTTCGTATTCTGCATCATCCAGATCGGACCAGGTATCGTGCTGCTGCCCCTGGTCATTTGGGCCTGGTTCACCTGGCCATTCCCGGATGCTTTGCTGTTCACGCTTCTCGCAGTGCCGGTCACCGTTCTCGACAATATTTTAAAGCCGATTTTGATCTCGCGCGGTCTATCCACGCCGATGCCCCTGATCTTGCTTGGCGTTATTGGAGGAGCTTTGGCGCACGGTTTGGTAGGCTTGTTTCTCGGCCCGGTGGTTCTTGGTGTTTTCTATGATCTGTTCGTGGCCTGGACGAGCCCCATCCTTCCTGCCGGTGACAATTCTCCCGAAACCTCGCAAGAGGTGGCTGTTTCCTGACCGTAAGCTGAGCCTTCCTGCCGCCAAGTTGCCCACCCGTATCATACGGGCGAAGAAAAGCACCATCGCGTAAGTTACTACCAATGCCAGAGCTGCCGCCTATGATCCGATGGCCGCTTCGGAGCGATGGTCCGAACGGAGGCTGCCGGCGTGCGATCAGGTGCACCGTTCGATTGGAAAAATGCATGCTTAGAAGGTCTCTGGTTGTTCTGCTTTCAGTCCTTTCAGGATGCGGTCATCCGAGCGGCGTAATGACGCCGGTGACGCTTTCGGCATCGGCGCCGCCCACTGCGAAGGTGGACATGCTCGTCGCAACCACCCGCCAGCCCTCCGGCGATCCGGCCACGCTGTTCAATGGCGAGCGCAGTCCGAAGCCCTATTTGACGGAGGTAGCGGTCTCGATCCCGCCCAAACGCCAGCCTGGCACCGTGCAGTGGCCGCATCGGCTGCCGCCCAATCCAGCAACCGACTTCGCCGTCATCCGCGTGAAGCAATTGGAGACGGTCGCGGAGGGTCGAGCATGGTTCCGTCAGCACGTCGTCGGCGGACACGCGCTCGTTTTCATTCATGGCTTCAACAACAAATACGAGGATTCCGTCTTCCGGCTGGCCCAGATCGTCCATGACAGCGGAATGCAAGCGACGCCGGTCCTCTTCACATGGCCCTCCAGGGCGCAGCTCATCGCCTATCAATATGACAAGGAAAGCACCAATTATTCACGAACCGCGCTTGAGCAGGCGCTTCACACGCTCGCTGCGGATCCGGATGTAAAGGACATCACCATTCTCGCCCACTCGATGGGAACGTGGCTCGCCATGGAGTCCCTCCGGCAGATGGGCATCCGCGATGGCCATGTGAACCCTAAGATCCACAATGTTATTCTCGCATCGCCGGATATCGACATCCAAGTCTTCGCCAAACAGTATGTGGAGATGGGGGCGCCGAGGCCGAAGTTCACCATCTTCGTGTCTCAAGACGATAAAGCGCTCGCGGTGTCGAGCTTTATCACGGGAAGGGTCTCCCGCTTGGGTGCGATCAACCCGACGGAAGAGCCCTATCGAACGAAACTCGAAAAGGCGGGAATTACGGCAATCGACCTGACAAAGGTCAAATCCGATGACGCACTGAACCACGGCAAGTTCGCGGAAAGTCCGGAAATAGTCCAGCTCATCGGCAAAAGGCTGATGACCGGTCAGCCGCTTACGGATTCGAACGTAACGCTAGGGCAGGGCATCACGGCTGTCGTCGGCGGCACGGTATCGAATATAGGCACGGTTGCCGCCGCGGCTGTTGCTGCTCCTGCTACCATAGTCGAGCAGCCGTTGCGACCAAGGAGGAAGCAGCCGGCTCCCGAAGGTACGCTCCAAGGTGATCTCCAACCGCAGCAGCTAGTGAAATAACCCGCCGCCCGATGCCGTTGGCTGAATGCCCGCTGCGGAGCAATTCTCATGATTTCCCAACCAATTCATGGGCTGCATCGGTTCAATCTGGTGATGCGCTAAGACTTGGGGCGCCCTGGCTGCGGCCGTAAGATCACAAGTTTCGAATTGCGAATTGCATCGCGAATTTCACCGGAAAGAGCATCGACGAGTCCGGCGTATTCCTGGCGTCGCGCTTCCCGGACATTGTCGGGGAGATCGTCCACCCGCGTCAGCGTTTCGACGGCGGCTGCAAGGTCTTCGCACATGCTGCGAAAAGTTTCGTCTACGCTAAAGAGCTGTTGTACCCGCGCGACTTCATGGGGAAAGCGCACCTCGACGATTTGAAGCGCGGACAAATGCGTTGAACTATTTTTTCCCGATATCATCCCCGCCCCGCTCGTCATGATCACGTCAAGCAGATTGAGACATTATATTGCCACTACCTTAATTAGAGGCGTAATATACATGAACATACAAGGGCGATAAGACGACCGCTACGGTCGCAGGGGGACACCATGCAGAGCGCTTGGGCAAGCGGCGGAGACGACACGTCGTCTCCTGAGATGTGGGAGATCCGGGAGCAGCTTCAGCGAATCCTCTCAAGTGAAGAGTTCCTGGCACCGGAGCGGGGCCGCAGGTTTTTGGAATATGTCGTTGAAGAGACGCTGGGCGGACGGGCTGATTATCTCAAGGCTTACACGATTGCACAGGAGGTTTTTGCCCGGGATGCGTCGTTTGATGCTCAGAACGATCCGGTCGTCAGAATAGAAGCCGGCCGGATTCGTCGCGGCCTCGAACGCTACTATCTAGTTGCCGGGTGGGCAGACCGGATCATCATCACCATACCGAAAGGTGCCTATATACCTTGTTTCCGGTATGCGACTGCTGCTGACAGGCTGGCCGATCGGCCCGATCCCGACAATGTCCTGGAGACCCCGGCCGAAGTGCAGAAGCCGGTGATCGTGGCCGATCGCACGGATAAGGCACCTCCGCCCGTGTGGCTGTGGTATGCGATTTCCGCGGCGATAGTCCTGACGACGTTCGTCGCCATTATCCCGCCGTTGAGCACGTTCTTCTTTTCATCGCATAGGGCTCAAAATGCCGCTCCGGCTCCGGCATCTGGAAGCGTTCCCAAAGTTCTCGTCGAACCGTTCGAGGAAATTTCAAAGGAGGGCGGATCCGCCGACATCGCCCGGGGGCTTACGGACGAAGTCATTGGCGAGCTTGCGAAATTCAAGGAAATTGCCGTCATTGCAAAGGAGCCGCTTTCCAGCCCGGACGTGCGGGTGGAAGAACCGCGCTTTGCGCTGCAGGGAGGTATACGCGTCGAGGGAAACAAGCTTCGGCTTACGGCCAGACTTGTCCGTCGTTCAGATGGATCGGTGACTTGGGCGAACAATTACGACAGGGACCTTCGAGTGCAGGATATACTTGAGGTGGAAGCCGATATCGCACGGCGCGTCGCGACGGCTGTCGCCCAGCCTTACGGCCTGATCTACCAGGCCGACGCCGCACGTTTAGCCCAATCTCCGCCCGACGACTGGGATGCCTATGCATGCACCTTGTCCTATTATAATTATCGGATCGACCTGAATCCGCAAAACCATGCCGCCGTGCAGGACTGTCTCAAGCGCACGACCGAGCGTCTTCCGGCTTATGCAACCTCATGGGCATTGCTCTCTCTGACCTATCTGGACGAGATTCGTTTCCAGTACCGGCTGGACATGCCGCAATCACCACATCCGTTGACGCTTGCTCTTGAAACCGCCAAACGTGCGGTGGAAATCGACCCTCAGAATGCTCGGGCGTTGCAGGCATTGATGCTCGCGAACTTCTTCAACGGCGATGTTGACGCCGCGTTGAGGGAGGGAGCCGCCGCCTATGCGATCAATCCGAACGACACGGAAGTTGCCGGAGAATATGGATTCAGGCTCGCCTTCTCAGGAAAATGGGAAACGGGTTGCGAACTGATGTCGAGTGCCATCAGCAGAAACCCAGGCCCGATCGGATATTATGAAGTGGGCATGGCACTTTGCGCCTATATGCGGCGGGACTATCAGGCGGCCGAGCTTTGGGCGCGTATGGCAGATCTCAAATATAATCCGATGCACCATCTCGTGCTGCTCGCGATCCTTGGCGCGGAGGGCAAGCTCGATGAAGCCAGCCGAGAACAGGACTGGCTCAAATCGAATGCGCCCGCACTCCTGACCAATATTCGTAGGGAAGTCGCAATACGGCTGCAGCGCCCATCGGACCAAGAGCATTTCCTTTCAGGATTAAGATCGGCCGGCGTCACAGTTACCCCCTGAAATCAAGGTTTTGCTGAAAACTCTGCGGCTTGGCTAATAGACGATACGTGATGCTACAGGCGTTTGAGGTCTGGCGGCGTTACTATCTCCTCCTCGATGACGGCCGGTCGGCTTGGTCACAGGCCGAAAAGGAGGAACCGTGTTTCTCGACTATTTTGCACTTGGGGTGCTGATTTTCATGGTGGTCACTCTCTTCTATGCGGTGATCGCGATTCATGACATCCCGCATCTGATCGCCAAGGCTCGCAACCACCCTCACCAGGATGCCATCCATGTTGCCGGTTGGGTGAGCCTGTTCACCCTGCACGCGATTTGGCCGTTTCTCTTCATTTGGGCGACCCTCTACCGGGAGGACCGCGGTTGGGGAATTCGGCCCGATGGCAAGCTTTCGCGCGAAGCCGAAGCAAATGCCGAAATCGCACGTCTTCATGCCCGGATCGCTGAGCTCGAAGCGCAACCGTCGTCGGAGAGGGAGAAAGCCTGATGGATCTGCTCCTGATACTCACTTATGCCGCGATCTGCTTTACGATCTTTAAGGTGTTCCGGATTCCGGTAAACCAATGGACACTCTCGACAGCGGTCCTGGGTGGCATCTTTTTGATCGGGGCCCTGCTGCTCATCATGAGCTACAATCATCCCTATTCCGGGGACGGGCGCATCTATTTCACTTCGGCGCCGGTCATTCCCGTCGTCGGCGGGCAGGTCGTGGAAGTCCCGGTCGAGCCGAACAAGCCGCTGAAGAAGGGCGATGTGCTCTTCCGCATTGATCCGCGACCCTACCAGTTTGTCGTCGATCAGAAGAAAGCAGCGCTTGCCGAGGCGAAGCAGACGGTCCTTCAATTGAAGGCTGCTCTCGACGCCGCCAATGCCGGAGTCGTCGGAGCGGAAGCCTCGCGAGATCGTGCGTTGCAGGCATTCGAGAAATTCCAGAACTCAAATGAGAACGCGAAATCCAGCGGCCGGGGTGCCGTCTATTCCGAACTGGAGGTCGAAAACCGGCGTGGTATCTATCTGACCGCCGAAGCCGCCGCAGATACGGCACGTGCCCAGGCTGTCCAGGCAAAACTCGCCTATGAATCCGAGATCAACGGTACGAACCCAACCGTCGCCCGGTTGACGGCGGAACTGGGCAATGCGGAATACGAGCTTGACCAGACGACGGTGCGTGCGCCGAGCGATGGCTATGTGACCCAGGTCTTCCTTCGCCCCGGCATGATGGCCAACCCGTTGCCATTGCGTCCGGTGATGGTGTTCATCAACAGTGAGGACCGAATGCTCGCCGCAGCGTTCATCCAGAATTCGCTACAGCGCGTGAGTGTCGGCGACGACGCCGAAGTCGCTTTCAAGGCGGTTCCTGGCAAAATTTTCAAGGCACGCGTCGAAGAAGTCATCGACGTCATGGCCCAGGGACAGCTTCAGCCTAGCGGAGCGCTAATCGATCCGCAGTCGCCGGAGCGTACCGCACCGGGACAGACGCTGGCGCGTATCGAACTGCTCGAAAATACGGACAAATATCAATTGCCGGGAGGCGTCGTTGCGGAGGTTGCGGTCTATACCGAGCACTGGCATCACGTCGCCGTCCTCCGAAAGGTCCTTCTGCGCATGAGCAGTTGGATGAACTACGTCTTCCTGGAGCACTGAACGGCGAGGCAATCGCGCAGGACGTAGGAAGAGGCAGAACCGGCGATGGAGATGGAGGGCTGCGCGCATGAGCAGCCCTGCCGCATGAGCGGTTTTGCTGCGCCCTTGATATGAGATCGCCGCGCTTCGATGTGCGATGCCCTAAATTCTTCGGCAGGAATTGCCCGGAACGAATTTCGGCGTCAGCACAAAATCCCGTGCCGGCTCGACGGCGCCTTCCGGATTGGTGATGCGGTGCATGAGGCGGCGGGCGATGATGCCGCCGAGCGCCAGTGTGTCCTGAACCACCATGGTAATGCGCGGCGTGATGACCGAACTCCATTGCACATTGTCGATCATCGCGAGCGAAATGTCTTCCGGACAGCGGAACCCCAGCTCCTGCATGGCCTGTAATGCCGAAAGCGCCACGGTGTTGTTGGCGCCAAGGATTGCGGTGGGCCGCTCGGGCTGGATCAGCAGGCGCATGGCCGCTTCGTAGCCGGCGGTGCGCGTGAACTGCCCGTCGACGGCGAAATTCGGGTTCACCTCAACGCCGGCATTGGCCATGGTCTCGGCAAAGCCGCGATAACGCTCCGTCGCCGTGTGCATATGGCTCGGGCCGGTGATGAAGGCGATGCGCTTGTGGCCAAGCTGAAGAAGATGCTCGGTCAGCATTGCGCCGGCGAGGTAATTGTCGGACCCGACGAAATCGCGCTCGATCCCGGCAACCTTCTGGTCGAAGCAGACGATCGGCACGTTCAGGCCTGCGATGAAATCGATATAGTTCTGGTCATAACCGGACGGCGCAAGCGCCAGGCCGGCAGTCTTAAGGCCGATCAGGTGCTCGACCATCGCCCTCTCGCGATCCGTCTTGCCGGAGGAATCGGTGACGACGACGAAATGCTCGTGGTCGAGCGCATAGTTTTCCAGCTCGCGCCGGATATCCCCGAAAAACGGGTTGCCGACATTGCCGACGACGAAACCGATCATGCGGCTGCGTCCGCGCGCAAGGCTTTGGGCAAGCGGGTCGGCAACGAAGCCGACCGCGGCAATCGCCTGGCGAATTTTTTCCAGCGTTTTCTGGCTGACCCGCGCCGGATTGCTGAGCGCCAGCGACACCGTCGAGACGGATACGTCAGCGAGTTTGGCGACATCACGAATTGTGGCCATGAATTTTTCGAACCGTTTCTATCGCCTTTTGCTTTCCGATCGAAGGTACTTCCCTCAATGAATCGCTGTCACAAATCTAACATTTATAGGCCGTGAAGCAATATGCAGAAAGAGATTTCAACAGCGCGCTTGACATGCAGGGCAGGAGGGTCAATGATTAAATCGAACCGGTTCGATTAAGCCGTAACACTTGGGAGGATAGTGTGACCGACGCAGCGATCAGTAGCGGCCGTGATGTGGCCGATGGCAAAGCATGGTTTGGACGCGACCGCTTCGGCATGTTCATTCACTTCGGGCTGTACGCCCTCGGCGCACGGCATGAATGGCTGAAGAACCGCGAGGAGTTCACCACCGAGGCCTATCAGAAGTATTTCGACAACTTCGATCCCGACCTCTACGACGCCCGCGAATGGGCGCGTCGCGCGCGCCAAGCCGGCATGAAATATGTCGTCCTGACCGCCAAGCATCACGAGGGTTTTTGCCTGTGGGACAGCAAGGTCACCGACTACAAGGTCACCAACACGCCCTATGGCAAAGACCTGATTGGCCCTTATGTCGAAGCGCTTCGCGCCGAGGGGCTGAAGGTCGGCTTCTATTATTCGCTGCTCGACTGGCATCATCCGGATTTCCCCATCGACGGGCATCACCCGCAGCGCAACCATCCCGACGCCGCCAAGCTCAATGAGGGCCGCGACGTCAAGCGTTATGCCAAGTACATGCGCGATCAGGTGACCGAACTTCTGACGAACTTCGGCAAGATCGACGTGATCTGGTTCGATTTCAGCTATCCCCGCCGCGTGTACAAGGGGCTGCCCGGCAAGGGCCGCGCCGATTGGGAGAGCGAAGATCTCATGAAGCTGGTGCGCCAACTACAGCCCGATATCATCGTCGGCGACCGCCTAGATCTTCCGCGCGACGCAGATCACATGCCCGACCTGGTGACGCCGGAACAATATACGCCGCGTGTCGCTCCGACGGTTGCCGGATTGCCGGTGCGCTGGGAGGCCTGCCACACCTTCAGCGGTTCCTGGGGCTACTATCGCGACGAGACGAGCTGGAAGGATGCAGGTCAGCTCATCAACATCCTGGTCGATACGGTTTCGCTCGGCGGCAACCTGCTGATGAATGTTGGCCCGACCGGCCGCGGCACTTTCGACGCCCGCGCCATCAAGGCGCTCGACACCTATGGCGAATGGATGCGGCTGAACGGTCGTGCGATCTGCGGAGCCGGCCCCTCTACTTACAAGGCTCCGAGCGGCTGCCGCTTCACCCAGAAGGGCAATCGGCTCTATCTGCATATCCAGACCTGGCCGTTCCGCCACATTCATATCGAAGGGCTGGGGCGTAAGGTCAAATATGCGCAGTTCCTGCATGACGCCAGCGAACTCCATTGGCTCGATCCGGATGCCGATGTCGATTCCAATATCGGCGTCGCGGTTGGCGAGGGCGTACTGAGCCTGGAGCTGCCGGTGCTCAAGCCGGATGTCGTCACGCCGGTCATCGAACTGATCCTCAAGGACTGAAGGAGATAGCGAAACCCAGCCGCCCGGTGCTGTCATGAGCCGCGAAGCCGAACTCATTGCCGCGATGACCCCCTTGATCGCCGATCTGGCCGAAGACGGCAATGGCGCCGTCGCGCTCGCCGGGTCGCGCGGCAAGGGGTGGTCGGATGCGCAATCGGATTTCGACTTCCGGGTCTATGCCGATGCCTATCGCGGACCGGAGGTTCGGCAAACCGAGGCATGGAGGCGTTTCGAAGCGGCTCTGCAAAGCTGGCAGGCCGAGGGTATCCGCATGGATGGGGTCTGGATGCGCCGTTACGCAGGCGTGCAGCGCGATCTGGAATCCTGGCTTGCCGGCATGCCCGTGCCCAAAACCTTCGAATGGACGATCTGGGGCTATCACCTGCCGACCGATCTCGCCAGCCAGCAGATCATCGCGGATCCGCGCGGTCTGTTGACCGGCTGGAAGCGGCAATTGGCGGAGTATCCGGAAGCACTCAGGGCCTCCGTCCTCAGCCAATACATGGACATCCTGCGCTACTGGGCCAGGGATTATCACTATGAGAGCAAGGTCGCTCGCCGCGATCTCGTCTTTCTCGTGGGGCTGACGGGCAAGCTTGCCAACGCCATTCTGCAGACGGTCTTTGCCCTCAACCGGGTCTATTTCCCGGGTGACGGCTGGAATCTGCCCATGGCAGCCGAACTCGAGCGGCTGCCCCCTGACTTCCTGCAGCGGATGACCGCCATTCTGGAGCCGGGACAAGGTTCGGACCCCTGGCGGCGCCAACGAACGGAACTGATCGGCCTGATCGCCGACCTGGAGGTTATGATCGCGGCCTGAACGAGCCGCAAGACCAAGCCGGAGGGGAGCGTCCGGAGTGTGATCAGCGTCACTGCAACCAAAGCTATTATGGAGGAGGAGCCATCATGAAACGTTCATTGATTTTTGCCGCCGCCCTTGCGGCGAGTTCACTACCTGGCATCGGCGCTAAGGCGCAGGATGCTCCCGTGACCCTTACCTGGCAGATGTGGGGCGAGCCCAACGATGCGCAGCTCTGGCAGCAACTGGCCGATCTCGTCACCCAGCAATATCCCAACATCAAGGTCCAGCTACAGCTTTCGGGCTGGACGGATTATTGGACGCGCCTGCCGGTTCTGACGGCATCGGGCCAGGTCGCCGACATCGTCTCGATGCAGTCTATGCGTATGCCCAATTTCTATTCGATCCTCACGCCGCTCGACGACTACGTGAAGAACAGCGACGTGAAGGTGGCGGACTTCGAGACATCGATCATGTCCGGGCTCTCTCATGACGGCAAGCTCTACGCGCTGCCCTATGACGTCGGCCCCTGGATGGTCTTCTACAATCGCGACAAGTTTGCCGCCGCCGGCTTGAAGGAGCCTGCCAAGGACTGGACCTTCGATGACTTCAAGGCGGATGCCAAGACGCTGACGAAGGACGGAACCTATGGTTACGGCACCCAAGGCTTCGATTTTATTGCCGGCCCCGTCGCCCTCGGTGCGGAATACTTCAATTCCGATAATGAATTCGACCTGACCAATGCCGGCTTTGTCGATGCCTTTAGCAAATATGCCGATCTCACTGCCAAGGACAAACTCTCGCCCGTCTTTGCCTCGGCAGCCGATGCCTCCGCAGCAAGCGGCCGCTTCGCCTCGGGCAATGTCGCCATGTATATCGACGGTCCCTGGACGCTGATTACCGCGCAGGCCAACGTCAAGTTCAAGATCGGTATCGCGCCTCTGCCACGCGGAAGCGGCCCGTCGCGCTTCATCACGGCCGGCTCGGGCTGGGGCATTTCCGCCACCAGCCAGCACAAGGATGCGGCTTTCAAGGCGCTGCAGGTGCTGAGCGGTCCGAAGGCGGCCGAGATCCTCGGCTCGGCCGGGCGCGCGCTGCCGGCCCGTCTTGCGCAGCAGACCGCCTGGTATGACGGCGCGGCCAAAAATGTCAGCGGCACCCGCGACACGCTGCAATATATGTTCGCCCACACCACGCCGTTCCGTATCAACGAGAAATGGAACCAGTTCGAGAATCTGGTGATGCAATATGTGCCGCTGGCGCTGACGGGAGACTCGAAACCCGAGGGCGTGCTGAGCGACATTCAGAGCCAGCTTCCCTAGCCCCCAAGGGATCTGGCCTGCCTGCGGCCGGGCCTACCAGCTCGACCGCAGCGCCCTTGCCGGAAAGGAGAGGCCCATGATGCTGGGCAAACACACCGACATGATCGCAAGACCAAGGCCACGCTCGCGCAAATGGTTCAGAGGCGAGGGATGGACGGCCTTGTTCTTTCTGCTGCCGGGCCTGATCGGCATCGTGCTATTCCTCGTCCTGCCGATCCTTGCTTCGATCGCGCTCAGCTTTACCAACTGGCAATTGCTCGGTACGCCGCGTTTCGTCGGCATTTCCAATTACACGCGCCTGTTTACGACCGACCCGCAATTCTGGACGGTCATGCGTAACACCATCTTCTTCACGGTCGAATATCTGGTGCTGAATATCGTCATTTCGCTGGGGCTGGCGACCTGGATTTCGAGCCTGAAGATCGGACAGCGCTGGTTCCGGGTGATCTTCTTCCTTCCGACTTTCACCCCGCTCATCGCGGTCGCCATGGTCTGGATGCTGATCTTCACCAGCGGCGGCCTTTTCGACAGCCTGATGGCTGCGTTGTCATTGCCGTTCTCAGGCGTCCTCAACGATCGCACGCTCGCCATGCAGGCTGTGGTGCTCACATCGATCTGGGCTGGCGTCGGCTACAATACGGTTCTCTTCAACGCTGCTCTCGACATGGTGCCGGCGACCTATCTGGAAGCGGCGCGGATCGACGGCGCCACGGCCTGGGACCGTTTCTGGAAAATCCGCCTGCCGCTGATCTCTCCGACCTTGTTCTTCGGCACGGTGATGACGGCGATTACGTCGCTGCAGGTCTTCGACCAGATTTTCGTCATGACGAAAGGCGGGCCGGGATCGTCGACCGCAACGCTCGGCTACGCCATCTACCAGCGCGGCTTTCAGAATTTCCAGATGGGCTATGCCTCGGCAATCGCCTGGGTGATGTTCGCGCTGATCATGGCGCTGACCGCCCTGCAATTCTGGTTCCAGCGCAAATGGGTGCATTATGACGCTTAAGTCCAAGGCCAGAGCGCGCCGGAAGCTGGTGCTCGATATCATCAATCACGCCGCCCTTGCGCTCGTGGCGCTCGCCTTCCTATTTCCTTTTTTCTGGATGGTCTCGAATGCAGTGCGCTCGAATGCCGAAGTGACGGCAATACCGGTGCGCATCCTGCCAGAGGTCTTCGAATGGGGTAATTTTGCCGCTGCCTGGACTAGGCTGCCCTTCGGCCGCTTCTTTCTCAACAGCGCCGTCATCGCCGTCTGCGTGACTGTTATCACCGTCGTCGTCTCCTGCCTTTCCGGCTACGCTTTTGCGCGGCTGAAGTTCAGAGGGCGTGAAACCTTGCTGCTGGGCTATATCGGCACGCTGATGGTGCCGCCGCTGATGCTCATCATTCCCCTGTTTCTGATCGTCAACAAGCTGGGCCTGGTCAACACTTTCCCCGGCGTGATCCTGCCGATCTCCTTCGGCACCTTCGGCGCATTCCTGATGCGGCAGTTCTTCCTCTCCATTCCCATGGAGCTGGAGGAAGCCGCAAGGATCGACGGCGCGTCGCGCCTGCGTATCCTCATCAGCATCATCGTGCCCCTGTCGATGCCGGCGATCGGGCTGCTGTCACTGTTCACCTTCATCGGGCAGTGGAACAATTTCCTCTGGCCCCTGATCGTCATGACCGGTGCCGACAATGCCACGCTGCCAGTCGGTCTCACCCTGTTCCAGACGCAGCAGGGCACGCAATGGAACTATCTGATGGCGGGCGCCGCCCTTTCCATGCTTCCCGGGATCTTCCTCGCGATCATCCTGCAGAAGCTCATTTACAACAGCATCGCACTCAATGCGGGCATGGGCGGGCGTTGACGCACCGGCCGACATTATCGGGAGAGATCCATGGCAAAACTGACCATTCGCAACGCCATCAAACGCTACGGCGCGCTTGAAGTGCTGCATGGCGTCTCCGTCGCCGCGCAGGACGGGGAATTCGTCGTTCTGGTCGGCCCCTCGGGCTGCGGCAAATCCACTTTGCTGCGCATGATCGCCGGGCTTGAAAGCATCAGCGACGGTGAGATCGAAATCGGCGACCGCATCGTCAACGATCTCGAACCCAATGAGCGCGATATCGCCATGGTGTTCCAGTCCTACGCGCTCTATCCGCATATGACCGTGCGCGACAACATGGCCTTTTCGCTGAAGCTCGCGCGCCGCAGCAGGCAGGAGATCGAGCAGAAGGTGAGTGATGCCGCCGCGATCCTCGACCTTGCCGCACTCCTCGATCGCTATCCCCGGCAATTGTCCGGCGGGCAGCGCCAGCGCGTGGCAATGGGGCGCGCCATCGTCCGCAACCCGGCGGTCTTCCTCTTCGATGAGCCGCTTTCCAATCTCGATGCGAAACTGCGCGTGCAGATGCGCACGGAGATCAAGACGCTGCACCAGCGGCTCGGCACCACCATGGTCTACGTGACGCATGACCAAATGGAGGCCATGACCATGGCCGACCGCATCGTCGTCATGCGTGGCGGCCATATCGAGCAGATCGGCTCGCCGCTCGAAATCTACGATGCACCGGCCAACAGCTTCGTCGCCGGCTTTATCGGATCGCCATCGATGAACTTCATAGACGGCCTCGTTGTCGAACGGGGCGGAGCCATGGAATTGCAGGCCGCGGAAAATCTGCATTGGCCGCTGCCGGAAAGCGCCCGCCGCCATCTCGGTCGATCCGTCCAGCTCGGCATCCGGCCGGAACACATCGCCGTCGATGCAGACGGCGTGCAAGCCAAAGTGATTATTATCGAGCCGACCGGCTCCGATACGCATCTGCAACTACAAGCCGGGACCCACTCCATCGCCGCCGCCGTGAGGGATCGCCCTCCCGTAGCCACAGGCCAGGCGATCCAGCTCAAAATCGACACCGCAAAGGCGCACCTGTTCGACCCATCGAGTGGCGAACGGCTCGGTTAAAGGATGGCTATGGTTACTACTAGCAATTAGGCGCCCAGGCATTCCCCAAGTCTCAAAACTTGCGCTTCATCCGGTCACGCGGCGAGATTCTCGAAGTATATTTAGGGTTGGCGATGCGGGCATCATCCGTATCGCGGGTCTCCAAATCGTCCAGAATAGGGCAGCCCGGACGGTCGTCCCCGGTGCACTTCGTAGCCAGCTCCTCAAGAGTTGCGGCCATCTGCTCCAGTTCCTGAATTTTAAGCCGAAGCTCGGCGATGTGGGCAAGCGCAATCCGTTTGACATCGGCACTTTGCCGTTCGCGGTTGACCCAGAGATCCAGTAGCGTCTGAATCTCCGCAACCGGAAAGCCGACATCCCGCGCGCGGCGGATGAAGCGCAACACGTGGACATCATCCTCCGAATAGTCGCGATAACCTGAAGCCGTACGATCGGCCGCCTGAATGAGGCCGGTTTGTTCGTAATAGCGGATCATCTTGGCCGATACGCCCGATGCCTTTGCCGCTTGTCCGATATTCATGAGTTTTCTCCTGCGTAGGGTAGCCGGTCCCGTGCGGGACCGGCTGTACCTGGTTTATCAATTGGCGACCCTGAACCGGCGGAGCCTCAGCGCATTGCCGAGCACGAAGACGCTCGAAAGGGCCATGGCACCCGCCGCGAAGACCGGCGAGAGCAGGATGCCGAAGGCCGGGTAGAGAGCACCCGCGGCGACCGGGATCAGGGCCGTATTGTAGGCAAAGGCCCAAAACAGATTCTGGCGGATGTTGCCGATCGTCGCCTTGGAAAGCGCAATGGCGTTTGGCACGCCCTGCAGGCTGCCCGACATCAGGACCACATCCGCGGCCTCGATGGCGATATCCGTGCCCGTGCCGATGGCGAGACCCACATCCGCTTCGGCAAGCGCCGGGGCGTCGTTGATGCCGTCACCGACGAAGGCGACCTTGCCATACTGGCTCTTGAGGCCGCTGATCGCGTCGACCTTACCATCCGGCAGCACTTCGGCTACGACCGCGTCGATGCCCAACCGCGCCGCAACGGCGTTCGCAGTGCGGGCATTGTCGCCGGTAATCATCGCGACCTTGAGGCCGAGATCGTGCAGGGCCTTGATCGCCGCGGGAGTCGTGTCCTTGATCCGGTCCGCCACGGCGACGATCGCCGCGAGCTTGCCGTCAATCGCGGCATAGAGGGGTGACTTGCCCTCGTTGCCCAGGCGTTCGGCGACCGAGGCGAAACCGGCGACGTCGTAGCCAAGCTCGACCATGTAGCGATCGGCGCCGATTTGGACCAGCTTGCCTTCGACCTTCGCCTGCACGCCGAAACCGGTAACTGATTCAAAATCCGACACGGACGACAGCGAGAGACCTTCCCCGGTGGCGGCGTCGACGATCGCACGGGCGATCGGGTGCTCGGACTTGGCCTCGACGGCGGCGATGAGGCTGAGGACGGTCGGCCTGTCAAACCCGGTGGCCAGTTCCAGGTCCGTCAGCGTCGGCTTGCCCTCGGTCAGGGTGCCGGTCTTGTCGACGGCGACGACCTTGGCGTCCTTGAGCAATTGCAACGCCTCGCCCTTGCGGAACAATACGCCGAGCTCTGCGCCGCGCCCTGTGCCCACCATGATCGAAGTAGGCGTCGCCAGACCCATGGCGCAGGGGCACGCGATGATCAGAACCGCCACGGCGTTGACGAGCGCAAAGGTAAGGGCGGGCGAGGGGCCGAAGTAGAGCCATGCCACGAAGGTAATTGCGGCCACAGCCATGACGGCCGGCACGAACCACATGGTTACCTTATCGACCAGAGCCTGGATGGGCAGCTTGGAGGCTTGCGCTTCTTCGACCATGCGAATGATTTGCGATAGCACGGTGTCGCCACCCACGGCGGTCGCCCGGAACGCAAATACACCTTTCTGGTTCACCGTGCCGCCGACAACCGCGCTGCCTGTGGTTTTCGATACCGGGATCGGTTCGCCCGTAATCATCGACTCGTCGACATAGCTGTTTCCTTCAACCACTTCTCCATCGACGGGAACACGTTCGCCGGGCCTGACTTCGACGATATCACCGGCGACAACCGAGCCGATCGGCAGATCGACAGCCTTGCCATCCCGGCGAACACGGGCGCTTCTGACCTGAAGGTCGACCAGGCGCTTGATCGCCTCGGAGGTGCGTCCTTTGGCGCGGGCCTCCAGCAGGCGGCCGAGCAGGATGAGCGTTACGATGACACCGGCGGCTTCGAAATAGACGTTGATCGTGCCAGGGGGGAGGAAACCGGGCGCGAAGGTTGCGACCAGCGAATAGCCATAGGCCGCGAGCGAGCCGATGGCGACCAATGAGTTCATGTCTGGGGCAAGCCGCCCAAGTGCCGGAAGTCCCTTATGATAGAAGCGGATGCCGGGGAGAAAAAGGACGAGCGTCGTCAACGCGAATTGGATGTACCAACTCCACTGCATGCCGATCGTTGATTCGATGAGGCTGTGAACGCCCGGGATGAAATGCGATCCCATCTCCATGAGAAAGACCGGCGCGGTAAGCACGGCGGCGATGGTAAAGTCGCGGCTGAGCTCGCGCCGCTCGGCATCCTTCTTCCCGGCGCGCTCGGTGTTTTCGTCCTCTCGGTCGGCACCGATAAGCTTCGCCTCGTAGCCGGCGTTTTCGACCACCGCGATCAGGGTTGCCGCATCCGCCGATCCTTTGACCGTAGCACGCTCGGTCGCAAGGTTGACGGCGGCCTCGCTGACGCCTGGAACAGCCTTCAAGGCGCGTTCGACGCTGCCCACGCAGGATGTGCAGGTCATGCCTTCGATCGAAAGCTCGATGGAACTGGCCGCAGGCGCGAAATTCCCAGGCACGGAATAGCCGACGTTTTCGACAGCCTGGACGAGTTTCGCGCGGTCGATGGCTGCGTGCGCCATTATGCTCGCCTTTTCGGTGGCGAGATTGACGGATACGGAATCGACGCCAGGCACCTCTTTTAGGGCGCGTTCGACGCTGCCCACACAGGATGCGCACGTCATGCCGTCGATAGGCAGAGATATGACCGTCGATAAATCCGTTGGCCGGACTGAACTATTCATGGGAGGTCCTTTCACGCTCCGGAATTTGAATGTGAAGGGAAGGTGGGGCTTCCAACCATGGGAAGGTCAATAGCATTTTTTTTCGTCGGACGGCACTTGACCTTACCATGGTTGGAAACTCCACTTTGAGTGCCGTGAGATCAAAACCAAGGAGAATTCTCATGGAACTCAGAATCGAAAACATGACCTGCGGCGGCTGCGCAAGGTCCGTTACCAAGGCAATCCAGTCCGTCGATCCCGACGCCAAGATCGAGACCAATCCCGATGCACGCACGGTCAAGATCGAGACGACCGCCTCTCAGCCGGCACTTCAGCAGATTCTCGAAAAGGCCGGCTATCCGGCAACTGCGAGCTGATCAGGGAGCAAGATCATGAATAAGCTCACCCCGATCTTCATCGCCGGTGCGATCGCTATCAGCGCGGGCCTGGCGATCGCGCAGAGCCAGTTGAAGACGAACGACGCAACATCTGCGGATCATTCCATGCCGGGAATGGACATGTCTGGCGCGGAGACTACCTCATCCAGTGCCTCGTCCACCCAAGCATATGCGGCCGCAAACGACCGCATGCACAAGGACATGATGATCGAGTACAGCGGCGATGCCGACACCGACTTCATGCGCGGCATGATCCCGCATCATCAGGGCGCGATCGATATGGCCAAGGTTGCGCTGCAATACGGCAGGGATCCCGAAGTCCGCAAACTCGCCGAAGATGTGATCAATGCTCAGGAAGACGAGATTGCCACGATGAAGAAATGGCTCGCCGAACACGGCAAATGATGACTGGAGGGCGGCTTATCGAAGCTGCCTTCGGCTCAGAAACAAGAAACGCGATATTGCGGTGAGCGGCCTTATGGGCGGATCGCTCCCAAACGACCAAAAGGAAGCAATCGATGTACCGACGTACTTTTCTGACGGGCCTGGCAGGCCTTGCGATTTCCGGGCCTGCCGCGGCCCAGATGATGCACGACATGGGCAACATGACCGGACACGGCGCTCGCAACATGATGCCTATGGCCGGCAACAAACTTGTTTTGCCGGAAGGGCAGCCTCTGCGCGAGTTGCCGCGCCTGATGAACCAGGCCAGCGAGGCCGGCCTGTTCAAGGCGAGGCTTGCCGCAGAGCCGGGCCTCGTTCGTTTCGCCGAGGGGCTCGATACGCCCGTGCTGCTCTATAATGGCGGAAATCCCGTGATCGAGGCGCACGAGGGCGACCGGATCGAGATCAACTTCAAGAACGGCATTCCCGGCGAACCGACGACGGTTCATTGGCATGGGATGCCGGTGCCGGCCGATCAGGATGGCAGTCCCATGGAGCCAGTCGTTTCGGGCAGCGAGCGCATCTATGCTTTCGATCTGCCGGAAGGCAGCGCCGCATCCTATTGGTTTCATCCCCATCCGCACGGCCTTACCGCCGCTCAGGTCTATCGCGGCCTCGCGGGCATCTTCCTCGTGAAACCGAAGAGCGATCCGATCCCTGCCGAATATGGCGATACGGTTCTGATGTTCACCGATCTTCGGATTGCCGAAGACGGAAGCATGCCGGCGAGCAACATGATGGACCTGATGAACGGGCGTGTCGGCGACCATGTGCTGGTCAATGGCCAGAAAAACCCAGCCCTGGCCGTGGCGAAAGGCGAGAAGCGCCGCCTGCGTCTGTTTAACGCGACAAACGCGCGGTTCTTCCGGCTGAAGTTCGAGAATGCCGCCATGGTGCTCGTCGGAACGGATGGTGGCCTTATCGAGGCTCCCGTCGCCGTCGACGAACTGCTGCTTGCGCCCGCCGAGCGTGTCGAGCTGATCGTCTCCTTTGACAAGCCGGGAACGGCAAGGCTCACCACGCTCGACTATGAGCGCGGCTGGATGGGGCCGGGTAAGCCCGAGGAGGCCGGCATGACCTTGCTGACGGCAAATATTTCGGAGAAACCGGCGCCCGCCATGCCCCCGGTTCCGGTGAAGCTGCGCACTATTGAATCCCTCGCAAAGCCGATGGTCACGCGTCGCTTGGTGCTGACGGAATCCATGAAGGGCATGGAGATGGAGTTCCTGATCAACGGCGCTACCTTCGACATGACTCGCGTCGACGAAGTCTCGAAGGTCGGGCAGGTCGAACTCTGGGAAATCGTCAACCAGGCGGACATGGATCACCCATTCCATGTGCATGGGACGCAGTTCCAGATTGCCGAGCACGAAAAGGACGGCCAGGTCACCAAGCCATCATACCGGGCCTGGAAGGATACCGTGAACGTCGTAGCCGGCGAGACCGTACGCATCCTGTTGCGACAGAATTTGCCGGGGCCGCGCATGTATCACTGCCACATCCTCGAGCACGAGGATCTCGGCATGATGGGCACGGTCGATGTTCAGGCCTGAGCACCCCTTCGTCAATCGAAACGCGGAGGGAAAAGAGACGTTATCTTCCCTTCGCCTTCGATGAGCAATGCTCATGGCAACGTGAAAACATACCATTTCTGCTCATGAAGCTTATCCGCTACTCCTGAGGCCGATGTGGGCGCTACCTCTCTGTTTTAACTAGGGGATCGGGCTTGCCGTCACATCGGATCAACCCAAATTCACGGAGAACCTTCAAATGCTCGGATGGGGAAAATACCGGCAGGAACTGTCGTCGCGCGTTGCTGAACTTGGCCAGCTATCGCCGGCTACGCTCGAGGGTGTCCGCACCCTCGGCGGCGCTGGCCAGAAGACCGGCCGGCTGGATGCCAAGACCCGCGAGCTGATCGCGCTTGCCGTGGCGGTGACGACGCGCTGCGATGGCTGCATCGCCAGCCATACTGCCGAAGCCGCAAAAGTGGGCGCAACGCGCGAGGAAATCGCTGAGGCACTCGGCGTGGCGATTGCCCTGAACGCAGGCGCGGCTTTGGTTTACTCGTCGCGCGTTCTGGATGCTTTCGACACCGTCGGCGGCTGATCACGGTGCGAAGGAAAAGCGGAGGAGGGCAAGATACTGTCCTTCTCCACAAGTCAGCCATCGAGGAGGTCAATGCGCATTCAGAGCCGCGGCAGCGCTCGTGAGCTCCGACGATGCCTAATGACCCAGGATCTGACTGAGGAACGCGCGCGTGCGTTCCGATTGCGGCGCGCTGAAGAATGCTTTCGGTTCGTTCTGCTCCACGATCTGACCCTGATCCATGAAGATCACCCTGTTAGCCACGGCCTGCGCAAACCCCATTTCATGGGTGACGCAGAGCATGGTCATGCCCTCTTCGGCGAGCGCGATCATCGCATCGAGCACTTCCTTGATCATTTCGGGATCGAGGGCCGAGGTCGGTTCATCGAACAGCATGACGCGCGGCTTCATGCAGAGCGATCGTGCGATCGCAACACGCTGCTGCTGACCGCCTGAGAGCTGGCCGGGATATTTATGCGCCTGATCCGGAATCCTGACCTTCTCAAGGAAGTGCATGGCGAGTTCCCTGGCTTCCTTTTGCGGCATCTTGCGGACCCAGATCGGGGCGAGGGTGCAGTTCTGAAGAATGGTCAGATGCGGAAAGAGATTGAAGTGCTGGAATACCATTCCGACTTCGCGGCGGACCTCCTCGATCTTCTTCAGGTCGTTGGTCAACTCGATGCCGTCGACGACGATCTTGCCGGCCTGATGCTCCTCAAGCCTGTTGATGCAGCGGATCATGGTCGATTTGCCGGAGCCGGACGGGCCGCAAATGACGATCCGCTCGCCGCGCTGAACGGTGAGATTGATGTCGCGCAGGGCGTGAAACTCGCCATACCACTTGTTCATGGCCGTAATTTCGATGGCGACGTCTGCAAGACCGATCCGGCCGTCCTGGGGGAAAGCTCGTTGCGTAACAATGCTTGTCATGCGCATTTCTCCTAACGATGGTCCGTCTTCAGCCGGCGCTCGAGATACATCGAGTAGCGCGACATGCTGAAGCAGAAGACGAAAAACACGGCGCCGATGAAGATGAAGAGTTCCCAGTAAATCCCCTGCCAGTTCGTGTTAGCGCGAATGGCTGCGGCAAGGGCGATCGGATCGAGAAGACCGATGAACATGACGAGCGTCGTGTCCTTGAAGAGACCGATGAAGGAATTCACGATGCCAGGAATGGAAATCTTGAGCGCTTGCGGCAGGATGATGAGCCGTTGAGACTTCCAGTAATCGAGCCCGAGTGCTTCCGCGGCTTCGTATTGCCCACGCGGCAGGGCCGCCAAACCACCACGAATGACCTCGGCCATGTAGGCGCTCGCAAAGAGCGTCACCATGATGACGACGCGCAGAATGAGGTCGAAGTCGGTGCCGGGCGGCAGGAAGTAGTTCAGGAGCAGCGAAGCCGTGAACAGCAGCGTGATAAGCGGCACGCCGCGGATGAATTCGATGAACATGACGCTCAGCATATGGATGAGCGGCAGCTTGGAACGACGGCCAAGCGCGAGCAGAATGCCGAGCGGCAGCGACAATGCAATTCCCGTCACGCCGATGATGATCGAGAGCAGGAACCCACCCACGTCACGCGATGCGACAGTATCGAGAACGACCGGAACGAGACCGTTTACGTCTGATGTGACGGGTTGGACGGCGTAGATCCACCAAAGGGTCGCGGCGAGGATGGCGATGCTGACACCAAGCCCTCGACCGATACGTGCCGTCAGCATGAACAGCCCAGCGGCGACGGCAAAGCCGAGGTAGACGGAGACCGGAAACCATAGGCTTCCGCCCCAGATCAGCCAATAGGCGATGCCTGGATAGACGGCGCTGAACCAGAGCGCACGCGCCGGCACAGCGCGGAACAGGACCGGCGCCAATGCCACGAATAGCAGCCCGAAAGCCAAAACCGGCCGCCAATAGAGATTGGACGGGTAGAAGCCGAACAGAAGCTGCGGCCAGCGGTCACGAATGACACCCCAGCACGCACCGGGCGCTCCACCCAGGAGTTGCCGACATTCGGCAAGCGAGTTGGCTTTCCAGATGGAATTGCCAAGCCAAGGTGCGATGGCCACGGTGAGCCACACAACCGTCATCACCGACGCGACAGTCAGAAATGTACTGAGCCAGCCGTTGAACAGGTTCTTTCTCGCCCATCGCATCGGGCCGTTTTGGCCGACGGGTCTGGCCGAGGGGGAAACCAAGTCCTGGCGCACCCAGGAGACGTTGTGCATGTTCATCTTAACGCTCCTTCAGCCTGACGCGGTCGTTGTAGATGTTCATGACGCCGGAGATGATTAGGCTGATGCTGACGTAGATCAGCATCATCAGCAGCATGCCCTCGAGCTCGCGGCCGGTCTGGTTGATTGTGATGCCGCCGAGCGTCGAACGAAGATCCATGTAGCCGACGGCAAGGCCCAGCGACGTGTTCTTGGTGATGTTGAGATATTGCGAGATCAGCGGTGGCACGATGACCCGCAAGGCCTGCGGCAGGATCACCAGACGCATCGTGCGACCTGACGAAAGCCCGAGCGCATGAGCGGCCTCCGTCTGCCCTCGGGAAATCGCAAGGATGCCGGAGCGGACGATCTCCGCAATGAAGGCGCCGGTATAGACGCTTAGCCCGATCCAGAGCGCGATGAAGGAATTGCGCAGTTGCAGACCGCCCGTGAAGTTCAGCCCCTTCAAGGCGGGATAGTCGAAATGGAAGTCGAGCGTATAGAGCAGGGCGATCATCGGCACTGTGCAAACAATCAAGCTCTTCCACCAGGTCGCCGGTCGCCGGCCGGTCGCGCTTTGGAGCCGTTGCGCGTGCTTGATCAGCCCTCGGCGGACGAGAAGCGAAAATGCGAGCACGCCGAAGATCGCCACGGAATTGAGGTCGAGCATGCCGAGGCCAATGTCGGCCTGGCCCAGGCTGCGAGAGAAATCAGGCACCGGCAGGTAGATGCCGCGGTTCGTGATAGCGACGCTGTCCCAGAGGATCATGGAGGCCGTCGGGTTTTCGCCGCGGAAAGCGTTCGGCGCCGGCATGGCCTCCGACATGACCGCCGCCACCACGATGATCCAAAGCAGGGCGGGCACGTTGCGGAAGCTCTCGACATAGGCGGTCGTCAAGCGGGCGACGATCCAGTTGTCGGAAAGCCTCAGAACGCCCGCCAACACGCCAAGGATCGTTGCGGTCACGCAGGCGAGCGCGGCAACGATCAGCGTGTTGAGCAGTCCGACCACGGCGGCGCGGGCATGGGTGCTGGTGCTCGAATAGTCGATGGCGTGAGGTGAGATGTCGTAACCGGCTGTGGCCCACAGGAACCCGAAGGAAAAGTCCTTTCCGAGGGCGGCAAGGTTGCGGATCGTATTGTCGACCAGCCAGGCAGCCGCAAGGACAAGCATGATGAATGCGAGAACCTGGATCGTGCGGGCTCGGTAGCGGGTGTCGTTAAAGAGCATGCTCAGGTGAAACGGCTCGCGGCTAGCGTCGCTTTTCATTGCCATGAGTGATCTCCCTGAAGGTTCGCTGCGCGACCTTCGGCGCACAATGAGTGCGGTGTGGGCAAACGAGGACGGCGAAAACGAATGGCGCGGGCCGAGCCCGCGCCATAAGACGTTTTCAGCGGAACGGCAGCGGGTACATCAGGCCGCCCTGGTTCCACAGAGCGTTCTGGCCGCGGGACAAACCGATTGGCGTCTTTTCGCCAATGTTCTTGGCAAAGATTTCCCCGTAATTGCCTTCGGCGGCGATCGCACGCTTCGCCCAGGCGGCATCCAGGCCCAATTGTTGGCCGAGATCGCCTTCCTTGCCCAGCAGGCGATTGATTTCCGGATTATCCGTGCCGGTGGAGAGCTTCTCGACATTCTCGGCCGTGACGCCGAGTTCTTCGGCTTCGATCAGTGCGTTCAGTGTCCACCGCGCGACATCGGCCCATTGATCATCGCCCTGGCGCACCAGCGGGGCCAAAGGCTCTTTCGAGATGACGTCAGGAAGAATGATATGGTCCTGCGGATTCCTGAAGCTGGAACGCGTGGACGCAAGGTCTGAACCATCGCTCGTGTAGACGTCACAGGCACCCGCCAAGTACTTCTGCGCGATATCAGCATTGTTCTCGACCGGCACCGGCTCGTACGTCATGCCATTTTTGCGAAAATACTCGGCGAGGTTAAGCTCGGTTGTGGTGCCGGTCTGAATGCAGATCGTTGCGCCGTTCAGATCCTTGGCGCTCTTGGCGCCGAGCGTCTTCGGTACCATGAAGCCCTGACCGTCATAGAAGTTTATGCCGGCGAAGGTGAACTTCAGGTCCACGTCGCGGGAAAACGTCCAGGTCGTCGTGCGGGACAAGATATCGATTTCGCCCGAGGCGAGCGCCGTAAAGCGCGTTTGGCCTGTCGTCGGAACGAAGTTTACCGCCTTGGGGTCTTTTAGGACCGCGGCTGCAATGGCACGGCAATAGGCGACGTCCATGCCTTGCCAAACGCCGGATGCATCCGGCGCGGAGAAACCGGCCTGACCGCCGGTCACGCCGCAGTTCAGCTTGCCGCGCGCCTGAACGTCGGCCATCGTGCCGGCCGAAGCGGTACCGGCCGTCAGCGTTGCCGCGGCAATCGCGGCAAGGGCAATCATTATTTTCATTTCGCATTCTCCCAGTTTGTGATCCGGCAGCTGGCTTTTTGCCGATTCTCCGCTGCTAAGATCGGTTGAGTTCCCAATTTTTTCGTCGTCATCGGCATGGCCGAAGACGATCGTCATTTCCGCGTGAATCCGATGATGGCTTGGCCCTCAAAGTGCGGCGACGGCGGCGGTGATGCGCCGGATCGATTCATCGACGATTGCGCGTGGGCAGCCGAGATTGACGCGCATGAATCCATGCCCCTCGATGCCGAACTTCTGGCCCTTGTCGAGCCAGACGCGCGCCTTGGTCAGCATGAATTTATTGAGGGCATCGGCATCCATTCCGAGGCCGTGGCAATCCATCCAGGCCAAGTAGAGGGAGTCAGTCGGAAGGACCTTCAGGCGCGGATCCGCTTGGTGGATCGCGGTAGAAAAATGCGCGTGATTTACCCTGAGATAGGCCAGCATATCCTCAAGCCATGGCTCGCCATGCGCATAGGCGGCCTCGGCCGCAACCATCCCCAGCACGTTGACCAGTTCGAAGACATTGCGCTCATACTGGCGGCACAGTTCGTCGCGGAGCCTCTTGTTCGGGACGAAAGCATTGGCGCTCTGGAGACCCGGCAGGTTGAACGTCTTGCTCGGCGCGGTGCAGGTGATGCTGTTTTGCGCGAACGCTTCGCCGAGCGAGGCGAACGGGATGTGTCTCTTGGACGGGTTGAGGATCAGATCCTCGTGGATCTCGTCGGAGATGACCAAGACATCGTTGCGAGCGCAGATTTCGCCCATCGTCCGCAGCTCGTCCTCCGACCAGACGTTGCCGGTCGGGTTATGCGGGTGGCTGAGGATGAAAATCTTCGTATTGCCGCGGATCGCCGCTTCGAAAGTCTTCTCGTTGAACCGATAGCCATCGCCGGTGAATTCGAGCGGTGCATAGGCGAGGTGCCGGCCATTCAAAAGGACGTCGTTGTGAAAATGCGCGTAGACCGGCGGTTGGATCAGGATGCTGTCTCCTGGCGCCGAAAAAGCCTGAACGGCCGTCTTCAGCGTGGTGATGATGCCGGACGTCTGGAGGATCCATTCCTTCGCGACGTCCCAACCGAAACGCCGCTGCTGCCAACCGATCACAGCGTCGACATAGGAAGTGGTTCCCCCGCCGGGATAGCCGAAGACGCCATGATCGACCGCCGCGTGAAGCGCGTCGATGACGGCTTGCGGCGCCTTGAAGTCTGTGTCGGCCACCCACATCGGCAGGGGATCGGCCGCAGCTTCGTCGGGCGTCAGCAGCTTGCCTGCATAGGCCCATTTCATGGAGTTGCTGTTCTTGCGATCAATGACCTCATCAAAAATCGATGATGTCTGCGCATAATCTGCAGGGGGATGTTGCGCAGTTGCCAGCTTCGTCACAGCGGTTTCCTTTCGTCTCGGCTGCCTCGTTGAGGCCTGATTGACGAAAAGGTAGCCGCATTACATTATGAGCGGAAATGGTATGATTTCATCTACTCATGAGTTGGTATCATAATGATCGATCGTCAGCACCTTGCGATTCTGAGAGAAGTCAGCCGCCGTGGTAGCGTCACTGCGGCCGCCGAAAAGCTGAACGTCACCCAGTCGGCTCTGAGCCATACGATCGCCAAGTTCGAAGAACGGCACGGCATCAAGATCTGGATGAAGACTGGCCGGGGCCTGCGCTTGACGCAGACGGGCGAATATCTGCTGAGCATCGCCGAACGTATCCTGCCTCAGATGGAGCATGCGGAACGGGTGCTCACCGATTTCGCGGTGGGAAGGAGGGGAGCGCTTCGTGTCGGCATGGAATGCCACCCCTGCCAGCGATGGCTCACGAGAATAGCGACACCATATCTGACGACGTGGCCCGACGTGGATTTCGACGTGCGCACGGCCTTTCGTTTCGATGGCGTGGAGGCGCTCCTCGGTTATGAGATCGACCTGCTGATAACGCCGGACCCCGTGGAAGCGCCGGAGTTGCGTTTTACGCCTGTGTTTGATTACGAACTGGTCCTGATGGTGCATGAGACGCATCCTCTTGCCAGCCGCACTTGTGTGCAGCCGCAAGACCTGCTGGATGAAGAGCTGATCACGGTTCCCGTCACTCTTGAGCGCCTGGACATCTACACCCAATTTCTTGTTCCGGCGCACTGCCGGCCTCGCCAGCATCGCACCGCCGAAACCATCGACTTGATGCTGCAACTCGTCTGCGCGGGCAGGGGCGTGACGGTTCTTCCGGATTGGCTGCTGCATGAGGATGCGTCCGGATTGCCCATCCGTGCGCTCCGTCTGGGAGACGCCGGCATTCGGAAGAGCATCAATCTGGGCGTACGGCGCGGCGAGGAAACCATCCCCTACATCGACGGTTTCCTGAAGCTTGCTCTGGAGATGGGGCGCTCAGCTTTGCCGTGATCAGTTGCCAAGGGCCTTCTTTATGGCCCATGCAAAGCCCGGCCTGGCGGAGCCGATATGGTCCTTGCCAGGGATCACGGTCGAGGATATTCGCAGACCGCTGTAGCCGCGCGAGCGAAGACGCTCTTCAAACTTGTGCATGCCGGCGACCATGTCGCGGCTTTTTTCTCTATGAGCGGAGTCGTAACCACCGGTTTCCAGACTGCCGACATAAAGGAGCGCCTCGGCATTGAGTTGGTGATGCCCTTCAGCGTAACCGGCTTCAAGGTCAAAGATCGCTTCGTCTGCGAACCAGAAAGACGGGCTTCCCAGGAGGTAGGTCTGAAACAGCGAGGGTTCGGTTAGAAGGATGCGCGCACCCAATAACCCTCCATAGGAATGCCCCCAGAAAATGCGCCGGTTGGATGCGACCCGGTAGTGGTCTTGGAGATATGGCAGGACGACATCGCCAAGATACCGCTGATAGGCGGCTGCGCCGCCATAGAGCTTTCCGCTGCTCGGAAGGGCGACCGGTGTATAATCGCGGCGCCGGCTATCCTCAAGGTTCTCGCCAAGGGCGTAGGAGAGGCCAACGATAACGGCTTGGTCAATGGCATTGCTGTTTGCGAGCGCTCGGGCGTCGCAACTTAAGGTCGGAAAAGCCCGGCCGCCATCGGCGATGATCACCAGAGGATAGGTCTTTCCGGAACTCTCGGAATAGTCCGAAGGCAGGCTGACGTAGATCTCGTAACGGCGGCGCGAAACAGGATCCGGCAATTGCACCGTCAGATGATCGCTTTTCGAACAAAGCGATTTGGTTTCAGAGGCTGAAGAAGGCAATGAAACCGGCATTGCCGTCACGAGCACTAGCAAAAGGACAAGGGCAGCTCGGATACGCATCAGTCGGCCGAGACAAAGCTGATGGCTACACCGAAGGCGTTCTCGGGCTTCACGACAACACAAGCGCCGACCATGCTGAATGCGATGCCCGCTTCCGATAGCAGAGCTTGCTGTCGCGCCAAATCTGGAACGGCGACCGTATAGCCCGTGAAGCCGCTGTCGCTTCCACTCTTCTCCGCGACGAGTTTGCCATTTTTCGCCAGCTCATAAGCCACCTGAGTGTGGTCGGGCCTGTTCGGCTGGACATCTGTGAAGTCTGCCAGGAAGCCGGCATGATCCATAGGGTCCGCGCTCGCCAGCGTGACCGCCAGGATGTTTGTCGCGCCGTTCGGGTGCTTCTGAAAATCCGAATTCCAGAAGTTCTCAGGAAAATGCTGCTGGCAAACGAAGAAGGAAGCGTTTGGAAGCTTAGGGTCCATGGCAAAGGCCAGCGTGAAGGCGACATGCGTCTCGCTGCCATCTGGACGGCGCCCCTTGCGTTCGAAAAAGAACGGTTCGAATTCGCCAATCTTCCTTTGCGAAAACGCCGCCGCGTCCGCCTTTGCGTCCGGGCTGTCGAGCACCAACATCGCAAAGCCTTCGCGCTTCCTGAGGTAATCCCGCATGAAAGCGCCGAAGCTGAAGCGCCGAGGTTCATGCGGCGGGATCAGTCCGGGGTCGTCGCCCACCGTAATCAGCTCGATGAAGGAAGAGCCGAACTGGACAAGCCGGTTTTCGGTGCCCCAGGGATGGCGATTGCGGGCTCCAACCTTGAATCCGAGGCGCGCATAAAACTCCGCTGCGGCCTCAAGATCATGAACCGCGAGTACAATGTGATCGATACGGCGTCTGGAAGCGGGCATTGCACTCAACCTTTCATCTGCTTTTTGTCAGCCTCGCCGCACGCCAAACCAGCGGAACAAGGATGAAGGCCACCGCGGGCAGCACTAGCCAATTGATAGTGCTCCAGCCAGAGCTATGCAGCAGTGATCCCGAAAAGAATGAGGCGCAAGCGACTGTGCCGAAGACCATGAAGTCATTTGCGCCCTGCGCCTTGCCGCGTTCGGACGGAGAATGGCAACCGGCAACCATGGCGGTGGCGCCGATGAAGCCGAAGTTCCAGCCGATCCCCAAAAGGACCAGCGATCCCCAGAAATGCGCGATGTCGAGGCCGCTCAGTGCGATGAGCGCCGAAGCGCCGATCAGGAGGAGACCTACCGCGGCAACACGCTCCTTGCCAAAGCGCGCCATCAGCCGGCCGGTAACGAAGCTTGGACCAAACATCGACAGAACGTGCCATTGGATGCCGAGTGCTGCAGAGTCGACGGAATGGCCGTGGCCAACCATAGCCATCGGTGCGGCCGTCATAACGAAGGTCATCAGCGCATAGGATACGACGCCCGTGGCGACCGCCAGGAGATAGCGCGGCGAACACAGGATTTGAGACAGTGGCCGGCAGTCTGCCATTTCTGTCGAACCCGCCTTGGGTGTCTCAGGGCGGCGGAGTGCCAGCAGGATCGGAAGGGCGAGCATTGCCAGTGCCGCTTGACTGAGGAAGCTGCCGGCAAAAGAATGCCCTGGAAGCGCCTCGCGCGTCCAGATGACCAACTGTGGTCCGATCACCGCCGCAATCAATCCGCCGACCATCACGCGGGAGATCGCCTTGTCGCGCGCTGCGCCAATCAGGCCGTCGGTCGCTGCGAAGCGGTAGCTCTGCACATAGGCCGAATAGAAGCCAGCCATGAACATGCCGATGCAGAAGACGAGAAAGCTCGCGTTGAGGATGCCGATAGTGGCGACGAGGCCTGCTGTCATGCCGATCGTTGCACCGAGAAGATAGCCGGTTCGACGCCCGAACCGCCGCATGATGGCGGATGCCGGCAACGTCCCGAGAGCAAGCCCCAGATTGAACATGCTGACCGGCAATGTGGCAGCGGTAGGATTGGATGCTAGTTGTTGCCCGACAAGTCCGCCCAAGGAGATTATGATGGGGGAACTCGCCCCTCCGAGAGATTGGGCAGCCGTCAGCACCCAGACATTCCGGGAAGCGATATTCTGCTGTTCCGACAAACCGGTCGTGTCGCGGAACGTCCGATCGACGATTCCCATGGGCAAGGGTCCTTTCAATTCCTATTTGTCGCGAGCTTATTGATAATGTCGGTAGCCGCGCGAGTGGATGCCTCCACTGCGCCAGCCAGATAACCGGCTTCTACCGAGCTGGCCTCGCTCCCGGCCAGCACAAGCCGATCCTTCCACGGGCCGGTGATCCAGCCTTCATCCGGGGCGTGCGGATGGCCGGCGGAAAACCAGTCGGCGGATGTTGCCGTCAATGGATCGGCGGCCCAGTCCTTGTAGAGCGTGGCCCGCGGCTGGGCAGCTTCCGGCCCAAAGATGCGAGCGAACTGTTGGACGCAGGCCCTAGTCAGCGCTTCCTCACCTATCGCCGCGCGTTGCTCCGCACCCATTCCAACGAAGCCGAACAGCGCCGCACTGCCGGTGGACGTCGTCGCATCATGGATCTCCGCCAGAGGCCCGACCATGCTCTGCGCCGTGCCCGAAAAGCCTGCCTCCCGCCAGAAGGGACGATCATAGACGGCAAAAAATTTTGCATGCGGCGCCATCCAGGTCGGGGTTTGTCGCCATAGCTCAATCGTCGCCGCTTCCTGGGGCGGCTCGAACCGAACGGTCGATTCCAGGATACGCGGCGGCAGGGCCGCTATGACCTGTGACGCCCGCAATTTCTCCTTCTGTCCGTCTGCGAAGCGGATCGACAGCTTCACCCCGGCATCTGTCAGGCGCATCTTGGTGACCTGCGCTCCGCACCGCAGCCGCTCTTCCGGCAAGTCCCGCGCCAGTGCCCGGACCAGCGCGGCAGACCCTCCGACAAGCCGCATCGTTTCGGGTTCTTGATCCAGTCCGGGATAGCGCTTTGCCGATTCCCGCGACATCCGTTCGAAGACGATGTCGCCATCACTATTCTGCACGAAAGTTGGCAGATCGAGCTCCGCGACGAGTGTGGCGATCGCAGGCTGCATCCGGGGCCAGAACCAGGAGGGCCCAAGGTCGAAGCCGTCTGCGTCAGGCTGGCCTGACTCGTTGACGGTCTGGATCCGGCCGCCGAGTGTTGTTCTTGCCTCAAGGAGCAGGAATTCGATCCCTGCCGCATGCAACAGGCGCGCCGCATTCAGCCCCGCCAAACCTCCGCCGATAATCGCAACCTCTGTGTTCATCTGTCTCTTTTCCGGGAAGTTGGTCCCAGCGGCGCTTGCGTCGTTCAAGGCGGCGAATATGCCAATAAGGGAGTGGCAAGTGGTCCGCTAGGTCAAGGGCAGGCGGCCGGCGGGACGAATTCGTTGATCCGCGCGGCCATACCATGGGGCCTATCAAATCAGAAATGACGTTGCGTCATGTATCGATGAACTGCGCTCATAATGCTGAGATTCGACGTGCCTCAAGCAGATGGCGCTGGCTCACGCGCGGATAAGAGTCCTTCCCGCTGGTTTCAGTCGGGCATCGGCAACACGTCGGGGTGCTGGAGAGGGGCATCCTTGATCCAAATCTGCGCACCCTCCGGCCCCGTCATTGCTTCAAGTGGCTCGCCTGCAGGCAAGCGACCCCAGCTCTGTGGCTCCAGTAGCTCGCCCCGAACTGTAAGGCTGCCCGAAAGCACGAAGAATTCGAGGCCGCGGCGATTTTCAACCTTTATGGCGAAATCTGGCTGACAGTTCTCAAGCGAAACCCGTTCTTTTTCGTCTTCGAAGAGAACACGCACTGCTTCGGCCCCGTCGCGCAACGATGCCGCTTCGCCCTCGCCAGGCTGGCGGACGATTTGCACGTCGTCGCCCTTCCGGAACTGCCAAAGGCGCACGAAGATCGTGCAGCCCTCTTCCGATGCGGGCACATGCGAGGTGCCGGGCGGATTGCGGAAATAACTTCCCGCCGGGTAGTCGCCATGTTCGTCCTGGAAGGTTCCCTCGAGCACGAGTATTTCCTCGCCGCCGGCATGGACGTGGCGCGGAAAGGCGCTACCCGGCGCGTATCGCACGATCGAGGTTGCCCGGGCGACTTCGCCGCCGACGCGATAAAGCATCCGCCGATCCACGCCGGCGGCAGGACTCGGCTTCCAATCGAGCCCGGCCGCGTGGACGATGACCGGTTTCGTCAGGTCTTCATTGATGCGCATTGGACTGGTCTCCCATCGTCAGGACGATCCGGAACTTCACGTCGCCGGATCTCATTCTTTGAACGGCTTCCGCAGCTTGTTCCAGCGGCATGGTTTCGATCATCGGGCGCACTCCCGCCAGGACGCTGAAATCCAGCGTCTTCTCATTCTCGAACGGCGTACCCGTCATCGAGCCGATGAGGCCTCGCTCGCCGCCGACCAGGTATCGCGTCGACACAGGGAGCGGATCCTTGCCAACGCCGAGCACGACAAGGCGACCTTCCGGTGCAAGTGCGGGCATCAGCGCCGTGACCGCCGCCGGATTGCCGGTCGTCGTCAGGATCGCTTTCGCGCCGCCCATCTCGTTGAGAGCGTCGGCGGCGTTTTCCCTATTCGTATCAATGTAGCGATGGGCACCAAGGTTCATCGCATCTGTGGCAATATCGTCGCCGCGTCCGACCGCTACGGTCCGAAATCCCATCCTGCGGGCATATTGCAGCGCCATATGCCCGAGGCCGCCAATTCCGAGAATGGCGACGGTATCGCCAGCCTCGGCGCCCGATTTCTTCAGCGCGTTGAATGTTGCGAGCCCCGCGCACAGGATGGGAGCGGCCTCCTCGGGCGACAGTTCGTCCGGAATGGAGACAAGCCCGGTCGCCCGCACGATCATCATTTCGGCATAGCCGCCATCGCTGGAAGCGCCGACCACGGTCTGGTTGCGGCAGAGATTGAAGCGGCCACGACGGCACTCGCGGCACTCGTTGCAATGGCCGCCGAGACGGCCGACGCCGACGCGCTGTCCCACCTTCCAGATCGAGGGCGTATTCGGACCAACAGCGGCAATACGGCCGATCACCTCATGGCCGGGAACACGGGGCGGCTGCAATGTGGGATCAGCATTGTCGATGTCGCTGGCATCGGCACCGCAGATGCCGCAGGCTTCGATGGCGATCAGGACTTCGCCCGCCTTGGGTACAGGGGTTTGCCGCTCCACCAGTTCAAGACCGTGTTGCGCGGTAATCTGCATCGCCCGATAAGTTGCCTTCATGACTTCCGCTCCTTTATGCGTTGGACATTGTCGGGATCGCTGTTTGCGGACCCGATCTGTTGATCAGGCTGATAGCGGCACGTTCCCCGGCTTCGACGGCGCCAGCCAGATAGCCGGGGTCGTGAACTGCGGTTTCGCTGCCCGCCAAGGTGATCCGATCGCTCCAATTATTGTCGGTCCATTCTCGACGGCGGCCGTCGGGATGGCCGGTCGCCATCTGGTCCAGGGAGGTGGCTGTCAGAGGATCTTCGGCCCAGTCCTTGTAGAGCGTTGCCGTCGGCCTCAATGCATCCGGTCCAAACAATTGCCCGAGCTGGGCGATCGAAGCCTCGATGATGGCGTCGCGACCGACTTCTCTTCTGTAGTGTGCCGCAACGCCGACGAAGCCGAAGAGGGCTGCTTTCCCCGACGCGGTGGTGGCGTCATGGATCTCGACGAGTGGACCGGCCATGCTCCGCGCCGCGCCGGAAAGTCCGGCCGCTCGCCAGAAGGGGGCCTCATAGAGAGCGAAGAACTTCGCGTGTGGCGCCATCCAAGTCGGCGTCTCGCGCCAAAGCTTCTGAAGCAATGCACCCGGCGCCGGATCGAATTCGACCGTCTCGGCCAGCAAACGCGGCGGTAGCGCGAAGATGACATGGCCGGCGGTGATCTCCTCGACCGCATCGTTCGCACCAACAAAGTACATAGTGATGCCCCTGTCTGTTCGCTGGACTCGGGTCACTTTGGTTCCGAGACGTATGCTGTCCGGCGGCAAACGCGCTGCCAGCGCAGAAATGATCGAACCACTGCCGCCCACCAACCGCATGGACTGTGGGTCTTGCCGGAGCGTGCGATAGTGCTCGGTCGCCGTCTCCCGCGAACGCTGAAACACCGTCGCGCCATGGCTGTGCTGGGCAAAGAACTCAAGGCCCAATTCGTGTGCGAACCGGCTGATGGCGGGATGCACATCCGGCCAGAACCAGGATGGGCCAAGATCAAATCCATCGCCCGAAGTTTTGTTGTCGGGATCTGTCGTCAGAATACGCCCGCCCATACGATCCCGCGCCTCGATCAAGCCGAAACCGATGCCCGCGCGATGGAGGCGGTAGGCGGCCGTCAGGCCGGCGAGCCCGCCGCCGATGATCAGAATGCTCTGCGAAAGGGAAGATGTCATTGGAGCGGCCTAAGGGTCGGCGTTCCGGCCCTCCTGTTACGGGTGGCTCAAGCCACGGCGTAGAAGCGGATCTCCTACGCGGCGGCCAGAAGCGGTTTGAGCCATTTGATGCCCCTGAAAAGTCGCCCTGACAAATGAGAGTTTCTTGCGCCCGACAAAGGAAATCTTTGCCGTGCTTGCGGGAACCGATCGGGAGAAGACTTATCCCCGTCAGGATCGGATCGTGGATGCTTCCTCGATCAGCCAACTACGAAACGCCTGCAACTTCGGCAGCGAAGCGTATTCCGAACGGTAGACCACGTAGTAGGCTAGCTTTGAAGGCACGCTTACCCCGGGAAACAGGCGCTGGAGCCGCCCGGCTGCCAGATCGTCATACGCCAGAATACTGCGCGCCAGCGCGACACCATGTCCCTCGATCGCGGCCTGAAGGACGGCGGCGGAATTATCGATCCTCATGCCTCTCTGCGGTTGGCTCTCGGGCACACCGGCCGCCCGCAGCCAGATGTCCCAGGTGACGAAGCCGATCGCCGGATCGACCGAGAGGTCGTGGATGAGCGTGGTTCGCATGAGATCGGGCGGCGTGGTCAAATTTCCGATGTCGCCGAAACTGGGTGAGCAGACCGGAAAGACCTCCTCATCCATCAATTTCTCCGCAACCAATCCTGGCCAGTTCCCGTCGCCATATCGGACACCCACGTCTATGCCATGCGCTTTGTAGTCGACGAGTTTCAGGCTCGTCTCAAGGCGGATATCGGTGTCCGGCGATCTGGCCTGGAAGCGGTCAATGCGCGGAAGCAGCCACTTGGCGGCGAAGGCCGGACTGACTGTGACGTTGAGGATGCCGCTGGTCGCGGAGTCCCGAAGCCGTTCCAGTCCAATCCCGAGGCGATCGAGTCCGGCGCGGATATCCGGAAGCGCGCGCTCGGCGCTTTCGGTCAAGGTCAATCTGGTCTTGCCGGTGGCGCTACGATGAAACAGCGGAGCTCCCAGCCAGTCCTCGAGCCCGCGCACCATTTGCCCGACGGCCGCCGCGGTCACGTTGAGTTCTTCCGCGGCGCCGGAAAAGCTGCCGTGACGTGCACTGGCTTCGAAAGCCCGCAGCGCATTCAGATAAACCGGTGATTTCTTGTTCAAGGGACTTTCTCTTGCGCGGATTGCGGACGACCGATCGCCTAAAGATATTAAGCAACGTCTCCGTTTTGCGCTATCCGCCTCGCCGTCCTTGTACGCCGGGTTGCGGTCGCGGCGAGGGGAACGAGGCGACAAGCCTCGATCACCCTCGCGTAGCGTCGGCCTCAGACGACGCCGCCGAGGCAGACATATTTGATTTCGGTGAACTCCTCGATGCCGTAGCGCGATCCCTCGCGGCCGAGACCGGAGAGTTTGACGCCGCCGAAAGGCGCTTCGGCCGTCGAGATCAAGCCGGTATTGACGCCGACCATGCCGTATTCGAGCGCTTCTGCGACGCGGAAGACGCGGGCGAGATCCTTGGCATAGAAATAGGAGGCAAGACCGAATTCGGTGTCGTTGGCCTGGGCAATGACATCGGCCTCGTCCTTGAAGCGGAAGAGCGGAGCCACCGGTCCGAAGGTCTCTTCCTTGGCGACAGCCATGGCGGGGGTAACATTGGCAAGCACCGTCGCCTCATAAAAGCGTCCGCCGAGCGGATGGCGATGACCGCCGGCAACGACGCGGCCGCCCTTGGAAAGCGCATCGGCGACATGCTCCTCGACCTTGGCAAGGGCTGCCTCGTCGATCAGCGGGCCGAGATTGATGCCTTCGTCGAAACCATTGCCGGTCTTCAGTGCGCCGACCGCCTTAGAGAGTTTTTCGGCAAAGGCATCATAGACACCGTCCTGCACATAGAGACGGTTGGCGCAGACGCAGGTCTGGCCATTGTTGCGGAACTTGGCGATCAACGCGCCTTCGACGGCCGCATCGAGATCGGCATCGTCAAAGACGATGAAGGGCGCATTGCCGCCGAGTTCCAGTCCGAGTTTCTTGATGGTCGGCGCGCTCTGCTTGTAGAGCTCGGCGCCGACTTCGGTCGAGCCGGTGAAGGTGAGCTTGCGTACGACCGGGCTTGCCGTCATCTCGCCGCCGATGGCGCGGGCCGAGCCGGTCAATACGCTGAACAAGCCCTTGGGCAGGCCGGCGCGTTCGGCAAGCACAGCTATCGCAATCGCCGAAAACGGCGTCTGCGAGGCTGGCTTCAGCACCATGGCGCAGCCGGCGGCAAAGGCAGGACCGGCCTTGCGGGTGATCATCGCATTCGGGAAGTTCCAGGGAGTGATCGCCGCAACCACGCCGATCGGCTGCTTCATCACCAGAATGCGCTTGTCTTTCTGGTGGCCGGGGATGATGTCGCCATAGACGCGGCGCGCCTCTTCGGCAAACCATTCGATGAAGCTGGCGCCATAGGCGATCTCGCCCTTGGCCTCGGGCAGCGGCTTGCCCTGTTCGGCCGTCAGGATGCGGCCGAGATCATCCTGGTTTTCCATCATCAGCTCGAACCAGCGCTTGAGGATGCCGGAGCGTTCCTTGGCGGTGCGGGCGGCCCATTCCTTCTGGGCGGCTTCGGCCGCGGCAATCGCCTTCCTGGTCTCCGCAGCACCCAGATTGGGAACGCTGCCGATGATCTCACCGGTCGCCGGATTGTCGACCTTGATTGCGTTGTCACCTGCCTCGATCCAGTCGCCACCGACCAATGCGGCCTGCCGGAATAATGTTGCGTCTTTCAAATGCATGACGGCCTCCTCGCGGATCCTTAAGGTCCTGATATCACATGCCAGCCTTGTTATCGGGACAGCTTCATATGGCGATTGACGTCCTTGTAAAGGAGGTAGCGGAATTTCCCCGGCCCTCCAGCATAGCAGGCCTGAGGGCAGAAGGCGCGTAGCCACATGAAATCGCCAGCCTCGACTTCGACCCAATCCTGATTCAGCCGATAAACGGCTTTGCCCTCGAGTACATAGAGACCATGCTCCATCACATGGGTTTCCGCAAACGGGATGACGGCACCGGGTTCGAAAGTCACGATCGTGACGTGCATGTCATGGCGCAGGTCTAATGGATCGACGAAGCGGGTGGTTGCCCATTTCCCTTCCGTCCCAGGCATTGGCGTTGGTGCAATTTCCTGCTCATTGGTGAAAATTGGCTCTGGTGCGTCCAGTCCCGGGACGGTCTCATAGGCCTTGCGAATCCAGTGGAATCGCGTGGCGACCGATCCGTGATTGCGAAGTTGCCAACCGCTCGAGGGTGGCAAGAAGGCGTAGCCGCCGGCATGGAGAACATGAACGTCTCCCCCCAACTCGATCGTCACCTCTCCTTCCAAAACGAAGATCACTCCTTCGGCGTGCGGATCCGATTCCGGCTGCTCGCTACCGCCGCCTGGGGCGACCTCCATGATGTACTGCGAGAAGGTTTCCGCGAAGCCGGAGAGCGGGCGCGAGAGCACCCAAAGGCGTGTTCCGTTCCAGAAAGGCAGATAGCTGGTGACGATGTCCATCATCACGCCCTTAGGGATCACGGCATAGGCTTCGGTAAAGACCGCACGGCCGGTCAGAAGGTCAGTCTGCGCCGGAGAGCCGCCCTTCGGCGCGAAATAGGTCGGTTTTGTCATTTTGCACTCCGCGAAATGTGGCGCCTATGATCTTCGCCTGATCGAGGGCGTCAGGATGTGGCGAACATGATATCGGTTTGCCTATATCCGGCGGGCTTGTCCAGTCGCCGATGGTTCTGCAGCAAACTTTCCTACCCGTTTATCATGATGGCGCGTCGATCTCTCCTGGATGCTCAAAGCGTCTCAGACGCAGCGACTGGACCGGAAGGGGGATGGTCTCCGATGAGCCGAAAATCTCGATCTAACTTCGAAAATTAATGCCCGCATAAGGGGATAAAATGGGTGGAACAAGTTGAAATGGAAACAACTTAAAGGAATAGTGGCGGCCACGGTCAAAGTCGGGGCCGGAACGTCGAATTCTAAAATATCTGTTTTTGCCCGTCGTTGAAATCTCATCCGAGAGCGATGCGCGCGCTAGGCATACTTTGAGAAAAAGGGTCGGAATGAAAAAGCTTATGATTCTGGTGGCTATCACTGTGGCGACTCTTTCTGCGTCCGCCAGCGCCGGACCGGTCACCACCAAGGGCGGGTATGAATATGATCGAAATCAACTGAGCGATGCCACTGTTCTCAACTGGAACATCCAGGCATGCAGCCACGGTGGCATCAACCCGGACGCGCAACAGAAACTTGCGAAACTGATGGGCGTTTCAGAGGCCAATGTCCGTCTTGAGTTCTGTCGCCGCGTCCTCACCGCTTACGCGAAGGGAGCCATCCCCTACGAGGATTACGTTCAATTTGTCCAGGGTCACCTCATGGCTCCAAGCATCATGAAGGCCTTGAGGATCGCCGGTTCGGCCCCGCTGAAGCCGCAGAGCCATGGACAAGGCGACATAGTTCTTCCGGTTTCAGCGAAAATGGACTCTGGCGAGACGTTCAAAGGCTCCACGATAGCCTCGCGCGAAGGCGGACGTTTCTCGGTTCAATCGTCGCGCCATTCTGTGAAATGTTCCGGCACCTACGATCCCAAGGATCGGCGCCCGACAGTCACTCTTCCGGTCAAATGCTCGGACGGTCGCACAGGCCAGGCCGAGGTCACGAGAGCGCCGGACCTCATGTCCGGATGGGGGAAGGTGAAACTGTCCGACGGAAGCGCCGGTCGACTGGTCGTTGGGTCAGTTCGCAAGCAGCCGTAACAGGCAGCTAAAGCGCCCACGGGCTGGCCACGTACCCCGCGGGCTGCTGTCTCCGTCGCGAAATTAAGCGTTAGCCCCGATCGGGGCTGGCGATCCCGGTGCCGCGTTTTTCCATGAGAACCACGCAATCGATGGACCGCGCCTCGCGCAAGCTTCGGATCAGGTGCCACTGCTACGGATACTTATAAGAAACATCCTAGCGAGTCGCGCGGGCACTATGAAATTAAAAGCAGTCAGCTAGTTCGCAGTTGCGTTTATTCCTGCGCCTCTGCCAGTGTCGCAGCCTACTATTCGAAAGCCGCTGTGGCGGCTTGATGGGCGGACAAGCAAGGCGTGATCAAGCTAACATTTGGAACGCTCGTTTATGACTTCAATCATTTCCTCTCTGTCCGCCAGTGCAATCCGGTCTCTCTCCACCGCCACGATCGCTGCTCTGACCACAGACGACGTCGCGGCGATGGGTACTAGCCAAATCAACGCGCTTACCTCAACGCAGATCGCCGTGTTGAGTACGGAAGACATTGCTGTTCTCTCGACGAAACAAATGAAGGCCATCTCGCCGAGCGCCATTGTGGGCTTGGGGCTGGATCAACTGGCGGTTCTTTCATCGGTCCAAATTGGAGGCCTCTCCACGGTCGAAGTGAGGGCGCTGACCACCACTCAGGTCGCAGGGCTGTCGACGACGCAGATCAGTTCATTGACGACGACGCAGATCGCCGCTCTCTCTGCGACAGAGGTCGGCGCCCTTTCGACGGAGGATATCGCAGCGCTGTCGAGCAGCCAAATCGGGGCCATCAGCTCGTCCTCTTTGTCAAAGCTCTCCACCGATAATGTCGCGTTGCTCAGCACCGGCACGATCGCCGCCTTGAAGACGGCGCAGATCGCGGCACTGACATCCAGCCAGATCGCTGCGCTCACGACCAAGCAGATCGACGTTTTGAGTTCCACACAGATCGGCGCCTTGAGTCTGAAGCAGGTTGCGGCTTTAAGCACCGAGGCTGTGGCCGCACTCTCGACCGAACAAATCGCTTCACTGAAGTCTGCCTCGATTGCGGGTCTGACCACCAGTGAGATTGCGGCGCTGTCGACGACGCAGATCGCTGCGTTGACGACGACGCAGATCGCGGCTCTCTCTGCCACTGAGGTCAGTGCCCTTTCGACCGAGGATATCGCGACACTGTCGAGCAGCCAGATCGGCGCCATCAGCTCCGTCGCCCTCTCGAAGCTTTCCACCGATAATGTCGCATTGCTCACCACCAGCACGATCGCCGCGTTGAAGACGGCGCAGATCGCCGCCCTGACGTCCAGCCAGATCGCTGCGCTTACGACCAATCAGGTCGACGTTTTGAGTTCGACGCAGATCGGCGCTTTGAGCTTGAAGCAGGTTGCATCTCTGAGCACCGCCGCCGTTGCTGCACTCTCCACCACGCAAATTGCCGCGCTGAAGACTGCTGCGATCGTGGGTCTGACCACCAGTGAGATCGCGGCGCTGTCGACAACGCAGATCGCTGCACTCTCCACCACGCAGATCGCAGCTCTCTCTGCGACAGAGGTCGGCGCCCTTTCCTCGGCGGATATTGCGGCGCTGTCGAGCAGCCAGATCGGGGCAATCAGCTCGTCCGCGCTGTCGAAGCTCACGACGAGTAACGTCGCGTTGCTCACCACCAGCGCGATCGCCGCCTTGAAGACGGCACAGATCGCGGCGTTGACCTCCAGCCAGATCGCTGCGCTCACCACCAGTCAGATCGACGTTTTGAGTTCCACACAGATGGGGGCCTTGAGTCTGAGGCAGGTCGCGTCTCTGAGCACTGTCGCCGTGGCTGCACTGTCGACCACGCAAATCGCTTCACTGAAGTCAGCCTCCATCGCGGCCCTGACCACCAGTCAGATCGCGGCGCTGTCGACAACACAGATCGGTGCGTTGACGACGACGCAGATCGCGGCTCTCTCTGCCACAGAGGCCAGCGCTCTTTCGTCTGCGGATATTGCAGCGCTGTCGAGCAGCCAAATCGGAGCCCTCAGCTCCGTCGCTCTGTCGAAACTCTCTACCAGTAATGTCGCATTGCTCACCACCAGCACGATCGCTGGTTTGAAGACGGCCCAGATCGCTGCGCTGACATCGAGCCAGATCGCGGCGCTTACGACCGGTCAGGTCGAGGTTTTGAGTTCGACACAGATCGGCGCCTTGAGCCTTAAGCAGGTTGCATCTCTGAGCACCGAGGCTGTGGCCGCGCTATCGACCACGCAAATTGCCGCGCTGAAGACCGCCTCGATCGCGGGGCTGACCACCGATGAGATTGCCGCGCTATCGACGACACAGATCGGTGCGTTGACGACGACGCAGATTGCAGCTCTCTCTGCCGCTGAGGTTGGTGCCCTTTCGACCGAGGATATCGCGGCGCTGTCGAGCAGCCAAATCGGAGCCCTCAGCTCGGTCGCTCTGTCGAAGCTCTCCACCGATAATGTCGCGTTGCTCACCACCAGCACGATCGCCGCCTTGAAGACGGCGCAGATCGCGGCACTGACATCCAGCCAGATCGCTGCACTCACGACCAAGCAGATCGACGTCTTGAGCTCGACGCAGATGGGCGCCTTAAGTCTGAAGCAGGTTGCGGCTCTGAGCACTGTCGCCGTGGCCGCACTCTCCACAACGCAGATTGCCGCGCTGGCGTCAGCCTCGATCGCGGCTCTGACCACCAGTCAGGTCGCGGTGCTATCGACGGCGCAGATCGGTGCATTGTCGAGCACGCAGATCGCCGCCCTGACCTCGGCGGAGATTGGCGCTCTGACGTCGACGGATATCGAGGCGTTGTCGACCGAGCAAATCGAAGCCATCAGCACCCGAGGCATAAAAGGACTATCAACCTCTGATATTTCCGTGCTCTCCAGCGAGCAGCTATACGCTATCACGACAACCCAGGCACAGGCATTGGACTCCGAGCAAATTGCGGCGATCATTGCGGCCTATGCTGCTTATAGCTGACTATGACGTCTGTGATTGCTGAAACGTTGCGGTTTCCGCGAAATGATGACGACGGACGGCGGCACTTCCTCGAATAGTTTTCAATTTGGAAGGCTATTTCGGCTGAAAGCCACCTGAGCGTCCCATTGCCATCAGCATTCCTGCTCGTGGAATAGAGAAGCGGCTCTACCTTGTGGGGCAAGGTAGAGCCGGGAGACCGCATAACGGCTCACTGAGCGCGCCCAAGCGTCGGGGAAACTTGTCCGCTTGCTAATTTTATACTACTCAAGGCTGAATATCCAGCTAAACCTAAGCGCGCCGACCGGTTTTAACAGCAACTGTTCCCGATATCTCAAGGACGCTGATCCACGTCGTCCGGTTAGGATGTTTGAATGACGGCTTTTGTCCGGCCACCGCAGGTTCCAGCTCCGGGTAATGTCTGTGGTGCCCGGAGAAAACCCGCCGCTGGCAGGGGCGCTACCAACGACGGGCTCGGCTTGGAGACAGTTGGTCAGTGCGCGCGCCTGCCAACTAACAGTTCAACATCCGCAGGCGTGAATTGTTCCATCAACGCGTGAATTTGTCGCCGCTTGCGGTCGGATCATAGAGCATGACGAGCTGATTCTGGTCATTGCGCAGCGAGTTTCAGCGCAGGAGCGCCCTTGTCAGCCGGTGGATATGCTCTGCTCCGATGCCGCAGCAGCCGCCGATCATGGTCGCACCAGCTTCTGCCCATGAGCAGGCGAAGCGCGAATAGGTGTCGCTGGTCATATCCTCGCGGGTATCGTGAAGGCCCTCATTGGCGGCCGAATCACCTTGTTCGCCTTCAAAAGCATTGGCATAGACGCCGATCTCGAGCGCAGAGCCTTTATCTTTGAACACGCGAGCCGCTGTTTCGACCGCCGCCTGCATCACTTCCGGCTTGCTGCAGTTGAACAAGAGAGCCTTCGCGCCGGACGAGACCGCCCAGATCGCCGCATCTTCCACCCGTTCGCCGGAGCGCAGCTTCGGTTCGCCGCCTTTGACCTGTGCCTCGTCATCGGCCAGCGTGAACGAGATCCAGAATGGCTTCCCCGTTGGGGCAACCGCGGTGCGTACGGCTTCTCCCTCGGCGATCAGGCTGAGGGTCTCGCCAAGCCATACGTCCACATAGGGCGCTAGTTTTTCAACCAGCACCTTGAGATAGTCCTGCACCCGCGAAGGATCGAAGTTCTGCGGCTCATAGGAGCCAAAGATCGGCGGCAGTGAACCGGCGACCAGAATTTTCCGGTCGCTGACGGCATCGGCGGCTTCGCGCGCCAATTGGCCCGCGAGCCTGATCAGCGACGCACCGTCCTTCTGAAACCGTTCCTCGCCGATGTGAAAGGGTACCAAGGCATAGCTGTTGGTGGTGACGACATCAGAGCCGGCAGCGATGAATTCCTCATGGACCTTTCGAACGATATCCGGGGAATTGATCAGCGCCAGTGCCGACCATTCCGGCTGCTTCAGTTCAGCCCCGAGGCGCAGGAGTTCGCGGCTCATGCCGCCGTCGAGAATATGAAGTTTGCTCATGGGTAGGGTCTCCGTAAATGCATCGGGTCTGCGCAAAGGCATGACCCGTCCTGCGTGCTAGCGCCGCACCGGTACCTGCGCCTCCAAGTGGCGGAAGGCTCGTGCGATAATGGCGGTGAGAATGAGATAGAAGACGGTAACGACGATCAGCGGCTCGTAGACCAGCAGCGTGTCCTGACGCACCTTGCTGGCGACAGCGTAGAGATCCATCACCGTGACGGTGAAGGCGAGGGGTGTCGCCTTGAGCTGCATGACGATTTCGCCGCCGATCGTCGGCAAGGCGATGCGAATGGCGCGCGGCAGCCAGATGCGCCGGGTCAGCGTGAAGGGTCGCATCCCAAATGCACGGCCTGCTTCCAACTCCCCCTTCGGCACTGCGAGCAGTGCACCTCGCAACACCTCCGCCTCGTAGGCGGCATAGTTCAGCGTAAAGCTCAGGGCGGCAAAGAAGAAGCCCTCGCGTAGGATCGGCCAGAACAGGCTCTGACGGATACCGGGGATCATCGGCAGTAGCGAACCGACGCCGTAATAGAGAAGCCATAGCTGGATGAGCAGAGGCGTGCCGCGGAAGAAGGTGCAATAGCCTCGGGCGAGAAGTTGCGTCAGGGGACCGCCGCTTACCTGCGCAAAGGCAAGGCCGATAGCGATAATGAAGCCGAAGACGACCGAGATCACCAGCAGCGCCACCGTCTGCGCAGCGCCCGTCAAGAGAAGCGGCCAATAGGAGGCGATCCATGAGAAGGTCATGCCGTTCGCTCCTCAGGCAGGCTTCGGCTGACCGCGCCGCACATGGCGCTCGATCAGGTTGAAGACGACATTGGAGGCGAGCGTGAGGGCGAGATAGAGAAAGGCGGAGGCCAGGAAGAAGATGAAATAATGCTTGGTGCTCGCGCCGGCGAGGCGCGTGGCGAGCGCCAGTTCCTGATAGCCGACGACGGCGACCAGTGCGCTGTCCTTGGTGATCGACATCCACAGATTGGCAAGGCCTGGGAGGGCATTCGGCAAGAGTGCCGGCAGGATGACGCGGCGGAAACGCAGCATCGGCCCCATGCCGAAGGCCTTCGCTGCGTCGATCTGACCGGCGGGGATTGCGAGGATCGCGCCGCGCAGCACTTCCGTCATGTAGGCGCCCTGCACGATGCCGAGTACGACGACGGCGACGACGAAGCCGTTCACTTCGATCGCAGGCAGATTGAGCGCAGCCAAGAGCCGGTTCAGGCCATCCATTCCGGCATAATAGAGCCCGACGATCAGAATCAATTCCGGAATGGCGCGGACCGCTGTCGTATAAAGATTGAGCAACAGGCCGAGCGGCCTGTTGCCGGAAAGCTTGCCAAGCGCGCCTCCGACCCCGAGCAGGAGGCCGATTATAAACGCGCCGGCGGAGATGGCGATCGTGGAGGCCGCACCCACGAGCAGCACACCACCCCACCCGGGCGGATAGGGAGAGAGCAGGTCGAAGATACCTTGTGGAGCGGCCGCCATCGTCGAGATCGCTTACTTTGCGCCGTAGATGTCGAAGTCGAAATACTTCTTGGTGATTTCGTCATACTTGCCACTGGTGCGGATCGCGGCGATCGCGGCATTGAGCTTGGCTTTCAGCTCGGTATCTTCCTTGCGAAGGCCACCGGAAACGCCCGCTCCGAGAATTTCCTTGTCGTCGGCAACATCGCCCATCTTGGCGCAGCAATCCTTGCCCGCATCACTCTTCAGGAAGGCGTCAAGAGCCAGCGAATCGCCGAAAACATAGTCGATGCGGCCGGCGGCGAGATCCTGGAATGCCTCGTCTAGGGTCTGATAGGTTTTTTGATCCGCGACTTTGGCAAAGTACTTATTGAAGTAGTCGGACTGAATGGTCGAAACCTGAATGCCGATGGTCTTGCCCTTGACATCATCGGCGGCGGCGCCAGGCTTCTGGTCTTTCGGGCCGATCAGCGTGCTTGGCGTGTTGTAATATTTGTCGGTGAAGTCGATGATTTTCGAGCGTTCCACGGTGTTCGACATCGATGACCAGATCACGTCGAACTTCTTGCTCTGCAGAGCTGGAATGAGGCCATCCCAGGAGAGTTCGACGATCGAGCATTTCTCCTTCATCTGATCGCAGACGGCATTCATCAGGTCGATTTCCCAGCCCTGCCACTGGCCGGAGGCATCCTTGGCGAAGAAGGGCGGATAGGATTCGTTCATAATGCCGAAACGAACGTCGGCCTGAGCCGTAAAGGCAGAAACGGCAAGCATGGCGCCGGCAAGAAGCAGGGGCAGTTTCATTCTTTGGATTCTCCTGATGTTGTTGTTTGTGAAAGCGGGGAGGGATCAGTGGCTGAGTGCGCCGGTGAATTCCCGGCAGCGGGCACTCAAGGGGGCATCGAAGATCTGCCGCGGCGGACCCTCTTCTTCGACCCGTCCTTGATGCAGAAAGAGAACATGACTGGAGACGTCACGGGCAAAGCGCATCTCATGGGTAACGAGCAGCATGGTTCGGCCCTCTTCCGCGAGGTCGCGGATGACCTTCAGCACCTCGCCGACCAGCTCGGGATCGAGTGCCGACGTCGGCTCGTCGAACAGCATGACAGCGGGATCGACACAAAGCGCCCGGGCAATGGCGGCTCGCTGCTGCTGGCCGCCGGAAAGGAAGGCGGGGTAAGCATGTCGCTTTTCGTAAAGTCCGACTTTTTCGAGCAAGGCTTCCGCCTTTTCGACGGCCTCCCGGCGGGCAACGCCCATGACATGAACCGGCGCTTCGATAATGTTTTCGAGTACGGTTCGGTGTGCCCAGAGATTGAAGCTTTGGAAGACCATGCCGAGACCGGTGCGCAGCCGTTCGACTTGCCGCCAGTTCGTCGGCTGCATCTGGCCGCCGCGGTTGCGCTTTAAGGCGATTTCCTCGCCGTTCACGACGATACGCCCGCGATCCGGTATTTCCAGCAAATTGATGCAGCGCAGAAAGGTGCTTTTTCCGGAGCCTGACGAACCGATGATCGAAATCACATCGCCTTTTTTGGCTTTCGTCGAAACGCCTTTGAGGACTTCATGGGGACCAAAGCTCTTGTGAAGATCATCCACATGAAGAGCTTGGAGAGGCGGTTCTGTCATACGCGGTTCCGAGTAAAAATAATTTGCGGAGAATATCGCGTATATGTGCCGTTTTTGCGCGCAAATTCTGATTGATTTGCATAATATATGCAGAAATTTGTTTCATATGCATCAAATGTGACAGAATGCCGGTATTGCCGGGCAATTCACGACCACGGTCTGGGGGTAGGATGGAAAAACTGGATCGCTTTGATCGCGATATTCTCGATATCATCCAGCGCAATTGCCAGCTAACGGCAGAAACCATCGCCGAAAGGGTGGGGCTTTCGACCTCGGCCGTGCAACGGCGCCTGAAACGCCTGCGCGAGGAGGGGATCATCAAAGCGGAAGTCGCCGTGGTTGACCGCAAGGCGACCGGCACCCCCATGGTATTCATCACCGGGATGGAAATCGAGCGGGATAATTACGATGCGCTTGCGAAGTTCCGCCTTTGGGCGGAGAAGCAGGATCACATCCAACAGGTCTATTATGTCACGGGCGCAGTTGATCTCATTGCCATCATCACGGCTCGGGATGTCGAACACTATGACGACATCGCTGCGCTGATCATGGCGGAAAACCCGCAGATCCGACGCATGCATACCAATGTTGTTCTGCGAGACGTCAAGCTCGGTCTGGTCGTCCCGTTGGCGACCGGGGATGATGACAACAAATAGAGTCGCAGATGCCGTCACCGACGGACTTCTCACGAATTCTATCGCCGTGGCGCAACTTGTGATAATTGCAGGTAATTCCGCAAAGGAACTTTCGGATGCAGTAGTCATTCCCCTACCAGCTCACATGAGCCGAAAAGGAAAGGAGAATGCTATGAATACGAAACTCATCGTTTCAGCAGCGGCCGCCTTCGGCCTTCTCGCTGGTTCAGCCTTTGCGCAGTCCTCGACGGTCACTGGGGCCGCGGGTGGCGCGGTTACCGGAGCAGTTGTCGGTGGCCCGGTGGGTGCCGCAGTCGGTGGTGTTGCGGGCGCTATTGTCGGTACCGCCATCGATCCGCCGCCACAGAAGGTTGTCACCTATGTGCAAGAGCAGCCGATGCCTCCGGCTGAAGCCGTCGTACAAGAAAGAGTCGTCGTCGGTCAGCCGCTCCCCGAGACCGTTGTCGTAACGCCGGTTCCGGATAACCCGACTTACGCCTATGCCGTCGTCAACCATCAGCGTGTCATCATCCAGCCGAAGACGCGCAAGGTTGTCAAAATTCTCGATTAATCCTACCGGAAGGGCCTCTGCCGGAGGTCCTTCCTCTGCCGGCTCGCGCATAGATGCCGGACGCTTTTACCCAATTCCCTCATCGACCAGATTCTCGGCGCTTAGTCCGCCATGTCCCGGCGGCTAGGGCAGGCGAAAGTTGGTGCCTCCTGCTATTTGTAAGCTTGCGCTTATGCCTGAGGGCTGTGACGCCCCTTATTGGTTACCGCTTGTTTTCCGAAAAGTTCAGCGCTTGGCGCCTGCGCCGGTCGTGGCAGCATTCATTCCTGACAACCCATGGAGGCAGTATCGGCGACGCTTTTGCAGCCCAGAGAAATCATTTTGTGCAATAACTTGACGGAAAAATGATAATATCGCCTTACAATATGGGCGCTATTGATAAGTATTGTAAGTACAATATCTATAATTATACGTACAGTGCGTATGTTTCTGAATATTTCTACCGGCATATTTGGCATTATATATTCAGTTATTCTTAATTTACTGGTGCATTTCTGCATCTATGACAGGTTTATGTCAGCGTATTCCCACGGATTTATCAAAATATTGTGTTGGCTACGGAGCTTCTCTGGCTATCGTGCGCCCGGAAGTTCACGAACTTTCGATTCAAAGGGAACAGCCGGATGAATGAACGTAACGGATAATCTCCGGGTCGTTCCGATCAGGCACACAGATTGGAGACAAAATGAACATCAAGAGCCTTCTTCTCGGCTCCGCTGCTGCGCTTGCAGCAGTTTCCGGCGCTCACGCGGCTGACGCTGTCGTCGCTGCTGAACCGGAGCCGCTCGAATACGTTCGCATCTGCGACGCATACGGCGCTGGCTACTTCTTCATTCCGGGCACCGAAACCTGCCTCAAGATCGGCGGCAAGGTTCGTACCGAAGGTGAATGGTACGACGCTTACAACCCGAACAACGTTCGTGGCACGCTCTGGCACACCCGCGCCGAGCTGCAGCTTCAGACGGCTACCGACACCGAATACGGTCCGCTGAAGACCAACACGGAACTGCGTTGGGATTGGCAGGAAGGCGGCTCCACGAGCACCAACTTCCTCCACGGCAGCATCAGCCTCGGTGGTTTCACCATCGGTAAGGAAGACTCGCAGTTCAACGTATTCACCGGTTACGCCGGCGACGTCATCAACGACGACGTGGTCTATGACGGTCCGTACGAACTCAACCAGATCACCTACAACTACGACGCCGGCAACGGCTTCACGGCTGTGATCTCGGTGGAAGACACCAATTCCGGCGTTGGCGCAACCGGCTCCAACGGCGAAGACAGCTCGGATCACTACGCTCCGGACGTCGTTGCCGGTGCTGGCTACAAGGCTGGCGCATGGTCCTTCAAGGTCGTCGGTGGTTATGACTCCATCGTCGAAGAAGGCGCTATCAAGGCTCGTGTCGATGCCGACTTCGGCGTCTTCTCTGCCTTCGTCATGGGCGGCTGGAACACCGACGGCGACAAGCTGAACAAGTACGCTGGCGCGAACGGTGGCGGCGACGCTTCCGGTATCGGCTGGGGCGACTGGGCAGTTTGGGGCGGCGCAAGCGTTCCGATCAACGAAAAGCTGAAGTGGAACTTCCAGGTCGCTTATACCGACTCGAAGATCTTCTCCGCTACGACGAACCTGAAGTTCAACCCGGTTAAGAACCTGCTCATCGAGCCGGAAGTCACCTACACCAACTGGGATTCGATCAACGAAGATCAGTGGGCTGGTATCCTCCGCTTCGAGCGTAGCTTCTAATCTGATCTGAATTTGACCTCCGATCAGAAAAGGGAGAAGGCCCGGTTTCCCTCCGGGCCTTTTTCTGTTCTGCACGTAAGTACTTCCGCAGCGCGCAACTGCGCTAGATCATGCGCTTTAATGGTGTCTGCTGTCCTCAAGGGCGCAGGCGCCCATTGTCATCCTTGACAATCCAGCCACCAAAAATCTCAACGCTCAGTTAGATAATTGTCTCACTGTTGCGTGAAGTGGCATTCTCGCCCCTGACAAAACATCGTTACCTCTGCTAGGTGCTACAGCCTATCGACGCCATATCGATTGTACGTCCCTGTCAAATATCAGGAGTTTGAGCATGACCGGTTCTTCCGACTACACGCCGCCGAAAATCTGGACTTGGAACAAGGCGAATGGAGGCCAGTTCGCGAATATCAACCGTCCGATCGCTGGACCGACCCACGACAAGGATCTGCCGGTCGGCCGCCATCCTCTTCAGCTTTATTCGCTCGCAACGCCGAACGGTGTGAAAGTCACGATCATGCTGGAAGAGCTGCTGGCGCTCGGCCACAGCGGCGCGGAATATGACGCCTGGCTGATCAAGATCGGCGAGGGTGATCAATTCGGAAGCGGCTTCGTGGGGGTCAATCCCAATTCAAAAATTCCGGCCCTGGTGGATCGCAGCGGCCCGACGCCGATTCGCGTCTTCGAGTCCGGTTCCATCCTGACCTATCTCGCCGAAAAATTCGGCGCCTTCCTGCCGACCGACCCCGCCGTGCGCGCCGAATGTTTTTCATGGCTGTTCTGGCAGATGGGAAGCGCACCCTATCTCGGCGGCGGCTTCGGCCACTTCTACGCCTACGCGCCGACGAAGATCGAATATGCGATCGACCGCTTTGCCATGGAGGTGAAGCGCCAGCTCGACGTGCTGGATCGCCGCCTTGCCGAAAGCGAATATCTCAGCGGTAAGGAATACACGATCGCCGACATGGCCGTTTGGCCCTGGTATGGCGGTCTGGTCAAGGGCTGGCAATACGGTGCGGCCGAGTTCCTTCAGGTCGAGGACTACAAGAATGTCCAGCGTTGGGCCGATGCAATCTTCGAACGGCCGGCAGTCAAACGCGGGCGGATGGTCAACCGGGTATCCGGTGAGCCCTCAAGCCAACTGCATGAGCGCCATGACGCCAGCGATTTTGAAACCAAGACGCAGGACAAGCTCGCAATCGCGAGCTGAACAATTCCTTTGCTATCAAAGCTGGGCGCTATTGCGCCCGGCTTAGCCGCTAAGGTTATCAGCCTTCGGTGAGCCTTTTGCTGCCGCCTCGACAAGAGATGTTCCGATGATAAAAGGCATCGGTGATATCATGCGTCGAAGTGTGACGAAGAAGAGGGTTCATGCGGCACTCCCGGTCAGATGTGCAAGGGCGCGCGCGCGTCGGACCTAACGTGCCGGCGGCATCTAAGAAGGTGGGCCTTCGCTCGACTGAGATCGCCGACCGGAATTTCCGCGTCATCCTCGAAGCCATTCGCCGCTACGGTCCGTTGACGAGGCTCGAGCTGGGACAGCGGACCGGACTGAGCGGGCCGGGCATCACCAATATATTGCGCCGGCTGAGCGATGACGGCCTCATCACATCCAGGCGGCGCAGGGATGCGGCTAAGGGGGCTTCGTCCACGGAATTTGCACTCAATCCGGATGGCGCCTTCTCGATCGGCGTCCGGCTGGGCGGGGCCTGCCCGGAAGCCGTGCTGATCGACCTCAGCGGCCAGATCCGAGAGCGGACGCAGCTCGACCAGACGATCGAGCTGCCGGCCAGCCTTGAAAAGGCGGCACGCGATCTTCTTGCCGGCAAAACGGCGGCGCCTCGCGTGCTTGGCATGGGCATTGCCGCCCCATCGGCGGAGGAGGTCAGCCTTGAGCAGATAGCGCTTGATTCGCGGCCGCTCCGCGTCCTGGTCGAGCGCGATTGCGTGGCGGCGGTGCTTGCCGAGCGCACCATCGGCGCACCGATGCCCGAGGGCGGCCTGGTGATGATCATCATCGACCATACGGTGGAGGCGGCGCTTCTCGTGCGCGGCGTGCCCTTTGCCGGCGTGCATGGCCGGGCGGGCAGCATCGGTGCGATGCGGACAGGTCCGGACCATGTGCGGCTCGACAGCATCGTTGGTCTGCATGCACTACAGGCCTGCCTGTCGGCGGAGGAGTTCGCGGCGCTTCTGGCCGGAAAGGAATTGCCGATGTCGACTTCCGTTTTGGATTGGGTGAAAAATGCTGCCGGTCATCTGCTCGACGCCATTGTCGCGACGGCAGGGTTCCTCGCCCCGGGCGCAATTCTTATCGGCGGTGATCTGCCGCGCGGCATTATCGAGGCACTGATCCATCAGATGTCGATCGAGCGCCGCAATACGACCATTCGCCCATTCATTACGCCATGGATCTCGCCCATCAGGCCGGCAAGCTTTGACGGCGGCGGGATTGCCATCGGCGCTGCGCTGCTGCCCTTCTTCGACGCTCTGTTGCCATCGCCATCGGCGGGATAAACGGGGTGCCCGGCCGGTTTTTGACTGGGCACGTCGCTGGTTATGCGACCTGTTCGTCCCTATGGCTGAGATCGGAGGCGAGCGCCTTATCGAGCACCTTTTGGATATTGGCGGCGCGGCGGAAGGAGGGCTCCTGCGTCTTGCCAGCCCTCACGGCCTGGACAAAGCGCTGATAATTAGTTTCCACCGGGTCGAACGGGATATCGCGCCATGTGGCGGTATGGACGTCGTCGCCGAGGCAGGCGCGGAGGGTCGATTTGCCCGTGTCATAGATCATTTCGATCGAGCCTGTCTCGCCATAGACACGCAATCTCAACTGATCGAGCTGGCCCGCCGCCGTGCGGGTTGCCTGAATCGTCCCGATTGCGCCTGACGTGAAGTCGACATTCATGGTGAAGCTGTCATTGGCATCGAGATCATATTCGTCGATCTTGTCGCCCGGCGCCTTGGTGAAGGTCTTCAGCCGGCCGAAGACATGCGCGACGTCGAGCCCAGAGCCGTAAGAGGTGAAATCGACGATGTGGATGCCGATGTCGCCCAGCGCGCCGTTGGAGCCGTGTTTCTTGCTCAGGCGCCACAGCCACTTGCTTTCCGTCTTCCAATCGCCCCAGGCCTTGCCGACCAGCCAACTCTGCAGATGCGACGCCTCGACATGGCGCACGGCGCCGATCTCGCCGGCAAGCACCATCTGGCGGCCTTTCTGCAGGGCAGGCGAGTTGCGATAGGTGAAATTCACCATGCCGACCTTGCCTGATTTCTCCATCGCTTCCGCCATCTCCATTGCCTTGATGGCATCGGTCGCGAGCGGCTTTTCGCAGAAGACATGCTTGCCGGCCGCAATCGCCTGCATGGTGGTGGGATGATGGACGCGGTCCGGAGTGACATTGGCGACTGCATCAAAGTCGCCCCAGGCAAGCGCTTCCTCGAGAGAGCCGAAATGATTGGGTATGCCATGCAGGCTGCAGAAGGCCGCCAGCCGCTCGGGCATGATGTCGACGCCGCCGACAACGCTCACGCCCTCGATCGCCTTGAAACTCGAAGCATGTTTATCGGCCATTCCGCCGGTGCCGAGAATAAGTAAGCGCATATTACCCTCCCATAAGATCATCTCTCTGTGGCCGAGCATTCAAGCTCGAACCCACAGTGGATTGCGGCAAAACAATTTCTACTTCGCCGTTCAGAAGTTGATGACGTGACGCTTGAACAATGTCGCCGGGCGCTATGTCTTCGCAAAGATCGCCATTTTCCGCTCCTCCTAGTTCCGGCTTGACATCAAAACAAAGTAACTTAATCTAATCAATGCAGCACGGAAATGAGGATAGGTCAACAGATCAAACCTGCTGTATTCGCCAAAATGGGGGAGGAGACCCATCATGATGAAGTCAATTGTCAGCGCCCTGGCGCTGAGCACGATGCTATTTGCAGTGCAGTCCGGCTATGCCCAGGAGTTGGCGACAAAAGACAGGATCGGGTTGGAGAATGCTCCGAAGTCTTTGGTTGTCCGCCTGACGAATGACAGTCCGAACAATGCCGATCCGAAGATTGCCGATGGCTACAAGCAATTGTTCGTGGACTTCATCAAGAAACATCCGGACTGGAAGCTGCAGATGCAGTTCATGTCTGCCGATATCGGCACCGAACAGGCGAAAATGCTCGAACAGGCAAAGGCCGGCAATGCGCCGGATTGTGCGGCGGTCGACTCCTTCGTGCTATCGCAATTCATGATCAACCATGTGCTTGCCGACTTCTCACCCTATTTCAGCAAGGACGAAATTGCCGATCTCTTCCCTTTCATTCGCAATGGCATCACCGACAAGGACGGAACCATCCGTGCCTGGTGGTGGGATACGGACTTGCGCGTTCTCTATCGCAACAAGTCGATCGTTCCCGACGCGCCGCAGACCTGGGACGATCTGAAGAAAGCCGCCCTTGCCTCCAAGGATCAGGGCATGGAAGGCGTTCTCTTCAATGCCTCCCGCTATGAAGGTTCTACTTTCGACTGGCTGGCGAACTACTGGGCGCTTGGCGGCAAGCTGGTGGACGACAGCGGCAAGCCGGTCTTCGGCGAAGGCGACAACAAGGAAAAGTTCCTGAAAGCGCTGACCTATTATAAGGACCTCGTCGATACCGGCGCGGCGCCGAAGCGTGTTACGACGATCGGCAATTATGACGACCTGAACGCCGCCGCTGCAGCCGGCACCACTGCCCTGTTCATTGGTGGCAACTGGCAATATGCCCAGTTGAAGGCGACGCTCGATGAAGACGAGTTCAACAAATGGACCTTCTCGCCGATCCCGGGTCCGACGGCGGACAAGCGCTCGACCGGCACCGGAGGCTGGACGATCGCCTCCTTCAGCAAGGACAAGGAAAAGGTCGAGATGTGCGCCAATCTGGCGCGCGAGGTCTATATGGGGCCGGGCAACGCTTTGCAGCAGCAATTGCCGACGCGCAAATCTCTGTTCGACAAATATCCGGTCTTTGCAACTAATGCGAACAAGACGTTCGCGGCTGCGCTCGCCAACGGCCAGGCCCGACCGGGCGCACCGATCTATCCTGAAATCTCCAATCAGATTCAGATCATGATGGGCGACGTCCTGTCCGGCACAAAATCGCCGGAGGATGCCTTGAACGCTGCGTTCAATGCGACGATGGAGGCTTACAAGCGCCTCTAGCGCACCGCATGTTCAATTGAGTGCGCAACGATCGCATACTCTTTTGATTCCGGAGCACCTAGTCAGCCTGCGGGTGAACCACCACAAAGCCGGATGCTCCAGCCGAAAGATGATCGGGGGCGGCGCTCCAACATCGGCAGCGCCGCCAACGTCCATTTGAAACATTTGGACAGAGAGAGCAGATGAGCCCAATTGCAATGGAGGCCCCAACAGGCCGAAAACGCGGGTTCTTTCCGCGTGATTTTGCCGGCGCGCCGCTTCCATGGATCATGCCTGTCATCCTGGTCATCGGCGTATTCTACCTTTACCCGGTGCTCGACGTTTTCCGGCTGTCGCTGACCAACGCGACGCTGATCGGCGAGAATTCGAGCTACACGCTAGATTCAATCAAGAACGCAATCAACTCGCCGCAACTGCCGGACATTCTGTGGGCGACGTTGATCTTCGTCGGCGGCAGCGTGGTCGGTCAGCAGATCCTCGGCCTGGCGGTTGCGGTTGTCGTCATTCGCGGCGAAAAACGCGGGCTGTTCGGCACGACCATCCTGCGCACGACCGCGCTTGTCGCCTGGGTCGTGCCCGGTATTGCCGGCGGCATCATCTGGCAGATGCTGTTCAGCGAAGCGCCCTATGGCGCCCTCAACAGTATCCTGCGCATGATGCACATTCCGCCGGTGGCCTGGCTCTCCGATCCGGCGATCGCGCCCTGGTCGGCGCTGCTCTCCAATGTCTGGCGCGGCACGGCCTTCTCGATGGTGGTGATGTATGCGGCGCTGAAGGCAGTCGATCCGTCGCTGTACGAGGCGGCAGAAGTAGATGGCGCAACCTCAACACAGCAATTGATCTTCATAACCCTGCCGCAACTGCGTGCCGCGATCCTCGTCAACATGATCCTGATCACCATCATGACGCTTAATACCTTCGACGCGATCATCACGTTGACGGGTGGCGGGCCTGGCCGGGCGACCGAGGTCATATCGCTCTACGTCTTCAACATCGTCTTCCGCAATTACGATCTTTCAGGCGGCAGTGTGCTGTCGGTGCTGATGCTGTTCATCAGCCTCGGGCTCGCCTTCGTTTACGCCTCGTTCCTGCCGAAGGAGGAAGAAACATGAGTATGAGAACAGGCAGCCGCTGGGGCGATGTCGTCAGCTATATCTTCATGCTGATCATGTTCGTGTTTTTCGCGGGGCCGTTATCCTATCTGCTATCGCTTGCCCTGCGCGGTCGGCGGGAGATCTATCTCGGCGTTGCCCGCTATATCCCGAAGAACCCGACCATCGACAATTTCGTCTCGGTGCTCACCAACAGCTACTTCCCGATCTATCTTTGGAATGGCCTGAAGCTCGCGTCGCTGAGCGGCCTCGGCGTCCTGATCGTCGCTTTGCCGGCGGCCTACGCGTTTTCGCGCTTTCATTTTCGCGGCAAGGGCCTCTCGATGATGGGGCTTCTGCTGTTCCAGATGATTTCACCGCTGGTGATCATGGTGCCGCTCTACCGGTACATGAACAAGCTTGGGCTGCTCGATACTCATTTCGCCGTGGTCATGGTCTATATCGCGCTCGGCGTGCCGCTGGCGACGTGGCTGCTGAAGAGCGCCGTGGATGGCATTCCGAGGAGCCTTGACGAGGCCGCGATGATCGACGGCTGCAATCGCTTTTCGGTGTTCTGGCGCATCATCCTTCCGCTCTCAGGGCCGGGCATCGCTTCGGTGTTCATCATCACGGTGATTGCCGGTTGGTCGCAATTCCTGGTGCCGTTCCTCCTGCTGACCCAGAACAACTTGATGCCGATCGGCGTCGGCATCTTCAACTTCAAAGGCATGCAGACGGACTCCTCCGTGCAATTGCTGGCGGCCGCCTGCCTGATCTCGGTGGTTCCCGCCATCGTCGCTTTCCTCTCCCTGCAGCGGCTGATCCTCGGCGCGATGACCAGCGGAGCCGTGAAAGGATGATGTTACGGGCAAGGAGAATTGCGTGTACGAGGCAGGCGAGAGATAGCGCGAGGCTGCTTTGACGATGCGACAATTCGACGATGCCCATAATTTCTTTGACCTGACCGGCGCCAATGTCGAGGATGCCGGCGAACACAACCGCGCCGTCATCCTGCGCTGCATTCATCGGCAGGCGCCGATCTCCCGGGCTGAGATTGCCCGGCAGACCGGATTCACGAAGCCGGCGATCGCGCGCATTGTCGACCGGCTGCTGGATGAAGGTCTGGTGATAGAGGCACGCCGCCGCCATGGGCTGCGCGGGCAGCCGGCAATCGAGCTCGAGATCAATCCCGACGCCTGTTTCTCGATCGGCGTGAATATCGACCGCGATCATTTGACGATATTGGCGGTCGATGCGGTCGGAAACGTCAGGGGGAGAGTGCATCACGAAAAACGCTTCATTCTTCCGGCCGAGTTTGTCGAGCTGACGGCGGATGCCATCTCGCATTTCCAGCGCAGCAAGCTCGTCGATGACGCCCGCATCGCCGGCATCGGCCTTGCTGTTCCCGATTGGCTCGGCGAAATTCCTGTGCTGGGCCGACCGGACGATTATGCGCAATGGACGACTTTCGATGTCCGCAAAGCGATCGAAGCCATCACCGATCACCCGATCTTCATCGACAACGAAGCCAATGCCGCGGCAATGGCGGAGCTGGACTACGGACTTGGCGCCGAAAGCCGCAGTTTCTTCTATATCGCCATCAACGCCTGCCCCGGTGGCGGGCTTGTGCTCGACGGGATCGGCCATCGCGGCGCCATGGGATTGAGCGGCGAAATCGGCTGGCTGCCGATCGCCGATCCGAATGATCCGAAGGGGGCGAAAGTGCAGCCTCTCGGCGAGATCTTCTCGCTGTTCTTCCTTTATGACCACCTTGCCAAGCACGGCATAGAGGTGAGCAGGCCGCAGGATTTGTTGGCGCTCGATGCACGCGGACGCAAGCTGGTTTCGTCTTGGCTGAAGCAGATGAGCGTTCACCTTGCCGAAGCGGTGATCCATATCGGCCTGATCGTCGATCCCGATGCGGTCATCGTCGGCGGCCGCCTGCCGGTGCGCATGACCGACGAGCTTCTGCGCTATGTGAACGAACACCTGCAGTCTTCGGACCCGAACCTGCCGTCCATTCATCGCGCCTCGCTGACGGAGGATGCCGCTGCCCTCGGCGGCGCGGCGATGCCGACCGCGGCGGCCTTGATGCTCGGTTCGGCCAATCCGCAACAGCGCACGCGCTCGCCCCTGCAGATCATGGACCGCCTGCACGCCACATGAAGAGATCCTGATGTCATTCGATTTGTATGAGGAGGAATTCAGTGAAGATCGGCTTTTACACATCGACATTCAACGATCGCCCTTTTGAGGAGGTTGCCGATTTCGCGAAGGAGGCAGGATTCGACGCGATCGAGATCGACGTCCGCGGTCATATCAAGACGCCTGATCGTGTCGCCGACGTCGTAACCGTCGCCAGGGATCGCGGCCTGTTCGTCGCCTCGATCACCTTGACTGGCAATCAGCTAGACGCCGACATAGGCCACCGGGCCGAATTGCGCCGCAGCACTCTGGAATTCGCCCATGCGGTCGGCGAGGCGAAAGTGCCGATCTTCGTCATTTTTCCTGGCCGCAACGACGATGCGAGCGAGGAGGAGAACTACGACAATTTCGCAGACCATGCGAACGCGCTGATTGAGGCGACGGAGGCGAGCGGTCTGACATTTGCGATCGAGAATTGGCCCGGCCCGAAGGATAATTTCGTCGGCACCACGCCCTACGGATGGCAGCAGCTTTTCGAAAGGATCAGGAGCCCGCGCTTCGGCCTGGAATTCGATCCATCGCATCTGTTACGCATCGGTGTTGATCCTTTCGCAGCCCTTGCCGGCGTCAGGGATCGGATTGCCATCCTGCACGCAAAAGATACCGCCATCGACCCCGAGCGGCAGCAGGCCGTCGGCTATCATGGCAAGGGCTGGTGGCAATATAAGCTGCCCGGCAAGGGCATGCTCGATTGGGACAAGTTCCTGCGCCAGGCTATGTCCTATGGCTTCGACGGCACGCTCTCGATCGAGCATGAGGATGCTGCTTATGGTTGGCCGGGAAAGGATCTTTCCGCTCGCAAGGAAGGCGAGCGGCTTGGCTTGAGCTTCCTGCGCAATGCGCTGAAATCGATCTGAAGCTGCGCCCAGGGAAGGGGAGGAAGCAATGGCGAATGTATCGGTCAACAATGCGCGCAAGGATTACGGCGCCTTCAAAGCCATCAAGGGCGTGTCGATGGAGATTGAGAACGGCGAATTCGTCGTTCTGGTCGGCCCATCCGGTTGCGGCAAGTCCACGCTGCTTCGAATGATTGCCGGCCTCGAAGGCATCACGTCGGGAGCGATCCAGATCGGGACGCATGTCGTCAACGACTTACCGCCAAAGGATCGCGACATCGCGATGGTCTTCCAGAATTACGCGCTCTATCCGCACATGACGGTAGCGCAGAACATGGGCTTTTCCCTGCGGCTGAAGCGCATGCCGCGGCCGGACATCAAGACGAGGGTCGATCGCGCAGCGCGCATCCTTGGCCTGGAAAGCCTGCTTGAACGCTATCCGAAACAGCTCTCCGGCGGCCAGCGCCAGCGTGTCGCCATGGGTCGCGCCATCGTGCGCGATCCGGCGGTGTTCCTCTTCGACGAGCCATTGTCGAACCTCGACGCGAAGCTGCGCGTCCAGATGCGTTCGGAAATCAAGGAACTGCATCAACGCCTGAAGACGACGACGATCTACGTGACGCACGATCAGATCGAGGCGATGACCATGGCCGACAAGATCGTCGTCATGAAGGACGGCAAGATCGAGCAGATGGGCTCACCGCTCGATCTCTACGATCAGCCGAGCAATCTCTTTGTCGCCGGCTTCATCGGCTCCCCGGCGATGAACTTTATCAAGGGCACGATGACGCAGGAGGGTTTTCGGACGGCCGACGGAATCCTGCTGCCGACGCTCAAAAAACCCGAAAATGCCGTCACCTACGGCATCCGCCCGGAAAACATCCATCTCGATCCCCAGGGCATCGACATCAGCATCGTCGTGCTGGAGCCGACTGGATCGGAAACGCTGATCATTGCCAAACTGGGCGAACAGACCATCACCTGCGTCTTCCGCGAACGCATTCGCGCCAAGCCGGGAGAGACATTGCGGGTTTCGCCCGACATGTCGGCAATCCATCTCTTCGACGATGCCGGCGTCAACATTGGCTACAGTCGCGTCCGATGATCCGACCTGCGCAGGCGGAAGTTTGAAGCAATGCTGCCTGCACGAGAGGCTGCGCCTATGGCGCTGATGTCGAAGATTATGCCCGGTTTTATCGGCGGATAACGCCGACCTTTGCGAGCACCTCGTTGGGGATCGCGTAACGTTGTATGATGTCGCGACCGTTTCGCAGGCCGCAGATTTCGCGCTGGATGAAGAAGGCCCACACGGCGTCGGAAGCCTTGTTGATAAGGTTCTCGCGGTCCGCGTCGCTGTGGCTGGTTGCGTCCCATGCCCGCAACTCCGCAAGCGCGGACTCTACCTTCAGGCCGTTGCGACCAAGAGAAGCAGCGCGTTCGGACATGAGTTCGTATTCGAGAACATTGAAGCCGCCACTCGAATTGAACTGCCTCAGAGATTGTGGCGGACGAAGGCTCATGGATGGGTATCCTTTTGCTCTGCGATGATGTTAACCGATCATGTCCGGGAGATCGATAGGCCAGGCTTGTATGGTTCACCGGTGCTATGTCGTGGCAGGTATGCCGCAATCGCATATCGACTATTCAAATGTCGTAAGTGTGCAGGCAAAATTTGGCCCGCAGTTTCAAATTTGCGAAGCGTTTCGATCAATAATCGCGATCCGGCCATCGCGCCAAGCGCGATTCCCCATCTTTATCGTCTAAAAAATATGCGGTCGTCTTAAAGATATGCGCTCATTGCAATGGTGCATTGACCGAACGGCTCTGTTAACCGGCGAGGGCGAGTCTTATATTTCAATCATCGAAAACACGGCGGCGCCCGGATGGCAGCCGCTTTTCCAAACCCGCAGAAAGGGGATGAACATGAACGTAGCGCATTCCTTCAACAACTGGCGCAAGTATCGCCGGACCGTATCGGAACTCGGTCGCATGTCGAACCGCAGGCTCAACGATCTCGGTATCGAGCGCTCGGACATCCAGCGCATCGCTCGCGAAGCACTCGCACGGTAATATTGAATTCTCGCACGGTGACAGTGCGATGTTTGAACGCCCGCTCTCATACAGCGGGCGTTTTGCTTTATAAGGATGGCCGTATTCTCATTAGACCGGCTGGCCGAAAAGTTGGAAATATCCCCAGGCGGCAACGAAAATCGCAATCACGACGAGGATGACAAGCAACTTGCGTAGACCGGGGCGCGGTGTCTTGGGCGGCTTAGGTCTTCGAAATTTGATGACATTGTCGTTCATTTGACCTCGGCTATCGGGCATTATCCAAGCTTCTCTTTCGCTCCAAATCCATGGGTCCATAGATAGAACTGTAAGGCACCTAAGAGCAACCCATTGCGAAACCGAACGCGATGGCAGTAGCAGCCCCCTGTCAGATGGCACGTATCTTTCCGCGTAAAGTCGCGCCTCACAGGACAGGTGCGCATGCTTTGCAACTTATTTCCCCACTTTGCCGCGCGAAGAGAAAGTCGTTTCTTATAATACATTTAATCTACGTATTTTATAGATTATAGAGCCGCGCCAAAACGCCGGCACGATAATCGGATGATCCATATGTCCTATCTTCTGAGTCTTCTCGACAAAAGCCCTATCGACGCCGGTAAAAATGCCACGGATGCGTTACGGTCGACCGCCAGACTGGCGGTTCGAGCCGAGGAGCTTGGCTATCATCGTTTCTGGGTGGCCGAGCACCATAATATGGCGAACTTGGCGAGCTCCGCGCCGGAGGCGCTGATTGGCTATTTGCTCGCCAAGACATCGAAGATCCGCATCGGCTCCGGCGGCGTGATGCTGCAGCATTATAGCGCCTACAAGGTGGCGGAGACCTTTAATCTGCTTTCCTCGCTAGGGCCTGGCCGGGTCGACCTCGGCGTCGGAAAAGCGCCGGGCGGCTTTCCGCTATCGACGCGGGCGCTGCAGGCAGCGGTCGATCCAGAGCGCAAGCCGAGCTTTGCCGATCAACTTGCCGACATCAACGCTTATCTCTCAGGCGAATCCTCGGCGGATACCGCCGTTGCCACGCCGCTTCCTGCGGTCGCTCCCGAACGCTATTTGCTCGGTGCCTCCGTCGACAGCGCCAAGCTGGCAGCCGAGAAGGGCTGGGAGCTGGTCTTTGCCGGCCATCTGAATGGCGATCCCGAAAATCTTCGCAAGACCTTCGAAGCCTATGAGGCGGCGAGCGGCGGCAAGAGCCCGATCTTGGCCCTGGCGGCCTTTGCCGCCGAGAGCGAGGAGCAGGCGCGCGCACGTGTCGGCGATCTCCGCATCGTCAAGATCTTCCTTCCCAATGGTCAGACGATCAATGTCGGCAGTGAGGAACAAGCGGCCGAATTCGCCCGCCAGGCTGGCGTCACTGATTACCGGACCGAGGAGAAGGTGCCGAGCGTGCTGCACGGCACGGCAGCGCAGATCCGCAATGAGCTGGACGAACTGCATCGCCGCTACGGCGTCAAGGAATTCATTCTCGACACACCGGCGCTGACGGCTGCCGAGCGCCTTTCCTCCATCGAGCTGCTCGCCAAGGAGCGGCTCTCCCTCGTCGCTTGATAATACAGAAGAGGATTGCACCCATGGCTCAGAAACACGTCACGTTCGGCATCATGCTACAGGGTCCCGGCGGCCACATGAACGCCTGGAAACATCCGAGCGGTCCGGCCGATGCCAGCGTCAATTTCGGCTTCTTTGTCGATACAGCACGCAAAGCGGAAGAGGCCGGCATCGCCTTCGCTTTCGTCGCCGACGGTCTCTACATCAACGAGCAGTCGATCCCGCATTTCCTCAACCGCTTCGAGCCAATCTCGATCCTCTCGGCGCTTGCCGCCTCCACCTCGAAGATCGGCCTCGTCGGCACGGTTTCGACCTCCTATAGCGATCCCTTTACCATCGCGCGGCAATTCGGCTCGCTTGATCTGATCAGCGGCGGTAGGGCAGGGTGGAATGCGGTGACCTCGCCGCTAGAAGGCTCCGGTCGCAACTACAGTCGCGAGCATCCCGAACACGAGCTGCGCTACGAGATCGCCGACGAATATCTGGACGTCATCAAGGGCCTGTGGGATTCCTGGGATGACGACGCCTTCATCCGCAATCGCGAAAACGGCGTCTTTGCGGACAAGACCAAGCTGCGGCGGCTGAACCATAAGGGTCGCTTCTTCCGCGTCGAAGGACCTTTGAATATCGGCCGTTCCAAGCAGGGCCAGCCGGTCGTCTTCCAGGCGGGCGCCTCGGACTCGGGCATCCGGCTCGCCGGTAGGCATGCCGACGCCGTCTTCACCAATGGCGGGCCGATCGAGGAGGCGCAGGCCTTCTATCGCCAGCTCAAGGACAGCGTGATCGCACACGGGCGGTCGGCTGCGGCGGTCGGCATCTATCCCGGCATCGGCCCGATCGTCGGCGCGACGAAGGAAGAGGCGGAAGCGAAATATCAGGCAATCCGCAATCTCGTTACCATCGAAGAGGCGCTGCTCTATCTCGGTCGCTTCTTCGATCATCATGATTTCAGCGTCTATCCCCTGGACGAGCCTTTCCCCGATCTCGGCGATATCGGGCGCAACAATTTCCGCGCGACCACGGACCGCATCAAGAAGACGGCGCGCGAGAAGGGGCTGACGCTGCGCGAAGTCGCGCTCGATTCCGCAACGCCTCGCACCGCTTTCATCGGCACGGCGGACCATATCGCCGGCGAGATCATCCGCTGGGTGGACCAGGGGGCGGCCGATGGCTTCATTCTCGGCTTCCCGGTGATCGCCGAAGGCTTCGACGACTTCGCCCGATACGTCCTGCCGATCCTGACCGCGCGCGGCTATTTCGACCCCGTGCTGAAGGGCTCGACGCTGCGTGATCATCTGGGGCTGCCCTATCGCGAGAGCCGCTATGCGCAGGCCAAGGACGAAGTCGAACAAGGAAGGGCGATCCGTGCCTGAGGCATGGTCGACGCTGCCATGAACGTCATCACCCAGCATCATCGACCGACTGATGATATCGAGAAGGGGATAGCCTCCTTTATCGACGAGATCATTGCTCTCCGTCATGATCTGCATCGCTATCCGGAGCTTGCCTTCCAGGAGCGGCGGACCAGCAAGATCGTCGCCTCCCTGCTTTCTTCCTGGGGCTACGAGGTGGCGACCGGTGTTGGGGGCACTGGCGTCGTCGCAACCCTTCGGGGCGGCGACGGCGGCAGGCGCATCGGCATTCGAGCCGATATGGACGCCCTGCCGATCGAAGAGGCCACTGATCTTCCCTATGCCAGCGACAATCCCGGCGTCATGCATGCCTGTGGCCATGACGGGCACATGTCGATCCTGCTCGCCGCGGCGCGTTACCTCGCTGAATCCAAAGATTTTTCCGGTGTGCTGACGCTGATCTTCCAGCCGGCCGAAGAGATCGGTGCCGGCGCCCGCAAGATGATTTCCGACGGGCTTTTCGAACGATTTCCAGTGGACGCCGTTTTCGGCCTGCACAATTGGCCGGGCGTACCATCGGGTCAGTTCGGTTTCGTCGCCGATGCGGCCATGGCCTCGGTCGATCAGGCCGTGATCCGTATCGTCGGCAAAGGTGGTCATGGGGCTGAACCGCAAAAGGCGGTCGATCCGGTATTGGCATCTGCCGCCTTCATCACGGCTTTGCAGAGTGTCGTGGCGCGCAATGTCGACCCTCAGGATATGGCGGTCGTCACCGTCGGCTCGATTCATGGTGGCTCGGCCTCGAACGTGATCCCGGAAAGCGTAGAGCTGAAGCTGACCATGCGTGCTTTCAGCGAGGCGGTGCGCCAGCAATTGCAAGAGCGTATCCCCGCACTTGCCCGCGCCCAGGCGGAAAGTTTCGGTGCGCAGGCGCATGTGAACTATCGCCTCGGCTTTCCGGCGCTGATCAATCATCGCGAAGAGACGGCCTTCGCCCGCGCAGTGGCGCTGGAGACCTTCGGTGAGGGGCGGATCGTGCAGAATTTCCGGCCGCGCACGGCAAGCGAGGATTTTGCCTTCATGCTGCAGGCGCAGCCGGGCAGCTATCTCTTCGTGGGCAACGGCGACAGCGCCCCTCTCCACAGCGCCCACTACGATTTCAACGACGCGATCATCGCGCCCGCCGCCCGCTACTGGGTGCGGCTGGTCGAGACCTTCCTTTCATGATGACGACAACAGGACGGCTGATGAGATGAGTGACAGCTTTCTCTACACGACCCCTCTCGACCCACGCGCAAAGCCGCTGATCGATGAGCTGATCCATGAATATGACAGCCGCTACGGCACCTATTTCAGCGCCGAGGGTGCGGCGGCGGAGCTCAACCGCTATCCGCCGGAAGCCTTTGCGCCGCCCGATGGCAATTTCGTGCTTTTGATCCGCGATGGCGAGACCATCGGCGGCGGCGCCTTCAAGCGCTATGACGAGCGCACTGCCGAATTCAAGCGCATCTGGACCCGCCATGATCTGCGCCGGCAAGGGCTGGCGCGCAAGGTCCTGATCGAGCTGGAAGCGCAGGCAGCCCGCCAGGGCTATTCCCGCATCTACCTGACCACGGGTTTCCGCCAGCCGGAGGCGGTCGGCCTCTATCTCAACTACGGCTACACCGCCCTGTTCGACCAGGCTGTCGATCCGGAAATCCACCGGACCCTCCCCTTCGAAAAAGATGTCAGCCATCTGGCCGAACCGGAGCTGCGCGTGGCCGGCGGCAACAGGTGAAAACGGTCACGGACCGATAGTCCATAAAAGGGAAACATCATGGCACTGACGACAGATTTCGCGGGCATTGCTCCCGGCAACAGGGTCGCCGATCAAAAGCAGGATTATTCCCGCTATCGCATCGTTCCGGCCCGCCATCCCGGCCGTGTGGCGGGAACCATCTTCGCCGCCCTTGTCATCGCCGCCGTGCTCTATTCCACCTTCACCAATCCGCGCTGGGGTTGGAGCGTCTTCGCGCAATGGTTCTTCGCCGAGCCCGTTCTCGCCGGTCTCGGCAGGACGTTGCTTCTGACGGTGCTTGCCGCGATTTCGGGCTCGATCCTCGGCACGGCGCTGGCGCTTGCCCGCGTTTCCAAGTCGCCGCTACTGTCAGGCCTTTCCTGGGGCTATATCTGGCTGCTGAGATCGATCCCGATGATCGTGTTGCTGCTGGTGCTGAACAATCTCGGTTATCTCTACGAGACGATCAAGATCGGTATTCCCTTCACCGATACGGTCTTCATCGACTATCCGACGGTGCAGCTATTGACGCCTTTTGCTGCCGCCTTCCTGGGTTTGACGCTCAACCAGTCGGCCTTCTTCGCGGAGATCGTGCGCGGCGGCATCCTTTCCGTCGATCAGGGACAACTTGAGGCGGCCTCGGCTCTGGGCTTGTCGCGCCGCCGCCAGGCCTTCCGTATCATCCTGCCGCAGGCCATGCGCTCCATCCTGCCGACCGGCTTCAACGAGATCATTGGATTGGCAAAGAGCACTTCCGTGGTCTATGTGCTCGCCCTGCCGGAACTCTTCTATACGGTGCAGGTCATCTATCGCCGCAACCTCGAAGTCATCCCGCTGCTGATGGTCGCGACCGTCTGGTATCTGGTCATCATGACGGTGCTGTCGATCGCGCAGCACTATATCGAGCGTTATTTCTCGAAAGGCGCGGTGCGCAACCCGACTCCGCTTCCCTTCCAAGCCTTCTTCGAACGGTTCCGCCGTCCGCTGCCAGCTTTGGACGTCTCGACGGATGCCGCGCTGCGGCCCGGCGTCATCGACGTGGCAAGCTTCCGGGCGGCCGGAGGGGCAGTGCGCATTCACGGCATTTCGAAAAGCTTTGGAGCACTGAAGGTGCTCGATAATATCGAACTCAGCCTTTCGCCCGGCAGTGTGACCGCTATCCTTGGCCCGTCCGGCTCCGGCAAGTCGACACTCTTGCGCGCCATCAACCATCTGGAGCGCGTCGATAGCGGCTTCATCTCCATCGACGGCAATCTGATCGGCTACAGCCAGAAGGGCGACACGCTCTACGAACTCAAGGAGAAGGATATTCTGAGGAGCCGCGCCGATATCGGCATGGTGTTTCAGAGCTTCAATCTCTTTCCGCATCTGACCGTGCTCGAAAATCTCATCGAGGCGCCGATCCAGGTGCGGGGCATTAGCCGCGAGGATGCCGTGCAATTGGCGCAGGAGCTGCTCGCCCGCGTCGGCCTCAGCGACAAGATCAACGCCTATCCGCGCCAGCTTTCCGGCGGCCAGCAGCAGCGCGTCGCGATCGCCCGCGCGCTCGCTCTCCGCCCCAAGGTGCTGCTTTTCGACGAGCCGACGTCGGCACTCGATCCGGAACTGGTCGGCGAGGTGCTCGACGTTATCAAGGAGCTCGCCCGCACCGGCACGACGCTCGTCATCGTCACCCATGAGATCGGCTTTGCCCGCGAGGTGGCCGATACGGTGGTCTTCATGGAAAGCGGCCACATTCTCGAGGCCGGCCCGCCGGCCCGCATCTTCAACGAAGCGGAACATCCACGCACCCGCGAGTTCCTGGCAAAAGTTCTCTAGCGAAAACCCGGCCCCTTCGCGAGAGGAAGAGAGTAAGCGAAAATACAACCATAGAGAGAAAAAGGTAAGCTACATGACTATATTCAAGACAACGAAATCTCTGGTGGCCGGCATTGTCGCCGTAGCCGCCATCGGCCTCGGCTCCGCTCATGCGGCGGAAAAGTTCAATCTGAGCCCGGATACGTCAAACCGTGTCCGCGCGGAAAAGGACGATGCGGCAATCAAGGCCATCGCGTCCAGTTTCAAATTCGTCAACCCCGGCAAGTTCACCGTGGCAATCAACCCCTGGGATCCGCCGGTTTCGACCTATGCCACGGACGCCAAGACGGTGGTCGGCACCGATCCAGAGATCGCACAATTGCTCGCAGATTCGCTCGGTCTTGAGCTCGACCTCGTGCCGGTTGCCTGGGAGGATTGGCCGCTCGGCGTCTCCTCCGGCAAGTATGATGCCGTCATCAGCAATGTGACGGTCACCGAGGAACGCAAGGAGAAGTTCGATTTCTCCACCTATCGCAGAGATGTGCTCGGCTTCTACGTCAAATCCGATAGCAAGATCACCGCGATCAAGGACCCGAAGGACGTTGCCGGCCTCAAGGTCATCACCGGCGCCGGCACCAACCAGGAAAAGATCATCCTGGAATGGGATCGGGAGAACGTCGCCGCCGGGCTGAAGCCGATCGAGGTGCAATACTACGATGACCGTGCCGCAGCCGATCTGGCGATCCAGTCTGGCCGCGCCGATGTCGAGTTCAACCCGAACGCCACGCTCGCCTATAGCGCATCCATCAAGGGCGCGACCAAACTGGTCGGGACCGTTAGTGGGGGCTGGCCGGTGTCGGCGGAGATCGCGGTGACGACGCGCAAGGGTGCCGGTCTCGCAGATGCGGTCACCATCGCGCTCAACGACCTGATCAAGGACGGCAAATATGGCGAGGTGCTGAAGCGCTGGAGCCTTAGCTCCGAGGCGGTCGAGAAGTCGCAGACCAATCCGCCCGGCCTGCCGAAAAGCGGCTCGTAATCGTCTCTCGAACGCAAGACGGCCGGCTCGCTCGCGCGAAGCCGGCCATTCATGAAGATAGGATATGGAGAAGGCTCCCATGACAGGTATACCGGCCATCCGGGCATGTTCATTCGCTTTGATGATGACGGCGCTGGCGTCCTTCGGCGCGGCCCGTGCCAATGATCTAACCTTCGACTTGAGCCCCGGGCAGCCGGGCCGCATTCACGTCGGACGGGACGAGACCGCGATCGCCGCTATCCCTAAGGATTTCAAGTTCGTCACGCCGGGCACGTTCACGGTTGCCGTCGCACCCGGCGGGCCGCCGCTTGCCACCTATGCGACGGATGCCAAGACCGTGGTCGGCGCCGATCCGGATATCGCCTATGCTATTGCCGATAGCCTCGGACTGAAGCTGGAACTGGTGCCGGTCGCATGGATCGATTGGCCGCTGGGTCTTACCTCGGGCAAATACGATGCCGTCATCTCCAATGTCGGCGTTACCGAGCAGCGCAAGGAGAAGTTCGATTTCTCCACCTATCGCCAGGGCCTGCACGGCATCTATGTCAAGTCGGACAGCAAGATCGGCTCGATCAAGGAGCCGAAGGATGCGGCCGGGCTCAGGTTCATCGTAGGCGCCGGCACCAATCAGGAGCGCATCCTGCTCGAATGGAGCAAGGAGAACGTGGCGGCCGGGCTGAAGCCGCTGGAGCTGCAATATTACGACGACGATGCCGCAAGCCTGCTGGCCCTGGCGTCTGGCCGCGCCGATGTGATCGTGCAACCGCATGCGCAGCTCGTCTACATCGCCGCCCGCGACAAGAACATCAAAAGCGTCGGTACGCTGAGCGCCGGCTGGCCGGATCGCTCGGACGTGGCGGTGACGACGCGCAAGGGCAGCGGCTTGGCCAATGCACTGACCGTTGCCGCCAACGACCTGATCGCTAGTGGCACCTACGGAAAGATTCTCGATCATTGGCATCTGGCGGAAGAAGCCCTGCCGAAGTCGGAAACCAATCCGCCCGGCCTGCCGAAATATTGATCGCCCGACGGCATCGACAGGAGCAAAACATGAGCGGCCGCAAGGTATCCATCAGCCATATCGGTTTCCTCACCCCCGGCAACTATCCGGACGAGGATCCACTGTCGGGGTTGGAGCAGACCCTCCAGCAACTGCGATATGGGGAAGAGCTGGGCTTCGACAGCGCCTGGGTCCGCCAGCGACATCTGGAGCCCGGTATTTCGTCGGGCACCGCCTTCCTGGCGGCGGCAACCCAGCGCACCAGCCGGATTCAATTGGGAACGGCGGTCATTCCGATCGGCTATGAAAGTCCCTATCGGTTGGCGGAGGATCTTGCCACCGTCGATGTCCTGTCGCGCGGGCGGCTGAATATCGGCGTCAGCGCCGGACGTCCACTGCACGCCGATCTGATCGCGCCGCTGGTCTTCGACGGCGACTGGACGAACAACGATTTTTCCCACGATCGCGTCCTGCGCTTTGCCGACAATCTGCGCGGTACCCATCTCGGCGACGAGCAGACCTTCATCAAGACACCTTTTGGTCCGATCCGGCCGCGCTTGCAGCCCTATGCCAAGGGGCTGATCGACCGGATCTGGTATGGCGGCGGGTCGCAACGCTCGGCCGAATGGGCCGGCCGCAACGGCTTCAACCTTTTGACAGGCAATGTGATTACGGGCGAGGGAACCGATGATTTCTTCGTCGCCCAGTCGCAATTGATCGAAACCTATCGTGCCGCCGCCGGGCCAAAGCGCCGTGTCGCGCTTGGGCGCGTCATCGTACCTTTCGACAACGCCGATGCCGCCACGCGCCGCCGGTATCAGGACTATGCCGCCGGCCGCGACGGGCGGACGCTGTCACCCCAAGGCGAGAAGCGCACCCTGTTTGCCCGCGATATCGTCGGCACCTCGGACGAAATATTGGAACGGCTCTTTGCCGACCCGCTGCTGCCTGAGGTCAGCGAGTTGCGGCTGGAACTGCCTTACGAATTCGAGCACGAACAGTACCGCCAGATCCTCCACGATTTCGTTACCCGGATCGCGCCGGAACTTGGCTGGCCGGGTGCACCCTCGACCGCGCATGGCGGAGAGGAAAGACGCTCCGCCTAACTTGCCGGCAGGTAATTCGGCGCTTGCATCGGTGCGGAGGTCCGCGCCGACGGCAGCGCAGAGCGCCTAATCAGACACTGATTTCCCCCAATCAGCGCTTGAAGTGTTTGGAACCAGTCGATGTCCTGTCACATGTCCTCCAAGGGCGCGGTCTAGGGATAGACGCGCGCGCGCCTTGTCAAATTAAACTCATCATACATGTTAGCGATATCCGTTTACAAGTTTGCCGGCTTGCATGTATTGGCGCCAGCTTGACATACGACTTCGCGCAGTGCTTTTCTCACCGCCTACGCCCAGCAAGAGAGGTATCGACGTGGCCGTTCAGCCAAAGTCCCAGACTGAAGCCAGGTCGCAGACGCTGGTTGCGCGTCTCAGCAATACGCTGCGTCGAGCCATCGCCAGCGGGCAGTTTCCGCCGGGAAGCAAGTTGCCGAGCGAATCGCAGCTCACGGAGACCCACGGTGTCAGCCGTACGGTCGTGCGTGAGGCGATCGCGGCGCTGAGGGCCGACCGTTTGGTCGAGGCGCAGCAGGGGGCAGGGGTCTTTGTGCTCGAATCGCCGGCGTTGCCGGTTCTCTCCTTCGGAAATCTCGATCAGGCCCGGGTTTCGTCCGTCATCGAGCTTTTGGAGCTTAGAACCGCTGTAGAGGTCGAAGCCGCCGGGCTTGCCGCATTGCGGCGGTCACCGGCGCAGGAAGAGACGATCTTCGAGCGGCATCAAGCGCTGCGCGACTGTCTCAATGCAGGCGTTCCGACGAGCGAAGCCGATTTCGCTCTCCATCTCGCCATCGCCGAGGCGACGAACAATTCGCGTTTCCGGGAATTTCTTTCGATGATCGGGCCGCGGATCATTCCGCGCGCGGCCATGCGCGAAGGCGAGCTCGAGGCCGATCAGGACGCCTATATCCTGTTGATCGACGAGGAGCATCGTCAGATCGTCGTAGCGATATCGAACGGGGATGAAGAGGGCGCCCGCGAGGCCATGCGCAGGCATCTGCGGGGCAGCCAGGAGCGCTATCGCGCGCTTCTGCGCGAACAGCGCAAACCTGTATGATGAGTCGTTGACAGAGAAGCGTCATACATATATGACAACTTCTGCCTGAGGAGGCAGAAGAGGAATTCCTGATGACGCCGCAACAAATCAAGGCCGCGCTGGGCGCAGGCCTGTTGTCTTTTCCCGTTACGCATTTTGATGCGGAGGAGAAATTCCGCTCCGACAGCTATCAGCGTCATATCGAGTGGCTGTCGGGCTATGACGCGCCGGTATTGTTTGCAGCCGGGGGCACGGGCGAGTTCTTCTCACTGTCGCCGAACGAGATCCCGACCATTGTCAGGGCAGCCAAGGAGGCGGCCGGCAAGACGGCGATCGTGTCCGGCTGCGGCTTCGGCGCACATGTCGGTGTCGAGCTGGCGCAGGCGGTCGAGAAGGCAGGCGCCGACGGCATCCTGCTTTTGCCGCATTATCTAATCGATGCGCCGCAGGAAGGGCTTTACGCCCACGTCAAACGCATCTGCCAATCGGTCGATATCGGCGTCATGGTCTATAACCGCGACAACTCGGTGCTTTCGGTCGATACGCTGAAACGCCTGTGCGACGAATGCCCGAACCTGGTGGGTTTCAAGGACGGCACCGGCGACATTGGCGGAGTACGTCAGATCACCGCGACTATGGGCGACCGGCTGACCTATCTTGGTGGCATGCCGACAGCCGAACTTTTCGCCGAAGCCTATTTCGGGGCTGGCTTCACCACCTATTCCTCCGCAGTCTTCAATTTCGTGCCAGCACTTGCCGTCGAGTTCTATAAGGCGCTTCGCGCCGGCGAACGTGCGCGCTGCGAGACGATCCTAAAGGACTTCTTCTATCCCTTCATGGCCATCCGCAACCGCCGCAAGGGCTATGCGGTCGCTGCCATCAAGGCCGGCGTCAGGCTTCAGGGTTTCGAAGCCGGCAGGGTACGGCCGCCTCTCGATGATTTGACCGCCGAGGAAGAGGTCATGCTCGACAAGCTCATCGCGCCCTGGAAGCGGTGAGATGATGACCGTCGCCCGTTCATATCGCCTCGAACATCGCTGGCCTCTGTACTCGGCCGAGATTGCCTTCGATGCGGCGGCGGTTGAATTTCGTACGGAGGACAAGTGACATGCTGGTGCGCACGCTCTCAAGCACTCCGCCTCACATCACCCTTCCCAAGGGAACAGTAGACACGCAGATGCACATGTATCTGCCCGGTTTCCCGGCGCAGCCCGGCGGCCCCGATCTGCCGGCGGGCAGTCTGCCGACATCAGACCAATATCGCCAGGTGATGGGCTGGCTCGGCATAGACCGCGTGGTCATCACGCAGGGCAATGCCCATCAGCGCGACAATGGCAATCTTTTGGCCTGCCTTGCCGAAATGGGCGATATCGCCCGCGGCGTTGCCGTCATCGACGCTGAAACACCGGAGGCCGAACTCGACAGGCTCGCTGAGGCCCGTGTCGTCGGCGCGCGCATCATGGATCTGCCGGGCGGCGCGATCGGCCTTGATGCGCTCGAAACCATCGATGACAGGGCGAGCGCGCGTGGCTGGATGCTGGCCGTGCAATTCGACGGCAGCCATATTCTCGAACACGAGCCCCGGCTGGCGCGGCTGAAATCCCGTTGGGTGCTCGATCATCACGGCAAGTTCTTTTGCGGGGTGACGCCGGAGAGCCCGCAGGTCAGGGCTGTGCAGCGGCTGATCGACAAGGGCAATTGCTGGTTTAAATTCGCTGGCTGCTACGAATCCGCGAAGAGTGGCGGCCCCGCTTATGAAGATATTGCCGCTGTCGCGCGCGATGTGGCCGCCCACGCGCCGGAGCGGATCGTCTGGGGCACGAACTGGCCTCACAATCTGGCGCGGCAAAACGCTGACTATCCTGACGACGCAATGCTCACGGACACCGTGCTCGGCTGGCTGCCGAATGTGGACGCCCTCAGGCTTGCCCTTGTCGACAATCCCGAGGCGCTTTTTGGCTTCGCGCCCTTCCGGGGCGCAATGCAGTGAGATTTCGGCCGGGACGAGGAGGTTCCGGTCTCGTTGAGGAGGGGGAGATGATGAATATTGCCCGTATCTTTGAAGTCCGAGGCGGCTGCGCCGTTGTTGGACCGGCCGCTGGATCGAACTCGGCATTCCAAAAATAACAACCGTTTTCAGCCCGCCGGTGACTTGAATTTCCAGGCACGAAAGCGGGCGGCCATTCTTGTTTAGTGATTAGGAGAGAGGGAAACAATGAAGCGCAGCACCAGAATCATCACGACAGCATTTGCCGGCCTCCTCGCGCTCGGCACGTTCACGACGGGGCAAGCCCGTCAGTTCCGCTCGGCCGATGTGCAGCCGCCGGATTACCCGACCGTCAAGGCCGTGCAGTACATGAGCGATGAACTCAGCAAGGCAACCGATGGGAAATATACGATCAAGGTCTTCCCGAACTCGCAGCTCGGCAGCGAGAAGGACACCATCGAGCAGGTCAAGCTCGGGGCACTCGACTTCATCCGCGTCAACTCCGGAACGCTGAACACCATCTGCCCGGCCATGATGGTGCCGGTCCTGCCGTTCCTCTTCCACGACAAGGCCCAGATGCGCACGGTTCTCGACGGGCCGATCGGCGATCAGATCCTGGCGGACTGCGACGCCCATGGCCTCGTCGGCCTCGCCTTCTACGATTCAGGCTCGCGGTCCTTCTACACCACCAAGCCGGTGCGGAAGATGGAGGATCTCAAGGGTCTGAAAATCCGCGTACAGCAGTCCGATATTTGGGTGGCGATGATGAAGGCGCTCGGCGCCAACGCCACGCCGATGCCGACGGGCGAAGTCTTCACCGGCCTCAAGACCGGGCTGATCGACGGTGCGGAGAATAATTGGCCGAGCTATTATAATTTCCATCACTACGAGCTCGCCAAATACTATTCGCTGAGCGAACACTCGATGGCTCCTGATGTCCTGCTGATGTCGAAGCGCGTCTATGACAGCTTCACTCCGGAAGAGCAGGTGCTGGTGCGCAAGCTCGCCAAGCAGTCGGTCGTCTATATGCGTCAGCTCTGGGACGCGATGGAAACGACGTCTGAGGAGAAGGTGAAGCAGGCAGGCGTCGAGGTGATCCCGCTGGACAAGGCGCCGTTCGAAGCCGCCATGCAGCCGATCTATGACCAGTTTGTCACCGATCCGGCGCTCAAGGACATGATCACCCGCATCAAGGCAACGAAGTAGCGAGGTCTGCCGGGGGCGCCGGTTGCGCCCCGCATCGCCTGCGATCACCTTCCCCGACGTCCAGAGGATGGCGAAGCGGAGGGGATCGATCAGCATCACATTGTCAATCCGAGGAGACACGCAATGGGCGCGCATATGCATGCATTGCCGGCAGATCCCGCCGTGCGTTCGCAAATGGTCCGCACCACCACCAATACCACAGGCTTGCTCGGCGCCTATTTCGCCTTCCACGCGTGGCTCTCGCGCATCTGCCTGATGATTGCAGTCATCGGGACAATTCTCATCGTTGCAGCCGTCCTCTATCAGATATTCGGGCGCTACGTGCTCAACGACTCCCCGGCCTGGACCGAGATATTCGCGCTTGTGGTCATCCTTTACGTCACCTGCCTGGCGGCAGCGGTCGGTGTCCGCGACGGACGCCATATCGGCATGGACTCGCTCCTGAATTTCGCGCCCGAAGGGGTTCGTCTGGGGGCCGAGGTTATCGTCTATCTCGGCATGGTCGTCTTCGGCCTGTCGATGGCCTGGAGCGGTGGCGAACTCAGCATCGAGATGGCGCCTTACATCAATCCCGGCCTGCCGATTTCACAGGCCTGGAGCTATGTGCCGCTCGCGGCCGGCGGCGTGCTCATCGCCCTGTTTGCCGTCGAGCGCATCGTCGCCGCCGTCCTGAAAATCAAGGTTATACCCTCATGGCATTGATCATTCTCTGCGCAACCTTCGTGGGCGGGCTGGTGCTCGGCATGCCGGTCATCTTCGCCATCGGCCTGTCGTCGATCGCCACGGTGCTCTATGAAGGGCTGCCGCTGGCCGTCGTCTTCCAGCGCATGGCGTCGGGCATGGGCACGTTCTCCTTCCTCACCATTCCGTTCTTCATCTTCACCGGCGAGCTGATGATGTACGGCGGCATTGCCGACCGGATCATCCGCAGCTCCAAGGCGATGGTCGGCCATGTGCGCGGCGGGCTCGGTATGACCAACGTCGTCGCCTGCACCATGTTCGGCGGTGTCTCCGGTTCGCCGGTCGCAGACGTTTCGGCCATGGGCTCGGCGCTGATCCCCCTGATGAAAAAGGAAGGGATCGATGCGGATTACGCGGTCAACGTCACCACCTATTCCTCGCTCGTCGGCGCGCTGATGCCGACCAGCCACAATATGATCATCTATTCGCTCGCCGCCGGCGGTCTCGTGTCGATGAACGCCTTGATCATGGCAGGCGCTATTCCCGCGCTGATCCTGACGGTTGCCAATGTGTTGACCGCCTATTTCGTCGCGCGATCGCGCGGCTATAGCCGCGGCGAGTTTCCGGGCTGGGCGGAAGTCTGGCGCAGTCTCGCAGCCGCAGTTCCCGGCCTTTTCATCATAGTCATCATCGTCGGCGGCATCCTGTCCGGCGTCTTTACCGCGGCGGAGGCCGGTGCAGTCGCTGTCCTCTACGCGCTGCTTCTGACGATTTTCGTCTATCGCAGCCTATCCTTCGAAAACTTTCTGAAGGCGGTGGCGAAGGCGACCAAGACGACGGGCGTCGTGCTGCTTTTGATCGGCATCTCGACGATGTTCGGTTATCTGATGAGCATCTACGGCGTTGCCGACATGGTCGGTGAGGCGCTCAGCCATGTCAGCACGCAGCCATGGGTGATTTTCATCCTGGTCAACATAGCGCTGTTCATCTTCGGCATATTCCTCGACATGGCCGCGCATATTCTGGTGTGCACGCCGATCTTCCTGCCGATCGTCACGCAATACGGCATGGATCCGGTGCAGTTCGGTATCATCGTGTTGTTGAATTCGACCATCGGGCTCAACACCCCGCCGGTCGGTGCTGCCTTCTATCTCGGCTGTGCCATCGGCGAGGTGCCCGTCAGCAAGGTGATCCGCTCGATCTGGCCGTTCATGGTCGCGCTCTGGACCACGCTCATGATCGTCACCCTCATCCCGGAAACCTCCATGTTCATCCAGGATCTCTTCCGGTAGGCTAATCGGCTGCTGTCAGGCTGCGCTTATCAGGCCAGGGTTAGCCGCCCTGGCCTGCACCTTTTGCGTAGCTTCCCGCCGGCTCACGACCCATGGCACGCTATCCCCGAGGTTTGGGCGACAAGCGGAAGACAACTGCGAAGATCATATCCGACCCTGTAGAAGAAGCTGCCCACAGGTTCGCCATGCTTCGTAACCTGCTGTTCTTTGATGTCGCTTATCCGGGAAAACAGCGGATCAAGAGAAGCCCGCTCCAGGTCGCCCCTTTTCAGTCCGAAAAGAATGACGGTGCGGCCCTGCAGGTCGGCGGGTTTGAACCAGTAGCTATACATCAAGCTATCCTGGCCGAGTGCGCCCCGCCCCACGGAGGTCTGAACGGTATCGTCGTCGGTGCGATTGTAGAAAGCGATCTCGCTTGCCACGAAATACTTGTCCATTCCGGCGAGCAGGACCTGCTTACCCGTTTCCTGCTCCACGCTATGCTCGATCAATCCTGTTTCACGACCGAATTCCTGCCATGCGACAGGTAGCGTCCGGATATTGCCGAAGTGACCGACCATCGGAAATCCGAGGACGAGATAATGCAAACCAAGCCCGTAGAGCACGAGCATGGTCATCACTGTCGGAACCCATAGCCGCCGCAGTAGACCGTCGAATTTCGATACGCTGCTACCGGCCGCGACGATGGTCGCCGAGATCGCCGGCAGAAGGGCAAGCCAGAGCGGCCCCGTCCAATTCAGCTTGACCTCGTGAAACAGGCTGAATGCAATAAAGACCAGCAGCGGAACGATCGTATAGATCTTGATGAGGAGAGATCGGCGGGCTGCCTCCGCGTCCGTCTTCGTCGTGAATGTCACGCTGTTTCTTGTCACCAGCGCGGCCATTGCCGCCGCCAATCCTACTGGCGTCAGCAGGATCGCGACACTGCTGACCAGCGAGGGAAGCGAGAAGGTCTTTGTGCTTTGCAGACGGTCCGCACTCTGGAAGGCGAATGATGCCCAGCCATGCGTCGCATTCCAATAGATCACCGGTGAGAAAAGTACGGCAGCGAGCACGGCGGCAAGATAAGGTTCTGGCCGCAGTAGCCAACGTCGCGCCCTGGGATCGAGAAGGAGAAAGATTAGCGTGGCGGGGCCAAGTAGCGCGATCGTATATTTGGAGAGCATTCCGAGGCCGACACACAGGCCGACTCCCCACCAGGCCCGGCGCTTTCCTGCTATCAGCGCACGCTCCAGAAAATAAAGCGTTCCGGCCCATGCGGCCGTCAGAGGCACGTCCGGCATCATCATGAAGCCCGTGGAAAAGAAAAACGGCAAGATGGCGATAAGCAGCACGCTGACGAAGGCTGCCGACTTGCTGAACAGATTGCGCGAGAAGCCGAAAGCGAAGAAGCCGGCCACGATCCAGGCGAGATAGGCGCCGATGCGGACGCCAAATCCTGTGTTGCCAAACAGGCTTGTTCCGACCCATATCAGCCATGCAACCATCGGTGGATGGTCGAGATACCCGATGTCAAGATGCTGCGCGTAATTCCAGTAATAAGTTTCCTCCGGCACGAGATCGACGAGCCCGAGATAAACCAGTCGCAAAGCGAGGACATAACCCAGCACGCCGATTGCGGCCACACGCCACCGGACGTCGGATGGCATGCGCGGGTTCTCAGACGGGAACACGAAGAAGGCATTGCCGAGATAATTGACGACAGCGGCGGCCCCGACGCCGAGAATAATGGCGGCCTGAGCGGGCCATCCGAGAAGGTCAACGGCACCGGCAAGCACACCGCCCCGCAAGGCAAAAGCAAGCAGGCAGATGGTCATGAAGCGGATGTAACGTCGCCAATCCCGCTCATGAAGCCGTGGTCCATCGCTTGCAAATGCCCATCTGGAGTTCAGAATGTAGTTGGAGATCGTGGCGACGGCAAAGCTGACGAGATGAGCCGTCACCAAACCGAATCCCGTCCCGAACAGAATCTGGAAGATCAGCAGGTCGAGAGCCAGGCCGATGAGGCCGACGCCCGCAAAACGGGTCGCGTTCCCAAAGGAAACCGCGCCTCCTGCAAGGACCAGCAGACGGCGGGCATAGTCTATCATGTGCCCCCATCCGATTTTCGTTTGCCCGTGCACTCGATCGCGAAAGACGATCGGGATCTCGGTCAGCCGAAGTGCGTCACCACCTTCCGCGATGATCTCCAGGCCGATCTTGAAGCCGATTGCCTTTGGATCGATTGCCAACAGCCGCTCCTTGCGCACCGCAAAAAAGCCGGACATCGGATCCCGCATATCGGTCAATGGCCATGCCAAGGCGCCGCCGAGGCGGGAGAGGAGCCGGCGGGAGCGCGGCCAATCCGGCGTGGCGCCGCCTGGCACATAGCGGCTTCCAACCACCATGTCGCTGGTCCCGTCGATAATGGGACGAACGAGGTTGCCGATCTCCTCCGGCGGATGGCTGAGATCGGCATCCATGACCACGACGATGTCGCTACGAGCATATTTCGCAGCCCAGAGCACGTCTCCTGCCAGACCGCCCTTTCCGCCTGAGGAAATGAGCCTGACGGGCGCCTTGCCCTCCCATGCCCGGACGCGGTCGATCGTGCCATCGGTCGATCCGCCATCGGCGATCAGGACCTCCAGCGCGATATCGCCACCGGACTGCGACAACAGGGAGGACAGGAGAAGATCGATATTGTCGGTCTCATTGAGGGTCGGAACGATAACCGAGACGGATTGCGAATATTTTATCGCCTTGTCAGGAGAGCCGTCGGGCTCGGAAACAAGAGCTTTGCCGGTCGCCGTCAGTGACCGATCCGAAATATTGCGGGAATAGTTCACAGGCTTACAGACGATGACAAAGCGCTGGAGCGAGGAGACGTCAGTACAGCCCTAAACCAATACGGTGGGATCTGAACGCGCGAATAATAACTTGGGGTCTGCACTTGCTTCATGGGAGATGGCTTTCTGTTCCGATGCGGCGCGACTATCGGCAATGACGCTGACAGCCACCTGAAGACCGTTTTTAAGTCTTTGCTGAAGCGGTAGGACCCAAACCGCGCCGAGCCGCCGGCCGGCGTCGAGCCAGGGTTCCGTAACGTGATGGTCATTCAAAAGCCATAAAGCTGGGGAGGCTCGGGGCGGTATAGACAGATCAAACGTCTCTTCGCCACCCATCGGCAGCATGTCTGTGACAGCAGCTTTTCAGCTTTGGAGAGTTGCGCTCGCCGGACCGGGTTTCAATCCACAGGACCTGAATGAGTAGGTTCGCCGCGACCAAAGCAGATTTGCGAGGTTCAATGCGATGCACCCCATCACAGACCGTGTTCCAGTTTCCATTATCATTTCGAACTACAATTACGCGCGCTTCCTACCGCGCTGCATCGACAGCGCGCTGGAGCAGAGTTACGACAATACGGAAGTCATCGTCGTCGACGATGCCTCGACCGACGATACGGTCGGTGTCCTAGCTTCCTACGGGTCCCGAATCAGGACCTGCTTGAAAAAGACGAACGGCGGGCATGGAGCGGCGTTCAACACCGGTTTTGCAGCGAGCCGGGGTGAGGTCGTCCTCTTTCTCGACGCCGATGATTATCTCTACCCGAACGCCATATCGGAGATCATAGACGCCTGGGAAGACGATGCCGTCCAGGTGCAGTTCAGATTGCACATGGTCGATGAGGACATGCAGGTAAAGGACGTATTCCCACCTCCGGAGCTCCCGTTCGATTCCGGCGACGTCACCCCAAAGCTGCTGCAGAGGGGACGGTATCAGACGACCGTTACCAGCGGCTTGGCCTTCAAGCGCTCGGCTCTGGAGGTGGTCATGCCAGTTCCGGAGACGGATTTCCGCCAGGGCGCCGATGGCTATCTCGTCACCGTAACGCCTCTTCATGGAAAGGTGACGTCGATTGAAACCTGCCTTGGAGCTTATCGCATCCACGGTGCCAATCACTCCGTCTTTGCGGAGAAACTCGGCCAGCGCGCACGCTGGCGAATGGAGCATGACTTCCATCGGCTTGATGCCTTGTCGGATCAGGCGGCCGAGATCGGCCTGACGGTGCCGGAGGACGTCAATCTCCACGACCCCGTTCATTTGGAAGAGCGGCTGGCGTCGCTTTGCATGGACAAATCCAAGCATCCCATGGTCAGCGATTCCAGATTTGCGCTCGGTACCGCCGGTGCCGTCGCCAGCCTGGAAATGAATGCCTCACTCCGGCGGCGCGCGATGCTGGCGGCGTGGTTTCTTTCGGTCGGCGTTCTTCCCGGCCGCATGGCGAAGGCGATCTTGTCGTGGAAGCTGGTCGCCTCATCGAGACCCGCCTTCCTGTCGCGCCTTTCGAAAACCATCCGCCACGCCATCGGGTAGGTTTTTGCAGAGCATGGCGCAATCCGGTCGTCGGTATTACATTGCGTCGATCTGAGACGGAGTGCGATGAACTTGGCGCAAAGAGCTGGCAACGCTGATCTTCCCCTGCATGGTGGGCGGGTACCAAAATGGCTCGGCGACCGGATGACGCGCTTGGGCGCCGTGATTACCGAGGCGGTGGTCCAACATTATGGGCGCGACGAACTGCTGCGGCGGCTCGCCAGCCCTTTCTGGTTCCAGTCCTTCGGCGCCGTCATGGGCATGGACTGGCACTCCTCGGGCATTACCACCAGTGTCCTCGGCGCGCTGAAACGCGGTCTGACGCCGCTCTCCGGCGAACTTGGAATTCACGTCTGCGGCGGCCGCGGCGCTCAGTCGCGCAAGACGCCGGACGAACTTGCTGCCATCGGCAATCGTGTCGGCATCGACGGTGCAGCACTCGCGTCGACAAGCCGGCTTATCGCCAAGGTGGATAGCGCGGCACTTCAGGATGGGTTTGATCTCTATCTGCACGGTTTCATTGTCACGGACGACGGCAAATGGGTCGTCGTTCAGCAGGGAATGAACGGCGATCGACGGCAGGCGCGGCGGTATCATTGGCTTTCCGAAGGGCTGACGAGCTTTCTCGATTGCCCGCATGCGGCGATCGAGGGAAGAGACCAGGGCCGGATCGTCAATCTCGCCGATCGGCGTGCCGACCGGTCGCGCGCAGGTCAGCTCGATCTGCTGTCATCGTTAGGCCCGGACAGGATCGTGCGCGAAGTCGCCGCGCTGGAGGCAGGGCCGAGGGCAGTTGCCGAAAACAACGCGCAACCCATGTTGCCACATCTGATTATGCCGGCCCATCACGATGTTCGCGAAACCGATGTGAACATGCGGCGCCTGCACGGGAACCTGGCGGCAGCCGCCGATCGCGGGCCGGTGGATTTCGAGAGCTTGCTGCTGACGCCCGGCGTCGGCGCCAGAACGGTCAAGGCACTGGCAATGGTTGCCGAGGTCGTGCATGGCGCCCCCTACCGCTTCTCCGATCCCGCCCGCTTTTCGCTGGCGCATGGCGGCAAGGATCGTCACCCGTTCCCAGTTCCGTTGAAAGTCTACGACGAGACCATCAAGGTGATGAAATCGGCAGTGCGGAAAGGGCGGCTCGGCCGTGACGAGGAGCTACAGGCGCTGAAGCGCCTGGACGATCAGTCCCGCATGCTGGAGCGATATGTCACTGGCCCCGACCTCAAGGAGATCGTTGCCGGCGAATTCGACAGGTCCGCTTTTTACGGGGGACGCAGCGTCTTCGGCTGGGAGCCTCCCGCCCATCCCGAAGACGAGACGGAAAGGCGCCGGCAGCCTTCAAAAGGCGGATAAGGGGCTTCCGCACTGAAGGGAACATAATCCCTGCTCGATTGTTGACGTTCATATGATCGGCGCAAGGAGCAGGACGATGATGACGAATGCTGCAAAAGAACTGGCGACGGAATATTTGCGGTTGGGCGGCCATCGTTTGCTGGTGATGGACGACAACATCCTATCGACGAATTGCTGGGAGCCGGACACGCCTGAGGCGGAGAGCTTCTGGAGCGAGCGCATCGAGACGCTGAGCCTCAGACGCCGCAATGAGGTGATGTCCTTCCTGCCGTCAATCAACGCCGTCTGATCCAGGCCGGCCATCGGCAATCTCTGAAACGCGCAGTGTCCGCACAGCGCCAGCGAAAGACGATTGCGGCCGACCGGCGGGATCTCATTCTCAAACCGTGAGGAGAGAAACGATGAGCGTCATGAAAGCTGTGCGCATCCACGCATTCGGCGGTCCGGAAGTCCTTCGCCTCGAGGAAATCGAACGTCCTGAGCCTAAGATCGACGAAATCCTGATCCGGGTCGAAGCGGCCAGCGTCAATCCTGTCGACTGGAAGATGCGCGAAGGAAACTATCCGGCTGTCCAGGAAGAGGATTTGCCCTACGTGCTCGGCCGAGACGTCTGCGGAACGGTCGAGAAGATGGGGGACGGGGTCGCTGCATTTCGGCCAGGCGACGCGGTCTACGCCTTTCTCAATCCGAGGCACGGCGGCTATGAACAATTCGTCATCGCCAGGCCGGAAGAAATAGCGCCGAAACCGCGATTGATGAACCCGGTGCAGGCTGCCGCAATTCCGCTGGCGGGCATCACTGCATGGCAGGGCCTGTTCGATCATGGCGAGCTCCAGGCCGGCCAGCGTGTCCTCATCCATGGCGGTGCGGGCGGCGTCGGCCATTTGGCGATTCAATTTGCAAAGGCAAAAGGCGCCTGGGTCGCGACGACGGTTTCCAGCGCCGACATGGATTTCGCGCGCTCCCTCGGGGCCGATCAGGTCATCGATTATAAGAGCGAGCGCTTCGAGGACGCGATAGAGCCCGTGGACATGGTGTTTGATCTGATCGCTGGCGAAACCCAGGATCGGTCGTTCGGTGTGGTAAAGCCGGGTGGAATCCTCGTTTCGACGCTGACCCAGCCCGACAAGAACCGTGCCAGCGAGCTCGGGATACGCGCCGTTCGCTATACGGCGCAGCCGAACGGCGCGCAGCTTGCCGAAATCAGCCGCCTGATCGAAGAGGGAAAGGTGCGCGTGGAGGTTCGCCGCGTCTATGCGCTCGAACAGGCCCGCGCGGCGCAAGAGGCAATTCAAAACGAACATAATCGCGGCAAAATCGTCTTGCGGGTCGAGCATTGAGGCACGCCTCATCGGTGAGACGCGCCTAACCTGCGTGTTTACCCAATGCCCCAATCTTATGGAGATTCGTGCATTTTCGATATGCGCGGCAGTTCGTCTTAAAGTTTGGTCTGATCGGCTAGCCGGTCTTGGTCATATTGCTCCGCTCCCGGCAGAGGCTTCAGCCAGCTTTCGCGCCGCTTTACCCAAAGTTCGTAGGTCGGAACCATGTCGGTCGGCGCGATATCGAGGCTTCCGAGCTTGATCTCGGCTTCGACGTCGTCAATCGCAAAAACATGCGATCCACATTGAGGGCAGAACCTCCGCCCTTCGTAGACGGCTGTCTCGCCCGTCGTCGAGAAAGCTTCAGCCTTCCATATTCCGAAAAACGTAAAGGCCGAGCCGCTTTCCTGTCGGCAGTCGGTGCAATGGCAGATGCCGACGCGGTTCGGCTCGCCGCTGACGGAATAGCGCACCCTTCCGCAGCGGCATGCTCCATGTCGCAAAGTCATTTCAAAAGCCTCCGTTCGCTTTTTTTTGGCCAGGACAACATGAGCGCAACCTGACACCTCATGTGAACGGGAAACACGCGACATTGGCGAAATGTTCCCGGTATCGACAACCGACGCCGACGACGCAGCCCCATGGCAAAAATTGACCGATCACCCAAATTGATTAACGAACGTAGTTAATTTTTTAATAATTTTGTGTTTGCTCATGGAACTAAGCGCGGGGCTAGCCGTTTCCGCGCCGCACCGGAGGAAACATGATGAATTTCAAAATCGTCACCGCTCAGTCCGAAGTGGAAACCGAAGACACCGGAACCTATCCGGATGGCATGATGGAACACGATCGTATCGACTTTTCCTCAAGTCGCGAGAAGCGTAACCGCAGATCTCACGAGCGCGATTACGGTGCCAGCAAAAAGCTTGCGCCTATTCCGGTCGGCTTGGTGTAAGCCGGCCGTTCGGTGATACCTGGATCGCTTCGGGACCACATCTCGCGGCGATAAAGCCTCCGCGGGTCTAGCTTCGGCCGCTGCTCTGGCCGGTCGTCAAATGTACAGCGCCGCCATTTTACGCCAGGCACCGGCCCGATGGGCACGCCCGCCCCAGACATACAGTTGATGTCCGACCTGTTTGTCGACGAGAAGCCGGCTTAGGTGGCGGTTGTTGTCGAGGAAGGGATCGGCGTCCCCGATGGTGAAGACGATGTCGATCTGGCGCAGCCTTTCAAGCTGCCACTCGCAGGCAAGCCCTGGAAGGAAGTGCATCGGCGTGTGAAAATAGATATCGTCGTCGTAGTAACCCTCGAAGAGATCACCAAAGGATTCGACCTTCATCGTCAGATCGTAACGGCCTGAAAAAGCAACCAGCTTGCGAAAGAGGTGAGGGTGGCGAAAGACGAGGCTGGCGGCCTGGAAAGCGCCGAGGCTGCAGCCGTGCACGATGGTGCAGTCATGAGGGTTTTTCTGCGCCATCAGCGGCAGAACTTCGTTCAGGATATACTCTTCGAAGGCGGCGTGCCGGCGAATGCGCTCGGCCGGATGGTGCCGGGATCCGTAAAAGGTCTCGGTGGCCAGACCCTCTATACAGTAGAGCTGCAGATAACCGGCCTGTAATTTGTCGGCAAGGCTGGCAACGACGCCAAGCTGCTCATACTCCCAGAAACGCCCGTCCCTCGTTGGAAACATCAATACCTTGGCGCCGGCGTGGCCGAACACCAATAGCTCCATCTCTCGATGCAGGCGCTGGCTGTACCAGCGCAGGTATTCCCGATTCATGGCACCTTGAAAAATCGTCGGACTTTTTCATGAAGGAGCGCATTCTGCTCGCTGCTGCCAACATAATCGAAATGGCCAGCGTCGAGGATGAAGATTTCGTTAAATTTTGCCAACGAATTCGCGACAGCGAATTGGCAAGGCGGTGCCACCGCCGGATCGAAGAGTGCCGGAGCGACGAGCATCGGAACCTTGATGCGGGCAGCCGCGCTCGCCGCATCGAACAGGCGCAAGGTCTCAAGCACGCTTTCGTGCTTCTTCTGGTATGCCTGGACGGATTGGGCGCTGCCGATTGTCGGCAAGGTCATCCACAGCGACCGGTGCCCGAAGGTCGGGACCACGAGATGCCCGCGATCGATCCGGGTATCGAAAGGGATCGCCAGCGCCCCGATACCGCCGCCGAAGCTGATGCCGCTATAGCCGATATGCCCCGCCAGCCAGGGATAAAGGGCAACAAGCGTCGAGACGGCAAGCCACAGATCGTCGACGCAGCCCCCGATAATGTAGGAATCCGGCTTTTCGATACCGTAGAGAACATGCCCGCCGGGATCGTTCGGAATCGGCGGATGAGCGCTGAGGGACAGCCCGCGAAAGCAGGGGAATAATACGGCCGTATCTTTCACCGGCAAATCGAGGTCGGGCAGATCTCGCCCGCCATAGCCGTGCCCGACGACGAGGCCGCGCCGCACCGGCCCATCACGGGGAAGAAGCAGCCAGCCGCCGATCTGAAACGCGCCGGTCGATGTGTAGGTCATGTCGAGAACATGCCAGTCGGGATGTTCGATTTTGCTGCGAAGGAGTTTCGGCTGAGGATCGACCGCAGTCGCGCGCCGATACCGCTCGGTCCAAAAATCGTCGAAACCCGGCGCCGCCTCCGGCGGTTCGATCGCGAGGAGCTGTTTAAGCTTCATGCCATAGGTTGGATCGAAGGCGAAAGGATGTGTCGTTGGAACGCTCATGTGATGCTTGTCCCGTGAAAGAATGGGCGAAGCAAGGCCGGAACGTTCGCAATACTGACAAAACCTCTTTCGATCACATTAGCAGTCGAAGATATAGAGTGCTAAAATCTTGCTCGTCTCCTTGAAAACGCAATTTCCGGAGCCAGATCAAATTTCACCGGAAGCTGGAGGGCTTCGGGACCTATCCGGACGGTTGTCTGACCCGATCAAGGGGCATTGATCATCATTGTTTGCCATGGAGGAGAACATGACGTTCCGACCGCTTCACGATCGCATTCTCGTTCGCCGCGTCGACTCTGAAGAAAAGACCAAGGGCGGCATCATCATCCCCGACACCGCCAAGGAGAAGCCGCAGGAAGGCGAAGTCATTGCCGTCGGTCCCGGGGCTCGCAATGAGGCCGGTCAGATCCAGCCGCTCGATGTCAAGGCGGGAGACCGCATCCTGTTCGGAAAATGGTCCGGCACGGAGATCAAGATCGACAATGAAGACCTGCTGATCATGAAGGAAAGCGACGTTTTAGGTATCATCGACGTCCAAGCGGCAGACCAGAGGGCCGCCTGAGCCGTTTTCTTTCAAGCATTAGTCAAAACTGTGCCGCCTATGGAGGAGTAAAAAAATGGCTGCCAAAGAAGTCAAATTTCACACCGATGCTCGTGAACGCATGATGAAGGGGGTGGATATTCTCGCCAATGCGGTCAAGGTGACGCTCGGTCCGAAGGGTCGTAACGTCGTCATCGACAAGTCCTTCGGCGCCCCGCGCATCACCAAGGATGGTGTCACCGTCGCCAAGGAAGTCGAACTGGAAGACAAGTTCGAAAACATGGGCGCCCAGATGCTGCGAGAAGTCGCCTCCAGAACAAGCGATATCGCCGGTGATGGCACGACGACCGCAACCGTTCTCGCCCAGGCCATCGTTCGCGAAGGCGCCAAGGCGGTCGCCTCAGGCATGAACCCGATGGACCTCAAGCGCGGTATCGACCTTGCCGTCGACGCCGTCGTCAAGGAACTGAAGACCAACGCCCGCAAGATATCCAACAATTCCGAGATCGTTCAGGTCGGCACCATCTCAGCCAATGGCGACCCGGAAATCGGACGCTATCTCGCCCAAGCGATGGAAAAGGTCGGCAACGAAGGCGTCATCACCGTAGAAGAAGCCAAGACTGCGGAAACCGAACTCGAGGTCGTTGAAGGCATGCAGTTCGACCGCGGCTACCTCAGCCCCTACTTCGTGACCAACCCGGAAAAGATGCGGGTGGAGTTGGAAGATCCTTATATCCTGATCCACGAGAAGAAGCTCTCCAATCTTCAAGCCATGCTACCGATCCTGGAAGCTGTGGTGCAATCGAGCAACCCGCTTCTGATCATTGCCGAGGATGTCGAAGGCGAAGCGCTTGCGACGCTCGTCGTCAACAAGCTGCGGGGCGGCCTGAAGATCGCCGCCGTCAAGGCTCCTGGCTTCGGTGATCGTCGCAAGGCCATGCTGGAAGACATTGCCATCCTGACGGGCGGCACGGTCATTTCCGAGGATCTCGGCATCAAGCTGGAAAGCGTCACGCTGAATATGCTCGGCCGTTCCAAGAAGGTGATGATCGAAAAGGAGAACACCACCATCATCGATGGAGCCGGAGCGAAGAGCGAGATCGATGGGCGTGTCACGCAGATCCGTGCCCAGATCGAAGAAACTACCTCCGACTACGACCGCGAAAAGCTGCAGGAACGCCTTGCCAAGCTCGCCGGCGGCGTCGCCGTCATCCGCGTTGGCGGCTCGACCGAAATCGAGGTGAGGGAAAAGAAGGATCGCGTCGACGACGCTTTGCATGCGACACGCGCCGCCGTTGAGGAAGGTATCCTGCCAGGTGGTGGCGTGGCGCTGCTGCGCGCCGTCAAATCGCTCGACGGGCTGAAGGCAGAAAATGACGACCAGCGCGTCGGTGTCGAGATCGTCCGCCGCGCAATCGAAGCGCCTGTCCGCCAGATTGCCGAAAACTCCGGCGCTGAGGGCTCGATCATCGTCGGCAAGCTGCGCGAAAATGCCGATTTCTCGTTCGGCTGGAACGCTCAGACCAACGAATATGGCGACCTCTACGCCATGGGCGTGATCGACCCAGCCAAGGTGGTGCGCACGGCGCTGCAGGATGCAGCCTCCATTGCGGGGCTATTGGTGACGACAGAAGCGATGATCGCAGAGAAGCCGAAGAAGGACTCCGCACCGGCCTTGCCCCCCGGCGCCGGAATGGACTTCTGAGAATTCCGAGGTGGCTCGCCTGCTCGGGCGGGCCATCGTCGCGGAGATTGACGAAGACGCTCGGACAAACGTTTGGCTCTGTCCGGGACTTTGTATGCCTATGCTCTTGGCGCCTCGGGGAGGTTGGGCGCTATGCTGGTCTGACTTACAATGGAACTAGTTGCTTCCATCGTTCTTGCGCGCTTTGGCACTGTCATTGCTGGATGACGAGATTGTCTTGCCGTCAGGCTGCTGACCAAAATAGGTTCCGCCTAGATGGCCACCGGCGCTGGTGTTTTTTACTTGTCGTTCGGCTCGCTTCTGGAGCTTGTGAACGTCGCTTTTGCTCATTTTTTGTCTCCATTGTTCAAGTCGTACGTTGGAACAACTGAGACAGGCGGGATGGGTTCCCCAGATTTTCGAGATCGAAATCTTCAAAAACTCGTGCGAGGAAGGGCGGGAACCGGCAAGCCGCTCCTCGCTACCGGCTCCACTATCGGCAATATGGCCGCTTCATCCCCTATTGGCCGGCGCCGAAAAAGGCGAGCCGGTTAAGCGCCGTATAGTGCGATTCCGATACCATCAGAGCGACGAAGACAAGCACCAGGACCGGCGGAACCAGGATGGCGTAGATCAACGCCAGCCGTTCCCACGCCATGTGCATGAAGACAGCGACGATCAGTCCCGCCTTCAGGATCATGAACAGCAGGATCAGAAACCATCGGAAATAGCCCTGAATGCCGAGATAGTCGACGAGATAGGAGAAGGTGCTGAGGACGAAAAGCAGCCCCCAGACCACCATGTAAAGCCGTATCGGATGCTGCTGCCCGGAATGTGCCTGCGTCTGTGCCATGATGCCATCCTCACCACAGATAGAAGAATGCAAAAATAAAGACCCAGACCAGATCGACGAAGTGCCAATAAAGCCCCATGATCTCGACGATTTCATAATGGCCCTTGCGACTGGTGAAGAACCCGCGTCTTCCCTGATCGAAATCTCCCCGCCATACCTTGCGTGCCATGATCAGGAGAAAAAGGACGCCGATCGAGACGTGGGTGCCGTGAAAGCCGGTGATCATAAAAAAGGACGAACCGAACTGCGCCGCACCCCATGGGTTTCCCCAGGGGCGGACGCCCTCCGTAATCAGTTTGGTCCATTCGAATGCCTGCATTCCGACGAATGTCGCGCCAAGGGCCGCCGTCACCAGCATCAGCACGGCCGTCTTGCGGCGATCATGGCGGTATCCGAAGTTGACGGCCATGGCCATCGTGCCGCTGCTGCTGATGAGGACGAAGGTCATGATTGCGATCAGGATGAGCGGGATTTCCTGGCCGCCGATCTTGAGCGCGAAAACCTCGCTGGGATTGGGCCAGGGGACGTTGGTCGACATGCGCGCCGTCATGTAGGCCAGCAAAAAACACCCGAAAATGAAGGTGTCGCTCAGGAGGAAGATCCACATCATCGCCTTGCCCCAGGAGACGTTCTTGAACGCCCGCTGGTCCGATGACAGATCGGCCGCGACGCCGCGCAATCCCGCTGGCCGCAGAAGTGGATCGTGTACCGGTCTTTCTATGGATTCGGTCATCGTCGAAGCTCCTCAGGTGACCAATTGACGGCAGAGATCGGCGAAACTGTTTGCCCAGCCGGCGAAGAGCGCAAAAAGAACCAGCCAGACAACGAGCATGAAATGCCAGTAGATGGCGCAGAGATCCACGCTCAGGCGGATTCTTGCCGGCGCGTGGTTGGCGGCTTGGGCGCGGATTGTCGTCCGTCCGAGCACGAAAAGGCCGCCTAGAATGTGCAGGCCGTGCAGCCCGGTGATCATGTAGAAGAAACTGTTCGATGGGTTGTCCGCAAGGAAGTAGCCGGCCGCAACCAATTGCCGCCATGCCAGAAGCTGCCCGGCAAGGAAGAGCACAGCCAGCACGAACGCCACGGCTAGCGCCGTGTTCAGCATCTCGCTGCGCCCAAGACGGGCTTCGGTTTTTGCCCATTGCAGTGCGACGCTGCTGGCGGCAAGCGCGGCGGTATTCACCCAAAGCAGCCGAGGGATCGGGATGCTCCACCAATCGGAGCCGCTGAGGCGTGTAAGATAAGCGCTGATGAGGAGCGTGAACAAGGCGCCGACGACGGCGAGAAAGATGCCGAGGCCGACTTTCGCCGCTGTCGCCGGCGATCCCCGCATCTCCGGCGCATCGCCTGCCAAACCCGTCTCCAACCAGGGCTTCGAGGTCAGCCGCTGCCGCACCATCCACCAGGCGATGATGCCGAAAAGCCCAGCCATGAAGATGAGAATGGCGCTCATGATGGCGCCCTTTCGGGCAATCTGCTCGGCGCCGGCTGGTTCTGCGGCAGGAAGTCCTGATCCGCGCCGGGGACACTATAGTCATACGGCCAGCGGTAGACGATCGGCAGCTCCTTGCCCCAATTTCCGTGCGCAGGCGGCGTCTGCGGCGTCTGCCATTCCAATGTCGTTGCCCGCCACGGATTGCCGCCCGCCTGCCGGCCCCAGCGAAGGCTCCAGGCGAGATTGAACAGGAACAGAAGCTGAGCCGCGCCGACGATCAGTGCGGCGACAGTGATGAACATGTTCAGCGTATGCGCCGACGGTGGAATGAAGGCCGTTTCGCCCAGTTCGTAATAGCGGCGCGGCACGCCCATCAGGCCGAGATAGTGCATCGGGAAGAAGATCGCATAGGCGCCGAGGAAGGTGATCCAGAAGTGGATATGGCCCATCGTCACGTTCAGCATGCGCCCGGTGATTTTCGGATACCAATGATGGATTGCGCCAAAGATCACCAGGATCGGCGCGACCCCCATCACCATATGGAAATGGGCAACGACGAACATGGTGTCGGACAGCGGCACGTCAACGACGACATTGCCGAGAAAGAGGCCGGTCAGCCCGCCATTGATGAATGTGACGATAAAGGCCAGGGCAAACAGCATCGGCAATGTCAGGTGGATATCGCCGCGCCAGAGCGTCAGCACCCAGTTATAGACTTTGATTGCCGTCGGAATGGCGATGATCAAGGTCGTGGTCGCGAAAAAGAACCCGAAGTTCGGATTCATGCCGCTGACATACATATGATGCGCCCATACGATGAAGCTCAGCGCGGCAATGATGACGATCGCCCAGACCATCATCCTGTAGCCGAAGATGTTCTTGCGCGCATGAGTGCTGATCAGGTCCGAGACGATGCCGAAGGCTGGGAGCGCGACGATATAGACTTCGGGATGACCGAAGAACCAGAAGAGATGCTGGAACAAGATGGGGCTGCCGCCCGCTTGCTGCAACTGCTGGCCCATCTCGACGATGGCGGGCATGAAGAAGCTCGTACCGAGCAAGCGGTCGAACAGCATCATGACGGCCGCGACGAAAAGTGCCGGGAAGGCGAGCAGCGCCATCACGGTTGCGGTGAATATGCCCCATACCGTCAGGGGCATCCGCATCAGTGTCATGCCGCGGGTGCGTCCCTGCAGCACGGTGACGACATAGTTCAGCCCGCCCATGGTAAAGCCGATAATGAAGAGGATCAGCGACGAGAGCATCAGGACGATGCCCCAGTCACGCCCTCCAGGCGTACCCGATAGAAGAGCCTGTGGCGGATACAACGTCCAGCCGGCGCCGGTCGGCCCGCCGGGCGCGAAGAAACCGACGACCAGCACGATGACCGCAAGCAGATAGAGCCAGTAGCTCAGCATGTTCGCGTAAGGAAACACCATATCGCGGGCGCCGAGCATCAATGGGATCAGATAGTTGCCGAATCCGCCGAGGAACAGCGCCGTCAGCAGGTAGATCACCATGATCATGCCGTGCATGGTGATGAACTGATAATAATGCTCCGCGTCGATGAAGGAGAAATAGCCGGGAAAGCCGAGCTGCAGGCGCATCAGCCAGGACAGCACCAGCGCCACCATGCCGATCGAAATGGCGGTCAGGGAATACTGAATGGCGATGATCTTGGCATCCTGACTGAAGACATATCTCGTCCACCAGCTTTTCGGATGATAAAGCTCCACATCCTCGACTTCAGCGGGCTGGATGACCTGCTCGGTGCCGGACCCAATATCGACCATATTCCATCCTCCCTATTCCTCCGACGCGGCCTTCCTCCTCAAGTGCCGATGGCACTTACTTGGCCGTCGACTTTTCCACGGACGCCAGCGATTTCGCGAAAGTCGGCTGCTGCTGCAGCCAGGCTTGATAGGCGGTATCGGTATCGACGACGACCGTGCCGCGCATCTGCGGATGACCGACGCCGCATAATTCCGCGCAAAGAACTTCGAAGGTTCCCGTCCGTGTTGGTGTGAACCAGTAATAGGTCACCGTACCGGGAATCATGTCCATCTTGGCCCGGAATTCCGGTACGTAGAAATCGTGCAGAACGTCGATCGAACGCAGAAGCATCTTGACCGGCTTGCCGGCGGGGATGTGCAGCTCGCCACCTTCGACGATGACGTCGTCCAGTCCCGCGGGATCGCTCTTGTTCAAGCCGAGCGGGTTGTCCGGGGTCACATCGCGCGTGTTCGCCCGCCCGAGCTTTCCGTCCGCGCCCGGCAGCCGGAAGCTCCATTGCCATTGCTGACTGACGACTTCGACCTCGCTGGCATCGGGCGGCACCGTGACGAACTGTTTCCACACGAACAAGCCCGGCGCGAGCATTGCTGCCACGCCGATTGCCGTTCCGGCGGCGAGCCACCATTCCAACCGCTTGTTTTCGGGCTGGTATGCCGCCCGGTTTCCGGCGCGGTGCCTGAAGCGGAGCACGCAATAGGCGATGAACAACACGACGACCGTGAAAACCACGCCGGTGATCCAGAACGTGATGACGATCGTGTTGTCGATATAGCTCCAATTGGACGCGATCGGCGTCCACCACCAAGGGCTCAGCAGATGGAACCCGATCGATCCCACCACCAGCAGAACGAGAATCAATACGACAGCCATCGTCTCCTCCCTGACCCGGCCGCGAACGTTTCCACAATCTCATCGCGAAACGTTTTAGTATTATCTCATGAACAAATCACCCGGGCAATTGCGGCAAAGGTAGTGGTGATCCAGCCGAACCGCACGCAGCATACCCACGCCGCGGACCGGAAGGGGACATGCCGTATTGAACCGAACTCCCGCCGATCCGACCGGCGACGCAGAAAACAGCTCGTCCATATCAGGCATCTCGCTATTTGGAGTATTGCTTCAGATAGGCGATCAGATTGGTAATCTCGGTATCGTCCTTCAGGCCGACGAAGGTCATTTTCGTGCCCTTCACCTTCGCCTGGGGGGCGTGCAAATAGTCGCGGAGCGTCGTCTCGCTCCACACCAGGCCGCCCTTGCCCGCCTCTTGCATGGCCGGCGAATAGGCGAAATTCGGGTGTGTTCCGGCCGTCCTGCCGAACAGGCCGTTCAGCGACGGGCCGACCTTGTTCTGGTCCGTTTCGGCTACATGGCAGATGGCGCATTTCTTGAAGACGGTGGCGCCTGCCGTGGCATCACCCTCCTGCGCGAGGGCATCAAATGAAAAAGGAATGGCGAAAAGCAGACAGATCGGAAGAAAGCGGTAAGACATGGCAATCCTCATTCTCTTCATCGCTATCCCAACCAAGGCGACTGTCATCTGGCAAGTCGCAACGGCTTGGAGGATGATGCCGGAGTAAATTTCCTTTGCGAATTCAAGGCGTGCGGTTCGGGTAGGCGGGGGCAATCAATTTTCGATACAGGTGCCAGGTCGAATGCCCGAGGATAGGCATGACGACTGCAAGGCCGGCAAAGATCGGGATGGTGCCGACGACGAGCAATGCCGCGACGATCAATCCCCAAAGGGCGACCGGTCCTGGATTGGCAAGGGTTGCGCGTATGCTTGCGTCGATGGCTGCAACGGCGCCGATATCCCGGTCCAGCAGCAACGGGAAGGTCACCACCGTCGTCGCCAAAACAATAATTGCGAAGATAAAGCCGGCCAGGTTTCCCCACAGCATCAGCGAGAAACCGCGCGGGGTCGTCAGCACGTCCGATAAAAAAGTGGAGATCGAGGTCAGACCGGCCTCATCGAAGGTCATGGCGTAGATGAGCTGTGCGACGATCAGCCAGGCGACGAAAAGCACGAGCAGCATGAGACCGACTGCAATGATCGACGGCAGCGCCGGCGAGTGGCGAACCTCCAGGGCATGATGCCAGGAACTATCCAGTCCCTGCTCACGGCGTCGACTGATCTCATAGAGACCGATGGCCGCGATCGGACCAATTAGAGCAAAGCCCGACATCAAGGGATAAAGCAGCGGTAGCAGGTCGGCGCCGGAGCTCCACATGACCAGAAAGATGCCTGCTATCGGGTACATAAGACAGAGAAAAACATAATGGGATGGTTTCTCTCTGAAGTCATCAAGTCCCGACCTCAGTGCATCCATAAGGTCCGCGATACCAATCTTGCGGACTTCGGGGCGCGCAAATTCGCCCTTCGCACCGGCCATGACATGGAACGCCGCCATAGCAACTCTCCTCCTCCACCATGGTCCGGTTGGCGGTGCGAAGGCGCCCGGCAAATTTTTACCGACACGTCAAACCGCAACCGGTAGTCTAGTTTTATCAAATCTAAATGCCTTTGTCGCCTATTCCTTAAATTAGATGTTCGTCATTTCTAGCGGCACCGGCGCGGCGACGATGCGTGCCGCTGCATGCGCCTAGTCACGGGCGCAGATCGGTGCTGGAGCGGCAAACCCAAATGGCGCAATTCCGCTGGTCCCTCGATGGCACAGAACTTCGTTCGCCGAAGCCGTTGCCAAGGCAAACATCGGAATTGGCAACGGCGCGATCATAAAGCAGGGCACCGGAACCCCGCGCCGACGGATATTGCAGGATGACCGAGCGGTTTGCCTGAACGAAGGATTGAATTTCGGAACACGACCTTGAGGCCGTTTGCAGCCGCTGGATAGCGGATGCCGGAGAGGCTGCGAAGATCGCGAATGCGACCAGCGTGGTGATTTGAGCTTTCATCTGCGTTCTCCCTCTGTAACAGGCGAACTTTCCCACCGATCCGGTCCGCCGGCACCCCGTTCCTTGCTTTCAAACTCAAGCATCTCTCTTTACGTGTCGTCTGTCATCATGCGCGGCCGTAAAGCACGCGTTGGACGGATTCGATTGCGGAGCAAGAACCGGAGTTTTGACGCTGGCGGATCGGCCTATCCCTTTGCTCAGGTCGTCGATCGAGATCGATGATCCCCAATGGATACATCAAAAGGAACTTCACATGAGCAAAGAACAGGACAACAAGGCCATCGTCGCGCGCTGGTTCACCGAATTCTGGGGTGAGACCTGCAACCTGTCTGTCGTCGCTGACCTCGCCACACCGGACATGCTGTTGAAGTATTCGCTGCATGAGCCGCGTCGCGGCCATGAGGACATCAGGGATTTCATGACCGGTTTCCGCGCGGCATTCCCTGATCTCAATTTCTGGGGCACCGCCGACCTCATTGCCGAAGGCGACTATGTCGTCGGCCAGTGGGAGGGCGGCGGCACGCATACCGGTCCGGCGTTTTCCGACTTTCTGGTCGGATCGTTGCCGGCTGCGACTGGTCGCAAGATGCACTTCACCGGCACCACTATCCTGCGCATCGAGAATGGCAAGATCGCCGAGGAAATCGGCCTCGACGACGGTGTGACCGCGCTCACGCAGCTTGGCCTCATTAAGGCCGCCTGATGGCAGGTCGCCGCCCATCTTTCGGGCGGCGACCTTCGGATAATCTCCGCTCACGCAGGAATCGGGTGGCTGCGCGGTTCTTCCGCTGCCAAGAATGATGTTCTTACTCTGGATCGCACAGGGACGAACGACATGACCGTGATGCCCCGAAACCGGACAGCTTTTACACAAACGGCAGTGGCCGATGATCCGCGCTGGGCACGTATCGTCGCCCGCGATCGAACCGCCGATGGCCATCTCTGGTATTCGGTGGCAACGACCGGTGTCTATTGCCGGCCCTCCTGTCCATCGCGAACCGCAAACCCCAAGAACGTGCAACTGCATGATTCACTCCAGGCCGCCAAAGCGACTGGCTTTCGCCCCTGCAAGCGATGCAAGCCGGATGGTCTTTCCTCAGACGGTGAGAATACCGCCATCATTGCGCGCGTTTGCCGATTGATCGAAGAGAGTGAGGAAGAACCGTCCTTGCACCAGCTCGCAGAGGCGGCCGGACGTAGTGCCAGTCATTTCCATCGGCTGTTCAAATCGGCGACCGGCCTGACGCCCAAGGATTACGCCTCGGCGCACCGCGCGGCGAAAGTCCGTGAAGGCCTTGCGAACGGCAACAGCGTGACCGAGGCGATCTACGATGCCGGGTTCAATTCGAGCGGCCGCTTTTACGAGAAATCCACCGATATGCTCGGAATGACGCCGACCCAGTATCGATCGGGAGGTACCAACGAAGATATCCGCTTCGCCGTCGGTCAGTCGTCGCTGGGCGCGATCCTGGTTGCGTCGAGCCGGAAAGGCGTGGCGTCCATTCTCCTCGGCAGCGACCCGGACGCGCTGGTGCGCGATCTTCAGGATCGTTTCCCCAACGCCAACCTGATTGGCGCCGACGGTGACTACGAAGCCCTTGTGGCGCGTGTCGTCGGCCTCGTGGAGGCGCCACGTCTTGGGATCGACTTGCCGCTCGACGTTCGCGGTACGGCATTTCAACAGCGGGTTTGGCAGGCGCTTCGGGAAATCCCGGTTGGCCGAACCGTCTCCTACATGGAAATCGCCCGCCGGATCGGTTTGCCCAAGGCGGTGCGCGCCGTCGCCGGAGCGTGCGCGGCCAACAAACTGGCAGTTGCAATCCCATGCCATAGGGTGGTGCGGAACGATGGTTCGCTTTCCGGCTATGCCTGGGGAGTCGAGCGAAAACGCGTTCTGCTTGACCGTGAAGCGACCGAAGGCCGTTGAGAACCCGATGAGCATTTTTCCGCATCGCGGTGTCATACGGCGATATCTCTAGCGCACGCCACGCGAGCGAGGCACTATTCCGACATGAGTGCTCCCCTTCAGAATCGCGTCACCCCCTTCGGCGATATCGTGGCGATTTCGCAACGAGGACTGTTCACGGGCAATCGCGGCATCATCCACGATCCGGCAACCAAAACGCTGTTGAACAAGCGCTGGTCAAGCAAGGCATGGCTGGTTTGCACTTGCGAATACAAAGGCCGCCGCCGCGATGTCATGGCCAACAGGAGCTGGACCGAACTGTTCTTTCTGGACGAAGCGGTGGCGCTGGCCGCCGGTCATCGCCCGTGTTTCTTCTGCCGGCGTGATGCGGCCAAGGCATTTCGCGCGGCATGGGCCGGCGCGAGAGGGCAGGCTGAACCCTCGGTTGCCGTTATGGACGCTGTCCTGCACGGCGAACGCATGGACCGCGGGCGAAAACGGATCCATCCGCTTCCGGAGTCACTCCCCGACCTGCCGGACGGTACGGTTGTCGTCGCATCCGGTTCGGCCTGCACGATCGCCGGTGGCCACGCTTATCGCTGGACCGAGCATGGCTATGAGCCGCCGCAGGCGCTCAGGCACGCCGAAGGCATGTTGACGCCGCCCTCCACCTTCATGGCCCTGCAGGCCGGCTATCGGCCGATCCTTCATCCGATGATCGGGACATTGCGATCGGATCGGCACCACCGAAAATGAATTGTTTTTCCCACGGCCGAGAAACTTGCTGATTTGAAAGCAAGGACCGGAGTGAGGAGGAATGGCCGCGGCTCTATTGTCGATCATCAGAAAGATCATGGAGTTAAGCCAATGAACGTCATCAACATGGAAACCGCCTCGCGGCCCAAGCGCTCGGCGAGGAACGTAGATGCTTCAAACGATATCGCCTATTCGATCGGCGATAGTGCATTGGGCAAAATTCTCATCGCTCGCAGTGCCCTTGGCGTCTGTGCTATCCTGATGGCGTCGGATGGTGATGAACTGACCGAGGATCTCGCCGCCCGCTTTCCGACGAGCAAACTGATCTCAAACGAAGCGCGCCTCCGCGACGATATCGACAAGGTCGTTCGGTTCATAGAGAGGCCGGATGCCGGGCTTGACCTGCCACTCGACATGCGGTGCGGCACCCCATTCCAACGCCGGGTGTGGGATGCCCTTCGGGCAATCCCCTGCGGGGCCATGGTCACCTACGCTGCGCTTGCCCGACGCATCGGTAAGCCGGAGGCCGTTCGCGCCGTCGCCAGTGCTTGCGCGGCAAACGCGATTGCTCTGGGCATACCCTGCCATCGGGTCGTACGCGCCAACGGCGCGCTGTCCGGCTATCGCTGGGGCATCGAACGAAAGCGCGCGCTCATCGAGAAGGAAGCCAAGTCATGAATGCTCATTCGAAGCTCAATCCATCGGCCCCCGCGGCGCGGTCCGCAGAGGCGCGTGTCGCCGGGTATGACTGGCAGAAGCTATCAGAGGAGTTGAGCGGGTTTGGTTGCGCTGTCATGGAAAAGCTTTTGTCGCCCGAGGAGTGCCGGGAGATTGCCGGCCTTTATCCGCAGGAAGAGCGTTTTCGCAGCCATATTCACATGGCGCGGCATGGCTTCGGCAAAGGAGAATACCGCTATTTCAAATATCCGCTGCCCGATCTGCTTGGCGGTTTGCGCACCGCGCTCTATCCGCGGCTGGCCGAGGTTGCCAACGACTGGAACGGCCGCATGGACATCGATCAGCGTTACCCCGCAGATCATGCGGACTTCCTCAAGCAATGCCATGATGCGGGCCAGACGCGGCCGACGCCGCTGCTGCTGCAATATGTCCCAGGCGATTTCAATTGCCTGCATCAGGATCTCTACGGCGACCTCGCATTCCCGTTGCAGGTGGCGATCCTGCTTTCCGAACCGGGGAGGGATTTCACAGGCGGCGAGTTCGTTCTGACGGAACAGCGTCCGCGGATGCAAAGTCGCGCCGAGGTGGTGCCGCTGCGCCAGGGTGACGCGGTCGCCTTCGCGGTCCACAATCGTCCGGTCCAGGGCTCCAAGGGGAATTATCGCGTCAACCTCCGGCACGGCGTCAGCCGTCTTCGTTCGGGCATGCGCCATACCGTCGGCATCATTTTTCACGATGCAAAATAGTGGTCCATCTGGCCTATCGAAGGCAGCTAAGACCCGTTTCCGCGTCGAAAAGATGTATCGCTTCATCGCCGAAGAATAGCGTGAGCTTGCCATTATGGTCGATTGGCGTGCGGGGAGGGAGGCAAGCAGTCAGTCGCTGATCTCCGGCGATGGCGGTGACGACGAGTTCAGGCCCGGTCAGCTCCGCAATTTCAGGCACGGCTTCGATCCATAAAGCGGCTTGTTCCAGGCGCAATGCCTCCGGCCGTATGCCGAGAACAAGTTGTTGGCCTTCTTTGACTTTGCCTTTGAAGCGTTCGGGGAGCGGCAGGCAAGTGCCTGCGCCTTGCAACTGCAATCCTTCGGGGCGAACCGTGGTCTTCAAGAGGTTCATCGGCGGCACGCCGACGAAGGTCGCCACATAGAGCGTTGCGGGACTGTTGTAGATTTCCTCCGGCGTACCCAATTGTTCGATCCGTCCGTCCCGCATGACGGCGATCCGGGTGGCGAGCGTCATCGCCTCGATCTGATCGTGGGTGACGTAGACCACCGTGGTCTTTAGCATCTGATGAAGACGCTTGAGTTCCGTGCGCATTTCCATGCGCAGCTTGGCGTCAAGGTTCGAAAGCGGCTCATCGAAAAGGAAGACTTCCGGCTTGCGCACGAGCGCGCGGCCGATCGCAACACGCTGCCGCTGGCCGCCGGAAAGCTGGCTTGGCTTTCGCTCCAGCAGATTTTCGATCTGAAGCAATTTAGCAGCCTCGCGCACGGCCTTGTCGCGCTCTGCCGCCGGCACTTTGCGCATCTCAAGACCGAAGCCGATATTGCGATGGACCGTCAGGTTTGGATAGAGCGCATAGGATTGGAACACCATGGCGATGTCGCGGTCCTTGGGATGCACGCCAAGAACCGAGCGCGCGCCAATCCGCACATCGCCGCTGGTCGCCTCGGCAAGACCGGCGATGATGTTCAGCAGCGTGGACTTGCCGCAGCCGGAAGAGCCGAGCAGCACCAGGAATTCGCCGCTTTCTAGCGCGATATCAATGCCCTTCAGCGTTTCGACCTGGCCGTATGTCTTGCGGATATTCTGGATCTCGAGCGCGCTCATCGTGCGGCCTCCTTGGTAGCCTTGAGCTCGCCATAGCTGCGGGGAAGGGTGGAAATGGCGCGCGATGCGACCTCCGTTCCCGCCGCCAAACAGGTGGAAAGCATCTCACCGCGGGCAAGCGCGGCCAGAAATGCAGCATTGAAGACGTCGCCGGCGCCGATCGTATCCACGACTTTCACCTGAGGCGCCGGGACCACAACGAGTGCGCCGTCTCTGCCGATGGCAATCGCGCCATCGGGGCCGCGTTTGACGACGACGATCGCTCCGTCCGGCATATGCGAGCGAAGATGGCGCGCGGCGTCTGCAGGGTCGTCCAGACCCGCGAGCGTGGTCGATTCCACCTCATTCAACAGGGCAATACCGCAGCGCGACAGCCAGCCGCGCGTGGCGGCGCAATTTTCATCCGTCCAGCCATCGAGCGGCCATCCGGTGTCGAGTGCGACCGTGATCCGGTGCTTGTCGGCCCAGGCGAACAATGCATCGTAATCCCCCGTCAGGTCGTCGGTCAGGAAGGGGCCGCAGAGAAGGACGTAACCGCCGGAAAGCGTTGATCCGTCAAGAACGGCAAAGACATCAGCAAGACTGAGACGTGGCAGGTGGCCGCGCGTCGTGAAGAACGTCCGCTCGCCGTCCGGATGGGTGATCCCAACCGAAAGCGTCGTGCCCTCTGGTCGCACCGGCCATTTCGCAGCCCGTTCGCCGAAGGCTTCGCTCAGCCAGCGGCCGAACTGATCATTGCCGACATTGGCCGCGATCTCGAAGTTGACGCCCATTCCTTCCCAGGCAAGCGCGCTATTCCCCGCCGCGCCGCCGACACGAAGCTCGTCATGGTCGACGATGATCTCGGTGCCCGCCTTCGGCCAAGGTGCGGCCGGCCCAAGGATCAAGTCGACATTGACATTGCCGATGACTGCAAGCGGCTTCATTCATTCACTCCGCGTAATTTTCGTCGAGCGGATGGGCGTACCGGCATTATCGACGCGGGCTTCCGCAAAGGCGATCATCAGCCGTTGCGCGACGGGCAGCATCGCGAAGATTGCTGCAAGGCCGGTCGCCGGCTCGAAGCGAAGCGTCACTGCTCCCGCCACCGGCTCCTCGCCGGATGCATCAAAGACGACGGTCGACGCACCGGTTTCGACAGCGGAAACGATCATCGCGGTGACGAGGCCTGCCGTATTGTCGCGCCCGCGGAACAGAACGACGCCAATGTTTGGCCCGAGCATTTCCATCGGTCCGTGCCGAAGCTGTCCGCCTTCGAGCGAAAAGCACGGGCGACGGGATAGCTCAGTCAAACCGAGCGCAAGCGCTTCGGCGACGCCCTGCAATCTGCGACCGGACGTCACGATCGTTTCGACATTCGCGAGTGCGGCGAGTGCGGCCGCGATATTGACGTCCTGAGGCGCTTTCAGCACCGCAAGTGCGGCCGCCGGGTCTTCGCCAAGCGCGGCAAGGACGGCGAGATGCAGGGCGAAGGTGACGGTCAGGCTGCGGGTGGCGGCAAAGGCCAGTTCCGTGCCGCCCGCGCCGACCAAGGACGATGCAGCCTTTGCCAGGAAAGAGTTGCCTTCGAGCGTTAGCCCGAATGTCTCGTCCGTGCCGCCGGTCTCATTGAACCAACGAACCACTTCGGCGCTTTCGCCGGATTGCGAGGTTACGAAGATCGTCCGCCCCTCCAATGACAAGGGCTGGCCGAGCTGTTCGGAAAGCGGCGCTGCGATCGCATCGATACCCAAAGCGCGATAAAGCGGTTCCACCGCGCGATTGACGGCATGCGATCCTCCCATGCCGAGAAGCATGAGCTTACCCGTCTTCTTCAGAGAGGAGGCGGCCTTGGCGGCCATTTCGCCAGCGCCTTCGTAGGACGCGATGGCGTCCGCATGCTGGCGTGCCATTTCGCGATCGATCGCAACAAGCCCCGTCGGTCGTGTCTTTTGTCCGGTCATGGTCATCCCTTGACGCCGCCGCTTGTCAGCCCCGAGATCAGGGCACGTTGCATGACGAGACCGACCAGCACCGGCGGCAGGGCGGCAAGCACACCGGCGGTCGCAATCAGTCCGTAATCGGATACACGTCCGCCCGCCAAATCGGCGATGGCGACGGTCAGAGTCTTCGCACGCTGGTCCGAAGTGAAAAGCAGCGCATAGAAGAATTCATCCCAGGCCAGCAGAAACGCGAAGAGCGCCGATGTCGCGATGACCGGCATGGCAAGCGGCAGCGTGATGATCTTCAGCGTCTGGAACAGGCCGGCTCCGTCGATCATGGCTGCGGATTCGATTTCTTTCGGAATGGAGTCGAAACCGGATTTCATGAGCCAGGTCGTGAACGGTGCGAGGATCGTGAGATAGACGAGCGCAAGCCCGAAGACGTTGTTGAGCATGCCGAGATAGGCAAGGCCCATATAGAGCGGCACGGCGAGCGCGACCGGCGGCAGCATGTAGGTGGCGATCACCAGGGAAAGCGACCAGCCGACCGACGGCGTGCGCGATACGGCCCAGCCCGCCGGAATGGCAAGCGCGATAGCCGCGATCGTTGCCATGGCGGCGATTTCGATGCTGTTGCGCAGCGAGGAGGTGAAGGCGGCGCCGGTGCTATTCTCGATCGTCGAGAACAGCAACCGGTAGCGGGAAAAATCGGCCGTCTGCGGCCACCAGCGCAGCGGTTTCGCTGCGAGATCAGCGGCCGGCGAGATGCTCATGACGAACAGCCAGAGGATCGGGGCGAGGATGACGGCGGCCAGCAGCACGGCCGCGACGTAGATGAAGATGGTGAAGATCGGGTTCCTGCGCTCCATCAGGCAGCACTCCCCACTGTCTTGCGCACCAATGCGGCATAGCCGGCGGCGAGCACGGTCACCAGCAGCGTCACCATCAGCGCCAGCGACGCGCCGGACCCGGCACGCTGAAAGGAGAAAGCCTCCTGATAGACGAGGATCGACAATGTGCGCGTGCTATTTGCCGGACCGCCGCGCGTCATGACCCAGATGATGTCGAAGACCTTGAAGGCTTCGATGGTTCGCAGCACCAGCGCCACCATCAGCGGTCCCGCGAGATAGGGCAGGATCACAAAGCGAAAGCGGGCGATCGGTCCGGCGCCGTCGACCAGCGAGGCGGCGGTGATATCGCGCGGAACCGCCTGCAAGGCCGCCAGTGCAATCAGCGCGACGAGAGGAAAGTTCTTCCAGCAATCTGCGACGATCAATGCCGAAAGTGCGGTGCCGGGTTCTCCCAGCCAGGAGCGATAGGCGTCGATCAGGCCGAGTTGCGTCAGCGCTGCGTTCAGGGCGCCATATTCCGGATTGTAGATCAGCCGCCAGAGTGTCGCGTTCACGACGGTCGGCAGAGCCCAAGGCAGGATCATCAATGCGCGAAGCGCAGTGCGGCCGCGGAATTCCTGATTGAGCAGCAAGGCGGCAAGCACGCCGATCACCATCTCGGCGGCAACGGAAATGATCGCAAACAAGGCGGTCGTGACGAGGGTCCGCTGGAAATTCGAACCGGAAATCATCTTCGTGTAGTTCTCGATCCCGACGAAACTGCCTTCTGTGCCGACGAGCTTGGCATCGGTGAAGGAGAGACGGACGGTATCCACCAGGGGCCATCCGATGACGGCGATCATCACCACGAGGAGCGGCAGCATCAAAAGCCACGCGCGGGTTGTCATCCAGGTGCCGGACATTTTTAGGCCACCCTTTTTATTTGTCGGACTGGATTGGAAACGGGCGGCGCTTTGCGTCGCCCGTTGGCGGCGATCTTAGAGACCGCTGTTGTCGGCAGCCGACTTCAACGCATCTTCCGGCGAGGACTGGCCGAGCAGCGATTCCTGGATCGCCTGCTGAAGTGCTGTCGAAAGCTCCTGATATTTCGGCGTCGTCGGACGCGGGTACATGGCTGCAAGGCCGACCTTTGCTGCCGCGATCAGTTCTTCCTGTCCCTTGGTGACAGCCGGATCCACATAGGAGGATGCCCAGATCGGCAGGCTGAGCTTGGCGTACTGGTTCTGTGTCGCCTGCGAGGTCATGAAGCTGATGTATTTCCAGGCTTCGTCCGGATGCTTGCTCGCGGAGGTGATGCCGAGGCCCATTGAACCGTTTACGGCAGAGGCTTCGCTCTTACCTGCAACGCCCGGCGCCGGCACGACACCGACCTTGCCGGCCACTTTGCTGTCCTTTGGATCGTTCGCCATGTTGTACATGTAGGTCCAATTCAGCGCGAAAGCGGCATCGCCGTTTTCGAAGACCTTGCGGACATCTTCCTCCAGGAATTCCTTGGAGTTCGGATTGGTAAGCCCGGACTTGTAGCTCGAAACCATGTATTTCAGGGCGTCAAGACCGCCGCCGGTCTGGAAGGCTGGCTTGCCGTCCTTCAGGAAATCACCCTTATAGGCGCTGACGAGCGTCGTGTAGTCGCAGATCGCGGCTTCGGCCTGCGACCAGCTCCAGGCGATCGGCGTTGCGAGCAGGCCCTTGTCCTTGATGGCCTTTGCCTGTTCGGTCAGCTCGTCCCAGGTCTTCGGCGGGGTCTTAATGCCGGCCTTTTCCAGGATCTCCTTGTTGTAGAACAGATATTTCGTATCGAGAATCCACGGCATGCCGAAATATTTGCCGTCGTACTGAACGGTGGTCCAGGCGCCGGGCAGCACCCCCTTCTTCATGTCGTCGGTAATGCGCGAGGACACGTCGACGAGCACTTTGTTCGTGGCATATTCGGCGGGCCAGATCACGTCGAAGAGGACGACGTCATAGCCGCCGCCGGAGCCCTGTGCCAGCACGGTCTTGTCGTGCAGGCCCTCATAGGGAACGAATTCGAGATTGACCTTGATATCGGGATTAGCCTTGATGAAGGCATCGGTCATGGCGCGCACGTCGGCTTCGCTATAGGCGGCCTGGGCCATGAAAAGTGCGTTGATCGTCGTTTCGGCAAATGCATGCGATGCGAAGGATGCGCCGATCAGCGCGGCTCCGAACAACGTCTTGCTTATGGATTTCAACATTCCACCCTCCAGTTTTTGACTGTCACGTCGTTTCCGATGGCGGCTTGCGTCGCGATCGGTTGTTGAGAAGGCAGCCGGTATCGGATGCCTGATCTCTTCGGATCATAGTCGGGCCCTTGTTCCCACGAAACTCTCCGGTTTCTTATTAAGTCAATTGTCTTGACTTAATTACTTCTTCAATATTCTACTGGTGTCAAGAGGGAATTGCACATGAACGATACGCGCCCGATCCGCGCCAAGAGCGGCACCAATCATGAAGGCACCAGCGCCCATAACCGGCGAGTTATGATCGATGCATTGCGCATCAATGGAGCGCTTTCACGGGCGGATCTGGCGCGCGCGACGCGGCTGACGAAGCAGACGGTTTCCAACATCATCGACGAACTTGAACGCGACGGCCTAGTGACATCGCAGCAGACGGTCCGCAGGGGGCGTGGGCAGCCTTCGACGCCCTATGTTCTGGTCCCGGAAGGTGCATTTGCGATCGGCCTGCAAATCGACCGGCACATGACGAGAGCAATTGCCGTCGATCTCATTGGAAATGTGCTGATCCGGCTGGAGGCGAAGCTTCCCTCGGGTGGACCGGCGACGGGCGCAAAGGTCGTACTCGATCTTGTTGCTGATGTCCGGCAGCGATTGGCGGAGGTCGCGACGCAATCCGAGCAGCGGCTAGTCGGCCTCGGTGCGGCGATGCCAGGCCCCTTCGGCCTAGCCGGCAACGGCGACGATCCCTGGATGATGGAGGCATGGCAGAAGTTTCCGTTGCTTGAAACCCTCGCCGTCGGCACCGGCCTCGACGTCAGTATCCAAAACGACGCCGCCGCGGCGACGATTGCCGAACGAATGGTCGGCGCGGCGCACGGGCTGGATCACGCGGTTTGCCTCTATGTCGGCTACGGCATCGGTGCCGGCCTCATTCTTGGCGGCGAGCTCTATACCGGCGCGAACGGCAATGCCGGCGAAATCGGGATGGCCTTGCTTACGGTCGGAGGCAAGTCGACCCCGCTCGAGCATCGCGCGTCGCTCGCTTCACTCTATCAATATCTGTCTCTCGATCCGGCCGATCCGGAGCTTTATGCCAAGATCCGTGATCTCGTATCGGCCGATGACCGCAGGATCATTGAATGGATCGAAGCCGCTGCCTCGGATCTCAGATGGAGCGTGCATCTAATCGAAACCATCTTCGATCCGCAGACCGTCATTTTATGCGGCAGCGCACCGCGGATTTTGGTGGACCGGCTCATAGCGGCCATGGGGCCGTTGCTGCCGTCGATCGCCGAGCGTCGGGATCGTACGGTTGCGCGCCTGCAGATCGGGATAGCCGACCCTTGGTCCGTCGCACTTGGAGCGGCCGCCGGACCGATCAGCCGGGAATTCGATCCCCGCTATGCTGCGATTTTGAAAGACTAAGCATCCACAGCTTTAATCGATTAAAATAAATTCAATCGTTTAAACTTTTTAATGCTGTGATTTACAAAGCATTTCTCCCGTGGCATTCAAAGATCATCAACGTCAGGGAGAACTCGATGCAAGAGCGTGAAACGGTGCGGAAGGAAATACCCGTGCATGTGGTCGATCGTCTGGAAAACGAGTGGCGGGTGATGCAGGCCGAGCGCTCGCCGAAGCTCGAGCCGGAGATTGAGGGAGCCGATAAGATCGCCTCCGCACCGGCCAACGGCCTCAGCACACGCTAAGCACCACCGCGCATAGCTGCGTCGATCCTCAGGGTGGGCAGACTCCATCTTAAATGCTTTGCGCTTGGGATCCGAACCGGTCGGGTCCCGTTTGGCCTCCCATTCCTTTATGCGGACTTTGCGAGCGCATAAGAAAGAGGCTCTTCGTCAGACAGAGCTGAATGATCCGGCTGGTCGAGGACCGCTTGGCTGACGGTGTCGACGATCGCGTATTTCTCGGCCTGATAGTTCCAGTATTCCGAGACGAAGTTTCGGGAGAGCCAGAAGCTGCTTTTGCCCGGAGCGCCGGCCCAGCCGACGCTTCCGAGTTCTGTCGCCTGCTTCAAGAGCCGCTTCAGGTGAGTACTCGAAATCATGAACTGGCTCTGGATGACCTTCGGCGAGATGGGGTCGATCAGGACCCTGTCTGAGCCTGGATCAATCTTGCTGATTCGGGAGATGAGATAGTCCATCACGACGCCGCCGGAGGTCGCCCAGTTGAACAGAGCGAAAGTTACTCCGGGATTCTGCAGGCTTTCGCTATCCAGGATCATCTTGGCGATCTTCGGCTGCATTCGCAGCACCGAAGCGGGATCGGCGGTCGTCCTCGCCATCCTGTCGCCGCCGTCCAGGGCATCCAGAACCAGCAGATGCGTGTAGATCCAGCGGGCCATATATTCGCGGGTCGTTTCGGTGGGCTCAAGCAAGATGATGCGGCGGTCGGAACCGCCGGCGATCGGCCGAACGAAGCGGTAAGCAATCATTTCCTTCAGGAATGCCGCCGCCGTATTGCGGCTTGCAATCTTATGCTTGACCGCGAAATCGACAAACCTGCCGGTGTAGAGCGCCGGGGTGGGATCATCCGGATAGCCGAGAAAGAGAGCATAGCCAGCATGCGCCAGAAGCCATCTTTGCTGCGCGGCAAAGATCGAGGCTATGCGCGGATTCTCGTCGTAGATCGCCATCAGTTCATGCGCGCTATGCAATATAGCGGACAGAAAATGTTCATTTTGACTGAGTTCTTTTGCCGTGAAGGCCATAAGTGCCAACATTCTTTCAATAATTCAGGATCGGCCGGATCATCGGCTCGATATTTAATTAATGGTATTCTTTAAATACCAAAGTTTTGTTTGGCTTGTCGACCGCGAAGCAGGCGTCGAAAACCAGGGGGCGGTCAACTCTGCGCGAGCATTATGTCGGCATCCGCCAATGCAAGGGCCGTCATATTGCGATCTTATCGGAATGATCGAGCTGCCTTGCTTCTTGCGGGATGTGCTGCTAGTGACCCCCGCATAGCTTTGAAAGGCTCAGATATCCGGTCGCAGCCCACCCGGTCAAAACAAGGGACCTCAAATTATGAAGACTATCGTCATCTGCTCCGGCGGATTGGACTCCGTTTCGCTCGCCCACAAGATCGCAGCGGAACATCAACTCATCGGCCTCGTCTCGTTCGACTATGGCCAGCGGCATCGTAAGGAGCTGGATTTCGCTGCCGCCTGTGCCCAGCGGCTTGGCGTACCGCATCATATCATCGATATCACCGCCATCGGCAGGCACCTGACCGGATCGGCCCTGACGGATAACGTCGAGGTGCCGGACGGACACTATGCCGAGGAAACGATGAAGGCGACGGTGGTTCCGAACCGCAACGCCATCATGCTCGCCATCGCCTTCGGCCTTGCCGCCGCGCAGAAAGCGGAGGCCGTCGCCGTTGCCGTTCATGGCGGCGATCATTTCATCTATCCGGATTGCCGGCCTGGCTTCATCGACGCGTTTCAGCAGATGCAAAACCATGCCTTGGATGGCTACGCCAGCGTTTCGCTCTATGCGCCCTATGTCACCGTCTCCAAGGCCGACATCGTGACTGACGGCGCGAAGAACGGCACGCCGTTTGCCGAGACTTGGTCTTGCTACAAGGGCGGCATTCGTCACTGCGGCCGCTGCGGCACCTGCGTCGAGCGGCGCGAAGCCTTCCATCTCGCCGGTGTCGAAGATCCGACAGAATATGACGATCCAGACTTCTGGGTGGCGGCGACGGCAGGCTACTCGGCCGAGGAGGTGAAGTAATGTTCCGCATTACCAAGCAATTTCACTTCTCCGCCTCGCACCAGCTCGCCCACCTTCCTGCCGATCATCAATGTGCCCGGCTACATGGGCACAATTATATCGTCGAGGTGGAGCTTTCTGCCGCCGAACTCGATTCTGACGGGTTCGTCCGCGACTATCATGAGCTTGCGCCGCTGAAGCGCTATATCGACGAGCATTTCGACCATCGCCATCTGAACGAGGTTCTCGGCCACGATCGCGTGACGTCGGAATATCTGGCCAAGCATTTCTACGACTGGTGCAAGCAGCGCCTGCCCGAAATTTCGGCGGTGCGCATCAGCGAGACGCCGAAGACCTGGGCGGAATACCGGCCATGAGCGAGGCGCGCGAAACCACGATCCGCGTCAGCGAGATATTCGGGCCGACAATCCAGGGCGAGGGGATATTGATCGGGCTTCCGACCGTGTTCGTCCGGACCGGGGGGTGCGATTACCGCTGTTCGTGGTGTGATACGCTGCATGCGGTAGATAGCGAATATCGCGATCAATGGCAGCCGATGTCGGTTGACGAGATCTGGCAGGAGGTGACCCGGCTTTCCGGAGGCAAGCCGCTAACGGTTTCGCTTTCGGGCGGCAATCCCGCGATCCAGCCTCTCGGGCCGCTGATCGCTCGCGGCCATGATCAAGGCTACAGGTTTGCGCTGGAAACGCAGGCGAGCATCGCGAAGGACTGGTTCGCCGATCTCGACCTGCTGGTACTAAGCCCAAAGCCGCCTTCGAGCGGCATGGTGACGGATTGGGATGCGCTTGCCGACTGTCTCCGTCAGGCGGGGGCGAGACCGCAGATCGCCTTGAAAATCGTCGTTTTCGATGACCGCGATTATGCTTATGCGCGCGATGCTGCCGCCCGTTTTCCGCACCTGCCGGTCTATCTGCAGCCCGGCAACCATACGCCGCCTCCGCCTGAAGCAGACGACGCATCGATCGATATCGACGGCATCATGGATCGAATGCGCTGGCTGGTGGACAAGGTGACATCAGACAGATGGTTCGAAGCTCGGGTTCTGCCGCAGTTGCATGTCCTGCTTTGGGGGAACAAGCGCGGCGTTTAGTGCCGGCTCTGTTGGGCGCGCAGAGGCGGTATTGCCTAGAATCGGTCGAGCCCGGCAATCGGGGTACAGTACCGGTCTCCCCAGGTGAGCGCTGCTGAAGAATTCGGCTAGCCGCATCATCGGATAGGTTGTGTATAATCTTTTCCACGAAGATTAGGCGAGAATATCAGCGGTAGATTTCGCCCGATTTCTGGCCAAAAATAACCCGTCAATAATTCAGGCTATGCCGATTATACTCAGAAAGGATGATGGGACGTTCGAGATTATCCTATGGTAAAACATGGATAATCTTGGAGGGTCGGATGTTGTATCCGCGTGACGCTGTGATCGCTGTACTGGGCGTCATGCTGCTCGCGCCCTTGCCTTTGACAGCCGCCGAGAAGGTCGGCCAGGCGGTGCTGATCAAAACCGAGGTCACGGGCCAAGGCGGCCCGATGGAGGTCGATGATCCCGTCCACCGGGACGAGCAAATTCGCACCTCCCTCTCCGGCCTTGGACAGTTCACATTTCGGGATGGCACGAAACTGGCTGTTGGAGCCGGCTCCTCTGTCGTCATCGACAAATTCGTCTTCGACGACTCGGGCTCGGTCAAAAAGCTGACCGTAAATGCGGCGAAGGGCACTTTTCGCTGGATGAGCGGAAATTCGAACCACTCGGCCTATCAGATCGTGACTCCCGCCGGTACGATCGGCGTGCGCGGGACGGTATTTGATTTCTATGTCGGTTCCAACGGCACGACGGCGGTCGTTCTGTTGAGTGGCGCGGCGCAGTTCTGTGGTGCGGGCGGCTGCAAGCAGTTGAAGCAGCAATGCGACTGCGTCGTTGCCAAACGCAACGGTGAGATCAGCGATCCGCGCCGGGTCAACCGCGACGTTCTCAAGACGCTAGGCAATCAGCGAGCCTTGCCGTTCCTCTCCGGCGATCAACAGCTTTCAGGACGAATGGGCTTTGTCGGCGGCGGCGGATGCGGCCTGTCGACGGCGATGAAAGATCGGCCCAACGGCATATCGCCGCGCAGCGTTCCCGCGAATAATCCCGCTCCGGCACAGCCCAATACGCCCAGCGCACCGAGCCCGCGGGCCGAGGCGCCGGCTGCGCCAAGTACGCCCGAAACACCCAGCACGCCGAAGACTCCAGACCCGCCAAGCACACCTGACAAGCCGGGTAAACCTCACGAGCATGACAGGGACGACGGCAAGCATCACGGTCACCACGATCATCACGGCAAAGGCGACCACGGATGGGGTGATCACAGCCGAGGCGACCAAGACGACGATGGCGATGATGATGGCGGCGACCACGGCGATCATGGCGATCACGGCGGCGGGCATCACCATCGGTAGCGCAGACGGTGTTGCGGGCGATGGCTGCATATTCGGCTAGAGGTCGGCCGCCTTGTCTGCAGATTCGTCGATGAAATGTCCGGCTCGCCGCGAAATCTGGCCGTAAAATTCCTGCAATAGCCCTGTCGCCACGACCTGCGCCTTGAGCTTTGTGGCGCCGACGAGTTTGCGGCTGCTCGTCGAGCGTGTTCGCAGAGCAGCGACAAGCCGCCTGTGCATGGCCCAAAGTTCCACAAAATCGGCCGATCTTGCCAGGCGCGCATCGCCGACCACCGCAAAGAGTTTGGTCCGCATGCTCTTACCCTTCAGGGTCAGCGCTCCCGCCTCGAGCAGAGCGCAATCGGACAGCAAGCTTGCTGTCGGCTCGGATACCAGAATGTCGAAATTGATGTCCTTGCAGGCGGATTCGATGCGCGCGGCAATGTTCACGGCATCGCCGACTGCGGAGTAATTGAAGCGCGTCTCGGCACCCATGTTGCCGACGCAGGCAAGCCCGGTATGGATGCCGATCCCTATCCTGACCCGCCGTTCGTCCCCGAAACCGAATGCGTCGCTGTTATTGAGGCGAGCGAGTGTTTCCCGCATGCCCAGTGCCGCCTGCACGGCCTTGCCGGCATGGTCGGAGACATCGACGGGAGCGTTCCAGAAAGCCATGATCGAATCCCCGATGAACTTGTCGAGCGTGCCGTCGTTGGCGATGACATGGTGGCTCAGCGCGTCGAGCAGCGTGTTCAGGAATGCGACGAGGGCGGTCGGGGTCATCTCCTCGCTGATCTGGGTGAAGTTTCGCACGTCAACGAACATGACGGTCAGCTCGCGCTCATCTCCTCCAAGGCGCAGGGCATTGCGCGTATGTTCGATGCGATAGAGCAGCGACGGCGAGAGATAGTGGCCGAAAGCCCGCCGCACGTCACGTCGTTCCCGGTCGGTCACGAGAAAGCGAAATGCCGTCGCGGCGAAATGCGTGATCGATCCGGCGACGATCGGTGCCAGCGGGTCGAAGAGAAGTCCGCCGTAGAGGAAGGCAAGCCAGGAGGCGACAAGGGCAAAAAAGGTAATCAGCAGGCCGCAGCCAAGTGCGACCGCCGGATTGACGAAGGTGGTGAGGATCACCAGAAGGCTGCCCAAGACGGCAATCGACAGGATTTCCATCCCATCCGCCCAATCCGGCCGGGAAAGGAAACGACCTGAAAGGATCTGCTCGACGATCTGCGCATGAATGGAGACACCCGGCACGTTTTCACCAAGCGCCGTCGTGCGGACATCCTGGAGGCCGGAAGCGGAGGTTCCGATGAAAACGATACTGCCTTCTACCGCGCTTCTGATATCGGGGGAGGGGTCTTCGGGCACGAGTACCTTAGCTGCCGAAATATACCGTTCCGCGGTGTCGGGGCTGACATAGAGCCAGAGCTCCCCCGCTGCCGTTACCGGCACCACGAAGTTGCCGATCTTGATCCGGGTCAGGGTATTCGGCGTGTTCGGTGCTGCGTCGAGGACGTAGGTGGAGGCTCCCTGTGCGACACGGAGCGCTTCGAGCGCGAGATTGGGATAAAGCCGTTTGCCGTCGCTGAGGAAAAGCGGAACTGCGCGCACCACCGCCGATGATGCGCCGGGATTGAGGCTGATATGACCGAGGCCCGCGGCATTGGCTTCCAATTGCGGCTGCAGCGGCGTCGCCGCCTTGATGGCGGGCGGCGCACCGAAGGGGCTTTCGCCGGTATAGGCAAAGCCTGCCTTGACGGGCGGCAGATAGTTTCCCTCGTTGGAGAGGCCGAAGCCCAGCACCACGGGCTTTCCGGATAGCGATTGGGAAAAAATCTCATCATTATCCGGCAGTTTGCCCAGCAGCGAGGGGTCGATACCGGAGACGTCGCGAACGACATTGCGAGGAGACAGGCGGTCGGGCTCGGCGAAAAGGACATCGAAAGCGATGGCGGACGCGCCCATATCGGAAAGCTTGTCCACAAGGGCAGCAATCCGGTTTCTCGGCCAAGGCCATTGCCCGAATTCGCGTAGGGACGCTTCGTCTATGTCGATGACCCGGACAGGCTGGTTTTCGAAGGTCCTGGGCACCAGGCGCTGATACTGGTCGAATGTCAAATCGCGGGCGAGTCTTAGCAATTGAGGATCGCTTGCCCGCAGGGTCGTCAGCGCTGTGACGATCGCCAGGCCGATAACGACGCCAATTTGCTGTGCGCGCGTCACCATTACGGTGTCAGTCCCTTTGCCCCCGCGTCCCGGCAATAAGTAGCAATTCGGAGAGATACAAAAATCTATTGATCTGCTGCTGCGCCGAGGAAGAATATGCTGCCTTGTTCCTGGGAGCGATGCAATGATCAAAGTATCTGAGGAATAACGAAAAGGATTTTTGCGCAGTCAGCTAGCATGAGGCTGGCTCGGTGGCCGCTCTCGCAATCATCTAGGGCTTTTAATGAAGATGGTCGAGAGTGGCGGCAGCCTGAGGGATAGCGAGGCGGGGCGCCCGTTCAGCGAAGACAAGGCCGCCGGCAGCGCCCCGTTCACCAAGCCGGTGCCACCATATTCATGTGCATCGCTATTGAACTCCTCGATCCATATCCCTTCGGTCGGAACGCCGATGCGATAGTTGTCGCGCGGAACGGGCGTAAAATTCGACACAATAAGGATCGAATAGGAGCGGTCTTTCGGAAACCGTAGCATCGCGAAAACGGAATTGGCCGCGTCGTCGACCACCGCCCATTCGAATCCTTGTGGATCAAGATCGCCGAACTGCAGGGCTTCCTCCCTGCCATAAAGGCCATTCAGATCTCTTACCAGACGCTGCAAGCAGGCGTGTCGCGGCTGGTCGAGGACATCCCAGGTCACGGATTGATCGTGTTGCCACTCGCCCCGCTGGGCAATTTCCCCGCCCATGAAAAGAAGCTTCTTGCCCGGATAGCCCCACATGAAAGCGAGATAGGCCCGAAGATTGGCGAATTTCTGCCAGGTATCGCCCGGCATTTTCGTCAGAAGCGAGCCCTTTCCGTGGACCACTTCATCGTGGGAGAGCGGCAGCATGAAGCGTTCGGAATAGGCATAGATCATGCCGAAGGTCATCATGTCATGATGATGGCGGCGGTAAACGGGATCCTTGGACATGTAGGTGAGGCTGTCATGCATCCAGCCCATGTTCCATTTGATGTCAAAGCCCAGGCCGCCTTGCTCCGGTGGTTTCGTCACCCCGGGCCATGCCGTGGATTCCTCGGCGATCATGACTGCGTGGGGGCATCGTTGATGAATGATGCTGTTGAGGTGCTTGAGGAATTCGACCGCTTCCAGGTTCTCCCGTCCGCCATATTGATTGGGTATCCATTCGCCTTCATTGCGGCTGTAGTCGCGGTAGAGCATCGAAGCCACCGCATCCACCCTCAGGCCATCCACGTGGTAGCGCTCCAACCACTCCAAGGCGCTGGCGATCAGGAAGCCTTTCACCTCGTTGCGGCCGAGATTGTAAATCAACGTGTTCCAATCCCCGTGGAAACCCTCCCGGGGATCCTCGTGTTCGTATAGGGCGCTGCCGTCGAAGCGGGCGAGGCCCCAGACATCGGTCGGAAAGTGCGCGGGCACCCAGTCCAAGATCACACCCAGGCCTGCTCCATGGCACCGATCGACAAAATAAGCAAAGTCTTCCGGTGTGCCGTAGCGTCCTGTCGGGGCGAAAAGGCCCAGAGGCTGGTAGCCCCAGGAGCCGCCGAACGGATACTCCATGATGGGAAGCAACTCTATGTGGGTAAACCCCATGTCATGCGCATAGGGGACGAGCCGCTGGCTGAGTTCGATCCAATCGAAAGACCTGTTGCCGTCCTGAAGATTTCGAAGCCAGGAACCCACATGCACTTCGTAGACCGAGACGGCCCCTTCCAGGCCATTTCTCGATTGTCGGGAATGGATCCATTTGTCATCGCTCCAGCGGAACGGCCTTGAGGAGGCGACGATGGAGGCGGTGGAAGGAGCAGCTTCGCTCGCCCGCGCCACCGGATCGGCTTTTTGTGGAAGGCGGGTGCCGCTTGCATCGATAATCTCGAACTTATAGCGCTCGCCGGGCGTCAGCCGGGGAATGAAGATTTCCCAAACGCCCGCAGGCGCCCGCAGGCGCATGGGGTTGCGTCGGCCGTCCCAGGAATTGAAATCTCCAACAACCGAAACCCGTTGTGCATTCGGTGCCCATACTGCAAAGCGAACGCCGGCAATGCCGTCGATCTCCATGGCGATGGCGCCGAGAGTCCGGCTCAGATTGTAGTGGGTTCCCTCGGAAATCAGATGGAGATCGAGTTCGCCGAGCAGAGGCCCGAAGCTGTAGGGATCCTCAGTCGTTTGAACCGCGTCCGGCCACTTGATCCGAAGGCAATAGTCCATTTTTGAAGCAATGGCGGCGGCAAACAGTCCAGCCGGGTGAACAAGCTGGCAGGCCGTCAGGACATGGCCGCTCGCCGTGTCGATGATATCAACCGCATCGGCGCCGGGCATGAAGATCCGCACGATCGTGAATATGCCGTGCTTATGGATTCCAAGGATGGCAAACGGATCGCCATGGCGTCCTTGCATCAGCGCCGCAATCGCGTCGTGTCCGATGTCGGCGAGAAGATCGGAGCGTTCGATATCCACTAGCGAGCCTCCATAAGATTGGAGAGGATGCCCGAAAGCCCTGCTAACGGAATGGGCAGCCATTTCGGCCGGTTCCGTGCCTCGTAGGCGACTTCATAAGCAGCCTTTTCCAGAAGAAAGGCGTCGAGAATCCTGCGCCGCTGTTGGGGCGGCATGGACAGTGCAGTCGACGCAGAAATTGCTTCGAAATAAGCATGCAGAAAAGCCCGTTCCGCATTCCCGGCGAAACGCGCGATGGCCTTCCGCCGACGCTCGTTCTCGTGCTCGATGACCGCATCATTGTCGAGGTCGGCGGTCGCGGCGAGATAACTCAGCGACCGCAACAGTCCGGCCACATCCCGCAAGGGACTTGTCTTGGCCCGGCGCTCGGCAAGGTTCCTCGCGGGCTCGCCTTCGAAATCAATGATCACCGCATCGCCTTCGCTGACGAGGATCTGGCCGAGATGAAAGTCGCCATGCACGCGTGTCATGAGCGTGCCGCGGACGCTTTCGGCCAGCATATCGGCGAGGTCGATAATCGATGCCTGGCGCTTCAGAAGCGGCCTCGCCAGCGCATCGATATCCGGATCGGCGGTCTCATCCAGTTCCGCAAGCTTCGATAGGGCATAGGAGACTTCGCCGGTGATTGCTTTCTTCAGCAATGCGACCTCGGCATCGGCCGCAGTGACCGGTTTGAAAGCCTCCTCCTCGGTACTTTGGGCGAGAACCACATGCAACTCGCCGAGCCGCTGACCGACCATGCCGACGAAGTTCGTCAGCGACTGGAAAAAATCGTCGCGCGGCTGAGCGGCCGGATCGCTCAAGGCGAATTCGTCGGCGGCGCGACGAAGATTGCTCAGCATCCAGTTCCAGGCGTCGCCCTGGTTTCGGATCGCGCCCTGGACGATGAGGAGAGTGGATCGGCGTCCGCCGGAATCCGTATGCGCAACCTCGCCCAGGAAGGGGGCAGTGTGGTCATAGCCAGCCCGGGTCAGAAAGCGCGTCATCTCGACTTCCGGATGCATGCCGGGAAAGATATGCCGGATCAGTTTGATGATGACCAGGTCGCCGATGATCAGCGAACTATTCGACTGCTCTGCCGAGAGCCAATGGATCGGCATGTCAGCGGTCATTTCAAGATGATCGAGCTGATCGGTACCGATGAACTCTATGGTTCCCGTGCGGCCGGTGGTGTGGGACCGTTCGCAAAGGCCGCGCACGATCCCGCGCGCCATCGCATCCACGGCAAACCCGTCCGTCAGGAAGCCGACGCGCCGGCCCTGGCGGAGCCTGCCCAGCGCGAGCTGCTGGGCGAGTATGGGGGGCTGTGTGTCATCCCACGCCACGGCGAGCGGAAGCTGGTACGATTCCATGTGATCCGGAAGCGTCGCCTCCAATTCACCGAGCACGACGCCTTCGGCAAACGGGATAGGTGTCGCAGAAATCAGCCGGGCCGCCTGCAGCGTCTGGTCTTTCGCGCCAAACCAGCGGCGCTTGGCAAGATAGGCCGGCAGGATCTCGGAATTCAGGATGTTCGCATGCCTGGGCTCATCCACCAATTCCAGCAGGTTCCGGCGGATGACCATCGTCAACAGGTCGGGGAGCTGCTCGGGAGGGGCTGTCCGCCAGGCGGGCCCATCCGCATGGGCGACCAACTGGAACCAGAAGAAGCCGTAGGGCGGTAGCGTCAACAGGTAGGTCAATTGGCCAATGGGCGGAAATGGCGACATGCCCGTCAATTCTATCGGCACGCGCGCCTCGAATTGCGACAGGTCGAGTTCCACGGCCTGCGGCAGCCGGGAAAGATTGGCAACGCAGAGAATGGTTTCGTCTTCGAATTCGCGAAGATAGGCAAGAATCTTACGGTTGTCCGGCGAGAGGAAACGCAGCGAGCCGCGTCCGAATGCCGGATGTTTGCCACGCAGCGCCAGCATCCTGCGCATCCAGTTGAGAAGCGAATGGGCATCCGTGCTTTGCGCCTCGACATTGACGGCTTCAAATCCATAGAGCGGATCGGCAATCGGCGGCAAAACGAGGCGCGCGGGGTCCGCGCGCGAGAAGCCGGCGTTGCGGTCGAAAGACCACTGCATCGGGGTCCTGACACCGTCCCTGTCGCCCAAATAGATATTGTCGCCCATGCCGATTTCGTCGCCATAATAAATCACCGGCGTTCCCGGCATGGATAGGAGAAGCGCGTTCATGAGTTCGATGCGGCGGCGGTCGCGCTCCATCAGCGGCGCAAGGCGCCGGCGGATGCCGAGATTGATGCGCGCGCGCTTATCGGAGGCATAAGTTTCCCAGAGATAATCGCGCTCGGCGTCGGTGACCATTTCGAGCGTCAGCTCATCGTGATTGCGCAGGAATATCGCCCATTGGCAGATGTCCGGAATTTCTGGCGTCTGGCGCAGGATATCGGTGATCGGAAAACGGTCTTCTTTGGCGATCGCCATGTACATGCGCGGCATCAGCGGGAAGTGAAACGCCATATGGCATTCGTCGCCGTCGCCGAAATATTCGCGCGTATCTTCCGGCCATTGGTTCGCCTCAGCCAGCAGCATCACGCCGGGATGGGTCGAATCCAACGCCGCGCGTATCCGCTTCAGGATCGCGTGGGTTTCGGGCAGGTTCTCGTTGATCGTGCCTTCCCGCTCGACGAGGTAGGGGATCGCATCCAGGCGAAAACCGTCGATGCCCGTTTCCAGCCAAAAGCGCATCACTTTCAGCAATTCTTCCATCACCAGGGGATTGTCGAAGTTCAGATCCGGCTGGTGCGAGTAGAACCGATGCCAATAATAGGCGCCGGCGACCGGATCCCAGGTCCAGTTGGATTTTTCGGTATCGACGAAAATGATGCGGGTTTCTGAAAACCTCTGATCGGTATCCGACCAGAGGTAAAAATCCCGTTCGGGCGACCCTGCCGGCGCTTGGCGGGCACGCTGGAACCAGGGGTGCTGATCCGAGGTGTGATTGATCACGAGTTCGATGATGACGTGGATATTGCGCTGATGGGCGGCGTCCACGAAGGCGCGAAAGTCCTCCATCGTCCCGTAATCCGGACTGACGTTGCCGTAATCGGCAATGTCATAACCGTCGTCGCGGCGCGGCGAGGGGAAGAAGGGCAGCAGCCAAATGGCGTTGATTCCAAGCGCCGCGATATGGTCGAGCTTTTGATGCAGCCCCGCAAAATCGCCGACGCCATCATTATTGCCATCGTAGAACGATTTGATATGGAGCTGATAGATCATCGCATCCTTGTACCAGAGCGGATCGCGTTCCCTGTCGCGCTGCATCGTATCCATTCATGCCTCCCTTGACCGGACGCGCCAGATCGCGAAGGGCAGGCTTTGTGGATCAAGCCTGATCCTCTGCCGTTTGCCGGTCCAACTGAAGCGACCGCCGCCGATGAGATCCTCGGCGTCCAACGTGCCGCCATCCCCGAGTGACCAGTGCCAGAGCGGTATCTCAATCTCGCTCTCCTGCGGATGATCGGGATCAAGGCTGATGGCGACGAGCAGGACGTTGTCGCGGGCAGGGTTCGCTTTTTCGAAAAAGAGAATATTTTCGTTGGGTGCGTTGAGAAGCGTTAGCCCCAGATGCGAATGCAATGCGCTGTTTTCGCTTCTGATCCGGTTGAGCATCCGGATTTCGGCGATGATGTTTCCGGGCCGATCATGATCCCAGGAGCGGATCTCATATTTTTCGCTGTCGGCATATTCTTTCCGCTTGGCGTCGGGACGTCCCTCGCAAAGTTCGAAGCCGTTATAGACACCCCAAAGACCTGAAAGAGTTGCCGCGAGCGCGGCGCGGATCAGGAAGGCCGGGCGAGGGGCATCCTGCAGAAAATCCGGATTGATATCATGCGTGTTGACGAAGAAATGCGGGCGGAAAAAATCCTTCGCGGCTGTCTGGGTGAGCTCCCGCATATATTGCTCGAGTTCCCACTTGGAATTGCGCCAGGTGAAGTATGTGTAGGATTGGGAAAAGCCGAGCTTTGCAAGCCGGTACATGACTTTCGGCTTGGTGAACGCTTCCGACAGGAAAACCACATCCGGATGACGCGCCCTGATATCGTCGATCAGCCATTCCCAGAAAGGAAACGGTTTGGTGTGGGGATTGTCGACTCGAAACAATTTTACGCCCTGATCCACCCATAACTGGACGACCCGCAGCAGCTCGAGCCATAGCCCGGGCACCGAATCCTTCGTGTAAAAATCGACGTTGACGATGTCCTCGTATTTTTTCGGCGGGTTCTCGGCGTAACGGATCGTCCCATCCGGCCGCCAGTCAAACCAGCCCGGATGCTGCTTCAGCCACGGGTGATCAGGCGATGTCTGGATGGCGAGATCGAGTGCAATCTCGAGGCCATGATGCTCGGCCGCTTTGATCAGGCGGCGAAAATCCTCAAAAGTGCCGAGTTCCGGATGGATGGAATCGTGGCCGCCATCGGAGGAGCCGATGGCATAGGGGCTGCCAGGATCGTCGGGGGCCGCCTGCAGGCTGTTGTTGCGGCCTTTCCGGTTGGTCGAACCGATCGGATGGATCGGCGGGAAATAGAGCACATCAAAGCCCATGTCGCGAATGGCGGGCAGTCTGGCGATAACGTCATCGAAGGTGCCATGCCTGTCTGGATCGCCGCTCTGCGACCGCGGGAAGATTTGGTACCAGCTTGCATATGCCGCGCACTTCCGCTCGGCATCGACTGCGCTAGCCTCCGAGCGAACCCGGAATGGCCGCTTGTCGGCTCGCGCCATCAGATCGGACGTATGCGCATTGCGCAAAATTGAGGTCCGCTCCGCCTGGGAGGAGAATTCCAGTTTCTGAAACAGGGCCTGCAGCTCGGCTCGAAGGGCGCCTTGCGCCTCTGCAAGCGCTGCACGAATGAGGTTCATTCCTTCCTGAATCTCGAGCTTGAGATCGAGCCGTGCCTCGTTCTTCTTCGCCAGCTCATAGCGAAAGATCGCAAACAGGCTCCTCCAGGCTTCGACTGCGAATTCATAGCGACCGACCCGCTCCAGCGGGAATTCGGCGCGCCAGCGATCGTTCTCGACCAGCCGCATTTCCGCCTCGCTCCATGCGCTCGCATCCATGGAGCGCCACATCAGAGCCGCGGCGATCGGATCATGTCCGTCGGCGAAGATGTCAGCCTCGACGGAAACGATGTCACCGACAACCCGCTTGACTGGAAATCGTCCATCATCGACCCGCGGCATGATGTTTTCGATTGCCAGGCGCGGCGAAGCGGTTGCCCGTTCAATGTCGAGCGTGGGGGCAACCGTGATCGGCGTCGACGCCGTCGCCTCGAACGCGATGATTTCTCCCGCGCGCAGGCGAAGGGTCGCATCAATCCCATTCGAGAAGGGGAGAAAGCCAGACGCTGCTTCGCGTAGCGCCATCAAAGGCGCAGGCGCACTTTGCCGAAGGTCTCGGTTGAGGAGGATGATCTGTATACGGTCGGCGTTCCGCAGATCCTCTTCGTTTGAATGAATGAGAGCCGATACCGGGCTTTTTGCGCTGCGGATGAGAGAAAGCGACGAATGAAATCTCGCGCCGTTCGTGCCGATTTGCGTGTTGGCGGCGCGAATCTCGGAGGAGATATCGAAGGTCAGGTCATGGCGAAGACCTCGCAATCCCGATCCGTCTCCATGGGTGGGATCGAGCGGCAGCGCGGCGCCATATTCGAATCCCATTGGGACCATGAGCCCGCCGCCCAACGACGTGGCAAGCCGCAACGCCCTTATGGACCGGCGCTCGCGTATTTCCCGGCTTTCCGTGCCGTGGGCCATACGTTTGGCAAAGGGCGGCTCTGGAAAAGCGATTTGCCAGCCAAGCGGCTGCTGGACGCGATGTTCCTCGATGAACCACCTTTCGTCGAAGTCCCACCAGGCCATCGATGAAAAGCAGCCATTGAAGCCTGCACCGTCCAATCCAGCTCGCGCCTCGAAGGCGGTACCGGGCGTCCAGGCAAAGAATTGCACATTCGGCGCCTTCTCCCGGACCGCTGCGATCAAGGATCGCCATAGCTCCGGGGGCACCCGATCGGTGCCAAGGCAGCGATAACCCGATATTCCAAGCTGCGTCAGTGCCTGCAGCCGTTTTGTCCACTCTGCCAATAGCTGCGATTGCTGATCTTCCGCGGCGAGGGTGACAAGCGAGCTGCGCGCGTCCAATGGCGAGAGCCTCGGATCGAGCGGACGCGTATCCTCGGATGCGTCGCGCGCCTTCCTGTCGAGCACGAGGTCCATCATGAGCGCCATGCCGCGCTCTCTGGCCGCCAGCGTCAAAGCTCTCAAACCATCGACGAGAGATGTTCCAAGCGAGAATTCAGGGTCGAGATTTTCGAAATTCCGTGCTGCGAACACGCTGTCGCCGCCCCGCTCGAAAAGAGGTGCGGTCAGAACTGTATCGAAGCCGATGTTCTTTGCGTGGTTGAAGACTTCGCGCCAGGCATCGATCCCTCTGAGAAGCAGGGGATTGACGTAGTAAATCTGGGGTGGAGTGCTCGGCAACCCCTCGTTCGCAGTTGATGTCATCGCCGCTGCTCACGTTGGTTCGACATGAGAGTTCGACATGACAACTTTCGCCGCCGCCGCTTTGTTCCCTTTTTTATGCCGCCAGATTGGCTCGCCGACATGTTCTCCTTGAATCAGCACGGAGCCTCTGCAGATCGACGTATGGAGATTTTCCCGCATCTATAAGCAGTTAGCGAAGTGCTTCCAGCGGCGAGGAAAGCGCCACTCAAAGGCGAAAAAATGCTCGATGCCGAAGGTTCCGCACGGTCACGAGAATTCGTTCATTGGAGGGCGGCTTTGCACCAGTCACATTGGAAGACCAGGACAGGCTTCAAAAAACCCTTCAGCCGCCGGTGGGCCGCATGTGCGAAGAAATCGGCGGTGCCGTACTCCCGAAAAATGCTTTCCGACACGAGGATCTGGTCTGAAGAGGCCGAGGCGCACAATCGTGCAGCAAGTTGAACGGTCGAACCGAACAAGTCATTGCTGTCCTCGACGGGCTCGCCGCAATCCAATCCGATGCGTATATGAAGCGGCTCAAGGTTGCCCTGATTGTAAAGCTCGAATTCCTGCTGGATCGCTATTGCGCAATCGACGGCTGCGGTCGTTGAGACGAACGTCGCCATGATGCCATCGCCGGTATGTTTCACCTCGCGGCCTGAAGAACGGGCAAGGCATCTGCGAACAATGGCGTCATGAGCCCTCACCAACTCGGTCGCCATGCGGTCGCCGAGACGTGATGTCATTTCGGTCGAGCCGACGATATCGGTGAAGAGAATTGCCCGGTGGGCAGCATCCATTGCGACTGAGGACTGTCCTGACGCCGGCTCGGGATCGTGAATTCGGCCGAGAAATGCCTCGACCGCCGACAGCGCGACTTCGACAACTTCTGCGGCGATAAAGCCATGTGCCTCGCGGTGCACGCATTGAGCCGTTTCCATATCGGGCGCGTCCATCAGGCAAAATGCAGTTCCGCGCCGCTCGTCGAACCAGTAGGTGAGGAACTTAACCCCATACTGATCTTGAATGTCGAGGTCCTTACGATGTGCTTCGGCAATATCGGCCGCTGTGACCCCCGCAAGATCATGCCGGTCCATGAAGATAGCCATTCTGTGCCCCGCTGGAATCTCCCCATGTATATTAGTTTACCCTAAAGCTTTGTCGTGGCCCATATCATCCTTACAGGTGACGGACGGAAAGGATCTGATGGAGCGGTCGCCGCGGCACGGCGCGCATTCCTGCGCGCCGATCGTTTGGCGATTTATCAGAGGGCCGCTACCGGATGCGGCGATCCGTCGTAAGCGCCCCAGACCGATTGATCGAAACAGATGACCGAACCGGTCATGAGGCCGGATTCGGCCGACGAAAGGTAGGCGCAGGCGCGGGCCACCTCTTGTGGGTCGACCAGACGGCCGAAGGGCTGGCTCGCCGCTGCCTTTTCCAGCCAGTCGGCGGGCGCATCGTGATATTCCTTCTGGATCCGGTCTTCGCCTTCAGAGGCCATCCAGCCGATGTTGAGGCCGTTGACGCGGATACGGTTGCGCAGCAGCGCGTAAGCGGTGTTTTTCGTCAGGGTTTCCAGCGCGCCCTTGGAGGCGCAATAGGCGACGATGAAAGGCTGGCCGGCCTTGGCGGACATCGAGCCGATATTGACGATCGTGCCTTCGATCTTCTCGCGCCGCATAACCTTGACGGCTTCCTGCATCAGGAAGAACGGCGCCCGAACATTGACGGCGAACATGGCGTCGAAAAGCTCAAGACTGGTGTCCAGAATGGTGCCGCGATCGGTTATGGCGGCGGCGTTGACCAGCGCGTCGACGCGACCGAAGGTCTGGTCGCAGACATGCACGACGTTGCGTGCCTCGTCGACATTGCTAAGATCAGCTTTGACGTAGATGACCTTTGCGCCTGTTGCAGCCGAGATCTCCTCGGCCTTGGCCTTGCCTTTCACCTCGTTGCGGCCGCAGATGACGATGCCCTTGGCGCCGCGATCGGCAAAGAGACGGGCGATGGTGGCGCCGAGCCCCTGTGTGCCGCCGGTGACGATAGCGATCTTGCCGTCGAGACGGCTGTGGTCTGTGCTCATGTGGTTCCTCCCGGAAATGGTCTATTACGATATGCGGAAAGCCCCTCGCGGATGCGAGAGGCCTCATCTTGTTGGACGCGTCTTCGGTCCTGTCAGGTCAGCTTCTTGTCCGCCTGTTCGGCAAGCGCCTTGCTGAAAGCCTCGTCACTCCAGTTTTCCTCCAGCGCCTCATGCATCAGTTGCGCCTGCGTCTTTGGCGCGAGGCCGCCGATGGGCGGGTCGCGGTCGAGATTGGTGGGGAAGGAATAGCCTTCGGCACAGGCGGCAATGGCGTTCGACACTTCCGCCGCGGAGAGCTTACCTGCTGATTTCAGTTCCTTCAGCGCCGGAAACAGGCGCGCGCTCATGCGTTCGCGATTGACCGTTTCCATGGCGCGGCCGAAGGCAGAGGAAACCTGCAAAAGGTTAGCCACGCGCTTGATATCGGCCGAGCGGTTGTTGCCGGCCGCGTGGAAGAGGGCAGGGTTGAAGAAGACGACATCGCCTTTTTCGAGCGGAAGCTGAACATGGTTGCGATCGAAATAATCGCGGAACTCCTGGCGCTTCAGCGCGAGATAGCCGGGCACATAGGTCTGGCTGCGCGGCAGGAAAAGCGTCGGTCCGCTTTCGAGCGGCATGTCGCAATGGGCAACCGCGCCCTGCAAGGTCAGAACAGGCGAGAGCCTGTGCACATGGGCGGGAAACTGCTCGATCACCTTCGATGTCTGGAAACCGAGGTGGTAATCGCGGTGAGCGGACTGCGCCGCGCCGCCGGGATTGACGCGATTGACCTGCGCCGTCATCTGGTAGCCCGGCCCGAGCCAAGCTTCGCTGGCGATGGCGACAACGGCATTGCCGTAATATTCCGCGAAGTTGGCGGGATCGGCGAGGCAATGTTTTTCCAGCGAATTCCAGATGCGGTCATTGGCGCCGGGCTTGGCGAAGTGGTCTCCGCCGCCGGTTGCCGTGCGATGCTGTTCCTCGATGATGTCGTCAAAAATCGTGCTGGCGCGATCGATGACGGAGAGATCCTTATAGGCGTGCTTGAAGACGACAACGCCCGGGCCTTCGCCGAAGGCCTCGCAGATTTCAGTGAGCACGGCGCGACAACCTTGCGGGGTGGCAATGTCAGCCAGAACCTTGCGGCTGTCGTAGATGAGGACGTTTTTCTCGACGTGATCGGCGGTCGGATAGTCTGAAAGCGCGGTGGTCTTCTCAGCCAGCGCGCGAAAATCGTCGAGGTCACAGGCGTCCTCGGTCAGCCAGACGCGGTCGGCGCGCTGCTTCTGAAGATTGTCGGTTTTCATCAGATGTTCCTCCATCCCTGATGGAGGCACTATACGGCAGATGCCGGTGTGTTATAGATCACAAATCCATCAAAAAACCATCAGAACGAACCGCATGTCACATCCATTTCTCGTCAAGGACATCGCTTTTCAAGCCGGCCTCAGCACTGCCACCGTCGACCGGGTGCTGAACGGGCGGGCAGGCGTGCGCCGGCAGACAGAGATGCGGGTGAAGGCGGCAATTGCCGAGCTGGAAAAGCAGCACGCAAGTGTTGCGGTCAGCGGGCGGACGCTGGCGATCGACATCCTCATGGAGACACCGATGCGTTTTTCCGATGCCGTGCGCGCCGCCTTCGAAGCAGAGGTCGCAACCTTTCTGCCGACAGTCTTCCGCTGCCGTTTTCATTTTGCGGAAGTCATGAAGCCGCTTGAAATGGTGCAACTGCTCGATCGAATCCGGCTGCGAGGCACCCACGGGATTGTGCTGAAAGCTCCTGACATTCCCGAGATTGCGGCTGCGGTCGAGCGTGCGGCCAAAGCCGGCATCACCGTCGTTACGCTGGTGACCGATCTGCCAAATTCTTCGCGCGCGGTTTACGCCGGCGCCGACAACCGTGCAGCCGGCGAGACGGCGGCCTATCTTGTCGGGAATTACTTCGCCGGGGCCGCCGCCCGGGTGCTTGTAACGTTGTCGAGCGGTCGCTTTCGCGGCGAGGAGGAGCGGGAAATCGGCTTTCGCCGCGTCTTTCGCGAGCGTTATCCGCAGATCGGTGTTGTCGAAATCAGCGAAGGTCACGGTGCCGACGCCGCCACTGGGATGCTTGCCGCCCGCGCCATCGCGGCGGATGCGACGATCAATGCGGTCTATTCAATTGGCGGCGGAAACAGGGCCGTGCTCGCCGCCTTCGAGGAGGCCGGGAGGGACATCCGCATTTTTGTCGCCCATGATCTCGATGCCGACAATCGGGCTCTACTTGCCGCGGGTAAAATCGATTTTGTATTGCATCACGACCTGCGGACAGATGCGCGTTCGGCATTTCGAGCAATTATGAGCGGTGTGGTGAAAGAGCGCGTGGCGCCGGCTGTGCTGTCGGCGGTGGAAATTATCACGCCCTACAATATGCCTGCGGGCAACTGACGCGTCGGCGTTTTCCCGCTCAGCGTCGCCCTCCCACTTCATCGATGTGATAGAGAAGGTCGGCCGGATCTTCATAGACGCGGATCGCCCCGGCATCCTTGAGTTCTTCGCGGCCATAGCCGCCGCTCAGCAGTCCGACCCCGAGCGCCTTGCAACGCGTCGCCGCCAGCATGTCCCAGATGGCGTCCCCGACGACCACCGAATTTTCTATCGCAACCCCGAGGGCTTCTGCTGCGGCAATAAACAGGTCCGGGTCGGGCTTGGCGTATTTGACCTTGTCCCGGGTGATGATCGGGAATGCCTTCGGGTCGATCCCCAACGCGGCAATATTGACCGCTGCCGTCTCCATGCGGCCGCTTGTGGCGATCGCGAACGGAATTCCGGCGTCCGAAAGCCAGCAGAGAAGCTCGCTTGCGCCAGGAAGAGGGCGTATCTGGGCGCCGAGACGGTGATAGGCATCGGCATGAAGTTGCCGCAACCGCTCATTTTTCTCGTCGGTTATCTCGATGCCGGTTTCACGGAGCAATTGGTTGGTGAACAGTCCGCCGCTCATTCCGATTTTTCGATGGATGCGCCATATCGAGAGCTCGATACCTTCGGCATCCAAGGCTTCTTTCCACGCCAGCACGTGCTGATAGACGCTGTCCACCAACGTGCCGTCAAGATCGAATAGAAAGGCATGTTCAATGCGCATGGAACTCTCCTACCCCAGATCTAGGGGAGGAGCGAAAGGCATCAATGGGAACTGGCGGAAAAGCCTTCCGCGGCTATGGGCAACTACCGCTTATCGCTCTCCAGCACCTGCAGCATGGCGGCAATGTAGCCATAGGTGAAAGCAAAGGCGGTATTTTCCGGGTCGCGCCCGGAGAGGCGCGCCACATGATCAGGCATGATCATATATTGGTAGCCGACCTCGGCGTAGGTTTTGAGCGAGCGCCACATATCCATGTCGCCTTCTTCCGGAAAGGTCTCCATGAAGGAGAGCTTGCGGCCGCGGATGTTGCGGAAGTGGACGTTGAAGAGCTTGCCCCGCTCTCCGAACCAGCGGATGACGTCGAAGATTTCCTCGGCCGGATTGTCGAGCATTTCGCCGACCGTGCCCTGGCAGAAATTCAGCCCATGGTAGGGGCTCTCATGCATCTGAACGAACTTCTTCAGGCCTTCGACGCTGCCGAGAACGCGTGTGACCCCGCGATAGCCCGGCGGCGTATAGGGATCGTGCGGATGGCAGGCAAGACGCACTTTGCAGGCTTCGGCGACCGGAACGACGCGTGACAGGAAATAATCGATGCGCTCCCAATTCTCCTCCTCGCTGAGGATGCCGGCGATCGAAGGCGGCGCATCGTGATCGGCCTTTTCCCAGCGAAAGGCCTCGTTTCTCGATCCGCCGCGGCCGGTTTCCATCTCCGTACGAGGGATCCCGATGATATTGAGATTGTATTTGACCGAGGGAATGCCGACTGCGGCGGCATTCTCGATCAGGCGGCAGATGGAATCGATTTGGCGGTCACGGTTCGGTCCGGCCGTCAAAATGTCCGGGCTGTATTGCCGTTCGATCACGTTCGAGCTCATCGGGAGCTGGATCATATCGAGAATGAGGCCGAAGCTCTCGATACGGTCACGAAGGGCCTTGAGAATATCAAGCGTCCAGTCGTGCGGATTGCCATCGGGATCGGCATTGACGTGCCTGACGCCCAACTGTGCCATGACCCGGTAGTCATCATCGTCCCGAGCCTGAAACTGCGTACCGACATACATGTGAAATCCTCTCCTCGAATCTCGCCAATGCTAAGCAGCGGGAAGGCGAATTCCTCCCGTCAAATCGCGTTCGCGGCAATCCGCCGCGGCTGGAGCAGGCAAAGACTTCAAGCGGCATTGGGAGACGATTCAGCTTCCTTAGTGGATCGTACCGAGCACTGTCGGGCTTGCGGCAAGATTGTCGACAAGCACCGTTGCCGCATAGCAGGCGACGATTAGTTGAGCTGAAAAGCTCAATACAGGTCTCCAGTCGCGGGCAGGCCGAGATCGATTGTCGGTTGCGATGGAGCAGGTCTCGGCCGCAAGTGGCGCAGCCTCCAGGGTTTTGGCGCCGGAAGCCAGAAGCACGAGAATGTTGAATATGATGAACTGGCGCGGGCTCGCCCCGATAGTGCAGAACATGAGATTGCAGCACAGACAGGCGGCGCAAAGGTAGACACGTTGCTGCTTGCCAAGAAAGCGCTTTAAGGCGCTCAATCCATTCAAAAATCGTCCTGGATTGCTCCACCTGGCATAGCGGATTTGTTTCATATCCTGCCTCCCTGCTCGAATCAGGCAGGCCAAGGAAACCAGCTTTCGCCGGCCGCATGTGTTGCATTGTATTACGGCAAATTCTTTTAGTTTGCGGCGGTCAAGCCCATTGGGCGCGGGCTCAAAGGACGCGCCACGCCGCTGCAACAAAATGAAACAAGATACAACACTGCTTTACATCGAAAAGCTCTATGTTTGACCCGCATTCGAATGAGAGGTCACGAGATGCTTTTGGATTCTCCTTCACAGCATGGTCGGGCGGATGTGCTGATCTGCCTCGACAATCAGCAGGTCGCCACGCGCATCGGCTCGGTCCTGTCCGCGCGCGGGTTGACGGTTGCCGCCGTTCCGGCGTCCGGCATGGATACGGAATTCGAAACGAAGGGCTGCCAGGTTGTCGTGACGCATACAGCTATGATCGGACGGGTGCGCAACCGCTTGCGCCTGCCGGTGGTCAATGTCGAGGCGTTCATATTCGAGCGGCCGGATCATTCCACTGAAGGCGCCCCGAAGCAGTTCGACGGCGCCGCCTTCGTAAAACGTGTCCTGACGGTCATGAGCGACGCCGAACGGCGATCGACGCGATGACGGGCACGATGACAGCGCCAGTTTCTACAGGCGCTGTTGGGTCTGCTTGTCGAAGAAGTGGATGCTCGGCGATTTGAGGGAGAGTTTCACCGTCTGGTCCGGCACCAATTCGGCGCGCTCGCGCATGACCCATGTCAGTTCGCGCCCTTCCAGATCGAGGGCGACATGGGTTTCCGAGCCGGTCGGCTCGACGACGGTGACCTTGGCCGGCACTCCGCCATCCGTCGCAAAGGATATGTCTTCGGGGCGAATGCCGACGATGACATCCCGGTCGCCGGCCTGGGCCGGAACCGCCAGGAGCTCGATTGAAATGCCGCTCGGGAGCGTAAGCCTCGGATTCGAGCCGCCCGTCAGCCTGCCTTCCAGGAAATTCATTGCGGGGGATCCAAGGAAGCCCGCGACGAAGACATTCCTTGGCCGGTCGTAAAGCTCGAGCGGCGTTCCGATCTGCTCGACTTTCCCGCCCTGCAGCACGACGATCTTGTCGGCCATCGTCATCGCTTCGATCTGGTCGTGCGTGACATAGACGATCGTTGTCTTCAGCCGCTGATGCAACGCCTTGATTTCGGCCCGCATCTTGACGCGCAATTTGGCATCGAGGTTGGACAGCGGCTCGTCGAAGAGGAACACTTTCGGATCGCGCACGATGGCGCGTCCCATGGCGACGCGCTGGCGCTGGCCGCCGGAAAGTTGGGCGGGCTTGCGGCCGAGCAGTGGCTGAAGCCCGAGGATCTGCGCCGCCTCGCCGACTTTTCGGTCGATCTCCGTCCGCTTTGCGCCGGCCAGTTCCAGCGCAAAGCCCATGTTCTGGGCGACCGTCATCTGCGGATAAAGCGCATAGTTCTGGAAGACCATAGCGATGTCGCGGTCCTTGGGCGGCAGGTTGTTGACCACGCGGCCGCCGATCGAGATTTCGCCGCCGGTGATTTCCTCCAGCCCGGCAATCATCCGGAGAAGGGTCGACTTGCCGCAGCCCGATGGCCCGACGAGAATGACGAATTCGCCGTCCGATATATCGACATCGACTCCATGGATGATATCCACCGCTCCGTAGGATTTCCTGACGCTTTTGATGCTCAATCCGGACATGAAATTCCTCCTGTAGACCCGATCAGTTTTTCTTGCGGATGCGAAGGGCCTGGTATGGCTTACCCGGCAGTTCGACGCCAAAGGCCGCATCCGCCTTGCCGCCGCGCACGATTGCGCCGTGCCGGGTGGGGTGCGGGATCGGGGCTTCCACTTTCTTTGCGGGGGTGATCGTCATCTCCCAGGTGTCGATGATGTCGACATAGTAGTCAGTGCCGTCCTTGGGCAGGCCGGTGGACCAGACGACGGGCTGGTGCTCGCCAAGATAGATATAACGGAGATCGCCATCCTCGGCGCCTGAGACGCGCGTCCAGGGCCATTCACCACTGGCGCCGAGCGGCTCAAGCCCGTTGACGACATCCTGCTCCAGCAGGTCGCGCAGGAAGCCGATGCGCTTCCATGCCTCGCCGCGCAGTTCCCCGCCTTTCGCCCACCAGATGAGGTCTTGCGGATGCGAATAGGTTTCGCCGTGACCGGCATAACCGCCGCGAGTCATCGTGATCCAGAAGCGATGCACCAGTTCCTGCGGCGTCAGATTGCCCCAGGATTGGATGATGTTGCCTTCATATTCCGGCTCGTCGTTGACGACCGGCTTGCCGTAGGCGTCGCGCCATTCCTGCGTGCGCTTCACATCCCAGTTCTGGATGCAGGTGTGGGTCACCCAGGGCTTGCGATGATCGAAGTTCATCGTCGGCTCGCCATTATGGATGGACTTCAGATGGCCGTAGGGGTCGTTCTCTTCGAGGATGTGGAAATAGCGGTCCCACTGTGCCATCGGCTTGGTGTCGAGGAGGAAGTCATATTCATTGGCAAGCGCCCACCAGACATTCCGGTAGGCGGCGAGCCGCGCCGCGAGATAGGCGACATAGCGAAAATCCTGTTCGGCCGACATGTCGGCATAACCCCAGCGGTCGTAGGGGTGAAACATGATGATGTCGGCCTCGATGCCGAGCTCGCAAAGTGCGGCCACCTGCCTTTCGAAATGCCGGAAGGCGACCGCGTTCGGCCGATCGAAATCCTCTTTGCCATCAGCATCCTTTTCGAAGCAGGGATGGAGAGGTTCGTTGACGTTATAGGGATAGTCCTTTGGAAACACGCCCATGCGGATCTTGTTGAAGCGCGCCTTCTTCAGCGTATCGAGCGTCTGCGCCTGCATCTCCAGCGGTTGATGCGTCCAGGCATAGCAAGTCGTTCCGAACGACAGGAACGGCTTGCCGTCGGCATAGGCGAAATGAAATTTGTTACGCACGCGCACTGGGCCGTGATTGCCCTGCGAGGGTTTGGTGGCGGTCAGCGAGCCGGTCTTGCCGTCGAGTTCCGGGGTCTTCGAACGCGTCCTGAAGGACCATTCACCTTCGTTGTCGGGCATGAAGCGGACGCGATAGACGCCGTCGCCGTCATAGAAACCGGGCACGCGGATTTCGCGGCTGTTCTGGCTGAACACGGCATCGAATGCTGCGTCGAGATAGGGATTGCCGCCCGAAGGACCGTTGAAAGCGGCCTCGAAGACGCCCCATTTTTCGACGGTTGCACTGGACATTATATTCTCCTCGAAAGACTTGCCGATTAGGTGATTGATCAGCCCTTGACGGCGCCGGAGGTGAGGCCGGAGACGAAATATCGCTGAAAGATGAGGTAGACGAGCGTTGCCGGCAGCACGGTCATGACGATCGCGGCATTGAGCTGGCCGTAGTCGTTTGAAAACTGCCCCTGGAAGGACATGAGCCCGAGCGGCAGCGTCCACATGTGCTGATCCTGCAGGAGCACGAGCGCCATGGCGAATTCGTTCCAGGTCGAAACGAAATCAAGGATGAGCAGCGCGGCGAGCACCGGCAGGCAAACCGGCAGGAATATCCGGCGGAAGATGGTGAAATGGCTTGCACCGTCGATCAGAGCGGCTTCGGACAGCTCCTTTGGAATGCCTTTGAAGAAGCCGTGCAGGATGAAGACCTGATAGGGGACGCCGAAGGCGATGTAGGGCAGGATGACGCCGGGATAAGTGTCGATCAGGCCAAGAGAGTTGACCAGCGTAAACAGCGGCGCCAGCATGACCTGGAAGGGGATCATCGTGCCGAAGACGACGAGAAGCAGCAGTATCTTGCTGAACCTCAGCCGGATCTTGGCGAGCGCATAGGCCGCCATCGCTGAAAGGATGAGCCCGAGCGGCACCTTGATGACGGTAATGATAGTGCTGTTCAGGAAGGCGTTGGCAAAATTGCCGCGACCCCAGGCGCTCGAATAATTCTCGAAAGCCGGATTGAGGGGTGGCACGAAGGCGCCCGTCGTCGTCACATCAGCCTGCGTTTTGAGCGACGTGAAGACAATGAAGACGAAAGGCGCAAGCCAGATCGCGGCGACGAGGAGCAGCGCGATCCACAAGCCGATCAGGACGGGATCCCGCTTGCGCTTTGCCGGAATGATGGTCTCGAAGCCATCCGACATGGATGATGCCGATGCTACCGTCATTGTTCGGCCTCCTCATGCTTCTGCGTCCATCGCAGGTAGGGAATGACGATGGCGATGGTGATGAGCAGCAGGACAACGGAGATCGCAGCGCCGCGGCCGAAATCGAAGATCTGCATGGCCTGCGTGAAGGCCCAGAGCGCCAGCATCTGGGTTGATTGCGCCGGCCCGCCGCCCGTCAGGCCGTAGACGATGTCAAAGGCCTTCAGAGACGAGATGACCGATAGCACCAGAACGATTGTCAGCGTGGTGCGTAGCGCGGGCAGGGTGACGTATCGGAAGATGTTCCAGCGCCCGGCGCCATCAATGCGTGCGGCTTCGACCAGCGTCTGCGAAACATTCTGCAGACCCGCGAGAAACAGAACCATGGAGAAGCCGACGGATTGCCAGAGATAGGCCACGAAGACCGAATAGAGGGCGATGTCCTTATTGCCGAGCCAGTCCTGAATCCAGTCCTGCAGCCCCACAGACGTCAGGATCTCGGTGAAAAGGCCGAAGAAGGGATCGTACATCCACTTCCACATGGTCGCGACCGCGATCGGGGCGATAATGACCGGCAGATAGAAGATGGCGCGGAAGGTATTGCGGGCGAAAAGCTTCTGATTGAGGCTCAGTGCCAGTAGCAGGCCGATCATGGGCGGGAAAATCACGCACATAATCGTCCAGATCACCGTGTTGCGGAAGGCGACCCAGAAAACGGGATCCTGCGTGAAGATATATTGATAATTCGCCAGGCCGACGAATGGGCGTTGGGGATCGAGGCCATTCCATTTCTGAAAGCTCAACACCACCACGTTCAGCATCGGATAAAGCGCGAAAATCGCGTAGATCAGCATGGCCGGGGCGAGCAGGATCGCTGCCTGGACGCGCGGGTCATGTGTTCGGTTGCGGAATGACATTCTGATTGCTCCCGGCGGCAACTGACGCGTGGGCATAAAATGGGGGAAGCCGTCCGCTGCGATTGGCAATCGGAGTGGCGGCCTCCCTCGAGGGATCACGTGCGACCCGCGATGAAGGTCTGCAACTGCTTGGCAGCATCGGCCGGCTGGATATTGCCGGCAGCGACGTCGTTGATTACCCGGAAGTATTCGGTGGTGACATCAAGCGGGAATGCCTGGTCGCCATTCATGTAGACCTTGCTGTAGGTCTTGAAGATATCCAGCCATTTCGCCTCGAGCGGCTTCTGGTTGGTGTACTGGACATTCTTGTTGACCGAGATCGAGCTGATCTGCCCGACGAGATCCTGCTGCACCTTGGTCGACAGGAAGTAGTCGAGGAACTTGGCGGCGAGATCCGGATCCTTGCTCTTGGTGCTGATGTAATTGTATTCGGCAAAGCCATAGAGGCGGTTGGTGTTCGTCGGGAACGGCACAACGCCGTAATCGTCGAGGTTGACCTTGCTGCCGCTCAACTGGCTGACCAGCCAGTCGCCTTCAAGCATCATCGCGGCACGGCCGGCGACGAACAGTGTGTAGGACTGCTGGTTGCTGATGCCCATGAAGGGTTTCAGCGTGTAGTCCTTGGTCCACTTGGCAAATTCGGTGAAGGCATCGGTGGCGCAGGGTTCTTTGGTCCAGTCGGCCTTCATGGCCATCAGCGCGTCGTGTTTGTCGGCCCCGCATTTGGTTTCGAGCAGCACGTCCATCAGACGCATGACGTGCCAGTTGACCGAGCCGCCGAAGGTGAAGGCCGGAATTCCAGCCGCCTTGAGCTTGTCGGCCGCCGCCAGCAGTTCCTCATAGGTCTTCGGCTCCTCGGTGATGCCGGCCTTCTGGAAGAGCTTCTTGTTGTAATAGATCGCTTCGCCCTTGAAGGTGAAGGGCACGCCATGCTTGCCGCCCGGATAAAGATCGGCAAAGGCGGCGGCGGACGGTAGCAGCTCGTCGTTCCACTTGTACTGGGTATAGTACTTGTCGAGCGGCAGCGAGAGGCCGGCCTTCACATATTCGCCGCCAAGGCCAAGCCCGGCCCAGCTAAAATAGATATCGGGTCCCTTGCTGGAGCCTGCTGCCACGCGAAGCGCTGTCTTGTGTTCGTCGACGCCGCGCTGGACGATTTCGATATGGGTGCCTGGATTGGCGGCCTCGAAATCCGCCGCCACCTTCTTGAGGGCACCGTTTGCTGCGCCGTTGTCGAAATTGAGCGTCCACAGTGTCAGGTCCTGCGCCTGGACACTCGTCGCCGCAAAGGCCGCCGCAGCAATCGCCATCGCGCCAAATCGTCTTGCATATTTGGAGTTGATGCGCATTTCCCGTCCTCCTCTGAACAATGCTGAGGGCGGTTTTGGCAAATCAACAGGCACATGTCAACTGGTATGATGAGGTCATCATCATTAAGGTAAGAAGAACCCTTTGAAGCAAGAGATGATGACCGTTGCCGAGGCTGCTCCCGGATCGATATGGCCCAAGGCGCGCTCGCCAAGCCTGGAAGAACGCCCCTTTGTGGCCACCATATGCTTCGTTGCTTCCGTCCCGGCTTCAGCGGCAATCAGAGCTTCCGAGAGACAATCCGCCAGCGACCGTCCTTCGTCGCGCGCCGCCCGGCAGGCGGTGGCGGCGGGCGCCCAGGCGTCGACCATGGTCTTCTCCCCGACCTCGGCCTTGCCGCGGTCCTGGATCCCCTTGGCAAGCGCAACGAAGGCGTCCACCATGTCGTCATCCGTCAGCGACGGCTTGCCCTTTACCGCGGCACCCGCACGCATCAAGGCGGTGCCATAGAGCGGACCGGACGAAGCGCCGACGGCATTCAGGAAAGCCTTTGCCGCCGTGTTGAAGACGAGTGTCGGATCGACCGTTGCCGAATCCAGTGGCACAACCGCCTTCGCGGCTCCCGAAAAACCGAGCTCCATGGCGATACCGTGATCGGCATCGCCGATGACGCCATCAAGCTCGCATAAACGGTCTTTTTCGCGGGTCATCGCCGCCGCTATGAGGTTTAGAAGGGACTTCAGATCGTCAACGGTGATTGTCTTTGTCATCGGAGCACTTCACCAGAACGGAACATCGCGCAATCGCAGGGATGATCGATCAGTCGTTGCAGTTCGTCGTCCAAATGCATCAACGTGATCGAGGCACCGGCCATCTCCAGCGACGTGCAGTAGTTCCCAACCAGCGACAAGTGCATCTCTATGCCCGCAGCGTCGAGCGTCATCTTCACCTTCCGCATCATGATGTAGAGTTCCATCAGCGGCGTCGAGCCGAGCGAGTTGACAAGCACGGCCACCCGGTCGCCCCGTGCAGGTTTCATCTCGCCGAGGATTTTATCGAGCAATTCGGCGGTCACCTGATCGGCCGGCTTGAGCGGACCGCGGGCAACGCCCGGCTCGCCATGAATGCCCATGCCGATTTCCATCTCATCCTCGCCAAGCTGAAAATTCGGCTTCAGCGTCTGAGGCAGCGAGCAGGGCGATAGCGCAACGCCGATCGTGAAGGTGCGGTCGTTCGCCCATCGCGCAATCCGCTCCACTTCGTCCAGGCTGTACATCAGATCGCAGGCGGCACCCGCTGCCTTGAAGACAAAAACATTGCCAGCGACGCCGCGCCGGCGGTCCCGTTGGTCGACGGGAGCGGAGGCGACGTCGTCCGTCGTCAGCACGGTGCGGACCTCGATGTCATCCATGGCGAGCATTTCGGATGCCATATCGAAATTCATGACGTCGCCGGCATAATTGCCATACAGGAACAGGACGCCGGCGCCGCCATTGACCGCCTTGGCGCATTCGATGATCGGATCCGGTGGCGGAGAGGCAAAGACATTTCCGATTGCTGCAGCATCGGCAAGCCCTTTACCGACGTAACCCAGGAAGGTCGGCTCATGCCCTGAGCCGCCGCCGACGACCATGCCGACCTTGCCGGGCCGCGGCCCCTCGATTGCGACGATCGACCGCGGCGATCCTTCGAGGGCGCGCACGTGGCGGGGATGAGCCGCCAGAATGCCTGCCAGCATCTCGTCCACGGCGGCTGCGCCGTCATTGATAAGCTTCTTTGTCTTCACGTCAGTCCTCCCGGTCATCTCGCTTCGGAAGACTAAGTTGCGCTTCTCGGGTGTCAGGTCAATCCATCAGCGTGATCGAACCAACGGCAAAAGGCGCGAGCGTGAGGCTTCCGCTTTTTAGTTTCCCGGCCGGGCGCAGGCATCCTAGTTCCACCTGCCGGGCCGCAGCCGTGATGTTCACCAGTAGCAATTGCGGTGCCTCGTTAGCCGGCGCAGCAACAAAAGAAAGGACGGCAGTCGGGTCTGAGGAGACGCATTCCTGCCATTGGCTGCCGGCGAGGCGGGCGAGCGTGACGATCGTATTGAAGATCGGTCGCCTGCCGCCGACCGGCGATGGTTCACCCCCTCCGGCGATCAACCCTGACGGCCCAGCCAATGCTGAAAGCGTCAGGCATTCCAATCCGGCGTCGAGCACGGTAGCCGCATAGCCAAGCGCGAAGGCTTCGGCGAAACGGCCATTGTGCCGGGGGTCCCTGTTTGCCATCGGAATGCGGCGGTCGGCGAGATTATTCATCGTCCGGCTGCCATAGGGGTTTTGGCGCATCGGGATGGTGGAGGGGCCTATGCGATAGGGCTTGTCGCCGTATATGGCGCGGACCGAGCGCGTGATAAACGGCAGTGCTTCCAGCGTCTGCATCACACTGAGATCGTCAGCCGCATGTACGATCGGGTTGGTGCAATGGGTGATGAAGTCGAGCGATCCGGAAGGAACGCGCTTGCGGTTGAGTTCGGTGAAATAGCTGAGCATGCCGCCGCCAAGCCGCACGCCTGGAAAGGCTGCATGAGCGGCGGCATAAACCTCTTCAAGCGGCGGGCACTCAGGCCATTTGCTGCCCGGTGGCGTCGATTGCCGGTCGACCGAAGGCGATATGACGATTGCGTCCGGCTTGAAACCGGCATCTTGCATCCAACCAGCCATTTGTTGTGCTTCGACAAGCGGAGCCTGGCGGCACGGCAATGCGATTTCCAACGTCGATCGGCCAGCGTGAAGCGCCGCGATGGTCGCGAAGGAATTGAAGGCGTCAGCGCCGTGGCCGGCGTCGGGGTCGAAGTGGAACAATAATTCCTGCGGCGCGACTTCGGCCAGCCGGTTCCGCGCAGCCAGTGTTGCGGTCGCTTCTTCCGGCGTAACGATGAGCCCGATTGCAGGCATCGTGCCGGACTTCTCTCCGAGGCTCAGCGTGACCGGGGGCATATCCGCAGCAAGCGTGGAAGACGCGGTGGGCGAACGTCGCATATCGCCTACGGTGAGAGCGATCCGTTGCCGCATGGGCTCGCCGGGGGGGATGCGATAGGGCCAGGGCAAGGCAAGTGGGCGAACATAGGTCTTGTAGGAGGCATCGGACCAATTGCGCTGGTCCTCCATTTCGAAAGTGTCGCCTTCCATGCGGCACTCCGCCGTCACGTTTGACGTCACGCCATGTGTAATCGCCCGCATATTCTTGAAGGGCTGCCAGGGTTCGATGAGGTCAGGTAGATGCGTGTCCTCGCGGCTGCCATCGATATGCTCGACCGAAACCGGCCTGCCGGCAACGCCGACGATCGGATGCAGGATGCAGAAGCCGCAGCGGTTCGTCTCAAAACCGGTGGTCGTCAGCGCTTCCGCCTCGAAGATCAGCGCTTCACCGGCCTCGGCCGTTATGTGAACGCCGATTGCAAGCAAGCTATTCTCGGGCCCCGCACAGCGCGCGACATAGCTGATGGAAAAGCCGTCTTGGAGCTGATTGATCCGCAGCTCGTCAATAACAGGCGCATACGTGCCCCAATCGCGATCGCGAACCAGATAGGAGACGGCCCGCAAGACTTCGGCGCCGTCGTAGCGGATCGTCCGCAGATTGCCGTCCTTGAAGTCAACGGCGAGCTTGCCGGCGGTCAGCCGCACCGGCAGCGTTTCGGTCTCGTGCGTGCCGTAGAGCTGAAACGGGTCGATATTGGCCGTCATCGCAGCATCGCTCCGATATCGACCGGGCACCCGTTGGCGGCACTCTCATAGGCGGCCTCGACAAGAGCGAAGGTCTTGAGATTGTCCGCACCGGACGTGGAGGTCTCGCCGCCATCGGCAAGGCGGTCGGTCCAGTGCTGCTGGATGGCGAGGACACTCTCCTGAATATTATGCCATGGGCGGGAAGCCCAGGAGAGAAGCCTGGGCGAAGCATCCGACACTGTCGCGCCTTCGGGGCTATTGATCTCAAGACGATATCCCTGCGAGAGCCGGATCGTTCCCAGCGTTCCGTCAATCTCGAGCAGCGTCTCGGGAAAGGGCTCCACACCAAGCTTGGTCGCATAGCTCACGTCGACGATTGATGTCGCGCCATTCTGATGGTCGAGCATGATCGTCGCGACGTCCTCGCCCTTGATCTTCGGATTGACCCGTTTGGTGCGAGCGGTGAGCGTCGCGACGTCGCCAAGGATGAAGCGCGCAATATCGAGCGTGTGGATGCCGAGATCCTCGATGATGAAGCGCTCGCCTTCGGCAAGGTAGGGTTGGCCTGAGAAGACGTCGTAACCGGAGCGGAAGGAAAAACGGCCCCAGAACGGTTCGCCGATCACGCCTGATCGAAGAACGGTTTTCACCGTCTGTATCGGTGTCTGCCAACGGAAATTCTCGTGAACCATCAGGAGAATGGCGGCGTCCGCGCAAGCCTTGACCATGGCTTTGGCGTCGCTCAATGTCTTGGCAAACGGCTTTTGGCAGATGGCGGGGACTTTATGGGCCGCTGCCATTTCCACCAGCGCGCGGTGGCTTTGCACGGTCGTCGCGATATCGACGAAATCGAAGCCGCCGTCGGCAAAGAGAGCCGCCGCATCGCTGTACCGGCGCTCGATGCCAAACTGATCGCCGACAATTTTCAATCGCTCTGGATCGCGATCGCAGATTGCGACGATCTCCGCGCCTTTGACGTCCTTCCACGCATGCATCTGATTGACCGCGAAGAAGCCGCAGCCGATGAGCGCACCCTTGAGTTCCGTCATTCTCAACCTGCCTTTGCCATTTGCATGAGTGTCACGCGCTGCTGGAGACGGCGCTGCGCCTGATCGACAACAACGGCGATGATGATGACTAACCCTTTGATGACCATCTGCCAGAAGGATGAAACGCCCATCATCACCAATCCGTCGGAGAGGATGCCGATGACGAAAGCGCCGATGATCGTGCCGCCGATCGTGCCACGTCCGCCGGACATGGAGGTGCCGCCAAGGACGGCCGCGGCGATGGCGTTGAGTTCGAAGCTTTCGCCGGTCGCCGGATGCGCGGCCATCAGTTCCGACGAAATGACGATGCCGACGATGGCCGCGCACAGTCCGGAAAACATGTAGACAAAGATCTTCACCAGATCGACGCGAATGCCCGACATGCGCGCCGCGCGCTCGTTGCCGCCGACGGCAAAGATATACCGGCCGATGGGCGTCGAGCGGGCGACGTAGGCAGCAAGCAGCGCAAGAATGACGAGGATCCAGATGGAAACGGGGAGGCCAAGCAGCCGACCAGCGCCGAAGATGTCGAAGCCGGTCGTGTCGAATTCCGGCCTGCCGACCAGGTTCGGAAAGGTCTGGCCATCCGAAGACAGCAATGCCATGCCGCGCGCGATATAGAGCGTGCCCAACGTCGCGATGAAGGGCGCGACGTTGAGCTTGGTGATGAGCAATCCGTTGATCAGCCCGATCACGATACCGACGGCAAGGGTGATCAGCACGATCTCATAAAGATTGAAGTAAACCGTATATCCGATCGGTAATTCGACGCCGTTGAGGATAAGCGCGCCGGTGACCATTCCGCACAGGCCGACGATCGAGCCGACCGAGAGGTCGATGCCGCCGGTAATGATGACGAAGGTCATGCCCATCGCCAGGAAGGCATTGAGCGCAACGTGCTTCGACATCAGGATCATGTTGGCCGTCGAAGTGAAGTTCGGCGCGAAGACGGCGAAGAAGATGATCACTGCAAAGAGCGCGATGAAGGTTCTGAGTTTCATCAGCGTCAGGAGTACAGAACCGTTCGACCGCTTGGCCGCAAAAGAAGAAGATGTGTCCGCGGTCATGACGCGAGTTTCCTTGTATGTCCGTGTCCCTTGGCCGATGCTGCGACGATCGCCTCTTCAGTCGCCTCGCTTCTGTCGAAGACGGCAACCAACTGGCCGTTGCTCAAGACAGCGATGCGGTCGGAAAGCGCCATGACCTCTTCAAGGTCGGAGGTTGAAAACAGGATTGCGAGACCCTTGCCGGCGAGCTTGCGCATGGTGCGGAAGACGTCTGCCTTGGCGCCGACATCGATGCCGCGGCTCGGCTCGTCCATCAGAAGGACCTTGGGATCGGTCATCAGTGCCTTGCCGATGACGACCTTCTGCTGATTGCCGCCGGACATCGACGTCACCTCGAAATCGGGGTTGGGTGCCTTGATCGAGAGATCGCGGATCATGTCGCGAATAGCCCTCTTCTCGGCATTGGCATTGATATGGAAGAGGCGAGCGAAGCGGCCAAGACTCGCAAGCGTCAGGTTGCTGGCGATCGAGAGCACCTGCACCAGCCCCTCGCGCTGCCGATCCTCCGGGATCAGCGCCAAGCCTTTCCGGATCCGCCGGGTGGTATCGCGTTCTCGGACCTCGACGCCGTTGATGAAAATCCTGCCGGTCGAATGCATGTGCCGGCCCATGACGCATTCGAAAAACTCGCTGCGGCCGGCGCCCATCAAGCCATAGATGCCGAGAATCTCGCCGGCGCGAACGGAGAGCGAGACGTGATCTACGGCAAGGCCCCCGGTCGGTCGCGGCAGGCTGATGTCCTCGGCGCGGAAGGCTTCCTTGCCGATCGCATGGCCGCTGTCCTTGGCGAAGTCCTTGGCATCCGATCCGATCATCGATCGGACGATCCATTTCGTGTCGATATCGCGGACCATCGCCTGGCCGGTGATCTGCCCGTCGCGCAGCACGGTGATGTAATCGCCGATCCGCATCAGCTCTTCCAGCCGGTGGGAGATATAGACGATTGCTACGCCCTGCGCCTTCAGTTCGGCGATCACCTTGAAAAGGATGTCGACTTCCGCCGCCGAAAGCGCCGAGGTCGGCTCATCCATGATCAGAATGCGGGCATTCAGCGAAATGGCCTTGGCGATTTCGACAAGCTGTTGCTGCCCGATCGGCAGATCCTCGACCATAGTCTCGGCATTGATGCCGGCATCCAGCTTCGTCAGAAATTCATTGGCCTTTGCGACCTGCGCCTTGTGATCGATGCCGAAAAGGCCGCGCGTGATTTCGCGTGTCGCAAAAATATTTTCGGCGACAGTCATGTTGGCGAAGAGATTGAGTTCCTGGAAAATCATGCCGATGCCGCGTGCCTGCGCATCTGCCGGACTGTCGAAATGGACGGCTTCGCCCTCCAGGAGGATACGGCCGGCGGTTGGACGTTCGACGCCAGCGATGATCTTCATCAGCGTCGATTTGCCGGCCCCATTTTCTCCCACCAGCACATTGACCGCGCCGCGCCGCAGTTCGAGGTTGGCGCGCTTGACCGCGACGATACCGGAATAAACCTTGGACACGTCCTCGAGACGAAGGATGATGTCTTCCTCTGTCGTATCGCTCATGGTCATTGTTCCAACGTCAGCGCCGAAGGGGTAATCAGCGGCAACTGGCCGGATGCCGGCAGTGGAAACGCACCGGTCACATTGACCGTTTTGCCGGTCAGGCCATCTCGGGGCAAAGCAGCGAGAAAGGACGTGTTCACCTTCTCATTGAACGCTTTGCCGAATTGCGCCCATTCGATCTGGTTCTTGAATTCGTTGAAGTCTACGAAATCCAACGCGTCGCGCAGCGCCGTGCCGCGGATAGCCGGGCCGATCTGAACCTTCGCATCCGCCTTGCCGTCGCCATCGACATCGACGTCGAGCGTTGCGGCACGGGACGCCGTATCGGCGGCGGCGATCTTGCCCTTGAGCTTCACGGCATAGGTCCAGGGCGACGTGCTCTGCTTGCGTGGGTTACCGTATTTTGCGCCGGCCTCATCCGGGTTCGATGCCGCGGCCTGCATCACGGTTTTGAGATCGCCGGAACGCTTTTCAAGGTCGGGTACCGCCTGCGATTGCCAGATCGCGTCGACCTTGGCCGTAGGATCGAAGGCGCTCTTTGCCGCGTTCGCCGCCTTCTCTTCGGCGGTCGGCGTCTTGATGATCTTACAGCCGGGCAGTGCTGCGGCCAGTATGATGACCACAACAGCGCCTCTGATCCTCAGCATGCAATGCACCTCAATCTCAAAGAAAAAAGCCTGGAGAGCGCGGCTCTGCCACGCCCTCCGCAATGCTCGGTCCGCCATCAATTCTTCAGCGCGAAGGTCTCAAGCTTGTCGGCATTCCCGCCATTGATGAGAACGCAATCCATGAGCTGCTTTTCTTCCTTCGGGGTCGTCTTGTTCTTGATGTACGCATCGGCCTGCTCAACCGCCATCTGGGCCTGTGCGTAGGCGGGCTGCAGTACGGTCGCCTTGATGCCGCCGGCCTTGATCGAGTCGCGCACATCGTTGGAGCCGTCGAAGCCGACGACGATCACATCCTTGCGGCCGGCGGCCTGAAGCGCTGCGATCGCGCCCATCGCCATGGTGTCGTTGCCCGAGATCACGCCCTTGATGTCCGGGTTCGCCTGCAGGATGGTTTCCATCTTCGCATAGGCTTCGGTTTGGCTCCAGTTCGCCGATTGCTTGGCGACCAGTTTCAAATCCGGATAGTCGTCGATGACGTCGTGATAGCCCTGCGAGCGGATGCCGGCATTGGTGTCGGATTCCTTGCCGACGAGCTCGACATAATTGCCCTTCTCGCCCATGAGCTTGACGAATTCCTGCGCGCCGAGCTGGGCACCCTGATAGTTGTTGGAAACGATCTGGGCGAGGGCAACGCCGGTGGCATTGATTTCGCGGTCGATGAGGAAGGAGGGGATGCCGGCATCCTTGGCCTTCTTGACGGCCGCAACTGTCGCATCGGCACCGGCATTGTCGAGAATGATGGCCTTGGCGCCGCGGCCGATCGCCGTATCGATGATTTCCGACTGCTTGTTGGCATCGTCGTCGTGCGTCATGACGAGCGTCTCATAGCCCAAATCCTTCGCCTTGGCTTGGGCGCCCACGGCTTCGGCCTTGAAGAACGGATTGTCATGCGCGGGTGTGATGATGGCGATCAGATCGGCCGAAAAGGCCGGCATTGCGGTGCCAAGCGCAAGAGCGCCGGCAAAGGCGGCAACAGTGAGTTTGCGTGTCAGTTTCATGGTGTCCTCCCGATTATGAAACAGGCCCTGTTCCCAGCAGGGCGAAAGAAGGGAGGGCCAAACCCTCCCGGGATTTCGGTCAGGTAATGCGGCGGATGCTTTCTGCGATTTCCTGCGGCTCGAAGACATTCTTCCAGTCGTCGCGCATCAGCGCCGGGATGCCGAATTCGATCGCCTTGTTGCAGGCATCCGAAAACACACCCTCGACCTGGTTGAAGATCACGGCGCCGAGGACGTTCATGTGGCCGAGCAGGAAATCGCGAGCGGCCTGTTCCGGCACGCCGCGCGCGACGCACTCGTCCATGGCTTGCCGCATCACAACGAGCAGCGATGCGCAGACCGTTTCCGAAAGCCCAGGCTCAAGCATCGCCATCTGCTCGACGGTGACTCGGTGCGAGCGCATGACCGGCGCCCAGATGATCTTGGCGATCTCCTCCCCGAGTGCGTAGGCAGCTTCCGGCCCCTGCATCAGCGCGGAAACGATATGCTGCTTGGCGAACAGGCCGCCGAAGTGGTCGTTCTTCGCTTGCATATCGGTTTCGTCGTTGAAGATCGGCGGATGGCAGGGATGGGTGACGAAATAGGTCAGGTCGTCGCGCTTCGGCAGGTGACCCGCAAAAGGTGCCGCGGCGTCTAGGGCGACCACCATCGTTCCCGGCTTCAGCTTGTCGACGATCCCGGCGGCAACCTTGCCGATGGCGGTGTCCGGAACGGCCAGAATGACGACTTCGGCGCCATCAAGGGCCTCGTCCACGGGCACGCACGACAGATCGAGATCGTTCTTCAGGCGGGCCTTGCCGACATCGCTCACCTCGACGTGACGGACATCGAAGCGCGAGCCTTTGAGATTTTTGGCGAGCCGGTACCCCATTTTCCCGCCGGCGCCGAAAAGAGCAATTGCAGTCATGTTTTCTACCTCGTCCATTTCAAATTGTGGTATCGCAAGTGGTATAATGAGTCAATGATCACGCCATTATCCGAAGTGCGTAAGAGACGTGTTTCTAAGTGCGCCTTCCGTCGCGGATCTGTGAGAAATATCCGTCGGTTCCGACTTGTCCGCCTTTCAGCGCGATCTGCAGTCCATTGGTTGGTGCGTAGCTGCCGTGAGCCACGCAGAGCGGCGATCCCGGCGTCTGGGGCAAGGGGAGCAGCGTCGTCAGCGCTTCCACGCGCAATTCCCTGAGCGCATGACTCGACGTGTCGCCGCCGGCGATGACCGCACGGCCGAGCTTTTCACTTTCGACGATACGGCGCAGGATGGTGCCAAGGCCCTGTCCGAGCCGGTGCCGGGCACCCGGAAAACGGTCGATCGCGCTGCCGCGATCGGCCGAGGGGCCAAGCGCCGTGTGCAGGATGACGCTGCGGCCCGTCTGCAGGCTGGTAATGCCGGCATTGACGGCATCTTCGATCGCCCGGTCAGCACTTTCGCCGATGAGTGCCAGGGGATCGACGTCGATGCCGTCGAAACCATCCGTCATCGCCGTGCGTATCTGCCGTTCTGTCGTTGGCGAGACACTGCCGGAAACCACTGCGAGGCGTTCGACCTTTCCCGGCGGGGCGAAAACGGGGCGTTCGCCAATCAGACCTTCGTGGCGCCAAGCATTGAGAAGTGCGTATTCGACACCGGAGGACCCGGCGACGAAAGGCCCGTCCTTTGCCGCGCGCCGCCAAAGCTGCGTTCCCGCAGCCGCCTGCGTTTCGGCGCTGTCGACGTCGATCAGCATGATTCCTGCCGTCTGGCCCGCGCGTTCGTCGACTTGTTGGTTCGCATCCGGAGCCGCCAGGGTCACGAGATCAACGAGGCTGACGGGGAGGGAGGTCTGCTTGCCAAGATGCAGCGCCAGATCGGCTTCGTCCATCGGCGTGACCGGATGGCGGCTCATCACCGGATGGCGATCGATGCGATAGACTTTGCCTTGATAGGCCGCGAAGAGATGGCCGAAGGCGGTGTAGCGTTTGAGCTGCGGTGCGCCGACTACGACCGGCACGGAGGATTGCTCAAAAAGCTCTCTGCCGATCTCGATCGCCTTGCCAATATTGCCGATGCGCGGACTGGAATCGAAGGTGGAGCAGACCTTGTAATGGCATATCGCCGCGCCGCGCCCTTTCAGCCACTCGAATGTCGGAACAAGATGCTCCTCCATCCATTCCGGCGTTTCGCTGCGGCTTGTTCCGGCAATGCCGATGGCACGGCATTGCTTAAAACGCTCAAGAAGTGCCGCATCGGGGATGCCGAGAAAAAGCACGGTCGGAACGCCGTTCGAGGCCAGGGCTTCCATCACATCGGTGGAGCCGGTGAAGTCGTCGCCGTAGTAGCTGATGAGAAGATTGCCCATCGTCGTCACGCGCCCTTGCCGTCGCTGAATTTCGCGATCGAGGCGGCGAGTTCGGGATGATCCTTGGCATAGTCTTCGAGCGGGATGTCGGTGACCGCGGCCTGCCACGCCTGTTGGATCGCTCCGACGCCGGCGGCCGGCCCGAAGGGGTGGCTGACGATGCCGCCGCCGCAGAGATAGAGCAAATCCGTAGTCCGGCCGGTCCGCTGGTAGGTTTCCGGCGCTTGACCACCCCATTGACCCGAACCGGCAACGGGCAGCGGACAATCGGACGGATCGAATAGCGGCGTGCTGATGGCCTTGAAGGACTCGACGAAGCTTTCGTCCGGTTCCCAATATTTGACGCGGATACCGTTGATCTGGAATTGATCGACGCCGAGCAAGCGCCAGAACTGCTGATAGACCTTGAAATCCATGCCGGCGCCGGGATGGCGGGTCAGCACATCCCAGCCGTTGCGGTGGGCGTGCAGCACCAGTCCCGAGCGCTTGCGCAGGAAGCTCATGCCGCCAAAACCGACGGAATTGATGTTGACGACGGCACAATTGCCGCCGGCTTTCAAAACGAGGTCGTGGTTGCGCATCATCTCGTCGGGATCGGCGTGGGAAATGCCGAAGGCATACATCACCTTCTTCCCGGTCTTCTGTTCGTGATCCAGAATCAGCGGCATGATCGCCTCGACACGCTCCTTGAGAGGCGAGTAGGCGGGGCTCATCAGCTTTTCGTCGTCCTTGATGAAATCGACACCGGAGCTGATGAGGTCGCCGACCAATTCCGCGGTCTCAGTGGGGCGAAGGCCGAGCGCCGGCTTGACGATCGTGCCGATGATGGGACGTCCCTCGACCCCCGTCAGGCGCTTGCTGCCGGCAACACCGAATTGCGGACCGGGATGCGCGCCGCGAAAGGCCTCCGGCAGCTTCATGTCGACGATGCGAATGCCCGTCATCCCTTTGATCGAATAGACGCCGCCAATAGCAATCGTCATCAGGGCTGAAAGATCGGTGCCGACGGCATCAAGCGGAAAGGCGATATCGACATCGGCGCGATGAAGGGGACCATGGCCGGCCGCCACTTCGGGCCATGTCGGCCGATCCGCATCTTCGAGCCGCCGGATGCTGAGGACCCGTGCCGCCACCCGCGATTTCAGCTCTTCCGTTTCGCCGGGAACCGGCACGAACGTACCCGTCGACTGATCGCTGGCGATCTTGTCGGCCATCGCTTCGATGTGGCCGGGCGTCTCGATGCGATAGGTGATGGTAATGCTCATCAGCAGCCGTTGCTCCTCTCGCCGACGATTTTGTCGTGGCGTCAACTCGTGATCTGGTATAATGAGTATTCCAATTTGTGCAACGAATTTTTTTGTTCGGGAGGCCGTAAGTCGCGCCGAAGGGCTTTCTCGGCGCTATTTGACATTGCATAAGGGAGAAAAGCTTTGAGCCAGCGAGATGCCATGAGCCAGCCAATCGAACAGATTGTACGTCGGAAGCTCTCTGACGAAGTCTTCGACCGATTAGAGCGGTTGATCACGTCGGGAGAACTCAAACCCGGCGATGAGATGCCGTCAGAGCGTGTTCTCATGGAGCGCTTCGGCGTCGGGCGCCCGGCGATCCGCGAGGCGATGCAATCGCTCGCCAATATGGGATTGGTCAGCATCTCGCATGGCGAGCGGGCGAAGGTGCTTCAACTGACCGCGAAATCGATTTTCCGGCAGGTTGATCTAACGGCGAAGATCATGTTGTCCCAATCTTCGGACTCTCTCGAGCATCTGAAGAGCGCGCGCATATTCTTCGAGCGCGGCATGGCCCGGGAGGCCGCGCCGCGGGCAACGGAAAAAGATATTGCCGATCTCAGAGATATTATCGAGCGTCAGCGGGCATCTCTGGGGCATGCCGAAGAATTCATCTCGGCCGACATGCAGTTTCATACCCGGATTGCCCAGATTTCCGGAAACCCGATCTTTGTCGCCGTCAGCGAGGCAATGCTGGCATGGCTGAAAACCTACCATACCGAGATGCTCATCTGGACCGGCAAGGAAAAATTCACGCTTGTCGAACATGAAGAGATATTGGAGCGGCTTGCCGTCCATGATGCCGACGGTACGGAAGCTGCGGTCCTGAAGCATCTGGAGAGGTCGAGGGCCCTCTATACCAAATAGAGTTTGCGTTTCTGCCTGCCGAACAGCGCCTTGGCGATGTGTTCGATCTCAACGGCTTTTTCACAGAGGATGAAGCCCGTAAATCGGGTGCGAACGATGGGCGGGTGATGGCCTATCGCAAATATATAGGGAAGCTTCAGCCTCTGAAGCGTTTCCACGATCGGAAATACAAATCCGGCGTCAAGATGAAGATCAAGGATCACTGCATCCGCCTTCTTGCCTTCGATCAGTTCGAGAGCGTCCTCCGCCTTGCCGACGGGACCGATTAGGAAAATGCCAAGTTCGCGCAATTTCCCGCGCGCCTTTTCCGAGAGGAAATATTCGTCCTCGACGATCAAGAGCCGCTTGCCCGAAAACATCTGGCTATATGTCACCGCCGAGTCGCTCATCTTTCGATCCAGAAACTGTCCCGCAGACCCACGAACATTCAAAGGCAACGGTTGTTCCCGAGCCGGCAAGAGGATGTCAATGATGCTGAGGAACGCAATCCTGCTGCTTGCGAGCATTCAGGGATATTCCAACCCTACGCATGCAATGTCATATCTCTTCAAATAGCGCTCCATCCTGCGGGAACAATCATCTTGACGCCTTGTTTGGTGGGAAAATGACAGGGGGAGCAGATGAACGAGATCATCGACGTCAAATTCAAAATGCTCTGGAACGCACCGGTTTGCGTCGCAGTAGGTGGCCGCTTCGCCTCGTGCGTGAACGGACCGGAAGACGCAATCCATTTCCTTTCCGTCAGATGGCCGTCCGAAAGAGGCTCATATTATGTGAAGGCAAAGGAAAAGTGCCTCGCGGCCATTTCACATCGCGCCACCTTGGAGGCTGCGCGCGAAGCTTTTGTCATGGCCTGTCTCGAAGCACGTCTGATACGGGACGAGCGATCGGCATCGTGAAAACTACCGTTTGCATCCGATCGGCGATTCCCCGTTCGCCGAAACAACAGGGAACAAAGAGAGCGACGATCGGTTGACGAGGGTGTGACTTTCAAATTGCAGCGCGCCTCCCATGCTCGAAAAACACTCCTTGCCCGATAGCGGCCCTTCTCTCCAGCGCGATCATGCTGATGCGGCAACGCTCGGCGAACTCCTGCACGACGCCGAATCCTGCACGCGTTGCGACCTCTATCGCGATGCCACGCATCTCGTTTTCGGAGAAGGCCCCGAAACGGCCGAGGTTGTGCTGGTCGGCGAACAACCCGGCGACAAGGAAGATCTGGCGGGCAGGCCGTTTGTCGGGCCGGCGGGCCGCTTGCTAGATCTATGTCTTGAAGAGGCGGGGGTCGACCGCGACCGCTGTTACGTCACCAATGCGGTCAAGCATTTCAAGTATCAAATGCGCGGCAAGAAGCGGCTGCATTCCAGGCCCAATGCCGGCGAGGTGCAGCGCTGCGCCTGGTGGCTCGGCGCCGAACTTGAACTATTGAAACCGAAACTCGTCGTGGCGCTCGGTGCGACGGCCGTATCCTCGCTGCTCGGATCGAAGGTGCGGGTGATGCGCGACCGCGGCAGCATCCTTCATCCACCCGGGCAGCTTGACTTTCTCGTCACCATTCACCCATCGGCTCTTTTGAGGATCAGGGAGGCGGACGAAAAGGAGCGAAGCCGGTTGGCCTTCATCCAGGACCTGAAGAAGATCCGAAGCTTCCTGCGGCATTGACCGACATCTATCGCCAAATTCGCTATTCGTCGTTCGGAATATGCGCATCGACGCCGATCGTTCGAAGGTTATTTCGAACTTCCGCAACGCCGGGAATAGATAGAACGATCGCTGTGAGATGACGAGCCAGCGGAATCGTCTCGACGTTACCCTCCAGAGTCACAATGCCGTCGGTGGCGTGCACGTCGATGCTGTTGACGTCAACTCCTCTCTGTTCGAGCTGTTCGGTTATGACCGCTTCAAGTTCGTCGCTGTCGATACGATCGCTCGGAAGAGGTCCGACGGTTTGATCCTCGCCTCGTTCGAGGCCGGTCGAATCGGCTGAATCTATGATGAAATCGCCATCCCGTTCCTCGTCGAAATTGGCCGAGGTATCGCCATATCCCCGGTTCTCGGGACTTTCAGAGGCACTTCCACCCCCGTCCGAGTACGGCCAGCCGTCACGAAGATTGCGATCTTCATAATCGCGATAGTCTTCCTCGCGCGAGAGCGTTTTTGGCTTTCGAGGCTCAGTCATGTCGACCTCCTTTCCTATGAAAGGACAAACAAGACAGAGCTGATTTTGTTTCATTGATCCCCCTGCTTAACCCGAACATTCGCGACGAGAGGACGGCGTTCAGCTTTTGGACCGCGTTTTGGGCATGCAGGCATGACTATTTTTTTATTGTTTCGCTCCGTCTGGAACCAAGGTGGAGAGTGTCCGTTTCACGGGCGGAGGAAGCAGCTAAATGTCCAAATATTTGTGGAATCGTTCGGTGACGGTCGTCACCCAGGAGAGCGGCCACTACCTGACGATCAACAACACCGAACAGGCCCTTAAATTTCTTCTTCGCGAATGGCCGCCGGGCAAATCCGATCGCATTCATGCCACGGCCAAGAAAACCTTGATCAGCACCTATCACAGTCAAGGGTCGGTAGATGAAGCGCGCGATGCCTTTTTGGCGGCCGCCGTTTCGGCGGGCATAGCGATAAAGGATTGATGCGAAAGCAGATACAAGAATCGGAACCGGATGTTCCGGGCAACTTTCATGCAAAGCCACTTGAAATCGGAAACGTCCAACCGTATTTAGGCTTCACTTCCCGTGTTGATGGTCTGCTGCTCGACGTTTGTTGTCGCTGCGTTTCAGGCTGTCCGGGTTGGAAAGGGCGCTCCCCGAAAGGGTTGAGCGCCCTTTCTCGTTATGCTTGGATTCGGGCCGGAGGCCGGCTTCCTCGCAACAACATTGCAGGCTTCTTATTCTCTCGCAGTAGATTGCTGCCCCGATGATCGCCCGCCAAGCGTCAGGCAAGGCGATCCTTGAGGATCTGTGACCTCAGGGATTGCCAAGCCAACGCTCGACCGCCGGTGTCTTGCTTTCGCGATGCAGCCAAGTTGGACACATCGCCACGTCCGTCAGCCGGAGCCGGTATTGCCGAAACTACTAGACTATATCGACAACGCCTTGCGCAAACGGGCAAACAGGCTCGGAGGCCTCCCGGCGAGCAACGGACGAATGGAACGTGCGACTACGGCAGAACTGACCGTCTCGCCGAAATGGCAGTAGCAGACAATTCCGTGCAGCTCATGATCCGTGAGTTCGAAGAAGCGCTTGGCTTCTCCGTAGCTGTCGTTTTCCAAACCAGCGGCGCGAAGAACCGGATCCGCAAATGCGACGGAGATTGGGGAGCTATCCGTCCGCATTGCCGCCCTGGTTTCACTAGGCTGAAATTCGGTTTCGCGCAAAGTGGAAAGAAACTGTCGGGGACTCCGCTCGAGAAGATCTATCCAACGTTCGAGCCGTTGGGTTCGCGACATCTCTCGATTAAGGAAGTCCTGATCGACTTTTGCAATTTTCTGCAAATCATCGCGTGCATGCTGCTTCATCTCGGCCTCCTATTTGGCGATAGTTGGTCCCCTACGATGTAACTCCAGCCCGGATTGATGGTGATCCCAAAGAGACGAGATGTCCAGTCAACTTGGGGTGCCGGACGATCTGCGAAACGAGAAAAATTGTCCGTCCCTCCTTCAATCGCGTGTGGGCAAGATCGAAAGTTTGCATCTCGGCGCTGATGCCTATCTTTTCCGGCAGAGGCATCCTGCCAACCGAGGAGGGCGGCAATGTTCCGATCCCTGCCGACAGTCGCCTTATCCGAAATGATCGCGAAAGGCCTGCGGCGTGGTTCCGAAGGCTCTGAGGAAGCTCCGCCGCATGGTCTCTTCCGAACCGAATCCGCAGCGGATACGCGCCTGACGAACAGACAAGCCCTGCTCCAGGAGGCGCCGCACAGCCTCAACGCGGATATCCTCGACAGCCCTGGCCGGCGTGCGCCCCGTTGCCTGGCGATAATGCCGGGAAAAGCTGCGTGCGCTCATGTTCGCCCGCACGGCGAGCGCGGGCAGCGAGAGATCGGCGCGCAAATTGTCGATGATCCATCCGTGCAGCCGGTCGAAACGATCGCCGTTCTCCTGCAGCGAGAGCATCGTGCTGAACTGCGCTTGGCCGCCCGGCCGCTTCAGGAAGACGACGAGTTCGCGCGCGACGGCGAGCGCCAATTTGCGGCCGAGATCAGCCTCGACCAGCGCAAGTGCCAGATCGATGCCAGCGGTGACCCCTGCCGACGTCCATATATTGCCGTCCTGAATAAAGATCGGGTCGGGTTCCAACCGCACATTCGGGAAGCGTTTTGAAAACTCCCTGCATCTGTTCCAATGCGTCACGGCGCGCCGCCCATCCAAAAGTCCCGCTTCGGCGAGCAGAAAGGCGCCGCTGCAGACCGAAGCGATCCGCCGCGCGCTAGCTGACCGCCGGCGGATCCAGTTGACAAGGGCCGTTTCCTCGCACGCTTTATTGACGCCGACACCACCCGCGACCATCAGGGTATCGATCGGTTCATCGTCCTGGGGCAGCAATGCCGTTGCAAGTGTCAGCCCCGAGGTCGTCCCGGTCTGCCCGTTCATGGCCACCGCGATCGCGTTATAGGGCCTCGGCTGACCGGCAGCGAAGGCCTCCTCGTTGGCGCTCGTAAACACCTGCAATGGCCCGGTTACATCGAGCAGTTGGGCATCTTCGAAAGCGAGAATTTCAATGTGGCGCATGGTTGGCTCAAAATGAGGGGAGTTTGGCAAACACGCCAGATGGTGATCGCGTAAGCTTGCCAGAGTCAACCACTGGAGATGCAAATATGACCATTCGCTTCGGACTGCTCGTTTTCCCCGGCATTCAGCAGCTTGACCTGACAGGGCCCTACGAGATCTTTGCCTCGACGGAGGGTGCGGAGGTCCATCTGATCTGGAAGGACACCTCGCCGATCATCTCTGCCACGAAACTGGTGCTTCAGCCGACGACAACCTTCGATGACTGCCCTCAGCTCGACGTCCTCTGCGTGCCTGGCGGTGGCGGCATCAATGCATTGCTTGAGGATGAGGCCGTGTTGTCCTTTATCCGCGCGCAGGCGGAGCAGGCACGTTTCATCACCTCAGTCTGTACCGGCTCCCTGGTGCTGGGCGCCGCCGGTCTGCTCAAGGGCAGGAAGGCGACGACGCACTGGAATGCCCAGGATTTCCTGGCGAACTTCTGCGCTATTCCAACCGCCGGCCGCATCGTCCGGGACGGCAATCTCATCACGGCCGGCGGCGTAACGGCCGGCATCGATTTCGGGTTGGCGGTCGTTGCGGCCCTTATTGGTCAGGAAGAAGCGGAAATGGTTCAGCTCTCGCTGGAATACGCGCCTGCCCCGCCGTTCCATTCGGGCACGCCGGAAGAGGCGACAGCCGATGTGTTCGCGAAGACGAAGCGACGCCTTGCCGGCACGCGGGCTGCACGAGAGGCGATCATCGCCCGATTGATGGCGTCTCAGAGCGAACCGGTTTAGGCGGGCATCGCGGAAACCAACCGAGAACATCTCGGCCTCCACGCCGGCGGTTGCTTCCTGTCGATGAGACAGTCGGAACCGCTGGCGATGTCACCGAAGTGCAATCGATTGCAGATAATGAAGTGGCGATTTACCACTGCATTTATCGAGGTTGCGATGAGTAATCGGGCAAATAAAATACTTCCCCACCATCGGTTTTCACATTCGCTTGGCGCGCCTCTGGCTCGGGTTCAGGGTGTTATAGCGCATGTGTTCGAGGCTCCAGAGAACCACCACGGCGCAAACCACCAGCATTTCACGGTGAAGATCGAAACCGTCCTGAAATTTGACGGCGGCGACGATGATATTACCGGACAGACAGTATTCGTCGCCGTGCGTTTCGGCGACAATGAAGGGCTCGATCACGAGATTCCCGATTTGAAGACAGGGGAAGCGATCGAGCTGCAGGGCGAGTACATCTCCATTGCGTCAGCCTACCCCACCGAAGACAACAGCAATCCGGTATTGCCGGTCCTCCACTTCACGCACCATCCCGTAGGTTACGTGCTGTATGAAGGGGTCCACTATAGCTGAGCTTCGAGTTTCAGAATTCCGCCGAGCCAGGAGCCTCAGGCCGGCTCTCCTGCCGTGTGCACCACGCTTGACTCAGGCATCAATTCTGCGACCGTGGGAATATGATACTGCGTCTAGCGTCCGCGGCAGAAAGGCTAATCGTATGAACGGATTTTGGTTTTTTCGCTTCATGCGCCTTTTTGTGACGACCTCGATCGCAGCAGTCGCCATGGCTCTTTCGCCGGCACTGCCGACGTCAACGGCTTATGCGCTTGATGCCGCTTCACAGACGAAAGCCTCGGACAATCAGATCCAGAAACTCATCGAGGTCTTGGGGCAGACCTATGCCCCGCAGGACCTTCGCCAGCGGCGGGCCGCTTTCGAAAGGCTTATGGCGTCTACTCCAGATCCGACGCGCGTCCAGATCCGTCATGTCGATGCCAACGGGGTCGACGCCGATCTAATATGGCCCGCACGACTGCACCATCCAATTGGTCGGCGCGCGATTCTCTATCTCCACGGAGGAGGGTTCTACAGCGGCTCGCTCAGAACGCACCGGAATATAGCGGGCTCTCTTGCAAAGGCTGCGTCAGCCGATGTGCTCTTGGTCGATTATCGCCTGCTGCCAGAGAATAAGTACCCGGCCCAGATCGATGACACTCTGGCGGCCTATCGTTGGCTTCTTGCCTCAGGATATAAGGCCGAGAACGTGGTGATTGCCGGGGAGTCGGTGGGCGGAACACTGGCCATCGAGGCCACTCTCAACCAGCTTCGGATCAAGGCATCCTTGCCGGCGGCCGTAGTCGCGATGAGCCCGGTGACCGATTTCGCTGCAACGGGTGACTCCATGACCACAAATGCTCAGAATGATCCATTCATGGGCAAGGGCGAGCTGGAGATCATCCGCAACGCCTACATCGGCGACAAATCTCCGGTCTCTCCCGAGCGGTCCCCGCTCTATGCCGATATGACCGGCTTTCCGCCCTTACTCCTGCAGGTTGGTTCGCGCGAAACGCTGCTCGATGACACGCGCCGGCTGGAAGACAAGGCGCGCGGGGCCGGGGTCGACGTTACTACGAAGGTTTGGCCGGGCATGATCCATCAGTGGCAAATCTTCCCGTTCTGGATAGAGGATGCGCGCAAATCGAATAAAAAAGTCGCCGAGTTTGCCGTCTCTCATTTTGCCGACAGGCCTGACGAATAGGTAATCGATGGCTGAGAGGCGACGGTTCTACAGGCATTGAAAATACCGAGCACGAACTCGATCAAATCGCCCTGATATCAAGGTGTTTCCCAGCTATCATTTAGGTGCGCAGGCTCGCGACAGGCCAATGTAGTCTGCCGCGTCCGTGAAAATGGTTATAGGTGTGATTTCAATGCGGCGGCTTGTCGTCGCTCCTTATCTTCTGCCCGTCCAGATAGCCGTGCTCATATGCTTTGGCGCGACTGCTTTCCTCTGGATAGGGATTTTTCTCCGCCTCAGTCTCCCTTTTGCCGGCTTCAACGCCGCGCGCATAGGCGGCTTCATCATCGTCCTCGCCGCCAACACCATTTCCCGCACTATCTATCTTGGGCGGCTCTACCGAAGGTGGCTGGATGGGATTGGGAAGCCCCGCGTCCGGAGTTGGGACGGGTGACGTCGGATCATATTTTGCCATGGCATTGTCCTCCTGTAAGAAAACGCCATCGCCCCGCCGCGGTTCCCCGCGCGATCCCAATTCTGCTTCGTCATATCGCCGCTTGTTCGATCGAAAGACAACTTACGCCGCGGATGTTCGTCATCTGCGAAAAGCCAGGTCTCATTCGCCGCATTATCGATCCAACTTGAAGGAAAGCTGCACGCCGCGCGGCAAGGGTGGCAGCGGCCGGCTGATATCGACGCGGCGCTTCCAGGCGGCGCGCCGTTCCTGTTCACGTTCCCGCAGCGCTTTCGAGACTGCGACAAACATCATGGCGCGTTCTATGACTTGCTCTGTTTTCGTCATGGATACCTCCATTTGTTCACTTTATGTTCTCATGATGGAGGGCAATAGTCAAGCCGACGATAAAGTCTCGCGCAAATGGAAGCCGGCTTGTTGATTGAGCTCCCATCTGAAGGAAGGAACCAGCGAACAAAACTGACTGACGTGCCGGAACAAAAACCGCGAGATATCGTTCAAGTCTATTGGTTTCACCGGAGATTTGTCGGATGTCGCCGCGTGCCCAATGGAAGGGTTATTTGCAATTCGGTTTGGTGACTTGTCCCGTGGCGCTTTATACCGCGTCATCGACATCAGAGCGGGTTTCTTTTCACACCATCAATCGTGCGACGGGCAATCGTGTCCGGCGCGAATTCGTGGACAGCAGCAGCGGGAAACCCGTCGGGCGCGAGGATCAAGTCAAAGGCTACGAAGTCGGTAAGGACGACTATGTGATCTTTGAGCCGGACGAAATCGCCGCCGTTGTCCCCGGAAGCGACAAGACCCTTCATCTCCAGGCATTTGTTGAATTCTCCGATATCGACGATGTCTATTTCGACAAGCCCTACTATCTCGCCCCGAGCGATCGCGGCAGCGAAGAAGCCTTTGCGCTGATCCGGGACGGTATGCAGAAGAAGAAGGTGGCAGCCATCGCGCGAACGGTTCTTTTCCGGCGCCTGCGGACTTTGCTGATCCGTCCCTACGATAAGGGCCTGCTCGCGACGACGCTGAACTTCGACTACGAGGTCCGTTCCGCGGACAAGGCTTTCGAGGACATACCAGACATCAAGATCAAGGGTGAAATGCTTGATCTCGCAAAGCATATCATCACCACGAAAAGCGGCACGTTCGACGCTCAGACATTTGATGATCGCTATGAGGCGGCACTCACCGAGCTGATCAAGGCGAAGCTCGAAGGTCGCAAAATTACTGTCCGCAAAGAGCGCAAGCCGGAAAAGGTTGTCGATCTCATGGAGGCGCTTCGCCAAAGCGCCGGCTTCAAGGGCGAAAAGAAGCAAACACCGAAACGAGCCGCTTCCAATGCTTCCCGGCAGCGAAAGGCAGGTTGATCCATGGCGCTTGAGACCTATCGCGAAAAGCGGGATTTCTCGAAAACATCCGAGCCGAGGGGACGCACGCGCAAGACAGCCGCGCAGAACAGCTTCGTCATCCAGAAACATGCAGCGCGCCGGCAGCACTATGATTTTCGCCTGGAGCTTGACGGTGTTTTGAAGAGCTGGGCGGTCGCAAAGGGTCCGAGCCTGGTTCCGAGCGAAAAACGCCTGGCAGTCCAGGTAGAAGATCACCCGCTCGACTATGGTGATTTCGAGGGTACGATTCCCAAGGGCGAATATGGCGGCGGCTCGGTGATCGTCTGGGATCGCGGTACCTGGGAGCCGGACGGCGATCCGCACAAGGGCTTCAACAAGGGTCACATCGAACTCGAGCTGCATGGCGAGAAGCTCCACGGGCGCTGGCATCTGGTCCGCATGGCAAGGCGCGCCCGGGAGAAGAAAGACAATTGGCTGCTCATCAAAGGCGACGATGAGGCGGCCCGCCCTGAGGGCGCGGATGACATTCTCGAAGAGCGGCCGGAATCCGTGAAGACCGGTCGACTGATCGAGGAGCTCGAAGGCGAAAAACCCGGATGGTCTTCGAAGACGGGCAGGATCGAGCAACGGTCGAGCACGGCCAAGCAACCTCAACGGGCCGCGGTGAAAACTTCGGCAGATCCTTCATCCGTGAAAAAGGCTGGGAAATCGGCTTTGCCTGATTTCGTGCCGCCGACCTTGGCGACGCTGACGAAGACGCCACCGAGCGGGAAGCAATGGCTGCACGAGATCAAGTTCGATGGCTATCGCCTGCAGGTCCGCATCGAGGACGGGCGCGTCAAGTTGCTGACGCGCAGCGGTCTCGACTGGTCGGAAAAGTTCGGGAAACCGCTTCTTACCGAACTCGCCCGTCTTCCCGTCAAGACGCTGCTTATGGATGGCGAATTGGTGGTCGAGACCGGTTCCGGCGCATCGGATTTTTCAGCCCTGCAGGCCGATCTGAGCGACGGCAGGAACGATCGTTTCGTCCTTTATGTCTTCGATCTCCTTTATCTCGACGGATATGATCTGCGCGCCGCCCCGCTGACGGAACGAAAAAAAATGCTGGAGAGGATCGTACCTTCAGGGAATGGCAAACTCCGCTTCAGCAGCGATTTCGACGCCGACGGCGACCTCATGCTGGAGCATGCCTGCCGCCTAAGCCTGGAAGGCATCGTGTCGAAGCGCGCCGATGAACCCTATCGCTCAGGCCGCGGCAAAGGTTGGCTGAAGTCGAAATGTTCCTTCCGGCAGGAGTTCGTGATTGCAGGTTATGTCCCGTCATCGACGGCGCGCAAGGCGATCGGCTCCCTCGTGCTCGGCATTTTCGACAAGGGCAGGCTGCAGCATGTCGGCCGCGTCGGCACGGGGTTTACCAACAAGGTTGCCGAGGATCTCTATTCTCAACTCGAGGGCATGCGGGCGGATGAAAGCCCGTTCGACAAACGTCTTAGTGCCGACGAGGCGCGCGGCGTCCGTTTCGTTCGTCCGGAACTGGTCGCTGAAATTGAATTCCGCACCTGGACAGCGGATGGCCTGCTCCGGCACGCCGCATTCCGCGGTCTGCGCGAAGACAAGCAGGCGACTGAAATTGTCCGAGAAACCTCCGCCAGTTCGGCTACGGAACCCGAGCTGCCGAAGCGGACGGTCGTTCTCACGCACCCCGATCGTATCTATTGGCCGGACGAGGGCGTTACGAAGGAAGGCCTCGCCGATTATTACACCGATGTCTGGAAATACATGGCGCCTTTCGTCGTGCAGCGGCCATTGGCTTTGCTGCGTTGTCCCGATGGCATCAATGGCCAAAGCTTTTTCCAGAAGCATGCGTGGAAAGGCCTGAACAAGAACATCGTTCTTATCCATGATCCGAAGGAAAAGGATGAGGCCCCTTTGGTCAGCATCGATGACCTCGATGGCTTGCTTGGTCTCGTGCAGGCGGGATCGTTGGAACTCCACCCCTGGGGCATTACAATCGCCGATTGGGAGCATCCCGATATGATCATCATGGATCTCGATCCCGGCCCCGGCGTGCCTTGGGAGAAGGTGATCGAAGCGGCGGAAGAAACGCGCAACCGCATGAAAGAGGCTGGTCTTGCCGCCTTCATCAAGACATCAGGCGGCAAGGGTCTGCATGTCGTGTCGCCATTGAAACCAACGGCAGACTGGCCGGCCGTTAAAGCCTTCACGAAATCCATTGCCGATCAGATGGCCGCCGACAGCCCCGAGCGCTACGTTTCCACCATCACCAAATCGAAGCGTCAGGGCAAAATTTTGGTCGACTATCTGCGCAATCAGCGCGGTTCGACGGCGGTGGCGCCCTATTCGACGCGAGCGCGGCCGGGTGCCGCGGTCTCGATGCCACTCGCCTGGGATGAACTCAGTCCCGCGATCGGGCCGGCCTATTTCACGGTCAATAATACGCCCAACCGGCTCGCGGCGCTTCGCTCCGACCCTTGGGAAGATTTTCGGGCAGCCGCAGCGCCTTTGGAAAAAGCAAAATCCAGAAAGAGCAGAGCGCGCTAGAGCCGGGCTTTGATGTAATCGCGAAATGCCTTTGCGCGAGCGGTCATCTGCCGTCCGGGCGCGCTGATTGCGTGGAGCGTGAGACCCGACCAACTCCAATCGGGCAGGACGCGAACGAGCCTCCCGGTCGATACCGAATTGACGACGACAATTTCGGGAAGAGGCGCGATTCCAGCCCCGGCCTCCGCGAGTTTTAATACGCAAGCGAAGTCGCTTGCTCGCACGTCGGCGCGCAGAGAGACCCTCTCTTCTCGTGCGCCGTTGGAGAGCGAGAGGTGGGTCACGCCCGGTCGCTCCCGCGGCAGAACAAGCGCATGTCGCTCGAGATCTGCCGGAACCTCGATCGGACCGCTCCCTTGCAGATAGGATGGCGCCGCGAACATGCTGACTCTCATTTCAGCGATGGGAAATGCTTGAAACTGCATATCGGGCATTTGCGCCAAGCCCACTCTGAGCGCGAGATCGATGCGATGTGCGACAGGATCCAGTGTCGCGTCCGTTGCGATAACCTCAATGGCGATCTGCGGATAATCCAGCCGAAACGACGTGATAATCTCCGGCAATACCTCGATCGCAATATCAATAGGCGCGGTTATTCGGATCGTCCCACGCGCGATCGACCGGGACCTCCGGACACTCGCTCCGGCGTCATCAAGCAGCGCCAAAGCAGGCATGGCCTTATCGTAGAATTCCAGTCCTTCGGCGGTACAAGAGACGGAGCGGGGAGAGCGTGAAAGCAACCGGACGCCAACCGCCTTCTCAAGCCGCGAAATTCGTCGACTGATGCTGCCTTTGGTCTCGTTCAATTGCCGAGCCGCCGCCGATAGTGTTGCAAAGTCAACAACGGCGCAAAAGGCGCGCACGTCATCGATCGAGCCAGAGAAGGTTTCCATATCAGCAACCATGTGTTCCGAAATGCAGATCTGACGCGAATTCGTAAACCATGATTTTTTGTTTGCAATATCTCCCCGGAAGGAATTCGCTATGTCTGAATATGCTTTGCCAAGAAAATGGTCGCCGAAGACGGCTGCTCTGATCGGCATGCGCGTCATTCTCGCGGCTCTCTTTGCTGCCGCAGCGCTCGCAAAAATCGCCGGCGTGCCTCAAATGGTTCAGGAGTTTGACGCTATCGGTCTCGGCCAATGGTTTCGTTATTTCACGGCAGTTGTTGAATTGGCCGGAGCGGGCCTTACCATCTGGCCACGCCGGTCGGCCCTTGGCGCTATTCTGCTTACGGGCGTTTGCGTTGGGGCATTCTTTACGCAACTCTTGGCGTTGCACGGCGATGTCATACACACGATCATTTTGGGCGCTGTCGCAGGCGGTCTCGCTTTTATGCAGCGCAGCCAGCTCATACAAACCCGCTGACCGTCGGGTTCGAGTGAACATATGAACAAGCGTAATCCGATCAAGTCCTCGCCATCTACATCGGCGCTGGCGCTTTTTGCTTTGGCAATCGCTGCGATGCTGGGGTGGGCTTCGGCGATCGCGCCCGCTTTCGCAACGCAATCAAAGCCCCAGGAACATAAGGTCGTGTTTCAAGTGGACAGCAATGACGTCACGGCCATGAAACATGCCATCAGCGGTTCCATCAACGCAGCCCAATATTATAAATCCAAGCACGAAGGCATTTCGATCGAGATCGTTGCGAACGCTACTGGAATAGAGATGTTTCGAGACGACACGTCGCCGCTGAAGGATGCCATAGCGGCCCTGCGCACGATAGTTCCAGGCATCACGCTCAGCATGTGCGGTTCTTCGAAGGCGATTGCCGAGCAGAAAGAAGGCCATCCGCTGCCGCTGATCGAAGGGGTCACTGTCGTGCCCTACGGTGTCGGGCGGCTGATCGATCTTGAAGAGCATGGTTGGGCCTATATTCATGCCTAGCGGTCGATCGCGTACCATGTACAGCCGGCGGACATTGCTGCACGGAATGGCCGGAGGCGCCGCGCTTTCCTTCCTGTCGCGGTCGGATCTTGCGAAGGCGACGGATGATCCTCCCGTCTTTGAAAACGTGCGGCATCAATTCACGTTGCTGGAGCCTGCAAAAAACCTGCAGCCGACAAAACTCGCGGATCTTCGTGGAAACCAGCTCGATTTTCGACCGGAGCCGGGGCGGGTAACGCTCATTAATCTCTGGGCTACTTGGTGCGTCGCCTGCCGTATCGATCTGCCGGCACTTGATAAATTTTCACGCCAAATGGGTAGCCAAGCCACCGTCGTTGCCGTTTGCGTCGATCTCTCAGACGGTGCTCGGGTCGCTGAATTTGTTCAAGACCTGGGGATCAAGCATCTTCGTGTCCTGATCGATCCGAGCGCGTCGCTCACGCAACCGCGAGCACCCGCTGAAGCGTCGCTGCCGCTATACGGCATGCCGATCACCTATCTTCTAACCCCGAAAGGCCGGATCGCGGGCTTCATTGAAGGGGCGTCCGACTGGCTTTCTCCTGAAGGTCAAGCCCTCATAAATTACTATGCTTCGTTTTGAGCTACTATGCAGGGAGATTGCAGCGTTGCCGGACAAGGTGGATGCCATTGCTGGTCTACTCGAAATTCCGGACAGAAAACTGCTATGCGCTTTGCTTGGAATTGCGTTAGCGCTTGGCTTTCGAGGCAGCGGCCACGCTCTTTTTCAATGCATCCAGGATGTTGATGACGTTGCTCGGTTGCGCTTCGGCTTCCGGCTTGGTTTTGGGCGGCCGTTTGCGGCCCTTCTTTTTCGCGGCAATCAGTTCATGCAGCTTGTCCTGCACCGGGTCGCTCGCCATCGATGGCGTCCAAGGCTTCGTCTGCTCGTCGATCAATTGCAGGACAAGCGACATCAAGGACGGATCGGTCTTGTCCGCCTTGATCGTTTCGAAATAGGCGGCTTCGTCGCGAACCTCGTCGCCGTAGCGCAATGTCCATAATACGATGCCTTTGTCCCGAGGCTCGAGCATGACGGCCCGCTCGCGACGATACATGACAAGGCGGGAGATGCCGACGGTCCCGGTCGCCGCCATGGCATCGCGGATGACACAGAAGGCTTCCTCGCCGACGGGATCGTCCGGGGTCAGATAATGCGGCTGGTCGAGCCAGATCCATTCGATGGAATCGCGCGGCGCGAAGACATCGATATCGATCGTGCGGGTGCTCTCGAGCGCGACGGAATCCAGTTCGTCGTCTTCGATCAGCACATAGTCGCCCTCGCCACGCTCATAGCCTTTGACCTCGTCATCCTCCTTCACGGGCTTGCCGGTGACGGAATCGACATATTGGCTGACGACGCGGTTCCGGGTCTCGCGATTGAGGGTGTGGAATCGGATCTTCTCATTCGCGGAGACGGCCGGCGCCATCGCGACGGGGCAGGTCACGAGCGAAAGTTTGAGATAGCCTTTCCAGAACGAACGCGGCGCCATGCATCGATCTCCCGATTCCAAAACGAACGGGAAGCATGGCGCTTTGTTCCATGGCTATTCTCGGGGTCGGCTATTCGGCCGCCGTCGCAAGACATCCATCGATGATCCCGCGGATTTCGGCTCGGCAGGAACCGCAATTGGTTCCGGCGTTCAGCGCTTTGCCAACCGCCTCGACGCTGTGGCAGCCATTGCGAACCGCACCGACGATCTGGTTGACGCCGACGCCGAAACACGAGCAGACAGTTGCGCCGGGATCCGGGGTGTTGGCGCCCGGCCGGCCGGCGACGAGCGCAAAGCGTTTGCGCATATTGCCGTGCGATGCGGACAGTTGCGCAATCGCCCAGTTGCGGGCAACAGCCACTGGCTGGCGAGCCAGAAACAGCGCCGCAATCAGCCTGTCTCCGTCGAAGAAGGCCAGACGCAGATCGCCAGAGGTTTGATCGGCATAACCGAGCGGTTCGGCGTCTGCAGGAATGTCGAACGTGGCGCGGCACCAGTCCGCCCAGTCTTCCGCAGCGTCGTCGAAAGCCAGCTCCATCCGCCATCCGCCATCGGCCTTGGCGAGTGCCCAATAGGCGGCCTCCAGATGCTGCGGCTTTGCCACGGAAACGGCAAAGCCATAGCGGGATGCCTTGAACGGACGTGCCGCAACAGCGACATTTTTCGAAGCCGGCTGGCCGGAAAAGGGATCGGTCAGCGGTGCGACGACGGTATCGATACGCGCCCTTGCGGCGAAACTGTCGTTCCAATGCATCGGCACGAACAGGCTGCCGCGCGCCTGTCGTTCCGTCACCAATGCCCGGACGGTTACCTTGCCTTGTGGGCTTTCGATCTCGATAAGGCTTGCGTCGCTGACGCCGATTTCGATCGCATCGCGGGGATGGATTTCGGCAAAGGGCTCCGCAATATGCGCCGACAACCGGGCGCTTTTGCCGGTACGGGTCATCGTATGCCATTGGTCGCGGATGCGGCCGGTATTGAGCGTGAACGGGAATTCCGCGCTCGTGCGGTCCGAAACGGGCATCTTGACGGCCACGAAACGGGCCTTGCCATCGGCATGAAAAAACCCGCCTTCGGCGAAGAAGCGCGTCGTCTGCGGTGCTGATCCCGCAGGCTGCGGCCACTGGAACGGCGAGAGCGCGTCATAGTCCTCGGCCGTTATCTCCTCGCAGGCACCAATATCGAAATCCCGACTGCCGTTATTTTCAAAGCTGGAAAGGGCGGCATGTTCGGCAAAAATGCTGGCTCTCGAGCGGAAGGAGAAGGCCTCGGAAAATCCCATCCGACGACCGACTTCGGCCATCTGCCACCAGTCCGGCTTAGCCTCGCCAGGGGAGGGGAGAAAGCCCCGCTGCCGGGAAATCCGGCGTTCGGAATTGGTGACGGTGCCGTCCTTTTCGCCCCAGCCGACGGAGGGCAGTAATACATCGGCGTGTCGTGCCGTATCCGTCAGTTTCAGGACATCGGAAACGACGACGAAGGGACAGGCCTTGATGGCCGCTTCCACGGCATCGGCATCCGGCATCGAAACCACCGGATTTGTCGCCATGATCCACAGGGCTTTGACACGTCCGTCGGCAACGGCGCGAAACATGTCGACGGCCTTCAGTCCCGGCCGTTCGGCGATAACGGGGGATTTCCAGAAGCGCTGCACGCGATCGCGATCGCCTGCATTTTCGATCGCCATGTGGGCGGCAAGCATATTGGCGAGCCCGCCAACTTCGCGTCCGCCCATGGCATTCGGTTGGCCGGTCAGGGAGAACGGTCCCATGCCCGGACGGCCGATGCGCCCCGTGGCGAGATGGCAATTGATGATGGCGTTGACTTTGTCGGTGCCGGAGGACGATTGGTTGACGCCCTGGCTATAGCAGGTCACCACCTTTTCCGTCGTCTCGAACAGGCGGAAGAACTCGCGCAGTTGCATCGCCGGCAGACCGGTCTTGTCGAGCAGGTCGCCGAAGCTCAGCGCCGAGGCTTCGGCGAAAGCGTCCGAGAAGCCCTCCGTGTGGAGCGCGATGAAATTCTGGTCGATGGCGGAGCTCTGGGCGAGGCGCGCAAGCAGACCGGTGAATAGCGCCACATCGCCGTCCGGACGGATTGCCAGATGCAGGTCGGCAATGTCGGAGGTCATCGTTCGGCGCGGATCGATGACGACGACCTTCATTCCAGGGCGCTCCGCCTTGGCGGCAGCAAGGCGCTGGTAGAGGACCGGATGGCACCAGGCGAGATTGGAGCCGGTCAGGATCACCAGATCGGCCAATTCGATGTCCTCATAGGTGCCGGGCACCGTATCGGAACCGAAGGCACGGCGGTGGCCCGCGACCGAGGACGACATGCAGAGGCGCGAATTGGTATCGATGTTGGCCGAGCCGATAAAGCCCTTCATCAGCTTGTTGGCGACGTAGTAATCTTCGGTCAGAAGCTGACCGGAGACATAGAAGGCAACCGAATCCGGACCATGCGCGGCAACGGTTTCGGAAAAGCGCTTTGCCATCAGATCAAGAGCGTCGTCCCAGTTCGCGCGTTGACCGCCGACTTCCGGATAGAGAAGACGGCCGTCGAGATCGATCGTCTCCGCCAGCGCCGACCCCTTGGAACAGAGGCGCCCGTAATTGGAGGGATGATCCGGATCGCCTTTGACGGAAACCTTGCCGTCGTCGTCGATGCTAGCAATGACGCCGCAGCCGACGCCGCAATAGGGGCAGGTCGTTTTGGTCTCAGCGGGCATTGAGGCGTCCTCCAAGAGCCGAAGATATTGCCGGGCGCAAGACCATCTATTCCGCCGCCATCATGAGACTATCGAGTCTGATCGATAGCACTCCGTCCTCATTGCGCACCGGGATGGTGCGGACTGAACCTTCATCCGCCCCGAGCGCCTTGCCGGTTTCAAGTGAAATGACCCAATTGTGCAGAGGGCAGGTGACGGCTGCACCGTGCACGATCCCTTGCGAAAGCGGTCCGCCCTTGTGCGGGCAATGATCCTCGATGGCGAAGACTTCGTTTTCGGCCGTACGGAAGACTGCGATCTTGCCTTGCGGCGTCTTCACACAGCGCGCGCCGCGCAGCGGGATATCCGAAATGTCGCCGATTTCAATCCAGTTCATGCTCATCTCCTTACTCGGCGGCCTGCGGGTAGCCGATCGTCGCCATCGGCTTGAACTCATGCTTGTCCTTGCCGGAGACGCGCTCCGACCAGGGGTCGACCTGGGCGAATTTCTGGCTGAAGACGAAGCGCTCGTAGTAAGCCTTGCGCTTTTCGGCATCCTCCATGATCTGGCGGCGGATTTCGTCGAGACCGATGCGCTTGGCCCATTTGTAGATGCGCTCGAGATAGCGGGCCTGTTCGCGGTACATCTGAGTCAGCGCCACGATATGCTCCAGAGCCTCATCCTCAGTCTTGACGAGGCCAAGCACTTCCGTGCCCTTGATGTCGAGACCGGCAGCGCCTGCGAAATGAATCTCGAAGCCGCTGTCGACGCAGATGACGCCGATGTCCTTGCAGGTTGCCTCGGCACAATTGCGCGGACAGCCGGAAACCGCCATTTTGAGCTTTGCCGGCGTCCACGAGCCCCACATGAATTTCTCGATGCGGATGCCCAGGCCGGTCGAATCCTGCGTGCCGAAGCGGCACCAGTCGGAGCCGACGCAGGTCTTCACCGTGCGCAGGCCCTTGGCATAGGCCTGGCCGGAAATGAAACCGGCCTTGCCGAGATCGGCCCAAACGGCGGGAAGATCCTCCTTCTGCACGCCGAGCAGGTCGATGCGCTGGCCGCCGGTCACCTTCACCATCGGAATCTCGAATTTGTCGACGACATCGGCAATAGCGCGCAGCTCGTTCGAACTGGTCACGCCGCCCCACATGCGCGGCACGACGGAGTAGGTGCCGTCCTTCTGAATATTGGCGTGAACGCGCTCATTGATGAAGCGCGACTGATAGTCGTCGGCATATTCATCCGGCCAGTCGCAGACGAGGTAGTAGTTCAACGCCGGCCGGCATTTCGCGCAGCCGCACGAGGTCTTCCACTCTAGCTCCTGCATGACGGCGGGGATACTCTTCAGCCCCTTGGCCTTGATCAGCCGGCGCACATCGTCATGGCCAAGCTCGGTGCAGGCGCACATCGGCTGCACGGCCTTCGGATTGTAGCTGTCGCCAAGCGTGATCGTCATCAGTTGTTCGACGAGCCCGGTACAGGAGCCGCACGAGGCGGACGCCTTGGTATGGGCGCGCACCTCATCCAGGGACGTCAGACCCTTGGCAGTGATCGTCGAGGTGATCTTGCCCTTACAGACGCCGTTGCAGCCGCAGATTTCCGCATCATCCGGCAAGGCTGCAACGGCCGCCATAGGGTCCAGCGGGGACCCTCCCTGGTAGGCCTGGCCGAAGATCAGCGTCTCGCGCATCTCCGAAATATCGGTCGCCTTCTTCTTCAGGTCGTTGAACCATGCGCCGTCAGCAGTCTCGCCGTATAGCACGGTGCCGATGACGCGATTGTCCTTGAGGATCACGCGCTTGTAGACGCCGGCTGCAGCGTCGCGCAGAACGATTTCCTCGCGATCGTCGCCATCTGCAAAGTCTCCGAGAGAAAAGAGATCGATGCCGGTGACCTTGAGCTTGGTCGGCGTGTCGGAATGCACGAAGGCGGCGGAGCGGTCTCCCGACAAATGCGAAGCGGCGACACGAGCCATTTCATAGAGAGGCGCCACCAAGCCGTAGACCATGCCGCCGACCTCGGCGCATTCGCCAAGCGCCATGATGTCGCCATCGGACGTGTTCATGCCATCGTCGACGACGATGCCGCGGTTGACGGCGATACCGGCGTCCTTCGCGAGCCCGACGCTTGGGCGGATGCCGACTGCCATGACGACGAGGGTCGCGGGAATGATGCGGCCGTCTTCAAGCTCGATGCCTTCGACTTTGCCGTTCCCGACAATCGCTTTGGTATTGGCCTTGGTAATGACTTTGATGCCGCGCTCTTCCACCGCCTTTTGCAGCAGATAGCCTGCAGCCGGGTCGAGCTGGCGTTCCATCAGCGTCGGCATGACATGCAGAACGGTGACATCCATCCCGCGGGAGGCAAGGCCGGCAGCAGCTTCGAGGCCGAGGAGACCGCCGCCGATGACGATTGCCTTTTCGCGCGACTGGGCGGCAAGCAACATTGCCTGCACGTCGTCGAGGTCGCGATAGGTGATGACGCCGGGCAGATCCTTGCCCGGCACCGGAATGATGAAGGGCACCGAGCCGGTTGCGATCACCAGCTTGTCGTAGTTCTCGGTGACGCCGTGATCGGAGGTGACCGTCTTGGCCGCCCTATCGATATTGATGATCCTGTGACCCTTATAGAGCGTGATGTTGTTTTTGATGTACCAGCCATCGCCATGGATGATGATTTGCTCGTAGTCCTTTTCGCCGGAAAGAACCGGCGACAGCATGATGCGGTCGTAATTGACGCGGGGCTCGGCGTTGAAGATCGTCACTTCATACTGGCCGGGCGCCTTTTCGAGGAGGTGTTCCAGCATGCGGCCGGGCGCCATGCCGTTGCCGATGATGACAAGTTTCTGGGTCATAGGGGAAGTCCGATCCGAATTACTGGGCAAAGACGCTGGTGTTTGCGGTCGCTGCGCTGCTCCGCTGCAATTGCCGGATGGAGAAGTGCATCCATACCAGCGAGATGGCGACGATCGCGAAGAGCAGCATGAAGCAGCTCGACCAGAGGCCGGTCATATCCTTCAGCAGGCCGAAGGCGATCGGCAGGATGAAGCCGCCAAGGCCGCCCATCATGCCGACGATACCGCCGACAGCGCCGACGGCGCCGGGATAATAGGCGGGGATGTGCTTATAGACGGCCGCCTTGCCGAGGCTCATGAAGAAACCCAGGATGAAGATGACGACGATGAAGATGGCCGGCGTGATGCCGAAGGCCGGGCCTGCCGCGGTGGCGGCCGGCAGCGAAAGGATCAAGGTGGTGACTGCCGACACCGCCAGCATCGTGTACATGACGCTGCGTGCGCCCTTCTTGTCGGAAAGCATGCCGCCGAAGGCGCGGAAGATGCTGCCGGGAATGGAATAGGCTGCGGCGACCATGCCGGCAGTCTCAAGGTTGAAGCCGTAGACGCCGACCAGATAACGGGGCAGCCACAGCGACAGGGCGACGAAGCCGCCGAACGCGAAGAAGTAATAGAGCGAGAAGCGCCATACCTGCACGTTTTTCAACGGCGCGAATTCCTGCAGGAGGCTCTTGGATGCGCCACCGCCGTTGCGACGGGCGCGGAAGGCCGGATCGTCCGTCGTGGTGAACCAGAAGACGATTGCCATGACTGCAAGCACCAGCGCCCAGATCTCCGCAACAGCCTGCCAGCCCCATGCAAGGAGAACGAAGGGGGCTGCGAACTTGGTCACCGCGGCACCGACATTGCCGGCGCCGAAGATGCCAAGCGCCGTTCCCTGCTTTTCGGGCGGGAAGAAGGGCGAGATATAGGCGACGCCGACTGCGAAGGAGCCGCCGGCAAGACCGACGCCGAGGCCGGCGATCAGCATCTGCGTGTAGGTGTGGGCATAGGAGAGCAGGAAGGTCGCCACTGCGGCGGCCAGCATGGTGAGCGTGTAGACGAGCCGGCCGCCATAACGCGTGGTCCAGATGCCAAGAACAATGCGGACGATCGAACCGGTGAGAACCGGAGTGCCGACCAGCAGGCCGAACTCGGCCTCATTCAGGCCGAGTTCTTGTTTGATGCGAATGCCGATGATCGCGAAGATCGTCCACACGGCAAAACAGAGCGTGAATGCGAGTGTCGATATCCACAGCGCGCGTTGCGGTGCGTCAGAGGACGATGTCGGCGTTTGGTCAAAAGCAGGCATAGCTTCTCCGTGCGCGACAACGTCGCGCCTTCCTGGGTTCAAGTTGAAACAAAAAAGCTGCCGGCCAGGGTTCGCGCACGCTGGGAGCGCGTTCGTCAATCCTGATCAGCAGCTTTGCTTGGGGCGCCCCACGTTGGACGCCAATGTGTGAGCCTTATCGGCTTCAAAAATAAGGAAGCAAGTTGCGTGCCAAATTCATGACGCCAAGAAAATCTAGTATTATCAAAGGGGAAGGAAATTGTTGACCCGCTGACGGCATGGTCAAATCTTGGGCGGCCTTTGCTGCGGTGCACATTAATCGAGCAAGGCGCTCTGGCGAAAGCCGATAAAACAATGCCGCCAGGTGGCGGCATTTTGGGCGAGTTGCGCTGTGTTGCTTGGCCGCTGGGGCCTAAACGCGTTCGATCAGTCCCACGCGCCTTTCGACGGTTCACGAAGCCTTGGCTTCGAAAGTGGGCGGAAAATCACCCAGCGACTTTGCCTTGACGATCAAGCCTTCGATATCCTGCTCGACGATCGCTTCAAGGTCGGCGAAGCTGTCGATGACGTAGTAGATCGGCTGGACGATATCGATCCGATAGGGCGTCCTGAGGACCGTCAGTAGATCGAACGGCCGGAATTCGCAGGCCTTGCCCTCCATTGCCGCCTTCGCTTCACTTGGCGATGAGACGATGCCCGCGCCGAAGCAACGGCGGCCTTGCGGCGTATTGATCAGGCCGAATTCGACGGTGAACCAGAAGATGCGGAACAGATGCCACGAATAGCCTTTGCCGAGGCGCACGGCGGTTTCGCCGAAATGTCGAACGAAATTGGCATAGCTCTGGTTGGTCAGCAGCGGGCAATGGCCGAATACCTCGTGGAACAGGTCCGGCTCCTCGATATAGTCGATATGCTCGCGACGGCGCAGGAAAGTTGCGAGCGGGAATTTGCCCTGCGACAGGAGTTCATAAAAGCGCGAGGGCGGAATGAGCGCCGGCACACCTTCGACGCCGAAGCCGGTGGTCTCGTTCAGCCGCCGGTTGACATCGAGAAGCTGAGGCACCTTGCCCGACTTGAGCCCCAGGGTTTTGACGCCCTCCAGATATTCGCGGCAGGCCATATTGGCCAGCAGCTTCATCTGACGCTCATAAAGTTCGCCCCAGATCGCGTCTTCTTCGGCGGTGTAATCGTATAAACCGTCCGGGCCGGGCAGTTTGGCGGTGTAGCTGCTTTCCTTGGTCATGCTGATCCTCCCAGCCAGTGCGGCTTTCCTGCAATTGTGCTCCGAGCGGGGAGGATTTTCTTTTCTTTTATGCTGGCTATTGCCATATTGGTGGCAAATATTCTCGAATATGGCGCTGAAAATGAAAGAACCTGGGAATTTTCATCGTAAGCTTCTGCAACTCATCCAGGCCGATGGCAGCCTTTCGCTGGCAGACCTGGCGGAAAAAGCCGGGATGTCGCAGAGTTCGGCCTGGCGGAAGATCCAGGAGCTGGAAGGTGACGGCGTCATCCGTAAGCGTGTGACGCTGCTCGATCCGGGAAAACTCGATCTCAAGCTCTGCGTGATCGCGCATGTTACGCTGGAGGATCATCACGAAGAGGCGGTGGCGTCTTTTGCCTCGGTGGTGCTGGAGCGACCGGAGATCATGGAGTGCTACGCATTATCCGGCGCCTTCGACTATATGCTGAAGATCCGGGCCAAGGATGTGGAAAGTTATGAGGCTTTCATGACCCGATACCTCATGCGCAACCCGCATGTGCGCACGGTCGTATCAAGTTTTGTGCTGCGCGAGCTGAAATTCTCGACCGAACTGCCGATCTAGCGCTTGTCGCGCCGCATTCGCGCATGCTGACAACTCAGCGCGCACTATCGCCATGCCAACTGTGCGGCATGAGGACCGGAAATCCTTCAAATGTCTTCAGCGTATCGAGGACAATCGAGGTCTTCACGTGCTGCACCGACTCGTGGGGCAGCAGGACATCGTTGACGAACCTTGAAAGGTCATTGAGCCCGCGGGTCGCCACCTTCAGGTGATAATCCATTTCACCCGTCAGCGCATAGGCTTCGAGAACTTCGGGCAGTCCGTTGATCAGTTGGGAAAATCTGCGGGCATTGTCTCTGTTGTGCGTTGCGAGGGTCACGGAAATGACCACCAGCATATCCAAACCCAGCTTCTGCCGGTCCAGGTTGGCCTGGTAGCTGCGGATATATCCCTCGGACTCCAATCTGGTCCGCCTTCGCGAGCATTGCGAGGGCGAAAGCGCGATCCGCTCGCCCAATTCGTTGTTCGTCAACCGACCGTCTTTCTGCAATTCCTGCAGCAGGCGCAAATCCAATTTGTCGAGCTGTTCATCCATTGCGCAAAATCTCAAAAACTCTCACGATCCGTGCATAATATCTTCCTCAGGCATGAAGAATGCAAGAACTTTGCGCGTGTTTTGGGCCACACTTTGCATATCAAATTCATCGTCTCTGAAGGAGAAAGAAAATGGGTCCTTTCCCGCACGATGCGCCGCCTTCGGAAATAACCGCCGACAATCCGGCCGGCACCGATGGCTTCGAATTCGTTGAATTCGCTCATCCCGAGCCTGAGAAGCTGCGCGAGCTCTTCACGCGCATGGGGTACGTTCCGGTCGCCAAGCACAGGACGAAAGACATCACCGTCTGGCGGCAGGGCGATATCAACTATCTCCTGAACGCCGAACCCGGCAGCCATGCCGCTCGTTTCGTTGCCGATCATGGTCCCTGCGCTCCGTCGATGGCCTGGCGCGTCGTGGACGCCAGGCATGCGTTCGAACATGCGGTGGCAAAAGGTGCCGTTCCCTATGAAGGGGATGACAAGGCGCTCGACGTCCCGGCGATTGTCGGCATTGGCGGCTCGCTGCTTTATTTCATCGAGACCTACGGTGAGAAGGGATCGGCCTACGATGCCGAATTCGACTGGTTTGGCCAGCGCGACCCGCGCCCCGAAGGGGTCGGTTTCTATTATCTCGACCACCTGACGCACAATGTCTTCCGCGGCAACATGGACAAGTGGTGGGCTTTCTATCGCGAGCTGTTCAATTTCAAGCAGATCCACTTCTTCGATATTGACGGGCGCATCACCGGTCTGGTGAGCCGGGCCATCACGTCACCCTGCGGCAAGATCCGCATTCCGCTCAATGAATCGAAGGACGATACGAGTCAGATCGAAGAGTTTCTGAAGAAGTACAAGGGCGAAGGCATCCAGCACATCGCCGTCGGAACGGAAGACATCTACGAAGGCACCGACAGGCTTGCCGCAAACGGTCTCCGCTTCATGCCGGGTCCTCCGGAGACCTATTACGACATGTCCTATGAGCGCGTGAACGGCCATGACGAACCCATCGAACGCATGAAGAAACATGGTATCCTCATCGACGGCGAAGGTGTGGTGAATGGCGGCATGACGAAAATCCTGCTCCAGATATTCTCCAAAACCGTCATTGGTCCGATCTTCTTCGAGTTCATTCAGCGCAAGGGCGATGAAGGCTTCGGAGAAGGCAACTTCCGTGCTCTTTTCGAGTCCATCGAGGCGGATCAGATCAAGCGCGGCGTCATCGGCACCGCGGCAGAGTGATCTTTCGGCGACCCTGCGCACAGGTGGGGTCGCCCCAATTTTCGGGAGGAATTGAGCGATGGACCAGACGAGAACCCGGGGTTCCGATCGCCGGTCTGCGGCGGCGGAGACGCTGCAATATATGCCCGGCTTCGGCAACGACTTCGAAAGCGAGTCGCTGCCCGGCGCTTTGCCGCAAGGCCAGAACAGCCCGCAGAAATGCAATTACGGTCTCTATGCCGAACAGCTTTCGGGTTCACCGTTCACCGCTCCCCGCGGGACGAATGAAAGATCATGGCTCTATCGCATTCGCCCGAGCGTGCGTCATACCCGCCGCTTTTCGAACGCTTCCTATCCTCTCTGGAAATCCGCACCCTGCCTTGACGAACATTCGCTTCCTTTGGGGCAGCTTCGCTGGGACCCGGTGCCCGTGCCAAACGAGAGGTTGACCTTCCTGGACGGGATTCGCACGATCACGACCGCCGGCGATGTCATGACCCAGACAGGCATGGCGTCACACGCCTATGTCTTCAACGAGGACATGGTGGACGATTATTCCTTCAATGCCGATGGCGAGCTGCTGATCGTGCCCCAGGTCGGTGCCATCAGGGTGTTCACCGAAATGGGCATCATGGACATCGAGCCCCTGGAAATCTGCGTCATCCCGCGTGGCATGATGTTCAAGGTGACGCGCAAGGGCGATGAGAAAGTCTGGCGCGGATATATATGTGAGAACTACGGCGCGAAATTCACGCTGCCGGATCGGGGGCCTATAGGCGCAAACTGCCTGGCAAACCCGCGCGACTTCAAGACCCCGGTTGCCGCCTTCGAGGACAAGGAGACGCCCTGCCGCGTGCATGTCAAATGGTGTGGCAAATACTACGTCACGGAAATAGGCCACTCGCCCCTCGATGTGGTCGCCTGGCATGGCAACTATATTCCCTACAAGTATGATCTGCGGACGTTTTCCCCGGTCGGCGCGATCCTGTTCGACCATCCCGATCCGTCGATCTTCACTGTGCTGACCGCCCCAACCGAAAGTGCCGGCACGGCGAACGTCGATTTCGTGATCTTTCCGCCGCGCTGGCTGGTGGCGGAACACACCTTCCGCCCGCCCTGGTACCATCGCAACATCATGAGCGAGTTCATGGGCCTGATCCATGGCCAATATGATGCGAAGGAGCAGGGTTTCGTGCCGGGTGGCATGAGCCTGCACAATATGATGCTTCCCCACGGGCCGGACGCATCGGGCTTTGAAAAAGCATCCAATTCCGAGCTTAAACCTGTAAAGCTGGAGAACACCATGGCGTTCATGTTCGAGACGAGGTTTCCACAGCAGGTGACGAAATACGCGGCCGAGCTCGAAACGCGGCAGGACAATTACCTGGAATGCTGGGACGGCCTGGAACGCCGCTTCGACGGTACTCCCGGCATCAAGTGAAGTCCGGTCGAACATCCTCTGACATTGGGATTGGGACATGAAGCTTGCGACTTTGAAAGATTCCACAAGGGACGGTCGGCTTGTCGTCGTCTCCCGCGACCTTACGCGCTGCTCCGAGGTCGGTCACATTGCCCGAACGCTGCAGGCAGCGCTCGACGATTGGGAGCATGTGGCCCCGAGGCTCGCGCTGATTGCTGAGGGTATCGAGACGGGAGCGCAGCCGACGATCCGGTTCCACGAACATGACGCCGCGTCGCCTTTGCCGCGGGCCTATCAGTGGGCTGATGGTTCGGCCTATATCAACCATGTCGAGCTGGTGCGCAAGGCGCGCAACGCCGTGATGCCGGACAGCTTCTGGATCGATCCGCTGATGTATCAAGGCGGCTCGGACGGTTTCCTTGGTCCACGCGACCCTATCGTGATGGCTGATGAGGCCTATGGGATCGACATGGAAGGCGAGGTTGCCGTCATCGTCGGCGATGTTGCGATGGGGTCCAGTCCGGAGGCTGCCCGCAGCGCCATCCGCCTGGTCATGCTCGTCAATGACGTGTCGCTGCGCGGCCTCATACCCGAAGAACTGGCAAAAGGATTTGGTTTCTTCCAGTCCAAGCCCGCATCGGCATTTTCTCCGGTCGCCGTGACCCCGGACGAACTCGGGGAAGCGTGGGATGGCGGCAGGCTGCATCTTCCACTGCTCGTGAGCTTGAACGGCAAGGCGTTCGGCAAGGCAAATGCCGGTATCGACATGACGTTTGATTTTGGCCAACTGATCGCCCACGCCGCCAAAACCCGCAATCTGGTGGCCGGCACGATCATCGGCTCGGGAACGGTTTCCAACAAGCTCGATGGTGGGCCGGGCAAGCCGATCGACGACGGAGGAGACGGCTATTCATGCATCGCCGAGATACGGATGATCGAGACCATTGAAACCGGATCGCCGAAAACTCCATTCATGCAGTTCGGAGACCAGGTCCGCATCGAGATGAAGGATCGGACTGGGCATTCGATCTTCGGAGCGATCGAGCAGACGGTCGAAAAATATGAAGGATCGAAGGGGCCATGAATGAGGTCGTTCTCTACGACTACTGGAGATCATCGGCGAGCTACCGTGTCCGCATTGCGCTCAATATGCTCGGGATCGGCTATAAAACCGTGTCGATCAACTTGCTGGAAGGCGAGCAGAGGAGCCCGGATTATCTGGCGCTCAATCCGCAGGGGTTCGTGCCGACGCTGGTGATCGATGGAAGGACGCTGACGCAGTCGCTCGCAATCATCGAATATCTCGCCGAGCTTCGGCCGGGGTGCGGATTGATGCCACAGGACATTGCGGACCGGCAGCACGTGCGGGCGCTTGCTTACGCGATCGCTATGGACATTCATCCTATCTGCAACACGCATGTCGCGGCGCATGTCATGACCATAACGGACAACGCTGACGCCCGCGACGCGTGGATGAAGCACTTCATCACGAGCGGACTTGGCAAACTGGAAGCAATGCTGGGCGAGAGCAAGGGAGAGTTCAGCTTTGGAGATCAGCCGACGATGGCGGATCTCTGCCTTGTTCCGCAGGTCTACAACGCCCGCCGCTGGGGGGTGGACATGACCGATTTCAGGCGCATAGCCGATATCGATGGCAAGTGCGCCAAACTGCCCGCCTTTCAGGCGGCGCATCCTGACCGCGTGAGATCATAACGGCAAATCCCGACTCATGACGAAGTCTGAAGAATCACTAAACTAAAGGGCCTCTTGGCGCGCCCAGAGGGGTCAAGGCTGGGCTGGCATCGAGAAATGCCACCATCCGTTTGATTTCGCGATGAAGAATCCTCCAGAGGACGTCTGAACGAGAGGCTGCGAAGCCAGCCAACTTCAGGTTCAGGCAAGCCCCTTTTCGTACCCAGCATTTAAAGAATGGCGGAATCGAGTGGCCGATGCTCATTCAGAGCTTGGGCAAACATGCCGCCTGTTGGTTGTTGAGACGCTGGACTTAACGTTTAGGATTTGCGGGCATGACTACGATCGCTTCTTCCCTGACTGTCAATCAAATCAGACTTCTTTCGACAGCGTCGGTCGCGGCGTGGTCCACCGAAGATGTGGCATCGCTTTCCACAGCGCAGATCCAAGCGCTTTCTTCGGCTCAGATCGCAGCTTTGGATACGGAAGATGTTGACGTCCTCGATACCGAGCAATTGAGCGCCATTTCGCAAGGCGCCATAATTGGTTTGACGCTGGATCAACTGAGCGTTCTCGATAAGATTTCTATTGAAAGTCTGAGTTCAGGCCAGGTTTCCGCGCTCACCACGACGCAGCTTCATGCTCTGACGACAGATCAGGCTGAGGCTCTGACAACGGATCAGGTCGGCGCCCTGAAGATGGCGCAACTCGCAGCCCTGAGTGCGGACGATATAGCAACGTTCTCGACCGCCGATATTGCGGCGATTGCCAGCAAAGCCGTCTCGGGTCTGGGCACCGACGCCGTCGCGGCGCTTTCTACCGATCAGGTTGCCGCGCTGACGACAAGCCAGGTCAGCGCCCTCAAGACGACGCAACTCCAGGCCTTGGATACCGATCAGCTCGAGACCCTGTCGACGGATCAGATTGCTGCCTTGAACAGCGGCGCGATTGCAGGTCTGAGCACCGATCAGATCGCGGCCTTGAGTACCGCTCAGGTCGAGGCTCTGACGCCGGCACAGGTGAAGTCGCTGAGCTCGACGCAGCTCGCGGTCCTTGGTGCGGATGACATAGCCACATTCTCGACCGCCGATATGGCGGCGATCACGAATAAGGGCATCCTGGGCTTGGCTGCCAACATTGTGGGAGGTCTGAGCACCGACCAGATCGCCGCTCTGAGCACCAGCGCGGTCGCTGGCCTGACGACCGATCAGGTCGCGGCTTTGAGTGCTGATCAGGTTGAAGCCCTGTCGTCGACGCAGGTCAAGGTGTTGAGCTCGACGCAGCTTGCGGTCCTTGGCGCAGATAACATAGCGACATTCTCGACCGATGATGTCGCCGCGATCACGAACAGGGCCGTTCTCGGCTTGGATACGGATATGATCGCAGCGCTGTCGACCGATCAGATTGCTGCCTTGAACACCAATGCGGTCGCAAGTCTTACGACCGAACAGATTGCGGCCATGAGTACTGCTCAGGTCGAGGCCCTGTCATCGGCGCAGGTCAAGGTATTGAGTTCGACGCAGCTTGCGGCCTTGAGTGCGGAGGACATGGCGACCTTTTCCTCCGCCGATATCGGGGCAATCACGAACAAAGCGATCCCGGGCTTGAGCGCGGACGTCATCGCGGAGCTCTCCACCGATCAGATCGCCGCATTGACGACGCTTCAGATCACGGGCTTCACGACGAAGCAACTTGAGGCATTGAGCACGGAGCAGGTCGAAACCCTGTCGTCGGCGCAGGTGGCGTCGCTGAGCTCGACGCAACTCGCGGCCCTGGGCACAGCAGACATCGCGACGTTCTCCACCGCCGATATCGCGGCAATTGCCAGCAAGGCCGTGAAAGGCTTGAGCACGGAAGTTATCGCAGCGCTTTCCTCCGACAAGATTGCCGTGTTGACGACAGCCCAGGTCGCCTCGCTTAAAACAACGCAGGTCGAGGCCTTGGACGCTGATCAGTTCGATGGCCTGTCGACCGCCCAGATTGCTGCCCTCAGCACCACCGCGATTGCAAGCCTGACGACCGATCAGATCGCCGGTTTGAGCACCGCCCAGGTCGAAGCCTTGTCGCCGGCGCAGGTCAAGGCCCTGTCCTCGACGCAGCTCGCGGTCCTAAGCACGGATGACATAGCGACATTCTCGACCGCCGATATCGCGGCGATCACGAGCAAAGGCATCTTGGGCCTGGGTACGGGCATTCTTGAAGCGCTCACCACCACTCAGATCGCCGCATTGAGCACTGTCGCGGTTCCAAAGCTGACGACCGATCAGATCGCAGCCTTGAGCACCGATCAGGTCAAGGCTCTGACCTCGGCGCAGGTCAAGGCTCTGACTTCGACGCAACTTGGGGCTCTCAGCACGGATGATATAGCGACCTTCTCGACCGCTGATATCGCTGTCATCACTGCCAAAGCCATACCGGGCCTGAGCGCGGACGTCATCGCAGAGCTCTCCACGAAGCAGATCTCCGTATTGACGACGGTCCAGATCGCTGCCCTCAAGACAGCGCAGATCGAGGCTTTGACCTCCGATCAGGTCGAGGCCTTGTCGTCGACCCAGGTGAAGGCGCTGACTTCGACACAACTTTCTGCCTTGAGCGCAGAGGATATAGCGACATTCTCGGCCGCCGATATCACGGCGATCGCCGGCAAGGCCATGCCCGGTTTGAGCACGGACATTGTCGCCGCCTTTACCACAAGTCAGATCGCTTCATTGACGACGGCTCAGCTCAGTGCCCTTACGACAGTACAGCTCCAGGCCTTGAGCACCGATCAGGTCGAGGCTTTGACGCCGACACAGGTCAAGTCGCTGAGCTCGACGCAACTTGCGGCCCTGAGCGCGGAGGATATAGCGACCTTCTCGACCGCTGACATCGCGGCGATCGCGGTCAAGGCCCTCCCGGGCATGAACACGGACACCGTCGCTGCGCTTAGTACCAATCAGATCGCTGTATTGACGACACTTCAGGTCGCAGCGCTCACAACATCACAGCTTACGGCCTTGAGCACCGATCAGGTCGAGGCTCTGTCGCCGACGCAGGTCAAGGCGCTGAGCTCGACGCAGCTTGCAGTTCTGAGCGAGGAGGACATAGCGACCTTTTCCACCGCGGATATCGTGGCGATCACCAGCAAAGCCCTGACAGGCTTGAGCACGGATACCGTCGCGGCGCTTTCCGACGATCAGATCGCCGTGTTGACCACGCTCCAGATCAATGCCCTCAAGACAGTACAGCTTCAGGCCCTGAGCGCCGACCAGATCGAAGCCATGTCGACCGTTCAGATTGCTGCCTTGAGCACCAGCGCGGTTGCAAACTTGACGGCCGACCAGGTCGAGGCTTTGAGCACCGATCAGGTGGGAGCCCTGTCTACGACGCAGGTGCGGTCGCTGACTTCAACGCAACTTGCGGCCCTGAGCGCAGAGGACATAGCTGTGTTCTCGACCGCCGATATCGCGGTGATCACGAACAAGGCTATATCGGGCCTGAGCGAAGATATTATCGGAGCCCTGTCGACTGTTCAGATTGCTGCCTTGAGCACCAGCGCGGTTGTAGGCCTGACGGCCGACCAGATCGACGCCTTGAGCACAGCTCAGGTCCAAGCACTATCCACGGCCCAGGTGAAGGTGCTGAGTTCAACGCAACTTGCGGCCCTGAGCGCAGAGGACATCGCGACCTTCTCAACCGCCGATATCGCGTCGATCACGAGCAAGGCCATGCCGGGCTTGAGCACGGATGTTGTCGCATCTCTCAGCGAAGATCAGATTGCTGCCCTGAGCACCAGCGCAGTTGTGAGCCTGACGGCCGATCAGGTCGAAGCCTTGAGCAGCACTCAGGTCGGCCTCCTCTCCGCTGCGCAGGTCAAGGCGCTGACTTCGTCGCAAGTCGCTGCCTTGGGTGACGATGTTGCGGTCTTGTCCACCGACAAGATCGCCGTGCTGAGTTCATCGGGCATTACGGGCTTGACTGCCGATCAGATTGCCGCCCTGAGCTCGGCTCAGCTCGACGCCCTGACCAGTACCCAGATCGGCGCACTCAGCTCGACACAGATCGCGGCGCTGAGCACGGGCGACATAGCGTCGCTTTCAACGACCCAAATCGCGGCGCTGAGCACCGCTGGCGTCGCCGGACTTTCCACCAAGCAGCTCGCCGTCCTGAGCACCGATCAGATTGCGCTTCTGTCGACCAAGCAGATCGCGGCGCTGAGCTCGGTGCAGGTTGCTGCCTTGAGCACAGACGACATAGCGGCTCTTTCAACAGCCCAGATTGCTTCCCTCAGCACGGCTGGCGTTGCGGGATTGAGCACCAAGCAACTAGCGGTGCTCAGCACCAGTCAGGCTGAAGCCTTGACCAGCGCCGAGGTCGGCGCTCTCCATTCCACACAGATTGCCGCGCTTACTTCGGACGACATAGCAACCTTCTCGACCAAGGACATTGCAGCAATCAGTTCGAGTGCGATCCCGGGGTTGTCGACGGCGACGATCACCTCCCTGACGACAGCCCAGATCGCGGCCCTGAGTACACAGGGTATTGCCGCCTTGAGCACGGCGCAGATTGCAGCGCTGAGCACCGCTCAGGTGGAGGCCTTGACGAGCACCCAGGTTGGCGCGCTGAACTCACGGCAGATCGGAGCCCTCGGCACGGACGACATAGCAACGTTTTCGACCAAGGACGTTGCAGCGATCAGTTCGGATACCATCGCGGGCTTGTCGACAGACACCGTCGCCTCCCTGACGACGACCCAGATCGCATCGTTGAGTACGGCAGATATCAATGTGCTCAGCACCAAGCAGATCGCGGCCCTGAACACGGCGCAGATGGAGGCTTTGACCAGCACCCAGATCGGAGCACTCAGTTCCACACAGCTTATGGTATTGGGGTCCGACGATATAGCGACCTTCTCGACGAAGGAGATCGCAGCGATCGGTTCGAATGCGATCCCAGGCCTGTCGACGGACGCGATCGCCTCCTTGACGACGGCTCAAATCGCGGCGCTGAGCACGGTCGGCGTCAGTGGACTGAGCACCAAGCAGATCGCGGCCCTGAGTACCGATCAGGTGGACGCTCTGACCAACGCTCAGATCGGCGCGCTCGGCTCGCGGCAGGTTGCGGCCTTCGGCACCGGCGACATCGCTACCCTTTCGGCAAGCCAGATCACCTCTTTGAGCACGGCGGGCATCGCAGGTCTGACCACCGACCAGATCGCGGCGCTCAGCACCGATCAGGTTGAGGCCCTGACCAGCACACAGGTCGGCGCGCTTAGCTCGAAACAGATTGCCTCCCTCAGCGCCGAGGATCTCGACACCTTCACTGCTGCGGAGATAGCCGTAATCACTTCGATTGCGGTCTCGGGCCTGTCGACGGCAACGATCGCCTCGCTGTCGGCGACCCAGGTCGCCGCCTTGGGCACAGCGGGCATATCGGGTCTGACCACCGATCAGATCGCCGCGCTCAGCACCGTTCAGTTGGACGCTTTGACGACAGCTCAGGTCGGCGCTCTCACGTCGAAGCAGATTGCGGTCCTCAGCACCGGCGATATCGCCTCGCTCTCGTTGGAACAGGTCGCGGCACTTGGAACGGCGGGAATAGAGGGTCTGACTACGGATCAGATCGCGGTGCTCAGCACCGATCAGGTTGAAGCCTTGAGCAGTACCCAAGTGGGCGCGCTCAGCGCGAAGCAGATCGCGGCGCTCAGTGCGGACGATCTGGATACCTTCACCACTGCCGAAATGGCCGCGATCGGTTCAAGCGCGATCTCGGGCCTGTCGACGGCAACGATCGCCTCGCTGTCGGCGACCCAGATGGCGGCCCTGGGTACGGCGGCCATAGTGGGGTTGACCACCGATCAGATCGCAGTGCTGAGCACCGATCAGGTGGACGGCTTGACGACGGCACAAATGCACGCACTCAGCTCGAAACAGATTGCGGCCTTGAGCACGGCCGACATCGCCTCGCTTTCGCTGGAACAGGTCACGGCACTTGGCACGGCGGGGATAGAGGGTCTGACCACCAGCCAGATTGCTGCCCTGAACACCAATCAGGTCGAGGCGCTGACCAGTGTGCAGATCGGCGCCCTCAGCTCGAAACAGATTGCCGCCCTTAGCGCGCAGGATCTGGATACCTTCACCTCAGCCGAGCTTGCGGCAATCGGTTCGAGTGCGGCTTCGGGCCTGTCGACGGCAACGATCGCCTCACTGTCGGCCGCCCAAATCGCAGCGCTGGGTACGGCCGCCATTTCGGGTCTGACCACCGATCAGATCGCAGTGCTGAGCACCGATCAGTTGGACGCTTTGACGACGGCTCAGGTCGGCGCTCTGACCTCGAAGCAGATTGCGGCCATGACCACCGGCGACATCGCCTCGCTTTCGGAGGAGCAGGTTGCAGCACTTGGCACGTCGGGTATAGCGGGCTTGACCACCGATCAGATCGCGGTATTGAGCACCGATCAAGTCGAGGCACTGACAAGCGTGCAGATCAGCGCGCTCAGCTCGAAGCAGATTGCCGCCCTCAGCGCGGATGATCTGGATACCTTCACTACGACCGAGATCGCGGCGATCGGTTCAAGCGCGGTCTCGGGCTTGTCAACGGCAACGGTCGCCTCGCTGACGGCGTCCCAAGTCGCAGCCCTGGGTACAGCCGCCATATCGGGTCTGACCACCAACCAGATCGCAGTCCTCAGCACCGATCAGGTGGATGCCCTGACGACCGCTCAGGTCGGCGCTCTCACCTCGAAGCAGATTGCGGCCATGAGCACCGTCGACATCGCCTCGCTTTCGGATGCGCAAATCACCGCCTTAAGTCCGACGGCTGTTGCAGGCCTCGGCAGCGCGCAGGCCGGCGCCTTGACGGTTGAGCAGGTCGAAACGCTCTCGACCAGTCAGATCGCTGGATTGAGTTCGGAGGCGCTGAAGGGCCTGACCCTTGATATGCTGGACACTTTCTCACCGGAAGAACTCGGTGCGATTAGCTCAAGCGCGATGAAGGGGCTATCCACGGACTTTATCGTGACGCTTTCCGCCACCGAAATTGCAGCCTTGAGCACGGCAGGCGTTGCGGGATTGAGCAGCGACCAAGTCGCAGTTCTTAGCGAGGAGCAGGTCGAAGCGCTTTCCACCAGTCAGATCTCCGCATTGAGTTCCACCGGGCTTGCCGGGTTGACCACCACGGATTTGGAAACCTTCTCGACGGAGGAACTTACGGCGATTAGTTCGACGGCGATCAGAGGATTGTCCACGACCGCCATCGCGTCCCTATCCTCCGACGAGATTGCGGCTTTGACGACAGGCCAGATTTCTTCGCTGAGCTACGCCCAGGTGGCGGCAATGAGCACTGCGCAAATCGAAGCGCTGTCGACATCGCAGGTCGGCTCCTTCGACGTCATGCAGGCCGCAGCACTGGATGCTACCGACCTCGCCGCGTTTTCAACCGAGCAGATCATCTCTCTGAGCACGAGCGCGATTTCGGGACTGAGCACCAGTGCGCTGGCCGCCTTGTCAACGTCCCAGGCTGAAGCCTTTACGTCAGGTCAGCTCGCTTCCATGACGTCGGCACAGCTCGCGGCGTTGACGACGAGCAGCTCCGCGTCAGACGCTTTGTCCTACCTGACGGTCTGACGTTCGGAGGTGACCAGATGGCAAATGGACAACTATTATGATCGGCTGGTCATCATTGCTGTGCAGAACAAGGCATTGAGCCTGCCGAGGCAGGCTCAAGCGTGATGGAGTTCTGTTCCCTGGATAGCCGAAAGCTTCCAGTCGGAACCGGGCTGGCGCACGAAGGTCCAGACTTCGGTGGTCTCAGACGCATTGCGATCGTCGCCGTCGACGAGTCGGCCCGTCGTGCGGTCGAGCAGCGCGTCGACGCTCGAATAGCGCATGGCAAGAGTGGCATATTCGGCATTGCCTTCGCGCCAGGCTTCTGAAATATCGCCCTGCAGCAGACGAACGTTGGAAACGCTGTTGCGGACGCCTTTGGTTGCATTCTCTCCGAGCTCCTCGGCAAGATAGGACATTGCCTCCGGCGTGGTTAGACGGCGTAGGGTGTTGTAGTCCTCGGCGCCATAAGCCGATTGGACTTCCGTCAGAAGCTGTTCGAAACGGTCGAGATCGGCTTGCGACAGCCCGATCTCGTCATTGGCATGTCTTTGCGGCGCCTGGCTCGCAGCGCCACCGCCTATCGTCGGAATGGAGAAGGAAGAAGGCCGCGGCGCGCTCATATTGTATGACGCGTTCGATCCCGATGCCGAATAAGAGGTTCGCTGCCGGTTGGCGAAAAACCGCATGGCGAAGCTGATGGCCGCGATGATCAGGCCGATCTGCAGCAGCATGCCAAGGAAACCGAAGCCGCCGCCGAACCCGTGTCCGAGCAGAATGCCGAGAAGACCGCCCGCTATCAATCCGCCGATCATCGACCGGCCGAAACCGTTGAAGAGGCTGGGACGCGGCTGCGTATTGATCGGCGACTGCGTTTGGGTTTGGGTCTGCGGCCGGGGCGTCATGGTTCGGTCGATGGGAGCGGCCTGCGTCGGAGCTGTGCGGGTTATGGCCGGAGAGTCAAAGGTTCGCGTCCCGCGGCTGCCGAATCCACTAAAACCGCCGGCTCGACGCGCATCGGCATCGCTGAAGCTCGCAAGGGACGTAGCAACGGCAAGGGCGACGATGACTGCAAGCTGAGTGAAACGCGGAACTGCACCGGGCATTGTTTCTCCTGTCCTTAGGCAGAAAGATGACTTGTTCCGTATATATAGGAACGCGGCTTGCGATTAAAAGTTGGCGGGAAGTTCGCCTTTGCGCCTGCCTGTTCCGTGTGTCGGCAAGATCGTTGCCCTCCGTCAGCAGCGTTTCCAACGGGAAGAGGCGGCATGGAGCATCGAGGAGATGAAAGCCTTCTGGCGCAGATCGCTTAGCTCAGTGTCTGCCAACTCATTGTTTTGAAGTTCACCGGGGGCATAGTCGGGACTGGATCGCCGATCCCCTCCGGTGCGAGCGGGCAGATTGCCCAAAAGCCGTTGCATCACATGCATGCGAGACAGAAGCCCGGACAAGATATGGAAGCGGGCTTTCTTGTTTGCGGCCGCCCGCCAATCCTGGGAGGATGCGTTCGGATCATGGTCTTCCGGATACATTTTCGCGGCTCCGTATTGGATGTTTGCCATCGGCCTCCGAAGCCACTGCAACTCCGCTCGTCCTAGTGATATCGATGCGCAAGCTCGACATCGAAATGCGGGGGTCCATCGGAGGTGATCGGCACAAAACGACCCTTCACCCGGAACACTTTTTCGATGAGCCCAGTGCCGGCCAGGACCTTGGGATCACCGTCGAAGACCAGATTGCCTCTGTCGAGCAATGAGATCTGATCGCAAACCGACATTGCCTGGTTTAGATCGTGGATCGCCATGATGATGGTGACACCCTTTTCCCGGCTGAGCCGGTGGGCGAGATCGAGAACCTCCACCTGGTAGCCGATGTCGAGGAACGAGGTCGGCTCGTCGAGCAGCAAAATCCGTGCTTCCTGCGCAATCGCCGCCGAGATCCAAGCCCGCTGGCGCTCGCCGCCGGACAGTTCCCGCAGGCTCCTATCGGCAAAACCGTGGAGCCCTGTGCTTTCCAGCGCCCAGCGAATGGCATCCTCATCCCGCGGACCATAGCTTTTGAACAGGCCGACATGCGCGAAGCGACCTTGCCGCACCAGTTGCGCCACGGTCATCTCGTCAGGCGCGGCCGGTTGCTGCGGCAGGAAGGCAAGCTGTTTGGCCAATTGTCGCCGCGACATGGATGTGATCGGCCTGCCATCGATCTCCGCGTTCCCACCGGCCGGTTTGATCAGACCGGAAAGGGCTTGCAGGGCCGTGCTCTTTCCGGAGCCGTTGGGTCCGATCAGCGCGCGGATTTCGCCTGGCCTGAAGGAGAGATCGAGGCCGTTCAGCGCTCTTCGAGGACCATAGGCGACGGATAGGCGGGAGCAGGACAGCAGCATGGCATCCTCATGGGGTTTTGCGAAGAAGTGCGATGAGCACAGGAACGCCACAGATCGCCGTGACGATGCCAATCGGGATTTCGTCGGCCTGCCCTATCAGCCGGCCGACAAGATCTCCAAGGGTCACGGTCACCGCGCCGAGGGCGACCGTCAACGGCAGAATGAGGGCATTGCGTCTGCCGGCAAGAAAGCGGGCAAGGTGAGGCACGATGAGCCCGATGAAGACGATCGGGCCAACCGTGCCAACCGCGCTTGCCGCAAGAGCGCAGGACAGGAGCAGAGCAAGCGAAAACTGCCGCTTGTAAGAAAGCCCGAAGGATTGGGCCATCGGGGCTTCGAAACGCAGGAGTTCCAGTGGCCGTCGGATCATGGGCAAGACGGCGAGACCGGCAATCGTATATGGAAACAGAAATGCGGCATGTTCCCAACTCCGCGCGTAGAGACTGCCCGAAAGCCATTCCAGCAGCACTTCGATCCGCGCAGAGCCCCAGCCTGCGATCAATCCGATGGCGAGAGCTTGCAGGACGGCTCCCACGGCAATGCCGCAAAGCGTGATGCGAAGCGGCCCCAAATCGAGGCGAAACGCCAGCAGATAGATGATGCCGCCGGCCAGAAGACCACCCACCGTGCCAACGGCGGGCAGCCATTCAAGGGGGAGCTCGGCGACAGTCGTCGATCCGGTATAGTGAATATAGACTGTGAACAGCAGGAAGATGGTGACTGCAAGCGTCGCCCCCTGAGAGACACCCATGATCGATGGATCGGCGAGTGGGTTGCGGGTAACGCTTTGAAGAATAAGGCCGGAAACAGCCAGATGAATGCCAGCCAGTATTCCCGTGACGATACGAGGCAGGCGGATGTCCATGATGATCGATTGCGCCTGCTGCGAGCCGCCTCCCGTGAACACTGCGATGACATCCGATGCCGGAATATCGGCCACCCCAACGAACACCGCCAGCACGAAGGAGAGGAGCGCGATGAAGACAAAGGCGAGCAGGAACCCGGTGCTGCTGGTGTTTCGGAGCGGCAAGGAAGTGGCCATGATCACGCTTCTCCCTTGAACGAGAAGCTGCGGCTTTGGACGAGGTAGATGAACAACGGCCCTCCTATCAGCGCCGTGACGATCCCGACCGGAAGTTCTTGGGGAGCGGCAATGCTGCGCGCGATCACATCGGCGGCAACGACCATCAGGCCGCCGAGCGCTGCGGTCAGGGCAATGGTCCATCCCGGACCGTTCGGCCTCAAAAGCCGGGCGATATGCGGCGCGGCCAAACCGACGAACGCGATAGGACCGGCCACCGGCGTAACACCCGCTACGGGGAAAACCGCCAGAAGCAGTAGCAACGGCTTCCAAAACGAGAGCTGCAATCCCATCCCGGCCGCCGCCTGTTCGCTGAGGGCGAGAAGGCCGATCACTCGCTGGCATGCCAATGCGCCGGCGGTGCCGATGAGCACCCATGGGGTCATGTATGTGAGCTGCGTCCACGAACGTCCCTGAAAGCCGCCGGACAGCCAGAAAAGCAATGATGGCACCTGCGGTCCGCTCAACAAGAGGACGTATGTCGTGACCGCGCTGAGGAACAAGGAGATGCTGATGCCGCCAAGCGCCAGATGCAAAGGTCGCCCTCTGCCCCCGCGTGAGACCCAGAAGGTCAACAGCGCAGCCGCCAAACCGCCCGCCAGTCCGACCAATGGATAATAGACGGACGAAAGCCACGGTACGAAGACGAAACAGAAAACGATTGGTGTCACCGCTCCGGATGTCACGCCGGTCAGGCCCGGCCCGGCAAGCGGGTTGCGCGTCAGGGTCTGCAGAAGATAACCGGAGACGCCGAGACCGGCGCCCCCGATGAAAGCCGCAAGGCTGCGCGGCAGCCGCAATGTCCATACGAGAATGGAATCGATTTTCCCGTCGGGAGCTAACAGGACCGTCCAAAGAGCACGCGGCTGAAGGGGCTTTGCGCCGATCAGAAGCCCGCCGGCGACGACGATCGCGGCAGCGACCACGATCATCATTGTCATCACCAGCGATCGAAGGTCATTCCGTGGCCGCGTGGCGGCCGCAAGCCTGATCAATTCTGCAGCTCGGTCGGAATCAGCTTGGCCGCCTCCGCCTTGACATCGACGGCAGGGAAGGTGTCAGGGTAGAGGTAATGGGCGGCCTCACGCAGCACCAGCTCGCGGGCGATCGGACCATTGGTTTCCACCCACTCGTCGCCGACATAGAACACGCGACCGTTCTTGACTGCCGAGAGCTGCTGCCAGATGGGATTGTTCTCATGCGGACGATCCGGTCCGCTGTCATAGACGAAGATCACCTGCGGATCTTTTTCCAGCATCGTTTCGAGGCTCAGTTCCTGGCCGAACTTACCGTTCTGCGTCATCGGGCCGGCAATATTGTCGCCTCCGAGCGCTGCAACGATCGACGCCGCGGTATTTTCAGTATGGAAGGAGAAGGGGGTATCGCCCGCCCACATGATCTGGAAACGCGGGTGCACATCCTTCGGCGCCTTCGCGGCGAAATCTTCGAGATCCTTCTTGAAAGCGGCATTCAGTTCTTCGCCGCGCTGCGGATTTCCGAATAGCTTCGAAAGGTCGCTGACCTCCTGATAGCTTTGGCTCAGAAGCTCCATGTTATAGGCGACATAGGGCGCGATCTTCTCGAACTGTGCGGCGTTGCCGACGGTATAGCGTTTCATGGCAATGATGACGTCGGGCCGGACTTCCGACAGCAGTTCGAGATTGGGCTTTGCCCGTTGCCCGATCTGCTTCATGTCCTTTGTCAGGCCAAGAAGGTAGTCCGGTTGGCGTCCGGCCGTCATGTAGGTGGTCGCAACAGGCTTGATGCCGAGGGCCAGCGCGACATCGACCGCGAGGTAGGAAACCGAAGCAATCCGTTTGGGGTTGACCGGGGCCTGCACGGTCACACCACGATCATCCACGATCGAAAGCGTCTGTTTTTTCTCTGCGAAAGCGCTTCCCGAGATCAACATGACAATAATGCTTGCAATATTACACACGCTCAACACGCGCCGCCTCATGGCGAATCCTCCAGGTCAATATTTGTTACAACATAGTGTTCATTCAACAGGCACAGCCTATCCGTCGCTTTCACCGCTCAAGGAGAAACGACATCTCAGCGCTTTTGCCTGAAAAACTTGATCGTGATTGTCTGCTTTAACGACAAAACATGATTAATACAATCATCTTTTAGTATGGTGTGCGGAATATCGTCATGCCTTTCCGCCAAGCCTGGCGGGTGCCCGATATTCAGGGTCTTGCGACGTAGCCGATGCCATTCTCAGGTCCGCAATGAAACGCCACCACAGCAGAAAGCTGGTCGCTCCGAATCCGACGCAAAGGCCGAACCAGATGCCGTAACTGCCCCAGCCGATCCAATATCCGCAGACCGCCATGGCCGGGATGCCGATCAACCAGTAGCCGATGAGCGTGTTTGTCAGCCCAGCCTTCGTGTTTCCGAGCCCCCGCAGCAGCCCGATGCAGATATTTTGAGAACCTTTGAAGAACTGATGGGCTATGGCGAACCAGAGGAGCGTCGTTGCGGCGGCGAGCACGGCCGGATCGGCCTCATCACCCAGGAAGGGACGCAGCACCGCCTGCGGAAGCAAGGCGTAGAGGAGCCCAACAGCCGTCATAATGGAGAAGCTGATCGTGAAGGTGCGCCTCGCGATCGCGCCGATTTCACCCGTCTGCCCTTTTCCGGCCGTGCGGCTCACTAGAATCGATGAGCCTTGAGACAGCCCGATATTGGCTTGGTAGACGATATAGGCGAGCTGGTTGACGATGTTGGAAGCGGCGAGAGCGACCGGACCGAACGTCCCCATGAAGACGGTCGCGATCGAGGTGATTGCCGCTTCGGAACCGTAGGTCAATGCGATTGGCGTTCCCATCTTGGCGATTTTTCTTATCGTCGCAGGCTGCGCCCGCCATCCATCCAGCGCGAGGAGGGCGTTCAGTTTTTCGTCCCGCCGGACCGTGCGCAAATAAACGAAAAAGGTCCATATCTGGACAAGCGTGGTCGCCAGACCGATGCCTGCAAGGCCCAGTTTCGGCAAGCCGAGCCATCCATAAATGAAAGCCCCGTCGAGCAGGGCGTTGACGCCGATCGAGATGATCGTAACCCGCAAGAGCGAGCCAGCGCGACGCATTCCGACCGCAAACTGACGAAGGACATTGAGCCACAGCATTGGCAGCAAGCCCGGTGCGAGGGTCAACATAATCGGCTTCGCAAGCTCGACGACCTCGCTGCTCTGCCCGAGAAAGACCAGGCAATAGCTGAGCGCGACGAGGACAATGCCCGCGGCGATCGCGACGATCGTCGCAAGCAGCATGGACGCCCGGAGCAAATCACGAATTTCGTCATGCGCAGTGGTGTCAATGGATGAGGTGCCGGTTCTTTTTTCTCCTCGGCCGACCGAGGCGGCAATCATGTTGCCGACGCCTGTCACCATGCCGACGCACATCGTACGCAGTTGGTTATAGAGCAGGATCGCGAGACCGCCGGCAGCAACCGCCTGAACACTGATGAAGCCCATCATCAGGAGATCGGTACTGGTAAGAGCGACCTGAGCAAACTGAATGCCGGCAATGGGGGCGGCGAGCGCGATGATTTCCCGATAATTCCGAAATTGCATTGTGGCCACGTCGTTATGCTCCCACCGCTGCGGCGGTTCGAGATGCCAGATATATCGATTCCCGGTATGCATCGAAGAGCCGATGCAGTCGCCGATGTGCCGTCTCGTCGAACAGATGACGCTCCCGAAGCCACTCATCGTCGTAGATGGTATCGAGATATTTTTCGCCCGCGTCACAGACCAGGACCACCATCGTGCTGTTCGGTTCGATAAGGGCCAAACGCTTGAGCGCCACATGGATCCCGGCGCCGGAGGTGCCGCCGACAAGCATTCCCGTTCGGCGAGCGACAACACGGGCAGCAGTGAACGCATCGATGTCGCCGACCGTCAGTCCCTCATCGATCAGAGCGTGATCGACATTGGGGCCGACGGTAAATCCGCCCGGCGCGCCGGCGCCGGTCTGCCAATACTTGCCGGGTCGTCCTCCGAAGATAATCGATCCTGTCGGTTCGACGCCGATGCTCGTTACCTGCGAGCCGAGGCGGCGCAACTCCCTTACCGTTCCGCATAGAGTGCCGCCGGTGCCGACCGCGCCGACGAGATAGTCGACATCCGTGCCGAGGTCACGCAGCAGTTCGGCCGCGAGGCCAACATAGCCATTGTTGTTGTTGGGGTTATGGTGCTGATCCGGCCAGAATGCCCCTGTTTCCTTGGCAATTTCCCCCGCGACGCGCCGCCGCTCGACAGTGCTTGGGCCTTCTCCCTTGCCCTCGATAAAAACGAGATCGACGCCCATGGCCTTCATCGCCCGAAGCTTGTCGCGCGATGCGTGGCTGTCTACGACTGCGGTAAACTTATAGCCCCGTTCGATCGCCGCAAGCGCCAGGCCCGTTCCGGTATTGCCCGAGGTCGGCTCGACGATGCAGCCGCCCGGCTTCAGTTTTCCGTCCCGCTCGGCCGCCAGGATCATTTCCCGCGCCATTCGAACCTTGCAGGAACCGGTTGGGTTGAACTGTTCCAGCTTCAGCAGCAATCGACTGCCGGATCCCGTCCGGGCAAGTTCCAGCAACGGCGTGTCGCCAATCAGCTCGGAGCATGTGGTTACCACTCGTTCAGCAGGCCGGCTAATGTGTCTGGTCATTGATCCATTCTCCAGGTGAAACGTTCGTCTTGCCGGGCCACAACAATCTTGGGCGGCAAGGTGAGCTGGTGAAACTCACTCTCGTTCTTGTCCATCTGATAGCCAGCGGTATTGGGATAGATGATCAGATCGCCATACCGAGGTGCCGCGGGAAATGCGATCTTGCGCCAGGTCAGAACGTCATATTCCATGCAACTGGAGCCGCCGATCGCTGCCCGAACGGGCTCCTGCGGGCGGGCTTCTCCCCTTTGCACCAGAACAGGGGCCGGCAGAAACTCGCTGTTTTTCCATTGTTCCGACAAGCTCATGCTGAGGCCGGCGACGGTAACGATGCCGTGCTCTGCATTTTTCTTGAAACCCTGCACCGGAAAGACCGTGATTCCCGCACCGTCGAGAAGTGCTCGACCCGGCTCGAGGTATAGTTGCACGTCCGCTGCGATCAGCTTCGATGCGAGCGTTCCCTCTGCATCTCGGCTTTGCAGGATCGCGTCGAGCATGGCGGCGTCGGTAGGGGCCTGGTGGTAGGGATAGAAGTGGCTGAAGCTCTTTTCCGCGTGAAAATCAGCCGGATCCACCAGCTCCTTAAAGGCTTTCCAATCGAGCTCTTCGACATAGGCGCAGGCAAAGCCTCCGCCTATGGAAATGGCGGATGCCGGAAAGCCCTGTCGGCGTGCTTCCAGGCATTGGTCGATCAACATCGATGCCAATTCGGCGCGCGGCTGCACCGCATAGCCGTCGAGGTGGAACGAAAAGCCATCCATGATCAGGTGGACTCCGGCCTTCGCGCAGCGCTCGAGCGCCACGCGAAGGTCATTTGAATTGAGTCCGAAGCGGCTGTTCTGCCCTGAGGGCGGCAGCACACGCAGCAAGATTTGCAAGGGAGCGGTGTCCGCCGCGATGCCGATCGCCCGCTCCAGTTCGTCCAGGGCGTCGATGGCAACGGTTGCACCGTGGCGGCAAGCCAGCCACAAGAGATCGTTGCTCTTGGCGGCGCCCGTCACGCCAATATTCTCACCCCGAACGCCGTTGGCCAGCGCATGAACAAATTCGGGTATGCTGGCGACGTCCACTGATCCGTGCAGCCTTGCAACCTCACGCAGCCATGCGCCCGCCTTATTGGCTTTCTTGCCGAAATAAACGTGTCCTGCCACGTTCCTTTCCCGCAGAGTGCGCTGGAAGGCCGCGAGATTGTCGGCAAAGCTCTCGGGATGGATGATGTGAAACGGGCCATCCGTCGCGCCGTGAATCTGGCTCAGTAGCTCAATGTCCTGCCTGACGGCGGTCGCCCATGCCTGTTCACGAGCGCGCATCGAATTGATCATTAGCTCCATAGTTCGACCCGCTTGCCGCGGCCGGCGGCAATCCCTCTGGTGGCCAATGCATGGGCGACAGGGATATCCGTGATGATCATGCCGCTGCTGAAGGCGAACACCCGGTCCTCTTGGGTGTTGCGTCCGGGCCTGCGGCCGCCGACGATTTCAGGCAGTTCTGCGTCGATTCTGGCAACGCCGTCCGCGCCGGCGAGCCTCTTTCCGGTGACGCCCAACTGACCCTCGTTCGTCGCAATCGCATAGTCCGCATCGTGCAATGCGCCCGATTCAATCCCCTTGCTGGCAACCGAGATCAATAGACCACCGGGCTTGAGCCACTTGGTCTGGACTTTGGGGTGGGCGGCGCGGCCGGAGGCGGCCACGACGATATCGGACGCTGCGACAGCTTCCGGGACATCCTTCACCAACTCGATCTCACGATCAGGAAAATACTTGGCAAATGTGGAGAGGCTCGCGGCAATCCCGTCGGGATGCGTGCCAAAGAGGCGCAGGGTTTGCAGGCGGGGCAGGGCGGTCAGAAGATATGGTAGCGTATTGATGCCCTGCGCACCTGTCCCGATCATCAGCACCGATCGAGCGTCCTCCTTGGCGCAATGCTTGGCAATGATCGCGGTCGTCGCCGGAGTGCGCGAACCGCCAACGCGATGGCAATCCATGAACGCGAAGGGAAGCCCGGTCGTGTCGTCATAGAGGCTGATCGTGGTGTAGTATTTTTCGGCGCTTTCGCTGCCTTGGCGATAGGAGGTCTTGAACCCGACCTGTTCGAGCGCGCCATCATATCCGAGCATCGAATAGGACACCGCGTCCCGCTGCTCGTTCGGGAGCGGCATCATAAGCTTGGTCGGGCAACGCGACTGTCCGTTGGCATAGGACAAGTAGGCGTCTTCGACGAGCCGAATGACCTCTGCCGGCGGCAGTTCGATATCCGATAGGTCGGAACGTGTGAGGATATGGATGGCAGGCGTGTGCATGAACGTCTTGGTCATCGTCGATGCCTTTCGATGTTGCCGATGTGGTGTGAGGTGAAAAAAAAGGGGGCGGCGCTGAGCGAGCGCTTCGCTCATCCAACCATCGGGATGGGAGGATCTGCGCTGGGCCGTTTGGCGCTCTCGCCTTAGGAGGGAGCCATTGAATGTTTGGCGCTTGGGCTGATGTCGGGATGCCGGAGATCCCTCAAAGGAATATCGCAAGCCGGCGGCGGGCCTTCGAAAATGTGGCGCGTCGTTTTGCAGGGGAATTTTCGGCCGCTGCGCGCCATCTCGAAAATCATGTCGGGAGTGATTGTCTCACCCAGCCGCCATGCCTCCACCCGGACGGTGTCGTAGTCCAAAAGAACAACTGGCAGGACTTTGAAGCCAAGGCGTTGCGCAATGGTGAGCCTGTGGTGCCCGTCCATGACGAACCAATCGCCGCGATGGACGGTGATCGGCCGCGTCCATCGGCCGGATTGGACGATCTCCTGTTCGAGCTCGTTTACCCTGTCACTGTCGATTTCTTCGGTTGGAATGAGCCTCCTGGGGTCGAGAAGCTGGTACTGAACAATGCTCGTTTTCATTCACGCCTCCCCGACGTCATGATTTGCGAGAGCGCAAGCCGGATCGTTTATGAGCGGTAACTTACACCCTTTTAAGCTGCAGTCAATAAAAGATGATGAAAATAATCAACTTTAGAATCGAACTAAGAATCTATCTAAAAACAGTGCGTTAGAATCTGGCTAACAAAAGTATAACAACTATTGATAGTATAAGAGGTTGTGCGAAAATGGGCCATGCGATGCTGTCGCAAAGCCCATATGGCATGGAACACGCGGCGGGGTCTCATGTGCTCGTCATTCTGCTTGTCAGATAGTTTCTCGGCAATTTGTCGTTCCGATCATCCTTTGCGTCAACCGCCAACGTGGATCGCTGAATGGGGAGGACGACGGGCAAATCCGGCGTTTGTATTCAACGAAAGCTGACGGGAAGGTGATTGTCTTTGTTGCTGCTATGCGCCTATGTTGCCGCATCGATTGCCCCCGGAGGAGTTGCACCATGGAATATCGTCGTCTTGGAAAGTCGGGTCTGCAGGTCAGCGAATTCTCGTTCGGATCGTGGGTTACCTTCGGCCGGCAGGTCGAAGGCAGCGATGCCGTAAGTCTGATGGCGCGTGCTTATGACAGCGGCATCAATTTCTTCGACAATGCCGAGGGCTATGAGAGCGGAAAGTCCGAAATCGTTATGGGCGAAGCCCTGAAAACCCTCGGCTGGAGCCGGGATAGCTTCATCGTTTCGAGCAAGGTGTTTTGGGGTGGCCAGAAGCCGACCCAACGGGGCCTGTCGCGCAAGCATGTTACGGACGCCGCTCACGCTGCGCTGAAGCGCCTGCAGGTGGAATATCTCGATCTCTATTTTTGCCACCGGCCCGACATCGATACGCCGATCGAGGAAACGGTTCGTGCCATGCACGATCTCGTTACCCAGGGCAAAATCCTCTACTGGGGCACGTCAGAATGGTCAGCCCAGCAATTGACCGAAGCCTATGCTGTGGCCCGCGATCTGCGCATCACGCCGCCGACGATGGAACAGCCGCAATACAATATTTTCGAACGCCAGAAGGTCGAGGGTGACTACCTGCCGCTTTATGACCTGATGGGCTTGGGCACCACGATCTGGTCGCCGCTCGCATCGGGCGTTCTGACCGGTAAGTACAATAAGGGGGTGCCGGACGACAGCCGCATGAACCTGCCAGGTTATGAATGGCTGAAGGAGAGGTGGGCGAGCGACACCGGCCGCGCTCGGCTTGCCCAGGTGGTGGAACTGGCTGACCTCGCGGAAGAGATCGGCATCTCGATCACCCATATGGCTCTGCTCTGGTGCCTTTCGAACCCCCATGTGTCCACGGTGATCCTCGGCGCCTCGCGCATGAGCCAACTGGAGGACAACCTGGCAGCGCTGGCACACAGAGACAAGCTGACACCCGAGGTGTTGGCTCGTATCGACGCCATCGCCGGAAACAAGCCGGCGGCCCCGCAGCGGTTCTGAGCCAGGAGCAGCCCGCGAGGTTTATGACCGGAATACCATCATGACCCCTTCGAGATTTTGATGAATTAAATCAAAACGACGCGTTCACGCCATATTCAGGCAAATATTATCATGTTTGAAAGCGTTCCTTAACTGAGTCGAAGACTTGAATCGTATGGCGTGCGGCGTCGGAGGTGGTCATGATGAAAAAGACAGTTCTTTCGGTTTTCTTTACTGCAGTGTTTGCAAGCAGCACATTGATTGGTGGTTTTGCCCAAGCGCAGCAATATGACTGGCGGGACGGCCCGCCTCCGGAACGGCGTCATCATCATCACCATGATGGAAATGTAATCGCTGGCGGCGTTGCAGCCGGGCTTATCGGCGGCATAATCGGCGGCGCAATCGCCAATGGTGGTGGAGTATATGAGCCTGCACCGCCGCCGCCGAGATGCTGGCATGAGAGCCGTCCTGTTCAGAACGAATATGACGACGGATATCATTACGAGCGCGTGCGGGTCTGCGATTAAGAGCCTTCCTTTCGCTCTAAGGGCAGATCGGCTCTCGGTCCCAAGGCCTGCTATGGCCGGTAAAATATCGGATGCCATCATAAGCATCAATTCAGAGCACCCCGCTTTCTGGTGAACTACCGAAAGCGGGGTGCTCTAGTTTGAAAAACGGTCTGTGCTCATTCAAACGATGACGCCTTAGGCGGTGTGAGAGCCATTGGCGACGATGACGGGGGTCAGCAGGTCGCCCCAGTTGCCGTTGCCGCTGTGATGGCGAGCGGAACGGACCAGTTCGACGGAGACCCCGGCCTCGACCGCATCCATAACGACCTGGTTGAGGCGATGCAGCTCATTAGCCAGCATGCGGATAACAGCCTGCTGGTCGGCATTCATGCTCGAAGACTGTTCTTCGGTTCTTTCGCTGATGCGTGCGATGGATGGCATTGTCGTTCTCCTCCGATTGATGGTTATTTATTCCGCAGCCGGCTTGAATTGCGCGTGCTCGGTCGATTCATGCATGGCGGTGGTCGAAGACTGGCCGCCGGTGATTGCCAGTGAGACGGCGTCGAAATAGCCGGTGCCGACCTCGCGCTGATGCTTGGTGGCGGTGTAGCCATTGGCTTCGGCCGCGAACTCCGCTTCCTGCAGTTCCGAATAGGCCGCCATCTGGCGAGCCTTGTAGCCGCGGGCAAGCTCGAACATGCCGTAGTTCAGTTGATGGAAGCCCGCGAGCGTGATGAACTGGAACTTGTAGCCCATCGCTCCGAGTTCGCGCTGGAACTTGGCGATTGTCGCGTCATCGAGGTTTTTGCTCCAGTTGAAGGACGGCGAGCAATTGTAAGCGAGCAGTTTGCCCGGATGAACCCGGTGCACGCCTTCGGCAAATTTTCGCGCCTGCTCCAGATCCGGCTTCGATGTCTCGCACCAGATCAGGTCGCAATGCGGTGCATAGGCGACGGCGCGGGCGATACAGGGCTCGATGCCATTCCTGACCCGATAGAAACCCTCCACGGTGCGGCCGGCTTCGTAATCGACGAAAGGACGATCGCGTTCATCGATATCGGAGGTCAGAAGCTTGGCTGCCTCGGCATCGGTGCGGGCGATGACCAGTGTCGAAACACCCATGACATCGGCCGCCAGACGAGCGGCATCGAGATTGCGGATATGGGCCGCAGTCGGGATCAGAACCTTGCCGCCGAGATGACCGCACTTCTTTTCCGAAGCGAGTTGGTCTTCGAAATGCACGCCGGCAGCGCCAGCCTCGATATAGGCCTTCATGATCTCGAAAGCGTTGAGCGGCCCGCCGAAACCAGCCTCCGCATCGGCGACGATCGGCGCGAACCAGCTTTCGACCGAAAGGCCCTTGCCTTCGGCAATCTCGATCTGATCGGCGCGTTGCAGCGTGCGGTTGATCCGCTTTGCGAGCTCCGGCCCGGCATTGGCCGGATAGAGCGACTGGTCGGGATACATGGCGGACGCCGTATTAGCATCGGCCGCAACCTGCCAGCCGGAAAGATAGATCGCCTTCAGACCGGCGCGAACCATCTGCATCGCCTGGTTTCCTGACAGCGCGCCGAGCGCATTGACGAAATCCTCCTCGTGGATGAGCTGCCAAAGACGGTTTGCTCCCATTTCGGCGAGGGTATGGCGAATGGAGATCGATCCGCGCAGGCGCCTGACATCGTCAGCCGTATAGGGTCGCTCTATGCCGTCGAAGCGGCCAGCAGGCGCCGCCGAAATGAGTTTGTAAAAATCAGTCATAGCAGTTTTCCTTCTCCCAACCGCTTGCGTTTCGTGATGTGACTAAATTTACATTGCAGTGCGGCGTGAAGCCAATGAAAACGGCCTAATCCCGAATTGAAAAGGGTTAGGATGTCTTGCGCTTGACAGAGTGGTGCAGTAAATTTGTCAAAGCTGTAAATCTTTGCGGTCGGAAAATTTTGTAAAAGGAATGACAGATGGCTGAGCGCAAGATCTTTGCCGGCCCCCGCATGCGGCGCATTCGCAACGGCCTTGGCTTGACGCAGACGGCCATGGCGCAGGCGCTGGAGATTTCCCCTTCTTATCTCAATCTCATCGAGCGCAATCAGCGGCCGCTGACCGTACAGCTTCTCTTGAAGCTGTCTTCGGTTTACCGGGTCGATCTCGACGAGCTCCGGGGTGAGGCCGGAGGCGGCGCCGGACAGTTGCGCGAGGTCTTTGCAGATCCGCTATTGGCGGGAGAAATCCCGGGAGAACAGGAACTGATCGAAGTTGCCGAAGCGGCGCCGAATGCTGCGAATGGCATGATCAGGCTTTACCGCGCCTATCGTGAGCAGGCGGCGCGGCTGTCCGACCTGGCCGAGCTTCTCGCGCGTGAGGGCCGTGTTCCGGCGCTGGCCGGCCCGCGCCTGCCGCTCGATGAAGTGCATGACAGGCTGGAGCATCGTGCGAATTTCTTCGCCGGCATCGAAGACGCGGCCGAGGCCTTTCATGCGAGGCTGGCGCCGGGAGACGACCTGGCGGCGGCGCTGAAGACATGGCTTCGCAGCGAGCATGGCATTGCCGTGCGCACGCTGCCCGTCCACGCCATGCCGAACCTGCGCCGGCGCTATGACCGCCACTCGATGCGGCTCTTTCTGTCGGAGCGTCTGTCCCCTTTCGATCAGTTGCAGGAGGTTGCGACCGAAGTCTCGCTGCTGGCGTTGCGCCAGGAAATCCATTCCGAACTCGAGGCGCTATCGCTATCGACGCCGGAAGCAAACCGCATTGCCCGTTTCGAGCTGGGGCGCTACGCCGCCCATGCACTGATGATGCCCTATGGCGCCTTCCACAACGCGGCGCAGCGTTTGCATTACGATATTGACGCGCTGCGCGCCCGTTTCGGCACATCCTATGAGCAGGTGGCCAGCCGCCTGACGACCCTGCAGCGGCCGGGTGCGGCCGGCATTCCCTTTTTCCTGATGGAGATCGACGGGGCAGGGCATCGCCTGCGCAAGGTGGGGGCTCAAGGCTTTCCGCAGGCGCGCTTCGGTGGCGGCTGTCCCAAGCTCAATGTCCATGCTGCTTTTGCACAGCCTGGACAGATTCTGGTCGAAGCGGTCGAAATGCCAGATGGTACCGGCTTTCTGACGATATCGCGCACGATCGAAGGTCCGCAGGCCAATTTCGGCGAAAGGGTCCGCCGCACCGCGCTTCTCGTTGGCTGCGATCTCGGATTTCGGGAGGAAATTGTCTATGGCAAGGCTCTTGCCGTGGCTCCGATCGCAATCGGCACCGCCTGCCGTCTCTGCGAGCGTCAGGGTTGTCTTGCAAGGGCCGAGCCGCCGGTGACGCGGCCTCTCGGGCTCGATGAAATGGCCGCCGGGCTCAGCGTCTTCGACTTCCAGTGATGCCGGTAATTGGTCCTGTTGCATCGAACAGTCGTTAAGGCCGTTGGCGGGAACCAGCCATGATTGCCGTGACGGCTCTCTTCGGCTGGTTCCAGCTATTCGCGCCAGAGATTAGCACTATCGCGGATCTCCTAGACCAATGGCGGCCGCCTGTCCGATCCACCAGAACAGGCTTGGCTCATGGCCTGGTATTTGTGTCTTGGTTTCGGAACGCCGCCTCGCCGGCGTCCGACACCTCGACCCACTTCTTGTCGGGTGTTGCGTCCGCAATGTAGCTGTCGTGCCAGTTCCACCATTTGTAGGTCGGCGTCTGAGGATAGCCCTCGGGCGAATCCTCCCAGACCTCCTGCCGGCCGAGCGGCGTGATATCGAGGTAGTTCCAGGTGCCTCCCATCTGCTCATCGCCGCGATTGTTGATGAAATAGGTGCGGAACACGCGGTCGCCGTCACGGTAGAATACGTTCGTGCCGTGCCACTCGTCGACGCCGAAGTCCGTGTCGAAATTGTCGGTGATGGTGAACCAGGGAATCTCCTCCCAGCCCATCCGCGCCTTCAGCCGCGAGATATCCGCCTGAGGCGCACGCGAGATGAAGACAAGGGTGGTGTCGCGGGCATTCAGGTGGGCAACGTGGGCGACCTGGTCGGCCACCATGGAACAGCCCCGGCAGGCATGGTCGGGCCAGCCGAATACGCCCGGCTCAAAGAAGGCGCGATAGACGATCAGTTGCCGCCGACCTTCGAAGAGATCGAGCAGGCTTACCTTGCCCGAAGGCCCCTCGAATGCATAGTCCGTCTTCACTTCCATCCACGGCATTCGCCGGCGCTCGGCGGCCAGGGTGTCCCGGGCGCGGGTCTGCTCCTTTTCCTTCACGAGCAATTTTTGGCGGGCCGCCTCCCATTCCTGCGACGACACGACCGGTGGTGCATGCATCGCAGGCTGCCCACCATTCCGACCATTTTCGGTTGATGTAGTCATGGCTTTGAATCTCCTGGCTTGGGCGAATTGCCGCGCTCGTGGTTGAGGCACGATTTCATTCGCTGGTTAACGCTCCTTGTTCGTCGTGAGATAGTCTGGCACCGGAGAGCGGCCAGTGGGAGTAACAAGTGTGGCGGTATTCCAAACGGCGCCCGCTGATTGCAGCCGGCATGCGAGAGGCGCCGCGTCCTGCGCTAGTCACGGTCTTGACCAGGATCAAGGCGGAGCGCCAAGATCGGCCTAGAATGGCGCTGATCGAACAACTTCAAACATGAGGTGTCACCATGCGAGCCAAAACCGTTTTGAGCATCATAGGCATCAATCAAGACAACGCGGATCTGCGTTCGGCGATCGAGCTATGCCGTGCGGCGGGGGCGCATCTTTCCGTGCTGGTGACAGCGCTTGCGATAGCGCCTGTCGGCGGATACGGCGAAGTCTCTTCCTCCGCATGGGCCGAAGAGCGCGAGCGTGAGGTGCAGAGCCTCAGCCAGCAGGTGGCAACCGCAAAAACTCTGCTGCAATCGAGCAATATCTCGTTTGATGTGGACAGTCTGCTAACGGAGTACGGATGGGTCGACAATGAAATTGGCGAACGCGCTCGCTACGCCGACCTGACGCTCGTCGGCGGCGGTCTCCTGGCCCAAAATGATATGCGATGGCGCGTATTGGATGGTGCGCTGTTTCATTCGTCGGCGCCGATTCTCATTACACCGAGAGGGCGCGTCGCCACGCTTCAGCCGCGCGTGGTGCTCGTTGCCTGGGATTCCCGCAACGAGGCAAGTCAGGCCGTTCGCGCTGCAATGGAGCAACTGACGGCAGCCGAAAACGTGCATGTCGTCATTGTTGATCCACGCGCATCGACCCGCGGCAACGGCGAGGAGCCGGGCGCGGATATCGCCGCCTTCCTTGCACGACACGGCGTCAATGTCTCAGTCGATATTCTGGCAGGCGGAGGCAGGACCGTTGCCGAAGTCCTGCGGCAACATGCGGTGGATATCAGCGCCGAACTGATCGTCATGGGTGCCTATGGACATTCGCGAATGCGGGAGCGGATTTTCGGAGGCACCACGCGCTCGATGCTGGAGGACGCACCCGTCCCGTTGATGATGACGCGATGATACCCTTCAGAGGCGGCGTGCCGCCCCTCTTGCTGGACCGTCATCATCAACCGCGAGAACATATTTAGGTCGCTGCTCTCCGGAGTTCATCGATGATCCGGATGACTTGTGCGTTCCTCTGAGCCTACGGTTAGGCAACGGCTTCAAAGTGGATATACTGAGCGCGGACCGATTTTTGAAACAAGCACATGCTCTGGGATTCGAACCGAATTTGTCGGCGGAAGCGGCAGAGATCTCTTCTGAGGTGAAATATGTATAAGACGATCGTCTGCGCCGTAGGCCTTGGATCACGGGAGAGGGCAGAGCATCTGGTGCGCACGGCTCAATCGCTTCTCGAGACCGATGGCAGCTTGCATGTCGTTCATGTCGTGGAACGTTTTCCTTCCATCACCAGTCAAGAACCGGACGGCTGGGCCGTCTCGGTTATCGACGAGGCTGAGAAGAAGCTGTCACAGCTCTGCAAGCAACTGTCGGTTCCCGCACTTATCCATGTTCGCCCCGGTCGTGCCGGCGATACGATCTTGGCGATTGCAGCCGAAGTCAAAGCGGATTTGATCGTCGTCGCGGGCCATAGGCCCGATGTCCTCGATCGCGTCTTCGGATCTACCGTCGATCAGATCATGCACCATGCGAAATGTTGCGTGCACGTCGATCGGATTGAAGCGAAACAATGAAGATTGAAGGCATCGGATGCGAATTCTTGGCAGAGCTAAAATCTGGCCTTGGAAAAATTCGATGTAAGGATCATAGTGCCGATGCTGGATGATGGTTACCGCCTGACAACAATGGCGGCGGCTTCAATTGCACGCTCCACACCAGTACCGTTCCGCGCCACGATGCCGGGCATGCGGATCGGCACTACGATTACCAGCCTATCGTTCTTGATTTAGGAAACGCCTACGAAAGACTGCCCATTAGAAGGCATGCTCCATCGTTTCATGCGGATTGGGAGAGCCTTCGATGAGGACGCAGGTTAAAACGAATCCACGGGAGGAAAAACGATGCTGACAACAGATCGGGAATGCCGAAGAGGTGGAGAGCGATTTGCAATGCCAACGCTCGGTGAAATCGAGGGGAAACTCATCGTTTCGGAAATCGTCGCCGCAAATTGCTTGCGTCAACTTCTCGCCGGACCAGAAACTGAACCGTTGTCCTCGATAAGGCGGGGGATCAAGCAAGCACTTCAAAATCGATGCAAGAAATCAGGGCTGTGCGGCGAAGACACTGATGCTGCCCTGGAGTACGCTTTTCAGCTCCTCGATGCAGCCGTGGAGGCTGTCGGCAATCAGCCCAAACTGGATTCCAATGCGCGTGAGACAGCCCCTCAGTTGAGCCGCGTGGCGGCGCCTCCGCAATAGCCGACACGAAAACAACAGCAGCATATCTATGTGATTTGGATAGGCGTCACCGCCAACCTACCGTCCCCTTCAGGGATTGCTTCAGTTTGGCAGGCTTAGCCAGTCTTGGCATGGTGACGCCAAACATGAGCATTGCCCTATAAATCGTAAGGTTCGTCAGGATATTCGTTAAACGTCCTGCAATACATCTTGGATAAAACACTTCCAAATTATGGGGGAGATTTGGGATGTTTACTAACAGTAGAATGAAGTTATTGCTGAAGATAGTAACGCCCGCTTTGATTGTCGCCGTTTGTGCAGCCATGCCAATGAATATGGCGGCCGCGCAATCAATCTCGGCTGAGCGGGGTGATCAAAACGTTATAAAGCCGGCCGATTCAAAAAAGAAAACAATCAAGAGCAAAAACGTTTCGGCAAAAACCGCAAAGCCAATTTATCTCGGCGGGGCGCCGTATATTTGTACGCCAAGCGGATTCGGACATACGTCTAGATGCTTCCTGAGGTGAATGGCTTCCTCACCCGCCTCAGCATCAAGTTCGCCCTGCGATAAAGTCAGAGAAGCCGTCCGTTCCGCTCCTGAAGGAGCACAAATACAGACGGCCTCGTCAAGCAGGGTCAATGCCCTGCAGGCGTGATCGATCTATTTGTTTTGCGACAATTTGATCCGCATGCGGTTGTATCCCGCTGTCGCGTAATCTCCTGGCCGCACTTTATGATATTCGTCGTCGACATTGGCCGGAGTTTTGAATGCATACCAATCTCCGTCCGGCTCGCGCTTCTGGAATATGGTATCGCCTTTCTTGCGATGACTGAAACACGTCAACGCCAAGGCTTTCCCTGTCTTGGCGTACCAAGTGGCCCTGAAGCATAGTTTGCCCGCATCCGTCACAAACCAACGGCCAATCCCATAGGAACCCGTTCCCTCCCCAGACCAAGCCTTGAATTCGCGCGCTTTCGCCGCAAAATAGCCTGCGCCGTCTTTCCAGATCCAGGTACGATTGTAATAAAGTTGAAACACGTTCTCAGCAGTCAGCGGCACTGACATGGCTGGGGGTTTTTTCATCTTATCTTGCGCGGTATTGGCGGCAAAGGCACCGGTGCTGGTCACGGCAAAAACGCCCAATAGTAACAGCGTTCGGAATACAGTCATTGGTTTCCTCCTGTCTGTTGATTGTCTGTCGGCGAATGAACTACGGCAGAGCGGCTTTGTAAAAATGGAGATTCCGGCCGTCTGTTCGTCGATTTGAGCAGCTTGCGGTTGATCTTGCAAGCTGCCGATTCCTTCGCGGCGGCGGATGTCGCGGCTACGCCGCATCCAAGCGTGGATGGGAAGGGAGAGCAGTTCTCCAAACGAGGGCCCTGTTGCGGATGACCATCTCTCGGCCGATCGCGATGAGCTGCATGCCGAGATCTTCAGAGAAAGCGAGGTTCTTGAATTGAGCTTGGGGTTTGCGACGGAAGGCGATGGCCGCAGGCCAACGATCTGGCTATTCTGATGTGGTTGATGATTCTGAAAGAAGACGGAACGGCATTGGCGCGAAAATTTCGGGCTCAAAAGGGCATTTTAGTTTCCCCGTCAGATTGAATAGATATATGCGTCATTCATCATTAACGATTTGGTTTTAAATCATTTGCTGATAGACACTTAGAGTGGTACAAATGGCCTCCCGAAAGTTGTGAGGAAATATTGCCTGACTCACCTCAGAAAGGGCATTCGTCGCAGGCTCCCGTCGAAGGACAAAAAGACGGGCAGGCGAGCACGCACCCTACATTCCAAGTCGAGCGCCGGCGTTGGCCTCGGACGTCGGATACTATTCAAGAAACAAATCCGCCTTTGCCGCCGGCCCTAGAACCCCTGCGGTTCTCCACGCACGATTTGCCGCAGGGCGATCAATTCGCGGCCTGGCAGACATATTTGGCGTCTCTGATCGATATTAGGCTACCGGAAGGTGTGTCGGAGGAAGCTGGCTTTCCTGCCGATCACACAGCCTGGAATCTTGGCGGCATGCTGGTCGTCCAGCAATCGGTACCGGCACATTCCTATTCGCGTTCGGTGACAAAGCTGCGATCGAATTCAATCGACCATTGGCATATCGTGTTGTTGCGCGCTGGCCAAAGCTGGACAGAGGTTGATGGAAACGTGTCGAAGGGCGCGCCCGGACGGGTAGAACTGCGATCGTTGGGCCATCCGTTCCGGGGAAGGGCTACTGACGCGCAAAGTCTCTCCGTCTACCTGCCGCGGGAATTGTTTCTGGACATGCCCGCGTTCAACGAGATCAAGAGCAATACGATATTCTCCGACACCTATGCGAAGCTGCTGATCGATTATCTCGACAGCGTCGAGGCGAAGCTATCCAGCATGACTGCGGCGGACCTGCCCCGCGTCGTCCAAACAACGCACGATATGCTGGTGACATGCATTTCGTCATCGGCGGACCATGCCGGGCCCGAGAAGCAGCAGAGTAATTTGGCTCTGATGGAGCGCGTACGCCGTTTCGTTCAGCGCAATCTGAGTTCGCAAGATCTCACGCCGGATGCGCTATGCCGGGAGCTTGGCATTTCGCGCACCCGACTCTACCAATTGTTCGAGTCGAGTGGCGGCGTGCTCCATTATATACAAAAGCGTCGCCTTTTTGCGGCGCATGTCGCGCTCAGCAACACCGTCAATCGGCAGCAGATCGTGGAGATCGCCACAGAAACCGGGTTTACCTCTGCGGCCCACTTCAGCCGGGCGTTCAGTAAGGAATTTGGTTACACTCCGCGCGAGGCCCGAAATGTCGCCGCTCCGCCCTTTCTTGCACGCGCGGTTTCACCCGCGGACACGAAGGATGGCGCAAACCCATTCGGCGACTGGCTGAATTCCCTCGGACATTAGTAGAAGCGCAGTTGCGGCCGGCATCTGGCTGGGGTTACGCCCCAATGCCGCGACGGCGGCTTAACCGAGCCCATCCATCTTCGATCTGACCAGACCTTCCCCCAAACAGGTCACTGCGATCCGGTGTCTGTCCCAAAAATTACGGCCGGTTGTATGAGTGTTTGCAAATATGGACGCTGCGGCAAATTTCAGGATGCGCAGCTAACGACAGTTAATGACTCCTTAAGTATAAAAACAGCAACAACAACGCCGCTGTACAACACTTTGACCTAACTCGAAAGCGCATTTCTTGTGTTTTTACTTAGTCAAAGAATAGGCAAATTATGGGGTCAGGAAGATGAAAGTAATGCGTCCAACAACTGATCGCTCCGACATTAATACCATTCTCGGTGACATACGTGTCCTCCATTCAAAACAGCAACCTCGGCACATTCTTGTAGCCGGTGGTGCGGGCTTTCTTGGGTCGCATCTTTGTGAGCGTCTCCTTAAATTGGGGCACAGCATCATTTGCGTTGATAATTTTTCAACCGGACTTGAGCGCAATATCCGCCATCTCCGCAACTTCGACCGCTTCAGCGTCATCAGGCATGACGTCATCGATCCGATCGACATCGAGGTCGATGAAATCTACAACCTTGCCTGCCCGGCATCGCCGCCTCACTACCAGGCCGATCCGATCCACACGATGAAGACGTCTGTCTTCGGTGCACTCAACTTGCTGGAATTGGCCGGACGTACCGGCGCCCGCATTTTCCAGGCATCCACCTCCGAAGTCTATGGCGACCCGCTCGTGCACCCGCAGGTCGAGAATTATTGGGGCAATGTGAACCCGTTTGGCCCCCGGTCCTGCTACGACGAGGGTAAGCGCAGCGCCGAGACGTTGTTCTTCGATTTTCATCAAAGATACGATGTGGAAATCAAGATTGCGCGGATCTTTAATACTTACGGCCCCCACATGCGCCCCGACGACGGCCGTGTCGTTTCGAACTTCATCGTGCAGGCGCTGAAGGGCCAGGACATCACCATCTATGGCGATGGCTCGCAGACGCGGTCATTTTGCTTCGTCGATGATCTCATCGAGGGCTTTCAGCAATTGATGGCCACCGACCCGTCATTCACCGGGCCCGTCAACCTCGGAAATCCGGGTGAATTCACCATCCTGGAACTCGCCGAACAGGTGATCAGGCTCACCGGCTCCCGGTCGAAGATGATTTGCAAGCCATTGCCCAAAGACGACCCACGCCAGCGCCGTCCCGACATAAGCTTTGCCCAGCAGAAGCTGGGTTGGCAGCCGCTGGTGCCGCTATCAACCGGCTTGGAAAAGACGATCTGCTATTTCGACCGTCTCCTGACCGAAGAAGCACATGAATGGGTGGGGACTGCGTGATGGCACAGCGAAAAGTTCTGGTAGCCGGCGGCGCTGGATATATCGGCAGCCATACGGCCAAGCTGCTCCGTTCCAAAGATATCGAGCCGATCGTCTTCGACAATCTGGTTACGGGGCATCGTTCCTCCGTACGTTGGGGACCGTTCGTGCATGGCGATATCCTTGATACCAGCAGCCTGGCACGGACCCTTCTGCAATACAAACCGGATGCGGTCGTGCATTTTGCCGCATCCGCCTATGTCGGAGAGTCCGTCGAAGACCCCGCGAAATACTATCGGAACAATGTCGGCGGCACGCTATCCCTTCTGGACGCCTGCCGTCATGCCGGAATCGACAAGGTCATTTTCTCGTCGAGCTGCGCAACCTATGGCGTTCCGGAGTCGCTCCCTATAACAGAGACGACGCCGCAACTGCCGATCAATCCATATGGCCGGACGAAACTCATTGCTGAGCAGATTCTGAGTGATTACGCGGCAGCTTATGATCTGAAATACGTTGCGCTGCGATACTTCAATGCCTGCGGCGCCGATCCGGATGGAGAACTCGGCGAATGGCATGAGCCGGAGACCCATCTCATTCCGAGAGCATTGCTCGCGGCCGGCGGGGCAATCCCCCATCTCGCCGTCTTTGGCGACGACTATGACACCGAGGATGGAACCTGCGTTCGTGACTACATTCACGTCACGGATTTGGCGCGTGCCCATGTTCTGGCACTCGAGCACCTCGTCAACGGCGGCAGCAACCTTTCGGTCAATCTCGGAACCGGCTGCGGTTCGTCCATCAACGAGATTGTGAAGGCCATCGGCCGTATCACCAAACGTGAAGTCCCGGTCGAGATGCATGCAAGACGCGCTGGCGATCCGCCGGCTCTCTATACCGACCCGACCTTCGCGCGCGAAGCGCTTGGCTTCTCGCCCGAATATTCCGACATCGACACCATCATCAAGACCGCCGCTCCCTTCTTTGGCCTGGAGTCGTGGACATGAGGAACACGACCGACACGAAGGCTAAAGAAACGGCCGAACCGCTGCAAATCCGGGTTCTTCAAGGTCGCGATCGGCTGGAATATCTGGCCGGTGCTGTAATCTGGGTGGGCATGCTCATCTATTTCTGGGCCTGGTGGCTGAAGCCGGAGCACTATATCGGCTTTTGGCGCTTCACGATGGTGACCGCCATACTGGCTTGGGTCACTCTTCTGCCGGCCTATTTCATTGCAATATTCTATCGCGCGCAGAAGCCGAACGGACCGTTGCGGCTTCCCGCCGGCAGCCGCGTCGCCATGGTCGTGACCAAAGCTCCGTCCGAGCCTTTCTCTGTCGTGGCGACGACCTTGCAGGCGATGCTCGACCAATCCTTTGCGCATGATACATGGCTCGCGGACGAAGATCCGACTCCGGAGACGCTGAACTGGTGCCGGCAGCATGGCGTTCTCGTTTCAACGCGAAAGAACAGGCCCGACTATCACCGGACCAGTTGGCCGCGCCGTACGCGATGCAAGGAGGGCAATCTCGCCTTCTTCTATGATCACTTCGGCTATGATCGCTATGATTTCGTCGTGCAGCTCGACGCCGATCATGTTCCGGAACCCGGTTATCTCGTCGAGATGCTGCGCCCGTTTGCCGATCCTAAGGTCGGTTATGTCTCGGCGCCCAGCATTTGCGATCGTAACGCATCGGAAAGCTGGGCTGCACGCGGGCGGCTTTATGCAGAAGCGAGCATGCATGGCTCCCTCCAGGCCGGCTATAATGACGGGCTCGCTCCCCTTTGCATCGGATCGCACTATGCCGTGCGCACGGTCGCCCTCAAGGAAATTGGAGGGCTGGGGCCGGAACTTGCGGAAGATCATTCGACAACGCTGATGATGAACGCTTATGGCTGGCGTGGCGTGCATGCGCTCGATGCGATTGCGCATGGCGACGGCCCCCGCACGTTTGCCGATCTCGTCACCCAGGAATTCCAGTGGTCACGCAGCCTTGTCATGTTGCTGCTGCGGTATTCGCCGACCTATGTTGCGCGCCTGCCGCTAAGATTGAAATGCCAGTTTCTGTTTTCGCAGTTGTGGTATCCGCTCTTTGCACTGTTCATGTGCCTGATGTTCGTCATGCCAATTCTGGCGCTTGCCTTCCATCAGAACTTTGTTGCAGTCACCTATCCCGAATTTTTCGCCCACTGCGCGCCGCTCTCCATCACGTTGATGCTGCTGGCCTATCGGTGGCGAGCCAGCGGCTCATTCCGGCCGTTCGATGCCAAGATCTTGAGCTGGGAGGGGGTATTTTTCCTCTTCGCCCGTTGGCCCTGGGCGGTGGCTGGAACGATTGCTGCCGTTCGGGACTGGATGACCGACTCCTATGTCGACTTCCGTATCACGCCCAAAGGCGCATCTGAAGTGGATCCGCTGCCCTGGCGCGTTCTATTGCCCTACGCTTTTCTGTCGCTTGCTTCCGTGCTGCCGGTTCTGCTTGTCGACCGGGCTGGTGAAACGCGGGGTTTCTACATCTTCGCGATTATCAACTCCGTGCTCTACACCCTTTTGCTGCTGATCATCGTCATCCAGCACGCTCGGGAGAATGTCGTCAGAATTCGCGCAAGAACGTATCGGCCGGCAATGGCTATGAGCCTTCTTTGCCTCATCGCAGCTCCCGGATTCGCCACCATTGAGCGCGGAACGGAAGGACTGGCATCTCTGACGTGGGGTACCGGCCGCCTGAGGCTCTATGAAACGCGATATGCGGTGGCCGGCGCCGGCTTTGGAAGGCAGGACCTCCAAAAGCTGACATTCAACCCACATTGGTTAGCCGACAGGTCGAATGAAGAGCTTCCGCAAGAAGAAGCATCAAATCCGAGATCTTGAAGATCACGGAAGAATAGCAGGCAGAGTTGCTGATGTTGACAGGAGGAAAACCCAATGAGCAACAGGAAAACCAAAGCAGCTATGGTCGCCTTATTTGCAACCTTGGCGACGACTGGAACAATCTTTGCGGCAAGCATTCCCCGCGGAATCCCGGCCGGCGAAGGGACCCATGCAAGACAGATTACCGATAAGCGGCCGAAGATCGGCCCGGACTCGGTAACCTTCGGTGCCTATGACCCTCACGGTGATTTCAGGGACGACCCGAACTCGAAGATCGAGCATCTTTTCCTTCCTTGGGAAGATGTCGATCTGGCAACGCTCTCGCTTGCCGATGACTACGCCCAGAAACGGGGGCGGAAGCTGTTGATTACCGTGGAACCGTGGTCTTGGGCAGTCGATCGGCGATCGACTTCCGAAGAGCTGCTCCAGGGCATTCTGGCCGGCAAGTATGATCGCAACATGGCTGCTGTTTGCGACACTGCAGCCACGCTGAAGAGCGATGTAACCATTCGCTGGGCGCAGGAGATGGACGAAACCGACAACCAGTTCATCTGGTCCCATTGGCAACCCAGCAGCTACATAGCCACCTATCGGCGAATGGTGAATGTCTGCCGCAAGCACGATAAATCGGCGAAATATATGTGGTCGCCTAAAGGCGAGCCGAGCCTCGTCAAGTTCTATCCCGGCGATGACGTTGTCGATGTCATCGGTCTTTCGGTGTTCGGCTTGCAGCAGTATGACAAGGATCATTTCGGTGCAGACCGGACGTTTGCCCAATTGCTCACGCCCAAATACAGGCTGGTCCAGGGCTTCAAGAAGCCTGTCGCCGTCGCTGAGCTCGGTTATGAAGGCGACGCTACCTATGTCAGCAACTGGGCTGCGAACGCTGCCAAGCGATATCCGGAATTTCCGAACCTGACAGCCGTTGTCTACTTCAACGACAAGGAACTTTATCCTTGGCCAAAACCCTATGGTCTTCCCAATTGGCGGGTGGTCAAGGAGGCCAGCTTCTGATTGTGAAGTTTTTCAATCTCGGCGCGCAAGATGATCTTCCACGCGAGGCCCCGACGCATCATAATATATAGGCATCGGGGCCTTCACTTTCTTGCGTATCGATCGAAATTTCGCAGAAGGCGGGTCTGATCGTTTTGATGTCGGATTACCTGTTTGCAGTAAAGAAAGCCGACCTTGATGAAAATCGAGCAACTGTCCAACTATGACGACAATTCGATTATTACAGCGGACCTCGTAATTGTAGGCGGCGGCCCCACGGGGCTTACAATCGCAGCCCAATGTGCGAAGGCGGGCAGAAAAGTACTCATCGTCGAAAGCGGGCTTGAACTCGAAAACTCGGAGCATTCCGCACTCAACGAAGTCGAGAGCGTCGGCCAGCCCCAATCGGAAGCGCAGTGCCGCAAGCGGATCGAATTTCACAGCCCGCAGGCCAGGTTCTGGTCTCAGGAGGTTCAGCCCTTTGGGGTTCGCTGCCGCGCGCTGGGTGGATCGACGCATGCCTGGGCGGGAAAATCTGCACCTTTTAGTGGTATCGACTTCAAGGCTCGCTCCTGGGTGCCCCATTCCGGCTGGCCGGTCGATCGCGAGCAAATCGATCCTTATATCCTGCGTGCAATGGAGGTGCTGAATCTCAGCCCCCAGGAACCACCGGGCCGCTTTGACCAGGAGGGACTTCATTCCTTTTATTGGCAGTTTGCCCGCTCGCGCGTAGACCGGCTCGACGTCATGCGCTTCGGCAGTGAGTTCATGGCGCAACGGCTGGATAATATTGATGTTGTTCTGGATGCGACCGTGACGCATGTCGGCCTGAGCCCGGACGGATCGCGCTTTTCAGACCTCGAGGTCGCCAGCATGGACGGCAAGCGCGCACGCATCGAGGCCGGCATGTGCGTGCTGGCCGCGAGCGGGATTGAAAATGCCAGGCTGCTGCTCGTATCCAACGACGTGCATTTCAATGGAATCGGCAATCAACACGATGTCGTCGGGCGATATCTCATGGATCATCCGGGCGCTCGCATCGGTGCAATCCCAACCGATCAAATGGCTGTGCTCACCAAGCTCTTCGGCTTCTTCGGTATTCATCACCATGGCCGCGCGCACATGTTCATGCATGGCTTGGCGCTGACGCCGGAAATACAGGAGCGCGAGGAGCTGCTGAACGCCGCTGTCTATTTCGCCACTGAGCGCGCGCCCGACGACCCATGGGATGCGTTGAAGCGGCTGCTGCGCCGACACAGCCCAGATGTCGGCCGCGATCTACGTTCGGTTGCCGCAGGCTCCGGGCTTATCGTCAAGGGACTCGGAATGAGGGTCCTTTCCGACAGTCGCACGCCCAAGGCTCTCAAGGATATTGTGGTCAACAGCGCAATCAGGATGTCCCCGAATTTGGTTGCCAATGAATTCCAGAACCAGGGCGTGCCCCATAAGCTGGTCGGTCTGAGGATCGAAGCGATCTCCGAACAGATTCCGAATCCGGAGAGCAGGATCAGTCTCAGTTCGCGGAAGGACCGCTTTGGTGTGCCATTGGCCAAAGTCGCCTGGCGGATCAACGATGCCGAACGTCAAACGCTGCTCAGGATCGCCGAGCTCTCACGCAAAGCCCTGACGAGCGCCGGCCTGCCTGCTCCTATACTGGAAGATTGGGCGCGTGAGCGGCGGCCAGAAGACATCGTCATCATCGATATGGCGCATACGCTTGGCACGACGCGCATGTCGGCCGACGCGAAGACGGGCGTCGTCGACGAGAATTGCAGGGTCCACGGCGTATCCAACCTTTATGTTGCCGGTGGATCCGTGTTCCCAACCAGCGGCCACGCAAACCCCACATTGATGATCCTGGCCTTTGCGATAAGGCTGGCCGATCATCTGAATTCGAACCTGGCAAAGGTTTGAGCCTCGGGCCTCCTTAGCCCGAAAGTTGTTGCTTGGCGCTCATATCGTCGGAGTGGGTTAACCAGCCGCCCTCGGCTGCCGCTGCGCATCGATATATGCATCGATCTTGTCGGGATCGAACAGGCCGCCATCGAAGAAGCCATCGGGACCGAGCGTCAGGCTGGCGTCGGTGGAGCCAACCGGCGTTTCCACGCGAAGAGCGCCTTCGACCTTGGCGCTGGCGCCTGGCAAGGGCACACCAAGCGCCTGCAGCGCCGAGCGGTATATATCCGGCCTGTAGGTGTTCCGGGCGATGGTCTCGTTGTGTTCGTCGTGAGCCACCTGTCCCCAGCGCACCATTTGCGTATAGAACCAGAGCGCATGGCTTTTCCACGGGAAGGTGGCAGCCTTGGCACGGGGAACAAAGAAGTCCTTGATGCTCGTAATCCGCCCGCCCCCGACCTGCAGATCGCCTGAAAGGGCAGGGAGCAGCCAATCGATGGGGCGGCCGATATAGGCGGGCTTGGAAAGGAAAGACGCCAAGCTTTCCCGGTTTTGCGGATCGGAGCACCAGACAGCCGAGCGGTACAAGGCTCGCAGGAGAGCGGCCATCGCCTCTGGGTGATCGTCCGCCCAGCCGGCATTGGCGCCGAGCACCTTTTCCGGGCTGGACTTCCAAATGGCAGCTTTGACCGTTGCCATATGGCCTTTGCCGCTAAGGACACCGGCCGTATTCCACGGTTCGCCGACGCAATATCCGTCGATCTGGCCCGCGCCGAGCGCATCGGCCATCTCCGGTGGCGGCAGGATGATGATCTCCACGTCGCGATCGGGATTTATATCGCATGCCGCGAGCCAATAGCGCAGTTCGTAATTGTGCCCGGAATGGGGATGGACGACGGCGAAACGCAACGGACGTTCGGCGCGGGCAAGGACGACCTCATGCAGGGCCTTGCCGTTGCGGCCGGCATCGAGGTCATCCGTCGCGCCGGCGGCAGCCATTTGGTCCCAAAGCGCTGACGATACCGTCACGGCATTTCCGCCGAGACCGAGCGCCATCGGCACGATCATCCGGGGAGCCAATGGGGTCAGTCCGAGATTGCAGGCAATCGGCATCGGGGCGAGCATGTGCGCCACATTGTAGCGGCTGACCGCGAGCCGGTCGCGAATATTGGCCCAGGAGACCTCCCGCACGAGCTGAAGATCGATCGCCTCGGCCTCGGCGAAACCCTTTTCCTTGGCAATGACGAGCAGGGCGCTGTCGAGAAGGGGCAGGAACCCGGCGACAATCTGGTGTTTCTCCATCATGCATTTTCTCCTGGATCGAGCAGGCCGATCGCGGTTACCAGACTTTGCGCGATGTCGATGATCTTGCGGTTCTGGTTCATGGCCGTCTTGCGCATCAGTGCATAGGCCTCCTCTTCCGAAATGCCCCGCGATTTCATCAGCAGGCCCTTGGCGCGGTCGATCACCTTGCGGTTTTCCAGCTCGCCACGGGTCTCTTCCAGTTCGCGGTTGAGGCGCGCGAAGGCGTTGAAGCGGCTGATGGCCATCTTCAGGATCGGCCGCACGCGCTCCTGCTTCAACCCGTCGACGATATAGGCGGAAACGCCGGCATCGACGGCCGCCTCGATCGAGGCTTCGTCCGACCTGTCGACGAACATCGCGATCGGCCGCTTTACGGCGCGGGAGAGCTGGAACATATTTTCGAGCATGTCTCGATTGGGATTCTCCAGGTCGATGACGATCACATCCGGATTGATCTCGCTGATCCGGCGGGCAATGCCGTTGATGTCATGGACGATCGTGACGTTCTCATACCCGGCCTCGCGCAATCCCGCTTCGATGATCGATGCGCGAATGCGGTTCTCGTCAATGACCAATACGGCAAGGGTATGGGATTTCATCGTCTCATATCGCCTCCGGCCCAAGCTCACAGGTTGAAGCGCCGTTCAACGCCGGAGCTGCGCGTGCTTCCTTACGATCGGTTTGCCGCAATCGCAACGGCAAAGGGGGCCCATAAGGTCCATTGCCGGGAAATTTGTAAGTCAATGTATGAGGAAGCCCGCCGTACACATTGGCGGACAAATTGGCTGCCTGTTCCCGGCAGACGCGCCTGGACATACGGCGAGGCACGGCAGATAGATTGCGTCGTAATCAATATCGCGCAATCTATCTGACAAAGGGGTTTCCTTATGATCAAGCACATTCTGTTCCGGGCGGCTGTGGCTCTCGCGGTAACGACAACAGCGCCGTGGTCCATTGCCACCGCTGCCGAAGTGAAGAACATCGTCATCGTTCACGGCGCCTTTGCCGATGGTTCCGGCTGGCGCGCCGTGTCCAATATCCTGGCGAAGGACGGCTACAAGGTTACGATCGTGCAGGAGCCGCTCACGTCGCTTGCTGACGATGTTGCCGCGACCAAACGTGTCCTCGATTTGCAAGATGGTCCGAGCGTCTTGGTCGGCCACAGCTATGGCGGCATGGTCATCAGCGATGCCGGAAACGCCGACAATGTCGCTTCTCTCGTCTACGTGGCGGCATTCGAACCTGACAAGGGTGAAAGCCTGGCGACGCTCGCTCAGAGCAAGCCTGTCGAGAACATGAGGAAGGACAGCATCAGGGCAACGGCGGACGGTTTCCTCTATTTGGATCCCGCAGCGGTGCACGAGGCATTCGCCGCCGATCTGCCGCAGGCTGAAGCCGACTTCATCGCCCGCTCGCAGGTCTTTGCCTCCCAGAAGGTATTCGGCACTGAGGCGGGTGAGCCGGCTTGGAAAAAGAAGCCGAGCTTCGCGCTTGTTGCAACCGAAGACCGATCGATCAATCCGGAGCTCGAACGCAGCATGGCGAAACGTGCCGGAAGCAAGACCTATGAAGTCAAGGCGAGCCATGTCGTGTTTATGTCGAAGCCGAATGAGGTTGCAAAGCTGATCGAGGAGGCCGCGAAGGCTGCCTCAAAGTGAGAGATATCGTTCGCGTACATGCGAATGGAAAAGGCACCTTGCCTTTAAAGCGAGGAAAGAGGATTGCTATTCGACAATCCTCTTTCCCTCTGTCGCACATCCAACGTCACCATTTCTTGCTGAGCTTGAAAGTGATGGTCCGCGCGTCGCCATAGCCGCAGACATTCTCGCCGGCGCAACCCGAGACGTATTCCTTGTCGAAGAGGTTGGCGACGTTGAGCGAGGCGCCCCAACCCTTCTTTTCATAGCGGATGCCTGCGTCGAAGAGTGTCGCCGATGGCACGCGCAGGGTGTTTGCCTCGTCCGCCCAGGACTTGCCTTGATAACGCATGCCCGCTCCGATGCTGAGGCCGTCAAGCGCATCGCTGGTGAAAGAATAATCGAGCCAAAGCGACGCCGTGGAATTCGGCACGAGATAGGGCGAATTGCCGATGACGGAGGAATCAATGTCCTTGGTGATTTCGAGGTCGGTGTAAGAATAGGAACCAAGCAGCTTCCAATTGTCGTCGAGGTTGACCTTGCCTTCGAATTCGACGCCGCGGGAGCGTACTTCGCCGATCTGCCGCTGCAGGAAAGTCACCGGATCGGTCAACGCCATATTCTTGCGGTCGATCTGGAAGATGGACGCCGTGAACAGACCGTCGATGAAATCGGGCTCGTATTTGACGCCGGCTTCATATTGCGCGCCTTCTTCGGGTACCAGGCCGCCGCCGGTGACGCTGGTGCCGACTTTCGGATTGAAGAAGGTGCCGGCGCTGATATAGGGCGTGATGCCGTTGGCGAATTCATAGGCGAGACCCGCCCGGCCGCTCGCCGCCTTATCGTTGGAACTATAAGTGGTGCCGACGGTGGCATCGGAATTGGTGTCGACAAAATCATAGCGGCCGTTGAGCGTGACGAGCCAGCCGCCGCCGAAGCGCATCTGATCCTGAGTGTAGATGCCGAGCTGCTGTTGCGTCAGCACCTGATCGAGATAGACGAAATTGGCGCCTTGCGGTGTGCCGTAGACCGGATTGGTGGCGCTGATCGGATTGGAGCCGCAGCAGGCTTGGATTTGATCCAGCCGATAGATCGAGTAGTCCGAGCCGATCATGAAGTTATGGCTGACCGCGCCGGTATCGAACTCGTTCTGTGCGCGGGTATCGACCGAAAAGGTATCGACCTTCGACCGCTCGTAGAAGCCGATGCGGTCGAGCAGGAAGTCCGGATCGTCATAGGATGGATCGAGCGGATTGCCGTTCTCGTAACCATTCAGATATGGGCCTTCCTCGCGTTTGTAGAGATGGCCGTAGCGTGCGTTCTGCGACACGGCCCAACCGCCATCGAATTCGTGCGAGACCTCGTAACCGAGCATCTGCTGGGCGTATTTCAGGTTGTCGATATCCGGCTCGCCATAGAAGGCCTTGCGATCGATCTTGCCGAAAGGCGCGTCGACCACCGTGCCGACATAGGGAAAGAAGCCGTTGCCGCTGTGAACCTCATCGAGGCCGCTGACCATGCCATAGACGGTGAGCTTGGTGGATTCGTCGGGTGAAATGGTGAGCTGCGGCATGATGAAGCCGCGCTTGTCGTGGGTGTAGTCGCTATAGGTATCGCCACCCGCGATCTTGCCGGTCAGGCGGTAGCGATAGACGCCATCGGCCGAGAGCTTGTCGGAAAAGTCGAAGCCCAGGAAGGCGTTGCCGATATTGTTGATGCCAATCTCGGTATAATAATAGGGATCGTCGGTCGGCTCCTTGCGTACCATGTTGACGATGCCGCCCGGATTGGCGGCGCCATAGATCACTGAAGCCGGCCCCTTCAACACCTCGACGCGTTCAAGCATGAAGGGATCGATCTGGAAGCCGCCGAACCCATAGCTGTAGAGAGTCAACCCGTTCAGGAAAACGCCCGTCTGAGTGGCGTCGAAGCCGCGGATATAAAACCAGTCTGTATCGCCGTCATTGCCGAAGGGCTGCGTCGTCACGCCAGGCGTGTAACGCAGCGCCTCATCGACCTTGTTGGTGACGCCACGATCGTTCATTTCCTGCCGGCCGACAACGGAGACCGATTGCGGCACCTCGGTGATGGGCATATCGGTTTTCGAGCCGGTGGTCGTTTTGGTGGCGACATAGCCTTTGACAGGGGCAGTGCCGCTCGCTTCGCTGTTTTCCTGACCGGATTGGACGACCAGCGGTTTCAGCTCCGTCGGGTTTTCCTGCGCGGCGGCCTGCGTGCCAAGCGCCATTGCCGCAACGGCAATACCTGCGGCCAAAACCCGTTTCATCGATACACCAGTCAATTCCTGCATTTCCGTAGCCAGCCCCAACTTCGCGGCACCCCGCATCCAAGCCAGGTGTCTTCCTTCACAATAAGATGAGCAATTAACTCATATTAATTGCGGCGGCTTGTCTCGAATGCGGGAAATTGAACGTTTTTGGGCAATTCTCCACAATGCCGGCAATTGCCCGTAGAGTATGGCTTTTAGGCAATCTGGCTGCGTTTCCAGCTTGCCGGGGTCGTGCCGACATTCTTGCGGAAAACGCGGGTAAAGTGTGCCTGGTCGGCAAAGCCGGTTTCGACGGCGACATTGGTGAGCGGCGTATCGCCCTTCAGCAGCAATTGCTTGGCCCGTTCGAGCCGTGCCTTGGTCTGCCATTGGTGCGGCGGCAGGCCGGTCGATGCCTTGAAGGCGTGGCTAAAATGCGATTGAGACAGGCCGGTCAGCGACGCCAGCTCCTCCAGGCGGATATTCCGCAGGCAATTTTCCTCGATGTAGTCGACCGCTCGGCGCAATTGCCAGGAGGCGAGTTCGCTGCGTCTGCGCGGCTGTGATCCTCGAAGCTGCAACACATTGATCAGCAGCGAAAGCGTCAGGCCATCGCCGTAAAGATCATGCAGCGGCTCCGGATTCTCGCATTCGGCTGCAATCAACTCGGCGACTGCCATTAGCTGCGGATCGGAGAAATGCAGGCGCGGACTCTCGAGACGGGCCGGGTCCAGATCCTGCGTCAGCCGCTGGCCGATAACCTCGGCATCGAAATGAATATCGAGATGGCGCACGAAATCGATTCCGTCGAGATCGGCCCAGAGCTCCATGCCCGCGGGAATGTAGGAAATCCTTTCACGTTCAAACTCCTGCCGCCGGTTTTGGACGCGCGGCGAGAGCCGGACGCCACTCGTGCCGGAGCCGCGTTGATCGAGCAGGATGAAGAGCCGTGGATCTTCGGCGATGTAGTAGCCGCCGGCGCGGGCCGCACAATTGACGTTCCAGACGTCGGCAACGATCCCGTTCCATCGGCGCCGATGAACGCCGCCAATGACGGAGAAGCCGCCGATCTTGTTTTGCATCCTTGGCTGAAACGTCATCCGAGCCGTCAGCTCCACCTTGCTCTAAAATCCTTCGTTATAAACTCAAGTTATTATATCAGCGAAATTCCTATGGCAATGCGCGCTGGTTGGCGAAGGTCCGCGGGAAGGAGGACACTCGCTATCGGAAAACAACCCAATTTTGAGCCTTGGGGCGATCCAACTTTGTCTCGTGTTCGTAATGGCTTGCCGATAGTTTTGCCCTAGCAACGTGAGTCTCACGCTTGCCGCTGACAAAACAGCATACAACCGACGCTGACAGGACCTCTCCGTGAAAAAAACGCTTCTCATCGCCGCGGCATTCGCAGCAGCTTTTCCGCTTCTTGCTCACGCCGAAACCATACAGTTCCCGAGCGACGAACCGATCGCCGAGGTTTCGATTCCGCATACCTGGGGCCCTAAAGAGACGGAAACCGGCGTCGACGCAACGTCTCCGGACTCCGCGATCTATTTCTCGATCGATATCGCCAGCGACAAGACGATTGACAAGACCCTCGACGACGTCATTGATTTCCTGTCGAAAAACGGTGTCGACATCGACGCCAAGTCCAAGCATGAATTTCCGGACTCCGTGCTCAACGGCATGAAGATGGCGCATCTCGAATGGGATGGCAAAGACAAGGACGGCCCGGTCGATGTCGAACTCGGCCTGCTTCAGCCGTCTGAGCACAAGCTTCTGATCGTCACCTATTGGGGATCGAAGGAAACTCAGGACAAGCATGACGAAGCGGTGCAGGGCATCATGAATTCGCTGAAGCCGCTCAACGACTGAGCTGTCTCAGGAAAATGACGGCAAAGGCAACTGCATATGTCGTTGCCTTTGCTTCTTCGGCTCATGTTGGTTCGGCCTCGGATGTTGCGGTTGCGATGAGGTGCTCGAACCTTCAGCCTGCGGAGTCTTGTGCCGTCGGAAGGCTGAGCGCTTCCAGGCGTTCCAGGAAGGGTAGTTGGCTGCCGAGGATCTTCCGGCGGGCATCGGAAAGAGTGAACCATTCGGCACGATCGACTTCGGGAAACGACTGAAGGCGTCCGCTGCCAGGTGGCCATTCGATTTCGAACAGATTGCTGCTCAGGGTGGCCACGTCGAATTCGCCTTCGAGGGCGAAAGCGGTCACGCGTTTTCCGCCTTTCTGACGCAGGTCTCCCAGCGGCTGCAACTTGCCTTCGGGGAGACGGCCCATTTCCTCGGCGAATTCGCGTCGGGCGGCCGTTTCGGCTGCTTCGTCCTCCGGATATTCGCCTTTTGGAATGGACCAGGCGCCTTCGTCCTTTTTGCTCCAGAAGGGACCGCCGGGGTGAACGAGCAATACCAGCAGGTCGCTTTGTGTCCTTCTATATATCAGGATGCCGGCGCTTCTCTTCATTGACGATCGTTCCCGCAACTGGAGCCATAGCCGTCCTTTTACCGAACGCTACAACAGCTTCATCGCCATGTTGCCGAAGCAGCTTACCAGAGCTCTTGTTTGCCGGTCGGACCAGCCCGCCCGTGATTCAGGTCGCTGTCAGACGGCGGCTATAGGTTACCGCAGATAACTAGGTAGATCGATGAAAATGGCACACCAGATCGTCGACAGCTACGAGATGAAGACGATTGTCCTCGGACCGGATATGCGGACCATCTATGTCGTCAGCGGTGCCTTGCCGGAAGAAAGCGCAGTATTTCCGCACTGGGCGAATGAACGTGTTGTCATTGCGCAGGTGATGATAGCCTACATTCAGGGAGAGGCGCATCGTCTCGATATGGTCCAGGGTTATTTCGAGGATCTGGACGAGACCGGCAAGCTGAAAAACAATTCGCAACTCAACCTGTTCCACACGATCGCCAAACAATTTTTCTCTTCGATTTCGGCAAGAAGTCAGCGACCGGCAGCGATCGGCGACGTGCTGGAACAAGCGATGTGGCACTGTAATCCGCGAGAGAATGCAGAGATTTACGAGAGGCTGCTGGCCTATTTCGTTTATGGCCGAAAAGATCCCTTTATCAGGCAATTTCCTATCACAGGGTCCATCCAGCCAACACTTCACTGAGATGCAGGAAGAGAACCGCCAAGCAGGCGAATCGCGGCCGAAATCGGCGGTTGGTTCGCCAGGTGGCGCGGATGACGGCTCTTGAATTTTTGCGCGTCTTCCGCCACCTCTTCGGCGCGACTTTTAACATTCTCAGGAGACCAGACGCACCATGACGACGACCACCGCAGAAAATTCCGCTGAGAGCCACGTCTTTGAGGCCGACGTTGCCCGCCTTCTGCACATGATGGTTCACTCGGTTTATTCGGATAAGGATGTTTTCTTACGGGAACTGATTTCGAATGCAGCCGATGCCTGCGAAAAGCTTCGATATGAGGCCATCGCCACGCCGGCACTGGTGGCCAGCGATCCCGACAGCCGCATCGTATTGACGCTCGATGAGGAGGGCGGCAGGGTAGTCGTCGAGGATAACGGCATCGGCATGAGCCGCGACGAGATGATCGAAGCGCTCGGAACGATCGCTCGCTCCGGAACGCGGGCGTTCATGGAGCGCATCGAGGCAAACAAGCAGGGCGAGGGCGCGCAACTCATCGGACAGTTCGGCGTCGGCTTCTATTCCTGCTTCATGGTCGCCGATCGCGTCGATGTCGTATCGCGCCGTGCGGGCGCGGACAATGCCTGGCTCTGGTCTTCCGACGGCAAGGGCGGCTATAGCGTCAGCCCGATCGATATTAGCGAGGCGCCGTCGCGCGGCACGCGCATTACCCTGCATCTGATGGACGACGCCAAGAGCTATACATCCCGCTGGACCATCGAGCGGATTGTCAAGGAGCAGTCGGGCCATGTGCCGGTTCCGATCAGGATCGCGGAGAAGCCCGGTTCTGAAGCAACGCAGCTCACCGACGGCACCGCACTCTGGACCAAATCGAAGAACGAGATTACCAGCGAAGAGTACACGGACTTCTATCGCGGGATTTCCGGCCAATATGACGAACCGGCGCTCACGGTGCATTTCCGTGCCGAAGGCCGCCACGAATATTCCGCACTCGCCTTCGTGCCCAACTCGCAGCCGTTCGATCTCTTCGACCCCGATCGGAAGGGCCGCATGAAGCTTTATGTGAAGCGGGTTTTCATTACCGACGAGGCGGAATTGCTGCCCCGTTATCTCCGCTTCGTGCGCGGCCTTGTCGATACCGCCGACCTGCCGCTGAATGTGTCGCGCGAAATGATCCAGGAAAGCGCAATCCTAGCCTCGATCCGCAAAGGCGTTGCCAACAGGATCATAACGGCCATCGAAAAGCTGTCCGAAAATGACAGTGATGCGTTCCTCAAGCTGTGGGAAGCGTTCGGAAGCCTGATCAAGGAAGGCATTTATGAAGACTTCGAGCGGCGCACCCAACTGATGGCGCTGTCCCGCTTTCGCACGACCGCGTCCGGCGAGGGGTATCGCTCGCTTGCCGATTACGTCAAAGACCTGAAAGATGGCCAGCAGGCGATTTATTATCTGGTCGGCGACAGCCTGGAGCAGTTGAAGGCATCGCCGCAGCTCGAGGGTTTTCGCGCCCGCGGCATCGAGGTTCTGCTGCTGACGGATTCCGTCGACAGCTTCTGGGTCACCAATGCTCCGGAATTCGAGGGTAAGACCTTCAAGTCGATCACGCAGGGGTCCGCCGATCTGGCGCAATTCAGCAAGGTCGAGCAGGGCGCGCCGGCAAGTGAGACGGCACCGGTTGAGGTTCAGGCATTCATCGATTTTGCGAAGGAGAAGCTCGCCGACCAAGTGTCGGACGTGCGTGCGTCGGACCGCTTGATCGAAAGTGCCGTCTGCCTGGTCGCTCCCGAACAGGGCTACGATCGCCAGCTCGAAAAAATTCTGCAGGGCGCCGGCCGTCTGCAGGCGGGCGCAAAGCCGATCCTGGAGATCAATGGGGATCATCCGGTCGTCAAGGCCATCGCCGCCAGAAGCGATCAACCATCCCTGCGCGACGACGCGGCATTCCTGCTGCTCGATCAAGCACGCGTTTTGGACGGCGACAAACCGGCCGATCCCCGTGCCTTCGCCGAGCGGCTGGCGCGGCTCATGGAAAAAGCGCTGCAGTAGGCGGACGTTCAGCCTCTCTGCGGCATGTTCGCTGTTGGAGAGGATGGAGGATTTTTGCCTTCCAATGTTTCGCAGCGGATGGGTCGTTTCCCAGCCGCTACGAATTGAGTTCGTACCGGCTAAGCCGATTTCAGCCCGCCAAGAAGCGTCGGAATGAGTTCGGACACCGTGGGATGGATCGGCACGGCCCATTTGAGAACCGGATAGGGCGTGCGCGCATGCATCGCGTCTATGAAGCCGTGGATTGCCTCGTCGCCTTCCACGCCGAGGATTGCGGCGCCCAGGATCTGTCCGGTTTCCACGTCGGCGACGACCTTCATTAGGCCTTGTGTCTCCCCCTTTTCGATGGCGCGGCCCACTCGGCTCATCGGCATGATCGACACCGTGATCGCCCGCCCGGTCGCTCGCGCTTCCCGCTCCGTCATGCCGACGCGTCCGAGTGGCGGGTCGATATAGAGCGCATGGGCCAGGATGCGTTCGCTCACCTTCCGGTCTTCGCCGTCCAGGAGATTGGCCGCGACGATTTCGAAGTCATTGTACGAGGTGTGCGTGAAGGCGCCGCGGCCGTTGCAGTCGCCAAGCGCCCATATGCCGTCGACATTGGTGGAGAGATGATCGTCGACGACGATATAGCCCTTACTGTCCAGGGCCACACCGGCCTCCGCGAGGCCAAGATCGTCGGTATTCGGCTGGCGTCCCGTGGCGATGAGGAGATGGCTTGCTTCGACATCCGGATTGCCGTTCGCCGTCGAGATGCGGATGTTTTGGCCGCTCTTCGATAGTTTCATATCCTGCGCATTCGTATGGATCGATATGCCTTCGGCGCGAAGAACATCACCGATCGCCTGGCAGATATCGTCATCCTCCCGCGGGGCCAATCGCGGGCCGCGTTCGATGATGCTGACGTCCGCGCCGAAGCGCCGGTACATCTGTGCGAATTCGAGGCCAATGTAGCCGCCGCCGATGATGGCGAGATGGCGTGGCAGAGCCGTGAGATGGATGATTGAGGTACTGGTCAGGTACTCCACGTCTGAAAGGCCAGGCAGCGGAGGAATGGCCGGCCTTGCGCCGACGTTGAGAAAGATGCGCGGCGCGGTCAGTGTTTCATCCCCGACGCGGACGGTCTTGGCGCTCTCGAAGCGGGCGTGTCCCCGTATCAAGGAAATTCCGTCCGTTGACGTGAGCCAGTTCGTGAGCGAATTTCTGGCGTTGTTTGTGACGGTAGCCGCGCGCTTCTCGACGGTCGCCATATCCGTCAGTAGCGCGCCATCCGTGCGGATGCCGTAGTCCGCGCTTCGCCGTATCACTTGGGCGGTCCGAGCGCTGGCAACCAGAGTTTTGGTCGGCATGCAGCCGGCATTGACGCAGGTCCCGCCAACGAATTTCCGCTCGATCAGAGCCACCGTCATGCCGGCAGCCGCAAAACGTCCGGCCAGGGATGGCCCTGCTTGCCCGGCACCGACGATAATCGCGTCGAAGGTCTTCATGCTTGTCCCTCCCGCAGTTGATGTCTGATTTTCATGCCCGGTCGAACTGAATGCCGACGCCCAGTCTATTCCAGTTTAACAGACTTGAGCGGACCGAGGTCGAAAACCTGCAGGAGTGACAGCAATGTATTTCGCAGAGGCTCTTGTCTGCGGCAAATCAACGCAATGTCCGCATCATGATCTCCGCTCAAGCGCTCTGCAGCCTTGACGACGAGCGCCGCTAGGCCATGTCTGACCGCATACCTGACGCAAGGGAACCATGTGTCGAAAGGAGACATAGTGCGAAACGCTAGGATGGAATTTACCGAGCTTGAAAGCGAGGCAAATTTGGACTTCGTAAATACGAAGGATGGTCGAAGCTTTGTTGTGAAGCAGTCTATTTCTAGGCTGTAGGCTTAATCGCGACGGCGTAAGTGCCGTCGTTCTCATCGGAATGCTGCCCGGTTCGTCGCGCGCATTCCAAGCTTCGGACACCCGGCAAGAGAACAGCGTTGAGAAGCTTCAGGGGCATCTCTGCCGCGTGCGACGATAAGTTAAGGATCTAAGCAACGTGCCTGCTGTCCCGAAAGAACCGCCGCAGAAATTCATCCTGCTGATGCTGTCGTCCCTTCGAAAGGCGTTTTTCAGCATTGCCATTGCGAGCGCTGCGATCAACATGCTGGCGCTGACCGGCTCCTTTTTCATGTTGCAGGTTTACGATCGGGTCATTCCGGGCCGCAGCCTTCCAACGCTCGCCGGGCTTGCGATCATCGCCGCGACCCTCTTCATATTCCAGGGGGCGCTGGAATTGCTGCGCTCGATGCTGCTCGCACGCGTCGGCGTCTCTCTCGATCAACGGCTGAATCGGAAGGTCTTCGGTTCGCTCATTCTTCTGCCGACAAAAATGCAGGCGCCCGATGATGGGCTGCAGTCCGTCCGCGATTTGGAGCAGGTCCGATCGTTCTTGTCCGGCGGCGGGTCGACGGCATTGTTCGATCTGCCCTGGATGCCCTTTTATCTCATTCTGTGCTTTCTGTTTCATTTCTGGATCGGCTTAACCGCCCTATGCGGCGCCATCCTGCTCATTGTCCTGACAGCGCTGGCGGAGATCCTTTCACAAAAGCCAGCTCTCGAAGCCGCGAAATCTTCCGCGGCTCGTCTCAGCTTTGCGCAAGCCGCGCGACGAAACTGGGAGGCGGTGGTCGCAATGGGTTTCAGCGGCCGCCTGATCGAGAAATGGATGGCCATGAACGAGGACTATCTGGGAAATCAGCTCTCCGCCGGTAATATCGTCGGCACGCTGACCACGATCGCGAAGATATGGCGGATGATGCTGCAATCCGCCGTGTTGGCCGTCGGCGCGATCCTTGTCATCAAACAGGAGGCGACGGGCGGCATCATCATCGCCAGTTCGATCATGGTCACCCGCGCGCTCGCTCCGGTGGAGCTTGCAATCGGGCAATGGAAGGGTTTTGTCGCCGCGCGCCAAAGCTGGTCGCGCCTCGCCAAGCTGCTGGATCTGATCCCCAACGAGCATCGGGCCATGGCCCTGCCGGCACCGCAAAAGAACCTCAGCGTCGAAAACATAAGCCTTACCTCCCCCGGGAGCCGCGATTTCATCCTGCGCAATGTCTCGTTCCAGATATCGGCGGGCACGGTGCTGGGCGTGATCGGCCCCAGTGCCTCGGGAAAATCGTCGCTCGTCAGAGCGATCACCGGATTGTGGCCGGTGATCATCGGCTCGATCAGGCTCGATCAGGCAGCCTTGTCGCAATGGGAGCAAGGCGATCTGGGACGCCATATCGGATACCTGCCCCAGGATGTCGGTCTGTTCGACGGTTCGATAGCCGAGAATATTTCCCGCTTCGCGAATGACATGCAGCCTGGACCGATTATCGCGGCGGCGAAGGCGGCGGGTGTCTACGACATGATCGTCAAGCTGCCGGATGGCTTCGACACGGTCATCGGCGAGGGCGGCTCGCGACTTTCCGCCGGTCAGAGGCAGCGCATTGCCTTGGCCCGGGCCCTTTATGACGATCCGTTCCTGGTGGTTCTTGACGAGCCGAACTCCAATCTGGATGCCGAAGGCGAGGCATCCTTGACCAAGGCCTTGCTAGGTATCCGCGCACGGGGCGGCATAGCCATCGTCGTCGCTCATAGGCCGAGCGCTCTGGCCGCCGCGGATAAGGTCGCGATCATTGCCAACGGCCAGTTACAGGCATTCGGACCCAAGGATGAGATTCTTGGCACATCCGCGAGGCATTCGGGGCCGGGACCGGTGCGTTTGATGATAGCCGGCGAGGATGTGAGCGGATGAAAAACACAGGTCTGCCTTCCACCGAGCGCGCGATCCGCCGCCTTTCCACGTTCGTGCTCGCGACAATTCTGCTCCTTTTTGGCGTTCTGGGCGGTCTTGCGGCAGCAACGAAGATTTCGGGGGCGGTCATCGCCTCCGGAACCTTGGTCGTCGACAGCTATGTAAAAAGCGTTCAGCACCTCAAGGGCGGGATCGTTGGCGAAATCCGCGTGAAGAATGGCGATCATGTCGATGCCGACCAGATATTGATCCGCCTGGACGACACGCAAACCAGAGCCAATCTCGGCATTATCAGAAAGCGTTTGAATGAGCTTTCCGCCAGAACGGCGCGTCTGGCCGCGGAGCGCGACGATAAGAGTGCGATCAGCTTTCCGGCAAATCTGCTGTCCAGCGCCGGCAACGATGGCGTGGCAAGCGTGCTTGCCGGCGAGCGGCAACTGTTCGGCGACCGGTTGGCATCGCGACAGGGCCAGAAGTCTCAGCTCCGAGAGCGAATCCAGCAGTTGAAACAGGAAGTGGATGGTCTCGTCGCGCAGGAGAAGGGAAAGCGGATCGAGATTGAGCTCGTCAACAAGGAGCTAAACAGCCTTCAGCGGCTGTTCGATCAAGGCATTGTTCCGGCGGCCAAGGTCTATTCGCTGCAAAGGGACAGCGCTCGCCTGACGGGAGAGCTTGGAAACCTTGTTTCCTCGATCGCTCAAACCAACGGCAAAATTACCGAAACCGAACTTCAGATCATTCAGATCGATGATGACCACAGCTCCGAGGTTTCCGACCAGCTACGGCAGGCCGAAAGCGATACCGGTCAGTTTTCGGAACGGCTGATCGCTGCCGAGGACGATCTCAAAAGAGTGGACATAAGGGCGCCGCAGGCAGGCATTGTCGACCAGTTGAGTGTCCATACGGCCGGCGCCGTGATCGGGCCGAAAGAAACCATCATGCAGATCGTTCCCGACAAGGATGCGCTGGTCGCCGAACTTAAGCTTCCGCCGCAGGACATCGATCAGATCGCCGTCGGCCAGGTGGTCGCGTTGCGATTTTCCGCCTTCAACCAGCGCATTACACCCGAACTGAATGGGAACGTCGAAACCATTTCGGCGGATTTGACGACCGACCAGCACTCGGGGCTTAGCTATTACATCGTTCGCGCAAAAGTGCCGAAGGAAGAATGGGATCGATTGGGAAAGCTGACGCCCCTTCCGGGCATGCCGGTGGAAGCATTCATGCAGACCGGCCAAAGAAGCGTTCTCGCCTATCTGACCAAGCCGATGACCGATCAGATAAAGCGCGCCTTCAGAGAGGACTAGGCGTTCCTCTGAGGCGTTGCATAAGCGAATGCGCCAAGTAGAAGCGCAGCCGTTATGAACGACTGCGCTGAGCTTAAAGTCCTATCAGATATGCCAGTCCGGAGTATGGGCAGCCGCTGCCGCGGCCGTCTGCGTGAGATGGTCGTTTAGTTGATAGGCCTTGATGTAATCGATTTTCATCTCCGAGTCTGTCAGGCTGGCCGTCGGAGTGCCGGCTGTGCCGCCAACGGCCTGGTCCACCAGCATATACATCGGGCTGTGCATATCGGCTGGTGTTGCGGTGTGCGCGATGGCCACATCGTCGAAATACCAGACGATTTGATCCTGATCCCACAGCACACCGTAATTGTGGAAACCATCGGTGCTGGGAACTTGCACCGGAATGGATTGTATCGTGTGCTGGCCCGTTGCATTCGAGTGAACCGTGGCGTTGACCGTGTTCGGGTCCTGCCCGCGCATTTCCACGACATCGAGTTCCGGCGGCCAGGAACCGTCTTCCGGCAGAAGCCAGAAAGCCGGCCATGTGCCCTGATCATGCGGCATCTCGGCTCGCATCTCGAAATATCCATAGGTCTGGGCGAAGGTAGAATGGGTGGTCAGGATGCCGGACGTATAGTTATGCCCGTCCAGAAGTGATTTCAGCGCATCGGGCGTCGGTTGGGCTGAAATCGTCAATACACCGTTGGAAACGGAAAATGGGTTGACCGATGCGGTCGGGCCATAAGAGGGATTGATATACCACTGCAACTCGCCGGTCATGCTGCTGCCTTTGTCAGGCGCCCACCAGTATTTCGCATCCCAGGTGCCTTGCGTGCCCTGATGAAGCGAAAGCGTGTTGAAATCGTCCGAGAAGGTCTGCGTGAGCGCGGAGCGGTCGAGTCCGAGCTGGAACTGGTCCGCGCTCAGGTCGGCAGCAGTCTTGTTGGCAAAAACCAGGCTCTCGCCGTTGCCGAGATCGAGTTGCAGATTGGCGCCGTGCTGGCTGAGGTGACTGACGACCTGATCGAAGGACGTCAGCCCGTATTGGTTCAGGCGCACCTTGTCGTCACTGCTGAAGTCAGTGATGAGGTCGCTGCCATTGCCCTTGGTGAAGATAAAGGTGTCGGCGCCGCCTCCGCCGGTCAGGACGTCATTGCCTGCACCGCCATCGATGGTCTGGCTGCCTGTGCCGCCGGTGATGATGTTGTCGGCGCTGTTGCCGAAGGCATGGCGGCCGTTGCCGGTCACCGTGAGATTCTCGAAATTGTCAGGCAGAGTGTAGTCCATCCACGTATTGATGGTATCTACGCCCCCACCAGGCGCTTCGGACGCATGGTTGATGCTCGAATAGAGATAGTAGATATCGTCTCCAGTGCCGCCCACCATCGTGACGTTGACGGAGGCGTCGCCCCAGATCGAATCATTTCCAGCCGTGCCGTAAAGAGTCGGACCGGAGCCCGTAGCGGAAAACCAACTTGTCGAAGTTCCGCTGTAATAGAGCGGTTGGCCTAGTGCATTGAGAACTGAATTGGGCATCGGAAACCTCTTCCGTTGTGCTCGGCTGTCTCCTCCAACAGAGCCAATATTCCTCCGTACTTACGTTAGAGGGATAACATTTTCCGCAGCGCAGCACAGCCCCTTGTGACGTTAATTTCAGCTTTTTATAAAGTTTGTCCGGCTAATGATCGCATTGCTCAATCACAAGCTGTTCGTTCCTGAGCATCATATGAACGGAGTTCGGTAGCAAATGCGATCATGACCGCTTTTAGGCGCGAAAGCTCTCCTTGGTGACTGGTCTACGGCCGCTATGGGCCGCAAGCAGACGAGAACATCGACATCTTTGCCATTTGCGGACGACGACCCCCGCCCATCCGGGTAATATCAATGTGATCAATCGCGGCGTAGTGTTCCATTTGGCTTTGAGAGGAGGATGCTATGCCTACCATATTGGCCTATCACGACGTCAAAGACGTCAAACATTGGCTCACTTCACCGCGCCGCAAAGAGGTTTTCGAACCCCTCGGCTGCACAAACATTCGTACGTTTGTTGATCCACAAGCGTCCAACCGAGTTGGCCTGGTCATGGACGTTCCCGACATGGGCCGCCTGGCGGAATTTATGAAGTCCAAGCAAGCGGCGGATGCGATGGAGTATGACGGAGTATTGCCGGAGACCTTGGTGATTCTAACTCAATCGTAGGCGGCCCAGCAGAGATGGGGCCTAACGATAGCGGTGACAGCCTTGATGCGGATAAAGGTTGGCGAATGAGGGGCTGCCCCGTGAAATCCGGCTGCGGCTTTCGTAAGAGCCGATAGCCGCGAAGAAAAGCCCGCCGCAGACCGGGAGTCGGTAGTCGCGGCGGGCTCACGCTCCAGTGGCCGGCGTGGTGCACCGTGAGCTACGGGCAAGCAACCCGCAGGCATGAAACCAATATCGAGCGCTTAGGTTCCCGCGATTTCATGTCGTGCGACAATTCGTACAGCCGGACTGACGGCTGCATGCGACGGAGCAGGCCGCACCCCACAAAATGAGGAGCTGCCCCTGATCTCACTGCAATAGAGCTACTCCGGCTTCTTTCGCCGCCTTGATGAATGCTTCTCGCGCTGCTTCTACACAGACCACACCCATCATCGCATCGAGGCATATTCGTACGGCGGTCACATACTCTTCGCCATCTTCAATCGGCCAGTGTTCCAGCAGCGTCTCGGTCGCATCCTGTACCGAATTGACGCGCCGATAGCCCTCCGCGCCTCCCATCACGAGCGTCACGGCGGGGAAGGGCCGCAAGGTGTTTCGTTTCAAAACGCATTACCTCCGAAACATAAAGACTTCGGTAACCTTGCAAAAAACGTTCCGCGGAAGGCGGCGCGATCTAGTCGCCTCCCGATAGTGGCCAAAATAGCCGGAGCATGATGCCGGAGAATCGACTACGCCGACGCCCGATGACAGCGGCAGCGACATGGCGCGGCTCGGCCTAGTGCGGCCAAAGCTCACGCTATGAGGGAGAGATGTCGATGAGGCTTGAACAGGTTGCCGTGTCGTTGGCGGCGCGAGAGCGATCGGCAAATAGCCTCAGCGGCGAACCAGAAGTGCCTCGATCGAGGCCATTTCAAAGGCGTCACGCGCTTCGCTCGCCGTACATTCGTGCTCAAGCGCGGCGCTGCAGACCTTTTTGGCTTCCCTTAGAAACACGCCGTCGGCTATGGGCCATTCCCTTTCCAGGCACCCCACAGCTTCGGCCGGGCCTTTGACGGCCTTTTGTTTCCCACTGCTGACAATGACGGAGACGGGTGCCTCCCATGCGAGAGCGCTCATTCTGATCCTCCTTTGTCCTTCAGGTGAAGTTAGGCAAACGATGGTCGTGCCGCTCGGTTCCAAGAGTGAGACCAAAAAATTCCATCTCCGCACGAAAAAGCTAGGCAAGTCAGCAAGGATTATAGATCGAGCTGCTTGCGACGACGCCATGTCAAAGAGCAACCATCGTCAGGCTGCGGGACTTACGGCTACTGGCGTTCACATTTTCTGCGCTGATGCTTGCGGGCACAATTCCGGTGCCGGCGGCGGGTCATATTACGCGCCGCCGGCACATCTGTGAAGCTGTCAAAATTCCGCGACCTCGCCCCAGGACGAGCCATTCAGCCGATCCGGATGATATGGCTTTGGATCGACGATCGGTTTTGCGGCCGTGACAAGGTCCGCGACGAGATGGCCGGCGCCTGGGCCGATGCCGAAGCCGTGGCCGCTGAAGCCTGCTGCCAGGACCAGTCCGGGCAGTGCCCGGATTTCGCCGATCGCGGGAACTCCGTCGGGCGTACTGTCGATATAGCCGGCCCATGCGGCCGAGACGGGAATGTTGGCAAGCGCTGGAAGCAACGCTTGTGCTCGCTCAAGGGTCAATTCGATCTGCTTCCGATCCGGACGAGGATCGAGAATGCGGTTCCGCTCCATCGGGGTCGGTCGATCGAGCCGCCAGCGCGACAAAGTTTCGTGCCCACCCTTTACACCCTCAAAGCCGCCGGCAGCGAGGCTGCGCCAGCGTTTGGCGAACATTGGCACAAAATGGCGGGCGAAACGAAACTGTTGCAATGTCGGATCGACGCGGGCGCGGCCGCTGATCGCAAGCGTGTAACCGCCGTCGCCTCTGCGCGTGGCCGAAACCGCGGCCGTATGCAGCGCCGCCGGCAGTCCTCGGGCGCCGGGTGCGACCGAGAGGATCGAGGAACGGATCGAGGCTTGCGGAAAGCGGATGCCGAGCTGCCGGCAAAAGGACGATGCCCAGGCGCCGCCGGCCATCACCACCATCCGGGTTCGGATCGTGCCTTTCTCGGTGACGACGGCACTGACATGGCCGCTTTCGGTCTCAAGACCGCGGGCAGCGCACATCTGATGAACGCTGCTGCCGAGCGCCATGATGGCGCGGGCGACCACCGGGGCAGCGCGCGACGGATCGGCGGTGCCGTCGGTCGGGGAAAAGACGCCGCCCTTCCAGCGCCGGCCGGTCGCCGATCCGAATTCGCTTGCTTGCTTTTGATCAAGCATATGGGTGGTAACGCCGACGCCGCGGGCAAATTCACCCCAGCGCGCCCAGCCGGCAAGCTCCGTGTCGTTATTGCTCAGATAGAGCAGGCCGCAGCGGCTGAAGCCCGTATCCTCGCCACTCTCCTTGCTGAAATCTTCCCAGAGAGCGAGGCTCTTCGTCGCCATCGGCAGTTCGCGGGCATCGCGGTTCTGCTGCCGGCACCATCCCCAATTCCGGCTGGATTGTTCGGCGCCGATCCGCCCCTTTTCGAGAAGCGCGACCTTCAAGCCCCGCCGTGCGAGATAGTAGGCGGTAAAGGTCCCGACGATTCCGCCGCCGATCACCACGACATCGGCCTTTTCGGGCAGTGCGGGGGTGGTTTCGATGTGCAGAAGCGGGGCGGGCATGGCACTCTCCAGGTTACAAGCGAGCATTCTAGTCGAGCTTTCCCCGCGCAAATGCTGCAGATCGCCAGCGGACAGCATTTCCTTCTGTCGCGTGCGGCTAAGGCGAATTCTTGTGCTAAGATCCGGATTTTACGAGGTTTAATCAGCGCAGAAAGGTTCAAATCCTCTTGCTAAGTAAGGCTTTCCGCATAAGATGACAAAAGATTATTCCGCCAGGCGGCACCTGCCGCCGCGAAATTGGAGCGCGCCGATGAAACTCGACCGGATCGATATCAAGATCCTCTACGAATTGCAGAAAAACGGCCGTATCACCAATGTGGAACTTGCCGAACTCGTCAACCTCTCGCCGAGCCCCTGCCTAATGAGGGTCAAGAAACTGCAGGCGGAGGGCTATATCGTCGGCTATTCGGCGCAGATCAACATCGCCAAGCTCGGGCAGACGCTCACGGTGTTCACTGAGGTCACCCTCAAGAATCATCGCCAGATCGATTTCGCGCGCTTTCTTGCGGCGGTCGAGAAGGTGGATTCTGTGGTGGAATGCCATCTCGTTTCCGGAGGCTATGACTATCTGGTGAAGTTCGTGACCGCCGGGATTGCCGAATACCAGACGACCATGGAACGCCTGATCGACATGGAAATCGGCATCGACAAATATTTCAGCTTCGTCGTGCTGAAATCGCCGATTGTCAAAGCGCATATGCCGCTCACCAGCCTGTTTCCGGTTTGAGCCATCTCTCGGCGGTCGATGTGCCGAACCGCACCTCAGCGTTTTGCAAAGGCGTGCGCCAGCTCGGGATTTTCTTCCAGGCTATCCAGCCAGCCAGTGTCGAGCTTCGGCACGGAGGAGAAGAGCAGCTTGGAATAGGGGTGCTTGGCGCCGCCTGCTAGATCGGCGGATGCGAGTTGCTCGATCTTCTCGCCTGCATACATCACCGCAATCTCGTCGCAGATCGCTTGCACCGTCGACAGATCGTGACTGATGAAGATGTAGGAGAGCCCGAGTTCGCGTTGCAATTCCTTGAGGAGGTCGAGGATTGCAGCGGCAACGACCGTGTCGAGGGCTGATGTGATCTCGTCGCATAGGATGAGCTTCGGCTCGGCCGCAAGTGCCCGCGCAAGGTTGATGCGCTGCTTTTGGCCGCCGGACAGTTCCGGCGGGCGCCGATGCTTGAGGGCTTTTGGCAGGTGGACCATGTCGAGGAGCTGGTCGATGCGGGCCTCGCGCTCGCTGCGGCCGAGATTGTGATAGAAGGTAAGCGGGCGCCCGAGTATTTCACCGATCGACTTGGCAGGATTGAGCGCCGTATCGGCAAATTGAAAGACGATCTGCAGCTTTTGCAGCTCTTCGCGCTTCCGGTGCCGGGCATCGGCGGCAAGCTGTTTTCCGTTGAAGGTGATATTTCCGGAAACCGGCGGCAGGATGCCGGCTATGGCGCGGGCAAGCGTCGATTTTCCGCAGCCGGATTCGCCGATGACGCCGAGATTGCGGCCGGCTTCGAGTCTGAGGCTCACGGATTTGAGAGCCGTCGCTGCCGGCAGACCGTTCGGTTGGATAGGACCATAACCCGCCACGACGTTGGTCACCTCCAGCAGGGCGGGTATCTTTTCCGGCTCTGTCGACACAGGGGAGGCATAGAGCTTGGGTTCGAAGGCCCCCAGCAACTGGCGCGTATAGGGATGAGCGGGTGCGGAGAGGATCTGCTCGGTCTCGCCGATTTCCTGAACTTCGCCACCCTTCAGAACGACGATCCGGTCGGCGACCTGCGCCACGACAGCGAGGTCGTGAGACACGTAGACCCCGGCGATGCCGCCCTTTTTCATCACCGATTTGAAAGCTCGGAGAACCTCGATCTGCGTCGTCACGTCGAGTGCCGTCGTCGGCTCGTCGAAAATCATGAGTTTCGGATTGCCGATCAGCGCCATCGCGGCTGAAAGGCGCTGCAACTGGCCTCCCGAAACCTGATGCGGGTAGCGCGCACCGATCGTCTCCGGGTTCGGCAGGCTCAGCGCCTTGAAGAGTTCGACGGCGCGCGTCCTTGCCTCTTCGGCCGGCATCAGATTGTGGATGCGGGTGATCTCGATCACCTGCTCCATGATCGTCTGCGCCGGATTGAAGGCTGCCGCGGCACTTTGCGGGATATAGGCGACTTCGGTTCCGCGGATGCGAGCCCTGGCTTTTTCGGGCAGGCTTGCCATGTCCTTGCCGGCGAGCAGGACCTGGCCGCCGCTGATCCGGCAGCCCTGCCGCGTGTAGCCCATCAGGGTCAGCGCGATCGTCGTCTTGCCGGAGCCGCTTTCGCCTATGAGGGCAACGATTTCCCCTTCTTGGATGTCGAAGCTGACGCCGCGGATGATATCGACCTGGCGGCCGGCATCCGTCTTGGCCTCGACCTTTAGGTCGCGAATGTCGACGAGCTTGGCCATTAATTGCTCCGGTCTCGGATCTTCTGGGGAAGGTTGTCAATCAGCAGGTTAACGCTGATCGTCAGGCTAGCGATCGCGATGCTCGGGAACATGACCGCGGGGGCGCCAAAGGGCAGGCCGCCGATGTTTTCGCGCACCAGCGCCCCCCAATCCGCGTTTGGCGGCTGCACGCCGAGGCCGAGGAAGGAGAGCCCGGACAGAAGCAGCACGATGAAGACGAAGCGCAGGCCGAGATCGGCCATGACCGGCCCAAGGATATTGGGCAGGATTTCGGAGCGAATGAGATAGAGCGCCCCTTCGCCGCGGGCGCGGGCGACCGTGATGAAATCCATGGTGTTGATATTGACCGAAAGCGCCCGCGAGAAGCGATAGGCGCCCGGCGTGTAGATGACGGCGAGCGTCATGATCAGGACCGGGATCGACGAGCCGACGCCGGCGACGACCACAAGGCCGAAGAGCTTGCTCGGGATGGAGTTCAGCGCATCGAGAAAGCGGCTGAGCACGCTATCGAACCAGCCGCCGATCACCGCTGCGATCATGCCGAGCGCGACGCCGACGAAGCAGGCAATGCAGACGGCGGCAAGCGAGATGCCGACAGTGTAGCGCGCACCCATGAGAATGCGGGAGAAAATATCACGGCCGAGATAATCGGTGCCGAGCCAGAATTTGGCAGACATGGGCCCGAAATAATCGAAATCAACGATGTCGCCGATCGGGTAGGGGATCAGCAGCGGCGCGAAGATGGCGACCAGCGCCCAGGCCAGGATGACCGCAAGGCCGAGCATGCCGACGATGTTAAATCGAAAGCCGAACCGGCGAGGGGTGAGTGCGGTAAGAGCCATGGTCAGCGCAGCCTCGGATTGGACATGATGGCGATGATGTCGGCGATGGTGATCAAAAGCAGATAGACGAGGCAGAAAATCATGGCACAGGTCTGAATGAGCGGCAGATCCCGGGTGGCGACGGCATCCACCATCAGCTTGGCTATGCCGGGATAATTGAAGATCGTTTCGACGATGATGACGCCGCCAAGCAGGTAGGACAGCGAAAGTGCCACTGCATTGACGATCGGGCCGAGCGCGTTCGGCAATGCGTGTTTCAGGACCATGCGCGGGCGCGAGGCGCCCTTCAGGAGTGCCATTTCCACGTAGGGCGTATTCAGCGTCTCGATGACGGCTGCCCGGGTCATGCGGATCATCTGCGCCGATATCACGAAGCTCAGTGTGATGACCGGCATCGCGAAGACACGCAGCATTTGGGAAAAGGAGTGGATCTCATTGGCGAAGGCGAGCGCCGGCAGCCATTTGAGATAGACGGCAAAGATCAGCACAGCGGATGTCGCGACCATGAATTCGGGCACGGAAATCACGCCGATCGAGACCACCGTCACGATGCGGTCATAGAGGGAGCCGCGCAGCATGGCCGCGGTAATGCCAAGGGTCAGCGCGATCGGCACGGAAAACAGGGTGGTGGCTGCGGCAAGCTTCAGCGAGTTTCCGAGCCGGGCGCCGATCAGATCGGCGATCGGCATGTTGTTGGCGTAGGAAATGCCGAGATTGCCGGTGGCAAGGCCGGCAAGCCAGCGAATGAAACGCAAGATCGCCGGATCGTTGAGATGCATCGCGGCGCGCAGACCCGCGACCGCTTCCGGTGTTGCGGCTTGACCAAGGAGGATCTGCGCCACGTCGCCGGGCAGCATTTCCGTTGCCGCAAACACCGTGAACGACACGATGAGCAGCGTGATCACGGCTACGATCACACGGCCGAGCACGAGAGAAAGAACGTGGCGGTTCATGACAGATCCCCATCGCGAGAACGGATGTGCCGATTATACGGCACTGTACCCGACAAGCGGTGCCGTGGCACCACTGGTCGGGTACAAAGGCGAGGATCAGGCGTCGAGCCAGACATATTCCGCGAAGGCATAACCCATCATGCCACCGAGCGGATTGGCCTCCAGGCCATGCAGCTTCGAGGAGATCGCGTCAACGTTGGAAATATAGGCCGGAATGGCGGTGCCGGCCTCTTCCGCGATCATTGCCTGCATGTCACCGTAGATCGCCTTGCGCTTGGCCTGATCGAGCAGACCGCGCGCTTCCACCAGCATGCTGTCGAATTTCTCCGACTTGTACTGGCTTTCGTTCCACGGAGCCTGGGAGGAATAGAGCAGCGAAAAGAGGATGTCCGGCGTCGGACGCGGGTTGATATTGCCGAAATGCATCGGCGCTTTCAGCCAGTAGTTCGACCAGTATCCGTCAGAGGGTACGCGCTGGACGTCGAACTTCATGCCGATCTCGGCGCCGGCCTGCTGCAGAACCATCGCCATGTCGACGGAGGAGGTTGCAGCGTCGGAGGCGACGACGGGAATGGACTGGCCGAGCAGACCCGACTTCTGGAAGTGGAACTTGGCCTTCTCCGGATCGTAGGCCTTCGGCTTCAGATCGGCATTGTGGTAGATGTTGGAAGGCGGCACCGGCTGGTCGTTGCCGATCTCGGCAAGTCCGCGCAGCGCCGACTTCTGAATGACTTCCCGGTTCAGGAGATATTTGACGCCGGTCACGAAGTCCTTGCTGCTGCCTGGGTTCATATCCAGGCGCATGTTGAGGTCCGTATAGTTGCCGGATGTGGTTTTCGAGAGCGTCACGCCCTTCTGGCTGTCCAGAAGCCGCATGGAGCGCGGGTTGATGGATGCGGCGAGCTGGATATCGCCCGAAAGCAGCGCATTAACGCGCGCGGAATCGTCCTCGATGGCGAAGAACTCGAAGGAGTCCAGGTGCGCGCCACCTGACTTCCAATAGTTCTTGTTCTTGACGGCGACGGACCGTACGCCGGGTTCGAATCTTTCGCAGACGAATGCGCCGGTTCCGTTAGCTTTACTGAAATCCGTCGTGCCATCGGCAATGATCATGAAGTGATGCATGGCAAGGATGGTCGGAAGATCGGCGTTCGGATTGGCGAGGGTAATCTCAACGGTCTGCGGGTCGACAGCCTTGATGCCGGTCATCTGCTTGGCGATTGCATTGACCTTCGAGCCAACAGCCGGATCGAGATGGCGTTTCAGCGAATAGACGACGTCGGCGGACGAAAGGGTCTTGCCGTCGTGGAAGGTTACGCCCTTGCGAAGCTTGACGGTCCACACTTTGGCGTCGGAGCTTTCAATGCTTTCGGCGAGTTCCATCTGCGTGACGCCGTCCTTGTCGAGGAAGGACAGGCGGTTGTAGAAGGCGCAACAGCGGACATAGTCCGTCGAGAGCGACGCCTTGGCCGGATCGAGCGTGTCGGCCGTCGACGACGACCAGCCGGCTGCCTTGAGCGAGCCGCCCGAGACGGGGGTTGCGGCGAAAGCCGCCGAGGCCCGCCCAAAGATTGCGCCGCCGGCTGCGGCAGCGATGCCGCCTGCAAGCAGCATCTGCAGGAGATCGCGGCGGGTGGCGCCGCGGCGAATGGCATTTTCGACCATGGCATCGTCTGCGCTGGTCCAATTCGTGATCTTGTCGTTCATCTGCGTTCCCCTTGTTGTTAAGGTTTGATTGGCGCGCCTCGTCTTTTTCCGCGAGGTCGATACCGGATAGTCGCTCAAGCGGCCCTGATTGCCTCCACTGCGTCGGCAAGTCCTGCCATGGAGGTGAAATGGAAATCGGGCCTGGTGAATTCCTTGGGTTCGATCGTGCCCCCATAGCCCTTCTGGGCATGGCGTCGCTCGATCCAGCAATTGGTCATGCCGAGCCGCCGCGAAATGCCGATGTCATGATACTGGCTTTGCGCGACGTGCAGAATGTCGTCCTTTGAGCCGCCTTCCTTGGCGACGAAGGCGAAGACCTGCTCGAAGAAAGCCGGATCTGGCTTTTCCGTGCCCGTATCGTCGGCGGTGAATGCGGCATAAAACGGATTGCCGAGTTCCCTGGAAAAGTGTTCGAACGCCCAGCGGCGGGCATTCGTCATGGCGATCAGCCGATAGCGCTGCGAAAGGCGTTGCAGAGCCTGGGCACTGTCCGGAAAGCCTTTCCAGCTCTTGGCGGAATCACGCAGGCGTTCGCCGTATCTTTGTTCGGACGGCAAACCTAATGTCGGGGCGATGACCAGATAGACGCGAACCAGATCATCGGGAAACAGCCCGGCATCTCCGGAATAGCGCGCGGCGCGATAGAGGGCGAGCGCTTCCTCGCCATCGATCGAGACGCCCGCTTCCTCGGCAATCCCGGCGAGGCAATCCTTGATACCGCCTTCGAAGTCGATCAGGGTTCCGACGACGTCAAAGGTGAAGTATTTGAAATCCGCTAGGCTCTTTGCCAAGTGTCTGCCCTCGCCAAATGTCAGTTCTTGATTGAGTGCACCCAATTCCGATCGCCGGCTGAATGCAGAAGAAAATGCTGTCCTGTTCCCACCGAAGATTTTCTCGTATCTGCCGAAAATCCCGGTTTTTCGGGCATTGAGCGCCTTTAGTCAGTTCAGTTTCGCAGTAAAGGCTCGCCGGATTCTCTGAATGGGAGAGCTGTGGCGGCACAAAATTGCGAATATGAGGGCAAAGCGGTATTTCGCCGATGCCGCCAAGGCCCCGTTTTGCGCTCAGGCAAGCACCGCCCGTACATCGGGATCTTCCAGTGTCTGGTCCAGAGTCCTGCGCGTACGTTCGATGATCGCATCGATCTCCCCATCGGTGCAGCAGAGCGGCGGCGCATAGCCGAGAACACCGTTGCCGAAGGCGCGGATGACAAGCCCATTGTTCCAGGCGCGATCGAAGATCCGCCGCGCGGGCTCGGCAGCCGCAGGCAAGGGCGTCTTGCGCTCCTTGTCGACCACCAGTTCGACGGCAGCAAGCATGCCGCGCCCGCGCACGTCGCCGACCAGCGGATGGGAACGGAGATCGCGAAGGCCGGCCATCAGACGCGCGCCAGCCTTGACGCCGTTTTCCAACAGGCCGTTCTCGTAAAGGCGCAACACTTCGAGGCCAACGGCGGCGCTGACGGGGTGCGCGGAATAGGTATAACCATGGCCAATCGCGGAGGCGCCGGCGCCGTCGGCAATCGTGCCATAGACCTTCTCCGACAGGAAGACGGCCCCCATCGGCACGTAGCCGGACGTCAGCCCTTTCGCTGTCGTCATCAAATCAGGGACGATGCCGTCTTCAGCACAGGCAAACAGTGGGCCGGTACGGCCAAAGCCGGTGATCACCTCGTCGGCAACGAACAGAATGTCGAGTTCGCTGCATAGGTCGCGCATTGCCTTCATCCAGCCGGTCGGCGGAACCAGCACGCCGCCGGAACCCTGAATTGGCTCGGCGTAGAAGGCCGCCACACGCTCGGCGCCCAGCTCCTCGACCTTGGCGCGCAGTGCAGCGACCGAAGAGGCGATGATCGCCTGCGGATCGGTGCCGACGGGATTGCGATAGGCATAATGGGTGGGAATCTTGTGCTGCCAGTCGAGCGGCATGCCGAAACCAGCATGGAAGACCGGAAGCGCCGTCAGGCCGGCGCCGACGGTGGACGAGCCGTGATAACCCTGTTCGAGCGAGATGAACTGATCCTTCGTGGGCTTGCCGAGCGCGTGATAATAATAGCGGATGAAGCGAACCGTGCTGTCGACGGCGTCGGAACCGCCGAGCGTAAAGTAGACATGGTTGAGGTCGCCGGGAGCGCGGTCAGCCAATTCGGCGGCGAGCCGAATGGCCGGTTCCGAGCCGAGGCTGAAATAGCCGGTGGCATAAGGCAGTTCCCGCATCTGCCGGGCGGCTGCCTCCACGATACTGTCATGGCCATAGCCGGCATTGACGCACCAGAGACCGGCAAAGCCGTCGATCATTTGATGGCCCGATGCATCGGTGACGGTAGCACCCTTGGCGGATTTCAACACCCGGACTCCGGCCTGTTCGTGACCGCGATAGGAGGCGACGGGGTGAACGAGGTGGGCGCGATCGAGTTCGATAAGGGAATTGCTCAGCATGATGTCTCTCTTCAGCCCAAGGCTTGGCTGGCCAGGGCAAATGTGTGAACGCTGGGAACGGATGACGGGGTAGACGAAGGTGCACGATGCATGGTGATGCCGCCGCCGACATGGGCAAGGCCATGTTCGAGGAGGAAGGGAGCAAGGCCAGTCTCGGCCCCGGTATCGACACGCATGAATGCGCCTGACCGGGCCGCGAACAGAAAGCTCAGAAGGTCCTGGGCCTCACCAGTGGTTCCGGCAACGACCGGGCCGCAGAGTTCGCCACGGCCGAAGGACCGCAAGGCCGCGTAACCGCGCAGCGCGTCGGCTTCGCGTAGAACCGCCAGACGGCCGGCCTGGACCAGGGCTTGGATGAGTGGCCCGCGATCCGCTCCGAAAGCGATGCGATCGAGGGTGACGATCTGCTCGATATCGGCGGCTGTCGCCCAATCCACCGTCGGCGGCGCAATGCACGCGAGCAGCGGGCCTTGCTGCTGAACGATCTCGCCGGTCTTCTTGAACCCTAGACTTTCATAAAGAGGTAGACCGTCGGCAGTCGCCACGAGCCGGCACTCACGATCACCAACGATATCGAGGGCCGCCTGCATGATCCGGCGGCCGATGCCACGCCCGCGCATCGATTCGTCGACGATCACCATGTTGATCGTTGCGACGTCATCGCCATAGGGAGTGACGAAGATCGTGGCGACGACCCGGTCGTTCTCGACAGCCACAAGGCCGCGGCTAAGCTCCAGCAGCATCTGCCACTCTTCCAGCCGGTGGGGCCAGCCTGCCTGACGGGACAGTGTCAGAGCCGATTGAAGGTGAGAGTGGTCGAGGGGGCGAAGATCGATCCCGGTTGCCTGCACAGGCTTTTTCTCCCGTCGTTGCTTTTCTTTTTGATAGACCCGTAGCGAAAGAAGATCGTCCCGACGAAAGGGCGGCAGCGGTATCTTCCACCGTCCGTCGGCACACCCGCCGCATCTTATGCCGGGGCGGTTGGCGTTGCGGGCTGCGATTGCGGATTTCGGCGGCAACGCGCTTATGACGACGCGCAACTCTCTGCCAAAGCGGAGCGGCGATACAAAACTTTCTGCTTCGCGACGGCCTAAATGCGGTGAACCGATGGAAGAAGGCTGCCTATGATGTTCTCATTCATCAGCGCCTGCGCGGCATTCTGCAAGGATCCAAGACATGACGAAGTTCCGGCCGAAATACATCACCTTCGACTGCTACGGCACTTTGACGAATTTCCAGATGGCCGAGGCTGCTCAGAAGATCTACGGCGGCGAGCTCGACCAGCCGCGTATGGCGCAGTTCATCAAGAATTTCGCGGCCTACCGGCTGGACGAGATTCTGGGAGACTGGAAACCCTATAATGAAGTGCTCCACAATGCCGTCGAGCGGACCTGCCGCAAGAACGGCGTGACCTTCCGCGCCGAAGACGCTCGCTCCATCTACGAAACCGTGCCGAGTTGGGGGCCGCATCCGGACGTGCCGGCGGGGCTTGCGAAGGTCGCCAAGGAAATCCCGCTGGTCATCCTGTCGAACGCGATGAACGAGCAGATCATGTACAATGTCGAAAAGCTCGGTGCGCCGTTCCATGCCGTCTTCACGGCGCAGCAGGCCAACGCCTACAAGCCGCGCTTCAAGGCGTTCGAATATATGTTCGATATGCTCGGCTGCAATCCGGAAGACATCCTGCACTGCTCCTCATCGTTCCGCTACGATCTGATGTCGGCCTATGATCTCGGTATCAAGCACAAGGTTTGGGTTAATCGGGGTCACGAGCCCGCCAATCCATATTATGAATATACCGAGATCAAGGATATTTCCGGTCTGCCCGGCGTCGTCGGGCTCTGACGGGAGGCCGCCATGCAATTCAAGTCCTATTGGCACGACACAGCCCCGCGTTTCGCAAAGCAGAGTACGGCTCCGCTCGAAGGTCATTATGACGTCGCGGTCATCGGCGGCGGCTTTACCGGACTAGGGGCGGCGCTTCAGCTCGCCAAGGCCGGCGCCAAAGTGGTCGTGCTGGAGGCGGGCACGGTCGGCTCCGGCGCGTCCGGCCGAAATGGCGGTCATCTCAACAACGGCATCGCCCATAGTTTCATCGCGGCGAAGGAGGAACTCGGCGTCGAGCGGGCGAAGGCGCTTTATCGCGCCTTCGACGATGCCGTCGACACTGTCGAGCGGATCGTTGCCGAGGAGGGCATCGACTGCAATTTCCGTCGTGCGGGCAAGCTGAAGCTTGCCTCCAAGCCAGCGCATTTCGACAGCATTGCCCGGAACTTCGAGGCGGTCCATCGCGAAATCGACCCCGATACGGCGCTGCTGACCGCAAACGATCTCAAGACAGAAATTGGGTCGACGTCGTTCCATGGCGCGATGCTCTCCAAGAAGAGCGCGATGATGCATATGGGGCGTTATGCGGTCGGTCTTGCAGAAGCCGCAGTGCGTAGCGGCGCGGTAATCTTCGAGAATGCCGCCGTCACCGACAGGAAGGTCAACGGCAGCCGGCATGAACTGACGACCACGCGCGGCAAACTCTCGGCAGATAATGTCTTCCTGGCAACGGGCGCTTATACGCCCGGCATCTTCAGCTATTTCCGCCGTCGCATCGTTGCTGTCGGCAGTTTCATCATTGCCACGCGTCCGCTGACCAAGCCGGAGGTCGCCGCGACCATGCCCGGCAACCGCACTTGCGTGACTTCGCTCAACATCGGCAATTATTTCCGGCTCTCGCCGGACAATCGCCTCATATTCGGCGGCCGGGCGCGGTTTTCCGCGACGTCGGATCAGCAATCCGACGCCAAGAGCGGCGAGATCCTACGCGCCAGCCTCGCGGAAATCTTCCCGCACCTTGCCAAGATCGAGATCGACTATTGCTGGGGCGGTCTTGTCGACATGACCAAGGACCGTTTCCCGCGCGCGGGCTATGTGGACGGGCTTTGGTACGCGATGGGCTATTCCGGCCATGGCGCACAGATGGCGACGCATATGGGCATGATGATTGCCGATGCCATCCTGGGCAAAGCCGATCGCAATCCCGTCAAAGGCCTCGAGTGGCCGGCGGTGCCGGGGCATTTCGGCAAGCCCTGGTTCCTGCCGCTGGTCGGCATGTATTACAAGACGCTCGATCGGTTCCAATAGTCGGATCAAGTATCACGCCTTCGAAGGGATGCGGGCAATGACCTTGATCTCGAAGTCGAAGCCGGCAAGCCAGTTCACGCCGACGGCCGTCCAGTTCGGATAGGGCGGACCGCTGAAGATCTCCTGCTTGACGGCCATGATTGTTGCGAACTGGTTTTCCGGGTCTGTGTGGAACGTCGTTATGTCCACTATATCATCGAACGTGCACCCCGCGGCGTCCAGCGTTGCCTTGAGGTTTTCGAAAGCCAAACGGACCTGATGCCCGAAATCAGGTTCCGGCGTCCCGTCGGCACGGCTGCCGACTTGCCCGGACACGAACAGAAGGTCACCGGAGCGAATGGCGGCCGAATAGCCATGTTCCTCGTAAAGGGCATGTCTGTTGGCGGGAAAAATTGCCTCACGTTTGGTCATTCTCGATCTTTCTTCGTTATCGTTGGCGACAGCGGATGAGCAGGATGCATTCTGCTTCACACGCCGCCTCATCTCATATACGATGCGTATGTGAAATAACTGGCATACGCGCCGTATGTCAAGTCCACATACGCATCGTATATGAAATTTGAGGGCAGGATGGCGAAACGACGTATCGATACGATGGAGGAGAACCGTGCCAAACTGATCGCGGCGGCGCGAAAAGCCTTTGCTGAAAAAGGGTATTCGGCTGCATCAATGGACGAGCTGACGGCCGAGGTCGGCCTGACGCGTGGGGCGCTCTATCATAATTTCGGAGACAAGCGCGGGCTTCTCGCGGCAGTTGTCGATCAGATCGACTCGGAGATGGCATCGCAGGCCCAAGAGATCGGCGCGCGAGTGGGAGACGATTGGAAAGGCCTGCTTGCCGAAGGCGCCGCCTATATCGAGATGGCGCTGGTTCCGGAAGTTCAACGCATCGTTCTGCTCGACGGACCTGCCGTGTTGGGTGATCCATCAAAATGGCCCAGCCAGAGCAGTTGCTTTCAGGAAACCAAGCGGACGGTAGAGCGTCTTATCGCCAAAGAGATTTTCAAGCCGCTCGACGCCGAAGCAGCCGCTCGGCTTCTTAGCGGCGCCGCGCTCAACGCTGCTCTTTGGGTCGCAGCCAGCGACGATCCGAAGCATGTGCTGCCAAAGGCTATCGAGACCTTCCGTGCTTTGGCTGCTGGCCTTCTCGTGAAGCCCGAGTGAATTCCCGCTGGGCAGGAAAGCTGTCAGAATGTCTCTGCAGCATGTCGGTAGGGCGCCCCTTTTGGCGCGCCCTTTTTGTTGCCTTTGGCAGGCTCAGCCAAGCCCGCCGATGTGGAAGGTCTTCAACTCGAGATATTCCTCGATGCCGACTTGCGAGCCCTCGCGGCCGAGGCCGGATTGCTTGACGCCGCCGAAGGGGGCGACTTCGGTTGAGATCGCGCCGGTGTTCAGCCCGACCATGCCGAATTCCAGCGCTTCGCCGACGGCCCAGGAGCGCTTGAGGCTTCCGGTATAAAAATAAGCCGCAAGCCCGAAGGGCGTGCCGTTGGCGATGGCGATCGCCTCCTCGTCGGTCTTGAAACGGAAGAGCGGGGCGACCGGTCCGAAGGTCTCCTCACTGGCAAGCAGCATGTCGGTGGTAGCACCCGACAGGACGATGGGGGCTGCATATTGCCGGCCTTCCGGAAGGCTCGAAGCCTTTGCAACGATCGTCGCGCCTTTCTCGACGGCATCGGCAACGTGGCGCTCGATCTTCTCGATGGCGGCGGCATTGATCATCGGACCGATGTCGACGCCCGCTTGCGTGCCAGGGCCGACCTTCATGGCGGAAACGCGGGCGGCCAGTTTTTCGGCAAAGGCGTCGTAGACCTTGTCCTGCACAAGGATGCGGTTGGAGCAGACGCAGGTCTGGCCGCCATTGCGGAATTTGGAGGCGATAGCGCCTTCGACGGCAAGGTCGAGGTCGGCATCGTCGAAGACAATGAAGGGCGCGTTGCCGCCGAGTTCGAGGCTGAGCCGCTTGATGCTGTCGGCGGCGCCGCGCATCAGCAGTGCGCCGACGCGGGTCGAGCCGGTGAACGAGATCTTGCGGACCGCTTCATTGCGCATCAGCTCGTTGCCAATCTCGGTCGGCAGGCCAGTGACGATGTTGATGACGCCCGAAGGGATGCCGGCGCGTTCGGCCAGAACACCAAGCGCCAGAGCTGAATAAGGCGTCAGGTCGGATGGCTTGATGACGACCGTACAGCCGGCGGCGAGCGCCGGGGCCACCTTGCGGGTGATCATCGCATTGGGGAAGTTCCAGGGCGTGATGATGCCGCAGACGCCGACCGGTTCCTTGAGGACCACGATGCGTCGGTCGCGGGTCGGCGAGGGTATGGTCGTGCCGCCGATCCGGCGCGCTTCCTCGGCGAACCATTTGACGAAGGAGGCACCGTAGCGGATTTCTCCACGTGCCTCAGTCAGGGGCTTGCCCTGCTCTGTCGTCAGGATCAGGCCGAGATCGTCGCAATGTTCGATCATCAGATCATGCCAAGCTTCCAGCAGTTGTGCCCGCTCGGCATGGGTCTTCGCCCGCCAGGCCGGGAAGGCGGCGCTGGCGGCTTCGATCGCAGCGCGCGTCTCCGTCCCATCCATGTCGGGAACCGTGCCCATTACTGTCTGCGTGGCCGGATCGATGACGTCGACGGTCTTGCCGGAGGCGGCATTGCGCCAGAGTCCATCGATCAGGCCCTGTTGGCGCAATAGGCTCCGGTCCTTGAGGTCGATCATTGTTGTTGTTTCCTTGTCGTTCAGGCGAGTGCGTTCAGCACGGCATGGGTGATGGCGTCAGTCTTGTCCTTACCAGGGAAGGTGCCGATGCCGGCTTCGGTTGTCGCGGCAATCGCACGCATGATTTCGGCTGCGGCTGGCTTTTCGCCGAGATGATCCAGCATCATGGAGGCCGACCAGATGGCGGCAATCGGATTGGCGATGCCGAGATGGGCGATATCGGGCGCGGAGCCGTGCACCGGTTCGAACATCGACGGTGCCGTGCGGTTCGGGTTGAGATTGGCAGAGGCGGCAAAGCCGAGCCCGCCCTGGATGGCGGCCCCGAGGTCGGTCAGGATATCGCCGAAGAGATTGGAGGCGACGACGACATCGAGGCTTTCCGGCGCCAAAACCATGCGGGCCGCCATGGCGTCTATGTGATAGTTCGTTACGGTGACGTCGGGATAGTCGGCGGCGAGCCGCGCCGTGATCTCATCCCAGAACACCATGGAATATTTCTGCGCATTCGATTTGGTGACGGAGGCGAGCTTTCCGCGGCGTGCGCGGGCCTGTTCGAAGCCGAAGCGCAGGATGCGCTCCACGCCGGCTCTGGTGAAAATCGAAGTCTCGACGGCGACCTCGTTTGCCGTGCCCTGGTGCACGCGTCCGCCGGCCCCGGAATATTCGCCCTCAGTGTTCTCGCGAATGCAGAGAATATCGAAGTCGCGCGTCTTCAGCGGCCCTTCGACACCCGGCAGCAGACGGTGCGGCCGAATATTGGCATATTGCTCGAAGGCCTTGCGGATCGGCAGAAGCAGGCCGTGCAGCGAAACGGAATCGGGCACCTCGGCCGGCCAGCCGACCGCGCCGAGCAGGATGGCGTCGAATTTGCGCAGCGTCGCAATACCATCGGCCGGCATCATCGTGCCCGTTTCCTTGTAGTAGGTGCAGGACCAGGGAAAGCTGGTCGGCTCCAGACCGAAGCCCGCCTTCCCAGCCACTTTTTCCAATATCTGCCACGCCGCGGCGGTAACGTCCTTGCCAATGCCGTCGCCGGGGATGAGAGCGATCCTATAGGTCTTCATGTCAGCTCCTCAGATGTTGATCAGCACGGATTTGCTGCGACGATTGGCGAGATAGGCATCGCGGCCAAGGTCCTTGCCGATACCAGAGTTCTTGTATCCGCCAGTCGGCAGAATATGGTCGCGGGAACGCCCGTAGCGATTGACCCAGACGGTTCCGGCCTGAAGGCGGCGCGTCACGCGGACGGCCCGAGAAAGATCGCGCGTGAATAAGCCCGCCGCAAGCCCGTAGGTCGGATGATCGGCAAGCAAGAGCGCTTCCTCCTCCGTCTCGAAGGTTTGCAGCGTCAGCACCGGCCCGAAAATCTCTTCAGTGACCGCAGGCGAGGCCTGGTCGACCCCGGCGAGCAGCGTTGGGGCATAAAAATAGCCTGGTCGATCCAGCCGCGAGCCGCCGGTCAGGCATTCCGCGCCGGCGCCGATCGCGGCCTGAACGATGCTGTCGATGCGCCCGATCTGGCGCTCCGAGATAACGGGCGAATAGAGGCTTTTCTCGTCCCAAGTGGGGCCTGGTGTGATCTGACGCATGTGCCCGAGGATCGCCTCGGCGAGAGGTTCGGCAATCGAGCGCTCGGCAATCAGCCGCGAACCCGCCACGCAGGCCTGGCCGGCATTGGCGAGGACGTTGCGGGCGATCGCCTCGGCGGCCAGATCGAGATCGGCATCGGCGAAGACGAGTTGCGGGCTTTTGCCGCCGAGTTCCAGCGTCATCGGCTTGACGCCGCTGCGAGCGATATTCTCCATGATCGCCGCACCGGCTGCCGTCGAACCGGTGAAGCTGATCTTGCTGATACCGGGGTGGCTGGTGATCGCCGCGCCGGTGGTCGGGCCGTCGCCGAGAACGATGTTGATCAGACCGGCGGGAATGCCGGCGCGCACCGAGAGTTCCGCCATGTAGAGCGTCGAAAACGGCGTCATCTCGGAGGGTTTCAGCACCACGGCGTTGCCCGCTGCCAATGCGGGGCCGAGCTTCCAGCCGGCCATGGAAATCGGGAAGTTCCAGGGCGTGATCGCGCCGACGACCCCGTAGGGTTCGGTCATGATCATGCCGAGGCTGTGGTCGTCAGTCGGGACCAGATCGCCACCTTCCTTGTCAGCGAACTCCGCGAAGAAGCGGATCTGCTCGGCAGTAATGGCGATATCGCCGGCGACGAGCTGGCCGATCGGGCGGGTCGAGGATACGGCTTCTAGACGGGCGAGCGTCACGGCCTCTTCTTCCATCAGGTCAGCCCAACGAACCAGCGCCTTGGTTCGCTCGCGCGGCCGGAGGGAGGACCAGCCGCTGGTCTTCAGAGCCCGGTTCGCGGCCTCGACGGCGCGGTCGACCAGGTCCTTTCCGGCCACCGGACATTCCGCGAAAGCGACACCATCCGACGGCCGGTGCATGGTCATGCCGCCCATGGCTGCGACATAGCGGCCGTCGATGAAATGTCCGCTTGGGAGATCGAGCGAATTTGGATCGAAACTAAGGGTCATGGCCGTTCCTTACCGTCGGGTCGGGCAAGTCTATCGGCTGCACCCTGGCAGTTTCGATTGATGCTTCCGCCGTCGCGACGGAATATCCCGTTTGCCCTCAGTGTTTCAGCGCAAGATTCGGCGCTTTAGAGAACGTCACGCAATGTAGCCAGAAAGGGCCGTACAAATCGCGAGGCGGGCCGGGCGTCATTGGTGGCGGCCACCATCTGCATGGCAAGACGCGGTTCGAAGGGGCGGGCCACCAGACCCTCGAAGCCATGCCAGGCAACGAGCCCGTCGACCAGGGCGATGCCGAGCCCCTCGCGCACCAGCGGCACAGCGCCAACAGAGGAGGCAATCTGAATGGCAACCTCGCGCTGCAGGCCGCAGCTCGAAAAAGCTTCGTCCATCGCCGCGCCGATTTCCGCATGGGCGCCGTAGGAGATCAGCGGCAAACCGTCGAGATCGGCGGGGCCGATCCTTGCCTTGGATGCCAGGGGATCATCGGCCCGCATTACCGCGACGATCGGGACATCGCTGAGGATTTCGCTGCGAACGGTTGGGGCTTCGATCACAGACAAGGTGACGGCGAGGTCGATGTCGCCGAGAAGCAGCGCCTCGGCGATCTCGCGCTTCGGCAGGGCATGGAGATGAACCTTCACTTCCGGATGCTTCGCACGAAAGCGCAGGAGTGCCTTCGGCAGCACCGAATAGGTGACCGCCAGGCTGATCCCGAGCCTCAGCAAACCGATCTTCTGCGCACCGATATCCCGCGCCAGCGATTTCAGGGCTTCCATCTCACGAAACACCCGGTCGGCATCTGCAAACAGCAGGTTTGCCTCCATGGTCGGCACGAGCCGCCCGCCGATACGATCGAACAGCGTGTAGCCGAGCTGGCTTTCCAGGTGATGAAGAAACTTGCTGGCGGCGGGCTGCGATATCCCAAGCGAATTCGCGGCTGCGGTCAGCGTACTGTCGCGCATGATCGCCCGGAAGATTTCTAGCTGGCGTGCGTTCATGAGATCCGCCTTTAGGTTATGGATGTCATAACCAATCGCCGCAGACTGTCAAACGCCGTAGCGTTCGCGCATCTCGGCGAAGATGGCGCGCATCTCCTCGGCAACATCGCCCGACCTGTTCAAGCCGGAGGCGACCGCGTCGAAGATCCTGTGCTTCAAGAAGAATCGCCAGCCGACCGGCACGCTGGCGAGAAAGCCGGTCAGCAGATCGTAGCGCTCTTCCGTCCATACCGATTCAAAGGCGATTCGCTCTGCGGCATAGGTGATGGGAGCGGTCTTTGGCGATCGGTCGGCGCGTAGGGCTGCGGTCGCCTCGCTGTCAACCGCGCCACGCGATATCGCCACGCCGTAGTCGCGTCGCGCACTTTCCATTGAGATAGCGCCGCGGCGCACATCCTGAATGACCTTTTCGACCGGCCGCTCGAACGGATCGCCGTAGCCACCGGCGCCGGGACCAATGACGCGGATCACGTCGCCGGGATTGCAGTGCACAATGTCCGTATTGCCGAGCGAAATCTCGTCGTCTCTGCCGGGGTTGCGGATAAAGCGTGAGATAGTGCCGGCATGGCCGCCTGCGAGACCCCACGAGGGCATGACCGAGCGATTGCGATTGCGTGCCGTCACAACGGTTTCCGGTGCAGAGACCTGAAATTCCATCACCGCCGACAGGCCGCCGCGATAGCGACCCGGCGCGCCCGTATCGGTCTCCAATCCGTAGCGCAGAAAGCGGATCGGCACTTCCGCCTCGCTGATCTCGATCGGCGTGTTGCGCAGGAAACCCGTGGCGCCGCCGGCGCCGTCGCTTCCGTCGCCGATCGGTGTTCCGCCGCCACCGCCGCCGACCGGACCGATCGAGGCCATGACCGGCCGGCCGTTTCTGGCGCTGGTCTTGATGTTCATGATGGCATTGCCACCGGGAGAGGCGGCCGGCATCAGCTCCGGAAGCGCCTTAGCGAAGGCGCCGACCGTGACGATCTGGGTCATGGCGCAGGTCAGGGAACGCATGCCGACTGCGGCGGGACGCTGGCAATTGACGATGCTTCCTTCGGGAAGCACCGCGCGCGCCGGCCGGAGCGTTCCGGCGTTGAGCAGCAGCGAATTGTCGAGGGTGTATAAGACATAGGTCAGGCCCACCATCACCAGCGGATGGCGTTCGCGCCCGCCGGTGGGCATATTGAGCGACGACCCCAATTGCGGATCGCTGCCGGTATAGTCGAGTTCGATCTCGTCATCGCGGATGCGCAGCGTCAGCGCCACACGGCAAGGTTTGCCGCCGACCGAATCCTCGTCGGCATAATCCGCGAAGAAATAGTCGCCATCCGGTATGCGCTTGAGAATGGCGCGCGTCTGTTCCTCGGCATAGTCGAGAATCTGGCCGACACCATTGATGAAATCGTCAAAGCCGAAGCGGGCAATGATCTCCTTCAGCTTGCGCTCGCCGATATTGACGGAAGCAATCTGGGCATTGAGGTCGCCGATGTTCTGATCCGGCAGGCGGACATTGGCTCTGACAGTGTGCAGCACGAAATCGTTCAGCACACCGTTCTCGACGAGCTTGACCGGCGGAATGCGCAAGCCTTCCTGCTCGATTTCGGTGAGCGAGCGCGACAGCGAGGCAGGGACTGCGCCGCCGACATCGGTATTGTGGATATGGCCGACGACGAAGCAGGCGATCTCGCTGCCGTGAAACACCGGTTTCCAGATATGGATATCGGGAGAATGGGTCGCGACGAAGCCGCTATAGGGATCGTTGGTGATGCAGATGTCACCCTCGGCATAGCCATCGAACATGTCGAGGAGCGGGCGGTAGTCGATGCCGCTATACCAAGGCGCTCCGAACTGACGCGGGCTTGCGAAGGCAAGCCCCTCGCGCGTCACCACCTGGCAGGAGAAGTCCTCCGTTTCCTTGACGAAAGCGGAGTGCGCCGTGCGCATCAGGGTGAAGGCCATGGCATCGGCGGCGGCGGCACAGAAGTTGGCGAGCACCTTCAGATTTCTGCGATCGATCGCCATCTCAGGCCTCCATGCGGGTGATGACAAGGTTGCCGAACCGGTCGACATCGACGACGAAATTCGGCGGGACGACTGTCGTGGTATCGTCCTGCGCGATGATTGCCGGCCCGGTCAGGCGATGTCCCGCCTTCAGATCGCTGCGGTGATAGACTGCAGTCATGGCAAGGCGGCCGTCGAACCAGGCTTCGGCCGAGAAGCGGGGCCGGACAGGCTCGTATGCGGGGCCGAGTTCGGCCAGATACGGTTTGGGCGTCGCACCCGATATGGTCAGGCGGAGATTGATCATCTGCACCGGCGAAGCTGAGGCCGCATGGCCGAAAAGCCGCGCATGTTCGGCATGGAAGGCATTGACTATGGCATCGGCATCGATCTCTTCGAGCCAATCGCCCTGAAGCGGGACTTCGATCTCGTAGGATTGGCCGAGATAGCGCATATCGGCAAAGGCCTGGACGAATGCAGGCCCGGCGAAACTCTGTTTTTGCCGCAGCCAATGTTCGGCCTCAGCTTTCAGTTCCCGGTAGGGTGCGACGACAGTGGCCATCGCCTCCTTCGTGACGTCGCAATAGACGGTACGGATGAAGTCGTTCTTCAGGTCGGCGATCAGGCCGCCGAGGGCAGAGACGACGCCGGGAGTGGGCGGAACCACGACGCCCCTCATGTCGAGTTCGCGCGCCAGGAAGCAGGCCAGCATGGCGCCGGCGCCGCCGAAGGCAAAGAGATGGAACTCCCGCGGGTCGATCCCGAAGCGGGAGATCAGGCCGCTGACCTCGGCATACATGCCCGAAACCGAGATGTTGAGGATGTCGCTTGCCGTCGCTTCGATCGTACCGCCGAGCGTCGTTGCAAGGGGAGCAATCGCCGCGCGGGCGGCAGCGCGGTCGACCTCAACCGCACCGTAGCCGAGCGGCATGTGGCCGATCAGATTGCAGGCCGCGACCGCATCGGTGACCGTCGGCCGAACTCCACCGCGTCCATAGCAGGCGGGACCCGGCGTCGAGCCGGCGCTGTCCGGGCCGACCTGAAGCATCCCGAAGACATCCACCCAGGCAACGGATCCGCCACCCTGTCCGACGGAGCTCACCGATACGGAGGGGATGTGAATCTGGAAATCCCCGATCAGCTCGCCCACACCATATTGCGGCAGGCCATCGAGGATGACGGCGACATCGGCACTGGTGCCGCCAATATCGAGGCTCAGAATGCGGTCAAAGCCGCTGGCCTTGGCGAGATAGCCTGCCCCGATCACTCCGGAAGCGGTGCCAGAGAGGATCATCTGTACGCAATCGTTTCGCGCTTGGTCGATGCCCATCACGCCGCCGTTGCTCTTAGTGATCAGCAGGGGGCAAGCAAGCCCCTCCTGCCTCAGCACGCTTTCGAAACGGTCGAGGTAGCGAGACACGCGTGGCTGCACGTAGCCGCTGATGACGGCCGTAATGGTGCGCTCATATTCGCGGATGATCGGCCAGGTTTGCGCGGAGGAAAAGACCGGCAGGCCCGGCACAAACCTTTCGATCATTGCCTTGACGGCAAGTTCGTTGGCCGGATTGCGATAGGCGTTGAGGAAGGCGATGACAATACCCTTGCAGCCGGCCCGTTCGGCAGCACGCACGGCCCTCTCGACATCGGCCTCATGCGGAGCCCCGAGTATATCGCCGGTAGCGGCGGTTCGCTCGTCGATGCCGAATACGCGATCGCGCCCAATCAGCGGCTCCGGCCGCACCGAATAGAGATTGTGGATCTGCGGGATCTTCAGGCGCGCGATTTGCAGCACGTCCTCGAAATTCCGTGTGGTGAACAAAGCCAGGTCATGGCCGTTGCGCTGGATGACCGTGTTGACGCCGACGGTGGTGCCATGGGTGAAATAATCGACCCCAGCAGTATCGAGGCCGTCGCGGGCTTTGAGCGTCGAAAGACCTGCGGTGATTTCCGCGCCCGGCTCATCCGGCCGCGAGAAGACCTTGAGGGTGGAGATGCGTCCGCTCGCCTCATCAAACACCGCAAAATCGGTGAAGGATCCCCCGACGTCGACCCCGATACGATAGCCCATGTGCTGTTTCCTTGTGCTGGCCGGAGCAGAATGGCGGGTGAGCCTCACGGTCGCCAGTAACAAGAGCAGCGCAATCCATAACCCTTGGTTATGGGCTTTCAGTGGTTTTTCGGATGCTCATGTAATATTCCGGGTGTGGGACTGGTGCGAAGCCGGCCTTTGCGTAGACCGCATGCGCATCACGCGTCGCCAGCATCCAGTTGCTCACCGTTTTCAGCTCTGGATGGCTTTGGATCACCGCCGTAAGAAACGTCGCCAAGCCCCGGCCGCGATGGTCCGGCAGGGTGAAGACATCGCGCATATAGGCAAAGATAGCGAGATCCGTGACGACGCGTGCAAAAGCGGCAAAATCGCCGTTCGGCGCATAGATAGCGACCGGCAGCGAACCGGCGAGCGCCCGTTCGAGCAGAGCGCGATCGAGGCCACGCGCCCAGTAGGATTCTTCCGAGAGATAGCGATGGATCCGATCGACATCGAGGCGAGCGCGATCCGTGCTCAGCGTATAGCCCTCATGTTCGGCCTCAAAGACCGGCAAGTCCGCAAGGCTTATCATCAGCTAACCGTCACATAGATCTTGCGGACCGTCTCTATCGTTCGCCATACGCCCTTGAATCCCGGCTTCATGACGAAGCTGTCGCCGGCGCGATAGGTTACGGATGTGCCGCCCTCATCGGTCAATTCGATGACGCCCTGAAGAATGTGGCAGAATTCGAAAGTCTCGCCCTTGATCGAGCGCGTTTCGCCCGGGGTTGCTTCCCATACGCCGGTGTTGATCATGCCGTCGCGCGCACTGTCTTGAGCCCAGGTCTTGAAGGACGGATCTCCGGAAATCAGCCGGTCCGGCATGGCCTTGGAGTGTTTCGGCTCGAAGGCCGGCTGCGGGTCGATGGTTTTCAAGAGAGACATGGGGTTCCTTTCCTATTGATGATCAGTAGCCGCGGCTGCGGTCGACAAGACCGATCGGGTCGAGCCCAGCCTCGTGGCGGCGAATATTGGCGACGACGGTGTTTGCGGCCGTCTCCGGCTGCGTGACGCTGGCAATGTGCGGCGTCAGAACGATCTTGGGATGGCGCCAGAGCGCATGTCCGTCCGGTAGTGGCTCCGGTTCGGTGACGTCGAGGACAGCGCTGCTGATATGGCCGCCGTCGAGCGCTTCGATGAGAGCCTCCGCGTCGAGCTGCTGGCCGCGGCCGGCATGCACGAGGCCGGCGCCTTCAGGCAGCGCCTTGAAGAGATCGGCATTCAGGATGCCGCGCGTCTCGGGCGTCAGCGGCAAGAGGCAGACGAGAATATCGACGCCCGCCAGAAATTCCGGCAATTGATCCGTTCCGTCATAGCAGGCGACGCCCTCAATGCTGCGCGGCGAGCGGCTCCACCCGCGAAGCGGAAAGCCGAAAGGCCGCAGCCGATCGATGACGGCAAGGCCGAGATTGCCGAGGCCGAGTATGCCGACACAGCGGTCGGCTGCCTGCCGAACCGGGCGGGAGGCCCATTTGCCCGCCCGCTGCTGCTCCATATAGCCAGGCAGATCGCGATGCAGCGCAAGGACGCCCAGCGTCACATATTCCTGCATCATCCTGATAATGCCGTCCTCGACCATGCGGACCAGCTTGACCTTGTCGGGAAGTGCGGCCAGCGAGAACTGGTCGACGCCCGCGCCAATCGAAAACAGGATTTCGAGATTGTGATAGCGGTCGAGATCGGCGGGCGCTGTCCAGGTCAGCAGATACTTGATCGTTGCCGGATCGACGCTAGCCGAATCCGTGACGAAGGGGAGGGTCGGCAGTTCGCGCGCGAAAGCCGCGGCAAAGATCCTCGCCCGCTCTGCATCCGAGTTGAATAAAAAGGCCATGGGCTTCCTCTGGCTTGCTCCGGGTATTCTGCTGCCGGCGTCTCAACAGGATGCATCGAAGTGGGGTCAATCAACCGCATATCGATCCGTTTTTCGTGCCAACGACGTATGCCGCCAGAACATCAACGGACGAGACGATCTCCCAGCGCTTCGATCATGCTGACACAGGCAGACAATTCGCTCTCCTCAATGAATTCGTTGGCTTTGTGCGCCCGGCCGATATCGCCCGGACCGCAGATGACCGCCTCCATTCCGGCCGCCTGATAAAGGCCTGCTTCCGTGCCGTAGCTGACGGCGGCGAGCGGTGGCCGCCCTGTCAGCTCCTCCATCAGCAGGGCAAGCGGCGCGTCGGCGGTAAGGGACAGGGCCGGATAGCTGCTTATGACCTCCCAGCGCGCCGTAAAGCCGCGCTGTTTCAAGGCGCCCAGGCGTCCTTCGATCCCCGCGAGCAGACTGGTTGGATCGACGCCGGCGATCGCGCGGGCTTCCAGCTCGATGGTACATTCTTCGGGAATGACGTTGACGGCCTGCCCGCCATGCATAGTGCCGACCTGCAGCGAGGAATAGGGCGGCTCGAAATTGTTGTCGAATGGCCCTTGGGTCAGATGCTCGGCGGTCGTGACTGCTTCGCCGAGAACGTCGGCCATCGCATGGATGGCATTGAGGCCGAGATCCGGCCGCGAAGAATGACCGGCGCGACCACTGATGACGACCCTTGCTGCTGCTTTTCCTTTATGGCCGCGGATGGCGCGCATGCCGCTGGGTTCGCCGATGATGCAGCCCTCCGGTTTGGCACAGAGATCGGGAAGCCGTGCGATCAGATGCGGAACGCCGCGGCAACCGGCCTCCTCGTCATAGGAGAAGGCAAGATGCAGCGGCCGGGCGAGCGAGCGTCCGGCAATGGGCGGCAGCGCAGCAAGCGCACAGGCGAGAAAGCCCTTCATGTCGCTCGTCCCGCGGCCTGCGAGCCGCGCGCCGTGACGCTGCAAGCGAAAGGGATCGCTTGTCCACCCTGGTTCTGCTGCCGCGACAACGTCCATGTGCCCGGAGAGCAGGTATCCAGGTCGGTCGGCCGGACCGACGGTCGCAAACAGGTTGGACCGGTCTCCTTCAGGCCCGGTAAGGACGAAGACCTTTGCGCCGGCCCGCTCCAGATAATCGGTGATCCAGCCGACGATCTCATGGTTTGGCGTACCGACCACGGAGGGAAATTCGACCAGCTTTTCGAGGATCTGTGCCGCTGTCATCGCGATCATCACAGCATCCCTGGCTTTCCGAGATCGGTGCCGTCTATCATGCGCTCATATCGGTAGGGCTTGGGATCGACGCAGGGCTTCTCACCGCGAATGAGATCGGCGGCCAGCATGCCGGCGGCGGGTCCGATCCCGAAACCGTGACCACTGTAGCCTGAGGAGACAAAGAGGCCAGGCCGTGAAACGATCGGCGAGATCACCGGTATGGCATCTGGCGTGGAATCCACCATGCCGCCCCAGCACTCGGCCGGACGGATGCCGGCGAGTTCAGGATAGGTCGCCACCAGTCGGGCAATGCCGCGCTCGACAAGATGAGCATCCGGCTGCGGATCGAGCGTGCGGATGCGCTCGAAGGGAGAAACGCCGTCCGCTTTCCAGCGGGCAATTGCTTCCGGCCCTTCCATAAATTGGCGGCCAAGGGCAAAGGTCAGACCTTTCCGCCTCGTTTGAAACGTACGCCAGAAATCGCGGGCCTGCAGCAGGCCATAGGGCGTGATTTGCAACTGGCCGAGGCCGCTCAACCCCACCGTATAGCCGCCGTCCAGCCGGCGGCGGATGGTCACGTCCTCCATCGCGATCCCGCCATCGGTCACGGCCGGTGCAGCGACGGTATAGAAGGATGTGGATTTAACGCATGCCTGCAGGAAGCGGATCCCATGATGCCTCAGGAACATACCGCTCCAGGCGCCGCCGGCAACCAGAACGGCCGACGCGCGGATCGCACCCTTTTCCGTGACGACGCCGCTGATCCGCCCCGCTTCCGTTTCGAGCTCACGGGCGGCACAGTTCTGGACTACGACGGCGCCAAGCCGCTGGGCACCGCGCGCCAATGCCGGCACCGCAAGCTCAGGTTCCGCGCGTCCATCGGTCGGGGAATGGACGCCACCGTTCCAATGACGGCTATTGCCGGGAAGCATCGTGGCACATTCGGCTCCCGTCAGCATTCGTGTATCGACGCCGAACTCCTTGCCGATGTGGCTCCAACGCTCCCAAGCGTTCAGGTCTGCCTTGCGTGTCGTGGCATAGACAAGGCCGCTGCGGCGAAAGCCGGTTTCATCGCCGAGTTCCGTATTGAGATTGTCCCATCTGCGCAGGGCAAGCCGTGCGAGCGGTAGTTCTCTCGGATCACGGTTCTGCTGGCGACACCAACCCCAGTTGCGGCTCGATTGTTCGCCGGCGATCACGCCTTTTTCGATGAGGACGACGGAGGTTCCGCGCCGGGCGAGTTCGTAAGCGGTTGCGACACCGGCCATGCCGCCGCCGAGAATAACGACATCGGCGGATTTCGGGACATCCTGATTGCTGGCGACGCGACCGACGGGAGGGGACATCGATGGACCTCTGTTGTGTGTGGAGGGAAGTATCCGGAAACGGAAGGTTTCATTCAGAATAAGCCGCGGCCTATCCCCTGCCTGCCGAAAGCCCCGTGGCTTTGGTGGAATCTTTCGAATTCGCGGGGATCTCAAGCGTATTCTGTTGCGTGATCGCCGCTACAACCAAAGCGGGGTGGTCGACTGGTGGAAGCGTGGAAGTCCATCCTGCACGATAGGCCAAGCGTTCCGGCTGGTTCGGGAACGCGCATGTTGGGAGGGGAGATAGTCATGGCAAAATCCAGTTCGATCCAACTGGATTCCTTCGAGCTGACCCTCAGCGAGATGGAGAATGCCGATCTCGATGCCCTGCATGCGCTTTCGCTGTCGGTCGGCTGGCCGCATCGCGCCGAGGACTGGCAGATCGTTCGCGAGATGGGTCGCGGCGTCGTGGCACGCGACGCGATAGGCCGGGTGCTCGGCTCCGCCATGTGGTTCGATTTTGCTCCCGACTTCACGACCATCGGCATGGTTATCACGTCTCCGAGATTGCAGATGCTGGGAACCGGCCGCTGGATGATGGAGCATGTCCTTGCGCAAACCGGCTCCCGCGCGCTCGGCCTCAACGCCACCCGCGCGGCCAAGCGGCTTTATCAATCACTCGGCTTCCGTGCGGAAAAGCTCGACTATCAATGCAATGGCGAAGCGGTCTCTCCACCCGTCGTGCCGCTGCCGCCACACACACGGCTGCGGGCGCTCGATCTGGCCGATCTTGCAGAGATCGCGGCGCTGGATCTGGCCGCTTTTGGTGCGGATCGCATGCCTGTGCTTGCGCGCCTCCTAAATGTCTCGAAGGGTCTGGCCCTTATACGAGACGGCCGCATCGCCGCCTTCTCGCTTTGCCGCCGCTTCGGACGCGGTCATGTCATCGGTCCGGTCGTCGCAGCAAGCGACGAAGAGGCAATCGCTGTTATCAGACCGCATGTCGCTGACCATGCGGGCAGCTTCCTGCGAATCGATACCCGCCAGCAGACCGGCGCCTTTCCGCAATTCCTTGCGCAATCGGGGCTGCCGGTTTACGACACGGTGACGAGCATGTCGCTGAGACGGGCTTGGCTGCCGAAGGACGGCAGCGAAGGGCCGCTCATTTACGGTTTGGCTAGCCAAGCCTTAGGGTAGCAGCCCTAAGACATATGCAAGGAGCAGCATTCGGCCGTCTTTGGATGGGATGATCCGGAACTTGATTCGAACATACGAGTTAAGCGACGTGGAAAACACCGCCAGGCAAATTCCGAGCAATTTTCGATCGCAGGCCGAAGCTCTTGACTATTTCGACAGTCTCGGCGTGACGTCGGTCACCGAACTTGCCGGTCTTTGGCGAGGTCATGGCGTGGCGTGCGGCCACCCGCTGGATGGCGTCTTGGAAAATCTCGGATGGTACGGCAAGCGCTTCACCGCTGATCATAGAGCCGATGCTCTGTTGTTTGCGGTGGGACCTCACCGGCTCGTGGCCATCGACCCGGAAATGATCCCTCTGAAATTGGTCCTGCGCTTTCATCGCTTCGGGCGGACCAGGATAGCCCGTAGCTGGTTCTCGTATCTGCAGAAAATGTGGCGGGCAAACGGGCCGGTCGCCTCTCTCAGGCCCATGTTCTTCAGGGGCAAGACCAGCGCGGCAATGGTGTATGACGGGCAGCCGATTATCGACCATTTCCGAAAAATTGACGATGACCGGCTCCTCGGCGCCATGGTCGTCGGGGGAGATAGCCGCCATTATTTTTTCGTTCTCACGCGTACGATCGCCGATGGTATCGGGTAAGGGTTTTACAACGCTCCTATCCGCTGGCGCGTTGCCTGCGACGATGCGCGATCGCAGTGACGGGCGTCATTATGACTGTTCTCCGCAAACGCCTGCGCTATTTAACCTACAAACAGGGTATAGAACGCCGCGTCCTGCGGACCCGGCTTGGCAGTAGATAAAGGATACAAGGAGGCCCTTGATTCAGAGTAGCTATATGAATAGCTCGTTCGGGTGGCATTCAGGTTAGAGCTGTATGATCCCCCCATATCGCCGACATAGGAGGAAGCGAAAGATGTTTGGACGTTTGACAAGATTCTCTTGCATTGCGTTGGTCGGACTGGCCACGGTGCAATTGTTACCGTCGGCCGCCATGGCGCAATATTACGACGACGATCAGGATTACAGGCCGCCCCCGCGTTGGGATAATCGCCAAGATCAGGACTGGGGTCGCTCGCGAGGTGATTGGGACGGTGGCTGCGGCCGGCGCGAACTCATGCGAGCCGCTCGCGAAGAGGGTTTCCGGCGCATCGATTCCATCCAGTCGAACGGTCGGCGCATCATCGTCCGTGGCTGGAATGATGGCGGTCCCGACCGCATGGCCTTCGCCAACAGACGTGGTTGCCCGGCTCTCAACTAGCAGCGATGATACTTCATCGCCAGCCAATGTAACCGGCAGGCAGAGCATGCTTTCGCATGCTCTGCCGCGGTGGTCGAGTTCGGCGAAGAGCAGCCCCTCAGCCGATCATTTCCTGAGGCCTTGAGTTAGGGAGATGAAAAGGGTTTGGCGGGGGCATTTCGGTAATAGCAGGCTGGAACGGTTTCCCGACAGCCAGTTCAGTGCAAGCGACGCAGTCAAACTTTGGGGAGAAAGCCCCCGCATCGACGTGTTCATCCTGAGGCGATTTACTATGCGAAATCAATGAGGCCCGGCATGGGATGTCGGGCCTTAATTGTGGGTTAGTCGCAACGACGAATCGTCCTTGTTATCCGATCGCCATCTTCATTCACGCGAGTAACTGTCTTGGTGAAGCAGCGGTCGCTGTCGTAATAACGGTCGCGGTCCCGGACCCTGCCGATCGAAATGCCGTGATTGCTTATGATCACGCCAGCGCGATCACGATGGTGCCGCGGATAGTAGCCGTCATCATAAGAAGGACCGCCGATGATGACATCGTCCGCAAATGCAGGGACGGCAACGAAACCCATAGCGAGAGCCGCCATTGCGCAGCCAATGATTGTATTTCGCATGTGCTTATCCTCCTTGCTTGCATGTTTAAGCAACGAATAAGGAGGGACATGGTTCCAACATTTGACTGCCGTCGAACATCGCGCCGATACGCTTGGCAAGCCGTCCAACCATCAATTGGCGCCTTTTCCGCGCGGTTCAGCGCCAACCGAGGGCAGGGGCGACGTGAGTCAGAATAGCTTCGATGACATGCGCGTTATAGTCCACGCCGAGCTGGTTCGGAACGGTTAGAAGCAACGTGTCGGCCTCGGCAATAGCCTCATCCTCGGCCAATTGCTTGATGAGTGCATCCGGCTCTGCGGCATAGCTGCGGCCGAAGATCGCCCGGGTTTTCTCGTCGATGAAGCCGATCTTGTCCTCATTCTGATTGCCGTATCCGAAGTAGGCGCGGTCGCGGTCGTCCACGAGTGCAAAGATGCTGCGGCTGACCGACACCCGCGGCTCGCGCTTATGGCCGGCCGCCTTCCATGCCTCGCGAAACACTCTGATCTGGTCCGCTTGCTGGATGTGGAAGGGAAGCCCGCTCTCGTCGTCCTTGAGCGTGGAGCTCTGTAGGTTCATCCCCAGCTTTGCCGCCCAGGCAGCAGTGGCGTTCGAGCTGGCGCCCCACCAGATCCGGTCGCGCAGGCTTTCGGAGTGCGGCTCGATGCGCAGGAGGCCCGGCGGGTTTGGAAACATCGGCCGCGGGTTGGGCTGCGCGAAGCCTTCGCCGCGCAACACATCGAACAGGACCTCGGCATGGCGCCGGGCCATCTGAGACTCACTTTCGCCTTCGGCCGGCGCATAGCCGAAATGGCGCCATCCATCGATAACCTGCTCCGGGGAGCCGCGGCTGATACCGAGCTGCAGGCGCCCGCCGGCGATGATATCGGCAGCGCCGGCATCCTCGGCCATATAGAGCGGATTCTCGTAACGCATGTCGATGACCGCCGTGCCAATCTCGATGCGGCTGGTCTTCGCGCCAACGGCCGCCAGCAGCGGGAATGGCGAGCCAAGCTGGCGGGCGAAATGGTGCACTCGAAAATACGCTCCATCTGCGCCCAGTTCCTCGGCCGCGACGGCAAGGTCTATAGACTGCAGAAGCGCATCGGACGCCGAGCGCGTCTGCGATTGGGACGAGGGCGTCCAGTGCCCGAACGATAGGAAGCCGATTTTCTTCATCGTCATGTAGCCTCAAAATTGTGGCGCAGCGTACCTCTTGGCACAATTCCTGCTGGACATACAGTGTAATGACGCACCGAGCACAACTTCGCCGAACTCTGATATACTTGAGAGGCGTGTTCAGAATGTCAGGAGGCACTTATGTTGTTTCGACTTCTTCTCGCTGGCGCGCTAATTGCAGCGACAGTTGCGATTCAAGCCGTGTTTATGTCGGCCGGACTGAGCGTTTTTCGCCGGATGGAAGTAAGTCACCGGAATTTCCTGCTCCGCCAGCCTACATTCGTAACCGTGGTATGGATTGTTTACTTGATCATTCCAATTATACTCGACGTTTGTATTTGGGCGTTGTTCTATTACATGTCGTCAGCCCTTCCGAATTTTGAAGATGCCGCCTACTTCTCCACTGTTACGTTCACAACCGTGGGGTACGGCGACATAGTTCTCGGAAAGGAATGGCGGCAGATCGCCACTTTCGAGGCAATCAACGGCTGGATCATATTTGGATGGGCAACGGCTCTCATGATGGCCGTCATTCAACGGCTTTATTTTCGTCCCGATAGCCAGTCGCAGCAATGAGCCGTTTGTGCCGTACTATTTCCTTTTCCTTAAGACGGCGCGCCAGGGGGCAGAAGGAATAATGTGAGTCCGAAAATGGCATAGACGGCCAGCGCCATGACACCTGCGTACCATGCGCCGCGTCCGCCATTTGACAGTAGAGTGGCGGCGAGCGTCGCGACCAGCATCATCGTGACCGCGCCCCTCCAGAATTCAAGAGACATCGGCGCCGGGCCGAGGAAATAGCTGACGAGCACCAGGACCGGAGCGACGAAGAGAGCAATCTGGGCCGCGCTTCCTAACGCGATGCTGACGCTGAGGTCCAATCTATTTGCGCGCGCCGCGGAAAATGCGGTCGTCATTTCTGCCGCTGCCCCCACGAGGGCGACGACGATAAAGCCTACGAACGCAGGTGTCATGCCGAGATGAGTGGCGGCGATCTGGACGGAACCGACGAAGATTTCACTGATCATCGCGACGAATAGAGTAACGACAACCAGAATGATGATGCTTACCGAAAGTGGCCACAGCTTCTCGCTTTCATGGCCCTCGCTGGCGCTCGCGAAAAGCTCGCGGTGAGTCCTCAGAGAGAAAAACATGCCTAGTGCGTAGACGGCAATGAGGAGGAGTGCCAGCCCCAGGCTTAGGTTTTGGACAGTAGAAGTGTCCGGTGCGCGATCCGCTTCACTCACCAGGGAGGGGACCAGAATGGCGATCGTAGCGAGGAACAAAAGGCAAGCCTGAAAGCGGGCATTGACCCTGTTGAATTCCTGGACATGATGGCGGAGGCCGCCAAACAGAAAAGCGCCACCCAACATAAAGAGCGTATTGGTGACGATCGCACCGGCAAGTGAAGCCTTGACCAGCAGATATTGACCCGATTGCAACGCCGCAAGCGAGATCACGAGTTCCGTCAAATTTCCGAGGGTGGCGTTGAGCAGGCCACCAACCGCATCGCCAGTCTTGGCCGCGACAGCTTCCGTGGCGCGGCTCAACAGCGCCGCCAATGGCACGATCGCCACGATCGACATGAGAAACAGCAGCGTATGTGCTTCCGGCGTAACCTGCTCCAGAATGATGGCGACCGGCACGAAAACGACAAGCGCAAGAAGTGGCTGTTGGCTGACTTCGGTTTTAATGATTCCGCCGATAGTGAAGCCTGACGAAGCAATGGGGCTTCTTCCCTCAGAATCGCCCATGACCAACCCCCCAGGTTTTCGAAGCGCTCTGCAGCTAAATCTGCGATGGCTGATTTGATGTTTTCGAGTGCGCGACTAGGTCTGCTATAACTTACCATAGGATCGCGGCTTGAGAAACAGGAGCCAGCTATGCGGCGCATCATCCTTCTTGCAGTCGTCGGCCTGATCACCTCTTCATGCGATCGGTGTTGTGGCTCGCCCGGTCGGGTGCGCTGGCGTGATCTGCCGGAAGATCGCTTCGGCCCCTATCAGACGCTCAAGCGGCGCTACTATCGCTGGGTCGAACAAGGCATTTCGACAAGATTTTCGAAGCAGTCGCAGCCGATCCGGATATGGAGTGGTTGTCCATCGACGCCACCGTGATCCGGGCACAAGCGCAAGCGGCACGCGGGCGCCGCAAAAGGGGGAGGCCGCGCGCCCAGGCTCTCGGCCGTTCCCGAGGGGGATTTGGCAGCAAGATCCGTGCAGTAGTCGATGCGCTCGGCCTGCCGGTGCCCTTTCACCGGGACCCGGCCAGCAGAATGATATGGCTCCTGCAACCTCGTCAGGGACTGCCGGCCAAGCACGCGCTCGCCGGCCGCGCCTATGACGCCGACAGCCTGCATGGCAACATTCTCGAACAAGGTGGCCAACCGGTCATTCCGTCGCGCCGTCATCGAAAATATCAGCGGGCCTACGACCGCATCGCCTACAAGGCCCGCTGGGGAATCGAGAGCTGCAAAGCTCAAGCAATGGCGGAGAATCGCAACGCGCTATGACAAAATCGCCGCCAACTTCATGGGATTCATCAAGATTGCCAGTATCATGCTCAGGCTCAAATGATTAAATTGTCACTACGGCCTAGATCGTATTGTGGAAGATGGCGATGCCACCCCAAGAAAAAACACCTTCGGACTTCAACCCCCCTCCGCCACAGCCGCATTTCCGCTAAACGCATTGGCCAACTTCGCCGTCAGTCGCCTCGCAGGTGACGCCGATGGTTTTGACACCGAGCTGGCAACAGAAATTGTCCCGGTCCTACGAGAGTCAAACATCGGCTGAGCGCTTATTCTGAACTGCGATAGCAGTTGGAAGAGAGCTTCGGCTTCGGATGCCAGGCTGTGAGCTGCGGCTGTGGCCTGTTCGACCATGGCTGCGTTCTGCTGCGTGCCTTGGTCCATCGTGTTCACCGAGGTGTTGATTTCCTTGAGGCCCGTTGCCTGCTCCTTTGAAGCTTCAACGATAGCCCCGACGTTGCCGTCGACCTGTTGGACTTGAGCGACGATCTCTTCCAGGGCTTTGCCGGTTTCGCCGACCAAGGATACGCCGCTTCTGACATGGTTGTTGGAGGTATTGATCAGATCCTTGATCTCTTTTGCGGCCTTCGCAGACCGCTGCGCTAGCTCACGCACTTCCTGGGCGACGACGGCGAAGCCTTTTCCGGCCTCGCCGGCGCGTGCGGCTTCAACCCCTGCATTCAATGCGAGGAGATTGGTCTGAAAGGCGATCTCGTCGATGACGCCGATGATATTGCCGATTTCGGTCGCAGAAGCTTCGATCTTGTCCATTGCTTCGACGGCACTGCGCACGACACGGCCTGAGTGCTCGGCACTCTCCTTTGTCTTGCGAACCAGGTGACCTGCTTCCTGCGCGCGGTTGCTGGAGCCTGACACGGTTATGGTGATCTCTTCCAGCGCTGCGGCGGTTTCTTCGACAGAGGCCGCCTGCTGTTCAGTCCTCTTGGCGAGATCGTCGGAGGCGGATCGAATTTCCTGTGCGCCCGATGCAATGGCGCTCGCATTCTCGGCGACCTTCTGCATCGCCAGTCGCAGTTTCTCCACGGCCTGATTGAAATCGACCCGCAATTGGTCGAGTGAGGGAATGAACGGGCCGGCGATCTGGCGTGTTAGGTCGCCATTCGCCAATCCCTGAAGGGCGTCCGCGAGCTGGTTCACCGCTGTATTGGTTTGTTCGGCAAGAGCTTCGCGTTCCGCCGCTTCCGTTTCCAGCCGTTTGCGCTCTTCACCAGCCCGCTTTGCATCCGCATCCGCGTCGCGTTCCGCTTTTGCCGAGATTGCGTCCCGGAGGGCCGCGACCGCGCGGGCCAGCATGCCGATCTCATCGCCGCGTTTTTCGAGCTTGCGATCGCCTTCCATATTGCCTTGTGCCATCGATACAAGCGAGGTCTGGAGCTTCGCCAGCGGTCCGACGATGGAGCGGGCGGTAAAGGCTGCCGCCACGCTTGCGAGCAAAATAGCAATCGCAAGTGCCGTGAGCGCGAGCGAGTTAAACCCTCCGGCGGCGCTTCGAACTTCGTTGCCGGTCGATTTGTTCAGGGCTTCCTGATAATCGATGAATTTGTTGATCGCCTTCAGCCAGGCGACGAATTGAGGCCTTGCCTGTTCCAGAAGGATCTTGCGGGCCGCTTCGCCATCGCCTTTTTCCTGACGGGCTATAATCTCGGCAACGAGCGGATTGGTCTTGGCCTGAACCGCCGCAATTTCATCGAGGATGGCTTTCTCCTCAGCCGTCGCACCGGCCGGTGAGGCAATCATATCCGCCATCTTCTTTTCATTGTCTGCATAGGTGGAGGCAAGTGTCTCGATAAGCTTGACCGCGACTTGCCGTTCTTCCGCGGAAGTCACGAGGGTCACGTCCCTGATTGCAATTGCTCGGTCATGAACACTGCCTCGGTAATTGATGGCAAAGCGCTGTTTCACGCTGTTGATGTCGTTGATGACGCCAAGATTGCGGTCGATCGTTTTGACCTGTCCGATCGAGTAGAGCGTCAAACCGATCATCAGAATGAGCAGGAAGCCAAATCCCACTGCTAGACGCGCGACAATGCCGAATGTTTTCCAATTTACCATATGCAGGTCCCCACCCCAGATTTGGAATGCTGCTGCCAGCGCTAAGCATCCGCGGCCGGCAGGAGCGAGGGAAGGTTGCGTCGGTTAGGATCTGCTATCGATCCCTCATCCCGAAAGTTTTTCTGGGCGCCGGATCATTCGCCCGCACTACGATTCCCATCTAGGGTTATTTTTTATGCGGCAACATAGTTGATATTGTGTAAATCAGTTCAATAGAATTTCGCGGGGCGCGAATACAACTCCAAGCGATGAGCATTTGACCTGAATTTGCTTGGAAATTTACTTCCAGAAAGTAGAGGTATACAGCTCAATCGGCACCTTATGCCGATGTTTTAATTTCACTTATTTCGAAACGGTATGAGGTTGCTTTTTGGTGTGAATTCCGGTCCGGCAAGCTGTGACCGGATAGCTTCAAGCGACCTGTCAGCGGGATTTTTACAGGAGCTGTCTCACAGCTATTGGGTCTTTGGCTACTCAAGCCTACGGCGGAACAGCCACGAGGCGGCGCTGAGGGTTACCGCTGCGATCACTAGGAGCGGCCATGTCTGATTGAGGACCTCGCTGGGCGGAATATTCTTGAGGAAGACGCCTTTGACGATGACTAGGAAATAGCGCAGCGGATTGATCACGGTCAGCGGCTGCAGCCAGTCGGGCATGTTCTCGATTGGCGTGGCGAAGCCTGAAAGCAGCATGGCGGGAACGAGAAAGAGGAAAGCGCCGAGAATTGCTTGCTGCTGGGTCGCCGAAAGCGCCGAAATGAAGAGGCCGAGACCAGCGACGGAAGCGAGATAGAAGAGGGAACTGCCGTAGAGCAGGAGCAGCGAGCCTCGCAACGGCACGCCGAAGATGAAGATCGCCGCAAGGATGTAGACCGTCATGTGAAAGAGGCCGATCATCATCGGCGGGATGAACTTGCCGATCAGGATTTCATGGGTGCGCAAGGGCGACACCATGAGCTGGTCGAACGTACCGAGTTCGCGCTCGCGTGCAATGGAAAGAGCCGTGACGATGAGGCCGATGAGCATTGCAATGCTGGCAATCAGGTTCGGCACCATGAACCATTGAAAGATCAGGTTGGGATTGAACCAGTTGCGCGGCACGACGGCTACGGATCGCGCCGACGCGCGTGTTCCCGCCGGCGTTTCGGCGGAGAGGCTTGCAACGATCTGGTTGAGATAGCCGGCGACGATCTGCGAGGCGTTCGAACGTCGACCGTCGAGAATAATCTGCAGGTCGGCTGGCCTGCCTGCCTCGATATTCCGCGAGAAATCCGGGCCGACGACGAGGGCGGCGGTGACGCGCTGTCGGTCGACCGCATCGCGCATTTCGGCGAGATCTTGGACCGATGAGATGCTGCGGAAAGTCGGTGAGCCTTCGATGCGCTGGACAAGTTCCTGGCCCCAGTGGCCGCTGTCGTGGTTCAGCAGCGCAATGTCGACGTTGCGTACCTCCAGGGTCGCCGCATAGGAAAAGACCAGAAGCTGTACGATCGGCGGCCCGATCAAGATCAAGCGGCTCTTTGGATCGCGCAGGACCGCCAGCAGCTCTTTAACGATGAGGGCCTTCAGCCTTGACCACCACATCTTAGGCGATCCTCTTTTTTGTGCTGCGCGCAGCAAGCAGGAAGAAGACGCAGCCGATGCCAAACATGACGGAGATCGCTCGTAGGAACATCGGCCAGATGTCGCCGGCGAGAAAGACCGTCTGCAGGCTGGGAATGAGGTAACGGGCCGGCACGATGAAGGTGATCCACTGGATGACGGTCGGCATTGAGTTGATCTCGAAAAGAAAACCGGAAAGTAGAAAGGCCGGCAGGAATGCGGAGATCAACGCAAGTTGCGAGGCGAGAAACTGGTTCTTGGTCGCAGCCGAGATCAACAGGCCCTGGCCCAGCGCCGGCATCAGGAAAACCGCCGACAAGGAATAAAGTGCCAGGACGGAGCCGCGGAACGGCACGCCGAAGAGGAAGACGGCGAACAGGACACAGATCGTCATCGAGGTCAGGCCAAGCACGAAATAGGGCAGCAACTTGCCGGCGAGCAGCTCAGTAGCCGTCACCGGTGTCGCCATCATCGCTTCCATCGTGCCGCGTTCCCATTCGCGCGCGACCACCAGCGATGTCAGCAATGTCCCAACCAGCGTCATGACGATCGCAATGGAACCAGGCACGAGGAAGGAACGGCTGGTAAGCTCGGGGTTGAACCAGAAGCGTTGTTCGACGGTGATGGCTGGGTTGCCTCCCATCTTTTGCGCCTGCCGTTGAAGCTGCCAGTTGGCGACGGCGCCCTGGGCATAGTTTTGCACGAAATTGGCGGTGTTGGGATCGGAGCCATCGACGATGACCTGAATCTGCGGGCGGTTGCCCGCCATATAGGTCGCCGTGAAGTCCGCTGGTACGACGATGATGCCGCGGATACGTGAAAGGATCAGCTCTTCCTCGAACTGTCGGCGGTCGTGACCGCTGACCACCGAAAAATAGCGGGATGCCCGAAAGCTTGCGGCAAGATCGCCGGTAAGCGGCGTTGTCTCCTCCATGACCACGCCGACCCGCGTCAACTTGGTATCAAGCGAAACGCCATAGCCGAACAGGAAGAGCAAGATTATCGGAAGCACGAAAGCGATCAGGATACTGCTCGGATCGCGCATGACCTGGAAGCTCTCCTTGCGCACCAACGCAGCGAAGCGGCGGACGCGATCTCGCCGTGAGGAAGCAGTTGCGGCTGGGGAAGGGGACGTCATGCCGCCATCCTCTGCTCTGACGCCTGGACGAGGGCGATGAAGGCATCTTCCATGGTCGGATCGGGGTTTTCTGAATTGGCAACTCCGGCCTTCAGTTCGTCAGGCGAGCCTAGCGCGATCGAGCGTCCGCGGTAGATCAGCGAAATGCGATCGCAATATTCGGCCTCGTCCATGAAATGTGTGGTGACGAGGACTGTGACGCCTTTTTCGACGAGCGCATTGATATGGGTCCAGAATTCCCGCCGTGTGATGGGATCGACGCCGGAGGTGGGCTCGTCGAGGAACAGCACCTCGGGCTCGTGCATCACCGCGCAGGCAAGGGCTAACCTCTGCTTCAGTCCAAGCGGCAGGTCCTTGGCCGACATGGATAGCCGAGAGCGAAAATCGAAGATCGATGTCATGAGGTCGACCCGCTCGCGTTTGTGCGTGCCACGCAGCCCATAGACTCTGGCGAAGAATTGCAGGTTCTGCGAAACGCTGAGATCGCCGTAGAGCGAGAATTTCTGCGCCATGTAACCGAGACGATTGCGTGCCTCCGCGGTGTCGCGGCGCAAGTCGAAACCCGCAATCCGGCCTTCGCCGTTCGTCGGCTTCAACAGGCCACAGAGCATCTTGAACGTCGTGGATTTGCCGGCGCCGTTCGGGCCGAGCAGTCCGAAGATCTGACCGCGCGGGATGTCGAAGGTGATGTTGTCGGCCGCGGTGAAATCGCCGAAACGCTTGGTCAAGGCATGCGCCTCGATCACCGGTTTGTCGCCTTCAACGGTAAAGCTGCGCTGCGTCTCGGCCAGTTGCGAGCGTCCACCCGGTCCGCCGCCAAGCATGTCGATGAATGCGTCCTCGAAACGCGGCTCTGCAGGCACGATTTCGGCATCGCCGGCCGCCGAAAATCGGCTTTGTCTGTCCTTGACCGTAACAAGCCTTATTGCCTCTCCTTGAATGACGCCGTCGACCACGCCGTCTTCGTCAAGGAGTTTCGTCAGCATCTGGCGACGCCTGCCCGCAATGCCGCTGATGCGAAAAACGCGGCCGGCGACCCGTGCGGTCAGTTCCTTCGGCTCGCCGGCAAAAAGCAACTTGCCTTCGCTGAGCAGGAACACGCGATCGCAGGCCTCGGCTTCGTCGAGATAGGCGGTCGACCAGACGACGCCGACACCTTCTTCCGTCAGGTTTTCGACCATCTTCCAGAGATCGCGCCGCGAAATGGGATCGACGCCGACGCCGGGCTCGTCAAGCAGCAGCAGCTTTGGTTTCTTAAGAAGCGCGCAGGCAAGGCCGAGCTTCTGCTTCATGCCGCCGGAAAGCTTGCCGGCGAGGCGCCCGGTAAAGCGTTTGAGGTCGGTAAAGGTAAGCAGCTCGTCGAAAGTTGCAGTTCTTTCCTGCCTCGGAAGCCCGCGCAGATCGGCATAGAGATCGAGATTTTCCTGAACTGACAGGTCCTCATAGAGGCCGAAGCGCTGCGGCATATAGCCGATCCCTGCCTGGATCGCAGCGGCATCCTTGCGCGTGTCGAAGCCAAGAACCTGCACTGTGCCACTTTCCGGCAGCATAAGCCCCGTCATCAGGCGGATGAGCGTCGTCTTGCCGGCGCCATCCGGGCCGACGAGGCCGGTTATCTCGCCGCCGCGGACCGCGCCGGTAATGGCATCAAGCGCCGGTTTTGCCGCGTCAAACCGTTTTGTGACCTCGTCGAGCCGGACAAGGTCGCCGCTACCGCCGCTGTCGACCGCCTCGCTCATTTTTCCGCCGTTTGCAATGTCGGGAAGTGAAGGGTTACCGGCATGCCCTGGCGCAGGTCGGGTCCGGGCTTGTCGATGGTGACACGCAGCCGATAGACGAGATCCGTGCGCAATTCGGGCGTCTCTACGGATTTCGGCGTAAATTCGGCAACAGGCGAAATGAATCCGATGGTGCCATCATAAGCTTCGTCCGGCTTCGTGTCGGAGGTCACTTTGACTTTCATGCCGGGGTGAATCCGGCCGAGATCCGGCTCGGCGACATAGCCGCGGACCCAGACAGGCTCGGTCAGCGATAGCACGAAGACTGGATCGGTGGGCGCGACGATCGCCCCTGGCTCCTGCACACGCGAGAGGATCACACCGTCATTCGGTGCACGCAACTCGGTATCGCCGAGCGATGTGCGTGCCGTCGCGAGCGTGGCTTCGGCTGCTTTTAGCTGCGCATCCGCGGCGGCGATATCTTCGGCGCGGCTTCCCTCTTCCAGTAACTTCAGCGCCTGATTGGCCGAATCCACCCGTGCTGCCGCCATCGCCCGCGCTGCCGTCGCTTGATCCAGGGTGGCTTCGGATATGTTTCCGGAGGGCCGCAACTGCTTGGCGCGATCATAGGCCAGATTGGCGTTTTCCAAATCGGCAAGCTGTTCTTGATAAGAGGCGCGCGCCTGCGCGATTTCAGTCGGCCGCGCCCCGGCCTTGAGCTTGTCGAGCGTGGCGCGCAATGCCGCGGCATTGGCCTCGGCTGAGCGGACGGCATAGTCATAGGGCTCCGCGTCGAGCCGGGCGAGCACCGTGCCGCGCTTTACGACGTCGCCCTCATCGACAAGAGCCTCACTCAGCTTGCCATTGACGCGAAATGCAAGCGAAACCTGGCGAATGTCGACATTGCCGTAGAGCACGAACTCCTTTTGCTCCTGCCATTTCCAGCCGAGTTTTGCCGGCGCGTCGGACCACCAGGCGGCTGCGCCCGCGGCTATGACGACAACGACGGCAATCGGAATGATCCTGTTCACGATATTTCTCCTTTCGCCGGCCCGAGGGCGGCGACAAGCCTGCGCGCATGCTGCTGCAATCTGACGATCTCCTTCTCACCGATCGCATCCCATTCCATCTGAGCGAGCACGGCCGCATTGGCCATTCTGAAAACCATGAGACTGCCAACGAAAGATAGGCAACGTAGGCGCACATTTTCCGATGCGGGATCATCGGCGATGACCGCCCCGATCAGTCGCCGCCCAAGGGCAATCATCGGTCCCATGATGCCGGAATAGACCCGCTCGAATGCTGCCGTCGGCTCCATCTGCTCGCGAATGATGAAACGCGCCCAGGCTTCGGATTTCTTGCTGACGAACAGGACGACCATCGTCTCGACGATCTCGTTCAGAAAGAGCCGCGCTTGCGCTTCGCCGAGCGGCATACCCGTTCTGTCGAGCGTCGCGATTTGCTCGGCAATTCGTTGCCGCATGCCGCCGACATGCTGACTGATCATGTCGGCGAGATATTCCGCCGTGGCGATATAGAGCCCTTCCTTGCTTCCGAAATAATAGGGGATCGCTTGAAGGTTCACGCCGGCCGCGTTGGTGATCTTGCGCGTCGAGGCACCGTCGAAGCCGTATCGACCGAAGACGTCGAGGGCATTTTCAAGCAGTTTCTCACGCGTGATGTCGCTGCGTGCAGCCTCGGATTTTGTATCTTTCCTTTGTCTCATATTCCCATAATGAACCAATTTTGAAATAAGTCAATCGATTGACTGAATTTGCCATACGCTTCTTGGCTCGGCTGCTTTTGGTTCGCAGCACCAGCAGTCTCTATGTTGAGTCGGATCGTTGCTACGCCGTGGGTCTGTCGGCAGACCCGTTGCGCATGCCCATGAGTCCAAAGGCAGAAATATTGGATTAGCAATTGCAGAAATGGACGCTGCGGCAAATTTCGGGATGCGTGGCTAACGACACGTCCCGGTTAATCTTTTAGAAAATAAGCATAATCGCAGTGCAGTTAAGACAGAAATGCAGGACAAATCTACAACTAGTCAACCTTCAGGGGGACGTCTCATGGAACCTAACCGACCCACAACAATACAGATCAGCGCCCCTCAACATGCCGCGAATAATCCATATCGCGTCATCGAGCGCGAAGAGGTGCTTGCCGAAGCATTCCGCGAATTCGTGCTGACGGCAGTCGCTGCAGGTTGGAAGGAGTCGGAGGTCGCTTTGACCTTGGCCGATATCGCAGATGACTACGTTATGGCGCTCGCTCGAAGAGTTGCAGCAAATTAGTATTGAGTTCCATCTGCGTTCGTCTGTGGTATCCGCAAGATGGCTGCTAACAACTCTTCATCCAGCCGGCCGGCAAGTCGATTAAGATGAGATGGCTTGCCGGCCGTGCACATGGCGCAGTAAAAATCGGATTCCGTCGCGTCATCATCCATCGAGTTCGCAGGAAAAGCCCTGCGCACTTGCCGATAGGGTAAACTCCGCCGAGCGCGAAAATCGACATTTCCGTCGTGACGGTCGCCCATACCTGCTAACCTTTGCTCATGGCCATCAAAGGTGATTTATCCCGCTCTCCGATTGCGATCCCTGAGAGTTTTTGGCACGTCGCCTACAATGCCGATCACTACCCGGGCGCTCCTGGGATGATGGGTGTAGACGGTGGGGCGAACTGCCAACAATATGCCTACTCGATCCTCAGGCATTTCGGGTTCAGCATCCCAGATTTTCGATCAAGTGACCTGTGGGCCGATCAAACATTCACACGCGTTTCGCCTGTGATGGTGCCTCTCGGGCTGATACTTGTTCACAGCAAGCCAACAAGCTTTGGAGCGCATGTCGGCCTTTGCCTCGGGGGAGGGCTGATCCTTCATCTTTCTCGCAGCATCGGTGTGCCCGCCATCGAAACACTCGAAGAACTTCGGAATCGGCACGAATACCGCTATCTGATCGGAATCAAAGTTCTGTTTGATCGACGGCAGGGAACCTGATTTCCTGCGCTGAAGCGACGACCTATGCGGACGAAGCCATTGTACGAACCTCGATTTGATCAAATTGTCGAACGTCTTCCGGCTGATTTTGATGTCTTGCGCAGTGACGCCGCTTCCGAAGGCCGGCGATTTATTGAACGACTGCATGATGAATGGCAGAGCGGCGAGCAGCGCTTCAATCAAGCGCACGAGGTTCTACTGATCGTCAGAGTAGACCGCGACTTGGCGGGAGTTGGAGGCATGACGGTCGATCCTAATCTGTCATCCGCCATGCGCATGCGGCGCTTCTTCATACGTCCGGCCTATCGCCGTTGTGGCCTGGGACGCCAACTGGCAGCAGCGATCCTGAACCGGACAATCCCGAAGGGCACTATTGTTACGGTGAATACGGACAATGCCGACGCGGCCGCGTTTTGGGAGGCTCTGGGTTTTCGACGCGACCCCAAGCTTGGCCACTCCCATTGGTTCCCTTGGGAGCGTGGGTCTTAGGTGCTCCTGACCTGAGCTAAGTCAGCAAACCTTGGATTATGATCGCCACAAAGAACGCAAGGATAACGGCTGCAGCCATCATAGTGACCTGGCGATTGGCTCGTTGAAGGACGCGCGATTGTCGCCCCTGTTTCATGCGAAGGCGACGCCCTCGGACAGGGGCCGTATTCGAACGGATTTGCTCTTTTTTCCCGGACATATCTGCCTCCCTGCAGATGCGAGCTGTTTGAATATAGCAGCCGACATTGAGGGGGACAAAGTTTCGCGCACTCCGCCGGAGGAACGGTGCCAGCTTATCGCGCCCCGGCCGAGGAGGGGGTATTTTTCCATCTACTTGTGTTTGCCGCCACCGTGTCCTTTTCCAGAGGAGGCGCTAGATCGATTGCCTGTGATGGTTGCGTCCGCCGGTGCAGAATTGTCCTCTATCAATGAGTTGGCTTGATACCCCTGCACGTTTGCTTTCTGTAGGCCAGGATTACCTTCAACGGCGGCGCAGCTATAGGAGGTGGAAACGCCGTGCCTGATGAGAGTGTCGCTGCCGGCGCCATTGTGGACGAAGACCATGTCGTGTCCGACGAGCCGTGCCGTCTTCTTGGTGAGTTTCTCCTTTTTCATTTGAAAGAAAGTGCCGTCAACTTCAATGATTTGCTTCTGCCACATCACGCGAACGTGCGGGTTTCCATTGCATTCCTGAAAGGCGTAGGCAGTGTCGCAGGCGAGGCCGGTAATAACAAACAAAGTTGCTACGAGGCGCACTTTCGGTCCCTCCGTACTTTTTACTTCAAGGACAATAAATTATGCTTGACGTTTATTAAATTATGAAGCTAACGCGCGGTAAAGTAGCCTACGGTGATTAGTCCAAAGAGGCTCCATAAGGACTGCTGCTCAAGGGCTAAGGCGTTGTGTTTCGGACGCTTCGATTGCGCGAAGTCGTCGACGAATTCAAAGCGAAACTGGGCGCTATCGACCCTCCTCGCAGGATCTGTCTAATGCGAAGAAATTTGGCGGGAAGGGCAGGGGATGCGCCGGCTTGCACTGGGCAGTGACCCCTTATTCGGGTCGACCCAGCCGGTTCTCGTCATCGATCAGGGTTAGCCGCGCCGAAGCACTCTCGTCCCAAGTCCAAAGGACGAGATTCATGTCGTCCGCCGTTGCACCGGGGGCAAAACTCCTGACGAGCAGACCTTGATAGCCAGCGGCGGCTAGCCGCCGGGCAAAGCGCTGAGTTCTCGCCTCGCCGGTCGCCTTCATCTGGTCGCGCCACGTTGGGTCGGCAATTGAAGCGGCATCCATCCCTTCCGCCTGCAGGGCATCTTCGTCGCAACTATTGAAGACCTTCTCTAATGCGGCGTCGTATGAGACGAGTGTCGTCGGTTGCAAACTGCCGACCTGATTGGCTTCGCGTAGCGCCGTCAGGACCGACAGCGATGTATAGAGCGCCGGCATTCCTTTCGGATTGAACCGACCGCCATAGAGTTCAGCTCCGCGGCCTGAGAGCGGTTGGCGCGCATAGATCGGGTTCAGCGCCCGGTAGAGCTTTCCTTCATAGCGCATCGAGCGGGACTATGCGTGAACGCCGGCGTCGATTGCGTCGATATAGTCGAGCACTTCATCGCCACGTCCGTCGCGCACCAACTGCATGGCCGTCTGGCCAGAAAATCCGGGCAGTGGCTCGGAGCGATACCAGGCATAGGCCATCAGGGCCGAGCCGAAACGCGGTTCGACCTTGTTGACGACCTCGATCATTTCGCGCAAGCGCCGCTGCGTCTTATCAGAGCGGATCCGGTCCTTGCGCTGGATCGCATCCTTGCCGAGGCCGGCTGTACGAGCGATTTCCTCGCTGGTCGTGCGGAAGGCATCCGCGATCTTCCGTGGTGCGAACAACCCGTCATCCGCATATTGGGCGAGACCCATTTCTCTCACCTCCAATTCGAAATGCCAATTATTATGACGTTATATAGCGTCATAATTGCCGGCATTCAAGCCGATGGAGTGACGCGGCGCATATTCAGGCGAGTTTTGCCTCGCATGACACTCGGGCGCGGCTGGAGCTCAGCCGCGCCCGAGTGGCTTTCTGTCCGGATCAGGCGATATCGAAACGATCCGCGTCCATCACCTTCGTCCAGGCCGCCACGAAGTCGCGCACGAACTTCTCTTGCGTGTCGCTCTGGCCATAGACCTCTGCAAGTGCCCGAAGCTGGGAGTTCGAACCGAATACGAGGTCGACGCGGGTGCCGGTCCACTTGATATCGTCCGTTCCGCGGTCGCGTCCCTCGAAGACATATTTCGAGTCCGCCGAAGCCTTCCATACCGTGCTCATGTCGAGCAGGTTGACGAAGAAATCGTTGGTGAGCGTTTCAGGACGCTTAGTGAAAACACCGTGCTGGGATTGTCCAGCATTGGCGTTCAACACGCGCAGGCCACCGACCAGGACGGTCATCTCCGGCGCGGTCAGCGTCAGAAGCTGCGCCTTGTCGATCAGCAACTCCTCGGGCGAAATGGAGTATTCGCCCTTCTGATAGTTGCGGAATCCGTCGGCGATCGGTTCCAGAACGGCAAAGGAGCTTACATCGGTCTGCTCCTGCGTCGCGTCGGTGCGGCCCGGCGTGAAGGCAACTTCGATGTCATGACCGGCATTCTTGGCGGCCTTTTCGACGGCGGCTGCGCCACCAAGGACGATCAGGTCCGCGAGCGATACCTTCTTGCCACCCGACTGGCCGTCGTTAAACGCCTTCTGAATGCCTTCGAGCGTATCGAGGACGGTCGCGAGCTGGGCCGGCTGGTTGACCTCCCAATCCTTCTGCGGCGAAAGACGAATGCGCGCGCCATTCGCTCCACCGCGCTTGTCGGAGCCGCGGAAGGTTGCGGCCGAAGCCCAGGCGGTCGTAACCAGTTGCGAGATGGAAAGGCCCGATGCGAGGATCTTGTCTTTGAGGCCGGCGATGTCCTTCGCGTCGATCAGGGGATGATCGACGGCAGGAATGGGATCTTGCCAGATCAGCTCCTCGGCCGGAACTTCCGGACCGAGATAACGCACACGAGGGCCCATGTCGCGGTGGGTCAGCTTGAACCACGCGCGGGCAAAGGCATCCGCGAACTGATCCGGATTTTCAAAGAAGCGGCGCGAGATCTTTTCGTAGGCCGGGTCGAAGCGCAAGGCGAGGTCAGTGGTCAGCATGGCGGGTGCATGACGCTTGGACTTATCGTGCGCGTCCGGGATGGTACCGGCACCAGCACCGTGCTTCGGGGTCCACTGGTGTGCACCAGCCGGGCTCTTCGTCAGTTCCCATTCATAGCCGAACAGGTTCCAGAAGAAGTTGTTGCTCCATTTCGTCGGTGTCGTGGTCCAGGTAACTTCCAGGCCGCTGCTGATCGTATGACCGCCCTTGCCCGTTTCGAAGCTGCTCTTCCAGCCGAAGCCCTGTTCTTCGATGCCGGCACCTTCCGGCTCCGCACCGACATGGGCAGCATCGCCTGCGCCGTGGGTCTTGCCGAAGGTATGTCCGCCTGCAATGAGGGCGACCGTCTCTTCGTCGTTCATGGCCATGCGCGCGAAAGTCTCACGGATGTCCTTGGCAGCGGCAAGCGGATCGGGATTGCCGTTCGGGCCTTCCGGATTAACGTAGATCAGGCCCATCTGCACGGCGGCAAGCGGGGTTTCGAGGTCGCGTTCACCGGAGTAGCGCTTGTCGGCAAGCCATGTGTCCTCGGCGCCCCAGTAGACGTCTTCCTCGGGCTCCCAGACGTCCGGACGACCGCCGGCAAATCCGAATGTTTTGAAGCCCATCGATTCCAGGGCAACGTTGCCGGTGAGGATCATCAGGTCGGCCCAGGAGATGCTGTTGCCGTATTTCTGCTTGATCGGCCAAAGCAGCCGGCGCGCCTTGTCGAGGTTGACGTTATCGGGCCAACTGTTGAGCGGCGCGAAACGCTGCTGACCGGCTCCCGCGCCGCCGCGGCCGTCGCCGGTGCGGTAAGTGCCGGCACTGTGCCAGGCCATGCGGATAAAGAGCGGACCGTAATGACCAAAGTCGGCGGGCCACCAATCCTGCGAATCCGTCATCAGGGCATGGAGGTCCTGTTTGACGGCGTTAAGGTCGAGCTTCTTGAATTCCTCGGCATAATTAAATGCCAGGCCCAGAGGATTCGACAGCGCAGAGTTCTGGTGGAGAATCTTCAGGTTCAACTGGTTCGGCCACCAGTCCCGGTTTGATCTGCCGCCATGGGCCGTGTGGGTGTGCACCACCGGACATTTGCCGGCTGTATCGGCTTTCGTATCCATATTTCTCTCCCTCGTGATTACTTGAATTGAGCCATCCAGAAGAGTTCATCGCGAATCCTCTGAAAAGCGGTCCGGTTTCATGGTCGGTACGGTGACGAAGTACCAGACACATGAAATGTCCTTGTTTGTTTGCAAGCAGACCGTCGCGACAACGAGCTTGGGAGGCACCGGTGTTTCCGGACAGTCTGGACGTCAACGAGCTGCACATCGTCCGTGGCCATTTTATGAGCCAGGCGTGATAATGGCTACACCTCATTGGCGCTTTACGAACTATAGCCAAGCAGTTCCATTAATTTAAGTTGGATTTACTGATTGCGGCGATAAGGTAGGGTTATGACGAATTTGACACTCAAGCAGCTTCGCTATTTCGAGGCGCTGGCACGACAAGGTCACTTCGGGCGCGCGGCAGATGTCTGCGCGATCTCCCAGCCTGCCTTGTCGATGCAGATCAAGGAACTGGAAGAATCGCTGGGCACAGAGCTCTTCGAAAGAGGCGCACGCCAGGTTCGGCTGACGAGCTTCGGGGAAGCGTTTGTACTGCGCGTCCGGGATATCCTTCGCTCGGTCGATGAGCTCGCAGATATGGCGCGTGCCTCGCAGAATCGGCTCGTTGGGCGGTTGCGCCTGGGGATCATTCCGACGATCGCACCTTATCTGCTGCCGGCAATCATCGGCAATTTGACGCGCATGCATGACGGGCTCGACATTCACGTCCGCGAGACGCAGACCTCGAAGCTGGTGCAGGAACTGGCGGAGGGCCGGCTTGATGCGGCAATCGTTGCGTTGCCCGTATCCGAACCCTCGTTGACCGAGGTGACGCTGTTTTCGGAAAATTTCGTGCTGGTCCGGCCGAGCGAGGATGAAGGCAAGCCGGTGCCCAATCGCGAAGCGCTGCGCGAGATGAGGCTCCTTTTGTTGGAAGAGGGCCATTGTTTTCGCGATCAGGCCTTGTCGTTCTGCAATCTGTCTTCGGCAGTGCCGCGGGAGTTGATGGATGGCAGCTCTCTGTCCACGCTGGTCCAAATGGTCAGCGCCGGCATTGGTGTCACCCTGATCCCGGAAATGGCAGTAGCGGTGGAGACGCGTTCGGCGCCCGTGTCCATCGCCCATTTTCATAATGTTGAACCATCGCGAACGATCGGCATGATCTGGCGAAAGACCAGCCCCCTGACCAAACAGTTCCTCGAGATTTCCGAAGTCGTTCGCCAATCAGCCGAGGCGATGCGAGAGCGGCACAAGTCGCTTTCGCGGCCGCACGATCCAGGATTGAGCACTCGCATGCTGCCCGTCGACAGCCGTACAGCCAACGACGCATCGCCAATCGGTTCATCCCGGTGATGACTGAGCGCATGAAGCTTTGCTTTGGCTCATATCAAACTTGAATTGTGATGTTCAGGGATCATCGCTACGCGTCGACATTGCGATGAAGCACGCGACGGTAATCAGCAGCGTGCCGATGAGCCGGGCGGGGTCTGCGCAGCGGCCATGCCGCCAGAAAAATTGACACCGTTAAAAGCATTCAAGAACGATATTGCCGAACACTCTCGATTGTTTACAACAAATGCGTGTGAAAATTTATGGTAGTATTTACAAAGCCTTGGCAGTTGAAGACAACCCTAAATCCATGTAGAATTTAATGTCTTAAAAATAGAGAAAGCGGTCCAATGAGCGGCCGATTTGTCAAATTCGCGGAAGTCCTCGGTATTTCTGCAGGATTATCTGTAACCTTTTCAGATCTGGCCTCGGCTGGCTGTTGGTCAGCTTTGAAAAGCCCGGAATGGCAGCAAGTCAGTTCAATAATTGCGAGTGCGAAGCTATGCGAGCAGATGCCTTCGGGACCAAATCGCACCAGGAGGCTTGAGGTAACGGCCGTTGATTTCTGTACAGCTCCAAGTGGTGTTTCTGTCACCGCAAACGTGTCTCTCACTTGCGGATCGAGTTCAGATTCCTTTCTCCAGTTATCACCACTGGACGGCAAGGTTGTGGCGACAGTGACACTGGATATTGGTGCATGCAAAGTAACGGATTCGACCATAAATATTAGCGGCCAAGCTGGCGAAATCTTATCCAAACTACCTCAGACGCAAGAATTCCTGCGCACGTGGGCGCAAATACGCCTTTCGAACTTGTGCGGAATGCAGTGATCCGCACCATCCTATTCGCTCTGGCGGAAGTTGCGGATACGGTCGAATAAGACAGCAAGCACGATCGAGCCACCGATAAAGGTGCCCTGCCAGAAGGCATTGATGCCAAGAAGGCCGAGACTATTGCGGATCACTTCGATCAGGGCCGCACCGATCAGTGCGCCGAACGCCGTGCCGACGCCTCCGGCAAGATTGGCGCCGCCGATAACAGTTGCGGCAATGACCTGAAGTTCCATCCCAGCGCCTATATTCGTGGTGACGGCACCGAGCCAGCCCGTTTGAATAATGCCAGCGACGCCGGCAGACAGAGCCGAAAGGATATAGACCGCAACCTTGATCTTTCGCACCGGAACGCCGGTCAGCGTTGCAGCATGCTCGTTGCCGCCGATGGCAAAGACGTAGCGGCCAAATCTGGTCCATCGCAGCACAAACCCGGTCAGAAGCGCTAGCGCGATCATGTAAAGCACCGGGTTTGCAATGCCGAAGAGCCAGGCGCCACCGCCAAGTGCAAGGAGCTTGTCGTGATCCGGTCCGAATTGAAAGACGACTGTGTTATTGGACGCGACCATCGCCAGGCTGCGGGCGATCGACAACATGCCGAGCGTGACGACGAACGGCGGAAAGCCGAGATAGGCGATCAGGACTCCGTTGAAGGCTCCTACGATGAGGGCTGTGCCGATCGACGCGGCAATGCCCGTGCCGATCCCGTAACCGGCATGCATGACGACTGCGAGCACCATGCTGCAAAGGCAGAGCACGGAGCCGACAGACAGGTCGATACCACCGGTGATGATGACGAGCGTCATTCCAAGCGCGATGATCGCCACGAAGGTGACATTGCGGGTGATATTGTAGAGGTTGGTGGATGTTGCGAACGAACTCGTGGCGAATGACAGGAAAATACAGGCAAGGATGACGGCAATCAGCACCCAGAATGTCTGGCTGCCGAAAATTGCAGCGAGCCAACTCCGCTGCTTGCGTGCGATCGTTTGATCAAGAGTAATTGCCATTCGACCTCGCTTGCTTTCGATACCGGCACGGCCTTCGATTATACTTGTTCGATCGCGCCGGTGATGAGCCCTGTGACTTCTTCGGGTGAACTTGCCCCGATCTGCTTGTCGGCCACTTTCCGCCCGCGCCGCATCACAATCACCCGGTCGGCCACGGAAAAGACATCCGGCATGCGGTGACTGATCAGAATGACGGCGATGCCACGATCTCGCAGTTGGCGGATCAAAGCCAGTACTTCGGCCACTTGGCGAACGGAAATCGCGGCGGTTGGTTCATCCATGAGCACGAGCTTTGCTTCCGCCAGCATCGTGCGGGCGATCGCGACGGCCTGCCGCTGGCCGCCTGACATCTGCTTAACGAGGTCACGCGGACGCGTCTCGGACTTCAGCTCCTTGAAAATCTCGCCAGCGCGCTTGTACATCGCTTTATAGTCGAGGATCCGTAAGGGGCCGAGGCCGAGGCGAAGCTCGCGCCCCAGGAAGACGTTTGCTGCAGCCGTCAGATTGTTGCAGAGAGCCAGATCCTGGTGGACGATCTCGATGCCGCGCTGGCGCGCTTCTACCGGCCTATGCAAGACGAGATCCTCCCCATCGAGGCTCATCGTGCCGTGGCTCGGCCGAAAGTTGCCGGCAATCATCTTGACCAGCGTTGATTTGCCCGCGCCGTTGTCGCCCATCAATCCGACGACCTCTCCCGCTTCCAACGAGAACGAAACGTCGTTTACCGCCTGGATGGCGCCGAAATGTTTTGAGATGTTGGCGAGCTCAAGAACTGCCACCGGCCCTCTAGCCTCCCAAAGCCGCAGGCTCGCCCTTTCCGAATATATTCGTTTCGATTTGAGCTGCGATTTTGCCCGCCGGTCTCCTCCCTGCGAGCATCGGTAATATTTACTCAGAACCGCGCGAAATCGTCAATCGAATGTCACTAATTTACGGTCTTCCCTACAATTATTCGTTTGTAGTACAATTCCGTTGACGCGCGAAGGTATCCTTACACTAGCTGTTGCCGGAGGAGAGCATGTTAATCCTTGTCACCGGCGCAACGGGCAAGGTTGGGCAGCATTTTATTGCCGGAGTGCTTGGCGATCCACGATTTTCAAAGGCGCGCATACGCGCGCTTTGCCATAATCGGTTGTGTCCTGAAACAGAGCGGGTCGAGGTCACACAAGGCTCGATTGCCGACCGGGAAACCGTCGCCAGGACGCTTACGGGTGTCACCCACGTCGTGCATCTCGCCACATGTAAGGAAACGCCTGCCGATATGATGGACGTGACGGTAAAGGGGCTTTTCTGGCTGCTCGAGGCTTTCCGCACCAGCCCCACGGCGCGTCAGTTCATCCTGATCGGCGGCGACGCCGGTATCGGTCATTCCTATTATCGTCACGAGACACCCGTTACCGAAGCCACACCACATCGGGCTTATCCTGGATGCTATGCGCTTTCGAAGGTCCTGGAAGAAGTGATGCTGGAGCAATTCGGCATTCAATACGGCCTCAACGGCTGCTGCCTGCGAGCGCCTTGGATCATGGAAAAAGACGACTTCAGATTCTCGCTTTCATTCGGCGATGACGTCTTCGGCGGACCCGACTGGAAGACGCTTGTTCCGCAGGCCGACGCTGAGCGCTACTCAAGGGACGGCACAGTGCCGCTGCTACGCGACGCGGATGGGCGCCCGCTGAAGCGCAATTTTGTCCATGTCGACGACCTTGTCGCAGCGATGCTTTCGGCCATCGACAATCCGCGCGCTAAGGGCCAGCTTTTCAACATCTGCATGGATCGTCCGGTCGACTATGGCGAGGTCGCCGCCTATCTCGCGCGCACTCGCGGTCTCGGTTCCGTCGACATAGTCAGCCAGTTCCATTCGAACTGGATGGACAACAGTAAGGCTAAGTACCTGCTCAATTGGAGCCCCATCTACGATCTGGAAATGCTCATCGACTCGGCCCGGGGATACGAGCGTTCGGAAGGGGAAGCTCGCATCATCTGGTATCCGGGTTGATCACGGGGCGGGCAGTGGTGCCCGCCTTTTCAAAGGGGAGGAAGTCATGAGGAAGGCATTGTTGCTTACAGTCGCGGTATTGGCGCTAACGGCCGGGCAAGCCTTGGCGGCCAAGAAACAGCTTGTCATCGTCGTGAAGGGCTTGGACAACCCATTCTTCGAAGCGATCAACCAGGGTTGCCAGAAGTGGAACAAGGAGAATGCGAACTCCGAATATGAGTGCTTCTACACCGGTCCGGCCTCGACATCCGATGAAGCCGGCGAAGCGCAGATCGTCCAGGACGTGCTCGGCAAGGCCGAAACCGCGGCGATCGCTATTTCGCCCTCGAACGCCAAATTGATTGCCCAGACCCTGAAGACGGCCAGCCCTAAGGTGCCGGTCATGACGCTCGATGCCGACCTTGCGGCCGAGGACGCAGCGCTGCGCAAAACCTATCTTGGGACAGACAACTACCTGATGGGTGCGCGCATTGGCGAATACATCAAGAAGGCCAAACCCAACGGCGGCAAGATCTGCACGATCGAAGGCAACCCCGGCGCCGACAACATTCTTCGTCGTGCTCAGGGGATGCGTATGCGCCGTCTACGCCCCATTGATTTTAGAGTTTCAGCTACCGGGTAAGGCTGCCTAAGGGCCAGATGTGAGCTCACCGGATAGTATCTGACGAGCTCATTATGAGGCCTTGATGCGGGCGGCATAGGCCCATGGCATCAGCGCATCGATGTCTTTGGCGAGGTGGCCATTTGCGAGGCGGGTGAAGAGGTCGCACAGGTAGGCGTATGGCTCGACGCCGTTCATTTTGCACGTGCCGATCAGGCTGGCAAAGCGGGCCCAATTTCGGCCCCCTTCATCGTGCCCGGCAAAGAGCGCATTGCGGCGGTTCATGGCCGGTCGGCGGATGGCGTTTTCCACCAGGTTGGAGTCAATATCGACGTGGCCGTCGTCCAGGAACAGCCGGAAGCCGTCCTGTCGCGTTAGCATATAGGCCAGGGCTTTTCCGAGATCAGACTTGCGTGAGACGCGCTTGGCTTGCGCTGCCAGCCAGGTGAAGAACTCGTCCACGAGCGGAAGGGACAGGTCCTGTCGAACTGCCCGGCGATGTTCGGGATCTGAGCCCCGGATACTGTCTTCGACCTTGTAGAGCGCGGCGATCCGCACCAGCGCCTCGTCGACGATGGGCGATCCACTCTTTGGCGTGGCCTTGATCAGCTTCCTGCGCCCGTGCGCCCAGCTTGCGTCAGGCAAGCCCCGGAACGGGGGATGAAGACGAAAGGAGGTGAGAGCCGAACAGAAACCGTTCGTAGCGATCCAGCGGGTTCAACGCCCGTCCGGCAAAGGCGCAGCCCGCCAGCCGGAAGCGAGTCTTGCATGGATGGCGGCAACGTCATTCGTGAAGCGTAGACAGCGGGTGATGAAGCGGTGGGGTAAGCCCCGATATCATGATCTTGATGACGCCTTCGGAGTGTTGGGACCGGGGGCAGCACCCGACTTGCCGGTATTGGCGAGGCAGGCGGGGTCGTCCGGGGTCTTGGGCCATCGCAAAGTCACGGGATGGATCGCCGGGGAACCTGAGAGATCCCACTCACGCCCACGGAGGCGATGCCGGAAACGGGGGTGCCGGCTGACGTAAAAGACTCCAGGCCCTGCGACAGCCCTGCATGTCGGAGGGAGCGCCTTGGCGGACACGAATATGCAGGGCCGCATGGGACCCGGAAAGCGAAGCAATAAGCTGATGGGTGAGCGTGAGCGGGAAGTCGTAGCACCCTCATAGTACCAATGAGCGCGGGGAACCGTGTCCGGCGGGACCCGAACGAGGAAAGGGGGGTGTCACGGAACCAGAACCACTGACAGGAAACATCGGAGGGGACCCTGAGCCCTACAAACGTGTACACGAAACGGCAGTGGATAGCCGAACAGGCGAGGAAGCACCCGGAGAGGGTGTTCACATCCTTGCACCATCTGATTGACCTCGACTGGATGTTCGAGGCGTGGGCTCTGACGCGCAAGGATGGCGCGGCGGGCATCGACGGGCGCACGGCCGCCGACTATGAGAAGGATCTCGGGGCTAATCTTGAAAGCCTCCGGACCCGGATGATGTCGGGCAGCTACCGCGCGCCCCCGGTGCGACGCCACTACATCCCCAAGGTCGATGGGTCTCTGCGACCTCTGGGTATCCCAACCTTCGAGGATAAGGTGGCGCAACGGGCAATCGTGATGCTGCTGGAACCGATCTACGAGGAGGACTTTCTGGACTGCTCGTTTGGGTTCCGGCCGGAACGGTCGGCGCATGAGGCCATCCGCACATTGCGCGATGGCATCATGGAGACTGGTCAGCGCTGGGTGATTGATGCGGATATCTCGAAGTATTTCGACAGCATCGACCACGGGCATCTGCGCAGCTTCCTCGACCTGAGGATCAGAGACGGCGTCATCAGACGTATGATTGACAAGTGGTTGAACGCAGGGGTGCTCGACCAGGGCATCCTGAGCCGATCGGTAGCTGGAACTCCACAAGGCGGAGTGATCAGTCCACTTCTCGCGAACATCTTTCTGCACCACGTGCTGGATAGATGGTTCGTGGAGGTGGCGAAGCCTCGCCTAAAACGGAGGTGCCAGATGGTGCGGTACGCTGACGACTTCGTCATGAGCTTCGAGGATCACCTGGACGGCCGGCGCATGCTGGCCGTGCTGGGCAAGCGTTTTGAGCGGTATGGGCTCCGGCTCCATCCCGACAAGACGCGCTATGTGGACTTCCGTTTCCGGCGCCCGCACGGGCGGCACCCTGCAACAAGCGCCACCAGTTTCAACTTTCTCGGTTTCACCCATGTCTGGGGCCAGTCGCGGAAGGGGAAGCCGGTGGTGCGGCAGATCACGGCCAAGGATCGGTTTGCGCGGGCCTTACGGGCAGCCAGGGAGTGGTGCATCAAACACCTACACCTGTCGCTCACGGTCCAGCACCGACATCTGGCCCGGATGATGCAAGGCCACTACGCCTATTACGGGATCACGGGCAACGGACGGCGTCTGAAGTGGTACCACCATCAGGTCGAACGCATCTGGAAAAGCGGGCTCTCGCGCCGCGGCCGATCCGGAAAGCCGAACTGGAGCCGGATGGCGCAGGTTCTGGACCGATTTCCCCTGCCGCCGACCCGGATCGTACATCAATGGAGCCGTATCTGAGCGAAACTGGACCGTGAGGAACCGGATGCGGGAAATCTGCACGTCCGGATCTGTGAGGGGCGGGGCTCGGTAACGACCCCGCCTACTCGGCAGAAAGCCAGCTTCAAGGGATCGCCGCCCATCCGGGCCGACGTGGCGAGGTGAGAGTAACCACCGTAGGCATCGACCTGGATTGTCCCGTTGAACCCGTCAAGGATTTCAGCGGCATATTCGCCCTTACGCCCGGGCCGGTAATGGAACACCACGCCCTGCGGCGCGGAGCCATTCCAGCCACGGTCGTCACGCAACACGGCCCAGAGATAACCTGTCTTCGTCTTGCCTCGCCCCGGATCAAGAACCGGAGCTGTTGTCTCGTCGACATAGAGCCGCGTGCTTTCAAACAGCAGCCGTTCAGCCATGTGGTCGACCACCGGTGCGATTTCGCTGCCCGTGCGCCCAAGCCAGTCGGACAGGACCGTGCGGTCGATCGGCACCCCGTGTCGCGCCATGACCTCGGCCTGCCGGTTGAGCGGCATATGTTCGGAATGTTTGGCGACGGCAATCTCAGCCAGAAGGGCTTCGGTCGGCCAGCTCCCTTCCAGCAGATGCGCTGGCGCTCTGGCCTGGATGACGCCCGTTCGACCCTTGGGGCATGCGTATTTCGGGCGGATCGTGACGATCACCTCGTAGCGCGCCGGAACCCGGTCGAGCCGTTCCGTCCGATCCTCGCCGATCCGGACCATGTTGCCGCAGCCGCAGGGACAAACGATGCTCTCGGGCTCGATCACTCTCTCGACCCGCGGCAGGTGTTCGGGCAGTGCACGGGCCTTACGCTCCTTGCGAGGAACGGCCTTGTCCGGATCGGATGCGCTGGCTTCGATCTTTTTCTCGACGGCGGCAATCCGCGCCTGTGTTTCGGCAATCGCCGTTTCAAGGTCTTCCAGCGCCAGTTCCATCTGCGCCGGATCGAGCTTTTCCGATTTCGGCCCGAACTTCGTGCGCCGATAGTCGTGAACCTGCCCCTCAAGCTTCTCGATCAGTTCCTTCAGCTCGGTGATGAACGCGTCCTTTTCGGCGACCACCGCTTGCTCATGCTGACGTGCCGCACGCTCGACCGACAGCTCGAACTGCACGTCCGCAAAGGCTTTCAAAACCTCGGGAGGAAGGTCCGGGAACTGGCTAAGATCGATCGGCTGCGACATGCAGCTTCATAGCAAATCGAAGCAGAAAAACCCAATAAAACAATACAAAAACAGGACGGCTGAGTCATCCTGCCGCAGTCGGCGCTGTTACCCGTTGCGCCATGACCCGTCGCCAATCAAGCCCTTCGAATAAGGCTTCGTATTGACCCCTGGAAAGACGCATCGTCCCATCCTGAACCTTGGGCCAGGCAAAGCTACCCTGTTCCAGAATTTTGTAGGTCAGCACCATTCCGGTGCCATCCCACACCAGGATTTTGAGGCGATCGCCGCGCTTCGACCGGAAGATCACGGTCACCCCGGAATGCGGATCGAGCTTCAACTCGGTCTGCACCATCAGAGCCAGCGCCTGATGCCCACAGCGGAAGTCCACCGGACGCGTTGCAATCAGGATCGGCAGTCGTTGGCCCGCGACAATCATGCCGCCCCTCGCATGGCTCGCACCAGAGCCGCCACACGTTCAACCGGCACATCGTCGGGAACCCGCATCACAACGTCCGGGCCGATCTCCAACGTCAGGACCGACGAAGCCGCCTCCGGCAGCGGCGGCGCCAAAACATTCACAGCCGCGCTCGGCTCTGCCGCAATCGCCAAAGGCACAAATGCAGGCTCGGCATCGCCGCTCTCCGACAGCCCCGACATAGACTCAAAAGGCAGGGCCAGAGTGCCCTCGCGCACTTGCCGGCGCCACAAGGAAAGCTGGTGCGGAACAACGTCATGACGGCGCGCGACATCAACGACACGAGCACCAGGCTCAAGGCTTTCCGCTACGATCCGCGCCTTCACATCATCTGGCCAACGCCGGTTTCCGCGGCGCGGCTGGACAACTTCGTAGCGCCCAACAAATCCATCATCTGCCATGCAAATCTCCAGATAGTCCTGGAAACCTTCTCGCACACGCAGCAAGCCTCAAAATATAGCCAATCCAATGGGGCGGAGGCGGCGCTTACGGGGATGCGCGATACATTGACAGGCAAGAAAGGCCTTACTGCGCTGAAGGGTGAGGGCGGCTGGACGGAAGTCGCAGGTTGCCCCGTCTTCACCAATGACGACGGCGCCAAGGGCGTTCAAGCGATGACCGATATCCTGGCTGCAAATCCAAGCCTCGACGCTTTTGGCATTATGGGAGGCTGGCCGCTGTTCGGCGCTCCGCAACCGTATCGTGACCTGTTCAAGCCGATGGCCGACAAAATCGGCAAGAACGAGTTCGTGATCGGCGCTGCGGATACGATCGGCGACGAAGTGGCGATTGCGAAGGAAGGCTTGGTGACAGCGCTCGTCGGCCAACGGCCGTTCGAGATGGGCTACAAGGCGCCGTCCGTGATGATGGACCTGATCGCCGGGAAGACGGTCGAAGATCCGGTCTTCACCGGGCTCGACGAATGCACAAAAGATACCGTCGACACCTGCATTCAGAAGTAAAAGCTCCAACCGAAGCATGCCGTATTCGCATGCTTCGGTTGACATCGCATGGTGTAGCGATCGTGACATCCCTCGTTCATCGAGCTAAGAGCTCGACTGAATTCGATTACAACTTAAAGCCGGCCGATGTGGCATCGTTGTAGAACATCTTCACCGTGTCCAGCGAATATTCGTCAAGATCATAACCGACCAGAGACAGCTTCTTCAGGATATCATTGGTCACAGTAATGACGTGACAGCCGACTTGGTCAGCCTGGAAGATATTGAGAAGTTCGCGAGGACTTGCCCAGATCAGCTCAGCGGCTGGAGCTACCTTCAGCATTTCGACTGCCGCGGCCATCAATGGAACCGGATCGCGGCCCGTGTCGGCGATGCGTCCGGCAAAGACGGATACATAGCTTGGTACATTCGGATCGAGTGCGGCAACGACATCGCGGACCTGGCTGAGTGTCATGATCGCCGTTACGTTCAGCTTTACCTTCTTAGCTGCCAGCTTCTCGATCAATGCATAGGCAGTTTCCTGCTTAGTGTTGGTCACGGGGATTTTGACGTAGACATTGTCGCCCCAGCTAGCAATTTCCAAAGCCTGCGCTTCCATCTCCGCGAAATCGTCTGAAAACACTTCAAACGAAAGGGGCTTATCGGCGATAGATGTCAGGATGTCCTTGCAGAATGCACGATAATCGGTGATTCCAGCCTTCTTCATCAGCGTCGGGTTGGTCGTCAAACCCTTGATGAATGGCTTGGCATACATTTCAAGCATGCCGGCTTTATCCGCCCCGTCAGCAAAGATCTTGACGTTTAGCGCTTCCACTTTGGTCATTCCATTTCCTCCAGAATGTAATCTACAGCCTCGCCGAGCGAAGAGGCGCGGCAATTAGCTGCTTCAGGTTGTTTTTCACTATAGCCGTAGTCGATGAAGATCGTTTTGCAGCCGGCATTTTGTCCCGCTTCGACATCGCGCCAACGATCGCCGACCATGAAGCTATGGGTCATATCGATGTCGTGAAGCGCTGCCGCGGCGAGAAGTGACCCAGGACGCGGTTTGCGACAATCGCAGCTGTCACCGCTGTCGTGATAGCAGGTCCGGAACTCGTCAATCGGTAGGGAGGCGCTTAGATAGCCGTTGATAGCCTCCACTGTCTCCCTACTCGTTGTGCCTCGTGCAACATCCGGCTGGTTGGTCACCACGATCAGTAGGTAGCCATGGTCCTTAAGCCTGGTCAGCGCCTCAGCAACATCCGGCAGAATTTCCGTTTCCTGGACGCTGGCCGGGGGATAGGGCTTGCCGTCGCGCACGATGGCGCGGTTTATTACACCGTCCCGGTCCAGGAAGACTGCCTTGGCCATTTAGCGTACCGCTGATTCCCACTTGGTATCATTAGCCTTGAGCTTCGGATGAGACACCAGCAGATGCCAGACAACCGCCTGGAATGCTTCCGAGTGGGGTGTGATCGTTTCGGTATTGACCGTCGGCACGACGACGCACACATCGGCGACCTTAGCGGTATAGCCGCCGTCTCGTCCGACAACGCCGGTGATCTTTGCGCCAACGTTCTTGGCCAGCTTGAGGGCTTCGACCAGATTGGGGCTGATGTTCTTTTCAAGGTTGCCACCACCGACCGAGAGGATGAACAGGACATCCTTCGAATTCAGCTTGCTGATCTTAAGCCACTCGGCAAAGATTGTGGACCAACCTTCATCGTTGGTGCGAGCCGTCAGCTCCGAGACGTTGTCGGTCGGAGCATAGCTCTCGATGCCGACGATTTTACGAAAATCATTGACGGCGTGAGAGGCATTTCCGGCACTGCCGCCAACGCCCAGGAAGAAGATGCGACCACCCTCTGCCTTAACGGTCGCCAGCAAATCAGCCATCCGTTCAATCGCGCTGGTGTCCAGCTTCTGGATGATTTCTGCTGCTTCTTTCAGATGTTGTTCAGCGTAGCTCATGGTCTCAGGTTCTCGCTAAAATAGGTTTCTGCTTCTTGTAGACCGCTATGGGATCCGATTTCATAAAAGCGCTCGTTGACTTTATAGCCAGCCAATTGGCCGCGCACGGATAGGCTATGATAGAGGTCAGCGATGTCGAAGACCTCTCCTGGTTCGTAGGCCTGCAGCGTGCTCGCTTGCAGTATTCCCAAGCCATAGTCGATATACTTCATGTCAGGACTTGGGTTGTGCTTGTTGTATTCGATGAGCTGCCCGTCGCGAAACAGGACGTTGCTTTTGTCCCATCGATCACCATTCTCAAGGACCGTCATCAGGCCCAGTTTGTTCGCAGAATGGAAGCTGGCTTCCACTTTTGAGAAGTCAATCGGCAGGTAGGAGTCACCGTAGAGGATAAAGAAGCTGTCTGCCAACATGGGCAACGCCTGCCTTATTGCCCCGCCTGTACCGAGCAGGCGGGGCCCATCCGGGGAATATTTTACATTAAGTCCGAATGATGCGCCGTCGCCCACTACATCCTCAATCATCTCGCCGAGGTAACCAACGCAGAGCACGACGTTTCTCACGCCCTGGTCGCGCAGATAGCGCAACTGATGACAAATGAACGGCTCGCCTGCGACTTCGACGAGCGACTTTGGGATCTTTTCGGTGATCGGACGTAACCGTGTCGCCAGGCCGCCCGCCAATATGCAGACGCTCAACATTACGAGGCCAACACCACTTTGGTGCCCTCGAAGTCAAATCGAAATCTAACCTCTTCGAGACCAGCGGCAGCCATCGTATGGCGAAGCTTGTTGCGATCCTTGGCGAGGAACATGAGGAAGCCACCGCCGCCGGCGCCTACGAGCTTACCACCGACGGCACCGTTCCTCATCCCAAGTTCATACCATTCATCAATCTTCGGATTGCTCATCCCTCCGGAGCGGCGCTTCTTGTGTTCCCAATGCTCATGCATGAGTTCACCAAAACGAATCGTATCGCCGTCAACCAAAGCGTCGCGGCTTCTGTAGCCGAGCTCTTTCACGTAATGCAGGTTCTTGAGCATCTCTTCGTCATGTTGCTGAGACTTGACCTGCTGATCCTTGAGAATACCGCTGGCGCTACGAGAGAAGCCGGTGAAGAACAATAGGAGATTGTCCTCCAGGTCAAACATCGTGTCCATCGACACGCCAAGCGGCTGGGCTGTTACTTTGTCGTCCTTATGGAAGGTGAAACAGGTCACACCGCCGATTGCAGCGATGTACTGGTCCTGCTTGCCGATCGGCTCTCCCAGACGATCGATTTCGATGTGACATGCAAGCTCGGCGAGCTCTTCTTGGTGGAGATGGCGCCGACGATGCGTATAGAGAGCCTTCAGAAGTGCGGTGGTGAAGCTCCCCGAGGAACCCAGACCTGTGCCCGCCGGAATATCGGCAAGGGTCGTTATTTCGACTTGCGGGGTGTTGAACCCGAGCATCTGGAGGGATTCTCGGATAATCGGATGCTTTACATCCAAGATCTTATCAACGTGTTCCAGGTGGGAATATTTTAGGTAGATGCCTTCGGTAAAGGGGCGCATCACCGTGACATACACATACTTGTCAATCGCCGCAGAGACCAGAAAGCCCTCGTGATCCCGATAGTAGGAAGGCAGATCGGTTCCGCCCCCTCCCAAGGTGATGCGCAATGGACTACGCGCGATGATCATAGCCAGACTCCTGATAGATCTTTTCGATAATCCTCAACGACTCATAAGCGTCAGCGAGCCCGGCTGCGCTTGGGCGATCGAGCTTGATGTCGTCGTAAAACTCTTCCAGTTCGACCGACCACGAATTGTCGGCCATCGGGTATTCCCATGAGGTCGTTTCGGGTGGCCCCATTTCGGGGAGCATGTGATAGTGGGTCAGTCGCTCCACGCCGTAGCTGCCGCCGAGTCCGGAAATTTCGAGCTTGCCGACCTTTCCATAGATCTCCATGGAAAACGTGTTTTTCCATTCGGTGCACGAGACATGGAGGAAAGCTGCTTGCTTCTTTTCGGTTTTGAGAAGCATGAAACCATTATCGTCGACTGGCATGTCCCAGTAGTAGGTATTTGCGAAGCCGGATATATCCACGAATTCGCCGAGGAACCAACGCGACAGATCGATGAGATGAGGTCCCTGGTCGATGAGTTCGCCGCCGCCGGACAAGGCAGGATTTGACCGCCACTCCCGATCATAGCCGATACGACCTCCGTGGCCGTAACGTGCCCGGATGAACATCAGCTCGCCGAGGGCGCCTTCATCAACGATCTCTTTGGCTTTGCGAAATGCACGATGGTAGCGGTGGTTGAAGCCCACGTGCACCTTTACGCCATGTGCTTCGGCGGCGGCCATCACGGGCACCAGCTCGGCAGCCAAACGAGCCGCCGGTTTTTCCACGAGCACGTGTTTTCCCGCTTGCGCGGCAGCAAGTGTCAGGCTTGCCAAGGAGTCATGAAGCGTGGCGATCACAACAATATCGACGTTCGCCAAACTCAAGACGTCCTGCCAATCGCCAAAGGCATGTGCGCCGCAACTGGCAGCAAGGTTCTGGGCTCGGGACAAGTCCTTGTCTGCACAAGCTATCAACCTTGCCCTGGCGCCGAGCGCCTTTGCTCGTTTTTGGCCGATCAATCCGCAACCAATAATGGCCACGCCGAGTACGTCATCTGTCATCAGAACGAAATAACCTTAGCCTGCCGGTGTTGAGGTGCCACCGATAGCCTCTTGGTTGAGGTATCGGCAAGGTGTGATTCAGCTTTTTAGTGCTTTTCCAGTAAAAACTGCTGATTGCGACGCTTATACTTCCCTTGCATGAATGCCCATGCAGCCTTGACTGCGCCGGTCACCGGTGAAACGTTGACCAGGCCTTTCAGACCCGGCCGCCGCATCATTTGTCACCCCAAGTTAAGCTGCGGTCCCGACCTGTAATGCGGCGAAGGGTATAGGCATCAGTCTTTGCGAGCTCGTCGCTATGCTCCGGCCAATGCTCCCAATTGTCCCATACGGCACTTATTAGCTTGCCGGTAATTCCGTCGCTTTCGGCGGAAGCAAGAAAGAGGGCGAGTTCCGCGCCTCTGCCAATCGGGGCGCCGCCGCTTTCTTTTTGCTTCAATGCGCGCTCATAAAAGCCTTTGCCCACCTTGTCGGGACCTGCTTCCAGAACCTCATCGAGCATCCGCGTATTCAGTGCGCCCGGCGCGATGCAGTTGACATCAATGCCCAGCCCGCGAACTTCTTCGGCAAGCGTTTCGGCAAAACGCACGATTGCCGCCTTTGATGCGGCATAAGCACTAATCCGGGGCAGGGGATTGGTCGCACCACCGCCTGATAGCTGTATGATCTTGCCATAACCCTGTTGCTTGAAGTGCGGAAGGAGCTCACGGCAAATTAGGACCGAGCCGAAAATATTGATCTCCATGGCCCGAACCCATTCGGACCAATCAACGGTTTCGATCTCGCCCTTCGGACCGTAGACGCCGGCATTGTTTACCAGAATCTGGCAACTTCCAAACTCAGACAACGTGGCTTGGACCACATCTTGGACGTCGGCTTGCTTTGATACGTCTACCGGTAGAGACGAAACCCTCTGCCCGGGAGCCGCCAGGGCCTCGAGCTCTGTTTTTGCGATATCTAGCAGTTCGCCGTTTCTCGCACATATCATGAGGTCAGCGCCAGCCGTGATGTATTTGCGCGCGATCTCAAGCCCCAGACCTTGGTTGGCGCCGGTGATGAGTGCGACGCGCCCTTTAAGCGGCTTTTCTTCCACTACGACATTCCTTCGGTGTGCGGGCTACCCACAGCGATGTAAGTTAAACCCAATGCCTTTGCCTGTGCTTGCACGAAGCGATTTGCGTCAATGACCGCAAGTTCTTTGCATTCCGGCATCGGTAGCGCCTCAATGCGGCTTCGATATTCCGGCCACTCGGTTCCGATTACCAGAATGCGCGCGCCGCGTGCTGCCTCAACCGCATCATTGTGGCGGTGAACGGATCCTGTCCAACGCTCTGGCAATTCAGTGGCTGCCGGATCATGCACCTGGACTGTTGCGCCCTGAGCAATAAGCCAGTCGCATAGCTCGACCGATTGCGATCGCCGCAAGGTACTCGTGCCGACCTTATAGGTGAGACCCCAAACAGCCACGGTCACCCCTGACAAGGCATCCGCTAGACGGCTGATTTTTCGGCGCGTCCACGACTTGTGCTCGTCGTTACTGACTTTCACGGAGGAAAGAAGTGGTGTGGTGAGGCCTGTTTCGCCGCCGCTTGCCTCGCGAAGGAATTCGATGTCGCGCGCGAGCGTCCCGCCGGCAAATGGTCCACCGGGCGACAGGTATGCCCTGGGACCGATGCGTGCCTCGGTCTTCAAACCGCGCTCAACTTCCTTCGCGTCGGCCCCGACCAGCTCGCAGATGGCAGCAATTTCATTTGCGAACGTCACGGACGTGGCGAGAAAAGCATTGATGGCATGTTTTGTCATCTCGGCCGATTCAACCGACATCCACTCGATCTTGTCAGTCACTGGCGACAAAAGCGCGGTCAGGCGCTCCTTCGCAATCGCATCTCGCACGCCTACGACAATTCTGTCCGGGCTAAGGAAGACCTTTAATGCGCCGCCGAGACGCAAATTCTCTGGGCTGCACGCAAAGTGCAGATCATCGCGCCCGATCGACCGGCTATATGCCTCCAACGCCGCGACGGAGCCAACGGGCATTTGCGACGAGATGAGCACAACAGCGCCGGGGATGAGATAAGGTAAGCTGGCCTCGATCCTAGATGATACATAACGCACGTCTGCGCGATCATCATCGTCCACGGGCGTGTCGTAGGCGATCCAAAGAATATCGACGCCAGTCAACGCCGCGGTCGGATCGGTTGTGAAACCAAGCTTTCCACTGCCCAAACCTGCTGCCAAGAGATCGTCAAGTCCCGCTTCCAGAAGCGGCGCCGCTCCTTTTGTCAGGCCGGCAATGGCCTCCGAATTGTCGTCGAGGCCGACCACATCATGCCCAACGCTGGCCAGGCACGCGGCGGTGACGGAGCCAAGGTGCCATAGCCCCTGTACGCAAACCTTCATCTTATGTCCTTGCGTTAAAGACCCATTCGTTTGCCCGAAGGTATTCTACCGTCTTCAGAACACCGTCCCGAATTGAATACTTCGGCTTCCAGCCCAGTGATTGAATGCGTGCGGTATCAAGAAAAATGAACGGGTTGTCGCCGATCCAGCCGCGATCTCCGCCGCTGTATTCCAGTTTCGGGGACAGTCCCAACGTCTCACAAATCCAGCCGATCGAGTCGTTGACCTCGCAATAGCCATCGACACCCAGATTGAAGATGTTGACCTTCGCTTCGGCCTTTTCCATCGCAAGTAGGATCGCATCGATACAATCCTGAATGTAGAGGTAGGATTTGCGCTGCTTGCCATTGCCAAGCACCGGAAGACGCGTCGGATCCTTTTTCAGTTTCTCATAGAAGTCGAAGACATGCCCGTGCGTATAGCGCTCGCCGAGAATGGAGACGAAGCGGAAGATGCAGGCCTGGAATCCGAAGCCCTCGCAATATGCCGAGATCAATCCTTCGCCGGCCGCCTTCGAGGCGCCGTAAAGGGAAGTTTGTATAGGGAAGGGCCCGTCCTCCGGCGTGGGAATGACCGGCGCTTCGCCATAGACCGAACCGGTCGACGAGAATGCGATCTTGCAAATGCCGTTCGCGCGCATTGCTTCAAGCACGTTGTAGGTCGCGATCGTATTTTGCTCGAGATCTTTGCGCGGATGTTCCGTGCCAAAACGCACATCAGCATTGGCAGCCAGATGGAAGACGGCGTCTGCGCCCTGAAAGGCCGCCTTGAGAAGGTCAAGATCGAGAATATCCATCTCGATCAGCCGGAAATTCGCATTTGCTAGCGCGCCTTCGAGGAAACGGCGCTGGCCGGTCAAAAAATTGTCGACCCCGATGACTGTGTGCCCATCGCCAAGCAGGCGATCGACCAGATTGCTTCCGATGAAGCCCGCGCAACCTGTCACCACAAATGTGCTAGCCAAAATTACCCCCTGCTATGCTGGAAAACCCAGAGTTTTGTGACCCCATACCCCAGTCCAACCGTGACGGCAACCGCGACGCCGACGCCGAGGTATGTGGACTGACCTGAGATGTCCACCACGATATAGACGATGATCAAGGTGATTAAGTAGTTCAAAACCACCAGACAGATATAGCGCAGAGCCTCAAGAAGTACCTTTGAGCTCCTGCTCCTGAATGTGAATATTTTGTTCGCCGAAAAATGAAAAGCAATTGCGCAAAAATACGAAATGCTTACGGATACTACGTGATGCAGGTGTAGGACGCTCACTGTTACGAAAAGAACTGAGAAATACAGCGCTGCAGTCAAGCCTCCGACCAGAAAATACTTTATGATCTGAAATCTTGGATCCTGAAGGAGATTCATCGTTTACTTCGTCTCGTGCTGTGAGCCTGGAAGCTACACCCGTAAGTGAGGCTTTCCACCGTCCATCTCGGCTGCCATCGAGAACGCGCCTCAGCGCGCGTCTTATTTTATGGCTGTCATTGTCACGCGGATGCCAAAAGGCAGGGACATCCCTGATAGGAGATTGACCTCAATCTTCATAAGCAGTCCCATCAGTCCGCTGTTTCTAGTCGAGGCGGCCTGGCGCGTCACCGTGTTCTTCGCACTTTTGGCACCAAAATACTTGTCCTTCAGCTTTACCAAAGCAAACGCAGGGAACAACAGAAAGCCGAGGTGGGACTCGCTTGCTATGCGAAAACCGACTTTGCTCAGCTTTTGACGCAGCTCGCTGCGCGTATATCTGCGAAAATGATGAAGCTCGACATCGTAGGGGCCAAATAGCCTGGGTCCTGCCGGCACTTCAACGACCAACAGACCACCCGGCTTCAGAAGATCGTATGCTCGCTTCATGGCCAGCACATCGTCTCCTATGTGCTCGAATACATTGAGCATGACAATGACATCAACGGAGGCCGGCGGGAGTGGGCATTGCAATAGATCGAAGCGAACCAACGGGATGTTGGGAAGATCCTTCGCCAGTTTAATAAGGGGCGCTTTGACCACGTCCGCGCCGATTAGCGAACAATCCGAAAGCGCGCTGGACATGTCGCGAAGCAGAAATCCAGATGAACAACCAATATCCATCACGACCTTGTTGCCAGGTCCCTTGTACTTCTCGATCTCTTTGATCGCGCGGGTTCGGGACGCCACATCGATGGGGTGATGTTCGCCAGCTGCTTCTTCATGCAACTGGGTAAGGTCATCGGACCAGCCTTCAAAATTTTCGCTGTATTCCAATATTGGGAGCGTCTTATCGCCTATAACGAATTCGCGGCCGTTCCAAACGGGCTCTTCGGTATACCCTTGAGGGGAGGGAAGCTTAAATGGGATCACGACTTCTGCTCCGTAAAATTAACTTGTCGATCGACGATATACATCGGCCGACGCTTGACCTCGTCATAAATTCTGCCGACGTATTCGCCGATAAGCCCGAGCCCCAGTAACTGGACGCCTGAGAAGAAGGTGACAATCAGAACCGTCGTCGACAGTCCGGCCGACAAATTCATCCCGATGATCTTCTGCAAGGCATACCACGCGCCGAGGAGGAAGCTGAACGCGGCAAGGATAAAGCCGGCAATCGACATCATGAATAGCGGCCGTGAAGAGAAGCTGACCAGCCCGTTCAAACCGATCTTAAACGATCCAGTCAGCCGGTTATAGTTTCCTTTTCCAGCAAACCGTTCGTCGCGGTCATACTCGATGAATCCCTGCTTGAATCCTACGTACGCTACCAAGCCTCTCAGGAAACCGTGCGTTTCATTAAGTTCGCGTAGCTGTTCGATAACGCGGCGCGTCATAATCCTGAAATCGCCAGTATTGCGAGGGATTTTGACATCGCTAAGCTTGTTGATGACGGTATAGCCGAAATGCGAAATCAGGCGCTTGAACCAAGTCTCGCCACGCCGGCTGCGGCGTGTGGCATACACGACCTCGAAACCCTCGGAGAGTTTGCCATAAAGCTGTTCAATCAGTTCCGGTTGATCCTGAAGATCGACATCTATCACAACGCATGTTTCACCGGTGCAAGCCAATATGCCTGCCATGGTGGCTGCCGGTTGTCCGAACCGGCGCGAGAACAACAATAGCTTAATATTGGAATTGCGATTGATTTCTTCGAGAATAACCTCTTCGGTCCGGTCCGGTGACGGGTCCAAGGAAAAAATAATCTCGTACGATTTCCCCATTTTCTCGAACACCGCTTCGGCTCGAGCAAGAAAAGGGCGAATGTTCGCCTCTTCCTTATAAACCGGCACGATCAGGGAAATTTGCGGAGCCATAGCAATCTCGGGTTACGTACATTTACAATTGGACACGGACGGAAATCACCGACGCTGATATACAGAGACGACGGTTAGGTAAAGTCCGTTTGACCGCGAATGCCGATATTATCCAAGTCAGAATCAGCAGAAAGCGTTATTGGCGAAAGCCTGTGGAGGTGAGTCGTCGAAGTCGTGCAGGATCGATAATTAAAAAAGCGTCGGCAGCAACAGGCGGCCGGCGCTGTAGTATCACATGGGTCTTCTGTAATCTGTCGGCAATGAATCAACCGCTCAACGAACATTGTAAACGATAAGCCGCTGCGTCGAGTGCTAACCTTTTGGCACAATCGAAAAGCTGGATATCGCTAAGCCGAGCAGACGGTCGTCACTCGACCCCGCCTGAGCTGGCGATGTAGCATCGGGCAATTCCATTTCAATGTCCAACAAGGATGGATTGGCCGGATTACCTGGAGCAGCAACAACAACGTCTTTTTTGTCCATTGAGTTCATAACTATTGTCTGTGGCGCAGATCCGTTCACCCGGAAAATAATTCGTTGGTGTTCAACTTTACCAGGCACGAGGTATGTGCCGGCTTTAAGAACAATATTAGTTGCTCGTTTGGTTAAATCGCATTCACATGTGGCTCTGAGAGATGCAGTATTTCCGTTCGTCCAGCGGCCCCAAGCCTCTTGACCAGAAAAACCAGTGATCTTTAGGCATCGGTTATCGAGGCCAAAAGAAACATTCAACGGGACGCGATCTTTGCTTGAGGTGATTTCTGAGGCGGCAACCTTCGCAATCTCGTAGTCTGGGGCCTCTTCCCGAGACATGCAGGTTTCGCGAAGCACGGCGATGGTGCCGGCCGGAAGATTTTCAGGTTTGGTTGCGGGACCATAATAGGTTTCGCCGCCAAAGAAGAGCGGCTTTTGATTGACGAAGATCGCGGCGGCCATTCTCTGGCTGAAACCAGAGATATCGATATACACCGCCTTCACGCTGTCATCTGTATCGGCTGCAGCGATCTTCGATAGATCTGCATCGAGCTGGATTGCTGGAGCGCTCTCTCGATAGAAGTAATTCACGTTCCAAGCAATGATGAGAAGTAGGGCGAACCCTACGGCGATTTTGGTCAATTTAGACAACGGCGTATGCATCTTTGCGAGTGGAGACAAAATACAAGCCAATGCGATGAACCCGAGCGGCAACGACAATGTCGTGGCGAATTTCCATTGGCGATAGGATTCACCATAGATTTCCCAGGCAGCGAGATAAAGCAGTATGGCAGCAAAGAGGAGAAGCAGCATAAGACGCATGGGTTTGGTCCCTTGGCGCTTCACGGTGAATGCCGAAGCGGCGAATATCAGGGCAGCCGGGATGATATGCGCAGCCGATATTCCGTGACCGGCAGCGGGTGGCCAATGACCAGGCAGGCCAACCAAAAGATTGAGGTTGACGAACGAGAGCGGCCAGCCAGCCACTCCATTGCCTCCCGCCGAAATAAATGCCTTGACGCTCGATAGGTACCGATCGGCACCGAGGAGCGCGCTGGCGAGATTAATGGTCAGGAATGTGCCGATAGAAGCCAAGGCCGCTACGGGGATTCCTTTCGTCAAAGAAAGCGCGAGGCCGACGCCGATGGCCGCAAGGGCCATGTATTGCACAAACCACGGGTGGTAAGTGAACATGACGAAGGCGGAGCCGATCGCAAGCGCTGTAATGGCGCGCTTGATGCTGCCATCTTCGGTGCCGATCTGGGCCAGATAGACGATCGTCGCAAGCAACGTTCCTTCAAAGAGCATCTGCGACAGGAAATAGTTGAGGGTCAGATAGGCAAATAGCGGCCCTGTCGTGACCAGGGTGGCAAGGGTGATCGCTAGCCAATACGGCAGAGCAAATATCCGCCGACTGATTGTCACGATGCCCAATGCGACAAAGCCGATGGCAAAGCCAAAGACTGGAATGGCGCATCGATCGAGATCGAGATGCAAGACAAAGGCTGCGAAGGTTTTGAGGCTGAAGGCTCCGAAGACATCCAGCTTCAAAGAAGGGATGATATCGCCGCCGGCGACGTCTGTATTGACGCTAGGCAGCCTTGCGAGAATGTCACCCATCTTGAGGTAGGCGAATAGATCGTTGTTGCCTGTGCTGAGTAACGGCAGGCTGGCGCCTTTGATTTTCGCGAATGCCATCATGTTGTAGATCGAGGCAGGAATGATGAATGCGATGGCTGACCAAAGGCTGGCTGGCCCGTGTTTGCGAATGGTCGATCGAGCGCCGATGCTTGCTGCTGACATCGCAAGCGAAAAGCTTGAGATCGCTGTCCCTAAAATGATCAGCGCGAGATAGACGATCCGAACGTTGATGCCAGCTCTAAAAGCGTACCAAGACGCCACGCTGAGAATGAATAGGCCGCATAGGACGGCAAATGGAGCGGTGAGGCTTTTGCGGCCGAACGAAGCGGAAAAGGCCATCGGTATCGATACTGGCGTACCGATAGCAAGAACGGCCAAGAGGATGACTGATGCTCTTGCCGTTCCCATTCCGGCATGGGTGAGTATTTCGGCGATCCGATCAAAATACGCCATCAAAAATCCTTAGCTTTGTCACTTTCGGCGAAGCAGTAACGCAGACCTAGTGACGTGACAACTATACCCCACCGTATCGACCCTTCGGGCATCTTTTTCATGGGGAAACGCGCATGACTAGCTAGTTTGCGTGACTAGAAGAGCGCGGGGCACGAATCTTGCCATGGCAACCCAGCGGACTGTCGTCAACGAAGCTTTTCGCTGTCGCAAACGAAATGCAACCCATCCAGCGTGCTTGGGCGGTTCCGGCATTTCTTCCAAAGCACATGCTATTTGCCGCGCCGGATCACAATACCGACCGACGTACTTACATATTGGCCCAGAAGAAGCTTGAGATGCGGGTTATGGCTATATGGCGGTACGTCGACATGGTCATCAATCGGCGTTGCCGTGGGGGCGACCGTGAGCCCCTCCACCTCATGACCTTCGTCGCGCATCCGTTCAATGAAGCGTTCCAGATCCTTGCGGCGAAACAGCACGGTATCGCCAGTTTCAACAGTCTCCTCATTTGAGGATAAGTTGAGCTCTGTCGTCTGTACGGACACGCCGCCAACCTTGATGGTCTTCAAGCTGTTGGCAATGAATTCTAGGCCAAGCTCGATACTGCCAAGATGTTCAAGGCAGCAAGCGGACCAGCAAAAGTCAAAGCCCGTGAGATCGGGGGGGATATGGTTCATGTCAGCGGTGGAATAGGTAACGCGCTCGAAGAACTCTTTTTCTTCGATCATCCCGCGGTAATTCATGTCGGAAAGCGCGCGCGAGAACTCTTTACTCTCTGTCCATTTCTCACCGATGATTTCCGATGGCGCGTCAGTGGCATGAATGGTGCAGCCTCTTGCCGCAAAGAGTGCCGGCAACGGTTCCTGTCCGGCGCCGAAACATAGGCCCCGTTTTCCCGGAGCGATCATTCCACCAATGGTCAGCTTATGTTGGATGAACGCGAACTCCCATAGCTTCCTGTGCATCTGGAATGGATGATTATTGAAGGAAGTTAGGAAGTCCCTGTAGCCAGGATGAAAAAAGTCTGATGCGACGGGATATGAATGCGCCATATATTCCGCGTTTGCACTGCCGGAAAACATGCCGCCTAGCAGATAAAAGGACTCATTGCTCGCCTTAGCTGTACTCAAGCTCGCTTCTGTTTTTGCAAGCTCGTTCGAAAGTTCGCTAACGCGGTTCACTTCGGCGCGCAAATGATCGCGCTCCGTGATGAGATCTTGTCGCTCCTGCCAGAGGCGACGTATTGGCCCAATAAGCAACGCGAGCTGCTTCATGAAGATTGCCCCCTCTCTCCACTGCACGCAAAGCGATAACGCCCCGACCCTACTGCGGCACGAAACAATTATCAATTGTAATCTGAAATGTGAGAAAGATAGCAGTTGCCAACCAGCATGCCGGTCGCACTCAATGCCGGCCAGCCGGTGAAGCTCTCCAACCCTGCACTCCGTCAACGGCTATTTGCGGTATTCCGTCTATTATTCCAATGATAGCCGGTCGTTCCATTTCAAGACTCCAACCGTTCGCCAAGAGAGTGGACATTATGCGTCCTTCGATTTGACGAGAGTGCGTCCCAATTACGATATATCTGACGTAACGATTTATATCCTGCACGGCAGCGTCTATGTAGTCCGCTTCGCCGCCTTGTATGTCGATATGAAGAAGGTCAAGTGGTTCGCCAAGCGCGATTTCTTCGAGAGAAAGCGCGGGCAATATCTCGAATTGTCTCGAAGCACTTGCCTCCCGAATTTGAAGGTCGGTTGCATTTAGAATCGGCTCCGAACCCCATGACGCGCCAGCATTCTCGACGACGGGAAATAGCGCCGTGCCTTTTTGAGGGGCAGCAACTCCGTGAATTATCCTATAGTTGTCAGATGAGAAACCGTTGCTAGCCAATGCCTCTTTGGCAAATTCAACGTGACCGCTGTCGCCCTCAATGCCAGTTAACTGGACACTAAGGCCCCGATTTCGGGCTGCCACTCCTGTATTGTTTAACCAACAGCCCCAACCACAGCCTAGCTCAACGGCCCTGAACTTTTCTTCAGCTAGGTCTACTGCCCTTAAGGCAGCAGCCCACTCTGCAATGTCAGCGTGCCAGTTAGCAGGAATTGGGGGAGGCTCAATCGTTCCTCCTTTGCCATCGAGAATGCCTGGAAAAAATCTTGGTGAGACCTTTACGCCTAGGAAGTTCGTTACGTGAGCATTATCGGCAACAAGGTTAGCTTGCTCGTGTCTTTTCAGAACGTCCAGCGCATCGAAACTGCAGTGGTAATGAAAGAAAGGATTTTGCTTTAGGTTCGATGCAGCCTCAAGCGAGAGACGTAGCTCCTTGTTGGCCTTTGCAAGGGCATCGCGCTCGGAAATCAACGTTATTCTGTCCTGCCACAAACGCCGTATTGGCGGCGCAACTAGCGCAAGCGTTTTGAGTGACATTTCCCACCGCCCCCGTTGAGAACGATGAGCAAGTATCACATAGTGATAGCATAGACAATGAAGTTTGGTCGCGTAGTCAATATTTGGCTACGTTCTCATCCAGTGCGGATCCGGTTTTGCGGCAATTGTAAAAAATATTTCTTAAAAAAGTTTGCGAATTCGTCCTCAACTTTTCAGTATTATTATAATATTATTTGATGATGATCTCCTGGCTAATTGGAGTTTTGCTGTAATATGTAGTGTATGCCAAATTTATTTCTATAGAAATACTTTGTTCTTTTTGAATATAAGCATCGGCTAATCAAATTTAATCTAATATTATATAAATCGGGCTTCTCTCTCGACTATAGCCTTTTTGAATATTGCTTCGAGCTGTAGCACGCTGTTTTGCCAATTGAAACGAGTTGCATTCGCTCGGGAATTTTCAACCAGCCTAGCGCGCAAGGGATCATCGGTCGCGAGTCTCTGTAAGCCGTCCCGTATCGATTGAACGTTGTCAGGGTCTACCAAGATTCCCGCGTCACCGGCGACTTCTGGCATTGACGACGTGTTTGAAGTCAACGCGGGAACTCCCCACGAGTTGGCTTCTATTATGGGAAACCCAAAGCCTTCATATAGGGAAGGCATCGCGAGAAATCTTGCGTGGCGGTAGAGTTGCGCCAAATCGGCGTCTGACACGTAACCCGTGAGCCGAACAAACGTCTCAATGCCTAATTCTGTAATGAGCTGTTTTAGATCACCTAACCGCCAACCCTGGCCGCCAGCAAGCACAAGAAGAAATCGATCTTTTGTAGATTCAGGCAGTGAAGCATAAGCTTGCAGCAGTCTATGGAGGTTTTTTCGGGGCTCGAGCGTGCCTACAAAAAGAATATAGGGGCGGTCAATACAAAATTGTGAGAGATCTTTCGTAGAATTTAATTCGGAAATTTCGGTGAGGCCGGGATAAATGACCGTTATTTTGTTGTTGCAGCCGCGAAATTGCTGCTTTAGCGCGTTCGCCGTTGCCTCTGAATCGGCGACGACCTGATCAGCAACTGAGATGGCCGGCTTCATTAACCACCGGTCGCCGAGCCATGTCTGCCATCGCATGGTGGCAGACATATCCCGCCAAACAAGGTCGTGTATCGTCACCACGCGTGCGATACGTTTATCGAGAAAAAAAGGCAGTCGGTGAGCCGGCCCCCAAAGGACGTCGAGTTGATCCCTCGCGGCAAGGAGCGGCAACTGCGTTTGCGCCCAGATCATGCGTTTTATTCCGCCAGGAAAGCGAGACACGCGGATCTTTGCGCCGTGCAGTTCCTTCTCTAAATCCCGGTTGGGAGTGTCCGGCAAATAGAGATAAAGCTGGTGACCAAGACTAAGGAGATGACGGCTCATTTCGAGGACATAGCGTCCAATTCCCGTCATCTCCGTCACAAGATTTCGTGCGTCTACGCCAATCCTTAGCTGTTGGGCATTGTGCTGGCTGACTGACTCTCGTCCAATCATAGTGGGACTCGCAAGGGATCACGCAACCATCCGACAGTCTTCTGAAACAGGCCTAGCTCGGCGTAAGCGCCACCTTTTTTCCTCAGATCGGAGGGGATGTCGACCGAAATATACAAGCTCTGCTTCGGCGGCAAAACGAAGGGGATGCGAGCGCTTGCACTATTGTCAAAAACCGTGCTTCCGTCGTCGCTTAAAACTTTACAACCTAAGGTTATCGCAAAAGATTCGTCATTTGTGCCGACGCTGGACCATAGCTTTTCGGAAAGATTGGTAACGCGAACCGTGTATTTGATCGTTCCCGCGGATCCGCCATCAGTTGGGCCATCAACGAGTTCGATCTTAATTTGAGTATCGCTAGGAGAGAGCGGCGCGATCATCGTTGTCATTCCGATATCGCTAATCGGAACGTATGCTTTGTCTGAGGACGGCTTGTAGATTTTATACCAATCTTCAGCCAACACGATCCTTTCCAATTCCTGGGAGCTCTCCTTCCAAGTGGTCCAGTTGCTGACTTCGGTATTCGTTTGAAGACTGTCTCCAGCGGCAAGGAATGATCGGACGGCATCCGCAAGAGCCTCAGGTGAACCGGCGGTAAAGAATTGGCAATTCTGTCCGCGTGCGGTGACTTCGCGGAATACAGGTATATCACTCGCTATGACCGATTTCCCGAAATGTCCCGCTTCGACTATCGGAAGGCCAAAACCTTCGGCATAGGAGGTGGCCAAGAGTGCGTCGCAGCGGGCGTATTCGCCCTGCAATTGACTATCGGAAATACCGTTGTGCCAGAAAAGTCGGCGTCCGTATTCGGAATGCCCTTCAATTCTTCGAACAAGATGCTCGACACCCCAACCTGGCTTCCCAACGATTGTAAGGCCAACATCCAGACCCTCGGCCCATAGCCGTTCAAACGCAGCAAGTGCGACCGTATGGCCTTTGCGAGGCTCGAGCGTTCCAACCATAAGGAAGTTTGGACGTTTGTTTTCCCGAACAGGATCAATCTCAGTGGCAACGTCTTTTTCAGCGAAATCGGCCCCGAGATGCCAATAGCCTATCTTCATTTCTCTCGGAAACTGGATCGCTTCCAGAAGGGCAATGAGCTCGTCGGCGACGGCCTTTGAGATGCACACAAAGGCCGTCGAATAAGATAAGGCCGTCTGGAACCAGGCGGAAAAAATCGGCGGCATGATTGGGCTGCAAAAGCCCGGAAACTGCAGTGGGATAGTGTCATACAGGCATGAGACCACGCGGGCTCCTCGCAAGCGGGCGGAGCGTAACGTCATATAGTGGTGTCTGTAAAACTCCCAGGAACTGTCGAGCATCAAAATCAAATCATCGGATGAGAAGTCCAGCCGATTATCTTCCGTGAAGGCAAGCGGGTTGGCCGACTTCTCCAGAGTGCTGGGAATGCTGAACCAGCCATCGGATGAATCGCTATACGCAATTATCTTTTCGATCCCGCCGCTCTTGCTTTTGTCGTCAGTTCCAAGATTGGCGCAGATATTCTTGACGACCCGTTGGATGCCAGTCTTATGATCAACGCGATATGTGGCTGTCGCATCAACGATGAGACGCGCGCCGGTGGTGGGCATTTTTTCGGAGCGAGACAGCGTTTCGACGATTGCGTCGGCAGGAAGGGCCTTGTCTTCGAGGTTTCGAAGCACAATCTTTTGGGTCACGGAGACGGAGGCTTCGGTGCTGGCAGGCCCCGCGGTAGCTGCCGCCGCTTTCTTCAAAGCCTCGACCGCAATGGCCGCAGATTTTGCCCAACTGAATTCCTGGGCACGGCAACGCTGCCTTTCGGCGACCGCCTTTGTCGCTTCCGGGTGGGCTAGGGCATGTTCCATGACCCGAGCGATGTCATTCACATCGGCTGGATCGAACAGGAATTCTTCGTCGCCGATGACTTCAGGCAAGGCGCCCGTGTTCGAGGCGATAATGGGCGCGCCACAGGTCATGGCTTCCAGAGCAGTAAGGCCGAAACCTTCAAGCAAGGACGGCTGAATTGCCAGATCAGTCGCTTTGTAGAGCGAAACAAGTTGGCTATCGGTGACATGGCCGAGAACCACAAGATCCTGTTCTGGAAGACCGAGCTTCTTCCATCTATCCTCCTCGTCCTTCAGGAGTGCTCGGGGATGGTCGCCGGCCAACACAAAGCTGTAGCGATCGCGCATATTTGCTGGAAGTCGCGCGAAGGCCTGGATGGCGGACTTGACATTCTTCCGCCAGTCCAGGGCACCTACATAAAGAATGAACGGCTTCTCGATCGATTTTGGCATCTTGGCATCGGGATGTTCGATCGCGTCGATGAAATCCTTTGAGACGCCGGCGAGTATGTTAACGGAGTGGTGATTGTTTGAGATCTCAACGCATTCACTGCGAGAATATTCCGAGATGCAGAGATTCAGGTCATATCGCGAATAAAGCGCAAGGCGCCGATCGTAATATGCTCGCATCGCGGAAGAGGTGAGATATTGCTGCGGGTAGCGATAGGGGATCGCATCGTAGAAGATGGACGCAATCGGCATTCCCGAGATGTCATTCGGAACAAGAGGGACAGCCTTTTCCCCGACGCCTTCAAACGGGCTTGTCGAGAGAGCTATATCGGGCTTCAAACAGGCGACATGATAAGCAAGCGCAACCTCGCTCAATCGCCGCTTTTCTGTATAGCCGTTGATTGCTTCACCCGCTTCTGCAACACCGTGCCATAGGTGGATGTTGCTGGACTTGATCCATTTCTGCAAATGATCGCGAGCTGCCAGCGCTTCCAGCGGCATCGCGGCATTAAGGGAAACAAGAAGCTCTACCTCTGGATGGTTGTCTGCAATTCCGAGTACTAGCTCCTGTACATACCGCCCGATCCCTCGCAATCTGCTTGCCGTCTGGAAGCACTGACCATCTATCCATAGCCGCATAGGCTGTCATCTCTCGCTTTTTGCCGGAATATCTTCGAGTAGTTGTTTCCACTGAGCCGAAGCGCCTTTGGGCGCGTCGATATACCATTCTGCCTCGTGACCGACGTCTAAACCGTGCTGCGTCACGCCATATCCACGCGATCTCGCAAATGCTTCCAGCTTGCCCCTAAATTTCGGATAGCGATAAAGCAGCTGCAGGCATCTGTCTTTCCACTGAGGGTGGCGGGAAAGCCAGCGAATGATTTTTTCAAGCAGGATTTTAACACCATGTCGAGGCAGACGGAGCAATCCCGCTTTCAGGGCGTTGATTTTGCGCAGAGGGCGTGTCAGCCGCCATGAAAGACTTTGGTAAGTCTCATGCAATTGCGCGCCGATGATCGCTTCTCGGTTGCGCGATGCAGAAAGCTCTCCTTCCAATGTGCGGATTCGTCGATCGTCTTCTTGAACGATCCGGCGCATCTCCGCCATTTGATGTGCATGTTCGGTATGGGCGCGCTCTAGCTGTTGATCACGCTCAGCTAGCCGGAGGCGCAGCACGGCTGTGTAAGGAGTCTTGTCCGCCAGCACAAAGCCGTCGAAGACATTCGGTCCAGGACCGAAGAAATGCAGAAGCTCCTTATGTTGTTCGCTTACGTAGAAACGGCTCAGACCGTCGAAATAGGCAAATTGGTAACCCATATCGAGCAATTTGGGCTCCCATTGCTCGTAGTTTGTTTCCTGTGAATTCGGTAACGTACTTTCCATCACAACGACCCAAGGTCGTGCTGGAGACGGCGCCCAGCTCTCTATGACCGATGCCTCCATGCCCTCGACGTCGACCTTGAGCCAATGAACTTCCCGGTCTCCAGCCTGCGCGAAAACGGCCGATAGCGGCATGAGCGGAACATCGGTTTCGACTATGCTGTGGCCCGCGGCTTTATGCTTCATCGCGAAATCGGGATCGCTGGTGCTTAGGCCGGTATCCTGAACTTCGAAGAAGCGGATGGAGCCGTCGCCACTCCCGATTGCGGCTTGGATAACATTCTCATCCGGTCGATCTTGCCGCACCTTTTCGGCATAATGCGTCGTTGCTTCGGCATGAATGCCGCGCCAGCCGTTTTCATAAAAGCCGCGGCTGACCGATTCGACGACAGGATCCTGCGCTCCAATATCTATATAGAATCCGTTTTTGACCTGCTTCAGTGCTCGCCAAAGAATGACGTCTTCGAAATTTTGCGCGTAAGAAACAAACATTATAATTCCGGAAAGAGTGATTGGCGGGCGGTGTTGCGGCTTATGTGTGGTAGCACCACGTTTGCGTCCTGGGAGAAAAAGCTCGCGACGATAAGGCCGTCACCGCTGAAGGATTCCTGAACGTCATGCTCGACTAGAATGCGTCCCCCAAGCGTCCTGATTTTCTCAACGCAGTCGCCATGTGTCGTCTTCGAGCCGGAGATGGAGCTATGATGGGTCGAGACGACAAGAAATCGTACCCGTCCACCTTCGATTGCCTGAGTCATCGAACTCAGAAACGGCAGCTCGGCTCCTTGGACATCCATGTGAAGGATTTCGATAATATTCTCGCCGGCAAGTCTCAAAATGGAACCCATGTTGAAACAAGGGAGTGTCAACTCGGCGCCTAGACTTTCCGCATGAAGCGCAAAAGTAGTCTCCTCCTTTTCCCCGACCCATGCACTATGTAGCGCAACCCTTTGTTGCATCCCGTTCACGGCGATGTTTTTTTCGCCGACGGTGCGATTGTGCGGGTCTGGCTCGACACAGATGGCGCGAGAACCTGGTATGTCGTTGAGGTACCAAAGACTGTAGTAGGCCCAGAATGCTCCAAGTTCGACGAAAAGCGAATTGTGCCGACACAGGCGCAGCAAGCTGTCGAAAATAAGTTCCTCTTGTGGTTCGTGATGTCCATGAAGAGCGCGTATGATATGCGCCATCCAATCGCCGTGATAGCCTCCGGCAACGACTTTAATACCGTTGTGCATGATTTGCACCGGACCGCTCTCGGTTTCGATGATCCGCCCAGCATCGGCGACCTTGGGGATCTGCTCGCAGTCCTTGCAGCCTATAGTCATCAGGGTTCGTTCAAGGCCGTCCATCAATCTACTTTCGCAATTTTAATCTGAGCTTGGAGGGCGTTCGAGCCCACGAAAAAGGGGAGTGACGCATTCACTACGTCGAACACCAGTACATTGTCCTGCCATTCATAGTTCGCATCAAGATGCGTATCCGAACCGGTCGCCGCTGTTGTTACGCTGAAAGAGCCTGGTCCGAGATTGCAATCAAACTCCAAATCGAAGCGAATAAGCTCTCCGGCAGGCTGATTGAATAGCGTCTGATCCGTGTGCGAGGTATTAGTTCCCCATACCACATGCCCTGTTCGGTCTCGCAACATGACGCCGAGAACCAATTTGGGTATTGCCCGGCAAACCTCCAGCTCGATGCGCAAGATCAATTTCTGGCCGACCAACGCTGTCGAAACCGGCGCAAGACTCGCTCGGTCCAGGAGAGCAACGTTTCTTACAGCTATATCGAACGTGCCCGACCGCGTTTTCAGCCATCCGTTGCTGTCGCGGGTCTGCTGTATGGTCTGCTTGCTATTTTCACGTTCGGCCACCATCGCGTTGTAATAATCTACAACTTCGTCAGGTGGGCCGTCTTTTACAATCTGCCCTTTATCAAGGAGAAGGACTCGCTCGCATAGCGCCTTCACGTCGCCGAGGCCGTGTGTCACGAGGAGGATAGCCGTTCCTTCAGCCTTGAATTGTCTTATTCTGTCGAAGCTCTTGTGCTGAAAATAGCTGTCGCCGACGGACAGCACTTCATCCACGATCAGAATGTCCGGGCGGCTGGCGGTCGCTAGCGCAAAAGCCAGCCTTGCCTGCATGCCGCTCGAATAGACGCGCACCGGCTGATCAAAAAATTCGCCAATCTCGGCAAAAGCCTCAATCCCAGGCATGAGCCTGGTAAGCTCCTGCGCTGAGAAGCCCATAAGGCCACCAGCTTGATAAATATTCTGACGACCCGTAAATTCGGGATTGAAACCAAGGCCCAATTCGAGAATGGCACTGATCCGGCCCGAAACTTGAACATTGCCGCTGGTCGGCCGTACGGTTCCTGTGACGATCTTCAGCAGAGTGCTCTTGCCGGCACCATTTTGACCGATCAATGCGACAGCCTCTCCCGGCCGCATTTCAAAGGAGATGTCGCGGCTAGCCCAAAATTCTGATGCCGGCGCAAAAGAAGCTCCAAACCAATTCGCGAACCGCAGCAGATTGCTTTTATAAGTTGGATAGCGTTTGGAGACGTGCGAGACGTGCAATATTGAGTTCATCAAAGTGCGTCCACAAGATCGGCGCTGGCCCGCCGGAAGAGTGTGAACGCCAGAAGTACCATACACGCGCCAACCACGATCGGCGGCAAGATTCCCAGCCAGGACGGCCCCTCGTTCAGGAGCAGGGCGTTCTGATAGAGCTCCACCAAAGGCGCCATCGGATTGAACCGCAGCAACTTCTGGAAGCCCTCCGGCACCGCCGATTTGACGTAGACGATAGGTGTGAACCAGAACCACAATTGCATTACCACGGCCATGGCCTGCGCAACGTCGCGCGCGAAGACGTTGAGAACTCCCAGGAAGACGCCGATGCCGAAGGCTAAGGCAGAGATCAACAGCATCCCGGGAATGAGGTAAAGCCAGGCAAGACCGGGATATTGTCCAAAGAACAGGAAGATGACCGCAATCGAGACAAGCAGGAGAAGGTGATTGATCAACGCGCTTCCCCAGACAATGATGGGCAAGCACAGTCGTGGGAAGGAGATTTTCTTCAGGGCCGCTGCCTGCTCGATGAAGACGTTCATGCTGCGCATCAGAATTTCGCTGAACAAGCCCCAAGCGGCCATGCCTGAGAGAAGATAGATCGGATAGGCGGCGGGGTTAGTCATATTCGGCATCTTCGCCCGCATGACCTCGGACAGAACAATCGAAAATATCAGCGCCTGCGCCAGGGGGTGCAGGATAAACCAAAGTGCTCCAAGGCGCGATCGCGCGAAGCGCCCCCGCAACTCTCCCTTGATGGAGGCGAGGATGAAATGTCGGTAATTCCAGATGCTCTTCAGCAAATCTCTATCTCCGGCCTTTGGGCGGTATGGCGTGTAGCAAATGCCGGCTCTGTTAGCGAGACTTCACCCGCTGACGCCAGTCAGCAAGGACGTCGTTGAGTGTGTCGCGCAGCTCAATTTCTGGCTTCCATCCAAAAGCGGCAAGCGCAGCCTCGTTCTGACCGGATGCCGTCGGCACTTCCGAGCCTCTTAAGCGCTGTGGGTCGATTTCGATATCGACGCGTAGTCCTGACAACTCTATGAGCAGATCGAGTATGCTGCGAATTTGCGTCGGCCGACCTGACGACAAATTGAAAGCCTTGCCAAGAACGCTTGGCGCCGGATCGCCGAGCGCGGCGTCGGCGTAGGCGCGCACAACATCCCGGACATCAAGAAAATCTCGAAATCCGGACAGATTTCCAACGCTGAGTGTCGGAGAACGGAGACCCGCTTCAATCTCCGCAATCTGCCTCGCAAATGCAGGGACCACATAGGCGTCGGTTTGGCCAGGCCCAGTATGATTGAAGGGGCGGAAGCGGATTGTCTTCAATCCTTCATATGCGAGCTGACCGAGGAGCATATCTGCGGCTGCTTTCGTCGCGCCATAAACGCCCATGGGTTTAAGGGCGGTATTTTCATTAACCGGCGCCCCGACCTTCTCGATGAAGGAGGCGCCATAAGCCTCTGAACTGCCGGCAAAAATGAAGCATGCATCCGGCGCAAGCTCCATCGTCGCGTAAGCAAGATTCATAGTTCCGTGAAAGTTTACGTCCCAGGCGCGATCGGGAGCCTTGCGGGCATCGCTGGGAGCTGCAATTGCAGCAAGATGAATGATCGCCGAGGGTCGGGAGGTCTCGATAAGCGCCATTGCCTGGCGCTTATCTGAGACATCCGCCGACAGATCCGATGTCCCGCCATGACCTGCGGTCAATACCGTCAAATCGACGCCGGCTTGAAGCCGGCGCGTCTCAAGTTCGCGTTGCAGCCAGGAGCCAACGAAGCCGTTGGCACCTGTTACAAGAAGACGATGTTCGCGAGGCATGGACAGTCCCTAGGAGTTGGAACCAGGTATCACTTCTTAAGCCGCTTCAAATCGGCTTCAACCATCTCGACGATCATTTCTTCGAGCGTGATCTTGGCTTCCCAGCCAAATTTCTGCCGAGCCTTGGTGGCATCGCCGAGGAGAATATCCACTTCCGCGGGACGGAAGAGTACGGGGTCGATGATGAGATGCTTGTCCATGTCGAGGCCGGCATGCCGGAAAGCGATCGCGCACATATCTCGCACGGTTGTCGTCCGTCCCGTCGCGATGACGTAATCGTCAGCAATGTCCTGCTGCAGCATCTGCCACATGGCGCGGACATAATCCTTGGAATGACCCCAATCCCGCTTTGCATCGATATTTCCGAGGCGCAGTTCCGTCGCCAGGCCGAGCTTGATCCGGGCGACGCCGTCAGTGACCTTTCTGGTCACGAACTCAATGCCACGCAGGGGAGATTCGTGATTGAACAGAATCCCGCTCGAGGCATGCAGGCCAAAACTTTCGCGATAGTTGACCGTCAGCCAATGACCATAGAGTTTTGCAACCGCATAGGGCGACCGCGGGTAGAAAGGAGTCGTCTCCGACTGCATTGGCTCCTGAATAAGGCCATACATTTCAGACGAGGACGCCTGATAGAAACGGGCGCCAGGGCTCTCCAAACGTATGGATTCCAAGACGTTTGCCACTCCGAGACCGGTAACTTGTCCCGTCAAAAAGGGCTGCTGCCAAGAGGATCTCACAAATGACTGGGCAGCAAGGTTGTATACTTCATCCGGCTTGACGTCCCGCATGGTTCGAATGAGCCCGGAAAGATCCTGGAGATCGCCGTCGACAATTTGAACATCGCGCTCGATACCCAGCCATTGAAGGCGGCTAAGATTGACGTCGGAAGTGCTTGATCGCCGAGCAAGGCCGTGAACTTCGTAACCCTTTTGCAGCAACAGCTCTGCAAGATAGGCGCCGTCCTGACCTGTAATGCCTGTTATCAACGCTTTCTTCGCCAATTTCATTCTCCTTTCGGCGCAACCCTGGTGAAGTCAGACAAGCAATTTCATAGGCCTGACGAGGGCGGTTTTGATCTATCCCGCACCGTTTAGCCTTTCTCTAATACGAAAACAACGACCAAAGCCGTTTTGCTGCGGTGGACTCTGCTACGACTTAATGCCCATGCACTGTTATCGACAAGTTTGTTGAGCGCTCTTTTGAGGTTCCACTGTTCGCGACGGGTCGTTACAACATTTTATCTTCTCTACTGCCACTTGTGCTGGTTAAGCGTGGGGAAACTCCCGGGCGTGCCGCTAAGTATAGCGACTATCTCTCAGCTACCGATCGTCGGAGATTTATCCCCGGGAAGATGCTGATCCTTCCCGCTCTGCTACGAAGGTTCATGCCGATCTGACTGTCAGTGACTTCTAAGGGAGAAGGTGGGTAGCTATTGTGGTGGCCACAACACGGTGAGCGATCAGTGAATGCATCATGGGCGCCTAGAATTCATGACATTTAAGATGCCTGAGAGCTTTCGTATCGGTCGGGTGATCCGCCAGGATGTGGAGGAGTGAATCGCAGAGATATTGGCCTCCAAATTGACTCTGCCTAAATCGAGATGATCAACTTGAACCTGCAGCTCTTTGGCTCTGTTTCGCCACGAATGGAGTTCGTTTTCCAACGCAGAGATGTAGGTATCCTTTGCTTCGATCGCATTTTCCAGACGATCAAAAGGAAGCATGAGGTTTCGATCAAATGAGGCTGTTTCATCGACTCTGCTGGCTATTCCGATATTGCCGTTATCTAAGCCGACAAATGGAATTAACTCGAGTTTGAAGCCCGCTCTTTCGAAGGCACGGGTGATAAAATCTCGCGACCAGCCTGTTTCCATCCAGCCAAACTTACGGATGCAATAAACCGAAACGGCATCAAGGCGCATTCCCCAATTTATCCAACGATCGAAAATTGGCTCGCCCGCGAATATAATCTTTCCACCGGGCTTTAAATGCCGGCCAACGTTTTCAACGGCCACCCAAGATCTTAAAGCGTGATGAAGACATTCATAGAAGAAAGCCGCATCGTATTTCTTTTTCAATTGAAACTCGTCGAAGTTTCCCCGAACGGCGTCAATTGGTAATCCAAGCTTTCTAGCTCGCAAGCGCACAAGTTCCACGAAAAGGGGATTGATGTCGACGCTGGTTACCTGCCCGCCACAGTAAGCGATGATTTCGGAACTAAGTCCCCATCCGCTGCCTACGTCGAGAATATCGGCGTCTTTGCGAAGTTGCGCGACCATCATTGCTGTCGAAATGGCCCGAACATGCCGGCTCATAAATGACAGGTCGCTAGATCTGTATGGGTTGATGCCATCGGCTTGAAATACGGGATCAATGGGAGATATCTCTCCCGTTTCCTGATCGACTTCACGGCCAGAAATTTCGGTATAAAGTGCCATCTGTTGATTAAAATAGGCGTCACCGAACGGGTTCAGGTTTTCATCGACAACACTTTTAAAAATCAACTCAAAGTCGGCGATGAAGTCAGCGGCGCGAGGATCTTCCACGCCGCCAAGTTCATCGCACCCCCTCACAAAGTTATCTAATTCACGCGCTGTAACTTGGCCCACGCCCATCGGTTCGCTCCCAGATTGCAGAATCAATCTGGCCGATCAGGGCGATAACAGCAATCAGCAATTTAGAAAAATCACAGCTTCATCTGCATCGATGTAATCTGAACTTACCAATGCGCAAATACAATTAAACACGCTGCTTCTAATGTTCTGAACTATAGGCGGAAGGATTTTTTCGGAGCTTATCGAGATGCTCCTCGCAGATCGCTTTCACTAGGTGCTGCAATCCACTGGTACGCTCGCTGAGCCAGATGAGGGCCTCGTCACCTATGAGGAAGTGCGGAGAATAGCGGGCTTTCACATAGGCTTGATTGATGGTGTTGAACCAGGCGATATAGCGCTGTCGGTCGTTTGGCCAGATGGTAGCAAGCCGCCGATCGCGGCCTTCCGCCAAGGTTCTGAGGTGGTTAAGGTTATGGGAGGCAGGGCTGTAGCTGGTCAGCGTCAGCAGCAACGTGGAGTAGGCTTGCTCGATGGCCTGATGAAGCAAGAATGCGGTCTCTCTGAGCATGTTCGTCTCGAGAGCCATCTCGAGAGACGAAGAAAGTTTGAAGCACCGGAGGCTCTGATCCGAAAATGTTCGGATGCTGCGCGATATTCGTCCGCAGCTGAGAGTGGCTTCGACTCCGCCAACTCCTCGTCGTCGAGCTCGAAAAGTATGATGCCGTCACGACGGGTGTCAGAGAAGAAATAGTTACCTTCCTTAAGCGCCGTGTTGACCTCGCGGCGTGAATGCACGATCAGGCTGACCGGTGTCTTGATGGCGCGGTCATAGGGGAAACGAGTGGCGGCCTTGTGCCAGAAAAGCGCGAAATCTGTGAGCTTTCGGTTATTGACGATGATCAGCAGATCATAGTCGGACTTGTAGCCTTTGCTGGTGTGGACCTCATCGACCCAATCGCCACGGGCATAGGAGCCAAACAGAATGATCTTGAGAATGCGTCCCTTCTTCTTGAAGTCCGCCGTTCCTCCCTTTAAGGCATCGTCGAACTCCTCGTGGAGGATCTCGACGATGTGCGACAGTTCACGTTGCTTACGCGCCGGCAGATGATCGAGGCTGGATTTCATTGGAAAACGGAAACCTTTCTGACCGCGCCTGTTAAGATATGATACGGCTGCAAATGCTACTCCAGCGTTGCGTAAAGAACTGCCATTTTTCCCGTCCCCGACCGTCAAGTATCTCATTAGAGTATAAGTTTTCGCTCTCGATTCTCGCTTTGAAAAACCGTCTGCTGATCTTTCTCCGCAAAGACCGGCATTCCGAACAAAGGGGGAACGTAGCCATATTTCGCGCAACTGCACAGAGAAAACTTCGCAAAGGCGATCGTTATGTGGAGAACCGGTCAATCGACCTCGTTCCGGCATTTTCGAGTCGAGGCAGGGCCTACAGTTTACGCTCGATTATCCGCAGAGTGCCTTTCGATCTATACCAGTCTGCCCGGCGATCACCGACACCGATGCGGATAAGATGATTCACTATCGCAAATCTGAGGTCATTAGATTCTTCCTGATGAGAACCTATTTCCCTCTTTGAGCAACGTTGCCTGAGCGATTTCCAGCGCAGGTCGCGAAAGTGACACGATTCGGAACCCGTTCCTGCCCGCCGATTTTACCTCATATAAGGCATGGTCCGCTTTCGCAAATATATCCTTGGGCGATTGGCCAGGTACGATTATGGCGGCGCCAACGGATGTTGTAATCTGGATGTTCTTCGTCGGCGTAGAGATTATCCAATTGATGCCCTCCACGATACGAGTGGCGATTTTGGCGAGATCTTCAGCCGATGAACATGGATGGAGGACTGCAAATTCATCCCCGCCGATGCGAGCGATCATCTCGGCTTCAGGTAAGGCCTGCGAGAGTCTGCGGCTAGCAACCTTGAGACAGTCGTCCCCGGCCTGATGTCCTAAAGTGTCATTTACAGACTTAAAGCCATCGAGATCCACCAAGAGCAGAGCGCGGGGCCTTTCACTCTCGCCTCCACATATCTCGTTGAAGAAAGCTTCAAACCTTGTCCGAGATGTCAGTCCGGTGAGGGTATCGCGCTCTGCCAGGCGACGTAGCTGCTCGACCATTGTCTTTTCGGCAGTGACGTCCTGTTTCACCCCGAATATCCGTCCTGCAGAGCCATTCGCAAATTCGACGCAAGCGGTTATTCTAATCCAACGGCTGTTACCTTTTGCGGTAACTATTTGTGCGTCCAACGTGAAACCTTCACCTGTACGAATTGCTTTTTCTCGGGCTTCGCTAAGAAGTTTGCGGCTCTCTGGCGTATAGAGTTTGACGATTTCATCCCGTGCCAACGGCGTCTGCGGAATAAGATCGAAGAATTCATAGACCGTATTCGTCCAACTTAGCGTCTGATCCGGCAAGCTGCACTCCCATACGCCTATCCTGGCAGCCTTGAATGAACGATCAAACAGCTCCCTCAAATGCATGAACTCCTGGGAGCCCACAGCGTGCAGTTCAGGTATTTCACTTAAATAGCAAGACATGAAAAGCCCCCGTCAACTGAACGAAGATGTTTGCCGGCTTCATTGAAATATTCCAAATCACGATGTCCAACATAGGATTGCAATAAATTGCTTGCTTTCGGGTTTCCAAAATAAGGACCGGCGAAATTAGTTCAATCAAAAATGGAGCTCGCGACCTGCTCAGTGGCATCTGAGTAAGCTGCCTTGTGGGAATGGTCGGATCTGGCACCCACTGGCTCCTTGTCGACGTCAAGAAAGACAGTCGAATGGAGCGGCTTGAGACTATCGGTAGCGGCCGGCGGCCACCTTCCAGAAATGAAACTGTAGATTGTGACCGTGAGTTAGAGCGGTTCATAACTAATCGGAATCGGGTCGGGATTCCCAAATCAGTTGATTTGTGATTCATGATGGATGCTGGAATGGAGGCCAGCATCCATGACGCGACCTTACTCGCCGAAACCATCAAACCAGACGAATGCGCCAACTACTTCGCAAACTCAGCCTACGCTTCTGTCAAAACGTGAAACGCTCTAGGCTGAAAGTAAGCGCGCAAATCGCTGCACCTGTTCATTGGCGGAGTGTTGAGCGAATCTGTGTCCACAACGGAGACTGTGGATACAATGACATTGGATGGCGCGGGAATTTCAGGGGAGCTTCGGGTCGTCAAGGTTCTTCGCAATGGCAAGCGGCGGTTTGATCCGGTCGAGAAGGAACGCTTGATCGACGCGGCCCTTGAGCCGGGGGTATCGGTTGCAGGGCTTGCGCTGAAGTACGGGGTGAATGCTAATCAGTTGCGCAACTGGATCAAGCTGCATCAGCGCCGGCAGGCGGAGAAGGCGTTGACGGTTATGCCTTGCGCGCCGTCGGCCTTCGTTCCGGTGGTTGCGGCATCGCCGACTGGACGACCGCCGGCCCCGTCGGCTCCGACATCGCCACGGATGCGCTTGAAGGCATCGCTACCGAACGGCGTGCGGCTTGAGCTTGAAGATGCGGATGCGCAGGCTCTGTCGGCGATGATCGAAGCGTTGGGGCGTTGCGATGTTCCGGCTGGCTGATGATCTGCGCGTCTATCTTCACCGGGAACCGATCGACTTTAGGGCTGGGATCAACAGCCTCGCGATTTTGGTCGAGCAGTCTATGGGCCTCAATCCGTTCGAGCGGGCGGTATTTGCCTTCTGCAACCGTCGCAGAACCCGGATGAAATTGCTGTTTTTTGATCGATCGGGCTTTGTGCTAATTTTGAAAGCGCTGACCGAAGATAAGTTCCGCTGGCCTCGGCGACAGGAGGCTGTGGTGTCGCTTGATGCCGAGCAATTGCACTGGCTGCTCGACGGCATTGATCTCGACGCGATGGTTCGCCATCCGGTGCGACAATATGAATTTGTCGGGTGAATTTGGCGGTTGACGCAGGGGAGCGGTTCAGATTCAAAAATGCGATGACTCGAACCGGTACCCCGACCGTTGAAGAATTGATGGCGCTTTTGGCGGCGAATGCTGCCGAGATTGCCGCGCTGAAGGCTGAGAAAGATACCCTTGCGCAGCGCGTCTTCAAGCTCGAGGAAGAGCTGGCGCTGGCGCAGTTGCATCGTTTTGCGCCGCGTAGTGAAAAGCACGTGGATCGCATCTTCAACGAAGCCGAGCAGAGCGTCCTTGAGGGGGACGAGGGTTGCGACCTCGCCGACGAGGCGGATACCATCGATCTTCCGGACACGGGATTGCCGCAGACCGACAAGCCGGAACGCAAGAAACCTGGTCGCAGGCCGTTGCCGGAAAACCTGCCGCGCCAGCGCGTCGAATATGACCTTGCCGACGATCAGAAGGTCTGCCCGTGCTGTAGCCATCAGATGCACCGCATGGGCGAACTGGTCACAGAACAGCTTCACATCGAGGTGAAGGCGAAGGTTCTGCAGAATGTCCGAGCAAAATATGCATGCCGCAACTGCGACCGGACCGGGATCAATACGCCTGTTGTCATCGCGCCGATGCCGAAGCAGCCCTTGCCCGGCAGCATAGCCACGGCCTCGACGCTGGCCTTCGCGCTCGTCCATAAATATGTCGATGGCACACCGCTCTATCGTCTGGCGCAGGCCTTTGAGCGTGCAGGCGTTCCTGTCAGCCGCGGCGCTCTCGGCCACTGGGTGATCAGTTCGAGCGAGAAACACCTCGTTCGTATCTATGACGCGCTGAAACTGCGGCTCCAATCGCAGACGATCATCCATGGTGACGAGACCACAGTCCAGGTGCTGAAGGAAGAGGGCAAGGATCCCACCAGCATCTCTTACATGTGGGCCTATCGTAGTGGCGAAGACAGTAAACAGCCGATCGTGCTGTTCGATTATCAGGCCGGCCGCGGACAAGAGCATCCGCAGGCCTTTCTTGGCGACTACCGCGGCATCTTGATGAGTGACGGCTATCAGGCCTGGCGCACGTTGAAAGGTGCCACGCATGTCGGGTGCATGGCCCATGCCAGGCGGCGCTTTGTCGAGGCTCTCAAGGCGCGCAAGAAACCCGGTGGGCCGCCGGCACAGGCCATCAAGTTCTTCGACCAGCTTTATCGGATCGAAAGGCAGGTGCGGGACGAAAAGCCCGATGACGGCGAAACGCAGGCCGATTACATGCGTCGCTTTCGCCAGAAACATAGCGTTCCGGTTCTTTCCGCCCTCAAGGAATGGCTCGACAAAATCGCGCCAAAGGTCGTGCCCGACACCAAGCTTGGCGATGCCGTTTCCTATACGCTCAACCAATGGGACTATCTGACCCGCTATACCGATGACGGCAGGATGCCGATCGACAACAATTTGCTGGAGCGCGACATCAGGATTTTTGCAACTGGAAGAAAGAGTTGGCTCTTTAGCGATACAGTCCAGGGGGCCAAAGCCAGTGCCGTCATCTACAGCTTGATGCTGACCTGTCGCGCCTGCGGTGTCGAACCATTCGCATGGCTACGCCACGTCCTCACCGAACTGCCGCAGCGCCCCGACGATGTCGATATCGACGACCTGCTGCCCTTTAACTTCAAAAGCCAGCCAGCCTGAGCTGCCCCTTCAAGCCGCTTACCACGTGCAATGAAACGCGCGCTTACGGCTGAAAACCCAATCATAGGATTGATTACATTTTGTGTTTTTGATTCAATCTGACTGTTTGGATCATGGGAGGGGAATTTGGGCTCGATGATTGTCAGTGGGCAGCGATTGAACCGCTGCTGCCGACGAACCAACCCGGAGCGCACCGCACCGACGACCGCCGCGTGATCAGCGGCATCATTCATGTGTTGAAGTCTGGCTGCCGCTGGCAGGACTGCCCGGCCTGCTACGGACCTTCGACGACGATTTACAATCGGTTCCATCGATGGTCGGCGCGCGGGATCTGGCGTCAGCTATTCGATGCACTGGTCAAGACGGATGACACCGATATCCAGATGATCGACAGCACAACCGCCAAAGCCCACCGCGCGGCTGCGGGCGGGAAAGGGGGGCGGATGCCCAGGCCATCGGTCGCTCGCGAGGCGGCAGATCGACAAAAATCCATGCTGTTGTCGATCGTTGCGGTCGCCCCATCGCGGTTAAAATAACACCCGGACAGCGCGGCGGCGCTCCTGTCGCCATAAGCCTGCTCGAACCCCTGCCGCCCAGTCATCTCTGCGCCGCCGATACCGCCTATGACAGCAATGCCCTGCGGCTCTTCCTCATTCAGCGAGGAACCCGTCCTGTCATTCCCAATAACCCGACCCGCAAACGAATCCAGCCGTTCGATCCCCAGACCTACAAATGCAGAAACATCATCGAACGCATGTTTTGTCGTCTCAAGGACTGGCGCCGGGTTGCTACGCGTTACGGCAAGCTGGCCATAAACTTCGCCGCAACTTGCCATATCGCCGCTATCGTCAATTGGTGGATGTGATTGAGTCTAGACCCCTAGCCCTAATCGGAACCATCGACACGATTGAGCATTAGCTCAAGTCTGATGACCGTGCAGGCTCGGGCCGCAGCACAATCGAACGCCAATAACATTCAACCGGATTGTCACGTTGTGGCTGCAGTGATGGATTTAATCAAGGAATCTCGATGTTTCTGCGTCTCGTGCAGACCTTGCAGCAAGCGCAGTCTGTTTGCTTCATGCAGTGAAAGAAGAGGTTTTAGAAAATCGATAGCCTCTTTTATCTTCTCAATACTTTCCAATTGCTTTGCTTGCTGCTTGGCCTTGTTCACGAATATACTCAATCCATAAAAGCTGGGCATGCTGAGTTGCAGCCAGGACTGCTCGCCGCTTAACATGCTATCCTCAATGGCCGTCAGAACCCCGTTTTCCGCTCCTCCGTGCTCCTCAGCCCACGCGAAAACGTCACCACAGGGGAAGGATGTTCCGTTATTGAGCTCCTCGTTGTTTAGCGATATCCCGCTGTTGAAGCGGAGTGGCCTTTTACTTGGCACGTCCCCGAGGGCATAGAAACTGTCCCGCCTTGCGCAGGGCCATGACGTATCGTGAAACGCGATTGCAAGGGGCAGGTCGGCTGTCTCGCGATCCAGAATGGACGCGATTTCACGCGATAGCGTCCAGTAGTTGTGATCGCCATCGACGAGATAGAGGTCACAAGGAAGGCGCTTCGCAAGAAATTGCAGGGACGTCTCCCTGTGGATGTGGATATTTTCGCTGGCCAATTCATCCAACTCCGCTTTTGCGGTCGGATCAACGATATGCACAGAGAAATTTCCTGCCTCGGAACCGCTAATCAGCCGGAGCGATGTATCGCCGCGATCCGAACCGATTTCACAAATCGATTTAATCTGTAGAATGTCGATCAGCTTTTCAAAAATACACCAGTAGTTGATCATCGAGAAGACGTTATACTGGTCCTGATGATAGCAGGGAACGCCTAAAATATCCTTTGCCGCGTCGGAAATCATGGATTTACACCCCTTATCTCGGAAGTGTCCCGTTCTTCCTGTCCGCGGATCATAGACAACAGAAGAGTAACGTGGTCATCGCGCTCGACGATCATCTGGTTCATGTCTTGTATTGCTTGATATCTTTCGATGCACAATTTCTCCTGAGCTTCGATAACCTCGTCGCGCTCCTTGATCATCTGATCCATTTCCTGAATGGACTTGAACCGTTCTTCGGCCAAAGCGCGCGCCGCATGAAGGTCATTGCGCAGGCGGTGGTCGTCACCATGCAACTTAGCGATCATCGAGGAATTGCCGGAAGGGGGCCAGCAATCCGGCAAATGGGCCTGTTGTCCTCGGGCCACCAGATGATGAAGATCACGGCGATCAGCCGGGCTGAACGCAACGGACCCAAAAGCCGCTTTCTGCTTCAGCTCCGTCAATTCATAGCTTCGGGAAAAGTTGCCGATCACCTCGGTGAGGCCATCATACATCAATTGATGATCGGCAAGGCCGATGGTTGGTTCGCAATCCTCCGACCGGGTGCTTGCGGCGTTCTTCGGTCCCAAGCGGCCATTGGTATTGTCAAGCGTCATCCCATCGCTTCTGGTCAGATTTCCGGAACGAACGAGATTTCTGATATATTGCTCCGCATAGGCGTAGGCCGCGTCCTCGCCGAAATAGCTGGCGGCAGCGCCGGAAGGCCATAGGGTCGTGTGCTCAATATCGGCAAATCTCGGATTATCTTTACCCGGTTGTCCCATTCCGCCGCGATACGCGAATGTTTCGGACGAGCCAAGGTCCGATATATTGCAGAAGCCGCTGAACAGGCGGGCCACCTGCTGTTCCGGCACCATCAGGAATTTAAAGACACGCTCGTTGACGACGCCGCGCAGATCCCATGGCTGCAATGCGAACAAGGAGCAGAGCTTTGCGAGCCGGTCCGCGTAGACGAGAATAAGTTCATGCATACGCGAAATGAGTGGATCGTCCTGGACTTCCAGCGGCGACCGGTCTTCCTTGAAAAGGACCTGCACCGGGCCGTCCGGCGGTTCTGAAAATCCGATGGTCGTCCCATGAGGCGAACGGCAGATCGTCTCGAGGATCTGTGGAAACCACAGGGTCGCCTTGGAAACCGTGTCATGCTGGGACTCGTCGCTATGGTACCAGCAGATCTCGTTGCCTGGACGACGGCGCCAGTGCGCTGATAAGCGGGTGCCGGAATAGAGGCCGACGAAATTCATCGGGATATTACGGCGCTCGAACCCGCGCGCAATCGAATCCTGAATTTGAGCGGACCAGCCCAGATCGACGAACAGGTTGAACTGACCCGCTTGAATGCCATTCTGGGTCATCCACTTTTGGAATCGGTTGCCCATTGCGACGAAGGATTTGAACTCCGGCAGTTCATTGATGACCTTGACCAGCCGGTATATCGGATCCCATTCGAGCAGATTGTGAACGAGAGGGATGTCGGGATCGGGAATTCTTGCGAGCTTCAGAACCTCATTAAGCCTTTTTTCCTCGAGAGACAGGAAGCTGAGAATGGTCCGTAGGGTTCTTTTGCCATTCTTGGCTAAGTTTGCAACGTCGAGCATGCTCAGACCTTCATCGGCAAGACTGAAGGCCAGCGCGGTTAATCGAGAAGCTGGAAGATAAATTTTCCGATGTTCGTTCCCAGCATGGAAATATCTATCAAAAACCTCAGTGACTCGGAGAAGCAAAAGTCCTTCGCGCGCGGCGAACAGGATATTATTATATTTGAGATTCGAATATTCCTGCTGAACCGCAAATCCGAACGACGCAAAATAGGGTCCCAGATATTTGTTCGCGGAAAATGCCTCAACGCTTGTGTTGGCGAAACAACACCCCCCGGCTGCCTGAACGACGGCGTTTGCCAGTTCATCCTTGCTTTCGATCCCCCTTTCGAACGCCAACCGAAGGGAGACACGTTCCTCCTCTAGTTCGGGGAATACAAAGTGTACGCTCGCCATGCCATGGGTCTGCGGCCACTCTACATCGGCCAACGGGTCATCACCGGCGAAAATCATCTGCTCCGGCGACAGTCCCTCATCTTCGAGCACCCGCGTGAACAGGCGTCCGGTCCGCTTCAGGAGCGAATAATCGGAGGATACGTAGCCATCGGAAAAGAGATCCCCAATGGAGAGCCGATTCAGCAGTTCATCAATGATCGGCTTTCCGAGATACATGTCCGACACGTATACCACACGGACATTTCGTTTCTTGAGTTGCGTCAGTAGCTCAAATGTATTCGGGATACTGACAAGAAGACTCGATTCGACAGCAATGATACAATCGACGACGTCGGATTCCAGGATATCGTCTTTGATTTTTGTTAGATTGCTTGTCCAGCCAGCGAAGAGAGCCTCTGTCGTGGCCTCATAGTCGAGGCCCGCACCGCTATTGATCGCCGCACTTTCATTATACGCTTCTTCATAGGCCTGTTGCACATCGAAGTGCTTGTTGACATCTCCGAGCAAGTTGCGCGCAATGGCCCGACACATCACCTCGAGGGACAGTTCCTTCGGGATAATCCGCGTGAAGACGGTATCGAACAGATCAAGACCAACGACCACATGTTCGCCGCGTGAAAGCCGGCCATCCACATGCGTGAGGATATCTTCTACGGGATTGTTAGCCAAGAGAGACACTTTCAAATTGACGGATTTCAGACTCGTAAAGGTCTATGTATCGGGTTGCCATCAGGCTTGACGTGAAGCGACCCATGTAGTCGGCCTTGGCAGCCTGACCCATTTCAATAAGCTTCTCACGCGAAGGCAGCGTGCGAAATAGCCCCAAAAGCGTATCAACATCGCTGCTCGGTGTCAGCAAGCCGGTCGTTCCATGATTAATCTGCTCGGGAACGCCGCCGGTTGCATAACCTAACACTGCGGTGCCGGCTGCCATCGCCTCCAGAATGGAGAGTGGATGGTTATCGGCAAGCGAGGTGAAGACAAGGGCGTCAGAAGCGACGAGGTAGCGCGCCAGGACGTCTTTGTCGCTGATAAAGCCGGGCGCTATCAAGTTTACGTCGGGAAGCATTTCGGCAATTTCATCGGACATGTGGCCGAGGGCGATGACAGTGAGATTTGCATCGCGCACGATCCGGAGTGCCCGAATGGCGTCCTTTATGTTCTTCCGTTCGTCTTTGAGATGACCGGAGCTGAAGCAAAGCGTCAAGGCATCTCGGCCGATACCGATCTCATCCCGTGCCGTGTTGATGTCCAGCCTTTTAAAGTTCCCATTTGGGATACCGTTCGGGATGATGCGGACGGGCTTCGTAACAATGCCGGATTGGAGCGCCTGGTGAGCCATCCAGTGTGAGGGGCTAACGAGCGTGAGGTTCGGCATCTTATGGAGCACGCTCCTCACTTGGCGATTTACCCAGGCCGTATCGACTACCGTATCCAGGGGCCACAAGCCGTGTTGAGGACAATCGAAACAGCCGGGATTCTGCGTCCACTTCTCGCAGTCCATCGGGTAGAGGCAACCACCCGTAAAAGTGGAGCAGTCATGGATTGTCCAAATCACCGGAGTGTGTCTCGCCAAATTCATGAGCGTGAGAGGTGAAACGGCTGATGTAAGATCGTGGAAATGATAGAGATCAGTGGGGTACCGCAGACGCTCTTCCTCGAAATGACGATATTCGAACGGAATGAGGTCGGCAAAACCGTACTGCTGCTTCATGGCCGCAGAGAGGTCAATAACAGAAGTGTTGTCATGCCCCCCGATAGGGCGTCGCTTGTAGTCAAATCCAGATTCTGAATAGAGACAGTAATGCAGAGCCGAAATTGTCATTTTTCGATATTCTTCCGAAAGAATATCTGCGACTGTACTCGCTCCACCACCAATAGAATCTGCTTTACTTACCTGGGCAATTTGCATATTTATTCCGGATAAAATAAAATACTATGTAATCTTTTCAAGTCCAAAACTGTATTCTTCGTAGGAGAATGGGCGATAAAAGGTTCTGTATCCTTCATTCATGAGAGCTTCGATCTGACTTGTAGTCTTCGCAAGCTCGCCTAATCGTCTAAATATTGCCCCGGAAGATGGTGGACAGGCATCTAGGCACTCTTCCGGCACTTTCGCCATTTGGCTAGCATCTTCGGGTGTGAAAGAAAACTTCTCTACCAGCGCGTCAACATCAAACCGCATACGTTCGAGAAGTTTTTCCCGTTCATCCATCTTTAGGAACATCCCCGCTCGCCACCATCGTGGTTGGTTATCTGCCGGCTCCAGTGCGGAAGGCGTCGTTAATGCCTCTACGAAAGCCTGCCGATCCTTTGAAGCGGGATAGAGGCGGTTGAAAAGTAAGCAGGCCCCGATATCTGTCGTTGACATTCCCGTATTGGTACTCTCCGTCCCTCTTGTCTTCCGTTTCTCTTTAGGGAGGGAAATATCCAATAGGCTCGCGAATTTTTCGACGACATCGATTCCTTCCTCGTAAAGGCCAACTTTTATCGCCTCTCTACCCAAGAAGGTGCTAAAATAATTAGCCTCACTAGAGTGCGCGAGCACCATCTCATAAAATCCTTCAGTCCAACTGGGAACGATGTTGAGAAGCCCCACCTTTATGTCTTGGGAAACCAGAGACTCGTAAAATCGGTCATGACGCCTAACGAACATCAGGACGTTGATAGACACTTCTGGCAATAAGCGGATCAACTTACTTATATCGCGCCCCTGGAAACCTTCAGAAGATAATAAAACGGTATCAAGGCCAGTGTGCGTGCATTCATCTATTATTGTTTGTATGCACTCCTCGAGATCGGATACACGTTTCGTCCATCGGGCGGCATCGCCTGAAAGCGCACCGGCAATCGGGTGGTGACCGCCGTAAAAAATCCCTGTTTGGGGATACAGAATCCCCTGTGAGGCAAGAATGTTGGTATGGTCGTTGCAGAACTGCTGGATGGCAGTCGTGCCGGTCTTCGCTCTTCCGATGTGGAGAATGAGTTTTTTCAAGGTCGCTCTCAAACAAATGGAAATATTAGGATATTCACGCTCCGCTAATTCTATTAGCCCAAGTATCCCGAACTCGGTGCAGGGTGAATATCCCACATGGCTGTAGGTCACCAATTTATTACGCAGCAATGGTTAGTTCGTCCAGCACTACTATCGCTATCGGTGCGCAAGGGACCGCCTACTGCGCGTAACTATTGGGGTAAACTGCAGTCTCGCATGTGGTATTCGACGAGCTGCATGCGTTCGCAATATTGTTGGAAGAAGCCGGTGCCTTGTCATATCCGCGACAAGGAGCGCATCATCGACACTGACGAAGCGAGTCCAAAAGTGCCGAAGTAAAATTCCCCAACCATGCCGACGTGGGCCACAAGGAGAGATGGCCATTTTTCGGTTGCCTGCCGCGCGATTTTGATGGCGGCGCGAAGGCGGGCGGTAGTGATCAAGGCCTTGGAGCGGACGTGCTCCGGCATAAGTTCGGCATGTTGGCGGAGCCGGTAGCTCGAGCCCTCGATCTGGATGACGGCGGTCGATCTGCACGCTTACTAAAACACGGTGAACCAAAGTACGGCGGGCTTGGCGATAGTGGAGTAACACTCCGCGTTGTTGAGGAGTATTGGTCCGGTACTGACAGACGCTTAGCTTTCATCTTACAGAGCATTGGAGCCCACATGGCGATGGTCTCGACGGCGCCTCAAGCATATACAACCGCAAGTACAAAGTAAGTCTCGCCTCGTCGAGGAAATTATTGCAGAAATCGGAGCCAATATGGTATCTCGATCAGAGATCGACGTTGCGATATGAGGTGCTGTGTTACGTGAAGATAATCTTATATTCTTGGAAGAAAATATAGCGGCGCAGAGACTAGTTTTGAAAAATCAAAGAAAACTTCGTCAAAATTCGTCGGATCACCTTCGAAATTACATCAATTGGTTGAAAATGCTGAAAGCGTCCTTTGCCCGCCTGTCAAATAAATCGCGTCGAAATGCAGCCGTCCGGCTGGTATTTGATGAGGTATACTATCTTAACAGGTATCCTGACGTTAAGAAATTTCCGCGGGGGCCGTTTCATCATTATTCGCGCTACGGCTTTAAAGAGCGTCGTTCTCCTAATTTGTTTTTTGACGCCGACTGGTACTTGCGAACGAACCCAACTATTGTAGTCGATGCTAATGATTCTTTAGTCCATTATTTGACTACGGGTGAAAAAGAGGGGCGCTGGCCACACCCTATTTTCAATCCTGCGTGGTATCTTGAAGCCAATCCTGATGTTCTCGAAGCGGGGATGTCACCGCTCCTGCATTTTTTATCGCACGGTCTTAACGAGCGCAGGGAATTCAGTCCATTTTTCAGTTTAAGTTGGTATGAGAGTGAATATCCGGAAACTCGCCAGTCGGGCATACATCCTGGTGTGCATTTTTTGACTGTAGGCAACTCTGGGAATTACAATCCAGGTACACATTTTTCCTGCGATTGGTACAAGTCTGAAAACCCCGATGTAGTTGCTGCCGGTGTTCATCCTTACCTTCATTTCCTCGAATATGGACGCGAGGAAGGCCGATCGCCGTTACCTTATGTCGTCGGTTTAAACACCTGCCAAAGCGACTACCTTTCGGAAGGAACAATTGGCCTTTCAAATTTCGACCAATTAATAACGGCTGAGGACTACGAGCCATCACTCGATAACAGCGAGGGAGAGTTAAATTTTGATATTTCCGGAGCAAAGCTTGTTTCGTTTGATGTCTGGAGCACATTATTACATCGAGAATGCTATCCCGACGAGGTGAAACTTCAATCTGCTCGCTACCTGCTGCTTAATGCTTACGACAGTCTTCGACCGGCATTCCAATCACTTCGGGAACTTTACTGGTCGCGCATTCGGGCGGAGAACAGGTCTGCCCCCAATAACGATTTTGAATACCGCTTCGCCAACGCGGTAGACGTTTGGTTGAACGAAACTTTACAGCCTTCTGTTTCTGATCAAGCCGTTGTGCAACTAAAAGGTAGTTTGCTTGCTCATGAGTTTGAATGTGAGCTTCGCTGTACCCATCGAGATGATCGGACTGCGAAGTTCATTGAGAAGCTGCGACAACCCTACGTATTTGCGTCAGATTTCTATACGTCCGCTGACTTTGTTCGAAAGCTTCTGAAAAGCCATGGCGTTGGAGGACTTTGGTCCAAAGCCTATTGTTCATCGGACTCTTTCGAGAGCAAACGAAGTGGGGCATTGTTCAAACGAATTTTGTCAGATTTCGCACTTCAGCCATCTGAATTAGCGCACTTTGGGGATAATCCGGATGCAGATGGCTCTGTTCCCAGATCGCTCGGCATTTCGGCGTCCTTATACAAGCCTATAAAAGAAACCGATCGCTCACATTGGTATCGTGATGCATTCGAGGATTTTCTTCAGGGCGATTTGTCCAAACATCAAAGGCGGATACTAGCAATATTAGAGGGGCTGTGTAAGGCAAGCGAAAAAACTCATAGGGTAAATAGCGACCTAGCGCTGTTTCAGATAGGGATACGACTTTCGCCGATAGTATTTTCATTTTGCCTTTCCGTGTTTGAGGATGCTGTAAAGAATAAAATCGATAATATATTCTTTTTTACCAGGGAAGGAATTTTTCTAAAGGAAGTATATGATGCCATTTCTAGAGAAAATCCATATATAACTTCCGTTCCGAAATCCTCCATATTAGCTGTGTCCCGCCGAGCAACTTTTGCGGCGTCGATAAAAAATTTCGATATTCGAGATATGATGCGGTTGTGGACGATGTATACTTCACAGTCGTTTCGTGGTTTTGCATTCTCGCTCAATTTGGACGAAGATTTGCTGCGGCGCGTTTGCCAAAGGCATGGGGTTCAGTATGAGAAATCGTTCGTTCATCCGTGGATGAACGAGGATTTTTTGACCGTGCTGAATGACAGTGAGCTGACTGAGCACGCAAGAGAATCCATTCGCGCTCAGCAATTTCTTCTGAAGGGGTATCTCGAACAAGAAGGATTGCAGTCGCATGGAGACACACCAACTACCATCGTAGACATTGGATGGCGCGGTACAATTCAGGATAACATCGCCAGAATATTAGATCGTCCCATAAATGGGCATTACCTTGCACTTTTTAAATTTTTAAACGAGCAATGCAAAAGTGGAAGAAAGTTTGGATGGTTAAACGATGACAATGTAGACCCCGAACAGAGTATACCAGATCAAGTTGCTCCGATTGAAATGATTTATAATGGACGAGGTGGCTCTGTCGTTAGCTATAAGTATTCGGATGGCACCTTTTACCCTGTGAAGGAAATCATCGAGAATGAAGAGAAAATTGTTGAAGAGCTAAAACCACTCCAAGCGGGGATGCTTGCTGCAGTCCCTTATCTCTCTCGTTATATCGGTCTTCATGGTTTGTTGGCCGAACATTTAAAACCATTGGCGCGTCAGCTGAACAAAAGCCTGATCAATAGCCCGCCCATGGCTATCGCTGACCTCTTCTCTCGCCTGGAGCACAATGAGACTTTTGGGGCGGGGCTCGTTGACGAGGTCGGTCGGCAGAGCGAACTCACGCAGTTGCGCGAAGCAAATTCATCGCGCGAAATGCATTACATTCTCAACAATTGGCTAGGATCTGTACGCTGGCGAAATGGTGCGATTCGCCAAAGTGCCGTAGCAAAGTGGTGGGCAGAATCGGCAACCGCATATAGAAGCGCCGCGCCGCTAGCCATAACGCAGGTTTACAGCCCAGCTGTAAATAAGATGATCGGGGAACGGTTGGCAATATATGCCCCTGGTGTGTTGAAAGCGTCGGGCGGTCACCGCACTATCTTCAACGTGGTAAAGAGGCTCTCGCACCTGGGGCTTGAGCCATTTATCTTTCTTGACGGAGAGGGCGCGGGACTGGACGTGGTCGAGGAGTATTTGGCGGGAACGCGTGCTCGGCTGCATACAAATTGGAGACATAACATTGCCTCTACAGTTGCTTTTGCGACAATTGCTTGCTCGGCTGAATTCGTTCGGCAAAACGTTGTTTCCCAGCACAAGTTCTATTTAGTTCAAGACGCTGAAGCGTTTTTTAATCCGGTGGGTGACAATTACATCATGGCGGAGAATAGTTATTCCCAAGGGTTGAATCATATCACAATTGGGAACTGGCTGACTCATCTTATACAAAATCAATATAACGCGCCCACGAATCCTGCCGGATTGGGCATCGATACAACGATCTACCGCCTCGCGGAGCATGGAGCGCGCGACAACGCAGTTTGCATGCTATATCAGCCAGAGAAGCCACGACGCGGAAACATTTTGGGTTTGGCAGCGCTGCGAATTCTGAAACAGAGAAATCCTGGCATTAGAATATATCTGTACGGGTCGAATGAGCGTATTGAAACTGATTTTGAAGCAGAACAGCTTGGCGTGATCTCTGATCTTCGCCAACTAAATGCGCTTTACAACAATTGTCGGGCTGGAATTTGCATTAGTCTCTCAAATCCGTCTCGTATTCCATTTGAAATGATGGCGGCGGGCTGCATCCCCGTCGATGTGTACCGCTATAACAATTTGATGGATTATGAAGATGAAACGGCAATTCTTGCCTATCAGAGCCCTGCGTCGATCGCCGATGCATTGGAGATTGCTGTGGAAAAAAGTGCAAGTGAAAGGGACTTTACGCTGAACTTAGCTACAAAAGCTCTGCGGCGCACTTTGGATTGGGAGAACGATACGATAGTTGGCCACGTGCTGGCGACTGTTGAAAATAGTAACCGATCTTTCAACCGCGTTTGCCCCGCCTATCTGGCATCGGCTGTGATAAGCAAAAGTGATCAAAGTCCTACCGTTGATGCTTTCTGCCATTGGCAATTGAGACTGGCAAAATTGTAAATATAATATTGACAAGCCGCAGGGCAGAAGCGCCATACTCGCCGCCGACATTCGCATATGCCCTGACGGCTCGTGAATGCTATCCTTCAGACATCTTTCGGCGGAACACCCTTTCAAGGAAAAGCCCTAAACACAGACTGCTTAGCCCGACTGCAACAAGATATTCCTTTCCTAATAGCCTAGTGTCATAGCCTTCGAAATAAGCGGATCGCATCCATTCCGTACACTGAAAAATTGGGTTCCATGAGAGTGGTATTGAGAGTGTATCCGGCAACGCAGAAGCAAGGAATAGGGTTCCGGACGATATGTAGACTGCAATCATCAGTAGAGCATAGATGGTAACAAAGAACTCGAAAAACATGACAAGGACACCAACGAGGCTGCCGATGCCGACAGCAAACAGTAGCGTTGCTAAGTACGCGAGAACAGCCTGCTCCGGATCATATGGAGCCGGATCGTCGCCGACAATATAAAGTATGACTATCATGATGGTCATCGTGATCACCGCAGCGACAATTTCTAGAAATGCACGAGCCATCATTACGTCAATTACTTTTACTACCGGAAATCCGAACAAAGGACGGTTCGCTATAAGCGACAATGACATAAATCGCGATACGTACATGAAGGCCAAAGTCGGGATGAGACCAGTCGCGAAGAAGATGTTGATGCTCTGGCCGACGGGCGCTTTGCGTCCTGTGAGATGATATATTACCAATAGGCCCGCCATATGCCCCAAAGGCCATATGGATACAACAAGAAAACCCAAGCCATGATTGAAAAAACGGGTTCGCATGTCGCGAAGAACGACAGCACTCATTACGTTTTTCTTAATAATTAAGGCTTCCAATATTGGATGGCGGGGGCTTGAGGAGGTGCGTGCCATAGATGAGAACGTTCTTTGCCAGAATATTCATAAGAGAGCGTGTTATCAAACGGATATAAAATTGCAACGGTCATGTGTTCCGGCATTCGATTCTGGCTGACATGTGGAACGGCTCGGTCAGTGAAGTAGAAATCGTGTTTCCTGTCAGGTAAGCGGTGCCCCACAAACCGGAATTATGCAGGGACCATAATTATGTGTATTTGTAATTAGCCATTAGAATCAATGCAATTGACCAAGTATTTGATACTCTCTGCAAGCGGTCTTTCTACACTTTGAATGATGAGATCAGGCGACATCGGCGCCTCGTACGGGCTATTGATCCCCGTCATGTTCGGCAATTTCCCCTCGCGCGCCTTCCGGTAGAGCCCTTTCGGGTCACGCTGTTCACAGATATCGAGCGGAGTATCGACAAAAACTTCCAGGAAATTCTCGGAGCCGATCAGTTCGCGCGCCATCTCTCTTTCTCGGCGGAAAGGTGAAATGAAGGCGGTGAGTACGATGAGGCCTGCGTCCATCATCAGCTTGGCCACTTCGGCAATTCGTCTGATGTTCTCCACACGGTCCGCGTCGGTAAAGCCCAGGTCCTTGTTGAGGCCTTGCCTGATGTTGTCGCCGTCCAGAATATATGTGCGCTTGCCTTGATTATGCAGCTCCATCTCGAGGGCATTGGCGAGGGTTGATTTCCCGGAGCCAGACAAGCCCGTAAACCAAATTACCTTGCCCCGATGCTCATTCAAACGCTCGCGGTCTTGCCGGGTGATCGAAAGCATCTGGCGGTGCACGTTCTGAGCGCGTCGAAGATTGTGGCGGATCATGCCGGCGGCGACGGTGGCGTTCGTCAGCCGGTCCACGAGAATAAAGGCGCCGAGCGTTTTCGAGGTTGAATAGCTGTCGAAAACAAGAGGGCGGCTCAGGGATACGTTGCAGACGGCTATGTCGTTGAGCGCCAGGGTTCGCCCGGCGGTGTGTGCAAACGTATCGACATCGATGTGATATTTAATGCTGGTGATTGATGCGGACGCCCATTGGGTCGCAAGCTTGATATCGTATTGACGGCCAATCAGACCCGCATCTGCGTTCATCCAGATCAAGGTGGCTTCAATGTGATCAGACATCTCCAAGGGCTTTTGCGCGTAAGACAGAACATCGCCGCGGGAAACGTCGATGTCTCGATCGAGTCTGAATGTGACGGCTGCCCCTTCGTCGGCCCGCCTCGTCGTCCCATCCATCGCGACGATTTCAGCTACGCGCGCGACTTGACCTGAACCCGTTACGCGTATTTCGTCCCCAATCTCCAACTTGCCCTCGACGATGGTGGCCGAGACACCTCGGAAATCCGCATTCGGTCTATTGATCCACTGCACCGGAATAACAAGTCGGTCGGAGGGCGTGCGCGTTATCTTGATGGTCTCCAAGAACTCCATCAAGGTCGGACCAAGATACCATGGGGTATGTGCGGCGCGCCGGACTATGTTGTCGCCGTGAAGAGCGCTGATCGGGATCTGGGTAATGCTCTCAAATCCAAGCGCGGCGCTGAACGTCGAGATTTCCTTGCATATCTGATCGAATATTTGCTCGTCGTATCCGATCGAATCCATCTTGTTTATCGCGGCGACCACGTGCCGAACGCCGAGCAGCGAGGCGAGATAAGCATGCCGGCGTGTCTGCGTCAGAACACCCTTGCGAGCATCAACGAGCAGGATTGCGACGTCGGCGGACGACGCTGCGGTGGCCATGTTGCGCGTGTATTGCTCATGGCCGGGGCAATCGGCGAGGATGAACTTTCGCTTTGGCGTGGAAAAATAGCGGTAGGCGACATCTATGGTGATGCCTTGTTCGCGTTCGGCGGATAGGCCATCGACCAGCAGTGCGAGATCGATTTCATCGCCCTGCGTGCCATGGCGTTTCGATTCAGCTTTGAGTGCCGCCAATTGATCGTCAAGTAGCTGCTGCGATTCCCAAAGAAGGCGACCGATGAGGGTGCTCTTGCCGTCGTCTACGCTGCCACATGTAATAAGGCGCAAGAGATCCCGAGACTGTTCCTGATGCTGAAAACGCGCAAATACCTCTTCGGATGATAAGAGATCTTGGTTGCTGTTCTGATCCAGGCTGAGCATCAGAAATAACCCTCTAATTTCTTTTTTTCCATGCTCGCCGACGAACCAGTGTCGATCAGCCGGCCTTGTCGCTCGGACACTGGCGCCTGGATGAGTTCCGCGATTATTCCTTCAATGGTATCGGCCTCGGATTCGATAGCACCCGTCAAGGGATAACATCCCAATGTTCGAAAACGAACTTTGCGACGAGTGACTTCCTCGCCGGGCAATAACCTCATGCGATCATCGTCAACGGCAAGGATCATACCGTCACGTAGAACGACTGGACGTTCCTTGGCGAAATACAACGGCACAACTGGAATGCCCTCCTGGAAGATATATTGCCACACGTCCAATTCCGTCCAATTGGAGAGCGGAAAGACCCGTATGCTTTCACCGGGGGCTTTGCGGGTATTGTAGAGGCTCCAAAGTTCTGGCCGCTGATTCTTCGGATCCCAACAATGATTGCGCGTGCGAAAGGAAAATACCCGCTCTTTAGATCGCGACTTCTCCTCATCGCGTCGGGCTCCCCCGAAAATCATATCAAAGCGATGATGATCAAGTGCCTGCTTCAACCCTTCCGTTTTGGTAATGCTGGTGTGAAGCGCCGCGCCGTGGTCAAACGGGTTTATGTCTTTCTCGATCGCCTCAGGATTGATGTGAACCAGCAGATCCATTCCAGTTTGCTGCGGGATAAGATCGCGAAACTGGTACATTTCCTGGAATTTCCATCTTGTGTCCACATGCAACAGGGGCAATGGCGGCTTAGCTGGAAAGAATGCCTTTCTGACAAGATGAAGCAGAACGGAGCTGTCTTTGCCGATTGAATAGAGAAGGACCGGCCTGTCAGCCTCGGCAACCGCTTCGCGAATGATTGTTATGCTTTCCGCCTCAAGTCGATTTATATGCATGCTGATTATTCCGGCAGGCGTCTGGCACTGTCCTGCAGTCGCTTGAACGCTCCTGAATTCAGGTGCCCTGCATGAACGCGTGAATTTCTAACGTGTTCTGGAAAAATAACCGGAGACTGTAAGAATGTGGACAAAGCCATTTTTCTGCTCATCCGCTGCAAAGGGCGTCGTTCAATAATTCAAATATTCGTGAATTGACTCGGGCGATGCGGGCAAGCCCCTGATCGCCCTGATCACCGAATTATTTTGAATGCGATCCCACGCTGCGTCCGCTGGGCTCCATGGTGTAGCAAATTGGTGCGGCAAGCGGGCTCGTGCGCAAGGTCTAATATTCGAGTTTTAAGTCGAAATTTACCCATTAACCGATTTGTCAGCATGTTTTGCTTAAATTCGAATACAGCGCATTTGCGTCGAGCATGATGCTCCGAGTCTGTGATGCCCGGTCACTGGTCGGCACGCGCATTTTGCGCCGATGATTTCATCTGGCGGCAGAGCGATTGCCTGACAATTGCACGATGAGCCCCATGTCGTTTCTTCAGAACACCAAGATTCGCACGAAGATTCTTTCCGTCATCATCCCGATCTGCGTTGTTGGAATTGCCGGCATCATCGCGATGTCGGAGAGTTATAAAGCGACAAATGATGCCTATGCGGGTCTTCTTACAAACGAGGGGACCGCTACGATCCAGATGGCGCGAGCGAGCCAGCGAGTGGTCGCACTCAGCTATAATGCCTATCAGATCCTTGCCTATAGCGCCAAGGATGCGGAGATGCCGGGCTTTGTCAAAGACTACGGCGAAAACAAGAAAGCCTTGTTGGACTGGTTTGACTCTATAAAGCGTCTGGTCCCGGAACAGGCAGCGTCAGTTGATGTGCTGGCGGACAAAGCCAGAGCAATGACCGCCATCATGGATAAGGCCGTCGAAGCCGGAGCAAAGGACGACAACGAGAGTGCCAAAGGGTTGCTGAAACAAGCAGATCCGATGATTGAAGACGAGATCCTGAGTGTCCGGCATTGGATCGAGAACGCCAGCAAGAGCGTCGGGACGCAAAGCGACACTTTAACTAGCCAGGCAAATGGCACGATCCTCTATACATTGACGACGCTCGGCATCGTCTTCGTCGCTGCAATCTTCGCCGGCCTGTTTGTCGCGGCCAAGGGTATTACCACGCCGATCGAGAAACTGCGGGAACGCATGGTGTCTCTTGCCGGTGGAGAAACCGAGACATCTGTCATCGGCCTGGGGCGCAAGGATGAGGTGGGCCAGATGGCCGCAGCCGTTGCCGTCTTCCGCGACAATGCGATCGAGCGCATCCGGCTGGAGCGTGACGCAGATGCCAACCGCAGCCTTTCTGATCGGGAACGTATGGAGCGGGACGCTCAGAAGGCGAGGGAGGCAGCCGAAACCGAATTTGCTGTCAAGGCGCTGGCTGATGGCCTTGGAGCACTGTCAAACGGCAATCTCAACTACCGCATCGACAAGCCGTTCGTCAGCCATCTCGACCAGTTGCGCAGCGATTTCAACGGCTCGATAACAAAGATGCAGCAGGCGCTACGAGCCGTTGGCGACAATGCCCGCGGCATCGATGCCGGTGCCAACGAAATCCGTTCGGCCGCGGACGATCTGTCGAAGCGCACGGAGCAGCAGGCAGCATCCGTCGAGGAAACCGCCGCGGCGCTCGAACAGATCACCACGACAGTTAAAGACTCCACGAAGCGCGCCGAGGAGGCTGGCCAGTTGGTCGCGCAAGCCCGTATCGGCGCCGAAAAGTCGGGTATCGTGATGCGCGAGGCTGTCGCCGCCATGGAGGGTATCGAAAAGTCTTCCAGCGAGATCACGAACATCATCGGCGTTATCGACGAAATCGCCTTCCAAACGAACCTGCTGGCTCTCAATGCCGGCGTCGAGGCGGCGCGCGCCGGCGAGGCGGGCAAGGGCTTTGCGGTCGTTGCCCAGGAGGTGCGCGAATTGGCGCAACGCTCGGCACAGGCTGCCAAGGAGATCAAGGCGCTGATCTCGACTTCCAGCAATCAGGTGCGCAACGGCGTCGAACTCGTGGCGCGGACTGGCCAGTCCCTAAGCCAAATTGTCCAGGAAGTCGAAGAGATCGACGCCAATGTGAAGGCGATCGTCGAGGCGGCACGGGAGCAAGCAACGGGGCTCGCCGAGATCAACACGGCTGTGAACGCAATCGACCAGGGGACGCAGCAGAATGCGGCGATGGTCGAGCAGTCGAACGCAGCGAGCCACAGCCTTGCAAAGGAAGTCGCATCGCTCAACAGTTTGCTTAGCCAGTTCAACGTCGAGGAAGGCTATAGGCAACCGCGTCTGGCCGTGGCGAGCGAACGTCACCAGCCGGCCGCGTCGCCGGCCCGCTCGCTCAGGGCCAAGATCGTCGGCGCTTTCGACGGAGGCGGTGCAACTGCGACGGCAGTGTCCAAGGACGGCTGGGAAGAGTTTTGAGGAAAGTGAAGATGCGTAAGGGCGAGGGATATCCCGCCCTTACAGTTCTCTTTCAATGAGCAGCCGGCCATCTGATATCGGCGGCATGAGCACCCATAAATGGCGTTGCGCAGCATATAGGCATGATCATTTGCTTGGCGGCCGCGACATCGCGATGCCACTGAACCAGCCAGTGGCACCCCCACTAAGCACCTTAGGCTGCGCGCTTCAGCGCATCAGATAGCATGGAGACAATCGTGTCGATCTCCGCCCTGCTGATAATCAGTGGTGGCGAAAGCGCTATGATGTCCCCGGTGACGCGGATCAGCAGACCCTTCTCGAAGCAGTCCACAAACACGTCGTAAGCCCGCGCTCCAGGGGCATCTTTGCGAGGCGCAAGTTCGATCGCTCCGACCAGCCCAAGGTTTCGGATGTCGACGACATGCGGAAGGCCCTTGAGAGAGTGGAGGGCTTCTTGCCAGTGCTCCGCCAGATCGGCTGCTCGCGTCAGCAGTCCTTCTTCCTGGTAGATCTCGAGAGTGGCGAGGCCGGCGGCGCAGGCGACGGGATGGCCGGAATAGGTGTAGCCGTGGAATAGCTCGATCGCGTTCTCCGGCCCGACCATAAGTCCATCATAGACCTTGCGGCTGGCGAAGACGGCGCCCATCGGGATTGTGCCGTTGGTAATGCCCTTGGCGGTGGTGACCAGATCGGGCACGACCCCAAAATACTCGGTGGCAAAGGGTGTTCCGAGGCGTCCGAAGCCAGTGATGACCTCGTCGAAGATCAGCAGAATTCCGTACTTGTCCGCGGTAGCACGCAATTTCTCCAGATAGCCTTTGGGAGGCAGGACGACGCCTGCCGATCCGGACATCGGTTCGACGATGACGGCCGCTATGGTTTCGGCGCCATGTAGCGCGACGAGCCGTTCCAGATCATCTGCAAGCTCAACGCCATGCTGCGGAAGCCCTTTCGAAAAGGCATTGCGCTCGATGTCGAGCGTGTGGCGCATATGATCTGCCGGGATCTGCGGGAAGACGCGGCGATTATTGACGAGGCCGCCGACCGAGATGCCGCCGAATCCGACGCCGTGGTAGCCCTTTTCGCGTCCGATGATCCGCGTGCGGATGCCCTGGCCGATGGCACGTTGGTAGGCAATGGCAATCTTGAGAGCGGTATCGACGGATTCGGAGCCGGAACCGGTGAAGAACACGCGGTCGAGTTTGGCTTCGCCACCACCAGGCGCATTCGCGGCCAACTTCGTGGCGAAGTCGAACGCGATCGGGTGCCCCATCTGAAAGGTCGGCGCGTAGTCCAAGGTGGCGAGCTGTCGCTCGACGGCCTCCGCAATCTTCTTGCGGCCATGGCCGGCATTCACGCACCAGAGGCCGGCGGTGCCATCGAGAACCTGGTTCCCATCGACATCGGTGTAGTACATACCGTCTGCAGCGGCCAATAGGCGCGGTGCTGCCTTGAACTGCCGGTTCGCCGTAAACGGCATCCAGAAATTGTCGAGAACGGGGGTGTTCGGCTTACTGACCTGATCCATAATTGGCCTCCTCTTTGGAATAGCAATCAGATCGACGATTTCCCTTCTTCAAACAAGTCCTTTTCTTTATGGCTCTAACCAATTGAAATTTATGGCGGCAGCATATAGGTTTTTGCCTATTCTGAACAACAGGAACGCCACCACATCATGTCCGTCGACATCGGCAATCGTCTCCGCCACCTGCGCATTGCGCACAACCTTTCGCAGCGCGAGCTTGCCAAACGCACCGGCGTGCCGAATTCGACGATCTCTCTCATCGAGTCGAACGCCTCGAACCCGTCGGTGGGCGCGTTGAAGAGAATTCTGGATGGCATCCCGATCGGCCTGGCGGAGTTTTTCGCATTCGAGCCCGCTCGGCCAAAGAAGGCGTTTTATGCCGCGGAAGAATTGGTCGAGATCGGCAAGGGCGCTATCTCATATAGGCAGGTTGGAGAGAACCTGTTCGGGCGCAGTTTGCAGATCCTGAAGGAGCGCTACCAGCCCGGCGCCGATACTGGAAAGGTACCTCTCGTCCACGATGGAGAAGAAGGCGGGATCGTTCTCTCGGGAAGGCTCGAGGTCACGGTCGACGACGAGCGGCGAATCCTCGGCCCTGGCGATGCCTATTATTTCGAAAGTCGACGCCCGCATCGGTTCCGATGCGTCGGGCCGGTAGCTTGCGAGGTCATCAGCGCCTGCACGCCGCCGACGTTCTGATTAGTTACTGCGGCCCTCAATGCGAGCGAGTACCCGGTCGAGTGCGGCCGTCAGCGCCTGTCGTCCGCCCTTCGTCTCAAAGTCCGAGAAAACCTGTTCGTTCAGGCCGCCCTTGGTGGCGAATTCAGAGCTCAGAGAACTGAAGGACGTGACGCCCGGCTCGTTGGCCCTTTGCGCCAAACTCGCAAATAGTGGCGCGATATAGGCCTGGCCCTTCGATCGATCGAGCCCATTCTTTTCCAGCCAGTCGGTCGTGAACTCCATGATGCCGAAGAAGGTCGACATCATGGCGCTGGCAGCGGCAAGAAGGTCATATTCTTTTCGGGATTCGCATTGAACGGCGGTGCCAAGGGCATCGAAGAGGCCGGCTATTTCGGGATCGGGAGGATAGATGGCCGTCACACCTTGGCGATCTGCCACGAATGGCAAAGGGATCGCCTGCACAAGGTCGATGTCCGCGCGGATCCAGTCGAGCAGACTTTGACGCTCCACCGTAGCCACGACGCTGACAACGCGTTGCCCATCTTTGAAACGAAGCTCACGTATAACGTCTTCGGCAATCTGCGGGCGTATGGCAAGGACGACGATATCGCTATGTTCGACGACCGTCTGGTTGTCAGCCGCTACAGTTACGCTGTCGTACTTGGCGGCAAGATTTGCTGCGATCTCCGCATTGCGAGGCGAGACATGGATTTCGGATACATGCGCCGGCTCAGCCAGTAGGCCCCGCACCATGGCCTCCGTGATCGCGCCGGTTCCGACGAAACCAATAGCCTTCATCCTCGCCACCTATTCCGCCGCCCGCGCGGGTCCGAGCGGGACATCGGTCGTGTAGTTCTCGCGCATGAAGTTGATGAAGTTGTGCTGGAACTGTCGGGTATGAGCATGGGCGAGTTCATCCGCCAGATCGACGTTCTTGTCCCGGATCGCCTCCAGCATCAGACTGTGCTCATCGGTGAGGAGATATCCCTCATGGGTGCGCTCGAGATATTCGAAATGCAGGTGCAGCATGCGCTGACCCTGAGACAGAAGCTTGTGATAGAAGGATGCCAGATACTGGTTCTTGCCGGCATAGGCGATCGCCATGTGGAACTCTTTGTTCGCCTCCGACATCGCCAGATGATTTCCGGTTTTGACGGCGGCGGCAAATGCCTTTTCCCGTTTGGCAATCAGCTTCAGGTCGGCTTCGGTTCGCAGTGCCGCGGCCAGGCGCGTGTTCATCCTCTGGGCGATGTCGAGCGCCTCCACATATTTCGGAAAGGTCGCCACTTCGATTGGCGCAACGATTGTGCTGCGGTTGGAGAGCGTGACGACGAGCTCGTCTCCGCCCAAGCGGATTAGGGCTTCGCGCACCGGCGAACGCGACATGTCAAAACGCTCGGCCAAGGTCATTTCATCGAGAAGCTGACCCGGCGGCAAGGTGAGAGAAAGAATCTCGCTTCGCAGCGTATCGTAGACGCTCTTCCATCCGGTTCCCCGGATTCGTTTCACTTCAGCCTCGTCAGACACTTAGGTACCTTTCATTCGCAGATGCCGCATTGGGTCAAAAAAGGCAGCATGTCAGCAATGTAGTTTTTTCGCTCGGTTTTGTCGACATGCTGTTGACGTGATTTGCTGACCAACGTGCAATCCGCCATAGGCTGGCCGAAGAAGACTTGCGCCTCTCAGCGTAGGTCTTCGCGAAGCTCACGTACGCCTCGCCCGAGACGTTGTCGCAAGAGCGTGCGCAAGGTCGCCCCATCGACGTATCCCACCTTGGCGGCGATGGCGTCGAGGTCGAGCCCGCTGCCATGGATCAGGTTTTGTGCTCGTTCGACCCGAAGGTCCTGAAAGTAGGACAAAGGTGATTTGCCGAGCACTTCCTGGCAACGGCGTTGCAGGGAGCGAGGGCTTGTCGCCAGCGCGGTGGCGGCTTCCCGCAACGAGAAGCCGTCCTGCAAATGCTCCCGCGCCCATCGCTCGAAGCGCAGGATGAGGGGATCGGCCTGCGCCAAATGATTGGGGATGATGTAGGGCGCTTGGGAAGAGCGGATGTCCGCGAGCAGGTAGCGCGAGATCAAACTGCCCCTGACCGAAACCGGGCTGATGACCTTTGAGTTTATCCCCGTCGGCCCGCTCGCGCCGCTAGGCCGCCTGATCCAGAGCAAGTAAGCTCTGGAGCTATCGTTATAAAACACCCGTCCTTATCAGTGGCGTCATAGGCGCCACTGGCAGGCTTTCCCGTCCTTCACAAGGCTCGGTTGCGCCGAGGCGGCCGGTGATTGTCGAGATCGTCGGCAAGATCCTTGAGAAGGTGATCGCAGGTCGCAGGCCTCAGACGAGCGCTTCTCGGTTAAATCTCATCGGGCGCGCCAGTTGCTTTGCGTGGATGAGCTAGTACATCCGCAACCTCATAATGTCCGTTAAGCCGCTTCGAGGAGTCTTTTGGTGCGCGCAAGACCGCGTTCGCAGGTTCCCCAAAAGCTCGCATGACTTTGCGGCGGAGTGCGCGCGCCGGCGAAGCTACTGGCATTGACGAGCCGTCGCTAACAGCAATCTTTGGTAACGCGGTTCGCCGCTTGAAACGAGCAATCATCCTTGCGGCTCGGGAGGCGCTTTGCTCGAATTGCGCTGCTCCGGATACGTTGAGCGTGGACCGGATCGTTGCCATTGCGAGATTGACGTTTCTTTGAATTTGTCCAATGGAACCTCGAAACTGGCCACGCATGGATGCCGATAAATCGCCATTGGCCAGCGCCTCCGTTACTCGATTGATCTCAAGCACGCCCTCTTCTAACGTCCAGACCATTCTGTTAACGGCAATCGCTGCGCGGTCGAGGTTGGGATCGTCGTAACCCTCAGCCATGCGAGCGGTAAGGTCACCTTCAATAACCGCCGTGGTCATCGTTTCAATGTCAACGGCAAAGGCGCTCTCTCCGTTGACGGATGAAGCGGTATCCGTTCCCTCCTTGTCGGCCCGTGGGGGCATTCCCGCTACCGTTCCCGCTTCAGACATGATCGCTGTCGTTAACGCAGGATTCCCCGCATCCGCACGATGAACAGGGGTTGGGCTTTCAGATAATTGCGTGCTGTTGACGAGCGTTGCTAAGATCACTGCGATGCCCAGACACAGCGTACCGATCAGTGCGACGTCTTCGAAATTCGGGATGGGATGGTGGGCGAGAGCGACAGCCTGGGCGAGGGCGACTAGCAGCAAGGCGATAGTGGCGCGAAGCTTTGTTGTGAGACTTTGCATTCTGCTATCCAGTTTGCCCGCATCCGTAGTTGAGCAAGAAAGTGGGACACCCACGGCCACCTCAAACCAGTTAGGCTGTCACCAATCCTGACTGGTTGTTGAGCGGCTTGCCGGCGTCAAACGCGATCCAGCAAGCTTCTAAAAGCTTAACGGGAGCTTGAGGGGCGTGTCTCCTGGCGGGCTCTCTTCCGGAATGCTTCCACTTTTGTGCCGATTCCGGATATTTGTGCGAAAATTGGATGAAGATCAGGGGGTATTCGCTGCAGCTAGCCGCGCGAGCCGGCTCAGTAACCGAACAAGGAGGTGGTGATCATATCAGCCGCTTTCACCGACTGCGAGCGGGTCTGAGAGGAGAAGACCCATTCCAGGACCGGAGCGCCGTACCTGCGATTGATCACTAAGGAATAGCAGCCGCTATACGGTTCTTTGGCGCTCGAGATTTCAGGTTCGTGCGGCGGTCGAAACCTCGATTGCCGGCGTGATCGGCTTTGCGATCAGCATCTCGCTCAACTTCATGTCCTTGGCAGCCCTGTCAGCAAATGCTTCGCGGGACGCTTAGGGACGATACCACTTTGGGCTCCAGGCGGCTACTCATCGACAAAGCCGCCGGCGTGCTTTGACAGCGGATCTCGGTAACGAGATGGTCAGCGAGCCTGACGGCGAAGGCGACGGCTGGAAGCGTGGGGTTAGCTTGTCCGGACGTGGGAAAAATGCAGCTTCCGGCGATATAGAGGTTGACGATGTCGATGATGCGACAGTTGTGATTGACGACGGCGTGCTTGCGGTCGACGCCCATCTTGGTCAACCCGATCTGATGGTAGCCATCCTTGGCTTGCGCATCGATATGCTCTTCAAGGTGTTCGGGTGCTGTGTCGAAGATCAACTTGCCTATTTTGCGCTCCTTGAGCCATCGATCGAGGGCAAGATGCGCGTTGAGCGTGCCGCTGATATCCTGAGGTAAATATCGGAACGAGACCTCGAGCTTGAACTGGCCATCCGCATCTTGCTCGGGCTTGAGGAAGGCGCGGTTTGAACTGCTTGGAATTTGCTCTCCGTGGTAGCGAAGCCCGTATCTGAGGTCAGGTCTGCGGAGCACAAGATATGGCTCAGCGACGCCGTATTTTTGGCGAAGCAACTCCAACGCGGAAAAGGTCGCGCCAATCGGATGGCGCAGGACATTATGCAGCACATTATAGTAACGGGATCGATCGGCCTCGCCCCACGTCGCTTTGTGGACGACCGCCTTCTTACTGTTCCAGAGATATAGCAGCGAGAGCGCTGGGTCGGCCTCACCGAAAGCGGCCCTCCGGTTCGTCGGCCAAAAGGCAATATTTGGCAGCTTGAGTGTCCGTTGCAATTTGGGGCCAGGTTGAAACCGGTTACACACGAAGGTTCCGGTGGATGTGCGCTTAAAAAGATACCGTTCGGCATGCTCCTTGGTGGTGAATTCGATCTGCGCGATCTGTCCGGCGAGGTGTCCCATGTAGAAGCGCCCGAGCGGCCCGTCGCTTCCGCCGAACAGTTGCGGATAGGCGACCTGAAGGTTCAGCAGCAGCCGGGTATTGCCCCTGCCTCCGCAGGCCAGCACATAATGCTCGGCGCATACCTTGTACGAGCCACCGCGGCAGCCAATCGATATGGAATGTAGCCGTCCTTGCACGGGGTCGAACCCCAGAGCTTTGACCCTCGCGTCCAGGATGACGAAGAGGTTCTGCGAAGAGGTGAGCTCAGCCCTGTTGGCTTTCGCTGTGTTGCGTATGCGTGTCCAGCTTTCCCGTGATGCCGGAAAATCAGTCTCCGATTCCGGCTCCGATCGCTCGCCGGCGACGTTGCTACTCAAAAGAGACCGCGCGCGCTGATAGAACGGCGAAATCTTTTCGTGAGCAATAGGCCAGCCGGAGTGTGCGACATAATCCCTTGCTTCGAAGTCTATATCGTCCAGCTCAACGCATTGCCCACCCCATCGTTCGGACGTGCCGCCAAGTCCGGTGGCAGAGGTAACCTGGTCCGCAGCGTGATAGATGTCGTCGTCTATATCGAAACCTGTTTCGTTTCGTTCGGGCCGTTTCGATTGTTTCGGGCCGGCTTCGATAAGCAGCGTTCGCATGCCGCGCCTGCTCAATTCGAGCGCAGCGGCAATACCGACCGGACCTGCACCCACAACGCACACGTCAAAGCCGTGCTGAAACACCTCTGGACCCGCAAACATTTTCGCCCCCAACGTTCGAGCAATGTCCTTATGGTAATAGCCGCAATCACCTTTCCGTCCCCTGGCGGCACTGCGGATCGGCCTCGGCGCGATCGCCACCTGATTGAAGGCGGAGGCGCGGACCTAACGCGGCACGCTAATGCTTCACAATCTGCAGAACAATTTCACCTAAAGTAGAATGAATCGGCTCGTCACCTCGGGCAAAAGGATTAGTGACGGCCTTGCACGCTCCACGATGACGTTCATCGCCCAGCCGAAAAAGCGATCCGCGATGGCAACCGAAGATAGCGTCGAGATACAAGAAAACATCTAGTTCAATTTGATGTTTCCAACAGCGCAATCATAGTTTTGGCACTGTTTTCGCGAGCATCCATCGGGACCCGCGAGCAATACGAAAACAATACACGGCCTGACCGTGATGTGATGACGGCAGCCGTTCTCGCAAGCTTAGCGCGCCGCGGGCGCTGCGTTCACGCGCTGACGATGATGATGCCGGCGTCGTCGCTCATGCGCCGATTTCGATCATGATGCGATCGCCTTCCAGCTTGACCGGATAGGTTCTCAGATTGATGCATACCGGCGCACCACGAGCCTCTCCCGTCTTGTAGCTGAAGCGTCCATTGTGTTTTGGACACTCGATGATGTCATCCATGACAAGCCCGTCGGCCAGGTGAATCTTTTCATGGGTGCACAGCCCGTCGGTTGCGAAAAATTCGTCGTCCGGGCTTCGGTAGATCGCGAATGTTCGTCCGGCGTGATCAAACCGGAGGACGTCCTCCTGATCGATATCGTCGGGTGCACACGCGTCGATCCATGTCGTCATTTATCGTCTCCTCGCTATTGCCCGCCGGCGGCTCGCCACCAAGCGCAAAAGATGTTGTCTTGCGGGAGGAGCGTCGCGCTGGGACTCAGGGGCGCTGTCCTTGAGCCTTGATCTCGCTCAGCTTTTCCTCCCCGAGCAACATCGACCATGCGCGAAATAGCGCTTCACATTCCACGCCGATTATGATCATTTTTGATCAGGGGAGAAACAGAATGAAGAAAGCTCGCTTGGTCGATATTGCGGCCGCCGCAGGCGTCGGCATTGCAACCGTCGAGCGCGTTCTTAATGAGCGAGGAGGGGTCAAGCCCCAGACGGCAGAGAAGGTGGTGCTGGCCGCCAAGCGGCTGGGGTATAAGGGAGTGATCCCGAATCTCTATCGCGGAACGATCCGCATCGAGGTCATCCTTGTGAGACCTGAGTCGCCGTTCTTCAGCAGGCTCAATCGCGCATTTGAACGGATTGCCGCCTCGCTGGACAGCTCGATTGCCGTTCACAGAACCTTCGTCGAGGAGAACGATCCCGAGAAGTTTGCCGCCCACATATCCAACAGCGCTATCCGCCGCCACGCCCTGATTGTTGTCGGCCTCGACCATCCGAAAGTCAGGCAGAGCCTTGATCACGCCCGTAGTGCCGGCATAGAAGTCGTCCAGATCGTTTCCTATACGTCCGGCAGGGACGATGTGTTCGTGGGCATCGATAATTACGCGGCCGGACGAACCGCAGGCTTCTATATGTCGCGAATGCTTCGACCGGCGGCGGGAAGCATCGTCGCCATCTGTCATAGCTGGGCCTATCAAATTCATAAGGAGCGCATTCGCGGCTTTTCCGATTACTTCGCCGCCCACGGCAACCCGGCGCATCAGTTTTCGGAGGTTATATTCGGTCTGGATGACGATGTGAGATCCGCCGAACTGCTGAGACAGGCGTTGCGTCGCGGGACGGACATCGCCGGCATCTACAATGCCGGCGGCGCCAATCTCGGTGTTGGATCGGTTCTTCAGCGCTATCAGCAGCAGGAAAAGAGGGAGTTCATCTGGATCACACATGAACTCAACGACGAAACGCGCCGCTTCATCGTTTCAGGGCTGATGACGCTTGTTTTGGATCAAGCTCCGGAAACTCAGGCGAGACGCGCATTGGACACCGTTCTTTCGAGATTGGGTGTCATCGACGTGCCTGTTAGCCGGGATCCGGTTCCGTTCTTGACGTATACGGCGGAAAATATTGCAGTTAAATAGCGCGCACTGCCCAGGATTGAAGTCTCGATCTCTGGAAGATGAATTGCCGCTCTCTTTGACAAAGCCGAAAACGCTATCAGCAGGGTTCGTTGAGAATGTAGTTCAATCGTTCCCCCGTACGTGTCCACCAGCGATCCTTGTTTCTCAAGCACTACGACGCTACATTCGTTAGAGGGAAGTTCGGTAGTGTGGAAGATGTCGATTGTTGCAGTAAAAGTTCTATCCACTGTCAACGCCCCTTATGGGACGGCGCTTTCGGCTGAGCAGTTGGCATCAAAGATTTCAGATCCTGCCAGCGCCGACTATTTCGATCCGTCGGCCTTCTCCTTTTTTTCAGAAGTGGATGAGGGCCTGCAAAACTTGTTTCTGGACGAAATGCATATCGATCGAGTGATAGCCTCCGATCTTGCCCGGAAGTTCTCGGTACTCGCTGGTTATACGCTGCCTCTGGCGCGGGTGGCATAGTTGATTAAATACGCTGAAAGCAAATGGGCCGATCTCTTTGACCAGGCCACCAGCATCATCGACCAAGCAAACCGCGAATTCAACTTAATCGACAGTTGGACCTTTGGGGGCGGTACGGCGCTGATGCTCCAGATCGATCACCGCGAAAGCTTTGACGTCGACATCTTCGTTCAAGATCCGCAACTTTTGCCGTATCTCAATCCGCAGACACAGGGATATGAACTCGATATCAGCCCGGACGGATACGAATCCGACGGATCGAGAGCATTAAAGATCGTCTTCGAAGGTGTCGGCGAGCTCGACTTTATCTGCGCCCCAAGTTTGACCGATAACCCAACGATAGAGGCACGGGTGCGCGGGCGAGACGTCCTGCTCGAAACTCCCGCGGAAATTATCGCAAAGAAGATATATTATCGCGGGGCGTCTATGCAGCCACGTGACATGTTCGATCTCGCCTGCGTGGTGAAGGCCCTCGGAACAGACTATGTCGTCAAGACCCTGTCACCCTTTAGAGATGGATGCGAGAAGGCTCTGAACGTCGCTCGCCAGATGAACCCGCAGTTCGCGGAGGCCATCATGAAGAAGCTACTGTACCGCGAGAGCTTCTCTGAGATTCCGGCAGAGGCGCAGGCAATGACAGTTGAGCTTCTGGAGACTGTCTGCGCCCTTCCAACAGGCGCACAGCCCAGCACATAGTATAGTAACTTAATTACCCGACAACGGGGCCGACAAAGTACCTGTTATTATCGATGGACCTTTGGGTGAACGCCCTGCCCATGGTGCGTCTGGCGACCCGAACGCGGGTGAATCTGATTGGTGGCGGTGCTATCTACGGAACATATCGGGCATTTTTCGTCGCCAGCGTGAACGGCCAAGGCGGAGCCTGCGAAGGAGGGGTCGCAGGCTCCGGCATTTCCCGCCTTAAGTAGGCCTCTCAGGCGGGGGAGAACCAAATTGCGCCTATGAAGCATGCGCGCTGTCGCCAGGCCCTTGAGATCGTTGCTCGACCAGGACGATCCCGGACGGGATAAGGCCTTGAGCTAGCTCGTGCTTCCGGAGCTGCGCGCCTGCTTTTCGGCGTATTTTCGTGCCCGCTCCATAAAGCGTCTGTTCATGCGGTCTTCGGCCTCTTTCGAGCCGTCATGGAACGTGCCGAACCACTTGTCGAGCGGGATGACGCCATCGGCGTAATTGCACTCGAAGAACTTGTGATGCAGGTAGTGGTCGTAGGCGTGGGTGTCGATGGCGGCATCGTCTGCGATCACGATCTTATCGAAGCCCGCATGGCCAGGGGCCGGCGCGAGGGCTGCATGGGTTAGATGGAAGAGGGCATGGATCGGATTGGAGGGTACGATCCAATGGATGAGCGCGCCCGAGAAATACAGCAGATGCTCTACGGGGTGCATCGCAAGGCCAGACCACGGGCCGGGGTTGACATTGTTATGATGCAGCTTGTGAACGGCATGATAGAGCGGCGGCCAGTGAATGAGGCGATGGACCAGATAGAAATGCAGGTCGCGGAATGCCGGGATCAAAAGCATGATCACAGTGCAGTAAACCGGATGTTCGGCGAAATCGACATAGGGAATGATGCCGTTCGCGAAAGCCCATAGGGTCAGGACTTCGAAGGCAGTCCAAAGCGGGACCGCGCTTGCGAATGTCCAGATCACATTGTCGATGGTCTGATTGCTGAAGAGAAATGCCGAATTGTTTTTGGACGGCCACTTGCCGTTATATTTGAAACTCGTGCCCTGCTTCTTCTGCATGTAAAGCCGCAAATGAAACGCACCGAAGAACAGGAAGACGAGGGTGGCATTGCGCGCGAGAAGACAGGCTATCCAGCCCGGCTCAAGGGTCTTCATCGTCTCCATCGAGGGTGTCGCATAGAACCACAGTAGCGTTGCGACGACAGCATAGACGGCGTTCCAAGGCATGAGATACCCCGGATATCCAAAGAACCATTTCAGGAAGGCGGCCGGCTGGGCCGGCCAGATGAAGACAGGAGGATATTTGAGAAGCTTGTTGGGCTTCCAGTCCCCTCGTTTGTCGCGCGTGCCGTAGAGCGTGTCATCCATCGTGTTCCTCCCAATTTCCGGAATGCATGCGATCAGTCTCACCGACGCCGGTTCGAAACGACAGCAGAGTTTTGATGAAAATTACTCAGACCAACCGTGAGGACTTTGCTCTATCAGGTGGCGGCGGGTGAGAAGGGAGGCCGCCGGCCTCCCCATGTGCGTCACCCTAGCGTTGCCACTGATAGAATGTCGTCAGGTTCAGCTCAGTTGAGATGCTCGAACTGGACCATGTTCTGGTTCGTCACCAGCTTGAAAGGGATCCAGACTTCCCTGTCGATCTGGTCACCCTTGATAGCCTTCACCGCGGTGTCGACAGCGCCTCGACCCTGCGCCTTGGCATCCTGGAACACGGTGACCTTGAGGTCGCCGGCCTTCATCGCCTGAAGGGCGTCTGGCGTGGCGTCGATGCCCGCAACGAGGGTCTTGTCCGTTGAGCCGCCGGCGTTCTTGATCGCGGCAATCGCGCCAAGCGCCATCTCGTCATTGTTGGCGATCACGGCATCGAATTTCAGGCCGCTGGTCAGCCAGTTCGAAACAAGGTCGGCGCCGTCGACACGGCTCCAGTTGCCGACCTGCTCGCGAAGGACCTTGATGCCGCCGCACTCACCGGACTTCAAGACGTCATGCACGTCCGCAGTCCTCTGTCGGGCTGCTTGGCTGGTGAGGTCGCCGATCATGATGACGATGTCGCCCTTTCCACCCAGCATGCGACAGACTTCCTTGGTCTGCAGCGTTCCAGATTCTGTTTCGTTCGATCCCACGAAGGCCTGCTTCTTGCCAAGGCTCGTCAAATCGGTCGGCTGTATATTGACATAGATCAGCGGAATGCCTGCCGCTTCTGCGATCTTGCTCATTGCCGGTGTACCGTCGGAATCCACAGGATCAACGATGATGGCCGAGACGCCGCCAGCCGCGAAGTTCCGCACCTGATCCAACTGCTTGTTGACGTCGTTGGCGGCGTCTTCCACCTGCAGATCGATGCCTTTGGTCTTGGCGTAGTCCTGCATGCCGTTGGCGATCAGGGTTTGAAAATTGGTCGTCAGATAGCCCATCGAAACGCCGATCCGATCGGCGGCATAGGCTTGCGACGACAGCACGAGCACCAGCGCACTTGCGCCAAGAAATTTCAGCATGTTCTCCTCCCAGGAAACAACGACCCAATCAGTCGCTGGAAAAAGTTACCGACAGCGCCTGTTAACGTCCGAGAGTATTTTGATGAAAAAACCTCAAGGCTCGCGGCTCGCCGCGCGCAAGCACATCCGCTTTGCAATGAAATATCGCTATGATCAAAACCCATCACCGGACGGTCTCGCAAAGGCATGGAATTCGTGATCTGTGCAGCCCATGGAGGGGAGGCGCCATGCAGGACATGCTCATATTCCAGTCGCTTTGGGCCATGGAGCGACGCAGCGCGAAATATCCGGAGCTCACTCTCGAAGAGAATTTGGACAAGATCGCCGCCGCTGGCTTCGACGGCATCAGCGCCCATTGGTCCGACCGTGACGCAGTGCGCCGAATTGCCGGCCTGCTCAGGCATCATGGTCTGCAGGCCGAAGGACAATGCTTTCCGAAGACTGTCGACGATCTGAAGCCGGTGCTTGAGATCGCCGCCGAATGCAACGTGCATCACCTCTGCCTGCAGCCCGACGTGCGGTTACGGCGCCTGGGGGATTGCCTTCCCTTGCTTGAGGGCTGGCAGCGGCTGGGCGAGGAGGCCGGCATCGATGTCCTCATCGAGACACACCGCGACCGTATGACGACCGATCTATTCTTCACGCTCGATCTGCTCGATCGCTTTCCGGATTTGCGGCTTTTGGGGGATGTCTCTCATTTTCTCGTCGGCCGGGAATTCGCCTGGCCGGTATCCGACGAAAATCATGCGCTCATCCACCGGATACTCGACAGTTCCTGGGCCTTCCACGGCCGGGTCGCCTCGCGTGAGCAGGTCCAGATCGAAATCTCCTTTCCGCATCACCGCCCCTGGGTCGATCTCTTTCTCGGCTGGTGGGAATACGGCTTCAGAAGCTGGCGAAAACGCGCAGGCAGCGACGATGTCCTCGCTTTCACCTGCGAGTTAGGACCGAAGCCCTATGCGATCACGGGAAGGGATGGCGAGGACACCACGGACCGATGGGAGGAATCTCTTCTTCTGATGCAGGAGGTGCGTGCGCTCTGGGCGAGAACTGCCGGCTGACGCGAGGTTCGCTGAATGTACGCTTTGCTCTCCGAAGGCGACCCAATTGTTGGGTCGCCGAAGCCGAAGCTGGCGGCGATCTCTGCGAGGCAGCGATCGCCGGATATTCAAACGCATGCGGCCGTCTAGTTTGGCCTCAACCCGGCAAGCGGTCAGTAGTCCCAGAAGACCGGTACCCAGCGAAAGTGATCGCCGTCGATTGCCACCCGGCCGACGGACGGGAAGGGCAAATGCGTAGCGACCAACTGTTCGCCGGTCGTCGCCAGCTCTGTCAAAAGACGGACGCGGACGCGGGCGGCCTCTTCGGGGTCATGTTCGAAGCCGTTGTACCAGTCGGGATGTTCGAAGCCGACCGCGAACACGGCGTCGCCGGCAAATGTCAGCCGATCTCCGCCGGATGCCAGGCGGACTACACTGTGGCCGGGGGTGTGGCCGCCGGTGCGACGAACGATCACCCCAGGTGCCACCTCGTATTCATCATCAAACAGCCGGAAATGGCTGCGATACTCTTCTACGAAGTGCTTGGCTGTCGCCCGAAGCGCGTCCGGGAAGCCTGGCGGCATGGCGACATGGCTGAAGTCGGGCGCCTCCCAAAACTTGACCTCGGCGGCAGCCACGTGGATTCGCAGGTCCGGACGCAGGCGATCCTTCACCCCCTCGACGAGGAGGCCGCCAATGTGGTCCATGTGCATATGGGTCAGCACCACGTCGGTCACGGACGCAAGATCGATACCGGCGGACTCCAATCGCTTGATCAACTGACCAGCCCGCGGCAGGTTCAGGTTCGGATCCAACCCGAGCCCGGCGTCGATGAGGATGGTCTTCCCACCGCTGCGTACCAGAACCACGTTCAGCGACCAGTCGAAAGCGTCCGGCGGCAGGAACATATCGTTCAGCCAGGCCGCGCGGTCGGCCGCCTCGGCATTATGTCCCAGCATCGTGGTCGGGAGCGGTAGCACCCCGTCGCTGACCACCAGTACGTCAATCTCGCCGATCCGCACCGCATAGCGCGACGGAACCAGATCATCGGGGCCCGATTTGACGGGTTGAGATGCGTTATCCAATCTCATCTTTGTTTCCTGCTGATCAATCGTGCGGGGTTTTGTTTCTGCCTGCGACATGATGCGCTCCTATTTTGCGTGAACGAGACGTGTCGGCTACGAGCCACGTCGCGGACTTTATGTTGAAGCGAATTGGCGATCGATCGGGTCAAGGGAGAGGGAAGGCTACACCTGAGGACAGGGCAGGCTGTACCCTCAGCGGATCGCAGGGAAGATTTGGTGTGGAAGAGCTGGGATGAAGGAGCAGACGCATTCGCCCGCCGAACGGTGCCCCGCGCTCGGCGTTGGTTCAAAGCCGCTCGGTGTCTTTTATTTCCGCGACACTCTGTAAATGCTGTTTCGAGCAGGAAGGATGGTCAGGAGCAGTTGCTAGTCCTCCACGCCGACCGCCTTCCCTACGCCCTCATGAGCGTCTCAAATCAAAGCGCTCCGCGCCTGTTGAGCGAAATCGCGTAAACGCTCGTCGTCGCCGTGACGAAGAGCTTGTGTTTGCCACGTCCGCCAAAGCAGAGATTGGAGACGGTTTCGGGGACGAGGAGCTTACCCATCAGATGTCCGTCCGGCGCAACGCAATGGACGCCGTCGCCGGCCGAGGACCAAAGATTGCCGTCGCTGTCTATCCGCATCCCGTCCGCACACCCTGGCGAGATTGCATGAAAGACATCGCCGCCGGTCAGGCGCCAATTTTCTGCGACGTCAAAGACGCGAATATGACGTGGATCGTCGGTGTGCATACGGCCGGTGTCTGCAACATAAAGCTTCTTTTCATCCGGGCTGAACGCCAGCCCGTTCGGGCAATTGAAATCGGTGAGCACGGCTGCGATCGAACCTGAAGGATCGACGCGATAGACGTTGCAAGGCAGTTCCTGCTCGCTTTTGTATCCTTCGTAATCCGTGGCGATGCCGTAATGCGGGTCGGTAAACCAGATGGCGCCGTCGGAAGCCACGATGACGTCGTTCGGCGAATTCAGCCGCTTGCCCTGATAGCGCTCGGCGATCACCGTGATGGAGCCGTCAAATTCCGTGCGGGTCACGCTCCGGCTGCCGTGCTCGCAGCTCACGAGACGGCCCTGCCGATCGCGCGTGTGGCCGTTGGCAAAGTTCGATGGCTCGCGAAAGACGCTGGTGCCGACACCCGGGATCCACCGCATGATGCGATTGTTCGGAATGTCGGAAAAGAGGAGGCAGTTGAGGTCGCCGAACCAGACGGGCCCCTCAACCCAATCAAATCCGCTGGCGATTTGTTTGACGGGCGCATTGCCAAGGACGAACCGGCCGAAAGCCGGATCGATGATTTCGAAAAACGACATCTCTTACATTACCTCTCATCATACAGCAGCAAGGCATTGATCGACCGGCGAGCCGTGTCTCAGGAGAATACGATCTGCGCCTTCATGGCTCGGCTGCGGTCCGAGGCGATCTCGAAAGCGCCGATGGCGTCCGCGAGCGGCACGGAATGGGTGATCAGCGGCCTGACATCGATCAGGCGCTTGCGCACCAATTCAACGCCCGTGGCGAATTCCTCATGGAAGCGGAAAGAGCCGCGCAGATCCAGTTCCTTGGCGGTGATAGTCTGCATCGGCAAGGTCATGTCGCCTCCAAGACCCAGTTGTATGATGATCCCGCGAGGTCTGAGCGCCGCAATCCCGCTGGTAAGAGCGGCGGCAGCCCCCGAGCATTCATAGAGAACATCGAAGGTTCCCTTGTCGGCCGAATAGGCGCTAAGCGCCTCCGGTTCTTCCTTCGTATTGATGACCCGGTCCGCGCCGGCCTCCTTGGCAAGCGAAAGTGTGAAGTCTGAGAGATCGGTTGCAACGATTTCCGCTGCACCGGCCCGGCGGGCGGCCAGGATGGACAAAACGCCGATCGGTCCGCAGCCGGTCACGAGAACCCGCTTGCCCAGCATTTCGCCGGCGCGCTTCGTCGCGTGCAGGGTGACGGCCAGCGGTTCGGCCATCGCCGCTTCGCCAGCCGTGAGGCCGTCGGCGGGGACGCATTGAATGGCATCGGCAACCAATATTTCGCGGAATGCGCCCTGAATATGCGGGAAAGGCATGGCGCTGCCGTAGAAGCGCATGTTCAGGCACTGATTGTGCAAGCCTTGCTGGCAATAGCGGCAGGTCCGGCAGGGCCGCGACGGCGAAACGGCGACGAGTTGGCCGACTTCGAGCCCCTGAACGCCGGCGCCAAGGGCCAGGACCGTTGCACTGACCTCGTGTCCCAGGATCATCGGCTGCTTCAGGCGCACGGTGCCGAAGCCGCCGTGGTTATAGTAATGCAGGTCACTGCCGCAGATACCGCCCGTGGCGAGCCGCAGCTTGACCTCGCCCGCACCCGGCTCTTCGTCCGGATACTCCTCGATCCGCAAATCCTTGGCGGCGTGAGCGACGATGGCCTTCATGTCTTTCTCCTCAAAGAACGGGGGTGGGCAGCGGCTGACCGGCAAAATGGGCGGTCAGATTATCGCGGACAAGCTGGCCCATGGCCTTGCGTGTCTCGATCGTGCCCGAGGCATGGTGGGGCTGCAGAAGCACATTGTCCAGCGCCAGAAAACGCGGATTGAGCTTCGGCTCGCCTTCGAAGACATCGAGCGCCGCCGAACCGAGCTTGCCCGTCTCCAGAGCATCCAGCAACGCTTCCTCATCGATGTTGGAGGCGCGCGAGATGTTGATCAGCATGCCTTCCGGACCGAGCGCTTCAATGACCTGCCGTCCCACGATATGGCGTGTCGCGGCAGAGGCCGCCAGCGTCACGAAAAGAAAATCGGATTGCTCTGCAAGTTTAACCGGATCGGCGACGAATTCCATGTCGTTTGCGTAAGGTTTCGCTTCGACGTCGGAGTAGGCGATCTGCATGTCGAAGCCTTTCAACCGCTTGGCGACCTCGAAGCCAATCCGGCCAAGGCCCAGAACGCCGGCCCGCCGTCCCCATACACGCCGCTTCAACGGATAAAGGCCCTTGCCGACCCAGCTTCCATCTCGCACCCATGTCTCGGCGCCGAGCATGCCGCGCGATTGGCAGAGCATCATGGCGACACCTAAATCGGCAACATCGTTGGTTAAAACGTCGGGGGTATTCGTCACGCGAATGCCTCGCTCCCGGCAGGCCCCAAGATCGACCGCATCGAAGCCGACGCCATAGACCGAAATCAGTTCGAGGTTGGGGCAGGCTTCGATCATGGCCCTGTTAGCACCGAGTTCGCCGCGCGTGGCAATTGCCCTTACCGATGGCCCGACCTCCGTCAGAAGCGCAGCTTTGTCCTCGGCCGCGAAATAGCGGTGGACATGAAACGCCGCGTCGAGGGGTTCCTGATCCCATTGCGGATAGGGGCCTACCTGCAGGATAGTGGGCTTTTCCATCTTTTCGTTTCCTCCCTTGATACTGGCCTTGACACCAGATGTTATCGATAACATAAACAAGCATACCGGCATTTGTCGAGATGAAAAAAGGAGAAAATCGTGTCTCTTGGCCTCTTCGATCTAAAAGGGCGGCGCGCGCTTGTGACGGGTTCGTCGCAAGGCATCGGCCTGGCTCTTGCCCAAGGACTGGCGGCCGCGGGAGCCGAGCTGGTGCTCAATGGCCGCGACGTGGAAAAGCTGAAGAAAGCCGCGGCTCTGTTTGACGGCACCGTCCACATCCTGCCCTTCGACGCGACGGATCACGAGGCTGCGCGGCATGCCATCGATGATTTCGAAGCCAAAACCGGCGCCATCGAGATATTGGTCAACAATGCAGGCATGCAGTTCCGCACGCCGCTCGAAGATTTTCCCGCAGATGCGTTCGAACGGCTTCTTCGAACCAATATATCGAGCGTTTTCAACGTCGGTCAGGCTGTTGCTCGCCACATGATCAAACGTGGCGCCGGCAAGATCATCAATATTGCCAGCGTCCAGACTGCGCTGGCGCGGCCCTCTATCGCACCCTATACCGCAACCAAAGGCGCAGTCGGCAATCTCACCAAGGGCATGGCGACGGATTGGGCGAAATACGGACTGCAATGCAATGCCATCGCACCAGGCTACTTCGACACGCCATTAAATGCGGCGCTGGTCGCCGATGCCGATTTCTCAGCATGGCTTCAGAAGCGCACGCCGGCCGGGCGCTGGGGACGGGTCGAAGAACTGGTCGGCGCCTGTATCTTCCTTGCCTCCGAAGCATCCTCTTTTGTCAACGGGCACGTGCTTTATGTCGACGGCGGTATCACAGCGTCACTCTGAGGCCGTGCGGCCGCGACGGTTCGTCATCATGGGAGTTTCCGGCTGCGGCAAGTCGTCTGTTGGCGCAGCGCTCGCCTATCGTCTGTCCGGCATCTACATCGATGGCGACGACCTTCATCCGGCGGCGAACGTCGCCAAGATGAGTGCGGGGATGCCGCTCACCGATGCGGATCGATGGCCCTGGCTGAACAGCGTCGGGGACTGTCTTGCGCAAGCAGACGAAACGGTGCTGATTGGGTGTTCAGCACTGAAGCAGACTTATCGCGACAAGATCCGTGCGGCGGTCGAAGGGCCTGTGCGCTTCATTCATCTTGCTGGAAAAAAGGAAGTAATTGCCGCTCGCCTGCAAGCGCGGCAGGGGCATTTTATGCCGGCCGCCTTGCTCGAAAGCCAGTTCGCTGCACTTGAGCCGCCTGGACCGGCTGAGCAGGCAATCACCGTCGATATCGATCAACCGTTTGATGCGGTCATAGCGGCTATTATCGCCGCGTTGGAGGAGGAAGAGCTATGAGTAGCAAAATTGCGCTGATCGGCGCAGGCGCGATGGGCGGAGCCATCGGTGCGCGACTTGTGGAGACGGGAAATCATCTGACGGTCTTCGATCTCGACAAGGAAAAGGTGGCCGCACTCACTGCCAAGGGAGCCAGTGCCGCGGTGAGCGCTGCCACAGCGGCTTCGGTATCGGACTATGTCATTCTCAGCTTGAACTCGCCACGGATCGTGCGTGCCGCGGTCTTCGGCCCCGGCGGCGTTGCCGAGGGCGCCAAGCCCGGAACGCTGATTATCGACATGTCCTCCATCGATCCCGATGCGACCAAGGCGCTGGCCGCGGACGCGCAAGAAAAGGGTCTGCGATGGGTGGATAGCCCGCTCTCCGGCGGTGCGCCAAAGGCTCTGATCGGCGAATTGACACTGATGGCCGGCGGCCGCGATGAGGACGTCAAGGATGCGTATGAGGTGCTTCGGCATGTCGCCTCGAACTACACCCATATGGGCCCGCCCGGCGCCGGCCAGACCACGAAACTGATCAACCAGGTGCTCTGCGCGCTGAACTTTCTCGCAGTCGCGGAAGCAACCCAACTGGCGCTCGATGCCGGTGTTGATGCTGCCAAGATCCCCCAGGCACTGAAAGGGGGACGAGCCGACAGCGCCATTCTCCAGGAATACATGCCGCGTTACGTCGCCAAGGACTACCGCCGGACAGGCCGCATCGACAACATGGTCAAGGATCTGAACGGTGCGCAAGATCTCGCCCGGCGCACAAACACCGCCATGCCGCTGACGGCCGTCTGCGCTGAAGTGCACCGCATGCTGACGGCAGCCGGCCTCGGCGGCGAGGACCAGGCCGCATTGATGGAATTTTTCAAGGGGCCGAACAAGGAGATCGCCGAATGATTACCCGATACGCATTATTCGAAGGCAAGGTTAAGGACGGTGAGGCAGATGCATTTCGCAACGCGGTGATGGAGACCATCCTGCCGAAATGGAAGCAATTTCCCGGTGCTCTCGATGTGCGGGTGACCTTCGCCGAAGCACGAGACGAAGGTGCACCGGAATACCCGATGATTCTCGCCGTCAACTATCCGGACTTGGCTACGGTGGAAGCCGCGCTCGCGAGCCCTGTTCGTGCGGAAGCCCGCGCGGCGACCGAAGCCGTCCTGTCCCGGTTCTTTGAAGGGCGTATTCATCACCATGTCACGGTCGCCCACGAATTCGCGCTCTGAACTCATTCTGCGCTGACGAGTTGGATGCGGAGCCGAAAGGCTCCGCATTTTCATTTCGGGATGGCGAAGGGTTCCTCTTGCCATTCGAAGTAAAGGCATATTACTCTCATGGTAACGATAACACGGGCCATAGATGAGCAAAAATCGCAAACCGCCGACCATGGCAGACGTAGCCCGCGTGACGGGGGTTTCCCCGATGACGGTGTCGCGTGCATTCAAGGCCGACAGTCTGATCAGTAAGGAGAGAAGAGAGGCCATCCTCCAGGCTGCCGAGGATCTCGGTTACGTTTTCGACAGCACGGCCTCCAACCTGCGCTCACAGAAGTCCGGTTTCGTCGCGGTTACGATTCCTTCGATCAACAACGCCAATTTCGCCGATACCGTCGGCGGGCTTTCCGATACGCTGGCCGCGCGCGACATGCAGATCCTGTTGGGTTATACGAACTACAACACGCAGGAGGAGGAGCGGCTCATCGAGCAGCTCTTGCGCCGTAAGCCGCAGGCGATTGTCGTGACCGGCGGCAAGCATACGGAACGCGGGCGACGTCTGTTGGAAACGATCAATATCCCCGTGATCGAGACCTGGGATATTCCCGCCGAACCGATCGACCATTACGTCGGATTTTCCAACGCCGGTGCCGTTCGCGACATGGTGGACCACTTCGTCCGCTCCGGCTATCGCCGCATCGCCTTCATCGGCGGTGATGTCGGGCGCGATACGCGCGGTAGTGAGCGGCGGGTCGGCTTCTCTGCCGCCATGCAAGCGCATGGGCTTGATGCATCGCGCCTGATCGCCGCCGGCCTGCCGCCCATTTCGATGCGCGAAGGCGCCAATGCTATGGCGAAATTGATCGAAACCTATCCGGATACTGAGGCGGTCGTCTGCGTGTCCGACCTTGCGGCCTATGGCGCGCTGACCGAGTGTCGTCGTTTGGGCGTTCCCGTCCCGGAACGTTTTGCGATTGGCGGGTTCGGCAATTACGAGATCGGCGAAGTCTGCGTACCCACGCTGACCACGATCAATGCCTTCGCACGGGAAATCGGAGAAAAGACCGCGCGTTTGATCCTCGATATCCTTGATGGCAACGAGGGCGTCGATGTCAGGATCTCGCCCGAACTGATTGTACGCGACAGCAGCCGATAAATTCTTGCTGATAGGCTCGCCGAAAAAGAGCAACGCCTGAAGGTATTGCGGAACCGTTGAATTGCACGCAATCGATTGCGGTCCCAATCCGTTTGGGGAAGAACTGCTCCCTCCCGCCGGAAGATTCCGGAACTCTTGGCAATCCACGTGAGCCACCAAGGTCAACGAAATGTTCGCCTCGGTTGTCGTTGCGGGGGCATGGAAAGCACGACGAAAGCGCCCTATCTCCTTGATAAGACCCGTGGCGGCTACAACAGGCGACCGCTGTCGCAACCAAGCAGCGCGAGCGGAAAGGGAAGGAACAGATGATCTTTTCCGAACTCCAGCAGCAGATTCGCGATCTTGCCCGCGACTTTGCCCGCGAGCGCCTGGCGCCAGGCGCAGCCAAGCGTGATCGGGAGCATCTCTTCCCGCGCGAAGAACTGAAGGAGATGGGCGAACTGGGTTTGCTCGGCATGCTGGTACCGGAAGCCTATGGCGGGTCGGATGCGGGTGTCGTCGCCTATGCCATGGCGCTTGAGGAGATTGCCGCAGGTGACGGCACGTGCTCCACGATCATGAGCGTGCATAGCTCGGTCGGCTGCGTGCCGATCTTGAAGTTCGGTACCGAGGAGCAACGGCAGCGCTTCCTGCCGAAACTGGCGAGCGGCGAATGGATTGGCGGCTTCGCGCTCACCGAGCCACAGGCTGGCTCTGATGCCTCGAACCTGAAGACCAGGGCAAGGCGCGATGGCGATCATTATGTACTTGATGGGGCCAAGCAATTCATCACCTCAGGCAAGAACGGCCATGTCATCATCGTCTTTGCCGTTACCGACCCTGGCGCCGGCAAAAAAGGCATCACTGCCTTCATCGTTCCAACGGACATCGCAGGCTATGAGGTGATGCGCGTAGAGGAAAAGCTTGGGCTGCATTCCTCTGACACCTGCCAGATCGCCTTCAATGGCGTGCGCGTTCCGATCGAGTTGAGGCTCGGTTCAGAAGGCGAAGGCTACCGCATAGCACTCGCCAATCTCGAGGGCGGCCGGATCGGCATTGCGGCTCAGGCAGTCGGCATGGCGCGGGCGGCCTTTGAGGCGGCGCGCGACTATGCTCGCGAGCGCACGGCCTTCGGCAAGGCGATCATCGAGCATCAGGCTGTCGCATTCCGCCTTGCCGACATGAAGGTGCGGATCGAGGCGGCCCGGCAACTCGTTTTTCACGCCGCCTCCTTAAGGGAAGCCGGGCTGCCCTGCCTGTCGGAAGCCTCGATGGCTAAGCTCTTTGCCTCGGAAATGGCGGAGCGCGTCTGCTCCGACGCCATCCAGATACATGGCGGCTATGGCTACATGGCCGATTACCCGGTCGAGCGCATCTATCGCGATGTGCGCATCTGTCAGATCTATGAAGGAACGAGCGACGTGCAGCGCATGGTGATCGCCCGCAATCTGTGAGAACCACATGCGGCCCCCGCTTCTGGAGGAGAGGAGCAAGGCCGGCGCAGGAGGAAAGACTAGACATGGTGGATTCTTCTCAATTGGCTCTGCATGTCCCCGAACCCGCCGTCCGCCCGGGCGGCCAGCCAGACTTTTCCAACGTCAAGATCGCCAAAGCCGGTTCCGTGCCGCGGCCGGAAGTAGATGTCGCATCCGAGGAGATCCGTGATCTTGCCTATTCCATCATCCGCGTGCTGAACCGCGAGGGCGAGGCGGTCGGTCCCTGGGCTGGCACGCTCTCCGATGAGGAGTTGCTGACCGGCCTTCGCAACATGATGAAGCTGCGCGCATTCGACGCCCGCATGCTGATGGCTCAGCGGCAGGGCAAGACGTCCTTCTACATGCAGCATCTCGGCGAGGAGGCTGTCAGTTGTGCTTTCCGCAAGGCGCTCAAGAAGGGAGACATGAATTTTCCGACCTATCGTCAGGCAGGCCTTCTGATTGCCGACGATTATCCGATGGTCGAAATGATGAATCAGATCTACTCGAACGAGAGCGATCCCCTGCACGGGCGGCAGCTACCGATCATGTATTCCTCCAAGGAGCACGGATTTTTTACCATCTCCGGTAACCTCGCCACTCAGTATGTGCAGGCCGTGGGCTGGGCCATGGCCTCCGCAATCAAGAATGACAGCCGCATCGCCGCGGGCTGGATCGGCGATGGCTCGACGGCGGAATCCGACTTCCATTCAGCGCTCGTCTTCGCCTCGACCTATAAGGCACCTGTCATTCTCAACATCGTCAACAATCAGTGGGCGATCTCTACCTTTCAGGGCATCGCGCGCGGCGGCTCCGGAACGTTCGCCGCCCGCGGCCTCGGCTTCGGCATTCCCGCGCTGAGAGTCGATGGAAACGACTATCTCGCCGTCCATGCCGTTGCCTGCTGGGCAGCTGAGCGTGCCCGGCGCAATCTCGGGCCGACGCTGATCGAATATGTGACGTATCGTGTCGGGGCGCATTCGACCTCGGACGATCCGAATGCTTATCGTCCGAAGACGGAATCGGAGGCCTGGCCACTTGGCGATCCCGTACTGAGGTTGAAGAAACATCTGATCGTCCGGGGCAAATGGTCTGAGGAGCGGCATGTGCAGGCAGAAGCTGAAATCATGGACGAGGTAATGGAGGCGCAGCGCCAGGCGGAGCAGCACGGCACATTGCATGCCGGCGGCAAGCCTTCGGTTCGGGACATTTTCGAAGGCGTCTATGCCGAGATGCCGCCGCACATCCGGCGCCAGCGGCAGAAGGCAGGGTACTGAGAATGGCCAGGATGACGATGATCGAGGCGGTGCGTAGCGCCATGGACGTTTCGATGGCGCAGGATGACAATGTCGTCGTTTTTGGTGAGGATGTAGGCTATTTCGGTGGCGTTTTCCGATGCACGCAGGGGCTTCAGGCAAAATATGGCAAGACGCGCTGCTTCGACACGCCGATAAGCGAGTCGGGCATCGTCGGCACGGCGATCGGTATGGCCGCCTATGGCCTGAAGCCCTGTGTCGAGATCCAGTTCGCCGATTACATGTATCCGGCCTATGACCAGCTAACCCAGGAGGCGGCTCGTATCCGCTACCGTTCCAACGGCGATTTTACCTGTCCGATCGTCGTGCGCATGCCGACAGGCGGCGGCATCTTTGGCGGCCAGACGCACAGTCAGAGCCCGGAGGCGCTCTTCACCCATGTCTCCGGGCTAAAGGTGATCGTGCCATCCAATCCCTATGACGCCAAAGGCCTGCTGATTGCTGCGATCGAAGATCCGGATCCGGTAATGTTCCTGGAGCCGAAGCGGCTCTATAACGGCCCCTTTGACGGCCATCACGAGCGGCCTGTGACGCCTTGGTCTAAACATGATCTCGGAGAGGTGCCTGACGGCCACTATACGATACCTATCGGCAAGGCTGAGATCCGGCGCGCAGGCTCGGCGGTGACTGTGATCGCCTATGGTACGATGGTGCATGTGGCGCTCGCCGCGGCCGAGGATGTCGACATTGATGCCGAAGTGATCGACCTCCGAAGTCTGCTGCCGCTTGATCTGGATACGATCATCAATTCGGTCCGGAAGACAGGGCGATGTGTCGTCGTGCATGAGGCAACGCTGACTTCGGGCTTTGGCGCCGAGGTCGTCGCGCTGGTGCAGGAATATTGCTTTTACCATCTAGAGGCGCCAGTCGTGCGCGTTGCCGGCTGGGACACGCCCTATCCGCATGCGCAGGAGTGGGATTACTTCCCAGGTCCTGGCCGTCTCGGGCGGGCGCTTGCCGAAGTCATGGGGGCTTGAGCCATGAGCGAATTTGTCATCGAGATGCCTGATGTGGGGGAGGGAGTCGCCGAGGCCGAGCTGGTCGAGTGGTTCGTGAAGCCAGGAGATCCCGTTCGCGAGGACATGGTGATTGTCGCCGTCATGACGGACAAGGCCACCGTAGAAATCCCGTCTCCCGTCAACGGCATCGTCACCTGGCTTGCCGGTGAGGTCGGAGAGCGTATCGCGGTGAGGGCTCCGCTGGTGCGGATCGAAACGACCGGAGATGCCGGCGGGGCTCGGTCCGCAGAGATCGCACAGACGACTGCCGAAGTGTCGACGGCGGAATTTCCGAAGCTTGCTCCAACAGTGTCGGATCCTGTGACGCCGCGGACCGAAAAGCCGCTTGCCGCACCCCCGGTGCGGCTCTTCGCCAAGGAAAGCGGCATCGACCTCGCACAAGTGCAGGGGACCGGACCAGCGGGCCGTATCCTGCGAGAGGATATCGAGCAACTTTTGAACCACGGAGCCGCTCCCACGATGTCAATGGGCGGCCTTACCCAGAAGACTGCGACCGAAGAGATCAAGTTGACCGGGCTGCGCCGCCGGATCGCCGAGAAAATGGCACTTTCCGCCTCGCGTATTCCTCACATTACCTATGTGGAGGAGGTGGACATGACCTCGCTCGAGGAGTTGCGTGCCATCATGAACGCTGACCGCAAGGCGGATCATCCGAAACTCACGGTTCTGCCTTTCCTGGTACAGGCCGTGGTGAAGGCCATTTCCGAGCAGCCCAATGTCAACGCCACTTTTGACGACGAAGCCGGCATCGTCACACGCTATGGCGCGGTCCATATGGGTATCGCAACACAGACGCCGGCGGGTTTGACCGTGCCTGTCATGCGGCATGCGGAAGCACGCGGTATCTGGGATTGCGCCGCTGAGATGAACCGGCTGGCAGAGGCGGCGCGCTCGGGCACTGCAACGCGTGAAGAGCTTTCCGGCTCGACGATCACCATCAGCTCGCTCGGCGCGCTCGGCGGGATCGTCTCCACGCCTATTATCAATCATCCGGAGGTGGCGATTATCGGCGTCAACAAGATCGCCACACGGCCGGTCTGGGACGGCACGCAGTTCGTGCCGCGCAAGATGATGAATCTGTCATCCAGCTTCGATCATCGCATTGTTGACGGCTGGGATGCGGCGACCTTCGTGCAGCGCGTCCGCACACTGCTCGAAACACCGGCGCTCATTTTCATCGAAGGCTGATATCATCAAAGGGTTCGAAACTCTTGTCGTATGCAGAGCCGTTGGTTCTGCTGTCGACGCCGGGGCTTATCGGCAGGCTGAGCGCGGCCCGAAGGCCGCGCTGTTCTCAACTTCAAGAAGGGATCATTTGCCCCAGATCTTCTTGTATTGATCCTTGTAGCCGTTATCCGGATCAAACGTATTCTTCGGACCGCCGTCGGACTGGATATTGTCTGCCGTGACCACATGCAGCGGCGAGAGGTAACCGGACCATTTTTCACCGGCGAAAGCACGATTGAGTTCGTCGACCAATTGCCAGCCCTGGAGATTGAGCGGTTCGGCCACCGTGACCTTCTGGAATTGACCGGCGCGGATGCGTTCATAGGCCGATTGCGAGCCGTCGCCGGCGGCGACATTGATCGGCGCATCGGTGCCGCTCTTGCCGGCGGAAGCGAGCGACGGGCCCATGAAGTCGAAATAGAGGTCGTTGATCGCAAGCGAATGGGTCCAGCTATCGCCATATTTCTGCAGGAGCGAGGTGGTTAGCTGGGGCATGCGCTGCGAGGTCTCGGCGATCGGCGTATCGACATATTCGAGCACCTTGCCGCCTAGCCGTTCGATCTCCTGCTTCATCCTGTCCGCCTTGGCGATGGCGATCGCATAGGTGGAGTCCGTGAAGATGATCACGCCTGGCTTGCCCTTGGCATCGGCAAAGGCCCAGTCGGCAGCCGCTTTCGAGACTTCCATCGCATCGGTGCTGACATTGGCAAAGAGGCCGTTCTTGTCATCGGGACCGATGACCGGGCCGGCATGCCAGGCGACCAACGGGATCTTGGCGGCCTTTGCCTGTTCCAGAGCCGGGGCCTGCTCGACTGCATCGAAGCCATCGATGATGATGCCGGCAGGCTGCAGCGCTATGGCCTGACCGAAGGCAGCCGTGCGTCCGCCGATGGAGCCCGCGCCATCGAGAACCTTTACCTGCCAGCCAATCGCCTTTGCTGCTTCCTCGACACCGTTGCTGACGCCGAGAATGCCGCCATTCTTAAGGTCGCCGGCCAATACGACGATGGTCTTGCCCGCCTGTGCCTTCGGACCGGTGGTCGGGCCGTCCCATTTGGTGACCGGCGTCGCATATTTGTCGACGACGGCTTTTGCATCCGCCATCGGATCGGCATAGGCGTGGCTTGCACACAGCATCAACAAGCCTGTGGTCGCCTGCAGGAAAAATCTGCGTTTCATTTCATTCTCCTCCCTTTGAAAATTAAACCAAAATGATCTTCAGTTGTCGGTCGCCTTAGCTGATAGCTGCGGCTTTTGTACTGGAGCCATGCGTCCGGCATGGCTCCGCCGGCGCTGCGCATAGCCAGCGATGCCGATGGCGACCAGCAGGGTCACGCCGTTGAAAAGCGGCTCCACGTAGAACGAGCCCCCGAACTGCTGGATGCCTGCGATGCCGACCGCCAGGATGATGACGCCAATCATGGTGCCCCACACGTTGACGCGACCGGGCTTGATGGTCGTGGAACCCAGGAAGGCCCCGACGAGTGCCGGCAGAAGATATTCCAGCCCGACGCTGGCCTGGCCGATGCGCAGCTTGGAGGCGAGCAATACGCCTGCGATGGCGGCGAGGGTGCCTGACGTCACGAAGGCGCCGATGACGAAGCGACGGACGGGGATGCCGTTCAATGCGGCCGCCTTCGGATTGGCGCCGATGGCATAGATGTAACGGCCGATCGGCAGATATTCGAGCACGATCCACATGACGAAGGCGAGGCCAAGCACATAGATCCCTGTGATCGGCAGCCCGAAGACCATCGTGCCGTTGAGCGCATAAAAGCCCTGGGGAAGCATGCCGACCACCTGTCGCCCGCCGGTATGCCAAAGAGCAATGGCATAAAGCACGGTGCCCGTGCCGAGCGTCGCGATGAAGCTGTCGATCTTGGCGATTTCCACCAGCAGCCCGTTCAGGAAGCCGGTCAGCGCGCCGAGCAGGATGACGATGAGCACAGCCACCGGCCAGGGCAGGCCGAACATCGTCTGCAAGCTAATCGCCAGAACGTGCCAGAGCACGATGCCGTAACCGATCGTCAGGTCGATGCGTCCTGCCGCCATCGGGATCATTGCGGCAAGCGACAGAATGGCGATGATCGTCTTGTCAGAGATGATCGAACGCAGATTGAGCAGCGTCGGAAAGGTCTGCGGCAGCAGAATGGAAAACAGCAGGATCAGAAGGGCTGTGAGAATAACGAGGCCATAGACCGGCAGTAGGCGCTGGATTTTCTGGCCAAAGCTCATTCCCGCCAGCTCGGCGCTGGTCGGTTCGAGCGCATTGGATTCGATCGATTGCATGAGGTTCCTCCCTGGATCAGGCCGCTTCGGATGCGGATGCTGCGGCGATGACCGCCGGTGTTGTTAAGTCGGCGCCGCTCAGTTCCCGCACGATTTGACCGCGAGAAAACACCAGGGCGCGATGGCAGATATGAGCGATTTCTTCGAAGTCGGTGGAGACGACGAGCACGGCCAGCCCTTCCTCGACGGCCTCGGCGATCAGCTTGTAGATGTCCGCTTTGGCGCCGACATCCACGCCGGCTGTCGGGTCTTCTGCGATCAACAGCTTCCGGCCTGTCGCGAGCCACCGGCCCACGACCACCTTCTGCTGGTTTCCGCCGGATAAGGCTTCGATCGCCAGGTTCTGATCATTGGGTCTAAGGCCAACGCGGCTGCCGAGCGAATAGGCCATTTCGGCCTCGCGCTGCGGCGGCAGGAAGGACATCATGCCCCGTCCGGATGCGCCGGGATTGAGAAAGGTGTTTTCCCTCAGGCTGAGGGACATGGCGACGGATTCTTCGGTGCGATCCCTGGCGATCAGGCCGATACCGGAAGCCATGGCTGAGACGGGGCTGGAAAGATCGGGTCGCGCACCGTTCAGCAGGACCGCTCCGCTGGCGGGCTCGCAACCAAAGAGCGCGCGTCCGATCAATTCCTGGCCCGCGCCTCTCAGTCCGACGAGACCGAGAAGCTCTCCTTGGCGAATGTCGAAGGACACCGGTCCTGCGCCGCGGCAGGTAAGATCCCTGACCGAAACAATGGCAGGCCCTGCGGTCCGTTCGGCCTTGACGAAGAGCTGGTCGGCCTTGCGTCCGACGATCATTCGGATCAGCTCGTCCGGCGACGTGTCGGAAACTGGTTTTTGCCCGACCAGTTGGCCATCGCGGAGCACCGCAACGCGATCGGCGATCCTGAAGATCTCATCCAGCCGATGCGAGACATAGATCATCGCAACACCACGTTCCTTGAGCGGGCGGATGGCGGCAAACAGCTTTTCGACTTCATCGGCGGGCAGGCTTGCCGTCGGCTCGTCGAGAACGAGAACGTCTGCCTCGACGGCGAGAGCACGCGCTATCGCGACAAGCGACTTTTCGGTTCGGGTCAGTTCTTGAATCCGTGTCGACGGATCGAAATCGCAGCCCACAAGCTTCAGGGCCTCCGCCGTACGGCGTTCGGTCGCGCGCCAGTCGATCAGCCGGCCGCGCAGCGAATAGCCCTGTGCGAGACCAACATTTTCGCCAACCGTCATCCATTCGATCAGTCCGAGATCCTGATGAATGAAGGCGATCGGCTGGCGCTGGTTTGGCCGCGGCGGGCGGTGATGATATGGTTTGCCGCGAAACAGAATTTGTCCGCCATCCGGTCTGTAGATGCCCGCCAGCGTCTTGATGAGGGTCGACTTTCCCGCGCCGTTCTCACCAAGAAGAGCCAGAATTTCTCCCGGTTTCAGATCCAGCGAGACATTCGACAATGCGCGCGTTCCACCAAATTCTTTGGTGATGTCGCAAAATTCGAGCAGCTTTCCGTCGTCCATCCTGCTCCTCCCAAAGTTCAGGTGAGAAGAGGCTATGTTATCGATAACATTCCGTCAAGAGCCTCGTCGTTGTCATCGCGGATTCGGGCTGTGGATGGCGCCGAGCCGCCATATTCAGGACAGCTAAGTCATGCCCGGCTAAGTGGAGCGCAGATATGAACGGCATTATTTAATACTTAAAATACATTTGCGAGAGCCGCATGGCATTTACATTATTTAACTTCTTTCTAGCTTTCATTATCTGAATATTCATGCAACGAAAGGGAGCGACGCTTCAGTAGAGGATTCAGAGCGCTTAAGGGATGTTCATAAAACTCAATGGAATCAGCGATATGCGCGCAGGAAGTGGAGTTTTCATGCGCAACCGAGACGCGCAGATGTCGTTCGGCATATTACTTATTTTAAGTAGTAAAATGCGCGTCTTGGATAGTGTTTCTGCAGGGGATGCAGTCGCGTTGCGGTTTGCTCAGTATTAGTAGGTAGTAATACGATCTACGTCTGCTTTCTTGGGATTTGGGTGGCCCTTGAGAGCGTCTCGGGATCGCTCATTTGGGGAAAATAATGAGGTACGTCACTCATTCCGTCTTCAAGATCGTTGATGCCGATGCCGACGAAATGACGGAACATTATGCAAGGACCTTATCGCCCGCGACGGTCGAGCCGCTTCACCGAGGCTCGCTGATCTCGGTGGAAGACCGGCATTACGCCGTTGGGCGCTTCAATGTCTGGAATGGAAGGTGCCATTCCGGGATGAGGGTCACCCTTCCCAGCGGACCTGACGCGTACGCTCTTTACCTGCCATCCTCCGGCGTGATGGCAATCGACTCGGGTCGAACGCAGCTCGTATCGGAACCGGCGGCAGGCCTCTTGGGTGATATGTCGCGCTTCGACAAGCTGGTCCTTCACGAAGACCGCAGTCATATCGGCATCGCGTTCGAAAAATCCGCAATGATCCGTCAACTGAGTGAACTGCTTGATGCGCCGGTCGACGGCGACATCGATTTCGCTGACACCGTCGATTTGGCAACCGTAAAAGGATCGCGGATAACCACACTCGGAAATCTTATCTGGAATTGCCTGGACGTCGAAGATGAGCATCAGACCTCGTCGACGTTCGTCGAGCGCCTGTTGCAGGCGATGATGATCACGCTTTTAGAAACTGTCCCGAATAACTATTCCGCACGGCTGGCAAAACCGACGTCCCCTGCAATACCAAAGCGCTTGAAGAGAGCGATCGAATATATGCATGCCAATGTTTCGTCTCCGATGAGTATCGCCGATATCGCCGAGGCGTCCGGCACAAGCGTGCGGGCCTTGCAGGCGGCTTTTCAGCAGTTCAAGGACACGACGCCTTTAAACTATCTGCGGATAATCCGCCTGGAAGGCGTGCGCAAAGCGCTGACGGATCCGGCCACCTCTCTCTCGGTTGCCGAAGTCGCGCGGAGCTGGGGATTCTCCCATATGGGACGTTTCGCAGCGCTCTATCAGCAATCCTTCGGCGAAATGCCGTCCAACGCAGCGAAACTGCGCCGAGGCGAGGGCAAGTAAACGCATTCGTCTGCAGCCGTTTTGACAGCAATCGAAGCCATGGCGGCGGCACTACGGTCGTCGATCGGCTGTGCCTGTGGATATCGACTGACATCCGGCGTGTTGGCTGACGCGGTATATTCGCATAACGCAACTATTATCCCGAATACGCAGGAAAACAGAACGTACGTTCATCGCATGACGCTAACGCATTGAAGTTTGCGATTTGACACGGCAGTCATGGTGGTGGGACTTGCGAGCATGATGCGAGTAGGTTCCGGAGCAGCCCCCCGCCCATCGGCTCCCCAGGTTCGATGGGCGGTCTTTTTGTCCATTCAGACTTTCGATTGAGCAAGCTTCGCCGGGATGGAGTCAACAATTTCAACATTGTTGGCGGTAAAGCGGGAACTCAACAGGTCGGCTCGTGCGACCCGTCATTTTCCCATGAAGATTGCTAGGTCGTTAAGCGCGAGGCACTGTCTGCCAGAAAGAGAGAACCGTGCATAAGGGGCCAAACCAAAAGGATCCGAGCCCGATTGATGTCGAGGTCGGGAGACGCATCCGAATGCGACGCCGCATATTGGGCATGAGTCAGACGACGCTCGCCGAAGGGCTGAATGTGACGTTCCAGCAAGTCCAGAAATATGAAAAAGGTAAAAACCGGGTCGGCGCCAGCCGGCTGCAAAGCGTCGCAGATTGTCTCGACGTGCCGGTTTCGTTTTTCTTCGAGGGCGTCTCTGAGCTTTCGGAAAGCGCTGGAGAAGAAATTTTTACCTCCGGCAGTGACTTAGCGGGCTTCCTGGCTTCGGGGGAGGGCATCGAGCTAAACCGCGCCTTCGCCAAGATCAAGGACGCAAGGACGCGGCTTAAGGTCGTGAGTCTGGTTAAGTCGCTGGTCGGTCCCTATAGCTGATGGTGCATGTCCTGATGCCTTCACAAGCATCAGGAGGCCAGAATTTGGCGCTGCGGACGCGATCAGCTTGTGATGGCGTTGAGCATTTCCTCGCCGGTGATAATCCTTTCGACCTGAGCGATCGTCGTCTGTTTCGGATCTATGTCGTCTGCGACAACCCTCCCGCCGCGCATCACGATGATGCGGTCGACCACCTGAAACACATGGTGGATATTGTGGGCGATGAAGATGCAGGAGTGTCCGGTATCGCGCGCTTCGCGAACGAAACGGAGAACCCCTTGCGTTTCGGCAACGCCCAGATTGTTGGTAGGCTCATCCAGGATGATCAGATCGCTATCAAACTGCATGGCGCGGGCGATTGCGACTGCCTGGCGTTCGCCCCCCGATAACGCGGAGATTGCGGTCTCTGGCGGAATATCCTTCGTAATCCCGACCCGCTTCAACAAGTCTCGAGCGGACGCATTCATTGCGGATTGGTCCAATCGGCCAAAAAAGCGGCTTCCCTTGATTGGCTCCCGCCCAAGAAAGAGATTTCGGGCGATCGATAGCTGCGGAACGAGGGCGGAATCTTGAAAAATCGTTTCAATTCCATGCGCAATCGCCTCGGCTGTGTTTTTGAGTTCGACCTTTTTCCCTTTGATTATGATCTCCCCGCTCGTCAGCGGTACAGCGCCGGATAAGACCTTGATCAGGGTTGATTTTCCCGCACCATTGTCGCCGAGCAAGCCCACCACTTCGTGCGTTTTGACGGAAAGACTGACGTCGCGAAGCGCATGGATGCGGCCGTAGAACTTGTTGATTTTCTCCATTCGAACGAGGTCTTCGGCCATCGTCTACACTCCCGCGCTATGTCGACGTTCAAGCCATGAATGAAGCGCCATCATGCCGAGGATGATTGCTCCGATGAAAATATTATAGGCAAGCCCAGGCACTCCCACCATCACGATGCCGTTTCGCATGATGCGCAGAATGAAGATGCCAAGCACTGTTCCGATGATGGTCCCCCGTCCGCCCGTCAGCACCGTTCCGCCGATGACGACCATTGCGATCACCTCGAGCTCATAGCCCGTTCCGCTATTTGGATTTGCCGCCGACGTGCGGATCGAGCTGATCACCCCTGCAAGCGAGGCCATGGCCGAAGACGTCATGAACAAATAGATCTTGGTTCGGCTGACATTGACGCCGCGGGCACGCGCCGCATTCGGATTGCCGCCGGACGCCTGTATCCAATTGCCGATTTTCGTTTGAGTGAGAACAAAGTGGGCGGCGAATGCCGCTAGCGCGAACCACAGCACCGACATGTACATTCGGAAGCTGCCGATGAAGAAGCTGCCAGCCAAGAGGTTGGCAAACCAGTTGTTTCCGGCAGTCCAGGTGTGTTGGGGAAAGCCGTCGGTGACGTAAAGGGCAGTGCCGCGCACCACCAGGAGCATACCGAGCGTCACCAGAAAGGACGGAATGTTCAGCTTCGTGACGAACCACCCGTTAACAAAGCCAATGAAGAGGCTGAGTGCGAGTGTGACGAGGAAGGCGGCGCCGAGCGGCATCAGATTGCCATTGAACACCGTCCACATTAAAACGGCGGAGAAGCCGAACACCGATCCCACCGACAAATCGAATTCCCCTGCGGTCATCAGCAAGGTCATCGCCAACGCGATCAGCCCGAGTTCGACGGTAAACGAGAGCGTGTTGCTGATGTTTGGAAGCGAGAGAAAGTCCGAATTGAAGGACCAGAAGACCACAAGCTCAAGCACCAGCAGTACCAGCGGGCCGAATTCGGGTTTCGAAACGAAGCGTTGAACAAAGGAATGTTGCATGGGCGCTCACCGATTGGGGTGGCCACCCGGTTTGAACCGGATGGCGCAGCCGGTACGACTTTCGACGACGTTACTTGCCCGAGAGAATTTTGTCGTAGATCTCGGCTTTGTCCTTTTCATAAAGAGCGCCGGTAATGATGTTAAAGCCGGGCGGGATCTTGCTGGCGGCCATGGCTGCGATTGATAGAGCCATGTAGCTGGTTGCTTGCGGGTCCTGCCACTGAGCGGCATTCACGTAACCCGTCAGGACTTCCTGTGTCGTATCGGGCGAGTTGCCCCAGCCGACGACGGGAATTTCGCCCGGCTTTACGCCGACCTGATCAAACACCCGCTTGATGCTTCCGGTGACGAGGTCGCCAAGCCCGATAATCGCCTTGATTTTCGAGCGATTGGCGGTGAGGTAATCTGACATGCGAGTAATGATTTCAGCCTGGTCCAATGTGGAGTCTGTGATTTCCCAGGTAATATTTAGTGGCTTGAAGACGCTGGCTATTCCCTCTTCTTCCTGCACGCCATAAGTCGCACCGGGAACCTCCACCGGCATCCAGACGAAGTCACCGGATTTCACGAGCTTCTTGTCGACCAGATATTGCGCCCAGTTATGGCCGAAGCTCTTGTTGTCACCCCCGACATAGGCGTTGAAGCTCGCTTGGGGATCGGGCGTGTTGAAGTTGATGATCGGGATCTTGGCGGCATTGGCTTCCTTCACGACTTGGACGAGGCTGCCCGGATCCGGGCTGGTGGTCACGATGCCGGCAGCCCCCGCCGAAATTGCAGCCCTCACGGCCTCCTGTTGCGCCGGAACATCACCGTTGTGGAACGATGTGTTGACCTTGTTGCCGGTGTCTTCGGCCCAGAGCTTGGCCCCGGCTAGAAAATAGGTCCACACAGGATCCGCCGGAGAGCCGTGCGATATCCAATAATAGGTTTTGCCCTGCGCATAGGCTGTCGAAATGAAACCCGCTCCAGCGGCAATGAAGATCGCCGCGAGTAAGGTAATAGCTTTCCTTAGCATGTGAAAACTCCTCCCTTGGTCCGGTTGGTTGACCGGTCGGCTTGATTGCTGACCTCCCCAGTCAACATCAAAATGCTTCGCATCCTGCGTTCATTTTGATGCTTAAAAGCCAGCCGGAGGTAGAGAGAGATGTCAAGTGAATCCGGTCACGAATCCGAGCCGGCGGAGCAGAATACAAAATCGGGAATGAACTAAGCCATTGCTTTGAAGTAATCGGCCATGATGATTGGCGATTGCCGGGCGGAAAATCGTCGGGGAGTATCTATGTCCCGTGGTTTTACGCGATAGCGGAGGTTCGCTGTCTCTGAAGCTTCCCGTCAGGCCTGATGAAGGCTGGCGGCAATAAAGCTGATCCAGGTTTACATAGGCCCGGCGCAAGGCCGGGCCGACACAATGGCGATTAGCGGCAAATCCGCTCCCTCGTGACAACTCTGTGCCCGTGGTGCCATTCCTTTACCACCCTGGTAAAGCAGTGCCGATGGTGATGACGATAATACCAGTCGTCGCGGTCGTCGTAGTGATGGCGATGATGATAATAGGGACCGCCACCTGTCGTAATTTCTACCGAGGCGGCCTGGGATGGAAGACTTGTGGCTGCAAGCGAAGCAAGGGCGATTGCAGACACGATGAAGAACTTGCTCATGAGTTTCCTCCGGTTACATCTTACACGAACGTCGCTTTGCGACGTTGGTTCTAAGCTAATCCCGGGGGAGTGAACGAGAGCTGACGGTTACGTTAATCTGAGCTTCATGAACAATTCGCCGATCGGTAGCTTCCGAGCGGCGCGGCGAAGTAGGGCCTGCATTCAACTCACTTGACGGCGCCAGCGGTCAGGCCGGCAACGATCTGCTTCTGGGCAAATATCGTCAGAACGAGCACCGGCAGCGTCACGATCAGCGCTGCCGCCGCAAGCGGTCCCCAGCTCACCTGCTCGAATGACAACATGTTGTAGACGGCGACCGGCAAGGTGCGCGTCTCGCGGCTGGCGAGCACGATGCCGAAGACGAAATTGTTCCATGAGAAGATGACCGAGAGGATGAAGGCAACGACGATCCCCGGCTTGGCGATCGGCAGGGCCACCAGCCGGAAGATCTGCCACGGCGTTGCCCCGTCGATAGCGGCCGCTTCCTCCAGCTCCATCGGTGTCGTCTCGAAATAGCCGATCATGATCCAGACGACGATCGGGACCGTCACGACCAGATGTATGATGATCTGCGGCCAAAGCGTTCCCAAAAGGTTCAGCCATTGGAAGAGCAGAAACAGCGGAATGAGGAAGGAAAGGCCGGGCGTCATTCGCGCGATCATGATGACGATCGCCGACTTCTCCGCCTTGAGGCGTGCGATGCCGTAGCCGGCCGGAACGCCGATCAGCAGCGCGAGCAATGTCGCGGATCCGGTCACCAGAATGGAGTTCCAGAAATAGAGGAAGAAGTTGTTCTCCTCGAAAACCTTGAGGTAGTTCGACCAGGCGAAGCGCTCGGGAATAAAGATCGGCGGATAGGCGCCGTTATCGATTTCGTATTTCAACGAGAGCGAGATCATCCACAGGAAGAATAGGACCACCGGCGAAATCATCACCAGCGCCACGAAGAGAAGACCGATCCGGTCGAGCGTCTTGCGTTTCATCGAAGTGCCTACCTATCCGACCAGTTCGCGCGCTGTCTCGCCATCAGCAGGACGAAGGAGAGCACGACGATGAGGATGAAGAAGATGACCGCCATGGCCGAGCCGTAGCCGATGTCATAGTAGGAGAAGGCGGTGTTGTAGAGATAGATGTTGATCGTCTCGGAGGCCGTGCCCGGTCCGCCCTGCGTCATCGCATAGATGATGTCGAAGCTCTTGATCGCATCGATGCTGCGAATAATCACGGCGATCATCAGGAAGGGCGCGATCATCGGCAGGGTAAGATAACGAAACTTCTGCCATGCATTGGCGCCGTCGATCTCGGCGCTTTCATAGGGTTCGCGCGGAACGGCGGCGAGGCCGCCGAGCACGATCAGCATGACGAGCGGTGTCCATTGCCAGGTCTCCACCACGACCAGCGACGGGATGACGCTGAATTGATTGTAGATCCATTCCTGCGGACCAATGCCTATGAAGGACAAAAGATAGTTGAGCACTCCGAGCTGCGGATGAAACATCATGGTCCAGACGAGCGCGATGGCGACGGGCGTCGCCATCATCGGCATGACGAAAATGCCGCGCAGAAAGCCGCGGAAGGGGAATTGCGCATCGAAGATTAGGGCGGCGAGCGTGCCCAGGAAAACCGGTGCGATGACCGAGAGCCCTGTATAGAGAACCGTGTGCCACAGCGCCTCCCAGAAGCGGGCGTCGGTCGCCAGGCGAAGGTAGTTGGCAAAGCCCGCAAAGGTCTGGGATTGCCCAAGGGTCCAGCTATTCACGCTCATCCATAGGGTGAAAACCCACGGAAAAACAATAACCGCGGCAATGACCACCAGGGCCGGAATGACGAAGGGCCAATAGTTGGGAGCAAGCCGATTTGTCGGCTTGCTCTTCTCCTTGACGCTGCTCGCCGTGGTATCTTCGATGCGCACGGACACCATCACCCCTCGCTTCGGGCCAGCACCGGCTCGAACTGCGCGGTTGCGTTCTTTAGCTCGCTCGCGGGATCCGCACCGCCGATCATGTTGGTAAGCGCCACGCCGTAGATGTCACGGAACTCGGTGACGGGGATGATAACCGGCAGGCCGAGTGCGGAGACTTTGCCGGAGCCGACCACGGCATCGAGCCAGGCCCCAGGCATCTTGACGCCTTCACGGACCTTCTGATCCTCGAGGACGGATTGGCGGAAGGGCACGCCGGCGCCGGCCTGTAGCAGCCGCGCGCCCATGTCATGCGAGATCACCCATTGGCAGAAGAGATAGGCGGCTTCCTTCTTCTGGCTCGCCGCCGTCACGCCGATACCGTCGCCAAAGGTGGCGGCCGCTTGTGCAGAAGGCCCCTTGGGAATGACGCTATAGCCGACCTGGCCGACAACGCGGGATTTTTCCGGATTTTCGATCGGCGGCGCAAAGCCGACGCCGTCGAGCCACATGCCGATCTTGCCCTGCAGGAACGCGGATTGAGACTCGGCCCAGTTGAAGCCGGAAACGCCCGGAGGTGCGGCCTTGGTCATCAGTCGCTGATAGAGCTTGGCAGCCTCGACAGCTTCTGGCGAGGTGGTGCGCAATTTGCCGTCGGGGGAAAGCGGCGTCATGCCATAGCCGAGCATGAGGGCTGTCCAGACCGGCGTGTTGGCATTTTTGAGACCGCGGGCGACGAAGCCGTAGGTATTGGTCGATTTATCCGTGAGCGCTTCGGCGGCATTGGCCATGTCGTCAAAGGTTTGCGGATAGGTAAGCCCCTTCTTCTCGAAGAGCGCCTTGTTCCAATAGACGATCCAGTAATCCACCGAGAAGGGCAGGGAGCGCAGGACGCCATTGGAATCCTTGGCGAACTTCAAGCCTGCCTCGGCAAAATCGCTTTCGACCAGCGATGGGTCCGTCAAGGACGGATCCTTCAGGAAACCGCTGATGTCGGCGAGCCAGCCGCCCTTTTCGAACTGCCGCTTCTGCACGTGATAGCTGAGGTGCACGACGTCGAAGCTCGGCTTTCCGGAGCTGAGCTCAATCGTCGTCTTCTGGCGCTGCTGCTGCTCGGGCGTCGCTTCGGCATTCACCTTGATGCCGGTCAGCGCCTCGAACTCGCTGAGATATTTGAGGATGGTTTCGCTGCGCGGGCTTTTGACCAGGTTGACTTCCAGCGTGGTTCCCGAAAACCGCTTCCAGTCCACCGATGCCGATGCCGTGCGCATGCCGAGCATGCTGGCCGCGCCCAAAGCTGCCGTGCCCGCCATGAAGCGGCGGCGTGTGGGATTGATGAATGACGATGACATGCTGTTCCTCCTCCTTTGGCCGAAATCTCCTCATTTGCGGCCTGTTTCATTCAAATCTTCAATGCACGATCCCTTGCCCCGTTGATGTGCGAAACGAGAGATGCGACCGCGTCCTCCGCGGATCGTCTTTCGATCGCCTCCAGCACCTGCAGGTGCTCGTTCATGACCGGCCCGACATGGCCGTTGATCCGGAAACGATCCTGACTGATCAGGCGCATCTTGATTGAATTGACGCGATAGGCATTCGAAATAATCGTGTTACCGAGTGCGTCGATAAAAGCATCGTGCATGCCCCAATCCACCGATTGCGCATGAACCTCAAGCTCCTGCGAGGCATCGCCAGACTGGATGGCGGCGGCGATATCGCGATGCTGTTTCAAGAGTTCGGCAATCGTTTCGTCGGAAGCCGTATGGGTGAAGAGCGCAACCGCTTCCTTTTCCAGAAAGATGCGTAGCTGAAACGCCTCGCGGATCAGGTTGAGATCGATATGGGCAATCTGGAGACCGCGTTGCGGCACCGTCTTGATCAAGCCTTCGGCTTCCAGCCGCGGGATCAGCTCACGGATGGCGCCAAGCGGTAAACCTGTGAGTTCCACGAGCCTGCGCTGCGAGACGAATTCGCCCGGCCGCACATCGCGAGCAAGCAGATGGTGGGTAAAGCTAGCATAGGCTTTTTCCCGTAAGGTCGGCTGCTCGTTCACGCCGTCCATTCGTCCCTCTCTCCCTCTCCGGTCCGCTTAAGCCGCCTTGGATCTGAAAAGCGCATTGAACGCGCCGGCAAGATGTTCCTGTCCTTCGTCGGATATTGAAACGAGCGGCGGGCGAACAGCAAGCCAGATTTCATCCCCGGAGAGTTGTGCTACCATAACTTTGACGGCCGCAGTCACCGGAAATTTCAGCAGCTCCGGAACAAAATCCTCGACGCGCGGATCATCCTTTCCCTCCTCAGCCATCAGCCGGATTTCGCGGGGCACGAAATTTGCCATCCCGGAAATCGCCCCCTGGCCGCCCAACCGAACGCCCCTGGCGAGGTGCCGTTCGTCGCCGATCAGGATGATGAGATCGCCATGCGCCTTCAATAGCGACTCCGTGAACGGCCAATCGCCGGAGGAGTCCTTGACTCCAACGACAATGCCGGGAAAGGCGCTGCGCAGCCTGCCTATCAGCGCCACCGAGAGCGGCACCATGGTAATGGAAGGAATGTTGTAGACGATGATGTCGCGCGCTCTGTCGCCTAGCCGAGCGAATACGGCCGAGAACCAGCGAAACAGTCCTTCGTCGCTGACATTCTTGAAATAGAAAGGTGGCGCTAGCAGGATATTGCGCACGCCTTTCGTGAGCGCAAATGATGCTTGCGCGGCGGCATTTTCGACCGAATCCGCCATGACGCCCACGATAATCTGGTTCGGCGCAATCCCCACATCCAGGAAAGCGTCGAGCACCTCTTCGCGCTCCTGCGTCCCGATGGAGGAGCCCTCGCCGGTGGTACCGAACAGCGTGACGCTCGAGCATCCCGACGCAAGGCTTGTCTCGGCCTGCTTGATCATGGGGCCGATCGCGATATCGCCGTTGGTATCGAAGGGCGTCGTAAGCGCGACTGACAGACCGAATTTGCGAGACAAGTTCCATTCCTCCAGATGTGTTGTCAGTACATACCGACTAACATGTTAGTTGTATAGTCAGAATCGCGCGCGCCATATTGGCTCATGAAAAAATCTGTGATGACTGGTGAGGCAGGCACCGCGGAGCTTGAGATCAGCTCTCGCTAGCCGATGGCGCAGGGTCGGTTTTCGCATCATCTCCCAGGATGAGGCTGGCCGCTCCGATCAGGCCTGCGTGACGCCCGAGTTGCGCGGGGACGATCGGCACGTCGCGATAGGCCGGCATGGCGCGATCGTGAACCGTCGCCGCAATGGTGTCGTGCAGGAGATCGAAACCGTGAGATATCCCGCCGCCCATCACCAGAATGTCGGGGGAGTAGAGATGGAGCAGATTGGTGAAACCGATCCCCAGCCAGCGAGCCTCCGCACTCAGCAGTTCCAGCGCAAGTGCGTCGCCATTTCGCGCGGCGTCAACAACGTGGCGCCCGGTCACTTCAGCATCGGCCGATAGCTTGCGCAGCATCGAGCCGTCGGATTGCCGGGTCCGCGCCGTTGCCCGCCTGCCAAGGGCCGTCCCCGAGGCTACGGCTTCAAAACAACCGATCGCACCGCAAAAGCATCGTTCCCCTTCGCTGGTGATCGTCATGTGGCCGATTTCCCCAGCCAGGCCGCGCCTGCCATGCAAGGTTCGACCGTCAACGATCACGCCGCCGCCGATGCCGGTCGACACGGTGACGAAGACCATCGAAAGCGCGCCTCGTCCGGCGCCGTACCGCCATTCGCCAAGTGCGGCCGCGTTCGCATCATTTTCAAGCCGGACCGGCAGTTGAAACCGGCTAGAGAGAATGTCTGCTAGTGGAACCTCGTACCACCCGGCAAGCGTCGGCGGGGCAATGACGATGCCGGCTTCCGGATCGAGCGGCCCGGGGGCGCCGATGCCAATCCCGACGGGAAGGAGATCAGGCGTTTCCGCCAGCGCCGCGGCTGCCAGTAGCTCGATCTGCTGGATGACCGCGGACGGTCCCCCCGCCGCATGCGTAGGCACGGCGGAGAATGACAGGAGGCTCCCCTGACTATCCACCAGCGCAGCGCGGAGCTCCGTTCCACCGAGATCAAATGCAAGGGCAACCTTTTTCACGAAACACGGCTCTCCAATCCATGGAGCCAAGCCATCCGGTCGCCCAGGTTCTTGTCACCGAAGGCCAGCGATCCGAGGACGACCGTTTGTGCTCCGGCGGCACGCAGGAGCGGTACGGTCTGCTCGCGAATGCCGCCATCGGCCGCCAAGATCACCTGATCCTCCCGGCCGGACTGTTTCAGCAGTGAGCGCGCCTCGACCAGCCGGTCGCAGGCCTTCTCGGAGAGGCTTTGGCCTTTGACGCCGATCGATGTGCCAAGCAGGGTCACGAAGGCGACATGGTCGATGAACGGCCGGATCGCTGAAACGGGGGTCTCCAATCGCAGGACGACGCCGGCTTCGGCGCCCAGTTCCTTTGCCAGCGCAATGGCGCGTAACCCCGCTTCGCCGTTTTCGGCGTGAACGCTGATAAGATCCGCACCCGCTTCGATGAACTGACGCGTCTGCTCTTCGACGATCTCGGCCTCGACCATAAGATGAACATGGATCGGCCTGGCGGTTGCCTTTGTGATGCGGGCGACGAAATCCGGAAAGAACAGGAATCCCGGCGTAAAGCGCGCATCGGCGACGTCGATGTGATGCAGGTCGGCATAGGGTTCAATGCGCCGGAGATCGGCCTCCATGTTGGCAAGATCGGCCGACCATAGCGAGAATTCGCCCAATAGCCGGTTGCGGGGGAGCGCTGCTATGGCCGCGGGGCCAGAAAGAGTTTTGCGTGTCATGATGGAAAGAGGCTCCGGATGGTCTTGGATGCGAGAAAGGTGGCGATAGCGTCCTGAACTTCAGCGAAATGCCGTGCCTTGTCGGCCGCCTTGGAGGTGACTTCGACAAAGCTGGCGCCGGGGATGGTGTCAGCGAGCGTTCGCGCGCAGGCGAGCGGATGGATCGCGTCCTGTTCGTTGCCGATGACGAGGGCAGGAATTTTGAAGGCAGCGGTCTCTGCCTCAGTCACGCCCGTGCCGTCAGCCGCGATATCGGCCAGCACGGATGCGAAAGCGACGGCATTCGGCCGGTCGAAATAGCCGAGCAGGGAGGCAAAATTATCGAGCGCGTTCGCGCGTATGCCCATGCCGATCTCCGAACCGGCGAAGCGTTCCCTGGCTTCCGCGATCGGATACGAGCGGAGCAAGGCCGCGACGGTTCGGACCGGCTCCAGATTAGCCGGCGCGGCGGCAAAGCTCCAGGCGGGGCGGACGAGAGCGAGGGCTGCGACGCGATCCGGATAGTGGTGAGCGAGGTGGAGGGCAATTGCCGCCCCCATGGAAATGCCGCCGGCGACAAAGCGTTCGAACCCGCGATCTGTCGCCGCTGCCAGCACATCCTCGGCAAACATTCGTAGTGAAAAAGGCCTGATGTCGCCGAGCGACGACGAACCATGTCCGCGACATTCGACGGTGATGCGCCGCGCCTTTCCGATTGGAAAGGTTTGCGCAACCTGTGCTTCATCGCCGCCCAAGCCGTGCTGAAAGAGGACCGGCAGCCCTTGTCCGCTATCGAAAACGGCCAAGCCGGCATCGCCATGCATGAACGCCGCGCTTGCTCCCATCAAACCAATTCCTTGAGAAAGGCCGCAACGTGCGGTGCCTCCGCTGCCGAAAGTCCATGCGTGACGAGGGGACCATGGAAGCCGACGGCTTTTAGCCGCGCGATAAAATCGGGAAAATCCACGATGCCCTGGCCGGCCGTGGCAAAACGTCCGTCGGCATAACGATCCTTGGCATGTGCCATGGCGATGTGTCCGGCGGCAGTCTCGACCGCGCGCTCGACAATGGCGCGTGCTTCCAATGGCGTGGCGCTTTCGAAAAGATTGGCCGGATCGAGGACGATACGCAGCCTTTCCGATCCCATCTCCGCGATCAGTCGCTTGGCGTCCGCCGCCGAGGTTACGATATTCGCCTGTTCGGGTTCGATGCCGAGATCGACGCCATGGTCTTCCGCCAGCGCCAGCGCCTTCGACATCTCCGTAGCCATGTCGGCCCAGGCCGTGGGATCGCGGTTTTCTGGATGGTGCGCCCACTGATCGCTCGGATGACGCGTGCCGGTGCAGAGCGTGACGAGCGGGATCGAAAGTGCCGCCGCCGTCTCGATGATGACGGCGAGCTGGCTGAGGCCTTTTTGCCGTATCGATATGTCAGGATGCGCCATGTTGTAGGTTCCCGACAAGGCGGCAAGCGAGACGCCCGCCGTTTCCGAGGCAGCGCGGATAGTTGCTACGACCGACTCGGGAACGGTGTCGGGCATGGAGGGCAGCCCGCAGCAGGCGAGATTGAACTGCGTGGTCGCACAGCCGCTATCGCGTGCCGCAGACAGCACGCTGAGAGCATCGGTTCCGGGAAAGGTCTTGGCGAAGATCCCGACCTGCATCAGACGGCTCCCGTCACGGCCGCGAGCTCGACGCGCTCGCCAGTCTCCACCGACCGCGCGATCGCCACCATCGCCCGAATGGAGGCGATACCATCCTCGACATTGGCGCCGCGCATGGGAGCACCCTTCAGGGCGGCATCGGCGAGACTTTCGAGCTGCCTGCGGAAGAAGTGCCCGTCCGCACCAAGCGGTTTCCTGCTTGTTGCGTCTTTCTCATGAAAGATCTCGACTTCGCTGGAGCGGAGGTACCAGGGATTGAAGGTCTTTGCGAGGACGGAGCCATTTTCGCCGTAGAGCTGGAGACCCTCGTGCCAATCCATGCGAACGGCAACCGTGAGGTCCAGATGGCCGAGGGCGCCATTGGTGAATTCGGTTTCCACGAACCAGCAATAGGCACCGGCGCGTTCCAGCAGGCGCGCGCGCACGGCGACGATATCGCCGCAGAAGAAGCGGGCGGTGTCGACCAGATGCGAACCATGCGCCAGCATGAAATATTGCCTGAGATCGGCTTTCGGGTTGCCGGCCGGTTTGCGCGCAAGCTTGCTGGTGATGGGAAGCGGCTGCACGGCATCGGTGTTGGTGTAGCGGTGGGTTGAATCGCAATACCATGCCTTCAGCGCAAGGATCTGGCCGATATCGTTGTGAACGAAGTCACGCGCGGCCTGAAGGGCGGGATCAAAACGCTTCATGTGCCCGACCTGCAGGATCTTGCCCGAGCGCTTGACGGCGTCGGCCAGCTCCTCGCCTTCCTCGACCGAGACGCCGATCGGCTTTTCGCACAGAACGTGCTTGCCGGCTTCGAGCGCCTTGATGGACATCGGCACATGATAGGCGTCCGAGGTGGCGACGATGACCGCCTCCAAATCGGGGTCGGCCAGCATGGCGTCGTAGTCGCTGAACATTTTCCGCGGCTCATAGGTGGCGCCCATGCGTGCGAGCAGATCGGGTGCTGCGTCACAGATCGCGTAGAGATCGGCATTCCTGGCCTTCACGCAGGATTCCAGATGCGCAAACTGGGCGATCGGCCCGCAGCCCAGGACACCGACGCGAAGACGGCGATTTTCTTTTTCGATCATGGACTTTTCCTTAAATGCCGTGGGTGCGCATCGTCTCGCGGTTGGCCTTTATGGCTGCGGCCGGATTGGCCGCTGCCGTCTCGGATTCCTCTTCCAGCACCAGCCACCCGTTGAAGTGCGGTGCCTGTGAAACGAGATCGATCATCGCCGGCATATCGAGAACGCCCTTGCCCAGCATCGCCCATCGGTCATGCGCGTCGACATCCTTGAGGTGCAGATAGCGTATGCGATCCCGGTAGGTGCGCATCGTGTCGAGGATATCGTCATGTCCACGCAGGATGTGGCCCGTATCCGGAACCCAGCCGACCAGTTCGGGATCAAGCCGCACGAAGATCTGATCGTAATCTGCTCGGTTGAACAACAGGGTATTGTGATGCGAACTCGGATGTACGGCGACTTCAACGCCCGATGCCTTGCCAAGCGCGCCGGCGCGATTGTAGAACTCGGCGGCGATTGCGAACTTGTCCTCCCGCGGCCCTTCCGAGACGATGGTTGCCGAGCCGATCGAGACGAGCGCGCCCGGAAACTCTGCGGCGTAGTCGATCCAGCGCTGCGCCGTGGCCAGATCCTTTTCCATCGCATCGGCAACCGTGAAGCCGCTTTTGGAGCCGAAGGCGAAGGATACGAGTTGCAACCCCTTATCCCTCAGTGCCCCAGCGAATTCGGCGGGCTTTGTGCCGTAGTGGCCGATCATCGTGTCGGTAATTTCGATGCCCGCATAACCGCCGGCGGAAATCGCGGAGAGCAGGTCGTCCGGCGTGCCTGTCCAGGCTTCACCGAGCATTTCCCATGTGAACGTCTGGCAGCCGACCTTCAAATCCCTAGTCATGTCATCATTCCTTGATTCCGCCTTGCGTCAGGCCTTCGATAATGTGGCGTTGGAAAAACAGGACCAAAACAATCAGCGGCACGGTGACCACCGCTGAAGCGGCGGCAATGTCTCCCCAGGGCACGTAGTATTGGTTGGTGAAATTGGCGATGCCCACCGGGATCGTCTGGCGGTCACTGTCCGACGTGAATGCCAGTGCGAACAGAAACTCATTCCAGGCGGTGATGAAGGCAAGCAAGCCAGTGGTCACGAGACTTGGGAGCGACATCGGCAGGATGATGTGCCAAAGCAGGCCGATCACCCCGACGCCATCCATGCGCGCGGCTTCGTCGATCTCCCGCGGGAGCGTTTCGAAATAGCCGAAGAGAACCCAGGTCACGAGCGGTAGCCCCAGCGCCAGATAGGTGATGATCAAGGCTCTGTAGGTGTCCAGAAGTCCAAGCTCGGACGCGATCAGGTAGAGTGGCCCGACGAGCGCGATCTGCGGAAACATCGAGACCGACAGGATGACCATGAGAATTCCAAACCGCCCCTTCACATCAAGGCGTGACAGCGCAAAGGCGGCAAGCGAACCGACAATCAGGCAGAGAGCGGTCGTCGAGAGCGATACGATGAGTGAGTTCAGGACGTAATGGTGCAGGCCTTTTTCCACGAAGGCATTGTAATAATGCTCCAGCGTGAATGGGTTCGGGATGAGCGACGGCGTTCCTTCCGTCAGTGCCTTGTCAAGCTGGAACGAGGTGGAGAACTGCCATAGAAATGGGCCCGCGGACCAGACGAGAATGAGAAGCGCGCCAACATAGATCATTACGCTTTGAAAGGCGGAGCGGGTGCCGTTCATGTCGTCTTCCTCAGTTGTCTGACGAGGAAGAGGCAGAACACCAGGGCGATCACGCCTTCGGTGATGAACATTGCGGTCGAAACGGCCGAACCGTAACCGAACTGCAGCGTTGAGAAGAGCACCTTGTAGGACAGCGTCGAAAGCGTTTCGGTGGAATCGGCCGGGCCGCCACCGGTGAGCACATAGACCAGATCGAAAACGCGAAATGCATCCAGCGCCCTGAAAAGACCGGCAATGAGCAGGGTCGGCAGCAGCAGAGGCAGACGGATATTCCAGAAGATCGTCCAGGCGCCAGCGCCATCCATGCGGGCAGCCTCAATCAACGATTTCGGAACAGTCTGAAGACCGGTCAGTAGGAGTAGCGCCATGAACGGTGTCGTTTTCCAGACATCGGCAAGGATAATCGTCGTCAGTGCCGTTTGCGGCGAACCATACCAGTTCACATTCTGATCGATCAAATCGAGCTGAAGCAGGATGAAATTGATGATGCCGTGCTGGCCGTCGAACAGCCATCCAAACATTTTCGAGGTGACGACGGTTGGCATTGCCCAGGGAACCAGCATCGCCGCGCGGACCATGCCGCGGCCGCTGAAAGTCTCGCAAAGGATCAGCGCCATGGCGAGGCCGATCAGGGTCTCGAGCCCGGTCGAGGCGGCGGTGAACCAGATCGTATGCCACCACGCATTCCAGAACGGTGGATCCGCCAAGAGTTGCAGATAATTGGCAAAGCCGACGAAATCGTTGTCCTGCGTAATCAGGGAACGGTTGGTGAAGGAAAGATAGACGCCATTGATGATCGGATAGAAGGAAACCGATGCTAGCGACAGGAAGGCCGGCAACAGCAGGAGCCAGGGCCAGAGGGCGCTCGGAAGCGCCCCCATTGACCTTTGCATCCTGCTGCCGGCGGGGGCCGTCAATGCAGCGACCATATCAGGCAACGATCTTGTTGATCTGTTCAGCGGCAGCCTTGAGTTCAGCCTGGACGTTGCCGCTGACCAGGGCCTTGGAAATGCTCGACTGTAGCGCCAGCGTCACCTTGGCATATTGCGGCGTGATCGGCCGGGGCGTGGCGCCGGTGAAGACGTTTTGCAGGCTTGCCATGAACGGCTGCTCGGCCTTCAGCTTCGCATTTTCGAAGATTGCGGGGCGTGACGGTGCGAGGCCGAAATTCAGGGCGAGACGGGTCTGGGTTTCCGGAGACGACATCCAGGTCAGGAACTCGATCGCCGCTTCCCGCTTCTTGGAATTGGCGTTGACGCCAAGCTGATAGCCGCCGAGGCACGCAGCACTTTTCCCGCCGGCAAAATGCGGCAACGGCGCAACGGCAACCTTGTCGACGACGTGCGAAGCTTTCGGATCCTGCGCGATCGGATAAACATAGGACCAGTTGCGCATGAACATCGCTTCGCCCGATGTGAAGGGCTGACGGGAAGGCTCTTCATCCCAAGAGAGAACGTTCTGCGGGCTGATTTTCGACTTGTTGATCGTGTCGTAGAGGAACTGGATCGCCTCGACAGCGGCCTTCTCGCCGATAACAGACGATTTGCCGTCGGCTGCCAGGATGGAGCCGCCGTTCGAGGTGATGACTTCCACGGCATCGCAGATCAGAACCTCGGCCTGCTTGCCTTGCCAGAGATAGCCGAACTTGGCGTCGCCGGCCTTCTGGGCCGCAGCCGCCATGGTTGCCATGTCGTCCCAGGTTTCGGGAACCTTGCCGCCATGCTTTTCCACGAGATCCTTGCGGTAGTAGAACATGCCGGAATCGACGAACCAAGGAAGCGCGGTCAGCTTTTCGTTGTAAGTGCAGGCGGCGACCGTTCCGGGGAAATAATCGGCGCGCTTCTCCTTCGGGAAATATTCATCGAGCGGTAGCGCCCAGCCTGCCGCCGCAAAGCCGGCGATCCAGATCACGTCCTGGCTGAAGACATCGGGCGTTCCGTTGCGACGCGCGAGCTGCTGGATCAGGCCCTGGTAGACTTCGGTCGACGAACTTGGCGGCGGAAGTTCGATGAATTTGACCATGATCCGGTCCTGCGACTCGTTATAGGCCTTAACGAGATCGCCGATACCTTCCTTGCCGAAGAAGCTGGCACTGGCAAAGCTGATCTCCGTGCGATCGGCAGCGCGCGCTGTGCGCATTCCAAGACCCGATGCGATGCCGAGGGTAGCCGCACCCGCGGCTCCGAGCAGGAAGTGACGACGGTCAAGCATTGCGGAATCTGCAGCCACATTCGAAGCGGTCGGCGCTTTCTTGAAATCGGTCATGTTTCCCTCCCAGGAAAGACTGGCGTCCTCCAAAAATCTCCGCGCCAGCATTGGCATATGTTCGATAAAAAATTGTCGCGCGTCAAGAAATAAGATGCTTTAAATCACTTTGGAACGCGTCGGCTCAGGCCGTCCGTCGAGGAGGCGTTGGTTATCCAATCCGGAGAGGTTTGAGAAATATGGCTGAAAAAACAAAGGGAACGCTTGGCATCGGGATCATCGGCTGCGGCAACATATCGATGACCTATCTGCGTAATGCCTCGCTGTTTGCCGGTATTGAGGTGCACGCCTGTGCCGATATTTCGGCTGATGCGGCGGCTCTGCGCGGAAAGGAGTTCGGCATTCGCAGCGTCAGCGTCGATCAGCTACTTGCAGATCCCGAAGTCGATCTCGTTCTTAACCTGACCGTGCCGGCGGTTCATTTCGAGATCACCATGTCGGCCTTGTCCGCTGGCAAGCACGTCTTCACGGAAAAGCCGCTTGCAACATCGGCTGCCGACGGTCGGATTTTGGTGGCGGAGGCGAAGAGCCGGGCTTTGTTGCTCGGCTCCGCGCCGGATACCTTCCTTGGCGCTGCGGGCCGGCGGGCGCGTCGCCTGATGGAGGAGGGTGCGATAGGTCGCCCCGTCAGCGGCACCGCCTTCATGATGGGACGCGGCATGGAGCACTGGCACCCCAATCCGCAATTCTACTATCAGCCCGGCGGCGGCCCTGTCTTCGATATGGGGCCTTACTACTTGACCATGATGGTGAATTTGCTCGGTCCGGTCGTGCGCGTCATGGCGATGGCGACGAAAGGTCAGGACGAACGTCTCATCACCGCGGAAGGGCCATTCAAGAATACGACGTTCAAGGTCGGTACGCCAACCAACGTTCTGTCGCTGCTCGAATTCCAATCCGGTGCGACCATCAACTTCGGCGCGTCCTGGGATGTGTTCCGCCATTCCAATCACCCAATTGAGCTGCACGGCACCGAAGGCTCGCTGCGGCTGCCGGATCCCGATACATTCGGTGGTACGGTCTCTCTGTCCGAGCGGGGTGCCGAGTGGCGGAATTTCGAAAGTGATGGGGAGCTCTACGGCGAACGAAACTGGCCGTTTGCCGCGCCGGATCGGGCGAACTACCGTATGCTCGGTGTTGCCGACCTAGCGCGTGCACTTGCGGAAAACCGGCCGCCACGTGCATCGGGGGAACTCGCTCTCCATGTGCTCGAAATCATGGAGGCTATTCTCGCCTCCGGCCAGAGCGGGCAATCGGTCAGCATCGCCGGTGACCTGGCGCGACCGCCGCTTCTTGGCGAAGACGAAGCGCGCAGTTTTCTGGCCTAAACCGCCGCACGGGGAGAAGCGACGTGACCGAATACTTTGACGAAGGTGCGCAATGGGTTCTCGATGTCAGCAAGGCGGCGAAGCTGCGACCGCTTGAAGCTGGCACGCCCTTGGAGGCCCGTATCGCCTACAATGCTGGCAGCCCGGCGCTTCAGGGCGCTCGCGAGGCGGTTGCTTCGGTGGAGGACCGCCGGATCAGCGGCCCCAACGGCCCGATCACCCTTCGCATCTATCGCGGCATCGGAGCGCCTTCCAAAGAGGGGCGGGGTCTTCTCTATCTCCATGGCGGCGGCTGGGTGATCGGCAATCTCGACTCTCACGACGAGATTTGCCGATGGTTTGCCAACCTCGCCGAATGCACGGTGGTCTGCCCGGATTACCGCCTTGCGCCGGAACACAAATTTCCCGCCGGACTGATGGATTGCGCTGCGACGCTGGCATTCATGGCGCAGGCCGCCGTGGAGATCGGCGTCGACCCCGAACGAATTGCGGTGGCCGGCGACAGCGCCGGCGGCAATCTTGCGGCCGTGCTGGCGTTGATGTCGCGTTCAGGCGACGCCCCGCGGCTTGCGGCTCAACTGCTCATCTACCCCAACACGGACGCCACGCAGACGGCGGACAGCTATCGCCGGTACGGTGAAGGCTTCGGTTTGACCGCCGCGACGATGAAATGGTTTCGAGACCATTATGTTCGCACCGCAGCCGATATCGTGGATTGGAAGGTCTCACCCGCGCTGGCCGAAACTGTTGCAGGGGCACCGCTGGCATTCATTGCCACGGCCGGGCACGACATTCTCGTTGACGAAGGCATGGCCTATGCCAAGCGGTTGCAGGAGGATGGAGTTCACGTGGTCCAGCGCGATTGGCCAGGGCAGATTCACGGGTTTGTCTCGATGGGAAGATTCATACCGGCCGCGCGGCAGGCGGTGGAGGACGCAGTCGCGGCGTGGCGCGGCTTTGAAGGAATTCCCGATTAAGCGAGACTGCGACCCGTTTTATGCCGATTGGCGCATGACCAACGTCCCATCGAGGCTAACTTTGCCCGCGATCGTGCGAGCCGGCGCACCCGTATCGCCGAGAAGCGTCAGCAGCGTGTCGACGCTGTTTGCAGTCATGGAGGCAAAATCCTGCGCCATCGTCGTCAGTGGCGGGCAAGTGTAGCGGCTCAATGGATGGTCGTCATGGGCCGCTATGCGCAGGTCGTCGCCCTTCTTGCGTCCGACCTTTAGCCGATGCGCGAAAGCGGCAGCCATCACACCAAAGGCAAGACGGTCATTGGCGCAGAGGAGGGTCTTGAATGACAGCTTCTTGGCTTTGAGCATCGCGTCCATCTGCTCGTAGCCGACGCGCTCGAAATCCCATGTATAGGCGGCAATGGTCTTGATCACCACGGGCTCCTGGCCCGAAGCCTCCATCGTGGCAATATAGCTCGCCAATCTCTCCGGGGAATTGTGATTGACGTGGGGAATGTCGAGATAGACCGGCGCCTCTCCAGAGCGGCAGAGATATTCCACGATGGTCGCTACGCTCTGGTAGTTATTGTTGCCGATGAACGGCGTGTTGCCCTCGATGTAGGTATCGAAATAGACGAGGGGAACATTCTGCGTGAGTTTTTCAAACGCGCGCGGATCGGATTTCTGCCCAAGTGGTGCGGCGATCGCGCCCGCCACTTTCAATGACAGCATCGTGCTGACGGCTTCGACCTCCAGCTCCGGCAGACCGTGCGAGGAAAACACGATTGGCCAATAGCCTTCATCGCGCAGGCGCAGTTCCAGGCGGTTGACCATTTCGGCATAAAAGGGGTCCGTCAGCGCCGGAACGAGAATACCGACATTGCGGGTCCTCTTTCGATTGAGGTTCCGTGCGTAAAGATTTGGCTGGTAGTCCGATGCGCGAAGTGCGGCTTCGATCAGCGCACGTGTCGCCGGCTTCACGCTCGTCGGATCATCGAAATATTTGGAAAGGGTTGGGCGGGAGACGCCGCAGGATTTCGCAAAATCCTCCATTGTCTTATGCGTCAATTTTTTCATCGAAAGTCGACCGTTTTCAAACCGCTATGCCCGTCCATGATGCGTCGACGCAAAAAGAGGCGCAACGGGCAAACGTAAGTTCCGAGCAAGTTTTTCCGGTCTTGTGTAACCTCAGAACGTTACGTGTGTAAATTTTATTAATTGACGCAAAAATTGCCTGGTCGACCACCACAAGAGATTTTTCTCAAGATTTATCGGCGGCGGACAAGCGATCGAGAATGGCCTGCGCCGTATTGGCATCTGTCACGAGAGCATTGATCATGCCCGATCGTGCCGCCCCGATGATGCCGGGCGCCTTGGCAGGGGTTGCGGCAACCGCAATGCACAAGGGAATTCGTTGCAGTTGCTGCGGGGAGGCGGCGATCATGCGTTCCTCGCCATCCCAATGAAGGAGTTCGCCGGCCTCGGTTACGTAATGGCGCAAAACGTCACCTGCCGCATGACTTAAGGCTTTTTCTCCCGGGAGAGCCGCGGTCGCTTCTGAGGAACTTGCGACATGCGTTAAGCCGACGCCGACGATCGCAGCATCCAGCTTGTTCCACAGCGACGTGACCTGCTGAACGGTGGGATCGGCGAGGAAAGCATCGCGCAATTCCGAAGATGAAATGTAGGGGGCGTGCAGAAAATGCGGAATTCCCCCCATTTGCTCTGCGGCCTGCCGCACAAACTCGTTGATTTGAAAATGCGGAGCCGCCTGCTGCATTCCCCCGTTGAGAGCAATGGTTGCGATGCCAGGCAACTGCGGCAAGCCCGCAAAGGTAACTTCGCGAACAGCCCGTCCCCAGCCGATGCCGAGCGTTGAGCCCGATCGCAGTCCCGCTTGCTGCAACATTGATCCGACCGGCGGGGCGAGGGCGCTGAGAACGTTCGACGACGGTGTGTCGATCACGATGGCGTTGCGCAGTTTCAGGCCGTCAACCAAGGCCGCCCCCAAATCTTCCGAGGGGGAAAGATCGATCACCTCGATCCGAACGATCCCGGCCGAGCGTGCCTTCTGAAGCAGCCGCGAGACTGTAGCCGTTGATAATCCTAGCTTTTTAGCGATATCAACCTGCGACATATCGGATTGGTAATGCAGCTTCGCAACCGTATGCAGCAAGGCACGGTTCGTTGCAGAGTCCTGCGACTGAGACGAATTCAGATTGAAATTCCTTTCTGCAATGTGTTACACATTCGGCGTGTGAGGAGTTATCGCTCAAAACGGCCGGTTTCGCAACGATTATGCAGGCTCATGAGCGCTCTCAATGTTTCGTCGGCCATCCCTCAGAAGTTTGGGGTGGGCGCACTTTCAGCATCCGGTTTGGGACGGGCTAAAGGGAGGAGCAGATGTCGAGATTGACGACAGCCGAAATGCGAGGTTACCAGCAGATTTGCGGTCACGACGGCGCCATGATGGTTATCGCCTGTGATCAGCGCGGCGGCATGCGCAGTCTGCTTGCAAGCGACCCGCAGGAGCAGGCCGCCATCTCCGACAAGACCCTCGGCGACACGAAGGCGGATATCGCCATGTTTCTTGCAAGCAAGGCATCCTGTGTTCTCGTCGATCCAATCTGTGCTGTTCCTGCATTGGTGGACGACCGCATTATCAGGCGCGATACCGCACTTCTGATTGGCCTCGACGCATCGGGTTGGGACACCTCGCCGGAAGGATATCGCCTTTCCAAGCTGGTGCCTGGCATTTCGGCCCGTCGCGTCCGTCAGCTTGGTGCCACCGGCGGCAAGATCATGGTCTATCTCCGCTCCGACCGGGATGAAGCGAACAGGCACAACATCGACATCCTGCGCCAATGCATCGAGGACTTCGCGCGCGAAGACCTGCTGCTGGTCGTCGAATTCCTGACATACAGATTTGAGGACGAAGATGAGGCGGACTACAAGTCGAAGCTGCCGTCGCTGGTCGTTGGAGGAAGCAAGATTTGCCTGGACTGCGGATCGAAGGTTCTAAAGATTCCCTATCCTGGCACTGCTGAGGCCTGTGCGGAGGTCACGCGGCTGGCGGGGGACGTGCCGTGGGCGGTGCTGTCGGCCGGCGTCGACCATTCGACGTTCTTGCGGCAGGTCGAAGACGCCATGCGCAACGGCGCATCCGGTGTCATCGCGGGCCGGTCTCTATGGAAAGACTGCATCTCGCTCGACCGTTCCGTCACGAAGGACCGATTGGAAACCGTCGCTGTTCCGCGGCTTCGCGAAATTCAAGCGGTGATCGCGGCACATTTCAAAGGCGTCAAGTCTGAAGGTCTCGGCCAAGGACAGAAAGCAGATGTCTGAATTAGCCATTGGCGTGGACATTGGCGGCACGAATATTCGTGCGGCTCTCGTCTCCAAACGAGGCGAAATCCTCAAAAAACTGTCGGAGCGGACACCGAGCGACCCCCGGCAGGTCTTCGAGCGCGTCAAGGTGATGGCAAGAGAACTCGGTGCGGCTGGCGTTGTTGGGCTCGGCGTAGGCATTCCTGGCCGTGTCGACATTGCAAATCGTTCGGTCCTATCCGGCGGCATCTTGAATTTGGCCGGCATGGACCTCGTCGATCAACTGGAGGCAAGTCTCGGCAAGCGGGTCGTCATCGAAAATGATTGCAGCATGGCGCTCATAGCCGAAATGAGTATCGGTGCTGCAAGAGGTTTTCAAAGCGTTGCCATGCTGACCATCGGAACGGGGATCGGCGGCGCAGTTGCCCACGACGGCAGGATCTATCATGGCCACAGAACTGCCGGGCAGTTGGGCCATATCTGCGTCCGACATGATGGTCCGGAATGCGCGTGCGGAAGACGCGGTTGCGTGGAAACCTTCAGCTCGGGAACGGCGCTGCGCCGGCACATAAACGAAGCGGGTCTATCGGCAGCATCCATTGCCGATGTTTTTGAAATGGCCTCAAACGGAGATGCGACGGCTAGGGCGGTGTTACACGCCTGGGCGGCACCTTTGCGTACAGCGCTCGACAACATCGCTGCAACGATGGATCCGGAAATCATCATATTGGGAGGGGGCCTCGGTTCCGATGCGGCGCGAGCTCTCGCAGATCTCCCCGCGGTGGCGCCATGGTTTCGTCCGGCGATCCTGCCGGCCAAGCTCGGAGATGACGCCGGGATAGTCGGTGCCGGCCTGGCGACGTTTTCAGACGCCTTCCGCTGTGTCGAAAAGCGTGTCGTGCTGGTCAATGGCGTGCCGGCCTCGGGAAAAAGCCGCCTCGCCAAATTGCTGTCGCAACGCACGGGATGGCCGGTCCTTTCCCTCGACGGCATCAAGAACCCGTTCCTGGAGCACATTGGCGGCGTCGACCGGGAGTTCAATCGGACACTCGGAAAGGCGAGCTACCAGGCGATTTGGTCGGCCATTCGCGAGGCTCCGGCCGGCTCCACGTTCATCGTGGACGCGTGGTTCGGCTTTCAGCCAAAAACCGTGCTCGAAGCCTACATCAAAGATGCAGGCGTCGATCGCGTCGCAGAACTTTGGTGCAAGGTGCCCGGTGTCGTTGCCGGGGAACGCTATGCCCATCGCTTGAGAGACAGGCTGCCCGGCCATCCGGGAGCGGACTATATCCCGGAACTGGTGGCGCTCGCCGATCGTGCCGAACCCATGGAATGTGGTCCATCGATGACAGTTGACCAAACAAAGGAACCGGACATGGACGAAGTAACGGCCTGGATTTCGACGGTGTTCGGCCGGGCTTGAAAATACCCGCCTCCCAGGCGGCAGACAAAAGCGAGATCCCGACTTCAAACCGCAGCGCGACACTCCGTCGGCGGCAGGGTGCGTCGCTTTGCCAATCGCATTGATTGGTTAGCTATTTCAAATAGATAGTGGAAATTCGTTACAGAAAAAAATTACTTGACGGCCCGCTGTAAGCCGCTGATTATCCATTGCGCCGGACAGGGGAGGTCTGGTTTCAAGAGGAGGAAATTATGGAGCGCCGTTCATTTCTTAAGGCCACCGCTGTGGCAACGCTTGCCACCGGTGTTTCGGCTGTTGCCGGCACCACCAAAGCCGCAGACAAGAAGTTTACGATTGCACTTATTCCAGGCCTGACGACGGATGCCTTCTATATCACCATGCGCAAGGGCGCTGAAGCTGCCGCCAAGGCGGTGGGTGCTCAGCTCATGTTCCAGGGCGCATCCGACTTCAATCCGGTCACACAGGTTCCGGTTCTCGATGCCGTCATTGCCAAGAAACCGGATGCGATCCTGATTGCACCGACCGACAAGGATCAGTTGGTCCAGCCGCTGAAGAAGGCTGTCGATGCGGGTATCCCGGTCATCACCGTCGATACGTTCATCGGTACCGGGGTTTATCAAACGGGCAGTGGCGACGCCGATTTTCCGCTGTCTTACATTGCCTCGGACAACCTGCTCGGTGGGGCCATTGCTGCGCGCGCACTTGCAAAGGCCGTCAACGAAAAAGGCAAGGTCTACGTTTCAAACGTCAAGCCAGGTATCTCGACGACGGACCAGCGCGAGCAAGGGTTCAAGGACGAGATGAAGAAATATCCGAACATCACTGTTCTGGAAACACAATACAACGACGACGATGCGAACAAAGCGGCGTCGCAGCTCCAGGCCGTCTATGCCCGTAATTCGGATCTTGACGGCGTTTTCGGTGCCAACCTCTTCTCCGCTCTCGGCGCCGCAAACGGGGTGCAGCAGGCGGGCCAGACAGGCAAAATCCGCGTTGTCGCCTTTGATGCACCGACGACAATCGTCGACAATATCAATTCCGGCCTCGTTGATCTCGCGATTGCCCAGCATCCGGCCGAAATTGGCTACTTCGGCGTGATGGCAGCCTATGCGCATCTGACCGGCAACTCGATCCCGACCGCTATCGGTACCGGTTTCACCGTCATCGACAAATCGAATGTCGCCGATAAGAACGTCGCGAAATTTATCTACTCCGATTGATCGGATGAAGTCTGGCGCCTCGCTCAAGGGCGAGGCGCATCTTTGATCATAGTAGAGGGACTGGCGTGACGACTTCTGTGCGTTCTCGCTCAAGTTCGGGTTGATTCATGAGCATCGACAATATCGAGGCCCGCCAGGCGGACCAGCATGTAGCGCCGGAGGCGGACCACGGCGATCAAGCAAAAACCATCGTCAACCGCATCGCCCAGTTGCGCGCATGGCTCTTCCTTGCCGCGCTGATCGTAATTTTCGAGGTCTGGGCGCGTGTCGATTTCGGCGGCACCTTTGTCGGCTCAGCCTTCAACTGGCAGTCGGTCGCCGTTTTTGCCGTGGCGCCGCTGCTGCTTGCCATCGGCCAGACCTTCGTCATCATATCCGGCGGTATCGACCTTTCGACAGGCTTCATCATGGGTCTCGCTGCGGTCGTTGCCGCGCATGTCACCAATATGGTCGGGCTTTACATGCCGCTGCCGATAGCCATGGTGTTCGGAATACTCGTCGCGATGCTCGCGGCCACGGTGCCCGGCTGCATCAACGGCCTTTTGATTTCCCGGCTCAAGGTTCCGCCCTTCATCGGCACGCTCGGCATGTTCGGCGTCGCGCGCGGCACCGCCTTTCTTCTTGCCGGCGGCACGACCGTGCCCGTCAAGAACTCCTATTTCGCTGAGCTCGGCAACGGCCGCTTCTATGGCGTGCCCTATCTCGTCATCGTCACGCTGATTTTCGTGGTGATCATGCATTACCTGCTGAGCCAGACCCGCTTTGGCCAGCACAATTATGCGATCGGCGCCAATGCGCAGGCAGCAAGGCGGGCCGGCATCGATCTAAAATCCCATCTCCTGCGGCTCTATATGCTTTCGGCGGTCTGCGCCGGTCTCGGCGGCGCTCTCTATGCCGCCCGCTTCACCGCCGGTGCTGCCCAGGCCGGCGAACCGCTGCTGCTCGACAGCGTGGCCGCGGTCGTCATCGGCGGCGCCAGCCTGTTTGGCGGCTCGGGCACGATCATCGGCACCATTGCCGGCGCGCTGGTTATCGCCGTCATTCAGTACGGCTTGGTTTTCATGAATGTGGAGCCGTTCTGGCAGTTCATCGCCGTCGGTATCGTCATCATCATTTCGGTGCTCATCGACCAGGCACAGCGCCGGTTCAGCGGAGCAAAACAGGATGAATAGCGCAGAGCCTCTTCTCGAAGTCCGGAACCTGTCGCGTTACTTCGGCGCCGTCCAAGCCTTGGACAATTGCTCCATGGTGGTCCACCCCGGCGAGGTTGTGGCGCTCGCGGGAGACAATGGCGCGGGCAAAACGACGATGATCAAGACGATTTCGGGCGTCTATCCGCCGACGGCCGGCGAGATCTTGATCGAAGGAAAGCCCGTTACCTTCTCCTCCCCACAAGATGCGCGGGAAAAGGGTATCGAGACGATCTATCAGGATTTGGCGCTTGCCGACAATCTGACGATCGGCTCCAACATCTTCCTTGGGCGCGAACCGATGAAGAAGCTCTTTGGCTTCCTGCCGGTGATCGACCGGAAGGCCATGGCGGAAGCGGCGCGGGCCACGATGGCGCAGCTCGATTTCCATGTGAAACGGCTCGATGCGCCGGTCAGCAACTTCTCCGGCGGCCAGCGCCAGGCGGTCGCGATCGGGCGCGCGGTCTACTGGAACGCTCGCATCCTGATCATGGACGAGCCGACCGCAGCACTTGGCGTACCGGAACAGCGCAAGGTGGTGGCCTTGATCAAATCACTGAAGGCACAGGGCCGCGGCGTCATTTTCATCTCGCATAATCTACAGGATATTTTCGCCGTCTCCGACCGCATCGTCGTCCTTCGCCGCGGTATCGTTGCCGGAGAGCGCAAGATCAGTGAAACGACGCACGAGGAAGTCGTCAAGCTGATGATCGGCGGTTAGCCGATTTTATGGTTTGCCCGCTCTATGTCTGAATGAACTCGATCTGCTCTATGCACATCGATGCCCTCTATCCAAGGCGGGCGTCCGCGACGGCGCACAAAGTTGTTGGCTCAGAGTTCGATAAGGGAGATTCCGAGATCTTTGTGATGCCGGCGGCGCAGGTAGGCGGGGGTCTCGATGATGGTCACTTCCAAAGTGGGATGTACGATACCGTCGATGAAGTGACCGCCGCGCGTGGAGCCGTCTTTTAGGCCGAGAACGGCGTGAAGATGCAGGCTCGCCTTACCGTCGTCGCCGGTTGCGATATCGCCGAGAAGGCTCAGGACTTCGCATTGCTCCTCGACCGGAATCTTGCGGTAGCTGCGGCCGGAGAAATCAAACCAGCCGACGGTCGCCTTTTCGAAGGCGCCGATGGCGGTGACCGAGGCGGCGGTCATTTCATAGGTGGTGGCGAAGTTGCTGAGGGTGGAGAAGGCTTCTTCCTTCGCATCGAGCACGACAATATAGGTGCGCTGACCGTCCGTTTCGTTGATCTGTTTGAAATTCATGGCAATGAACTCGCTATCCCTGTGCGGGTTGTCCGGTGAAGGCGGAGATGCCTCCGTCGACTGGAATATTGGTGCCAGTTCAGAACTGCAGCGGGGCGGGAAGGTTCCTTGAAAATGGTGGCGTCATCTTCATCAGCTTCTTGTTGATTTTGCTCTTTTCGGGAACCAAGCGCGAGGCACGTGGTTGAGAATGGGAACCACCGATACCAAGGAGGAAGCCATGGCCACCCATCCCACGCCCCCGTTCCCATCGCAACAGCAGCCGATGCCTGGCCATACCGCGGCCATGCGGCCGGTACCGGATCATGGCGAAAAGTCTTACCGAGGATCGGGCCGGCTTACCGGCAAGAAGGCGATCATCACCGGCGGCGACAGCGGCATTGGCCGTGCCGTTGCAATCGCCTTTGCCCGTGAAGGTGCCGATGTTCTCATTGCCTATCTGGATGAAGACGACGACGCCGAGGAGACCCGGCGCTGGGTGGAAGACGCGGGACACAAGGCCATTCTCGTTCCCGGCGACATCCAGGATCCGCAGCATTGCCGGGCAATCGTGGACAAGGCGGTCGCGCAGCTCGGCGGGATCGATATTCTCGTCAACAATGCTGCTCACCAGGCGAGCTTTCACAACATCGGTGATATCAGCGACCAGGAATGGGAACTGACCTTCAAGGTCAATATTCACGCCATGTTTTATCTGACCAAGGCCGCCGTTCCGCATATGAAACCGGGAAGTTCCATCATCAACACTACCTCGATCAATTCGGACAGCCCCAATCCCACCTTGCTTGCCTATGCCACGACCAAGGGCGCCATCCAGAATTTCACCGCGGGTCTCGCGCAATTGCTTGCTGAGAAGGGAATTCGCGCCAATGCCGTGGCGCCCGGCCCGATCTGGACGCTGCTCATTCCATCGACCATGCCCAAGGAGGCGATCGAGAATTTCGGGAAGCAAGTGCCAATGAAGCGCCCCGGCCAGCCCGCCGAGCTTGCTACGACCTACGTCATGCTAGCCGATCCGCTGTCGAGCTACGTCTCAGGGACTACGGTCGCCGTGACGGGAGGCAAGCCGATCCTGTAGGAGCGGCTCTCGATCATATTGCAAGGATGCCCCTCTGCCGGCCTTGATCGCGGCCCCTGCATCCTCGCGATTGAGGGTGTGGGGGATTTCCTTTCGCCACTGAACAAACCGGACCATTTAGGAGACTGTTATGACCAAGACCTTTGATCTCTCAGAGCTTTCCGAAGAGGAACTGACCGCCCTGATCGAAGAAGCAACGACCTTGCGAGACATCAGGCGGAAGACCCGCGATCGTGAACTTGCAACAGGCGCCGACGGATCGAGGGGACAGGATGTAAAGGACCCCGACCACGGCGCGATCACCACACCTACGCCGCGTGACGTCAAGGAAGAAGGTCCGGCTCACGGGGCGCCAGGTAAAGCCTCTGGCGCTTGACCGACCAAGGCAGGAATTGACTCGAAACCAAAAATACGCGCACCGCTAAGGGTGCGCGTAACGTTAGGAGCCCGTCCACGATAGAACCACAAAGGAAGGGCTGGCATATTCTGGCTTCGTGCCTCGCTATTTCACGACTTCGATAATCTTATGAGTCTTTTGGCTTACGATCACACGCTTCTTATTGACGACCGTATAGGCGTAATCGCTGTTACTCGGAATGGTGTGTACTTCCACCGAACTTGGCAATTCGCTGCCGACTACGATGTCGCCCTCATAAGCTACCGATGGAACGTCTTGTTCCGTCACATACGTCCTGACCTCTCCGGGTATAACCACCGTCGTGCTCTGAGCAAATGCTGTCCCGGATGCGAAGAGTGCCGCACTCACGGCAACGAGAATCCTTTTCATCATAACCTCCGTTGGTCCAATGGACTTCCTAACTGCCGCCGGGGGTGAAGGTTCCTCAGCAACTGCGTCGGCAGTTGCAACCGCCTTAAAATCAGGCCACAGCCAATTTTGAGCGTCTTTTGGCAGTGGCGGGATTTGCCAATCCTAGCCGTGCGGCAAGCGCCCGTGCGTCCGCGGGGGCTCGTACTTTCACGTCGTTATCGAAATAAACATAGACATCGCGGCCACTGCGCGCCGGCTTCAGCGGCTTGAGCACGCGGTTGGCATTTGCCGGCTCGCGACCATGGGCCCAGTCATCGATCCTCTCCGCCCAGATATCCAGCGCCTTGTCGTCATAGCCGCTGACATAAAGCTCTTCGGAGCCATGGAGGCGGCAATAGACGAAGTCGGCCGTCACATCCATCAGCAGCGGCCATTCGACCGTGTCGGCGCAAACGAGCCCGATTTCATGCTCGCGAAGCAGGTCGATGAAATCCGCGTCGACGAAGCTCTCGTGGCGGATTTCGAATGCGTGGCGGATAGGTCTTTCGCCATCGGCCTTCAGCCAGTCCCGACCGTTCAGCCGTTCGTCGTGCCGCGTGGCAAGCCTCGCTGCAGCGGCTGTGTCTTTCGGCAGCATTCTCATGAAAGCGGAAAAGAGATCGGGATCGAAACGCTGTCGCGCTGGAAACTGCCAGAGGATTGGTCCGAGCTTTGCTCCCAGGCGTAGCACCCCGGAGGCGATGAAATTGGCGAGCGGGGTTTCGACATCGCGAAGCCGGCGCAGATGGGTGATGTAACGGGAGCCTTTTACCGCAAAGACGAAATCGTCGGGCGTCTCATCGCGCCACCTGGCAAAGACGTCGGGGCGCTGCAGGCCGTAGAAGGTACCGTTGATTTCAATGGAAGGGAATTGCCGCGAGGCATAGGCCAACTCGCGCTTCTGCGCCACATCCCCCGGATAGAAGACGCCGCGCCAAGGGGCGTAGGTCCAGCCCGAGATACCGATGCGGATCGTGCCTGTCTTTGCCATTCCATAGGAACTGCGCGGCTGGCGACTTGTTCCTCCAGCTTTCGTGGAGCCACGCATCATCAAGCGTTCGTCGGCGGAACATTGGGAAAATTCAGGCGTTTGCGTCTCGTAAGAGGCAAGCGACAAGGACCTGTCGGGGCACGATCGGCTGTCGGAAACAGAGAGGTGTAAATGGTTCTGCCATGTCGCTGAAAGCCGAAGATATGCGATTGGAAGGTATTGCGGCACGGACGGCCTTCCTCATCAACGGTAGCGCCTATTTCTCGCGATTGGCCCACATTTTACGCCGTGCGCGGAGACGGGTCTGGATCATCGGATGGGACTTCAACCCCGATATCCACCTGCAGCCTGAGAACTCCAAAGAAACACTCGGCGATCTTCTGCATGCCTTAGTGGATGCCAATCCCGATCTTGAGGTTCGAATTTTGATCTGGGCCTTGGGACCGCTTTATTCCGAAAAATCCTTGAAGGTACTGCGCAAGATAAATTTTCCAAAGAACTCTCGCATCGACCTGCGCTTTGCCATGCAGCCCGCCATTCGCGGATGTCACCATCAGAAACTTGTCTGCATCGACGATTCCGTGGCCTTCATCGGTGGAATCGATCTGACGTCGCGGCGTTGGGACACCTGGGTACACAGGGTTCGTGATAAGCTGAAGCGCGATCCCGACGGCGTGTTTTACGAACCGCTTCACGACCTGCAAACCATGGTGACGGGGGATGCGGCCAGGCTCATCGCCTCCGTGGCGAGGCGACGATGGATGGATGCCACCGGAGAGGAGTGCAGGGCCTTGACGGCGCAGACCGCCGTCGACTGGCCAAACGATCTCACCGCGTCGCTTGAAAATGTGCCGGTCAGGCTTGCGATAACGGAACCGGTGACCTTCTTCAAGCGCGGTCTGCGTCAGGGAATTGCCGTGACAAAGGACGTGATCGCCAAGGCGAGACGTCAGCTTTACATCGAGACGCAATACCTTGCGTCGTTCAATGTCGCGGAAGCCATTGCCGCTCGCCTGCGGGAAGAGGACGGGCCGGAAGTCGTCATCATCTGCACACGCAAATCCCATGGCTTGATCGAGAACTTTATAATGGGAAAGAACCGCGACAGGATCGTCCGACGTCTCATGGATGCGGATCGTCACGGTCGGCTGCGCATCTTCTATCCGGTGGTCCCCGATGGCGAAAAGCAGGTCGAACTGCTCGTTCACTCGAAGCTTCTGATCGCCGACGACAATCTGCTCCGCATTGGTTCCTCCAATCTCAACCACCGGTCCGAGGGACTCGACACCGAATGCGATATTCTTTTTCAGGCACATAAGCCCACTCACCGTTTGGCGATCGATGAGCTGCGCAATATGCTGGTGGCGGAGTACCTCGGCTGCGCCGCTGGCGCCGTTCGAAATGCCTTTCAACAGAGCGGATCGCTAATCCACGCAATCGCTGAGCTGAATGTCGGAGCCCGATGCCTCAAGCCGCTGGCAACGACCTGCCAAAAGACAGGGCCGATTGCGGGGACCGCGCTATTCGATCCCGCCCGTCCGCTGGGGCGCCTGGGTCCTCGTCGTCTTGTCGGCCACCTTCGCCGGATCCTTCGTTCGAGCTGAGCGGTGCCGAAACACCAGTTCGCTGGCGATCAGAAGGGTCGGTCCCAGGATGAGGGGGATGAGGAAGTAGATGCAGCGAAAGGCGATCAAGGCGCCAATGGAGGCCGCATTCGGCACGATATAGGAGACGGTTGTCTCGATCACGCCCAAGCCGCCAGGAACATGGGTCGCCATGACAGCCGTATTGGCTAGCACGTAGGCGGTGATTGATCGGAACAATGCAACATCCGCGAAGGCCGAAAGCAACTGATGCAGGCACGCCGAGACGCAGACGAAATCCAAAGTACCGATGACGATTTGCAGCAAGGCTATGTGGGGCCGCGGCAGCTCGAATGACCAGCGCCATAAAGTCAATCTTTGCCGCAGGATCATGGTAAGCGACGCATAGAGAACCGGAACGGCAAGAAGGATGACACCTGCCGTTCGGATGTCCCTGGTATTCGACCTCAGCAGGCCCGCGGCATCCGCAGGGTCGACCAGCAACGCGATTCCGCCGAGCGTGGTCATCCCCAGGCCGACCGTGACGCCGCAGAAAAGCACTATCTTCGTGACTTCCTCGATGCTTAGACCCCAGCGTGAATAAAAGCGATATCGGAAGGCGCCGCTGCTGAGGCCGGCAAAGCCAATATTGTGGCCTATCGAGAGGCTGACGAAGGAGGCAAGCGCAATTTTGCGATAAGGCAAAGACTTGCGGAGCGACAAGATGGCAAGCAGATCGAAACCGGTGAGACAAAGGTAGGAGGCCGCCGCGCAGAGAAGCGCCAAGCAAAGATGCCGGAGCGGGATGCTCAGCAGCGAGTTCCTGATGTCATCCAAGCTGTAGTGATGAAGGATGCGATACAGGAGCCAGAATGCAAGGCATGTCGCTGCGATGAGCAGACCATTCCAAATCAGGCTTTTCAAGGTCATCGGCTATCCTTCTGCATCGGCTGGGAATACCGCCCCGATGAAGCGGAACGATTGGGCGAGTTCGGTGTTCCCCGGCCATGTCCCGCGGAAGAACGATCAGAATTCTGACCTATAACGTGCACAGTTGCATTGGCACGGATCGCAAGATCGACCCCGGCCGGATCGCCGCTGTGATCGCGGAGACGCAAGCGGATATCGTAGCGCTGCAGGAGATCGATGTGCGTCGCCACAGAACCGGCGGCGTCGATCAGGCGAGCATGATCGCCTCCTTGCTGAAGATGGAGGCGCATTTCAATCCGGCCCTGACGATAGCCGAGGAGCAATATGGAGACGCGCTCATAACGAGCCTGCCGACAAAGGCGATCAAGGCCGGGCCGCTGCCTTCGTTGGGCGAGCCGCGTGGGGCAGTTTCCGTCGAAGTCATGGTGGGAAACAGGCAGTTGCACCTCGTCAACACCCATCTCGGCCTTCGGGGACGCGATCGCGTCCAGCAAATGACGACGCTTCTCGGGCCGGCATGGCTGCCGGATAGCGGCAAGGACCTTGCTTCGACCATTCTCTGCGGGGATTTCAACGCCGTTCCCGTCTCCGCAGCCTACCGGCTTGCCGTCCGCACATTGAAGGACGCCCAACTTTCCGGCAATCAGCCGGCGAAGCCGACCTTTCCCTCGCGTTATCCGCTGATGCGGCTGGATCATATTTTCGTCAGCGCCGATCTTGCTGTCCTTGGCACGAGCGTGCCGCGAAATCGTCTGACGAGCCTGGCTTCCGATCATCTTCCATTGATTGCGGAAATCGGCCTTGGCGATTGACGCGACCGGTCCGTATCAATCTTTCGATCTACTGGTGCTGACGCGCTATCGCCATGCGCTTTCGTTCTTCTTCTCGTAATCGCTGAAGGCCTTTCTTAGTCCCCCAAGCACTTCTGCAGCGGTTTCGAACATCGCCTTGAGTTGCGGCTCATCGACCTTTTCGATGTCCTCGCGCAAATGATCCATCGTTTCTTTCAGCCGCGCCTGCATCTTCTGTGTGTGGTGGCGCGGGTCGCCGTTTGCCTTCGTGACCATGACCAATCTCCTTCGTGAAATGGCATGCGTTTGCTCGCCCCGCTTCGCTTGCACTCAGGAATTCAAACTCGCGAATATTGATGTCGGTTCCCGTAGAAATGCACGGCGACGCGCCGGCATGTGTCACGTGCTGGAGCATTATCGAGAAGGCGAGGTTTGGTGCAGCGTCCGCTCCGGCGTCGGTAGCGCTGCATCGCCGAAGAGCCCGTAAACATCGCTCAGGCCGAAGCCTCGGCCACATTTTCCTTGGGCAGCTCGATCGTATGAAGGATCGCCAAAGTCTCGTATGGCTTGAGTTCGACCGTCTCTTGCAAACGGCTTACGGGCTGATAGTTGGCAATAAGGCATCGACCTTCCACCTGCAATTCGTCGGGCAGAGGCAGTGTTACGGTCTCCACCGAGAAATTTGCGAGCACGATCACACACTGGTCCTCGAATGTCCTTGTATAGGCGAAAACCTGCGGGTGTTGATCGAAATGGGATTGATAGGTGCCGTAGACGATGACCGGATGCATGGCACGCAGCGCAATCAGCCGCCGGTAGTAATTCCAGATCGAGCGGTCGTCACCCATGCTCTGTGCCGCGTTGATGCTACTGAAATTGGGATTTGTCTGTATCCACGGAACGCCGGTGGTGAAGCCGCCATGCGGCGCCGTGCTCCATTGCATGGGGGTACGGGCATTGTCGCGCGCATTCCGATTGGCGACAGTGATGAATTCCTCCGACGAAAGCCCTGCCTCGACATGCAGGCGATGCATATTCAGCGTTTCGATATCTCTGTACTGATCGATGGAGGTGAAGGTGGCGTTCGTCATGCCGATTTCTTCGCCCTGGTAGACGAAGGGCGTGCCTTTCAGGAAATGAAGGACGGTTGCCAGCATCGTCGCGGATTCCCGATGGTAACCCGTGGCATCGCCATAGGTCGAAACGGCACGCGGCAGATCGTGGTTGCCCCAGAAAAGAGAATTCCATCCATCGTCCGAGAGCGCATATTGCCACTTGCTGAGGACTGCCTTCAAACTGACGAGGTCAAACGGCTGTGGCCGCCATTTGCCATAGACCTTATCCCACTGTTGGAGGACATGCTCGAACTGGAAGACCATGGACAATTCCCCGCGCTGCGCGCCGGAATATAAGAGAGCCGAGCCAGGGGTGGCGCTCCAGGCTTCGCCGACGGTGACGACATCGCGGTCCTTCAGTGTTTCTCGATGCATCTCCTGAATGTAGTCGTGAAGACACGGGCCGTCGGCGGTGATCGCGCGATCGACATCCTTGGCGATGCGGTCGATGACGTCCATCCGGAAGCCGGCGATGCCGCGGTCCAGCCACCAATTCATCATCTTGTAGATTTCCTGCCGAACGCTCGGATTGTGCCAGTTGAGATCCGGCTGCCGGTGGGAGAATTGATGGAAATAATATTGGCCGGTCGCGGCCTCGAACGTCCAGGCCGGTCCTCCGAACACGGAAAGAAGGTCGTTCGGGAGGCTGCCGTCCTCGTTGGGGGAGCGCCAGATATAGAAGTCGCGATATGGGCTGTCCTTGGACGCGCGGGCGTCGAGGAACCAGGGGTGCTCATCGGACGTGTGATTGACGACAAGATCGAGAATAATGCCGATCCCGCGTTTGCTCGCTTCCGCAAGCAGCTCATCGAAATCCGCAAGCGTTCCGAACTCCGGCGCGATATCCTGATAGTCCGAGATGTCGTAGCCGTTGTCGTCCATCGGCGATTTGAAGATCGGCGAAAGCCAGATCAAGCCAATGCCGAGGGAGTGGAGATAATCGAGTCGCGAGGTTATGCCCGGAATATCGCCGATGCCGTCTCCGTTGCTGTCGAAGAAGCTGCGTGGATAGATCTGATAGGCCGTCTTGGCATGCCACCATCTAGTGGCTGGTTTGGCGGTCATGGGAGCCTCTCCGGATTGTCGCGGCAAGCCGCGTCCTTTCCCTGGCGTCATCTTGGCGCCCTCGGCGGTATAGGTTAGGCACAACCGCTGCCGCGCGCATAGGTTCCGTGCCGAGCTTGCCATTTCCCGTTTTTAAGGGAGCTGTCTATGAGGCGGCCGGTAGATTGCTCCGAAACCAACGGTAACCGTAGGCATCGAGCTCGATCGTGGTGCCCTTGCCTTTTTTCTCGGGATAGACCCTGTTGCCGAACAATCCGATAAGCTGTTTCATCTCATCCTTATCGAGATCCAACTTCACGGAGCAATTTCGCGGCGCAAGATTGTGAGCGATCAGGACCGTGCCTTGCTCCCAGGCGAACCTCTGGGCGAACACCGCTGGGTTATGCGTTTCGATACAGCGCCATTCGCCCCAGCCGACCTCGGGGCAAGACTGCCGTGTGTCGACAAGCCGTCTTACCCAGTTGAGTAACGAGTCCGGATCGCGCTGCTGAGCCTCGGCGTTGATCTTGTCGGCTCCATGATCGCCAGTCATGATGACCGGGTGGATTAGATATTCTTCCGCGCAGGTGGAGAAGCCGGCATTTTCATCATCGGACCATTGCATGCAGGTGCGCACCGGCCAGCGCTCCGGCAGGCAAAGCACGTCCCCCAGCCCGAGTTCGTCGCCATAGTAAATGACGGGTATGCCCGGAAGGCTGAACATCAGGCTGAACGCCATTTCGATCCTCCGGCGCTCGTTGCCGAGCATCGGCGCAAGGCGGCGGCGAATGCCACGGTTATAAAGGCGCATGTCGGCGTCGGGAGCAAAGACGGTGTAGACCTCGTTCCGCTCCTTCTCCGTCAGGCGGCCCAGGTCTAGCTCATCGTGATTGCGCAGGAACTGCACCCATTGGCAAAGCTGCGGCAATTTCGGAAGCCGGGCGAGACCCCGCGCAAGGGGGGCGGCGGAATTGGTGGCGAGCGCCAGAAACAGATACTGGTTTGCAAGAAAGGCAAATAGCATGTGAAGGCGGGAACCGCCGCCGAAGAACTGCGGCATCTCTTTCGGAGGCACGTTTGCTTCGGCAATCAGGACGGCGTCGCCGCGCCGCCAGGATAGAAAGTCGCGCAACTCGCCGAAAAACTCATAGTGCCGCGACGAGGGGCGGTTAGGGCTGATTTCCTCGACCAGGAACGGTGCTGCATCTATCCGAAATCCCGATACGCCGAGCTCGAGCCAAAAGCCAACGATCTTGAAAATCTCTTCCCGGACCGCCGGGTTGCTGATGTTGAGGTCCGGCTGATGCGGATAGAAGCGATGATAGTACCAGGCCGTCGCCAGCGGATCAAAGGTCCATACGCTTGATTGGTGGCCGGGAAAGGCCATGCCGTGATTGACGTTTGCCGGCTTGGATCTCGACCAGTTGTAGTAGTCGCGGAAGGGCGAGCGAGGATCGGTCCGCGCCTGTTGAAACCAGGGATGCTGCTCGGACGTATGATTGATCGGCAGATCGATGATAAGTTTCAGGCCGCGCAACCGCGCCTGATGGCTGAACTCCACGAAATCGCCAAGCGTACCGAGCTCCGGGGCAATATTATAGTAGTCGGTAACATCGTAGCCATAGTCCATTCCGGGGCTGGGATAAAATGGCAGCAACCACAGGCAGGTGACGCCGAGCCGTGCGATATAGTCGAGCTGATCGGTCAGGCCTTTGAAATCGCCAATTCCATCACCGTCACTGTCCTTGAAGGTGCCGACGTTGAGGCTGTAGATGACAGAATTCTTGTACCAGAGATCAATCACGTTCGGGCGTCCGACATTGGGCAACATGCCGCTGAGCGGGCACCCGATGCCAGCTCTCTTCGACCACGCTCGTGGTCCCGAGATTGCTGGTCGCGCTATGCGCCATTCGACCGCCGGCACATGCTGAGGTCGTTGATGTAAACCGTATCGAATGGCAAATGTTCCGGGGAGCTTACGCAAGAGCGATCGTTTGGTCCGTGTCGGAACAGAAAGACTTCATCGGAGCCCGGCATCTTTGGAATATGTCCCGCGGCTCTGGTCCGGCGCTCTTTCGATGCGTTGTTCCGGCGGGATGAAACGGCGATCGTCATATGTGGAAAGATAGTCCGAATGTATGGGCTTTGCTAAGCTTCGCGACTTGAAATAAACGAATGCGATGCAAGGATCGCCGCCGGCTACCCGTTCCAGTTCGATCAATCCGCGGAAATGTCCCGGCTTACCGATCGATTCCAACAGATCGAGATGTCGCAGAGTCCGATCGTCGACTTCATAAAGCTCACCTTTCACGGTCGTGCCGTTTCCTGGCTCGTCAAACATCATGGGTGCAAACCAGCGACCGGCGATCAGCATGGGATAGGGCTTGCGGGTTTTGAAGAGACCGCGGTAGTGCGCACGCGCCAGTCCCCGCTCATGCAACGCAAAACCCCTTTTCAGCGTCCCGAATACAAATAGACGAATAGTCGCCGACATCGTGGTCCTTTCAGAAATCGGTCAGAGTATTCCACCTTCAGCGATCATCTTGTTCCCGCATGATATCGAGGCCACGCCGATACTTGCCGATGTCACCGCCAATCCGCTGCTGCTGCCAAAGATTGTCCTCGAGATCTGCCTTCTTGACCGGTCTTGCCATGGCATTTGCGATCGCGCGGCGGACAAAGGCATCGTCATCCTCGCCAACGCGTTTGGTGAGGGCATCGACGGCTGCGAGTACTGAACGAGAAAAGCCTTGCTGCCGGAGGCGTTCGATGGTCCAGCCAGGCCCTTTCTCCACGACATCATGCAGATATGCCACGATTTTCTGGTCCTCCCCCGAAACCGCCGATGCCACGCGACGGCAATGCTCGACATAGGGATTGCCGAGTTTATCGGTCTGGTCCGCATGCGCTTCGGTCGCAATTTCCATGGCACGGTTTTGCGGGTCGATTGATGACATCTGTACCCTCGTCGGCGAACTCAAAATTGAGCATCGCCGCTTCGTATCTCGAATAATCAAGCTCAACGGTGGAGACGGCCGGAAGTTCCCGCCGCGGCTGGTGGTGGCGCTCGGTTGTTGGAAGGTTGGCCGCGACATCAAGGAAGATGCAGGATCTCCAGATTTCTTGGGCCAATCAGGAACAAGCCGAGGATCATACCCGTTAAAAAATATCGGACAGGCGCGGATGCCTCCGAATGGAAATGGACGGAACAATCGTGAGTTAGTGAAAAGAGAATATCGTGACTGATATTTCCCGACACCACCGATTGCAGGCTGAAATGGAGGAACTTATGCCGACATTTCGATCATTGGCGGAAGCGTTCTGCAGGAACCCGGCCGATGCGGACGATCTGGTGCAGGAGACCGTGGCGAGGGCCGTTGCAAGCCTCGATCAGTTCACCGACGAGATGTCACTCGAATCTTGGATGTTTGCGAATATGCACGACATCTATCGGCGAAAGTTCGACATTTCCCAGTAAGATCCAGGAGGATATAGAAGCCGTTTGCAGGAAGGAGATCCCACAAACTTCGGAGGATTGAGTAAACTCCGTCCTCGAACCTGACGGAATGGCGTATCCAGCGTTCCTACAATGGAAGTGGCTGGATTTGAGGCATAACTGAGTTCATGATGTGCAGGAATCTCCCTGAGGAGGCGACCGTGCACAGACGCGAGGAACTTGCAATGGCTGTAGGCCATGTTCGCGACGGTGAAAAGCGCGTTCTGAAGCAAGAGGCGCTCATCGGCCGGTTGGAGGCCGGCGGTCATCCGAGTGCGCAGGCTGTAGAGTTGTTGAACACCTTCAACGTCACCCTGGATCTGATGAGAGGCCACCTGCATATCATTGAAGATGAAATCGACGCGGAACGTCTTGAAAAGCTGGCGCGTCGAGCCTGGGCCAAGGCCATCGTTAATCGATCTAGGACGTCCAGAATCTCATGAGTAAAGAACCGGCAGAGCAACCAATCGTTTTGGTCGTGGAGGATGAATATCTGCTCGCCTTCGACCTTGCGGCTTCACTCGGCGATCGCGATCTTGCTGTTCTTGGGCCTGCGCCGACAATCGCTCAGGCTTTGTCTCTTATCGCTGCGACCGATGAGATCGATTGCGCCATCCTCGATGTCAGCATCAGAGGTGAAATGGTCTTTCCCGTGGCCGAGGCGCTCTCGAAGCGAGGAATACCGTTCGTATTTACGACCGGCTATGAAAAATCCGTTTTTGGCGAACGGTTCACGGACATCGAGGTCTATTCGAAGCCGCTCGATATCGAACGCCTTACGACGGAAATCTCCACTTTGGCGCATGATCACTGCGTCAAGCGCGGGCATGCGTAAAGCGGTCTGGCTCTCGGGAAATGCCTGGCAAGACGTTCGTCACGTATCCTGCTGCCGAGGGCCAAAAAGGCCTCGTGCAATATGCTCGATTTCGATCGGCTTCTCGCAAAGAACAAAACCGGTGAAACGGGCGGGAATGATCGACGGATCATAACCGGTCGCAAAGACATAAGGGATCTTCAGTTCATCCAGTCTCTCCGCCACGGGAAACACCATTTCACCGTCGAGGTGGACGTCGAGGATCGCCGCATCGACATCTTCATCCTGGATCAATTCGAGAGCCTGGTCGACCCTTGCCGTTGGCCCGATGACGATAGCCCCGAGCTTTAGCAACTGGCGCCGCGCCTCGTTTGCAAGAAGATACTCATCTTCCACGATCAAAATCCGTCGGCCGGAAAAGAGGTGGCTGTAGCGCTGGCTCATCTCGTCAGACCGAACAAACGGTGGGGAAGTTTCGCGAGTGTGGCCTCTGCAGCGCATTACTCTCAATGACTTGGCTCATGCAGTTTGATCTTTTCGGAAAGAGGAAGTTCGATGGTACAGATCAATCCTTCCGGCGTGAACTCCATTCGTCCGCTACCACCGAACTGATACGGCACGACATTTTCGATCAGTTCGGACCCAAATCCGCGCCGGGCCGGCCTCTTCGGCAATCCAGTCAGCCCTGTCTCTTGCCAGACCAGCTTCAGAGAGGGCTTCTTGCCGTCACCGTGATTATGGAAGGAGATGTGCAATTCTCCGCCGTCTTGCGACAATGCGCCGTATTTAACGGCATTGCTTGTCAACTCATGGATCGCGAGGCTCATGTTCTCCGCCGCTTTGCCGAACAAAGCCGCATTTGGGCCGGTTATCGTCACCGGATTTTCATCTTTGCCGGTCTGCGCGGATATTTCGCTTTTGATCAGGTCTTTCAGGTCCATGGCGGCATCGGGCGCGCTCGTCAGCAAGGTCTGCGTTCTGGCCATTGCGTTGATGCGGCCTTCCAGATGACGGGCGTAGTCTACGACCGTGTCGCTCGTTTCCGCGGTATGGGCGGCAATCGAGCGGACGATCGCAAGCGTATTGCGGACCCGGTGCTGAAGCTCGTGCAGCAAGATTTGCTGATGCTCCTGAAGGAGCTGCATTTCGTGCACATCGGTCGCTGTGCCAAACCATTCGACCACCTTGCCGGAATCGTTCTTCACTGGCCGGGCTCGTAGATGCACGGTCCTGTATGTATTCGTTTCAGCATTGAAGAGGCGATGCTCCAATTCGAGCAGTCCGGTTTTTTCGGCATCCTTCCAGGCTTCCAGGACCTTCTTGCGATCATCGGGATGTATGGGATCAAGCCAGCCTTTGCCCAGCGATGCAATCTCGGTCTGGCCGGTATAAGCCGTCCATTGCGGGCTGCTCCAGGTCCAATTGCCCTCCGCCGCCGCGCGCCAGACAAGCTGCGGAATGCCTTCGACAACAGAGCGCAGAAGCGCTTCGCGATCCCGCAGGCGCTCCTCTGCTCGGACGAGCGCGGTTACGTCCATGAAGGTCAAAACGGCGCCCTCAATGACGTTGTCGACGCTGCGATAGGGGAGCACGCGGATCAGATACTGCGAGCCGGTCTGCGGGTTTTTCGTCTCCCGTTCCATGCTGCTCAGCGTCCGGATAACGCGCCGCGCATCCTGCTCGAGATCGTCATAGGCAATTCTCGCGGCGATGTGATGGATCGGTCTGCCGAGATCGGTGTCGATCAGGTGGAATATGTCGGTGATTGCGGGCGTGAAACTCTTGATGCGCAGATCATTGTCCAAAAAGACGGCGGCAATCTGCGTGCTGTCGAGCAGATTTCTAAGATCGGAATTCGCCCGTGCCAGCTCTTCCACGCGATGAGCCAGTTCGCCATTGACCGTCTGGAGTTCTTCGTTGAGCGACTGGAGCTCCTCCTTGGAGGTCTCCAATTCCTCATTTGACGATTGAAGTTCCTCGTTGACGGACTGGTACTCCTCGTTCGAGGCCTTCAACTCTTCATTGGTGCTTTCCAGCTCTTCGACTGTTGCCTGTAGCCGATCGCGCGCCTGGCGAAGCTCGTCCTCCAGGCGCCGTACATGCTCCTCCTGACCGGCGGAGGGAATGATCGTGCCAGCGTCATCCTCCCCAACCACCTGACCATCCTGGAGGATCACCATGAAACGGCGTGGCTGTCCCGGCGCGGGGTCAATCGGTTCGATCGACATGGTTACCACTAAGGCGCTGCCGTTCTGCCCGACTTTCAAGCCGCCGACCTTGACGGTTGCCTTGTCGGTCTCAGCCTTATGGAGGGCTGCGCGCAGATCTATGCGCAGATCGCGATGGATCAGATTGAAGACATTGAGGCTGGCATGGCCCGAAGGCGGATCGATGAATTTGCCGGTGCGCCCGGAAAAATGCAGCACGTCATGGTTTTCGTCGACAATCATGTAAGCGGGCGCATATCGCTCCATGATCCGCTCGGCCTGTTTCGTGAGCACGGATACGTTGTTGACGGAAGGACGTATTCCGGACGGCATGCCCGGCGGCGCGTTGCGTTCGGTGGTCGCCGACAATGGAAAATCCGGCAGTAGACGCGTCATGGTTTCGATTTGCCGGAATATCCGGAAGCGGCGATCCACGGGCGTAAAAAGCTTCCCATGGCGGCTGACATTCTCGGAATTGCCAAGGAAAAGATAACCACCCGGCCTGAGGGCGAAATGGAAGAGCGGAATGACCCTGTTCTGAAGTTCTGCGCCCAGATAAATCAGAAGGTTGCGGCATGACACCATGTCGAGCCTTGAGAAGGGCGCGTCCTTGATGAGATTGTGCTGCGAAAACAAGCACATTTCCCGCAGTTCCTTGACCACGGAATAGGTTTCGCCCTCTTTGACGAACCAGCGCGCCAACCGCTCGGGTGTAACATCCTTGATCGCGGAGGCGGCGTATCGCCCGACACGCGCCTGCGCCAGCGCGCGATTATCGATATCGGTCGCGAAGATCTGGATATGCGGCACGATGTCGAGCCGTGCCATCTGTTCGCGCAAAAGGATGGCGATCGAATAGGCTTCTTCACCCGTGGCGCAGCCAAGCACCCAGACACGGATGTGATCGCTCGCGCCCTTGCCTTCGAAAAGTTTGGGAATGACCTCCCGTTCGAGGTGTTCGAACTCCTTGGTATCCCGGAAGAAATGCGTCACGCCGATCAGCAGGTCGTTGAACAGATTATTTGCCTCGTCGGCGTCGGAACGCAGATATTCGAGGTAATTTTCGATGGTATCGGTCTGCGTTACCTGGATGCGGCGTTGCACCCGCCTCAGGAAGGTATTGGGCTTGTAGCCGTGAAAATCGTGACCTGTTCTGTTGCGAAGCACGGCGGCGATCCGCGTCAGTTGCGGGCCAACCTGAACGACCAGTTCGTCGAAGTCCTGCGCCAGCGTCTGGCGTTGAATGCTGCGGATCTGAGCCTTGATGCGGGTCGCCAGCTCCTCGGCAGGCAAAACCAGATCCGCCACCGCAGCCGCGCTCTTGGGCTGCGATGACGGATGGGAAATATCGACGGATTCCTGGCAGATTTCGGCAAGCGCCAACCCGCCTTGCTCCTTGACGGCAATGATACCGAGGGTTCCGTCGGTCCCGCAGCCGCCCATGACGAGCCCGATGGCCCGCTTTTGCTCCTGTTCGGCCAGGGAGACCAGGAAGCTGTCCATGGTCCCGCGTTCACCCGATGTGTCGGACCCATGATGGGTCAGCAGCCGATCGTTTTTCAAGGTGGCGATCACGCCGGTCGGAGCGATATAGATGCGCTCGGATTCTATCGTTTCCCCGTTTGAGGCTAGCCGCACGGTGCGGCCGCTCACTGTCGCCAAACGGGCCTGGAATGCTTCCTGGTCGAAAGCGTCGCGATATTGCATCACGATAACAAAGGCGGCGCCTGGGGAAGAGTGCATCTGCTCAAAGAAGATTTCGAGACTGCCGGTCTCCGCCGCGGAAGCTCCAATCCCCACGATGATCGGCGACCGCGAGGCAGCACCTTCGTTGATCTCAACTCCAGCATCGGTCAAAAGCTCGTCGCTTTTTTTTACCCGAGATTTCTTTGTCACGTCTGGCGTTCCATGGTGTTGAGCCGCCGAGACGGCCCATTACGATTCCGGCTTCCTTCCCGCACGCATTTCCAGGTCAACGACCTCCGACCCACTCTCGTTAGGAGCCTTGTCTTCCATGCCCTGAAGAATGGCGGTGCGCAAGATATCTACATGCTTTCGGTATTCGCTGGCCCGCTCTTCATGCATTTCCGCCATACCCAGGCGGTTTGCCTTTGTGGCTTCCTTGGCCAGGCGATCGACCAGGGCAGCACGTTCCTCGACGATTCGCAGCGCCACGCGCATGGCAACGTCGACAGAATCGCGCTGTTCGGCAATCAATGCCTTGGCGGTATAGGCGTGTCCGATCTGGCAACGAAACCGCAGGGGTTGCGAATCCCTCACTTCCGATAAGACCCCCCCGCATTCCGGGCATGTCAAGGGGGAAGCGTCGGCTAGTTGCTTGATTTTAGACGTGTCTGAGCGGCCGCCTGCCGCAATCTCCACTTCAATCCTGACGCCTGCCGGCAATGGCCGCGCTGGTCCCGGCGGCTCCGCCGAGAAGTGAATGATCGCCCGTGCCAATTCTTCCGATGTGGCGTTGAGATCGACGGGAGTGGCTTCCAATGCCGACATCGGCATTTCAGGCGTCGCCGCATCCTCCGGCGCTTGAACCAGGGCGACGCCTCCGGCCTGCTTGATCGTCGCCAGGCCGGATGCGCCGTCGTTCATCTTGCCGCTGAGAAGCACTCCGATCGTTCTGGGACCATAGGAAAGAGCGGCTGACCGGAAGAGCGAGTCGATCGAGGGACGCGCGAGATTTTCGCGAGGCCCGTTTCCCAGGGTCAGCTTATCCTTTATCACCAGCAGGTGGTAGTCGGAGGGAGCAAGGTAGATTTGGCCGGGTAGAATGGCCTCGCCATCTTCAGCATTCTTCACAGGCAAATTGCTGGAAGCGGAAGTGACTAACCTTAATATTCCGGTGCTGTTTGCGGGAATGTGAACAATGATGATTACCGCCGCCCTGAGATTGTGGGGCAGGGCGGCTAGTATGGTTCTCAGAGGATCGGACGATCCCGCCGATCCGCCGATAACGATGATATCGCGATTGGCCATCACACCTCACATGCGAGAGGAACAGGCGGGGGCAGAGTTTGTTCCATTGGTGAACGGACAGATGATTCATCGCCGGACATCTCGCGCAGTTCGGCCCTCGGTTGCTGTCCATGATGTCGGGAACGCGCCAGGTGCCCGTGACGACGGATCTACCTGCAGCGCCGGAGCATGAGCTTCGGTTGCGTTCTTTGTCTCAAGCAAAAGCCTGATTGGCGGTGATCATCCGCTCGTCGCGAATGGCCTACCTCCGAAAGGGCCTGGAACGTCTCGCGGCGAGAAATGTTCCCGACGGGGCTGGACTGTATTTTTTCCGAACGGGAACCTAAGGCCGAGATGTCGGTTCGGAAGCTGGATCGCGTGGATTTTGTCCCTTCCTGCTAGGCCCTGTCGCCACCTGCGCGGTCCACCCTCCTCTGAGACTGTAACACGCCCGTATTCACATCGCTATTCATGACCTCTGTCTCACAACCGGCATGAGACGATGTCGAAGAATTTTAAGAGTCTGCACGGAACCAAGCGCGAGACGGAGTCGTTTTTTAGGGGATGTGAAGAGTGCTTGAGAAAGTCTGTCTGAAGGGCTTCAGGCTTCATCACGGCAACTCGTTTAATACAGATCATCGGAAAGATCCAGCCGGCATCCGCACGGACGCCGGGCCGGTACTCGTGACGTTTGCATTACCGGGCGACGCAAACATCGCATCAATTTCGCCGATGACGCGGCTATAAGGAGAGCGTTGTGCACGATACGTCCCGATCCACCGATTTAGAGACTGAAATCGTAAATCTCATTCCGGCTCTTCGCGCCTTCGCCAGAACCTTCCATAGGAACTCGGCCGATGCCGACGACTTGGTTCAGGAAACCTTGACAAAGGCGCTCGCCAATCTTGGCCAGTTTGACCCCGGTACACGGCTGAAATCCTGGCTGTTCACCATCATGCGTAACACATTCTGCACGAAGTTCCGCATAGCCAAGCGCGAGTCGCCCGGCAGCAAGAAATGCGTCTCCGGCTTCGGCGTGGAAGCGCCGCCGCAGGAATGGACGATCCGCGCCAAGGAACTGGAGCGAGCCTGCAAGCGGCTGCCAGAGCCTTATCGGGCGGTGCTGGAATATGTCGTTATCGAGGGCCGCTCTTACGACGATGCGGCGGAAAAATTCGGCTGCGCGATCGGCACGGTAAAGAGCCGGATCAACCGGGCTCGCCAGCAGCTCGCCGCTCAGCTCGACGAGGACTTCGGCTAACATCTGGAAACGGTCGCCGCTTCCCATGATCCGGGAAACAACAAAGCGCCGACCGCACTCAAAAGATATGTGAAGAAAAAGCTCCAGCGACCGAAGAATGTGGGAACATTCGCCGTGCGCCATAGTTCGAAGTCGCTTGTGCGGCCCGCTGCTAAGAACTGATTTTTCCTTAAAGACCTAGTGATGGAGAAGAACATGCAAGCTTCAAGGGACGACAAAATCCGCCTGCGCGCCTATCAGATTTGGGAGCAAGAAGGGCGGCCGGAAGGCCAGGATATCAATCATTGGAACCGTGCCGATAGTGAAATCCAACAGGAACAATACCAGATGCAGGCCGAACAGGATGCGAAACCCGCTGACATGAGAGAAACAAATGCGGCGACGCAGGCTGTGCAGGCACCTTAGGGCTACATGGAAAAACCAATCGGCAAGCCTGCATGGTTAGGGGTTCCGAACCACGACATGTCACGGTTGTTCCCCGCATGAGGCTGATCGCCGGAGAGTGCGGAGGGCGGCACATGTGCACCGCAGCAAAAAACTTCGGCCCGAGGGGTTTACAAGCAATCCCTTGAATGGGAGTCTGGTCATCGAGAGTTGCTTGAGGCGCGCGAAGTATTTGTCTCGCGTGGCGGCGGTGCGAAGGCCAAAAAGCAGGCAGCGCGCCGTCGGCTCGGCTCTAACCAACCAAATCAATCAAGGCTGAACGTGCGTTTTCGCATGGTTCGGCTGTCGATGCAGCGTTTCAGCGCGCTGGCATTGATACAAATGCAATTGGGCTTTTGTAATGAGATTCGTTTCAACGGGTATTTTTCTTGGTGCCTTCGTAAGTGCTGCGTCGCTCTCGCATAAGGCCGCCCATGCCGGCGATCTGGTGATCTGGACGCCGGTTAAGGTTGCTCCGCGGACCTATCACACGACAATTGGCTTTCGGCTGCCCATGGCCTGGGAAATGAGCGCGGGTGCGGATATCGGTCTCGCAGGCGCGCCCGGCGGAAAGATCCTGAACGGTTCCGAACTCGCCACGCTATGGGGACGCGCGGTAGACGATCGCAGCAATTTTGCCAGCAATTCGCGGCGCGAGGTCGCTGTGCGGGTGGATACGCTGAAGGGGAGCGGAATGTTGTATCTTGGCCGCTCGCAAAAGTGGATAGTCTCGCAGGATCTCGACATGCAGATGTTGCGATCGTTGAACGTCAGCTACGCGACGACGCAGACTGCGCCGACCTCCGTGACCGCCTCGCAGGCGGTAACGATGATCTTTCCCTCGACCGGGACAGCGATTTCGGCGAGCGGAGAGCTGACGGACATCAAGGGCTCCTTCTCGAGTACGCTTGCCTTGAAACAAGCGATCGCGCCCGATCTCAATCTTACGGCGTCACTCACCGATCCGCTGCTTTTGACGCCGGCGGGCAACGTGCGGGTCGATTATCGCATCAAATGGTAACAGGTGCAGTTCATGAGGCGCGGCGAGAGAGTCATCGTTCTGCCGGTGGCGTATTCGATGACTCTCGCTGCTGTTGGCTTTGTTAAGCCTCGAGGATATAGACGATCGTAAACGTGTTGGGGTCGACGATTACGATACGACCATCGGCAAGAACGAAGAACCGATAGGACTTATATTGCGGTATGATCTTGACGATTCGCGGCGGAAGTGGCTCGAGCCTAATCGAGTGTGGAATGCTGACGCCTACCGACACGGTCTTGATTTCCGTCTCGCGTACCGGCTGGACATGAACTTCCTTGATCACCTGCCGCACCTGCGTTTGCTGCTCAACGGTGATATTTGTATTGGTGGTTGAGCTCTTGGCGGTGTTCTCCTGGGTCGTGTTCGTCTGGCTGCCAGTCTTCGCCGTACCGCTGGTGTCAGTGGAGGACTTGGACTGATCCGCGTCCGTCTGCGTTTTGGTTGATGTTGTCGATTGCTGGGTATCGGTGCCCGATCCGGATTTCTGGGTCGTTTCGGCCTTCGGGGTTTTGACTGTTGACTGAGTGTCGGACGATCCGGATTCCCCAGAGCTCTGCTTGGTCATGGATTTTGTGTCGGGCGTTTTTTGCTTCTGCGTCTCACCCGATCCGCTCTTGGTGCCGGTTTTCGGTAGGATAGTCGTATCCTGTGAATCTTGAGCGGTCGCAACGGATTGAGCCACCGGGGAGAGGCTAAGGGCGGCGGACGCCAAGAGAATGTAGAACAGATTGCGAGTCATCTTGAACTCCTTCTGGTGCGCTGATGCCAATCAACGGCAAAAGCACTGTTGCTTCATGATGAGCCGGCCATGATGGTGGACATCGCCTCGGACGCGATACGTCGATCCCGAGTGATAGCCCTCGTTGTAATAGCCGGAGCTATCGTTGGTCGTGATCGCAACCGACCGGGCGTGGGTCGGAACTGCTTGTCAAAGCGCCCAATCCGAGCGCATATGCGATAAGGAGTGTCTTCATTCGTTCTCCATTCAGGGCACACGCCGGCCGCGGCGCCAAAGGCGCCGTGGTTCTGCGTCTTACTGTGAGGGATGATGGAGAGCCGTCAGGCTCTCCTCTGGTCGATCAGTGGAGCACTTGGATCACTTTCCGTGAGGATGGCTCGACGATCACACGCTCGTGGTTGACCACCGCATAGGCGTATTTCGGATTTTCCGGAATCGTTCTGATTCTGATGGTTCTCGGCAGCGGTTGGCCGATCACGACCTTCTCCCTAACGACAACTGTGTCCTCGGGCATCGGCTGCTCTTGCACATAGGTAACAACCCTCTGTGGCGGCGGATCGATAGCGGTGCCGACGATAGCGCCTGCAACACCACCGACTGCGGCACCTACTGGACCACCTACGATGGCACCCGTGACTGCCCCGCCTGCCGCGCCGTTGACGGTCGACTGCTGTGCGAAGGCGTACCCGCTCGCCAATGCAAGGGAAAGGGCTGCTATACTAAATACTTTGGTTTTCATCAGATTCTCCTTTGTCTTTCCTACTTGTCCGCGGGTAACGGAGCTTTCGGTAAAACCATTGAGAACCTCGTCTGTTCCTGTTTTGAGGCTTCAGTCGGGGCGTGGTCAGACCTTGGTCCCTGGGGGTACGGACTAAGGTCTCAAAACGCTCAACATCTGCTATCGTGACTTGTATGCGGCAGGCGAGCTTTCCTGGAAGCAGTCGGTCACCTGATCCTGGAGATCAGCAAAGCGCTCTGTCGTCGCAGCTCTTCCGCCGCGAATAGGGATCTGACGTTCGCCGCCGCATTGCCGGCGGTCAGTGGACGCTCGGGATCTTTGTGGCCGCGGCGAAATCCTCGGCCGCCAATTCGCTGATTGCGATCAACACCTCCTCACGCGAGAAGCCGGAGCAGATCGTTCGTTCGATCAGGTCCTGCAAGTCGGGCTCAATGACATCGCGGCAATCTTCAAGCCGTTCTTCGGAAACGGTCACGCTATACAATTCGTCCATCATTCAACCTTTCCTTCAACCGCGAGCCGCCGCATTGAAGGGCGGCCCGGGAGGTATTTCTCTATCGTGCTATCGTGCCGATGATCTTCGTTTGGATGCGGCAAGAAGACCTTCGCGCTGCATCTTCTTGCGAGCGGCCTTGCGATACCGGCTGACCGCCTGCGCCTTTTCACGGATACGGCGCTCAGAGGGCTTTTCGTAAGCCCGCCGTTCCTTCATCTCCCGGAACAGCCCTTCGCGTTGCATCTTTCTTTTCAACGCCCTGAGCGCCTGCTCGACGTTATTGTCTCGTACCAGAACCTGCATTCTGTTCTCCTTGTTGTTGCGGTTGATAAAATGGTTGCCGGTCAGCCGAGCTGCTCGGCGATCAATTCCTGCAGTTCTCGACGTGTGAGAAGGCAGGGATACGGTTTCCAGTTTTTGTCAGGCCGGTTAACGGCCCCATCGCGCTCGCGCGGCTTCACCGCCGCGGGCGCGGCAGCGATGTTCGGTTTGTTCAATAGAAGTCCTCTGCCGACCGTCCGGCCGGCGTAATCGATAAGAAATAGCAGGAAGGCCCATTACGCAAATGAGCGGCGTTGGCTGCAAACGAATGCTCTTGCCATGGTTCCGGCGAAGCATCTGGCGCGATACAATTCGCACGGCTTCGCAGCCCTCACGGCTCTAAATGGGTAGTAGGATAAGCCTTTGCAAGGTAGAGACGGTGCCTCAGCCTGCCTCGATCTCCGGTCTGTCCCGAGCGCCGCGTCCCGGCTGTGCCTACGGCCTCATTGCCTCCAACTCTTTTTGGAGCCGGTTCCGTTCGGCAACATGCATCTGTTGCAATTCCTCGAAGGTGGATAGCAGCCGACGCGCTTGCGAGGTGTCGTGTTGGCCTTGCGTAAGTTCGAAAATGATTTGCTTTTGCCGAGTGATATGTCTGCGGCCTTGAGCCACATGCTGCTTTGCCAATTTTAAATGCTGTTCTACGAGTTGCTTATCCATGCACAATTGTACGCCTCGGATGATGTGAATGCATCTGCTTCCTCATCTTGGCTGACGGACGTAAAGGCGAGCAGTCACGTCAACCGTCGAATGCAGCATTGAGACCGCGGGCACGTCGCGGCGGCGGTCTCAAACGCAAAGCCGGACGCCGCCGGCAGAAACCTTAGCGCCACCGAGGTTGCTTCGGCGGTGCGTTGGCATGTAGCTCGTGCAGCGGAGCATGCCGGCCCAGCAGCTTGACCAGTTTCTTGGTTTCGGCTGCGTCAACGCCGTGTTTCTTGCAATGTTGTTCCACGTCCAGCTCGCGCGGGCCGGGTCTTTTGACCTGTCGGTTTTGCATACTCTTCATGGGACACTCCTCCTGGCCAAGAAACGCTGCCAGTATGCTCATTGTTCATTAGTTATTTCTAAATCGGATGACGTTCGATCCGTGCAGTTCCGCGCGACCTGCTTCGTGTCCTCGGATCGAACGATGAAATAATAACCATTTTACTGGATTTTAAGGGGTTATTACGCTATCTGAAAGTAGCGACGCCGGTAAAGGCTGAGCGAAGCGATCATAGCATGAAACAAGCTTCAAGTGAGGTAGGTCATGGCCGAACGCAATCCACCAGCAATCTTCGTCGGGGACGCCGCTGGTCTTGATTTTCTAAATTCTTTAGCAACCCCGGTCGACAGGCCTTTCGAATGGCTCAACGACGGAGAGGGGTTCATCCGGTGGCTTCGCGAGGCGGGTCTCGTTCCGGAGCGCAGATTGCAGTCCATTGCCAGGAACGCCATGCCCGGAGAACTCGACTCGCTGGCGGCGCAGGCGCGTTCGTTGCGCGAATGGTTCCGCGAATTCGTCAGGGAACACAAAGGAAGGCCTCTCGATGCGAGCGCGCTCGAGCAGCTCGAACCATTAAACCGCCTGCTGTCGCGGGACGAACAATTTCGCCAAATCGTCACCGCGGAAGAGGAGAAGGGGACGAGCGGATTGCGCTGGAGCACGGAACGCCAGTGGAAATCGCCAGACGCTCTTTTATCCCCGGTTGCGGAAGCGATGGGTGAACTTGTCTGCACCGAGGAATTCTCGGATGTCAAAGCGTGTGAAGGTCAGAACTGCACGCTTCTCTTCATCGATCGCACGCGCGGCAAGAAGCGCCGGTGGTGCAGCATGGCGGTTTGCGGCAACCGCGCGAAGCAGGCCGCCCACCGCGCCCGAGCCAATTGATGGAAAAATGGCGGCCAAGATGCATGGGGTGCCCATAGGGGTTCCCGATGGCTGCAGAAAATAGACGCCGGCCATAACGCTCATGGTCATCTCGCTTCGTTGAAATAACCAATACAGACCCATTAAATGGGTCGCCCGATTCTGCGATCCAAGACGAAAATTCGATTTCCAAATCAGTAACTTAGCTTTCCGAGATCGAAACAGATTTCAGGGCAGCAGTCTGCAACGCTGTGCCGTATGGGCGTGCGATTTTAACGTAACCCTTTTAAAGGCACTTGACTGGTTACTAACTTGGTGTAACCATATCGGTGTCATTAATCGGGTTACCAAAGGAATGGTTCCATGACGAAGGTGCACTATCGGAAGGTGGATGTGGATGGGCTCGGCGTCTATTACAGGGAGGCGGGCGGTCGAAAGAATCCCACACTTCTCCTCCTGCACGGGTTTCCAAGTTCCGGTCACATGTTTCGCGACCTGATCCCGGCTCTGGCGGCGGATTTTCATCTGGTGGCTCCCGATTTGCCGGGCTTCGGTCAGACCGATTTGCCACCGCGTTCCGCGTTCTCCTACTCGTTCGACAATGTCGCCAAGGTGATTGATCGCTTTACGGAGGTGATCGGGCTGAAGCGGTTCGCGATCTATGTGTTCGACTACGGCGCGCCGACCGGCTTCAGGCTGGCGATCTGGCACCCGGATCGGATTACGGGGATCATTTCCCAGAACGGCAATGCCTATGAAGAGGGATTGAGCGAAGGCTGGAACCCGATCAGGGCTTACTGGAACGATCCGTCTCCTGCCAATCGCGATGCGTTGAGATCGTTCCTCCAGCCGGAGGCGACGGTATGGCAATATACCCATGGCGTGACGGATACGACGCTGGTTTCGCCGGACGGTTATTCCCTCGACGATCACTACCTCGCTCGTGAAGGGGCGACCGACGCCCAACTCGACCTCTTCGGCGACTACAAGAGCAATGTCGCTCTTTATCCGGAATTCCAAGCGTATTTCAGGAAGCACCAGCCGAAGTTCCTGGCCGTCTGGGGCAAGAACGATCCGTTCTTCCTGCCGCCAGGCGCGGAAGCGTTCAAGCGAGATATTCCGAGCGCGGACATCAGATTCTTCGACACGGGCCACTTCGCCCCTGAGACGCATTGCGAGGAGATCGCAGCCGCAATCAAGAATGTCTTTTCAGGCATCGAGTGAGTTTCCGATGGGGGCTCGGGCAACCGGGCCCCGGTCTCGCGGTGCGATCGGCCGTGTGCCGGGCTGGTACAAATCGCTTTTTGCCCCGTGAGGTATTTAGGAGGGTTGCGCCAAAGCACTACGTTTTCTTAACTAGTTCACTTCATTCGATATTTTGATTTTCATGGCACAACCGCGTCGAAGGCGAGGTGACCTATGAAAGAACTCCCAGTTTCATCGCGGATTATTAAATCCGTTTTTTTTCATCCAGACGATGGCCGTCTTTATATTCGCTTCAAGAACGGCGAGGAGCGTCTCTTTACCGGCGTTCCAGAAGAGGCTGCCCAGGCCATGGTTGAGGCTTCCTCGCCCGGCCAGCACTACATCGAACATATCCGTACTCGCTTCGAACGCGTTGCTTGAAGGGGGGGCCAAGGAAGCCGCAGAGCGGTTTCTCATTCGGATTGCGAAAGACCAAAAAAGTGGAGCGGTTCGGCTATTTGAAAAGCCGAACCGCTTTCGGCGTTCGAGGATGTCAGATAGGCTATCATGCGGGTATCATTCCCGTGGAAAAATTGCGCGAAAAGCGCGTTATTTCGCAGGCATAACCCATGCCTGTCTTTGTGGCGGTCTGCAATTTTTGATTGAACATTTGACAGGACTAACTTCATTAGCATAATGTAAATGACTGCTGGACACAGTGTTCCCAACGAGGGGAGCGTCGTCGGAATCAATCAGGTGTGGGGCTTAAGTTCGGCAATTGTTAAATTATTTATGCGTAATATTTGAAACATAACCATTTGATACTTGTTCAATGGCAAGTGTCGGCTCGGTCCGTTAGATCCTAAGACGACAGGAGATTGAAAGCGATTACGAAGCCTGAAAGTTCCCAGGACAGGACGGAGACCGGAATGGCAGTCAGTAGCGTCATTAAGTTTGACATTCCTTTGCCGGCCAGCAGCGCACCCGACGTGCTTTTCTCGTTTTACGACTGCGATTTGAATCTCATTATGTCGTCCGAGAGGTTCCGGGCGTTCTACGGCGACGAAAAGACCTCTCAGGCCACGCTTTTCGGAATATACCCGGAGCTGGATGATCCCAGCATGGATATGTTCACTGAGCAGACGGGCAATACCGGATGGCTGCGAAATGTGCAGTTCCAAAGAGCAGGCGAGGCGCTCTGCGATCTTATCATATTCCGGCCCGCCAATGGTTTCGCAGTCGTTGAGACGAGGAACCCGATTCGTCAGGATCCGTCCCCTGACGAAGCAGACCGGGCGTTTCTGCTGCATGAAGCCAATCACGATGCTTTGACCGGCCTGCCGAACCGGCGGCAGTTCGGTGCGCGTCTGCACGAGGCTTTATCAGGCGGAAAGAACGGCATCGCGCTGATGCAGCTCGATCTCGATGAGTTCAAGCCGATCAACGACACTCTGGGTCACGCTGCCGGCGATATCGTCTTGCAGCAAACCGCCGAGCGCATACGCAACGTTCTGGGACCGGGAGAGACCGCATACCGGCTGGCGGGCGATGAGTTTGCCGTAATTCAGCTCCGCAAGGACCAGCCGTCAGAGGCGGAGCGACTGGCTGATGCGTTGGTGAACGCTTTTAAGAAGCCGTTCCTGGTAAATGGGATCGCGGTGTTTTCAGGCGCAAGTATCGGCGTAGCGCTTGCCCCGCGGGATGGCAATGAGGAGGACCAGCTCATGCGTGCCGCCGATATTGCTCTTTACGCTGCAAAAAGTGAGGGAAGAGGCCGCGCGCGCACTTTTGAGCCGGCCATGATGATGGTTCTGGAGCAGCGGGAATTGCTGAGGCGAAGCCTGCGCGTGGCGCTGCAGCATGGCGAATTTTTTATCGAATATCAGCCGTTGGTGGATTGTTCGGGGTCTGTCGCCGGTTTCGAAGCCTTGTTGCGGTGGCATCATCCGATGATGGGTATCATCCCACCTTCCGCATTTATCCCAATGGCAGAAGCCGATGGAATGATGCCGGAAATCGGCCAATGGGTCCTGGAAGAAGCCTGCCGGCAGGCTATGACGTGGCCGCCGCACTGCATGGTCGCGGTCAATCTCTCGCCCGCCGAATTCTTGACCGGAGGCTTCACCGACCGGGTATCGCAGACGCTCGACACGATCGGATTTTCGGCTGAACGTCTTGAGCTCGAAATCACCGAAGGTGTTTTGCTCGAGCGCACGATCAACAATCTCGATACGTTGAATACCCTCAATGTCCTCGGGATTCAGATCTCGCTCGATGACTTCGGCACCGAATATTCCTCCCTAAGCTATCTGAAGAACTTTCCCTTCGATTCCATAAAGATCGACAAGTACTTCATAAAGGATCTGACGAACGACGATAAAAGCCAGACGATCGTTCGCTTTATCATCGCGTTGGCGCATGGGCTGGGCATGAAGGTCACCGCCGAAGGTGTGGAAGACCAAGCTCAAGCCGAATGGCTCATTGCCGCCGGCTGTGATCGTTTGCAGGGATATTTCCTTGGTCGACCTCTGCCGGCATCGTCCGTCCTAGAGTTCCTCCAGCGTAACGATACGGCAAAGTGGCAAAGTCAGGAAAAATAGGTGGTGGGAAGTTGACGGGACGCGTCGGACCTGTTCCGTGGGTAGTCGCGAATATTGGAGTATCTTCTTTCATAAGATGCTCTAGAACAATTCCAGGAAAACTGCGCAGCGGTTTCCGTCCGGAATTGTGAAACCATGAAGACAGAGCGGTTCTGTGCATCCACGAGAAGCTGACCGTTCCAGGCGATAGGGGATCGGCATTGAGCGAGCAAAGCGCAGGCCGCACTGCATTACCATTTCATCCGATGCTGGAGCTGGAGATGGAAATGGAAGTTTTCATGTCGGATTGGCTCCACTGCAATCAGCTCTCAAACTACGTTGCGCGCATGGTGAGCCACGACCGAGGCGATCCGGTCCGGCACGCCAATTTGCTTTCATCCGCACTCAACGAGCTGTTTGAAATCTCGTTTCGCTCCGGCTGCGCTTCCGGGCGACTTCACTGCAATGTTTCCCGAGGGGATCGCTCGGAGCGGATTGCCCTGACCTTTCCCTGTGGCCCCGCACAACAGCACCGGTACTGTGACGCAAGTGCAAGGGCGACGGGAGGTGACGCTCTGCAAAGATATCTCGACGCACTCGCCGATGAAAACTCAGTCTCGGAAGAGGACGTCATTCTGCTCGGCTTAGCGATCAACTATGACGCATCGCTATCGCTGCAGCAGGTGGAAGATCGAGCTCTCACAGTGGTCGTGGACATTCCAGTGGAGGGACTACTGAATTGAGCTCACACGAACCGGTTCCGCTGTTTTCGGCTCAGTTCGATCTAAACAGCCAGGAGTTTTCACTTTCAGGCATTCTGCGGCCGTTATCACCCGTCGACATCGCCGATACGACCGCCTTGCTCGAAAAGAGCATCAATCAAGTCAGAGGCGTCCTCTATATAAATGTAAAACGCCTCATTCACATGAATGCGACGGCGTATCACGCCTTGGCACGGCTCTTGGTCAATGCCAGCCGGACGCGACGGGACATTCGCTTTGTCGTGGTGACGTCCAGTGTTGTTGGCTGGGCGACGAGGACATTCCGTCATCTGCATGCCATCGAACCGAGGATTGCCGTCGAGGCGTATGATTCCGCTTTTTATCCGGGTCAGACCTTTGTCGAAGACGAGAGCTTCATTCCCATCCTGCGGACGCAGACGAAAATGACCTGGCGCCATGAACGCGAGATTTTACCGCGCCACGGCATGCAGGCCGGCATTGCGATGGCGGACATTTGCTGTGGAATCGGTGATTTCGCCGTGTTGGCCCATAAGGAATTCAAACCAGCTAGGATCGTAGCGCTCGATCATTCAGTGGCCAGTCTCGAATACGCCCGCAAGGTCGCCGCCGATTTCGATATCCGCGATATCGAATATACCTATGGCGATGCATCACAGATGCTGCTTGAAGACAATCAGTTCGATCTGGTGACCTGTCGCCATTCACTGCAAATCTTCAATCGGCCCGATATATTGCTCAAGGAACTCTACCGCATCTGCAAGCCGGGCGGCCGCGTATACATAACCAATGAAAAAAACTCTCATTGTCTTGGCGAGCCGCGGGCGGCCAGCATACAATGGACCTACAATGAGGTGGCGACGCTGTTCGCCCATTTTGATATGGATGTCGAAATGGGCCCGAAAAGCCGCCGGCTGCTGTTGGATGCGGGTTTCGAGGCCATTGAGATGGAAAACTTCATGGTCAGCAACCTCGATGGCGATCCGCAAGATTTCGCCGATGTCATCACCGCCTGGGAAAATGTCTATGCCGGCGAAATGTCGGTTCGCCGGGGTGATACGCCGGAATTCATCAAGCGTTTCCGCCAAGGCTTCCAGGATCATATCTTCGCCGCCCTTCATCCGAAGGGTTATGCCGGCTGGCCGATCTGGGCCGCCTCTGGGCGGAAGCCGCTATGAGCAGAAAAACTGGCCGATTTTTCTTTCCCGGCATCCGGTCGTTTCGCGCGAAATTTGTCCTCGTGGTTGGCGGAGCCGTCCTTTTTGACCTTCTCGTCAGCGGCGGGTTGGCACTGTGGAATGTGCAACGTTTGTCCCGCGACGCGACGTCCGAAGTGGGCCAGGGTCTTGAACGTGCGAGCCAGGATTATATTCGATCCTATGCGGACTCGACGGCTGCTCGCGTGGGGCTGCTTCTCAATCAGGTGCATTCCGATGTCAAAACGCTCGCGGGCGTTCTCCAGTCGCAGATAGATCATCCCAACCGAAACAATGCGGTTGGCGAGGCGCTGGCGCAATCCGAACCTGGCGCCATCAAGCTCACTTACGATCCAAAAGGCCGATGGGCGCAGAATCTTCCCGGTACGCCGTCCGTAATCAGCGTCTGGGGCTACCTGCTCGACCAAAATCATCAGCCGCTGCCTGCGGTGCAAAAGGATATCGAGACCAGTACGGTTGTCGATCTCGTCGCGCCGAACCTGCTGAAGAGCGGCTACTCCAAGCTGCAGATGTATTACATCGGACCCAAAGAGCGGCCGATCTTCAGGACGGTGCCTTATACCGACCAGGCGCAGACCTTTGACAAGCTATATCCGGGCCACAACGATGCCAATTTCTGGGATTTCTTCTTTCCGGGCATCTATGAATCCTGGCAACAATGGGCCCGTGAGCCGGGCTCGCGTCCTGTCGCGGACGATATCACGCAAACCGCACCCTATACTGACGCCATCACGGGTAAGCTGATCGTCAGCTTCTTCAATCCTCTCTGGTCTTCCGACCGCAAGGAGGTTGCCGGCATCGCCGGCGCCGATATCACGCTGGATCAACTGGCCGGTATCGTCGAAAGCGTGAAGGTTGCCGACACCGGCTTCGGCTTCCTGACGATGTCGAACGGCAATGTCGTCGCCATCAACCACGCAGGCGAAAAGACCATTGGCTTGCGCTCCTCGAGCGAGACCGGCGACAAGGGCGTGACCGGCCTTGATCGTTCCTTCCGCAACAGCACGCAAAAGGCGCTGACAACGCTTCCCTTGGACCGTGACGGCGTCATTCAGCATATTATGTTGGACGAGCAGGGAGAGAAGATTCCGTATCTGGTTGTCGTCAAGCAGATAGCGCCGACCAACCTTTGGGTTTCCGGTCCCATTCAAAAGGAAGCGATGTCGCTTGGAATTGTGGTGCCGGAGCGAGAGATTTATGCCTCGCTTTTTGCTGCGCAGGAAGAAATATCGCGAGCGACAAACCGCATCCTTATTTACCAGATCCTGGCGATCTCCATATCGCTGATGATCGTCATCGGGGCGGTATTTGCGGTTTCCAAGCGTATTACCAGCGGTATCAGCGCGCTCGCAGGGGCAGCACGGCGCATTCAGGCGAAAGACTATTCGGTCAGGGTCGATATCCCGTCGCAAGACGAAGTGGGTCAGGCTGGCGTTGCATTCAACCGCATGGCGGAAGAGATAAGCTTCCACACGGAAAATCTGGAATCGCTGGTGGAGGAAAGAACCAAGGAAATTGCCGAGGCGAAAGAGGAAATTTCGGCGCTGAACACGCAATTGAAGAGCGAGAACGTGCGGCTTGGTGCCGAGCTGGCCGTCGCCCAGCGGATACAGCTCATGGTCCTGCCGCGCCAAAACGAACTTGCGGCCATCGAAGAGTTGGAGATCGCTGCCTTTATGCGCCCCGCTGACGAGGTCGGTGGCGACTATTATGACATCCTGCAGGACGGAAAAAGACTGAAGATCGGAATAGGGGACGTCACCGGCCATGGCCTTGAAAGCGGCGTGCTCATGCTGATGGTTCAGTCCGTCGCGCGCGCCTTGCAGGAGGCCGGGGAGACCGATCCGACGAAGTTCCTGACCGATCTCAACCGCACGATTTACAAGAACATCGAACGAACGAAGACCGACAAACATTTAACCCTCGCCTTTCTCGATTATGACGGGGAGCGACTGACGCTTTCCGGCCAACACGAGGATCTGATTGTCGTGAGACAAGGTGGAGAGGTCGAGCGGATAGAAACAGGCGACCTCGGGCTTCCCGTGGGGCTCGATTCGGATATTTCCGAATTTGTCGACACCAGAGAAGTCGCCTTCGGCCGTGGCGACATCATCGTTCTGCACACCGACGGGGTCACGGAAGCTGAGAACAGAAGCGGCGAATTGTATGGAATTGAACGGCTTTGTGAATCGGCGCGCCATCTTTATGGCGGCACTGCCCAGGACGTAATGAACGGTATTCTAGAAAACCTCATGACTTATATCGGGTCGCAGAAGATTCACGACGATATAACTCTGGTTGTAATGAGACATAGGTGATAGCATGGCGACCGTCGTGTTTGGGCTCGCAGATCTTGTAGCAAACAGCAGTGCAGACAGCGCTACTTTCCTCCGATTGCTTGACGGACCGCTCGCTTTAAGCTGGTCCCATTGTTCCATGACATCCGATTTTATCGCTGAAATAACGGCTTTGCGTTACAAGAGGTTACGTCAGGTCTATCATCAGGTTCGCCATGACATCGGTTACGTCGCCAACGAACTTATTGAAAATGCCGTGAAGTTTCGTGTATCCGGTGAAATTGGCATTGCGGCTTCGATAGAAGGAGAGCGGTTTCGCATGAGGGTTTCGAATTTTATCGACAACGAAAATGCTGCGCGTTTTCAGCATCTGCTTGCCCAGATAACCAATGATGACCCCGCGGACCTCCTTATTCGGCAAATCGAGAAGAACGCGGCGTCGACTTTCGGCAGCGAGTCGGGCCTTGGCCTGCTGACGCTGATGAGTGACTATGAGACTGACTTGGCGTGGACTTTTGATGCGAATCGGCCCAACGGTCCGACTCATCTGGAGACATATGCCTCCTTACCGATCCCTTCCGTCCAGAATGGCTGAGTTTTGACCATGGAAATCAGAGGAGAGGCATTTCGCGTTTGGACTGAAGGACATGTCGTGTTCTTTGACGGTTCCATGCGTCTGGCCGGATCGGATGCCTATGCTCCGATCTTCCAGTTGGCGACCGATTTGCTCGAGAAAAACCCGGAGCGGTTGACGCTCGACCTGACAGGCCTTCAGTTTCTGAATTCGTCGGGCATAAACTTGCTTGCGAAACTGACGATAGAGGCCCGCAAACGTGCCGACGTGCAGATGACGGTGCGCGGTTCCAAACAGATTTCGTGGCAGCTCAAATCATTGCCGAATTTGAAGAAGCTCTATCGCGAGCTCGATCTCCGACTCAGCTAGTTACGCAATGCTGGCGGCCTCTGATTCTGTCTTGGAAGGCCGAATCGTGTAAGCTTTAGGTGACCGATTGCCTGTGGACAAGGAACACGGGCCGCCTTTCGACGCAAAAGAAAGGTTGCATAAAAGCTCGCAGTGATTGAGGATTTGACACCATTAGTCGTCCCGATGTACTTATAAGTTACTAACATACGAAATTCAAATAACCCGACGACGCCGTTCGGTTGTAGGTTTCCGTGTAAGGACGTACGCGCCAACGATTTGGCGGCCTGCCACAGTCGAAAACAATGACTGGGAATAGCATCGCTGGAGGTATTCCTCACTATGTCCAAGGCTGTTTCCGATCGCGGACTGAGTTTCGCCGCACAGAAGGTCAGCCAAATCGATATTCCGGAAAAGGTGCTCTATTGGGAGTGCTTTGCCCGGATTGCGGATGCCCGTGGCGTTGTCCATCGTGCTGCATCCTTTGCGCCCTATTTGGAATCCTCCCTCGCGTCCTTCGATCTTGATGCGCGCATGCTGGACTTGATCCTGGCGAGCTTGGCTCGGGATCCAAATCTCGTACTCGGATGCAACATTTCCGCCGCCAATTTGGCTGTCACAGATCACTGGAAACAGATGCTCCGGCAAATCGAGCGCCATTCGGAACTCGCTCCGCGACTTGTGCTGGAGATCACGGAAACCTACCCACTGGTGGGTGAGGGCGTCGAGAGGCTGGCAGCCGTGCGCACGCTTGGCTGCCGGGTGGCCATCGATAATTTCGGAGCGGGTATGGCCACGCCTGCGCGACTGCTGACGGTCCCGGCCGATATAATCAAGATCGACGCTTCGCTGGTGCGGAACGTGCGGACCTCAGAAAAGGGACAGAGCAGCCTGCAATATCTGGTCGGATTTGCATCTTGCGTCGCCCCGATCATCGTTGCCGAAGGCATCGAAAAGAACGAGCACCTGGATGCCGCTCGCGCATCAGGCGCGACTCATGTGCAGGGTTTTTTGTTCGGAAAACCAGCCGCGCTACCAAATCATTGAACTGAGTCGGAAGACGATTTGCTCACGCTTTCGCACCAAGCGGCCAATTGGCCTCTTTCGGCGCTCCGGTATCGACGACCCCAATAATAGAAGCGATGAGTTCTCGTGGCCGCTTTACATTTTGGTGCCTTCATTAACGCAGGCCTGATCGGCGGTCATGGTTGTAAGTAGCTGAAATTTAACAATAAAATCTGCAGCAGGGCGATGCAATGCTGGGCGCCATCCTGATCGCGTTAACCATTTGTTAACCATAGCGGCGGTACACAGGGTCAACGAAATATTTACACAGATGACCAAAGTGCTAACAGACGCTCGCTCGATCCGCATCAAAGGCCGTTCCTTCCTGGCGGTCATGCTTTCCCCGGATCTTCCCATCGATGATTGGTTGATCAGGCTGGATGATCTCGCCGCGCGTTCGGCGGGCTTCTTTTTGGGGCGCCCTGTCGTGCTCGACCTCACGGATCTGTCGATCGACCGATCGGGGTTGAAGGATCTGATCGGGGAACTTGCCCGACGCAATGTCAGCATCATGGGTATCGAGGGCGCGCGCCCTTCTATCCTGGGGCCAGGCATGCCTCCTGCGCTCAAAGGAGGTCGGCCGGTTTCCGATATCGAGGTCCCTGTAAACGAGGTTCCGGTGCAGGAGCCAGTCGTCGAGGTGCGCAGCAGACCGATGGCTCCCGAGACCCGACCGGCCATGCAGTCCATCGTCATCAGGGAACCGGTGCGTTCGGGTCAATCGGTGATCTTCCCCGAAGGCGATGTCACGGTTATCGGATCGGTTTCTTCGGGTGCGGAAATCATCGCGGGCGGGTCGGTGCACATCTACGGCAGCTTGCGCGGCCGAGCCATGGCGGGTTCGATCGGAAACGCATCGGCGCGCATCTTCTGCCGGAAGCTTGAGGCGGAACTGGTCGCGATCGACGGTATTTACAAAATGGCAGAAGACATGGCCCCCAACCTTCGCGGACAGGCTGTACAGCTCTGGCTCGAAGGCGATGCGATCATGGCAGAGAAACTTATCTGAGCCGGCAGCCGGCCACGACAGAGGAGAGCAAGATGGGGAAAGTCATCGTAGTCACGTCAGGCAAGGGCGGGGTTGGCAAGACGACCTCGACCGCCGCGCTTGGAGCGGCTCTGGCGCAGAGAAATGATAAGGTCGTTGTCGTCGATTTTGACGTCGGGCTGCGGAATCTTGACCTCGTCATGGGGGCGGAGCGAAGGGTCGTCTACGATCTGATTAATGTCATACATGGCGACGCCAAGCTCCCCCAGGCGCTGATCCGCGACAAGAGGCTGGATACGCTGTTCCTGCTGCCGGCCTCGCAAACCCGGGACAAAGACAACCTGACTGCCGAGGGTGTCGAGCGCGTCATCAACGATTTGAAGCAACACTTCGATTGGATCATCTGCGACAGCCCCGCAGGGATCGAGCGCGGCGCCACTCTCGCCATGCGCCATGCGGATACGGCGGTGGTCGTCACCAATCCGGAAGTCTCGTCGGTGCGCGATTCGGACCGCATCATCGGCTTGCTGGATGCCAAGACGGCTAAGGCCGAGCGCGGCGAGCGGATCGAGAAGCACCTGCTCCTGACCCGCTACGACGCCAACCGCGCCGAGCGCGGCGACATGCTCAAGGTCGACGACGTTCTGGAGATCCTTTCCATTCCGCTCCTCGGTATCGTTCCGGAAAGCATGGATGTTCTGCGCGCCTCCAACATCGGCGCTCCTGTCACGCTGGCCGATAGCCGCAGCGCACCTGCCATGGCTTACTTCGATGCCGCTCGCCGGCTCACCGGCGAAGTTCTGCCGATCACGATTCCCGGCGAGAAGCGGAACATTTTCGGCAAGATATTCGGACGGAGGGCGGCATGAACATTTTTCGTCTTTTCGGCAAACAAAGAACCGCACCGGCGGCGCGAGAACGCTTGCAGGTGCTTCTTGCCCACGAACGCTCGTCGGCGGGCTCGGACCTGGTATCGCTGCTCAGGGAGGAAATCCTCGCCGTGATAGCAAAGCATGTGCAACTCGACGGCGATAAGGTGCAAGTCAAGATGGATTGCGACGAACACGTCTCGACGTTGGAAATCGACGTTGAAATCCCGCTGCATGCAGTTGTTCAGGCTGCGTGAAGGGCCGCTTCGATAGATCCAGCCGACAGCAGGTTTTGACCGGGCAGGTTAAACTCACCGGTCGTGCTTAGAGCGGAGAAGTTCGATTTGGAACGCGGATAAGGTGACGATGTCCGCGTTCCCAAATTGAGAGATTGGCCGCATGCGCCAATTCATAATTGTAATGAAACAATAATAAGATTGACATGATCTTTTGTCTCTTTCACGCTGATGTCAGAACATCGGTGGCGAAAGAGATATGAAATCGTGCTGACGTCAGTCACAACATTTCCTGTGCGACGGACCGCGCGATGACCGCGATGGTGACGTTGCCCTATATCGAAGAGGCGCGGCGACTCATTGCCGGACAGGTCGTCCGTACGCCGTTGATGCGCTCGCACGCGCTCTCCCGCCAATCCGGCGCACCCGTATTTCTCAAACTGGAAAATCAACAGACGACCGGCAGCTTCAAGCTTCGCGGAGCGACCAATGCGATCCTCTGTCTCAGCGAGGAAGCACGTTCGCGCGGGTTGGCAACGGCGTCCACGGGCAATCATGGCAGAGCAGTCGCGCACGCCGCCGCAGCATTGGGTGCGCGGGCGATCATTTGCCTGTCGGCGCTCGTTCCCGCCAATAAAGTCGAGGCGATCCGCAGCCTTGGAGCCGAGGTCCGCATCGTTGGCCAATCCCAGGATGATGCCATGCGCGAGGTCGAGCGCCTGGTGAGGGAAGAGGGCATGAGCTTCGTGCCGCCCTTCGATGATGCTAACGTGATAGCCGGCCAGGGAACCATCGGGCTCGAGATCGCGGATGCCCTGCAGGATGTGGCGCTTGTCCTCGTGCCCCTGTCAGGCGGTGGATTGGCGTCGGGCGTTGCGGCTGCCATCAAGGCCAAGCGGCCGCAGGCCAGGGTCATCGGCATATCGATGGAGCGGGGAGCGGCGATGGCGGCGAGCCTTGCCGTCGGTGCGCCGCTTGAAGTCCAGGAGGTCGAAACCCTGGCGGATTCGCTGGGTGGCGGCATCGGGCTCGACAATCGCCTGACGTTTGCCATGTGTCGCGACCTTCTCGACGATGTGATCCTCCTCAGCGAAGACGAGATAGCGGCCGGTATCCGCCATGCGACGACGGTCGAAAACCAGATCGTTGAAGGCGCGGGTGCGGTTGGTATCGCGGCGCTGCTTGCCGGCAAGATCAGATTGAATAGCCCAACAGCGATTGTCATCTCCGGCGGCAACATCGATCCGGCGGTCCATCGCCAGATCATCAATGACATCAAATCTGGGGTGGCGTGATGGCGCGCGTGCTTGTGCTGACCGAAAGTGATTTGCGTAAAATCGTGCAGCTTGACGCAGATACAGTCGACTGCGTTGAACAAGCCTTTGCGGCCTTGGCGACCAAGGCGGTGGAGATGCCGCCGATCATGCGGCTGGATATCCCCGCCCATCGTGGCGAAGTTGATGTCAAGACGGCCTATGTACCGGATGTCGACAGCTTCGCGATCAAGGTAAGCCCTGGCTTTTTCAATAATCCCTCGCTTGGCCTGCCCAGCACCAACGGGCTGATGATGCTGCTCTCGGCGCATACCGGATTGGTTGAAGCGCTTCTGCTCGACAACGGTTATCTGACGGATGTGCGCACGGCAGCCGCGGGCGCGGTTGCCGCAAAACATCTTGCCCGCCCGGATGCCCGGGTCGCGGCAATCCTTGGCGCCGGCATGCAGGCACGCTTGCAGCTTCGCGCATTGACTTTGGTACGGCCGATCGAAGCTGCCCGTATCTGGGCACGCGATGCGGAAAAGGCCAAACGGCTCGCAGATGAGCTCACAGCCGAACTCGGCTTTCCGGTTTCGGCCGAGGCTGACGCCAAGCAGGCCTGCAGCGGCGCCGACATCATCGTCACCACCACGCCGTCCAACAAACCAATCCTCGGCGCCTCCTGGCTGGAGCCTGGCCAGCATGTCACTGCCATGGGTTCGGATGCTGAGCACAAGAACGAGATCGATCCGGCGGCCATCCTACGAGCCGCTCCCTATGTCGCCGATAGCCTGAAGCAGACCCGCCGGCTCGGCGAACTGCATCATGCCATCGCAGCAGGTCTTGTGAGAGCAGACGCGGCTTTTCCTGAACTGGGCGCCATCATCTGCGGCCAAGCCGCCGGCCGTCGGTCACGCGAGGCAATCACGCTTTGCGACCTGACCGGCACCGGTGTGCAGGACACGGCCATAGCCACGCTTGCCCATCGTCGCGCCGTCGCTGCCGGTGCGGGACAAGCCATTGAAACGACAAAAGCATCAGGAGATCCAGCGTGAGCGAACCGACCCTCAATTTCACCCGCTCCGAATATGCCGATCGGCTTGCCAAGACGCGGCGAGCCATGGAGAAGGCCGGTATCGATCTCATCATCGTGACCGATCCGTCCAACATGCATTGGCTGACGGGCTATGACGGCTGGTCCTTCTATGTGCATCAATGCGTGCTGGTGCCCGGCTCCGGCGAGCCGATCTGGTATGGCCGCGGCCAGGATGCCAACGGCGCCAAGCGCACGGCCTATCTCAGCCACGACAACATCATCGGCTATCCCGATCATTATGTGCAGTCGACCGAACGCCATCCGATGGATCTCCTGTCACAGATCATCGAGGAACGCGGCTGGGCCAAAGCCTCGATCGCCGTCGAAATGGACAATTACTGGTTCACCGCTGCGGCCTATGCCTCCTTGGTCAAGCACCTGCCGAATGCCCGCCTCAAGGATGCTCAGGGGCTCGTCAACTGGCAGCGCGCCGTCAAAAGCCCGACCGAGCTCGACTATATGCGCAAGGCTGGCCGCATCGTCGCGGCCATGCACAAGCGGATCGTCGAGAAAGTTGAGCCCGGAATCCGCAAATCCGATCTCGTCGCCGAAATCTATGATGCCGGTATCCGTGGCGTCGATGGCTTTGGTGGGGACTATGCTGCAATCGTGCCGTTGTTGCCATCGGGCGCTGACGCGTCGGCTCCGCATCTGACCTGGGACGACAAGCCGATGAAGAGCGGCGAGGGGACGTTCTTCGAGATTGCAGGCTGCTATCGCCGCTATCACTGTCCGCTGTCGCGAACCGTCTTCCTTGGCAAGCCCACCCAGGCCTTTCTGGATGCCGAGAAGGCAACGCTCGAAGGCATGGAGGCCGGCCTTGCCGCGGCCAAGCCTGGCAACGCCTGCGAAGACATCGCCAACGCTTTCTTCGCGGTGCTGAAGAAATACGGGATCGTCAAGGACAACCGCACCGGTTATCCGATCGGCCTGTCCTATCCGCCGGATTGGGGCGAGCGCACCATGAGTCTGCGCCCTGGCGATCGCACGGAGCTGCAGCCCGGCATGACCTTCCATTTCATGACGGGGCTGTGGCTGGAAGACATGGGCATGGAGATCACGGAAAGCATCGTGATCACCGAGAGCGGTGTCGAATGCCTGTCCAACGTACCCCGCAAACTCGTCGTGAAGTGATCGGCCGGCATGAACATGATGACAATGATCACACGCCCATCACCCATAACGCCGACCGTCGATTTCGATCGGGATGGCGTCCAACATGGTCACCTGCGCCTGCCCTGGTCGCGTGACGATTCCGCCTGGGGCTCGATCATGATCCCGGTCTGCGTCGTCAAAAACGGCGATGGCCCGACGGCGCTTTTGACCGGTGCCAATCACGGCGATGAATATGAGGGGCCTGTCGCGCTTTTCGATCTCGCCCGCACATTAAAGGTGGAAGAGGTCAAGGGGAGGGTCATTATCGTCCCGGCGATGAACTATCCGGCGTTTCAGGCCGGTACCCGCACGTCTCCGATCGACAAGGGCAATCTCAATCGCAGTTTTCCGGGTCGGCCCGACGGTAGCGTGACGGAAAAGATCGCCGATTATTTCACCCGATACCTACTGCCGCTGGCAGACATCGTGCTCGACTTCCATTCCGGTGGCCGAACACTCGATTTCCTGCCCTATGCGGCCGCCCATGCGCTGCCGGACAAACGGCAGGAAAAGGCCTGCTTCGATGCGGTCGCCGGGTTTTCCGCGCCCTATTCCATGCGGATGATCGAGATCGATGCAGTCGGCATGTACGACACGACCGCCGAGGAGATGGGCAAGGTCTTTGTGACGACCGAGCTTTCGGGTGGTGGAACCATATCAGCACGCACGGCTTCCATTGCCAAGCGCGGCGTTCTGAACGTCTTGAAGCAAGCCGGTATCGTTGCCGGCGCGCCGGAGACGGGAACAACGCAGTGGCTCGACATGCCGTCCGCCGATTGCTTCGTCTTTGCCGAAGCGGACGGCCTTTTCGAACCCGTGAAGGATCTTGGCCACATGGTTGCGGCCGGAGAGATCATCGCCCGGGTGCATCCGGTCGGCCGCACCGGATCAATACCCTTTGACTATCGGGCGGCGCTGGACGGCGTTCTTGCCGCACGTCATTTCCCCGGCCTCATCAACACTGGGGATTGCCTCGCCGTCGTCGCGGCCTTGACGGAGGCCCCCTGAATTGCCGCGCCGCGATAGCGCGGCGCGGATCACCACCCCGCTAACGGCAAAGATCCGGAAAACCGGACAGCCGATGACGGTATCCAACCACAGAGGAGTGAACCATGAGATCGAATTTTTACCGCAGCCTTGCCGCCATGGGTCTGACCCTCGGCCTGGCCGCTTCCGCCCATGCCGCCAGCCTCGAACAGGTCAAGAAAGACGGCTATATCCGCGGCGCCAGCGCCAATGAGGTTCCCTACAGCTATATGGACGAGAGCGGGGCGGCCAAGGGCATCGGTCCTGATGTTGCTGCTGCCGTCCTGAAGTCGATGGGCGTGAAGGAGGTCGACTGGACCGTGACGCCGTTCGGATCGCTGATCCCCGGCCTGAAGGCCAAGCGCTTCGATTTCGTCGCCGCCGAGCAGAACATCCTCCCGGAGCGTTGCAAGCAGGTGCAGTTCACCACGCCGAACTCGAGCTACGGCGAAGGCCTGCTGGTGCCGAAGGGCAATCCGAAGAAGCTGCATTCCTATGAGGACATCAAGAAGGATCCGTCCCTCAAGGTCGCGATCGTCTCGGGCGCCGATCAGCTCGATTTCTTCCATGGCCTCGGCATTCCGGAGTCCCAGATCGTCATGATCCAGGCCAATGCCGATGCGCTCTCGACCATCCAGACCGGCCGTGCCGATGCCTATGCCGCAACGGAGCTGACGGTCGCCAAGCTGGTTCAAGGCGGGGGCTCGAATGTTGAGCAGGCGGCCCCCTTCACCGATCCGGTCATCGAGGGCAAGTCGGTTAGAAGCTATGGCGGCTTCGATTTCCGGTCTGAAGATAAGGATCTCTACAAGGCGTTCAATACCGCACTCATCGCCTTTAAGAAGACCGATGACTACAAGAAGATCCTGATGTCCTACGGACTTAGCGCCGAAAGCGTCGAGGCCGCGCGAACCAAAAACACGGAAGACCTGTGCGCGGGCAAATGAGGCTGGCAATATCCATCGGCTTGGTCTTTGCCCATCGGCGACGGCCTAGCCGACCAGCCCCTTGCATCTTGCGGACGGAGGTGACCCGGACATGAGCTGGACCCATTATCTTCCAGCACTGCTGAAGGGCGCAGAGGTGACGGCGATCATCGGCGTCACTTCGATGCTGCTCGGCGCAATCTTTGCCTTCGCGGCTGGCCTTGCGCGGTTCGCCGGCGGTCGGCTGCTTTCCTGGATCGCGCTGGTTTACATAGAAATATTCCGGGGCACATCGCTCCTGGTGCAGCTCTTCTGGCTCTATTATGCGCTGCCGCTGATCGGGATCTCCTTCGATCCCATCACGACGGGCATCGTCGGCCTGGCGCTAAACATCGGTGCCTATGGCGCCGAGGTGGTGCGCGGTGCGCTGCAGTCGGTTCCCGATACCCAGCACGAGGCGGCGCGCGCCCTAAACTTCGGGCACGGGCAGACGCTCTTCCATATCGTCCTCCCGCAGGCGGTGGTGGAGATGATGCCGCCATTCGGCAATCTCGCCGTCCAGAACCTGAAGGATACGGCGCTGGTGTCGCTGATTTCGATCAGCGACCTGACCTTCCAGGCGCAGCAACTGCGCAACATCACCTTGGACAGCGTCCGGATCTATTCGCTGACGCTTATCGGATATTTCATCATGGCGCTTATCCTTGTCGTCTTCATGCGCTGGCTCGAGACGATCCTTCGCCGGGGCGCCGCCTTTCCGGGGAGGGCGCCGGCATGATGTATGGCTTTACCTGGGATACGTCCTCGACGCTCTCCTTCGCGCTGTCGATCCTGCCGATCCTCGGCATCGGATTGATCGTGACGCTGGAGGCGGCGGCGGCCGGATTTGCAATCGCCCTGGTCCTCGGCCTGGTCTTCGCGCTGTTGCGGCGTAGCCGCTTCGTGGCGATCTCCTGGCCGACGGCGTTCGTCATCGAATTCCTGCGCGATACGCCGCTGCTCGTGCAGCTCTTCTTCCTCTATTACGTCTTGCCGATCTACGGGATCGTCCTGCCGGCCTTTCTTACGGGCGCGCTGGCGCTCGGCCTGCAATATTCGGCCTATACGTCGGAGGTCTATCGCGGTGGCCTGGACGCCGTGCCGCGCGGCCAATGGGAGGCGGCGACGGCGCTTAATCTGGGGCGCGGCCTAACCTACAGGGATATTATCATTCCGCAAGCAATCCCCCGCATCATCCCCGCCATGGGCAATTATCTTGTCTCCATGCTCAAGGAGACGCCGGTTCTGTCCGTCGTCACCGTGGTCGACATGCTGAACCTCGCCAACCTCATCGGCGATCGGACCTTCGAATATCTGGTGCCGCTGTCGCTCGTCGGCCTGATCTTTCTCATCCTCACGCTCGTCTGCTCTGCGGCTATTCATTGGCTCGAGAAGACGCTGCCGAAAAACGGAATTGCTCTGAGATGACCGAACCCCTGATCTGCTTTCACAACGTCACCAAGCGCTACGGCGATTTTACCGTGCTCGATAACTTCTGTTTCGACGTCGCACCCGGCGAAAAGGTAACGTTGATCGGACCGTCCGGCTCGGGCAAATCGACGGTTCTGCGCATCCTCATGACGCTCGAACCCTTCCAGGAGGGCACATTGCACCTGGCCGGAATGTCCTACCACGAGGACAACGGCCGCGGACGGTTCCGTGCCAGCGAAGCGCATCTGCGCCAGATCCGCACCCATGTCGGCATGGTGTTCCAGAGCTTCAATCTGTTTCCGCACATGACCGTGCTGCGCAATATCGTCGAAGCGCCGACGCGCGTGCTGGGACTTGGACGAGCCGAAGCGGAGGCTCGCGCCATCGAGCTTTTGCGCATGGTCGGTCTTTCCGAGAAGAAGGATCACTATCCGAGCCAGCTTTCCGGCGGCCAGCAGCAGCGCGTCGCCATAGCCCGGGCGCTCGCCATGCGTCCGCGAGTCCTGCTGTTCGACGAGCCGACTTCCGCGCTCGACCCGCAGCTTGTCGGCGAAGTGCTTGGCGTCATCCGCGATCTCGCGCATGAGCATGATCTGACGATGTTGCTGGTGACCCACGAAATGCGGTTCGCAAGAGAGGTATCCGATCGCGTCTGCTTCTTCGACAAGGGCCGCATTTGCGAAGAAGGCAAGCCGGAACAGATATTCAGTACTCCGAAGGAAGACCGCACCAAGGAGTTTCTGCATTCCGTCCTGTGACCGATGAACCGCTATGCGGGTTTATGCGATCGATCCCACGTCGAAAATCGGCGGCAATTGCTCGAAGGCGCCGCGAACCGTTTCCAGCGCAGAGCGAAGCGCCGAGTGTGACAGGCGACCGCCCAGACAGATGCGAATTCCGCCGACCGGCCGTTCTCCGCCAGCGACAAATGGATCTGATGGCGTGACCGCAACACCCTTGCGGGCGAGAACGCGAACAAGTCCTTCCTCCGTCCAGCGCTCGGGAACCGACAGCCATGCGCATAGGGAGAGAGGATGGCTGCTGGCGACAAATGGACCCAGCACGTCCGATACGATCGCTTGTCTCGCCTGGGCCTCGCTTCTCTGAACTGCGATCAGCGCGTCGGCGGTACCATCCAGTACCCAGCGCGATGCCATCTCCGCGACGACATTGGTGGCACTCCATCCCGTAACGCGCAGGATCGATGCAACACGGATGGAATAGTGCGCCGGAACGACGAGATAGCCGATGCGCAAGCCCGTCATCACCGATTTCGTAAAGCTCGTGACGAAGAAGCCGAGTTCGGGCAGCAGGTCCGGCATGGAGGGAAGGGGATCGCGCAGCATCGGCTTGTAGACTTCGTCCTCGATGACGAAAACACCGTGCCGGCGCGCAATGTTGGCAATGGCATGACGACGCTCCGCACCCATGACATGGCTCGTGGGGTTGTTGAGCGAGGGAACGATGACCAGGGCCGATACATCGCCGACTGCGCAGGCAGCTTCGAAGACTCCCGGCAAGATGCCTTCACGATCGGTCGGAAGACCGCGCAACGTAAAGCCCAGCACGTTGGCAAGGCCGATAATGCCGTGATCCGTCAGGTTCTCGGTCAGGACGACCTCGCCGGGCCGCACCACCGAGGCCACGGCCAGGAAAAGACCATGAGCGGCACCATTGGTGATCAGGATGCGCTCGGGATCGGCCTTGACGGACAGGCGCGCCAGCCAGGTCTGCGCCGCGGTACGATGGGCATCCAAGCCGGCGATCGGCCGGCATGGGCGCATGAAACTGCTGTTGTCGCTTTCGGCCAGCGCCTGCATCAGCTCGCGCGCCGATCGCTCATGCGCTTCGGTATAGACGGCGCGGATGATGGAAAGGTCGGCGCTGCCGCTCGGGTCGCGGTCAAGCATGAAGCTGTCGGCACGCTCGGTGATGCGGCTGCGCACGAAAGTTCCGCGACCCACTTCGCCGCGCAGATAGCCGCGCCGCTCGGCCTCCTTGTAGCTGATGCTCACGGTCTGCACCGAAATCCCCAGCGCATGGGCGAGATCGCGATGTGTCGGCATCCGCGTATGAACCGGCAGGATGCCTTCATCGATATCGGAAATGATCTTGTCGGTGAGCAGCTTGTGTTTGGTCACGCCCTTGCGGTGCTGAAGGACGGGCTTCCAGACATCGTTGCGCTGGCCTTTTGAATCATGACGAAGCATGGATTGATCCGGTACAATTGCTGGATATCCATGTACACCATTCAATGCGGCATGGCGATGGCCAAGCCGATAGGCTCAGTCCATTGTCAACGACGGACTGAACGATCTTCGTTTGAGCTGCCTCTATTGTCGGCCGCGCACTACGTCAAAGATTTGAAAATACGCTTCTGATCGCATCCGCCGTGGCCCTGACCACTATGTCGGCTTCGTCGCGCGTTAGGCACAAAGGCGGCGCAAAGCCGAGAATGTCTCCCTGCGGCATGGCACGGCCGATTACCCCACGCTCCAGCAGAGCTGCCGCCACCTGGGGGCCGATCTTCTTTGCGGGATCGAAGAATTTGCGATCGTCCCGATCTTCGACGAATTCGACCGACGCCATGAGCCCATCGCCACGGACCTCGCCGACATGCTTGTGCTCGCCGACAGCCTTGGCAAGCTCCGACCGGAAGTAGGCACCTGTCGAACCGGCATTCTCGACAATGCCGAGTTCATCGATCAGTTCGAGATTGGCGATGCCAGCCGCCGCACAGATCGGGTGGGCGGAATAGGTCCAGCCGTGGCCGATGGCGCCGAGCTGATCGGACCCTTGTACGAGCACCTGCCACATCTTGTCCGAGACGATGCTGCCGGACAGCGGCGCATAGGCTGAGGTCAAGCCCTTGGCGATGGTAATCAGATCCGGCTTCATGCCGTAGTGGTCCGAGCCGAACATCGTTCCAAGCCTACCGAAACCGGTGACGACCTCATCGGCGACGAGCAGGATGTCGTATTTGTCGAGAACGGCCTGGATCTTTTGCCAATAGGTGTTCGGCGGCGGAACGATGCCGCCGGTGCCGAGGATCGGTTCACCGATGAAGGCGGCGACCGTTTCCGGACCTTCGGCGAGGATCATCTCCTCCAGCTTGTCGGCACAATATTGGGCGAACTGTTCCTCATTCATCGAACGATCGGCGCGGCGGAAGAAATAGGGTGCTTCCGTATGAAGGATGGGTGCGCGCGGCAGGTCGAAAGCCTTGTGGAATAGTTCGAGGCCGGTGAGGCTGCCGGTCATGACGCCTGATCCGTGGTAGCCGCGCCAGCGCGAAATGATCTTCTTCTTTTCCGGACGGCCAAGGATGTTGTTGTAGTACCAGATGAGCTTGATGTTCGTCTCGTTGGCGTCCGAGCCGGAGAGGCCGAAATAGACACGGCTCATGCCTTCCGGCGCCCGGTCGATGATCATCTTGGAAAGGGTGATCGACGCTTCTGTGCCGTGTCCGACATAGGCGTGATAATAGGCGAGGTTCTTTGCCTGTGCAGCGATGGCGTCGGCGATTTTCTGCCGGCCGTAGCCGACATTGACGCAGTAGAGGCCGGCAAAGGCATCGAGGCTCTTCTTGCCGTTGATGTCGGTAATGTAGACGCCTTCGCCACCGCCGATGACGCGGGTCGGCGTTTCGCCGCGTGCATGCATTCCCATATGGGTCGAGGGATGAAAGAAGTGATCCCTGTCCCAGGCATTCAGTTCGTTCCGCTTGTCCAACATGATATTTTCCTTGTGCTGAGAGTGGGTTGGCCCGTCAGGCTGCCGTGTCAATGCAGAGATATTTGAGCTCGGTGAAAGCCTCGATGCCGTGACGCGAGCCTTCGCGGCCGAGACCGGATTGCTTCCAGCCGCCGAAGGGAACCGGTCCGCCGGTGATCTTCACGCGATTGATCGCAACCATCCCGTAATCAAGCGCCCGGCCGAGGCGCATCTGGCGCGCGCCATTTTGCGTCACGACATAGGCGACGAGGCCGTATTCGCTATCATTGGCGCGAGCGACGACTTCGGCCTCGGTATCGAATGAACTCACCGCTGCGACGGGTCCGAATGTCTCCTCATGCATGATCAGTGCGTCGGGGGATGGATCGACAAGCAGTGTCGGTTCGAAAAAGAGTGTTCCCGCCGCGTGGCGCTTTCCGCCGATGGCAAGCCTTGCGCCGCGTTTCAGCGCGTCGGCCACATGTTCCTCGACTTTCGCCACAGCGCGCTCGTGCATCAGCGGACCGATGTGGACCGCGTCCGTCAGTCCGTCACCGACCTTAAGGGCCGCTATCCGCTTGGCAAAAGCTGCGACGAAGGGCTCCATGATCGAGCGCTGCACGAAGATGCGATTGGCAGCCAGACAATCCTGGCCGGAGGTCGCAAATTTGGCATTGATGGCGATGTCCACGGCACGATCGAGATCGGCGTCGTCAAAGATGATAAGGGGCGCATGCCCGCCGAGCTCCATCACCAGGCGCTTCATGGTCGCAGCACATTGGCCGGCAATCAGTTTGCCGATGCCCGTCGAGCCGGTAAAGCTCAGTGCTCGCACCCGAGCATCCTCGCAGAGAGCTCCGACGATCGTCGCAGCATTGCCGGTGACGACGTTGAAGACGCCAGCGAAAAGGCCGGCTCGCTCTCCGAGTTCGGCAAGGGCAAGCGCCGACAGCGGCGTTTCGGACGATGGATGGGCAACGACGGTACACCCGGCGGCAAGGGCTGCCGCCGCCTTGCGCGTTATCATGGCGGAGGGAAAATTCCAGGGTGTCACGATGCCGGCGACGCCCAATGCCTCCCTGCGCACGATCATTTCCGTGTCCGGCAGATGGCTGGTAACGCTTTCGGCGTTGATGCGTTTGGCCTCCTCCGCATACCATTCGATGAAGCTCGCAGCATAGTCGATCTCGCCGCGAGATTCGGCGAGCGGCTTACCCTGTTCCAGCGTCATGATCAGCGCCAGATCGTCCTTCGCGGCGAGCATCAGCTCATACCACCGGCGCAGGATCGATGCGCGCTGCTGCGGCAGAAGGGAGCGCCAGGCTGAGAAGGCATTCGCCGCCGCGTCGATCGCCTCGAATGTCTCATCCCTGCCGAGACTGGAGACCCAGGCGAGCATGGTGCCGGAGGCGGGATCGGCGACGTTGAAGCTCGCGCCGGTCTTTCCGGCGACCCAGCGGCCGCCGATATAGGAAAGATCCCGCAGCAGATGCCGGTCGTTCAGTCGTGACAGGGCTTCATGATAGGCGGGACGGGCGCGCGCTGCGGTCATCGGCAAACCTCTCTTTTTCTGGTACCGCAATGGTCTCACGGAACGTCGCGAGACATTGTCCATTGGTCGCCGCAGAAAGAGAGAAAGGGGCCAAAGAGAAGGGCAGCCGTAGAGAGATTCTCTATTCGTCGTCGTGAAGTTCGGCGGAAAGGAGATCGGCGATCGGAAGCACGGTCTCCTCCTTCACGGTCTTTGTCACGATATAGGTAAAATAGCGCTCGATGCCGAGATCGCGATCCAAAAGGCCATCGATCAGGCGCTGATAGGCATCAATATTGGGCGTCATGATCTTCAGAATGTAATCAACGCCGCCGCCGACGGACCAGCAGGCGATGATTTCCGGAATGGAAGAGATTGCCCGCTCAAAGCGCTCGAAGTCGCTCTGACGATGGTTGGCGAGAGTGAGTTCGACCATAACGCTTGCAACCGGCGCGAGCCGGCGCGGCGCCAGATGGGCATGATAGCCGGTAATGATCCCGGCCTTCTCGAGTTTCCGCAGACGAAGCCAGCATGGCGTCGGCGAAAGTCCTACCTTTTCGGCGAGCGCGAGTTTGGTGATGCGGCCATCGCGTTGAATGGCATCCAAAATGCGCAAATCGATTGCATCGAGTTTCATTTGGAAAACTGCATGTGAATTAGCTGACTGTTCGACCAATGACATTCGAAGGCGGGGCTGACAAGCGCATATCGGGGATTGGGCTTTCGGGGGAGTTGCAGCAACAGAAGGGCGGGCGCATCGTCTGAGGAACAATATCAACGTGAAATGGATTTTATTCATCGGTCAAAACAGCACTGTCGGGAGAAGCGCTTGCGTTCAGGCGCGCGCCAGACTTTTCGTGCTGACGTTTTTTTGGAGTGTGCAATGGCGATCTATTTGCTCCAACTCCTGGCCTGGTCGGTCTTCATCGCGGCCCTGATCCTGTGGCCGGCGGGCACGCTGGCTTTTCCAGGCGCCTGGGTTGTGATCGCATTCTTCCTGCTCGGCGGCTTGGCTATGATCCTTTGGCTTTCGAAGCACAGCCCGCGCCTGTTGCGTGAACGTATGGCTTCTCCGCTGCAACGGGATCAAAAGCCATGGGATCGCGTCTGGTTGATGTTTTTCGTTTTGGCCTTCTTAGGCTGGATATCCTTCATGGGTTGGGACGCGGCCCGGACGGGCTTTCGAGCGGTACCGCCATGGCTGCAGGTGCTTGGCGGGCTCGGCATGGTGGTCAACATGCTCGGTACCTGGTGGACGTTTCGCGAAAACGCCTTCGCTGCGCCGGTGGTGAAGATCCAGAAGGATCAGAAGGTGATCGATACCGGACCCTACGCCATTGTTCGTCACCCTATGTATGCGAGCGCGTTGTTTTTCCTTATTGGCATGCCGCTATTGCTTGGTTCCTGGCTGGGCCTCGCATTCTCCGTGATATTCATTTTCGGTATCGCCTGGCGAGCGGTGCATGAGGAGCGTGCTCTAACTGCCGAACTGAGCGGCTATCAAGCCTATGCGGCCCGCGTGCGATATCGGCTCATTCCTTTCGTCTGGTAGAACCCGTATCCCAAGCGTGGCCGCGCCGATCAGTGTGACTGCCCTGCCACTATGCCAAGCCTTAACGCCGAGTTTAGCAAGTTCGCGCTATAGTCGCGTCATAACTCCCTCGGGCATTGGTACGTTTTACATGATCTATGGTGCAGCGACGGCGACACCTCAGCCGCCATGTTGGGCGGTAACAGGGGCAGCCGAACATGAGTAGCGCGACGGACACGGCCGGCTTCAGTTCGACGACGTCGTCGGTGCTGCGGATTGCGCTGATCCAGAGTGCCGTGGTCTTCTTGGTGGCGGCGGTGTGGCAGCAGCGATGGGGAACCATCGTCGACACGAGCTGGCTCATTACAATGACTGAGCGGGTACTCAATGGAGAGCGGCTCTATGTCGATGTAATCGACAGCAATCCGCCGTTTTCGATCTGGCTTTTCCTGCCGGCGATCATAGCGTCGAGATGGGCAGGGATCGCCCCCGAAATCGGTATCTATCTTTACACCTGCCTCGCAGTGGTCGTGGGTCTGGGTTTATCAGCCTTAATCATCCGGCGGGCGGGCTTTGCCGAAAATCACGCTCTGCTTCGGCTGCTACCTCTCTTCGTCACACTTTTCACGATTTTTCCCGGCAATACCTTCACCGAGAGAGATCACGTCGGCACGGTGCTGTTTCTGCCCTTGTTGGCGCTCATGGCATTGCGGGCCGACACCACGCGTCGTGTCGCACCCGGTATCGCCCTGATTGTCGGCGCCGGGCTTTGCGGCAGTATTCTTGTTCTGGTGAAGGCCTACTATGTCGTGGCTTACATCGTGCCCGCGCTCTATGTGGCCTGGCGGCGGCGAAACCCGTGGCTACTTCTGGCGCCCGAGAACTGCATCATCGGCATTGTCGGTGTCGCCTATATCGCGCTCGTTTTTTTGCTGACGCCCGAATTTATGCGAGATCTCCTCCCGCAGGTAGCGGATGTCTACATGAAGATAGGTGATCCGGTCAGGGTCGCACTGAGCTGTGGGCCGTCGTACCTGTTGATTTTGCTTCTGTTCCGGATTGTTGCACCCAAGGCACCAGTGACGCCGCTTTGCGCAGTGACGCTTCTGGCTTCACTCGCTGCCGTCGCGCCGTTGCTCTATCAGGGTAAGGGGTGGGCCTACCATGCTTTCGCTGCGATCTCGCTGGCCCTTGTTGCTGTGCTTTGTAGGGTCGCAGCGTCTTCCGGCTGGCGTTACAACCGTGAAACGCTCGGACGTGGCATTCTTTGTGTCATTGTCGTCATGTTTGCATGGCTGCCGTTTTTACAGACGGAGAAGCCGAGCGACGCTTTCGTCGCGGCAGTGAAAGCGGCATCGAAGGGAGAGCCGACGCTCGGCGTCATCGGCAGCGACATCGCCGCTGCCCATCCGCTCGCCAGGATTGTCGGGGCCCGCTTTTTGTCTGCCAATAACAGCGACTGGTTCGGCGCCCTTGCGTATGTTCTGGCTCGGAAGGCGTCAGCAAAAGGAGAGGTGGCGGATGCCGCTCGCTACCAGAAGCGATCGGATGCTTATCTGGACACCAAATATGCCGAGTTCGCCAGCCACAGCTACGATCTGATCGTCATCCAGCAGGACGAGCCGCTTTGGACCGATTACGTGCTTGGTCAAGCACGTTTTGCCGCGCTGCTTTCCGCATATCATCCCATTGCTAGGGATGAGCGGTTTACGGTCTATGGCCGCGCCGCTCCTGCCGACCAGAGTTCAATTGCTCGGTGAGCGATCCAGAACCTTTTTGGCCAGCAGAAAGGATTGCGCGCCCCAGATAAGTTGCCGCCGTATCGGTAGGCTTATGGCGCGATGGTGAAGGTATAGGTCCCTTCGGTCTTATGGCCGTCGGCTGAAAGGGCATGCCACTCCACAGTGTACTTGCCAGCCGTCAGCTTGTCAGTAACCGGCACCATCAGTGTGGTGTCCCCGTTCATCAGCATGGTTTCACCAGTCTTCACCGCCATCTTCTCCGGACCGGTAACCTTCACCCCGCTGAACTTGAGGTTTAGTCCTTCGGTGAAAGTAAGATCGAGTTCCGAAGGTGCCTGCTTCACCGTGCTGTCAGCGGCGGGAACGGCGGACTTAAGGTGGGCATGGGCGAATGCCTGGCCGGCAAATGCAATGCTGGCTGCGACGGTGATAAAAGCAAGCTTCTTCATCATGGGCATGTTGGTCTTCCTTCTTTGTTGGTAATTGACAGTTTCTGTGGAGTGGTTTTCCGAGACCGGTGCCGGTCGCGGCAGATATCATATCGTGGTAGAGCGATACGCTGCGGGGAGGAGCGGCCATTCCGGTCGCAGCCTTATGCGGATGTGCACGCGCGTTTGGGATGCCGAGGCAGCCCGTTTCGCGTCGCGATGTTCAGCATGGAGGCAATCTGCCCGCAGCCGGCACGATCAGTTCTCGTGCATGGTCCGGCCGCCGTTGACGACAAGCGTCACGGCTTGTGCCGCAACGCAGGCTCAAGCAGTGATCTGGAGGATGGGCGGAGCGCGGGGGCCGGTATTCGGCGGATAGAGCTGGCGATGGAAAGCTTCGGCTCTTGGCGCGAGCACATCCTGATCGGAAGAGGCAAGACGTTCGCAGACATCCGTCGGCGGCGCGGGAAGCAGGACTGCCGTGGCGATCCGGCATGCTTCGCATCCCGGCGCATGTGTCTTGCTGTGTTCCTTACCGTCGGTGCCCTTGTAGGTGACGCAAAGGATCGGCAGGGTCCCGTCCGGCAACCGGTATTGCACCAGCTTCGCAGGGGTGAGCTCATCGGCATCGGAAATCGGCGGCTGATGGGCGAAGCCGACAAGCACCAGCGCGAGGGCGCACATGATGCGCACCATCCACTGTGTTGTGCAGAAGTGCTTCTTCCCCACGGCCGTCCTCATCCCTCTAGCGCGCAACCTTTAGGATGTTCGGCGCGCAAGCTCAATGCGGCAATTTGCTGCCATTGTTATCCCGCGCGTTTTCCGTCGCTATCGAAGACATGCAGATGCTGCGGCGGGAATATCACATTTACCGTCGGCCCCGCCTTCAGCACATCGCGATTGAGCGTGAAGACCTTGAATGGCAGACCATGAAGCGAAAGGTGGAGAATGATGCCGAAACCGGTCGGCTCGATAAGCTCCACATCGGCGCTGATGCCGGAGTCGTCCGAGGACAAAATCACGTGCTCCGGCCGGATGCCGAGCGTCACTTTGGCGCCGTCCGGCAGGTTCGGCGCTGCCGAAAGTGGAACAACCGTTCCGTCCTTGAGCCTAACACCGCCGGTTTCATAGGTCGCGTCGAGGAAATTCATCCCCGGAGAACCGATGAAGCCGGCAACGAAGAGATTGGCGGGACGGTCGTATAGCTCGAGCGGACTGCCGACCTGCTGAACCACGCCGCCATGCATGGCAACAATCCGGTCCGCCAGCGTCATCGCCTCGATCTGATCATGCGTCACATAAATTGAGGTCGCCTTCAGGTCGCCATGTAGTTTCTTGATTTCGGCCCGCATCTGTTCGCGCAGGCGCGCGTCGAGGTTCGAAAGCGGCTCGTCGAAGAGGAAGGCCTTCGGCTGGCGCACGATGGCGCGACCCATGGCGACGCGTTGGCGCTGGCCGCCCGAAAGCGCCTTTGGGCGGCGTTCGAGCAATGGGTCAAGCCCGAGCTTCGAGGCCGCACCCGCGACGGCACGCGAAATCTTGTCTTTCGCGATCTTCCGGAGCTTCAGGCTGTAGCTCATGTTGCCGGCGACATTCATGTGGGGATAGAGCGCATAGGATTGGAACACCATGGCGATGTCGCGGTCTTTCGGATGCAGCTCGTTGACCCGGTTGTCCGCAATGCGGATCTCGCCGCCGCTAATGTCTTCGAGGCCGGCGATCATCCTGAGCAATGTCGACTTGCCGCAGCCGGAGGGGCCGACGAGGACGACGAATTCGCCATCCTTGATCCTGAGGTCGATGTCGTGCAGCACCTGCACATGGCCATAGGCTTTCTTGACGTTCTGGATATCGATCGATGCCATTTGACTAACCCTTGACCGCGCCGGCCGTCAGGCCCTGCACGAGATAACGCTGAATGAGCAGGAAGAAGAGGCCGGCCGGAATAAGCGCCATCACGCCCGCCGCCATCATCTGCCCGAAATCCACGGAGAATTTCGAAACGAAGGTGAGAAGGCCTACGGGGAAGGTGGCTGCCTGATTGCCGTTGATGAGCATCAGCGCGAACAGCAGCTCGCTCCAGGCGGCCGTGAAGACGAAGCCGAGCGTCGCGGCAATGCCGGGCAGCGTCAGCGGCAGAATGATCTGCCGGAACGCGGTGAACTGCGTCGCGCCATCGATCATCGCCGCCTCCTCAAGGTCCTTCGGGATGCCGTCGAAGAAGGACTGCATCAGAAAGGTGGCAAAGGGCACGTTGAAAGCCGTGTAGACGATGACAAGTCCGGTCAGGCTGTTCGTGAGATGCAGCGGCGTCAGGATCTTGAAGATCGGCGCGACCAGCATGACCAGCGGAAACATCTGCGTCAGCAGCATCAAGGCCACGATCCAGTATTTGGCGCGGAAGGTGAAGCGCGAGAGCGCGTAGCCGGAGAGCGACGCGCAGACGGTCACCGCGACCGCCGTCGAAGCAGAGACGATCAGGCTGTTTTCAAAAAATGTCGGGAAATCGCTGTGTTGCAGCACGAAAGCATAGTGCTCCCATGTCGTGCGCGACGGCCACATGCGCACGCCTTCCGTATAGAGCAGGTCGTTTGGTGTGACCGAGACCTTCAACAGCCAGAAGAGTGGGAAGAGCGCAAAAACCACATAACAAAGGATTGCCAGGCGATGCGCGATGGTGGGGATGACGGATCGTCTCATGGCTCAATCCTTGTTCAGCAGGGTCTGCCGCAGCAGGATGATCAGCATGGAATAGGCAAGCAGCAGCAGGAGCAGGACGAGGGCAATGGCGGAGGCATAACCGAAATCCAGCCGCTTGAAGGCCTGGGTGAAGATATAGCTTGCGACGATCTGGGTGCGGTCGGCAGGTCCGCCGCCGGTCATGACGACGATCAAATCGGCGAAGTTTGAGATCCAGACCGTGCGCAGGAGCACCGTGATAGCAATAGTCGGAGCCAGGAATGGGAGCGTGATCGAGCGGAAGCGCTGGAACCAGCCTGCACCGTCGATCGAAGCTGCTTCATAAAGATCCCTGGGGATCGCCTGGAGAGCGGCCAGCAGCGTGATGGCGAAGAAGGGAATGCCCCACCAGACATTGGCGACGATCGGGCCCCACATCGCATATTGCGGATCGGAGAGAATGTTGCCGGGCTCCTTCATCAGGCCGAGGCCGAAGAGCCAGTGCGGGATAGGCCCGATCACGGGATTGAAGAGCCATGACCAGTTGAGGCCGGCAAGGAAGGAGGGGACCGCCCATGGCAGAAAAACCAGCGCCTGGACGATCGCCCTGCCGAAAAACGGCTTGTCCAGCAAGAGGGCAAGGATCAGCCCGAAGATGAACTGCAAAACCACCGAGGCGCCAGTCCACCAGAGCGTATTCTTCAGTGCCCAATAGAAGGCGGCATCCTTTGAAAGATCGCGGAAATGCTCCAGGCCGACAAAGCCGCCGGAAAACGGATTGAGCAGTTGAATATCCCGAAACGCATAGGAAATGCCGATCACCAGCGGCACCAGCATGACGGCGATAATGAGGATGAGCGCGGGAGCGCTGTAGAGATAGGGCTCCGAGGCATCGGCAAAGCGCTTCAGCCACGGCCTGCGGTCGTGACGCCTGTCGAGCGTGTCGGCGGTCATGGTCATCGGCCAATGTTCCCATTCGCGGCGTTCGGACGCCGTCTGTGTCATGTGCGGAAAGCGGCGGCGGATCGCTCGGCCGCCGGTCAGGCGATCTTATTTCTTGGCAAGGAATTTCTGCTGCGCCTTGGTCAGATAATCGGCCCATTGATCAGCCAGATCCTTGGCCGAGATATCGCCGAGCAGCGCCTGCTGCGACGTCTTGATGGCGAGCGAATCCTTGAAGAAGGCGAATTCCTCGAGATAGGTCGGCATGACAGTCGGAACCGTGTTCTTGTCGGCCAGTTCCTCGAACCAACCCTTGAACTGGTCGCCGGCATAGAAGGGGTCCTTCTCAGCCGAGGTATAGGCCGGCAAGGCGCCGATCTTCTTGTTCCATTCAAGATTGCCTTCCTTGCCTTCAAGGGTTGCGATCAGCTTCCAGGACAGATCCTTGTTCTGGCTCGTCGCGAACATCGACCAGCCGGCATAACCGATCGTCGGGAAGGACTTGCCGTCCGGACCCTTCGGCAGCGGAGTGACGCCGAAGTCGTCCTTGTTCATGCGTTCGGCGATCGCAATCAAGGCATCCGGATCCTGATCGAGGAAAGCGCAGGTACCGGAATAGAAACCGGCGACGACTTCATTGAAGCCCCAGTTGACGCTGTCCTTTGGCGCATAACCCTTCTTGTAGAGATCGACCATCCATTCAATGCCCTTGGCCCAGCCGGGGCTGTTCATCGTCGAGGTGCCGTCATCCTTGAAGTACTTGTTGTCGCCGGCCATGGAGGCCGCGAAGATCATCCAGCCGTTTAGACCGCCGGGGCCGCCGCGCATGCAGTAGCCGTATTTGCCGGGCAGTTTGGAGATTGCTTCGGATGCCTTGACGAAATCGTCCATCGTCTTCGGCGGTTCGGCGATGCCGGCGTCCTTCAGGATCTTCTTGTTGTAGAACATGGCGCGCAGATAGAAGCCGTAGGGCAGCATATAGGCCGTATTCTTCACATCGCGGCCGAGTTCGAGCGCCCGCGGCGTCAGCTCTTTGGTCTGATCCCATTTCGCGAGATAGGGTTCGAGGCTTTCGAGCATGCCGTTATTGCCATAGAGCGACAGCCAGGTATCGGGCATTTCCATCACGTCCGGCGTGTCACCCGCCGAAACCATGGTAGCGAACTTCTGGAAGGCCTCGTTCCAGGGCAGGGAAATGATATCGACCTTCGTGCCCGGATTGGCTGCTTCGAACTTGGCGACGATCGACTTTAGTGTCTCGGTGCGTTCCGGGCTGGTAATGACTTCGACGAGCTTCAGCGTGGTATCGGCAAACGCCGTACCCGCCATCATGGTGGCGAAGAGTGCTGCCGTGATCAGTGTTTTCATGTCAGTTCCCCCTGTTTAGGTGTTTCTCTCGGGTTGATGGTCTTATGAGGCGGCGGCGATCGCTTCCTCGATATCTCTCCACAGCGCCTCGGTTCCTTCGAGACCGACATGGAGACGTACGGACCGCGGGTTGATACCAAAGGTATGCGCGGAATTCGGCTGTGCCTTCTGCTGAAGCACGACCTCGCCCGGTACGATCAGGCTTTCGTGCCCACCCCAGCTCACACCCAGTTTGAAGAGCTTGAGGTGATCGGCGAAGGCGCGGATATCGACGTCTTCGCGGAAGATGAATGAAAACAGGCCCGAGGTGCCGTTGAGCCCGGCGGGCAAGCGGTTGGCAAGGCCCGGATGGCAGACCTGCTCGACGACATCGAGCTCCTGCAGCCGCTTGGCGATCGTCATTGCGGCTGCCTCATGCGCCCTCATGCGGATCGGCAGGGTGCGCAGGCCGCGGATCAAAAGCCAGGCATCGAAAGGCGAAAGCTTGCCGCCGAGATAAGGATATGCCTCGGCTTTCAGCCGCGCAATCATCGCCTTCGAGCCGGCAACAACGCCGGCAACGACATCGCTATGACCGCCCAGATATTTGGAGGCGGAATGGATGACGAGATCGACGCCGAGCGTCAGCGGCCGCTGGAAATAGGGGCTGGCCCAACTGTTGTCGATCATGGAAACGGCGCCATGCTTCTTGGCGAGTGCGGCGAGCGCGCCGACATCATGGGCTTCCATCACCCAGCTCGTCGGGCTTTCCAGATAGAGAACCTTCGCGCCGGGAAGTGCCTTGGCAACGGCTTCCTCGTCGCGGCCATCCACATAGGTCACCTCGACCTTCATGCGTTTCAGCACCGTGCCGAAGAGGCGGAAAGCGTCCGGATAGACATGCTTGACCGCGACGATCCGATCGCCGGGTTCGACGAAGCTCAAAACGGCCGAAGAGATCGCCGCCATGCCGCTCGCGAAGCCGAGCGCATCCTCTGCACCTTCGAGTTTTGCCAGCATTTCCTCGAACATGCGCACGGTCGGATTGAGGCCGCGCGTATAGATCGGCCGCACCTTCTCGCCGCGATAGGAAGCGATCATGTCGTCGTAATTGGCAAAGGTGAAAAGCGATGTCTGAAAAATCGGCGGCACCACGGCATCGGCATAGTTGCCGTCGTCATGGGCCGTGATGAGGGAAGCGAGATCGAACGGCTCTAGCCCGTCAGTCATTTGGACATTTCCTTGATGTCTTCCTCGACGACGTCGAGAATTTTCAATGTTTCGGCGCGCGCCGCCTCGGGATCCTGGGCAACGATCGCGTTGAACAGCGTGCGGTGAAAGGGGAAGGACCGGCGGGCAAAATCCTGCCGGTCGAAGGGGTGGGTCCAAAACCGCTCGAAGCTGCCACGCATCTGTTCGAGGAGCTGCTTGAACAGCGGATTGTGCGTGGCGTCGTAGACGGCGAGGTGAAACGCCAGATCCTCCGGCCCGGACGTGCCCTTTGCGATATGGACGCGCTCCATTTCATCGAGCTTCTCCTCGATGATCGCAATATCCTTGGTCGTGCGTCTCTTGGCGGCGACCATTCCGGCCTCGCATTCGATACCGCGGCGAACCTCCAGGGTCTGCAGCAGCGCATCGCGCAGATGCGCGGTATCGAGCGACAAGGGCATATGGATGGTTGCTTTGGAAACGGGTTTCAGCAGATACGTGCCGCTGCCCTTGCGGGTTTCCACGACACCCAGGGCTTGAAAATGCGTGACGACTTCCCGGATCGTCGAGCGCCCAACCGAAAGGGCCGCCATCAGCTCGCGCTCCGTCGGCAACCGGTCACCGGCCTGGAGCTTCGAAGACTCGATAAAGTCGGACAGCGCGTCGATAACTTGCTGCGTCCGGTCGATTGACGGGAGAGGGGTTAGCATTGCTTTCGTCATGACCTTAAATTGGTCTGACATCTGCTATCAGGTCAATCTATTTTTTATATATCAATCTATTTTTCACATGGGGATTGCGGTCTCACCCTCTAGGGGATCAAGCCCGACACGCGGTAACGGCAAGGCCACTACCGAACTGGTTAAAAAACAAAGGCCCGGCTGTGGATTCCTTGAAATCCGCATACCGGGCCGCATTGCAGGGCAAATTTGGGATCAGCGCGCGCTCATCAAACGACCGCTGAACACGCCTTTCCACCGCAACAGTCTCATCGCATTGGCAGTGACAAGTACCGTCGCGCCGGTATCGGCGAGGATCGCCGGCCAGAGACCGGTGATGCCGGCAATCGTGGTCACCAGGAACACCGCTTTCAGGCCAAGCGCCATGCTGATGTTCTGGCGGATGTTGCTCATCGTCGTCCGCGACAGCGCGACCATGTTGGCGACATCGGTGACGCGGCCGTGGAGAGCGGCGGCATCCGCCGTTTCCAGCGCCACATCGGTGCCGCCGCCCATGGCGATGCCGACGTCGGCGGCCGCCAAGGCGGGTGCATCGTTGATGCCGTCGCCGACCTTGGCGACGATCTGTTTTTGCGCCTGCAGTTCGCGCACGATGCGCTGCTTGTCTTCCGGCAGGAGCTGCGCGCGAGGTTCGATCCCGAGACCCTTCGCGATTGCACCGGCCGTGCGGGCATTGTCGCCGGTCAGCATGACGGAACCGACGCCGGCTGTCCGCAGCGCCTCGATTCCGGCGCGCGCATCGGCGCGGGGTTCGTCGCGCATGGCAATCAGGCCGGCGATCTTGCCGTCGACCAAGAGAACGGAGACGCTTTTGCCTTCGTCGTTCATGGTTTCGATCCGGGCGTCCTGTTCGGCCGACAATGGCTCACTCTCCCGAGCCGCCTGCGGAGAGAGAAGCGACAGGGTCTCGCCTCCGACACGGCCGCTGACGCCTTTGCCGGGCAAGGCCTTGGCTTCGGCCGCAGGCGGGACCGGAGCACCATCGGATTTCGCCCGCTCCAGAATTGCGAGAGCAAGCGGATGGCTCGAACCGTTTTCGAGAGCTGCCGCCCGTGAGAGAACCTGTGCCTCGGTGAGACCGAAGCCCAGGACGTCCGTCACCTTGGGCTTGCCCTCGGTCAGGGTGCCCGTCTTATCGAAGGCAACCTTTGTCACCTTGCCCATTGTTTCGAGAACAGCGCCGCCTTTCAACAGCAGGCCGCTGCGGGCGCCTGCCGACAAGGCGGCCGCGATCGCGGCGGGCGTCGAGATCACCAGCGCGCAGGGGCAGCCGATCAGCAGGATAGCGAGGCCTTTGTATATCCATTCTAGCCAGCTTGCGCCGGCCACCAGCGGGGGCGTCACCGCGACCAGTGCCGCGACGGCGACCACGCCGGGCGTGTAATAGCGCGAGAAGCGGTCGATGAAGCGTTCGGTCGGTGCCTTGGATTCCTGCGCCTCTTCGACCAGCTTCACCACGCGGGCAATCGTGTTGTCGGCCGCGGCCGCGGTCACTCTGACACGCAGCACGGCATCCGTGTTGATGGTGCCAGCGAAAACCTTGGCCTCCACGCCCTTGCGTACCGGCGTGCTTTCTCCGGTGACCGGCGCTTCGTCGATGGCGCTTTCGCCTTCGACGATCGTGCCGTCGGCTGCGATGCGGTCGCCCGGACGCACGAGAATGACCGCACCCACCTTAAGGCTTTCGGCCTGCACTTCGCGGGTCTCGCCGTTGTCTTCGATCAAGGCGGTTTTCGGGACCAGGGTCGTCAATGATTGGATGCTTGCGCGCGCCTTTCCGGCGGCGACACCTTCCAGCAATTCGCCGACGAGGAAGAGGAAGACCACGGTCGCCGCCTCTTCACCGGCATTGATGATCACCGCGCCGATGGCCGCAATCGTCATCAGCATCTCGATGGAAAAGGGCGTACCCGCCAGCGCGGCCATGACGGCGCGGCGCGCGATCGGCACGAGACCAACCAGCATGGCGACGACGAAGGCATAGGACGCGATCGAGGGCGCGAGATGGCCGATGGCATAGGCGGCGACCAGCGCCACGCCGGATACGATCGTCAGGCGCCCCTTTCTGCTCGCCCACCAGGGGCCATCCGTGGGCGTATGGTCGTGACCATGCAGCCCCTCGATTTCTTTTGCGGCATGGTCGTGATGATCATGATCGGCGTGGTCGTGCGATGAATGATCATGGCTATCGTGATTGTGATGATGATCATGATCATGGTCATGATGGTCATGTCGATGTTCGGAGAGCGCGCGCTCAGCCTTGCCAGCCAGCGGCGCGAGGGAATAGCCGAGGCCCGTCACTTTCTTTTCGATCGCGGTGAGATTGCTGGTCTCGTCGTGACGAACGGTCATCGTTCCCGCAGTGACGGAAACGGAGACATCCTCTACGCCCGGCATGCGTCTCACAGCCGTGTCGATCTTGGCCGCGCATGAGGCGCAGTCCATGCCGCTCACCCTATACCGTGCTTCCCCTGTCGCTGCCATGATCCGTTTCCTTGTCAAACCGTGGCATCTCTCCTACATCCTCTAGTGGCTAGAGGTGCAAGAGGAAAATCATGAAAAAGATCACGATTGGCGAAGCGGCCCGGCAAAGCGGCGTGAAGGTGCCGACGATCCGCTACTACGAAAGCATCGGACTTCTGGCGGAACCGGACCGGAGCGAGGGCAACCAGCGTTCCTATGAGCAATCGCACCTTCACCGGCTGGCTTTCATTCGCCATGCCCGCGAATTGGGCTTCGAGGTCGATGCGATCAGGACGCTTCTGGCGCTCCAGGACGATCCAAATCAATCCTGCGCCTCCGCCGACGCCATCGCCAAGGCCCGCCTGATCGAAGTCGAACAAAAGATACGCAGCCTGACGGCCCTGAAAGCCGAGCTGGAGACGATGGTCGAAGGTTGCGGCCACGGCCGTATCGACCAGTGCCGGGTGATCGAAGTTCTGGCCGACCACGGGCAGTGCATGCATCCGCGCCATTAGTGCGGCTAAGCTTGTTTACATTGGCGATCGCGGGCCTGAGCTTCGGATCAAGGGAGAATGCCTGCCGCGTTGCGGGCCGTTCGATCTCAGGGTAGAATCTACCCAACCGTGCCACGAGAGGTACGGAGCATCGCGGAAGGAGGTCCGATATGATGGGCCCGCCCGCACATGAAAGCGACACCAAACCGCCACCCGGAAAGACAAGTCTCCTGTTGGCCGGCACCGTGCATGAATTGACTGTCCATGCCGATGTTCTCGCTTTGCTGCCCGATCTTGCCACCGTCCGAAACTGCCTGGATCTAGCCGAGGAGGCCGCGCGAGAGATACATGGCAGCATGGCTGCAGCTCATATCGGTGCCGATCCCGAAAGGATGATTGCCGCACCTGAGGAACTCGACCTGCAGATCCTGCGGGACATGGACGAGAACTCTCCGCACCAAAGATTCGAGCGGATTGCCGATGCTTTTGAGGATTGGAAGCGGGAGCGGCCGGACCGTGCGAGCCTTTTCCTGGATGATTGCCGGGGCGATATCGAGCGCTGCGTGATGACCGAATGCCATGAGACGGCGCTTGTCGTCGCTCCCTGTCACGGCAACATGGATGCGCAAGACACATTTTATGATCTTCTATTCAAGAAGCATAAGCTGGTGCTGGTGCCGCCTGCAGGGGTTTACTCCGGCAATCTGCTGGGCCATGTGGTGATCGGCTGGAAGCCGCACAAACATGCGCTACGCACCGTCGTTGCGGCAAGACGCTGGCTGGCTGTGGCTGATCGCGTCACCGTTCTATGCATCGACGATAAAGTGGACGGAAACTATCAGCGCACGGCCAGCGAATTGCTTGATCAGCTCGGCCTTAAGGGCGACGTCGTCGCGGTCAGTGCCGGCGGCCGGCCGGTCGGAGAAACCATCATCGAGTTTGCCAGATCCACGGGCGCGACATGCCTGCTTATCGGTGCGTTCAAGCGCGGATATTTTATGGAGCTGCTTCTCGGCCGCATTACGCGCCACCTCCTATCGCATTCCACGCTTCCCTTGATGATGAAGCATTAGGAGTTCGCGGGCATTCTCGGACGGCCTCCGCCGCTATACACGCTCCAGGATGATGCCGTAGTGATAGGGCGGCAGTTCCTCGACGCGGGCAGTGACAAATCCGGCAGGTTCGACGATCCTTCGCACCGCGTCGGGCGACATGCGCATGTCCGTCTTCGGTCCACGTGGCTGATCCAGCACGACCGTTTGTTCTCTGGGTATCACATGCCAGTTGACGATCGCGAACAAGCCTCCGGGCCGCAGGACATGCCAGACTGCCCGCGCCAGATCCGGCTTGTCCGGCACGCCATGAAAGGTGTTGGCCATCAGCACGTAATCGACCGGTTCGGGCAGAAGCGACGCGATTTCGCGCGCATCGGCGTTGATCCATTGGCGCACAGTCCCGCCGAGGCGCTCGACCTCGATTCTTGCCTGCTCGATCATTTCCGCATCCAGATCGAGGGCATAGACACGGCCATCGACGAGACCGGCAAGCGGCGCGGTGAAATAACCATCGCCGCAACACAGGTCGAGCACGGTCATGCCGGGCTGAATGCCGAGATCAGCCAGGACCTCCGCCGGTCGCGGCCAAAGTGCCGCCCACCAATCTCGGTCGGGCATGGAGGTCGCGGGGAACAGATCATCCATTGTCTTCTCTTCCGGCGCGCAGGCCGTTTCTGGCTCGGGCAGAATTGCCGAGTGCCAGCAACCTTGATGGTAGGCTAGACGGGCTCTTTCTGGAACCCGTCCACATGCGATTTGACCACCTCCGTCACAAAGGCTGCGCGTTTTGTCGGAAGAAATTTAAGCCCGGAAGGATGGTCTCCCGGGCTCAACCTTTACGTGCTCGTCGACATCATGGAAGCGTATCGAACTGAGCGTTGTGAAGCCTGGCATAGCTACCGCCGCGCGCCAGCAGCTCGGCATGCGCTCCCTGCTCGACAATGCCGTCTGGCCCCATGACAATGATGCGATCGGCGTTGCGGATGGTCGTCAGCCGGTGCGCTACCACCAGGGTCGTGCGCCCCTTCGAAAGATCCGCCAATGCCTGCTGGATGGCAAATTCGGTTGCCGTGTCGAGTGCAGACGTTGCCTCATCGAGGATGAGAATCGGCGGGTTCTTGAGGAAGATGCGCGCGATGGCAAGACGCTGCTTCTGCCCACCCGACAGTTTCACGCCGCGTTCGCCGGTCGGCGTGTCCAGGCCGTCGGGCAGCGAACGAACGAATTCATCGAGCGATGCGCGGCGCAGCGCCTCCATGATGTCCTGATCGGTCGCGCCGAGCTTTCCATAGGCGATGTTCTCGCGAATGGTCGATCCGAACAGGAACACGTCCTGCTGCACGATGCCGATCTGGCTGCGCAGCGAGGCCTGCGTCATATCGCGGATGTCGATGCCGTCAATGGTGATGCTGCCGCCGGTCACGTCGTAGAAGCGCGGCAGCAGCGAGCAGATCGTTGTCTTGCCTGTTCCCGAAGCGCCGACGAAAGCGACCGTCTCTCCGGCCGATATTGTCAGATTCAGAGCATCGAAGATCGTACCCTGATTCGAATAGCCGAAGCTGACATCCTTATAGACGATATCGCCCTTGAGATGATCGACCGCAAACGCGTTCGGCCGGTCGGCAAGGTCGGGCTGTGTATCGATCAGCGACAGGAAACGTTTGAAGCCGGCGATGCCCTTCGGATACATTTCGAGCACCGAGGTGATCTTGTCGATCGGGTGAAAGAAGACGTTGATCAGGAGCAGGAAGCTGACGAAACCACCATAGGTTAGTTCGCCAGACACCACGAACCAAGTTCCGGCCACCATGACCACGAGCTGCACGAGGCGCGTGCTGAAATAGCTGAGCGCGATGCTCGCCGTCATATAGGCATAGGCATTGAGCTTTGTGGCCTTGTAGTCCTCGTTGTTGCGGGCAAAAAGCCGGCTTTCGTAATCCTCGTTGGCGAAAGCCTTGACGACCCGGATGCCGCCAACGCTCTCCTGCACGCGAATGTTGAAGTCACCCACCTTGGTGAACAGGCTGCGCCAGTTCAGTGTCATCTTGGCGCCGTAGCGGCTGACCAGCCAGGTCATGAAAGGCACGATGATCGTCGTCAGCAGCGCCAGCTTCCAGTGCACCGAGAACATCAGCAGGAAAGCGCCGATGAAGGTCATGATGGCGATGAAGACATCCTCGGGTCCGTGATGGGCGATTTCGCCCACCTCTTCGAGATCCTTGGTCACGTGGGTGATCAGATGCCCGGTCCTGTTGTTGTCGAAATAGCGGAACGAGAGCTTCTGGATATGGTCGAAGGCCTGGCGGCGCATGTCCGATTCAATCGAAATGCCAAGCGCATGACCCCAATAGTTGACCACGGCCATCAGGCCGGTGTTCAGCGCATAGACGATCAGCAGCAGCGCGGCAGTCGCGGCGATCAGACCCCAGTTACGGCTCGGCAGCAACTCATCGACAAAGAGCTTGACCGCCAGCGGAAAGCCCAGTTCGAGAAGACCAGCGACAACCGCGCAGCCGAAATCGAGAAAAAACAGGGTCTTGTAGCGCGCATAATAGGAAAAAAAGCGACGAAACATGAATGCCCTCCAAGGGCACGAGAGATCATATTGTTAGACAAGGATGGACTGAACAGCAGCCCGCATTCGGCGGCGCTGTTCAGCGCTGATTGGTGCCGAAATGTCTCATCTAACTGATCTCCCTCATGAGTCGCAGGGATCTTATAACTGACGAACCAGACGTTGTCATCCCCAACGGCAAATTGGTGCTATGACGGGCGCTGATAATGCCACATTATCGCCGTGTGTCGCTTTGAGAGCTAGGTCACACGGCGATGTCTGCATAGCCCAGATCAGCGGGCGTTATATTTCGCGTCGACTTCGTTGATTGCCTTGACGTTTCCGGCCGAGCGGCCCTCTTCGTCGAATGTGTGCGCAAGGAAGGTGTCGGCGATGGCCTTGGCAAGTTCCGGCCCAATGACACGGGAGCCCATCGTGATGATCTGCGCGTTGTTCGAAAGTGCGGCACGTTCGGCCGAATAGGTGTCGTGCGTCAGTGCCGCGCGGATGCCGGGGACCTTATTGGCCGAGATGCTGACGCCGATGCCGGTGCCGCAGACGAGGATCGCCTTGTCATAGGTGCCGCCGATGACGCCCGAGGCGACGCGATCGGCAAGGTTCGCGTAGAACGGATCCGGACCGGCGTCCGTGCGCGACACTTCCTGCACGTCGTAGCGGTCCTTCAGGTGGTCGGCGAGAATTTTTGCGAGGCCTTCGCCCGCACTGTCTCCTGCAATTGCAATCTTCAACGTCTATCTCCTTGGAGTTTGGCGGTGCATTGGGCGAGGATGCCGAGATAGCCTTCAGCGCTCCAGGCCGAACGACCGATGAAAAGCCCATCGATATTCGGGCACGATATGAGGTCTTCACAGTTCCCCGGATTGACCGATCCCCCGTAAAGGCAGGGGACGCGGCGGCCGAGCACATCTTGCGCGATCGATACGATCTCGGCATGGCGTGCATCGGCATAGTCTGGCGAGGCGGGAATTCCCCTTTCGCCGATTGCCCAGACAGGTTCGTAAGCCAGAAGGATTTGTGCGCCCTTCTGCGCCTCGGACAGCTTCGAAAAAGCGCCGAGAACCTGAGTTTTCAAAATATCCGTGGCCCGACCGCTTTCCCGGTCGGCCAGTGTCTCGCCGATGCAGATGAGCGGGATCAGACCGTGGCGGACGGCGGCTTCGGTCTTCAGGCCGACGGTCTCATTAGTCTCGCCGAAATGTTCGCGGCGTTCGGAGTGGCCAAGCTCGACAATATCGAGATTGCAATCCCTGAGCATGAGGGGAGAGATCTCGCCGGTCCAAGCACCCTCATCGGCCCAGTGCATATTCTGCGCACCCACCTTGACGGAGGTGCCGGCAAGAAGGGCCTTGACCTCCCGCACCGCCGTAAACGGCGGGATGATGAAGCGCTGAATGGCCGCGTCCCGGCCGGCATCGGCAGCGCGCAGCGCCTCGGCATAGCTGTTGGCTTCCGCCAGCGCTTTGTTCATCTTCCAACTGGTTCCAATCCAGAATCGAGGTGCGGCGCTCATGTCGTCTCCGAGTTCAAGGCAATGGTCAGCGTGATGTTGGCGCGTTCGAGCTGCTTCAGGGCGGCAGGCTCGGGGGTGTCGTCGGTGATGATGGTGTCGAAATCGGCAAGGTCGGCCATGACATGCAGGGCGGTGTGTCCGATGCGCTGGTGGTTGACCAGCAGGCATGTCTTGGTCGCGGACGCGATCATCGCCCGCTTCGCGCGTACGACATTGTCATCCATATGATAGGCAAGGGTGCCGGAAACGGCTGGCGTCGAGATGAAGGCGATATCCGCCCTGAGGCGAAACAGCGCTTCCTCCGTCACCACGCCCAGAAACGCGTTGAATTTCGGCGAATATATGCCACCCAGCGCAATCAACGTGATGCCGCTTTCGTTCTTCAGCCTCTCGATGATCGCGGCATTGTTGGTGATCAGCGTCAGCGGCCGCTTCTGCAACAGCATCTCGCCGAGTACGGCGGCCATGGAGCCGTCGTTGACCATCACCGTCATGCCCGGCTCGACAAGCTCCAGCGCGCGACGCGCCATGCTGACCTTGGCCTCATGTCCCTGGCGTTCGCGGATGCGGAAGTCGCTTTCGAACTGCATGCCCGCGTCGATCGTCGCGCCGCCGCGGATCTTCCGCAGGACGCCGGACTGTTCGAGATCGTCGAGATCTCGATGGATGGTCATCTTGGACACGGCAAAGCGGTCGGCCAAGTCGTCGAGGTCGACGCTTTTGTGCTCGACGAGCAGATTGACGATCGATTGTTGGCGTTCTTCGCGTTTCATCTTGGTGCTCCGGTTCTCTCCGGATCGGATGCCTGGGAATATAACATGTTTATCACATGGTTCCACATTAATTTTGTTATTTTGTTATGATTCATGTGGCGGGGAAGGTCCCAGAAGCGCCTGGGCGGTTCGTTCGTCGGTAATCAGGCCGTAGAGGCATCGGCTTTTCAGGACTGCGCGGATGGCCTCGGCCTTCGCAACGCCGCCGGCCAAGGCGACCAGTCTTTCCTTCTTCGACCGCGGCAAGGAAGCCGACAGGGTTCGCGCCGTCAGCGTCGTCTCGAGGATGCGTCCGTCAGCGTCGAAGAAATGCCCGAGTATTTCGCCGACGCCGCCTGCGGCCGCGATCTCCGCGATCTCACGCGGCTCAACCATGCCGGATAGGACAAGCTGCGCGTCGGTATCGACGGTGCCGAGACCAACCAGTTTCAGGTCGGCATTGTTGGCGAGATCGAACACTTCCTTGACGCCGCGCTGCGCAAGCATCACTTCGCGGTCCTCGCCTGTATTGGCGAAAAAAGGCACGGGCATCATATAGGCATGCGCGCCGGTCTTTTCGGCAATGCGGTGCATCACATCATACGGATTGGCCACATAGTTTCTCGACAGGCCACCGAGCATCGAGACGAACCGCAGTCCCTTGGCATTCAACCGCGGCATATGGTGCACGGCCGATGACAATGTTCGACCGTGGCCGAGGCCTATAACCTTGTTGTCGCCGCGCTCGATCTCCCGCTTCAGGAAGCCGGCACCGGCCTGGCCGAGGGCGCGAAACTCGAAGCCCTCCTCGCCGAGATCCGGCGCCACCTCGCAATATTGCAGGCCGAAGCGTTCAGCCAGCCGGGTCTCAAGCTCCACGCATTCGACGATATCGCCGTCGATCGTCACCTTGACGACGCCGTCGGCGACCGCCCGTGCGATCAGGCGGTGCGCCTTGACCGACGGAACGCCAAGGCGTTTGGCGACCTCCGACTGTGTCAGTCCGCCGGCATAGTGCAGCCAGGCGGCGCGCACGGCGAGCGACTCATCCGCATCGGCCATCGATTGTCCCCTTCCATTCTTTCACCCAAAATCGCGCTTTCGCCATCGGTGCCTTTCGATGGTGGCCAGCGGCAGGCTTCGTTGCTGTTGCGGCATCGGTGCTCGACCAAGAATCAAATGTAATGCCGCAACGTTGATGTCCTAAAGCCTTGCCGGGTTCTTGCAACTAGAGGCGCAGGCTGCCTGCGCCAGTGTCGATATGAGGCGCCCAGAAGGCGATGCTTTCAGCGATCTGCGATATGACCTGGCGATCATTGGGTTCGCGCTCCTTGAACGACAGCTCTAGACAAATCTCGTTGTCCTCGGCACCCCCCTCGGCGAAGGCCTGCAGCAACAGCGCGGGCTGGATACGGCCCCTGGCATTGAATTCCGCCGTGAAGGGCCGATGCCCGCCCTTGTCCATCAGGCTTTGCTTGATGTGGATGATCGGAGAAACCGGGGGAACAGCGCGCGCCCAGGCATAGGGATCATAATCGTCGGGATTTGCCGATGTGACATCGCCATGATCGATATCGGCCATCATCCACATCGGCACCGCGAGATCGGCGGCCGTCAGGCGATCCTGAAGCGCAATGCATTCGCTGATCGTCTGGCCGAATTCGCGGCCGATACTCATCGGCTCCCAGAACACATAGGAAAGACCGGCCGAACGGGCATGCTCGGCAACCTCAGCCCAGCAATCGATGGCGATCTGGGTGAGGCTCTCCCGCTGCGCCGGATCGTCGAAATCCTTGTAGGTGAAGATGGCGAATTGCGTGCCGACAGACTGGCCGCCGAGATCGGCGATGATATCGGCGAAGGTCTTGAACCAGTCAACGTAGTAGCGCCGGACATCGGCGTCGGGATGGCCGAAATGATTGAGGCGCCCATAGGGGCCGGTCATGCCCGAGGTTACGCGAACGCCGGTGCGCTCCAACGCGGCTCGCATCCTGCGGGTCAGCCGTCGGATTGCCGATGCTTGCCAGCTCGGATTGATGAACTCATGCGTCAATTGCAGGTCGCGGATCCTGAGGTCGCGCGCAACCGTCTCGATGAGATCATCCGGCTCGGCGAAGCGGTTCACAAGCGGATTGGTGTTGAGTGAAAGTGACAATGCCATGGGATCGGCTCCTCGGATGTCTCAGGCGGCCAGAGCCAGTTCGCTCTTGAACCAAGTCGAGAAATCCGCCTTCTCCTTCGCGGTCATATGCAGGCCTTCTTTGGTGCGCCGCAGGAGAACATCGTCCACGGTCTGTGCCCATTCGTAAGCAACGAGGTAACGCACCTCCGCCTCGTAGAGATTGCCGCCGAAATGGCGCCCGAGGCCGGCAAGTGACGTGGCGTCGCCGATGATGGTTTTGGTCCGCGCCCCATAGAGGTGGCCGTAGTGGTTCACGAGCACGCGCGGCATCCAGGGATAGGCCTCGCGCAACGTGTCTGCGAAGCTGGTGTAGTCCGCGTTCGGAATGTCACCGCCCGGCAATGTCGCCGCACGGGTCCAATCGCCGCCCATCTTGGGGAAGAATTTGGCGAGCCTTTGCAGCGCGTGTTCGGACAGTTTGCGGAACGTCGTGATCTTGCCGCCGAAAACGTTGAGCATCGGCGCGCCGCCGGTATCGTCGAGATCGAAAACGTAGTCGCGCGTCACCGCGGAAGGATTGCCCTGACCGTCGTCGAACAACGGCCGAACGCCGGAGAAGCTTGAGATCACATCGGAGCGGCGCAGCTTCTCCTTGAAATAGCGGTTCACGGCGGCGATCAGATAGTCCATCTCCTGCTCGTCGGCCTTCACCTCCTCCGGCTGGCCTTCGTAGGGAATGTCCGTTGTGCCGATGAGGGCCATGTCGCCTTCATACGGGTTGATGAAGATCACGCGCCGGTCATGGTTCTGAACCAGATAGGCATGCTGCCCGCTCCAGAATTTCGGAACGATGATATGGCTGCCTTTGACGAGCCGGACCTTGCGATGGCTGTTAGAGCCGGCGACGCGGCCGATGATGTCATTGACCCATGGGCCTGCGGCGTTCACGAGGACGCGCGCCCGCACTGTGCGCAGGTCGCCGGAGCGCTGGTCGCGCATCTGAACGATCCAACTGCCATTGTCGCGCCGTGCGCTGACGCAGGCCGTGCGCGTCAATATCTGAGCGCCCTTTTCGGCGGCATCGAGGGCGTTCAGCAGCACGAGCCGTGCATCGTCGACCCAGCAGTCGGAATATTCGAAGCCCTTGGTATATTTATCGACGATCGGCGTGCCTTCCGGATCGCGGCTGAGATCGAGGGAGCGGGTGCCGGGCAAGCGCTTGCGGCCGCCCAGATGATCGTAGAGGAAGAGGCCGAGGCGGACGAGCCAGGCGGGCCGGTCCGTCGGGCTATGCGGCAGCACGAAACGCATCGGCCAGATAATGTGGCTTGCGGAATTCAGCAGCACCTCGCGCTCGATCAAGGCTTCGCGCACCAGGCGAAACTCATAATATTCAAGATAACGCAAACCCCCGTGGACGAGCTTCCCCGATCGCGATGACGTGCCTTCCGCCAGATCATCTTTCTCGCAGAGCATGACGGAGAGACCCCGACCGGCTGCGTCCCGCGCGATGCCGGCGCCGTTGATGCCGCCGCCGATCACGAAGAGATCGAGGATTTCGGATTCAGTCATTTCACGCTCCTTAGGATGCCTTTCGCATCAAAATCATCTGTCTCGACCGCGCGCGGGATGTGTATGCCCCTATGGCTGCGAAGCGAGCTTGTCCCACGCGGGTGCGATCGCTTGCCGCACGTCCAGATAGGCCCCAAATAGTCGGTCGTAACGGCGAGCCTCGTCCGCGTCGGGCGCTTCGGATTCGCCAAGCAGCGGCGTCACCCATTCGGCAATACAGTCGTCCATGGTCGCATAGGCGCCGATTGCGACCGCGGCCATCATGGCAACACCTGCGGCTCCCGCTTCCTGCCGTTCGGAGATTCTGACCGGCGCGTTGACGGCGGCCGCGAGCGATTGCCGCAGTGCGCGGCTTCGTGCCGCTCCGCCTGTCATCCGCAGCTCCAGCGGCATATCGCCCATCGCCGCGTAACAATCGCGCGTCGCCATGCCGAGCCCTTCGACCACGGCGCGAACCAAGTCCGGAAAGCCGTGGCGAATGGAGAGCCCGGTAAAGCCGGCCCGCGCATGGGCATTGACGAAGGGGCCGCGTTCTCCCGCCTCGGAAACATAAGGGTGGTAGAGAATGGAACCGGGACGGCTTTGAGCGAACCAGGCGTCGATCCGGGAGATGAGATCCGAGGCGGCTACAGGCTTGCCCGCTTCGGACATCAGATCGGCGGCAATCTGCAAAATCCAGTCGATATTGATCGTCGCACCCATATTGGTCTGAACCTGGGTGACGATGCCGGGGATCGGCAGGGTGATGACATAGCCGGTGCCCTCGGCATTGAGCTGGACATCGGAGACCGCCTTGGCACGCATATGCACACCCGTCGAGCCAATCGTCGAGCAAGCGGCATTGTGGCCGGCGGTACGCACTCCGGCGCCGAGCGCCGTCACGACCATATCGACATAGCCAAGGCAGACGGGCGTGCCGGCCAGCAGCCCGGTCGCGCTCGCCGCATCGGCCAATAGAGGATGCGTTATCTCGGTCCCCTCGATGATCTCGGGCAGAAGGGATGTTCTGTGGTTGAGGCCGAGCGCGTCGATGACGACGGAATCGTAGCGACGCGTGCGGAAATTGCCGAAGGTGAAGCTTGCCTCGGACGGATCGGTCGCGCGAATGCCGGTGAGATTGAGGTAGAGCCAATCCTTGCAATGCAGCGCCGTCTCGGCGCGATCGAGAAGCTCCGGCATATAGCGGTCCATATGCGCGAGCTGCGAGCCCTGCTGACAGGTGTTGAGCCCGGTGCCGGTCGCCTCGAAACGCGCGCGATTGTCCGGATGGCTGCTTAAGCGATTGACGGTCGGGGCCGCCCGTGCGTCGAGCCATAGCCAGGCATCGCCGACGGGCTCGTTACTGCAGCCGACGAGCCAGGTGCCGTCTCCCTGGCCGGTCACGGCAATGATGGCGGTACGCGCGGCAAGGTCGTTGACCATGTCAGCGAGCCCGCGCACGGCGCTGACGCAGTCCGTCCACGTACGGCCGAGCGGCTGCGTAGCGGAGCCGTCATCTCCCATCGTGTACTGATTGCGCGCCGAGGCCGACGCGATCTGCCGGCCCGAAAGCTCGAAGGCCACGGCTTTGATGACGGAGGTTCCCGCATCGATGCCAATGATGAGCGTTTCGTTGCTAGGCATTGCGCAATAGCTCCGGCGCGCCAAGACCTGCATCCACGGCGGTCAATCCTTGTGTCGCATCCATTCTTCGCTCCTCCCCAATCGCTTTCATTGAACCGCGCCTGCGGCGCCATCTCAACGACTGCATTCGCTGCCGAAATGCTCGATCAGATTATAACATAGAGATATCATAACGTCCGTAATATTTTTCTAGCAATGTAATTTTTTTCATATAAAATGGATGGTGTCAATTGTTTCGGATATCCCGCGAGCCAAGCGGCGCTTGGTTGGCGGGCATTGCATGGCTTGGCCTTGAAGTGGCCGCAGCCAGGATGCGGTCAATTGAGCAGTCAGCAAATTGACGCTAAAAACTATTGGTTTTCAACGGTATTTTTGGCCTCTGTTGATTTATGGACACTAAGCCGAGCATTGGTGAATGCCGAAAGGCTGGCGATGGCGGCAAGCGCGATGACTATCGTTGCCGGCCCTATCTCATCGACGGCGAATGCGCCAGGAAGCCAGTAGGATCAAGAGAGGCTGTTGACACATCGGAAAATTTATAACATGGTTGATGGCGTTAATAACATATATCTATCGTAGCTAACGTCATAGCTGTATGATGAGGTCAGGTGATTGGGGGAGACAAGCGCCGGCAACCGAGGAGGAATTTCGATGAGCTATTTCGTTTCAGGATACGGTCCGGTTTCGTGCCAAGGCGATCGCGTCTGTGAACGAGGCACGCGCCGTTCCGTTCGCGCAGGCCGACAGCGGCTTCGATGATTGCCGGCCGCCGCTCGCGGTTCCCTTCCTTGTCAACAGAGCAATCCGGCCGATAGCGCCGAAGGTCTTTCGAATATGAGTGCACAAATTCAAAACGCGGCCTCCAAGCCGAAAATTACATTGTGGGCGAGCGTGGCGGCGGCGGTGATCGTCATCGCGGCGATCGGCTTCGATACGACCGTCGTAAGGATCGGCTCCAAACATGACGTGCGCGAACAGGCGTTCTCGCCAGAGGCTTACGGCGCCCAGGAGTTCCCGAAGGTGGTGGCGAATGTCGAGCAGCGCGCCGTCGGTGCCGTCGATCTGGCCAATGCGATCGCGGCTGACAAGAAGGTGGCAGGCGACAAATACGGTGTTGCCACGAGCACCGGCCCGGTCATGCCGGTTTCGCTGACCGGCGTCTTCGGCGCCCGAAAAGCCAATTACAACGAGATCAAGGTGGATGGATTGCCGGACGATGTCGTTGTCCGCGTCCAGACGGGTCCGGCCGTCAACGGCACGGACCTGCGCGATGCCACGGGCACCATCGAGTTCGGCCAGTTCACCAATCAGATCGAGTATCAGGATGCCGGTTCGGCGATAAACAACGAGATGAAGAAGAACGTTCTTGCGGGTCTCGACGTGGACAATCTCTCGGGCAAGACCGCATCCGTCGTCGGCGTCTTCAAGCTCATCAATCCGAAAAACTGGCTGATCACTCCGGTCAAGGTCGAAGTCAAATGAGTGCAGCGCTGCAAAATGAGGGCGCACGCGGCGAGGTCGTTCTTGCCGCCCGCCACATCGCGAAATCCTATGGCAGTGTCCATGCCCTGAAGGGCGTCAATTTCGACATTCATCGCGGCCAGGTGACCACTCTCTTCGGGGAGAACGGCGCGGGGAAATCGACGCTGATGAAGATCCTCTCCGGCGTTGTCCAGCCGAGTTCCGGCGAGATTGTCCTCGACGGTCAGCCGGTCTCGTTTTCTTCCTCTACCCATGCCCGCGAATGCGGCATCTCGATCATTCACCAGGAATTGAGCCTCGCTCCCAACCTCAATGTCCGCGACAATATTTTCATGGGCCGCGAGATTATCAGGAGCGGCAGCGTGGACTTTGCCGAGGAAGAACGCCAGACGCGCGCCCTGATGGCGGAGCTTGAAGAGGAGATCGATCCGCTGACCCCCGTCGAGGATCTGCGCCTCGGCCAGCAGCAGATCGTCGAGATCGCGCGCGCTCTGTCGGTCAATTCGCGTATCCTCATCATGGATGAGCCGACCTCAGCGCTTAGCGCCAGCGAGGTGGAGGTTCTCTTCAAGGTCATTCGCGACCTGACGAGCCGGGGCGTCTCCATCGTCTATATCTCGCATCATCTCGAAGAGGCGCTTCAGATCACCCACCATGCCGTCGTGCTCCGCGACGGCAACATGACGGCCTATGCCGAGCGCAAGGACATCGATCTCGAATGGATCGTCCGCAATATGGTCGGCGAAAACTTCGACCTCGGAAGTCCGCCGATCGGCCATGAGATCGGCGAGGTTGCGCTTGCACTTGAGAATTTGACGGTTCCTGGCCCCTCGGGCGCTGCCTATAACGCGGTGGATCGTCTTTCGCTGCAAGTCCGTGCCGGTGAGATCGTCTGCATATACGGTTTGATGGGGGCAGGGCGCACCGAACTGCTCGAATGCGTCGCGGGACGTCTTCGCTCGAGCGGCGGCAGGGTCCAGCTTGAAGGTCGTGATATCGGCAATCTCAACATCGCCGGACGTATCGCCAGCGGCTTGGTGCTGGTGCCTGAAGACCGCCAGCGCGACGGCCTCGTCCAAACGATGACGGTCGGCTCCAATCTTTCGCTGGCCAGCATCGCTGCCTTCACCAAGGGATTGCTTACCTCCGGCGGACGCGAGCGGGAGCTGGTGAACAACTCGATCCGCAGGGTTCATATCAAGACGGACGGCGGCGAGGCGGCGATCGGCTCCCTTTCGGGCGGCAACCAGCAGAAGGTTGTAATCGGTAAGATGCTAGCGACCGAACCCAAGGTCATGCTGCTCGACGAACCGAGCCGCGGCATCGATGTCGGCGCGAAGGCGGAAGTCTTCAAGCTTTTGGCCGAACGCGCCAAGCAGGGCCTGGCGGTGATCTATTCGACCTCGGAGGTCGGCGAATGCCTCAGCATCGCCCACCGCATCATCGTCATGCATCGCGGCAGGATATCCGCCGAATTCGGTCCCGACGTCACCAAAGAAAAAATCATGGCCGCCTCGGGCGAAGCAGTGGTCGCGCCCTAGCCGGCAATTATGGAGCACTGATTATGTCAGTCACGAATGTCACTGAAAAGAAAGCGGTTGCGAACGGGCAGAGGCGGAACACCAATATTATCCGGTTGATACTCGAAGGTCGCGCGTTTTTCGCGCTGATCGTCATCGTCGCAGTCTTTTCCTTTCTGTCGCCCTATTATTTCACGCTCAACAACTTCCTGATCATGGCCTCGCATGTCGCGATCTTCGGCATTCTGGCGATCGGCATGCTTCTGGTGATCCTGAACGGCGGCATCGACCTCTCCGTCGGCTCGACGCTTGGCCTTGCGGGCTGCATCGCCGGCTTCCTGATGCAAGGTGTGACGCTGTCGAGTTTCGGCGTCATCCTGTATCCGCCGGTCTGGGCCGTCGTCGTGATCACCTGCGCGCTCGGCGCGGTCGTGGGCGCTGTGAACGGCGTGCTGATCGCTTATTTGCGCGTACCAGCCTTCGTGGCGTCGCTCGGCGTTCTCTACGTAGCGCGCGGGGTCGCGCTGCTGATGACCAACGGCCTGACCTACAACAATCTCGGCGGCCGTCCGGAACTCGGCAATACCGGTTTTGACTGGCTCGGCTTCAACCGCCTGGTAGGCATTCCAATCGGCGTCATCGTATTGGCGGCGCTCGCCATCATCTGCGGTCTGGTGTTGAGCCGCACCGCCTTCGGCCGCTGGCTCTATGCCTCCGGCGGCAATGAACGCGCCGCCGACCTTTCGGGCGTGCCGGTCAAGCGGGTGAAGATCATCGTCTACGTTCTTTCCGGCGTCTGCGCCGCGATCGCCGGCCTGGTCCTGTCATCGCAGCTCACTTCGGCCGGTCCGACAGCGGGCACGACCTATGAACTGACCGCAATCGCGGCTGTCGTGATCGGCGGCGCGGCGCTGACCGGCGGCCGCGGCACCGTCCGCGGCACGATGCTCGGCGCCTTCGTTATCGGCTTCCTGTCCGATGGCCTCGTGATCATCGGCGTGTCCGCCTACTGGCAGACCGTATTTACCGGCGCAGTCATCGTGCTCGCGGTCCTCATGAACAGCATCCAATACGGACGTCGGACCAAGTCGGGCTGACGATCGCGACAGAACTTGTCCACGACGGCAGACCTGCTTCGAACAGCCCGCCGATTGCGGAAAGCACCGCCGGTTCGCCGGCATTATCTGAGCTCATCAAATGGGAGAGAGACCAATGTTTAAAAAGGGATTGCGCATTGTTATGACGGCTGTCGCGGTGGCGCCGCTTTTGACCGGAGCGGCATGGGCCGCCGGTCAGATGACGATCATCGTCAACGATCCGGCCAACCCATACTGGCTGACGGAAGGCAATATCGCCAAGGCAACGGCCGAGAAGCTGGGCTATACGGCGACCGTCAGCGCCCACAAAGGCGATACCAATACTGAAAGCAATCTGATCGACACGGCAATCACGAACAAGTCTGTCGCCATCATCCTCGATCCGGCCAATGCCGACGGCTCGGTCGGCGCGGTGAAGAAGGCTGTGGCTGCTGGCATTCCCGTTGTCCTGGTCAACGCTGAAATCAACCAGGAAGGTCTCGCCAAGGCTCAGCTCGTTTCCAACAATGCGCAGGGCGCAGCACTTGGCGCGCAGCAATGGGTCGAAAGCGTCGGCGACAAGGGCAAGTATGCCGAGCTGCTCGGCGCCCCCTCCGACAACAATGCCGCAACCCGTTCCAATGGTTACGAAACGGTGCTGACGCAGTATCCGGACCTGAAGAAGGTTGCGCAGGAAGTCGCCAATTGGGACCGCACCCAGGGCCATGACAAGATGCAGTCCATGCTGCAGGCCAATCCCGACATCGTCGGCGTCATTTCCGGTAACGACGAAATGGCGCTCGGCGCGATTGCCGCGCTGAAGGAAGCCGGCAAGCTCGCCAAGATCAAGGTCGGCGGTTTCGACGGTTCGCCGGATGCGGTTGCCGCGATCAAGGCTGGCGAACTGCAGTACACCGTGCTGCAGCCGGTCGCGACCTTCTCCGCGGAAGCCGTCAAGCAGGCCGACAACGTCATCAAGACGGGCAACACCGGCGCCAAGAGCGAGAAGCAGCTCTTCGATTGCATTCTGATCACCAAGGACAATGTCGACAAGTACACCGCTCCGTTCGTGCTGTCGCAGTGATGACAACAGGGGGCGCCGCTCGCGGCGCCCCCCATTCGGCTGCCGGCAGTTCGCGGAAGGCGGCCAGGACATGCGCAATGCAAAGGGTTGTTCCATCTCCTCTTTTTGCCTTCGCACTGCATTCGCTGTACGAAACCGACATCGACGAGATTCAGCGGCAGGGGTCAAAGTGACACAGAAGACAGGCATAGGAACATCCCTCTTGGACGAATTGCCAAGCGACAGCCGGCACACCCGCCAGCTCGCTCGCCGGCAGATGATTGCCGAGGCGGTGATGACGGAAGGCTCCATGCGTATCGAGGATCTGACGGAGAGATTCGGCATCAGTCTGATGACCGCTCATCGCGATGTCGACGAACTCGTCAGCCGCGGTCTTTTCCGCAAGACGCGCGGAATCGTCACGGCCGCCGCCACCAGCCTTATTGAATCGAGCGACGTCTACCGTTCAAACCGGCAGGCGGCCGAAAAGAAATCGATTGCGGCGGCGGCAATGCAGTTCGTTGAGCCTGGCCAGGCGATTTTCTTCGATGACTCCACGACCGTGCTGCAGATGGCAACCCATCTTTCTGCCAAGGTGCCGCTGACGGCGATCACCAACTCGCTGACCCTGATGAACACGCTCAAGGGGATGCATGACGTGACGCTTCTGGCCCTTGGCGGCCAGTACTATAGCTGGTGCAACGCCTTCATGGGCCGCATGACGATCAACGAGATCACCAGGCTGCGGGCCGATATCGCCTTCATTTCGATGTCGGCGATCACCGACGACATCGTCTTCCATCAGTCGCCTGAGATAGTCGACACGAAACGGGCGATGTTCGACTGCGCCGTCAAGCGCATCCTGCTTGCCGATCACACGAAATTCGAGCGACGCGCGTTGCACAGCTTCGCGGCGCTCGGCGAGTTTGATGCCGTGGTCGTCGATGACAAGACGCCCGCCATCCACATCGACCGCATGCGGTCCAAAGATATCAACGTCGTCATCGCCAAGGGCGATGGGGGTCGGTCATGATAGTGGTGAGGATAGACGGGGCCAAAAGCGGCCAGTCTGTTCGCGGACCGGATCATGCCTGCGGCCTTTCCACTATCCGGAGTCATGAGAATGCCGAGTCTGCTCGGAATTGATAGCGGTCTGACGGTCACAAAGGCCGTTATCTTCGATATCGACGGCACGCCGATTGCCGTGGCACGGCGGCGCGTCACGCAGTTCATACCCAGGGCCCGCCACATCGAGCGCGATATGGATGAGCTCTGGTCGGCGACGGCGGATGCGATCGCCGAGGCGATCAGCCTCAGCAAGCGTCCTGCCTCCGATATCCAGGCGGTCGCGGCAACCGCCCACGGCGACGGCATCTACATGCTCGATCGCTCCGGCAGGCCGCTGGCGCGCGCGATCCTGTCGCTCGACAGCCGGGCAGGGGCTGTTGTCGATCGCTGGCTCGAAAGCCCGGTCGCAGACGAAGCCATAAGGCTTACCGGGCAATTGCCGCATGTCTCGGCGCCGTCGGCGCTGCTTGCCTGGATCAAGGAGAAGGAACCGGCCCGTTTTGCCGAAATCGGCCATATCATGAGCTGCAAGGACTGGCTTCGCTTCTGCCTGACCGGGGCGATCGGCACGGACAGGACGGAAGCAAGCACCTCCTTCACCGCTGTTGCCAGCCAGGATTATTCGCAGGATGCGCTCAAGCTCTTCGGACTGGAAGCGCTGGCGGATGCCCTGCCGCCGGCCTCGCGTTCCGACGAGATCGTTGGTCATGTGACGCGGACCGCCGCGGCGCGAACGGGGCTTGCCGAGGGAACACCAGTCGTGGCCGGGCTGCACGATGTTACCGCATCGGCGCTCGGTGCGGGCGGTTACGCATCCGGCGTGGTTGCCGTGATTGCCGGCACGTACTCGATCAACGAAACCCTGTCCTCCGAACCGCGCGTCGACAGGCGATGGTTCTGCCGCAATGCCATTGCGCCCGGCCAGTGGAACAACATGTCGATCTCGCCGGCTTCGACGGCGAATTACGACTGGTTCCTCGATCGCCTTTGCGCCAGCGAACGCGTAAGCAGCGAAGCGTCTGGCGGATCGATCCATGCACTGCTGGCGCCCGAGATAGAGGCGGCGTTTGCACGTTCTTCGACAGCGCTTTTCCATCCCTATCTGTTTGGCTCGCCCTACGGCGCTTCCGCAAGCGCCGGCTTCTTCGGTCTGGGCGGCTGGCATGATCGCGGTGACATGCTGCGGGCGGTTCTCGAGGGAATTGCCTTCAACCACAAGATCCATGTCGATGCTTTGAGTGATGGCTTCGCCTTTGGGGAGGCAAGGCTTGCTGGCGGCATTTCCCGCAATCCAAGGGTCGTCCAGATGTTTGCCGACGTACTCGAGATGCCGGTGACTGTGACGGAGACGGATGAGGCAGCGGCTTGGGGCGCGGCTCTCTGTGCAGGTGCGGGCGTCGGTCTCTATGCCGATCCGCAGAGCGACCCCCGCGATGTCCGCAAGATCGCTACAACCTTCCATCCGGATGTATCACGCAGTCTCCATTATCGCGAGAGATACGGGCTGTTCCGTGAGATCGCCGAGGCAATGACCCCGATCTGGCCGAAGATCGGCCGCCTCGCCTCCGCTGAATCGCAAGATTAGGACAATAGGCCGCCGCGCGCGGATAGCTCGCACTGACGGTACTTCCGTAGGAAATAATGGTATGACCGATATCGCCGCCGATCTGAAACAACGCTTTGCGACGTTGCCGGACAAGGACATAGACGTCGTCATTCTCGGTGCCGGCGTCAACGGCGCGGGACTCTTTCGCGATCTTGCCGCCCAGGGCGTCAATTGTCTCATCGTCGATAAGGCCGATTTCGGGTCTGGAACGAGCGCGGCGCCGTCGCGCCTCATCCACGGCGGCTTGAAATATTTGGAGACGGGTGAGTTCGGCCTGGTTGCCCAATCGACGCTGGAACGCAATCTCTTGCTTCAGAACGCGCCACATTGCGTCGAACCACTGCCAACCTTCATCCCAATTTTCTCATGGACGCGGGGCATATGGGCGGCTTTGCGCACGCTGACGGGCTCGACGACGGCACCCCGCAGCCGCGGCGCTGTTCTTATCAAGATCGGGCTTGCGCTTTATGACTTCTTCGGATCACGCAACCGCGTCATGCCGCGTCACCGGTTCATATTGAAGAAGCGCGCGCTCAAGGAAATGCCGTATGTCACCCCTGATATCGTAGCGGGCGGCATCTATTATGATGCCAAGATCAGCCGGCCGGAGCGGCTCGTTTACGAGCTGGTCATGGATGGGCTTGAGGCCAATAAGAACGCGCTGGCGGCAAACGTCACCATGCTGACGTCGTCGGCGGGTGGGAGGCTCAGCTTCGAGCGAGCCGACGGCACGACGTTTTCCGTTTCCCCGAAGCTTGTCGTCAACGCCGCCGGCCCCTGGATCGACCGCGTCAACGAAGCGCTCGGCGCGCCATCGCGCCTGATCGGCGGCACGAAAGGTTCGCATATCCTGCTCGATCACCCCGAGCTCGTGCGCGGCCTCAATGGCCATATGATCTATTTCGAGGCGGATGATGGCCGTATTTGCCTCGTCTATGGCTATCTTGGCCTCGCTTTGGTCGGCTCCACGGATATTCCCTGTGACGATCCCGACAACGTCCGGTGCGATGAGCCGGAGATCGACTATTTCCTCGAGAGCGTCCGGACCTTGCTGCCGGGTCTTCGCTTCGGGCGGGAGCAGGTGGTCTATAGCTACAGCGGCATTCGTCCCTTGCCGGCTTCGGATGCATCGTCGCCGGGGCTAATCAGCCGCGACCATTCCGCTCCGGTGATCGAGCCGAAGGCGGATCGTCCCTTTGCGATCGTTTCGCTCGTGGGCGGCAAGTGGACAACCTTTCGAGGCTTTGCCGAGGAAGTTGCGGATCTTGCGCTCCAGCGCCTGAATCGAGCGCGGAGCCAATCCACAAAGCATATCGCGATCGGGGGCGGCCGCGATTTCCCTGCGAATTCGACGGCGCGCGCAGAATGGGTGCGCGCCGTGGCGAAACGAACGGGTGCGACGCCGGGGCGGATCGACCAACTCTTGAGCCGCTACGGCACTACCGCGACGGCGATCCTCGAATATCCATCGGTGCATACTGATACCGTGCGCCTCTCCGGGGCTTCACATTACAGTGCTCTCGAAATCGATTGGATCGTGCAGCAAGAGCTCGTCGTCCATCTTTCGGACGTGGTGTTCCGGCGCACGACGCTTGCGATCGAGGGCGCGCTGACCATGCAAGGCTTGCGCGACATCGCCGCAATTGCCGCCGAAGCGCTTGGGTGGACCGAACAAGGGCTAGAAGCCGAGATCGAAGACGTGGTGAATGCGCTGGCGAAATTCCACGACGGCCGGCTGACGGATACGTCTGGCCAGCAGCCCGCGGAAGCGCGGATATGAACCAGCCCAGCCTCTGTTTCCGCCCACCTTATTCTTTGTAGGACGCGTCGCTGCGGTCGAGCGTCGATTTGAGATAATCGAAATGTGCGAACGCCATGCCCTTGTAGGCATGCCAGCCCTCGGCGGTCTTGCGGGCGATCTCGTCGGAGAGGATGTTCAATGCCTGGCCGCTGGAATAGGCCAACATCAGCGTCTTCGCAGCCTTTTCAAAGAAATAGAGATCCTCGAATGCCTCCGCTACGGTATCGCCGGTACAGGTAATGCCATGATTCCCCATCAGCAGGGTCTTGTTGCTGCCGAGAGAGCGAGCCAGCCTTTCGCCTTCCTCGGCATCATCAGCGATCCCTCCGAAACCGAGATCGATGCCGAGCCTGCCGAAGAAGCGCGCCGTATTGTTGTCGATCGGCTTCATCGACGGGTCCTTGAGGGTGGAAAGTGCCGTCGCATAGGGCGGATGGCAGTGGAGCAGCACGCGGACCGCAGGGCATTCGCGATGGATTGTGCCATGAACAGTCCATGCAGACGGATCTGGTGCATTTGGGCGGCTCATAACCGTCCGATCATCCGCATCAAGCAACAAGAGATCGCTTGCCCGGATTGATCCGAAGTGTTTCCACTTCGGGTTCATCAGGAACCGTTTGCCATCCGCAGACACGGCTGCGCTGAAGTGATTACCGACGGATTCGCTCCAGCCGAATTCGACGCAGAGACGAAAGGCGGCCGCCAGATCGATCCGCAACTGTGCGAGATCATCGCCGGTAACATCGGCATGGGAAGCCTGTCCGTTCATTTGAACCGTCCTTCGGATGTCAGCGCGCGATAAGTGCTGCGCATCTCGCCGCGATCGGCGTAGCAACCGCGAAGATAGCGTTCGCCGCTGTTTGCCGAATAGGCCGCCCGCCCGTGCACGATGCGGTGATTGTCGAAGACGATGCATTCCGTCGCCTTCAGCGTGAAGCGCATGAGGTACTTGTCGGATTGCAACATGCGGCCGAAACGGCAGAAGGCCGGATAATACCGATCCAGAAAAGTCTGCGGCAGGTCGAATATATCGGCCATGTGTTGGCTGATGGTGACGCCGGACACCTCGCCGTGCTCGTCCAGTTCGATGACCCTCTGACGGGAGCGCACGTCATAGGCGTCGTGCTCGCAGTAATAGGGAATTTCCGTTTCCGTCAGGAGCTTGAAGTCCTCGGGAAACTCCTTTTTCAGATCGTTCGCGACGGCGACGCCATCGAGAAAGAGATTCCTGCCGCCCTCGACGCTATTGGCCCGGCAATGCAGGAATTGCATGCCCGGCGCCATTTCTTCCGCGGGAGTGTCGGTATGCAGTTCCAGAGCCTTTGCCGTATAGGCAAGGTTTGTCGGTTTGATATGCGTGCGCACGTCAAAATAATCGCCGAAGAATGTCGGGCGTACATGTCCCATCAGGCGCACCAGCTCCGTCAGCCCCTCGTTGCAGTCGGGCATGTCCGTCACGATCGCGACACCTTCGACGATCAGCGCCTCCAGCCAATTGGCGACGATGGATTTGTCGGCCAGAAGCTCCGGCTGTGAGAATCTGGCAATGGCGGGATAGTGATCCGAATACCATGGGCGTCGCGGAAGGTCTGCAGGATCATGCCGGCGCTTGCCGTTGCTATACTGCGCCAGCAGGCTCAGCGGATAACGGCTCTTGTGCCCGTCTCCCGTCCAGACGATTTCTAAGGCATTTTCGACCACCGCCGCCTGCTCCGGTGCAGGTGCACCATCGAGATGGAAGATATCGAACACGCGCTCGCGCGTCTGGCTGTCGAACGATGTCGGGCAATTATCCCGCAGCCAATAATAGTTGAAATAGCTCGCCGCTCCATCCGACAGGCAGAGATGAAGACCCAGCTCGCCCAGTTTTACCGGTGGTTCGTTCAAAAGACTCGTGCCCATCCTACCCTCTTGCTAGCTTATGTTTTACCGCTGGCCTTCATCTCAAAAGGCCCTTGTTTGTGGACAATAGAGAGGGTAGGCGCTAATCTGAATACTGGAAAAAATACATCTAGTATAATGTAGGGATTATATTGGGCGCTCGTCTTCCACCCCTTCGATTGCTGACGGTCTTCGAGACCGTACTACGGACAGGCAGCGTCCAGAAGGCTGCGTCGGACCTGAATGTTACGCAACCGGCCGTGAGCCAAGCGCTCAAGACCCTGGAAGACTACGTCGGCACACGCCTGCTTGACCGGAGCAAGCGCCCGGCAACACTCACGGAAGCGGGCAGGATTCTACAGGCTGGCGTTTCGGAGGGGCTTGGGCGCATTGCGGAGGCCTTCGTGCAGTTACGCTCGCTTCAGAATGCTGCCGAACAATCTGTCACCGTCGCCTGCAGCGTTGGCACCGCGACCTATTGGCTCATGCCGCGGCTGGCGGATTTCTACAGTGAGCACCAGAACATCGCCGTGAACGTGCTGACGACCGCCGGCGCGCCGGAGTTCCAGCCCGGCGTGGACCTTGTCATTCGCTACGGCACGGGCAGATGGACGGACGGTCGAAGCGTTAAGCTCTTTGACGAAAGGGTCGTTCCCGTCTGCAGTCCGCTCGTTGCTAAACGGATCGAAGCCGAAGGCGGCCTGTCGACCGCGACCTTGCTGCATGTCAGAAGCGACGACAATAGCTGGCTCACTTGGAAGGATTATCTCAGTCTCAATGGATTGCCCGAAAATCGGGCGCTGGGCCGCTACTTCACCAACTATGTTCAGGCAACCCAGGCCGTCTTGTCGGGGCAGGGCGTCCTGCTCGGATGGGAGTCGAATGCGGGAGATCTCGTTCGCGAGGGGAGGCTCGTGGTGTTTGGCGAGACTGCCTATTATCCCAAGGAAGCCTTCTTCCTCGTTTCTCCCACGGCGCCGCAGCGCGGGGAGGCGGTGCGGCTTCTGACGGAGTGGATCGTCGGTCTCGGAGCCGGCAGCAATGGCGTCGGCGCTTCGGCCTGAGGAGCGGCCGTTCGCATATCTGGAAGAGAGTGTCCACAAAGCCTGCCATCCCCGGCAGGCTTTGTGGATCGACATTTTACGTTTGTGCCGGAGTCGGTCTATCGCCCGACATCAGCTTTTACGAAAAGACCGGGTCGAGCGAGCCGGACTTGTAGCGTTTGGCCATTTCGGCGACAGAAAGCGGTTGAATGCGAACGGCGTGACCGGCCGTTCCGAACTGCTCGAACCGCTCCTTGCAAAGCTTCGTCAGCGCCGCCATGGCGGGCTTCATATATTTGCGCGGATCGAATTCGCTCGGGTCTTCCTGCAATACGCGGCGAATCTGGCCGGTCATCGCCATGCGGCCATCGGTGTCGATGTTGATCTTGCGCACACCGTTTTTAATGCCGCGCTGAATCTCTTCGACCGGCACGCCCCAGGTTGGCTTCATCTGGCCGCCATACTTGTTGATGATCTCCTGCAGTTCGGCCGGAACCGAGGAAGAGCCGTGCATGACGAGGTGCGTATTGGGCAGCTTGCGATGGATTTCCTCGATCACGTTCATTGCCAGCACCGAACCATCGGGCTTTCGCGTGAACTTATAGGCGCCGTGCGAAGTACCCATGGCGATGGCAAGCGCATCGACCTTGGTCTCGCGAACGAACTTGACCGCCTCGTCAGGATTGGTGAGAAGCTGATCATGCGACAGCTTGCCTTCGGCACCATGACCATCTTCGGCCTCGCCCATGCCGGTTTCCAGCGAGCCCAGCACGCCAAGCTCACCCTCGACAGAAATGCCACCGAGATGCGCCATGTCGGTGACCGTCTTCGTCACGCCGACATTGTAATCCCAATCGGCCGGCGTCTTGGCGTCTGCCTTCAGCGAACCGTCCATCATGACCGAGGTGAAGCCGGCCTGAATCGCCGTCATACAGCTCGAGGGATCGTTGCCATGGTCAAGATGCACACAGACCGGAATATGCGGGTAGATCTCGACGACCGCGTCCATCATGTGCTTCAGCATGATGTCGTTGGCATAGGCTCTGGCGCCGCGTGATGCCTGCATGATGACGGGCGCATTGACAGCGTCGGCAGCCTCCATGATGGCGAGCGCCTGCTCCATATTGTTGATATTGAAAGCGGGTACGCCATAGCCATGTTCTGCTGCGTCATCGAGCAACTGCCTCAACGTGATGCGTGCCATTCAAGCTCTCTCCCTTTGCCATTGTGAGCGACTGCGATCATTTTGATACTTATCGGGATGTCATTTCGATTGCACCGGAGATTGGCTACAGGTCGTAGCCGGATGCGAGATCGAAGATAGCTGGAACCTCCCGAAAACTTCGTGGAAGGCCTCATAGCATTCCATCAAAATTCATAACAGCATAAACTAACAAGATCACATGGCTTGTGACGTTTTGCTTAAAGTCGCAGGAAATCGCGGGAAATTCCGCCGTCGCTTTGTTAAGCGGGGCATCTCTTTATGCTTCAAGCAATCTTGTCGGTGATTTGATTATTATGTCTTTTCAGGTGTTTTTTCGAGACGAGGCATTCAACCTATGCATCACAGGTTGAGAGGATCGCTTCAATTTTCATGTGATGGGATTATCGGCTCGCCATCCGGTGGCTGTTACAGGCAGGCCGAGGACCTGTGAATGGCATGAGAGGCAGGTGTGCCGCTCGCAATTCTGACCGGAACGCGATTTTCATCGAAAAAAAGAAGGGATTGGATCGATCGTCTCGGGGGACAGAGCACGATAGACCCTAATCCAAAACAACGCTTCGCTTGTTCGTTGGCTGCGTTCGGCAATCAGCGCCCGTATCAACGCTTCCGAGCCGGCCATATCGTGCCAGCTCGTTTTTAATCCAGTGGCGGCTTGGTTCACCGCCTCCTCGGCTTCGTCCGATTGGCCCATCTCGCTCTCCTAACGTGAGGATATACGACCGCCTTTCCTAACGTCATTCCCCTCATATGTGGGGATCCCCTTGTTTGTGGAAGCAATCTCGCGGTAAGATGGTATTGAAGCGAGGTGGTGCATCATGCGGGGAACTTCCGACAGCCCAAGATTCGAGCACGCCTTCAATGAGATCAAAGCGGCGCCGAATGTCGACAGCGCCATTCGGTCTCTGCAGGCGGCATATCACGTCGACTACGTGACTTACCATCTTGCGCAGACCATCATGGATACGATCGACGCGCCATTTGTGCGTACCACCTATCCGGACGCCTGGGTTTCCCGATATCTTCTCAGCGGCTACGTCAAGATCGATCCCGTCGTTAGGGAAGGCTTTCTCCGTCAACTTCCGTTCGACTGGAGCGAGGTGGAGCCGACACCGGAGGCCTATGCACTATTGGTCGACGCGCAGAAACATGGTCTCGGCGGCAACGGTTATTCCATTCCGGTTGCCGACAAGGCCAGACGCCGGTCGCTGCTTTCCATCAATTCAGGCTTGCCGGCCGATAAGTGGCAGGAATTGGTCGTCAGTTGCCGAGAGGAATGGACGGAACTTGCACATCTCATCCACGGCAAAGCCGTCTTGGAACTTTATGGCGAACATGATCCGGTGCCATCCTTGAGCCCAAGGGAAATCGAGTGCCTGCATTGGACAGCGCTTGGCAAGGACTATAAGGACATCGCGCTGATCCTCGACATTTCCGAACATACGACACGCGATTATCTGAAGACGGCGCGGTTCAAGCTGGGCTGCGCCACCCTCTCGGCTGCCACCACCAAAGCCGTCCAGCTTCGCATCATCACGCCCCTGACCAATCCCCTCAAATGAGGGGCTCCATTTGCGGGATTTCCGATAGCGGTTTTCCGGCCCATTCTCGCCTTACGACAGCAACTGTTGGAGGCGAAAATGTTCATAGTTATTCAGGCTCATGAATATCATAAATATGCGAACATCCTCGATCAGATGTTCCGCCTTCGTAAGACAATCTTCGCAGATACGCTCGGCTGGGACGTAAACGTCATCGGACCTTACGAGCGCGACAGCTATGATGCGCTCGGCCCCGCCTATCTTGTTTGGTGCGATGAGCGCCGCATGCGGTTCTACGGCGGGATACGGCTCATGCCGACGACAGGGCCGACGCTTCTTTACGACGTCTTCAGAGACACGTTTCCGGCCGCAACGGACCTCGTTGCCCCGGGGATTTGGGAAGGAACGCGCATGTGCATCGATGAAGCTGCCATTGCGAGCGAGTTTCCCGACATCGATGCAGGCCGGGCATTCAGCCTGTTGTTGCTCGCGCTTTGCGAATGCGCGCTCGATCATGGCATCCACACTATGATTTCCAACTATGAACCCTATCTCAAGCGCGTGTACAAGCGGGCAGGTGCCGAAGTTGAGGAACTCGGCCGCTGCGACGGATATGGAAAATATCCTGTTTGCTGCGGTGCGTTCGAGGTCTCGCAGCGTGTGCTCGCAAACATGCGGCGTATGCTCAAAGTCTCGGCTCCCCTTTATGTTCGCCCGAAGCCGATCCGATCCGTTACGACCCGACTGTTGGAGATCGCGGCGTAAGAAACGTGACCTTCGTGTTTCGAATTAGGAGGTGCTCATGCCCGAAGACGATAGTCTGAGAGTGCGTGAATTTGTCAGAATGTTCAGGCTGATTTCCACGGCGAAGGAGGCGGCCGAAGCGCTACAGCTTCGCAACCTTGTCCACCTGACGAACATGGCACTGCTGCAGGTGGCATTGGACTGGGATGGTCTGGACCCGGAACGTGACCCCGATATCGATCTCGGAGGACTCGTTCGCGAAAAAGCACGGATCGCGATGAGGAACGGCAGAGAGAACCTGCTCGTCCTACCTCATCCTTGAATGACGAAACCTGGGCGGGGACATTCAATGATTTCCATTGGGTCGGGTCGGCGCCTTCGTCGACCTGATCTTCGTCCAGAGCGTCGTTGCGGCTTTGAAGGGTGGCATCCGACTCGGTGCCGGGAATCAAAAAAATGCCCCGCGGCGCGGGGCAATTGGCTAATACGACCTGTTAGTGCCAGGTCTGCCTGTTATACCAGCTATCAATGTCGCGCCGCGCGCGATCTCTTTCCAAACCATAGCGTTCCTGGATTTTGCCTTCGAGCTGATCCAGGCGGCCGTCGATTTGATCGAGGTCGTCGTCCGTGAGCTTACCCCACTGCTCCTTTACCTTGCCTTTAACCTGCTTCCAGTTTCCTTCGACTCTATTCCAGTCCATGATTTTCTCCTCGCTATCTCGGTTGCTCATGGGGAGATAACGCTGCTTGGCTGTCTTTGTTCGGGAAAAAGGCCTGCGACGAGGAGCGAAAATGACAGGCTAAATAGACTTACGAGAGATCGGCCAGGATGGGCCGCAACCCCATCCCAGTAGGGTCAAGTGACGTACAGAACGATCATCGGAAGCCCGCAGATATTTAGGCCCGCCGCGAAGCTGGGCAAGCACGCGACGGGCCAGGGCATCGCCGCTTGGTTCATGCGATACCCAGTGGCGCCCCCCTGCCACCCGCGTTCAAACCACGATAATCTGGGAAAGTTCCAGGGTATTTTCTGAAAGCCCGGCTAAAGACCTAGACGTTGTACAAAAGGCGTAGTTCCCCAGCCGAGCCATTGTTTGACCGCTTCTTTCTTGGTTCTATGGTCGCCGCACGACCCGCATGACCAGCGAGACGATAAACAAAACCAGGAAGATGAAGAATAGAAACTGTGCGATCGAAGCAGAGGCGCCTGCAATGCCCCCGAATCCGAGAACACCGGCAATCACTGCCACAACCAAAAACACGAGAGCATAGTAAAGCATCGTGGTCTCCTTTCGATTGATGTAGGAGATAACGGAGCGCTTCGGTATTAGTTCCGAAAGGTCATGCCCGCGCCAATCTAACCTTTCGAGCATGGCTATCGCATCGATCGTTCAAACCACAGATGGACGCCGGCGGCGACCGGGGCGGGAGCAACTATTTGTTGGCTATCCAAATCCGACGGCATGCTGGAATGATCTGTCGCCCTCATTGGGCTCCGGCGGTTCCGCCGCCTGAAGGTAGAATTTGACAGGCGCCGTCAGAACGAACCAAATACTTGCGCCGAACAAAAAATACGCGCCCACGGAATCGCCGGAGCCGGCGAAAAACGGAAGGCTGGCGGACATGAACAACACAGTCATTCTCACTGACCATTCTGTTTCCCGTCTTGCGAAGGCATGTGTCCTAAGGCGCGCATATTCCCGCCGGCCATATGTGTCGGCTTTTCTCATCGACAAATAGAGCTTCCAAACGGAAGGAAGTGCCAGCATGATGAGGGCTGCAGCGCTGACGAGGAATCCCGAGCCGTGTAGAAAGTGTTCAGCGGCAATGAAAAGAAACAGGAGTACGGCAAGGTGCCAAGTCGGCTCGAGCCGCTCTGGAGGTTGACCGGAATAAATATGCCAGGCTCGAAGCCAGTTGGCTGCGCCATCGAGCAGTGGCTGATCGATGTAACGATTGATCCATTCCATTGCGTAAGTCGTCCCATTTGCCGGAGGAGAAGGGAACACCACGCAATTCCGTCATCATCGTGGCAAGATTAGTGATAAGCAATAAATGGCTGTCACCGAAGGCACCGCTGACGGCCGGAACTTGATGAACAGTCTGCCGTTTACAGCCATCTCTCATCGGAGGACATCATGCAATTCACCGACATAGCTATCGCGTTCAATGGGGCGACCGCTCCAGTGGAATTCATCGGCGAAGGAGTCAAACTGTGAACACTGCCAACCTCCAACTCGAAGGTCTCCTCACCGCAGTCGCTTCAATCAATGCCCTTCTCGTCGACAGCGGCATCGTTTCTCGCAGCGAGATGCAGCAGGCGTTGGAACGAGCACAGCAGGGCGTCAATGGCGAGGCCCGCGGCCTTTCAGAAGCCAATCGAAAGGCCATGCTCTTTCCCATTCGCCTTCTGCTGCTTGCCAACGAGGACGCTGATTTGGGGAAATCCAGGACATTTGCCGAATATGCAGAGGCAGTCGGCAAATCATCCTGAAGAATGCCTGATCTCCGAGACATGCCTGAGGAGAACCGGAGAGCTGCAGCCGCCGGGCCGAAAGAGTTTGCGGCAGATTATGCCATTCCTGTCTACCGCAAACGGGGCGTTCGCACGAGGCCGTGCGTCGATATAGAACTCCATCGGCCAGTCACGAAGCTGCGGTCGAGCTATAGGTGAATGTTGCGGTGCCGTCGTCCTAAGGCTGCTCTTGCGTCCCCGGCGCAGCCGTCCGTTTATCCGCTTCTTCCAGATCGCTTTTTACCAGAAATGCGTCGGTATGTTTGCGGGCGGCTTCCCGTAATGCATCAAGTTTCGGCACGTCGTCGCCCTCGATCTCGATCTTATCGAGATGGAACTCGCCGCTGATCTGTCTTTCTGCACGTTCCCAGTGCTCGACGGCTCGACCTTCCGGTCTGCCTTCGTTCTCCCAGATGGCGTAAGCCCGCTCTCTGATTTCCTTTTCAAGGTCTCTTGTTGCCGGTTCCGCCGCTTTTGATTGATCGGCTGCTGGTGAATTGATGGGTGCGTTGTCTGCCATCGGTCATCTCCTTTTGCCTATCAAATCGACGTAAGGAGAGTATGTTCCGTGCCCACGCTTGCCTTTTGCTCGTTCACCGCAAATTTCTGCGACGGCAGGTCGTCGACTGGCGGCAAACGCGCTCCGCGATCTACTTGAGCAAGATGCCTTTGGCGGCAAGGCCTCGTCTCAGCCGCTCGATCATGGCGTGGCGCGTCTCCGACCATTCCCTCGTTTTCGCCCAGTATTCGATCATCAGGACCGTCTTATCGGCGGTAAGATCGTCCGAATAAACGCTGGACGGCGGATCCTTTTGCACTCGTTCGTCCGATCTGACGAGTTCGAGGATCGCCTGCGTCACGATGTCGATATCGACATCGTTGCCGACAGCCACCGATAGTTGCTGGCGCCGGCTGACCTCGCGGCTATGATTTTTGATCGGTGTATTCCAGAGCGTGGAATTTGGAGCCATCAGGTAGAGGCCGTCGGCCGTCTTCATCTCGGTGGCGAACAAGCCTATTTCGAGAATGCGTCCTTCGACGTTGGCAGTCTCGATATACTCACCGACGCGCAGCGGCCTCAGCACCAGAAGCATGATGCCGGCTGCAATGTTTTGAAGCGTGCCTTGCAGCGCCAAGCCGATCGCCAAGCCTGCAGCGCCCAGAGCAGCAACGATCGATGCGGTCTGGATGCCGAATTGCGCCAGTACTGCGACAAAGACAAAAATGAGAATGCTGTAGTGCAGCAGGTTTTCGAAAAAGCGCGCAAGTGTCTCATCGATCCCATGTATTCTCGACAGACCTTCATAGGACCACCGGCTTAAAACGCCGGACAGAATCCAGCCGGCGACGAGAAGAATGACGGCGCCTAGGATGGAGAAGCTATATTGTACAATCAGTGCCGCTGCTTGGCTGAAGGCGGCGCGGGCGGCGAGAATAAGATTGACCGGCTGATTTTCCATCGGAAAAGCATCCTTCCAAGATAGTGTCGATTTTGATTGGGTCTGAAATAGTTCGTTGCCCCCGTTTTCAACCGAGACGTTACGGTTTCTGTCGAGGCGAAGCTTAGCCCTGAGCGGTATCGAGGACGGCGATGCACGAAACGCCGCTCCTTCATGGGCGCGCTGGCAAGCTTATTTCTACTTGGAGGATCAAGGTCTTCCGGCTGTCGCTCGATGTATGGCATGAGGGGCATGGAACATGAAAAGAACTCGCTGCCCTCTGGCGGATAGCGGCGAGTTCTCTTCATTCAGTCCGCCGCAAAGCACTCATCTTTCCGCTTTGTGGCTGCACGAAATTCTTCGACTCAGCACCGCCCCGAATTCCGCAGAATACTTGCCACATGCCGGGGCATCCAAATAGTCGCTAATAGGTATTAGCGCGTTCGGTTCAATCGGGGTACCGATGGTTGGTCCAATCAACCGCGCGGTGGGACGTCGAAGCCCTGCATCGGACGGCTACTCGAGGTGGCGCAATTCGAGAACAGATTTCCTCCTTTCGTAGCAAGGAAAGATGCTCGTTCCTTTTATCTACTATTCTTATAGAGAATATTGGTAAGCGGTCTTGGATGACCGATAGGGCAGACGGCTTGGTTCTGCGTGACGAGATCAACGAGATGGAGGATCGCATGAAATTCGATTTCATCAGCCGCTTGAAGATAGTTTTCCGCCGTCTTGCACCTCACCAGTCGGGCAAGCCTGGCGCTCTGAGGACATCTGTCGAAAGAACGATCACGTCGGGTGAAAGCCACGATCCATCGGCGCGCGATTACGAGCTCTATTATTGGTGCTCCACGCCGGCGCCCTGGTATTGAGAGGAAACCCGCTATGGCATTAGCCTTCGATCTGCGACGACCGGTTGCGAACCGGTTTCCGAGCGACATTCGATCCCATCTTGTTCATGGTATCGAAGTTTTCTCCGTTATTTCGTCCTTCCTGTTTCTGTTCGCGTTTGTGGCGGGCGTATTCTGATGCCTCAAAGCATAATCATGGACATGCGATGAGCAGAGTGCTGATCTTGCCGGGTCTGTTCGGATCGGGGGAAGGGCATTGGCAGCGTTACTGGCTGCAGGATCAGCCGGACGGGCGCCTGGTGGATCAGGACGATTGGGATCACCCGAACTTTTGCGATTGGATGGCGAGGCTTGAGGCAGCGCTTGAAGAGGCAGGAGAAGCCTACATCGTTGCCCACAGCCTCGGCTGCCTCCTGGCAGCGCGGCTGGCGGGCCGGACGGCGGCGCGACACGTCAAAGGCGCGCTGCTCGTTGCGCCTTGCGATCTTCCGGCAACCGAGGCGCTGCATGCGGGACATATTTCTTTCGGAGCCATGCCCACCGAGGCCTTGCCTTTTCCCAGCATGACGATCGGCAGTCTGAACGACATATACATGACGCTTGACCGCCTTACGATGTTCGGGCACCTCTGGAATTCCGATATCCGGAATATCGGCCTTGCGGGCCATATCAATGTCGCGAGCGGCTTCGGGCGCTGGCCGAGCGGATACGGCTTGTTGGAGATGCTGAAGGCGCGGGCTAAACACTGGAGACCCCGAAGGTCTATGTCCGTGACTGCCGCGACCGCCTAAAAGGAGGACTTTTCTTCGGATGCATTAGGCGGCATCCTGCGATTAGATTTTAACCCAACGTTCGCCGCCAAAAATTTGCAAGAGACGACGAGCCCCTATTTGGAGGATCCACCATGAGCCTGCGTATCAATGATATCGCACCCGACTTTACCGCCGAGACCACCCGCGGGCCGATCCAATTCCACGACTGGATTGGCAATGGCTGGGCAGTGCTGTTCTCGCATCCCAAGAACTTCACGCCGGTCTGCACGACCGAGCTCGGAGCAATGGCGGGCCTTGAGCAGGATTTTGCCAAGCGCGGCGTCAAGATCATCGGCATTTCCGTCGATCCGGTCGAGAGCCACAGCAAGTGGAAGGGCGACATCAAGACGGCGACCGGCTTCGATGTCGACTATCCGCTGATCGGCGATAAGGACCTCAACGTCGCCAAGCTCTATGACATGCTGCCTGCCGGCGCGGGTGAAAGCTCGGAGGGCCGCACGCCCGCCGACAACGCCACCGTGCGCTCAGTCTTCGTCATCGGCCCCGACAAGAAGATCAAGCTGATCCTCACCTATCCGATGACGACCGGCCGCAACTTCAACGAAATCCTGCGTGCTATCGATTCCATTCAATTGACGGCGAAGCATCAGGTCGCCACGCCGGCGAACTGGCAGCAGGGCGAAGATGTCATCATCACGGCCGCCGTTTCCAACGAGGACGCTATCACACGCTTTGGCTCGTTCGATACGGTTCTGCCCTATCTTCGCAAGACGAAGCAGCCCTCGGCCTAAGCGGCCCGCATCCGGGAACGTCGGCTCGATCTGAGCCGCGTTCCCATTCCGTCGAGGGATCGGCAATTCGCTCCCTATTTAATGTTCTTGTTTAACAACAGAAAATTCTTGTATTTCGCTGTTCTTGAATGATTTTCACGATAGCGGCGTGTGCGGAAAGCCGAATTTAGCTTTCCGGGTGCCTCGCGGGCTCACCGATTTATGTCAGATGGAAAGGTGCCAGGAGCAGAGAGGGTCGATTTCGCCCGCCGAATTGCATCCAGCGCAATCATCGTCAACAACGCTGCGGCCAGAATGAGAAGGTAGCCGCCGACGGCGCGATATATGACGACGCCCAGAATGCCGCCGATCAGGAAAGCGGCAATGGTGTAGAGATGCAGCCGGAGCTTGGTCAGATTGTGCCGCGCCTCGGTCTTGGGCTCGCGTCCGCATAGAATGTCGAAGGCGATCCCGAGTTCGATTCCGAGATCGGTGGCCATGCCTGAGACATGTGTGGTGCGCACGCGGGCATCGGAGATGCGGGTGACGACGGCATTTTGCACGCCCATCAGGAACGCAAGGCCGAGAACGAGAACCGGCACACGCCAGATGGCCAGCAGCCAGAGATCCGCGCAGCCGAGGAGGGCAAGCAGTCCCGCTTCGGTCAGGATGCTATAGGCGTAAATGGCATAGACGTTACGACGGCGGCCTTCGTTGATGATCAGCGTCGAGACTGCCGCGCCAAGTATGAACGCCACCACGATCCCGCCATAGAACAGGGCGGAGAGCCACTGGCCAATCGCCAGATCATCGGAAAGCGTGGAGACGTTGCCCGTCATATTGGCGGAGAAGAAGCCGACGGCATAGAAAGCCGATGCGTTCAAGGCGCCGGCGATGGCGGCAAGCGAAGCCGCAAGGCCGCGATCGATCTTTTCGTTACGATGAGAACCCTGTCTTACGAGCATATGTTGAGAGCTATTGGCGTGACGGCATGTGTGAACGCTCTCAGCTTACCCACAGGCGCCGAGTCTTTACAAGCGGCGGTTTCGATCGTGCTGGACTCTGCCGGGCGCGCTTGGGTTAGGGCCGCCGCATCTCCAAATGCCGTCGGCGCTCCCTTGAAGATGAAGGGGACTGGGCAATATTCATAGCTCAGAGCGATTGGGACGGCATTCGACTGGAGGAAGAAAATGTTGAACAACAACGTTCCCTGGATACGGTCCGTCAGCATCCGGTTGCAATGCGGTTTGGAGCGGAGTTTCTCCGGCGCATACGATGCTTTGGATTTCCTCGAAAATGAATGGCCACTCCGACACGGAAAGCGGTATGATCGCGCAATCAAGTCATGCCACGGAGCGTTGAATGGCGTGATCCCCTCGATCGTCGCACGTGAGGCGTTTCTCGCAGCGTGCCTGGAGGCAGATATGCCGGCGGTCATTTCGCCTCGCAAGGCGATGCCGCAACTGGCTTCCGGACCTTCGCGGCCAATGCGCTCCACCAGGATTTGAGGCAGATGGCTCCGCCTGAGGGCGGAGTTCTGAGCAGCGGGTACAGGTATCACCGTTAAACGCCCAACGAACGGAGCAAATCTCTCCGGTTGGCGATGTCCGATATCATCAACGTTACAGGTTGGAGAAGACAATGCCTCCCGAAGAGATGAATGACGTGCTGACGAAGCTGCCGCTCCGGATCGGTGCCTATGTGCCCGAAGACTTGCTTGAAGATTGGTTTGCCCCGGGGACCGGCATGAACCCGGTGAGCAAGGCGGCCCTCGACAATGCCGAAGCCTATGGCCGGCGCTTCGAGTGCGAATTCAAATATTATCCGGAACGCTCTGAGGGCGTGTTTTGGAAATTTGTACCGGCGATGTAGAAGCAGCTCACGTTCACGGCACGTATATGACCCTGGTTAAATGCCGCGCTTGGCGATGATCCAATCGACCGCTGCGGAAATATCATCCACCGTTGCGGTTGGAGAAGGCTTGAAACGATTCTCGTCCTCACGACGGTATTTGCCCGTACGGACCAGCAACGCGCAGGAGACTCCAGCTCGCAAGGCTCCCGCGACATCGTTTTCGGCATCGTCGCCCACCATTACCGCTTCCGTTTTCGGGCAATGCATGCTGTTGAGCGCGGACAGGAAGAATTCGGGTGAGGGTTTCCCCAAGATGACGGCACGCCTCTGACTTGCGAACTCAAGCGCCGTCACAAACGCGCCCGCATCGAGACTAAGTTTTCCGTCCGCATCTTTGAACGCCCTGTTCGGTGCGAGCGCCAGGAAGTCCGCGCCCTCAATCAATTCCCGAAATGCCTTATTCAGCGTCCGGTAATCGAAAATCTCGCCTGCATCGCCAACAACAACAGCCTTGCCTTTGCTACCCGTCAGGTCATGAAAATCCGGCACAAGATCGGGATGGACTAGGAGGTGGGGCGATTGCTCATGTCGACCAAGCCACTCGCGGGCCGCTTGCGCGGGAGTGAACAACTCATCGCTTTTGATTGAAAGTCCGAACCGGGAAAGTCGGTCCAGAATGGCCTGCTTGCTTGAGCGTGTCGTGTTGCTCACGAAACGCACGGGAAGGCCGGCCTCGTGCAGGCGGGCGACCGCAGATGTTGCGCCCGTTATGAGGTCTTCGCCATCATAAATGACGCCGACTAGATCAAGAAGCACTCCACTGATCATCGAAGCAAATTACCTTTCTTCGTGTCATCTGGGCTCTGCCGCTCACTCTTCCGCTTGTTCTCCGCGATTTCAACTGGGGCGCTGGCCAAATGTTCCGGAATGTCGGGCTCGATGGAGCGTTGTGGGGTACTCTGATGCCGGCTATTGCTCTCCGCCGAGCATCTTCTGTAGTTCCCGGATTTGCTGGTTCAATGCGTCCAACTGCTCAGGCGTCATGCCCGAGCGCGCCATCAAGGTTTCGCCCAGGCAGCGACTCCGGGCGAAGAGGTCGCCGCCGGCTCCCGTCAGCCAAACATGGACCTGGCGTTCGTCGATCTTGCTGCGTCGGCGTTCGACAAAGCCCGCCTGTTCCAGGCGCTGCACCGGGGGGGTGATGGTGCTCGACTCTAGTGCGAGACGGTCGGCGATCGCGCCGACCGTCAGCCCATCATTTTCACCCAAGGTGCATAAGACCAGATATTGCGGATAGGTGATGCCCATCGAATCCAGCATCGGCTTGTACGTTCGATTGATAGCTATGCTTGCCGAATACAGCGAAAAGCAAAGCTGATTGTCCAAGGGGACGGGCGTGGGTTCTGACATGGACATCTTCCAATTGCGCTCATCCTTTCTATATCACGAAAAATGATATCGCGATAATTTTTTTATGGACAAGGATTCGAAATGGCTTTAAGCATATAGATATCGCGATAATAAATAGTGCGATATAAATTAAATGGAGATTGAAATGAGCCAGTCGATCAATCAAGCTACCCGCCGAGGCGTTATGACGGCCGGTCTTGGCCTGGCCGCTACAGCGGCTGTCATGCCCTTCGCGCAAACTGCACAAGCCTCTCCCGTAAAACAATCTTCGAAAGGTAAGGACATCATGAGCAGCAGCACGATTACGACCAAGGATGGAACGCAGATCTTCTACAAGGACTGGGGCACAGGTCAGCCGATCGTCTTTCATCATGGCTGGCCGCTGAGCGCCGATGATTGGGACGCGCAGATGCTGTTTTTCCTGCACCAGGGCTTCCGTGTCATCGCCCACGACCGTCGCGGTCATGGCCGCTCGAGCCAAACGGCGACTGGCAATGAAATGGATACCTACGCCGCCGATGTCGCAGAGCTCGCAGCTCACCTCGACCTGAAGGGCGCCATCCACATCGGTCATTCGACTGGCGGTGGTGAGGTTGCCCGCTATGTCGCCCAACACGGTGGCAACGGCCGGGTCTCCAAGGCGGTGCTGATTGGCGCGGTCCCGCCGATCATGGTCAAGTCCGAGAAAAATCCGGGTGGTTTGCCGATCGAGGTGTTTGATGGTTTCCGCGCCGCACTTGCCGCCAACCGCGCCCAGTTCTTTCACGATATTCCGGCCGGCCCGTTCTATGGCTTCAATCGTCCGGGTGCGACTGTCTCTGAAGGCATCATCGACAACTGGTGGCGTCAGGGCATGATGGGTGGCGCCAAGGCTCACTACGATTGCATCAAGGCCTTCTCGGAAACCGACTTCACGGAAGACCTGAAGAAGATCGATGTGCCGGTGCTGGTGATGCACGGCGACGACGACCAGATCGTCCCGATCGCGGATTCGGCACTTCTGTCGTCCAAGCTACTCAAGAATGCGACGTTGAAGGTCTACAAGGGCCTTCCGCACGGCATGGCGACCACCCATGCTGACGTCATCAACGCCGACCTGCTTGCCTTCTTCAAGGCGTAACGATCCTCAGAAAAAGAGAGCGCTCGCCGGGAGGCGGGCGCTTTTAGGCAATGACCCAGGCACTTCACTTCGGCCACGGCTGGCGGAGAAGCAATGCTCTTCCGACGTCACACCATATATTATCGGCCGCCTTCGATCTTGCGATGACGCTGATTGGCGCCGCCCTTGCCGTAGGGGTAGTCAGACGGCTGCGGTGCGCTGACCTCGTTGAGCCTGCCCATCTCCGCCTCCGATAGAGTCAGTTCCGCCGCACCGAGATTGTCGGCAAGCTGTGCGGGCGTGCGGGCGCCGAGGATGACGGAGGTCACGGCGGGCCGTGCTGCCGTCCAGGCGAGCGCTACCTGTGCCATGCTGACGCCGCGTGCCTTGGCGATCTCTTCGACGGCGGCGATAATCGCCCAGGTCCGTTCCTGCGCATTACGTGCCGCGTAGGATTCGCTGCCGCGGTTGGGGTTTTCACCGAGGCGAGTTGCGCCGGTCGGCATATGGTCACGCTTGTACTTGCCGGTCAGCCAGCCGCCGCCGAGTGGCGACCAGGGGAGCAGGCCCATGCCGGCATCCTGGCAGGCCGCGACGATTTCAAGCTCGATATCGCGAGCAAGCAGGTTGTATTGCGGCTGAAGCGTAACCGGCCGCGTATAGCCGCGCGCCTTGGCAATTTCGACGGCCTTGGCGATGTGCCAACCGACATAGTTGGAGAAACCGTAATAGCCGATCTTGCCGGCAGAGACGGCGTCATCGAGGAAGCCTAGCGTCTCTTCGATCGGCGTCAGTGCGTCCCAGGCATGCATCTGATAGAGGTCGATATGTTCAACATCGAGGCGCCGAAGCGAGTCATTCAGAGCTTGGTTGAGATGCCGGCGTGACAGACCGATATCGTTCGGCCCGTTGCCCATCGGAAAGCGTCCCTTGGTGGCGATGATTGCCTGCCGCGCTTCGGTCGGCCGCGCTTTCAGCCAGCGTCCGATGATCTCCTCCGATTTGCCGGCACTGTAGACATCGGCGGTGTCGATGAAATTGCCGCCCCAGGCGAAATAATCGTCCAGCAATATGTGAGATTCCGCTTCGTCGGCCTCCGCACCGAAGGTCATGGTGCCAAGGCAATATGCAGTAACGACAGCCCCGCTGGGACCGAGCTTGCGATAATCCATTCCTGCCTCCTCTGGTGGGAGCACCTGCATCCGATCCGCAAAGCGGCCAGCAGAGCGAGAGCCCCGTGATCTATAGCGATGTTGTGCTTGGGACGGCCTCCGGCCATCGAATGACATTCGACGCTTTGCGCTTCAGCGCAAGGGCCGCCACGGAACAATAGCCAATCATACCGCTGCGACCAAGTGGGTCTGCAAAATAAGCCGCACCGCTCTTGGCAGGACGGATCAATCAAAAATCTCAGGTCTTCGCGCCAACAGAGAGTCGATGGTGCGGAAGACCTGCTGCAGATGTTTGGCCATGTGTTTTTTGGCAGCCGAAGCATTGCCAGCTTCGATCGCGGTCACGATTGCCAGATGCTGTTCGTAGAGCTCCGCCAGGTGCCCCGGCTCGGGCAGGCTTAGGACACGAACGCGGTCAAGCTGGCCTTTGACGTTCTGGATGACCTTCCAGGCCCGTGTCAGATTGACGGATACGGACAGGATGAAATGGAAATTTTCATCCTCCGCCAAGAATCCATCCAGGTCGCTGTTGTCGACCGCGCGCTTCTGTCGCGCCAGGCTTTCATGCAGGCGAGCGACGACGGCGGGATCGGACATTTCGGTCACGCGCGCGACAACGGCTACCTCAAGCGCCTCGCGAATGAACTGTGCCTCCAGAACTTCCGAAACACGGATCGGCGCAACGAATGTGCCACGCTGGGGAAAGATATCGACCAGCCCATCCTCGGCGAGCTTGATCAGCGCTTCACGAACGGGCGTGCGGCTGACGCCGAGCATGAGGGCAAGCTCCTTTTCGCTCAAGGCCTGCTTGGGCGCGAGGCGGAGATTGAGGATCGACTGGCGAATATTGCCATAGATCTGCGGCGCCATCGGCAGTTTCGGATCGATTGCAAGCAGGGATGACGGTTTTCTATCGGTCAGAGCCAATGATGTTCTCCTGTACGGGGTGGAACGCTTTTAGCACAGAGGCGTGACGGCGCGCACTGACCAGCTTCATTGACATGTTACCATGGTAGTGTATTTGAATCGAGAGCGATTATTGCCTGGTTTGGTGGCGTAGGTTTTCAAAGGAAAAGTCAGGATGAGACATACGTGGAGATGGTTTGGACCGATCGACAAGGTCAGCGTCAGAGACGCCGTTCAGGCTGGCGCGGATGGCATCGTCAGCTCCCTCCATCATATTCCGACGGGTATGGCCTGGCCGCTGGAGGAAATCCGCAAGCGGCAGGATGAGATCCGGCAGGGCGGATTAGAGTGGGAGCTAGTCGAGAGCATCCCGGTTTCCGAAAGCATCAAGACCATGTCCGGCGATTGGAAAGGCCATGTGAAGGCGTGGGCGGAGACTCTCCGACGTCTGGCCGAAGCAGGAATTTCAACGGTCTGCTACAATTTCATGCCGGTTCTCGACTGGACCCGTACCGACCTGCGCTGGACGACGCCCAGCGGCGCAAAAGCCATGCGTTTCGATCTTGTCGATTTCATCGCGTTCGATCTGCATATCCTGCAGCGGCCGGATGCGGTGAGCGATTATTCCGCTGAAATGGTGGAGGCTGCCGCCCGGCGCTTTGTCGAGATGCCGGAAGAAGAGCGCTCGGTGCTTTCGCGCAGCGTCGGGGCCGGACTTCCCGGGCAGGCAGAGGCCTATACCCTGTCGGAATTACGCGCCGAACTCGCGCGCTACAGCGCCATTGATGCTGACCGCCTTCGCGGCAATCTGGTCGACTTCCTGTCCGAGGTTGTGCCGGTCGCCGAGGAGTTGGGCATGCGGCTCTGTGCCCATGGAGACGACCCGCCATGGCCGCTTCTCGGCCTGCCGCGCATTCTGTCGACCGAAGAGGACTATGCGCGCATCCTGAAGGCCGTGGACACCCCGGCCAACGGCGTTACCTTCTGCACCGGCTCGCTCGGTGCGCGCGGAGACAACGACCTGCCGGCGATGATCTCGCGGCTGGCCTCGCGCATCCATTTCGTTCATCTGCGCAATGTCCGCCGCGAAACGACGGCGCAGCCGGGTTCCTTCTTCGAGGACGAACATCTTGAAGGAAATGCCGATATGGTCGCGGTAATCGCCGCGATCCTTTCGGAAGAGCGGCGGCGCAAAGCCGAGGGGCGCGCGGATCATACGATTTTCATGCGGCCCGATCACGGCCAGGAAATTCTGGATGACTTGGCGCGCGGGGCGCAGCCGGGCTATCCTGCCATCGGCCGGTTGAAAGGCCTTGCAGAATTGCGGGGCATCGAGCGCGCCTTGTCACACCCTCAATATGGATTGGCCCGCTGATGGAACGATTGACTGCCCGCACGCAACCACATGATTCAATTCAGTCTCCCGCTTATGACCGGCAGGTTCTGAAGCCTGGGATCGTCCATATCGGTCTCGGCGCTTTCCACCGTGCGCATCAGGCGGTTTATACGGATGCGGCGCTGGCTCACGCATTTGGAAACTGGGGCATTGTCGGCGTCAGCCTGCGGTCGACCGAGATCGCCCATGATATGCAGGCGCAGGACTGCCTTTACAGCGTTGTTGCGCGTGACCGCTCCGGCGATAGCGTCCGGGTTGTCGGCTCGATCGTCGAGGCGCTTGCGGCCAGCGAAGATGGAGAGGCTGTCCTTGCGAGACTCGCCGATCCGGCCGTCCATGTCGTCACACTGACCGTCAGCGAAAAGGCCTATGGCATCGATCCCGTCGGCGGCGGAATTGATCATGCCCATCCCGCAATTGCCAATGATTTGAAATCGCCGGCCCGCCCTTCGGGCGTGATCGGTTACTTGACCGAAGGACTTGCCCGGCGGTGGGATAAGGGGCTGCCGCCGTTCACCGTGCTTTGCTGCGACAACCTGCCGAGCAATGGCCGCATCGTCCGCCGTCTTGTGACTGAGATGGCGCAAATGCGCGATCCCAACCTTGCTGCCTGGATCACGGAAAAAGTGTCCTTTCCTTGCAGCATGGTGGATCGCATCGTTCCGGCCGCAACGGCGGAAACCCGCGCCCGCGCCGAAAGTCTCCTGGGAGTGGAGGACATGCTGTCGATCGAGGCGGAAACCTTCTCGCAATGGGTGATCGAGGATGATTTCGTTTCGGATCGCCCCGTCTGGGAGGCGGGCGGCGCGCTCTTTGTCAAAGATGTCGAGCCCTACGAGAAAATGAAGCTGCGGCTGCTCAACGGTTCGCACTCCCTGATCGCCTATCTCGGGCAATTGCAGAAGCTCGAGTTCGTCCGCGACGTCATGAGTGTGCAGGAGAATGTCGCGCTGGTTCGGCGGCACATGCAGGCGGCGGTGCGCACGCTCGATCCCGTGCCCGGTATCGATCTTGCCCACTATATGGATCAGTTGGTGGAGCGTTTCGCCAACCCGGCCATCGCGCATCGCACGCTGCAGATCGCCATGGACGGCTCGCAGAAACTGCCGCAGCGGCTTTTCCAGCCCGCCGTCGACGCCCTTTCTTCGGGGAGCGACGGAGCGGAGTTCGCCTTTGCTACGGCTGTCTGGATAGCCTTTCTCAAGCGGGCCGATACTCTGGACGATCCGCGCGCCAGCGAACTGTTGAAGGCCGCGGCGGACACGGGGCATCCGGACGACGAAACAGCCTCCTTCTTTGCTGTGCCGGGGCTTTTCCCGGGGGAACTACAGGCAAACAGGGCCTGGCGTGACCTGGTGAATTCGCTTCTGGAATCCTTTCTTTGAGACGAGAGGCGCTTTGTCGGTGACAGCCTAAAAAACAACCTTGCGCCTCCCAGCATTCTTGGATACAAGTATGCAAGCTTCGCATCAGCCACTTCTTTAAGTGTGTGGCTTGAGGTGGGAGCAGGGAGGATACATGGTTGCGATAGCGGTACGCGCGCCTCATCGGCTGGCGTTGGAGGACGAAAATTCTTCCGGAGAATTGGCGCCGGGCGAAGTTTCGATCCGGGTCAGCCGCGCCGGTATCTGCGGTTCGGACATACACATCCTGCACGGCTCGAACCCGTTCGTCGTCTATCCCCGCATCATTGGGCATGAGTTTGCCGGCACGGTGGAAGCGATTGGTGCCGGCGTTTCACGCCTTGCGGTCGGGGATCATGTGGTCGCCGATCCCGTTATTTCCTGCGGAAAGTGCCATCCCTGCCGCATCGGCCGATCGAATGTCTGCGCCAATCTGCAGGTGATCGGCGTTCACCGCGATGGCGGCTTCCGGTCGGTGGCCGTCGTCCCGGAAGACAATGCGGTAAAGGTTTCATCGTCCCTTGGTTTCGACATAGCCGCTCTTGCCGAGCCGCTGGCGGTTGCCGCGAATGTGCTGTCGCGAACGGGCTGCGGGCCCGAAGATGCGGTGTTGATTTATGGCGCTGGCACCGTCGGCCTGACTGTGCTGCAGGTCGCCAAAATGAAGGGCGCGCGCTGCATCGTTGCCGATATCGACGACAGGCGGCTTGAGCGTGCTCGTGAATTTGGCGCCGACCTCGTGTTCAATTCTTTGGAAAAGTCCGTTCCAGACATGGTTGCCGGCGAGCTGGACGGGCTCGGCCCATCCGTCGTTATCGATGGTGCCGGAATTCCTTACCTGCTTGAGGAAGCATGCCGTGTCGCCGCGCCTGCCGGCAGGATCGGATTGCTCGGATTTTCCTCCGCGCCTTGCAATGTCAGCCAGCAGGAAATCGTCCGCAAGGAGCTGAGCCTCGTCGGTTCTCGTCTCAATCGCCGTTTCATTCCAGAGGTGGTCGGCTGGTTGGAAAGCGGCGCGCTCAAGCCGGATGCGATGATCACGCAGACCTTTGCCGCTGCCGACGCGGCCGCAGCCTTTGATCTCATCGAACAGCATCCCGAGCAGACACTCAAAGTGCAGCTCGCCTTCGATGCCTAATCACCGCCGCTTAGCGGAAGCATTCAACCTAATGACCTGGGAGGGTATATCCATGTTCTTGAGACGCGCATTTTTGGGTCTTCTTAGTGGTCTGGCGATCGCCGCAACCGTTTCGGTTCCGGCCTTCGCGGAATCCGGCAGTGTTCTTCAGTCGATTCTTTCCAACGGCAAGCTTCGCGTCGCCGTGCTCGGCAGCCTGCCGCCTTATGCAACCGTCGGCGCTGACGGCGTGCCTGTCGGCTACGACATCGAAATCGCGAAAAAGCTGGCGGCGGCATTGAAGGTCGATCCGGAATTCGTCGTTACCGATATTCCAAGCCGCGTAACGTCGCTGCAGACCGGCAAGGTCGACGTGACGATCGCCGACTTCACCCGCAATGTCGAGCGCTCGACGTCGGTTGCTTTTTCGAACCCCTATGTGGTGACGAATATGCGGCTGCTTGTGCCGGCAAGCGCGCCCTATAAGACGATCGATGAGGCCAATGCCGCCAAGATTCGCGTTGCTATTTCCCGCGGCGGTACGGCGGAGCGCGCCGTGCCGGCCCATATGCCCAACGCCCAGCTCGTCCGTTTCAACACCCAAGCCGACGAACTCAGCGCTCTGCTGTCCGGACAGGTCGACGCAATGGCGGAAGACGATTTCTACAACCGCAAGGCCATCAGCGACAATGCGGGCAAGCTTCGCCAGGTCGACGGTTCGCTCGCGCGCGCTGAGATAGCGATCGGTGTGCCGGCGGGCGATGCCGATTGGCTGCGGGTCGTCAACCTGTTCGTCGACCAGTTCAACGCGTCCGGCGACAACAAGGCGCTTTTCAAGACGTGGTTCGGCTTCGACCAGCCGGCGCTGCAGGCACAATATTGATCCAAGGGAGCGGCGTTGAGCCGCTCCACCATCCCGCGGAGAGGACTTGGCGGAGGGGACCATGCACTACACGCTCCAGTTTCGCAGCATTCGCGAATATCTGCCGCTGCTGTGGGATGCCGCACAGACCACGCTGAACCTGTCGATTCTCGCGATCGTCCTCAGCGTGATCATCGGCTGCGGATTGGCAATCATGCGGCGCAGCCAGAGCCGGCTCTCGCGCGTCTTGGCGATCGCCTATATCGAGATCATGCGGAACACGCCGCTTCTCGTCATTCTCTATATCGTCTATTTTGCGCTTCCGGCCATGGGGTTGCGGTTCTCCTCCTTTACTGCCGCCTTGATAGGATTGACGCTCAACAGCGCCGGTTACATGGCCGAGATCATCCGCGCAGGGCTTGTCGCCATCGCACATGGCCAATTCGAAGCGGCGCGAGCGCAGGGTTTCAACCCCGTCCAGACCTATCGCCATATCATTCTGCCGCAGGTCTTTCGGGTCATCTACGCCCCGCTCGGCAATCAGGTGATCGCAGTCATCCTTGCCTCCTCACTCGCTTCCGCGGTCGCCGTGGAGGATGTGGCCTCGTGGATGCAGACGGTCGGCTCCACCTCCTTCCGGTTCTTTGAAACCTTCCTGGTGGCGGCGGGCGTCTATCTGGTTCTTTGCCAGGCGGTGAACCTCATGCGCCTTGCGATCGGCCGCATGCTTTTCAGGGATAATGGTACGCGCCGATGAACCACGACCTGTTTTCCTTTTTGCCGCTTTTTCTGAAGGCCGCCGCACTCACGATCTGGTTGTCATGGCTGGCTCTGATGATCGGTGCCGTCGCGGGTGGCTTCGTGGCGCTGGCGCGGACGTCCCGCTGGTGGCCGCTAAGAGTGGTGGCTCTGCTTTTTGTCGAATTCTTTCGGTCCATTCCGATCCTGATCGTGCTGTTCTTCGCCTATTTCGGCCTGCCGGTCATGTTCGGGGTTGATATTTCGACCTTTACGGCGGCGACCCTCGCGCTGGCGCTGCACGCCACGGCCACGATGTCCGAGGTCATGCGCGCCGGCATCGAGAGCGTGGGACGCGGCCAGTGGGAAGCTGCACAATCCTCCGGAATGACCTTTGCTCAGACCATGCGGCATGTGGTCGGCCCGCAGGCATTGAGGGTCGTCCTGCCGCCTTCGGTCGGTGTCTATGTGACAACGCTGAAGGAATCCTCGCTCGCCTCGATCATCGGCTATGTCGAATTGACCAAGACCGGTCTTCTGGTCCGCGAAAGCACGGGCGGCAGTTTCGCGCCGCTGCTGATGCTCGGCGTCCTTTATTTCCTCATCAACTATGGAATCTCGCTGGCGGGAGGCGCGCTTGAGCGGCGCTACAACGTCGGAACGAAGCTCATGCTCGCGGGAGGCGGACAATGACGCAGGCAGTCCTCGAATTCGACAATGTGGTGAAGCGCTTTGGCAAGCGCACCATTCTCGATGGTATTTCCATGCAGGTACAGCCGGGTGAGATCGTCTGCTTCATCGGCCCTTCCGGCACCGGCAAATCGACGCTGCTGCGTTGTGTTAATGGATTGGAAGACATCCAGGGCGGCGAGATCCGCTTCGAGGGCCGGCCTGTGCTTGCGCATGAGCGCGGCGCGATCACCAGTGTCCGCCGCCGGATCGGCATGATTTTTCAGCACTTCAACCTTTATCCGCATCTGACCGCCCTGCAAAATGTCGTGCTCGCCTCCGTGGTCGTGCATAAACAGGATCGGAAGACGGTCGAAGCGCGTGCAAAAGCTCTGTTCGAACGGGTGCGCCTGTCCCACCGGATGAATGCCTATCCGGCGCAGATGTCGGGAGGCGAGCAGCAGCGGGTGGCGATCGCCCGTGCCCTTTGCGCCGAGCCGCACATTTTGCTGTTCGACGAGCCGACCTCGGCGCTCGACCCGGAAACCGTCGGCGAGGTTCTCGGCGTCATGCGCGACCTTGCTCGCGAGGGCCGCACAATGCTAGTCGTCACGCACGAAATCCGTTTCGCCGCCGATGTCGGCACACGGATGATTTTCATGGACGAAGGCAAGATCGTGGAAGACCGGGAACCTCGCGCGCTGATCGCAAATCCGAGCAGTGACCGAGCCCGGCGCTTCCTGAGCACCATCACAGCAGAGGCGCATTGAACCGATGGCCGTATCACCAATCCGCCCACGGATGAGCATCAAGGACCTTTATGACGTCCTTTATATGCGGATACTGACCGGCGAACTTCGGCCGGGCGCGGCTATTTCGGAAACACGGATCGCCGACGAGGTCGGCTTGAGCCGAACGCCGGTTCGGCAGGTGTTTCAAAGGCTGGCGGATGCGGGCTTTCTGGTCGTCGTGCCGCAGGTCGGCACCTATGTTGCACCCATCGAAATCAGCGCGGTTCGGGACGCGCAGTTCGTGCGCGAAATGCTGGAATGCAGCGCCGTCGCCGAAGCCGCCACGTCACCCGTGGCGGACAAGGAAGCGCGGCTGCACCGGTTTCTGGAGGACCAGCGGCGATTGATTGGCAAGGGCGATCACATCGGCTTTTTCCTGTCTGATGAGGCGATGCACCGCGCGTTGATGGAAATCGCCGGGCATCCCCATGTCTGGGGCATGATCGCGTCGGCAAAAGTGTCCCTCGACCGTCTTCGCTATCTATCGCTCGAGCGGATCGATTGGCTGGAGATGATCTTTCGTCAACACGAGGATTTGGTCCATCGCGTTGTCACGGGCGATCCGGATGGGGCGACCAAGGTGATGCAAGCCCATTTGCGCACCGCTTTTGCCGCCATCGAACGGATCGCCGCGGAAAATGCAGATTTCTTCGCGGAATAGCGTTCAGGTGCGCAAGGGGATTTCGTTGCGAAAACAGGGTGCATGACGTAGACACCTTCACCTCGAAACTCCGTTTTTCTGATTCTGAACATCCTCTGCCCATGGATCAAACTCCTACGCCCCGAATGCTGGCCTGGGCACGCAATTCGACGATCTATCGCCTTGAACGCAAGATGATGACCGAGAAGCAGTTGTTCGATGCGATTGCGAGAAAAGCGAAACAGAAGTTTGAAGACATCAGCGATGCGCAGATCAAGGCCGTCGCTGATTTCGCGGTCCAGTTCGCTTATGACCAGAACGCCCTTAATGACGTCGCCTTTGCCGAGATCAGCACGCGGTCCGCGATGCGCTCCGGCAAATCAAGGAAGGCCATTGGCTACAAGCTCGCTTCGAAAGGCATAGACAGCAACACGGTGATGACGGCGTTGGACGCCACGAACGACTTGTTCGCGGCCATCATCTTTGCCCGCAAACGCGGCTTCGGGCCATTTCGGAGAGATGAGCCCGATGAGAAGCGAAAGGCGAAAGAACTGTCCGCATTCGCCCGCAACGGATTTGGCTTCGAGATCGGCAAGGCGATTTTCCATATGAGCCGGCAGGAGGCCGAAGAACTCCTGCAGTCATCGCCGGTCGTCTGAGCGGGACGAGCTTGTTCGGATTCTCATCGTCCGATTGAAAGCGGCATTTGCACCCGGTAGTTTCGCCGGCATTGGGCATTGTTCATGGGGATTTGCATGAAGGCAGGCGTTCGATTTTGTGTGCTGACAGTGTGTTTTGCATCATTGCCGATGGTTGCGCACGCCCAGTGGCAGGCCGTCGAGAAGGTGAAGACCTATGCCATTGCTGGCAAGTCTGGCGCGGATCTTTATGAATCGATCGGCGAGAAAGGGCCTGAGGTTGGCGGTGGAGCGCGCGCTATCGCACACACGGGTTTCAAGCTGACCTGGACGAGGAAATACGAACCGCAGGGCGATTCCTGCGTCCTAGTTTCCGCACAACCGAAGCTGACAATCACCTACACGTTGCCCAAGCCTGCGGAGCAGTTGCCGGTCTCGACCAAGAGAAGCTGGGAGATGTTTATCGCCGGCGTGCACAGACATGAGCTCGTGCATGGCGAGATGATCAAGGACATGGTGAAGGAGATTGAGACCGTGAGCGTCGGCCTCAGTGCCGCCGACGATCCTGAGTGCCAGAAGATCAGGAGTGATCTGACGAAGCGCCTGTCCGAGATTTCCGACAGACAGCGTCAGCGAGCCCGGGATTTCGACAAAACCGAACTCAGCGACGGCGGCAATCTGCAGCAGCTCGTGCTGAAATTGGTGCGGGAACAATAGGCCCCGTTGGGATCTATTGAGCCGCGGTCAGATAGTTGTTGCCGATCGAAAGGGCTTCCGCGGTGCGAACGAGCTCTGCGCCCAGGGCCGTTTTGTGGTCCTCCGAAACATCGATCGGCAGGACGAAGCAGATGGTCGCTTCGACGATGCCGTTCGAGTTCCAGATGGGGGCGGCCATGCATTGGGTGAAGCTGTTGATCAAGCCCGTGGTGACGATCAGCTTCTTTTTTTTGGCCTCGCTGCATTCGCGGGCGAAATCCTCAAGGTCGACCGAGCGTCCGTCGGGAAGGGTCAGGTCGCCTTCCTCCAGCAATCTGCCGATTTCTTCTTTCGGCAGATGCGATAGCAAAAGCCTTCCCGATGCCGTCCAGGGGATCGGTACCTGCGATCCGATCTCCGAGCTGATGCGGAGCGGGCGCGAACCTGGGGCGGCATGGACGATCGCCTGCTTGTTCCTGTGGCGCACACAGAGCTCGCTCGTCTCGCCGGTCTGTTTCGAGAGCCGCTCGACTGCTTCCCTGCCGCGAATAATGATGTCGTTTTCCTGCAGGTAACGCGTGCCATAGAGATAAAGCAGCTTGCCGAAATAGACCCTATTGTCGCTGCCGTTCGTCTCCAGAATACCCGCATCAGAGAGGATACCAACGAGATCGTAGATGGTCGATCGCGGCGCGTCGATCGCCTTGGGCAGATCGGCGAGCCGTACCGGTTGTCCGGCCTTGTTCAGATAAGCGAGCAATTTCAAGACTCTATCGATACCGCGCTCACGAGGTCCGTGGGCCTCCCGGGTCTTTCGCGCACCTTCGTCGTTCGAAACCATGCCAGAAATGCTCCATTGCTGCCGCTCTGGCATTGCGCCAGCGCCAAAATCGGTATATCGTCCTAAATATAAGAAACGTGTCTTATATATAAGACGGAAGCTTGAAAAACAAGCTCGACTACGGGAACTTTATCTCAAACGCGGAGGCTTACATGAACGATATTTCGCAGCGTCGTGATTTTTTGAAGCTGGGCCTGGGTGGCCTGGCGGTCGGTACTGCCGTTGGCCTTATGGCCAGCAGCGAAGAGGCGGCGGCGCAGGCAGCCAGCGACAGCCTGCTGCGCACGGTGCTGGATCGAGGCCACCTGATTGTCGGCACCGGCAGCACCAACGCTCCCTGGCATTTTGAGAACGATGCCGGAGAGCTGGTCGGCATGGACATCACCATGGGCCGCATTCTCGCCAAGGGCCTGTTCGACGATGAAACCAAGGTCGAATTCGTCAAGCAGGATGCGCAGCAGCGCATTCCAAACATCGTTACCGGCAAGGTCGACATTACCATCCAGTTCATGACGATGTCGGCGCAGCGTGCGCAGCTCATCAATTTCTCCCGGCCCTACTACGTCGAAGGCGTGGCTCTGCTGACCCGTCCGGACGCCGACAACAAAACCTTTGACAAGCTCCTGGCCGGGGGCAGTAGCACGCGCGTTTCCATTCTCCAGAACGTCGACGCGGAAAAGACCATTCACCTCGTTCTGCCGGATGCGCAGGTCATGCAGATCGACACCCAGGCGAACGTTCTACAGGCTTTGGAAGCCAAGCGTGTCGATGCGGCCGCGGTCGATCTGTCGACCGTGCGCTGGCTTTCCTCGCGCAATCCCGATCGTTATTTCGATGCGGGCAAGCAGTGGAACAGCATGCTTTACGGCGCCGGCGTCCGTCAGGGCGATCTCGACTGGCTGTATTTCGTCAATACGACGTTCAACACCGCCATGTTCGGCCATGAATCGGCGCTCTATGATGCTGCTTTCAAGGAGTATTTCGGCCTGGATGCGCCGGTGCGCAAACCGGGTTTCCCGACCATCTGATCTGGACGGAGCCAGCGCGGCTTCGGCTGGCGCTGGCTCCGCCGCAGACATCGATCGCTTAGCGGGAGATAATGGCCGGCATGGGCTATCACCTGAATTTCAATCTTATCTGGCGGCACATCGACAAGCTGTGGGGCGGGCTGCTGCTTAGCCTCGAGTTGGCGGTCATTTCTATCGCCATCGGTGCCTTGATAGGGCTCGTCCTCGCCATCTGGTATGTATCGGCCGGCAAAATTGTGCGCCGTTTCATTGCCGCTTACGTCGAGTTCATCCGCAATGTGCCGTTGATCCTGCTCGTCTATCTCGTCTTTTATGGACTTCCGACCGCTGTGAACATCGCCTATAGCGCGACGACCTCCTTCGTCATCACCTTGTCGGTCTATGCTGGTGCCTATCTCGTTGAGGTGTTCCGATCCGGTCTCGAAGCCGTGCCGCGCGGCCAGATCGATGCGGGCAAGGCGATCGGGCTGACGCCGTTGCAGCGGCTCCTCTATGTCCGCCTGCCGACGATGACGCGCATTACCTTGCCTGCGCTATCCAATACCTTCATCTCCTTGTTCAAGGATACGTCGGTCGCCTCGGTCATTGCCGTTCCGGAGCTCACCTACGGAGCGCAATGGATCAATTTCAACACCTTCCGCATCGTCGAAGTCTACATCATCGCGACCCTGATGTATCTCGTCACCGGCTACCTCATCTTGTTCGGCCTGCGACGGCTGGAAGGTCATTTCAGGGTGGAGCGCTAGTATGGCTGCGATCGTCTATGCTCTGCCGTTCCTTCTGAAAGGGCTGCTGATCACGCTTTGGGTCTCCGCGATCGTTGTCGCGCTTTCGCTTTGCATCGGCATCGTCTTTGGGGTCGGGCTGATCTACGGCCCCTGGCCGATCAAGCTGCTGGTGCGCTTCTTCAGCGATTGTATCAGAGGCATTCCAATCCTCGTTCTCATCTTTATCGTCTATTATGGATTTCCGGCACTCGGCCTGCATATAGTCGCCTTTTGGGCCGGTGTGGTTGCCTTGACGCTGTTCAAATCGGCCCAGGTCGTCGAATACGTGCGCGGCGCAGTTCTCTCCATTCCCAAGGGACAGATGGAAGCCGGCATGGCCATCGGCCTGACTTTTGTGCAGCGCCTGCGCTACGTCATCTTCCCGCAGGCGACACGCCGCTTTCTGCCGCCCTGGATCAATGGCGTGACCGATGCGGTCAAAGGAAGTGCTCTGATTTCGCTGCTCGGCATCGTTGACCTCATGCAGTCGATCAACGAAGTGATCGGCCGGACCTATGAGGCCATGCCGCTCTACCTTCTCGGAGCCTTCATCTACTTCGCGATCAACTACAGTCTCTCCAGCCTGAGCCGGAGAATGGAGCGCCGCTACTCCTACATCAGGGATTGACCGTCATGAACAATATACAAGCTGCCACGCCGCTCCTTAGAATACGTAATGTCGCCAAGGCGTTCGGACCCGTCCAGGTTCTGCATTCCATCGATATGGATGTCGCTAAAGGCGAGGTGGTCTCGGTCATCGGCCCTTCGGGCAGCGGCAAGACCACGCTCCTGCGCTGCGTGAACTTTCTCGAAAGCTACGACAGCGGGTCGATCCAGATCGATGGGGCCGAAGTTGGCTATCGGGACGGCACCAATCAGCAGCGCCGCGGCGAGAAGGACCTCGCACGCATGCGGGCCGAAACGGGCATGGTCTTCCAAAGCTTTAATCTCTTTCCGCATCTGACTGCCGCGGAAAATGTGATGCTCGGCCTTCAGAAGGTCCGGGGCAAGCCGAAGAAGGAGGCGCGGGAGATAGCCGAGCATTGGCTCAGCCGCGTGGGACTCGGACACCGCATCAACAATCTGCCGTCGGAATTGTCGGGTGGTCAGCAGCAGCGCGTCGGCATCGCCCGCGCCGTGGCCATGGACCCGAAGATTCTGCTGCTTGATGAAATCACCTCGGCGCTCGATCCGGAACTGGTGAACGAGGTTCTCGATGTTGTCAGGCAATTGGCGGAGGAGGGCATGACGATGCTGATGGTCACCCATGAGATCGCCTTTGCCAGGGACGCCAGCGACCGCATCGTCTTCATGGCTGATGGAAAAGTGTCCGCTCAGGGAGCGCCGAAGGATCTTCCGGCGCTTGTGGCGGAGAATGAACGGCTGAAGGCTTTCTTGTCCCGCTTCCATGCGGCCGCGGCCGTCTGAGATTGAACGGGAGAATAGAGACATGCACCGTTCGCAAATGGCCGGACTGAGGGAAACTAGCCTTAAACGGCATCGGCTCCAATGGCAGCAAGTGCGGCGCGGGCGACCTCGAAATCCTGATCGCCTGTGCCCGACCCTACGCCGATCGCGCCAGCAAGCCGGCCGCGGAAACGGATGGGCAGGCCGCCCGGCAGATGCGTGACGCCGCCTTGCGAGGCAATGCCGGCAGCGGTGCCGAATTCGAAGGAGATGGCGCCGGTCGGCGCATTGATCGAGGCGGCGGTGCGGGCCTTGGCGCGAGCCGTATGCATGCTTAGATATTTTGCGCCATCCATCCGGATGCTCGCGATGGTTTCGCCGCTCGCGTCGACAATAAAGACACACTGCGGAATGCCGATCTTCTCGGCATGGGCGATCGCTGCCGCAAGAGCCTGCATTGCGCCGGCATGGGACAGGGCCAGGGTTTCGCGTGTGACGGACATGGGCTTGTAACTCCTCAACTATCAAATTCTCGCGGCAAAGATCGGCTGCCTGTAGCTAGACCGTTATGCGCATAATTGGCAATGCCAAGAGGCGAGGCCGCCAACACCCGTGCGCAGCCAAGGGCAACGAATTTTCAGACGACACCAAAAGAAGGGGTCCTCATAGATCAAATTAGATAATATCGATAATATATTGATATAATTATTTATTCTCAAAAATAATCCCGTCCCCGTAATCGGTGACGGGATTTCGGTTCGACATAGCGCTGAAGACGCCGATCAGCGTCCTTTCTGCTTCCGCCACTCGGCGAACTTGACCTTCGGCGCGTCGCTGGTTGCCGGGTAAAGTCCGATGATGGTCGCGCCGTTAAGGACTTCCTCGGTGACGAAATCCTCGTAAGCGGTCATTTCGACAGTCTCATCGGCGATTTCGTCGGCGAGGTGGGCCGGGATGACGATGACGCCCTCATTGTCGCCGACAAGAACATCGCCGGGGAAAACCGCGACATCGCCGCAGCCGATCGGTCCATTTATTTCGATCGCCTGGTGCAGCGTCAGGTTTGTCGGCGCGGACGGGCGGTGATGATAGGCGGGAATGTCGAGATTGGCGATTTCCGGACTGTCGCGAAAACCGCCATCAGTCACGACGCCGGCGACGCCGCGCACTTGCAGCCGCGATATCAGGATCGAGCCGGCCGAGGCAGCGCGTGCATCCTTGCGGCTATCCATGACGAGGACGGCGCCGGGCGGGCACGCTTCCACTGCCGCGCGCTGCGGATGTTCAGGGTTGCGGAAGACCTCGATCGTGTTCAGATCTTCGCGCGCGGGGATGTAGCGCAGCGTAAAGGCCTGGCCGACCATGTTCGCTTTCTTCGGTGACAGCGGGCGAACATCCTGGATGAATTGGTTGCGAAGGCCGCGCTTGAAAAGCGCCGTGGCGATCGTCGGCGTGGCAACGCCCATAAGCTTGCTGCGGGTCTCGCTGCTCAACACGTAATTGCTCATGATATCGTCCTTTGCGGTCAATAAATATCGGGTTCGCCCGGCGTCGGGCCGAAACCGGTTTCCAGGAAATCAAAGTCGCAGCCCGTATCGGCCTGCGCTACGTGGCGGGCGAACATCCAACCATAGCCGCGGCCGAATTTTTCCGCGGGTTTGACCCAGGCTTCGCGCCGCCGCTGCAATTCGTGGTCATCCACGAGCATGTCGATCCGCCGTGCTTCAAGATCGAGGCTGATAATGTCGCCGTTCTTCAGCAGCGCCAGCGGGCCGCCGACATACGATTCCGGGGAGACATGCAGGATGCAGGCGCCGTAGCTCGTGCCGCTCATGCGGGCATCGGATAGACGCAGCATGTCGCGATGGCCTTGCTTCAGCAGTGCCTTTGGGATCGGGAGCATGCCCCATTCCGGCATGCCGGGTCCGCCCTGCGGGCCGGCGCCGCGCAGCACCATGACATGGTCGGGCGTGATGGCGAGATTTTCGTCGTCTACCGCCGCTTTCATCTCCGGATAGCTGTCGAACACCAAGGCCGGTCCCTGGTGCTTGTGGAAGCGCGGATCGCAGGCGGCCGGCTTGATGACGGCTCCGGTCGGCGCGAGATTGCCCTTCACGACTGCCAGGGAGCCCTCGTGATAGACGGGATTGTCGAGCGAGCGGATGACATCGTCATTGTAGCACTTGGCGCCCTCCAGGGCCTCGCCGAGGGTGATGCCGGAAACGGTCAGCGCGGAGAGATCGAGCTTGGTGGACAGCTTTGCCATCAGCGCACGCAGGCCGCCGGCATAGTAGAAGTCTTCCATCAGGTAGGCCTTGCCGGTCGGCCGGATATTGGCGAGCACCGGCGTCGTCCGGCTAGCCTTGTCGAGATCGTCCAGCGTAAGGTCGACGCCGGCGCGGCGCGCCATGGCGATCAGATGCACGACCGCATTCGTGGAACAGCCCGTCGCCATAGCCACTGCAACTGCGTTGCTGACGGCGGCGGCCGTGACGATCTTCGAGGGGACAAGGTCTTCCCAGACCATCTCGACAATGCGGCGGCCGACGGCCGAAGACATGCGGATATGGTTGGAATCGGCTGCCGGGATGGAGCTCGCTCCGGGCAAGGTCAGGCCCAACGCCTCGGCAATCGCCGTCATCGTGCTCGCCGTGCCCATCGTCATGCAGTGGCCGTAGGACCGGGCGATGCCAGCTTCGACGTCGACCCATTCCTTCTCCGAAATGGCGCCGGCGCGGCGCTCGTCCCAGAACTTCCAGGCGTCGGAACCGGAACCCAGATATTCGCCGCGATAATTGCCGCGGAGCATCGGGCCGGCGGGTAGGTAGATCATCGGCAGGCCCATGCTGAGCGCGCCCATGACGAGGCCGGGCGTGGTCTTGTCACAGCCGCCCATCAGCACGGCACCGTCGACCGGATGCGAGCGCAGTAGTTCTTCCGCCTCCATCGCCAGCATATTGCGATAGAGCATAGTCGTCGGTTTGACATAGCTTTCGGACAGTGACAGCGCCGGCAGTTCGAGAGGAAAGCCACCGGCCTGAAAGATGCCGCGTTTGACATCTTCGACCCGGTGCTTGAAATGCGCGTGGCAAGGGTTGGCGTCGGACCAGGTGTTGAGGATGGCGATGACGGGCTTGCCCGCCCATTCTTCCGGCGCATAGCCCATCTGCATGGTGCGCGAACGATGTCCGGAACTTCTGAGGTCGTCGGGCGCGAACCATCTGGCGCTGCGCAAGCCCACAGATTTCCTTTTGATATTCATTATGTTGAGACCTTATATTCAACTATTGGCCGAGGACTCGAATTTGCGCGGGCGTCATTCCTTCATGCCCCATTTCTGTAAGGTTCGGCGCTCGATCGTCTGGAAGACCAGGTTCTCGACGATAAGGCCGATGACGATGACCGTCAGCAGGCCGGCAAAGACCGAGGGTATATCGAGGAGGTTGCGGTTTTCGAAAATGAACCATCCAAGCCCGCCTTGACCGGAGGAAACGCCGAAGACGAGTTCGGCGGCGATCAAGGTGCGCCAGGAGAAGGCCCAGCCGATCTTCAACCCCGTGAGGATTGATGGGAAGGCGGCAGGGATCAGAATGCGGAAGACATAGGAAAGTCCGGTCAGCCCGTAGTTGGCCCCCACCATGCGCAGCGTGCGCGAAACGCCGAGAAAGCCGGCATGGGTGTTGAGTGCAACCGCCCAGAGCACGGAATGCACGAGCACAAAGACCAGGCTCGCGGGGCCGAGACCGAACCAAATGAGGGCGAGCGGCAGCAGCGAGATCGCCGGCAGCGGGTTGAACATCGCCGTCATTGTTTCGAGAAAATCGGTGCCGATACGGGTGTTGATTGCGACAACGGTCAAAATAGCGGCGAGGACCGTCCCCGTCACGTAGCCGGTCACCAGCACCTTCAGCGTCGTCCAGATGCGCTCGGGCAGAACGCCGTCTGCAAAACGATCGTAGAGCGCCGTCAGCGTGTCGCTGAGTGTCGGGAAAAGCAGCGGATTGTCGAGATGCCGCGCATAGCTCTCCCAGATGATGGCCAGGACGACTATCAGCAACGATTTGCGGAAGAGGCTCGACTGCCAAAGAAGTTCGATGGCGCCGAGTTTCTGCTCGACAGAGGCGATGTGGCCTGCGGGTTCGGTCCTCTCAGGCGCGAGGATGATCTGCGGTGCGTTCATGGCCTATTCCCTATGTCCGGCTTCGGCAAACAGCATGTGATGGATTTCGTGTTCCAGTTCCGCGGCTGCGGCGGTGTCGTGACGGACGGATTCGACATTGCGAACCTCGGCCTTGACGCGGCCGGGATGCGGGGAAAGCAGCAGGATGCGGTTCGAGATCTTGATTGCCTCGGCGATCGAATGCGTGACGAAGATGACGGTGAAACGCGTATCCTCCCAAAGCTGTAGAAGCTCGTCCTGCATCTGCCGGCGGGTCAGCGCGTCGAGTGCGGCAAAGGGTTCGTCCATCAGCAGGATATCGGGTTGCATAGCCATGCCGCGAGCGATCGCCACACGCTGTTTCATGCCGCCCGAAAGCATATGCGGATAGGTATCGACAGCCCGGGTGAGCTTGACCTTATCGATATAGTCGCGGGCGATGGCTTCGGCTTGCGCACGAGGCAGGCGCCGGGCGGTCGTCAGCGGAAACATGACGTTTTCCAGGACGGTCTTCCAGGGCAGGAGCTGGTCGAACTCCTGAAAGACCATCATCCGGTCCGCGCCGGGCTTCTTGACGGGTTGCCCCTTGATTTCGATGCGGCCTGCCGCCGGCGTCAGATAGCCGCCGATCGCCTTCAGCAAGGTCGATTTTCCGCAACCGGATGGTCCGAGGAGTACGAAACGATCGGATTGCGCTACCGAAAAGCTGACCTCTTCGGTGGCGGTGATCAAAAGGTTCGGCGTCTTGTAGCGAAGCGTCACCTTGTCGACGTTCAAGAGTGGTTTGGCCTTGGCCATTTCAGCCGGCACGGCATCGGCTGCAATTTTTGCCTGAAGCATAAGGCTCCTCCATGAGAAATAGCTGAGGGCGGCATTGGCGCCGCCATCAGGCTTCAATTGCCATTCAGATCCGCCGCTTCCGGCAGATAGTAGTCGGTCCAGGCCTTGGGCATCGTCTTCAAGGTCCCGATCTTGTGGAGATGCGCCGCAAATTTCATGGTTCCCTGCGGATCCATGCGGAATTCCATCATGTGCGGCTGGTTCAGGATCGTCAGGAGGTCGTCGACACTGGTCTTGTCGCCGCTGACCGTCTTGTAGGCCTCGACTGCTGTCTTCGGGTCCTTTTTGATCACACCGATGGCGTCGGCCGTCGCTTCGCGTATGGCCTTGATGATCGTGGGGTTGGCATCAGCGAATTGCGTCGTCGTGAAGAAGGTGCCTTGCGTCAGCTCGCCACCGATGATGTCGCGGGAATCGACGACTTGATGAACGCCCGGCTGCTTCAGTTCCAGATATTGGAAGGGAGGGGCCGAGAAATGGCTTTTCACTTCATGGTTCTGGTTTGCAAGCGCCGCCATGGCGTCGGGATGGCCAAGCTGCACCGTATTGGCATCGAACTTGTGTACCTGATCGTCGCCATACATCTGAGCGGCGGCCATCTGCAGCAGGATCGCCTGCGTCGAGACGCCGACCGTCGGCACGGCGATCTTATCGCCCGGCTGGATGTCCTTCAGCGATTTGATGCGCGGATCGCGCGAGACCATGATGACCGGCTGCGCGGAGTTGGTGACGATGCCCTTGACCTTGCCTCTCGTGCGATCCCAGAGCAGCAGCAGATTGCCGGTGCCGGTATTGACGATGTCGACGCTGCCGGCAAGAAGCGCGTCCGTTTGCGCGCCGCCGCCGCTAAAAGTACGCCATTCGACCTTGACGCCCGGCAGGCCGTCAGCTTCGGCGCGTTTCTCGATCAACTTCTGCGTCTCCATGACGTGGCTGACGAGATAAAGAATGCCTGGCTGGCGTGTGATCGAAATATCGGTCTTTTCGGCAGCGCTAGCGGAAAACGTGCCGGCCAGCATTACGGCAACCGCGGTCATGCCGCGAAGAAATCCTCTCATTATGTCCTCCCAAATGACGCAAACCCGTGAAATCGCGTTTACATAAATTGACTAAAGCACTAATGTATCAGTGCATCAAGCCCTAAATTGTGCTTTATGAACTTACGTTCTCGATCAGGAAGGTAGCCAGTGAAAGTAAACCCGAAAGAATTCGCCTTGGATCGCTCCCGCCAAGTGGCGCCGCAGATCCTGGAAATCCTGCGATCGCGTATTCTTTCAATGAGTTTGCCGCCGACCACCGTCCTGTCGCGCATCTCGCTTCAGAGCGAATTCAACGTCAGCCAGACGCCGGTTCGCGATGCTTTGATCAGGCTGGAGGAGGAGGGGCTGGTCGAGGTTTACCCGCAATACGCCACCGTTGTCGCGAGAATCGATATCGGCAACGCCGTCGAAGCGCACTTCCTGAGATTGTCGATCGAGCTGGAAGCCGTCCGGCGGCTGACAGCCGAATCGCCGGAGGAAACGGCGGCGGCGTTGCGGCATGTTTTGGTGCGGCAAGAGCATGTGGCGTCACCCGAGACCTACGATCTCTTCGATGCCCTCGACAAGGATTTCCACCGTGTCCTCTTCGAAAGGGTCGACATCCTGGGACTGTGGGCAACCGTGCGGCGCCAGAGCGTTCATCTCGACCGGCTTCGCATGCTGAACCTGCCGATGCCGGGCAAACAGCAGCAGGTCATTGCCGATCATCATGCCATTGTCGATGCCATCCAGTCGGGGGATGTGGAACAGGCAGTGGCAGCGCTTCGCAAGCATCTTTCCGGCACGCTGTCGATCATCGATCTCATTTGCGAGAAATATCCGGATTACGTCAGCCGATAAGCGCTTGTCCTATAACGATCATCGCAAAATTGCGCGCAGCACATGCCCCGAGGCGTGCGTATCCTCCTCGGGAACGGTCCGTCTGGTCGTGACAAAAACGGAGCGCGGATTGGCTCTGTCCATGATGATCTTGGTTGGATGCGTCACGGGAAAGGCGATCGGTTCCAGCGCTTCGCCCGATGGTGCGAAGCGGAGGAGCTGCGATCCCTCGACGCCGGCAATCCAATAGATGCCGTCCTCATCGATAAACGCCCCGTCGGGCCGACCGGCGAAATCATGCGTCGTCGCAAAGACGCGGCGATTGCTCGGCGTTCCCGTGGCGACATCATAATCGCAGACCCAGATCGTTTGCACTGTCGGATGAGAATCCGAGAAATACATGCGGCTACGGACCGGATCGAAGGCAAGCCCATTGGGCGTCCATATGCCATCGAAGACGCGGCGATGACTAAGATCGGCTTCGACGCAGAAAATGGCGCCCGCAGGTTCGGTCAGGGTGAATTGCATCGTGCCCGCCCAGAAGCGGCCCGCCGGATCGAGGGCGCCATCGTTGAAGCGAACATCCCTACGGCTTTCCGGCGAGCAGGCGAGGTCGAAACCGCCCTTTGCCGGATCGAAGAGAAAAATGCCGCTGGCGAGGCCTGCCAGCAGCGTTCCATCCGGCCGCAGGGCGATGCAGCCGACAGCCTCCGGCGCATCCCAGACCTCGGTTCTGCCGGACGCTACGTCGGTCCGCAGCAGCCGGCAGCCCTCGGTATCGACCCACCAGAGACAGTTGCCGTCATCCGACAGGACCGGGCTTTCGCCGAGAAAACTCCAGCGGTCGGAGAATACTTCGAAGGCTGATATCATTTTGTCTCTTGCTTATGCGCGCTGTCGGCGGGTTTCCATATTATCGCCAGACGTCAAGCTGTCGACCAGATCCTTCCATCGCCCGAGGCGCGGCGCCGTTTCCGGCAGCGCCGCCGTGCAGGCGATGGTGATCGCACAGCCGAGAGCGACGAAGCCTGCGAGCGCCCAGGGCGCACCATTCAAAAGCGCCAGAAGCCAGCCGGCGGCTAGCGTCCCGACGGAGCCGATCAGCGCGCCGATCTGCTGGATGAAGGAGACGCCGCTGGCGCGGACCCGGGTCGGAAAGAATTCGGCAAAATAGGCGGCCTGCGGCCCGTACATGGCGCTATGGCCGATGGCCAGCGCCGACGTCAAGCCGACCCAGATGTAGCTGTCGACGCGATAATAGACCAGCGCGAAGGTCGGAAAGCTCGCCAGCAGCACGGTCGACGCGCCAAGGATATAGACCGGCTTGCGGCCGATGCGATCGGAAAGCGCGCCCCAAAACGGCATGCAGACCAGCTCCAGCACGATGGCGATAAGCGATGCCGTCGTCATTACCGGCCGCGACACGCCGCGGCTCGTCGCATAGGCGGTGATCAGCACCGCAAAGCTGGTGAAGGCAACGCTTTCGGCAAACTTGGTGCCGCAGCCAAGCGCCAGATAGCGCGGATATTTTCTGACGATCTCGACAAGTGGATGCGGGTCCTCGGCGCGGCGCCTGCGCATTTCCAGGAACAGCGGCGATTCCGTCAATTGCAAGCGGATATACATGCCGACAGCCACCAGCACGAGGCTGAGCAGAAAGGGAATACGCCAGCCCCAGCTCATGAAAGCCTCTTCCGACAGCGTGGCCGTTAACGCTGCGAAGATGCCGAGCGGCAGGATGAAGCCGGCGGGCGCACCCGTCTGTACCCATGAGCCGAAATAGCCGCGCCTTTTGGCGGGCGCATGCTCGCACATGATGAGGATCGCATTACCCTGTTCGCCGCCGATGCCGAAACCGTGCAGCATGCGGATGAACAGCAGGATCAGCGGAGCGGCAATGCCGATGCTTTCATAAGTCGGCATGAGGCCGATGACGAAGGTGGCGATGCCGACGATCAAAAGCGTGGTGACTAGCGCGCTCTTGCGGCCGTATCGGTCGCCGAGATAGCCGAACAGTAACCCGCCGATCGGCCGCACGAAGAATCCGGCGGCATAGGTACCGAGCGCAACCAGCGAGCCGACGAGCGGATCGAAACTCGGAAAAAACAGCTTATTGAAAACCAGCGCCGAAGCGGTGGCATAAATGAAAAAATCATACCACTCGACGGTGGTGCCGATGCAGGAAGCAATCGCCACCCTTCGCATCATGGCGGAGTTTGCCTGCTCCTCCAGTCCGATATTGCTCATAATATCCTCCCAAATCCGGCAGGGCCGGCCCCACACGCGCAAGACTAAAGCACTAATGTATCAATATATCAATAGGACGCTTACAATATGTTTGGCTGGCTGCAAGTGCTCGCGTGTAGGAGTTTGCACGCGTTTATATTGTCGGGAATTGTTGAGTGGCCGAACGGCTGCATTGGCTTCGGTAACGCTTCGTGCGAGAAAAGCAGAGCTCGAACAAGATAGGGAATCTCCTTGACCATCGGACTTGCTCACGCCGAATTGATCGCGGTTCTCACAGCCGTCACCGGCAACGATCCCCGGGTTATGACGGTGCGCTCCGGCGATGCTTTGCCGTCGGGACCGTTCGAGCTTGGGCACCGGACGTTGCAGAGCGGTCTTCGCGAATGGGTGCGGGAGCAGACGGCGCATCCGGTCGGCTATCTCGAGCAGCTTTACACATTTGCCGACCGAGACAGGAACAACGAGATCCTGGGCGGCCGGACGATTTCGATCAGCTATCTCGGCCTCGTGAGGGAGCAGGCGGCGCCTGGCGGTGGCCGGCCGGGATGGCATGGTTGGTACGAATATTTCCCTTGGGAAGACCATCGCAACGGCCGGCCAGCCGTCATGGATGATATTGTCGAGCGGCTAAATGGCTGGGTCTCAGACGATTCGGCGAAGCGCGATCAACGTCGGCGTCGCGCCGATTTCGCTTTTGGTTTGAACGATGCCACCTGGAATGAAGACCTTGTTCTGCAACGCTATGAGCTTCTTTATGAGGCTCGGCTTGTCTTGGAGGCGGGCTGCGCTCAGCATGGCAATGCCGGCCGGCCGATGTTTGCCGATCACCGGCGGATTCTCGCGACCGGCATGGCGCGGCTGCGCGCGAAGATCAAATATCGCCCCGTCGTTTTCGAACTGATGCCGGAGAGTTTTACGCTCCTTCAACTGCAGCGTACCGTTGAGGCTCTGGCGGGCCTGATGCTGCACAAGCAAAACTTCCGCCGGCTGATCGAGCAGCAGGAGTTGGTGGAGGAAACGGGCGCAACCGAAAGCGAGACAGGGGGGCGGCCCGCCAAGCTCTTCCGTTTCCGCCGCGCCATCCTCGAAGAACGCGAACTCGCCGGAACGAAATTACCGCTCTCCCGCAATTGACATATGCTCATAACGAGAATATCTATTTGCGCATAATATACTCAAAATGAGTATAATTAGGAGAGCCGGTCATGAACCAACCCGTATCCGTATCCTCCCTCTACGATCGTGTCAGCCGCGTCATTCCCAAGGCCGAATGGATGATGTTTCAGGATGATGTCGAGGCGATCCTCGAGTTGAAACGCCGCCGCAACGCCGTCATCCTCGCGCACAACTACCAGACGCCGGAAATCTTCCACGGTGTCGCCGATATCGTCGGCGACAGCCTGGCGCTCGCTCGCAAGGCGATCGACGTAGACGCCGACATCATCGTGCTCGCCGGTGTGCATTTCATGGCCGAGACCGCCAAACTGCTCAATCCGGAAAAGACCGTGCTGATCCCCGATATGGCGGCCGGTTGCTCGCTGGCGGAATCGATCACGCCGGATGACATCGCACTTTTGCGCCAAGCCCATCCTGGGGTTCCCATCGTCACCTATGTCAACACGTCCGCTGCGGTGAAGGCGGCATCCGATATCTGCTGCACGTCGGGCAATGCCAAACAAGTGGTGGAATCGCTCGGCGTTCCCAAGGTGCTGATGATCCCCGATGAATATCTGGCGCAGAACGTCGCCCGCGAGACCAATGTCGAGATTATCGTCTGGCATGGGCATTGCGAGGTGCATGAACTTTTCACCGCCGACGATGTGCGCCAGCTTCGCGAAAATTATCCCGGCGTGACGGTGCTCGCCCATCCGGAATGTCCGCCTGACGTTGTCAGGGAAGCGGATTTCGCCGGCTCTACCGCCGTCATGTCCGATTATGTCGGCAAGAAGCGCCCGGCGCGCGTCGTGCTGCTGACCGAATGCTCGATGAGCGACAATGTTGCCGTCCATCATCCGGATGTCGAGTTTGTCCGGCCCTGCAATCTCTGCCCGCACATGAAGCGCATCACACTCGGCAATATCCGCAGGGCACTCGAGGAAAACCAGCATGAAGTGACTGTCGACCCCGCAATTGCGGTCGCAGCACGCCGCGCGGTGGAAAGGATGCTGGCGATATGACCGAGGTTCTTCACGAGCTTGCAGACCGCGTCGTCATCGTCGGCAGCGGTCTCGCCGGCCTGATGGCGGCATTGACGCTGGCGCCGCAGCCGACCGTCATCATCACACGCGCAGCACTCGGCGCCGAGACGTCGAGCGCCTGGGCGCAGGGTGGTATTGCCGCGAGCATGGGAGCGGATGACAGTGCAGAGTTGCATGTCGCCGATACGCTTGCCGCTGGCGATGGGCTCTGCGATCCCGTAGTGGCCGCAAGCATCATTGCCGAAGCGCCCGCGGCAATCGCCGCTCTGGAGCGGGCAGGCGTCCGCTTTGACCGAAATGGTGCGGGAGCCTTGTCGCTCGGCCTCGAAGCCGCCCATTCGCGTCGCCGCATTGTTCACGCCGAAGGTGATGGCTCCGGCGCGGCGATTGTTCGGGCGCTGGTGCATGCCGTCGCCAACACGCCGTCCATTACGGTGCTTGAGGGATATGAGGCGCGGCGGCTGCTCCTCCTGGATGGCGAGCGGATCAGCGGCCTCCTATGCGCGACACCAAAGGGAATGGCCGCTCTGCCGACGTCCCGTATTCTCCTCGCGACCGGTGGCATTGGCGGTCTCTTCGATGCGACGACCAATCCCGTCGGCAATTTCGGCCAGGGAATCGCACTGGCCGCGAGAGCGGGAGCATTTCTTGCGGATATGGAGTTCGTGCAATTCCACCCAACAGCCCTCAATTCGCGTCGGCGGCCGTTGGCGCTGGTTAGCGAGGCTGTGCGCGGCGAAGGCGCCTTGCTCGTCAATGAGAGAGGCGAGCGTTTCATGGCGGAGGTTCCCGGCGCGGAACTGGCCTCACGCGATATCGTCGCGCGGGCGATCAGCGCGGAAATCGCCCGCGGTGGCCGCGTCTTTCTCGATGCGCGTGAAGCGCTCGGCAATCGCTTTACCGCTCGCTTCCCCGTGATCGATGCGCTCTGCCGGGAGGCAGGCATTGATCCGGCGAGCCAGCTCATCCCGGTCCGTCCCGCCGTCCATTATCACATGGGCGGGGTCGCCACGGATGTAAACGGCCGCAGTTCCGTCTCCGGCCTCTGGGTGGCAGGGGAGGCGGCGTCAACCGGCCTTCACGGCGCCAACCGGCTCGCTAGCAACTCGTTGCTGGAGGCCGCCGTCATGGGCATGCGTGCCGCACGGGACATGGGAAGCACTGCTGCGACCTCTGCGAATATGCCGTCGGTCCACGCACGTCCGATAGTTCCGGATCCTTCGCTTGTCCGGCCGATCGCCTCGCGTCATCTCGGCGTGCTTCGCAACGCCGGCGCCATTCACGGAGCGATCGCTGCGCTGTTGCCGCTGGCCGAAAGCGAAGGTGCGGCCGCCGATCCTGCCGTGGTGGCGCTGCTGATCGCCGTCTTTGCAAGTCTCAGAACGGAATCGCGCGGCGCCCATGCCCGCACGGATTTTCCGTTGAAACTGAAGCATACTCAGCGGCGGACAATGCGACTGCCGGATGCATTGGATATCGCCCGTTCCGTCATTCCCTATACTTTCGCCAGGAGCGCCTGACATGACTCTCGTTCCCCTGCCGCGCCTCATCATCGAGCCGCTGGTGCGCAATGCTCTGCTGGAAGATCTCGGCCTTGCCGGCGATATCACGTCTGCCGCCGTCATCCCGGAGGATCACCGTTCCACCGTTGCCATGGTGGCGCGCCAGCCGGGCGTGGTCGCCGGGCTGGATGCCTCGGAACTCGCCTTCCAGCTCGTTGATCCGCGGATCGTCATGACCCGTCATCTGCACGACGGCGCAAAGGTGGCTGCCGGCGATATGATCGCAACGATCGAAGGCCCGTCTCGCGGCCTGCTGACGGCGGAGCGGACCGCACTGAATTTCCTCGGCCATCTCTCGGGTATCGCGACCGTAACAGCCGGTATCGTCGAGGCGATCAGCGGCACGAAAGCCTCGATCGTCTGCACCCGCAAGACGACGCCGGGACTGCGGGCGCTGGAGAAATATGCAGTCCGGGCCGGCGGCGGTAGGAACCATCGTTTTGCGCTCCATGATGCCGTGCTGATCAAGGACAATCATGTCGCGGTTGCAGGCGGCGTCACAGAGGCTATCCGCCGGGCAAAAGCCGGGGTCGGTCACATGGCCAAGATCGAGGTTGAAGTGGACACGCTCGACCAGCTTCGTGAAGCCATGGCAGAAGGCGTCGACGCCGTGCTGCTCGACAATATGACGCCCGATCAATTGCGCGAAGCGGTAGGCATCGTTGCCGGGCGCGCAATCACCGAGGCCTCGGGCCGTGTCACGCCCTCAACTGCCGCGACAATTGCGGCTTCGGGCGTCGATCTGATCTCGGTGGGCTGGGTGACGCATAGCGCGCCGACGCTCGATATCGGGCTCGATTGGAAAGCGGTTGCATAACGCTGAGCTCGATATTGGCATAGCAAGCAGCGACGGAATCGGCGGTAGTCAGGTAACGATATCGCTATGGAAATTCCCCCGTGGCATTCGCTTGGCGCTTGCGCACCCGCCGCCTTGCTGATCAAACTCCGCGAGTTTTCATCATCATGCATGGGATGCGGCAAACAGTGACCAAGATCATAGATTACGTTTTTTCCATCGGCTCGCCCTGGTCCTATATCGGCCTGGAGCCGTTTCTCGATCTCGCCGAAAAGACGGGCGCGGAAATCCGGCCTTATCTCACCATCGTCCTCGAGGAGAACGGCGGCATTTTCTCGCGCAATCGGCCGGAGCCTCGCCGGCAATATTGGCAGCGGGATCTCAAGCGTTGGGCCGGCCTTCGCGGCAAGAAACTGCTTCTGGAAAATCGCCCGCCGCTCGCTGACCCGGCGCCTGCCGCCTTCATGGTCATCGCCGCCTATCTCGACGGCAAGCCCTGGCTCGAACTCACGAAAGCCCTACAGGAAGCCTTCTGGGGTCGTGGCGAAGATATCGGCAATCCCGCGGTACGCAAGGCGATCGCCACCGCCGCAGGTTTCGACGGCGATGCGCTCGCAAAGCGGGAACAGGATGCGGACGTACAGGGCAAGTGGACGGCGGACCGTGAGTTTGCGATCAAGAATGGCGTCTTCGGCTTTCCATCATTCCTCTATGACGGCGAGCTTTACTGGGGCCAGGACAATCTGCACTTCCTCGAGAGCCATCTCAACGGCATCAAGCCGTAAGTAAATCGGCTTTGGTATAGCCCTGAAGATAGAAATCGACTGGGGGTTAGACGCTGTTTGGAAGTACCATGGACTGCATTGGTGCAATGCAGTCCGGCATAGCGGAAGGGTAAAGGCATTTGAGCAATCCTTGGTCCGGGGGCCAAACAATCGATGTCGCCATTATTGGCGGCGGTGCGGCCGGCGTCGCAGCGGCGCGGCGGCTGCAATCCCTCCGCCCCGACGTTTCGGTGCTGATTCTCGAGGCGAAGGACCGGGTCGGAGGTCGCGCCTGGACCTTTCGATTGTCATCGCTCGGGGATGAGCCGGTCGATCTCGGCTGCGGATGGCTCCACGGCGCAAGGACGAATGGATGGACCGAGATTGCCCGCCAGCTCGGGCTGACGGTGGAAACGACGCCCGCCCCCTGGAGTGAAGGCGGGCGGACGATCGGAGGGGCGGAAGCGAGATCCGCCATCGGCGCCTTTTTCGCGCGCGCGGAACAACGGGGGGATTCCGGCGAAGACGGATCGCTCGACGAACTGCTGGAACCCGGAAATCGCTGGAATGGCTGTGTTGAAGCAATCGGCACGTTTCTAAATGGCGTCGAGCTCGCGGCGGCCTCCATTCACGATTATGTCCATTATGATCCGGGGCCTGGCCCGGACTGGCGCGTGCGTGAGGGGTATGGGACGCTGATTTCGGCCTACGCGCAGCCGGTACCCACGATGCTGTCGACTGTGGTCCAAACCATCGATCATCGCGGCGCCGAATACATCCTTTTGCAGACGGATCGCGGCACGCTGCGTGCACGCATGGTCTTGGTCACGGTTGCGACAAATGTGATTGCGAAGGATCAGATCAAATTCGATCCGCCACTGCCGAGAAAGCGGGAAGCGGCCAGTCGATTGCCGCTGGGGCTTGCCAACAAGCTGTTCCTGAGCGTGCTCTCACCAGACGATCTGCCGATCGATACCAGACTGACGGGTTCCCTGGATCAGGTCCGAACGGGTTCCTACCAGATACGCCCCTTCGGCACCGCCTTGATCGAGGCCTATTATGGCGGTTCACTGGCGCGGGATCTGGAAGCCTCTGGGGAGCAGGCGGCGCTCGCATTCGCCAGAGAAGAGTTGATCCGGCATTTCGGAAGCGCCTTCGGCCGTCGGATTGATGCTGCGGCAATGTCGGCCTGGCATGGCGAGCCACATATTGGCGGATCCTATTCCTATGCCGAACCGGGCGCTTCCGGTGAACGTGTCGTGCTAGGCGAAACTGTTGACGACAGGCTCTTCTTTGCCGGCGAAGCCTGCTCGCCGACACGCTTTTCAACGGCACACGGCGCCCTCGAAACCGGATTTGGTGCAGCCGAAGCGATCGCTGTGGTTTTGAAGCGAACCGCTTGATGCGATCACCTCTCTTGTATTGCACTTTGCATTACATTGGCCTATTTTTCTTCTGAAACTGAGGATCATGTGATGGCAACGCCTGCGCAGAAAAAAGAGACACCCGTATCGATGCGGTTGCGCAATGACGATCTGGCCATCATTGACCGCGGCGCGGAACTGCTCGGTCTGTCACGTACGGAGTTCATGCGCCGCGCCGCAGTTCATGAGGCGCAAACCGCGATCTTGAACGAGACGGTCATTCGTCTTTCGCCAGGAGCTTTCGATGATTTCCTGCAGGTCATCGGCGCAACACCGGCAGTTCCGCCGGCAAAGGTGAGGGAGCGGTTGCAGCGCAAGGCGCCGTGGGAACAATAGGACCATGGCGCTTTCCGGCATCGCCCTTTTATCCGATCATCACCGGTTGGATGGTTTTACCTGCGGGAAACCTGCGCTGGATGATTGGTTGGCAAATTTTGCGCGATCCAATCAGACACGCGGATTCACCCGAGTCCTCGTCGTGGCTGATGACGATGTCGTCGTTGGTTATTACGGCCTTGCTCCCTCCGTCATTGAGCCCAATGCCACCCCACGCAAGATTCGCACGGGCCGTCCGCCTGATCCCATCCCCTGCTTATTGATCGGTCAGCTCGCCGTTGACCGCCGCTACGCCGGACGTGGCATCGGCTCGGCTCTGGTGAAGGACGCGCTGGCGCGCTGCGTCGCCGGCGCGGATATCGTTGCAGGGCGGGCTGTGGTGGTTCGTGCTATAGACACGGAGGCGGAGACATTCTGGCAGAGCTGGGGTTTTATTCCGGCCCATGATAATCCCTCGATCCTGATGCGTTCAATAGACGATATCAGACACTGGCTTGCCGAATGTGCTTGATAGGCGTCCGACGGGTGAGCGCCCCCTGCTAGGACAGTTGCTTCGCCTTCAGCACCGAGACGGCCGCTTCGCTGTTGTGAACGTAATCGTTCGCGTCTGGCTGCCTCTGCACGAGCAGGATGAACAGCAGGTCGGTGAGCATCAGTTGCGCGTCGCGCGCCGTAATCGCCGAGGAGCGGACGCGGTCTTCGTCGCCGACGGTATAGAGGCGGATATCGGCGACGTGGGCCAGTGGATTGTCCTGAAGGCCGGTCACGGCGATGACGACCGCATTTCGCTGGCTGGCGAGTTCGGCGATCCTGAGAGTCTCGATGCTGGTGCCTGAATAGGAGAGGGCGAATAGCAGGTCGTCGGGGCCGAGTGTGGAAGCATTGGCCATCTGTACATGGCTGTCGCTGTCGTGCAGGACATTTCGGCCGAGTTTCATAAGCTTATAGGAAAAGTCTCGAGCGACCAGCGAAGACGCGCCGACACCGGCGAGATGAATGCGGCGGGCTTCGTAGAGCGCTTTCAGCGCCTTGCCGATATCGAGTTCATTGTTGACGGCGATCGTCTGCTGCATGGCCTGCAGCTTGCTGCCGAGCAATTTTTGCAGGATCGTCAGATAACCATCATCGACTTCGATGGTCCCGTGGATCATGCCCGCCGGGGCCTGCCATTCCTGCGCCTTGGCCTCGCTGACGGCGAGTTTCAGTTCCTGATAACCGGCATAGCCGAGTTTCTGGCTGAACTTGACGACGCTCGACTGGCTGCGGCCGGTCTCGGCGGCAAGGGCGGCGGAGGAGAGCCGCAGCATCTGATCGGGATTTTCGACGATGAATTGCCCGATCTGGCGATCGGCCGGCGCCATGCCTTCGAGCTTCGCGCTGATTTTCTTTAAGATAGACATCCGCCCCTTCAGGCCGTGGAGGCCGTTTCACACGCCGACATAGTCGTGCCACAAGATATCATCCGACCGAGAGTGGGCAACCATGCTTTCGCTCGTCAGCCACTGACGTTAGCACAAATGCCAGGAATAAAAAATTCCACTCTGCATTGACATGGCGGAATGGATGAATAATCTTGAACCGGAAACAGACGGGATGGCGCATGCTCCTTCGCCCCTCTCTTCGACGGGTTTCATCTCATGGATAGGTTGCGGATATCAGGCGGAAACAGGTTGCAGGGCGCTGTGACGATTTCCGGCGCCAAGAACGCCGCCTTGCCGCAGATCGCGGCGGCGCTACTCAGTCCGCATCCGCTGGAACTGACGAACCTACCCGCCGTGACCGATGTCGAGAACATGCTCGGCGTCGTTGCCCTCCATGGAGCGGTTGTGACCCGTACGGCACACGGAACTACCATCAATCCCAGCGCCATCGTCTCGAAGGAGACCTCCTACGACACGGTGAGGCGCATGCGGGCGACGGTGTTGGTGCTTGCGCCGCTGCTGGCCCGCTTCGGACACGCCCGCGTCTCTCTGCCCGGTGGCTGCGCCATCGGCGCACGGCCGGTCGACATGCATATCAAGGCCCTGGCAACGCTTGGTGCTGATATCGCGATCGAGAACGGTCTGATCGTCGCATCGGCCCCTGGCGGGTTGAAGGGCGCACGTATCGTTTTGAGCTCACCATCCGTCGGCGCGACCGAGACTGCGATGATGGCGGCATGTGCTGCCAAGGGCGAGACGGAAATCTTGAACGCGGCGCGCGAGCCGGAAGTGGCCGATCTCGCCGCCTGCCTTACAGCCATGGGTGCCCGGATCGAGGGCGCAGGTACGCATCGCATCCTGATAGAGGGCAGCACGAATTGGCAACCTGCCCGGCATCATGGCATATCCGACCGGATCGAGGCCGGCACCTATGCCGTCGCGGCCGCCATCACCGGCGGCCAGCTTGAACTGATTCACGCCCGGCTGGAGAATCTCGCTTCCGTCGTGCAGGTGCTGGAAGCCATGGGCGTCAGCGTCTGGCCAAGCGATCGCGGCCTGGTGGTTTCGAGGGATGGCCCGCTCAAGGGCGCCGATATCACTACGGAACCCTATCCTGGCTTTCCGACAGACCTGCAGGCGCAGTTCATGGCGCTCGCCTGCTGCGCCGAAGGCGCCTCGCTGATCCGTGAAACGGTGTTCGAAAACCGCTTCATGCATGTGCCGGAATTGATGCGTCTCGGCGCCAACATCACGCTGCAGGGCACCACGGCGCTGGTCCGCGGCGGCGCACCTCTTCGAGGGGCGCAGGTCATGGCGACCGATCTGCGCGCATCCGTTTCTCTGGTGTTGGCGGCGCTGGTGTCGAAGGGTGAAACCATCGTCAACCGCGTCTATCATCTCGATCGCGGTTACGAGCAGTTGGATCGCAAACTCCGCCTTTGCGGCGCTGATATCGAACGATTGACGTCATGAGCGGCGAAACAGACGATGCGCGCTACTTTCTCGGCATCGACGGCGGGGGCACCGGCTGTCGCGCAAGGATCGAGGATGCGGCCGGGGCCGTATTGGGCCAGGGACTATCCGGCCCCGCGACCACGCGGCTCGGCATTGACGAAGCCTGGGCCTCCATTGCGAGGGCCTTCGGAGCCGCGATCGAAGAGGCGGGCCTCAGCCCATCTGATATCGTGCATATTCACGCGGGCTTCGGCCTTGCCGGGATCGGGCGCAAGGGCGCGCTAGAGGCGCTACGAGCCATAAAGCATCCCTTTGCCAGCATCGATTTCGTCAGCGACGGCGAGGGCGCCTGCCTCGGAGCCCATTCGGGCCGCGACGGTGCGATCGTCATTGCCGGGACGGGATCGATCGGCCTGGGTTTTGTCGAGGGTCGCCACTTGCGTGTCGGAGGATACGGCTTTCCGATCTCAGACGAAGGCAGCGGCGCGGATCTCGGGTTAAAAGCTGTGCAGCTTGCGCTACGCGCCAATGATGGCCGCCACGAGAAGACGGCACTGTTGGCCGAGATCATGCAGCGATTTCAGAATGATCCCATGGAAGCGGTCGCCTGGATGGACCGCGCCTCCGCCACGGACTACGCCGCTCTGGCGCCGATGGTCATGCGCCATGCGGATCAGGGCGATGCCGCCGGGCGGCGTATCGTCCAAAATGCGGCCGAGCATATCGACACGCTGATTCGCACCCTCTTCGACAAGGGTGCTCCGCGCGTCTCCTTGCTCGGCGGCCTTTCCAGCCCGCTTGAGCCGTGGCTGGCGCCGGATGTCCGCCGCCGCCTCAAACCCATCGACGGCGATGCCGTTTCGGGCGCCATCATTCTTGCCAGAAAGTCGGTCTGCGGCCGCTGAAATGACGGCTCCGCGCGTCGTCGGTTTTACGCATTAAATATGGAATATTTTATTCCTATCGTGATTGACTGGCGGAATAAATGGACATAATGTTAACGAAGGTAAACAGGGAAACGGCGGCGAACGAAGCCATAAAGGCCGGCTGCTTGTGCTGATGACCAGCTTTCCGTTGTGTTGAAAATCCAAGGCTGCTGCGGCTAGCCCGATCCTTGTCGATCGAGCTTGCCATCCCTGATCTATTGATATCGAAGAGCATTCTTCCGAGAGCAGGCACATGACAGAGCAAAGGTTGATATCCGAACTGGAGCAGTTGGTTTCCGAGGGTCGCAATCCGAACACGATGCATATCGATCTGTTGTCGACCTTCGATATCCTGCGTGAAATCAATTATGAGGACCAAACAGTCCCCGCTGCGGTCGAGAAGGTGATTCCCGCGATTGCTGCTGCGGTGAACCAAATCGTCGCGGCCTTTCAGAAAGGCGGCCGACTAATTTACATGGGCGCGGGCACCAGCGGCCGCCTGGGCGTTCTCGATGCATCCGAATGTCCGCCGACGTTCAGCGTGCCGCCGAGCATGGTGATCGGGCTGATCGCTGGTGGCCCCGACGCGCTGCAACGCTCGATCGAAGGCGCGGAGGACGATCCGGAAGAGGGTCGCCAAGCTTTGCAGGATATCAACGTGACGGCCGCGGATGTTGTCGTCGGCATCGCCGTCAGCGGCCGTACGCCCTACGTCATCGGCGGGCTGAACTATGCAAAGAGCGTCGGCGCGGCCACCATTGCCCTGTCCTGCAACCCCAATTCCGTCATCGCCGGCATTGCCGATCTTGCGATTTCTCCCGTCGTCGGTCCGGAAATCCTGACGGGATCGACCCGGCTGAAGTCGGGAACGGCACAGAAACTCATTCTCAACATGCTGACGACGGCGAGCATGATCCGGATCGGCAAGAGCTATCAGAACCTGATGGTCGACGTGAATGCGAGCAACAAGAAACTGGTCGCCCGCGCCTCCAGGATCGTCATGCAGGCGACCGGCTGCACGCAGGAAGAAGCACGCCGCGTGCTCGACCAAACCGGCAATGATGTCAAACTCGCCATACTCATGGAAATTACCGGAATGGGCATTGAAGAAGCTCGCGTGGCATTGCAAAACGCTGGTGGATTTCTGCGAAGAGCGATCAATGCGAAGACCGCGTGAACTGAAGTTGCAATGGCAATAGCTTTTACGAAGTAGCCAAAATCGGCTGGGGAAGCGTTAAGACGCTCGGAGGGAGAAAAGAATGAAAAGGCATTTTGCGAGGAAGCTGATTTCGTGCGTCGCAGTGGCGGCAGCTCTCGGCGTGGCGGCGGTTTCAACCGAAGCGCAGGCGGCAACGCTGCGGATGGCATGGGCGCAGGATGCGACCGGCCTCGACCCGCACAAGCAGACCGCCTTTTCCTCGATCCGCCTGCTGGAGCTGATCTATGAGCCGCTCGTCCGGCTCGACAGCAATCTTCAGATCGTTCCTGCCATTGCCGAGAGCTGGCAGTTTTCTTCCGATGGCAAGGAGCTGACCTTCAAGCTCAATCCGAATGCGAAGTTCCAGAATGGCGCCGCGGTCACGTCGGCTGACGTGAAAGCGTCGTTCCAGCGCATTCTCGACCAGGCGACGGGTGCCGCCGCACGCGCCAATTTCCTGTCGATTGCCAGCATCGACACGCCGGATGCGACGACCGTCATCTTCCACCTGTCGCAGCCCGATGTTCCTATCCTGACGTCGATGACCAGCCTCAACGCGTCCGTCGTTCCGGCAAGCGAAATCACCGCCGGCTCCATCGGCACGAAGGCGATCGGTTCCGGTCCCTTCAAGCTCGACAATTGGGTTCCGAATTCCAAGGAGGTCCTGAGCGCCAACAAGGCCTGGGCCGGCGGCACAGTCGGTGTCGATGGCATCGACATCAGCGTCCTTCCGGATGAAACGGCGATCCTGGCATCGCTTCGCACCGGTCAGATCGATTTCGCGCTTCTGAACGATCCGCTGGTAGCGACGCTGGTTCCGAAGGAGCCGAAGCTGCAACTGACCCGCACGCCTGTGCTTTCTTACAACGTCCTGCAGCTCAATCCCTCGCACAAGCCGATGGATCAGTTGGGCGTGCGCCAGGCAATCTCCTGCGCGATCGACCGGCAGGATGTGCTGGATACGGCAGCGCTCGGCGAAGGCAAGGTGACGGGCCCGTTGACCATGCCACTTTATGCGACCGATCCGAGCCAGCTCTTCTGCTACAAGCGCGATGTCGAAAAGGCGAAGAAGCTGATGGCCGGCGCGGGCTTTGCCAACGGCTTCTCCGCAACCGTGATCGCCGCCACCGGCGAGCCGCCGACCGCCACCGCCGAAGCCCAGGTCATCCAGTCGCAGCTCGCCGAAATCGGCATCAAGCTCGATATCAAGGTCATGGAACTCAACGTCTATGTCGATGCCTGGCTGAAGGGCAATTTCGATATGGCTGTTGCGCTGAATGGCGGCAGCGCCGATCCGTATTCGATGTACAACCGTTACTGGACCAAGACCGGCAACCTGCAGAAGGTCGCGAACTATATCGACGATACCTTGGACAGCCTGATGCAGAAAGGTCGTGTCGAAACCGATCCCACTAAGCGAAAGGTCATTTTCGGCGACTTCGAAAAGCACATTGCCGAAGTCTCGCCGTGGATCTGGCTCTACACCGCCTATGGCTACACGGCCGAGCAGAAGAACGTTCAGGGCTTCGTGCCGACACCGACGGGCTCTCTCTTCGGCCTCAGCAAGGTATCCATCCAGTAAGGATAGGTATCTGGTTCTAGAGGAAGTCCCATGGGTTACCTGACGCGCCGGCTGATGACATTCCCGCTGATCATGTTGGGAGTGTCCGTCCTCGTGTTCATCGCCATCCGGCTGGTGCCGGGCGATGCGATCACGGCTATGCTCGGAACCAATGCCGGCCTGTTGACACCCGAACAGAGGCAGGCGCTGGCGGCCTATTTCGGCATCGACCAATCATGGTTCGTGCAGTACTGGCATTGGCTGTTCGGTGTGCTGCAGGGCAATCTCGGCATTTCCGTCACCTACGGCAAACCGGTGCTGGACATCATCCTCGAGCGATTTCCGCTGACACTTGAGCTTGCGCTGCTCTCCATGGTGATCGCGCTGCTGATTGGCCTGCCGGCAGGCGTCTTCGCCGCGACAAGAAATGAAAGACTGTCCGATCTCGCGGTACGCGTCGTTGCCATGGTCGGGCAGTCCACCCCGAATTTCGTTCTCGGACTTCTCATTATCTATGCCCTTTCGGCAGGCTTCGGTGTCCTGCCGGTAATGGGCGCGTTCACGCCGTTCTTGCAGGATCCGCTTGGCAATCTCGGCCAGATGATCCTGCCGGCATTGACACTCGGTTTTGCCTTCGCCGCTTCGGTCACGCGTGTCGTGCGCTCGGCCATGCTCGATGTGCTGAGTGACGACTATGTCCGCACTGCGCGCAGCCGCGGCGTGCCAGCCCGGGGCGTCATCTGGCGTCATGCGCTGCCCAACGCACTCATTCCGGTGGTGACGCTGAGCGGCGTGGAATTTGGCTATCTCCTTGGCGGCGCCGTGCTGGTCGAGCAGATCTACGCGCTGCCCGGTCTCGGGCGGCTGGTGCTCGATGCGATCCAGCAACGCGATTACGCACTCGTTCAAGGCTGTGTCCTGTTCATTGCCTTCAACTTCATGATCGTCAACCTGCTTGTCGACCTCGCCTATGTCGCACTCGATCCGCGCGTTCGCTTGGGAGAAGGCTGATGCGCACCGTCAAAGCCATTTTCGGGCACACGAGCGGCTGCATTGGCGGCGCCATTGTCGTCGTTTATCTCATCCTTGCCACTCTCGGCATGCTGGGACTGACCCCCTATGATCCGGTGACGCGGAGCCCGCTCAACCGATTGCACGCTCCAAGTGGCGCCTTTTGGATGGGGACGGACTTGCTAGGGCGCGATGTTGCTAGTCGGCTAATGAACGGCATCGGCGAGTCCTTCATCGTCGCCTTTCTCTCCGTTGCGCTTGCAAGTCTGATCGGCACCGTGCTCGGCCTGACCGCCGCCTGGTTCGGCAAGCGCTGGGACGGGGTGATCATGCGCACGATGGATGTATTGCTGGCATTCCCCGCCATCCTTCTCGCGCTATTGATCATCGCCATAGTCGGCCCCGGCACCTGGACCAGCGTCGCGGCGATCGCCATCGTCTATACGCCGATCTTTACCCGTGTCGTGCGCGGGCCGGCCCTCTCGCTGAAATCGCGCGATTTCGTCGATGCCGCCCGCACCTTTGGCAGCAGCAAGCCCTATATCCTGACACGGCATCTGCTCCTGAACCTCGTCGCACCGTTGACGGTCCAGATCACCCTGGCGCTGGCATGGTCCCTCTTGACCGAAGCCGGCTTAAGTTTCCTCGGCCTCGGCACTCAGCCGCCGGCCTCTTCGCTCGGCTTGATGCTCAGCGACAGCCGCAACCTGATGGAAACCGCACCCTGGCTGCTGATCTTCCCCGGCCTTACCATCATGATCAGCATCCTCGGCTTCAATTTGCTCGGCGATGCATTGCGTGATGTTCTCGATCCGAAAATGCGGAGGTCCAGCCTGTGAGCCCTCTGCTTTCTGTGTCAAACCTGCAAGTAGGCTTTGGCCGCAATCCGGAGGCCAACAAGATCGTCCGTGGCATCCGCTTCGATCTCGAAGCCGGTGAGACGCTGGCGATCGTCGGAGAGAGTGGCTCGGGCAAATCGGTGACCGCACTCTCGATCAATCGCCTCGTCGATTTTGGCGGCGGTCGCATCATCGGCGGCTCGATCAAGCTGAGGCGGGCCGACAACAGCATTCTCGATCTGACGATGGCGACGGAAGCGGAACTCACCAAAATCCGCGGCGCCGAGATCGGCATGATCTTCCAGGAGCCGATGACCTCGCTCAATCCGGTGCTGACCATCGGCACGCAGATCGAAGAGTCTTTCCGCCTGCATCGCGGGCTGACCGGTCGTCAGGCGACCGCCGCTGCAAAGGATGCGCTGGATCGCGTCCGCATCCCCGACGCCGCGCGGCGGCTGAAATATTGCCCGAACCAGCTTTCCGGCGGCATGCTGCAGCGTGTGATGATCGCGACCGCGCTTGCCTGCAATCCGCGCCTGCTGATCGCCGACGAGCCGACAACGGCACTCGACGTGACGGTGCAGGCGCAGATCATGGCGCTTCTGGCCGAGCTGAAGCGGGAGACCGGCATGTCGATGATCTTCATCACCCACGATATCGGTCTCGTCGCCGGTATCGCCGACAAGGTCATGGTGATGCAGGCTGGCGAGGCGGTCGAGCAGGGCGAGCTGAATGAGATCCTCGACAAACCCAGCCATCCCTACACCCAGCATCTCCTTCATTCCGTGCCGCATTTTTCGGCCGGCCGCGCGACCCGTTCGGATTTTAGCCGCGATGAGACAGTAGAGACTGCGCCGGCGCTAAAGGTTGATGGGCTGACAGTTCGCTTCCCGGTATCAGGCGGCTTCTTTTACCGTCCGACTGGGGCGGTGCATGCGGTCGAAGGCGTCGGTTTCGATCTTCTACCCGGCGAAACGCTGGCGATCGTCGGCGAAAGCGGCTCGGGTAAATCCACCACGGCGCGGGCAATTCTCGGATTGGTGAAGTCGACGCGGGGAACATTTACCGCAAATGCCGGAAAGACGGCGGACCGGACGAGCGCCGTGCAGATGGTGTTCCAAAACCCCTATGCCTCGCTCAACCCGCGACTTCGCGTCGATAGCATCCTGGCGGAACCCGTCATTGCCGCCGGCGGACGGGCGTCGGGGGAAACACGCAACAGGATGGCCATGTTGCTGAAGCGCGTCGGCCTGCCCGAAAACAGTCTCGAACGCTATCCGCATGAATTTTCAGGCGGGCAGCGCCAGAGACTGTGCATTGCACGCGCGCTGATGCTGAACCCTTCGGTTCTGGTGCTGGACGAAGCCGTCTCGGCGTTGGATGTTTCCGTTCAGGCCCAAGTCCTGGATCTCCTGATCGAATTGCAACGCGAGTACCGCCTTGCCTATCTTTTCATCTCGCATGACATGGCAGTGGTCGAGCGGATTGCGCACCGGATCGCGGTGATCTATGCCGGCCAGATCGTCGAGATCGGCGATGCCGTGTCTGTACTCTCGCAGCCGAAGCATTCCTATACCAAGCGATTGATCTCGGCCGTTCCGGCCGTTGACCGCCGGCGGGAGAATTTTGCGCTGGATACGCGTCAGGTCCCCTCTCTGGTGCGCCCGCTCGGGTTCGAGCCGGCAGCACCCGAATGGCGACAATTCGCTCCGGATCATATAGCCCAGGCGGAAGCCTGAGAGGAAAACGCGGGGAAGCATGACGGCGACGGGGAAGACGGAATTCGCGCAGCGCTTCGATCGGGCATTCGAGCCCATTGAAGCCGCCGTTGCGGCCGGGCGCATTCCCGGCGGTGTGCTCGGAATTATAGATCGCGACGGCAATCGGATGGTCCGCGCTGTTGGCTCGGCGCAGAAGGTTCCGATCACGCGGCCAATGCTTGCCGATACTTGGTTCGATCTGGCCTCGCTGACCAAGGTGATCTTCACCACGCCGCGCATCCTGGCCTTGGCGGAAGCCGGCACGATCGATCTCGACGCGCCGCTGATTTCGTTGCTGCCGGATCTGCGCCAATATGATGCGGCTGCCTGGGAGCGGAAGGTGACCTTTCGCCAGTGCCTCGGCCATCAGACGCCCTTTCCGGCCGTCGAGCCGCTTTATACCTACGGCCGCGATCCCGAGCTGCTGCGCACCTTCATTCTCCAGCGCGAGTGGCGGGCCGGGCCGCCCGTTTATTCCGATATCAATTTCATCTTGCTCGGCTTCGCCCTGGAGCGCCTGACGGGTCAGACGATCCGCGACATGGATGCCGGCCCGGGCTTTGCGTTTTCCGCTACACCCGATCAGGCTGCCGCGACGGAGGATTGCACCTGGCGCCACCGCGTCCTTTCGGGCGAAGTCCACGATGACAATTGCTCCGCTTTGCAGGGCGCTGGGCATGCCGGCCTGTTCGGAACGGTCGACTCGATCCTCAATTTTGCTGTGGGCTTGCTTACAGGCTCCGGCGCCTCCGAGCGCTCCATCGCGTTGATGCGCTCGCCGTTATCGGCGACCCGCACGCATGGATGGGAGCGGCCTTATGACGGCTGGTCGGGTGGCAGCTTGTGCTCGCCGGGCACAACCGGCCATACCGGCTTTACCGGCACCGGCCTCTGGATCGATTTCGACAAGGGAAGGGCCTGGACCCTGCTCACCAACCGTATTCACCCGACACGCCATTTCGACAGCGGGATCGTGGCGCTTCGCCAGACCGTCGGCGATCTCGTCAACAAAGCTTAGGAGCTTGATCATGGAACCAATCTGGGCCGTGGGGCTGATGACCGGAACCGTTCTCGACGGCAATATCGATGTCGCCCTGCTCAAGACGGATGGCGAGCGGATCGAAGAGTTCGGTCCCTATGTGCTGGCGCCCTATCCGGAGTGGATCAGGACATTGCTGGAGGAGACATTGGCGCAGGCCCGGGTCTGGAATTTCAACGGGCCGGAGCCGGAAATCTTCAGGCAAGCCGAGGAGGCCTTGACGCGTGCGCAATCGGACGCGGTCAAGGACCTTGTTGAAAGCCACGGGCTGACGATGGCCGATATCAGTGTGGTTGGTTTCCACGGCCAGACCGTCCTGCATCGCGCGCCGCAAAAGGAGCGTCGCGGCGATACACGCCAGCTCGGCGACGGCGAATTGATGCGCTCCATCCTTGGCACCAAGGTTGCCTATGACTTCCGTTCCGCCGATGTACGCGCTGGCGGGCAGGGTGCGCCTCTGGCGGCCGTCTATCATACCGCCCTGTTGCGGCGTGCAGGCGCCGGAGACGATACCGCCATCCTCAATCTCGGCGGTGTCGCCAACATCACTTGGTCGGACGGGGAGGGCAATTTCGTCGCCTTCGACACCGGGCCGGCTAACGCGCCGCTCAATGATTTTGTCAAATCCCATGGCCTTGGCGAGATGGACAGGGACGGCGCGCTCGGCCGAGCGGGTACGGTGGATGAGGCAAGGCTCGCGAAGCTGTTGCAACACCCTTATCTCAGCGCCCCCTATCCGAAATCGCTGGATCGCTTCGACTTCGGAGCCTCCATGGCTGACGGACTTGGCCCCGAGGACGGCGCGGCAACGCTTTCGGCCTTCACCGCATCCGCTGTCGGCAAGGCGCTGGACCTGCTGCCCCGCCGCCCGAAGAAGCTGGTGGTCAGCGGCGGCGGCCGCCGCAATCCGACGATCATGTCGATGCTCAGGACCCGCGCTGGCGTCGAGCCCATCTCGGCGGAAACGCTCGGCTGGCGTGGGGATGCCGTCGAAGCCGAATGCTTTGCATTCTTGGCCGTGCGCGTCTTGCGAGGCCTGCCGATCAGCTTTCCAGGCACGACGGGCGTCCCAACGCCGATGTGCGGTGGCCGGCTTGCAGAATAGGTCGGCTTCGGCGGAGATTACACTTCGATCGTAATCGAACCATTGCTGAGCGAAAATCACTTATGGTGATGCGGACGTATCCTGTTTCAGGAGGACGAAGTGAGAACCGTTGAACCAAAAATCTTGTATTTTGGAACACCTATTGCACTGATCAGCAGCTTGAACGAGGATGGTTCGACGAATTTGTCACCGATCTCGTCATTTTGGGCACTTGGCTGGACGATGGCACTTGGCCTGTTGAATGATGCCAAGCTCGCGGAGAATCTCGCGCGGCACCCGGAATGCGTCGTAAGCCTTCCTTCTCCCTCAATGTGGCAGATGGTCGAGAAGCTTGCGCCGCTGACGAGCAAAGACCCTGTGCCCGAACTGAAGTCCAAACAATTCAGGACGGAGAAAGACAAATTTGCAGCAGCGGGATTTTCCAGGCGCGACAGTGAGCTGGTTCGCCCGGTCCGGGCTGCAGAATGCCCGGTTCAAATGGAAGCCCGTGTCTTGTCACGTCATGAAATGGGCGGAACAAGACTGGCTGAACTTGGAGGAGGCCTCGTTGTGGTTGTCGAGATCGTGCGCGTGCATGCCTGCGAAGAGTTCTTGAAAGGAGATAGCGATCATATCGATCCGCATAAATGGTCTCCGCTGGTTTACAATTTTCGTCACTATTACGATTTGTCCGACACTGAGCTTGGGAAAACATTCCGGGCGTAAGATCTCTATCCGACTGTTTCATAGCGCGCGCGGCTGAAGCTGACGCAGCTAGAGACCGCCGCGCAGATGCCGGCCAAGACAAGTGCGAAGCTGGGTGCGCTTGTCTGCGGCATGGTTTCGAAAATGATCGACATGCAAATGGCGCCAAAAGTTTGCCCGAGCAGACGTGCCGTGCCCTGCATGGCTCCCGCAGCACCGCTGCGCGCCTTCGGTGCGGTAAGAAGGAGAATGCGGTTGTTTGGGGTCTGGAAAAGGCCGAACCCGACGCCGCCGATCACCGTACCCACCAGAAATGCAATTCCCCGGGGATCGGCGGGACTTAGACCCGCAATGAAAAGGCCTGCGGCAAGGAGCGCGCCGCCAGTGGCGCAGAGCCACGCCGTCTTGATGCGACCGGCCAGCCGCCCGGAAATGGGAGCGATGATGATGGTCGCGGCGGGCCAAGGCATCATGTAGAGCCCCGCCAGCGCCGGCGGCATGTGCAAAGTGTGCTGCAGGTAGAACGGCAGCGCGACGTAGCTCAGCATTTGGCCGGTGAAACACGCGATTGACGCGATGACGGCAACCCGAAAGGCAGGATCGGCCAAGAGATCCGTCGGGACTATCGGCGCAGTGTTTTTGCGCTCAAACCGCAGCAGCGCGATGAGGGAGAGAACAGAGCCGCCAATCAGGACGGAGCCGCTGATCGGTGCGCTGGCTATCCGGTCTGCGCCGCAAAAGAACAAAACGAACATCAGCGTGTTGGCCAGCAGCGCCGCAACATTCAATTGTCGCTTCATGCCTGGTAAATGGCCTAGAAGCCTGCCACACAGGAGGACGGTTGCGCCAAGCGGTATGTTGACGGCAAACAGCCAAGGCCAACTGGCCACAGAGAGGATTGCCCCGGCGACACCTGGCCCTGCGGCCGACGAAATGGCAATGACCATCGCGTTGATGCCGATGATCGTCCCCAATAGTTGTTGCGGCACCGCAAAGCGCAGGTTCATCATCGCCAGGGCCATGATCGCGCCGGCACCCAATCCCTGAGCAAATCGCGCCGCGACCAGAACCGGCAGATTTTCGGCGAAGGCACAGGCTGCCGAAGCTAGCGTGAACAGAGCGACACCCATCAGGAAGACTCGTCGCGGCCCGTAAATTTCGCCCAGCGCGCCGCAGGGCAGGAGGGCGACAAGCACAGCGAGCTGGTAGCTGGATACGACCCAGACGGTGTCGCTGGCATCGGCACCAAGCGAGGCCGCGATGGATGGTAGCGCGACATTGGCGATGGCTCCGTCCAACACGACAAGGACGAGCGTCATAAGAAGCACGGCAACGGCCATGTATCGTCGCGGATAGGGCAGGCCGTCATGGGCAGTGGTACCGATTGATGCTACGGACATAGAAGCTCACTTTGTTCGTTTGTTTGCGCCATGGATATCCGCGGCGGGCGACTTGCGCTAGACGCAACACAGGAAACTGAGCGTTGCGTCGAACGCCTCGCCTCGTTAAAACCAGCCTATGCCCGATGTCGACTTGAACCTGCTGGTAGCCCTGGACGCTTTGCTTCGTGAGCGGAGCGTATCGGCTGCCGCGCGAAAGCTTGGATTAAGTACGTCCGCCATGAGCCGGACGTTGTCGAGGCTTCGGATAGCGTTGAGCGATCCCATTCTGGTTCCGGCCGGCCGTGCGATGGCCGCGACACCCCATGCCGAGGCGATAGCAGACCAGGTGCGTTCGCTGACCGCTGCTGTCCAGGCCGTGCTTAGCCCGCAGCCAGCGGTCGAAATTCGCGAGCTGCAACGCGATTTCACGATCCGTGCCAACGAGGCATTCGTGCTCTTACATGCCGCGCGCCTCAGTATCGCCGTCACGAATGCCGCGCCCGGTGTGCGGCTGCGTTTCGCGCCCAAGCCAAACAAAGAAATTCAGCCCCTGCGGGATGCAACGATTGACCTGGACATCGGAGTCATCTCGGGTGATGGCGCGGAGTTGCGCGGGCAAACACTGTTTGAGGACTCCTTTGTCGGCGTGGCGCGGGCTGGACATCCTCTTTTAAGGGCAGAGCATATAACCCCCGAGCGATACGCGGCGTGCGAACATGTCATCTCCTCCAGGCGAGGGCATTTCACGGGTCCCGTTGACGAAGCTCTCACCGAACTCGGCCTTTCGCGAAAGGTCAACCTCGTGGTGCCGAGCTATCCGGCAGTTATCGCCGTCGCGGCAGCATCCGATCTTATCGGATTGGTGCCGCGTTCGTATTGCCAGCCGGGCGTTGCGAGCCAGATCGAGATGTTTGAGCTGCCAGTGGCCACCCCCGGCTTCGTCATCGCGCAGACGTGGCATCCGCGCATGGACGCAGACCCTGTCCATCGATGGCTGCGGGCATTGATCTTCGAAGCTTTCAGGCCATAGCCGACCGTCGAACGGAGGCTATCCGGAAGCCCCCCGCAGCTTCCTAGTTTTCGTCGTCGCGCATCGATGCTATCAAGAAGGCAATCTAGCGATTTGACGATTTCAAACGGGTTTCGCAGGGATGGCAGGCAACCAGTATCGGTCCGGCTTTGTCGTAAGGATCATAGGTTTTGTTATTGCGTCCGGCTTCGTCGTCTCGGCCGCTTGCCCCGCGAAGGCCCAGCCTGAATGGAGCGTTGCGTCACCGGCCTGCATTTCCGGACCTTTGGTAACGGATACCGGCAAAACACTTTGCATCCACAAGGAGAGCTACAATCGCGACCTCTGCGACGCGATCGACTATTTCGCCCACGCCAATCATCTGCCATCGGACTATCTTGCCAGGCTCATCTGGCGCGAAAGCACATTTCGCCCCGATGCGGTCAGCCCGAAGGGCGCGCGAGGCATTGCGCAGTTCATGCCGGGAACGGCACGATTGCGCGGCGTTCAGGATAGCTACGACCTGCTTGAGGCGCTGGGCAAGGCGGCGGCCTATCTGGACGAATTGCGCAACCGTTTCGGCAATCTCGGCTTGGCCGCCGCCGCCTATAATGCCGGCGAAAACGGCCTCGCAAATTTCCTCAATTCCGGCAATCTTCCCTATGAGACACGCAGCTATGTGATTGCCATCACGGCACACACAGTCGAGCAATGGAAGGATGACCCGCCCGATACCGTCGCGCCGGAACTCGACAAAGGCAAGCCTTTCGCGCAGGCCTGCATGGCGCTTGCCGGCAGCCGCCGGCTGAAGCAGGTCGCTTTGGAGCAGGAGCGACCCTGGGCGCCCTGGGGCGCCCAGCTTGCGGAGCACCTTCAACTCGATACCGTCCGGCGACTTTTCTCCGAAGACGTCAGCAAGCTTCCATCACCATTGAATGAAGAAAAGCCGCTTATCGTGCGCCAGCGCAATGCCGATTTCGGCTTCCGCATCCGATACGCTGCCCGTATCGGCCGGCAGACGCGTGATGAGGCAGATGCCGTTTGCACTCAAGTCCGCCAAAAGGGCGGCGCTTGTTTCGTCTTCAAGAATTGAGGGTTTCGCCGGGTTCGGAATGCAGCGAAATGCACAATGGGTTTATCGCTCGCTGCTTCTCAATGTGCAAATACTCGTCAATCGGCTAGTCTCGTTCGCGGGTCTCGGGCGGGCAACCAAAGGAGCGTGCTATGGCGAAGAAGCGCGAAGTTCCGGGAATTCGTACCTACAGCAATCCCGCGGGCGGCTGGGGTGCCTTGAGGGCGACCGCCAAGGCCGTGCGCGAGCAGATGGATGTCACGGAAGCGCCGCTGCTTCTTCTGCGCACCAACAAGCCTGATGGTTTCGATTGCCCCGGCTGCGCCTGGCCCGACAAGGAACACACATCGACGTTTCAGTTCTGCGAAAACGGCGCAAAGGCCGTCACCTGGGAAGCCACGAACAAGCGCGTGACGCCCGAGTTCTTCGCCAAGCATACCGTGACTGAACTGCTCGAATGGAGCGATTACGAGCTGGAAAATGAAGGGCGGCTCACGCACCCGATGGTCTATGACAGGGTAACCGATACCTATCGGCCGATCGAATGGGACGCGGCGTTTGCCCGCATCGGCGAGATCATGCGCAGCTTGCCCGATCCAAATATGGCGGAGTTTTACACGTCCGGCCGTGCCTCCAACGAGGCCGCGTTTCTGTTCCAGATTTTTGCACGCGAATACGGCACCAACAATTTCCCCGATTGCTCCAACATGTGCCACGAGGCGACCAGCGTAGGCCTGCCGCAATCGATCGGCATCGGCAAGGGCACGATATCGCTGGAGGACTTCGACCGTTGCGAGCTGATCATCTCCATGGGCCACAATCCCGGCACCAACCATCCGCGCATGATGGGCACGCTGCATGAATGCTCGCGGCGCGGCGTGCCGATCATCGTCTTCAATCCGCTGAAGGAACGGGCGCTCGAGCGCTTTGCCGATCCGCAGAACCCGATCGAGATGAGCACTTTCGGTTCGACGCGGATTGCCTCTTCCTACTATCAGGTGAAGATCGGCGGCGATGCGGCGGCGCTGAAAGGCATCATGAAGGCAATACTGGAGTTGGCCGAGGCGTCGGAAGACGTTGTCGACCGTGCCTTCATCGCCGAACACGCTAACGGTTTCGATGCCTTCGCCGCTGATCTCAAGCAGACGGCATGGGCCGATATCGAAAGGGCTTCCGGCCTTGCGCGGGCAGAGCTGGAACGCGTCGCAGCCGCCTATGCTAAATCGAATGCCACGATCGTCACCTACGGCATGGGCATTACCCAGCATGCCAAGGGTACAGCGAATGTGCAGCAGATTGCCAATCTGTTGCTGCTGCGCGGCAATTTCGGCAAGCCCGGCGCCGGCATCTGCCCGTTGCGCGGCCATTCCAACGTGCAGGGCAATCGCACGGTCGGGATCAGCGAGAGGCCCAATCCTGCGATGTTTGCCGGTATCGAGCGCGCGTTTGGCTTCAAATCGCCCGAACACCATGGTCACGATGCAGTCGCCGCAATGCAGGCGATGGCGGAGGGGCGGTCGAAGGTGCTGCTCTGCCTTGGCGGCAATTTTTCGATCGCGCTGCCGGACCCGGAACTCTGCGCCGCGGGCATGCGCAAGCTCGATCTCGCCGTTCACATGAATACCAAGCTCAACCGCTCGCAACTGCTGATCGGCAGGGAGTCCATCATTCTGCCGGTGCTTGGGCGCACCGAGCAGGATATCCAGTCCTCCGGGCCGCAATCGGTGACGATCGAAGACTCGATGTCGATGGTGCATGCCTCGCGCGGCAAGCTGAAGCCGGCCTCGGACCATCTGCGTTCCGAACCGGCGATCGTTGCCGGTATGGCGCAGGCAACATTGCCCAATAGCAAGGTCGCCTGGATGGACCTGGTAGCCGACTATGATCGCATTCGTGACAAGATCGAAATCGTCTTTCCCGATTTCGCGCGCTACAATGAGCGCATCCGTGTACCGGGCGGTTTCCGCCTGCCTCTTGGTCCAACCGAGCGCATTTGGAAGACGCCTTCCGCCAAGGCGGAATTCCTGCTGTTCCAGGGGCTCAACGAGGATGTCGCAGTGGCAGACGCCGGCCTGCTCAAACTCGCGACGATACGCAGCCACGACCAATACAACACGACGATCTATGGTCTAGACGATCGCTATCGCGGCGTTTTCGGCCGCCGTGATGTATTGTTCATGAATGACCGCGATCTGGCGGCGAAGGGGCTGGAGCATGGCGATCTCGTCGAGATCGAAACAGCGCTGCCTTCGGGCGACAAGCGGCTGCTGAAACTGACAGCGATCTCCTACGACATCGCGCCGGGTTCGGTCGCCGCCTATTATCCGGAGGCAAACTGCCTGATCCCGATCGACTATCAGGACAAGGAAAGCGGCACGCCGTCTTATAAGTCGGTTCCGGTGCGCATCAACAAAGCGGTGTAACCTATTGTTTCTGAAGCGGTCTGAACTTGAAGCATCCGAACTGGCGAACTTCAGTAACTCTTTCCGATCATCTCCGCTGCCTTGGAGCCGATCGCCATTGCCGGCGCATTGGTATTTCCCGACGGGATGAAGGGAATGATCGAGCAATCGATAACCCGCAGGCCTTCAATGCCGCGCACGCGCAGCTTTCCGTCGACCACCGACATCGGATCATTGTCCGGTCCCATGCGCAGGCTGCCGGAAGGGTGGTAATTCGTCTTGACGGTCTGGCCGGCGAATTTGGTCAGGGCCTCTTCGTCCTGCAGTGCTCGGCCGGGCAGGATTTCGTCCGCGATCTTCGATTTGAACGGTTCCGTCTCCAGCAGTTGCCGGGCGACCTTCAGCGAGGCGAGCGTCAGGCGCAGGTCGTCCGGATCACCGAAGAAGTTGCAGTCGACCAATGGCTGATCCGCGGGGTTGCTCGAGCGTAGTTTGACACTGCCGCGTGCCTTCGGGCGCAGGAGGCAGGAGGTGAAGGTGACGCCATAGGTGGGCTTGGCGGAGGAGACGTCACGGTCGAGATAGACGATCGGGGCGCAATAGAGCTGGATCGATGGCCGCTCGCTGCCATCCGGATCGTAGAAGAGACAGGATTCTATGCCCGTCGTGGTGACTGGACCCGAGTTGAAGAGCAGGTATTGCAGCCCGTTGCGAAGCATCGGCCAACCCTTGTCCTCGCCGAAATAGCCGGATTTGGCTTTGGTCGTGGCGATGACCGGGACTTCGTGATGATCCTGCAGATTGGCGCCGACGCCGGGAAGATCGAGCGTAACGGCGATATCATGCTCGCGCAGATGATCGGCCGGGCCGATACCGGACAGCATCATCAGTTTGGCGCTGTTGTAGGTGCCCGCCGCGACAAGGATTTCCCGCGCTGCATGGATCGTCTGGCTTTCTCCATTGCGCGTGTAGGTCACACCGGTCGCGCGGCCGTTTTCGATGACGATGCGGTCGACGCGGGCATCCGTGATGATCTCCAGCCTCTTGTCGCCTGCTAGCGGATCGAGGAAGGCCTTCTTGGCATCGGAGCGCTCCATCTTGCCGTTCCATTGGCCGTAGGTGTGCTGCATGATGCCGACACCGTTTTGCCGGACGCCGTTGAAGTCGGGATTATAGGGATGACCGAGCCCTTGCGCGGCCAGCAGAAAATCCTCCGTCGTGTCCGAGATGTGTCCCGGCTCGGACACGCGCAGATTGCCGGATATGCCGTGATATCTGTTGTTGAAGCGCGTATTGGCTTCGATCCCTTTGAAGTGCGGCAGCATGTTGGCATAGGACCATTCTATCCCATGGCCGAGATGGGCGGCCCAGCCGTCATAATCCTCTTTCTGCCCGCGCATGTAGACCATGGCATTGACGGCGCTGCCGCCGCCAAGTGCCTTGGCGACCGGAACGATCGGCCCGCGGCCACCAAGCTGCGGCTGCGGAACCGTGTGATGCATTTCAAGGAAATCGTCGCGGGCAAGATATTTCATATAGCCCGCGGGAAAGGCCATCAGCTTCGCGGTCCTGCGCGGCCCGCGTTCGATGACGAGCACGGAAAAGCCGAAATCACGCACCAGCCGCATGGCGGCGACGCAAGCTGCCGAACCGCCGCCGGCAATGATGAAATCATAGGTCTTCGCCACCAAAGCTCCCCCCTTGGCCAATATTCACTGTCTTAAATTGATCGGATCGTGCCCTCGTCGACCCTGATCCGCGCGCCTAATCTCTTGCTTGACCCCAGCACCAGTGCCTCCTTGCTCGCCAGCCCCAGCCTCATGCGCCGATCTCCTGAAGACGGCGCGCCTGCCGGGCAAGCAGGCGTTCGACGTCCTTCACGTCGAGCGGCGAAAGCTTGGCGCCGGGCTTGCGCAGGGTGGCGGATTTGATGACACCGCGTTTGGCGAGGACATATTTGCGGGCGGCGAGGCCAATGCCCTGTTGCTGCTCGTAGCGTGCCAGCGGCAGATAGGCGTCGAAGATTTCATGCGCCCGATCGATATTTCCGGCTCGATAAGCCTCTACGACGCCAACCATCATTTCCGGATAGCAGAAGCCGGTCATGGCGCCATCGGCGCCGCGGCCCATTTCCTCAGGCAGGAAGAGCCCGCCATTGCCGCAGAGGATAGAGATACGCCGCGTTTCACCACTGTCGCTGGAGGCACGCAGCGCGGTAATCTTCGACAGACCCGGCCAATCCTCATGCTTGAGCATGACGCAGTTCGGCACGCCCTTGATGATCCGGTCGATGACCTTGGGCGCGATGGTGACATTGGTCGTCAGCGGATAATCCTGCAGCACGAAGGGTGTATCGCCTAATGCTTCGCCGACCGATTGATAGAAGGCAAAGGCCTGGTCGTCTGTCTTGATCGTCCAGGGCGGCGCGACCATCACGCCCGCCGCGCCCTGATCCATTACCGCCTCGGCCAGTTCCTGCATCGGCGCAAGCCCCGGCGCGGAGACGCCGACGACAACGGGCAGGCGGCCATCGAGGCGCTTCAGCACGCGTTCGACGACGGCGCGCGATTCCTCCGCCGTCAGTTTCGGCGCCTCGCCGAGCTGACCGAGCACAGTCAGCCCGGTCACCCCGACGCTTTCGTAGAAATCCACCATGCTGTCGATGCTGGCGAAATCGAGCGCGCCTTCGTCGGTGAAGGGTGTAACGGCGATCACATAGACGCCCCTGGCGTCTTCGGTCAGTCTGGCCATCCTGCCGCCTCCAAATTCATTCGCCGAAACAGATGCTCCCGCGCTACCGGCAAACATCGTCATAATTTTAGTTGTTCGTCAAATGATTAGGCAGCGTCGCTTTGAGATGATCCTTCAACGGAGCCGGTTCCCCTGTCCGTCGAAATAGCGGCGTCTTTCCGGCGGGCAGCGCAGGTAAAGCGTATCGCCGCGCTGAACATCGGGGCCTTCGCGATATTCGGCGATCAGGTTTTGGCCGTCCTCCGTTTGGCAATAGAGATAGCGCGTGCCGCCGAGATATTCGTCGAAATCGACGGTCACGCGGATCGCATCATTATTGTCGGATACGACGACCAGATGTTCCGGGCGCATGCCCAGCATCAGCTTGTCGCCGGCCGCAAGGTTCGCCTGTCCTACGTCCGCCCTGATGGAGCCGCCTGGTACTTTGGCGGAACCATCAGCGACCCATTCGGCTTCGATCATGTTCATGCGCGGCGAACCGATGAAGCCGGCGACGAAAATATTGGCCGGATCTTCATAGACCTCGCGCGGGCTGCCGACCTGCTCGATCTTGCCGTCCCTGAGGACGACGATCTTGTCGGCGAGCGTCATTGCTTCAGTCTGGTCGTGCGTCACATAGATCATCGTGTTGCCGAGCTCGCGGTGCAGCCGGGCGATTTCGATGCGCATGGAGACGCGCAGTTCCGCGTCGAGATTGGAGAGCGGCTCGTCGAACAGGAAGACATCCGGCTTCCGCACGATCGCCCGGCCGATGGCGACGCGCTGCCGCTGGCCACCGGAAAGCTGGCCGGGACGACGGTCCAGCAAATGGTCGATCTTGAGGATCGCCGAAGCGGCCCTGACGCGCGCTTCGATCTCTTCAGCATCGGTTCGGGCCATTTTCAGCCCGAAACCGAGATTTTCACGCACGCTCATATGCGGATAGAGCGCATAGGATTGAAAGACCATGGCGATGCCGCGCTCGGACGGGTCGAGATCGGTGACATCCCGGCCCTTGATGGCGATCTCGCCGTCGGTCACTTCCTCCAGTCCGGCGATCATCCTAAGCAAGGTCGACTTACCGCAGCCGGACGGGCCGACGAAGACGACGAATGCACCTTCCTGCACTTCGAGATCGATACCGTGAATGACCTCCAGCCCGCCGTAACTCTTGCGGACGCCGGTCAAACTCATGCTGTTCTTGCCCATGTCAGGCTCCGTGTTGCGTCTGGCCGGCGCGGACCCAGACCAGCATCTCACCCGGCTCGCGATTATCCCACAAATGATAGGGAACGAAACGGGCGGTGGCGGAGCGGCTCTTCGGCGGCGCCGTTCGATAGAGGTCCGTTCCCCAATCCGACTCATCGCGCTTCACCGGAATATCGAGCGCGACTGCGCCCTCCAGTGCGGCAATTTCCGCCGTCTGCGCCAACGCGGGATCGCCGGTAAGCGAGATGCCGTTGAGATCGCGGCCATTATCGGTCGTCTCGACGCAATAGACCAGCGGCCCACGCATTAGCGCTGCACGGCCGGCGTCCTGGCGCACCCTGGGATTGGCGAACAGGGTACGCGGGATCAACGGAATGTTGAGGTCGACCTTGTCGCCAGCCTGCCACTCCCGCTCGATGCGAGCATAACCGTCGACGGTAATTGTGGAAAGATCGATGGGCGCGCCGTTGATGGCGAGCGTAGCACCATTAGCCCATCCGGGGATGCGGAGCGATAGCGCGAAGCGGGCGCTGCGGTCCGGATTGACGCCAAAACGGATCGCGCCGTTCCAAGGATAATTCGTTTCCTGAGCCAATTCGACCGTCACGCCGCTTGCAAGCGGAACGCGGGCCTTGCTCTCGCCATAGAGATGGACGGCGATTTCGTTATCGGCCGCCGCATACATGTAGGAACCGACGGAAGCCAGCAGGCGGGCAATGTTCGGCGGGCAGCAGGGGCAGTTATGCCAGGTCCAGCGATGATGCTTGCCGGCGCTTTCCAGCGGATTTTCGTAGAAAAATGTCTTTCCGTCGAGCGACAGCCCGGCCATGGCGCCATTATAGAGCGCCTGTTCCATGATGTCGGCATAACGCCGGTTCGGCCCGCGCCCCAGCATGCGGTTCGCCCAGAAGACCAGACCGACCGAGGCGCAGGTTTCGGCATAGGCGCTTTCGTTCGGCAGGTCGTAATAGTCGGTAAAGCCTTCGTTGGAGGCGGCCGGCCCGATGCCGCCGGTGACGTACATCTGCTTGGTGGTCAGATCGTCCCACAGCGTCTCCAGCGCCGAGGTCAGGCTGTCATCATTATATTCCGTGGCGATATCCGCCATGCCTGAATAGAGATACATGGCGCGCACCGCATGGCCGACGACCTTTGTCTGCTTGCGCACTGGCTGATGAGCCTGGTTGTATTCATAGGTCTTCTGCACGAATTTTGCCGGATCGCGGCCGTCGCGCAGCGCCTCCTCGGTGAAGAAATGCGGTTCCTGGCCACGCTCGTCGATGAAATACTTGGCAAGGTCGAGATATTTCTTCTCGCCGGTGACGCGGCCAAGCTTCACTAGCGCCAGCTCGACCTCCTCATGGCCGCAATAGCCGCGCAATTGCCCCTCGCCATGGCCGAAGACTGTGATCATGTAATCGGCAAAACGGCTCATGACGTCGAGCAGCTTGCGTTTTCCCGTCGCCTGATAATAGGCAACGGCGGCTTCGATCAAATGTCCGGCGCAGTAGAGCTCGTGATGGTCGCGCAGGTTGGTCCAGCGACGGCCCGGCTGCACGCGCTGGAACCAGGCGTTCAGGTAACCGTCCTCCTGCTGCAGCTTTTCATACATATCGATGATCGCATCGGCGCGGGCTTCGAGCTCTGGATTGGGGCGGCGATAGAGCGAATAGGCGATGGTCTCGATCGATTTGCCGAGATCGCTATCCCAGAACATCTGTGTCGAGCCCGACCAGGTCTGCAGCGGCAGGATAATGCCAGGGCTCGGCTTGTCGACGTCGATTGCCCTGACCATGCCGGCCTCGACGCAGCGGTCAAGAAGGGTGGCGGCCGTGGAGTTGCAGATCGCGTCCTGCCGGGCACCGAAAAGGCCGTGAAGTTCGACATTCGGAACGGGCAGGGGGCGGAATTGGCGATTTTGCTTGTCTGACATGGCTTTCATCCGTTTCGTTTGAGGTTCATTTCACCGCGCCGGCCATCAGACCGCGCATGTAATAGCGTTGCAGAAGCAGGAAGACGATGACGCAGGGTATGGTCATGACGGCAATGCCGGCCTGAACCGCGCCCCAGTTGACGGCGCCGAGCCGCCCGGTCCGGACCGCGATCATCAGCACCGGCAGCGTGAATTTCTCATTGCTGGAAAGCAGTACCAGCGCTGCCAGGAACTCATTCCAGGCATTGAGGAAGGCAAAGATCGCAACGGTCGCTACACCCGGCAGCACCAGCGGGAAGAGGACGCGAAAAAGGAGTTTCAGATCGCGTGCGCCGTCGATGCGAGCGGCTTCCTCGATCTCCTTGGGCACCGCGTCGAAGGCGTTGCGCATCATGAAGACCGAGAAGGGTAGCTGGAGGGTGACATAGACGAGCGTCAGCCCGAGCAGCGAATTGTTGAGGCCGAGCCTTGCCAGGATGATGAAGAGCGGCGTCAGGATCGACTGGAACGGGATCATCAGCGTAGCGATGATCAGAATGAAGAAGGCGCCCTTGAACGGAAACTGATAGCGCGAAAAGCCGTAGCCGGCGAGCAGGCTGACCATGACCGTCAGGATGACCGTCGCCACCGAAACGAAGAGCGAGTTCAGCGTATGCTGCACGACACCGGCACCGAAACCGTCGAGGGCACGGTAGGCATCAAAGCTGAACCCCGATGTCGGCCACGGCGGCAGGGGCGGAAGGCTCGCCTCCGTACCGTGCCGGAACGATGATAACAGCGCGATTGCGAAGGGCGCGAAGAAGAAGATGACGATGATGACGCCGACGCCGTGGTAGCTGACGGCACTCCACATTTTCCGCCGGGCACGACGCTCTTTTGCGGTTCTCATCTTTGTGGTGCTCATGTTCGCGATGCTCATGGGCGATCCTCCCCGACGCGCAGCAGCCAGAGCTGGACGATGCTGATCAACACGAGAATGACGAGAAGGGCGATCGACAGCGCCGCGCCATAGCCGAGATTGAAGGACACGAAGGACTGGTTGAAGATGTAGTAGACGACTGAGATCATCTGGTTCTGCGGTCCGCCGCTGGTCATGATGTAGAACTGGTCGAAGGCAAGCACGGAGCCGGTGATCGAGATGATCAAGGCAAGCGCGATCGTCCGGCGCATCAGCGGCAGGGTCAGGAATCGGAAGCGCTGCCAGCGCCTGGCGCCATCGATGCGGGCGGCCTCCGTCAGCTCGGAGGGGATCGCCTGCAGGCCGGTAAGCAGGATGATCATGGTGAAGCCGGCGATCTTCCAGACCACCATCACGATGATCGTGGCAAAGGCGGTGTCGAAGTCCGCAAGCAGGTTCGGCCTTCGGTCGATCAGTCCGAGTGCCTGAGCCGCGGGCACGAAAAAGCCGCTATCGACATTGGCGAGCCAGACCCAAAGCAGCGAAGCCGTCGCCAGCCCGACGACGACGGGCAGGAAGATGATGGTGCGGTAAAAACCAACGAGTCGCCGCTGCTTTTCGACGTAGAACGCCAGTGGGAAGGCGACGGCGAAAATGGCGATGGTGACGATGACGGTATAATAGGCGGTGAAGCGCAATGCCGCCATGAAGCGGATGTCCGACACCATCCTTGTATAATTGCCGAAGCCGATCCAGCGCGGACTACCGAGCAGGGGCCAGTTGTGCAGGCTCATCCAGCCGGTAAAGATCACGGGCAGGACAAAGAAGACCAGGACCAGCGCCATGGCGGGCGCGATGTAGAGAAATCCGTGCCAACCGGCACGTCGACGCCGCTTGCGCTGCCGCAGTGCTGTAATAGCTCCGGGACCAGCCATGGGATGCTCCTGATGTTTTGGTGGGGAAAACCGGGAGGCCAAGCCTCCCGGTCCGTGATGGTTTATTACTACTGGGCGTTGTCGATGATCGACTGCATTTCCGATTGTGCATTGGAGAAGGCCGTATCGACGTTGTCTCCAAAGATTGCGGCGTTGGTGAAGCCGGCCCAAGGGCCGTTGGCGCTGTTGATCAGGTCATTGAACTGCAGCGTATAGGGCGTCTTGGCGATGGAGATCGCTTTCAGGCCCACCTGCATGCGCGGATCGAGGCCTTGAAGCACCTGGTCGGCGATATCGCCGCGCGTCGGCAGGCTGCCATATTTCGCCATGATCTTCTGACCGTCCATCGAATAGGTGTATTCGAGGAACTTCTTCACCGCATCGAGCTTCTTCGTACCTTTGGTGATGACGAAGTTGTCGCCGCCGGCAAAGGAGGACGGCTTGCCATCGACACCGGGGATCAGCGTCACACCGAAATGAATATCGGGGTATTGCGTGATCAGTGTGCCGATCGAGAAGGCGCCGATGCTCTGCTGGCCGATCTTGCCGTTGCTGATGCTTAGGAAGTTGGCGCCGGTGTCACTCGCGGCACCCGCCGGCACCAGATCCTTCTTGACCATGTTGCGGTAGATATCGACAGCCTTGCGCATCTGCGGCGTGTCGAGCGTCGCCTTCTTGCCGTCTTCCGAGAGAATGTCGGCGCCTGCACCCCAGACGAGCGGCGTGAAGGTGAAGATCATGCAGCCGCCGCAGCCGCCACCGGAGAAATAGAAGCCGTAGGTATCGCCGCCGAGCGCACGGATCTTTTCGGCATTGCTCGTAATCTCATCCCAGGTCGTCGGCGCCTTGTCCGGATCGAGACCGGCTTTCTTGTAGAGGTCCTTGTTCCAGGCGAAAATGGAAGTCTCGACCGAGAGCGGCAGGCCGTAGATATGGTCCTGATAGGTGCCGAGCTTCACATGAGACGGAGAGAGCGAGTTGAAATAGGGCAGGCTCTTGGCCCAGTCGGTCAAGTCTTCCAACTGGCCGGCGGCGGCGAAGGCTGGCGTGTAGATCAGGTCCATCGACAGGGCGTCGGGTGCCTGCCCGCCGGCGATCGCGGTTGCGTATTTCTGCACCAGTTCGGAGAAGGGCACCTCGGTCATGGTGACCTTGTCGTCGTGGCTGGCATTATAAGCCTCGACGACCTTCTTGAAGGAATCGCCGATGCCGGAGCGCACCCACATCGTAATGTTTTCGGCGGCTGACGCGCCGGACATCAGGCATAAGGATATGAGGCCGGTCGCGGCCAGAAGTCGCTTCATCATGTTTCTCCTCCCATGGGGCATTTCCATCAGCCCCTCTTCCTCAACTAATGAACGGGGTGTCCCCCACACGACTGCCGCACGACCAATTCGCACGGCAATGTCCTGATCCCTGGTTCGATGGCGCGGCCCTCCGCCAGCGCCAGAACCGTAAGCCCGGCCTCCCGGCCGAGTGCCTTGAGATTCATGTCAACCGTCGTCAGCGGCGGCCGTGTTTGGGCGGCGACGATCTCCCAATTGTCGAAGCCAACCACTGAGACGTCCTCCGGCACGCGCACGTCGCGCTCGCGCAGGGCGTCGACTACAGCGCGGGCGATCTGGTCGTTGCCGCAGAAAATGCCGTCCGGTTTCGGTCCGGGCGTATCCCAGATTTGCGCAACGGCCGCGTGGCCCCAGGCCTCCGACCATGTGCCGTACATCACCGGCAACGTGTCGCCGACGAGGCTTCGATAGGCCCTTGTGCGCTCGCGTACCGAAACGAAGCTCTCGGGGCCGGTGATATGGGCGATCCGGCGGCGGCCGAGACCCATCAGCCATTCGACGGCAAGAGCGGCGCCCTGGAAATCGTCGGCGCAGAAGGTAACACTATCGGGTGTCCCTTCCGTGAAGGCGTAGACGACGGGCACGGGCAGGTTGGACAGATCCACCGGTAGCCGGCGGTCGATCCTCTTTCCCGAAGCGATGATGCCGTCGACGCTCTTGTCCAACATGGCGTCCACATGAACCTTTCCGAGTGCAGGATCGTCTTCGATCGTGCAGAGAAATACCGAGACGCCGTGATCGACGAGCGCCTCGGTAATTCCGGCCATGACAGGGAGAGTGAAACGGCCGTAGGTATCGTTCGTCAAAAGACCGATGGTGAAACTCCGATTGCTAAGCAGACCCTTGGCCAAGGCGTTCGGCCGGAACCCGATCTCAGTCGCGACGCGCTTGACCCGTTCCCGCGTGTCGTCGGCCATCCGCCCGGTATTGTTCAAGGCTTTCGACGCCGTCGAAATGCTGACCCCTGCGGCAGCGGCAACATCGTGAATCGTTACCCGACCGTTTCTAATCCGCTGGTTTTCCAGATGTCCTCTCCCGAACTTATTTGCGGTGAGAAAAGCTTTTCTCATCCGAAGAGTCAAGATGAGAAAAGCTTTTCTCAAATTTTTTTGATCACGCCTGCCCACGAATGTCTTTGGCTGTAAAGGTGGGATATCTGCGCGACTTCTACGGCCGGTCGAAAGACCAGCGGTTCACCATGTAGGTGCGCGGCGAGGTTCCGAGCATGCGTCGGAACATGGTGGTGAAGGCGGCAACGCTTTCGTAGCCGGCTTCCAGCGCGACGTTGGTCACCGGCTGCCCCTCCGCAAGTTGCGGCAGGCACGCGAAGACGCTCGCCTGCTGACGCCAGGTGATGAAACTGATGCCGGTTTCCTTGCGAAATTGCCTGGTGAAGGTGCGGCGGCTCATTGCCAGCTTCTCGGCCCAATCGTCCAATCTGGCATTCGGGGTCGGGTTTGCCAGATACTCACGGCAGAGGGCCGCCAGCCGTCGGTCGGATGGGAAGGGGAGGCCGAGCGGGCGTTCTTCCAGCGTCGAAATCTCCTCGATTAGGAGGGAAAGGACAAGTTCAGCCTTGCGATTTCCGACCGGCGCTTCCCGCAGCCGGATGGCTTCGAGCAGCAGACTGCGCGCGAGATCCGTCACTTCGACGACGCGGGGCGCCTCGTCCGGCGGGGTCGGGTCACGCGGCATCACATAGACCGATTTCAGGCTGACATCGCTCAGCATCTCGACGGAGTGCTCCAGCCCAACGGGAATGAGCAAGGCATGGCCGGGCGGCACCATCCATCGGCCGCGGGTCGTCAGGATCAGCACGACACCGGCGAAAACGCAGAGCAATTGTGTGCGGCGATGATGATGCCAGGGAACAGTGTAACCTTGCGGCGGCTCCGAGCTGTGGACGAGCACGCCGGCATTCGATCCCTCCATCCAGAGCATATTTTGCTCGTGATCTCGGTCGAGTGTCGCCAGCAGCTTTTGAGAGAGCTTTTCCATTTTGGCCCGATCGCGAAAGAACTGGACCAAAACACGAAAGAAGGTCACCTGCAAGCCGTGTAAAAGCTGATCAAACGGCATGGCTGAAAGAATCGGCCGGCGCAGGAAGGAATCCTCAATGGTTGCGGCATTTTCGGGCGCGCAGGCCCGATTTGAGAAGACGACAATTTCAATCGTCGTGGCGGTCAGTGTCTGCCATCTTTTGAACGACATCATGCAATCGCTGCTGACGTCGCTCTACCCGATGTTCCGGGAGAATTACGCCCTCGATTTCGTTCAGATCGGTCTGCTGACGATGACGTTTCAGATTACGGCGTCGCTGCTGCAGCCGGTCGTCGGCATTGTCACAGATAAATGGCCCATGCCTTATTCCCTGCCGGTCGGTATGGTCAGCACGTTTTCAGGGCTGGTGCTGCTCGGTTATGCCGGCAGCTTCCCCATGCTGATGGTCGCGGCGAGCCTCATCGGTTTCGGGTCCGCGGTGTTCCATCCGGAAGCCTCGCGCGTCGCGCGGCTGGCTTCCGGCGGGCGCCATGGCCTGGCGCAGTCGCTCTTCCAGCTCGGCGGCAATGCCGGTTCCGCCATCGGCCCGTTGATCGCCGCCTTCTTCGTGCTCCAGCACGGCCAATCGAGCGTCGCCTGGCTCGCGGTTCTGGCGGTCATCGGCTTCATCGTCCTGAGCTGGGTCGGCACCTGGTATGTCAGCCATCGCCGCGAGCATGCCGCGCGTCCGGCTCCCAGCCGCGCCTTGCCGATAGCACGCAACAAGGCAGTCTGGGCGCTTGCGATCCTCATCCTGCTGACGGCAACGAAGAACGTGTATATGGCGAGCATATCGAGCTATTTCACCTTCTACGTCATCGACAAGTTCCATCTCGACGTTCGCGACGCGCAATTGATGCTGTTCCTTTTTCTCGGTTCAGTCGCGGTCGGCACGATCATGGGCGGTCCGGTCGGAGACCGTCTCGGTGCGCGCTTCGTGATCTGGTTCTCGATCCTGGGCGTCATTCCCTTCGCGCTGATGATGCCCTATGCGAACCTGTTCTGGACCTGCGTCCTGACGGTTGTGATCGGGCTGGTGTTTGCTTCGGCCTTCCCGGCTATCGTGGTCTTCGCGCAGGAATTGATCCCCGGCCGCGTCGGGCTGATTGGCGGCATCTTCTTCGGCTTTGCCTTCGGGGCAGGGGGGCTTGGCGCGGCGTTTCTCGGCGATTTTGCCGATACGCACGGGATTTCCTTCGTCTATACGATCTGCTCGTATCTGCCGTTGCTCGGTCTGTTCACAATCTTTTTGCCGCGCATACCGAGACATTGAGCAATAGCGGCGGGGTCTATTGCCCCGCCGAACATCTCGCCGCCTTGCGCGGGCAAGGAGATAAGCCCGAAAAATTGCTTCCATTTTGAGACTGGTCATCGGCCTGTTCTTCGCCGTAATCTATGCCTGCTTCACGCAGGAGGAGGAGACCGTCGAGTGAGCACAGGCATCAAAATTCCGGCCAAGGGATGTTTCTCCGGTGGCCCTTCCCATCTGTTTTTGCCGATCACATCAGCCTGATCCCGCCGTCAGCATCCTTCCTGCTTTGCAATGCCTCATTCGCGACGCCATGATCGCTCGTGCGGTCCCGGCCTGACATCAACCAAGTAGGACATGCCATGCAGCTCACCATCGCCCAGCGCCTAGATCGCCTCAAGGTACGCACCGCAGAGCTCAGCCATTGGCGCGAACGCGCTGTACTGCCAATCCACAACTGGACGTTCGAGGGCGAGGATATCGCCATCGGTCAGGCCTGGCCTCATCGCAAGGGCGTGGTGCATTTCGCCTCGCAAGCAAAGGTGCCCGCCGACTGGCCCCTGGAGGAAATCCGCCTCCAGCTCGATCTCGGCGGCGAGAGCCTGATTACGCTCGCTTATGAAGGCGGCGGGGGCGAGAGCTTCGGGCTCGATCCCTACCACCAGGAATTCCCGCTGAAGGATCGCAGTCTCTCGATCACGACGGACAGCGTTGCCCGTTTCCCATTCGGCGAACCGAACCGCCAGCCGAAGTTAAACCGGGCGCGGCTCGCCTGGCTGGACATTCCCGTGCACCGGCTGAACCTTTTGTTGCGGCAGATAGTAGAGGCTATCGAGGCGCTTGATGATCACGACGTCGTGCCGCATCTGCTTGATGCCGCCGAGACGGCGCTGCGCAGCCTCGACTGGCCTTCCGCGACGGCTTCCTATGTTTCCCGCACGGCGAACGCCGAATGGCAACAAAAGATTTGGGAATTGCCCGAGCTGGTCGAAAGCCCGCAGGGTCTCTCCGAGGCCGAGCGCGCCTCTGTCGTTGCAGCCTATGACGGCCTGCTTGCCCGCCTGAAGACGCTGCAGGAGCGTTATCCGCAAAACGGCCAATTGCTGCTGACCGGCCATGCCCATATCGATCTTGCGTGGCTGTGGCCCTATGACGAGACGCGCCGCAAGATGCGCCGGACCTTCCACACGGCGCTGTCCTTGATGGATCGCTCGCCCGATTTCCGCTTCAACCAGTCGACGGCGCATTATTATGCGCAGATGGAGGCTGACGACCCGCAATTGCTTGCGCGCATCAAGGAAAAAGTGGCCGATGGCTCCTGGGAAGTGATTGGCGGCATGTGGGTCGAGCCGGACACGAACATGCCGACGGGCGAAAGCCTGGTGCGGCAGATTCTTTATGGCCAGCGCTATTTCGAAAAAACTTTCGGTGCGCGTCACACGGTCTGCTGGCTTCCGGATTGCTTCGGTTTTTCCGGTGCCTTGCCGCAGTTGCTGCGCCAGGGCGGCATCGAGAGTTTCTTCACCATCAAGGTCAATTGGAGCGAGACCAACCGGTTTCCCTACGATCTCTTCTGGTGGGAAGGTCTGGATGGCAGCCGGGTGCTGGCGCATACTTTCGACAATCCGATGCAGGGTTATAACGGCTTTGTCCAGCCGGATTGCTTCGTGCCGACCTGGAAGAACTTCCGGGCGAAAACCCTGCATGATAGTTCGCTTCTTGCAGTCGGCTATGGCGATGGCGGCGGCGGCGTGACGCCGGAGATGGTCGAGCGCGAAGTGCAGTTGCGCAGTTTCCCCGCCATCCCGAAGGCCCGTTGGGGCAAGGTGGCCGATTTCTTCACGAGTGCCCATCGCACGGCGAAGGAAAAGCATGTTCCGACGTGGTCCGGGGAAATCTATCTCGAACTGCATCGCGCGACGCTGACCAGCCAGAGCGGTGTCAAGCGGCTGCATCGCAGGGCGGAGCGGGCGTTGATCACCGCCGAAACCCTGGCGTCGATCGCGCATATGATCGGCGGCGCCGCGCCGCAGAGCCTGGAGGCTGACTGGCGTGTCACGTTGAAGAACGAGTTCCACGATATCCTGCCCGGGTCGAGCATTCGCGAGGTCTATCAGGATGCCGAGCGTGAACTTTCCACCATCATCGATCACGCCAGGACGGCTCAAAAGGACGCTGCGGACGCCATTGTTTCGGCCCTGCCGAAGGGCGGTGTTGCGGATGCTCTCGTCGTCGTCAATCCGTCGCTGGATGCCCGGCCGCTGCGCGCGCTCCTCGCCGACGGCACGGTCCTTTCCACCGGCGACATAGTCTCGCCGCTTTCCATCCATGTATTCGACCGCGCCGCATTGAAACCAGCCGGTGGTTTGCACGCCGAAGCGAACCGGCTGGAGAATGAGCATCTCGCCGTGACCATCGGCGCGGATGGGGCCGTGCAGAGCCTTGTTCACAAAGCGACCGGCCGCGAGGCGCTGGCGGAACCCGCCAATCAGCTTTGGGTCTATCCGGTCGACAAGCCGCGCAATTGGGATGCTTGGGACATCGACGCAGACTATTCGGAAAAGGGCGTTCGTCTCGACAAGCCGGAAAGCATCGAACTCGTCGAAAACAGTCCATATCGAGCCGCGATCAAGGTCGTCCATCGCTATCGCGACTCCAGCATCGTGCAGCATTACGTGCTGACGGCCAACGCCAAGCGGCTGGATATCGAGACTGAAATCGACTGGCATGATCGCCGCACCCTGCTGCGCTCGCTGAGCCCGGTTGCGACGCGGGCGCGCACAGCTACGTTCGAATGCGCCTATGGCGTCGTCAGCCGCCCGACGCATACCAACACGAACTGGGATGCTGCGATGTTCGAGGCGGTCGCCCATCGCTTCATCGATCTCAGCGAGCCGGATTTCGGTGTCGCTTTGCTCAATGACGCGAAATACGGCCATAGTGCCCGCAGCAACGTGCTTGGCATCAGTCTCGTGCGCGGCCCCATCTATCCTGATCCGATGGCGGACGAGGGCGTGCAGCGCTTCACCTACGCATTGCTGCCGCACACCGGCGAATGGCATTCTGGTGGTGTGCGGGAGGAGGCCGACGACCTCAATCAACCGCTGATCGTCGCGACGGCCGCTGGTCTCGCGGAGACGACGCTCGCCCCGATTGCCGTGACGGGCACGCCGGTCGCGCTTTCCGCCATCAAGCCGGCCGAAGATGGCGACGGGCTTGTGCTGCGCGTCTACGAACCGGCCGGCCGACGCGGCGGACTTGCCGTCATTCCGGCAAACGGCTGGACAATTAGCGAAGCCGTCAATCTGATGGAGGAGCCGGCCCAACGCGATGCGGGTCCCGATATCCTGCCCTTCGAGGTCAGAAGCTGGAAGATGATACGGGCGTGACGGCTGCGCCGACCTGGGTGGTCGAATGAAGAGCAGCCGGCGCTCCACGAACAGAGCTCGGAGCAACAAATGAGTACGAAAACTCTGCGTTTGCATATCCCCCAATGGCAAGGGGGAAATTTGGAAGCCTATCATTTCGGGGCACAGTTGCTGGCGTGGCTTGCCCCGGCGGCCGCAGGGCCGGTCGCAACGGTCGAAGTGCCGGAGCCCGATGGCTCCGAACTTCCTCTCGAAGACGGCATCGTCGCGCGGAGTGCATTGCTTCGGCAACTGGATTCGACAGACCAGATCCTCATGAAGGAAATGCCCGACAGGATTGTCGTTCTGGGTGGCGACTGCCTTGTCGATCTCGCCCCGTTCGCATACCTCAATGAGCGGTATGAGGGCGATTTGGCCGTGCTTTGGGTCGATGCTCATCCCGATGTGATGACGCCAAAGCATTTCGTGCATGCGCACGCGATGGTTCTGGGCAATTTGATGGGAGAGGGCGATCCGGATTTCACGAATAGGGTGGCCCGGCCGATCAAGCCTGAGAAGGTGATGTATGCAGGGCTCTACGATATGTCGCCTGAGGAATGGGAGATCGTTGAAAGGCTGGGGCTCAGCATGGCGACGCCGTCCCAATTGATCGACACCAGCCAACCGGTGATCGAATGGCTTCGTTCGACGGGCGCCCGGCATGTTGCCATCCATTTTGACCTCGATGTCATCGATCCCGTCCAGTTCCGTTCCCTCAACTTCGCGATGCCGAATGCGCCTTCAGACGCGTTCGAGGGAGTTCCACGAGGTAGAATGACCATCGCCCAAGTGGTTCGTCTTTTGAACGACGTAGCCAGGGAGGTGGACGTGGTGGGGCTTGGAATTACCGAACACCTGCCATGGGACGCTATCGCCATCAGAGACATGCTGAGAGCGCTTCCACTGATCGGGGAAGGTCGCGCCTGAGAAGATGGGAATCGAACCGTCAGCGGAGGAATTACACCTTCAGGAACTGTGAGGACTTGTCGAAGCTTAGGCCTGGAAAGATCTTCGAATTGAGGTCGTCGGCGCCGACATCGAACTGCCGGTAAAGCATGGCGGCGGCGATCTCGCGCACGTCTGCGGTGGGCATCAGGTCGCGGTTCTCGAAGAGGTGCTCGTCCTTAATTCCCGGCCATTTTCCGAGTACGCGGCCGCCATTGATGGCGCCGCCCGCCAGCAGGCAGCAACCGCCGGTGCCATGGTCGGTGCCGCCCGAGCCGTTCTGGCGGACCGTGCGGCCGAATTCGGTCATCGCCAGAACCACCGTCGTCTTCCATGCGTCCGGGCCGAGCGTGCGCTTCAATGTCAACACCGCCTGCGTCAGGTCCCCAGCCGCCTTGCGGAATTGGGCTGCCTGCTGCACATGAGTGTCCCAGCCGTTGATGGAGAAGCTGGCGATGCGGTATTCGCGCAGCAGCATCCTGGCGGCAAGCGCTGCGACATCGGCTATCTGTTCGCCATGTTTGGCGCCCGGCGCCTCGCCCATTTTCGCCGATTGGTCTGCGCGCATCGCCTCATCCATCGCCTTGGCGAAAGCGGGATCGTTGGCATAAAGGCGCGTCAGGAACTGCATCTCATCCGCACCCATGCCCAAACCGGAATCCGAGGCCCAGACGTCGACCGTATTGGGGCCTGACAGGATCAATTCGGTCGAGGTGTTGATGTCGATCGCCTTATGCGCGGTCGAGCGCGCGATGCTTCCGAGTGCGCGGTTCAGCCAGCCGGTCTTTTCCTCGGCGACGTGGCCGCCACCCGATTCCAGCATGTCCTGGCCGTCGAAATGGCTACGGGCGTCGCGATAGGGCGTCGAAACGGCATGGACGAAGGCAAGTTCTCGGGCCTTCCATAGCGGCAGTAGGTCCGCCGCCGCCGGATGCAGGCCGAAGAAGCCATCGAGATCGACAAGCCCGTTATCGGGAGCGATGGCGATATCCGGTCGCAAGCCGGCGAAGGATGCCTCACCATAGGGCTGCACCAGATCGAGCCCGTCCATGGCACCGCGCAGGACGATGGTCACGAAGCGGTTGTCTCCCGGCATGGCCGCAAAGGTTACCGGCGTAAAGATCGGCGCAGCCGCCAGGCAGCAGGCGGAAGCGAGGAAACCGCGGCGAGAAAGCGAGAAGGCCGTATTATCTGCCATGGGATGTTCCTCGCTTTAACGACGATTGAATTCGGGCGAAGCAAGCGCGAGCGTCAGGCCCGTCATCTTGTTCGGCGCTTGCGTGACAACCCGGATCGTGTCGTCGCGAGCCGCGTCCGCCAGCGTCTCCTTGAGAAACTGCCTCGGATCATCCTGCTTGCCATAACGACCGATTGCACGCCGCGCCCAGGAAATCCGTTCGGACAATTCCCCGGCATTGATCCAGGCGTCGAAACCCTCGGGAAAGCCGGCCGGACTGGGTGGCCGCCACACAGGTTGCCCCATGCGCTGCAACGCGTAGACGCCGAGACCGCGCGGCACATAGAAGGTCGCATCGATCGCGGCCTGCCGGCGTTTTACTTCCTGCGGATCCGGTGGGTTGGCTGCCTTGTCAGGCGAGACGGAACCATTGCCCTGCATGGGCGGATTGTCGTCGGCCATCGCCTGCCCGGCACCCTCGTCATCGGCGAGCGGATCGACGACTGCGCCCGCGGCCGCATTCCTCGGAAGATTGAGCGCCCGCAGACCGGCCACGACAAAGTCGAAAGGTTGTCGGGCCTTGGCGCCTTCATTCGTCCAGGCGGCGGGATGATCGAGCATCGCGCCATAGACTGCCATCAGGTCACCATCCGTCTTTCGCCACATCTGGGTCATGGCATCGATCATCGCTTGCGGCGGCGTATCGGAAATGAAGTGGACCGCGAGCTTGCGACTGATATGCGCCGCCGTTTTCGGGTTCAGCGCCAGATCGTCGAGCATCTGCAGATAATCCCGCTCCGATCGCTGAGTTCGGCCATAACTGACACCCAGCACTCGATGGCTGCCGGGTTCGGCAACGGCCTTGCGGAAATCGACCTCGACCGCCTGCCGGTCGACCGTGATGCCTGTCAGTACCATTGCGGCCGCTCGCACATCGTCCTGCGTATAGCCGCTGCCGGCGCCCAGTGTGTGCAACTCCAGCAATTCGCGGGCGAGGTTCTCGTTCAGCCCCTTGTTGCGTTTGAGGCCGACGGGAGAATCCGGGCCGAGCGATTGAGCCTGGTCGAGATAGATCAGCATTGCCGGATGTTGGGTAGCACCGCGCAGCAGATCCGGAAACGTCCCGCCGATATGGGGCCGGATCGCCTCGGCCTCGAACAGGGGAACGATGAGTTTCATCGGTTGGGTTTTGTCGACACTCACCGAGAAATGGTTTGTCCAGAAAGCGGCCAGCCGCTCGTAGAAACCGTTCGGCGAGAAGACCGCCTGCGCGATGCGCGCATCGGCATCGCGCTGGTAGCTCTGCTGAAGTTCTTTGAAGACAGCCTTCTGCTCATCCCGCTTGGCGGCATCATCGATGTCGCTGCTGCGGATGTCGCGGAGACGGTCAGCCACATTGCGGATCGCCTGCCGGCGCGCATCGATGCCGCCCACCGGAAAAAGGCAGTTGCTGTCGGCCACGCGCATCGGGTCGAGCAACGCGTCCCTGTCGGCAGGTGGCGTTTCGCTCGGGCGAAAGCCGTAACCGAACCGCAGTGCCGCCATGGTCTGAAATGAAAGGCTCATCGCTTGTCACCGCATCACCGATCCGGTGGTAGGCTCGCAGGCAATTGTGTCAGGAAAGTTCGGAAATTGTGGCCTTTTTCCGACATGGACAATTTGTAATTCACCTGCGGGAAACCGCGCTATCTGACTATCGCTTGAATATCAATAATTTAACGCGCACGGACGGATTGGGCACATTCTCCGCAAGCGCCGGATCCGTCGTAATTCCTCCTTAATTTCTCTTCTATCTGGCGAAGCGGAAAAGAGGTGAGCGATGGTCAAATTTATTCATCGGAACATGGCGCTTTTACTGGCAATGGCCATGACTGCGCTCGCCATAGCTATGTACAATACGATCTCCCTGCTGGTGAGACATCACCACACGGTATTGCACGACATCCGTCATGCGGCCTTCGTGCTTGTTGTCTTCGGGATTTTTTACGGAGTCGTGCGCTATATCCAGGCATTGCCGGAAGATGCCGATTAGAATTCCGTTTCGATCCGTCGACCGACATCGTCGGCGCTTGATCCAAGATATCTTTGTAAAAGCCGGCAACCGCATATTGGCGATCGCCGGCTTCGTATATTCGCTATCAGGCTGCCTGACGGGCCTTCGAGGGGCGCGTAGCGGCGGCTTTTTCGACCATGGCGGTAACTTCCGCGCGGCGAGCGCCGGAGAGCGGCAGTCGCGGCATGCGGACGCGCTCGGAGCCACGGCCCATGATCTGCTCGGCGAGCTTGATCGACTGAACGAGATCATGCTCGGCGTCGAGGTGCAGCAGGGGCATGAACCAGCGATAGATGCGGCGAGCCTCTTCCCAGTCGCCGCGCTCGGCAGCGGCAACAAGCTCTACGGATTCCTGCGGGAAGGCGCTGGTGAGGCCGGAAACCCAACCCTTGGCGCCCAGCATCAGGCCTTCCAGCGCAACGTCGTCAAGGCCGGCGAAGATGTCGAAGCGGTCGCCGAAGGCATTGATCAGGTCGGTGAAGCGGCGCGGATCCGGCGCGCTTTCCTTGACGGCCTTGATATTCGGCACCTCGGCGAGGGCCTGCAATACGTCGGCGCCGATATTGACGCGATAGGCCGGCGGGTTGTTGTAGAGCATGATCGGCAGTGAAGTTGCTTCTGCCACGGTACGGAAATGCGCGATCAGCTCCTCCGGCTTCGGGACATAGACCATGGCGGGCAGGAGCATTAGGCCGTCGGCGCCCAGCCTCTCGGCATCGCGCGCATAGGCGACGGCGCGGCGCGTATCGAATTCGGAAACGCCGGTGACGACCGGAACGCGGCCGTTCACCACTTCGACGGCCGCCTTCAGGATCGTGCGCTTCTCCTCCGGATCCAGCGAATTGTTCTCGCCGCAGGTTCCCATGACGATGAGGCCGTTGACGCCGTCATTGACGAGCGCGTCCTGGACGCGCTGCGTGGCAGCGAGATCCACGGAAAGATCCTCGTTGAATTGTGTCGTTACGGCGGGGAATACGCCCTTCCATCCTGTCGTCATTTTGGCTCCTCGATTGAAAGTACTTGTGTTATATACAAACTGTCGACAAGACTCAAGGATGGTTGTACGCGATATATGGGTCGATTGCCCACTGTTGCTGAAAACCGCCAAAACAAAATAGTAAGACGTTTGTTTCGAAGAAGGATATCGGATGGCGAACGAGCAGGAGAATGTGCGGGTGCGGGGCTCGGGCACGCAGAGCGTCTATGCCGCCCTGCGCAGGGAAATTCTGTCGATGGCGCTCGATCCGGGCAGCCCGCTCGACGAAGTCCGGCTTTCCGAGCGCTTCAAGATGTCGAGAACACCGATCCGCGAGGCGCTCCTTCGCCTTGCCACGGAAGGGCTGGTGACGACGCTTCCAAACCGCAACACCATCGTCGCGACGATCGACTTCGCCGGCCTGCCCACCTATTTCGAGGCGCTGACGCTGATGTATCGCGTGACGACACGCGGGGCGGCGGGGCGGAAGGATGCCGATATCATGCAGCGCATACGCGCCCGGCAGAAGGAATTCGCCGATGCAGTGACCGCCCGGGATGCCTTCGGCATGATCGAGGCGAACCGCGAATTTCATGTCGCCATCGCTGAACTTGCCGGCAATTCCTACTACACCACATTTTTTGCACGGCTGCTGGACGAGGGCCGGCGCATCCTGCGTCTTTACTACTCGACTTTCGACGATCGCCTGCCGCGTCAATATGTGGACGAGCATGAGCAGATGATCGCCGCTATCGAGGCTGGCGATGTCGACCGCGCCGACCGGCTGGCGATCGATCACGCAGCGCAGATCGTGCGCCAAATCCAGGAATACATCGCCCGCGATCTCGAACGTCCCCTAGCGATTGAGATCTCGTAATCTCTCTGCCGATGTTTCGTCCATTGGTATCCATTCAATAGCCGGTGTCGGCCGCTCGGGAACCGAGCGCAACAGGAACTGGAAAACAAGATGACATGGTCCCATCCCGTCCCCCGCATCACCGATGACGAGAGGAAGCTCCGACTGGCACGGCTGAGAGAGGCGCTGGAGGTGGAGGGCATCGCCGGCATGCTGCTCGGCTCGACGGAAAGCCTGCGCTATTTCACCGGTCTCGACTGGCATCCGAGCGAACGGTTCCTTGGCGCGCTCGTCACACCAGCCGCACTCTATTACATCGTCCCGGGTTTCGAGCGCAGCCGCGTGGAAACGCTGCCGCATCTGCCTGGCGAAATTTTGGTGTGGGAGGAGGAAGAAAACAGTGCCGGGCTCGTGTCACGGCTGCTGGGTCAAATCGGCTCGCTTGCACTGGACGATGAGCTGCCGCTTTTCTTTTACCACAGGCTCGCTGCGGCCTTTGGCGCCGAAAGATTGAAGGATGGCGGTCAAATCATCCGGAGCCTGCGGCGCATCAAATCTCCAGCCGAGATCGCTCTCATTCAATACGCCATGAACCTGACGCTCAATATCCAGAAGCAGGCGCATGCGCTGATGAAACCAGGCATCAAGGCTTCAGAGGTCGTCGACTTCATCGACCGGCAGCATCGCCAGGCCGGGGCAGACGGCGGCTCGACCTTCTGCATCGTTTCCTTCGGGGCGGCGACCTCCCTGCCGCATGGCGCCGAGGGCGACCAGACCCTTGCGGCAGGCGACGTCGTGCTTGTCGATACCGGCTGTCAGATCGACGGCTATCATTCCGATCTTACCCGGACCTATGTGCTCGAAAGCCGCAATCGCGAATTCGAAGCGGCCTGGGCCATCGAACGGGAAGCTCAGCAAGCGGTCTTCGATGCGGCAAAGCCCGGCACACCCTGTTCGAGCCTCGACGATGCCGCGCGCATGGTGCTTTCAAAACATGCCCTTGGCCCGGATTACCGTCTCCCAGGACTACCCCACCGCGCCGGCCACGGTCTCGGTCTGCAAATCCACGAGGAGCCCTATATCGTGCGCGGCAATGCAACACCGCTTGCCGCTGGCATGTGCTTCTCCAATGAACCCATGATCGTCTTTCCCGACAAATTCGGTATTCGGCTGGAAGATCATATCTATATGACGGCGGAAGGACCGCATTGGTTCACTGATCCCGCCAAGGGGCCGACCGAGCCGTTTTCGCAGTTGACGGACCGCGTTCGGAAAGGCTGACAGAAAACAACGCATCATATTTTCGTGACGGTCCGGTTGGCTTAACGGCGAACCGGATTGCGCCTCTATCACCTCGCCCGCTTGTAACTTTCGATTAGAAGTCCGCGCCTCAGCGGAACCAATCCGCGTTTCCGTAGTTTACCGGGCGGCTCGGAGACCGGAAATGGCATCTGCGAAAGCGCGCCCCGGTCATCGATGCAATCAGAAGTGCGGAGAGCGACTTGTTGGGTTTTGAAAAGATTACGCGTGATTTTTCTGGACGAAAGAAAGCAGAAACAGAACTCAGGCGGAGTGAAGAACAGTTTCGCATTCTCGTTCAGGGTGTCGCGGATTACGCCATCTATATGCTCGATCCCCGAGGTTACGTCTCCAGTTGGAACCTCGGTGCGCAGCACATCAAGGGCTACTCGCAGCAAGAAATCCTCGGCCAGCATTTTTCCCAGTTCTATACGGAGGAAGACCGCGCGACGCAGCTTCCGTGGAAGGCGCTCGATATTGCCGCCAAAGAGGGCCGGTTTGAAAACGAAGGTTGGAGAGTCCGGAAGGACGGATCCCGGTTCTGGGCAAGCGTCGTCATCGATGCGCTTCGCGACGACGATGGAACGCTTCTGGGGTTTGCGAAGGTCACGCGCGATATTACCGAAAAGAGAGAGGCTCAGCGCAAGCTGGAACAGGTGCGTGAAGAGTTGTTCCAGGCACAAAAGATGGAGGCGGTCGGCCAGCTAAGCGGGGGAATGGCTCACGATTTCAACAATTTACTGATGGCCGTGCTCGGAAGTCTTGAAATCGTGCGCAAGCGGACTGCTGACAATCCCGATATCACCCCGTTGATCGACAACGCCATCCAAGGTGCGCAGCGCGGTGCGGCGCTGACGCAACGCATGCTCGCCTTCTCTCGGCGTCAGGAGCTCAAGATCGAGCCGCTCGACGTGGTCGAACTGGTTCGCAATATGACCGGCCTGCTACAGCGCACGGTAGATCCGTCGATGACGATCGAAACGCATTTCCCCCTCAGCCTTCCAAGGGTGACCTCCGATCCGAACCAACTTGAGAACGCTCTTTTGAATCTCGTCGTTAATGCGCGCGACGCGATGCCAAAGGGCGGACGGCTCGTCATTGCCGCCGAACTTCGCAGCATTGCCAGGGACGAAGCGGACGGACCGAAAGCGGGGGCCTATGTATGCCTCTCCGTCAGGGACGAGGGAGAGGGGATGGACGAGGCGACGCTTGCCAATGCAACCACACCATTCTTCACGACCAAGGGCGTTGGCAAGGGAACAGGACTTGGCCTGCCCATGATCCAGGGATTGATGGCGCAATCTGGGGGCAAGCTGATCCTGAAATCGCGCAGGGGCGAGGGAACCACGGCCGAGCTATGGCTTCCGGTCACAGCGGAGACCGAGACGAGGAAGGATGAGCCGGCGATTGAAGCAGCGCCCGCGGCCGGAGGCTTGTTCAATATCCTGGCGGTGGACGACGACGTGCTGGTCCTGATGAACACGGCAATCATGCTGGAGGATCTCGGCCATACCGTGCTGCAGGCTCATTCAGCCGAGGAGGCGCTGAAGCTGCTCGAGGATCACAACGATATCCATATCGTCATCACCGATCACGCCATGCCGAGGATGACCGGTTCACAGCTCGCCGCGGCGATCGCCGAGCGGCGGCCGGGTTTGCCGATCATCCTTGCTACCGGATACGCCGAGCTTCCGGCGGGCAGCAACAACGATCTGCTCCGCCTGCCGAAGCCGTTTAATCAGAGCCAGCTTGCCGCGGTGATCACCAAAGCCGTGACCGAGACTTCAGTTGCCGGCATTGTGACTGCCGGCGAGGCATAGGCATCGCCGACGCAAGATCCGCTCAAGCATGTCCGTAGGTGAGCTTCGGATACCAATCTCTTGCCCGGCCTTCGGGTGTCATGTCGAGGATCGTCCAGAGCGGCATAAGATCGGGCGCGCCGCGTGGATCCTGACCGGGGTCGGCGGTGACCGGACCCATCTCCTCAGCCCAGAAATGCCGGATCGTTCCATCTCTGCGGGTAAAGACATTGACGGCGGCGTTGTCGTTGCCGTTGGCTCCGAGCGCACGGTAATCGCGGCTATATTCGCCGGTCGGGTCGGAATAGAGTGGCAAATTCTGCCAGCGGCGCTCTGTCTTGAAATCAAGCAGTCTCTCGATCGGTGACCGAGCGACGACGGCAATTGCCATTCGCTGTTCGATATCGAGTATTTCGCCCTCCAGTGCCGAAAGAAACGACGTGCACATCGGGCAGGGCCGCGACCGCTCCGGGCCGAACATGTAGCTGTAGATCAGCAGGGTTTCCTTATCATCGAACAAATCCTCGAAATTGACCGGACCGTCGGGGCTGATGAACTGATAACGCTTCTTCACCATGCCGCCCGGCGGCAGCGCGCGCCGCTGCGCGGCGACACGCTCTATTTGCCGCCGAAGTTCGATCTCTTCTGCCAGCAGAGCATCTCGCGCCTGCCGGTATTCGCTGCTTTCGTTGGGAAATCTGGCACCGTTTTTTTGCGCCAGTTCTGCCGCAGGCGTGTATCCATCTTCGTTGATCATGATGTCCTCCCTTGTGCGATCGATGAGCCGATACTGGTCGTATGGCACCGTCGGAATTCGACCTGACGCGGGAGAAAACCCGGTTGCCGATCGAAAGTTCCAGCATTCAGCAGGGCATCGGGTTAACGGGAATCACTGGGCGGCGGAGCGGACCCCGGGGGTGTCATCCCATTCGACATCCGATGTCGGTTCCTCGCTCTCGAGCATCGGCGCGTCCATGACATAGAGATAGCCGTCGAGCATGTCGCAGGCGCGTTCGGTGGCGTCGATCTTGGCCTCCGTTTCGCTGATCGCGGTCGCGATGGCCTTGATGCGGGCGCGCAGCATATGACCGACGACATCCTTGCCGGGGCGTTTTCCCAGACGATCCAAATGAAGGCGGATGCGGTCCGAATGACGCTCCAGCTCGCTTTTGCTGAAGTGTGCCTTGCGGATTTCTTCCAAAAGACTGGCGCGCATATGGGCGACCGGATCGAAGGTTCCGGGTTCGCGCTCGTCCAGAACCATGTCTGTAATGAGCTTCTCGATGGCGACTAGGGCCTGCAAATCAACGGCGTCGGTGAGTTCGACGTCATAGCCGGTATCGTCGAACACCTTTCGGCGCACCGGGTCCAGAAGCAGCTCGTAGGCCTTCTGGAGCTGTCCGAAAGCATCGGTGTCGCCGCCGGAATCCGGATGCGCCGACTTCGCCCGCTTGCGATAGGCGGTCTTGATCTGCTCTTCGCTCGCATCGCGTCCGATGCCGAGAATCTCATATGGATCGGTCACTCCAACTCCTGCTGCCGCTCAGCCCCGTCCAAAGTCCTGAAGCTCTTATGCCGTCGATGATCCCGGCAGAACACAGCGCCTCCCGGAGGACGGTTCGTATACGTCCCCGCTTCTTCTCTATCATCACCGCGGCAGAGTTTGGACAAAAACTATGATGACGCGACGCAGAAACGTTCTTTCTGTTGAAAGCTGCCGGTCTCTAGAGGAAATTATTTGGACAAAGACTTCAGGGCCGGCTCACGCATTATGCGCGTGACCTCTTCCGCTGGAATAGGCTTGCTGAACAAGTATCCCTGGATGGCATGGCATCCGGCTTCCGACAGGAAGCGCGCTTGCTCTTTAGTCTCCACGCCTTCCGCGATCACGTCCAGTTCCAGCGATCGTGCAAGCGAGATGATCGCGGATGTGATCGCCATATCGTCGGCATCATCGGGAATATCGGCGATAAAGGACCGGTCGATCTTGAGGCGCGACAACGGGAAGCGTTTCAGCGTGCTCAGGCTGGAATAGCCCGTACCGAAATCGTCGATGGCGAGACTGACGCCCAGGGCGTTGAGTTCGTGCATTTTCATGATCGCCCCCTGCACGTCGCGCATCAGAAGGCTTTCAGTGACCTCGATTTCGAGCCATTGCGGATCAAGGCCACTCTCGGCGAGGGCTGCGGCCACCTGACGGGTCATGCCCTGTTCCTGGAACTGCCGGGCAGACATGTTGACGCCGATCTTCACGGGCGGCAGCCCCTGTTTCTGCCATTCTTTCGCTTGGCCGCAAGCCTTGCGCAGGACAGCCTCTCCAATCGGAACGATGAGGCCGGACTCCTCGGCGAGGGGAATGAAGTCTCCTGGGAAGACGAGCCCGTCGGTCGGATGGTTCCAGCGCACGAGCGCCTCCACGCCGATAATCTCGCCGGAGGTCATGTCCTTTTGCGGCTGGAAATGCAGGACGAACTCGTCCCGTTCGACCGCGCGTCTCAGCTCCTCCGATCGCCCGAGTTTCTGCCGTGCATTCTCGGCCAGTACCGGATCGAATACCTGGATACTGTTTCGGCCATTCTCCTTGGCGCGATACATCGCCATATCTGCGTTGGCAAACAGTTCCTTGGCGGTCCTGCCATGTATGGCAAAGCTGGCCATGCCAATGCTGCATGTGAGCTGCAGGTCCATTCCGGCCAAGGTAAGCGGCCGCGCCACGGCCTCGCGAATGCGCGTCAGCCACGGGACGAAATCTTCATCGGTCTGCTCGAGCGCCAGAATGAATTCGTCGCCGCCGATGCGCGATATCAGATTGTCTTGACCAATCTCCTCGGAGATCCGGTTCGCCACGATCTTGAGCAGCTTGTCGCCGGCCGCGTGACCGAGGCTGTCGTTCACGAGCTTGAAGTTGTCTATGTCGAGGAAGACGACCGCAACTTTCCTTGACGTTTCGTTGGCACGCCGCAGCATATCATCGAGCTTTCGGTCGAGCAGCGTACGGTTTGGCAATCCGGTCAGGGCATCGTGCTCAGCAAGGAAGGTGATACGCTCGGCATCGTAGTGACGGTCGATCGCGATACCGATCGTTTGTGCGACGCCCGTCAGGAACTCCCACAGGCTCGCTTCATGGCAGGATACTTGGACAGCGAGCGCGCCGTGCTGGCCGCCGTCACCCGACGAGATCGCAAAGCGACGCCACGATGCCGGGTTGTCGAGGATATCTGCCGGCGAAATCGAAGCCGCGCGTGCCGACGGGGACGCCGCCGCCATATAAAATTCCTGGGCGCCTTCCTTGTGCAGGAGTACAGCGGCGGCAGTACCGGGGATGACCTCTTCGAGCAGGTTTGCGACGTCACTGAGGAACGGGTCTAGGCGTACTCCCTTGGCGACCGCCTTGAGAAGCTGCGCCTGGGCCTTCATCAGGCTTTCCCCACGTTTACGGGCCGTGATGTCCCGCGAGGCCCCAACGACGCCGATCACCTTTCCCGTTTTGTCCCTCAGCGGAACGCGCGACATCATCAGCCAGCCGTTGCCTCTCAGACGGCGTTCCTCGAAACCAAGATCGGGCTCACCCGTCTCCATGACGTGTCGCTCGATGGCAGCTATGGTCTCGGCTGCCGCCGAAGGATGGATATCGTAATCCGTCAGCCCGACCATATCCTCCACGCGCTCAAGTCCATTGTTCAAGACGATGGCCCTGTTGGCGAATAGGAAGCGGCCCTCCAGATCCTTTGCATAGATGTAGTCCGGCACATGGTTGATCATGGCCTCGAGCCAGTCGTAACGCTCGGCGAGACTGGGCTCCTGGGACTGCGAAAGCTCCTCCGCCGCGCGTCCGCGGGTGATCGGCTCTTCGGTATCCACCGGTACCGCGTCCACAACCTCTTCTCCGACTGCCGCCTTGCGCATGTTTCCCTCACAATCCACGCCACGCTACAGTGTGAGCAAATCGTTATGTATCAGTGAAAGACCGATTGTGGGAGTGTGACATGTCAGCCTTCTGTGGCGACATCGTAAACTATTGGTTGACAATAGTATTGTCGTTCAAAATTCCCCCTCGCTCACGATAGCGCCGGCGCGAGGCTATGCACCTTGCTGCACCGTTATGGTGGGAATAGCGGACGCAATCGCGGGAAATAGATACACCTCGCCTCCAGTGATGGAGACGAGGCGCTTTTACCTTTCAGGAGAGATGCTTAGGCAGCCGAGAACGGCACTGCCACGAAGGTCTTGTCGCCGCCGCGTTCGATCAGCAGCAGAACCGACTTGCGGCCTGCTTTGCCGGCTTGTGCAACTGCGTTTTGGGCATCGTGGGCACTGTGGACCGGCTGGTCGTTGACCGAGACGATGATGTCGCCCGCCTGGATGCCGGCAACGGCGGCCGACTTATCGGGATTGACGCTGGCGACGACGGCACCTTCGACACCGTGCGGAAGGTTGAGCTGCTCGCGCAGATCCGGTGTCAGATTGGCGAGGCCGACGCCGATGCTCGGCTGATTGGACGGTTGGACTTTCCCGTCACCGCTGTCATTGGCAGCCTGCTTGCTGTCGTCATTGCCGCCGAGGGTGACGTTCACATCCATGCTCTTGCCATCGCGCCAGACCGTGAGCGAGCGCTTGTCGCCGGGAGAAAGATCGGCAACCAGGCGCGACAAATCCTTGGGCGACTTGACGGTCTCGCTACCGACGGCCGTAACGATATCGCCGGTCTTGATGCCGGCACGTGCAGCCGGCGTTCCGTCATTGACGCTGGCGACCAGAGCGCCCTGCGGCTGCGAAAGGCCGACGGCATCGGCAACATCGGCCGTCACGGGCTGAATGGCGACGCCGAGGTAACCGTGATCGATCGAGCCGTTCTTTTCAAGCTTGGCGACGATCGCCTTGGCCTCGTCCGAGGGAATGGCGAAACCGACGCCGACGCTGCCGCCATTCGGCGAATAGATGGCGGTGTTGATGCCGACGACATTGCCGTCCCGGTCGACTAGCGGGCCGCCGGAGTTGCCATGATTGATCGGAGCGTCGATCTGGATGAAATCGTCGTAAGGGCCGCTGTGCAGGTCGCGGCCACGGGCCGAAACGATGCCAGCGGTGACGGTCGTGCCGATGCCGAAGGGATTGCCGATCGCCAGGATCTGGTCGCCGAGCTTCAGCTTATCGGAGTCGCCCCAGGCCACGGTGGCGAGCGGATTCGGCGCCTTGATCTTCAGGACAGCCAGATCGGATTTTGCGTCAGCGCCAAGGAGCTTGGCCGGCAGTTCGGTGCCGTCATCGAGCGTCACCTTGATATCCGTGGCATTCTGAATGACGTGGTTGTTGGTGACGATGACCCCGTCCGGGCTGATGATGAAGCCGGAACCGAGTGCCATGGCGCGCTGCGCCGGACGATGCTGCGGCGCCTCCTGCTGCGGGAAGGGGATGCCCTGGTTCTCGAAGAACTGGCGGAATTGCTCGTCCATCGGGGAGTCGCCGGCATCCGCGCTGGTATCGGTGACCTTCATCGTAGTGGTAACGGTGACGACTGCCGGCTTGTCGGCGTCGACGATCGGCGCGAAAGAGCCGCCAGGCGCGATGATGCCGCCAGGTTCGGCGGTCGCGGCAACGGCAGCGGGGGTGCTGAAGGCGAAGGGCAAGGCCCCTGCGCCGACTATGATGGCCGCTCCGACGATGGCAGCGGCGCGATGCTTGCGAAGTAGATTTGACATGGCAGATGTCCCTTACGAGATCGTTGGCGATATGGCGTCTTGGGTCCATGTCAGGGACCAGGCGTCGAACGGAGTGCCGTTTCTATTCTTTCGAAGGAATCTCTATCATCCGCGTTTACTGCGGAATTTGCAGTAGAAGGAAGAATTGGCGCTGGAGATTTATATGATCCGCCTGATGAATTTTACAAATTAAATATTGATCATGTTTATATTGCAATTTTGTAAGACATTACTGGAATTTAATGTTGCAATGCCCGAATTTCTTCACCTTTATTGTTTAAGCGCCATCCGCCTGCGGCCAGCGCTTCAATGCTTCCGAACCGAGTTCGGTCAGGGCGTAAATGCCGCGATCGACGCGCTCGAACCAACCATAGACATTGTGCTGCAGTATTTTGGCGGCTTCTGGGGCGCTGGCGCGAATATCTCTGGGACGCTGCTGTCCATTCTGGATCGCCATCGCACAGGCAAGCGCCTGCTGACGGTAAGCGGTCATGATCGGCGCGCGCGTGCTGCCGCCAAGAGCGGGATCGCCCTTGCGCCGCTTATGTTCCTCAACAAGACGTGATCGCCGGCGGATATTCTTGCGCGGCATCGGGGCGACCGGGCTGACGATGACGTCGACGGTGCCGTTGTCGGCAACGGCCAGCATGCCGAAACCGAGGCGGCGGCAGAGATCGCGAAAACGGCGGTCGCTCTCTCGTCCCTTGCCCTTCGCCGAGACGCGGGCGGCAATCCACACTTCATCGCTTACTGACGCACGATCAACCGCCTGCAGCACGAGTTCCAAATTGAAGGTTAGCTTCAATTCGCAGATGACGACGACGGGCGGTTCATCGCTACTTAGGCCGACAAGATCGCAACTGCCGATTTCGCCCTTTACCGCGTAGCCGGCGGCTTCCAGGAAATTCTTGATCGGAAGATAAAGCGTCGTCTCCAAGTCCTGCCCTCTGCTTATCTGATGGTCATCGCTGTTTTACGTGATTCGCGATGCCAAAAAGTCGATAAAGGCGCGGATGCGTGCGGCAAGATAATCATGGCCGGCATAGACGGCATGGATCAGCTCGATATCTCCCGCATTGAAATCCTCCAGTACCGGCACCAGTGCGCCGGTTTCGATATCGGGCTGCACATGAAAATATCCGACTCGGGCAAGGCCAAGACCGGCGAGACAGAGGCTGCGCACCGTCGGCCCATTATTGGCCTGCAGATTGCCGTAGACCGGCTTCACGAACTCTGATCCGGTCGCCGGATCGCGAAAGGGCCAGCCTTCGGCGGTCGGGCGGAAGTTGAAGGTCAGGCAATTGTGGTGATCGAGATCGTTCGGTGTCGCCGGCATGCCGTGTCTTGCGACATAAGCCGGTGAAGCAACGATGACGCGTCGTCTTTCCAGCAGCTTGCGGGCTTTCAGCGAACTGTCGCGCAATGGCCCGACACGAATGGCGACATCGGCCCGTTCGCCGACGATATCGATGATGCTGTCGCTGAGCGAAATATCCAGTTCTATTTCCGGGTAGAGTGCCAGGAAATCCGGAATGAGTGGCACGATGCAGCGCACGCCAATGGCAACGGAGGCGCTGACGCGCAGAGGTCCGCGCGGGACCGTAGCGCCTCCTGCTGTCACCATGCGCTCCGTCTCCGCTATTTCGGCGAGGATGCGTTGAGCGCGCTCGAGATAGACCTCTCCCTCCGGCGTCAACTGCAGCGAACGCGTGGTGCGCACGAGAAGGCGTGTGCCAAGCCGGTCCTCAAGGCGTGTAACGAGCTTGCTGACGGCAGAAGGTGACAAGCGCAATTTCCGCCCCGCTGCCGAGAAACTGCGAAGCTCGGCCACCTGCACGAAGACGTCCATTTCACCAGCGCGATTATCCATCACTCCACTCAAGCTTTGAATTGAATTCACAAGTGTTGAGTTGATATAGCCAATTATCGATCGAATGTCCTGAGACCATATTCTCATCGAACAAGAACCAGTGCAGCCGGATATTTCCGGATGCCTTTCGATCGGGCCATCTCATGCCATTAGCTCTTTTTGCCTTGACGATCGCGGCCTATGCGATCGGCACCACCGAATTCGTTATCGTCGGTCTGCTGCCGACGGTTGCGGGTGATCTTCACATCACCCTGCCGCTCGCCGGTCTCATCGTCAGCGTCTATGCGCTTGGCGTTACCTTCGGCGCGCCGATCCTGACGGCACTCACCGGTCGTATCGAGCGCAAGCCGCTGCTGCTCGGCGTGATGGCGCTCTTCGTCGCCGGCAACAGCATGGCAGCCCTAAGCCCCGGCTACGAGCCATTGCTTGTCGCCCGCGTGCTTTCTGCCTTCGCCCATGGCGTCTTCTTCTCCGTCGGATCGACCATCGCGGCCGATCTGGTGCCGGAAAACCGGCGTGCCTCGGCAATCGCCATGATGTTCATGGGGCTGACGGTGGCGATCGTTACCGGCGTGCCGCTCGGCACCTTCATCGGCCAGACCTTCGGCTGGCGCGCCACCTTCGCTGCCGTCGCGGCTCTTGGCGTCATCGCCTTTGCGGGCATTGCGCTACTGTTGCCGTCAAACCTGAAGAAGGCGCCGCCGGCCGGGATCGGCGAGCAGGTCCGCGTGCTGGCAAGCGGCCGGCTGCTGATCGTCTTCGCCATGACAGCGCTGGGCTATGGCGGCACCTTCGTCGCCTTCACCTTCCTGGCCTCGATCCTGCAGGAAGTGACCGGCTTTGCGGCCTCCGCTGTCAGCCTGATTCTGGTGCTTTATGGCGTTGCCATTGCCGTCGGCAATGTTGTCGGCGGGCGTCTTGCAAACGGCAATCCCGTCAAGGCGCTGACGGGCCTTTTCATCGCTCAGGCGATCGTGCTCGTGCTGTTCAGTTTCACGGCCGTTTCGCCTTGGCTGGCAATTCCGACGCTGGCCGCTCTCGGCTTCCTGTCGTTTGCCAATGTGCCGGGCCTGCAGCTCTATGTCGTTCAGCTTGCCCGCCAGGTGCGCCCGGCCGCGGTCGATGTCGCTTCGGCGCTGAACATTGCCGCCTTCAACCTCGGCATTGCCGCCGGCGCCTGGATCGGCGGCCTGGTGGTGGAATCCGCGCTCGGCCTCGGCTCTACCCCTTGGATCGGAGCGATCCTGGTCACCGCTGCCCTCGTTCTTACCCTCTGGAGCGGCGCACTTGATCGTCGCTCCGCTTCCGTAGCGCAGCCTGTCTCCTGCGCCGCCTGATTGCTACGTCATCGCGGTCGTTAAATTTCGTAACAAATAAGAACACAACGCAAAATGCGCGTGAGCATAATGGGTGAGTTGGGTGCGACGGACGAGCCGAAAGGCCACGTCTGCTGCCCAGCCAACTCCAAGCGCCTCGGCACAAGAGGCCTGCATATCAAAGCTGAAGGGACCGGTGCCGGGAGCCTACATCGCTCCCCTATTGGAAAGAAACGACAGAGGAAATGCCAATGAGGGTTACCTTCATCGCCTTGGGTGTGACGGCCGCAATTACGATGGGCCTCGTCAGCCCCGCTATTGCTCAGGTTGTCATTCACGAGGATCAGTCGTCGGACGGCTACGACTCTGACCGGGACCAAACGGAGTCCGATTTTCTTCACGCCTGGAACCGACATCACGATGCAGCCAATAGATGGGGAGAGCGTCGCGGCAATTTCGGACCGGATGACGTCATACGCCTCTTGGAACGGCGCGGTTATCGCGTCAGGAACGTAAAGGATGTCGGGGTGCGTTATCTGGTTGAGGCGACGCGTGGCGACGACAACCTCCTCGTGAGCGTGTCTCGAGGAGGGGAAATCATGGGCGTGGTGCACGATAACTGCTATTGAAGGCCCGTGAGGCCACTGCATATGACCTCATACCCTCAGCCGCAAAATTCAAAGGGAGCCGCAACAAGCGGCTCCCTTCGCGATTACGCTTCAAAATCCAGTTCGATCTTGGAAACGGCAACCGACGCCGGCAATAGCGGTTTGTGGATGCGTTCGCCGAACTGCCGTTTGAAGCCGAAGACGTTGTTGATCAGGCTTTTCGTAAAAAGCCCGGGACCGCTCGAATAGATGCGCCAGCCGCCATCGACAGCGATATCGCCCGCCTTGACGCGATCCCAATCATCAGAGGCGTGATAGCGATCGTGGAATGCGGCGTCGCTGCTGCTGAAATAGGTGTTGCGCTGGCGCAGCGAGGCATGGTCGAGCCGGCCGCTGACCGCGATCGGATTGGCGAGTGCCAACGCGTTCCAGACACCGTCAGCATCGTTGTCCAGCGCCAGCGCCTCGCAATAGCGCAGATGCGCATGCACATACATCAGCCCGATCTCGCGCCCGAAGAAAGACGAGGATTCGGCGCGGCGGAACAATGTCTCCGGTCCGCCGGCATAGGTCGCCGGCTTTTCCATCAGTCTCACACCATCCGGGAAAAGCAGATTGTCACTGATCAGCTTCATATGCGCATGCCGCTGTTCCGGCGTGAAGAGGCCGCCCAGCATCGGCTGCGTCATCGCGATCAGCGAATAATGCAGGCCGGTGCGCGTATCCTGCGGATGCAGCAGCAGTTCGACGCCATCATGGCTCGGATCGAAGACGCCGTAGCCGGCGACGACACCGTCGCGCATCAGGAGGCGGTTGAAATCGTCGCGCATGGCGGCGGCGGTTTCCTTAAGCGTCTGCGCCTCGTCGTCCCGGCTGGCAAGCGTCAGGATCGCAGCGTAGCGCACCAGTTGCTCGTAAAGCAACGAGACGGTCCAACTGCTGACCATCCAATCGCGCAAATGCGGATCGGCCGGCTGCAGGCTGTCGTTCCAATCGCCTTCGCCATAGCGGATGAGGCTTGTGCCGGGTACGAAGCGGCTGCGTACGGTGTCGAGCAGCTTATCGACATGCGCGGAAATCGTCGCCGTCTCTTCGGTCCGTTGCATGGTGTCGTCGGCCCGCCACGGCACGGTTTCGGCTAGGAAGGCGAGATCGCCCGTCGTCTCGATATAGTCGCACAGCGCCTTCAGCGGCCAGACGACGATATCACCATGGCTCTCGCCAGCGCGGATGTTGGCATAGGGCTCCAACATGAACCATTGCGGCCAGTCGCCCCGGTCGCGATACTGCTCGGAAAAGACGGTGCTCAGAATCTGCTTTACTTCGGCATCATGTTCATAAGCGAGCAGGAATTCCACTGGTCCCTGGCAGGCGTCACGCGTTCCCCAGGCCGCGCCGGTATATTGTTCGAGGCCATGCGGCACGCTCAGATGCACGATCGCGTCATGCGCCAGCCAAGGCAGCATCACAGCCTGCGCCGTGACGTCGCGCCCTTCTCCTTCGATGCGCGCGCCGCGCGTCACATGGCTCCAGAAGCGTTGCGCGGGAGCAAGCATGTCTTCGCTGCTGACACCGGCCTTGTAGCGCGCGGCAAGACGTTCGCCCGCCGCCGTGTCGGTCATCGATCCGGTGACTGCAAAGCTGAAGCCTTGGGTCTGATGCGACTTGAGCGCGATGAAAGGGCCGTTGCGAGGCGTGCCGTCGCTGTAGAGAAGCTCATCGCCGCCGATTGCCTCGAAGGCACCCGGCGTCGAGGTGACGAGATGGTAGGCCGCATGCGGATAGCGATCCCAAAGCCAGGACGGCTGGGGCCGGAACGATATCTGCTTGGCAGCAGTGTCGATCTCGATGTTTGCGACGGCTTCGTAGTCACGTTCCCCGAGCACGATATGGCCGAAGACCAGGAAGCGGCAGGCTCCGCCGTCGACCGCTACGGTCCACTGCATGGACGGATCATCGCCACAAGCGATTGCCGTCACCGTGATGGTGCGGCCGGCAAGGCGGTAGATCCAACGAACATCGCTCAATCCCATGTCGAAGGCCGCGGGAACGCCAAGCAGGCGCCAGCCTTCGCCGAGGTCCACGAGCATGCGCAGCCCGCTCGCTCGCGTCAGATTGTAGGGATCGCGGGAGACCGAGAAGAGCTTGTGGAAGGACGTATTGCCGATCGTCAACTGCGCGGCAAAGATGCCCTGCATCCAACAGGTTGCGGCCAGCGTCTGGTCGTCCAACAGCATATTCTGGCCGCTGCGGACGATGGCGCCATGACGGCGTGCAACAACGCGCTCTTTCTCACGCAGTACGATGTGGCGATTAAGCGAGCCATCCGGCACGAAGAAGGAATAGAGCTGGCCGTCAATGCGCTCTTCCAGCATCCGCTTGGGATAGAGCCGCTCGATCGTCGCTTCGTCCAAAGGCTCGGTCACGAATAGCGGCGCGTCCTGCACCAGGCTGCGAGCCGGGGCATCGCCGGCAATATCGCTCGTCGCGAGTTCGTTCAGCGCCTGCGGTAGGGCGTCAAGCCTTGCAAGATCGGCATCGCTGGAGGCTGCGGGGTGATCGGCGGCGAACAAGCCGAAGAAGGTTGCGGTTGCGATCGTCTTTGGTGCGAGCGCGAGAGGTTTCGATTGGATCGCCGGACACGCGACTTCGTGCTGCCGGCGCGTGCTCGGCAGGCTTTCACCAAAGCGCGGCACCATCTGTGCATCGCCGCCTGGGGCCGGCACCGCCAACTGGATCGCATCCGTGGCATAGGCCGCCGCCCCATCGAGGCAGCCCTGTGCCAGCCAAGGATTGCGCCCGCCGCCCTGCTTCAGATTTTGCCGGTTCATCACCACCCGCCCAAAGGCGGAATGCTCGGCAATATGATGGTCGACATACTGCGACGCATAGGCCTCGCTGTTCATCAGGAAACCGCGATCGCCGAGGCCGACATCCTGGATCAGCACGAGATCGGCTGAAAGCGCCGCACCGGTCGTATTTTCAAGCGAAACCCGCCAGAACCAGGCGCTATCGCCGGGATGGAGCTGCAGCCGGACCGTATGCTTGACACCGGAGGTCTCGCCGCTCCAGCAAAAGCCCACCTCATCATGGCCGAAGCGCACCGCGGCCTTCGGGCCGACAATTTCGGCGACTTCAGGCCGCGAGCCGCCGATGCGCAGATAGAGGCGCCCGATACCGCCGTAAACAGGCGATCCCAGCACCTGGTTGATCATAACGCTGCCCTGCTGGTCGGCAAAGTCGATGGCAAACAGCGTGCCGTTCGGCAGCGCAGATACAGACAGGCCGGCACTATTGGCGAGCGTGGAAAGACCGAGTTCTTCGCGCCGTGGCGTCTGAAAGCTACGATTGGATTCCAAGGACATAACCGGTGCCTCGCTGATTCATGGGTCGGGTGAACGCACTAGATCACAAGCCGTCGCACGATCATAGAAGGCAATTTACCGTTTGCGATCGCAATGTTTCGCCAGAGCCGTTTCGGCCTGTAGGCCGGCAGAGTTCTGCCTCACCGGGGGTGCGCTGCGCCTGCAACCTGATTGGCTGTACGCACGATAGCGGAAAGATCGGCGTCCTCCCACGCATCTTTCGACAGCCCCTTGATGCGGAAGGTTTTGCTCTCGCCCGGCATCAGATTGACCAGCATATCGTCGACCTCGGCATTCGGGCTGATGCGGTCGGCAAACAGGCAGAGATCGCGCAGGAAGGATTGCGCCGTGACCGTGACGGCGACGCCGTCGGCGATCGGCTCGGCCTCAAGGTCGAAACGAGGCTGCGGATATTGCAGCTTCATATCTTTCTCGAAGAACCACCAGGCTTCGGCATCGCCGAGGCGGGCGCGCAGGAATTCGCGCTCAGGGTTGCCCGGCGTCGCCACATCCTTGGGGATGGAGATCTCGGCATTTTCGAAGCGGTCGCAAAGGATACGCCAGACGGAGTGGCGAGCGAGCAGCGTGCCGTTGAAATCGAAGCGCTCGATGGTGAAGGGCACGCGCCAGAACAGTGTCGCATCGTTAACGGCGATGGCGGCAAGACCGTCGCCGCGCGGCTGGATCGTCAGGAGATGCGGCGCATAGCTGTTGCGTAGGGCGTACCAGAGCGGCTTCTTCCGGCCTGCGCCATCGACCGCTGCCCAGGAGGTCACCGGCCAGCAATCGTTGAGCTGCCAGACGATCGTGCCCATGCAGATGGGGCGATGCGAACGCATATGGTCGACCCCGACGCTGATGGCGCGCGCCTGGTTCAGTTGCGTGACGAAAAGCCAGTCGTCGAAATTCTCCGGAGCGGGAAACCAGCCTTCCAATCCCTTGATCAGTTTGTCATTGCCGCCGGTTGCCTTCTGGTGATGCAGGACACCGGGGGAGGCGGGCGCTCGACTTTTCTCTCGCACGGATTCGGTAAGTGTGGCGTAGGTCGAGGGCGCCTGCCAGCCGAATTCGGAACAGAAACGCGGAATATAGTTGCGGTAGGTCTCGTATCCGACCTCGTTCCAGACGCCCCAGATGTGCTTGCAGCCATGCTCGTCGGCATTCGGCGCAATATCCATCGAGCCGGAATAGGGGCTTCCGGGCCAGTAGGGTCGGGTCGGATCGATCTCAGCGACCAGTTTCGGTAACAGGTCAAGATAATAGCCGGCGCCCCAGGGGCGATTGGCGAGCACATCCTGCCAGCCCCAGTCGAAATACCCCCAGATGTTTTCGTTGTTGCCATTCCAGAGCACCAGCGAGGGGTGTGGCATCAGCCGGGTGATCGCCTCACGCGCTTCCGCTTCGATCTCGCCATAGACCGGCTCCTCCTCCGGATAGGCGGCGCAGGCGAAGAGGAAATCCTGCCAGACCATGATGCCGGCGGCGTCGCACTCTTCATAGAAGATATCGGTCTCGTAAATGCCGCCGCCCCAGACGCGGAGGATGTTCATATTGGCATCGCGTGCCTGGGCGATCCGCTCGCGATAGCGTTCCCGCGTCACGCGCGGCAGGAAGCAATCCTCCGGAATCCAATTAGCGCCACGGGCGAAGACCGGCACGTCGTTGACGACGAGGGTAAAGGCAGAACCGATCTCATCGGGCGCGGTGTCGAGGCGCACGGAGCGAAAGGCAACGCGGCGCTGCCAGCGATCCAGCATCGCTCCGTCTGAGCCCAGAAGCTGGAGGTCGAGGTCGTAGAGCGGCTGGCCGCCGAGCCCATGCGGCCACCAGATTTCCGGATTGTCGACACGGCATTCCGCCAGAGCATGCGTCTCGCCCTGCGCAATTCGGACTTCGGTTCGTTTGCCGCCGATCGACATCACCAGAGCCGCGCTGTCCGTGCCTTCGTCCGCCCATTCGACCTCGATACGCAGGCGCGCCATACCGTCACCGCCCTGCAAGGTAATTTCCGGGCGGACAATGGCGAGACGCGCCTTCGACCAGCTCTCAATGGCGACTGGCTTCCATATGCCTGCTGTGACGACGCTCGGACCCCAGTCCCAGCCGAAATTGCAGGCCATCTTGCGGATGAGGTTACCGGGTCCGGGATAGTTGGCCGGGATATCGGCGGCCGAACCGAGCGCTCTGCGGACCGCTTCGCCATGGGCATAGGCGGAATCGAAATCGACGATCAACTCGTTCCGGCCCTCCTTGAGCTGCCCGCGAATGTCGAAACGATAGCTGCGATGCATATTGCAGGTTTCCCCGAGCAATATGCCGTTCAGTTCCACGCGTGCCGCCGTATCAAGCCCGAGGCAGGACAGATCGACCCGATCCGCCTCTTCGTCATCCCAGTCGAAAGCCATCCGGTAACGCCAGGCCGAGCGGCCGATCCAGTCCTGGGAGATCTCGTTGACATCCAGATATGGGTCGGTGATGAGCCGGGCCGACAGCAGATCAAGATGCACATTGCCAGGCACGGCAGCCGGAATCGTCGCCGGGAGCGACGGGGCGGTCGAAGGTGCGCCTACGCGAGAAAGGGTCCAGCCGGTGTCGAGTGGCAGTTTCTTCATGATTATCTGTCCGTCAGGAAATGGATTGTGTCAAATCTGTCGCGGTTCTTGGGGAGGCTGGATGAACTGCAACCCGGCGTGAAGATGACGGTTCATATGATAGGCATAGGCGATTCGGTCACGCTGTTGGAGCGCGACGATGATGTCGCAATGTTCGTTATAGGCACTTTCGACGGCGACCCGGGAGCGCTTGCCGGCTTCCATCAGCCGCTGCAACAGTGGCTGTAGAATGCCATAGACCTGTGACAGTGTGCGATTGTTGGCAAGGCTGACGAGTTCGGCATGGAACTTGAAGTCGAATTCCGCAGCCTCCGACAGTTCCGGCGCCAGCTTCATGGCGTCGTTGATTGCCTTCAGCCGCGCAATGCTGGTGTCGTCGATATTCTGGAACAGAAGATCGGAGAGATTGACCTCGATCAGCCGGCGAAAACCCTGAATGTCCAGGAAGCTTTCGGCCGATATGTCGATCGCGAAGGAGAACAATTCCATCAACGCCTGCTGGCGGCGGTCGGTGATGACGGCGCCGACCTTTTGCCTGCTTTCGACGATGCCATACGCCTTCAGGATGCGGATTGCTTCGCGCACGGTGTTGCGGCTGCTGTTGAACATAGCCGCCAGCTCGATCTCCGAGGGCAGGGCGTCGCCGAGCCCGAGATTGCGCTCGCGCATCAGCCGCCGGATCTCGTCGACCACCTGGTCCACCGCCGATCCCTTCCCCTCGATCTCCGCGGTTTCCATTGCCATGCATCCTCCAACTATCAAAAGGATATTGTTGGTCAATAATGGATGTCAAGCGCATGTGGCAGTGGACTTTCGCCGATGTAGCGATATGTTGACCAACAAATAAGGGAGGCATCGCATGGAGAGCTGTTGGCGCTGGTTCGGGCCGAAGGATCTCGTTCCACTCATTCACGCACGTCAAGCCGGCGCAACGGGCATTGTCACGGCACTGCACGATATCTCCCATGCCCGCACCTGGACACCGGAGGAGATCGGGGCTCGCAAGGCCCTGGTGGAAGCAGCCGGCATGCGCTGGAGCGTCTGCGAATCGATCCCGGTCCCAAGCGCCATCAAGCTCGGCGGTGCCGGCGCTGCCCAGGCGATCGACGTCTGGAAGGACACGCTGGTCAATCTCGCCCGATCCGGCATCAAGACGATCTGCTACAACTTCATGCCGGTGGTCGATTGGACGCGCACGAACCTGCGCTTCGAGATGCCGACGAGGGCGCTTGCCCTTCGTTTCGACATGGTGGAATTCGTTGCCTATGATGTCTTCGTTCTGCGCCGGAAAGGTGCCCAAGCAAACTATGCGCCGGAGCTTTTGCAGCGTGCCGAGGAGCGGCTGAAGGGGCTCTCGGAAGAGGCGGTTCGTCGACTGGAGAGCAATATCATCGCCGGTCTTCCAGGTGGGGAGGATAGCTACGGGCGTGAGGCGATCCGTACTGCCATCGAATCCTTTGACGGGCTGACGACGGAGGATCTGCAGACGAACCTCGACAATTTTCTGCACGAGGTTGTGCCGGTCGCCGCCGAAGTTGGAGCACGGCTCGCCATCCATCCCGACGATCCTCCGATTTCGCTCTTTGGCTTGCCGCGAGTGGTTTCGACGGCGGAAGATCTGCGTCGCATCATTGGCTGCGTCGATCATCCCGCCAACGGCCTCACACTTTGCGTCGGCTCCCTTGGTTCGCGCGCCGACAATGACGTGCTTGCCATCGCCCGCGAATTTGCGTCGCGCATCAATTTTGCCCATTTGCGCGATGTGGCGATCGAGCCGGATGGTTCCTTTGTCGAAGCCGCGCATCTGGAAGGGCGCAGTGACATGTATGCGATCCTGCGCGTACTTCTGGCAGAGGAGGCTCGCCGCCGCACCGATGGCCGAGCCGACCACATGATTCCGATGCGCCCCGACCACGGCCACCTGATCGGCGACGATGTCGATAAGCCGACCAATCCCGGCTATTCGCTGATCGGGCGACTTAAGGGCCTGGCCGAGCTGCACGGCGTCATCCACGCCATTGGCAAGATCGATGACTACTCACGCTATTGGAAAAGCTTTTAGAGATTCCTGCTCGGCAAGCCGATGCAGCCTTCATCGCTTTAATCTGACGGGAACAAAGACATTCCAATGTCCTTCCCAACTGCCGTCGATCGTCCTGCTGCAGGTCACCGCAACATTCGGCGCGGACAGGCCATATGTTTTGGGAACCCATTTCACCGTCAGCGGCACAGCGCATCTCGGCACCTGAATCTTCAGATTTGGGTCAAGCGCCTCCCAACGGGTGCCGTCAGCCATGTTTTCCCTGGCGATGAATTGCCTCGCCTCTTCCCTTATCTCGAAAAGACCGTGTTTTAGGTCGCTTGTCCTGTCGTCTTCTATGCCGCGATAGGCGAGGCTGGACGCCAAGCAAGTTGGAGCCACCCCGGCAAACAGCCCTAAGGACAGAAACAGTGTTTGCCATCGGGTCATGTGTCTCTCGCCGTTCATGGGATGCAAGGTTCTTTGCCACGAAATGATCATATCGAAAAACCTTCACCGCGCGTGTCGGAAAATCGGATCGAAGCTCGTCCTTGGGACAGCCCGTCCAATGGGCACTAGCAAAATCCGTTCCGAGGAGTCGATCATGACCGATGCAACAGAACAATCGCAGCAGCCCAAGGTGCCGGTGCTTGGCGGCCTGGTGGCCTATTTGACGGTGGATGGCGCCATGAAGGCCGCCGAATTCTACAAGCGCGCCTTCGGCGCCGAACAGGTCTTCATGTATCCGGCTGACGAGCAGGGCCGGACGATGCATATCCATCTCTATATCAACGGCAGTTCGTTGATGCTCTGCGACGCTTATCCCGAACATGGTCACGCGCTGCAAAAGCCGCAGGCCTTTACCCTGCAACTGCTTGTCTACGACATCGATGCCTGGTGGAAACGCGCCGTCGATGCCGGCGCCGAGGTCCTCATGCCAATCGAGGTGATGTTCTGGGGCGACCGCTGGGGCCAGCTTCGCGATCCCTTCGGCATCGTCTGGGCCATGAACGCGCCCGTCAAGAAATAAACTTTGCAGAAAGGACCGGGTTCGAAGAGTTCGAGCCCGGTCCCATTCGTCGAATGTCGTTGCAATGTTGAACCAGACGCGGCTTTCAGGATGAAGCCTTGTCTATTATTCAGAGAGCAGGGTCCGTGTCAGGGGATGCATGGGATCAGTCAGGCCATCCAATATCGTGAAATGATTGCGATCCGGCTCGATGACAGCGGCCGTTGCCGCTCCGAGGCCGGTCCAGATATTGGCAAGCAGGGCATTCTGGCGGATGAATTCGGCACGCTCCGCGCCGCCGACCCAACAGGTGAGGCGGACATTGTCTGCGGGCTCCAGCAGCGCCGGGCTTTCGGCCGCGGCTTCAGCGGCATCGATGCGCAGATATTCATTCATAGCCCTCTTCATGATCGGTCGCAGGTCATGCACTCCGGAGATGGAGACCACATGGCGGATGCGGGCCTGGATGGATGCCGGTAATGGTGATGTCGTTGTGACGATGCGAGTTGCGAGCTGGCCGCCGGCCGAATGTCCTGTCAGCATCAGAGGGCCGTCGACCATGTCGGCGGCTTTGCCGATCGCGGCCGCAACCTCCTTGGCGATGCCGGAAAGGTGGATCCCGGGACAAAGCGTATAGGAGGGAATGGCGACGGCGTAGCCATTGGCGATGGGGCCAGCAGCGAGATGCGACCAATAGCTCTTATCGAGTTCCAGCCAATAGCCGCCATGGATAAAGACCACCAATCCCCTCGGTGTCCCGGCAGGCAGAAAGAGGTCGAAGCGATTGCGCTCGCCAGACCCATAGGCGAGATCGAGTTTGGCGCGACCAGTCGTGGCCAGGCTATCGCGGAAGGTTTGCGCCGGCTCCACCCAGGCGGCCGGCCAGCGGTCGCCGCCGACCACATAGGCGTCGCTGGTGTAGGCACTTTCCCAGTCGGTAATCCTGAAATAGCTCATCACCATGTCCCCCCGCTTCGCGAGCGCCAATTCCCGTCAGGTCACAGTCGACCGCACGGCAAAACGCGCGTCCCTCCACGATTCGCTGCTCAGAATATCCTCCAGCACTTCCGCCGCCTGCCAGACGTCGCGGTAGCCAACATAAAGCGGCGTGAAGCCGAACCGCAGGGTTGCGGGCGCGCGGAAATCGCCGATTACGCCGCGTTCAATCAGGGCCTGCATCACTTCATAGCTGTTGCTGTGGGTGAAGGAGACCTGGCTGCCGCGTCTTTCGCTATCGCGCGTGGTTTCCAGGACAACGCCATATTGGCCGCATTTCGCCTCGACCAACTGTATGAAGAGGTCCGTCAGCGCAATGCTCTTCCTGCGAAGCGCGCCCATGTCGACCTCATCCCAGACGCCGAGCACGCCCTTCAGCGCTCGCAGCGACAGAATTGGCTGGGTGCCGCAGAGGAAACGCTTGATGCCTTCGCCACCGGCAAAACTCCGCTCGAAAGCAAAAGGCCGCGCATGTCCCCACCAGCCGCTGAGCGGCTGTGTGATGGCGTCGTGGTGTCGATGGGCTGCATAGATAAAGGCCGGCGAGCCGGGGCCGCCGTTCAGGTATTTATAGGTGCAGCCGACAGCGAAATCGGCGTTGGCGCCGTCAAGATCGACCGGCAATGCACCTGCGCTGTGGCAGAGATCCCAGATCACCAGCGCACCGGCCTCGTGGATCCGGCGCGTCAGCGCCGCCATATCGCGCAGCTCGGCGCTCTTGTAGTTGACGTGATTGATGAGCACGACCGCGACCTGATCGTCGATGAGGTCCTCGATATTGTCCGCATCCCGGCCTTCGAGGCGAAGGGTAACGCCTGGGCGCGTCGAGGCAACGCCTTCGGCCATATAGAGATCGGTCGGAAAGCTGTCGCCTTCCGCGACGATAACGCTGCGGCCTGGCCGCATGGCAAGTGCGGCATGCAGGGCTTTATAGATGTTGATCGAGGTCGAGTCCGTAACCACGGTCTGCCCCCGCGCCGCGCCGATCAGACGTCCGATGCGGTCGCCGAGCTCAAGCGGCAGGTGGAACCAGCCGGCGCTGTTCCAGCTACGGATGAGGCCGTTGCCCCACTCCTCCTTTGCCGCCTGCTGCAATTCGGCGAAAACATCATGCGAGGCGGCACCGAGCGAATTGCCGTCGAGATAGATGACGCCCTCAGGCAAGGCGAAGCGGCCGCGGAAGGACCGCAGCGAATCGGCCGCATCCATGGCCTCGACAGCGGCGAGATCGGGAAGGCTAGTCATAGTGTCGGGTCTCACTTTATTCGCGAATGGTTTCCCGGGCGGGCGCGCCGCCGCGGCTGCGCTTGATGCTTGGCAGGGCCAGCATCAGTAGGACGAACAGGCCGGTAGCGAGCTTCAGGTTCGGCGGCGGCATGCCGGCAGCGAGGCAGAGCGAGACGAGCTGGTAATAGATGATCGAGCCGACGAAGGGTGCCAATAGCTGCCGCAATACCGTCTGCTTGCCGGTGAAGGCCTCGCCGATCATTAGGGCCGCCAAGCCGTTGATCAGGATGCCGATGCCCATATTGACGTCGGCAAAGCCCTGCGATTGCACCATCAAGGCGCCGCTGGAGGCAGAAAAGGCGCTGGCGAGGCCGACGCCGCCGATCGTCGCGGCCCAGACATTGATGCCTTGCGCTTCGGCCATATCCGGATTGGAGCCGACAGCGCGCATGGCGGTGCCTTTCTCCGTCTTGAAATAGAGGTTCAGCGCGATGAGCACGATCAAGGCGATGAGGCCGGCAATGACGATCTTGCTTGCCGGAAAGCCTGGTTGGGTCAGGGGCACCCAATCGAATACGGTCGGCTGGCCGAAGACCGAGAGGTTCGACTTGCCCATGATGCCGAGATTGATGCTGTAGAGCATGGTCGACATCAGGATGCCGGCGAGCAGCGTGTGGATGCGGAAGCGCAGATGGATGAAGGCCGTGCAGCAACCCGCAGCAAGGCCGACGACAAAAGCCGCAATGATCGCCAGCGGCGGTGCGACGCCGGCGGCGAGCAGAATGCCACAGACGCAGCCGCCGAGCGGAAAGGCGCCTTCGCTAGTCAGATCCGGAAAGCTCAGCATGCGGAAGGGGATCATGATCCCCAGCACGACGAAGCTCAGGATGAAGCTCTGCGCCAGCGTGACCGGGATGAGCGAGACGAAGCTCGAAACCGTTGTCTGAATGAAATCCATGATATCAGCTCACCAGCAGCATGCGGTCGGACTTGACGGCGAAGTGGCCGATCAATTCGGGAACGGTGATCCGCTTCTTCGCTTCACCGATGATTTCGAGATGAACTTTGCCGGCGTCGAGCATGATAACGCTGTCGCCGAAGTCGACGGCGTGCTGCATATTGTGCGTCACCATCAGGGTCGTAAGCTTTAACGTTTCGACGGTTCGCACCGTTGCCTGCATGACAATGTCGGCCGTGCGCGGATCGAGGGCGGCGGTGTGTTCGTCGAGCAGCAGTACGTCGGGCGAACCGCCCACTGCCATGATGAGGGACAGCGACTGACGCTGGCCGCCGGAAAGCAGTTCCACCTTGGTATCCAGCCGGTTCTCAAGGCCGAGACCGAGAACGGCGAGGCGTTCCTTATAGGCGGCAAGACGTGTGGCATTCAGGCCAGGCCGAAATCCCCGGCTCTTCCCGCGCAGCTCCGCCAGAAGCATGTTCTCGCCGACGGTCATGCTGGCGGCGGTGCCCTTCATCGGGTCCTGGAAGACGCGGGCGAGCCGCGCCGCACGCTTGTGGACCGGCATGCTCGTGACGTCGTTGCCATTGATGAGAATCTGGCCGGAATCGAGGCTGAGGGCACCGGAAATCGCATTCAGCATGCTGCTCTTGCCGGCGCCGTTCGAGCCAATGACGACGCCGAATTCGCCGGTCTTGAGGGAGAGCGTCAGGCCGTTGAGCGCGATCTTTTCGTCGGGCTGGCCTCTGTAGAAAACCTTGCGCGCGGATTTGATGTCCAGCATCCGTGCCTCCCCTGTACTGTAGGGTTATGAAATGGCGGCGCTTTCAGCGCCGCCATGGATCAGATGGATCCTACGAAGATGCCGCCTATTACTTCGTGAAGCAATTGCAATCGGCAAGCGAGGTCGGAACGTCGGCGCCAAAGGCCTTCAAAACGGTCTTGTTGATCAACGGAGCATGGTCCTCATAGGCAGGACGGGACGGCGCGATAGTCTTGGGATCGCCACCCTTGAGGATCTTTGCAGCGATCCTGCCGGCATTTTCACCGACCTGCTCGTAGTTGACGGCGAAGCTTGCCGGCACGACACCGCTGCGAACAGCGGCGTCGTCGGAATTGACGATCGGGATCTGTGCCTGGCGGGCGGCTGCAGCAACGGCGGTGATTGCCGGCTGCAAGAGGTTGGAGGCGGGCGTGTAAATCACGTCTGCCTTGCCGGCGAGCGAGGCGATGCGCTGCTGGATGTCGTTGACATTGTCGACGCCCACCGGGACCAGTTCGAAGCCTGCGGCCGGAGCGGCTGCCTTAACCTTTTCGATCAGGGCAGCGTCGTTAGCCTCGCCCGGATTGTAAGGCACGCCGATGCGCTTGGCGTTCGGAAGCAGCTTCTTGGTGAAGGTCAAGATGGCGGCGATGTCCTGCAGGTCGCTTGCGCCGGTAATGCCCTCATCGCCGGCATCCCAGGAAGGAACCAGCTTGGCGGCGACCGGATCGGTCACGGCCGAGAATACGATCGGGATACCGGAGCCGGCGAGCGCCTTCTTGGCGATCTGCGAGACAGGCGTCGTGATGGTGTACATCAGCTTCGGATGATCCGACTGCAACTTGGCGATCATCTGCGGCACCAGCGAAGCGTCGAAGCTAGTGTTGCTCTCGGTATAGACGACATCCTTGCCTTCGACAAAGCCGTTCTCGGCCAGCGCCTTTTTGAAGCCGGCGATCGAAGCGTTGAGCTGCGGATGTTCGCCGAAATTGGCGATCGCGATCTTGATCGGCTCGGCGGCTGCCGACGCAACGCTCGCCATGACCGCGCCGGCGACGACCAGCCCCGACAACCATCTGGATGTGGACTTCCTCATGATTTCCTCCCGGATTTTATAAGAGAGCCTCGCTCTCTCAACTTTGTTGTTGAGATCATACCGGTTGCGGTGCTGCTGTCAATTTACGATATATGATATGCACCATAAGCACCTTTGATATATAATTTTACTGAAAACCAAATTTATATATAATTTGCGGCTTCAGGTATCGGGATCGACGCTATGCAGGACAAGGAACCTCTGACGAAGACGGAAGCGGCCTATTGGCTCCTGCGCCGGGATATTCTCAACACGAAGCTGCGGCCCGGCGCATCGTTGAAGCTCAGCACTTTGCGGGATACCTATGGCGTCGGCTGGACTCCGCTGCGCGAAGCCTTGTCCCGGCTGGAAGCCGAAAAGCTGGTGACGGCCATCAGCAATCGCGGTTTTGCTGTCGCGCCGGTTTCCCGCACGGAGCTGGAAGATCTGATGCGCGCGCGGATGGTTGTCGAGCTGCCGTTGCTGCTGGAATCGATCGAGAAGGGTGGTCCGGCCTGGGAATCCGCTGTGGTCACGGCCCACTACCGCCTCTCTCGCTGCAAGATCGTACCCGACGCCGCTTCTGAGGAAATGGCGGATGAATGGGATGAAAAGCATACAGCATTTCATGCCGCTCTCTTAAGCGCTGCGACATCGAGCTGGCTCCTGCGCTTTCAAAGCACGATTTCCGACCAGCTCCGCCGTCATCATCGTTTTCTCGGTCTGGCGCCGACGCAGCGCGCCGCCGCTGGTCTGCAGAGCGGTTATGAAAAGGCGGTCGCCGCCCTGCGGGAGGCAATGGCGATCGAGCGGCATACGGAGTTGATGGAAGCGGCCCTCGATCGCGATATCGAGCGCGCTCGAGCGCTAATGACCGAGCATATCGGCTATACGCTGCAGGTCTATATCAAGTCCGAAGATGAGGATGACGAGCGCGCGCCATCAAAGTTGCGCAGGAATGTCTAATCGTAACAAAGCCGTGTCCTCCTCTGTTTGGGGATGACAAGACGGTGCATGCTCCTATTCTTTAGGCGATCATTCTCTTCATTCCGGTTCCGGCATCATCCGATTTTGAAAATATCCTTGGGAGGACATCATGACGCGTACAGTGGTCATAGGAGCAACCGGCCATGTCGGCACTTATCTCGTGCCGCGGCTGGTGGAGGCCGGGCATGAGGTGGTGGCGGTGAGCCGGGGCCAGGCAAAACCCTATTCGCCGAACCGGGCGTGGGATGCCGTTGAGCAATTGACGATGGATCGCGCCGCGATGGAAAAGGACGGCAGTTTCGGGCCGGCGATCCGCGCTCTGAAACCCGATATCGTCATCGATATGATCTGCTTCACGTTGGACAGTGCGAAGCATTTGACCGAGGCTCTCTCGGGTCATGTCAGCCATTTTCTGCATACGGGCACGATCTGGACGCACGGTTTTTCCACCGTCGTGCCGACGCTCGAGGAAACGCCGAAGCGACCGTTCGGCGAATACGGAACGCAGAAGGCCGCGATTGAGAGCTATTTGCTAACGAAGGCGCGGATCGAGAGTTTCCCGGCGACGCTGATCCATCCGGGCCATATTGTCGGCCCCGGCTGGGCGCCGCTCAATCCGGCTGGCCATTTCAACCTCGCGGCATTTTCGACCTTAGCGCGGGGTGAAACGCTCGTGCTGCCGAATTTCGGTCTGGAAACGGTCCATCATGTCCATGCCGACGATGTCGCTCAAATGTTCATGGGCGCAATTGCCAATTGGCGCGCTTCGACCGGCGAGAGTTTCCATGCCGTGTCGAGCGGCGCACTGACGCTTCGGGGCTATGCCGAGGCGATGTCGCGCTGGTTCGGCCACGAGCCGAAACTGGAATTTCTTCCCTACGAAAAATGGGCGGAAGGCCAGACGCCGGAGGATACCGAGGCGACGTGGGAGCATATCGCCCGCAGCCCGAATTGCTCGATCGCAAAGGCTGAGCGGCTTCTCGGCTACGCGCCGCGCTATACCTCGCTGCAGGCCGTGCAGGAATCCGTGGCTTGGCTGATGGAGAAGAGACGGATCGGGTGACGGCATCCCGTTATCGCTGTAGCCAAGCCTCTATTCCTTTCGCTGCCGCGCGTCCGGTGGCGAAACAGGCGGAGAGAAGATAGCCGCCGGTCGGCGCTTCCCAATCGATCATTTCTCCGGCGACGAACACGCCGGGGAGGGCCCTCAGCATATATCCGTCGTCGATAGCGCTCCAGCGGATGCCGCCGGCCGATGAGATGGCCTCGGTGATAGGCCGCGGCCTCAGGAGCGGGATCGGCAGGGCCTTGATCAGGTGTGACAGTCGTTCCGGATCTGCCAAATTGGCTGATGGAACGAGTTCTCGCAGCAGTGCCGTCTTGACGCCTTCGATTCCCGCCCCTTTGCGAAGGCGATTGGAAAGGCTGGCTTTGGCGTCCTGCCGCGTCAGATCGCGGGATAGTCGCTGCGCTGTCCTGCCGGGCGTAAGATCGACCATGAGCGCGGCTTTACCGTCGTTTGCGAGCCGGTCACGCAGGCTGGCGGCATGGGCGTAGACGAGGCTGCCTTCGATACCGTGTCGGGAAATGACGAACTCGCCGGGAAAAGTGCCGGCGGCCGATGTTGCGGTCACGGCTTTCAGCGGCTCTCCGGCGAAGCGCTCGCCAAAAATGGCGCTCCAGGCGACATCGAAGCCGCAATTGGCGGGCTGGAAGTCGGCGATGTCGATGCCTTTATTCCGAAGCCAGGCGATCCAGGCGGCGTCCGAGCCGAGCCGGGGATAACTCGCGCCACCAAGCGCGAGCAGGGCTGCGTCGCATTGAACGATCGTTCGTCCCTCTGGCGTCTCAAAGGCAAAGCCGCCTTCTGCAAAGCCGGACCAGCGATGCCTTGTCAAAACCTTGACGCCTTGTGTCTCCAGCCTGCCGAGCCAAGCGCGCAGCAGCGGCGAGGCCTTCATGACCGTTGGAAAGACGCGGCCCGAAGAGCCGGTGAATGTCTCCGTGCCAAGTCCTGCCGCCCAGCTCCTGATATTATCAGGCGTAAAAGCGTCGAGGGCCGAACGTAACCGGTCGGAGCTTTGGCCGAAGCGATTGGCGAAGCGGATATAATCTTCCGAATGGGTGATGTTGAGGCCGGATTTCCCCGCCAGCAGGAATTTGCGGGCGACGGTCGGCATGCTATCGTAAACGGTGATCCGATGACCGGATATCGACAGCACTTCGGCCGCCATCAGCCCCGCCGGCCCGCCACCGATGATCGCGATCTGCTTTCCTGTCATGAAGCCGCCCGGTGTTGAATTGTTTTTGTTCTCTTGGGCCGAGCCGGCGTTGAAAGCAAGGCGTCTCGCCTAAGTCATTGCTTGGCAATCTGTACTCTCGGTCATGCCATCGTGAAGGACTACCTTTCGACGGCGTGGGCGACGAGAATTGGCCGGATTGGTACGTCGAATACATCGTCCGGGAACAAGCCGGCGAGGAGCTGCCGTTATAGGTGCGAGCCCTTGCAAAGCTGTCGGATCGCACGTTCCGCTCGCCATCGTCCAAGAAGGCATAATCGATGACCAGCGCGATGCTTCGAGCTTGCGCGCTGCCCTCAGGTTGCCAACGGTGCAATTTTTATATAACCATATAGTTACTATCGCTTCCGATTTTCCTGGGGCTGTCAACTTGTGTCATGATCGAGTAATTGTCGGCGGCTAGGGGGCCGCGTGGCCTTGCCAAACGCAATCGGGAGCCGCGATGACCGAAGCCAAAATCACGAAGGGCCGATCGAAGAGCCCGGAGGCTGAAACTGTGGTCGGGTCCACCGATCAGGCGGTATCGACCTCACCCGCCGAGCGGCCGCGCCTCAGGGATGCGGAGCGCACGAGCAAGGCGATCCTGGCTGCGGCGACCAAGGAATTTGCCGAGCGCGGCTATGGCGGCGCCCGTGTCGATGCCATAGCCGAGCGCGCCAAGATCAACAAGCGCATGCTCTATCACTATTTCGGGGGCAAGGATGCCCTTTATGTCGCTGTGCTGGAAGGCAGTTACGTTGCCATCCGTTCGGCGGAGGCAAGGCTCGATCTGTCGCACCGCAGCCCTACGGAGGGCATGCGGGAGCTTGTTGTTTTCACATGGAAATATTTTCTCGATCACCCGGAATTTCTTGGCATTCTCAACACGGAAAACCTGCATAAGGCCCGCTTTCTGAAGAGGTCGGCGCGGATTTTCGAGCTGCATTCTCCCTTGGTCGCGGAGATTTCCGGTCTGCTGGATCGCGGCGCTGCGGCCGGCGATTTCCGTCCGGGCTGCGATCCCGTCAAGATCTACATGAGCATCGCGGCCCTCGGTTCCTTCTTCCTAACGAACCGCTGGACGCTGTCGACGATCTTCCGGCGGAACCTTTCCGACAAGTCGGAGATCGATGCCTGGGGCGAGCATATCGTCGACGTCATCTTCGCCTACCTGCGTCCTTAAGCTTTTAAAACGCCTCTTAATCCCGCCGAATCCGCGCAATTGCCGCCGCGGCCGTCGATGATGGCCGTTGACAGCGCCGCTTTGCCGTGTCACTCATGTAACTATATAGTTATTTACGGGAGGAGTGGGATATGGTGACGAAGCCGATCGGCATCATCATGCATGGCATCACCGGCCGCATGGGCTACAATCAGCATCTCGTGCGGTCGATCCTGGCGATCCGCGAGCAGGGCGGCGTGCTGCTTGCCAACGGCGACAGGTTGATGCCGGACCCGATCCTCGTCGGTCGCAATGCCGAAAAGATCGCGGAAGTCGCGCGCAAGCACGGCCTCGCGAAGACGACCACCGATCTCGACGGCGCTCTCGCCGATCCCCACAACACGATTTTCTTCGACGCCGGCTCGACGCAGATGCGCGTCTCGCTGCTGGAGAAAGCCATCGCAGCCGGCAAGCATGTCTATTGCGAGAAGCCGATTTCCGAGACGCTGGACGAAGCTCTTTCGGTCGCAAGCTCGGCGGAGCGTCGCGGCGTCAAGAATGGCGTCGTGCAGGACAAGCTTTATCTGCCGGGCCTTCGCAAGATCGCCATGCTGCGCGACAGCGGTTTCTTCGGCAAGATTCTCTCCGTGCGCGGCGAGTTCGGCTACTGGGTTTTCGAAGGCGATTGGGGCGTGAAAGCGCAGCGTCCCTCCTGGAATTACCGCAAGGCCGAGGGCGGCGGCATGATCCTCGATATGCTGCCGCACTGGCGCTATGTGCTCGACAATCTCTTCGGTGAAGTCAAAGCCGTGAGCTGCTACGGCGCGACGCATATTCCTAGCCGCGTCGATGAAAACGGCAGGACCTATGTCGCCGATGCCGACGATGCTGCCTATGCCACGTTCGAGCTCGACGGCGGCGTTGTCGCGCAGATCAATTCCTCCTGGGCCGTGCGTGTCCGCCGCGACGATCTCGTCACCTTCCAGGTGGACGGAACGCATGGGTCGGCGGTCTGCGGGCTGATGCGCTGCTGGACGCAGCATCGCGTTAACACGCCGAAGCCGGTCTGGAACCCGGACCAGCCGCAGCCGATCAATTTCTTCGAGACCTGGGACGAGGTGCCGGACACGCAGACCTTCGACAATGGTTTCAAGGCGCAGTGGGAGGATTTCCTGTGCCATGTCGTCGACAATACGCCATGGAAATTCACCTTGCGTGAGGGCGCCAAGGGCGTTCAACTCGCCGAACTCGCTCAAAAGAGCTGGGCAGAGCGCCGCTGGGTCGACGTTCCCTCGCTTTCCGCTCGCTAGGAGACAAGACCATGACGAAGACCCTTCGTTTGCCCGGCACCGACGGCAAGCTTGCCGAATTCACCGTCGCCAACACACCGCTTAGCCCACCGGAGCGCCCGGCAGGCGGCCATCGCTTCAATCGCGTCGCCTATGCCGCGGCTCATGTCGTCGTCGATCCCCTGGCCGACAATGATCCATGGCTTGACCGCAACATTGATTGGGAGCGGACGATCGCTTTCCGTGAATATCTCTGGGATCTCGGCTTTGGCGTCGCGGAAGCCATGGATACGGCGCAGCGCGGCATGGGTCTTGATTGGGCCGGTGCCAAGGAGCTGATCACGCACGCGCAGTCAGCCGCCCGCAATCGCTCGGACTCACTGATCGCCTACGGCGCCGGCACCGATCATCTGGCGCCCGGTCCCGATGTCACTATTGACGACGTAATCCGTGCCTATGAGGAGCAAGTCGCCTTCGTCGAGGGGCAGGGCGGGCGCATCATTTTGATGGCAAGCCGCGCGCTTGCGGACGCCGCCAAAGGTCCGGACGACTATATCCGCGTCTACAACCGCATCCTCGGGCAGGTCCAACAGCCGGTGATCATTCACTGGCTCGGCTCGATGTTCGATCCGGCGCTGGCCGGCTATTGGGGTTCGTCCGACGATATGCGGGCAATGGAGACGGCGGTCGCGATCATCAACGACAACGCCGCCAAGGTTGATGGCGTCAAAATCTCGCTGCTGTCGGCGGAAAAAGAGATCGTCATGCGCCGCCGCCTTGATCCGGCGGTCAAGATGTATACCGGTGACGATTTCAACTATGCCGAATTGATCGCGGGTGACAACCAGGGCTATTCGCATGCGCTACTCGGCATCTTCGACGCGATCGCGCCTGCGGCAAGCGCCGCTCTCGCGAAGCTGGCCGAGAACGATCTCGAAGCTTTCCATGAGATGATGGCGCCGACCGTCCCTCTGTCGCGCCATATTTTCAAGGCGCCGACGCGCTTCTACAAGACCGGTGTGGTCTTCCTCGCCTATCTCAACGGCTTCCAGGATCACTTCCAGATGCTCGGCGGTCAACAGAGCACGCGTTCGATTGTGCACTTGTCGGAGCTCTTCCGTTTGGCCGATACGGCCCGCGTTCTCAGAGACCCCGATCTCGCCGTGCAGCGGATGAAGACGATCCTTGCGACGGTCGGCGTCGCCTAAAGCAATTCCAGGAAAAGTGCGTGGCGGTTTTCCGTCCGGAATTGCGTGAAAACAAAGAGATAGAGTAGTTCGGCGATTCCGTGAAGCGCTGAACTGCTCTAATCGGGAAACGGGATCTGGGAGGATCATCAGAATGGCTGTATCCGGCCTTTCCATCAATCTTGCGACCGTGCGCCAACAATATGATATGCGTCAGGCGGTCGAGGCCTGCCTGAAGCAAAAGATCGTCGCGATTGCGCCCTGGCGCGATCAGGTGCATGCGATCGGCTTGGCGGAAGCAGCGAGGATCGTTGCCGATAATAGGTTGAAGGTCACCGGATTATGCCGTGGCGGCATGTTCCCAGCCGCAGATGCTGAGGGCCTGAGGGCCGCGATCGATGACAACAGACGGGCAATCGACGAAGCGGCGGCGCTGAATGCCGATTGCCTCGTGCTCGTTGTCGGCGGTCTGCCGAAGGGTTCGAAGGATATCGCTCACGCTCGCGAAATGGTGGCGGATGGCATCGCGGCGATCCTGCCGCATGCGCGCAGCGCCGGCATCCCGCTCGCGATCGAGCCGCTGCATCCGATGTATGCCGCCGACCGTGCCTGCGTAAATACGCTCGAACAGGCGCTCGATATCTGCGATCTGCTGGGCGAGGGTGTCGGCGTCGCGGTCGATGTCTATCATGTCTGGTGGGACCCGAAGCTTTACAAGCAGATCGCTCGTGCCGGCGCCAAGGGCCAGATCCTGGCGCATCATATCTGCGATTGGCTGGTACCGACCAAGGATCTGCTGCTCGATCGCGGCATGATGGGCGACGGCGTCATCGACCTGAAGCGTATTCGCGCCGCTGTTGAGAAGGCCGGCTTTTTCGGTCCGCAGGAGGTGGAAATCTTTTCGGAGGCGAATTGGTGGAAAAGGCCGGGTGAAGAGGTCCTGTCTACCTGCATCGAGCGCTTCCGCACTGTTTGTTGAACGGTCTTGAGCCCGGTCAGGCATAAAAATGCCGGGCCACAAATGGCCCGGCGAAGTTTGAAGACTTAAACCAAAGCGGCTTATTCGACTGGGACGATCTTGCCCGCATCCCACTTGTAGAGTGAGAAGCTCTGCGAGGTGAGGTCGCCGGTTTCGCCATAGGTGACCTTGCCAATGGCGGTCTGGATCGGTTCGCCGCTCTTCAGTGCGGTGGTGACGGCTTGGGCGTCGTCGGCGCTGCCGGCCTTCTCAATGCCGGCCTTCAGGACTTGCACAGCAGCGTAGGCGTTCAGCGTGAAGGCTTCCGCCGGGATGTTGCGCTCCTTCAGCGCCGCGGCGGCGGTCTGGGAATCCGGGTTCTTCAGCGCGTCGGAGGCATTGGTGAAGATCGTGCCTGCAGCGGCTTCATTGCCGATTGCCCAATATTCGGTATTCGACAGCCCGTCGCCGCCGATGAGCTGCGCCTTAACGGAGATGTCGTGCAATTGGCGGGCGAGAAGGCCGCCTTCCGGATGATAGCCGCCGAAATAGACGAGATCGACGCCGGCAGCCTTGAGCTTCGCCGTCAGCGCGCTGTAATCCTTTTCGCCAGGGGTCAGGGAATCGTTGAGCACTTCGGTTACGCCACCGGCGTTGAGCGTTGCCTTGAAGGCGTCCGCCAGACCTTTGCCATAGGCGGCCTTGTCGTTGAGGATGGCGATCTTCTTGTCCTTGAAGTTCTTCAGCACATATTTCGCGGCGACATCGGCCTGCTGGTCGTCACGGCCGCAGGTGCGCAGGATGTTGGGGAGGCCGCGCTTGGTGAGATCCGGCGCGGTCGCGGTCGGCGTCACCATCAGGATACCGTTTTCAGCGAGTGCATCCGATACCGGAATGGCAACGCCCGAGGTTACCGGACCGACGACGAAACGAATACTCTGACCCACGAAATCGTTAGCAACGGAGACGCCCTGCTTCGGATCGCCGGCATCGTCTCCCAGCTTCAGCACGACTTTCTGGCCGAGGATACCGCCGGCCTTGTTGATCTCGTCAACGGCGGTCTGCGCGCCGTTCTTGACCTGGTCGCCGTAAGCGGCCACAGGGCCGGTTAGTGGCGCGATGAGGCCGATCACGATATCCGCATGCGCAAGCGGCGCGAAGGCCAGCGAGGCGACGAACGTCGCAGCCGTCAATGTCTTCAGACTCATTTTTTCTCTCCTTGGATGGGCGCGGCAGCGCCCTTTGAACCCGCCGCAATGGCCTGTCGTCGCGCGCGAACTGCCGTAAGGCGCCTTGAAAAGGGAGACAGAAGTGACATCGAAGCTGATGATCGCTTTCGGACATTTTTGACCTCAAAAGCGCTCATAAGGGTAGTTTCTGTAGGAATATTACCGCGATTCCGCAAGAAAATAACCGTCGTGGAGACAATTTTGACGATTTCCCGGAAATTTCTATCGAGGTACCGAGAGTGGAGTTTGGGGGGCGTGAGGTCGTTTTGCACCTCGAATGCCCTGCCGAAGATTCGAAGGGCGTTTATTCTGCCAAAGCCTGATGCCAGGCCTGCCTGTAGGCTCGCAGACCCGGCAGATCGGCCCGAACGGGGTGGTTTTCCGGCGCGGCCGCAGGTTTGATGCCGGTCAGCAGCGCCGCACCTTGGCTGGTGCCGGTCGAGCCGGGCAGGGCGACGACGTTAGATCCCGTCAGCGAAGAAAGGGCTGCAAGATAAGTCCGATTAAGCGCGAAAGGTCCCTCGACGAAAATCGGGCCTTTGGCGCCGATCAGATCCAGGCAGGCTTCGGTCATCAATGCTAGATAGAGGCTGGCGGCGCCTAGACGTTCCTCGGAGCTCGCTTGCGCTTGCCCGATCCAGTGCATCTTTTTGCCAGGGAAGGGGCCGGCACCCTCGACCACGTTCGGTAGCAGCATGATGCCTTTTTCGATAACGGTCGCGAGCATCTCCTCCGTCGTTTCCTGTGATACGGGTCCGATTTCACCTGCCAGGATCTCGAACTCCCGCCCGCCCATGAAACGCGAGGAAGGCACGGCGCGGCCGTATGCATCAACATTGGCAAGCGCATCGCGCGCCGGATCGAGATGATCGAGATCCCCGCCGACGGCGAAATTGATCACCCATGTTCCGGTCGACACGACGGCGAAGGGCGCTTCGTTCTCCACGAGATGTGGCAGCAGCGAGGCGTTGGAATCATGGATGCCGCAATAGACCGGAACCGGAGCACTGAGGCCGATCTCTGCCGCGATCGCCGGCAATAGAGGTCCGAGCGCATCGAAGGCGGAACGGATCGGGGCCATGAGAGAACGAATGTCGAGCGTGTCGACCAGCGAGGAATAAGCGCCGGTGGTCGGATTCCAGAGATCGGTGTGACAGCCGAGCGAGGTGACCTCGTTGGCGGCAACGCCGGTCAGCCGCAGGGCCCAATATTGCGGATAGGTCAGGATCGTGCTGACGCGCGCGAAGTCGTTGGGAAATATGCTCTTCTGATAATGGATTTGCGCGCCGACATTCAGCCCGCCGGAAAGCCTCGGTGAAAAGGTCTCGCTGAAGGGCGGGCGCAGGCGGTCATAGGCTTCCTGCACGGCTTCAGGATAGCGATGCTCGTAATCGAGCACCGGCAGAGCAAGGCTGCCGTCTTCAGCAAGTAGAACGGCGGAGGCGCCGTGGGTGGTAATCGATATGGCGTCGAAGCCGGGTGTGGCAGCAAAGTTCTTCAGCGCACCAATAACGAAATCCCACAAGCCCTCGATGTCATAATGCGGGTAGGGGTCGGTCTTCAGCGTGGTATTGGACGTCCGAACGCCGGCGATCTCAGCGCCGGTCTGCGCGTCGAGCACCACGACCTTGGCATTGGTCTTGCCGATATCGAGGACGGCAATGCGGCGATAGGTCGATGGAGCGGTCATGGCAGATGGAAAACCGTCACAAGATCGCTCTGCACTGGCGAATTGTCGGGATTGGTCGCCATGATATCGGCCATGTGCGCCCACCATTTCTTCATGACCGGATGGTCGGGAAGGCTGGCCATCGTGTGATCCCTCGGCCGCGTCAGAACGCCGAACAGCGTGTTCGTTTCGGGGTCGAGATGGATGGAATAGTCGCTCACGCCGGCCTGGTGCAGCAGCTCCACCAGTTCCGGCCAGATCTCGTCATGACGTTTCCGGTATTCGGCCTCCATGCCGGGATTGAGCGTCATCTTGAAGGCGTGGCGTTCGAGGGAAGCGGTCATTTCGAGCTCATGGCTTTGATGCGCCGTGCGACGATCGGCAGCGCGATGGTGATGATCAGGAGGAGGCCGATGAAGATCGACATGACGATACCAGGCACGTTGAGAAGGCCGAGGCCGAATGTCACCAGGCCCATGACGAAGGCGGCGATGACGACGCCGCCAATCGTGCCGGAGCCGCCAAGGATCGATACGCCGCCGAGCACCACCATGGTCACCACTTCCAGCTCCCAGCCGAGCGCGATCGACGGGCGAGTGGAGCCGAGACGCGAGGTCAGGCAGACGGCTGCGATGCCGCTCATGATGCCGGTCAGGAGGAACAGGATGAATTTGATCCGCTCGACCGGAATGCCGGAGAAACGAGCTGCAAAATCATTGTTGCCGATCGTATAGACCTGACGGCCGAAATTCGTCGCATGTAGCAGGATGGCGAAGGCGATCGCCAGCACGATGAAGAGAACGAATTCGAAGGAGAAGACCCAGAAAACATAACCCTGGCCGAAATAGGCGAAGGAATCGGGATAATTGCCATAGGCCTGGTCGCCAAGGACGATATAGGAAATGCCACGAAACAGGCTCATCGTGCCGATGGTCACGACGATCGACGGCAGTTTCAGCACAGAGACGAGGAAGCCGTTGAAAAGGCCGCAGACGAGCCCCACGCCCAGCCCGATCGCGACCAGCCCAACCGTATCGACGCCCACTTGTGCCGCAGCGCCCATGGCGGTCGACGCAAGCGCGATGATGGCGGCGACGGACAGATCGATTTCGCCGGCAATGACGAGCAGCGCCATGGCAAAGGCGATCATTGCCTTTTCAGTGAAATTGAAGGTCGCATCCGAGAGATTGTAAGGGTCGAGGAAATAGGGCGAAGCCAATGAATTAAAAATGAAAATGGCAATCGCGACGCCGAGAAGCAGGACTTCCCAGCTCGCCATTATGCGCTTAAAGGGCGTGCCCAGACGATCGGGAATGCTGCGCTTTTCCGGCGCGGTTTCGGATACGGTGCTCATGCGGTGACCTCCTTACCCGAGGTTTCCTTCGCTGCCTGATCCCTGAGGATGATGCGGCCCCGATTGCGCTCGCGCCGGGCGTTGAAGACGACTGCCAGGATGATGACGGTGCCGGAGATGGCCATCTGCGTGAACGGCGAAATGCCGATGACGGGCAGAGCATTCTTGATGACGCCGAGAAACAGCGCGCCGAGCACGGCGCCGGCGACCGAGCCGACACCGCCGGCGATCGAGATGCCGCCGATGACGCAGGCTGCGACGCTGTCGAGTTCGAAACCGTTGGCGATGTCGACATAGGCGACCGCATAGCGCGACACCCAGAGGTAGCTGCTGAGGCCGGCCAACGCGCCCGAAAGCACGAAGGCGAGGAAGCGCGTCCAGCCGACATCGATGCCGGCATAAACCGCCGCAACCGGATTGCCGCCACTGGCATAGGTGGAGCGGCCGAAGCGCGTGTAGCGCAGCAGGAGATACATCGTCAGCACGATGGCGATGCCAACCCAGGAGAGCACGGGCAGGCCGAGGACCAGCGTGCGCGGCACGTTGAGGAAGATAGGCGTGAACTGATGCGCATTGACCCACGCGCCGCCGGACAGCACGAAAGCCATGCCACGATAGATGGTAAGCGTGCCGAGGGTGACGACGATCGGTGGGATTTCCAGAGCCCAGACGAGATAACCGTTGATGGCGCCGAGCACTGCGCCCATAACGACAGCCGTGACCACGAGCACGATCAGCGGCAGATCGGGATAGGCAGCATTCAGCATGGCGATCGCCATGCCGGTGAAAGCGAGATTGGCGGCGACGGAAAGATCGATCGATTTCGTCAGAATGACCGTCATCTGCGCCAGCGCCAGGATGATCAAGATCGACGTATCATTGAAGATGTTGGCAAGATTGGCGGGCTCGGCAAAGCCGGCCGCACGCGTTGCGAAACCGGCGATCATCACGATAATGATGAGGAAGAGCAGCGTTTCGCGTTTTTTGAGTATGCGTAGCATCCGGCCCTCCCTATGCATTGCCCGTGGCGGCGCGCACCAGCGTTTCCGGCGTCAGTCCTTCGCGGTCGAATAGGCCGGCCGAAAGTCCCTCCTTCATCACCAGCACGCGATCCGACATGCCAAGGATTTCAGGCAGTTCGGAGGAGATCATGATGATGCTGAGGCCTTCTGCCGCCAGCTCGCTGATGAAGCCGTGCACAGCCGCCTTCGAACCGATATCGATGCCCTTGGTCGGCTCATCCAGAATGATGATCTTCGGCTGCGTCGCCAGCCATTTGCCGATCACCACCTTCTGCTGGTTGCCGCCCGAGAGCGTGCCGACAGGCACGGAAAGGGCAGCGGCGCGCAGGTCCAGCCGCTCGGCATATTTGCGGGCGAGCGCAAACTCGTCGGCTGCTTTCAGGAAGCCTTTGCGCGAGGTCCGCCCGAGCGAAGGCAGCGACATGTTTTGATAGATCGGCATCGGCAGCGCCAGGCCATGGCGGCCGCGTTCCTCCGGCACATAGACGATGCCGGCGCGGATGGCGTCATGCGGCGAATGAATATGGATTTCCTGACCGTTCAGCGTCAGCCGTCCGGAGAGCGGCCTGGTGATCCCGAACAGCGATTGACACAGTTCGGAACGGCCGGCGCCGATAAGGCCGTAGACGCCGAGGATTTCTCCACGCCGGAGCTTGAAGGAGATGTCGCGGAACTCGGTGCGGTGGCAATAATTTTCGACCTCGAACACCACGTCGCCAATGGTAACGGGCACTTTCGGGAAGGCATCCTTGACGTCGCGACCGACCATCATGCGGACGATCTCGTCCTGCGGCGTCTCCTTCAGCGGGCCATGACCAACGGCGCGGCCATCACGAAAGACCACGAAATTATCGGCGATTTCATAGAGTTCGTCGAACTTGTGGCTGATGAACAATATGGCCTTGCCCTTGGCCTTCAGACCTTCGACGATACGGAAGAGGTCATCGATCTCCTTGCGGGAAAGAGCCGCGGTCGGCTCGTCCATGATGACTATGCGTGCTTCGATAGACAGGGCGCGGGCAATCGCCACGAGATGGCGCTGCGCGATGGACAGGTCCTTCAGGCGGATCGACGGATCGATGGTGCTTTCCAGCGATTCCAGCAGCAGCCTTGACCGGCTGTTCATCGTCTTCCAGTCGATGGTGCGGAATTTCGTGCGCGGCGCATGGCCGAGAAAGATGTTTTCGGCAACCGTCAGCTCGTCGAAGAGCACGGTCTCCTGATGTATGGCGGTGACGCCGGCGTCGATCGCGGCCTGGGCGCTGTGAAACGCAACCGGCTTGCCGTCGACGAGGATTTCGCCCTCGTTCGGACGATAGATACCGGTCAAAATCTTGACCAGCGTCGATTTGCCGGCGCCGTTTTCGCCGATCAGGGCGGTGACCTTGCCGGGATAAAGTGAGATGCTGACGCCGTCGAGCGCCTTCACGCCCGGAAAGATCTGCGAAATGCCGCGCATCTCCAGAATGGCGGTATTGCCCAAGCTTGGCATGCCCGTGGCGGGTCGTTGAAGGACTGTGGTCATCAGCAATGTACCGGATAAGTTAACCAAGTCCGGCGGCTGAAGCCGCCGGAAAGCTGCGAATGGGTCCGTCGATCAGAAGACCTTGGAGAACTGATCGATATTCGAGGCGTTGTAGACGAAGGGATCGGCCATGGCGGCTTCGCCGTTGTCTCCAACGTTGATCTTGCCCATGCGGCCGGCATTGATCTCGCTGCCCGGCTTGCCGTCGGTTTCACCCTTGACGAGACGGTAGGAGATTTGCGTTGCGGAATAGCCGAGGTCGATCGGGTTCCAGATCGCGAACTCCTTCGTGGCGCCCGACTTGATGGCGCCAGCCATTTCGGATGGCAGGCCGAGACCGGTCACATAGACCTGGCCGATCTTGCCGGCATCCTTGACGGCCTGCGAAGCGGCGAGCACGCCGACGGTCGTCGGAGCGACGATGACCTTGACTTCCGGATGCGAGGTCAGGAGGCCCTGGGCTTCGCGGTAGCTCTTGTCCGAAAGGTCGTCACCGTAGACGGTCGTAACGAGGTTGAGGCCCGGGAAATCCTTGAGCTGCTTCTTCATTTCGCCGATCCAGATGTTCTGGTTTGTGGCGGTCGAAGTCGCCGACAGGATGGCGAAATTGCCCTTGCCGCCGTCAAGATGGTCCTTGGCGAGCGTCAGGCACATCTTGCCGATCAGCTCGTTTGAAGACGGATTGAGCTGCAGGATGCGGCCGGCCGGAGCCACGCCGGAATCCCAGGAGATAACCTTGATGCCGCGCTGCGTGGCCTTCTTCAAGGCAGGCACCACAGCATCCTTGTCGTTGGCGGAGATAGCTATGGCATCGACGCCCTGTGCGATCAGCGAGTTGATCACTTCGATCTGGGCTTCGGCGGTCGGCTGCGTCGGGCCGGTGTAGATGACCTGCACGCCGCCGAGTTCCTTGGCGGCTTCCTGAGCGCCCTTATTGGCCGCTTCGAAGAAGCCGTTGCCGAGCGACTTCACTACGAGGCCGATCTTGATGTCTTTCGCACTTGCCGTGCCGGCCATCATTGCGACGGCCAGCGCTACGCCGATCGCCAATTTCTTTGCAATATTCATGTCTCTTCCTCCCAAAGTTGATAGGCTATGCTCACCCCGCCACAGCCGCGCATCTCATGCGACGGACGGGGAATCCTCCCTCTCGGCCTGCGCCGTGACGCTCGCGATAATCAGCGACACGCCGGCATCCTCGATCATGCGTACAGTCTCCGCCGACACGCCGTCATCGGTGATGATGGTCGTTACCTGCTCAAGTGGGCACAGGATCAGGCTGGAGCGCTGACGGAACTTGCTGGAATCGACCATCACGACCAGCTCGTCGGCCTGGCGCATCAGCTTCTGCTCGCTCTGGATAACCAGCGCGTCGGCTTCCATGACGCCGAGCGGACCAACGCCTTGCGCGCCGATAAACATGCGCCGCGCATAGAAGTTCCGGGTCGTATCATTGTCAAAGGGTGACAGGATCAGGCTCTGCTCGCGATAGATCGCGCCGCCCGGAATCGTTACCGTGTTCTTCGAGTGCTTCACCAGATGTTCGGCAATGGCGAAGGAATTGGTCATCACCTGCAGCCGATAAGCCGAGATGTAGTGGACAAGCTGGAATGTGGTCGTGCCGCCATTGATGATGATGGCGTCGCCCTGACTGCATAATTCAGCGGCCTTGCGCGCAATTGCGCGTTTCTTATCGATATTGACGCCTTCCGAAACTCGGAAGGGGCGGCCGGCGAGATTGCCGAGCTGCGGAGGATGGATCGATTCCGCCCCGCCACGCACGCGCCGGATCTTTCCCTGCACATGCAGGGCCGCAATATCACGGCGGATCGTCGCTTCGGAGGCCTCGGTCAATTCGGAAATATCCTGAATCGTCACCACGGGCTTTTCCTGTACGGCGCTCAAAATGATGCGATGGCGTTCACGTTCGTGCATCGGCTCCTCCTTCTCGGGTTATTTCGCAAATGTGACAAAGTGTCAATCACAAACGCTCAAAAACTTTCATATTGCATCGCAGCATTATCAATTATGATCGTTTTCGATTGACAAAGCGACTATCCGTGAGCGATATCGTGATTAACAAGGGCGGTTTGAGCATCTTTTAGACCGTCCGCAAGAGATGATCTTATGGGAGGATGACATGGCGGCTGGTGTTCAGCTTCTGGAAAACCGTTGGGATGATGCATATGCGGCCGGCCTCGATGAGCCGGGCAAGCTGCTCTACCGGTCGAATCTGCTCGGTGCTGACAAGCGTATCACCAATTACGGTGGCGGCAACACATCGGCCAAGGTCATGGAAACCGATCCGCTGAGCGGAGAAAAAGTGAAGGTGCTGTGGGTTAAGGGCTCCGGCGGTGATGTCGGGACCATCAAGCTCGACGGTTTTGCCACGCTTTATCAGGACAAGCTCGACAGCCTGAAGGGCATCTACAAGGGCGTTGCCGACGAGGACCGCATGGTCGGCTTCTTGCCGCATTGCACCTTCAACCTCAATGCCCGCGCCGCTTCCATCGACACGCCGTTGCACGGTTTCGTGCCTTTTACCCATGTCGACCACATGCATCCCGACGCGATCATCGCGATCGCGGCTTCCAAAAATTCCCGCGAGCTGACCCGCGAAATCTTCGGTGAAGACATCGGCTGGCTGCCATGGCGGCGCCCCGGTTTTCAGCTCGGCCTCGATCTCGAAGCCTTCGTCAAGGCGCATCCGAATGCCAAGGGCGTCGTTCTCGAAAGCCACGGCCTCTTCACCTGGGCCAATGACGCCAAGGGCTGCTACGAACTGACGCTTGCGATCATCAACAAAGCAATTCAATGGTTTGCGGCGAAGACTGAAGGTAAGACCATTTTCGGCGGCGTAGTCATCCAGAGCCTGCCGCAGACCGAACGCCGCGCGATTGCCGCCAAGCTCATGCCGGAAATCCGCGGTCGCATCGGCAAGGCGGAGCGCAAGCTCGGTCATTTCGACGATCAGGACGCCGTGCTTGAATTCGTCAATTCGAACAATCTCCGTCCGCTCGGTGCGCTCGGCACGAGTTGCCCGGACCATTTCCTGCGCACCAAAATCCGCCCGCTTATCGTCGACTTCGATCCGGCGAAACCCGACGCAGACGCCGTCATCGCCGGTCTCGATCAGGCGCTGGAGGACTACCGCGCCGACTACGCCCGCTATTACAATGACTGCAAGCATGACAATTCGCCTGCCATGCGCGATCCGAACCCAGTAATCTTCCTGGTGCCGGGCGTCGGTCTGCTCTCCTTTGCCCGCGACAAGGCAACGGCGCGCATTGCCGGCGAGTTCTACGTCAACGCCATCAACGTCATGCGCGGCGCCTCGACCGTATCCGAATATCAGGGCCTGCCCGAGCAGGAAGCCTTCGATATCGAATATTGGCTGCTGGAAGAAGCGAAGCTGCAGCGCATGCCGAAGCCGAAGAGCCTAGCCGGTCGCGTGGCTTTCGTCACAGGCGGCGCCGGCGGCATCGGCCGCGCCACAGCGGCGCGTCTGGTGGGCGAGGGCGCCTGCGTGGTGCTGGCAGACATCGATCAATCGGCACTTGAGAGCACGCAGGAGGATTTCGCCAAGAAATACGGCGCGGACTCTGTACGCAGTGTCAAGCTTGATGTGACCAAGGAGGACGCAGTGATTTCGTCCTTCGCGGAAGCCTGCGTCGAATTCGGCGGCATCGATATTCTCGTTTCGAATGCCGGCATTGCTTCCTCTGCGCCGATCGAAAGCACGGAGCTTTCGATGTGGAACCGCAATATCGACATCCTCGCCACCGGCTATTTCCTCGTCTCGCGTGAAGCTTTCCGGCTGTTCCGGCGTCAGAATCTCGGCGGCAACGTCGTCTTCGTCGCCTCCAAGAATGGCCTTGCCTCGTCGCCGAATGCGGCCGCCTATTGCACCGCCAAGGCCGCCGAAATCCACCTGGCCCGCTGCCTGGCGCTCGAGGGTGCGGAGGCGGGCATTCGCGTCAACACGGTCAACCCCGACGCCGTCCTGCGCGGCTCCAAGATTTGGAACGGCGAATGGCGCGAACAGCGTGCCGCCTCTTCGAAGATCGAGGTGGACGACTTGGAAGAACATTACCGCAAGCGCTCTATGCTGAAGCTCAACGTTTTCCCGGAAGATATTGCAGAGGCTATCTATTTCCTCGCCTCTGACCTCTCCGCCAAGTCGACCGGCAACATCATCAATGTTGATGCCGGCAACGCACAGAGTTTTACGCGATAGTTGGCGAGGCGGTGGCGGCCCTCGGCGCCACCATCGTGGTTCGAGGCCCTGCCGCGCTCGCTTCGCTCTTGCGGCAGCGCACCTTACCATGAGGGTGGGGTAACGATTGCGCCGAACTGACGGGGAGATCAGCCCTCACCCTGAGGTGGCCCCATAGGGCCCTCGAAGGGCGAGGGCGGATGATGGCTTGCAGGATGAACGCACCGTAACATTTCGAATAACATACCTGGGAGGAAAGAATGGCCGAGTTCAGAATTGCGCCGGATCTGGTCGCTGCGGAAAACGACAAGCGCGCTGCTGCGCTGAAATCTGATTATGAAGCGCTAGGCGCCACGCTCGCGCGTCGCGACGTCGATATCGAGGCCGTAACGAAAAAGGTCTCGGAATTCTTCGTTGCCGTGCCCTCCTGGGGTGTCGGCACCGGCGGTACACGCTTTGCCCGCTTTCCCGGTACCGGCGAACCACGCGGCATTTTCGACAAGCTCGATGATTGCGCCGTCATCCATCAGTTGACGCGGGCGACGCCGACCGTCTCGCTGCACATTCCCTGGGACAAAGCCGATGCAAAGGAATTGAAGGCCAAGGGCGATGCGCTCGGCCTCGGCTTCGATGCCATGAATTCCAATACTTTCTCCGATGCTCCCGGCCAGCCACATTCCTACAAATACGGCTCGCTCAGCCATGTTGACGCAGCGACCCGCGCCCAGGCGGTTGAGCACAATCTGGAATGCATCGAGATCGGCAAGGCGATCGGTTCGAAGGCGCTGACGGTCTGGATCGGTGACGGTTCCAACTTCCCCGGCCAGAGCAATTTCACCAAGGCGTTTGAGCGTTACCTCGCCGCAATGGCGGAGATCTATAACGCCTTGCCGGATGACTGGCGGCTGTTTTCCGAGCATAAGATGTACGAGCCGGCCTTCTATTCGACCGTGGTGCAGGACTGGGGCACAAACTATCTGATCGCCCAGACGCTTGGGCCAAAGGCTTACTGCCTCGTCGACCTCGGTCACCACGCGCCGAATACCAATATCGAGATGATCGTCGCGCGCCTCATCCAGTTCGGCAAGCTCGGCGGCTTCCACTTCAACGATTCGAAATATGGCGACGACGATCTCGACGCCGGCGCGATCGAGCCTTATCGCTTGTTCCTGGTTTTCAATGAACTGGTCGACGCCGAGCATCGCGGGGTAAAAGGATTCCATCCGGCCCACATGATCGACCAGTCGCACAATGTCACCGATCCGATCGAAAGCCTGATTTCCAGCGCCAACGAAATCCGCCGTGCCTATGCGCAGGCATTGATCGTCGATCGTCGGGCATTGGCGGACTATCAAGACTCCAACGACGCCCTGATGGCCTCCGAAACCCTGAAGCGCGCTTACCGCGCCGATGTCGAGCCCATCCTTGCGGAAGCCCGCCGCCGCACCGGCGGCGCCATCGATCCCGTGGCGGCTTACCGGGCAAGCGGCTATCGGAAGAAGGTTGCAAGCGAACGCCCAGCCTCGGCGGCAGGCGGGGGCGGAATTATCTAAAGAGCCTATACTTCCGGTGGATTCGCGAACGGATCGAGCGAGCGCGCATCCATCAGCCGGAAATGCCTTAGGTTTCGGGTGAGAACCGTGTAATCGTGTCGCAGTGCTGTTGCGGCAATCGCAGCATCTTCGAAACCTGGATCTCCGCCCCGTCCTACCGCCTGGTCGAATAGTCGGCCCGCGATGCGGGCAGTTTCTGTATCGAGCGGTAGGATGCGGTCGCCGTAAAGATGGAGAGTGAGTTCAAGCCACTCGCCAAGCAGCTCAGCTTTCTTGGACGCGCCCATCCGACGGGCTTTCGCAATCCCTGTTTCTATTTCGGCGACAGTCACGGTGGAGAGGTAAAACTGATGGGCATGGGCTGCAATCCATGCCCGAACCGCCTGCGATAGTAAATCTTGCGCGCGCAATGGCGATGTCGCGGAGATGATATTCGTATCCAGAAGATACATTAGATATCATCATCGCGTAGCAGCCGGCCCGGCTTGCGCACTGGCAGGTCGTCGTCTTCAAGTGGTGCATTGGTGAGTAACCAACCAAAGGACGGAACCTGCTTCAATTTTTGATATTCGTCATAAGAGATGATGACCGCGGTGCGCTCGCCATGGCGAGTAATGACCGCTGGATTGCCGCTGAGAGCATCATCGACCACAGCAGAAAGCGTTGCTTTCGCATCCTTGAGCTGAATTTCCTTCATGGGATCACCAATATGACTACAGTAGTCATATTGTAGGAGTGGCTTAGAGTTTCGTCAATGCATCATCAGCTGCAGCCCTGGAATCATGTCAATTCCGCGCATAAGGATGCCGGTGGTTATTGAAGGTTGATGCCAATCAAACCTGGCAACCCTTGAGAAACACCTCGGCGCAAATGCGTGCCCGCCGGGTGATCTCCGCGATGTTCGGAGGGGGGAGTTGGCGCAGGATGGCGGCGCGCTGTGGCTCCATAATCATCATGCCACGCAGCATGCCGGAAGCCATATGGGGGTCCTCCAGACGGATGAGCCCACGTTCGCATTGCATCGTCAACCATTTCTCCATGATGGCATTCGAGCCAACGATGGCCGTCTCATAGAAGGATGTGGCGATTTCCGGAAAGCGGTCCGATTCGGCGATGACGAGACGCATAATGTCGATCGTATCGTCCGACATCGTCAGCATGCCATAGGCCGTCAGCAGTCGCTCCAGGCCCTGCCGCAAATCCATCGTCGCCAGCGTCGACTGGTCCAGCGCCAGGAAAAACCGGCCGATACGGTCGGAAACGATGCTCGAAAACAGGTCTGCCTTGGTCGGAAACAGCCGATAGAGCGTCTTGGTCGAGACGCCGGCGGATTGGGCGATCGCGTTGATGCTCGCGGCCGCATAGCCGTTTTCCCGAAATTGCGTATCGGCTGCCTCGATGATCAGGCTCTTCGTATCGTCGTCGCAGCGAAGCTGGGGTCGGCCGCGGGAGCGCTTCTCATTTATTTGAATTTCGACCATGACAATTTTCCAAATTCCTGTTGACTTCCATTTTACAGCGCATATTTTGGAAAACAATAAGTTTCCTAAATGTGCGGCCGAGAATTTTTGCGGGCATGTACCTCCAAGACGATCGGCCATCAGGAGAGACGATAGTGGAAAACAAGGTTCATGTATTGAATGCGAGCAAGCAGGCACCGGTTGCCGAAGCATCGACCATGGATGCCGGCAAACCGGATGTGACGGTCGAACTGATGCGTATTGCCAGCGAGGAAAAGCCGGCGGCGAAGAAGCGGGGCAAGTCGTTCCTGCTCGGCGCCACGGCACTCGCCGTTATCGCAGCCGCCGCCTATTACGGTCATAACTACTGGACGGTCGGCCGTTTCCAGGTATCGACCGACGATGCCTATGTGCAAGCCGATAACAGCGCCATCGCGCCGAAGATTTCCGGCTATATTACTGGCGTCGTCGTCAACGACAATCAGACGGTCAAGGCGGGGCAGGTACTGGCCCGTATCGACGACCGCGATTTCAAGACGGCGCTTGATCAGGCCAAGGCCGATGTTGCCGCCGCTCAAGCCGACGTCGAGGCCAAGCAGGCTTCTCTCGACATGCAGCAATCATTGATCGCGGCCGCCCAGGCGACCGTCGATGTCGACAAGGCCAACGAGACCTTCGCGGAGCAGAACGACAAGCGTTATGCAAGCCTATCGGTCAACGGCTATGCGCCGGTGCAAACCGCACAACAGGCCGCCTCGCAGATCGCCGCCGCCCGGGCCGCGATCGACCGCGATACGGCATCGCTTGCCGGGACCATCAAGCAGGTCGATCTGTTGAAGGCGCAATTGGCGCAAGCCAGGGCGACCCTTGCCCACGACCAGGCCGTCCAGAGCCAGGCGGAGCTCAATCTGTCCTATACGACGATCGTCGCACCGCTCGATGGTGTCATCGGCAACCGCACGCTCCGCGTCGGCCAATATGTGCAGGCCGGCACGCAGTTGATGTCGGTGGTCCCGACGTCGGCCGCCTATATCGTTGCGAATTATAAGGAGACGCAGTTGACCGACGTGCATGCCGGCCAGCCGGTCGACATCGAAGTCGATATGTTCCCCGGCCGCGTCTATCACGGTCATGTCGACAGCTTGGCGCCCGCGAGCGGCCAGGAATTCGCGCTGCTGCCGCCGGACAATGCCACGGGTAATTTCACCAAGGTCGTGCAGCGCATCCCGGTCAAGATCGTCCTCGATGGCGATAGCGCCGCCTCCGGCGATCTGCGCCCCGGCATGTCGGTGCAGCCGAGCATCGACATCAAGACGGCCGACCAGAGCCACGGCGCATGAACGGTGAAGGATGAGGAGTATTGAGCCATGTCCACTATCGCAGCCACCACCGCCATCGCCATCCCGCAGCCAAGCGCGAAGGCCAGCACCAGGGAATGGATCGCCGTACTCGCCGGCATGATCGGCGCCTTCATGGCGATCCTCAACATCCAGATCACCAATGCCTCGCTTCTCGATATCGAAGGCGGCATCGGCACGGGCGTCGATAACGGTGCCTGGATATCGACCTCCTATCTGATCGGCGAAATCGTCGTCATCCCGCTGACGGCTTTTTTCAGCAACGTCTTCTCGTTTCGCCGCTATATCCTAGTGAATTCGATCCTCTTCCCGCTGCTCTCGATCGCCTGTGCCTTCGCGCATGATCTCGGGACGATGATCGTGCTGCGCGGGCTGCAGGGCTTTGCCGGCGGCGTTCTGATCCCGATGGCCTTCACGATGATCCTCACCAAGCTACCCAAGGCACAGCAGCCGACGGGCCTTGCGATCTTCGCGCTATCGGTCACGGTTGCTCCTGCCATCGGCCCTACCATCGGCGGTTATCTGACGGAGAATTACGGCTGGCAGACAATCTTCTTCATCAATGCCCTGCCGAGCGCCATCATGGCGATCGCCCTTGCTCTGACACTCGAGAAGGGGCCGCTGCAACTTGGCCTTCTGAAGCACGGCGACTGGGCTGGCATCGTGACGATGGCAATCGGGCTTTCGGCGCTACAGACCGTGCTCGAGGAGGGCAATAAGGATGACTGGTTCTCCTCGCCCTTCATTCTGAAGCTCAGCACTATCGCTGTCGTTTCGCTCAGCGCCTTCATCTGGATAGAGTTGACCATTCAGAATCCGCTGGTGAAGCTGCGGCTTTTGAAGCAACGCAATTTCGGCATCGGCGTTCTCGTCAACGTGCTGGTCGGCTTCGCGCTCTTCGGCTCGGTCTATATCCTGCCGCAATATCTCGGCCAGGTGCAGCGTTACAATGCCGAGCAGATCGGCAACGTGCTCGCCTGGACCGGCTTGCCGCAACTCATCCTCATTCCGCTGGTTCCGGTGATGATGAAGCGCTTCGACGTCCGCTATATCGGCTTCCTCGGTATCGCCATCTTTGCCATAAGCTGCTTCATGAACGTGACGCTTTCCGCCGACACCGCGGGTGATCAGTTCTGGATACCGAATATCGTGCGCGCTATCGGGCAGGCCATGGTCATCACACCGATTACGGCGATCACCACCGCCGGTATCGCACCTGCCGATGCCGCCGCCGCATCCGGCTTGACCAACATGCTGCGAAATCTCGGCGGCGCGGTCGGAACGGCAACGCTCGGCACCGTGCTCACCAAGCGCGAGCAGTTCCATTCCAACATCATCGGCCAGTCTGTGACGCTGGCGCGCGATGAGGTGAGGGAGCGGCTGACGCAGACGACCAATTATTTCCTGTCGCACGGCGTTTCGGATCATGCCCTTGCCGCGCAGAAAGCAACGGTCGCCCTCGGCAGCATCATCAAGCGGCAAGCACTGATCATGGGCTTCAGCGACACCTTCGCCGTCATCGGCATCCTCTTGGCGACCGCCGCAATCGCCACGCTTTTTGCCCGCAAACCGCAGCCCGGCGGCGGGGCAGGGGCTCATTGATACGGTCGCCCATTGCTGGGCAGCGAAATATTGGACCGCGACAAGCTACCCCAGCTTGCCGCGGTCGCAGTTGTAAGATAGCCGCAGACCAATGGTGAGTTTTCCTATCCGCGCAACGTCGCGCGCATCTTTCGGGTAGCCGAGGCGCGGGAATCCGGTATTGTCGGCATCAACGAAGATATTATTTCCATGCCTGTCGCCCGTTCGGCCGCGAAGGCTCGAAAGAGGGCATGGAAGAATATCTTGAAGTGAAATATCTCGCCCTCAGCGGGCTTGGTAATTGAGGAAAATCATTATGACCACTGATATCGACGGTTTCGCGGGTCGCCTGAAGCGCCGGGAAAATGGCGGCATGATCTCAGCCTGGATCGGCACGCCCGATCCGCTGCTGGTCAATCATCTCTCGCAGGAAGCTTTCGACGCCATCGTCCTCGATATGCAGCATGGAATGTGGGACATGGCCTCCGCGGCGAACGGCATTGCGCAGGTGCGCCTGGCCGGCAAGCCGGCAATCGCGCGCATCCCGGTCGGCGATTTCGCGTCAGCGTCGCGGCTGCTCGATGCCGGTGCCTCCGCCATCATCGCGCCGATGATCAATTCCGCCGATGACGCCCGTGCTCTAGTGAAAGCAACGAAATATCCGCCCCTCGGCGAACGGAGCTGGGGACCTTCGCTCGCGCTCAATCATTTCGGCATCGCTGCTGACGAGTATCTGCAGGGCGCCAACGGCCTGACTGTCACCATCGCCATGGTCGAGACCCGCGCGGCGCTCGATGCCATCGATGAAATCCTCGCGGTCGACGGCATCGACGGCATCTTCATCGGCCCGTCCGATCTCTCCATCGCGCTCTCGAATGGCGCGCGTCTGGCGCCCGACAGCGCCGCGATCGATCAGACATTGGCGCATGCAGTGGCGCGTTGCCGCGCCTATGGCAAGCTGATCTGCGCCTTCGGCACGGACGGCGAACGCGCCGGGCAATTCCTGAAGCTCGGCCTGGATCTCGTCATTGCCGGCGCCGAAACCGCACAGCTCCGCGCCGGTGCTCGCGCTGCAATTACCGCTGCCCGCAAGGTTGCGGCTTCCTGATCGGGATTGGAGCCAATTCGGCATCGAGGATCTTTGGTGATGGGGTGGACACCCCATCACAGCGGGTAGTTCGAATAAATCATCCTGAGATTTGGATCATTGGCGATGCTCACTGGAGTGACGAGGCTCTGATTGAGGATGTATTTATAGCACTGATCGAAATCGTAGCCGCGCTCAGTGCATTCGCTATCGCGCTGCCACCGCGACTGCACCAGGTTTCTGACAAGCATGTTGTCGATGTGTAGCTCAGATATTTTCTGCACCTTGCCGATCTCGATGCCCGCAGCCTTGTAGGTGAGATAGGGCAGTTCACTGCAGTAAATCGCATCGTTGTTGAACGAGAAAAACAGGTCATAGGGTTTGCCGTAGAGCGTGCGGGCGTAGGACAGGAGCTGTCGTGCGGTTTCGGGGGTGAGTCGCGGATCGCGATAGATCGCCACCTGTCTCAACAAACCGCGATTGACCCAGGTTTTCAGCGGTGTTTCCTTGACCTTTGCCCCGGCCTCGATGACCGTGATTGCCCCATTGTCGTTTTTGATGATGCCCATGTGTGAAAAGGCAGAACCAGTGGCGAATATAATCGCGCTTGATTGGTTACTGGTCGATGTCTGAAAAATCAGATCGCCGTCTTTGAGCGGCGGATAATCGCCGCCTGCCATGGCATAGAGCGTTCCTACGACAAGACAAACGCACAGGATCGCAATAGCCGTCAACTTCTTCATGCGATCCCCGTAACCGTTTGAAAGCGCTCGATTAGGCCGCTTTTACCAAGGCTCTTTTGCTGCTGAAACATGGCGCGCAAAAGGCCAATCATGAAACTCACGGCAGGGATCATTATTGCCGCAATGGAGTCGTCGCGATCCTTCAGGGGGCGATTTTTACATAGCAGGGATTGTACATGTTAAAGCCGCAGCCACCGCCGACGGCTTGTGCCGGCGTGATAAAATTTTGCAATGCGATCAATACCAGCGCGGCGGCGATCACAGTCAGAATCGTCTTCGTATATTTGTCCACTATATTCCCCTCAATATACAACTTATGCGGATGGGTCTAATGTAATTCTCGTGCGATTGCGAGGGGAATGCGGATCGAAATCTGTGGCGCGGACCCGGATGGAAAAGTCACTATCCGGACATCAATACCGATCGTGCTCGTAGACCACGTCAGCCCACGTTCCCGTCGCCGTCGACTGCAGGCAGGCGTCGATGAAGGCGAGGCCGTCAACGCCGGTCCAGGCATTGGGCGTCAGTTCCGCCAGCGGGTCAGGCTCGGCGCCGGCAAAGCGGGCGGCAACCAGTTCGGCGAAATCGGTGTAGATATTGGCGAAGGCTTCGAAGAAGGCTTCTGGGTGGCCGGTGGGCAGGCGGGTGCCTCGCTGGGCATGCGGATGCAGGCTCGGAAGGCCGCGCGTGCGTAGCTCGTCGGCGCGGTTCAGCCGCATGACGCGCAGATCGTTGGCTTCGGCCTGGTTCCACGAGATGCCGCCGTCTTCGCCATAAGCCTCGATGCTGACGACATTCTGCGCGCCGGTCGCCACCTTGCTCACCAGCATCTGGCCTCGCGTACCGTCATCGAATCTGAGGATCACTTGCGCCGTATCGTGTGCCGTGCGGCCGGGTAACGATGGGCCGACATCGGCAAGCACTGCGGCGATGCGGCGACCGCAAACAAAGCTCATCAGTTGATGGGCATGCACGCCGATATCCCCAAGCACATGGCTCTTGCCGCCTTTGGCCGTATCGAGCCGCCATTTGGTGCGGGGCGCCATCTTGTCCGGGTCGGCCTCGATAGGCCGGCTGAGCGAGCCCTGTACATAGCGGACATTGACGAGACGGAGAGCGCCGATCTCGCCGCCGGTGACGGTGGCACGCGCCTCGCGCACCATGGGATAGCCGGAATAATTATGGGTGAGCGACAGGATACGGCCGCGGTCATGGGCCTTGCGGGCGAGCGCTAGCGCGCTGTCGTAATCGTTGGTCAGCGGCTTGTCGCAGATGACGTCAAGACCGGCGTCGAGAGCAGCAGCCGCATATTCATAATGGCTGTCGTTCGGCGTCATGATGGCGACCGCGTCGATGCCGTCAGCCCGCAGGGTTTCGGCTTCGATCATGCTCCATACATCGGCATAGCCGCGCTTGATGCCAAAGGCATGGGCGGAGTTTAGCGACCGCTCCGGATCGGAGGAGAAGACGCCGGCCGCAAGATCGAAGCAATCGTCGAGGCGTGCGGCAGTGCGATGCACCGGACCGATAAGCGAACCCTGCGCACCGCCGATCAGGCCGAGCCGCACCCGTCTGCCAAGAAGTTTGAAAACCACAGCCTGCGACATGGGAACGCGCCTTTCCTGCTGACCGATGAAAGAAATTAGATAGCGCAATCCTAACATTAGCACAGCGCCGCGCTCGACATTTTGCATGTAGCTCAGCCAATATGGCAATGAGATATGGGTTCGGGGAAAACCGATCCGACGGATAGCAGCCGGTCGATCCAGGCGCGTTTTTCTAAAGGGAGGGCAGATATGAGCAAGCCGGGAAAAGGTATCCGCAACGGTCTCACCAATTACGGCGATCCTCGTTTTGCCGCCTATCTGCGCCGCTCCTTCGCCTCTTCGATGGGATACTCGCGCACCATGCTGGAAAAGCCGGTCATCGGCATCACCTGGACGGCAAGTGGCTTCAACAATTGTCACCGCAACGTGCCGGAGCTGGTGGAGGCAGTCAAACGCGGGGTGCTGGCATCCGGAGGCCTGCCGCTCGATTTCCCCGTGACCTCGCTCGGTGAAGTCTTCCTCAATCCGACCAGCATGGTCTTCCGCAATCTGATGGCGATGGATGTGGAAGAAATGGTCCGCGCCCAGCCGATGGATGCCGTCGTGCTCGTCGGTGGCTGCGACAAGACTTTGCCAGCGCTGGTAATGGGCGCGGCCTCCGCCGGCAAGCCGGCAATCGTGCTGTCCACCGGGCCGATGATGACCTCGCGTTATCAAGGCGAGCGGCTCGGCGCTTGCACGGATTGCCGCCGGTTCTGGGGCCGCTATCGCGCCGGTGAGCTGAACGACAGGCAGATCGATGCGGTGGAAGGCGCCCTGGCGACGACCGCGGGCACCTGTGCGGTGATGGGAACGGCCAGCAGCATGGCAATCATGCTGGAGGTAATGGGCCTGATGTTACCCGGAACGGCAGCGATTCCCGCTGTCCATGCCGATCGCCTGCGAGCAGCGGAAACGACGGGTGTTGCCGCAATGGGCTTGGTTTCGTCGGGAACGACCATTCGCGAGACCGTCACCCAGGCGAGCATCGACAATGCGCTGAAGACCTTGCTCGCGATCGGTGGTTCGACCAATGCCATCATCCATCTGGCGGCGATCGCGGGACGTCTCGGCCTGAAGGTCGATCTGCAGGCGCTGAATGCGATGTCCGTTGCAACGCCTGTGCTCGTCGATCTCAAGCCGACGGGCGATGCCTATATGGAGGATTTCTTCTACGCCGGCGGCGTCGGCGCATTGCTGAAGCGTCTTGGTGATCACCTCGACCTATCGGCACGCACGGTCACGGGAGAAACGCTTGCTGAGCTAGTCCCCGATGATGATGTCTGGGTGGACGATAAGATCATCCGCCCGACCGAAACGCCGATCCGCGCTGACGGCGGTCTCGTGGCGCTGTTCGGAAACCTGGCGCCAAAAGGGGCGATCCTCAAGCGCGCGGCGGCCGACGAGAGGCTCTTTGAAAAGACCGGCCGCGCCGTCGTTTTCGAAGGGCTCAAGGACCTTTCGGAGCGGATCGACGATCCCGATCTCGAGGTCACGGAAGACGATATTCTCGTGCTGAAGAATGCCGGACCGAAGGCCGTTGGCATGCCGGAGGCTGGCTATCTGCCGATACCGGCCAAGCTGGCGCGCAAGGGCGTGAAGGACATGCTGCGCATCTCGGATGCACGCATGAGCGGCACGGCTTACGGGACGATCGTACTGCATGTTTCGCCTGAATCCGCGGCAGGCGGGCCGCTGGCGCTGGTCCGCAACGGTGACCTGATACGCATCAGCGTCAGGGAGCGGCGTTTGGATCTGTTGGTCGACGAGGCGGAGCTTGCCAAGCGCGATCCGACGCCGGCGCCTCCTGCCGAGACCCGCGGCTGGCTCGGCCTCTACAACAAGCACGTCCTCCAGGCCGAGGACGGCTGCGATCTCGATTTTCTTATTGGGGAAAGCCATCAATAGAGATCGCGACATCCTGACGACCCAAGGGCCGTGCTTGCACGCGCATTTGACAGCGGGCATTGTCGGGCAGGCGAAGTGAAGCGAAGGGATTTGTCCAGCATGCAGGGATCGGGGATAGGGCGCGGCTTGCGGCGTGATGCGGGTCAGCGTGTGACGTTGCGCACGGTCGCGACCACACTTGGCCTGTCGATCACCACCGTCAGCCGCGCGCTGAAGGAAGGCCCTGAGGTCAATCGCGAAACCATCGAGCTGGTGAAGCGGGTAGCCGGCGAACTTGGCTATCGTCCAAATCTCGGCGGCCTCAATCTCCGCACCGGCAAGACCCATGCCATCGGCATCGTGCTGCCCTTCGAGCGCGAAGGCGAGATGAACATCGTCGTCGCCTCGCTGGTGGAAGGCGTGTCGCGCCATATGAAGGGCTGCGGCTACCGGACGACCGTCGTACCGCAGTTGCAGGCAGACGATCCCTTGGCGACGGTTCGCGATCTCGTCGAAGAGGGCTCTGTCGACGGCATCATCATTACCCATACGAGACCGCAGGACGACCGCGTCAAATATCTGCTGGAGGTCGGCACGCCCTTCGTCACCTTCGGGCGCACCGAACTCTTGAGTGTCCACCCGAGCGTTGATCTCGATCATGAGGTGATCGGTGCGGAAGCAGCGCGGCTGCTGCTCGATGCCGGCCATCACCGGCCGCTTCTGATCGCGCCGTCCAGCCAGTTCACTTACAGCCTGCAATTCGTCAAAGGCTGGAGCAAGACCTTTACGGCGCGCAACCTCATCGTTCCCGACGACCTTATTCACTTTGCCGCAACGACGCCGGACAGCGGCCAGGAGCTGGCGAAAAATATCGTCGCCTGGCATCCGGAGGCGACCGGCGCCTTTGTCGCCAGTGAAGAGGCCGCTCTCGGCTTCCTCGCCGGGCTGCGCAAGGCGGGCCGGCATGCGGGCAAGGATTTCGGATTGATCACCTACGGCGGCACTCGGTTGCATGATTTCTTCAATCCGCCGCTCAGTGCCTTCTATTATTCCAACTATATCATCGGGGAGCGCCTTGCCTCCCTCTTATACCGCGCGATCGACGGTGACGATCCGGGCAATCTGCGCGAACTGGTGCATGCGGAATTCGTGGATCACGACAGCCAGGCGCTCTCTGCATAATTTCGATCCGCTTCCAAACATCAAGTGATCCGTCGAAGCCATTCGTAACGTTATCATTTCAGGTGACGCCGGAGAATCCATGCCTAATGGGCTGAAAAGGATTGCTTGACAGAATTACAGCCATCCCTCATTCGTAACGTTACGAATTGCTGATTGGAGGGAGTAAAAGGCTCCGTTCGGCAGAGAATGTCAGCTAGAGAACGGGAGCCTCGTATCTCGCAGGCAACCGCATTCCATGGGAGGATGTCATGGGCGCCGGCTCGCTTTTTTTCGGATCGCCAATCTGGACGTTCAACTGGAACCCGCCCTACGAGGCGTCGCTGAAGCGGCTCGCGCGTACCGGCTGCAGGGGTTTCGAGCTCACCGCCTGGTCGGTCGATATGCTGGACTATTATACGCCGGCGACAATCCGCGGTCTGAAGGAGATCGCTGCGGATGAGGGGCTGACGCTCACCAATTTCTTTTTCAATTTGCCCTTCAGCCGCCAGGCGGGCGCCGCCTTTTCCACCGTCGATCTCGACGGCTACAAGCGCGGCGTCGATATCGTGGCGGAGATCGGTGCGCCGATCATGACCAGCATGACGCCCTATCCATTCCAATCCGACGTCAAGCCGATCCTGCAGCGGCCGATCTCGCAGGAATGGACGGCCGCCGTTGAGCCGCAATGGGACTGGACGGCGGAATACAACGCCGTCGTCGATGGCTTCGCCAAGGCCTGCGAAATCGCAGGATCAGCTGGTCTGCGCGTCGCCATCGAGCCGCATCCTTATCGCTGGGTCAGTTCCGGCCAGGGCATGCTGCGGTTGATCGAGCGCACGGGTGCTTCGAACCTTGGTCTGAACTTCGACCCAAGCCACCTCTTTCCGGCCGGGGACATGCCGCACTATGTCGTGCTGGCGCTCGGCGACCGCATCTTCAACACGCATTTCTCCGACAATGAGGGCCATACCAATGCTCACTGGCGCCCGGGGCGCGGCAAGATCGACTGGAAAGCGATCTTCGCCGCTCTGCAGGCGATCGGCTATTCCGGTCCGATCACGCTGGAGCTGGAGGATGCGCCCGGGGCGTCGCACTGGACGCATTTCCGCGAGGCGACACCCGAATTCGATCAGGAGATGCGGCGTGGCATGAACTATCTGCGCGACGCCGCCGCTGAACTCAACATTACCATTTCCTAGAGGCCATATTCATGAGCACCGCACCCATGAAAGTCGGCATCGTCGGCGCTGGAAACATCAGCGCCACCTATGTCGCAACCCTGCACATGTTCGATTTCATCCGCGTCAAATCGGTCTACGATCTTTATGAAGGGCCAGCACAAAAGCTTGCCGCCCAATTCGGCATAGAGGCAGTCTCACTCGATGCCATGCTTGCCGACCCGGAAATCGGCCTGATCATCAACCTGACGACGCCGGTCTCGCATTACATGATCAGCAAGAAGGCGCTTCTTGCCGGCAAGCATGTCTATTCGGAAAAGCCGCTTGGCATCAGCATGTCGGAAGCCGAGGAGCTGATGTCGATCGCTCGCGCCGGCGACCTGCGCCTCGGCTGTGCGCCCGACACGTTTCTCGGCGGTGGCCATCAGTTGACGCGCCGGCTGTATGATGAGGGCCGCATCGGCAAGGCGGTGTCGGCCACCGCCATGCTGCTTCTGCCCGGCCATGAGCATTGGCATCCGAACCCGGCCTTCTTCTACGGCCGCGGCGGCGGACCGATGCTCGATGTCGGTCCCTATTACGTCACCAACCTGATCGCATTGCTCGGTCCGGTACGTGAAGTTTTCGGCACCGCCAAGATCACCCGCATCGAACGCGAGGTGAAGACCGATCCGCGCCGCGGCGAAACGATCAAGGTGCTGGTGCCGACGCATCTGACCGGTGTGATGGAGTTCCACAGCGGCGCGACGATCACCATTGCCACGAGTTTCGATGTCATCAAACACAAGCACAATCAGATCGAGATTTACGGCTCCGAGGGAAGCATGGTAACACCGGACCCGAATAATTTTAGCGGCAAGGTTGAGATATTCCGCGAGGGCGGTGAAGCCTGGGAAGAGATTCACATCGACCATCCCTATACGGAAGGCGTGCCGGGCCATCTCGGGCTGCGTGGTTTGGGCGCGGCCGAAATGGTAGATTCGCTTCGCGCAGGGCGCCAGCATCGCGTATCCTCGGAACTCGCCTTCCACGCATTGGAAGTGATGACCGCTTTCGAGCGTTCGGCACAGTCGCGCAAGGTGGTTGCAATTCATAGCAGTTGCGGCCGTCCGGATCCGATCCCGCGCACAATTAGTGAGGGACGTTTCGCATAGGCTGGGTTATAGAGAATTAGGAGAATTGGCAGTCCTCTGAGACTGCATGCTTGACGAACGGGCGATGCCGAGGAAGCATTGCCCGTTCGCCGCAGGGAATGGAGGCCCGGCGGCGCGGTTCTGGAGGACGACAGCATTCGGCACCCGATGGTCTTGTGACGGCGGCGGCTGAAATACAGGCGTTCAGAAGAACGCCACAAGAGGAGGAGGAGCATATGCGTGGATTGTTAATGGCATTGGTTGGCGCCACGGCGCTGATCGCAGTGGGCGTCACCGGCGCTCAGGCTGAGGGGAAGAGAGCCGAAGTCCTGCACTGGTGGACATCCGGTGGCGAAGCCGCAGCCGTGCGGGAACTGGCCAATGCATTCAACGCCGCCGGTGGCCAATGGGTGGACACCGCGATCGCTGGGTCCGGCTCGACCGCACGTCCGATCGGCATCAACCGCATCATCGGCGGCAATCCGCCGACAGCGATGCAGTTCAACACCGGCACGCAGATGAACGACCTGGCACAGCAGGGCCTGCTGCGTCCGCTCGACGATCTCGCCAAGGAGCAGGACTGGAAATCGGCGCTGACGCCGGCCTTCTATAATGCCATCCAGTTCCAGGGGCATGTTTATGGCGCACCGATCAACGACCATGGCCAGAACTGGCTGTTCTACTCCAAGCCGGTTTTCGCCAAGGCAGGCGTGACTGAAGAGCCGAAAACCTGGGACGAAATGTTTGCTGCGCTCGACAAGATCAAGGCCGCCGGCCTGATCCCGGTCGCCGTTGGCGGTCAGCCCTGGCAACTCCAGTTGATGTTCAATGCCATCCTTCTCGGCGAAGGCGGCAAGGAACTCTATGCCAAGGTCTGGAAGGATCTCGACACCAACGCCGTCAAGTCCGACAAGTTCAAGCATGTGGCGGAAGTCTTCGCCAAGCTGCGCAACTATCAGGACCCGGGCAGCCCGAACCGTGATTGGAACGTAGCAACCGGCATGCTGATCGATGGAAAAGCCGGCATCCAGTTCATGGGCGACTGGGCCAAGGGCGAGTTCATCCATGCCAACATGGTCGCCGATAAGGATTTCGGCTGTATCCTCGGACCGGGCGAATCCAACTTCATGATGGGCGGCGACATCTTCGTCTTCCCGGTCCTGAAGGACAAGACGGCGACGGATGCACAGACGCTGCTTGCGACTGTGATCATGTCCAAGGAAGGCCAGCTCGCCTTCAACTCCAAGAAAGGCTCCGTGCCGGTCCGCCTCGACGTTGACACGTCCAAGCTCGATGCCTGCGCCCAGAAGGGCCTGATGGCGCTCAAGGATCCGAGCCGGCAGATTCTGGCGCCGGATGTGCTCACCGCTCAGGACATCGTTCAGACCGAGCAGGACCTTGTCGCCCAGTATTGGACGACGCCGAGCATGACGGCCGACCAGTTCGCCGACCAATTCGCACAGGTCATCGAACAGGCGAAGTAAGCCTCATCCGACATCCATGCGGCGGCAGGTCCTACCTGCCGCCGGTTTCCATGAATGCTGAGGAGGAGCTGAGGTCATGAGTACCCCCGAAACTGCTGCGGGAACCATCGCGGGGACCGGTGCCGGGACGACTGCCACTAGGAAGAAGAGGCATCTTTCCGCCTATGTTGCCCTGTTCCCAGCCTTTATCATCGTCTTGCTCGCCTATGTCGTGACGGTTATCTGGAACATCTGGATATCGTTCACCGACAGCAAGGTATTGCCCGTCAACATCTTTGTCGGCACTAAGCAATACGAACGACTGTTCACGACGGCGCGTTGGATATTGTCGCTGCAAAATGTCGTTCTCTTCGGCATCCTCTTCATCGCCGGCTGCCTGATCCTTGGCTTTCTCCTTGCCGTAGCGCTGGATCAAAAGGTCCGGTTCGAAAATACGTTCCGGACGATCTTCCTCTATCCCTTCGCAATGTCCTTCATCGTCACCGGGCTCGTGTGGCAGTGGATCATGAACCCGACGCTCGGCCTGCAAAAGGTCGCCGACGCGATCGGGTTCACCTGGATTCGCTTCGATTGGATCGTCCAAAGCAACCTCGCGCTCTACGTCATCGTGCTTGCCGGCATCTGGCAATCGTCCGGATTGGTGATGGCGATCATGCTGGCGGGATTGCGCGGCGTCGATCGCGAACTCTGGAAGGCAACGCGCATCGACGGCATACCGGCATGGCGCGTCTATCTTCACATCGTCATCCCGATCCTGAGACCGACCATCATCACTGCCAGCGTGCTTCTGGCGATTGCCGTGGTCAGGGTTTACGAACTGGTGCTGGCAACGACCGGCGGCGGGCCGGGGATCTCGACCGAGGTGCCGGGAAAATTCATCATGGATTACCTCTTCGGCCGCGGCAATATCGGTCTCGCGACCGGAGCTTCGACCGTCATGTTCATCACCGTGGTCATCCTGGTCACGCCATGGCTCTACTACGAATATTTCCGTGAAAAACCGAGGGGGAACTGATGACAGTGCCATCTTCCGTCGCAGTCGCCATGGAGGGGCCGGCCGGGCGTAAGCCGCAGCATTTGTCTCCGGCGCGCATCGGCCTCTACGCCTTTCTGGTCATAGCGGCTCTGTTCTTCCTGCTGCCGCTGTATGTAATGATCGTCACCTCGCTGAAATCCATGCCGGAAATTCGCCAAGGCAATATCTTCGCCTTTCCGCAGGTCTGGACAGGCGAAGCCTGGGTGCAGGCGTGGAGCACGGCCTGCACCGGCCTTGAATGCGGCGGCATCAGCGTCGGCTTCTGGAATTCGGTAAAGATCCTGATACCGAGCATGATACTGTCCATCTTCATCTCGTCTCTGACCGGCTATGCGTTGTCCTTCTGGCGGGTGAGGGGGGCCAACGTTCTCTTCGCCGTCCTGCTGCTCGGCGCCTTCATTCCCTATCAGGTCTTCATCTATCCGCTGGTGCTCATCTACCGCGGCGTCGGCATCTATTCGACGCTGCCGTGCATCATCATCACCCATACCGTCTTCGGCCTGCCGGTGCTGACGCTGCTGTTCCGAAACTATTATTCCAGCCTGCCGATGGAGTTGTTCAAGGCGGCCCGCGTCGATGGTGCGGGACTGTGGCAGATCTTCTTCCGGCTGATGATCCCCATGTCGATCCCGATCCTGGTAGTGGCGGCCATCCTGCAGGTTACCGGCATCTGGAACGACTTCCTCTTCGGCGTCGTCTTTGCCGGGCGGGAAAACTTCCCGATGACGGTTCAGCTCAACAACATCGTCAACTCCACCCAGGGCGAGAAGCTCTACAACGTCAACATGGCGGCAACCATCCTCACGGCCCTGGTTCCGTTGATCGTCTATTTCGGTTCGGGTCGCTGGTTCGTGCGCGGCATCACCGCGGGCGCAGTCAAGGGATAATCCATGGCCAATGTTTCCATTCGCGAACTAGCAATCGATTTCGGCAGCGTCAGCGTGCTGAAATCGTTGAATATTGAAATCCAGTCGGGCGAGTTCATCGTCCTTCTCGGACCGTCCGGCTGCGGCAAGTCCACCCTGCTCAACGCCATCGCCGGTCTTACCGACATCAGCGGCGGCCAGATCTGGATCGGCGACAGAAACGTAACCTGGGAGGAACCGAAGGATCGCGGCATCGGCATGGTGTTCCAGTCCTACGCGCTCTATCCGACGATGACGGTCGAGGGAAATCTGTCCTTCGGGCTGCGCATCGCCGGCATGGGCAAGGACGAGATCGCCGAGCGCGTCAATCGCGCAGTGCAGATCCTGCAGATCGATCCGTTGCGCAAGCGACGGCCGGGCGAACTTTCGGGCGGCCAACGCCAGCGTGTCGCCATCGGCCGCGCCCTGGTACGCGACGTCGATGTCTTCCTGTTCGACGAACCGCTTTCCAACCTCGACGCCAAGCTCCGCACCGAGCTGCGTGTCGAGCTGAAGCGCCTGCATGCCGGCCTCGGCTCGACAATGATCTATGTCACGCACGACCAGATCGAGGCACTGACGCTCGCCGACCGCATAGCCGTCATGAGCGGCGGCGTCATCCAGCAGTTCGCCGCGCCGAAGGAAATTTACCGCCGGCCGGTCAATCGCTTCGTTGCCGGTTTCGTCGGCTCGCCATCCATGAACTTCCTATCGGGGCAGGTGGCGAGCAATGGGGGTGCGCCCGCCTTCATCTTGACTGATGGACGCAAGATCGACCTGAATGGCTATGAGTTTTCTGGCACGCCCGGCGATGGCCGGTCGGCAACTCTCGGCGTGCGGCCGGAACAGATGCAGTTCGCCCCTGCCAATGGCCGCATGTCCAGCCTGCCGGCAACCTTCAGCATCGTCGAGCCCATGGGCTCGGACAATCTGGTCTGGGGCCAGGTCGGCAAGGAGACCATGTCGGTGCGCATCGATGCCGATGAGGAGGTTGCGTTGGAGAGCGAGCAGCCGGTCTATTTCCAGCCGGCGCTCGCGTCCCTGTTCGGTGAAGATGGTCAGCGTCTTTAAAGGATCGAGTTGCGCCGCGCGTTCACAGCGCGCGGCGCGGTCTTCATGCCCTGACTTCGAAGACCATGTTGAACGGCGTTTCAGTCGCCTTGCGGAAATGCGAATAGCCCGCATCCATGGCGACTTTGCGCAGTTTCATCTCACCGGCTTGCGCGCCCAAACCCAGACCGACTTCCTGCGATAATGAAGCCGGCGTGCAGATCATGGTCGAGGCGCCGTAGAAGACGCGGCCGACCGGATTGAGATTGTCCTTCAGGCAATCATGCGCGAAGGGCTCGACGATCATCCAGGTGCCGTCGTCAGCAAGGCTTTCCTTGACATGCTTGCCGGCGCCGACGGGATCGCCCATGTCGTGCAGGCAATCGAACATCGCCACGAGATCATAGCCGGCGGCCGGGAAATCCTTGGCTGACGCCTGCTCGAAGGTGATGCGGCCGGCGACGCCCGCCTCCTTCGCTGCGGCTCTCGCCCGCTCGATGGAGGGGAGATGGTAGTCGAAACCGAAGAAGGTCGAGTTCGGATAGGCCTGCGCCATCAGGATGGTCGAGGCGCCATGACCGCAACCAACGTCGGCCACCGCAGCGCCGGCCTGAAGCTTTTCATCGAGGCCCTCCAGTGCCGGTATCCATTCCGAGACGAGGTGGCTGTTGTAGCCAGGCCGGAAAAACCGCTCCGTGCCGCGGAACAGGCAGGCGCTGTGTTCATGCCATCCGAGACCGCTGCCGGTCTTGAAGGCATTGGCGATCTTCGGCTCGTCCATCCACATGGATTGAACGACATCGAAGGCGCCGGTAAAGAAGGCGGGGCTGTTTTCCTCAGCAAACACCATCGCCTGTTCGGGAGTCAGGTAGAAGCGTTCGGTCTTGTCGTCGTAGCTGACATAATCGGCTGCGGCTTGGGCCGACAGCCATTCGCGCACATAGCGCTCCTTCACGCCCACCTTGTCGGCCAGTTCCGTCGACGTCATCGGCGTACCATCCGCCATGGCTTTGAACAGGCCTAAATGGTCTCCGAGTGTCACCAACACTCCCGAGACCGCCGCGCCGACGTCGCCGACTAGGCGTCCGACCAGGGCGTCAAGTTTTTGCATATCAGGTTCGCGCATGACATCCTCCTCCCATCAGAACTGCTGCAGCGTTCCGTCCGGATATATTCGGAAGCCGGAAGATACTCCCGGCTAGGAGGGGAGGCAATGATACGACCGGGCTAAGCATCTTTGCGCTGCTGCCCTAGAGAAAGCGTAACCTATTGGGATTATGATATATTTTTCGAAATCTACGTCGTGCCTCAGCCGGCGCGGGCCAGCTCTTTTTCCAGAGCCGAGAGCAAGCGCGGATCGTCTGCCGTAACATCAGGTGCGAAGCGGGCAGCGACCTTGCCATCCCGGCCGATCACGAATTTCTCAAAGTTCCAGACGATCCCGCCATTCTGCCCGGTTTCGAGGCCGTGTTTCGCCAGGCGTTCCCGCATCGGCCCATCACCGGTCGTTTCGACGCCGGAGGCGATCAGGCTGTTGTAGAGCGGATGCCGCTCTTCGCCCGTCACTGCGATCTTGGAAAACATCGGAAACTGCACGTCATAGGTAAGGGTGCAGAAGCTCAAGATTTCGTCATTCGTGCCCGGTTCCTGGCCCTTGAAATCATTGGCAGGAAAGCCGGCAATGACGAGACCGTCATCGCGCTTGTCCTCGTAGAGCTTTTCCAGCCCTTCATATTGCACCGTCAGCCCGCATTTGGAGGCGACGTTGACGACCATGATGACCTTGCCGCGATAATCGGCAAGTGTCGTCTCGCTGCCATCGATCCGCTTCACCGGGATATCGAGCACGGTATCAGTCATCACAATCACTCCAAATCATTTTGAAAACAGGCTGCCGATATCAGCGCGCGAACCGGCTGAAGTCAACGGCACGATTGCGTTATGCGGCCAGATCCAGCCGCGTCAGATTACCTCCCGACCGCATAGGCCTGCATTAAACGCGGCGTGGCGGCCGCACGCAGCAGGCCGCTGGCATCGCGCCGTGCGGCGGTCAGCCGGCCGACCGTCCATTCCGGCGCGACCGTCAGCTTGTGGCCCTTCTTGCGCAATGCATCGAGCACCTCGGCGCTGAAATTGGCCTCCGCCGTAATGCTGCCGGGCTCGCGTGTGCGGGGATAGAAGGAGCTCGGGAAATGCGCGCTGTGGAACAGCGGCTGATCGATTGCCTCCTGCAGGTTCATGCCGTGATGGGCGTAGCGCAGGAAGAAGGAGAGTTGCCATTGTTCCTGCTGGTCGCCGCCCGGCGTGCCGAAGGCAAGCGTCGGACGACCCTCGTAGAGGCCGAGCGATGGCGTCAGCGTGGTGCGCGGCCGCTTGCCGGGCGCGAGCGACGAAGGCAGGCCGGGCTTCAGCCAAAACATTTGCGCGCGTGAATTGAGGCAGAAGCCGAGACCGGGGATGACCGGCGAAGATTGCAGCCAACCGCCCGAGGGCGTCACCGAGACCATATTGCCTTCGCGGTCGATGACGTCGATATGCACGGTATCGCCGCGTTTTTCCCTCAGATGAGACATGGTCGGCTCGTAGACCACGCCAGCCTTGGCTTCCGGTGTTTCCAGCATGTCCATGGTGAGGTCATACTGGCTTTCGAAGCCGGGTAGCCTGCCGGGACGCAGGTCATAGGACGCTTGCGAGGTGATCAGCTTGCGGCGCTCTTCGGCATAGGCATCCGACAACAGGATATCGAGCGGCACCTTGGAGAAGTTCGGATCGCCGTAATAGACCTCGCGGTCGGCAAAGGCGAGCTTCATCGCTTCCGTGATCGTGTGGACGAAATCTGCGCCGGCCGGATCCATGGCTGCGATATCGAAACCCTTCAGCAGCGACAGCGTCTGCAGGAAAGCTGGCCCCTGGCCCCAAGGGCCGATCTTGGCGATCGTCCAGCCGTGATAGTCATAAGTCAGCGGCTCTTCGATCGTTGGCGACCAGTTGGCCATGTCATCGGCCGTCAGTACGCCCTTGTGGCGTTGGCCGCTCGCATCCATGACTTCCGCCTTGCGGAGGTAAGCGTCGATCGCCTCGGCGACAAAGCCGCGATAGTAAGCGTCGCGCGCCGCTTCGATTTGCGCCTCGCGGCCGCTTTTGCTTTCCGCCTCCGCGACCACGCGCTTCCAGGTTTCGGCAAGCACCGGGTTCTTGAAGTTCGACCAGGGTTCGGGAGCGAAGCCGCCTGGCAGCCAGGTTTCATAGGAGGTCGGCCACTCCTTGCGATAGAAATCGGCAAGGCCGGCTATGGTCTCGCAGACGCGCGGCAGCACGGGATGGCCATTTTCGGCATAGTGGATGGCTGGCTCGAGGACGTCGCGGACGGTGAGCTTGCCATAGTCGCGCAGCATCAGCATCCAGCCGCCGAAGGAGCCGGGGATAACGGTTGCAAGCAGGCCGTCGCCGGGGATCAGAGACAGGCCCTCGCTCCCATAATGTTCGAGCGTGGCGCCGGCGGGAGCCGTCCCCTGGGCACAGATGACTTCGACCTTGTCCTTCTTCTTGGAATAGATCACCGCCGGCATATCGCCACCGGGACCGCAGAGATGCGGCTCGACGATCTGCAGGACAAAGCCGGTCGCAACAGCCGCATCGAACGCGTTGCCGCCCTTTTCGAGGATGCTCATGCCGACCGCCGAGGCGATCCAATGCGTGGAGGTGACGACACCGAAGGTGCCGAGAATTTCCGGACGTGTCGTAAATGCGGTCATTGCAGCAATCCTTTCAGATGATTCATGCTTCGCGCGGTCATTTCAAATCCTCGGCAAACTCGTCGGCCGACTCCTTCTGCGGATGCTGCGCGTCGAGCGAGGTGACGCGGATCAGGCTTTCCTGCAGCATCAGCAGATGCTCGCGCATGGCTTCGGCAGCTTTCATCGGATCGCGAGCAGCGATCGCATCGATGATTGCCATATGCTGTGTGTAGGTTACCGGACGCGTTCTGTTGGCGCTGCGGGCCAATTCGCGAATGGTTTGCCATGCCTCATCCTGACGGACATGGTTGATGACATCGAAGATCGACAGAAAGAATTGATTGCCGGCGCTTTGCGCGATCAGGCGATGCAGCGCGCCGTCCCAAAGTTCGCGGCTATCGGCATCGCCGCTGGCGAAGATCTTTTTCGTCAGCTCGTACATGCGCTCGATATCGTCGGGTTTGGCGCGCATCGCGGCGAGCTGGGCGAGCTGCGGCTCGATGCGCAGGCGCACTTCCATCACTTCCATGAGATTGGTGCCGGCGACCAGCGAGCCGACATGCTGGCTCCAATTATCCGGGCGCTGGCCGGCATAGGTCCCCGACCCCTGGCGCCGCCAGATGCGGCCTTCGGCCTCCAGCACTTCCAGCGCCCGCCGGATGGCGCGGCGGCTGACGCCGAACATATCCGAAAGAGCCCGCTCTGTCGGCAGCTTGCCTTCCGATTCCAGTTTGTCCGATTCCAACAGGCCCCGGAGCTTTTCCAGGGCATAGGTGGAATTTTCGGGAAGATTGCCCGCTGTCATGATGTTTATGTGTCGTACCAATTTTAAATTGGTTCAATACAAAGTCAGCGCACGCCCGGCGTCAAGCTCTTTCGCAACATATTACGATGCATAATAATTTTGTAGTGCCGTACCTTCGCGGCAATCAGCGGCGGCTTGCTGAACGGGCAGAAATCGCCACCTCGGGCGTGAAGGTAAAATCCTTGTCGAAGGGGTAGGTGGGCTTCTGCTTGCGCAGCCGCGGCAGCCGCTCGACGAACTGGTCGACGACCCCGGGTGAGAGCGCCATCAGGTTTGGATTGGCGATCGGAGCCAGTTCCGGCGAGAGATAGCCGGACTTCACGACAATGATCTTGGCTCGATGCGGATCGAGCCCGAGACGTGTGAAGTCGGCAGTGTTGTGATACGGGCGGCGTTTAGCCGACAGTACCAGATCGATGCCGCCCGCCGAGACGACCGCCTGGCGGTCGATGGCCTCGTCGGTATTCAGCAGAAACTTGACGGTGAACGCGGCGGTCACCGGTTTGCTGCCCTTGGTGTCTAGCGATGCGCCGACAGTGAGATCGAGTCTAGCGCCGACGCCGGCGGCGTAGCAGGCTTCGGTTGCCGCTCTGTCGGCGATCCCCGCGAAAACGACGTCGGTCGCGCCCTTGGAGATCAGTTCCGCCAGGACATCGGCGCGGTCGCCGACACCGCCGCCGGTCGGGTTATCGCCGGATTCGGCAAGCACAACAGGCGCGGTCGGGCTGCCGATTGCCTTTGCGACACATTCCTCGATCGAGCCGGTCTCGCAACCAAAGACGAAATCCTTGCGGACATCCCAATAGGCCTGCGCCAGCCGTTTGGCTTCGCGTTCGAGAACGGAGCGGTCCGTGCCGGTCATGATGGCGGCCGCAGTAGCACGGGGCTCGTCGGCCCAGACATAGCCGACCATCAGCGAGGCATCCCAGACACCGTCGATGGCATCGATACCGGGCAGCAGGTCGTAGAGACTCTTTGCGGGCTCATCGACCGTACTGGTGCGCTCTCCGGGCAGCACGACCGGGATCGGCGCCCAAAGCAGGACGGGCTTCACACCGGTCTTCAGGCTTTTAACGAGCATCGTCACCGCACGACGCATGGTTTCCTCGACATCGATATGCGGCGCGGTGCGATAGGTGGAATACATGTCCAGTGCATCGATGATACGCTGGGTGACATTGCCATGCAGATCGTAGCTCGCCGAAAGCATGCAGTCGTCGCCGACGAGCTCGCGGGCAGCGCTGATCCAATCGCCCTCCGCATCCTCCATGCCCTCGACATACATTGCCCCATGCATGGCGAGGTAGAGACCGTCGAGCGGCAAGAGCGGCTTCAGCCGCTCCAGGAATTCCGCCTTGAAGGCTTCATAGGCGTGGCGCGCAACAGGCCCGCCGGCGATGGCCCTAGCGTGGATCGTCGGCAGGAACTCGGCGTCATAGTCTTTGAGAAATGCGAAATAAGGTGCGGCCGTCAGTTCCTCGCCGCGCACGACGCGGAAATCCTTTTCTTCGTTCAGAACCGGATTGTACGTGCTGCATTCGATATGAATGCCACCGACGGCAATACGCATGGAAAACCTCAATTCGGGTTGGGACCAATCAGGAAATTATGGGCGGCGATGCTGGCTGCACCTCGCGCCCAGATGTCGCCGTTGACGCGTTGGGTGCGGATCGGCGTCTGCCCGGCATAGCGCGGCAACACATTGGCTTCGATCGCCTGCTGCACGAGGGTGCCGAACAATCCGTCGAAGTTGCCTTCGACATGGGTGATCAGGATCATGCCGGGATCGTTGAACTGTATGAGATGAGCAATCGCCAGGCCAAGGGCGCCGCCGGCCCGGTGCAGGATGCGGATGGCGACGGCATTGCCGGCCGATGCCTCTTCCTCCAGCTCGGTCAGCGAGGTGCAGGAAAGGCCCTCCGTCTTCGACATCTCCTTGATCGCCTTTATAGAAGCAATTGTGTCGAGGCAGCCGCGCTTGCCGCAGCGGCAGGGCGAGCCGTTGGGCTCGATGGTGCAATGGGCGATCTCACCGGCGCCGCCGTGATTGCCACGATAGAGCTTGCCTCGGATGAAATGGGCACATCCGACGCCGTCTCCCAACGAGACGACGCTAAAATTCCGGATGTCGCGGGCAGTGCCGAAAAGCTTTTCGCTGACGGCTATGGCCTTGGCGTCGTTTTCAATGAAGGTCTCGATGCCGGTCTTCTGTCGGATGATCTTAGCAAGCGGCACGTCCTGCCAGCCAAGCAGGGTAGATTGCACGCAATTGGCTTGCTTCTCGTCAACAAACCCGGAGAGCGCCACGCCAAGCCCCGATAGTTTGGCTGCCACATCAGGCCGCCCGGCGAGCAGTTTCGGAAGCGCATCGGCGATCAGCCTCGCTATGACCTCCGGATCGCGCGACAAGGGCATATTCTCGCGGGCAATAATCTTACCGTTGAGATCGCTGAGGACCATCGGCGCCGGATCCTCAAGCAGTGAAATGCCGACGAAGAACGCGCCTTGAGGATGCAGATCAAGCAATATCGACGGCCGGCCCTGGCCATAGACCGTTTCGGTTTCATGCAGGACGCTAAGCGTGATCAGATCGCGGGCAATCCCGCTCATCGCTGCCTTGCTGAGCCCCATCGATGCGGCAAGAACCGTCCGGCTGAGCGGGCCGGATTCGCTGATGACACGCAGGAGCTGTCGCTGCGAAGAGGTGAGCAATTCGATGTTCCGCCTGGGTATTTGCCGATTATTTTGGCTTGAAAATAAGTTTAGCAAGTGAACAAATTAATCGCAATAAATCACAAAAATGGCTTAAGTCCATTGCTCGGATTTTGCGGGACATGCTTGACCCGCGAGCTTCCGGCAGTCAGCGATGCCGGCCGACCTCGTGGATCAAATCGACGAGCGCCCGCAGCCCGGCCGGCAGGAGCCGGCGGCTGGGATAATAGAGGCAGAGGCCGGGCAGAGCAGGCGTCCAGTCTTCCAGTATGCGCACCAATCGTCCCGCAGCGATATCGGCAGCGGTGGACCATTCCGAAAGATATGCCAGGCCTGCACCCTCGCGGGCCGCTTCCAGGATCAATGTCGGCTCGTCGAGAGTGAGGGAACCGGGAACATCGAGGGTCAGCACTTCGCCTTGTTTTTCGAATTCCCAGCGATAGAGCGCGCCGCTCGGTAACCGTGCGCGGACGCAGCGATGCTGCATCAGATCCTGTGGCTTGCCGGGCTTTGGGTGCGCTTCGAAATAGGTGGGAGATCCGACCACGGCATAGCGCAGTGGTGGGCCGAAGGGCACGGCGATCATGTCCTTCGGAACGGTATCCACGGTACGGATGCCGGCATCGAAACCGTCGACGACGATATCGATCATCCGTCCCTCGGTCACCAGATCGAGCCGCATATCCGGATAGCGCTTGAGATATTCAAGAACGATCGGCGTCAGGATCTGGCGTGCTGCGCCGACCGAGCTGTTGATGCGCAGGATGCCGGCCGGCGTGTCACGATGGCTGTTTACCGCTTCCATGGCGCCGTTGATGTCCGACAGCGCCGGTGCGACCGTGGCGACAAACTGCTCGCCGGCGGCCGAAAGCGAAACGCTGCGCGTCGTCCGGTTGAACAGGCGCACACCAAGCCGGGTTTCCAATCCGGCGACGGCATGGCTTAGCGCCGTCGGTGACATGCCGAGCTCCACCGCTGCGGCTCGGAAACTGCCGCGCCGGGCGACCGCGATGATGGCTTCGAGTTCGATCAATCCGGACTTATGCATTATCCCGATTTCCGCACCATTTCATGGCGCTTTGTCCCGCTTATTGATGCAAACCTATCGGCTTATATCGGAAATGACCACAAAAACCGCATCGCCGAGAAGGAGATCATCATGAGGATCATCGACAAGATTTACATCGACGGCAGTTTCGTTGCGCCGCACGGGGAGGAGCTTTTCGATCTCTTCAATCCGGCAAAGGGCGAAGTCATCGGCAAGGTCCGGCTCGGCGACGTCGAGGATGCGCGCCGCGCCATCGCTGCCGCCAAGCGGGCCTTTCCGTCGTTTTCACAGACAAGCAAGGAAGAGCGCATCGCCTTGCTGACCCGGCTGCACGATTCCGTTCTCGCAAAGGCTGAAGCTCTGACGGAGGCGACGATCGAGGAATATGGCGCCCCGGTTTCCCGCGCTGCCTGGGCAACGCGTTATGCGGCAGATTGTTTTCTCAATGCCGCGAAAACGCTCGAGCACTATGAATTCACGCGGCGGATCGGATCGGCAGAGGTAGTCATGGAGCCGCTCGGCGTTGTCGGCCTCATCACGCCCTGGAACAACGATTACGGCTTCATCTGCAACAAGCTCGCGACCGCGATTGCCGCCGGCTGCACCGCCGTCATCAAGCCGAGTGAAATGAGCGCCTTGCAGACGCAAATCCTGACGGAGTGCCTGCACGATGCCGGCTTGCCGGCCGGCGTGTTCAACATCGTCAACGGCCGCGGCGATGTGGTCGGCGCCGAATTGAGCAGCCATCCCGACATCGCCAAGATTTCCTTCACCGGCTCAACCGCCGTCGGCAAGGCGATCCTGCGTGCAGGGGCTGAAACCATGAAGCGGGTGACGCTGGAGCTTGGGGGCAAGTCGCCGACGCTGGTTCTCGATGACGCTGATTTTGCCGAGGCCATCCCGCATGTCATTGCCGCCGGTTTTGCCAATAGCGGCCAGGCCTGTATTGCCGGCACGCGTGTGCTTGTGCCGGAATCGCGCGCAGCGGAATTCAATGCAATGCTCAAGGCTGCGGTCGAGAACATCAAGGTCGGCGATCCCCGTGATCCCGCAACCGCAATCGGCCCGATGATGAGCCAAAAGCAATATGAGCGCGTGCAGCGCTACATCCAGTTGGGAATTCAGGACGGTGCGACGGTCCTTGTCGGCGGCGAGGGGCGGCCGGACGATCTGGAAAGCGGCTATTTCGTCAAGCCGACCGTTTTCACCGACGTCACCAACGACATGACGATCGCCCGCGAGGAAATCTTCGGGCCGGCCCTCTGCGTTCTCACCTACAGGAGCGAAGAGGAAGCGATCTCCATTGCCAACGATACCGTCTACGGGCTGCAGGCCTATGTGATTTCGTCCGACCCAGGGCGCGCCCGCGCGGTCGCCTCGCGCATCGTGGCCGGGCGAGTGATGATCAATGGATTTCACAATGAGCCCATGGCACCCTTCGGCGGCTTCAAGCAATCCGGCATCGGCCGCGAATACGGCGTCTTTGGCTTGGAGGCCTATCTGGAACCGAAGAGCGTGATTGCTGCCACCTAAGGGCAGCGCGTTTCCTGCCATGCCACGAAATAGCGACTTGTCAGCCAGGTTAGCAACGCGCAAGCTGCTGATATCCCGTTTCATCGCAAGGCCCGGATCTATGACCGCACCTCTCGACGACGAAGTCTTTTTGCGCCGATCCTTCGAGGTCGCGTCGCGGGCGCGAGCTAACGGCAATCATCCTTTCGGCGCCATTCTCGTCGGCCCCGACGGAACGGTGCTGATGGAGCAGGAAAACGCTTTCAATCCGACGCAGGACATGACTGGCCATGCCGAGCGCGTACTGATGACACGGGCTTCGCAGCAATATTCGCCGGGTTTCCTCGTGCAATGCACGATGTATACCTCCGCGGAACCCTGTGCCATGTGCGCCGGCGCCGCCTATTGGGCTGGCGTCGGTCGTGTCGTCTATGGTCTCAGTGAAAGCCGGTTGAAGGCGATTATCGGCAATCATCCCGAAAATCCGACGCTTGATTTGCCCTGTCGCGTGGTCTTCGAAGCGGGCCAGCGTAAAGTCGAGGTTGTCGGGCCGATGCTTTGCGAAGAGGCGACGGCATTGCATGATGGCGTATGGTGACACGCGAATTGCGGCGTCACGGCCGCAAAGATGAGCCAATCGGCGAGCAAGGCATGCCCTTAGTCAAACGATTGACACATGCTGGTATAAGTATGCAAAGCTTACTATAATGTTTCAGCAGGCCGACGCCCCTGCAGTTGTTTAATCCTTCGACGTCGATTCCAAAATTTATCGTTCGCCCATGGCCGTCTTTGACGGTTCGCGTGCGTTTGCTGCCGGGCGGAACAGTCAGAAAGGAATGTCATGTCCAGTACGGCCGATCGTTCAAGACGTCCGCTGGTCATTGTCTCGATCATGCTCGCGACTTTCATGGTCGCGGTCGAGGCGACGATCGTTGCCACCGCCATGCCCCGCATCGTCGGTCAGCTCGGTGGCTTTACCTATTATAGCTGGGTTTTCTCCGCCTTCCTCCTGGCACAGTCCACGACGACGGTGATCTATGGCAAGCTGTCGGATATTTTTGGCCGCAAGCCGATCCTGATCGGCGGTATCCTCATTTTCCTCGTCGGTTCGGCGCTCGCCGGCTTGGCCTGGTCGATGGCTTCGCTGATTGCCTTCCGACTGCTGCAGGGCCTTGGTGCCGGTGCCATCCAGCCGGTGACGATGACCGTGGTCGGCGATCTCTATAAGCTGGAGGAGCGCGCCAAGGTGCAGGGCGTGCTCGCCAGTGTCTGGGCGGTGTCGGCCGTCATCGGCCCGCTTGCCGGCGGCATCATCGTCGATAATTTCTCGTGGGCCTGGATTTTCTGGATCAACCTGCCGGTCGGTGTGCTGACCATCATCGGCTTCACCCTTTTCCTGCATGAGCAGATCACGCCGCGCGAGGCGAAGATCGACTATCTCGGCACGATCCTGTTTTCGATATCGATCATCTCATTGCTGGTGATCCTCACCGAGACCGACTCCGGATTCGGCATTCTAGGCACGCTCGCGCTCGTCTTCGTCGTCACCGGCGTGCTGTTCCTCCTGCAAGAGCGGCGCACGCCGGAGCCGATCATCTCGATCGAGCTCTGGGGCCGGCGGCTAGTGGCGACCAGCAATGCGGCGACGCTTCTGGCCGGCATGGCGCTGATCGGGCTGACGACTATTCTGCCGATCTACGTACAGGGTGTGCTCGGCCGTTCGCCGCTGGTGGCAGGCTTCACGCTGACGATGCTGATTGTCGGCTGGCCGCTGGCGGTGATGCTATCGAGCCGCTTCTTCCGCGCGTTCGGCATTCGCAGGACGCTGCGCGTCGGCAGCTTTATGTTCCCCTTCGGCGCGGCCTTCCTCCTGTTCCTGACGCCGGAGAGCAGCCCGGTTCTGGCCGGTATCGGCTCCTTCCTGATGGGTTTCGGCATGGGTCTCATCAGCCTCACCAGTATCGTGCTCGTGCAGGAGAGTGTGGAATGGTCGATGCGCGGTAGCGCCACGGCGTCGATCATCTTTTCACGCAGCCTTGGCAATACGCTCGGCGCGACCGCCTTGGGCGCCGTGCTCAATATCGGCATCGTCCACTTCGGCAGCGGCGATCTGGCCGCCAAGCTGCATGGCGTCCTGAACCAGCCGACCGGCCTTTCTGATCTCGCCAGTGATCCGGCAATCCGCGGCGTCTTCGATGCGGCCCTGCATTGGAGCTTCTGGGGCGTTGTCGTCGTCGCGATCCTGACCTTCGCGACCACCTGGCTCATCCCGGTGGCGCATGATGCCGGCCGCCGGCAAGTACCGAAGACGGATGCGCAGGAAGCAATGACGCACTGAGCTCATCATATTTGAAATATTGCGCAAAGCCCGGCGGAATGCGATGCACTCCGTCGGGTTTATATCGTTATTACAATCTCTTGCGTGATGATCTTCCGGCGCCGTGGAAACAATCAACGGCCGTCTTTGCCGCCTCAGAAATCGTAGCGATCGATGCGCCAGGCGTCGAGCAGGCGATGTGAGGCCTTGAGCGCCGCATCGGGATCGCGGGCAATGATCGCGTCCAGGACGTCTTTGTGATAGGGCAGGGAACGTTTCTGGCCTTCCGCCACTTCGTCATGGCTCGAAAGCGCTCGGTTGGCGTAGATCGCAACGGCGATCAAATCGATGAGCTGCGCGTAGATCATGTTGCGGGTCGCGGCAAAGATCGCGGTGTGGAAGCGCAGGTCGGCATCGGCATTGGTGTTGACGTCGCCAATGGTGGAAACCATGTCGTCATAGGCAGAGGCGATGGCGGCGAGATCGTCGGCGGTGCCGCGCGCAGCGGCTCGCGCGGTGGCTTCCGGCTCCAGCACCCGCCGGAGATCCTTGATCGAGCGCATGATCTCCACCGAAGGGCCGGTCTCGTAGTACCAGACCATGACGTCGGTATCGAGATGATGCCAGTTGGAGCGATCCTTGACGCGCGTGCCGACACGGGTCTTGATCTCCACCAGCCCCTTGCCGGCAAGGCATTTCATCGCTTCGCGGATCACGGTGCGGCTGATGCCGAACTGCTCCACGAGTTCCGGTTCGTTCGGAAGCGTCGAGCCGACGGGATAGTCGCCGCCGACGATGCGGCGGCCGAGTTCATGCACGAAATAGCCGAAGACGCCCCGCCGCGGGATCGTGCCGTACTTGCGCACATAGGCATCGAATGGCGACTGCGACACGATCAGTTTCGTTTCCGGGCTCACCCGAGAGGCAGTCGTTGCGCCAATGCCGTATTTCATTATCCGGGACTCTCATTCCTGTTGAAGAGCCGATACGAGAAAATCTTCAGCTTATGACGGCCCCTTTTGGGGCTTCGTGCTGATATTTTCGGTTTGCTCGCAGCGGTTCCATAGTTGCTCGATGCCGATTCGGCCGTTCTCATTGCGCCATATCTCGACGGGGTGACTCTACCATGTCTTGCGTGCGCATGCCTACTAGCGCCGGATCGACGGCTCCTGGGCGCGGCGTTCAATGTAGCGCGGTCGAATTGAAGAGGCGCGGATCATGATCAAATTCTGATCAGGCCGTTGAATGAAACGTGATCATTCTGTCGAATGGTAGGACGATTTCAGGCTATCGAAAACGATTCCGAACCGCTTAAATGACGAGGTTGAAAAGCGGATTCGGAGCATTTTGTGAATGACTGATATGTCCACGCGCCAACGGGGGGAGGTGGCGCAAGCTTCCAGCTCACGGCCGCTTAAGATTGCGCTGCTCGTGGCTGGCGCGTTTTTCATGGAAAACCTGGATGGCACCGTCATTGCCACCGCCTTGCCGCAGATGGCCGCTTCCTTCGATGCCCGTCCTGTCGATCTCAATATCGGCATGAGCGCCTATCTGCTGACGCTCGGCGTCTTCATTCCGATCAGTGGCTGGATCAGCGATCGGTTCGGCGCTCGCCTGGTTTTCACCACCGCGGTCGTCATCTTCACCTTGGCTTCCGTTTTCTGCGGCTTTGCCAATGGTGTCGGCTCTTTTGTCGCCATGCGCATCCTGCAAGGCATTGGCGGCGCAATGATGGTGCCGGTCGGCCGCCTCTTGGTTCTCAACAATACGCCGAAGGATCAGTTGATCTCGGCAATCGCGACGATCACCTGGCCGGCGCTCGTGGCACCCATTCTCGGGCCGCCGCTCGGCGGTTTCATCACCGATCATGCGAGCTGGCGCTGGATCTTCTTCCTCAATCTGCCGCTCGGTATCTTGGCGTTCATCTTTGCCCTCATGCTGATCCCGGAGACCAAGAATTCCGCGCGACCACCCTTCGATTGGACAGGCTTTGTCGTCAGCGGTTTCGGCCTGGCGAGCCTGATGTACGGGCTTGAGCTGATCGGCCGTCCCGATCTGGTGTGGCTGGAAGCATGGGGTTATGTCGGCGTTGGTTTCGCGTTGCTCGCAGGCGCCACCTTCCATTTTCTGCGAACCAATCATCCCCTGATCGATCTTGCCGGACTGAAATCGCCGACATTCGCCATCACCATCTCCGGCGGCTCGCTGTTTCGTATCGCCATCGGCGCCGTGCCTTTCCTGCTGCCGCTCATGTTCCAGGTCGGTTTCGGGCTTAGCGCCTTTCACGCCGGCATGCTGACCTTGGCGGTCTTTGCCGGCAATCTGGCGATGAAGCCAGGCACGACGCCGATCCTCAGGCGCTTCGGCTTCAAGCCGGTGCTAGTGGTCAACGGCATCCTCAATGCGATCTTCATCGCTGCCTGCGCGCTGTTTTCGGCTGATACGCCGCTCTGGTTCATCATCCCTGTGCTGTTCATCGGCGGCATGTGCCGGTCGATGCATTTCACGGCGCTGAACACCATTGCCTTTGCCGATATCCCGCCGCTGCAGATGACGGGTGCGAACACGCTGTTCAGCACGGCTTTTCAGGTGACCACGGGTATGGGGATCGCCGTGGGTGCCATCGGCATCCGTATTGGCCAGGCGGTCAGCACGCCGCTCGGGGTAGGCGGGATCGCAGCGATCGAATTTCGCCTGGCTTTCATCATGCTCGGCATCATCGCGCTGCTGGCCGTGCTGGACTGCCTGCCGCTCGATGCCAAGGCCGGCGACAATGTCTCGCGCAAGCCGAAACCGAACGCGAAAAAGGCGGCCTGAACGGTCGCCTTCGGCAGGAGTATGCAGGGTGGGCCGCAGCCGCCCGGCGGCTCAAAAATGATAGTTGATAAGGTTATAGCGCAAGAGAAGAGTGGGCACGGCGATCAAAAGGAGAAGAAGCACTGCTATGCTTGCGGCACGCAACATTTTTAAGCGGCGCGTGCGCTGACCGGTCCAGTCATATACCATTTTACATGTCTCCCCGTTCCGTGCGCGCTAAAAGGCAACAAAATCAAGCTCTAGTCAATACGAATAATAGAATGACCTTTAACAAGTGCCGCCTAATGCATTGGATTGACGAGGGGTTCGCTCTGTATGGAGCGGTATCTATTTGCCTCTTGCTTCGCAGAAAGGTCGTTTTGTGACCGTGGTCATGGCTATATAACGGTTGAGGATGTCCTTGCGGCTGTGCGGGGATGGGAGATTGTTTCCGAACAGAGGAATGACGTGATGAGCAAGATGCGTGCCCTGGTACTGGAGCGTCAGCATGAGCTGGCGTTACGCGATATCGACCTGCCGCAAGAGGTCGGGCAGGGTGAGGTGAAGATCAAGATTCATACGGTCGGCGTCTGTGGATCGGATGTGCATTATTATACGCACGGGCGCATCGGTCCGTTCGTCGTGAATGCGCCGATGGTACTCGGCCATGAGGCGGCCGGCACGGTCGTCGAAGTCGGCGCCGGCGTCGCGCATCTGAAGGTCGGTGACCGCGTCTGCATGGAACCCGGTATCCCCGATCCCAATTCCAAAGCCAGCCGGCTCGGTATGTATAACGTCGATCCGGCTGTCACCTTCTGGGCGACGCCGCCGATCCATGGCGTGCTGACGCCCTTCGTCGTGCATCCGGCCAATTATGCCTTCAAGCTGCCAGACAATGTCAGCTTCGCCGAAGGCGCGATGGTCGAGCCTTTCGCGGTGGGCATGCAGGCGGCCACGAAGGCGAAGATCACGCCCGGCGATACCGCCGTCGTGCTCGGCGCCGGCCCGATCGGCACCATGGTTGCGATCGCCGCACTTGCCGGCGGCTGCGCTCGCGCCATCGTTGCCGACCTTGCCCAGCCGAAGCTCGATATCGCCGCCCAATATCAGGGCGTCATCCCGGTCAATATCCGCGAGAAGAACCTGGTCGAAGAGGTCAGGCGCCTGACGGACGGCTGGGGCGCCGATGTCGTGTTCGAGTGCTCCGGCTCGCCGAAGGCCTGGGAAACGGTGATGGAACTGCCGCGTCCGGGCGGGGTCATCGTTGCTGTCGGTCTGCCGGTTGCCCCGGTCGGTCTCGATATCTCCACGGCATCGACGAAGGAAATCCGCCTCGAGACCGTCTTCCGTTACGCGCATCAATATGAGCGCTCCATCGCGCTGATCGCGTCCGGCCGTGTCGATCTAAAGCCGCTGATCTCCGAAACCTTCAAATTCGAACAGTCGATCGAAGCCTTCGACCGGGCCGTGGAAGCACGGCCGAGCGACGTCAAGCTGCAGATCGTCCTGGATCAGTAAGCACCTGCTGTTGGCGGCCGCGTCATATAAATGGCGCGGCGGGTTTGTCTTTTGCGCAGCATGATCCTGTCTGAAAACACCATCTGCCCTTTCGCGATCATGCCCGAACCGGTAGACGTTCCCGCAAAAGCGGTGCTAGCGTAGTATCGAACAGAGGGAACGAGGCGGTAAACGCCGCAAAACGGGAAGGGCCGCCGTGCCGCACGACGTCGCATTGATAGCACTGATTGCCGCCGGTTTCGTGTTTGCGGCCATTTTCGGCTATCTCGCCGACCGGCTGCATCTGCCACCGCTGGTCGGCTATCTCGTGGCCGGTGTGATGATCGGCTCGTCGACGCCGGGTTTTGTTGCTGATACCGCTCTGGCGTCGCAGCTCGCCGAAATCGGCGTCATCCTCTTGATGTTCGGCGTCGGCCTGCACTTTTCGGCGGCTGATCTGCTTGCGGTGCGCGGGGTTGCGATTCCCGGCGCCATCGGCCAGATCGCCATCGCGACCCTCTTGGGAATTGGCCTGACCTCGCTGTGGGGGTGGGACCTCGGAGCCGGCCTGGTCTTCGGTTTGAGCCTTGCCGTTGCCAGTACCGTTGTGCTGCTGAAGGCGTTGGAAGAGCGCAATCTGGTCAGCTCCGCCAATGGCCGCGTCGCCGTCGGCTGGCTGATCGTCGAGGATTTGGCGATGGTGCTGGCGCTCGTCCTGTTGCCGGCCTTTGCCGGCGTTCTTGGCGGCCACGCCGGTGTGGGCACGCACGCAAGCAGCGGCCCGATCTGGCTGACCATAGGCATTACCCTCGTCAAGGTGGCGGCTTTTGCCGCCGTCGCGATCTTCATCGGCCCAAAGATCGTTCCCTGGCTGCTGACCTCCGTCGCGCGCACGGGCTCGCGCGAGCTCTTCACGCTTTCCGTTCTTGCCATCGCGCTCGGCATCGCCTTCGGGGCGGCGGAGATATTCGGGGTTTCCTTCGCGCTCGGCGCATTCTTCGCCGGCCTGATCATGAGTGAGTCCCATCTCAGCCATCGAGCAGCAGCCGATTCCCTGCCGTTGCAGAATGCCTTTTCGGTATTGTTCTTCGTTTCCGTCGGCATGCTCTTCGATCCGTCGGTGGTGGTGCGCGAACCGCTGATGGTCCTCGGAGTGCTCGCCCTTATCATTGTCGGCAAGTCGTTGATTGCTTTCTGCGTCGTGTTGCTGCTGCGTTATCCCGCCAGCATGGGTTTTGCCGTCTCGGCAGGACTTGCTCAGATTGGCGAATTCTCCTTCATCCTGGCCGGCCTCGGCGTCTCGCTGGGCCTCCTGCCGCGCGAAGGGCAGGATCTGATCCTTGCCGGTGCCATTCTGTCGATCACGATCAACCCGCTGGTTTTCCTTGCCGTGGAGAAGCTGGAAAAATCGGCCTTTTCCCGGTGGCCGGTGCGCATGGCCGGCTATGGTTCGGCAAAGCACGATCGCCTCTGCCGCGAGCTGGCTATTATCAGCCAGGAGCGCGAGGAGAGGGACCGTCAGCATCACCTGGAGATCGAGCAGTTGCTCGAGACGTTTCCGATGTTCGCCGAGCTCGACGAAAGCGCCCAGGAAGAACTTCTGCTGCTTTTCCGGCCAAGGTCCGCCTCGCCGGGCGATCGCGTCATCCGCACCGGCGACCGGGGCGACAGCATGTATTTCATTGCGTCCGGCGCGGTCGAGGTGCAGCTCGAAGACGACGAGATTCCGCTCGGCGCCGGTTCCTTCTTCGGCGAAATGGCGGTGTTAACCGGCGCACGCCGCACCGCCGATGTGGTGGCGGTCGATTTCTGCCAATTCCTGGTTCTGGAACGCCGCGACTTCAATCTCTTCATGTCCCGTCATCCGAGCCTACGCGCCGCTGTCAGCAGCATGGCACAGGAGCGGCAGGAGATGAACGTATCCCGCCAAAGGCGGGATCAATCGCTGGACGCGAGTTGACCGCCCGAAAGCTTATCGCCGCGACAGCCAAGCCTTGGAGACGCGGCAGGCCATCGTATAGGCCGGATCGAAAACATTGCCGACATCATAACGCACGACTTGGCCAAGCAAATGACTGGCGGCGGTCTTGTTGAGGCCGTAGTCGGAGGTCAGCCACCTAAGCATTTCGCTGGTTGCATGCTGCAGCGCCTGGTCGAGCGGTCGGGCATTGCCGACGGTGAAAATGTCGTCTGCCGTTTCGCCACGCGGCCAGACGATCTTTTTCTTTTCGACGCTGAGCCGCACCGTCACTTCGAAGGTGGTCTCGATGCCGGTTCCGACGATCTCGCCGTCGCCTTGTACGGCGTGACAATCGCCAAGGAAGAAGAGGGCGCCCGGCGCAGAGACGGGAAACCAGATCGTCGTGCCGGGCCCGAGCAGCCGGTAGTCCATGTTGCCACCGAATTCGCCGCTGGTGGCAGTGGATATGGCCTGGCCGAGCGAGGGGGCGACACCGAAGCAGCCGATCATCGGCGATAGCGGCAACACGAAAGACTCAAGACCCGTGACCGGCTCCGCAAGCCGGGCCGTCAATGCCTGACGATCGATCTGCCAGATGACCTTTTCGCCCGGCGGCAGCGTCCGTACGTCTTCCGGGTCGACGACATTGCCGGCAACGACGCTTCGGGTGAAGCCTGTGTCGCGTGTCGGCACCATGCTGAGGATTTCGACCTTCAATGAATCGCCCCGTTCCGCACCTTCGACAAAAATCGGACCATTCATCGGGTTAGGGCCGGACGCCCGCTGGACGCCTTCCTTATCGTAGCCGGCGGCATCGAGCGTTTGCGTAACGACAGTGTCTCCGTCGGCGATGCGCAATGCTGGAGGAAGAGAACCAATGACGTTGTGATAGGCCATTGGGATAAAATGGTGTGTTGCCATGGAGCGTCAGCCTTGTCTGAAGTCGGGTTCATTCAACTTATGCCGGCTTTCGCTCAGGCGAAAAGAGCAGAATGGCGCCGCAGGCAAATTGTCGCGTCAACTGCCGTCAGACCGACCACCAGATGGCACAAAGCGCTATCGCCTTCACCGCCTCGCAAAATATCTCCATCGCTTGGCTTAATCGCTTCGTTTGTCGAACCCGGCGCGAAGCTACTCCTCCTGGTTAATCTTCAACGAAAAGCGGCTTTGTGCTACGACAATCCAGGTGCGATTGAATGCGCGTGCGGGGGAATAAACATTTCAAATTCTCTCCTTGTTCAGAACCTGAGAAAAATTTCCGGCTCGATGATCAAGCAGTCGATCCGAAGGCGGATCGTCGCGATCGCTGCCGGCTTGATCGTCCTGATGATGGCGACTTCTGTACTGTCGATGGTGATGGTTGGGCGGCTCGGCCATCTGCTCGATGAGCTGACGGAAAGGTATAATCCTGCCAACGAGCATCTGATGCGGATCCATGTTCTGTCGCTTGAAAGAGCGCTGGCGCTGCGTCGCATGGTGATCGCAAAGATGCAGGATCCACCTGACGAGATCGGATATAAAGCTCGCAAGGAGATGTACGACGCTAAGGGCGCTGAAGTCGACCGCGAGGCGCAGGCTACGCGCAGCCTCATCAATGCGGTCATCTCAGATACGAATACGCCCTCGGATAACGCGGCACTGGCGCGCGTCGATAGCCGGATCGATAGTCTGTTGAGTGATGGCCGCAGTCTGCTGCGCAAGGAGACAGGGGAACTGCTTTCATTCCTCGATGCGCGGGACTTTGCCGGCGTGAGAGATCGCCTTCCGCGCGTCGACGCACTCCGGGACGAACTCGATCAAAGGATCGACACCCTCCGTCAGGAGATGCTGGAAGTGAGCCATGGCGCCATCGCAACGATCAGGAAAGAGCAGTCTCAAGCAGTCCTGATCTCTGCAATCGCCACGCTGCTTGCCGCCGTCCTCGGATTGATCTTCGCCAACCTTGTCAGCGGTGGCATCATTCGCTCGGTTCGGGGGCTGCTGGAGGGAACGCGTGCCGTCGAGGCCGGCCATCTCGATCAACCTATCGCTGTAACGACGCGCGACGAAATCGGAGAGCTGGCGGCTGCGTTCAATCGAATGGTCGTTCAGTTGCGCGACAACCAGCGCGTCAGGGAAACGTTTGGCAAATACATCGATCCCCGCGTCGTGGAAGGTCTCATCGATCGCCCAAACTTGACCGCGGCCGAAGGTCAGCGTCGGTTGATGACGGTGCTGTTCTGCGATCTCAGGGGATTTACGAGCCTGAGCGAAGGCTTGATGCCGCAAGGTCTGGTCAAGGTTATGAACCGCTATTTTTCCCTCATGTCCGAGCCTATCCGGACCAACCGCGGGATCATCGACAAATATATAGGCGACGGCATCATGGCCTATTGGGGCCCTCCGTTCGTGGACGAGACAGATCACGCGCGGCTGGCATGTCTGGCCACTCTGGACATGATTGACCGTATTGAGACGCTACGGCGGGAAATCCCCGACTTGCTCGGCGTTCGCGGCACGCCGATCGAGAAATGCGATTTGCGGATAGGCGTCGCGACGGGTGAAGCATTGGTCGGAAGCATCGGCTCTGACATCATGATGAGTTACACGGTGATGGGTGACGCGGTCAATCTCGCCTCCCGCCTGGAAGGCGCAAATAAGGTTTACGGCACCCGCAATCTGGTCAGCGAGAAAACAATCGCTGCGGCGGCTACCGCACTCGAGTTTCGGGAGATCGATCGGATCGTCGTCGCTGGCCAAACTCGTCCGGAGGTCATTTTTGAGGTGCTTGGACGCAGTGGCGAACTGACGCCGGAACGGATGGCATTACGGGACTCCTATCGGGAAGCGCTCACGGCATACCGAGAACGTCGATGGGATGACGCGCTTGGCGCGCTCAAGGCATCGCTGGAGATAATACCGGATGACGGACCATCGCTCGGCCTGCTTGCTCGCATCGAAAACCTGAAAGCAAAACCACCATCCCACGACTGGGACGGATCTTGGCGCATTGAGAAATAGGAAGGGGGAGGGCGATATTCTTGCGTTCCGGGATCAAAAAACACAGCAGTGCGTGACCTAACCCAAAGGCGGTACGTTGTGGGTGATATCAATACTACGTGATGTTGTGTACCATTTCTGGGGTACTCGGGGTCCAACGCTCTTAACTTCATCCTTATCGGGATTCTCGGAAAAGCACGTATATGCATTGCTGCATATACTCTATCTGAAAAGAGCAGCGACATGAACGCAAGCGAGTTGGGGCACGCTTCGCGAGCCGTTTTATTCATTGATGTCGTAGATTCCGTTCGTCTCATTGAACATGACGAAGAAGGCACCGTCTTGCGTTGGCTCCGCATGATGGACTGTATCGAGAACTCCATTCTGCCCGGATCGGGGGGGCGCGTCGTCAAGCATCTCGGTGATGGAATGCTTCTTGAATTCGAGAATATGCAGGCGGCAGCGTCGGCAGCATTTGAGATCCAGAACGCAAGTGCGCGCGACAACGCCGAACAGCCGCCCGATTGTCAGATACTGCTGCGCGCAGGCATCGACGTTGGCGATGTGATCATATCGCACCAAGATCTCTACGGACGTGGCGTGAACCTCGCCGCCAGGCTCATGGGCCTCGCCGGTCCGGGCGAAATCGTCGTCTCTGCGCGCGCGCGGGGACAATTGACGCCTCACCTCGATGCCGACGTTGAGGATCTGGGCGAGTGCTATCTGAAGAACATCGAGGCCCCCGTACGCGCCTTCAGAATTGGACCGCCGGGACCCCATCCCATCGTCCAGTCGCACTGGTCGCTAGGAGAACTGCGCCCAACGCTCGCGGTCATCCCTTTCGCCGTCCGGGGCGAAGCTGCAGAACAGGGGATCCTGGGCGAGGTCTTGGCCGACGAAATCATCCGCGCTCTGTGTCGTATGCAGGAGCTCAACGTTATTTCACGGCTCTCAACGACCGCTTTCGCAGGACGCAGACTGAACCTCGACGAGGTGAGACTGCATCTGCACGCAAACTACGCCGTCTCAGGGGTCTGCAGCGTGACCGGCGACAGCGTATGTCTCGACGCGGAATTGGTAGAAACAAAGACGGGGCAAATCGTTTGGGAGAATCGCCTCACGGAGCGGATCATAGGAATTCTCGAGGGCGACCAGGAAATCGTTAGTCACGTAGTTGCCGAAATCTGCAATGCGATCATGGCACGCGAACTGCTGCGTACGCGCTCGCAGCCGCTTCCGACCCTTGAAAGCTATGCGCTGCTCATGGGCGCCATTACCTTAATGCATCGCCTGAGGCTTAGGGACTTCAGCGACGCCCGCACAATGCTGGAGGCGATCTTGGAGCGCGGATCGTATCAGCCACTCGCGCAAGCATGGTTGGCGAAGTGGCATGTCCTGCGCGTGCAGCAGGGCTGGTCCGACGACGTCATGGATGATGCCCACCGAGCGCTCAATCTGACAAAACGCGCTCTTGATTCCGATCCAGAATTTTCGCTCGCCCTCGCGGTTGATGGCTTCGTGCATATGAACCTCCTCAGGCATTTCGATATCGCACGGGAACGTTACAACCTTGCCATTCACACCAACCCGAGTGACGCGCTGGCCCTCTTGCTAAGAGGAATGATGCACGCCTTTTGTGACGAGGGAGAGCAAGCGGTGAGGGATACGGAGCTGGCGCTTATGCTGTCCCCTCTCGATCTGCATCGGTTTTTCTACGATTCGCTGGCCGCGTCAGCAAACCTGACGGCAGGCAACTACGCTCGCGCCTTGGAACTTGCCAATCGATCTCTGCGCGCGAACCGAATGCACACCTCGACTTGGCGGGTTCTCACCGTGGCACAGTGGCAGCTCGGCATGCATGAGGAAGCGCGAGAATCCGCGCGTGAGCTATTGAGGCTGGAGCCCGCATTCACGGTTGGCGGGTACCTGGACCGCACGCCAGGCGCAGCTTTCTCAATCGGTAAGCTGATCGCCGACGTACTGCTAAAAGCTGGAGTGCCGCAATAAGGGATGCATTAACAGGGGGATGGGCAAATGAGCAACATATCACCGCAGGCATCGCAAGGGGGGCATGGTGGACACGGCGGTCATGGCGGCCACGGCGGACATGGCGGACACGGTGAGGAGGATGACGTCTTCTTCGGAACGGACGCGCCGCTGGTCGCTGATGCGCTGATAAACAATCGCGACGGAATTGTCGGCAATTTTCGCCGGCCTGAAGCGGTGCCTCCGGAGCTTGATCTCGAAGATTCTGGCAACATGGCCAGGTGGGCTCAGGAACGGCGAGAGCAGGTCGTCGACTTCGAGCTTCATTCCCGCATTGGCTTCTCTCAGGGTACGGATGCTTCTCCAGGAAGCATGAATGTCTGGCATTTGGACGTTGAGTTTGACCCGGACGACGCCGTGCCAAAGGTCACCTATCGTCCGCTCGTCAGAATGGTCCGGCCTACTGAGCAAGTTTTCCGTGGCCAACTTGAGCTTGTTGCGAACTATGCCGATTTGCGGGCGGATCGAGTCACCGAAATTCTGGCGCAACGCGATGGACCGGCCGCATTCCTGGCTTCCATCGCATACATTGCCCCAGACCGTGCGCGTTGGACGCTTGAACTGTTAGGGGCCGTCTTCCGGCTCGCTCAGTTTGTCGAATTTCGCATGAAGCACGCGCTCGCCTGCCGACGGCCAATCGAATACTCGCCACAGATACAGCCAATGATCCTTACGCCGGAACACGGCAGTCTTCCCAGCGGCCACTCGACTGAGTCCTTTGCGATGGCCATCGTACTGGTGCGGCTTCTCCGGGCTTCGTCCAATCCCGTCTACGAGCAGGACATTTATGCTGTCCAACTGCTTCGGCAGGCGGCGCGGGTTGCTGTTAATCGGCAGGTAGCCGGGGTGCACTTTCCAGTCGACAGTGCGGCGGGTGCGCTCCTGGGTTTGACCTTAGGCGAATATTTCTGCCGTCGGTTTAGTGGGGCGGCCAACTTCTATGCCTGGTCCTTCAACGGCGAAGCCTATCCGGGAGATGCCGATTTCGATTGGACAGGATGGTACGACGTTCGGCAGCAGCGGCAAACTGCTCCGGATACGAGGTCTCCATGCGCCGCGGAGCTGGGCCGCTACAAACTTGGAGCCGCCTCTTCTATCCTCGACTGGCTGTGGGAGAAGGCGCTAGCCGAGTGGTCCTGATCGCCCTGGTTCCAACCCAACAGTGAGGGAGAAGCCATCATGGAATGGCGAAAAACCGACCTTGAACACAGCTATTGCCGAATCGAAGGGATAGATCCTAACGCCGATTGGGTTCTCGGGCCTGGCTTTCGTGATTTTTCACGGGGTCACGATGACGTCTTGATCCCCTGTACGATCGGTCCGCTCGACGAATCCATGGTGGACATGATGAGGACCTTTCATAGGGTCGATGCTCAGCAAGGCGGGTGGGAAAGTGGAGTCTTCGTACCGTCTCTCTATCATGATGCGACAAAGGGCCAACACATGATCGCGTTTGTGAGAAGAGCCGTGTTCGATAACCTAGCACGCGGGGAGGGGCCATTCGGCCAAATTCGCACGACCGCGAAACAGATCGACATGAGCCTACCCCTCAATTCGAAATCGCTGCCCAAACACTGGAAGAGCCGCACGCCAGCATCGAAACCTGTCCCTCCACCGGTCTTCTCCCCTGGCCATTGGCCGAAGGATACAGTTGTTATTGGTATCATCGATGATGGAATCGCTTTTGCCCATGAGCGGTTTCGGCTCGCTGACGGCAGCTCACGTGTTCAATATGTCTGGCGTCAGGACGGCATCTTTGACGATGACGGTTCAACCGTCGATTTCGGAAGCGAGATATGTAAGCTCGATATATGTAAACCCGATCAGCCGCCGCGCGGAGGTATCGACAAACTCTTGAAGGCTTACGACCAAGCTGGGCTGATTGACGAGGAGGGGCTCTATCGTGAGGCAGGTCTGATCGACTTTCGTGATCCCGACCACAAGGCCGCGGCCTGGCGACTATCGCACGGCACCCATGTACTCGATCAGGCGGCCGGCTACGATCCAGTCGACGCGCCAATGAACCGCCCGATCATCGCCGTTCAGCTTCCGGTTTCGGTGACGGCCGATACCTCCGGTTCGAACCTCAAGACATTTGCGACGGCCGCGATCAAATATATCCTCGATCGAGCAGATCGGCTCGCAGGAAAGGGTCACCTGGCTGACGGCTCATGGCGGCCGCTGCCGGTTGTCATCAATTTCAGCTATGGCATGCTCGCAGGACCGCACGACGGCACTCTCGATCTCGAGCAAGCTCTCGACAGTTTTGTTACCAAGCGGGGCGCACCGCTGCGCATTGTCTTGCCCGCTGGTAATGCAAATCTTTCGCGATGCCACGCCGCGGTTAAATTCAATGGGACCCGCACTCCGGTGTCTCTCAAATGGCGCGTTCAGCCCGATGATAGTACGCCAACGCAGATGGAAATCTGGTTGCCGTACGATCCAGGAAAGCCGGGTGCGAGCCGGGTGACCGTAGCCGTCGAAACACCGTCTGGGCTACGGAGTGCGCCCCTCAAGGAAGAGGTGGGCTCGGGAGTCCAGCTAGTCTCGAACGACGATGTCGTCGCGTGTGCCCATTACGCCTTTCGTTCGTCTCCCACGAAACGGGGCGTTTTTATCATCTCGCTGCAACCCACGGCGCGCTTGCGACCCCTCGACAACCCCGCGGCGGGCGACGCGACAGCGCCGGCAGGAGTTTGGAAGGTCATCATCACGAACTCCGGCCTGCGCCCCGAACAGGAGCTGGAAGCATGGATTCAATGGGACGATGTGATCTACGGATATTCGCGCCGTGGTCGGCAATCCTATTTCGAGGCAGACTGCTATCGTCGGTTCGATCCTATAACCGGCGACGTGGTGGACGTGGATGACAAGGGCAATCCTTGTATCATCAGGCGAGGCGGCCTCATCAACGCCATCGCTACCGGAGATGAAACAATCGTGGTCGGCGGGGTCCAGCAGAAGGATCTCACCCCGCCAAAATATGCAGCCGGCGGTCCGGTCGCGCCAACCCGCAACGAGCCTTCTCATCGCGTCGGACCGGACGCGGCGTGCGTCAGTGACGATTCACGGGTTCACAACGGCATTCTCGGGGCCGGATCGAGAAGCGGGTCTGTGATCGCCATGAGCGGAACGAGCGTTGCCGTCCCGCAAATCGTCAAATTGGTGGCGGAAATGCTGGCAGACGGCGATCCAGGGAATCGCGAGTCGATTGCTCGCTTTGCAGCGGCTGAAGAACGCGCCCGCTGGGAGGCGTCAGGAGGCGTCAATCCGAAGGCGCCGGAAAGTTTCGACAAGGAACGATGCGGCTCCGGTCGCATCGTGAGACCGCGACGAGATTGGCTGAATCGCTACGAGAGGGATACCTGACGAAACGCCTAAACCCACCCCCGCGCAAACCTAAAAGTGCATAAGGCATCTTATGGAACTATAATCTTTCAGAAATATCAGCGAGAAGTCCCAATCCACTTACCGTGTTTGGGTGATCCCGCCGCCCTCGACGTGAAAACATCCGTCGCCTTATGATGCCGAGCATGTCTGACGTCTTGGAGACAGCAAGGATTCAGAGTCAGACGGAGGAGTACAACTCGCCAAGCTGAAGCCAGCTTTCGTATCGCGTTTCACCGCATACATGAGCTGGTCAGCCTGGCGCATCAGCTCGTGCAGCGAAGCGCTGTCACCAGGAAGGGCGACTACCGCGCCCATGCTGCATGTGACACTATGGCCAGTGCTCTCCAATGCCGCCATGAACCCCACATGCAACCGCTCAGCCACTTCTGGTGCGCACTCTTCCTTGGATAGCTTTATTAACATGGCAAACTCGTCGCCGCCCATCCGTCCGAAACAGTCCTCCAAGCCGATTAGTGCCTTCCCCTCTTCTGCAAGGCATTGCAGGAGCCGGTCCCCTGCTTGGTGTCCGAACCGATCGTTAACGGCCTTGAAGCCATCAAGATCGAAATAGGCAAGTAGCAAAGGCTGATTGCGCGTCGTTGCCGATGACAGCATTGCTTCAGCCTGGCGTTGGAACTCCTGCCGGTTCAAAATTCCTGTCATCCAATCTCGCCGCGCGAGGAGGCGTTCCCGGTCGAAACTTTGCCGGAAGCGCGTCACGACACCAGCGACACATCCGAACTTGATAAGTTGCATTACCAGTTCGACCATCGCGTTTGCGTCGAGATGACCGGAAATTCCTAGTGTGGTCGCAACCGACAATATGATTTCCGCGACCGCGATGCTCATCCCAGTTTTGAAACCGAAACGCCAGCACGCGACACAAATTGGCAGCATATAGAGCAGGCCGACATTGTGAATGCCGCTGGTCCGGAAAAGCCAATCCAAGCTTGCCATACAGATTAAGCTGAGGATCAGTAGTCGCCAAACGGCGGTTGGCGTCAGGGAGCTGAGCCACTGTTCCGGAGAAAACAATGGGGCGTCGAGATAGCCATTCCGCTGGCTTCGATAGTCTTCCCGCAATGTTGTCATCCCTCCGTACACACCGTCCTTCCGCCCGTGTGCCGGCCAAAAACCGGACTAGCCGCATCAGAGGATCAAAGATGCGCAAGGCTGCAGAAGCCGAGCGTTGGAAACCTGAGGTTAGTCTGGCACAGACGCCTTTGGCTTAAGCCTGCGCGCCCGTCCACCATGCTTATTCCTAACCTTGTAGCGTTTCCACGCCCCGGTCTGAGTCTCACAAGCTGTCGAAGGAAATAGCTGAAAATCCTTAATATTTAGGGAGCGCAACCTCACTGCGAGGGCGGCGGCTGTGCAGTTTGTTGGCCGCACAAAGCAGCTCGCCATCTTTGGTTCGGTTTTGCTAAGTTTAATGGGCAGTATAAGCCCCGTCCACCAGATGGCAGCTCCCGGTGATGAAGCTTGCCTGTTCCGATAGAAGGAAACATACGAGAGCCGCCACTTCCTCAGGGTTTCCGCGTCTGCCCATGGGCTGGAGTAATTCCATACGTCGGGTGCTTGTTGCTTCCGAATGCTCCGACAGAAGCGGCGTTTGAATCCAACCGGGACCGACGGCATTGATACGGATGCCCATTCGCGCATATTCGATTGCGGCAGCCTTCGTCAGTCCTACAACACCATGCTTGGCCGCCGTATACGCCGATGCAAAGGGCAATCCAACCGAACCGAGGATGGAAGCTATGTTGACGATAGCGCCGCCGCCGCCCGACAGCATGGCGGCGATCTCATATTTCATGCAGTAAAAGGCGCCATCCAGATTGACGCTCATCAACTTCCGCCACTGGTCGAGCGGGTAGTCCGCGGTTGCCTTTCGCACACCATCGAACCCCGCGTTGTTGACCGCCAAATGTAGGCCACCATAGGTTTGGACGCTGAAATCGACTAACCGCTTGACGGCTTCTGCATCGGAAACGTCGACTGCAAAGGCGCAAGCCTGGCCTCCCTGCGCGCAAATCTCGCCGGCGACGCGCCGCGCTCCATCGGCGTCAAGATCGGCAACGACAATCTTGGCTCCCTCGTCGGCAAGTTGAAGGGAAATAGCGGCCCCGATCCCAGAGCCAGCCCCTGTCACAACCGCGACTTTTCCGTCGAGGCCTAGCTTCATAATATCCCTCCCCTTTTAGTTCGTGCTAATCGAGCAGAGGCCGATGGTTGATGCAAGTGGTTTCCTCGACGATACACAACTGCACATTTGCAGCCGCGCGGAGCCGTATCCAGCGTCTGAATGGTAGAGCCCGTGTAAGACCCCACGCCGCTCGCTCAACAATCATAACAGATGCAGCTTTCGGTTTTCGATGTTTCTCAAATCACTCAATCAGAATCAGCTAATGTGGTGATAGCTTCTGAAACGCGGCGATGTTAAAGACGAGCGTAGGGCTGATCTATTGTTGGGCAGGTGGAAATGGACGAAAGCCGCGTCACGCGCCGGGGGCTGGTGCTCGGTAGTCTGACTTTGATGATTTCTGGATGCGTGTCGGGGTCGCAGGATGGACCTCCGCTTGGATACAACGTCTTTGGGAGGGACCCGGATAACGATTCTCGCCTTCGGCGACAAGAGGTAGCTTACGATGGAGGCGAACCGCCGGGAACGATTGTCGTCAATACGTCGGAGCGCTATCTCTACTTCATCGAGCAAGGTGGCCGGGCAACGCGTTACGGCGTTGCTGTTGGTGAAGAGGGGTTGAGCTTCAAAGGGGAAGCCACCATCGGACGTAAGGCGGAGTGGCCGTCGTGGAAGCCCACCGATGACATGATGCAACGTAAGCCTCGTCTGATGCAGTATGCGGACGGCGTGCCGGGCGGGCCGCTCAATCCACTAGGCGCGGCGGCTCTCTACCTCTACCAGGACGGACATGACACCATGTTCCGGCTGCATGGTACAAACGCTCCCTGGTCGATAGGTCATGCGGTGTCTAACGGATGCATCCGTCTGACAAACTCAAATATTGTCGACCTCTATAGCCGCGCCCCTGTAGGGACGCGGGTGCTGGTCATCTGATCGAATGTTCATTCATCGACCCCAACAGTTTGACCACGGGCAACTTAAGAAGGTTAGAAAAAACACAGATAATCCGTCGCAGTGTGTTCTTTCTGCACTAGGCCTATATGTTAGTTGTGACTACTATTTGATTCGTTGCCTACCATAAGTAATGCAATCCTGAGGAGAGAGGACTTCTTTGATGAGCAGAATTCTAATCGCAATCATCTCTGTTTTAGCCGTTGCCAATCTCAGCGCTTGCGCAGACATTGGCAAAGGAAAGGGTAAGGCACCGCCGCCCGCAGCAGCGGCAGTCTACAAGTAAGGTTAGCCTTAAATGAGAGGGGGGGCCGGATTAGACCCCCCCTCCCAAAACCCGCCAAATGATCCTGCTTACAATCACAATGGCGAAGAATTGATCGCTTACTTCAAGCCCCGCGCTTGTCAGGGCTTTCTAATGGAGCGTACCGATGATGCGTGGAATGGGTGGCCTTTCGCTTGCAATCCTGTTGGCGTTGGCGACAGCATCGTGCCAGACGGAAGATAAAAGTCCCCAACCCCGGTACACTTCCAACCGCCATGGCCCGGCAACAGCCTCCGCTCAAAACAAAGCCGGCCACTTTATCGAATTTCGTTCGCGCTATGCACTCACCTACGGCCATACCTATGTGGTCTTTGGACGCGCCGACGAGAATGGGAAGATGATCGATCCCGAAGTTGCGGGCCTTGCGCCGGCCTCGCCGGATCCTGGGCCTTACGTCTTGGGCCATTTTGTACCGGTGCCGGCCACGACCGGAGCGACCGATGGTGACCTGGAAGAACAGTACAGGTCGGCTAGCTGGCGAGTCATGCTTAGCGATGCCGAATACGCTGATGTTGTTGCTTTCATACGCAAGCAGCAGGCCACTTCCCATCTGTGGCAAGCAACGGTCGACAATTGCAATGCCTGGGTGGGGAACATCGCACGACACATGGGATATAAGACTCCCGGTATCTGGCTCAGGCCGCAACAGTTCATTACGCAGCTTCGAGAGCTAAACACGGCTTGAGGCGTTATCTCAGCGAGTCGGCGAGCTGCTCTGGTACTATTTGATTCTTCCGCTAAATTGTCGATGAAACTGGGGAGCGAGCGTGGTCGTATCGCTGGGGTGCGTCGACGATCGCGGATTGCAGAAAGGCTTTGGTGAACAATTTGACCGCATCGGCAGCAGGGGCCGGCCAAATCATCTGGGTGCTCGGGGTCGTCGCCTGGTACGTTATTCGCTATCCATTCGCACGTCGCGCCAAGCGTTTACGGGTTATCCAAGATCAACGCTCACAGATCGAGACCATCGGGCTCGCCGCGGCTCTTCTGGGCCTTGCGGTTGTGCCCGGAATCTATGTCGCGACGGGCATTCCACGGATGGCCGATTATCCTGCCCATGCATGGGCCGTCGGCGTTGGAACGATTTTGTCCTTCGCAGCAATGTGGGTTTTCCGCAGGACCCATAAGGAGCTCGGCAAGAACTGGTCGATAACGCTGGAGATCCGCGAAAAGCACAAGCTGGTTTGCAGCGGCCCATACGCCCTCGTCCGCCATCCAATGTACACCTCTTTCCTGCTCATGGGGCTTGGACAAGCCTTTTTGCTGTCGAACTGGGTGGTGGGGTTGGCAGGCCTGTTGGGCTTTGCAATCCTTTATTTCCTACGGGTAGACAAAGAAGAGCGTATGATGCTGCAACATTTCGGCCCCGACTATCGCGCCTATATGGATCGCACGAAGCGAATTATCCCTTATCTCTATTAGAGGTGGCACCATGCGAGGGCGAACCGTCAAGCTATCAGCATCACGACGTCTTGTCGGAGATTTGATGAGATTCTCGATCGGCGTGCCGCGGGTTGCGGTGCAGCGGCAGATGAATCTTGGTCCGCTGCTGGCCGCCAGAGCGATGCAGACACAGCCAATGAGGCCGTCCTGGACCGTGCTTTTCCTGAAGGGATACGCGCTTCTTGCCAGCGAGATTCCGGAATTGCGGCGCGCTTACGTCAAGTTGCCCAGAGCGCAGCTTTATGAATACCCGGAAAGCGTGGCCTCAATTGCCCATGAGCGCGAACATGAGGGTGAGAGGGTCGTATTGCTCAGCCTCATAAAGCGCCCCGAGAAGAGATCCATCACCGAGCTCGAGGCGCTCACCACGGCCGCTCGGTCACGTCCGGTTCTTGAAATAAAGGAATTCCGGCGGATGTTGAAATTTGCGCGTCTGCCGGGGCCCCTTAGATGGCTGATGATGTGGCTTGGGTTGAATATCGGCAGACAACGGCCACGCTTTTTTGGCACGTTTCAACTGTCGGTCTATTCGGGTCTCGGAGCAGAGTCCCTCAATCCGCTTACGCCATTGACGACGCTGCTGAACTACGGCCCGATCAGCAAGAACGGAACGGTAACCGTGCGCATTCACTACGACCATAGAGTGATGGACGGGGCCAATGTGGCGCGAGCTCTGGAGCGGTTCGAAAAGATATTGAACGACGACGTTGCCTGTGAAGTAAGAGCCCTTGCTCAAAGCGAAGCTGTGCCCAGCACGGCCGCCGTTGGAACTGCGACATGAGCCTTCAGCAAGAGGGGCGCCTTGCAGTCGTGGTCGTCGGTGCATCGCGTGGCATCGGGAGGGCAATGGCCAAGATCGTTGCTCGCGAGCGGGCTGCTGTCGTGCTTGTTGCGCGGTCATCGGAAGGTCTAGTGGCTGCTGCGGCTGACGTGCGGGAAGCCGGCGGCGAAGCTTACGCACTGGAGCTGGATATTGTCGCGTCCGATGCATCGACGCGTCTTCATGATTTCTTGTCCGCAAACGGTTTGGTCTGTGATGTTCTCATCAATAGCGCTGGATATGGTTTGCGTGGCGCGGCGACCATCCTTCCTATCGAAGATCAGCTTGGGATCGTTGATCTCAACATACGCGCCCTCACCGATCTGACCCTTCGCTTTTTGCCGGAAATGGCAGCACGGCGGCGCGGCGGCGTGATCAATCTCGGCTCCATAGCGGGGTTCCTTCCGGGGCCGAATATGGCGTTATACTATGCCAGCAAAAGCTTCGTGCGTTCCTTTTCGGAGGCGCTTCATCAGGAACTACGCCGCACTGGCGTGACCGTCACATGTGTCGCCCCGGGGCCGGTGTCCACGGAATTCCTCGAAAGATCCGGCGCTGGCCGGGCGACGCTATTCAAGATTCTACCCAAGCTGGATTCGGCTTATGTGGCTGAACGCGCCTGGCGCGGATTCAAATCCGGCCGCCGTCTCGTCGTGCCGGGCATCTCGGCCAAGCTGGTTGCCGTTGCGGCGAGGTTGTTGCCTTCCGTTGTTCTGCTGCCATTGATTGGTCGATTGCAACGTCGCAGCGGCGATCCATGTCCCTGCGGCTCAGGTGAAAAGTTCAATAAATGCTGCGGCGCCGGCCGCCAGAGCGTCGGAAGTCGCTGACGGCTTCACCCTCCCCTATATCGAAAATGGCGTGCTCGTCCGCCTCCTGCCATATTGGCAGGCCGGTGCCGGTCCCATTTCATTTTATTAGGCCAATCCCGCGCTTCCGTCCGTCAAAACACGCAATTTCATTGATTTTATTAAAGAAAACGCCCGAAAAGCCGGGATTGCGGAGCGGTTCGCCGGTAGCCCAGACCTTGTGTCCCATTACGGTTTCGTTCCGCCACCCAGGCCCGGCATTTATAAGATTTTTATATCTTTCCCTCACCCGCCGTCTCGAACCTTAATGCTGTTCGGCCGCATATTGATGTCCGAGATATTCGCAAGATGATCTCCCCGCCGGGAGGATGTGAAGGGCGCCTTCTTCGAAGGTGCCTTCAGTCTATTTCGGCGCTCAACAAGAACAAATCAAGGATCAACGATCAATGATGGACATTCTTCTTATCGGGATCGGTGTTTTATTCTTCATCCTGTGCGTCGCTTACACCAAAGCCTGCGACAGCCTTTAGTCGGAGAGACACCAATGCTCCTGGATTACATTCTCGGCGGCGGCGTGACCCTGTTTCTCACCGCTTACCTGATCTACGCTCTCATTCGCCCTGAGCGCTTCTAATTCGATAGCGCCGGGTAGGGAAAGTTACCACCATGACCTTCAATGGATGGCTTCAGATTCTGATTTATATCGGGATCCTCCTTCTGCTCGTCAAACCGCTCGGCGGTTACATGACGCGTGTCTTCACGGGCGAGCGCACGATTCTCTCCTACGTTCTCGGTCCTTTGGAACGGGGACTTTATCGCATCGCGGGAACGGATGAGCGTGAGGAGCAGCATTGGACGACCTATTCGATCTCCATGCTGCTATTCAGCCTCGCCGGCTTTTTTGTGCTGTATTTCCTGCAGCGGTTCCAGGCGAGCCTGCCTTATAATCCTGCCGGCATGGCCTCGATCGGCCCTGAGCTTTCGTTCAACACCGCCACCAGCTTCGTGACCAATACGAATTGGCAGAACTACGGCGGCGAAAGCACGATGTCCTATCTCGTGCAGATGGCCGGCCTCACCGTCCAGAACTTCGTCTCCGCCGCAACCGGTATCGCCATCGCGATAGCGCTCATCCGCGCCTTCTCGCGCGCTTCCGGCAAGGCGATCGGCAATTTCTGGGTCGATCTGACCCGGGCGACGCTCTACATCCTGCTTCCCGCCTGCATCGTCATGACGCTGGTCTTTGTCTATCTCGGCGTGCCGCAGACGCTCGGCCCCTATGTCAACGCCACGACGCTCGAAGGCGCACAGCAGACGATCGCCGTCGGCCCGGTCGCTTCGCAGCTTGCGATCAAGATGCTTGGCACCAACGGCGGCGGCTTCTTCAACGCCAACTCCGCTCACCCCTTCGAAAACCCGGATGCGATCTCCAACCTCATCCAGATGCTGGCGATCTTTGCGATCGGTGCTGCGCTCACCAACGTCTTCGGACGCATGGTCGGCAATCAGCGCCAGGGTTGGGCAATCCTCGGTGCGATGGGCGTGCTGTTCATCGCCGGCGTCATCATCACCTATTGGGCTGAAGCAGCCGGCAATCCGCTGGTGCATGCGCTCGGCATCCAGGGCGGTAATATGGAAGGCAAGGAAGTCCGCTTCGGCATCACGCTGTCCTCGCTGTTTGCGGTCATCACCACGGCGGCATCCTGTGGCGCGGTAAACGCCATGCATGGCAGCTTCACGGCGATCGGCGGCATGATCCCGCTCATCAACCTGCAGCTCGGCGAAGTCATCGTCGGTGGCGTCGGTGCCGGTTTCTACGGCATCCTGATGTTCGTCATCATCGCCATCTTCGTCGCTGGCCTGATGGTTGGGCGTACGCCGGAATATCTCGGCAAGAAGATCGAGGCCAAGGAAGTGAAGATGGCGATGCTTGCCGTGCTTTGCCTGCCCTTCGGCATGCTGATCTTCACCGCCATCGCTTCCGTGCTGCCGTCCGCCGTTGCGTCCATCGGCAACCCCGGTCCGCACGGCTTTTCGGAAATCCTCTATGCCTATAGCTCGGCAGCCGCCAATAACGGCTCGGCCTTCGGCGGTCTTTCCGGCAATACGCCCTGGTACAACATCACGCTCGGCATCGTCATGCTGATCGGTCGCTTCCTGGTCATCGTTCCGGCGCTCGCCATTGCCGGCTCGTTGATTGCCAAGAAGACGGTTCCAGCCTCCGCCGGTACCTTCCCGACAGATGGCCCGCTGTTCGTCGGACTGTTGGTCGGCACGATCCTGATCGTCGGCGGGCTGACCTTCTTCCCGGCGCTGGCGCTCGGCCCGATCGTCGAGCACCTGTCGATGATTGCCGGACAGACCTTCTAAGGATCCGCGATGTCGCAGCCCATGTTCATCAGGCTTCGAAAGCTCATCGATCCACGCCCCTTCGATAGGGGGCGTGGCACGGCCGGGATGGCCTGCGCTTCCGACGTCATCCTGGCTGCGATGGTCACGCTGTTTCTCGGCCTTGTGGTCTTCGGAATTTTACTGGGCTGACCGGGCAATCCCGATCCGCCGTGTCCCTCTTCACGCTGGAGTCTCTTATGAGCCAGTTAAAATCCGCGAGTATTTTGGATTCTCGCATCCTCATTCCGGCCGTGGGCGCCGCTTTCAAGAAGCTGAACCCACGGACACTAGCCAAAAACCCCGTCATGTTCGTGGTTGCCGTCGTCTCGGCGCTGACCACCGTCCTCTTCCTGCGCGATCTTTTGACGGGCGGCGGCAATCTCGGCTTCTCCCTCCAGATCAACATCTGGCTCTGGTTTACCGTGCTGTTTGCCAACTTCGCCGAAGCCGTCGCCGAAGGCCGCGGCAAGGCTCAGGCCGAGTCGCTGCGCAAATCGCGCACCGAGACCCAGGCGAAGCTTCTGACCGGCAATGGTCGGAGCGATTACAAGATGGTGCCGGGTACCAGCCTCAAGGTCGGCGATGTCGTCCTGGTCGAAGCCGGAGATATCATCCCCTCCGATGGCGAAGTCATTGAAGGCGTCGCCTCGGTCAACGAAGCGGCGATCACCGGTGAATCGGCTCCCGTCATCCGCGAATCCGGCGGCGACCGTTCGGCCGTCACCGGTGGTACGCAGGTGCTGTCCGACGAAATTCGTGTCCGCATCACCGCGGCTGCCGGCTCGACCTTCATCGACCGCATGATCGCGCTCGTCGAAGGCGCGGAACGCCAGAAGACGCCGAACGAGATCGCCCTTAACATCCTGCTTGCCGGCATGACGCTGATCTTCGTGCTGGCCACGGTGACGATCCCGAGCTTTGCGGCCTATGCCGGCGGCTCGATCCCAACCGTCGTTCTCGTCGCCCTGTTCGTGACGCTGATCCCGACCACGATCGGCGCGCTGCTATCGGCGATCGGCATCGCCGGCATGGACCGTCTGGTGCGCTTTAATGTGCTTGCCATGTCCGGCCGCGCCGTCGAAGCCGCCGGCGACGTCGACACGCTGCTTCTGGACAAGACCGGCACGATTACCCTCGGCAACCGTCAGGCCACATCCTTCCGCCCGGTCAAAGGCGTGACGGAGCAGGATCTGGCAGACGCTGCGCAGCTCGCTTCGCTCGCCGATGAGACGCCCGAAGGACGCTCGATCGTCGTGCTTGCCAAGGAGAAATACGCGATCCGCGGCCGCGATATGACCAGTCTGAAGGCTACCTTCGTGCCCTTCACCGCCCAGACCCGCATGAGCGGCGTCGATATCGAGGGCTCCTCGATCCGCAAGGGCGCTGTGGACGCGGTTCTTGCTTATGTCAACGGCAGCGCAGCTTTCGCCTCTGACGCCGGTGCGACCGTGATGTCGCGCACCAACAGCGAGACGATCCGCGATCTGCAGACGATATCGGACGAAATCTCCAAGGCCGGCGGCACGCCGCTTGCAGTCGCCCGCGACGGTCGCCTGCTCGGCGTCATCCAGCTCAAGGATATCGTCAAGGGCGGCATCCGCGAGCGCTTCGCCGAACTGCGCCGCATGGGCATCCGCACTGTGATGATCACCGGCGACAATCCGCTGACGGCCGCCGCCATCGCCGCCGAAGCCGGCGTGGACGACTTCCTCGCTCAGGCAACGCCGGAAATGAAGCTGGCGCTGATGCGCGAGGAGCAGGCGCAGGGCAAGCTCGTCGCCATGTGCGGCGACGGCACCAATGACGCCCCGGCGCTTGCCCAGGCTGACGTCGGCGTCGCCATGAACACCGGCACGGTCGCCGCCCGCGAGGCCGGCAACATGGTTGACCTCGACAGCGACCCGACGAAGCTCATCGAAATCGTGGAGATCGGCAAGCAGTTGCTGATGACCCGCGGTGCGCTGACCACCTTCTCGATCGCCAACGACATCGCCAAATACTTCGCCATCATCCCCGCGATGTTCATCGCCTTCTATCCGCAACTGAAGATGCTGAACGTCATGGGGCTGGCAACGCCGCAAAGCGCCATCCTGTCGGCAATCATCTTCAACGCGCTGATCATCATTGCCCTGATCCCCCTGTCGCTGAAGGGCGTTCGTTATCGCCCGATCGGTGCAGGCGCCCTGCTCAGCCGAAACCTGCTGATCTATGGCGTCGGCGGCATCATCGTGCCTTTCATCGGCATCAAGGCCATCGACATGGCGGTTACCGCCATGGGCCTCGCCTAAGGAGTTCTTGTCATGCTCAAACAAATCAGACCGGCCATCGTCATGATCGTCGTCACCACCGCCGTCACCGGCCTTCTCTATCCGATCGCCATGACTGGTGCCGCCCAGGCGCTCTTCCCTTACCAGGCAAATGGTAGCCTGGTGGAAAAGGACGGCAAGGTGATCGGCTCGACGCTCATCGGCCAGAATTTCACCTCCGACCGCTATTTCCACGGCCGCCCCTCGGCTGCCGGCACCAACGGCTATGACGCTTCGTCCTCCGGCGGCTCCAACCTCGGCCCGACCAGCCAGAAGATGCTCGACCGCATCAAGGGCGATGTCGCAAAACTGCAGGCGGAGAATCCGAATGTGCCGGTCCCGATCGATCTGGTTACGACGTCGGGCAGCGGTCTCGATCCGGATATCTCGCCGGAGGACGCGTACTTCCAGATCCCGCGTGTCGCCAAGGCGCGTGGCATGGATGAGGCCAAGGTCCGCACGATCGTCGATGCCGCCATCGAGCCGCGCGAACTCGGGGTTCTCGGCGAACCTGTCATCAACGTCCTGGCATTGAACCAGGCGTTGGATGCTTCTATGACTCAGTGAGACCAAGGGGTTGAGGTGGCGAGCGCCACCTCAACTTCCGCCGTCATGAAAGAGCAATAATCAATGCCAGACGATAGCCGCGATACGCTGAGCAGGCCCTCACCCGACGCGCTTCTGGAGAAGGCTCGGCAGGAAACGCGCGGCCGCCTGAAGATCTTTCTGGGTGCTGCGCCCGGCGTCGGCAAGACCTACGAAATGCTGATCTCCGGCAAGGCGAAGATTGCCGACGGCGTCGATGTCGTCGTCGGCGTGGTCGAGACCCATGGTCGGCGGGAAACGCAGGCCCTGCTCGAAGGCTTCGAGATCATTCCGCGGGTCAATATCGATTACAAGGGCCGCCCGCTCGACGAGATGGACCTCGATGCCATCCTGAAGCGCCGTCCCGGCCTTGTGCTCGTCGACGAACTCGCCCACACCAATGCCCAGGGCAGCCGCCACCCGAAGCGTTATCTGGACGTCAAGGAGCTGCTGGACCGCGGCATCGACGTCTATACGACGCTGAATATCCAGCATGTCGAAAGCCTGAACGACGTGGTGTCGCAGATCACCCGCGTGCGTGTGCGCGAAACCGTGCCGGATTCGATCATCGACATGGCAGACGATGTGGAAATCATCGATCTGACGCCCGATGACCTGATCAAGCGCCTGCATGACGGCAAGGTCTATGTGTCGAAGACAGCCGAGCGAGCGCTAACCAATTATTTCACTCCCGGCAATCTGACGGCGCTGCGCGAGCTGGCATTGAGGCGCACGGCGCAACGGGTCGACGACCAGCTTCTGACCCACATGCAGGCGCATGCGATCCCCGGCCCGTGGGCCGCAGGCGAGCGTGTTTTGGTCTCCATCGACCATCATCCGCGCTCCACTTCGCTGGTGCGCTATGCGGCCCGCATGGCCTCGCGCCTGCGCGCGCCTTGGGCAGCCGTTTATGTCGAGACCAATCGGTCTATCAGCCTGACGGAAGCGCAGCGTGACACCATTGCGGCGACGTTGCGGCTTGCCGAACAACTCGGCGGCGAAGCCATTACTATTCCCGGCCGCGAGGTCGCCGAAGAACTGCTTCGTCATTCGGCCAGCAACAATGTTACCCATATCGTCATTGGCTCGCCTAAGATCGGAACATGGCGGGATTGGTCCAAGCGCTCCGTCTCCTACGAATTGATCCGCAAGGCCGGCGACATCAGCGTTCATGTCATTTCCGGCAGCGACGCGGAAGGCTCGGCGGCAAGCCGTGGCGTCAGAGCGGCGCCCTCGCCTACCCCGTTCCAGCTTCGCGGCTACATCCTGGCGACGCTCTATGTCGCCGTCGCCCTCGGCTTCTGCGTCATCCTCGACCAAGTGCTTGACGTCCGCAATCTGGCCCTAGTCTTCTTGATGGCCGTATTGGCCTCTGCCGTGACGCAAGGCTTGCGGCCGGCCCTTTATTCCTGCCTTCTTGGTGCGCTTGCCTTCAACTTCTTCTTCCTGCCGCCGCGCTACACGCTGACGATCAGCGATCCGGAAAGCGTGCTCGCCTTCTTCTTCTTCCTCGGCGTCGCCATCGTCGCCAGCAATCTGACCGCAACCGTGCAACGGCAGGCCGCCGCGGCACGCCAGCGGGCGCGCACGACTGAGGATCTTTATCTTTTTTCGAAGAAGCTTGCCGGTACCGGTACACTCGATGACGTGCTCTGGGCGACGGCCTTCCAGCTCGCTTCGATGCTGAAGGTGCGCGTGGTGCTGCTGCTGCCGGAGGATGGCACGATTGCCGTAAAGGCCGGCTATCCGCCTGACGATACGCTTGACGATGCCGATATCGCCGCCGCGCGCTGGGCCTGGGAACACAATCATGCCGCCGGGCGTGGCGCCGATACGCTGCCGGGCGCCAAACGCCTTTATGTGCCGCTGCGTACCGGCCGCACGGCCGTCGGTGTCATCGGCCTCGACAGCGACCGCCGTGACGGTCCGCTATTGACGCCGGAGCAGCAGCGCCTTCTCGATGCGCTGGCCGATCAGGCAGCGCTTGCCATCGAGCGCGTGCAACTGGTCGCCGATGTCGACCGGGCCAAATTGGCCGTCGAGGCCGACCGGCTGCGCTCTGCCTTGCTGACCTCGATCTCGCACGATCTCAAGACGCCGCTCGCTGCGATCCTCGGGGCTGCCGGCACCTTGCGCGACTATCTGGAATCCCTGCCACATGAGGACCGGGTTGATCTTCTGACGACGGTGGTTGATGAATCCGAACGACTGAACCGCTTCATCGCCAATCTGCTCGACATGACCAAGATCGAGTCCGGCGCCATGGAGCCGAATTACGCTTTGCATTATGCCGGCGATATTGTTGGCAGCGCACTTCGGCGTGGGGAGAAAATCCTCGCCCGGCATCGCGTGGAAGTACAGATTCCGGTCGATCTGCCGATGGTTCGGGTCGATCCCGTACTCTTCGAGCAGGTGCTGTTCAATCTGCTCGACAATGCCGCCAAATATGCGCCGGAGGAGTCTGCCATTCGCCTGGAGGCCTGGGCCGATATCGATAATATCGTTTTCCGCGTCATGGACGAGGGCCAGGGCATTCCGCCCGCCGATCTCGAACGCGTCTTCGATATCTTCTATCGCGTGCGCAAGGGCGATCAGGTGCGGGCCGGCACAGGTCTTGGCCTTTCTATCTGCCGCGGCTTCATAGAGGCCATGGGCGGCACGATCACGGCAGGCAACCGCACGGATCGCCAAGGCGCGGTCTTCACCATTCGCCTGCCGAAACCCACGGATGTTCCCAAGCTGGATGACCTGAAATGAACACGACTGCCGTCAAGATACTCGTTGTCGATGACGAGCCGCCGATCCGCAAATTGCTGCGTGTCGGCCTGAGCGCGCAAGGCTATGCCGTCAACGAAGCCCAGAACGCTGCCGCGGCGCGGCTTTCCGTAAAGGAGGATCAGCCCGACCTGATCGTGCTCGACCTCGGTCTACCCGACAAGCCGGGCCATGACCTCTTGCAGGAATGGCGCGAGGACGGATTGCAAATGCCCGTCGTCATTCTCTCGAGCCGCACCGACGAGGCGGGCATTGTCAAGGCGCTGGAAACCGGCGCCGACGACTATGTCACCAAGCCTTTCGGCATGAACGAACTCGGAGCGCGCATACGCGTCGCGCTTCGCCACCGTCTGCAGCAGCAGGGCGAAAAAGCGATTTTCCAGACCGGCGGCCTGTCGATCGATCTCGTCAAGCGCATCGTCAAGGTCGACGGCAAGGAAGTGAAACTCTCGCCGAAGGAATATGACATCCTGCGCGTGCTGGCGCAGCATGCCGGCAAGGTGCTGACGCATCAGTTCCTGTTGAAGCAGGTCTGGGGTCCGGCGGCGGATGTGCAGTATCTGCGCGTCTATGTCCGTCAGCTCCGGCAGAAGGTAGAACAGATTCCGGATCAGCCCCAATACATCACCACGGAGACCGGCGTCGGCTATCGTCTGCGTGAGCCGGAATGAAGCTGTAATCCTCTGGTTTGTGCGATCGCCGGCCTTGTTGCGACGGGCCTGCTATGCGAGGCCATGCCAAAACTATCAATGTCCGAGCATGAGAGTGACAATGGACCTTTCCACCATCATCCTGCCTGAGCACGTCTTCGTCGGCCTTTCCGCGCCGACCAAGTGGCGAGCCTTGCAGATCTTGTCGTCGAAAGCGGCTCATTGCCTCGGTCTCGATGAAGGCTCGGTGCTGCGGGCGCTGGAGGCTCGCGAAAAGCTCGGAACGACCGGCATCGGCAATGGCATCGCCGTTCCGCATGCGGCAATCGTGGGGATGACGAGACCGCGCGGGCTGATGGTTCGTTTCGGCCATCCCCTCGATTTCGAGGCGATCGACGACGTTCCGACGGATCTTGCCTTCGTCCTGCTCTTCGCTGAAAATGGTCGCAGCGAATATCTGAACGTGCTTGCCGCCATCGCCCGGCGGCTCAGAACTGACGGCGTGTTGGCCGCCATGCGCCAGGCAAAAAGTGCCGACGAACTCTATTCCGTTTTCATGTCCGACTCGATCTGCTGACGCGCTATCGGTGTACTACGGCCAAACGATGGGAATGCGATTTCACTTTCCTTGATTCTATGGGATGTCGTTCTATGTAATCGCGTCCGGCGGGAACAATCTTCGTTACTTTATACGACCAAGTTGATAGAGTTAAAGCACAACGAAGGAGGTCACCATGCAGACGATAAAGCTTTCGCGGCTTCTCGCCGCCGCAGTTCTGATCGGCAGTTTTTCGCTCACAGCGGTAGCGCCGACTTGGGCCGCGGATACGACGCTTCTCAACGTTTCCTATGATCCGACGCGCGAATTATACAAGGATTTCAACGAAGCCTTTGCCGCGAAGTGGAAGAAGGACACGGGTGAAAGCATCAAAATCAAAGCTTCGCATGGCGGCTCCGGCGCGCAGGCCCGCTCGGTCATCGACGGTCTTGATGCCGATGTGGTGACGCTGGCACTGGAAGGCGATATCGACGCCATTGCCAAGGCGACAAAGAAAATTCCCGCCGACTGGAAGACTAAGTTCCCGAACAACAGCATTCCCTACACATCGACCATCGTCTTCCTCGTCCGCAAGGGCAATCCGAAGGGCATCAAGGACTGGTCGGACCTCGTCAAGAACGATGTCCAGGTGATTACGCCGAACCCGAAGACTTCGGGCGGAGCTCGCTGGAACTTCCTGGCAGCCTGGGCCTGGGCCAAACAGGCAAACGGCGGTGACGATGCCAAGGCGCAGGAATATGTCACGCAGTTGTTGAAGCACGTACCGGTGCTCGATACCGGTGCTCGCGGCGCCACCACGACATTTGTTCAGCGCGGCCTCGGCGACGTTCTGCTTGCTTGGGAAAACGAGGCTTATCTTTCGCTCGAGGAGCTCGGTCCCGATAAATTCGAGATCGTGACTCCGACGGTTTCAATCCGCGCCGATCCCCCGGTCGCGGTCGTCGACGGCAATGTCGACGCGAAGGGCACCCGAAAGGTTGCCGAAGCCTATCTGAACTATCTCTACTCCGACGAGGGTCAGAAGATCGCCGCCAAGCACTACTATCGGCCGATCAAGCCGGAAGCGGCCGACCCCAAGGATATTGCGCGGTTCCCAAGTTTGAAGCTGGCAACGATTGACGATTTCGGCGGATGGTCCCAAGCTCAGCCGAAGTTCTTTGACGATGGTGGCGTCTTCGACCAGATATACAAGCCGGGACAGTAATTCTTAATGCATATAATAACCCGCAAACGGTGGCGGTTTAGGCAGCCGAGTGTCATTCCGGGCTTCGGATTGGCGCTCGGCGTTACCTTGACTTGGCTCATCCTGATCGTTCTCATCCCGCTCTCGGGATTGTTGTGGAAGAGCAGCTCTCTTGGCTGGTCCAAGTTTTGGGCCCTCGCGCTCGATGTCCGCACGCTTTACGCACTCCGCATGAGCTTTGGCGGCGCGTTCATCGCCGCCATCGTCAATGCGGTGTTTGGCCTGATCCTCGCCTGGGTGCTGGTGCGCTACCGTTTTCCCGGCAAGCGCATTATTGACGCCATGGTCGACCTGCCTTTCGCCTTGCCGACGGCGGTCGCCGGCATCGCGCTGACGACGCTCTATGCGCCGAACGGCTGGATCGGCCAGTTCCTGGAGCCGCTCGGCATCAAGATCGCTTTCACGCCGGCCGGCATCATCATCGCGCTGATCTTCGTCGGGCTGCCCTTCGTCGTGCGGACGGCGCAGCCGGTGATGGAGGAGATCGACCGTGAGGTGGAAGAAGCTGCCGCGACGCTTGGCGCAAATCGTTTCCAGACGATCACCCGCGTGTTGTTGCCCGGCCTCGCGCCGGCAGCCCTCACCGGTTTTGCTCTCGCTTTCGCGCGCGCGGCCGGCGAATACGGTTCGGTGATCTTCATCGCCGGCAACAAGCCCTACGTCTCCGAAATCGCGCCATTGCTCATCGTCATCCGTCTTGAGGAATATAATTACGCTGCGGCGACGGCGATCGCGACCATGATGCTGATCATCTCTTTCATCATGTTGCTGGTCATCAATCTCATTCAATCCTGGAGCAGAAGGAGATACGGCTATGGCGCATGATGCCGTTTCCCTCGCCGACACAGGTCAATCCGTCATCACCGAGAGCAGATTTGCGCGCTGGATTTTCGTCGCCATCTCGCTTGCCTTCCTGGCACTGATGGTGCTGATGCCGCTTGCCGCCGTTTTCGTCGAAGCGTTCCGCAAAGGTGTCGAAGAGTTCTTCAGCGCCTTGGTGGATGAGGAAACCTTTGCCGCCATCCGGCTGACGCTGATCGTCGCCGGCATCAGCGTGCCGCTGAACCTCGTTTGCGGTGTCGCGGCCGCCTGGGCAATCGCCAAGTTCGAGTTCAAGGGCAAGGCATTCCTGACGACGCTGATCGACCTGCCGTTCTCGGTCTCGCCGGTCATATCGGGTCTGGTCTTCGTGCTGTTGTTCAGCTCGAACAGCGTGCTTGGGCCTTGGCTGCAAAGCCATGGCATCCAGATCCTGTTCGCGGTTCCGGGCCTTGTGCTGGCGACGATGTTCGTCACCTTCCCCTTCGTCGCCCGTGAATTGATCCCGTTGATGCAGGAACAGGGAAATTCCGACGAGGAAGCGGCGTTGTCGCTCGGCGCCAATGGCTGGCAAACCTTCTGGCACGTAACCTTGCCGAACATCAAATGGGGCCTGCTTTACGGCGTTCTCCTTTGCAATGCCCGCGCTATGGGCGAGTTCGGCGCCGTGTCGGTTGTCTCCGGCCATATTCGCGGCGAAACCAACACCATGCCGTTGCAGGTCGAAATTCTCTATAATGAATATAATTTCTCGGGCGCTTTCGCGGTTGCCACGCTTCTCGCCTTGCTTGCCCTTGTCACACTTGTACTGAAGACGCTGTTGGAAATGCGCTATAGCGAAGAGATCGCAGCCAGCCGACGTCACTGAAGGAATTGTTAATGGAAGTTCGCGTTCAAAACCTGCGCAAGGAATTCGGTCGCTTTCCGGCGTTGCATAATGTCTCCCTGGATATTCGCTCTAGCGAGCTTATCGCGCTCCTCGGCCCTTCCGGCTCAGGCAAGACGACGCTCTTGCGTCTGATCGCCGGATTGGAGACGCCGACCGAAGGTCGGATTTTCTTCGGTGATGAAGATGCGTCGAAGAAGACGGTGCAGCAGCGCAATATCGGCTTTGTGTTTCAGCACTATGCGCTGTTCCGCCATATGACGGTGTTGGATAACATATCCTTCGGCCTCAAGGTGCGCACCGCTTCGCGCCGCCCTCCCCGCGCTGAAATCCATCGCCGTGCTCTCGAGCTGCTTGAACTGGTGCAGCTTAGCGGCCTCGAAAAGCGCTACCCGGCGCAGTTGTCCGGCGGCCAGCGCCAGCGCGTGGCGCTCGCCCGGGCCATGGCGGTCGAGCCGAACGTGCTGCTTCTGGACGAACCCTTCGGTGCGCTCGATGCGCAGGTCCGCAAGGATTTGCGCAAGTGGCTGCGTGAAATCCATGATCGTACCGGTCACACCACCGTTTTCGTCACCCACGATCAGGAAGAGGCGCTGGAACTGGCTGACCGTGTCGTCGTGCTCAACAAGGGCGCCATCGAGCAGGTCGGCACGCCGGATGAGATCTACGACACGCCGAACTCGCCCTTCGTCTATGGCTTCATCGGCCAGTCCAACCGCGTGAAGGTGCGTATTTCCAGCGGCGAAATCTGGTTTGACGATCGGCCACTCGGACTCAGCACGCCGCACGAGCCCGATGGTGAAGCCTATCTTCACTTTAGGCCGCACGATATCGAGCTCCGCGACGGTGATGGCGGTTGCATCGCCGGACTGTTGACCTCCAGCCGCCGCGTTGCTGGTACTCGTCATATCGAAATGAACATCGGGGCCAATCAGGAGCCCGTCGAAATCGAGCTGCCGCCGGACAAGGCCGGCGCGCTCGACCGCAACCGCATCGCTTTCAGGCCGACGCGTTGGAGATTGTTCCGAAACGGCGACTGAGGTTTTACGGGGCGGATCGCCGCCCCGACGATTGCTGACCTCGTTTAGTTCTCAATCTTCCGGATGGCCGGCGGCGGCAAAGCCGCCGCCCTGATAGATCACAGCCGGATCATTCGGGTCTTCCGGCGCGGCGTTCGCCAGAACTTCCGCCCGCCAGGGTGAGGAGCTGTCTTTCGGCTTCCAGCCGAGGAAAGCAGCGTTGCGATTGTCCCACCATTGTTCGTCATTATCGGAGGCGCCGTAGACGATCGTGTGTCCGAGCCGAGGTGTCTCAAAGGCGCGGTCGCAGAGCGTCATCAAATCGCGGGCGCTGAGCCACGTCGCCAGCATGCGCGGATTGCGCGGCTCCGGGAAGCAGGAGCCGATGCGTACGGACAAGGTCTCCTGCCCGAACTTATCGAAATAGAGGCTCGCCAGAGCTTCGCCGTAGACCTTCGAGACCCCGTAAAGTGAATCCGGCCGGGTCGGAACCGTGTTGTCGATACGCTCGTCGCGGCGATAGTAGCCGATCGTATGATTGGAGCTCGCAAAGATGATGCGCGGCTTGCCGGCGGCGCGGGCGGCTTCATAGAGATTGTAGAGGCCGATGATGTTGCCCTGCAGGATCAGGTCGAAGGACTTTTCCAGGGAGATCCCGCCAAGATGAATAATGCCGTCGACACCCTTGACCAGTGCCTCGACGCCGCCGCGGTCGGCGAGATCGCAGGCAATGAAGCGTTCGTTCGGACGCAGATCGTCGATCGGCGCAATATCCGAGAGCACGACGGCTTCGGCGATCTGCGAAAGAAGCGGCCGCAGTGCCTGGCCAACGCCGCCGGCAGCGCCGGTCATCAACAGAGTTTTCAGCATGGTTTTCTCCCATATCGGTGTCATCGAAGTAGAACTTATAATATGGGCTTTCGCTCGTCATCATATATCTGTAATCTCCCTGTTCGAAACTTGGGGATGTCGGAATGCCGAGAAGCGCAGCGATCAAGACAAGGGAGCGTAACGAACGGCCGACGGGCCGGCGCAATTTGGTGGACATTGTCGGCCGGCAACTGCGCCAGGAGATACTTGGCGGCGTCTTGAAGCCTGGCGAAAAATTGCCGAGCGAAAGCGGCCTCACCGAACGATATAAGGTCAGCCGCACCGTCATTCGCGAAGCGATCGCTTCAATGCGTGCGGATGGACTAGTCGAGGTGCGCCACGGCATCGGCGTCTTCGTCCTTCACGCAAGGCCGCCCTTCCCCGCCGCGGGCTTGCTGGACACCGATCCGGGTCGGATCTCCTCCATCATCGAAATGCTGGAATTGCGCGCCGCGGTGGAAACCGAAGCGGCTGGCCTCGCCGCCGCCCGCCGCTCGCCGGCGCAGGACGAGGCGATCATCGAGCGGTTCGAAGATATCGATCATGCCATGGAGCGCGGCATCGCGACATCGGAGGCCGATTTCGCGTTTCATCTCGCCATTGCCGACGCCACCAACAATCCGCGCTTCCGTGAGTTTCTGGAGTTGACCGGCAAGAGGGCGATTCCCCGCTCCTTCCTGCAGGATCAGCCGGACGAAATCGCATCCGCCGACTATCTGGCGCAGATCCAAGCAGAACACCGACGCATTGCTGAAGCCATATCGGATCGCGATGAACACGGCGCACGCGAGGCAATGCGACTGCATTTGAAGGGCAGCCAGCAGCGGTATCGAAGCCTGATCCGAAGGGGAACTTGAACGTAGACATATGATAACAGATTGACTGTTGTCATATGTCATCTATGATCCCGTCAACTCAGAAGGATTTTGGAGGATCATCGTGTCCATGGACCCGCAAGCTCTCAAGGCCGCGCTTGGCGCCGGGCTCTTGTCTTTTCCCGTGACGCCGTTTGGCAAGGATGGCAACTTCAATCGCGCTGCCTATAGCGATCATGTCGGCTGGCTTTCGGGCTTCAAGGCAAGCGTGCTTTTCGCCGCCGGCGGCACCGGCGAATTCTTCTCGCTGGCGCCGGATGAAATCCCGACAATCGTCAGCGCCGCAAAGGCGGCCGCGGGCGATACGCCGATCGTCGCGGGTTGCGGTTATGGCACGCGCATCGCCGTTCAGATCGCTCAATCGGCGGAGAAAGTCGGGGCAGACGGCATCCTGCTTCTCCCGCATTACCTGATCGAGGCGCCGCAGGACGGCATGTTCCAGCATATCAAGGCAGTCTGCGATGCCGTTTCGATCGGCGTCATGGTCTATAATCGCGACAATTCCATTCTGACGGCTGAAACGCTTGCTCGGCTCTGCGATGCCTGCCCGAACCTCGTCGGTTTCAAGGACGGCTCCGGCGATATCGGCCTGGTGCGCAAGATCACCGCGACGATGGGTGAGCGACTGACCTATCTCGGCGGCATGCCGACGGCCGAGCTTTTCGCCGACGCCTATCTCGGTGCGGGTGTCACGACCTATTCCTCGGCCGTTTTCAACTTCGTACCGGCGTTGGCGCAAGATTTCTACAAGGCGCTGCGCGCAGGCGACACGGCGGCGACCAACAAGCTGCTGATCGATTTCTTCTATCCCTTCATGAACATCCGCAACCGCCAGAAGGGCTATGCCGTGTCGGCTATCAAAGCCGGCGTCCGGTTGCTCGGCTTTGATGCCGGTTCGGTTCGCCCGCCGCTGACCGACCTGACCGAACAGGAAGTTGCCATGCTCGATGATCTGATCAGGCCGTACCGCCCATGAAAATCTCCGCTGTTCACACCCATCTGCTCGACCATAAGCTGGATCACGCCTTCGAAAGCGCTTCCATGCGCTTCGACCGCCGCCAGCATTGCCTCGTCGAAATCGTCTGCGATGACGGTACCGTCGGCTGGGGCGAATGCCTCGGCCCGGCCGGCCCCAACGCCGTGGTGGTGAAAGCCTACACCCCTCGCCTGCTCGGCCGCGATCCGCGTGATACTGAGGTGATCTGGCTCGAACTCTACAATCTCCTACGCGATCAGGGCCAACGCGGCCTGACGGTGACGGCGCTCAGCGGCATCGACATCGCGCTCTGGGATATCAAAGGCAAGCACCACGGCACCTCCGTGTCGCGGCTGCTCGGCGGCCGCTTCCGCGAGAATGTGAAGGCCTACGCCACCGGTTCCTTCCGAAAGGATGGCGTCGACCCGGTCTCCGATATCGCCGCCGAAACCGCCGCCTATGTTGCCCAAGGGTTCCATGCGGTGAAGATCAAGATCGGGTTTGATGTCGAAGAGGATATCGCCGTCATCCGCGCCGTGCGCGAAGCAATCGGTCCCAATATACGGCTGATGATCGATGCCAATCACGGCTATGACGCGCTGGAAGCCTGCACGGTCGGCAAGGCGGCTGCGAAATACGGCGTCGATTGGTTCGAAGAGCCGGTCGTTCCGGAACAGCTCAGCGCCTATCGCGCCGTGCGCGCCGGCCAGCCGATCCCTGTCGCCGGCGGAGAGACCTGGCATGGCCGCTTCGGCATGCGCGAGCCGCTGGAAACCCGTGCCGTCGATATCATCCAGCCCGATATCTGTGGCACCGGCGGCTTCAGCGAAATGCGCAGGATTGCCGATATGGCCGCCATCAACGGCGTTCGCCTCGTCCCGCATGTCTGGGGAACGGGTGTCGCCATCGCGGCCGGCCTGCAGTTCATCGCCGCCCTGCCCCCGGACCCGCCGCGCCGCAATGGCCGGCCGCCGATCCTGGAATTCGACCGCACCCACAATCCATTCCGCCAGGCCGTGCTGACAAAGCCGCTGGATCATGTGAACGGCGTCGTCGCCATTCCCGATGGCCCCGGTCTCGGCATCGAGATCAACCGCGACGCGCTGGAGCAATACCGGCTGAAGGATTGAGCGGATAAATTCGGCAGGAATTTCGGCCGTTACGGCTGAACGCTATCGATATTGTTTGTGGCCCAAGACCCCTGTTTTGGGCCATACCACATCACCCAATCTTCGCGGTGACCAGCTCCGAACCATAGGCATCCCGCAATTCGCCCTCCTCACCCTTAGCCCGATCGACCGCCTTGTGGATCAGGATTGACGTGTAACCTTCCGTGGCGGTGCCCTCGATCAATGTGACATCCGCATTTCCTGGATTGTCCGAGCGTTCGAACCAATCGACGGAATGATGCAGAAAATTCATTTCGAACGCCCTGTTGGTGACGCCGTGGCCAACGATAATGACATTGTTTCTGCCATGCTTAGCCTCGTGCATGACCGTCTGGAGGAATAGGCGGACCCTCTGCGCCACATCCGCCCTGCTCTCGCCGTCGGGAGGCCTTGCATAGAATTTCCCGTTGTTGTTACGCAGCCTGGCCCATTTTTCGAATTCCTCGGGAAACTTCCGTTTCTGTTCTGCACGATCATAGATTTCGGTGAAGAGGCCGAAATCCTGTTCCCGCAACAGGTAATCCTCCCGAGAGTCGGTGTCGCACTCGCTCGGCAGGACTTCGAGCAAAGCATCCTTGCTCTGTAGCGTCCTCAGATAAGGGGAATACCAGATGCTCAGTTTTGACGCTTCAGCGCTTGGTCGGGCTTTCAGATGGGAGGCGATCACACGTCCGGCTTCCAGCACCTGCCGATAGCCCCACTGCGTCAACGGAACGTTGTGATCACCGAACTGCCGGTAAGCCTGCTCGCTGATGTTGCCAAGGGATTCGCCGTGTCGAACGAGAAAGATGTGCATCACAATCCGCATTGTCTGATCTGAAATCGAGGTCATCATGAATGGGAAGCGCAGAGTGCGCAACGCATTAGCTTCTTTGCCCCGGATGATTTCATGGGATGGATCGAAACGGCAGTCGACCTTTTCGGCTTAGCGCCGCATGCCCGATTTCAAGCAGATTCGGCCCGCGCCTCTGTTTCCGCCCTCAGTGTTTCCAGGCTGACGACTGCCTTGATCGGCAGATGATCAGAGGCGACACGCGCCAATGGCGAGTCATGAACCTCCACTGTCGAGATCAGCCCGCGGCGATTGGCCATGATGCGGTCCAGCGCCAGAAGCGGCAGGGTGGAGGGAAAGCTTGGCACGGCCGGTGGCAGCGGGCCGAAGGCGGCCTGGAAGGTGTTGAGCGACGAGCGGTCGCCGAGCCGCCATTCGTTGAGATCGCCGAGGAGGATGGTCGGCGTGTCATTGTCGGTTCTCATCAGGTCGACGATCAAACGCGCTTGCTGGGCACGGGAGCTATGCAGCAGCCCGAGATGGGCAGCGATGATCCTGAGCGCTCCGCCGCGGGCCAGTTCGATTTCGGCAAGGAGCGCGCCGCGGGGCTCCAGCCCCGGCAGGTTGATCTGATGTACATCGCGCACCGTACCCTGCTTGAACAGCACGACATTGCCATGCCAGCCATGCGCCTTGCTGACACCCGCCACGGGCACGGGAATTAGGCCGGTTTCCAGCTCGAGCCGCCGCAGGTCAAGCAGACCCGTGCGTTCGCCAAACCGCGTATCGGCCTCCTGCAAGCCGATGACATCGGCATCGATTTCATGGATGACCCGGCTGATCCGCTCCGGATCGAAACGGCGATCGGCGCCGACGCATTTGTGAACATTGTAGGAGGCGATCAATGTGCCTGCGGGACGTGCTCGTTCGCCGGCATGCATCGTCCGCGACTTCTTTCTGTTCTTCAACGTTTCGAAAATGCTTGCACGGAGACTCTCGTTCTTTTTCCGCATCTGTCCGTTGACCATTTCCGTTGTCAAAGCCTGCCGAGCGGCGTCTTCAGGAGGAGTATAGGGAGTGATTGCCGGCCTTGTCATGTGAAAAGGCTTGTTTGTAGAAAGACGGACCGCGCCACTTTGTTCAGAGATAGGGCGAACCGAGCCACAGGATCTTTTCTATCAGGCGGACGATGAAGGGGCGAGCGCGCAGCTTGCCGAGCTCGACCGGGATCGCCGTTTCGAGGATCGCGCCGATACGCGCATCGAGCGCGCCCGCAAAGCCGCGGTCCATCACCTCCAGATCGACTTCGAAATTCAGCCGTAGAGAGCGCGGGTCAAGATTGGAAGAACCGACATAGGCCCAGGTGCCATCGACCGTCAGCAGCTTCGAATGATTGAAAGGGCCATCAGCCCGCCAGATGCGGCAATAATCCTTCAGCATCTGATCGAACTGCGCGGTCATGGCACGGTCGACAAGCACAAGATTGTTGGCCGCCGGCACGATGACATCCACTTCGACGCCACGTCTTGCCGCTGTCACCAGCGCGCTGATCAACTCGCGATCCGGCAGGAAATAGGGCGACATGATGCGGATGGAGGTGCGGGCGACCGAGAATGCACCGATCAGCATTTTATGGTTCGTCTCGACGCTGCGGTCGGGTCCGGAGGCAATGACGCGCATGAAGACCGGCGCGCCGGGTTCGTTCGCGGGCGTCCCAATCCGCCAGTGGTCACCGCTGAGTGCCTCGCCGGTGGCAAAACGCCAGTCCTCGGCGGCCGTGTTGAACAGATCGGCGACGGCGGGGCCGGTGACGCAAAAATGCATGTCGCGGGCGCAGTGATCCCCGGCGAACTCCCTGGCGAAACCCTTGCGGATATTCATGCCGCCGGTAAAGGCAATGCGGCCGTCAATGGCCAGGATCTTACGGTGGGTGCGCAGATTGGCATAGGGCAACCTGAGGCCGATGATCACATTGCCGTTGAAGACGTCCACCTGCACGCCGCCTTCTTTGAGATGGCCCATGATGCTCGGCACCGAATACCGTGCGCCGACCGCATCGATCAGCACGCGCACGCTGACGTCTCGTTTGACCGCCTCAATCAGCGAATCGGCGATGCGCAGGCCGATCGGATCGCGGTCGAAAATATAGGTCTCCAGCAGGATGCTGCGTTCGGCGCCATCGATGGCGGCTTTCATCGCAGCGTAGGCGACATCGCCGCTCTCCAGCATTTCGATGGTATTGCCCGTACTCATCGGATAGCGCGCCACGCGGTCGCCAAGCGTCTTCATGGATCCGAAGCGCTCGCCAAAGATCCGGCGCACGACTTCGCCCTGCGCATCGAAGCTCGCGAGTACGCCCGAGGCATCCTTCTGGAACAGGACGTTGCGCTGCGAGGTTAGCGAAGCCCGGCGGATGCGGTTGATACCGGCCACTGCATAGAGCAGAGCCCCCACGATGGGCGACAGGATGATGACGCCGACCCAGCCGATCGCCGCGCGAACCTCTTCCTTCGTCATCGCCGCATGAATGGCCGCTGCCGCCCCCATGGCGATGGAAAGGACAGCGAGGATTTGGCCCCAATGGGCAATCACCAGGTCAAACATGGGGGGAGTATAACTTTGCCCGTGAAAGCTGCAATCGATCGCAAGGTCTATTCCCGGTCCCGTCGACAAAACGTTCTATGAAAAGACTGTGTATTAGATGTTTTTAAATTGAATGACGATTATGCTCTCGCCATATTGGCGGTTCGGTCGCTTCGCTATCGTCCATCACAGTACACGAGCGAAGCACCTGGCGCAGCCTGGGCATTGAGACAGGGAGAGTTTTGCTCCGTGGTCCCTCAGAGCCGGCATGCCGGCTGCTCGGGAAGGCATGAAAGCCCGCATTTCAAGACGGGCATTTTTTCTTCAACCATGTTCAATAATGCGAACGGAGGACGGCAATGTTGGAATCCCGGGACGAATGGATCAAGAAGCGCGCCTACGCCATATGGGAGGAAGAAGGATATCCTTCCGGCCGTGATACGGTTCATTGGGAACAGGCGAGCAGCGAGCGCATCGCGCTTGAGAAAAAGGCCGGAAAGAAGGAGAAGGTCGACACTAAACCTAAGACCGACTCCAAACCCAAGATAAAGGGTCAAGCGGCTGCTGTAATGGCTGCGGCCGTTGCCGGAGCGACCGCAAAGGCCGCGACGAAACGAGCGTCAAAAAAGACCGGTGACGCGAAGATCTGACGTAAACTTTGCGGTTGGTGAGACAATCGGCGACATGATCGGCCCGGGTTGAGTTCGGGCCGTTGGCTTGTTGCGCCATGTTGCCGAATTTTCGCAAGGATTTCGGTAAATTACGCGTCCTGCGCGAATAGATGTCACATATCCATGGTACGTAGCGAAAAGGGAACTTCGCCAGGGTAATAACGACATGAATCGCGTTGAAGTCTTTGTTCTGGCTGTCGGGGCAGGCTGCTGCTTGGCGGCTGGATCGACGTAAACCCATGCTATCCCTCCTCCTTCTCGCCACTCTTTATCTCTTCGCAGCGCTGGTTCTGATCTTCATCATCGACCGCTCTGTCGGCATCATGTTCCCCGCATCGACTGAGGATACGCGCACCGCGGCGCACCCTCCCCTCCCAGATGCTTCGAACTGATCGCCCATATTCCTGCTGAAATCGGAACTTTTTCCGTGGCGTTGGGTTGGTTTTCTCACAGGCAACAAGGAGAAACATCATGCCCCGAGGAGACAAATCCGCATATACCGACAAGCAGAAGCGCAAGGCTGAACATATCGAGGAAAGCTACGAGAGCCGTGGCGTTTCCGATGAAGAAGCCGAACGTCGTGCCTGGGCGACCGTAAACAAGGAAAGCGGCGGCGGTAAAAAATCCGGCTCCGGCCGAGGCCATAGCGAAAGCCACGCATCCTCTGAAAAGGGCGGACGCATCGGCGGCAAGGCATCCGCGAGCCGCTCTGCGAGCGAACGTTCCGCATCGGCAAAGAAGGCCGCTGCAACGCGCAAACGCAACGAGCACCGCGCTCATCACTAACGTCAAATTCTTGAGGAAGGAGCCCTGCTATGGCCCGATCCCAAAAGAAGAAATGGTCACATGACGTGACCGAGAACAGCGACGCCTTGGACTTGAAAGACGGCGTCTTCAAATCGCGCGATCCCAAGGCCATTGCCGACTCTCTCAAGCATTCCGCAGAGGCGAGCGATCGCCGCAAGTCCAGCCCCTTCCGTTCCGCTATGTCGATGCTAAATTTCTATATCAATCGCGCCGGCAGCCATCTCAGCAAGCGGCAGAAACAGACGCTCGAAGCCGCCAAGGATGAGTTGCGCAAGGATTTTGGCCGCGAACCGAAATAGACCTGCAACGGGACGGAAGGATTCTTGAATGCCCTATGAGCTTTACTACTGGGACGGCATCCAAGGCCGTGGCGAGTTTGTGCGCTTGGCGCTCGAAGAGGCCGGCGCCGACTATATCGACATCTGCCGGGGTCCTGCGAGCGAAGGCCAAGGCATTCACGCGATGATGGCGGTGATGAAGAGCAAATCCGAGGCGCATATACCGCTTGCCCCTCCTTTCCTGAAAGACGGCGATCTCATCATCTCCCATGTCGCCAATATCCTGATGTATCTCGGTCCGAAACTTGGGCTCACACCTGAGGATCCAGCCGCGCGCCATGTCGTAAACGGATTGCAACTGACGATCACCGATCTTGTTGCCGAAGTGCACGATACGCACCATCCGATCGCCACCTCAAAATATTATGAGGAGCAGAAGGAGGAGGCCAAGGCCCGCGCTGCCGAGTTCATCGATAATCGCATGCCGAAATTCCTCGGCTATTTCGAACGCGTTCTGCGGCAAAACCCGCACGGGCCAGCGCACATATTCGGCGATCGGCTGACCTATGTCGATCTGTCTCTATTCCAGGTGTTCGAAGGACTGCGTTACGCCTTTCCTCGTGCGACGTCGCAACTGAGCACTCAATATCCGCACCTAGCAGCTCTGCATGATGCCGTCGCTGAACGGCCGAACATCGCCCGCTATCTCAAATCTGAGCGCCGCATTCCTTTTAATGAAGACGGCATCTTCCGGCACTATCCCGAATTGGATAAAAATGCGGCATGAGCGAAGCAGCTTTGTTGGCTCGGTTCCTGCCGGTCTGCTGGGGCATTTGGGCAGTAATTTGGTTTGTTGCATCGTTCCGCGTCAAGAAGACGACGCGGAGCGAAGATCCGTTGTCACGGCTATCAAACACGGCACCTATCTGGATCGGCGCTTTTTTGCTGGCGGCGCCGCCATCTTGGCTCGGCCTCCTGTCCTTCCGGCTCCTCCCGCAAGATCTGATCTATTACGGCATCGGCGCGGCTCTGACCGTCATCGGCCTCGCCTTCGCCGTCTGGGCGCGCTATCACCTCGGCCGTAATTGGAGTGGCGTGATCACCGTCAAGGAAGATCATGCGCTCATCCGCACCGGCCCCTACGCCATCGTTCGCCATCCGATCTATTCCGGCCTGCTGCTTGCCGTCATCGGCTCTGCAATCACCCGCGGCCATATCGGCGCGATGCTCGCGATCGCATCCATGTTGTACGCCGTCCTGCGCCGTGTCCGCATCGAGGAGCGCTGGATGAGCGAGACATTCGGCCAAGCCTATACGGACTACAAGGCCGAGACGCCAGCGCTGGTGCCGTTCGTCGCGTAGGATTTGTCGTAAAGCGTTGCGATATGCCGGCACCCCCTGATCCTATTGAAAGGCGGTTCGACTATCCGGTATCGCCCCACTAGCTTCTATGTCGGAGGCACCGCTGGCGTAAGACCATGACGGATCATGATTTCCGCCATTTTCGCCCGATCTGGCGGACCTCCGGCGGCCGCGTTGAGCACCGCGAAGGCCTCGCGGAAATATTCCGGCCCGATCGCTGCCGGTGTGGCCACACAGAGTGCCTTTACGTCCTGGCCGCCGTTGTTATCAAACCGATGAACGGCGCCGCGCGGAATGCACAGTACCTGCCCCGGCCCGACGTCGATCTGCTTTTCATCCACCGTCCAGGTCAGCACCCCTTCGAGGCCGTAGATCGTCTCCTCGTAGTGATTGTGGCTGTGAGCCGGCGCCGGCAGTCGCAGCGCGGCGGGGACCATGAGTTCGAAGGCCGCAATGCTGTCGTTCGAGTTGTCCGCAGTCACAAGGAAGCGAACGGCGAACCCTTTGGAACCAATGGTTTCGTCGGAAGGATTGACACGGAGATTAGCGGTTTCATGTGGCATTGCAAAGCTCCCATCGGTAAATTAAATTTACCGTCTAGAAGTAAATGAAGTTTACCGGGTCGTCAATGTCTACAGTCACGAAAGCTTGCCGATGAAGACCGAAGATATACTGATAGGGGCCCTGCTACGCGTGCCCGCCCAGGCAATTCAGCGCCGGTTGATTAAGGGGCTCAACGCCACCGGCTTTGAGGAACTGCGTCTGCCGCATATGGCGGTTCTGCAATTTCCAGGACCGGACGGGGCAAGGCCGGGTATGATCGCCGAACGCGCCGGCATGAGCAAACAAGCCATCAACCAGCTACTCCGCAGCCTCGAGGGCTTCGGCTATATTGTCCGCTCCGATGTTCCAGGCGAAGGCAACGCGCGTATCGTCCGCTTTACTGAACGCGGACACGCTGCATTCGGGAAGATGGTCGACATATTGCGCGACATTGAGGACGAGTGGCGCGTCGAGCTCGGGCCGGAGCGTTTCGCCGAACTCAAGGCGCTGCTGTTTGACGTCTGGGACAGTCCACTGGTGCGCTAGATCAAATCATTTGCAACGCGTTCTAGCTTCTCAGCGGTTCGGCCGCCTCGAAGAAATCGGCCCACGGGTCGGCGGAGCGTTCGTCGAGCCGTGAGGCTGCATTTTTTACCGTGAATGACGACGGGCCGGTGCGATCCGTCAATTCGTCCCAGGCAAGTGGCATCGAAATCGCCGCTCCCGGTCTTGCGCGGGTCGAATAGGCTGCTACGGCCGTATTGCCGCGGCCATTGCGCAGATAGTCGATGAAAATGTGGCCGGCCCGTTTCGCCTTCGCTGCGACGGAGAGGTATTTTTCGGGATTGTCGGCGCTCATGCCCTCCGCGATCGCTTCCGCAGCGGCTTTGACATCCGGCCACGCAGCCTTTGGCTCGAGAGGGGCGACGACATGCAATCCCTTGCCGCCGGACGTCTTGACGAAGGAGGCAAGGCCCAAAGCCTGGAACCGTTCCTTGATTTCCTTAGCCGCCGCAATGACCGCGCTCCAGGCAACATCCTCGCCGGGATCGAGATCCATGATGATCATGTCCGGCTTTTCCCAATGCGCCGTTGTCGCGCCCCAGGGGTGGATTTCGAGGGAGGCGGATTGGACCAGTGCAACAAGGCCGTCGAAATCCTTGATCCGCAACAGCTTTTCCCCGTCCTTTTCCTCCGGGTCGGCTATCTCTTCGATATGCCGATTGATGCCTTTCCAAGCATGCTTCTGAAAGAAACGCGGACCCTTTATGCCATCCGGGCAACGCAGCAATGCCAAGGGCCGATCGACGACGAAAGGCGCCATGCGCGGCCAGGCAAGCGCGTAATAATCGACCAGATCCTGTTTGCTGACGCCGTCGTCCGGCCAATAGATCCGCTCCGGATGCGTCAATTGCACGGAGGTCTTTACAAGGTCTCGTGTGGGCGTCTTTGCCATATCGCGTACGCTCCATCATGGATATTGACGCCGCCTAAAACGATCGCGCCGGGCATAGGTTCCATTCCCCGACGCAGGAAGTCGATTGCCGGCCCTCGCCTTACGGCATCAACTGGCCGCCGTTGACCTCGATGACCTGCCCGGTGATGTAGCCGGAAAGGGTCGGTGAAGCGAGGAAGAGGTAGGCGCCGACGCAATCTTCCGAGGTGCCGACAAAGCCCATCGGGATGGTCCTGCGCTGCAGTTCCATCTGCTCATCGTTGGTGTAGCGCTCATGGAAGGGCGTGGCGATGACGCCTGGTGCCACGGCATTGACGCGGATCTTATCGGCGACGAATTCCTTGGCATGGCCATGGGTGATGGTCGAAACGAAGCCCTTGGAGGCGGCATAGAGGATCGCACCGTTGCCGCCGCCGTTGCGGGCGGCAATCGAGGTAGTATTGATGATGAAACCGCCCTGTTTCTTGAGATAGGGATGGGCAGCGCGCGTTGCGGCTAGGACCGAGCGGGCGTTGAGATTCATCACGCGCTCGTAATGTTCATCGGTCATTGCGGAGGTCGGCACACGACCGAGCATGCCGCCGGCATTGTTCACCAGGCCATCGAGTCCGCCGAATGCCTTCGCTGTCTCATTGACGACGCGCTCAGTCTCGCCATCCTGCGAGACGTCGCCCTGGACCAGATGCACATGGCCGCCGCCGGCGGTGATCTCCGCTGCCAGCTTTTCGGCTGGTTCACGGCTGGCGTTAAAATGGATGCCGACCTTCATCCCCTGCTGGGCAAAAGCACGGGCAAGAGCTGCGCCGATACCGGTCGATGCACCGGTTATCAACACCCGCTTGCCGGCGAGATCAGGAATGCGGATGGAAGCGAGTAGTTGCGCAAGTTCTGCCATGACAGCTCCTCCTGAATGTCAAAAACGTAAAAGCTTAAAACAATTGGCATCGGTAATATCAGTCGGAATTGCGATCAGGCAATGCATGCGCCGCCAACAAAAAGCGGGCGGCAGGGAAACCCCCGGCCGCCCGCCGTCAAATTCCTGTGATGCCGTCAGACCCGCTCGAGCGCGATCGCGATGCCTTGGCCGACACCGATGCACATGGTCGAGAGTGAATAGCGTCCGCCGGTCTCCTTCAATTCCAGCGCCGCCGTGCCGGTGATGCGAGCGCCGGACATGCCGAGCGGATGGCCAAGCGAGATGGCGCCGCCGTTGCGATTGACGCGGGCGTCCTCGTCGGCAATGCCGAGCTCGCGCAGTACCGCAAGACCTTGCGAGGCGAAGGCTTCGTTGAGTTCGATGACGTCGAATTGCTCCTGTTTCAGGCCGAGTCGGGCCATCAGCTTGCGGGATGCCGGCACCGGGCCGATGCCCATGATGCGCGGCGGCACGCCGGCGGCAGCCCCGCCGAGGATACGGGCAATCGGCGTCAGGCCGTATTTCTTCGCCGCCGCTTCCGAAGCGATAATCAGCGCCGCCGCACCGTCGTTGACGCCGGAGGCATTACCGGCGGTCACCGTGCCGCCCTCCTTCTTGAAGGGCGTGCCAAGCTTTGCCAGCGCTTCCATCGTCGTTGCGCGCGGATGTTCGTCCTTGCCGACGACGATCGCATCGCCCTTGCGCTGCGGGATCGTTACCGGCGTGATCTCCTTGGCAAGCCGGCCATTTTCCTGTGCGGCCGCAGCCTTGGCCTGCGAGCGGACGGCGAAGGCGTCCTGGTCTTCGCGGCTGACCTTATAATCCTCCGCAACGTTCTCACCGGTTTCCGGCATCGAATCAACGCCATACTGCTTTTTCATCACGGGATTGATGAAGCGCCAGCCGATGGTGGTGTCGTAGATTTCGGCATTGCGGGAAAAGGCGCTATCGGCCTTCGGAATGACGAAGGGCGCGCGTGACATGCTCTCGACGCCGCCGGCGATCATCAGTTCCGCCTCGCCGGAGCGAATGGCGCGTGCTGCGGTGATAACGGCGTCCATGCCGGAGCCGCAAAGGCGGTTGATCGTTGTGCCCGAAACGGAAACCGGCAGGCCGGCGAGCAGCGCCACCATACGGGCAACGTTTCTGTTATCCTCGCCGGCCTGGTTGGCGCAGCCGTAGATCACGTCGTCGACCGCTTCCCAATCGACCGAACCGTTGCGCGCGATCAGCGCCTTCAGCGGCACTGCACCGAGATCGTCGGCGCGGACGGAGGAAAGCGAACCACCGAAACGGCCGATCGGCGTGCGGATATAGTCACAGATAAAGGCTTCGGTCATCAGGCTGCCTCATGTGCTTTCTTGGTGCGTGCGTTGATATCGCGCAGAACGCAGAGTTCGGTTTCGGTGGGCGCCGGCGTCTCGATCACCTCGTCGGCAAACTTGATCGCCCAGCCGCAATTCTCCGATATCTGCTCACGGGTGACACCCTTGTGGATCGACACGACGGTCAACTCCTTGGTCACCGGATCCGGCTCGAGAATGCAGAGATCGGTGATAACGCGAGTCGGGCCTTTCGTCTTCATGCCAAGCCGTTCGCGATGGTTGCCGCCTTCACCGTGGCCCATCGAGGTGATGAAGGGCAGCTTTTCGACGAAGCCACGCTTGGAAAGCGCCATGGTGATGAAGATCTGGCCGCAATTGCTGGCGATTTCCGGCGCGCCGCCGCCGCCCGGCAGGCGAACCTTCGGATGATCATAAGGGCCGACGACCGTGGTATTCAGATTGGCAAACCGGTCGATCTGCGCGCCGCCGAGAAAGCCCGTCGTAACCCGCCCGCCTTGCAACCAGTAACGGAACATCTCCGGCACCGAGACCGTGAAGAGCGCGGTATCGCAAAGCTCGCCGTCGCCGATCGAGAGCGGCAGCACATCCGGCTTGGTGCCGACGGTTCCGCTTTCATAGATAAGCGTAATGTCGGGCGCATGTGTCAGTCGAGCAACGTTGCATGCGGCCGATGGCGCGCCGATGCCGACGAAGCAGACGTCATCATTGGTGAGTGCACGCGCCGCGGCGATGGTCATCATTTCCGTGGGGGTAAAATCGGTCATCTCCGCCTCCTCACGCTGCGTTCTTTTTTGCATATTTGGCGAAATCTTCCGGCCTGGCTTCCATGACATTCTCCCTGATCCAGGCCTGGAAGCTGTCACGGTCGCGGGCGATTTCGTCCCAAGCAATGTAGAAGGCGTTCGAGCGCGCATAATAACCCTGCGCATAGGAGGGGAAGGCGCCGCCCGGCACATGCGCAACCGAGGTTACCGCCCAGGTCGGCAGCACGACGGAATTCGGCGATGGCGGGTTCAGTTCGTCGACGATCTCCTCGACCGTGACGATCGACCGTCTGGCAGCAAGCACCGCCTCCTTCTGCACGCCGACGATGCCTTCGAGCAAGACATTGCCCTTCCGGTCGGCACGCAGCGCGTGGATGATCGTGACATCCGGCCGGATCGCGGGAACGGCGGCCAGCACTTCGCCGGTGAACGGGCAAGTCACGCTTTTGATGTTCGGATTGACCTTCGGCAGGTCGGCGCCGATATAGCCGCGCAGCATGGCGAAGGGCAGGTTCGCCGCCCCCGCCTCATAGGCGTTTGCCATGGCCGCATGCGAATGTTCCTCGATCTCCAACGGCCGCGGCCACTGGTTCTCGACGGCGTCGCGGAAGCGATGCAGCGAGCCGACGCCGGGATTGCCGCCCCAGGAAAATTTCATGCCGCGCGCGGCACCGACGCCGATCAACTGGTCGTAGAGGATGTCCGGCGTCATGCGGATCAGGTAAAGATCCTTCTTCCCCTGCCGGATGACCTCGTGCCCGGCGGCATAGGGGATGAGATGGGTAAACCCTTCCATGGCGACGGTATCCCCATCCCGCACATTTTCCGCCACCGCTTCCGAAAGCGATACGATCTTCGCCATGAGGCCTCCCAAAATAGTCATGTGGTATGGGCGTCAATAAGCGCCTCCAGGTGACCGACGTCAAATATTTTGTGCGTTATTTGACTTTTGTTCATATATCGCACAAAATGCTTTTACCTGGAGGAAGACTATGCGTGAAACTGATTTCGTAAGCGGCTTTGCCAAAGGATTGAAAACAATCGAAGCCTTCGGCGAGACGCGCCAGAGACTATCGATCGCCGAGGCGTCGAAGCTAACCGGACTCGATCGCGCAACGGTGCGCCGCTCGCTGCTGACGCTCGCCGAACTTGGTTATGCCGACTATGACGGAAAATTCTTCGCGCTGACGCCGAAAATCCTGCGGCTCGGCCATGCCTATCTTTCGGCGACGCCGCTTCCGACGATCATCCAGCCCTATCTCGATCAACTTTCAGAGCGCGCCGGTCACAACGCTTCCGCTTCGGTGCTGGACGGCACAGAAATCGTCTATATCGCCCGCGCCTCACAACGCCGGGTGATGTCGATCAACCTCACACCCGGCAGCCGCCTGCCCGCCTATTGCGCCTCCATGGGCCGCGTCTTGCTCGGCGCCTTGCCGGAAAATGAGGCGCGCGCCGTGCTTGCCCGCACGGAGATCAAGGCCAATACGCCGAATACGAAAACAGATCCGGAAGTGTTGATGGCCGAGTTTCGCCAAGTACGGGCTCAGGGCTATGCCGTCATTGACCAGGAGCTGGAAATCGGCCTCTGCTCCATTGCCGTTCCCGTGGAGAACGATCGCGGCCAGACGGTTGCGGCAATCAATATCGGCGCGCCGGCGGCCTATGTTGCCGCTGCCGAGATGGCGGAGCGCTATCTGCCGCTGCTGCGGGAAACGCAGAAGATGCTGCGGCTGGTTCTGCGTTAGCCTTCACGTCCCTCGAAGCACGAGGGCGGGTGATTGGACTCCGATTTTCGATTGCCTTGCTCACATTCCGAGCCTCTGTCGTTCCTCAATGCGCCATGCGCGGGGTGTCTGGCCGGTTTGCTTGACAAAGAAGCGCGAGAAATAGGTGGGATCGGTAAAGCCCAGGCGATAGCTGATCTCCTGCACGCTGCCCAAGGTAAAGACCAATTCGCGCTTGGCCTCGTCCACCAGCTTGCGGGCGATGAGCTCATGGGCGCCATGGCCGGTTTTGGCGCGTACGATGCGGTTCAGATGTGTCGGCGAGATACCGAGCGCTTCGGCGTAAAAGGCGGCGGGTTCGTGGGAGCGGAAATGCCGCTGGATGAGGCCGTTTAGTTTTTCCATCCGTTGTTCGCCTTCGTCGGACGCACCCTGCCCTTCGCTTTCCTGCTGCGAAAGACGAGCGGTCAGTAGCAGCGCCGAGGTAAGATAGGCTTCGAGCAGGTCGTTGCGGCCGCCACGGCGATTGGCGAACTCGCCGCCGAGCCGCTTCAAGGTTCCGGCGACATAGGCCGCATCTGGATCACTCAGATTGAGCCGCGTCAGATGCGGCGCGGCCAGCCATTCGCCAAGCCGGCTGCGATCACCCGGCGCGGCCTTCAGATGCGAGATCAACACGGTGATGACCAAGCCGTCGATATCCCTGGAAAAACGGAAACCATGATTGAGGCGCGGCGGGATGGTGATGACCGCGGGCGGTATGATGGCGTGGCTCTCGCCGTCAAAGATCGCATCGCCAGAGCCGGCATCTATGCACAGGATCTGAAAGAAGCTTTCGTGGCGATGTGGTCGGATTTCCCAATGATGGAGGCTGCTGCGCGATGGGATTGTCTCGCAATGCAGCCAGAAATCCGGCCCTTTTCCCGTATTTTCGCCGTAGAGTTCATAGGTCGGCACTGGTTTCGACAAAGCTACCTCCCTCCATCATGTTCGATTTGTGCAATTAGTTGGGTGAAATGTCCATTGTTGGCGCCCTCGCCGCCGCGCAGAATTGGGAAAAAAGACGAAGCGTGGGAGGACATCATGCGCACTCAGGTCGCCATTATCGGTTCGGGTCCGTCCGGCCTGCTCTTGGGGCAGTTGCTGACGGAGGCCGGGATCGACAACGTCATCCTCGATCGCGTCGGCAAGGACCATATCCTCGGACGCGTTCGCGCCGGCGTCCTGGAAGAAGGTACGGTAGGGCTGATGGACAAGGCGAAATCCGGCGCGCGTCTGCATGCTGAGGGCTTGCCGCATAACGGCTTTTCACTTGCCTTCGACGGCCGCGATCATCGCATCGATCTCCATGATCTCACCGGAGGCAAGCGCGTCACGGTCTACGGCCAGACGGAACTCACCCGCGATTTGATGGCACATCGCGAACAGAGCGGCGCTTTAACAATCTACGAGGCCGTCAATGTTCAGCCGCATGATTTCGACGGAAGCTCACCTTATGTCACCTACGAGAAAGATGGGGTAACCCACCATATTGATTGCGATTTTATCGCTGGCTGTGATGGTTTTCATGGCGCGGGTCGCAAATCGGTTCCGGAGAAATCGATCCGCAGCTTCGAGAAAATCTATCCTTTCGGCTGGCTCGGTCTGCTCGCCGACGTTCCGCCGGTCAATCACGAGCTGATCTATGCCAATCATCCGCGCGGATTTGCGCTCTGCTCCATGCGGTCGATGACGCGCAGCCGCTATTACATACAATGTCCGCTGGATGAGAAAATCGAGAACTGGAGCGACGACCGTTTCTGGGACGAACTGCGCCACCGTCTGCCCACGCATCATGCCGAGGCGCTGATCACCGGGCCTTCATTTGAGAAATCGATCGCGCCGCTGCGTTCCTTCGTCGCCGAGCCTATGCGCTTCGGTCGCCTGTTCCTCGTCGGCGACGCGGCCCATATCGTGCCACCGACCGGGGCCAAAGGCCTGAACCTTGCGGCGAGCGATGTGCATTATCTCTTCTCGGGTCTTGCCGAACATTATCAGGATCGCTCCAATACCGGCCTGGACGCTTATTCAGCCCATGCGCTCGCTCGCGTCTGGAAGGCGGTGCGCTTCTCCTGGTGGATGACGACGGTGATGCATCGTTTTCCCGACACCAGCGATTTCGACCAGAAAATACAGGAGGCGGAACTGGATTATCTCACCCATTCCCGCGCCGCCTCGACCGTGCTGGCGGAGAATTATGTCGGCCTGCCCTATTGAGACGGCCTAGCTCTTCTTTGCCACCTCGGCCGCCGCTTCCCGTATCGTCTGCATCAGGATCGATAGCGGCATGGTGGGGATGGCGTCGGTGCGCATGGTGAGGCCGACGGGGCCTCTGGTCTCGCTGGTATCGATCGGCAGCAGGCTGAGCAGACCGTCCTCGACATCGCTGGCGACGACGCCGGTGGAGATGATCCAGATGGCGTCGCTCGATCGCACAAAGGCGCGGCCGAAGGAATCCGATACCGTCTCGATCTGGTTCGGCAGGCTGGCAACGCCGTTGGCGATCAAGAAACTCTCGACGAAGGGACGTATGATCGAGCCGCGCGTCGGCATCAAGACCGTGTATTTGCCGAGATTGGAAAACAGCGATTGTTTCACCGCCAGCAGCGGGTGCCCTGCCCGCACCACGAAGACGACCTGCTCGGAATAAAGATGCTCAAAGGAAAAGCCGGCCATCTTGTCGGGACCGGCCAGGCGGCCGACGACGAGATCGAGATCGCCGACACGGAGTTGCTCCAGCAGCACCGCGTTTTCGCCGGTGACGATCTTGATGCGGCTCCAGGTTTCCTCCTTCAGGAATAACTCCATCGCCCGCGGCATGATCCGCGTGGAGACCGTAGGCAAGGCACCGATCCGGATCGGCGGCGCTTCGCCGGAGCGCTCCTGCGAAATGGAGTCGAATCCCTGTCTGAGCGCAGTCAGCGCCGCCCCGGCATGGCGCAGGAAGACTTCGCCGTAACGGGTAATCTTGATGCCGCGCCCGTCACGCTCGAAAACCGCGACGCCCAGCGCCTCCTCCAGCTCGCGGATAGTCTTGGTCACCGCGGGCTGGCTGACATGCAGGAGTTCGGCCGCCTTGATCACGCTTTTCTGGCGCGCGACCTCGACAAAGGTCTGGAGATGGCGGAATTTGACGCGGGAGTCGATCATGGTTTTCATAACTCATAGGTTATTGAAAAGCCAAGAAATATCATTTTACCTAACCAGATTAAACCTCCAATCTCGTTGTTAGAGGAGATTTCCAGTGCAGTTCGCCCGTATCAATGATGTCACGATCCACTATCAGATCATCGGCGCTGCCGGCGATAAGCCAGTGCTTGTCTTTGCCAATTCGCTCGGCACGGATTTCCGGATCTGGCGTGATGTGATCGTTCGGCTCGCAGGCGATTTTGCCATCGTTCTCTATGACAAACGCGGCCATGGCCTGTCCGATCTTGGCCAGATGCCCTACACGATGGAGGATCACGCCACCGATCTCGCAGGGCTGCTCGATCTGCTCGCGGTGAAAGATGCCGTTATCTGCGGCCTCTCGGTCGGCGGTCTGATTGCGCAATCGCTCTATCAGCGGCGGCCGGATTTGGTGCGGGCGCTGATCCTTTGCGATACGGCACATAAGATCGGTACGGTCGAGAGTTGGAACAACCGCATCGCCAGGGTCGAGGCCGAGGGCATCGAGTCGATTGCCGACGGCGTGCTCGAACTCTGGTTCACGCCCGCTTTTCGACGTCCCGAGAACACTGCTTTCGGCGGTTATCGCAACATGCTGATCCGCCAGCCGGTGGAAGGTTATGTCGCCACTTGCGCCGCTCTTCGTGATGCCGATTTCACCGAAGCGGCGAAAAGGATTGCAGTGCCGACCATCTGCATCGTCGGCGATCAAGACGGTTCGACGCCGCCGGAACTAGTGCTGTCGACCGCCAAGCTCATTCCGAATGCGCGTTACGAAGTCATCAAGGACGCAGGGCACATCCCTTGTATCGAGCAACCCGAAGCCCTGACCGCGGTCATCCGCGCTTTCATCGATTTTGCCTTGCATGGAGAAAAAGGCCCATGAATGACCCCTCCGAGCGCTACCTTCAGGGCATGGCGACGCGGCGCGCCGTTCTTGGCGACAGCCATGTCGACCGCGCCCAGTCGGGATCGACGGATTTCGACCGGCCATTCCAGGACCTGATCACGGAGGCCGCCTGGGGGCACGTTTGGTCGCGCCCGACGCTCAGCAAGCGTGAGCGCTCGATCGTGACGATCGCACTTTTGGCAGCGCTGGGTCAGGATGAAGAGGTAGCGATGCATGTTCGCGCCACGAGCAACACCGGCGCGACGCGCGACGACGTCTGCGAAGCATTGTTGCATGTGGCGATCTATGCCGGCGTGCCGGCTGCCAATCACGCGATCAAGATCGCCAAGCAGGTTTTCGAACAGATGGACGCCGAGAAAGCGGCCTGAAACGAGGCAGACATGTCCGACAAAACCAATAGCAAACCGGAGACCGGCGCTTTTTTCGCCCGCGACCGTGCCTGGCATCCACCGGCCTTTACACCCGGCTACAAGACCTCGGTTCTGCGCTCGCCGCAGCGGGCGCTCCTCTCACTGGATGGAACGATCTCCGAAATCACCGGGCCGGTATTTGGGCATTCTATCCTCGGCGAACTGGACAACGACCTGATCCATAACTTCGCCAAGCCGGGCGAAAGCGCGATCGGGGAGCGCATTATCGTGCATGGCCGCGTGCTGGATGAGCGGGGCCGGCCGGTTCCTGGCGTTCTGGTGGAATTCTGGCAGGCCAATGCCGGTGGGCGTTATCGCCACAAGAAAGAGACCTACCTTGCCGCTATCGATCCGAATTTCGGCGGCTGCGGCCGCGCCATCACCGACGAGGAGGGCCATTATGCCTTCCGAACGGTACGGCCGGGGGCCTACCCCTGGCCGAACGGCGTTAATGACTGGCGGCCGGCGCATATTCATTTCTCAATCTTCGGTCACGGCTTTGCGCAGCGGCTGATCACGCAGATGTATTTCGAGGGTGACCCGATGATCTGGAAATGTCCGATCGTGGGCACGATCCCTGACAAGGCGGCTATCGAGCAACTGATCGCTCCGCTTGACTGGGGCAACACCATTCCGATGGATGCGCGCGCCTATAAATTCGATATCGTACTGCGTGGCCGCCGCTCGACCCTGTTCGAAAACCGGCTGGAGGGAAACTGATGGTGCAGCAAATCGGCTACCTCAAGGAGACGCCGTCGCAGACGGCCGGTCCCTATGTCCATATCGGCCTCACGCCGAACTATTGCGAGATCGGTGGTATCTACGACACCGACCTCGGCATATCCATGGTCAACGACAAGACGCTTGGAGAGCGCATCACGCTCAAGGGCCGGATTCTAGACGGTGCCGGTGTGCCGGTGAAGGATGCCGTCGTCGAGATCTGGCAGGCAGACAGTGCCGGTCTCTATAACAGCCCTGCTGAAATGCGCGGCACGGCCGATCCGAACTTCACCGGTTGGGGCCGCTGCCCGACCAGCGCCGAAGACGGCGTTTTCCGCTTCGAAACCGTGAAGCCCGGTCGCGTTCCTTATAAGGACGGACGCCGGATGGCGCCGCATATCACCCTCTGGATCGTCGCACGTGGCATCAATATCGGATTGCATACGCGCATGTATTTTCCGGATGAGGCCGAGGCCAATGCGGAGGATCCCCTGCTTGCCCGCATCGAACATCGCGACCGCGTCGCCACCCTGATCGCCCGCAAGGAAGGATCGGTCTATACGTTCGACGTGCATTTGCAGGGCGACAAGGAAACAGTTTTCCTCGATATATAGGCCATGAGTATTTCCGCCTTCGATCACCCGTTCCTCTCCGGCCTCCTCGGCGATGAGGAGGTCTCCGCTTACTTTTCGGCGGAAGCCGATATCCGGGCAATGCTTACCTTTGAGGCGGCGCTCGCGAAAGCCGAGGCGCGGCACGGTATCGTCCCGCAGGAGGCGGCGCAGCGGATTGCCGAGATCTCTACCAGTTTCCAGCTCGATATTTTCAGCCTCAAATCCGCGACGGCGACGGATGGCGTCGTCGTTCCGGATCTTATCAAGCAATTGCGCAAGGCAGTCGGCGACGAAGCCGGGCAGCATGTGCATTTCGGCGCTACCAGCCAGGATGTCATCGACAGCAGCTTGATGATCCGTCTGAAGGCGGTAGCCTTTCTGCTCGCCGGCCGTCTCTTCGCCGTTGCGGCGGCGCTTGAAAAACTCGACAAGCAGCATGGTTCGAACCGCCTGATGGGCCATACCCGGATGCAGGCCGCTATTCCGATTACTGTCTCTGACCGCCTGCGCGCCTGGCGCGATCCGCTGGACAAATATCGCGATCGGCTGACGCAGGAGACCTTTCCAATCCAATTCGGCGGCGCGGTCGGCACGCTGGACAAGCTCGGATCCAAAGCTGCGGACGTTCGAGCGTCGCTGGCACAGGAGCTTGACCTCACTGACGAGCCGCAATGGCAGAGCCAGCGGGCAAGGGTTGCTGAACTCGCCGGTCTGTTCTCGCTGATTTCGGGCAGCCTCGGCAAGATCGGCCAGGATATCGCCCTCCTTGCACAGGCCGGCGACGAAATCGAGCTCGCCGGCGGTGGCGGCTCTTCCGCCATGCCGCACAAGCAGAACCCGGTCGCCGCCGAAGTCCTCGTATCGCTTGCCCGCTTCAACGCCGTTCAGCTTTCCGGCATCCATCAATCCCTCGTGCACGAGCAGGAACGCTCGGGCGCCGCCTGGACGCTCGAATGGCTGCTATTGCCGCCGATGGCGATGGCGACGGCCGCGTCGCTGCGATTGGCGCGGGAGCTGATCAGCAACGTGAGGCGATTGGGAGCGGCTGCTTAGCTCAGGACCTCAAGGCCGTGTTTCTGCACGATCGCCAGCAGTTTCAGCGCCATACCGCTCGGCCGTTTGGTGCCGCTTTCCCATTTCTGCACGGTCGACTCGCTAGTATTGAGATAGCGCGCGAAAACCGGTTGGCTGACGTGATTTTGTTCGCGTAGCGCTTTGATATCTGCCGGCTCGAGCGCTGGCGGAACAGCAAGGCAATCCTCGTCAAAGGAGCGCAATGTTTCCTTGTCAATCGCGCCAACCTTGTAGAGGGCTTCGGCGGAAGTGTGGATCGCCTCAAAGGCATCACTTTTGTATTTACGTGTTTTTGTCATTGCCGATCTCCACAAAATGTCCGATTTCCACCAAACGCTGAAGCTGCTCTTCGGAAAGGCTGGCATATGATTTGGCGAGCTTCCGAAATTTGAGCAATTCATCGTTTTCGATGTTTGCTCGATCCTGTTTCGCGAACAGATATTCGTAGACCCAAAACGTCCAGCGTTTGCCAATATGATCGAGCGATGCATATTGTCGTTCAACCGCTTTTTGAAAACACCGCCTCCGAGATCATCGACCTTGCCTTCGGCAACTTGTTTGATCGCCTTTAGAAGCTCGGTATCCGAAATATGGGCTTTGCGCGCGGCCTTGCCGAACCAACTCGTTTTGAATACTCGGGCGATCATGGATTTATGTAGCACCTGGTCCTACCGAATTCAACAATAGCGATTTCAAAATTTCGCTTCTCGCCCTATGCTTTCCGTCATCCAGAAACATAACTCATAAATTATGAATACGAGCATTTATTTCATTTTACATCACCATTTCACATGCCAGATTGGCAGTTGAAGCGGTTCATCAAGGCAAGCTGGTCCGGGAGCAGGCTGGCTGCGGGAGGAGAAAATATGAGACGGTTCGTTCTGGCCGCGATCGCGGCTATTGCCATGGGCAGTGCGGCCTATGCAGACACGATCAAGATCGGCGTCATCGGTCCTTTTTCAGGTCCGTTCGCCCTGCAGGGTAAGAACTTCAAGGCCGGTATCGACGCCTATATGGCAATGCACGGCAATAAGGTCGGCGACAACGAGATCGAAATGATCTATCGCGATGTCCCGCAAGCCGATCCGGCACAATCGAAATCCTCGGCGCAGGAACTGGTCGTCAAGGAGCATGTGCAGTATCTCGCCGGCTTCTATTTCACGCCGGACGCCATGGCCGTGACGCCGATTCTCAAGCAAGCCAATGTGCCGATGGTGATCTTCAACGCCGCGACATCGGCGATCGTCACCAAGAGCCCGCTGGTGGTGCGTACGTCTTTCACCACCTGGCAGACCTCGACGCCGATCGCAAAGGTCGCGCATGACAGCGGCGTCAAAAAGGTCATCTCCGTCGTCAGCGATTACGGTCCGGGCATCGATGCCGAAAATGCCTTCAAGGCAGGCTTCGAGAAGGCAGGCGGCCAGGTTGTCGAGGCTGTCCGCATGCCGCTGTCGACAAATGATTTCAGCCCGATCATGCAGCGCATCAAGGATTCAGGCGCACAGGGCGTTTTTGCCTTTCTGCCCTCGGGTCCGACCACGCTCGGTTTCGTCAAGGCCTACAACGAAAACGGCCTGAAAGGCGCCGGCATCAAACTGTTTTCGCCCGGCGACCTGACGCAGGAATCCGACCTGCCGGCACTCGGCGATGCAGCGCTCGGCATGCAGACAACGTTCCACTATTCGATCTCGCACGACTCTCCGGAAAACAAGGCCTTTGTCGCTGCCGCGGGCAAGGCGATCGGCAATCCGGCCGAACTCACCTTCCCGGCCGTCGGCGCCTTCGACGGCATGTATGTCATCTACAAGATGATCGAGGCGACCGGCGGCAAGCAGGATGCCCAGAAGGCCGTCGATGCGGTGAAGGGGCTCTCCTGGGTCAGCCCTCGCGGCCCGGTCATCATCGATCCGGAGAGCCGCCATATCACGCAGAATATCTATCTGCGCGAGGTCGCCAAGACGGCTGATGGCACATACATCAACAAGGAAATCCAGACCTTCGAAAAGCAAGGCGATCCGGGCCTTGCCGCAGCGAAATAAGGTCTGCCTTCATTTCATTCTCCCGGTTGCGCAGGAGTGGGCGGATTGCGTCCGCTCCGGTGGAGAAGGATCAAGGCAGGACCAGAAAAGGTAGTCGGACCAGCATCATGCAAACCGTGCTTAGCATAGCAGTGGATGCCCTCGCCTACGGCATGGTGCTGTTCGTGATTTCCATTGGCCTCTCCATCACCATGGGGTTGATGCGCGTCGTCAATCTGGCGCACGGCGCCTTCGCCATGATCGGTGGCTACATCGCCTCCTATGCCGCGCGTGATCTTGGCATCGGCTATGCGGCTGCGGTGCTGCTTGCCGTGGTGGGCACGGTGATCATCTCCATCCCGATCGAGCGGCTGCTTTATCGGCGCATCTACGGGGCGCCGGAATTGACGCAGGTGCTGATGACCATCGGCATCACCTTCTGCATCATCGGTATCGCCAACTATGTCTTCGGTCCGACTTTGAAGACCATTCCCTTGCCGAACGAGCTGCAGGGTTCCGTCAATCTCGGCTTCCGCACCATCGGCACGCATCGTCTCTTCGCGATCGTCTGCGGGCTGATCGTCGCGTTGGCATTGTGGTACACGATCGAAAAGACCTCGTTCGGCGTAAAACTCCGCGCCTCCGTCGACAACGCTTCGATGGCGGCGGCGCTCGGCGTGCGCACGGAGATCGTTTATGCCGTCAGCTTCGCCATTGCCGTCGGGCTTGCTGCTTTCGGTGGCGTTGTCGGTGCCGAGCTGTTGCCGGTCGAGCCCTATTATGCCCTGCGTTATATGGTGACCTTCCTCGTGGTCGTTTCGGTCGGCGGGGCCGGCTCCATTTCCGGGGCGCTGCTGGCCTGCCTCGTCCTTGGCTGCATCGATACGACCGGCCGCTATCTGATGCCGGAATATGGCGAATTCTTCTTCTATCTCGCCGTGATCGCCATCGTCTGTGTCTTCCCACGCGGCCTAGCCGGAAGGGCGAAGTGATATGGCACTGACCATGGATAGCGCGGCCATCGCTGCCGCCAGCAAACGCCGGGCACTTAGTCGCGATGCCGTCGCCATAGCGATCATCCTCGTGTTGGCAGCAGCCGGTTATCTGTTGTTTCCCGACAATCTCGCACTTCTGACGCGGTTGATTGCCATCGCCCTGCTGGTTTTGTCGCTTGATCTGGTGACCGGTTATTGTGGCGTGGCGACGCTCGGTCATGCGGCCCTGTTCGGGGCCGGCGCCTATGCCGCAGGTATCGCATCGGCGCATTACGGCATCAACGATCCCCTGGTCATGACGCTTGCCGGCATCGTCGGCGGTGCAGTCGCCGGATTGATCTGTGGCATCGTCATCCTCAGAGCACAGGGCTTGCCGCAACTCGTGCTGTCAATCGCGCTGATCTATCTCTTCCACGAATTCGCCAATAAGGCCTCGGATTGGACTGGTGGCAGCGATGGACTTTCCGGCATCTCCGCCGATCCTCTGTTCGGTCTGTTCGAATTCGATCTCTATGGGCATACGGCTTATATCTATGCTGTAGCACTTTTATCGATCATATTGATCCTGCTGCGCTTTATCGTACGCTCACCCTTCGGCATGCTCTGCCGCGGTATCAAGGAAGACCCCTTGCGTATCCGCGCCATGGGCGCCTCGCCAAAGATGGTGCTGATCAAGATGTATGTCATCTCGGGCGCTGTCGCCGGCGTCGGTGGCGCGCTGAACGCAATCTCCACTCAGGTTGTCGGCCTCGACAGCCTCTCCTTCACACAATCGGCCGAGGCGCTGGTCATGCTTGTGCTCGGCGGCACCGGTTCCCTGTTCGGGGCGCTCGCCGGCACGCTGATCTTCATGCTGTTCGAAGATTATGTCTCGGCCGCCAATCCCTTCCATTGGCTGACCATAGTCGGCCTGCTGCTGATCGTCGTCGTGCTGTTTGCACCGAAGGGCATCTATGGCACGGCCGCAGCCTATCTCGCACGCAGCCGGGAGGCGCGTTCATGAGCGCGATTTTCGAGGTTGATCATCTGAACAAGGCTTTCGGTGGACTGACTGTGACCAACGATGTCAGCCTGTCGATGGCGCCGGGCGATCGTGTGGCGCTGATCGGACCGAACGGTGCCGGCAAGACCACTTTCGTCAATCTGGTCACCGGCAATCTGCGGCCAGATTCTGGTGCCGTCCGTCTTGGCGGCGAGACAGTGACAAAGGTCGACGCCATCGGCCGCGTCCGGCGCGGACTGGTGCGCTCGTTCCAGGTAACGCGGCTTTTTCAGGACATGACGCCGGCCGAGCATGTCGGTCTTGCCATTTTGCAGCGCTCCGGCCGCTCCGGCCGTATGTTCGGCAATTTCCTGGCCATGCGCGACGTTATGGCGGAGACCAGCGATCTGCTCGGCACCTTGGGCCTCGGCGATCTCATGCACCGCAAGGTCAGGGAGATTGCCTATGGCCAGCAGCGGCTGTTGGAGATCGCCGTTGCCATGGCGTTGAAGCCGAAAGTACTGCTACTCGACGAGCCCGCCGCCGGGGTCCCGCAGAGCGATACCGGCCGCATCGAGCAGGCGCTGGCCGATCTGCCCGGCGATCTCGCCGTGCTGATGATCGAGCACGACATGGATCTGGTCTTCCGCTTCGCCAAACGTGTCGTGGTCCTGGCCGCCGGCACCATCATTTTCGACGGCTCGCCCGCCGACGTCACCAGGGATAAGCGGGTACGCGAGGCCTATCTGGGGAGCTACGCCAATGCCGGCCACGCCGCTTGAAGTGGAAAATCTGTGCGCCGGCTATGGGCCGACGCGGGTGCTCGAAGGTGTTTCCTTTTCCGTTCCCGCCGGTGCGCGGCTTGCCGTGCTAGGCCGCAACGGCATGGGCAAGACGACACTGCTTGCAACACTCGCCGGCCAGACGCGCCGCTATGACGGCCGCATCCGGATGGGGGCGGCCGACGTGACTGGCCTTCCGAGTGCCAAACGAGCGCATCACGGTCTCGGCTATGTGCCACAGACGCGCGACATCTTCCCGACGCTGACGGTCGAGGAAAACCTCTCTGTCGGTTTGAAGGGTCGCCCGAAGACCGCCTTGCAGGAAGCCTACGACATGTTCCCACGCCTCAAGGAACGCCGCAGAAATCTCGGCAACCAGCTCTCCGGCGGAGAACAGCAGATGTTGGCGACGGCACGGACTATCCTTGGCCGCCCCTCCGTGCTCCTCCTCGACGAACCACTGGAGGGTTTGGCGCCCGTGATCTGCGAAGAACTGATGGCCGCCTTCGCCAATCTCGCCAAGACTGGCGATATGACCATCCTGCTGGTCGAACAGCGCATTCAGAGCGCACTCGATTTTGCCGATCAGGTGATCATCCTTGAGCGCGGACGGCTAGCCTGGCAGGGAACGCCTGACGCTCTTTCCCAGGATCATAGTGCCGTTGAACGCCTGCTTGGTGTCGGCGACCTGCACTAAACAATCCCCCTGGCATTGCCGCGAACAAACCAGCCTTGAGTCGGATTCATCGTTGACGATAAAACATCGACGATTTATCGATATTTTATAATCGAAATTCGGGCGGTTTTGATGGAGGCGGTCTTGTCGGGCAGCGTAGCGGGTCATTGGGATTTCTGGATTGATCGCGGTGGCACTTTTACCGATATCGTCGGACGCGATCCCGCGGGAGAACTGCACGCGCGGAAGGTCCTTTCGGAAAATCCGGAGGCTTATCGCGACGCCGCCGTGTACGGCATCCGTCTACATCTCGGCCTGACGAATGGCGAGCCGATCCCCGCCGGCTTGATCGGCGAGGTGCGCATGGGCACGACGGTTGCCACCAATGCGCTTCTGGAGCGCAAGGGCGAGCGTCTGGCGCTCGTGACGACGCGGGGGTTCCGTGACGCGCTGCGCATCGGCTATCAGGAGCGCAAGAAGATCTTCGCAACCGAAATCATCAAGCCCGAAGCGCTCTACGATGATGTGGTGGAGATCGAGGAGCGCGTGCTTGCCGATGGCACGGTGGAGCTCGCCCTCAACGAGCAGGCAGCGGAAGCGGCGTTGCGCGATCTGCGCGCCAAAGGCTATCGCGCCATCGCCATCGTCTTCATGCATGCCTATAAATTCCCGGCGCATGAGGCAGCCGTTGCCAGGATCGCAAGGCGTCTCGGCTTCGAGCAGGTCTCGGTCAGCCATGAGGTCTCGCCGCTAATCAAGCTGGTCGGTCGTGGTGATACGACCGTGGTGGATGCCTATCTCTCGCCGGTGCTCGGTCGTTACATTAGCCAAGTCTCGGAAGAGCTTGATATTGCTCGCACGGGCGCGCGCGTCATGTTCATGATGTCGTCCGGCGGATTGACCGCTGCCGACATGTTTCAGGGCAAGGACGCCATCCTCTCAGGCCCGGCCGGCGGTGTGGTCGGTCTTGCCAAGACCGGCGAGCAGGCCGGGTTCGCCAATGTCATCGGCTTCGATATGGGCGGCACGTCGACGGATGTAGCGCATTTCGACGGCGAGTATGAGCGCGCTTTCGAGACGGAAGTTGCCGGTGTCCGCGTCCGCGCGCCGATGATGCTGATCCATACGGTGGCGGCCGGCGGCGGCTCGATCCTGCATTTTGATGGCGACCGTTTCCGCGTCGGCCCGGATTCTGCCGGCGCTTTTCCCGGCCCCGCCTGTTATCGCAATGGCGGCTCCTTGGCCGTGACCGATGCCAATGTCATGACCGGTAAGCTGCTGCCGGAATTCTTCCCGGCGATCTTCGGGCCGAACCAGGACCAGCCCCTGGATGTCGAAACGGTGCGCGGCAAGTTCGCCGAACTGGCCGCCGAGATCGGCGATGGCCGCAGCCCGGAAGAAGTGGCTGATGGTTTCATCCGCATCGCCGTTGCCAACATGGTCGAGGCGATCAAGAAGATTTCGGTGCAGCGCGGCTATGACGTGACGCGCTATGCCCTCAACTGCTTCGGTGGCGCCGGCGGCCAACATGCCTGCCTAGTTGCTGACGCGCTCGGCATGAAAAGCATTCTCCTGCATCCGATGTCCGGCCTGCTCTCGGCCTATGGCATGGGCCTTGCCGATATCAGGGCTACGCGACAGAAGGCGCTTGGCGTGCCGCTTGACGATACCGCGCCGGCCGCCATCGCCGCATTGGGCAAAGAATTGCTGGGCGAATGCGTGCCGGAGCTACAGGCGCAGGGCGTCGCCACAGGCGATATCCGCACCGTCGAGCGCGCTCATATTCGCTATGCCGGTACGGATACGATGCTGGCCGTCGAGGTCACCTTCCCCGAGATCGACAATTCTGCGCGACTGCGCAGCGAATTCGAAGTGCTGCACAAGCGCCGCTTCGGTTTCGTCGCCGAGGATAAGCCGCTGGTGATCGAGGCGGTCGAAGTCGAGACGATCGGAGGTGCAGCCGCCGAAGTCGACGCCGAGCGGACAGAGGCAGGTCAAGGCGAAGCCGATGCCACTCGCCGCACATCCTTCCATTCCCAGGGCGAAAGCCATGACGCGGCCGTCGTACTGCGCGAGGCGATCCTGCCCGGGCAGACAGTGACCGGGCCTGCCATCGTCATCGAGCCGAACCAAACCATTGTCATCGAGGATGGTTGGCAGGCGATGTTGACTGCGAAGGATCACATCATTCTGACCCGCATCAAGGCCTTGCCGCAACGCACGGCGATCGGCACGAAGGCTGATCCGGTGATGCTGGAGATCTTCAACAATCTCTTCATGTCCATCGCCGAGCAGATGGGCGTGACGCTGCAGAACACCGCTTACTCCGTCAATATCAAGGAGCGGCTGGACTTCTCCTGTGCCGTCTTCGATGCCGAGGGCAATCTCGTTGCCAATGCACCACACATGCCGGTACATCTCGGCTCCATGGACGCCTCCGTCGCGACTGCCATCCGCGAAAACCCGGTCATTCATCCCGGCGACGTCTTCCTGATCAATGCGCCCTATAATGGCGGCACCCACCTGCCGGACCTGACTGTCTGCACGCCCGTCTTCGACGATACCGGTAAGGAGATTCGTTTCTGGGTCGTCAGCCGCGGCCATCACGCCGATATCGGCGGCATCTCACCCGGGTCCATGTCGCCCCTTGCCACCCATATCGAAGAGGAAGGGGTCTATATCGACAATTTCAAGCTCCTCGATCGCGGCCGCTTCTGCGAAAACGAGCTGGCGAAGCTTTTGACTGGAGCCCGCTATCCGGTGCGCACGCTGGCGCAGAACATCAACGACCTGAAGGCGCAGGTCGCCGCCAATGAGAAGGGTGTCGCCGAGCTGAAAAAGATGATCGTCCACTTCGGCGAAGAGGTGGTCGATGCCTATATGGGCCATGTCCAGGACAATGCGGCCGAAAGCGTGCGTCGCGTTCTCGATCGCCTGCCGGATGGCGAGTTCAGTTATGAGATGGATCAGGGCTGCAAGATCGTCGTCAAGATTTCGATCGACAGAAATAAGCGTGAAGCGACCGTGGATTTCACCGGCACCTCGGAGCAACGCGCTGACAATTTCAATGCGCCGCAGCCGGTGACCCGTGCTGCCGTGCTCTATGTTTTCCGCGTGCTGGTCGAAGCCGATATCCCGATGAATGCCGGCTGCCTGAGGCCGGTCCGGATCATCATCCCCGACGGGACGATGCTGACGCCGAAATATCCGGCTGCCGTCGTTGCCGGCAATGTCGAGGTCAGCCAGGCCGTCACCAACTGCCTGTTCGGTGCCGTCGGCACGCTTGCCGCGGCACAGGGGACGATGAACAATCTTACCTTCGGCAATAATGCCTATCAATATTACGAGACGATCTGCTCCGGCGCGCCGGCCGGTCCGGGCTTCAACGGTGCCGATGCGGTGCATACGCACATGACCAATTCACGCCTGACCGATCCGGAAATTCTCGAGACCCGCTTTCCCGTCGTGCTGGAGGATTTCCACATTCGCCCGAACTCCGGCGGACGCGGCAAGTGGAACGCCGGCAACGGAACGCAACGGACCATCCGCACCCGCGAGAAGCTGGAATTTGCGATACTCTCCGGCCATCGCCGCGTCGCGCCGTTCGGCGTCAAGGGTGGCGAACCGGGCCAGACCGGCCGCAATTATGTCCGGCGCAACGATGGTGTGATCGAGGAGTTGATAGGCGCCGCCCATACGGTGCTGGACGTCGGCGAAGCTTTCACCGTCGTCACACCGACCGGCGGCGGTTACGGCAAACCGGGGGCATAAAGACGATTGCCAACAATTGAATCTTATCGATAATTTGTTGACAAAATGCCTTTGTCACATAGTCTGCCTGACGCACTTCAATCCGGATATGTGAGAGCTCTTTGGGCAAGTCGAAGGAACGGAAATCTTCCCGCGAATTGATCGTGTCATCCGCTCATTTGGCGGTTGGCAGTTCTCCGGCCCTCTCCGAGCTGGAGTATGGATTGATCCTCTTTTCGCACGCGTTTAACCGCTGGATGGTGCGCTGCATGGCGGCTGCCGGCGTGCCCAGCCTTTCCCCGATTGAAATTCTGATCATTCATTCGGTGCGGCACCGCGGGCGGCCGAAGACGTTGTCCGATCTGTGCCTCGTGCTCGACATCGAAGACACCCATGTCGCCAATTACGCCGTGAAGAAGCTGGAGGCCGCCGGTCTCGTCAAGACGGGCAAGGCGGGTAAGGAAAAGATGATCCAGGTAACTGATAAGGGCCTGGAGGCACTGACGCGCTATTCCGAAATCCGCGAACGGCTGCTGGTCGAAGCGACCAAGGTTTCCGGCCTCTCTCAGGACGATCTTTCCGACATGGCATCACATTTGAGAGCTCTGTCGGGCTATTACGAACAGGCAGCAAGGTCGGCGGCAACCCTCTGAGCTTGCCGACTGGGACCTGAAGGCATACCGACAACAATCCAACGACATCCATTGCAGGTGTGACTTTCTGCTGTCTCGCCAACACCTCATCACTTGTTGTTCGAGGCTTCATCCTTTTTTTGTCGCATCATACCTATATTAGCTCTGTGCGATCCGTTGCTGAACACTGGCCGAAGCATTTTGCGTCGATGAAACGGCGGGATTTAGTTTTCACGAGAGTCTGACTTTTGCGAAAATTGCTGGCTTCGCACGATAGGAAAAGTGTGCTTACGTTGACGGAAAGGGGAATGGTGTCAAAACTTCTATGAAAAACGATAGTTTCGAGCTTAAATTCTGGGGTGTGCGAGGAAGTGTCCCCGTATCGGGACCGGAATTCGAGCGTTACGGCGGGAATACATCCTGCATCGAATTGCGGCATGACGGCAGGCACATTATTTTCGACGCCGGAACCGGCGCACGCGAGGCTGCACTGTCACTTGCCAAGCAAGGTGTCCGCGACGTCGATGTCTTCTTCACGCACTCGCACTACGATCACATCATAGGTCTGCCTTTCTTCAACCCGATCTATGATCCGAAGGTCAGCGTCGATCTCTGGACGGGTCATCTCGCCGGCAAGACGACGACGCGACAATTGATCGGCCAGTTCATGCGGCCGCCTTGGTTTCCGGTGGAGCCCGATATCTGCCGGGCAACGATGAACTTTCGCGATTTCGCGGCCGGTGACACGCTGAAGCCGCATCCGGGCATCGTCATCCATACGGCCAAACTCAATCATCCAGGCGGCTGCATCGGCTACCGCGTCGAATGGGCGGGCCGGATTATAGCCCTGGTCTACGATACCGAGCATATGGCCGGCCAGATGGATGAAGCAGTCCTTTCGCTGATGATGGATGCCGACCTCGCCGTCTACGACACGACCTACACCGAGCCCGAGATGGCAAAGCATATAGGCTTCGGACATTCCACCTGGAAGGAAGGCGTCAAGCTGGCGAAAAAAGCGGGCGCAAAGCGTCTCGCGCTCTTCCACCATGCGCCGGCACGCACGGACAAGGAACTGGACGACATGCAGCGGGATGCGCGAGCGAGCTTCCCAGGCTCCTTTGCCGCCTTTGACGGTCAGTTGCTCGAGCTTTAATGCAGCAGTCCCAAACTGAGAAACGGTTTTGGGGTAAGATTATGCGTGCTGCTGCTGACCCATGAAGTCGCCGACGTGGCGCCAGTCGATGGCCGCGTGTGCAGCCGTCTCTTCGAACAGCGTTGCAATGAAATCCCACGCCAAGGCGTCATGGACGAGGTGATGGGTGAGGATGCCGATCGGCTCGCTATTGCCGTCGAAGCGGTTTTGCAGTTCCCGCACGAGATAGCCAACCAGCTCGGCATGCGGCCAGCCGCCATGGGTCCCGTGCCAATCCATGATATCGACATGGGTATTGATCAACGCGATTGGCTGATCCGGCTTTGCCAATCCGTAGACGGAAACAGCACGATATCCGAAAGCGGCCAACCCGGGCAGCAGCGCCTTGTCGATCCGGTTCCACGGCGGCACCAGCATCGGCGCGAATTGCTGGGGGTAGAGCACCTTCAGCTTGTCAAAGCCCTGGCGGAGTTCATCGAGGATGATCGCGTGCGGGCGATGCGGGCCGAGTTCCTGCTTCTTCGCCTCGTCCGGCGCATAATTGTGATGCGTCCAGCCATGCACGGTCACCGTCAAATCTTTCTGGCTTGCCAGTCGCGTCGCCAGCGGCTCGCTGGTATGGGCGGGGATTACCGCCAGAGTGACGGGTACGGAATGGCGATCCGAAAGCGCCAATAGACGGTCGAGCGCCTCGGTTGGCTCGACGGCGTCGTCGTCGCGAAACCATAGTTTCGCCCTTCGTCCGGCATCGGCCCAGCGCTGCAATTCATTGCGCAGGGGCTGCCATGCGGCTCTATTGCTCATAGTAGGAATCTCCCAAATGCTTTCGCAGGATGGCTTCAAGTCGTTTCGAAGCGGCGCTCAACGACCGCTCGTCATGAACAAGGCGGTGGGCCGCCTTGCCCATCGCCCGCCGCTTCCGGTCGTCGTCCAGCAAACGCGCAATCGCGTCGGCATAGGCTCGCGAATCGGCATCGGGTGTCAGAAACCCGGTGACACCATCCATCACCACTTCCGGCACGCCGGCGGTTGCCTGCGCCACGACGGGCAGGCTGGCGGCCTGTGCCTCGAGATAGGCAAGGCCGTAGGCCTCGCCGCAGCCCGGCCAGACATAGATGCCCCCTGCCCGCAACTCGGTGACGATCTCGGGCGTCGAACGCTCTCCGAGCCAGATGATGCGGCCGGCATCGAAGGCGGAGAACAGCGTCCGCACCTCCCCTCGCATCGGACCGTCGCCAATGACCGTCAGCGTCCACTCGCGATCCCGGATCAGTTCCAGCGCCTGTGCGAGCATCACATAGCTGTCGAACTTATCGCCGCGCCGCATCATCGCGACGGTTATCAGCCGGTGCGGAGCGGCTTCATTGGCCGGCGGCCCAAAGTGCGCCGTATCGATGAACGGCAGGAAGCGCTCATAGCGCCCCTCGGGAACGGCGTCCAAAAGGCCGATCCGGTCACGCTCGGTAAAACACAGATTGACGGCAGCCTGCCGAACTGCTTCGGCAATCAGGCGCTGGTTTTCGCCCCAGCCGCCGTCATCATGCCGCCTGCTATAGGATGCTTCGGCCGTGACGTAGGGAATGCCGAGCGACGCCGTAACCGGCGGGCCGATCAGGTCGGGCGTCTTGTAGTAGGGATGGTAGGTAAACCATAAATCCGGCCGCGGCTCTGCCCGCCATTTCTCCAGCAATCTGGCCGTCTCATCCGCCGCTTTCCGAGCGATCTCGGCAGACGATGCGTCCTGCGGCGTCGGCCTGAAACTGCGCAACTCGGAGGCGATCTCGACCTTATGTCCTGCCATCTCCAGGGCCGCGATGATCAGGCGCGCCATCAGCCGATCACCCGACGGCACCGGATGATTGGGCGATTTCAATGGAGCATAGAAGGCGATCTTCATGGCACAAGCGAATAGTTGACAAAAACGTGATAGTTTGGCCCGGAAATTGCCTGAATTCCGACAGGTTGCTTGACAATAAGGCTCCCGCTTCAAAAGCCGCATCCTCGACAGCATGCGGCATTGGAGCTAGATGATTTAGGCGATAACCGCTTTCCGTTCTTTTGTGAACGGGCAATATGATCTGGATTTGATGACCACCGAGGCGAGAAAACCCATCATCTCCGATCGTCTTGCGCGAAAGTTCCGCCTCGGCTCCGGTTTGATCATTTTCGTCTTCGTGATCATGCATCTGGCCAATCATTCGCTCGGATTGATTTCGCTGAGCGTCGCCGATCACGCGCAGCACTGGTTCATGGCCGTCTGGCGCAATCCGGTGGGCACCGTTCTTCTCTACGGCGCGCTGATCGTTCATATCCTGCTCGTCCTGCGCATGCTTTACAAGCGCCGCACTCTGGTCATGCCGGCCGGTGAGGCCTTCCAGATCGTCACCGGTTTGCTGGTTCCGGTTCTTTTGATCGACCACATCATCGGTACGCGCATCCTGCATGATATCTACGGCTATCAGGACAATTACCGCGCTATCGTCCACAGTCTCTGGATCACATCGCCGGCAAACGGCGTGCGCCAGGCGGTCGTGCTGGTGGTCGTCTGGATCCATGGCTGTATCGGTATCCATTTCTGGCTGCGATATCGCTCCTGGTATACGGCTATCGCACCCCTCATGCTGTCTTTCGCCATCGTCCTGCCCGTTCTCGCTTTGCTCGGTTTCGCCGCCATGGGCCGAACAGTGTCGCATGAGGCGGCGCAGAATGACGAACGCGGTTTTCGGGGCGGTTATTACAGCGACATGCGCAGCTATGGCGAAGGCGGGTCCATACCCGGCAGGCAGATGGTCAGCGCCATATGGCCCTATCGCGTGGGTTTCTACGGCGCCTTCAGCGCATCGATCATCAGCCTTTTCGCTTTCCGCACTCATCGCAAGCTGCGCGAACGGCAGCATCAGTTCGCGGTCCGCTATGCCGGCGGCGAAGTCGTGTATGCGCCCCGCGGCTTCACCGTGCTCGAAGCAAGCCGCCTCGGCGGCATCCCGCATTATTCCGTCTGCGGCGGCAAGGGCCAGTGTTCCACCTGCCGCGTCCAGATCATCGAGGGCGCGGATAATCTGCCGCCGCCCGAAGCGCTGGAACAGAAGACGCTGAACCGCATCGGCGCCACGCCGGACGTCCGCCTCGCCTGCCAGTTACGTCCGACAGGAAACGTCAGCGTCCTGCCCCTTCTGACGCCGATGGCGGAATCGAACATTCCCGTCTACAGCCAAACGGCAAGCCCTGGCCGCGAGCGTGAGATCGTCGTCTTTTTCTGCGATCTGCGGCATTTCACGACGCTGACCGAATCGCGCCTGCCCTTCGATATCGTCTTCCTGCTCAACCGCTATTTCGCGATCGTCGGGCGTATTATCGAGAGTAATGGCGGCCGGATGGACAAGTTTATCGGCGACGGCGCCATGGCCTTGTTCGGCCTGCGCACCACGCCGCAGGAAGCCAACCGGCAGGCGCTCAAAGCAGCCGCCGAGATCATCAGGGAGATCGGCAAACTCGGCGAGGAGCTGGCAGTCGAGCTATCGGTCCCCCTCGAAGTCGTCGTCGGTCTTCATACTGGCTTGGCCGTGGTCGGTTCGATGGGCTATGGCAACGTCAAGAACGTGACGGCGATCGGCGACACCGTCAATGTGGCGAGCCGCCTGGAAAGCGTCGCCAAAGAATTCAGCCGCGCCCTGGTCTTCTCCGAGCCGGTGGCGACCCTTTCCGGCATCGATATCGCCGGCATCGAAAGCCGGGAGATCGCCGTTCGCGGCCGCGGCGAGCCTTTGCGCGTCTATATCGTTCCGAAGGAGGAGAGCGGTCGCTTTGCATAGGCCGTTCGGGCGTGTAGGGATGGCCACCATGTCCGACCGTAAGATTTTGACCGCCAAGTACTGGAGACGAACCCTTCGCAAGATCAGGGATCGCATCGCCACACGCTTATTCGATACACGTCTCGGCCGTGAGATCCTGATCAGCGCCATCGGCCCGCGCGTGAAGACGATGACGGTCGATTGCGGTGATCATGTTCTAACCTTCTCGCCCGCTGACTACATCGGCCGTAAAGTGTTTCGCAAGGGCCATTTCGAGCGCGACCATGTCGACCGGTTGCTGACGATTCTGCGCGAGAGCGGTCTGCTGAGAAAGGGCACGGTGCTGCTCGAACTCGGGGGCAATATCGGCACGCAGACCAGCTATTTCGCCCTAAGCGGCGCGTATCGCCATATCGTTACCATCGAGCCGGACCCGCGTAATTTTCGGCTTCTGTCCGTCAATATCGCCGATAACGGCATGCAGGATATGGTCACGGCGGTCAATTGCGCCGCTGGCGATCGCGAAGGACAGCTCGATTTCTACCTGAGCCATAAGAACCACGGCAAAAGCAGCGTCTTTCGCCAGAGCGCAAGTGACGAAAAGATCTCCGTACCCGTCCGTCCCGTCGCCGATATTCTTGCCGATGCCGGCGTCGAGGCCGCCGATATCGGGCTGATCTGGATGGATATCGAGGGCTACGAGCCCGTTGCCGTCAGGTCGATGCAGGCGTTGATGGCCCGCAAAGTGCCGCTCTATATGGAGTTTACGCCCACCTTTTACGGCCGGGATCAGGCGATCACCTTCGTCGCCGATCTCGCCGGCTATTACGCCGAATGCCTCGTCTTTTTCGAGGACCGCAGCGTGGCGATGAAGGTTACCGACCTGCCGGTCGAAGGCGACCAGTTCGACGTGTTGTTCCTGCGCTGACGGCTATCTGCGGCGATAGATGAAATAGCGCCCCTCTTTCACACCTGACGGCAAGGACAGTGCTTCGAGATCGGGATGATCGAGCGGCAGGCCGCTGACAGCGAGACCATGCGATGCGAGAACACCGGCCATGATTTCGGGCAGCCAAGTCAGTGTCACCGCGTCCTTGTCCTCGTAACCTGTGCCGATATCGGCATGGGCGAGCGACGCGCCGATACCGATGAAATCTCTGGCGGTATCCTTGATTTCGCCGAGCACGAGATTGCCGTCCTCCGGCATTGACGAGCCGTATGCATGGGCAGCCCGATCGAAGGCGACGACGCGGCGGTCCGGAAAAAGCTCGCGCAGATGATCGAAGGTGCGGCCGTTGCCGAGCCCAAGCTCCAATACGGGGCCGTCCAGCGCTTTGACCTCATCGACAACGGCATTGAGAATATCCCGTTGTGCGGTCAGGCGGCGGATGAAACTATCCAGGCGGCTCATTCGTATACGTCCTTGGCGTCGTGGTGTCTCTCCCGCAGCCGGAGTAGCATGGCGAATGATACCGCGTCGACCGCCTGCTGGTTTTTCGATGCAGTTGTTGTAGGGATATGCGTCGCGCGCTTAAGGGGGATGTCATGGCCGATCTATCGAACGACGATTTCTTCCGTACGTTGCCGGTTTTCACCGATTTCGAAGGCGTCACCGACAGCAATAATTATCAGCCGCTTCCCGATGACTGGCTCCTGGCAGTGGCCGATATCGTCAGCTCGACCAAGGCGATCGCATCGGGCCACTACAAATCCGTCAACATGGCTGGCGCCAGCGTGATTTCAGCCGTGCTCAACGCGCTGGACAATGGCGACTATCCCTTTGTCTTTGGCGGCGACGGCGCTCTGGTGGCCATTCCTCCCTCCGGTGAGGATCGTGTGCGGCAGGCACTGGCCGCGGTGCGGACATGGGTCACGGAGGAGTTGGAGCTCAGCCTGCGTACCGCGCTGGTGCCGATGGCGGACGTTCGCGCCGAGGGGCTGGATGTGCGGGTCGCCCGCTTCAGCCCCAGTGACTTTGTCTCCTATGCCATGTTTTCCGGCGGCGGCGCGAGCTGGGCGGAAAAGCAGATGAAGGCGGGACGCTTTGCGGTCGAAGCGGCGCCACAGGAGACGCGGCCGGATCTGACCGGTCTCTCCTGCCGATGGAATCCGATCGACGCGCATAATGGCGAGATCGTCTCGATCATCGCCGTTCCCGATGCTGCCGGCAACGGCCCCGAATTCCAACGCCTCGTTGCCGATATCATCGCCATTTCCATGGAGCAGAACCGCGGCGGCCATCCCGTGCCGGTCGAAGGGCCGACACCGGCACTTGCCTTCGAAGGCGCCGATATCGAGGCCCGCGCAACGGCGTCGGTCGCCAATCGCTGGCTGCGGAAACTTTCGATCGCCGCCCAGATCGTTGTCATCTATATCCTCGACAAGTTCGGCATTCGCGCGGCAACCTTCGATGCCAAGATCTACCGGCGTGACCTTGCCGCAAATTCCGATTTTCGCAAATTCGACGATGGCCTGAAGATGACCATCGACGTGGACGCCGCGCATCTTTCCCGGATTGAAGCTCGGTTGCGCGAGGCCGAAGCCGCAGGCGTCTGCCGCTACGGCCTGCATCGGCAGCAAAGCGCACTGATGACATGTTTCGTGCCGACGCCGCTGATGCGCGATCACATGCATTTCATCGACGGGGCCAGCGGCGGCTATGCGATGGCGGCTATGGCATTGCGGGAAAAGTTGTGTGCCGCCGTTTCCCCGGCGTTGGATGCACCGCTGGCCTCGCCCGGCACACCATGAGGTTCTTCTCTATGGGAAAATTTTCTTGGATCGCATCGTTTTTGGCCATTGTTTCAGCGGCATGAGAGGCTTATCTAAACAAGAACAAAACGAGAGCCGGCAGTTCTGGCGGCCCTTTTTTGTTGTGCCATGTGTCCACCAGGACGCGTAGAAGGCGCAGCAAATTTTTCACGGCGCCGGCAAAACTCAAACCTTCTGGGAAATGTGCCGTCGTCTGTTGCATGGTTCGCTCATTCGACCTGTGCCAAAATGCTTGGACACGACCTTAACGCCGCGCCCATATCATTTGGTAGATGGCGCGTTGCCGGGTCGGAGCATTTGGGATTGCAAGGAATAGGCCACGGGATGATGACCGTTCATTCGAGTGTTTCCGATATTTTTCTCGACAAGGTCGCCGAATGGCTGACACAGTCGGCGCTGACAGGCGAAAATCTGGAGAGCATCGTTCGCGGCTTTTGCGAACGCATCGCCGCTTCAGGCCTGCCGATCGCCCGCGTGCACCTGACCTTCTCGATGCTGCATCCGCTCTATGATGCCCTCGGCTTCACTTGGCGCCGCGCCGGTGGCCTGACGATCGAAGGCTATCGGCATGTGAACGACAAGCCGGAGCGCTTCGTGCAGAGCCCCTATTATTATCTGCTCTCCAACAATCTCCTGCACCTGCGCCGTCGCGTCGATGTCGACGGGCCGCTGGAGTTTCCCGTCTTCGAGGACCTGCGCAAGGAAAAGATCACCGACTATATCGCCTTCGTGCAGACCTTCGGCGCCGGTTCCGCCCAGGGCATGATGGGCTCATGGTCAACCGACAGCATCAGCGGCTTCAGTGAGGAGATGATCGGCGCGCTGATGCGCATGCAGAATCATCTTGCCATGGCCGCCAAGATGGCGGTGCTTGGCAAGCTCGCCAACAATATGCTCACCACCTACCTCGGCGGCGACGCCGGCAAGCGCGTGCTGAATGGGCAAATCCGCCGCGGCGACGGCGAGACGATCCGCGCCGCCCTCGTCATGGGCGACATGCGGCAATCGACCCTCTATGCCGAGAAAGAAGGGCGCCAAGCCTATATCGATACGCTGAACGAATTCTTCGACGCCATCGCTGCGCCGTTCAACCGTAACGGCGGGGAGATCTTGAGTTTCCTTGGCGACGGTTTCCTTGCCGTCTATCCCTGCGGGCGGCACAAGGACCCCTCCAAGGTCGCCTGCGAGGCGGCACTGTCAGCCGTTTTCCATGCGCAGGGCCGTGTTGCCGCCCTCAACAAGGATCGCAAGACGCGGGGCCTCAGCGAAGTGCGCTACGGCATCGGTCTGCATGTCGGCAATGTCATGTTCGGCAATGTCGGGCTGAAGGATCGCCTGACCTTCTCCGCCTTCGGCGCCGCCGTCAATGAAGTGCAGCGGCTGCAATCGCTGACCAAAAAGTATTCGACGGAGGTGGTCGCAAGCCAGGCCTTTGCGGGCTACACCGGCGGCGAATGGGTAACGCTCGGCGAAGAGAGATTGCGCGGCGTCCGCCAACGCTTCACGGTCGTACATCCGAAAGCCATAGCCGATGCAAATGGGACGACGGAAGTCTTTCATGATGTGGCCGCCGACGGCTTGTCGGAGGCGGAACAGGTCATCCTGCTGCACCGGGATGCCAAGAAGTTCGAGAACCGCCAGCAAGTCGAGAAGTTCATCCAGTGACATTCAGGAGCTCATAGTTGAGCATCCTCCTATAGATCACTGGAAAAGCGACAGTTTTTTAACGGTTGATGCACAGCCCTTTGACTAACTGGACACCCGTTATGGGCTACGTTAGTGTGCCATACGGGGCCATAAGGTCGTGTAAGCGGGAACTACTATAGTATGGCGTCAGGGACTGATTTATTGCGTATCGAGAACCTCGACGTCTCGTTCTCGATCTACGGCGACAAGTTGCGGGTGGTCAAAAGCGCCAATCTCCGGGTGCTTCCCGGTAAGGTAACGGCGCTGGTGGGCGAGTCCGGTTCCGGCAAATCGATCATCAGCCAGTCGATCATGGGTATCCTGCCGACCCCGGCGAAGGCGACGGGCCGCATTCTTTTTACTGATCCGCTCGATGGCGTGACAACCGACGTTCTGCAGTTGCCACGCGACAGCATGGAGATGCGCCAGCTTCGCGGCGCGCGTATGGCCAATATTTTTCAAGAGCCGATGACCTCGCTCTCGCCGCTGCATACGGTTGGCAATCAGATCAGCGAGGCGCTTCGCATCCATAATCCGGCCATCAGCAAGGCCGAGCAGCGCGAGAAGACCGAGGAGATGCTGGGCCTCGTCGGCTTTCAGAACCCGCACCGCACCTTCGACATGTACCCGTTCGAACTGTCCGGCGGCATGCGTCAGCGCGCGATGATCGCCATGGCGCTGATCTGCAATCCGGCGCTTCTCATCGCCGACGAGCCAACGACGGCATTGGATGTTACGATCCAGGCGCAGATCCTCGGCCTGCTACGCAACCTGCAGCAAAAGTTCAACATGGCCATACTGCTGATCACCCATGATCTTGGCGTCGTCGCCAATATGGCTGACGAGGTCGTGGTCATCTATCATGGCGAGATCATGGAGGTCGGACCGGTCGATACGATCTTCCGCCAGCCACAGCATCGATATCTGAAGGCGTTGATGTCGGCGGTGCCGCATTTCGACATGAAACCCGGGGAGCGGCTGAAATCGCTTCGCGACGTGCCGGTCAATATCGGCACGTTCTCGGGCAAGAAGAAATCGGCCAAGACCAACGGCGACGCCGCGCAGATGCTGCTCTCGGTGCGCAATCTCACCAAGACCTATACCTCGAAAGGAAGGGGGCTGTTCGGACGGCGGGCGGGCACGAAGTTCCGCGCCGTCGACGATGTCAGCTTCGACATCCGCCGCGGCGAATGTCTGGGCCTCGTCGGCGAAAGCGGATGCGGGAAGACGACGATCAGCAAGATTTTGATGCGCGCCGTCAGCGCGGATGACGGTTCGGTGACGTTCGACGACGGCGACGGCAAGATCGATGTGCTGGCCGTCAAGGGCGACGATCTCATGGAGCTCCGGACCAAGATCCAGATGGTGTTCCAGGATCCGGTTTCATCCCTGTCACCGCGCATGACCATCCGCAATATTCTGAGCGAACCCCTTGAAATCCATGAGCACGGCGACAGCAGTGAGCGCAAGGAGAAGGTCAAGGGACTTATGCAGGCGATCGGGCTCGACCAGCATTATTTGAGCCGCTACCCCCACAGCTTTTCCGGCGGCCAGCGCCAGCGCATCGGCATCGCCCGCGCCCTGGCGCTCGGGCCGAAGCTCCTGATCCTCGACGAGCCCGTTTCGGCGCTCGACGTCTCAGTTCAGGCGCAGATCCTCAATCTTCTCAAGGATTTGCAGAAGGAACTTGGCCTCACTTATCTATTCATCTCGCACAATCTCGCCGTCGTCGACTATATGGCGGACCGCATCGCCGTCATGGCCCGCGGCCGCATCGTCGAAATCGCGCCGCGGGAGATCATCCTGCGCGATCCTGTCCATCCCTACACCCGCTCTCTGCTCGCAGCAGTCCCCTTCCCCGATCTCGACCGGCCGCTTGATTTCTCCGCCTTGAATGCCGAAGGTCCGGCCGCCAAGCAGAGTTGGGGACCGCAATTTGCAGAGGACGAAGGCGGTGACCTCGCCTACGCCGATCTTGGCGGCGGTCATTTCGTGCGCGCTCGCCGCGGCGCCGATGTTCAGGAATTACGCACGTGGTAACCCGTCGAACCTTTCTCGGTTTTCTTGCATCTTCCGTGTTGCCGCTGCCGGCTGTCGCGGCGGATGCCGACAATGAACCCGACTTCCTGCACGACTGGCTGCGGGCCGGCCAGATGCCGCCGCTGGCGCAGCGCCTGCCGAAGATGCCCCGTATCATCAATCTCGCCGCACTCGGTCGCGAGCCCGGCCGCTATGGCGGCTCGATACGCATGCTCATCGGCGGCCAGAACGATCTGCGTCTTATGAATGTCTACGGTTATGCCCGTCTGGTGGGTTATGATCAGACGCTGACGCTGCAGCCGGATATCCTCGAATCCTACACGGTTGAAAACGACTGTATTTTCACCTTCAAGCTGCGTGAGGGTCATAAGTGGTCGGACGGCCATCCGTTCACATCAGACGATTTCCGCTATTGGTGGGAAGATGTCATTCTGAACAAGAAGTTGACGCCGGGCGGTGGCGCGCTGGAGCTGCGTCCGCATGGCGATCTGCCGCGCTTCGAAGTCATCGATGAGCTGACCGTGCGTTATAGCTGGGACCAGCCCAATCCGTATTTCCTGCCAAATCTTGCCGCGCCGCAAGCCTTGGTGCTGGTCGGCCCCAGCCATTATCTCAAGCAGTTCCATCCGAAATATCAAGACGATATCCGCCTTTCGGCGCTTATGAAGCAGTATCGCGTCAAGAAAGTCGCTGACCTGCACATCAAGATGGCCCGCGTCTATCGTCAGGAAAATCCCGAGCTGCCGGTGCTGGATCCCTGGCACAACACGACCGCACCGCCGGCCGAGCAATTCGTGTTCGAGCGCAATCCCTATTTCCATCGCATCGATGAAAACGGCAAGCAATTGCCGTATGTCGATCGCTTTGTTCTAAACGTCAGCTCATCCGCGATCATTTCGGCCAAGGCCGGCACCGGCGAAAGCGATTTGCAGGCGACCGGTATCGATTTCGACGACTACACCTTCCTGCGGGACGCGGAGAAACGTTATCCGATCAAGGTCAATCTTTGGAAGGCGACGCGCGGGTCGCGCGTGGCGCTGATGCCAAACCTCAATAGCGCCGATCCGGTCTGGCGGCAGGTGTTGTGCGACGTGCGGGTGCGCCGCGCCTTGTCGCTGGCTATCGACCGCCACGAGATCAATATGGCGGTTTTCTATGGCCTCGGCACCGAAAGCGCCGACACCGTGCTGCCGGAAAGCCCGCTCTATAAGCCGGAATATGCCAAGGCCTGGATCGCCCATGATCCGGCCCAGGCCAACACCTTGCTCGATGCCGCCGGCCTCGATAAGCGCGATGCGGACGGCATTCGCCTGCTGCCGGATGGTCGACGGGCAGAAATCACCGTTGAGACCGCCGGCGAAAGCACCCTCGACACCGATGTGCTGGAGCTCGTCATCGACCACTGGCGCAAAGTCGGCATCGCGCTCTTCACCCGCACATCGCAGCGCGACATCTTCCGCAGCCGCGCCATGGGCGGGCGCGTCATGATGTCGATCTGGTACGGCCTCGACAATGGAGTGGCGACCGCCGACATGAATCCCGGCCAGCTTGCGCCGACCATGGACGACCAGATGCAATGGCCGCTCTGGGGCATGTATTATCTCTCCCGCGGCACTCAGGGCACGGCACCCGATCTGCCGGAGGTCAAGAAGCTCGTCGAGCTGCTGGGAAAATGGGGCGAGTCGACTTCATCCTTCGAGCGGGCCGGAATCTGGCATCAGATGCTGGAGCTCTATACCGATCAGGTCTTTTCCATCGGCCTGATCAATGGCACGCTGCAGCCGGTCGTGCGTGCGTCACGTTTGCAGAATGTGCCGGAAAAAGCGCTCTACGGTTTCGATCCGACCTGCTATCTCGGCGTCTATATGCCTGACACCTTCTGGCTGAAGGAGGATCAACCGCGTGTTTAAATATATCCTTTGGCGCCTTGCGGTGATGGTTCCGACGCTGCTCGTCATCTCGATGTTGGTCTTCACCATCATCCAGTTGCCGCCAGGCGATTTCTTCGAAAGCCAGATCGCCGAACTTCGCGCGCAGGGCGAGAGTGCCAATCTGCAAGAGATCCAGGATCTTCGCCACGAATACGGGCTCGATAAGCCCATTGCCTTGCAATATGTCTATTGGGTCGCCGGCATGCTGCATGGCGATTTCGGCTATTCCTTCGAATATCAACTGCCGGTCTCGGAGGTCGTCGGCGACAGGTTGTGGCTGACGATCCTTGTTTCGATGACGACGATCATGTTGACGTGGCTGGTCGCCTTCCCCATCGGCATCTACTCCGCCACCCATCAATATAGCTGGGGTGACTACGGCCTGACTTTCCTCGGCCTGCTCGGCATCGCAATTCCGAATTTCATGCTGGCGCTGATCCTGATGTATTTCGCCAATATCTGGTTCGGCGTCACCATCGGCCATCTGATGGATCAGAAATATCTATCGCAGCCGATGAGCTGGGAAAAGGCGCGCTCGATCCTCTCGCATCTGTGGATTCCCGTCATCATCGTCGGCACTGCTGGCACCGCCGGCATGATCAGACGCCTGCGCGCCAACCTGCTCGACGAAATGCAGAAGCAATATGTCATCACCGCCCGCGCGAAGGGGTTGCACCCGCTCCGGGCACTGGTGAAATATCCACTGCGCATGGCGCTTAATTTCTTCGTCGCCGATATTGGCTCGATCCTGCCGTCGATCATTTCCGGCGCCGAAATCACCGCCATCGTGCTGTCTCTGGAGACGACCGGGCCGATGCTGATCAAGGCGTTGCAAAGCCAGGATATGTATCTCGCCGGCTCGTTCCTGATGTTCCTCGCTTTCCTGAACGTTATCGGCGTGTTGATCTCCGATATCGCCCTCGGCTTCCTCGATCCCCGCATCCGCTTGCAAGGCAGGAGCACAAAGTGAACGCACCCCTGCCGCGCCCAGGCGCCCCGCTAGAGCATTACGTTTCAACCGCCGCCTTCGATCCGGAGCAGTTCGAGGCCATGTCGGCCGGTCAGGCGCGTTACTACCAGGCCTCGCAGAAGCGGCTGATGTGGTGGAAGTTCAAGCGGCACAAGCTTGCTCTCGCCTCCGGCATCTTCCTGCTGCTGCTTTACGCCATGATTCTGATTTCGGAATTCCTGGCGCCCTACGGCCTGCATACCCGCAATGTCGAATACATTCATTCGCCACCGCAGAGGGTGCATTTCTTCAACAACGGCGAATTCGTCGGCCCCTTCGTCTATGGCCGCAAGATGACGCTCAATCTCGATACGTTGCGGCGGATCTATACCGACAAGACTGAGGACGTGCAGCCGATCCGCTTCTTCTGTCATGGCGACGCCTATCGTTTCTGGGGTCTTGTGGACGCGAACATCCATCTGGTCTGCCCCGCCGTCGGCGGCCAAATGTTCCTGCTCGGCACCGACCGACTGGGTCGCGACGTACTGTCCCGTATCATCTATGGCGCGCGCATCTCCCTGACGATCGGACTGATCGGCATCGCCATCAGCTTCGTGCTCGGGATCGTCATCGGCGGGCTCGCGGGCTATCATGGCGGTGTTTTCGACCTTCTCGTCCAACGGGTCATCGAAGTGCTGCAGTCGTTGCCGAGCCTGCCCTTGTGGATGGCGCTAGCGGCGATCATGCCGGTGACCTGGAGCCCCATCATCGTCTATTTCGGCATCACCATCATCCTCGGTATTCTCGATTGGACCGGACTGGCACGCGCAGTTCGTTCCAAGCTCTTGTCTTTGCGCGAAGAGGACTATGTACTTGCTGCACAATTGATGGGTGCAAGCTCGCCGCGTATTATTGCGCGTCATCTTATACCAGGCTTCATGTCGCATCTGATCGCGACGGCGACGATTTCGATCCCCAGCATGATCCTTGGCGAAACCGCGCTGAGCTTCCTGGGGCTCGGTCTTCGCCCCCCGATCACAAGTTGGGGCATTCTGCTGACGGAGGCAAAGAACGTCAGCGTCATCGCATTTTACCCGTGGCTCCTTTTCCCGATGGTCCCGGTAATTTTGGTCATTTTGGCGTTCAACTTTTTAGGAGACGGCTTGCGCGACGCGGCCGATCCCTACAAATAGCGGAAAGCGTGGCCAGAAATGAGTTGCAATTCGAAGAGCGGCCGCGGACGTCGTTTGCTGACAACGTGCGAAAATGACTTTCATTCCTGAGGTTTTGCCCATGAAGCGGCGCTTAGAAGATGCTCGAATCCTCATGTATAGTCATGACACGTTCGGTCTCGGTCACCTCAGGCGGTGTCGAACCATCGCGCACGCGCTTGTCGAGGATTATCGCGGGCTGAACGTCCTGATCGTTTCCGGCGCGACGATCGCCGGTGCTTTCGATTATCGAGCGCGAGTCGATTTCGTGAAGGTGCCGAGCGTCATCAAACTGCGCGACGGTGAATATACGTCGATGGCAAGCCATATCGATCTTCAGGAAACGCTGAAGATGCGCCAGTCGATCATCCGCCACACCGCGGAGACCTTTCAGCCCGACATCTTCATCGTCGACAAGGAGCCGATGGGCCTGAAGGGCGAGGTCGAGGAGACCCTGCAATATCTGAAGGCGCGCGGCACGACGCTCGTGCTCGGCATGCGCGACGTCATGGACGCGCCGCACCTGTTGGAAGCGGAGTGGAAGAAAAACAACGCCCTGCAGAAGATCGATCAGTTTTACGATCGCGTCTGGGTCTATGGCCCGCCGGATTTCCATGATCCGCTTGTCGGCCTCGATGTGCCGCCCGGCGTGCGCCGGAAGATGGAGTTCGTCGGATTCCTGCAGCGTAGTGTATCCACCTTGGGCACGAAGTCGGAACATGTGCCTGACGAGGATTACATTCTGGTCACGACCGGCGGCGGTGGCGACGGCGCCGATCTGGTCAGCGATGTCATCGGCGCTTTCGAGCATGACAATACGCTACAACACAAGACGTTGATCGTGCTTGGTCCCTACATGCCGGCCAAGGAGCGTAACCAGTTGCTGGAGCGCGCGAGTAAAATTGCCTGTCTGCAGGTGATCGAGTTCGACAACAAGATGGAAGAGCTGATCGCCGGCGCCAAAGGCGTCGTCGCCATGGGCGGCTACAACACCTATTGCGAGATACTGTCCTTCGACAAGCCGGCGCTGATCATTCCGCGTACGCGCCCACGCGAGGAACAGTTGATCCGCGCTCAGCGGGCAAGCGAGCTCGGCCTTGTCGACATGCTGCTGCCGGAGGAGTCTGCCGATCCGAAACAGCTTGCGGCGGCGCTAAAGCGCTTGCCAACCCGCGCACCACCATCGGCGAGCGGCGGGAACATGCGGCTGGAAGGTCTGGTCCATATTTCCCGCATCGTCGGCGAATGGTTTGACGACCGCGACCACTATCCGCCACTGTCGATCGTCGCCGAATAGAGCATCGGAACCGATCGATGCGGAAAAAAATCCTGGTGGTCCTCAAGGGCTACCCCCGCTTGTCCGAGACCTTCATCGCACAGGAGCTGCTTGGCCTGGAGCGAGCCGGCTTCGACCTGACGCTGATCTCGATGCGCAAGCCGACGGACAAGAAGCGCCATCCTGTCCATGATGAGATCAAGGCGCGGGTCGTTTACCTGCCGGAATATCTGCACAACGAGCCGCTGCGCGTGCTGCGCGCCTTCCTGGCCGGGATCAGAAAGCCCGGTTTCAAGCCATTGCTGAGGCAGTTCTGGGCCGATCTCAAGCGCGACATCACGCCGAACCGCGTTCGACGTTTCGGCCAGGCGCTGGTGCTGGCGCATGAATGGCCCGACAATGGCGAGTGGCTGCATGCGCATTTCATCCATACGCCAGCCTCGGTGACCGCCTATGCCAGCATCATGACGGGTATTCCCTGGACGTGCTCGGCGCATGCCAAGGATATCTGGACCTCGCCGGACTGGGAGCTGTCGGAAAAGCTCGAACGCGCCCGCTGGACGGTGACCTGCACGCGCAGCGGCTTTGAACACATGTGTGATCTGACCGCAATGCCCGAGAATGTACACCTCAGCTATCACGGCCTCGATCTCGCACGTTTCTCGCCCTTCACAGGCCACCACTCCGATCGCGATGGTTCGCAGGCACTGGAACCCGCTCTGCTGCTCAGCGTCGGGCGTGCGGTGGAGAAGAAGGGTTACGATGTGCTGCTGAGGGCATTGGCGCTGCTGCCCGCCGATCTCCATTGGCGCTTTACCCATATTGGCGGCGGCGATGGGCTGGCGAAGCTGAAGGCGCTCGCCGAGACGCTGGGCATTACCGACCGCATCACCTGGAAAGGCGCGATGGCGCAGGAGGATGTGCTGGCACAATACCGCCAGGCGGATCTCTTCGCCCTTGCCTGCCGTGTGGCGGCGGATGGCGACCGCGACGGTCTGCCGAACGTGCTGGTCGAGGCGTCCAGCCAGCGCCTGGCCTGCCTCTCCACCAATATTTCCGGCGTGCCGGAGCTGGTGACCGATGGCGAAAATGGCTTCGTCGTGCCGCCGGAAGATCCGAAGGCGCTGGCGGCGGCAATGGAACGGGCGATACGCAACCCGGCGCTGCGCCATCGGCTCGGCGACGCCGCCGAAAAACGGGTGCGCGAGCATTTCGACCATCATTCCAGCATCTGGCAATTGACGCGACTGTTCGAGGATCAGTGGCAAAAAGAAGAGCAATGGCGCAAATCCGCATGACGCCCCTCCACACGTCGTCCCCCCGCGTTTTTTTCTATGTTCAGCACTTGCTCGGCATCGGCCATCTCGCCCGCGCCAGCCGTATCGCCAGCGCCATGGCGAAGGATGGTTGCGAGGTAACGGTCGTTACCGGCGGCGTGCCGGTGAACGGCTTTCCTGGTCCGGATGTCACCTCCGTCACCCTGCCGCCGGTGGTGGCCAGCAGCGCCGGTTTCTCCGGACTCGCCGATCAGTTGGGAAATGCCGTCGGCGAGGACTTTCTGGCCGCGCGCCGCGACCAATTGCTGGATGCTTTTCGGACGGCTTCGCCTGATATCGTCATCATCGAGGCATTTCCTTTCGGCCGCCGTCAAATGCGCTTCGAACTCCTGCCGCTGCTCGATGCCGTCGCGAGAGCCAATCCGAAGCCGAAACTCTACACCTCGGTGCGCGATATCCTGCAGCAGCAGAAGAAGCCGGGGCGCGATGAAGAGACGGTGGCGCTGCTGCGGGATCATTTCGATGGCGTTCTCGTCCATGGCGATCCCAATTTCGTTCGACTGGAGGAGACATTTCCGCTCACCTCGGCGATATCCGACAAGATCACCTATACCGGCCTGGTAGCGCCGCCACTGCCGCCCGAGCCGCCCGAGATCTTCGACATCGTGGTTTCCGCCGGCGGCGGTGCCGTCGGGCACGACCTGATCCGCGCCTCGTTGGAGGCGGCAAGCCGCGTGGCCGTCGATCGCCGCTGGCTGCTGGTCACGGGGCCGAACCTGCCGGAGCAGGATTTCGCGGCATTGACGGGGGATGCGCCCGGCAATGTCGACCTCGTCCGTTTCCGCAAGGATTTCCCGTCCTTGCTGAGGGGGGCAGAACTGTCGATCTCGCAGGCGGGCTATAACACGGTCGGCGATCTCCTCGTCACCGGCTGCCGCTCCATCCTGGTTCCGTTCACGGCGGGCGGCGAGACGGAGCAATCGGTGCGCGCCGAGCGGCTGGAGAAGCTCGGGCTAGCACTGGCCTTGCCGGAAGCGGGGTTGACGACGGATCAGCTCGCCGATGCGGTGGAGACAGCGCTGTCGAGGCCGAAACCGTCAAACCCTGATATCGATCTTGCCGGCGCCGAGCGAACCTCGGCGGTCATTCGCCAGAGATAACGGTTGCAGCAATGAATCCGTCACAATACCTATCGTTTTGCCCCCTCGTTTTCTGCGATCCTGTGATATAAATTGAAAAATCAATGAATCGGAAGGGCGCCTGGACGAAAGACCGGGCGACGTTTCGTTTTCAAGATGGGGCGCGCATTCACGATGAACTCCTCCCGCACCTCTGCAACATCGGCGTCAACACCGGCGGCGAAGACTGTTGAATTTGGAAGCATGCAATAAGCGATGGAAAAAAGTCTAGCGCGTTACATCTGGTCGAATACCCGGCTGGAGCAAATCTGGATCCTGACGATCGTCGCCGCTTCGATGATCCCTTACTTTCTGTCCTTCGACTTGCCGAAGCAGATCGTCAATGGGCCAATCCAGGGCAAGGGTTTCGAACGTCCGGGTCAAACCCAGACCTTCATGCACATTTCTTTCGACGTGCCGGTGCTCGGGCACTTCGAAGTCTTTCAGGGCCTGCAGCTCACCCGTTTTTGGATGCTGATCGCGCTCAGCCTGGTCTTCCTGGCGCTTGTTATCCTCAATGGTCTCTTCAAGCTTTATATCAACACCTATAAGGGCCGGCTGGGCGAGCGCATGCTGCGCCGCATTCGCTTCGAGCTGATCGACCGCGTGCTGCGTTTCCCGCCCGCGCATTTCAAGCGGGTGAAGCCGGCCGAAATCGCCACCATGATCAAGGACGAGGTGGAGCCGATGGGCGGCTTCACTGGCGACGCTTTCGTGCAGCCGGCGCTTCTCGGTGGCCAGGCGATCACCGCGCTCGTGTTCATCATCATGCAGAATTTCTGGCTGGGCATGATCGCCGCGGGCATCGTCGCAGTGCAGGCGGTCGTCATCCCGCGCATGCGCAAGCGGCTGCTGGAACTTGGACGTCAACGGCAGCTCACTGCGCGCGAACTGTCCGGCCGTGTCGGCGAAATCGTCGAAGGCATAGGCACCATCCATGCCAACGATACCACCAACCTGGAGCGCGCCGACATCGCCTATCGTCTCGGGCTGATCTTCTCGATCCGCTACGACCTCTATCAGTGGAAGTTCCTGGTGAAATTCATCAACAACTTCCTCGCTCAGGTCACGCCCTTCCTGTTCTATTCCATCGGTGGCTTCTTTGCGCTGCAGGGCCGGCTCGATATCGGCCAGCTCGTGGCTGTCATCAACGCCTACAAGGACCTGCCGGGGCCGCTGAAGGAACTCATCGACTGGGATCAATCGCGCCAGGACGTGCAGGTCAAATACAATCAGGTCGTCGAGCAGTTCAGCGTGGATGGCCTGATCGAACCGAAGATCCAGGTTATCTCGCCCGCGCCCGCCGGCCGCATCACCCATCCGCTGGTCGCAACCAATCTCACGGTGATCGACGACAGCGGTGCCCGCGTGCTGGATCACGTCTCCGTCGAGATCCATCCCGGCGAAACGGTCGCGATCGTCGGCGACAGCGGCGCCGGTGGCGAATACCTTGCCGAAGCGCTCGGTCGACTGGTCTGGCCGGATACCGGCCGCATCTCCATCGATGGCCGCGACTTGCTGGAACTGCCGGAATCGCTGACGGGGCGGCGTATCGCCTATGCCTCGTCGGACACCTTCTTCTTCCACGGTACGTTGCGCAACAATCTTCTCTATGGCCTGAAGCATGCGCCGCTGACCGCGGCCGATTATGACGACGAGGCGGCCACCAAGCTCAAATGGCAGATGGCAGAGGCACGCCGCGCCGGCAATCCAGAGCTGGATCTCAGCAGCGACTGGGTCGATTATGGCGCTGCCGGCGCCACCGGTCCGGATGATATCTATTCGGTCATCCGCCCTGTTCTCGATGCTGTCGCCATGTCCCAGGATATTCTCGACATGGCGCTACGCTCGAATGTCGATACGACCGCGCATGATGATCTTACCTCTCGTATCGTCGAGCTGCGCCAGGCGCTACGCGTCAGACTGCAGGAGGAAAATCTCGACGGGCTTGTCGTGCCGTTCGAATTTGACACCTACAATCCGCAGGCAACCGTCGGCGAAAACCTGTTGTTCGGTACGCTGAAGCGGCCGCTGATGACCAACCGCAAGCTCGCCGCTCATCCCTATTTCCAGAAGCTGTTTACGGATACCGGCCTCGAGACCGACCTCTACGACATGGGCCTGGAGATCGCCGAGAACGCCGTCGAACTCTTCACCGATCTGCCGCCGGATCACCCCTTCTTCCAGCAACTCACCTTCATGACCGCGGAGGATATCCCGACATACGAAGCGTTGCTGCAGAAGCTGAACGGCAAGGGCTTCAGCGCCGCGACGCCCGATGAGCGAGTGGCCATCATCCGCCTCAGCTTCTCCTACATCGAACCCCGTCACCGCTTCGGTCTCCTGACGCAGACGCTGATGGACAAGATCGTCAAGGCGCGCGCCAAGTTCCATGAACATATCCCGGCTGATCTCGCGCGCGTGATCGAGCGCTACGACCCCGAGCGCTTCACCGCCTCGGCGACATTGATGGACAACGTGCTTTTCGGCCGAATTGCCCACCAGCAGGCCGATGCGCCCGAGCGTATCCACACCATCCTGTATGATGTCTTCGAACGGCTGGGGCATGCAGGATAGCGTATTGTCGATCGGCCTCGATTTCGACGTTGGTTCCGGCGGCAAGCGGCTGACCAACGTGCAGCGGCAGAAACTCAATCTTGGCCGCGCCTTGCTGAAGCGGGCAGATTACATCATCTGCAACCGGCCGCTGCCGGCGCTCGACCATCGCGTTCAGGATCAGATCGCCCGCGCTGTCCTGACGGGGCTCGACAGAAGCGAATATGCGCCCGCCGTCGTCTGGGTCCTATCCAATCCGGGCTTTGCGGAGCTGTTTGATCGCGTTCTGGTTTTCGATCGCGGCAGCCTGGTTGAAAGCGGCACCTCCACCGATCTTTTAGAGAAAAACGGTATGTTCAAAGAACTGTTATCGTAATATCCTATTGCAACGGTGGTATCTGGGGCCCGACACTGGGGGTTTGAAGCTCATGCTTCTGAAAGACGAAGTTGAAATGCTAAAGCGGGTGCCGATTTTTTCGCGCATCGCACCCGCAAAGTTGAAGCTTTTGGCATTCACGTCGGATCGCGTCAGCTACAATGCCGGTCAAGTTTTGTTTCATCAGGGCGACCAGGGCGATGCCGCCTACGTTGTTCTTTCCGGAACTGCTGATATTCTTGTCGATAGCCCGGCTGGAGAGATCAAGGTCGCCGAAGTCGACATCAACTCCATCGTCGGTGAAATCGCCATTCTCTGCGACGTCTCCCGCACCGCTACCGTCAAGGCGACGTCGCGGCTGGAGGCGCTGAAGATCAGCAAGGAGCATTTCCTGAAACTGCTCAGCGATTTTCCCGAAATGGCCGTCGAAATCATGCGCGTCCTCGCCGACCGCCTCAATCACACCACCTCCGAACTCACCGCCGCCCGCAGCCGCCAGAACCAGCAGCAGTCAGTGTCGACGCATTGAGATTGAGCCGTTGTGCCGACCTTTTCAGGTCTCGCGCGAGTGCATACTTCATCCGCAAGCACCCGCTTTGATGGGCACCTTTCCCTTTACTCATAGCTATGGGCGAGATGATGCTGCGTGCCGCTACCTCCATCGCATGACCACATAAGGAAGGCTTTCCCCTAACGTATGTCTTAGCGGGTGAGGTTTCGGATCTTCGGTCCCATATTTCCTACAACCTTCATACGGATAATGGATGGCTCATTGCCTTGATTGTCACGTTGTCCTTAGTATTCGACGCGCTCAAATTCTCTGATGCAGTAAGGACAGGTCATGGTGTTCATGGCTTTCATCCTTTGCGATCGGAACTATAGAGCGATGACCGAGCGTGAGAAACAGATTGAATTGGATCGCCTCATAGAGATACTTCGGGACGACGGCATGCCCTATCCCAGAACAAGCGGTATGCTTCTCTCCGGCGCTATGCTTGACAAGACGGTTTCGGAGTGTCGCCGGCTTGTGTCGATATCGCGGCGATCTGGACCACATGTTGGATCTTTGGAGCAAAGCCCTGTGCAGCCATACAGCCTTTGAGTGCTTTGTTGGAGGCGCTGGCCCCGACAATCCATAGGCTAGCGGCGGCTACTTGGGTTTCTGAAGCATGGCCGTAGCAAATCACCTTTGATTGCTCAAACCGTACCTCCTTTCGCCTGGGTATTATGGCAGCCGAGTCTCCCTTCACGTCTCCATCAAATCAGCCCACGCCCAGCCAAATTGCGCATCAAATGCGACGTTCCAAACGTCCAGGGAGTGCATTCCGTCGACAACAGCACCCGGTTCTTCAATGCGCCGAGCTTGTCGTTCGAAATGGTGACGATATCGCCGACCTTGTGGGTGAATCCCTGACCGGGCGTGTCGCGATCTTCGACGGGTGCAAAGAGCGTGCCCATGAAGAGGACGAAGCCGTCCGGGTATTGGTGATGGCGGCCGATGGTCTGGGAGACGAGATCGAGGGGATCGCGGCTGATTTCCTTCATTGATGAGCGCCCATGCAGCACATAGCCGTCCTCGCCTTCAACCTTGAGGTCGAGATCGGCATTGCGCACGTCGTCGAGTGTATAGGTCTCGTCAAACAGGCGGATGAAAGGGCCGATCGAACAGGAGGCGTTGTTGTCCTTCGCCTTGCCGAGCAGCAACGCCGAGCGCCCCTCCACATCGCGGAGATTGACGTCATTGCCGAGCGTTGCGCCCTTGACACGGCCTTGGCTATCGACAGCCAGCACGATTTCCGGCTCGGGATTGTTCCACTTTGAGATCGGGTGCAGGCCGACATCGGCACCCGTGCCGACAGAGGACATGACCTGCGACTTGGAGAAGACCTCGGCATCCGGGCCGATGCCGACTTCAAGATATTGCGACCAGACGCCCTCCTCGATCAGAGCTGCCTTCACCTTGGCAGCTTCCGGTGAACCGGCCTTCAGGTTGCGAAGACTGTCGCCTATCAGGGCGGTGACCTTGCCGCGGATTGCCTCCGCAAGATCCGGATTGCCGGCGGCGCGCTCCTCGATCACGCGCTCCAGCATCGAGCGGGCGAAGGTGACGCCGCAGGCCTTGATCGCCTGCAGGTCAACGGGGGCAAGCAGATGGAAGACTGACAGGTCGGCTTTGGTGGCAAGCAGATCATCGAGCTTGGCGACGGCTTCGCCCTTTTGTGCGCGGATAAAACCGACCGGATCGTCCTTCTCGAGGAGGTCACGCACGGTCGGCGTGTCTTTCGAGGTGATGTCGTAGAGCGCGCCGTCACGGACGACGACAACAGCCGGGCCTTTAACATCAGGACGCCAGATGCGGCCGACAAAGATTCCCGTGCTGAAAATGTCAGAACTTGCCATGTGTTTGCTCTCTCCCAGGTTCACCCCGTTTTTTTAGCGCAGGCAGAGAGGCTTTGCCACCTTGGATCGGCTCGAAGGATAGCAGGGTTTTGGATTTTCACCTTCTCCATGACGACAAAAAAGCAAGGCCCCGCAGCGATGCTGCGAGGCCTTTCCGGCCGCAAAACCGGGAGAGTGGTTTCAAGCGGCCTGAACCTTGCGGTCGCTGCGCGCCCATTCGGGCAGCCAGGTGCCATGGGTGGCCAAAAGCTCGTCGACCAGCGACCAGATCTGGTCGAGATCCAGCTCGGCGGCCGTGTGCGGGTCCATCATCGCCGCATGATAAATGTGGTCACGATTCTCGGTCATCAAGGCCTGTACCGTCAGCTCCTGCACGTTGATGTTGGTGCGGATCAGCGCGGTCAATTGCGGCGGCAGGTCACCGACGAAGGTCGGCTGGATGCCGGAGGCGTCGACCAGGCATGGAACCTCGGCGGCGCAATTATAGGGCAGCGAAGTGATGCAGCCATTATTGCGGACGTTGCCGTAGATGACCGAAGGTTCGCCGGTCCAGATCGAATTGATGATCGAGGAAGCATATTCCTTCGATTGGCTCACTTCTATCTTGTCCGCGCTGCGATATTCGTCGGCCTGGTTCTTCCAGCGTGCGATCTGCTCGATGCAGCGCTTCGGATACTCATCGAGCGGGATACCGAATTTCTCGATCAGGTCTTCGCGACCTTCCTTGATGAAATAAGGCGTGTACTCGGCGAAATGCTCCGAACTTTCGGTGACGAAATAGCCGAGCCGGGTCAGCATCTCATAGCGGACCTTATTAGGGCAACGCGGGTTCCAACCGGGCTTCGGCGCCCGCCCCTCGCGATAGGCGCGCACGAGATCGGGATAGAGATCGCGATAGGAACCATCCGCCTGGCGATGCTCAAATTTCAGGTAGAAGGCCATATGGTTGATGCCGGCCGAGCGGTAGCGGATTTCGTCATAGGGAATATCGAGATCCTTGGCCAATTCCATTGCCGTGCCCTGCACGGAATGGCAAAGGCCGACCTGCTTGATCGTCGGAAATTTCTCGGCGATTGCCCAGGTGTTGATCGCCATCGGGTTGACGTATTGCAGCATGACCGCCTCGGGGCAAACGGCGAGCATGTCCTCGCAGATCTTCCAGAGATGCGGCACGGTTCTAAGTCCGCGCATGATGCCGCCGACGCCGAGCGTGTCGGCGATCGTCTGGCGCAGGCCATATTTCTTCGGCACCTCGAAATCGGTCACGGTGCAGGGCTCGTAACCACCGATCTGAAAGGCGACGACGACGAAATCTGCTCCGTCCAGGGCCTTGCGCTGATCGGTAAAGGTCTCGACAACGGCCGATGCGCCAAGCGTCGAAGCCAGTTTGCGGGCAACGATGGCGCTCTCTTCCAGCCGCTGCGGATTGAGATCCATCAGCGCGATTTTCGCGCCCGTCAGCGCCGGGCGTTGCAAAACGTCGCCGATGATATTCTTCATGAACACGGTCGAACCGGCGCCGATAAAGGTGATCTTGGGATTGCCTGCCATGTGAAAGTCTCCTGAATGCTTATGAAGCTACCTCGAACGCCGCCTTCACGAGGCGTTCGGTGTAAGCGGTCTTGGGATGGGAAAGTACGTCGTCGACCGGCCCCTCTTCCATGATCTTGCCGTGCTGCATGACGATGACGCGATGGCAAAGGGCGCGGACGACCTTGAGGTCGTGGGAGATGAAAAGATAACTCAGACCCCGTTCGTCCTGCAGCTTGCGCAAGAGATCGATGATCTGCGCCTGAACGGAGAGATCGAGCGCCGAGGTCGGCTCGTCGAGCAGGATGAATTCCGGCTCGAGCGCGATAGCCCGCGCAATGGCGATGCGCTGGCGTTGGCCACCGGAGAATTCGTGCGGAAAGCGCGACAGGATATTCGAGGGCATGCCGGCGCTGACCAGTGCTTCCTTCACCCGCTCCAGCCGCTCCGCCTTGTTGGTACCGATATTGTTGACCACCAGCCCCTCGGCAATGATCTGGCCGATCGGCATGCGCGGGTTGAGCGAGGAGAACGGGTCCTGGAAAACGATCTGCATGCGTGAGCGCAACGGCCGCATCTCGGCCCGCGAACGGCCGTGGATGGCCTGCCGGTCGAAATAGATTTCACCGCTATCGGCGTCGATCAGCCGCAACAGGGCTTGGCCGAAGGTGGTCTTGCCGGAGCCGGATTCGCCGACGAGCCCCAGCGTCTCGTGCCGGCGGAGCTCCAGACTGAGGCCGTCGACGGCGACCAGTTCACGCATATCCGGTTTGAGGAAGGTGCCGTGGCGCAGCATGAAGGCAACCTTGACGGATTTGCCTTCAAGGATGGTGTCGCAATCCGGTGGCAACGGCTTTGCCTGTCCCCTCGGTTCGGAGGCGAGCAGATGCTGCGTATAGGAATGTTGCGGATGGGCAAAAAGTTCTTCCGTCGTATTGTGCTCGCGCATCTCGCCGTGCTGCATGACGTAGACATAGTCGGAGAACTGCCTGACCACGGTCAGGTCGTGGGTGATCAGGATCACCGCCATGCCGAGTTGCTTTTGCAGGTTGCGGATCAGATTCAGGATCTGAGCCTGCACGGTAACGTCGAGCGCGGTGGTCGGCTCGTCGGCGATCAGCACATCCGGATCATTGGCGAGCGCCATGGCGATCATAACGCGTTGGCGCTGGCCGCCGGAAAGCTGGTGCGGGTATTGTTTCAGCCGTGCCTCAGGATCGGGAATCTGGACTTGCTGCAGCAGCGCCAGCGCCCGCTTCTCTGCCTCGCGGCGGCCGATCCTGCGATGGACGCGGATTGCCTCGACGATTTGGCTGCCGATTGTGTAGATCGGGTTCAGCGAGCTCATCGGCTCCTGGAAGATCATCGAGATGCGATCGCCGCGCAATTGCCGACGGGCGCGTTCGGAAAATTTCAGCACATTCTTGCCGTCGTAGCTGACGGTGGATTTTTCCGAGACGACGGCGCGTTTGGTAAGCAACCCCATCACCGTGCGGGCGGTCACCGATTTTCCCGAGCCGGATTCACCGACGATAGCGATGGTTTCGCCACGGTAGAGCTGGAAGGAGATATCCTTGACGGCGTAGACGATGCCGTCCTCCACCTTGAATTTGACGGCGACATTGCGGGCGTCGATGACGGGCGGCACGGTCTTGTTGGCCGCATCAAGCCTGATATCGGGGGCAAAGGGATTGACGAGTGCGAGAGCCATTGTCCGTCTCCTCTCAATAGGGATCGATGGCGTCGCGCAGACCGTCGCCAAGCGCATTGAATGCAAAGACGGTGACGAGCACGAAGGCGACGGGCGAGAGGATCCAGGGATAAGAGCCGATGACCGAATAGGTGGACGTATCCTGCAGCATCAGCCCCCAGGAAATCAGCGGCGGCTTGACCGCGAAACCAAGGAAGCCAAGGAAGGATTCGAGCAGCACGACGCTCGGAATTGCCAGCGTCACAGTGACAATGACATGGCTCATCACGTTCGGGAAAATGTGCTGCAGGATGATGCGCCAGTCCGTCGCCCCTACCGCCATGGCGGCGCGCACATAATCGATCCGCGCCAAGGCCAAGGTCTTGCCGCGCACCTCGCGCGACATCTGCGCCCAGCCGAGCGCCGACATGACGATGATGACGAAGGCGAGGAAGACATTGGTCGGCGCCGTCACGGGGATCAACGAGGTCAGCGCCAGATAAAGCGGCAATTGCGGAAAGGCGAGCACCAGCTCGACGAAGCGCTGGATCCAGGTATCAAGCGTACCGCCGAAATAGCCTGAGACCATGCCGACGGTGGTGCCGACGATCGTGACAATGAAGACGACTGTCAGTGCAATCATCAGCGAGATGCGCGAGCCGTAGATGGCGCGGGAGAGCACGTCGCGGCCGAACTTGTCGGTGCCGAGGAAATGCACGGGCTGGCCGTCGACCGAGCCGAAGAGGTGGCGATTGCCGGGGATCAGGCCAAACAGGTTATAGGGCGCGCCCTTGACGAAAAAGCCGAGCAGACGCGGGTTGTTGTAGTCTGGCCCGACCACCGGCTGAAAGGTGACCGGATCGAGCTCGTCGGTTTCGGCCAGCGCATAGACGCGCGGCTGGAAGAAGAAATTACCGTCCTTGTCGTGGAAGCTGATCACCTGCGGCGGTGCAAAGCCGGTGTCGGTAGCCTTGGGATCGTCTGGGGCGACGAATTCGGCAAAGAGCGACATCAGCAGCAAGAGGATGACGAGGATGAGGCCGCCCATGCCTGTCCAGGAGCGCTTCAGGCGTCGCCAGACAAGCGCGATGTAGCTCTCATTGCCGCTTTTCGATTTGATCTTGTTGTCATCGAGCGGTGGCGCGGATGTACTGAAGGCGAGCATCAGTGGATCCCTCCCTGTTGGCGAACGCGGGGATCGAGCAAGGCGAGCAGCATATCGGCAATGATGTTGCCGATGATCAGCGTCGCCGACAGCACCATCATGAAGGTGGCGGTGACGTAGACATCGCCGACCGCCATCGAGCCGACGATCGCCGGCCCTACGGTCGGCAGCGCGAAAATAATGGCGGTTTCGATCTCGCCGGTCAGCATATAAGGCAGCACGACACCCTGATACATGACGAGCGGATGCAAGGCGTTCGGCACCGCATGGCGCATGACGACGGCGCCGCCGGAGAGTCCTTTCGCACGCGCGGTCTCGACATATTGCGCATTCAGCGTGTCGAGCAGATTGCCGCGCATGACACGCATGTTGTAGGCGAGCCCCCCGAAAGTGGCGATCGCCACGACCGGCCAGACATGCTTGACCAGATCGACGAACTTAGCCCAGGACCACGGCGCGCCGCCATATTGCGGCGAATAGAAGCTGCCGATTTCCGAGACGTTGAGCTGAAAGACGAGGATATAAACGATGATCAGCGCCATCAGGAAGCGCGGCACCGTCATGCCGAGAAATGAGATGCCGGAAAGCAGGCTGTCGATCCAGCTATATTGCCTGGTAGCGGCCCATATGCCGAAGCCGATGCCGAGAACGGAAGCGAAGAGATGGCAAACAAGCGCGAGCGCCAGGGTGCGCGGCAAGCGTTCGCCGACGACATCCGCGACCGGCTTGTTGTAGAACATGCTGTAGCCGAAATCACCCTTGGTGACGATGCCGCCGATCCAGTTGAAGTATTGCACGACCAGCGGCTTATCGAGGCCGTGTTCGCGACGGTAGATTTGCGCTTGCTCATCAGCCTGGGCGAAGGACGCGCCGCCCTGGTTCATCAACTGCGAACGGATGAAATCTGCATAGTCCCCAGGCGGCGCCTGGATGATGGCAAAAGTCACCACGCTCAGAATGACGAGCACAGGTATGGCAGAGGCTATGCGCACGAGCAGGAATCGCAACATGGGACGGTTCGCTTCTCTTCTTGCCGCCGGTGGTCTGCATCCTCTGAGGATAGCACGGACCGGCTGGGTTCACCCTTGCCCGGCTGCACCGCGATGCAGCCGGAATTTTTGCTTGGTTAGCGGGTAGCCGGCCCGTGGGGCCGGCTACCGTTGCTCCGTTAGTTGATCGGGCCAGCGCTGCCCGGCGCACCCGGAAGCTGCTGCGGGAACAACTCGTATTTGCCTTGCTTGTCGGCCGCGACCCACATGCGCTCGCGAATGATGGAGTCTTCTGCCCAGTTGAACATGAAGATCGGCGTGCCCGGAGGAACGTTCGAGAAGCGCTTGTTGATGATGAGCGCGCCCGGATATTCCGTCAGACCGATATTGTAGAGATGCTCGGTCGAGACTTTCTGGTACTGCTTCATCAGGGCCACACGCTCGTCGCTATTCTGCGAGGTCGTGAACTTATTGACAACATCGACCATCTCCTTTTCGAAAGGCATCAGGTCCAACTGGCCACTTTCGGGCGCGCGGTGGTTCCAGCTCGTGCGCGGGCCGACCGGGGCGAGCTGTTCGGTGTTCTGCACGACGGAGGCCAGCTCCGTGGTGTTACGCCGGACCATCCAGTCGAAGCGGCCGCTATAGTTGGCGTCGTCGCGCTTCGGTCCGTCGAGTGCATTGATGATCACGCGAAGCCCGAGCTTTTCCATCTGGGCCACGACGCCCTCGGCAAGGCTCTTGTCCGTGGTGTAGTCATTGTTGACCAAGAGCGTGATCTCGACATCCTTACCGCCGGCGGTGCCGGCCGGGAAGTTGACGATGCCGTCACCATCCGTGTCCTTGAGGCCCGCCTTGGCAAGCAGTTCCTTGGCACCCTTCAGATCGAAGGGATAATAGACGGTCGAGTTGCGATCATAGAAGCTGGTGCCCGAAGAAAGGCCGCCCGGATAGATCGCCGTGAACGGCCCCTTGACCAGGGAGTCACCGATCGCCTTGCGGTCGAGCGCCATGGTCACGGCCTTGCGGAAATCCTCGTTGCGGTTCAGCTCGCGGATTGCCTGGCCGCGTGGGTCCGGGTTGCCCCAGCCATTGGCGGAGAAGTTCATCTGCAGGTTATAGCCGATGAGGCGCGGTCCGAAGGCGAGACGCGCGGGAGCGTCCGGCTGGGCAGCGCGCTTCAGCGAAGCGACGAAGTTTTCCGGCTGCTCCAGATTGGAGAGGTCGCCGGAGCCGGCCACCGCCTGCACGTCGCGGTCCGCCCAAGTCGAAAGCTTATAGTGCAGCTCGTTGAGGTAAGGCAGTTGATTACCCTTCTCGTCGACCTTCCAGTAATAGGGATTGCGGCGCAGGACGATAATGTCATCGGATCGATACTCGACCGGCACCCAGGCGCCCATGACCGGAATGTTCATATATTCCGGTGGGAAAGCATTCTTGAACTGGTCGTAGGTGTTCTTCGAATATTTCGGATGCTGCGGCTTCAGGATGTGCGATGGGCCTGGGCAGAAATTGGGATAGGCCATCGTGTAGAGATATTGTTTCGGGAAGGCATCCTTGAAGGTCCACTCGATGGTGTAATCATCGATCTTCTTGAGGGTCGTGCCCTCGCCGAAAGCTTCCGGCGATGCGCCGCCACCGAGCGGCGAGACGTTCGGATCGATGACTTCGTCTTCCCAATAGAACATGATGTCGTCGGCATTGAAGGGCACGCCGTCGGACCATTTCGCACCTTCGATCAGGTGCATGGTGAGCTTGTGGCCGTCCGGCGACCATTCCCAGCCCTTGGCAAGGTTCGGCAGCGGTTCGGTGTCCTTCGCCTCGACCTGGAACAGCGGCGCGGTGCGCGTCAGGCACTCGGAGAGGCCGATATCGATGCCGCCCCACCCTTGCGTCTGGCCGGCGCCATAGTTCCAGCCTTCCGGCCGGCCGCCGATGACATGGCGCAGCGTATCGCCATAGACGCCGGTGCCGTCAGGCATGTTGCCGGTCTTGAAAACGAGCGGTTCCTTCGGCAGGCGATCCTTGACCGGCGGCAACTTGCCGGTCTTGACGAATTTCTCGGTAACCCAGTCCGGCTCGTGATATTCCGGCAGCGTCTTGAACTCCAGGATGGAATCGCGTGCCACATATTTGATCTTGCCTTCGGCCGGGAAAACTGGCGGTACGGGCGGCACCGTCGGTTCGGACGCGTAGGCGCTCATGGCGATCGCGGATGTGGCAATCGTCAACGCCGCAAGAATGCTGATCGGTCGAAAATGTCTCATCGTTTTCTCTCTCCCATTGTCGCGAGCGCCCCGCGGGTGCGCCGCACTCCTCCATCGAACGGGAACCGGTTGGCTTTGCGCGACGGGCCTCCTCCTGAAAGTCCCGCCGCAGCCAACCTGTCCCGAATGTCCATTCGCTAGCCAGCCTGCTTCACGGCTGCTTTTTCCGCTCTCAGCTCCTCGATCGAGCGTACGTTGCGGCTGGCCGCACCCTTCCAGTCGCGGGTTTTCACCTTGCCGCGCGACAGGCGGTCCTTGGCGCCTTCGACTGCATCCGCATATTGCGGCAACCAGCGAGCTTCGGCCACAATCATTTCGTCCACCATCTGCCAGACCTCTTCCGGTGTCGATACGGCGCCGACCAGCGGATCGTGCAGAACCGCGAGTTTCAGCAGGTCGAGATCGCCGCTGACGGCCGCATGAACCGACATACGCTGAACATTGATCGAGGAAATGCAGGTCGCGGCGCAGGCTTCGGGCAGCGTGATGCCTGCCACCATGTTGATGCCGAAGCGATCGACGAAGCCGGGCGATTCGATGATGGCGTCTGCAGGCAGATTGGTGATGACGCCATTATTCTTGACGTTGAAGTGGCCGCGATAGACGCGGTTGGTCTCCAGCGCTTCGAGAATATGGCTTGCATGCTCGTTCGAGCGCTTGGCGGGGTCGATCGGCTTCGAGGCGCTCTCGAGGATCTGCGGGAACTCCGTCTCGAACCAGTTGCGGGTCTCCGTCGAATGGCGGAGATAGCCGCCCGTCTCGCCGTGGATCCAGTCGGACATGTCGATCCACTTGTTGATCTCGTCCGGCCGCTTGCGATACCAGGGCAGGTATTCCGAAAGATGCCCGTTGCTTTCGGTGGAATAGACGCCGAAGCGCTTCAGCACATCGATGCGCAATTTCTCCTGCTGCGAATAGACCGGATGCGCCTCGAAAGCGGCAATCAGCTCGTCCTTGCCGATCTTGCGGCCGTTGAGACGCAGGTCGACGAACCAAGTCTGGTGATTGATGCCCGAGCAGATATAGTCGAGTTCCGACTTGTCCTTGGCCCCGAGAACTTCGGCGATCTGCTCGGCCCCGTGCTGGACGCCATGGCAGAGACCAATCGTATCGACCTTGCCGTATTCGATCGCCGCCCAGGTGTTCATCGCCATCGGGTTGGCATAGTTCAGGAACTTCGCGCCTGTTTCAGCGACTTCGCGAATATCCTTGCAGAAGTCGAGAATGACGGGAATGTTGCGCTGGCCGTAGAGAATGCCGCCGGCGCAGATCGTGTCGCCGACGCATTGGTCGATACCGTATTTCAGGGGGATGCGGATATCTTCGGCATAGGCTTCCAGCCCACCGACGCGCACGCAACTGATGACGTAGCGCGCGCCATCGAGAGCCTTGCGCCGTTCTGTCGTGGCCGTCACCCGCGTCGGCAACTTGTTCGCCTCGACGATCTTGTCGAGGATCGCCTTGATCATCGTAAGATTGTGCTCGCTGACATCGGTCAGCGCGAATTCGACATCCCGGAACTCCGGCACGCAGAGAATGTCGGTGAACAGTTTTTTCGTGAAGCCGACGCTGCCTGCGCCGATGATGGCGATTTTGAAACTCATGATCCTCACCTTAAAGTCGGTCGAACAATCAGCAGCGGAGAAGAGGCTGGTGTTTTCATTCTATGATCGCAGAGACAGCGCGACACAGTAAAATCAGCACCTTCTCCTCCTTCTGCCGGTCCTCATCGGCAGGTGCATGCTGTTTTCTGAGAGGAATTATGCCTATAATCGTCGGGCCGACCAGAGAACTATTATGCTTTCAAGGGTAATTTTGTGCTGCAAGATTTGATCGCCAACGGCCAGACCATGCGGACCGTCTCATTGCCGCGTGGACGCCACCGGCTGCACGCCATGCCGACCAGCGCGGGCTACGAAATAAGGGACAACGAGCTTTACGATTGGGATGGACGCAGGCGCGGCCAGACGCCATTTACGGTGCTGCAGCACACGATCGGCGGCAGCGGCCGGCTGCGCTATGAAAACCGCAACTACCGTGTCGGCCCCGGTGACACGCTGTTGGTGCTTGTGCCGCACAACCATCGTTACTGGTTGGAAAAAGGTGAGCGGTGGGAATATTTCTGGATATCGATGAATGGCGAGGAGGCGCTGCGTATTCATCGCCTGATCCTCACCGCCGCCGGGCCGCTCCTGAAACTGCAGCAGTCGACGATCGATCATCTTGCCGATTGCAGCCTCCGGCTCGTAAGGGGCGCCACGACGCCAGCCTCTGCCTCGGCGGTGGCCTATGAAGCCGCGATGGCGCTCTATGACGATGTCTTTGGTTCGCATGCCATCGCCGCCGATCGATCCGCCATGCAGACGGTGATCGACTATATCGACGCCAATCTCGACAAGCCCTTGCCGGTCAGCGACCTTGCCAGGGTCAGCGGCCTCAGCCGCGCCCATTTCTCGCGTGTCTTTGCCGACAGCGAGGGTTTGCCGCCGGCGGAATTCGTCCTGCAGCAACGCATGCAGAGGGCCGCCAAGCTCCTGACCAAGGCAGCGTTCATTCCGGTCAAGGAAGTCGCGATCATGTCTGGCTTCGACGATGCCAATTATTTCTCGAAAGCTTTCCGGCGCACCTACGGCATCAACCCTACGGAATTCCGCACCACCGGCATGTACGCGGCAGTGCGGAGCCCAGGAGAGGACATCAAGAATGCGCGGACAAGATAGCTCCGCCTATGCGGAATGCGGATGCAGGTCGTCGTTACCAGGCGTTTCCAGCCGCACCAGCTTTCCTTCTTCCGCCTTGTAGAAATATTGGCTCGCCACCAGCCAGCCCTTCAACGGACGCAGCGGCGGGATGCAGGTGAGCAGCATGAACGGCAGCGTCGTGAAGGCATGCACCCAATAGGGAGCCTGGAAGGCGACTTCGAGCCAGACGGCAAGCGCGACGCTTGGGATGCAAGCGAAGCAGATGACGAAGAAGGCCGGACCATCGGCCGGATCGGCAAAGGAATAGTCGAGGCCGCAGACCTCGCAGGACGGCCGGAGCGTCAGGAAACCTTTGAACAGATGACCTTGCCCGCAGCGCGGGCAGCGGTTGCGCAAACCGGTCTGGAGCGGGGGAAGCGGCGGCCATGAATCTTCGGATGACATTGTTTTGTCCCTTCCAAGAACCGGGCATTCGCTCTGGAGCGCATTGCCCGAGAGCCTCGCGGGCGAAGCGCCCCATGCGGATCGTCCCGAAGCCGGACGGCACTGTGGGCGACCTTCAAGCCGCCTGCCGTCCTGTTGGAAGATGTATGGCACAACATGCATACATTGTCAATTATTGTATGTATATTGTTCAAGTATCTCATGCGGGCGCGGCAATTTGTCCGATCAGATGACGATCGCCGAAGCGGCCGGTGTCTCTGCCAGCAGATCGGCGACAATGCCGAGGCTCTGGCGAAGATGGTCGCGATCTTCCGCAACGCCGAGCCCAAGGCGGACCGCTTCCGGCGCCGGACCAAGGGCAAAGGCATCGCTCGCGACGACGCCAATGCCGGCAGAGCGCAGTCGCGCCGTGAATTCGCCGCGCGACCATTCGGACGGCAGCCGCAGCCAGGCATGGAAGCCTTCCGGATCGACAAGCAGATTGGCGGCAGGCAGCAATTCCGCCGCAATCGCCTGCCGTGCCTTCGTCTCCTGGCGGATCGCCGCCAGCACAGCCTCGGCCGTACCGTCTTCGATCCAGCGGCTGGCGATCGCGGCGGAAAGCGGCGAAGCCATGGCGGCGGTCGCGCGGATGATGCCGGCAAGCTTGGTTGCCGCGCGCAGATCCGGCACAGCGAGATAGGCGATGCGCAGCGCGGGCGACAGACACTTGGCGAGGCCGGCGATGTGATAGACCCGCTCCGGCGCAAGCGCCGCCAGCGGCGCGACCGGCTGTATCGGCAGCGCGCCATAGGCATCGTCCTCGATAACAGCGACATCGTAACGGGCGGCGATGTCGAGAATGGCCTTGCGCCGCGACAGCGGCAACGTGATCGTCGTCGGGTTGTTGATGGTGGGATTGCAATAAAGCGCCTTTGGGCGCCTACTGAGGCAGAACTCCTCAAAAGCTTCTGGAATCAGACCTTTATCGTCGGTTTCTATAGCAGCAACATTAAGCCGCAAATGCGCCGCCACGGAGAGGAAGCCCGGATAGGTCAGCGCCTCAGCGCAGACTGTGTCGCCAGGGGCCGTCAGCGTGCGGGTGATGGCGAGTATCGCGCCCTGAGCGCCGGGGCACACGAGAATACGTTCCGGCCCGATACCGGGCAGCCGGCCTGAGAGCCATTCCGCTCCGGCCGCGCGGTCCCGGACGGCGCCGCCTGGCTGTTGGTAGCGCAGCAGCAGGTCCAGCCCATCGCTGAATTCCAGCCCGCTGATCCCCTGCCACATCCGCTCCGTCAGGGCTTCGTCATCGAAGCGCGGCGGCAGGTTCATGCTCATATCGACCAGCCCGCTGGGAATGGATTTTTGGCGTGGCGGCGCTGCCCGGCCCTGGCTGACATAGGTCCCCTGCCCGACCCGGCCTTCCACCAAACCCCGTTTGCGCGCTTCGGCGTAGGCGCGGGTGACGGTGGTGAAATCGATGCCGAGCGCCTCGGCTAGCGCGCGCTGCGGTGGCAGGCGCGCACCGATCGCCAAGCGGCCGGCGCGGATGTCGGCCTGCAAGGCATCGGCGATCGCCAGATAGACCGGCCCGGCCACCCTGCTGATAGAGGGTGCCCAGAAGGGCGCTGCCTGATCATCGCTCATATCGGTATCTCCAAAGGAATGTATGCATATTGTATGGTTTTTGCGCCGCGAGCAAGAGGGTGACCACCGGGAAATGCCGATCCGGGATCCGATTTCGTTGCACCATCGCGACAGGCCTGTATAGATATCGCCCGGCTGCGACCATGCTTCGCATCGCAACCGCGCCTTTTCCAAGCAATACGCGTTCGTCCAGGCTGCGACGGGCTCCATCGATAGGAATGAACATGCGCTCTGTTGTCGCTTTCAATGAATCCTGGAGTTTTCAGGAAGGTTTTTCGCTTGCCGAAGTTGGCCATCTTCAGGCAGGACAGCCCGTCACCTTGCCGCACACTGCGGTTGAGCTGCCATTCAACTATTTCGACGAGAAATCCTATCAGCGCGCCTTCACCTACCAGAAGATCCTGCCCTGGAGCGCCGATTTCGCCGGGCGCGAAATGTCGCTGGTGTTCGATGCCGCCATGGCCGATGCGGTCGTCTATCTCAATGGCGAGGAGATCATCGCTCACAAGGACGGCTACACACCCTTCGAAGCGCGGCTGACTGGCCGCCTGCGGGAGGGCGACAATCTCCTCACCGTCAAGATCGACGGCAGCGAGAACCCGGAAATCCCGCCCTTCGGCGGCCGTATTGACTATCTCACCTATGCCGGTATCTACCGCGATGTCTGGCTGAAGGTGGCAGCGCCCGTCTCGATCGCCAACATCAAGGTCGAGACCGGCAATGTGCTTGCCGCTGCAAAATCCGCGACCGTTCGCTGCGACATCGCCAATCCGCAGGGCCTCGCCTTCAACGGCGCGATGGAAACCCGCCTCTGCGCAGCGGATGGCACGGTGCTGGCCTCGGCAGTCGCCGAGATCTCGGGCGGCAGCGTTACCTTCGCCTTCGACAATCTGACCGGCATCTCGCTGTGGGAACTCGACAATCCCGTGCTCTATACGATTGATGCCGAGCTGAAAACCAACCATGGATCAGATCGGTGCGCGGTAAATTTCGGCTTCCGCACTGCCGAGTTCACCGCCGAAGGTTTTCTGCTGAATGGCCGCAAGCTGAAGCTGCGCGGTCTCAACCGTCACCAGGCCTTCCCCTATGCCGGCTATGCCATGGGCCGCTCCGCGCAGGAGCGTGACGCCGAGATCATGAAGCACACGTTGAAGTGCAACGTGGTGCGCACATCGCATTATCCGCAATCGACCTGGTTCCTCGATCATTGCGACCGCATCGGCCTACTGGTCTTCGAGGAAATCCCCGGTTGGCAGCATATTGGCGGCGAAGAGTGGAAACAGGAATCGATCCGAAACGTCCGCCGCATGATCGAACGCGACTGGAACCATCCCTCGATCATCATCTGGGGCGTGCGCATCAACGAATCGCAGGATTCCCATGATTTTTACGTCGAGACCAACAGGCTTGCCCGCGAACTCGATCCGACGCGCCAGACCGGCGGCGTGCGCTACATCACCGAGAGCGAGTTGCTCGAAGACGTCTATACGATGAACGACTTCATTCTCGGCAACGAGGAGCTGCCGGGCGCCAACCGCCCGCGCACGCCTCTCAGATCGCAGCAGGAGAATACCGGCCTCTCTAAGAATGTGCCCTATCTGATCACCGAATTCGGCGGCCACATGTACCCAACGAAGATCTACGATCAGGAACAACGGCAGGCCGAGCATGTGCGCCGGCATCTGGAAGTGCTGAATGCGGCCTATGGCGACCCGTCGATATCAGGCGCCATCGGCTGGTGCATGTTCGACTACAATACCCATAGCGATTTCGGCTCCGGCGACCGCATCTGCTATCACGGCGTCATGGACATGTTCCGCGAGCCGAAATTCGCGGCCTACGCCTATATCAGCCAGTGCGAGCCTTCCGACGAGGTCGTTATGAAGCCCGTGACCCAATGGGCGCGCGGTGAGCGCAACATTGGCGGCGTGCTGCCGCTAATCGTGCTCACCAATTGCGATGAAATCGAGCTGCGCTACGGCTCGCTCGTCAAGCGTATCGGCCCGGACCGGGAGAATTTCCCGCATCTACCGCACCCGCCCGTCGTCTTCGACCATCGCCATTTCACGAAGGACGAATTGGGCGTCTGGGGCATGGAATGGGAGGACGCGCATTTTACCGGGTTTATTGGTGGCAAGGCGGTGGCAACGCTGCACATGGTCGCCAATCCCCTTCCGACGACGCTCGAGGTGAAGGCGGACAGCCTGACGCTTCGCGCCGGCGATCGCGACACGACGCGTATCATCGTCCGTGCTCTTGACCAGGCAGGCTCCCGCCTGCCCTTCCTTAACGATGTCGCGACGATAAAGGTCACCGGCCCTGCTGAGGTCATCGGCCCGCAGACGATAGCCTTCCAGGGCGGTACCACCGGCTTCTGGCTCCAGTCGACGGGCGAAGCGGGGGCAATCATCGTCGAAGTTTCATCCTCGCGCTTTGCGACGCGAACGGTCACGCTGGCGGCGAAGTGACGACCTAAAAGCAGGCTCAGGCGATGACGGGATAGCCCAACGTGATCGCCTGCCGCTCCAGCTCGGCCAACGCCTCATAATCGGCATCGCCAAGCACCTCAAAGCGCCGCAACGACAAGGTATCGCGGACATCCGCAAGCGTGGGCTCGCTTGCGATGCCGGAGAGAATTTGGCGCAGCAGCGTCAGTTCTTCCGCCGAAGTTTCCATGCCGGTGATGAACGGCAAGCCCGGCCCGCTGACCGTTTCCGCCAGAATGCGGACACCGGCGACACGGTGGGGATCAAAGCGGTTGGCATTGCCGAAGGTGACGCAGTCAATCGCTGCGACATCAGCTCTGCCGTCGGTCACGGCATCGATACTGCGCAGATGCCCGCCGGTTTCGATGACGCGACCGAAGAAGCTGCTGCCTTTAGCGAGCGGCGCGATGGCCGCACGGAAGAGATTGGAGCCGGAATTGCTGCCGGGATCGTTGATGGCGGCGGTCAGTCCGCGAAGATCGGCAAGCGCCTCTATTGCCGAGTCCTTGCGAACAATGATGAAGCTGCGCATCGACGGGCCATCGCAACCCGGCAGGTCATAGACCGGCGTCGCCACAAGCTGGACCCTGCCTCGCAGGTATTTGACATAGGGAAAGCCGCAAGTCTGCGCCAGCAGCAGCCCAGGCTGCACCCAGGCCTCGTCATGCGTGATGCCCTTCTCCAATGTCTCGGGGACATCCGCCACGCCCGCTTTTCGCAGCCGGTCGCCGATATAGGCCCAGAGAGCGTCCGTCGCGGCAACAAGCGGCGGCTGACCGGTATACATGGCAATGTTGCTGAGGCGCATAACGGGATATCTCAAGAGATCGGCAGGACTTGCTGATCCCATACACCGCTCCGAATGCTGGCGCATCCCGGAAAGTGCATTTGCTTCGTCGAGGCGTCCGCCTTCAATAGTCGGGCACGTCAAGCGTGCCTTCGCCCTGGGGAAAAATGCCTTTCCTCATCGGCATCATCGACATCGGGTCTGGCATCCTCGAGCGCCTGCAGAACTTTCGCGCGCAGCCATGCATCGTGGACAGCGCTGTTGCTGACGAGTTCGAGTGGCAGGGCGCCCTCATTCGCCGTACGGGTCAGCAGGATGCGGATGGCATCCGAGACCGTTAATCCCATGGTCTCGAGAACGGCCGCTGCGCGTTCTTTGATTTCAGCGTCGATTTGAGTCTGGACCATTACATCCGATGCCATTTCAGCCTCCCTCGGCTGAGGAACAATGTCATGCATTTCGAATGACATCTTCCAGTGGCCGAATATAAATCAAAAAGTCGGCGCGTGCACCGTCACCGGGTCGGTCGTGGCGACGCGTTGCGGCGTTTCCGCTGCCGGCGCTGGGAACTGTCCCTCGAACAGGCGTTGGATGGCAGCGGTGCTCCGGTCGTTGCGTGGCAGAACCGGTTTACGTGCCAGCAATTCCTCATCGATTATCGCCTGCATGCCTGTCGTGAAATTGCGAAGGCTGAATTGAGCCGCATGCGCGCGCAGCACGTCCGGACGGAAAGCATCCTCGTGATCTTCGAAATCATGCACCGCGTCCACCACTGCTTCCACGGATTGCTCCCCGAACAATATACCGCTGAGGCCTGGAACGACCGTTTCCAGCGCGCCGCCGCTGCCAAAGGCGATGACGGGACGGCCGCTGGCCATGGCCTCGACCGGAACGATGCCGAAATCCTCTTCGCCCGGGAAAATCAGTGCGCGGCAGCGAGCCAACTTCTCCTTCAGCACCGAGAACGGCGCACGGCCGAGGAAGGTAATGGTCGGTCCGGCCAAACGTTTGAGTTTCTCCATTTCCTTGCCCTCGCCGATGATGACCAGATTGCGGTTCATCTTGGTAAAAGCCCGGACAGCGAGGTCGATCCGCTTGTAGGGAATGAGCTGGCCGGCGCAGAGGTAGAAGTCCTCCGTTGCCGCCGCCGGGATGAAATCGTCCACCGAGACCGGCGGATAGAGCACGGTTGCTGGGCGACGGTAATATTTGCCGATGCGGGCGCTGACATGGTGGGAGTTGGCGATGAAGCGATCGACGCGCAAGCTGGTGTTGACGTCCCAGGTCCGCAACAGCGGCGCCAGCACCGGCAACATCAGCCGCGAGGCAAGGCCGGCATTGGAGCGATAGAAATGATAGTGGTCCCAGAGGTAGCGCATCGGCGAGTGGCAGTAGCAGACGTGCGTTGCTTGCGGCGGCGGGATAATGCCCTTTGCCGGGCCTGATTCGCTGGAGATGATCAGATCGTAACCGCTGAGATCGAAGCTCTCCAGTGCGAAGGGCATCAGTGGCAGCAGTGACTGATAGCCTTTGATGGCGCCGGGGATGCGCTGCAGGAACGATGTCGTGACCTTGTGTCTCCTGATCTTTTCGGAGACGCGGCTCTCATCATAGACGAGCGTGAAGATATCGGCGTCCGGATACATGTCGCAGAGCGCTTCGACCACTTTCTCGCCGCCCCGCATCGACACCAGCCAATAATGAACGATGGCTACCCGCATCCTTCTTCCTCCGCCGTTGATCGAGACATCATTGTGCGGGCGGCGGGCAATGCGACAGAACCCACATCGGTCCTCCATCGCATCCAAATGGTGGAAGGTCATGACCAAAAGGTCTAGGCGGCCAAAAACAGTTTAAACTCAATGTTATATTCGCTGTTACCCGAACGCTGAGCCCCACCCATTCCTTCCTCAGAAGGGATTAGCCGTAACCCTACGGCAGGGGATTTACTCGAAAAGCGTTCAAGGGATGATCTCAGTCCATAGCGCTGCGGCAGGGTTGGCGGTGGCGCGACCGACACGAAAACGAGATCGCGCCTCATGTTGACAATTTCTGCTCTTCACGCACAAGCCCGCCGGAAGACGCCGGGCACCATCCTCGGCCTGTTCCTCGCCCTGGCACTTTCGGGAACCGCCTTTATCGACAAAGCGAGTGCCGCATCGGACGATGTCTATCACATCAAGCCTCAGACGCGGATGAAGGTAGCGATCGTCGAATGGGTCGCCGCGACCGGCGAATATAAGGAATGGACGGCGCTGAACGGCGAATATGTCGTTTCGCAATCCGGAACGATCTCCATCCCGATGATCGGCGAGATGACGGTCCTCGATAAGACCACTGTAGGTGTCTCCGCAGAAATCGGCGATCGGCTGAAGCAGATCACCGGGCTTGCCACCGCTCCGACGGCGTCCGTCGAAGTGGTGAAATATCCGATGATCTACGTCACCGGTTCAGTCGAGAAGCCGAGCGAGCTGGAATTCCGGCCGGGGCTGACAGTCAAGCAGGCCGTTGCTATGGCCGGCGGCCGCGAGCGCCGCACCAGTCCGACCGGCGAATATAACAATGCGCAGCAGATCAGCTATGCCGGCGAGATTAACCGGATGGAGCTGCAATTGAAGCAGCTCGGCGCTCGGCGCGCCCGGTTGATGGCTGAGCTGAATGACCAGACGACCATCGATTTTCCGATGGAAATCAAGGCGGCGCCCGAAGGCTCGGCCATCAAGCAGATCATGACCAGCGAAATCGATGTCTTCAATGCCAGGGCCGAGGCGATGCGCCAACAGCTTCAAGCTGCCGCCGAGCTCGAAACCTTGCTGCGCAACGAGATCGACATTCTCGACGAGAAAATGACATCCCAGGACGAGCAGGTGAAGATCGCCCAGGACGAATTGCAGGACATTTCCAAGCTGGTCGACACGAAGATCCTCACCACCTCGCGCAAGACCTCCCTGGAACGCGTCGTCGCTGACATGCAGAGCGGCAAGCTCGATCTCGTCGTCGCCTCGATGCAGGCCAAGCAAAAGCTCAGCGAGACCCAACGCGATGCGCTGAACCTCAAAGGGCAGCGCAAGACCGAGGTCGGACAGCAATTGCAGGCGACCGAAACCGAAATCGAAGACACCAAGCTGAAGCGCAACACGACGCTGCAACTGCTGCAGATCGCCGGCGCTTCGCTGTCTCGCTCCCAGAGCATGAAGGCGATCGATCTCCAGCCGCTCGAATATTGGATCACGCGCGGCGGCGATGCAGGCACCACAACCGAGGTGCAAGAAACGACGGAGGTGCAGCCGGGCGATGTGCTGGATGTTCGCTACAACGTTTCCGGCAGCCTGGACGGCACGGTGCTGTCCTCGATCGATCCCACGCAATCCCAATAACCACCATCAAAAGCAAGGTCGGGCGGAAGTATCATGGCAGTTCACGAGATTGGTAAAAGCGTACCCGGAGCTCAATCCGAGGCCAAGCGATCAAACGGAAGCGAATATATTTCCTTTCGCGATATTTGGCGGTTCATGCAGCGTCATGTGCTGATCTTCATCACCTTTACCGCGATGGGGCTCGGCATCGGCTCATACTACGTGATGACCACCCAGCCGATCTATCAGGCTACAACCCGCCTGGTGATGGATCCGGAACAAGGCCGCATTGCGTCCCAGGACGCCTTCAGCGGCACGGTCATCATCGAGGCTGCGGAAATCGCCAGCCAGGTTGAGATCGTCAAATCGGAGGCCATCGCCCGCGCGGTGATCGAGAAGCTCAATCTCAGTGAAGACCCCGAGATCGTCGGGGGCATGTCGTGGCAGGGAGCCCTGCGTGACAAACTGCATAGCATCAGCGCCTATTTCACCCACAGCCACGACGAAGAAGTAAAGCCTGTCCCGACCCAAGACGATCTGATGCGCCGCACTATGGCCTCGTTTCTCTCCAGGGTCTCGGTCAACCGTGTCGGCCAATCCTACATTCTGGAAATCGGCTATAGTTCCACCGATCCGCGTAAGGCGGCACTGGCGGCGAACGCGATCGCCGCCGCCTATATCCGCACGGGGCTGACCGAGCGCGCCTCCGCCGCACAAAGCGGCGCGAAATGGTTGGAGACGCGGCTGATCGAGGTCGGGCGGCAGGCCCGCGAGGCCGCAATGAGCGTCGAAGAGTTCCGTGCCAAGAACGGCATCATGGAAATCAGCGCCTCCTCCTCGCTCGATCAGCAGCAATTGTCCGAAATCAGTAGCCAGGCGCTGGCAGCCCGGGCACAGACGGCCGCAGAATCCGCCAAGCTTGCGACGCTCACCCGGCTTATGGCCGGCGAGAAGGTCGAGGGCGATGTCGACGAGACGATCAACAATCCGCGCATACAGAAACTGCAGGAAGATCTGAGCACTGCAACGACCAAGCTCAACAACCTGACCAGCCGGTATGATGCCGGCAACCCGGCAATCGCGGCTGCGCAGGACGAGATCAATCGGCTGAAAAGCGAGATGCAGAGGGAGTTTTCCCGCATCCAAGCGGTCTATCGCTCCAATCTGGAAGTAGCCCAAACCCGGGAGAAGCTGCTCAACGACGAGCTGGCCGCGCTGACGGAAACCGGTACCGACAAGAACCTGGCGCGTGTCGAACTTTCCGAAATGGAGAGCCGCGCAACGACCTATCGCCGCATGTATGAAAGCATCCTGCAGCAATTGATCGGCGCGCTGCAGAAGGAATCCTTCCCGCTCGGCAATGCCCGCATCGTGACGGCTGCCGCCGTGCCGCTGACGAAGAACTGGCCGAAATCCTCGATCGTCATTCCTTTCTCCGCCATGCTCGGCCTTGCCTTGGGACTTGGGATGGCGCTGCTGCGTGACGGCATGGACCGGCGCGTCAGCTCCAGCGAAAAGCTGCGGCGCGAACTCGGCATCACCTCGCTCGGCCATGTGCCTGTCTATGCCGGCCCGTCCTTCGTGCCCGGCCATATCGTAGGCGGTGGCTCGACGTGGCGACGAACCATGTCACCGCTGAGATCCGTGCTCGATACACCCTACTCGCAATTTTCCGAAGCCTTGCGTGGCGTAAAACATTCGGTCGACTCCGCCTTCCAGCCGAATGCGCCGATGGTGATTGGTATCACTTCGGTCGGCACAGGCGAAGGCAAGACGACGATCGCGACCAATCTCGCTCAGCTCTATCAGAACGAGGGCACATCCGTGGTGCTGGTCGACGCCGATTTCCTCAATGCCCGCCTCAGCGGCGTGGCAATGGAATCGGGCGCGGATTTCGGCATGGATCTGCTGCGCATGAACGAAGTGCCGCGGCGTTATTCAGTCGCACATGAAAACGGCTTGTCCATCGCAACGATCGATCATGATCCGGAGATCGACAGGCTGTCGTCGCAGCCCTATGGCAGCGGCATTCCCGTCGTCACGGTCGACGAGACGGAGAAATCCGTTGCCGCATTCCAGCGCTATGGCCATCTGCCGGCGCTCAAGGCGGAAATCGATCTGCTGCGCCGGCGCTACAAGGTGGTCATCGTCGACATGTCGGCCTTCGAAGACTCCGCCGATACACGCGTCATCTGCTCCTATCTCGAAGGCATCGTCGTCGTTGTCGGCCATACCAACAAGATGACGGTGGAGCGGCTGTCCGACGCGCTTGCAAGCTTTGGTACGACGCCGATCAATATCCTCGGCATCATCGCCAACCGCAGCAGCGAAAAGCGCCGGCATGCCGAGCGCCATCACTGGTGGCGCAAGCCGCAGCCGCGCGAAACTCGCTTTTCCGCCAAGCGGCTCGAAGGCCGTCCGGCTGGCCGCCCGCTCAAGCTGGTCGTCGGCATCGCCAGTGCCGGCCGGCGGGACATCCTGTCCTCGATCCTTCCGCATATGGCGCGCCAGACGCGCAAGCCGGACGAAGTGGTCGTCTGCCTCGCCTCGCCGGAGGACATCGATCCGAGCTGCCTGCGCGATCTCGATTTTCCGGTGCGCGTGCTGATTTCCGAACGGGGACTCTGCCGCCAGCGCAACCGGATCCTCGACAACATTCCCGATTCGGACGTCGTCCTCTTCGTCGATGATGATTTCCTGATGACGCCGAACTACCTCGAGGAGACGGAACGGCTGTTCCAATTCCATCCGGACATCGTCATGTGCACCGGCACGGTGCTTGCAGACGGGATCACCGGCCCCGGCATCTCCGTTCGCGACGGGCTGCGAATGGTGGAATCGAAGAGCCGGCGGCGGTCGGATCCGACGGCCCAGTTCCAGCCGGTCTACAACGCCTATGGTTGCAACATGGCGGTCCGCACCACGATCATCAAAGCCGGCAATCTGCGCTTCGACGAGAACCTGCCCTTCTATGGCTGGCTCGAGGATGTCGATTTCAGCCGGATCGTCGCCCGCTACGGCCAAGTGGTCAGCGCCAAGCAGTTGGAAGGCGTGCATCTCGGCACGAAGGTCGGCCGCTCGGCCGGCGTCCGGCTCGGTTATTCGCAAATCGCCAATCCCGTCTATCTCATGCGCAAGCGAACCATGAGCGTCCGTCACGCGTCCATCCAGATCGGCCGCAACCTAGCCGCCAACCTCGTCAAAGCCTGGCGGCCCGAGCCGTGGGTCGACCGCAAGGGACGGCTGAAGGGCAATGCGATGGCCTGTCTCGATCTGCTGAAGGGCAGGCTTGCGCCGCAAAACGTCGAAGCGCTGGAGTAATCTCGTGAGCCCACCCCGTCCCGATCGGGTCGTCATCATCAACGATCGCTCCGTCAAAGTTGGCGGAGCATCGAATCTGGCGATCCTTTCTGCCGATCTATTGCAACACGCTGGAATTCCAGTCACCTATTTCGCCGGCGACACCGCCGGCGACAATCCGCCGGCGTTGGACACCATCAATCTCGATGGCCTGCCACTGACCCAGCAAGGCCGGATGAACGCCCTCGCCAGCGGACTATACAGCAAGAGCGCCTATACTGCGCTGCAGGATCTCATCACCCGAAAGGACACGCCAGCTACGATCTACCATGTACATGGCTGGTCGAAGATCCTTTCGCCGTCGATCTTTCGGGCGCTGTGGCCGGTGCGCGAGCGGGTCGTGCTGCACGCCCATGACTATTTCCTATCCTGCCCGAACGGCGGCTTTGCGAACTATCGAAAAAACGATGTGTGCCGCCTCACGCCGATGTCGATGCAATGCCTGACGACGCAGTGCGACAAGCGCGGTTATCACGAGAAGGTCTGGCGATCGGCGCGGCATGTGCTGCGGGAGCACTTTTACCCCACTCATCAAACGCCGGCCAATATCGTCATCGTGCACCAGCGCATGCGCGACTATTTCGACCGTAGCGGTATCGAAACAGACAATATCGAGATCATCCGCAATCCGGTCGAACCCTTTCTGAAGCAGCCGATGCAGCCATGGAAGAAACGCGATTTCTTTTTCGTCGGTCGGCTCGAACCGGAAAAAGGATTCGAGGATGCCGCCATGGCGGCGCGGCTTGCCGGCATAAGTCTCCACATCATCGGCGACGGCGCGGGCCGCGCGCTGCTGGAGCGCGACTATCCGGAGGTGGTCATTCACGGCTGGAAATCCAAGGAGGAGATGCGCGACATCATCGGCAATGCCCGAGCACTCGTCGTTTCCTCGCGCGTTCCGGAGCCTTTCGGGCTCGCCGCGCTGGAAGCGGTGACCAGCGGTATTCCGGTCATCCTTCCAGACGCGGCGCTTCTCGGCGACGAAATTGCCGAGCTCGGCTGTGGACTGACCTTTCAAAGCGGCAAGGTAGAAACGCTTGCCGGCGCGATGCGCCGCCTTGCAGGCGATAACATGTTGATCCGCCTGATGAGCGTCAACTGCATGCGCCGGTCCAGTGGTCTTGCCCATACACCGGCCTCCTGGCGGGACGCACTGATCACCCTCTACGACCGCATTCTCGAGCGCACGGCCGCCTCCGCTGCCCTCGCCGAGGACTATCCGGAAGCTGCTGGACAATCACCAATCGGTTAGTTGAGTAGACGAATTACCTGCCGACCTAGCCGTGCTTTCCCGGCTTTACGTCAATGGGACTAGGGCAATACCCGCAGGGTCAATTGTCAAGCTTGAGGGCAACTGGCAGCTTTGTGAAACGGTTCGGCAATGTCGAGAGGTTCAAGAGATGCTGTCGGCTTTTGATGGCTATGCTCATGATGAGCAACCGCTTCGTGATTTGAAACAGACAGCAAGGCGCAGCCGCGCCAAGCGTAGCGTCGATATACTGCTTTCGGCCGTAGGCCTGCTGTTTCTCGCCCCGGCGCTTCTTGTAATCGCCATCGCGCTGCTATTGGTCGATGGCCGCCCCATCATCTACCGCCATACCCGCGTCGGCCGAGAGGGCCGCCCGTTCCAATGCCTGAAGTTCCGTTCCATGCGCAAGGATGCAGACAAGCGCCTGGCTGAGTTGCTGGAGCGGGAGCCGGAACGGAAGAGGGAATGGCTGGCCACGCAGAAGCTGATGAACGATCCGCGCGTCCACTGGCTCGGCAAATATCTGCGCATGAGCAGCGCCGATGAACTGCCGCAGCTTCTCAACGTGCTGCGTGGCGAGATGAGCTTGGTCGGGCCACGCCCGGTGGTGGCCGCGGAACTTGAGCGCTACGGATCGCAATTGTACTGCTACCTGGCACTACAGCCCGGCATCACCGGCCTATGGCAGGTCAACCGCTGCGCCGACACCTCCTATGAGGAGCGGGTACAGTTCGATGTCGACTACTACCATGCATGCTCATTCTGGACGGACGTCGCCATTCTCTGGAAGACCGTCGGCGTCGTGCTGCTTGCCCGCAATGAAAAGGAACGACTCACCAAATGAAGAAGATGGCGACCGCAGCCCAGACCGCGAGACAAAACAGTATCAGCAGCCAACGGAGCACGAATTTCCGGCGCGGAAAGCGCCGGCGCCCGGCTGCCGTGCGATCGGGATCGACGTCCTTCATAACCTGTTCTGCATGTTGTCTCATGACAGTTTACGAAAAACCCTCTGTTGGGCGAACACCAACCAAAAACATCTTCTCAGGCCCAGGTCGCAACTTACGTAACGTTAGGCCGTTCAACGCCAGTTTGCTTAGTTTTTGGAGCGTTCCCCTTGGCGCAAGATTGTGTTCCGAATGGGAACGTTACATGATTTATCTTAAGAAAATCTGGTTTTTCTTAAAGAAACCCACACAATATTATGGGGCCGCGATGAGTCAGCGGTGGAAAAACGGAGGGGTTTTGCCTTTCTTTTCTCCGACGCAGGCGGTGCGCTGATGGACGGGATGCCCCTTCCCCCTCCATCTTCCGGCCGATTCGGTTTGCCGCGATGGCTTCGCCTGCGCTTGCCGTCCGTCATCGGCGACGGTGCTTCGACCTTGGTTTCGAAGATCGTCTCCCAGGTCGTGCAGCTCGTCGTTTTCCTCGTCGCAGCGCGTGTGCTGGAGTCTGCCGAATTCGGCCTCTACGCCTATAGCTCCGCCATCGTGATCCTGCTCGTCGTTGTTGCCGAGGGCGGCTGGGGCGAGTTCATCATGAAAACGGAGTGCACGCGGGACGAGCTCGACCAGGTCGGCACGATCTCGGTCATCTCCGGAATCCTGATAACGATCGTCGGCCTCTCGATTGCCGCGGTCGTCTGGTTTGTCTTCCATCAGCCCTGGGAAGGCATGCTGCTCTGCCTCTTCAGTTGCTGGTTCCTGCCCTCCTCGCTTTCAGTCGTCTATGACGGACTGCTGGTCGCGAGGGGGCAGTTGCGCAAACAGGCGGCAATCCGTATCGCATCCGAGCTTACCGGGCTGGGCGTGACTATGCTCGGCCTGTGGATAGGTTGGAACGTCTTCTCCCTCGTGGCGGGAAGGCTTGCGACACTGCTCGTCGGCGTATTCGCCTCTGCCATCGTCGCACGTTGGTATCCCAAACCACGCCTCACCTTTCCGTTCGCGCGCGAAATCCTCGAGTTCTCGCGTCATATTCTGGCAAACCGGCTGATCATCTTCCTGCGCTCCTATTCGGGCACACTGGCGATCGGCAGCTTTCTCGGTCTCGCGGAAGCCGGTTATTATCGCGTTGCCGAACGGATCATCGCCGCCTTCTCCGAACTCATCGGCGAGCCGGCGCGCATGCTCGCCTGGACGTTGTTCCGCCGGGCGACCGTCAAGATCGATGCCAACGGCAAAACATCCCGCGATGTCGGTCCCGCCGCGACCACCTTCATGACCCTTCTGATGGCGATCTCGGCGCCGATCTATCTCGGGCTGTCGCTGATTTCATCCAGCTTGATCGACGTGGTGCTCGGCGACAAATGGGCGCCGGCAGCGATCCTCGTGACGATCCTCTCGGTCAAGCAGGTGCTGCTGACGCCCGGCTATGTCACCGAGCCGCTGCTTTCTCTGTCCGGCAATATCAGGCATATGCCTGCCGCGCTGTTGCTCAACGGCGCTATCTCGGTCGGCCTGATCGTTCTCTTCGCGCCCTTCGGCGTCGAGGCGGCGGCTGGTAGCCAATGCCTGGCATCGCTGATTTCCTTTGTGGTATCGATGCATCTGCAGCGCAACTATGGCGGCCTCGCATGGAGGCGGGTGATTAGCGACTGCGCCTACGTTGCCGTTGCCATCGCAGCCATGGCGGCAACGGTCTATTCGCTCGGTTATCTCGCCGAAGCGTCTGCGCTGCGGCACCTGGCAACATTGGCGATCCAAGTGGTGTCCGGCGGAGCGACCTACGTTCTCACCCTTGCGATCCTTCAGAAATTGATAGGGATCCCGATCCCGATCTTTGCGGTCGGCCGACGATAGGCCTGACAATTTTCAAAACGAGAAAGGCCGTTCGAGGCCAGTTGAGGACATGACAATGGCGACGGCATCTTTGTCAGAGAACAAGCGCTCGATCCTTGGCGAAACGGTCCGCAGTCTTGGCCGGTCTTTGTCGCCGCTGCGTGCGGCCGGCGGGCGCCTGCGGTATCTATCGCCATTTCCGCGGCGATTTACCGGAGCTTACAGTTCCTACGAAGCTGCCTTTGCCGCCGCCAAGACCATGCCGATGGCCGGTTACGACCACGAGGAAATCACCAATGTCGGCTTTTCCAAAATGTGCCAGGTCTTGCCATGGGACTATCCGGTGATGTTCTGGATGCGCAACCTGATGCAGGAGGTTGACGGTGTAATCGACGCCGGCGGCCATATGGGAACGAAATACAGGGCTTTCCGGCCGTTGTTGCAGTTCGACGACTCCTTCCGTTGGGTCGTCTACGATCTTCCCTCCTTCACCCGCGCCGGACGGCGCTTGGCGGAGCGCGATGGTCTGACCGGCCTCACCTTCGTCGACCGCATCGAGGAAGCCGCCGGCATACCGCTTTTCCTGGGCTCCGGCTTGATGCAATATCTGGATGTGCCGCTCTCCAGCCTGCTGCAGCGCCTGCCGGCGTTGCCCCGGCATGTGATCCTCAACAAGGTCGCCCTCCACAAGAGAGGCACGGTCGTGACGCTGGAACGAATAAGCGGCGCCTATGTGCCTTATCAGATGCGCGACGAAGCCACCTTCCTCGGCGATTTGACACAGCTCGGTTACACGCAGGTCGACCGCTGGGCGATCCCATCTCTGTCTCACCTCATCGACACCCATCCGGAATTGGGACGGAGCGAAAGCGCCGGCTTCTATTTCCGCCTCGGCTAGAGATATTCCCGGAACGCAGTCAAGGGGGTGGCGAGAGCCGCCCCTTCGTGCATGGATCAAATCAAATAGTATTGACTAATCGATTAGTCCTTGCTATTTGATTTCTCATGATCGAAACCGACACCATAACTGCCGTCATGCGCGCCCTTGCCGATCCCACCCGGCGGGCCGTGTTCGAGCGCATCGTCAATTCCGACGAGATCACCGTGGTCGAATTGACCCGCGGCAGCAGTGTCACGCAGGGCGCCATCTCCCAACATCTCAAGTCCTTGAAACAGGCTGGCCTTGTCTGCGAGCGCCCCGAGGGTCGCAACGTCTATTATCGTGCCCAGCCAGATGGCCTGGAGCCGCTGGTCGACTGGATGAGCCACTATGGCGTCTTCTGGCGCGAACGCTTTGCCGATCTGAGAAACCTGCTGAAGGAAATCGACCCATGAACCAAGCCGTGAGTAAAGACACGCAGGCCATTGTGGCCGAAGAAGTTTTCCCGCATGCGCCGGCGATCATCTGGAAGGCCTTGACCAGCGGCGAACTGATCAGCCGCTGGCTGATGGCGCCGAAGGGTTTCGAGCCTGTGGCCGGCTGCCACTTCACCTTTCAAACCACGCCCGCAGGCGAATGGGACGGCACCATTCACTGCGAGGTGCTGGAGGTCGTGCCGAATGAGCGGCTGTCCTATGCCTGGAGGGGCGGCCATGCGGCCAATGATGGTTACGGCTCAAAACTGGACACGGTGGTCACCTTCACCCTCTCCAAGGCCGAGGCGGGCACGCGCCTGCGCCTCGTCCATTCCGGCTTCGTGCTTCCGAAGAACGATACCGCCTACCGCAACATGAGCGAAGGCTGGAAAAAGGTGGTCAAGAGGCTCGACATGGTGGTCGCCGAAGAGGCGTCTTCGCAAACATCGCATTGAAGCAATAGGAGAACGACATGAACAAGCTCTATGTCGGCGGCTGCGCCTGCGGCGCGATCCGCTACGAAATCGCCGGCGAACCAGCCGTCATGGTTGACTGCCAGTGCCGGCAATGTCAGCGCGACAGCGGCACCGGCCATCAATCGCATCTGACTTTTGTTGCGGCTGAGGTGAAGGTCGAGGGAGAAGCGTCGCACTGGCAGACCGTTGGTGACGGCGGAACCGTGAAGCGGCGCGGCTTCTGCCCGACATGCGGCTCGTCCGTCTATATGACGTTTCCCGACATGCCGGATGTGTTCATCGTCACGCCAGCAAGCCTCGATGAGCCAAGCCGCTATGAGCCGCAATTGGTATCCTGGACCGCGGCCGGATATGCCTGGGATCACCTCGATCCTGCACTGCCGAAATTCGACAAGATGCCACCGAGGTGAGACAGCTTGAACCTGAAGATCAATAGAGACATCAGACTGTCTTCACCATGACCGACGATAATCCTTCAGCAATGACATAGGGCCTCTCGATTGCATGCCTCGCCTTAAGATGATCGGCGAGGCGGACTGCCAGCGTCAACAGCATCAATGTCGGATTGGCGTGCCCGCCCGTCGGAAAGACCGAACTGCCTGCGACGAACAATCCGTCGACACCATGGACCATCGCGTTCGGATCGACGACGCTGGTCGCGCGATCGGTTCCCATGCGCGTCGTGCAGGATGGATGCGCCATATCCATGAAAGCCGCGCTGCCGTCGTCATCCATGGCGATCCAGTCGGCGAGTTGCGGCCGCGGCAAGCCGATGCGGCCGAATTCCTTTGAAATCACTTGCGCCAGTCGCTTTATGCTCTTGATTTCGCAAGGCCCTATCTTCCAATCCACTCGAGGCAGAGGCCTGCCGAAGCGATCACGTGTGTGCGAAAGCGTGACCCGGCTTTCGGGGTCAAGCTTTTGCTCCGCCATGACGTCGAAACGCAGCTCGGTCGACCGGTGCGGCAAGCCGCGTTTGCGGATCAGCCTGTTGTAGAGGCCGGATGCGATCATTCCGGGCGATCGTCCGATGGCCGAAAGATCATGCGCCAATGTCCGGTGTGAGCCGTGCGCCACGCGCTTCAGCGCAACCCACGGGTCGTCGTCAGCGTGGATCTGGACCGGATAGGCCGCGCAATTGGTAAGACCTTCCCGCACCTGCATGTCCGGACTGAGAGACAGTCCCTGCAGATAAAAATGCGTTCGCCCTTTATGCGACAGACCATAGAAATTGAAATGCCGGGCGATCCGATCGATATCGCGCCCGGTGACGCGGGCAAGCGACGTGCGGGGATGATCGGCAAGATAGCGGCCGACGACATCCCGGCTGTTGCCAATGCCGGACCTCATCAACGTGTTTGAGGCCAGCAGCAATCGGGCATTCTCAATGCCGCCGCCGCAAAGTACAATCGTCCTGGCGTCGACGATGGCCTTGTTTCCTTCAAGGCTCGTCACATTCAAGGACGTGGCCCGGCGGCCATTGTGGTCGAGAACGACCTCCGTCACCGTCGCATGTGTCAGAAAATCGATATTCGTCGCATTGATCTTGCGCGCGCATCTGTTGAAGCGCATCGGTTCGCCGCGCCGATTCCGCTCATGGCTGAATTGCCAGAAGAACGGACGGAGAAGATCGCTGTTCATGCCAAGATCGGTCGGGCGGGAATGCAGCCGTTCATAAAGGCGCTCGTCGTAAAGATTGGGTCCGAGATTGAGGAGGTCGCCGGCACGATCCAGCGCTATCTGCAGCTCATCGCGCCCGATCGGCCAGCCGGACAGCGACAGCCACGGCCGCCTTGCGAAATCGATCTCGTCGAAAGCAGCACATTTGCCGACCCACGTATGAGTGCTGCCGCCGAGAAGCCGGTTGCGCAGCTCGAAGGCCGGTATCTCGTTCAACCACTCCAAGCCGCCGCTGTAACCGCGCCCAACCGGCTCGATGCCGGCGCGCGCAACAGGCTCGCCGATATTTTCGACCGCGTTCAGTGTCTGCAATTCGGGCTCGTAATCGAGGCCGCCGCTATCGATGACGAGGATGCGAACTGGCGTATTTGCAAATTCCTGTGCGATGGTGATGCCCGCGGGACCACCGCCGACGATGGCGATATCGGCATGTAGCAGCGTATTGTCCCGGGCTGATCTGAGGTCTCGGATCGCCATGATAACATTCTCCCACAATTCCTTGTTTTTCTATCGGAATCGCGGCTTCGCGGATAATCGTCCAATCAGGCATAGATGCGTATGTGAGCTACCGATTTTGGATAGGTCGATTGGCTCTGCACCAAGCCTTTCTGGCCGGAAAGCCATGCTGAAAACAGAGCGAACGGGCGCTAGGCTCAAAGACGAGAGCCGCTGATTTCATCGGGAGCGAAGATATGGCTAAAGTCGGATTGCGGGAATGGATGGCGCTTGCGCCGGTATTTGCGTCGGGAAAATTGGCGCGCTATGGCGACGACACAGGCGGTCCCCTATTGCGGTTCGAGGCCGATTTCTGCGCCAAGTTCGGCGTACAGCATGCGCTGACGATGAGCAGCGGTACCGGGGCGCTGATTTCAGCGTTGGTCGCGGCCGGCATCGGCCCCGGCGACGAAGTGCTGGTGCCCGCCTATACCTGGATCGCCACCGCCGCCGCGCCTCTGGCCGCCGGCGCCGTGCCGGTCCTGGTCGACATCGACCAGACATTGACGATGGACCCTGCCGACATCGTCCGCAAAATCACCCCGCAGACGAAGGCGATCATTCCCGTGCACATGTCGAACATGGTCTGCGACATGGACAGCATCATGCACATCGCCCGCGAGCATAATCTGCTTGTCATCGAGGATGCCTGCCAGGCCGTCGGGCTGACCTACAAGAACAAGCGGACGGGCACGATCGGCGACCTCGGCGCTTATAGCTTCAACCAGTTCAAGAACATGAATATCGGCGAAGGCGGCGCTGTCGTTACCAACGATCCGCAGCTTTTTGCCCGGGCGCGCATGTATCACGACATCGGCTCGCTGTTTCGCGGCCATCTCGATAATGCCAACGAACCGCCGATGCTCGGCGTGAATTTCAAGGCGAGCCAAATCCAGGGTGCCATGCTGCGCGTCCAACTGAAGCGGCTCGATCCGATGATTGCGCGCATGCGCAAGCGCTACGACATGATGACCGAGATCCTGTCGAAGAGTGACAGGATGCGCATCGGTCCGCACAATGATGTCGCCAACGCCGCCGGCTTGCATGTCATCTTCGAAACGCCCGACGACGCCAGACAGTTTGCCGAGGAAAACAGGCGTGGCGTCTATCGACTCTACGATTCCAGCCGCCACGTCTACACCAATTGGCAGCCGGTGCTGCAACAGCGCAGCGGCCACCCTGCAATGAACCCCTATAATTGGACGGATCGAAAGATCGAATATACGCCTGACATGTGCGCGCAGACGCTGGATATCCTGAAGCGCACTTGCCGCATCAGCCTGGGCGAGAACTATCCGGCGGCGCTGATGGCATATTTGGCACGGCGCATGGTTCGCCAAGGCCCGACCGCCAGCGGCAAGCTCTCCTATGCAACAACCTAGTTTCGAAATCATCGGTCCAGACGTTATCGACGTCTGGACCTGGAGCCTCGATGCGACGCCATCTCAGCTCGATGGGTTCGCAGCGCTCTTGTCCGCTGAAGAGCTCACAAGAGCTGCGCGCTTCGTGCGCGAACGAGACAGACAACGGTTCATAGTTGGAAGGGGACGGTTGCGATCCATCCTCGGGCAGTATCTCGGCCTGTCGCCGCAAAAAGTGTCCTTCACGTATAACGACTATGGCAAGCCTTACGTCGCTTTCCCTGGCGGCACTCCCCTCCACTTCAATCTGAGCCACAGCGCCGATCTTGCGGCGCTAGCGATCTCTGATCGCTACGAGCTCGGCATCGATGTCGAGGAAATCCGCTTCCTCAAGGAAGACATCGCTGGTCGTTTCTTTTCCCGTAAGGAATGCCTGACCCTGCGGGCACTGCCGCCGGAGGCCTATCTCGACGGTTTCTATCGCTGCTGGACGCGCAAGGAGGCCTTCGTCAAGGCGCATGGCGAGGGGCTCTCGCTGGCGCTCGACAGTTTCGACGTAACATTCGATTGGACAAGTGAACCGAGACTGGAGCGGCTAGAGGGCGATCCAGACGCGCCTTTCAACTGGCGGATTCTCGAGCTTGAAACACCGGCGACGTTCGCCGGCGCTGTTGTTGCTCTCACAAAGGGTCGTCCGGTCGGCCTGCGCTATCGCAGCGATGAGGATGAGACGCCTAAAGCGCATCGCGATCTCTGGGATTCGCTCCGCGCGCTTTAGGTTCTTGATTTTACGCGTGTCGCTATCGCAAAACCGCGTTTGCCGCCACGAAAGAATTGCCCATCAATCTCCGACATTGAACATTTCAGCCGCGTCGGGCAGCACCGTGTCCGAATGCAAAAGCAATCGCACGGCGTCCTGCATGATGAGCGGCGGAGCCATCTGTGAGGCGAGCTCGATGATCCGCGCCTGCAGTTTCTGGACCATTTCGGGGTTCTGATCGGCAAGGTTTGTGGTCTCGGACGTATCCTTCGAAAGATCGAAGAGTTCGAGTTTCGGCGGCAATGTCGCCTTCCACACAAGCTTCCAATCGTCCTGGCGCACGGCGGCCGTCATTGGTTCGATGTTGTAGACGATCTCGGTGCGTGGCGATGGCTTTCCTTCGCCAAGCATCGGCCACATGTCCATCCCGTCCAGCGGCTTGTTCTTGCCGAGCTTGGCACCGGCCAGAGCCGCCAAGGTCGGGTACATGTCAACGACATGCATCATTCCGTCGGCGGTACCAGGCTTGATCTTTCCCGGCCAGTTGACCAGGCCAGCGACGCGCGTACCTCCTTCATAGGTCGTCCCCTTGCCCTCCCGGTAAGGACCGTTGTCGGCCGGAAGCTTGCCCTTGACGTCGCTTTCCCCTGCAAAGAAAGCATTGACCACGCCGCCATTGTCGCTGTGAAAGACAATGAGCGTGTTCTCGCCCATGCCGCGCGTTTCGAGAGCTTCGACGACCCTGCCGATGCCATCGTCCATCACCGAGATCATCGCCGCATAGTTTCGCCGGCTCTCGTCGGCGATGTGGCTGTTGCGTTCAATATATTCCTTCGGCGCCTGGAAGGGCGTATGCGGCGACGTGAAGGCCAGATACAGGAACAAAGGCTTCGACTGATCGTGCTCGTTGATCACTCGCACGGCTTCGGTAGCGAAGAGGACGTTGTCGAATCCTTCCTCTTCGATGGCTTCGTTGTTGCGGTACCAATCCGCATTGCCGTTCGCCGACTTATGCGTGAAGTGATCGATCTCGCCAAGCAGAGCGCCATAGAATGAATCGAAGCCGCGCTGGCGCGGCCAGAATGCCGTTTTGGCGTGACCGAGGTGCCATTTGCCGCTCGCGGCGGTGGCATAGCCTGCTTCCTTCAACATTTCCGGCAAGAGATAGTCATCGAGCGCCAAGCCGTAGGTACCGCCCTGGGGAATGACGGCGGTCTGCATGCCGTAGCGGAACGGGTAGCGGCCCGTCATGAACGCCGCCCGGGTCGGCGTGCACATGGGCTGGGCGTAGTATTGCTCAAGCCGGGCGCCTTTTTCCGCCAGTTGGTCGATATTTGGCGTCTTTATGTCAGAGCCGTGAAACCCGACATCCTTCCAGCCCAAATCGTCGGCGAGGATAAAAACAATGTTTGGCTTGGTCGACTGAGCCAACGCGGCTGTTCCGGAAGCAAGCGCTGCGGCCAATCCACCCACGCCCATCCTGCCAGCGATTTGCACCGCCGCCAGCGAACCGCCAGTCGTGAGCACCGCCCTGCGCGTAAACCCTTGTGGGCCGACATGATCGGCCTTGTTGTCAGCGTCCTTGTCCATCAGTTCTGCCTCCCCCTCGCTGGACGGCCTTTGCCCAGCATTTCGTGCAAGAACAGTTCTTTGATGATCATCACCCGCGCGACAGGTTTTAAATGCTCAATCTCGCATCCATGATATAGCGCCCGCCCGCTGCATCGAAATGATGGCAGCCGAGAAGCCCGGTCTTGAAGTCCGGCGTGATCGTGCGGATGCAGCGTTCGCTATAATGATCGAGCGTGAGCTCTTCGATCTCCATGATGTTCAGCCCGTAGCCGTAGAGGCCATGGGAATTTCGCTGCGACGGCCTGTAGATCTTGCCATCGCGCTCGAAGATGCGCCCGGCATTGCGGGCCACGGTGCTGCCGATGACGACGGGATTGCGTTTATGCGGCACGACGCGCTTCAGCTCCGGACCGTCGACCTCGAAGACATAGAGCTCGTTACAGTGATCTTCATAGGCGTGATGATCCGAGAGATTGGTGAAGAGCCACCATTTGTTGCCGTGACGCGTCAGAATGCTGTCGGCAGCCGATTGGCCTTCGAGGGCGGTGGAATAAAGCTCCCATTTCAGCGGGAATTCGGTGCAGCGCCAGATCTCGAGCCGGTGCGACTGATGCGCCTCCGGCATCATGAAGATGTCGTCGCCGTCGCGGAACACGAACGGATAGGAGAGATGGTGCGGACAATCGAGCGCCACGCCGAGCCGCTCAATCTTGTCGCCGTTGAAGCGGCCAACGGCGATATGCGCCTTGCGGTCGCCATCCGCATAGGCTTCGTAAAACAGGTAGCATTCACCATCATGCTGAAACAGGAAGGGATCGGCCTTGATGTCGCCCTTGGTCGGCGGGATTTCGATCGCCTGGCTAGGATCGAAATCATCAATCCGCCCACGACCGGTATAGAGCGTCCAGATTGACGAACCGAAGCGTAGTTTTGATTTCAATACCTTAAGCGCTTTTCCTGAGAGATAACCTGACAATGCGCCGGTATAGCGGAAGAGATCGCCGAATGATGGGGCTGAAGTGACTGGCGGGCGCGCCAATGCCGTTGTGTCGAGCTGACGCGTATCGGCCAAACGCCCAAGTTCGCGCATCAAAAGCGTCACGCCACGCTCCCGCACGAAAGCGGCATTGCGCGCCGCGCTGAATTTGATGTTGAACGATGAGGTAGCGATCTGAGCAAGCTGGGTTTCACCGCCGCGCTTGGCATAAAGCGTCAGGTCCGTCACCGGTGCCCTGGCAATGACATCGGCATAGCTGTACCAATCGGCATGTTCCGATCGCTGATCGGAGAAATTGAAGGCCCATTCGCCAAACGGCAGTGCCCGGATCGCGTCGTCGGGCAAGCCCTCCGGCGTGGTGCGTATGACCAGATCGAGATCGAGACGCTTGAGTAATGCGGAAGCGACGCTGCCATCGGTCGTGTTGCGGCCGCCAATGGCTTCGAGATAGTCGACGCGCTGGCGGCCGGCATCGAAATGCTTCGGGATATAGGCAGGCTGCCGGGCGAGCAGTTTACCCTCCAGCCGTGCTTCCAAGGCAAACAGCGACGACGTCTTCCGGTTACCGAAAGCCCGTGGATGAACCAGCAGCGTGACGAGCTCGAAGCGCGGATCGGCAAGAACCCGGTCAAAAACCATCAGCTCCCAATTCTCAAAGCCGTCCTTATGCCCGGCAAGAACACCGATCCTCAAAGGCCTGGTCATATCCATGATCGCGTTTCCTATGCGGTTTCGCCGGATATTTTTCGAAGCGGCGCCTAAGCGCCGCCGAACTTCTTGGAGATGACCGATGCGAGTTCGGCCACCGAGTCCTCATGCCAGCCTTTAATATCGACAACGGTGGTTTCTGCCGCCACCGCGTCGCCCCAGCCGAACAGCAGCTTGCGAGCGCGGGGATGATTGGCCTGGCTGCGCAAGAGTATCACAGAAGGGTCCTTGCTCTGCACCGGCTTGTAGCTGCGCGCAGCCGCCACCAGCAAATCCGTCACCGCCGCATTGGCCTCTTCGTCAGGTGAATATTGCCCGGCTTTGACGCCGAACATTTTCAGAAGCGCGAGCGAGAAATTGAACTCCTTGAGGAACACGATCAGCGGCATCCGGCCCGACAATACCTTCTTCGTGAAGTAGACGAGGCGTTTGACGCGCCGCTCCCTGTTCCATCGTTTCTGCTCCCTTTTCGGCAGCGAGCGGAAGTAGCCTGGCGCCCATGTATCGATGATGGCGGTAAAGCTGACATCAGCCCCCTTCTCCCGCAACTGCCGGGTTACCTCCATCGCCAGCGTCCCGTTGACGCAGAGCCCGGCGAGGCCAACAGGCCCGGCGCTGACATCGATCTGCATGGCATCGACCGCATAGCGGGCAATATCCTCGAGCCGCATACCAGCCAGATTTCCGAGATCGGTATTGAACATGTTGATGTTGTGAACCGACACCCTATCCGGCAATTCGTTTGCCAGGCGGTAATAGAGGAAGGGATGGTTGAGCGTATAAACCGAGGCCGGCCCTGTGCCGCGTTTGCAGGTGATCATTTCCCAGGGATTGGCGATCGCGGCGGCGGGTTCCTCCGCCTTCGGCGTGTCGAAGATCGCGGCGGCAAAGCCCTCGAGCGTCGGCTCCTTGAACAGAAGTTCCAGCGTCGGCTTGACGTTGAATTTGTCCCGCACGGCCGACAGCAGCCGCAGCGCCAGCAGGGAATGACCGCCGAGCGCGAAGAAATCGTCCTTCGGCCGTACCTGCGGAACTTGGAGAATGTCCTGCCAGAGGGCTGCCAGCGCAGCCATCTTCTTCGCCACCGGCGTGTCGGCCGAAGCCTGGCTCGCCGAAAGCTCGGTTGCCGATGTGTCCTTGGCGGCAGCAACTGCATGCCGTTCGGGCACGGTCAGCGACGACAGCATTGCCTCGGGATGGTCGAGGGCAACCTCATACGCCTTCTGCCAGAGCTGCAGCAGGCTTTCGATCGTGCGCGCATCGAAGAGATCGGCATTATATTCGATCGACATGCGCCAGCCCGTCGGCCGGCCGATCATGATGAAGCTCAGATCGTAGATGACGCCGGGCGATTGCGACGGTGAGCTGATCAGCTCGAAGCCGCCATAGCGATGATCCTCCAGAAACGCCTTCTGCAGGTTGAAATTCACGGAGATCAGCGGATTACGCGAGGGATCGCGGACCGGGTTGATCAGCTCCACCAGCTTGTTGAACGGCATGCGCTGATGGTTCAGCGCCCCCTCCACCGTCTCGCTGACCGAATGGATATGCTGCGCGAACGAGATGTCGGAAGAAAAATCGAAGCGCAGCACGAGATTGTTGATGAAGACGCCGATCAGATCTTCAAGATCGGAATGTTCGCGGCCTGCCACCTGCGAGCCGAACATCACGGTCCCAGCATTCGTCAACCGATGCAACATGGCGCTGATGATGGCGGCGCCGTAGCTGTATTGCGAGACGCGATGAGCGCGTGCGGCAGCATCCATGCGCTCGCTGAAGGCGAGAGGCTGCGCGACGGAGAGAATATTGCCGTGATTGGTCTTCACACGGCCGCGCGGATGGTCCGGCGTCACTTCGAAGTAAGGCGCGCCGGTGAGCTTCTCACGCCAGAAGGTCTTCTCCGTCTCGAAACCGTAGCTCTGCAGATATTCCTGCTGCCAGAGAGCATAGTCGCCATATTGGAGCGGCAAATCAGGGAGTACAGGCTGCCGGCCGGCATCGATGGCGGCGGCGATTTCCCCCACTTCCCGTCCGAGCACGCGGATCGACCAACCATCGAAGCAGCTCTGGTGGGCGGTGATGAGGAGAACCCCGCGGTCGTTTTCGGCCATCAGCAGCGAGACTCGAAAGAGCCCGGGCTTGCTAAGGTCGAAAGGAGCCTGCGCCGTCTCCTCGCCGATCGACAGGATTCTTGTCTGGCGCTGATCGGCCGCCATGCTGCGAAGATCGATCACCGACATCTTGAAATCGATCCGGTCCACCGCCTGCTGGAAGGGGCGGCCTTCCCTTTCGATGAATCGCGTCCTCAGAATCTCATGACGCTGGATCACCTTGCGAAAGGCCGCCTCGATGGTCGCGGCTTTGAACGCGCCTCGAATTTCCCAGCGAACCGCAACATTGAGCGCTGGATTGCCGGGGAGCAACTGGTCGAGAATCCAGCAGCGCAATTGCGTCTGCGTGCAGGGAAACTCGCCGATGATCTCCAGATCGGCAACCTGGCCTACGGGGCTGTTTTCAACACTACTCATATTGCCCTCTCCAATCCGCGGCGTGCGCCGTTACGGAAGTCTTTCAATGATGGAACGTGGAACTGAGCCGGGTCAGCCTTGATCTCCCCTTGGCTGTCTGCAAAGGCCGCCAGCTCGGCTACCGAGGGATGACGCAGCAGATGCTTCGCCTCCAGTGGCAGGCCGGTGTCGAGCATGCGGGCGGCGATGCGGAAGATAGTCAGCGAGTCGGCACCCAGCGCGTAGAGATTGTCGTCGACGCTGATATCTCCGAGGTTCAGCACCTCCTCCCAGATCGTCAGGATCCGCCGCTCCGTCTCTGTCTTGGGTTGAACCTTGACGACTGCAGCCTCGCGCTGCGGCACGCCGCGCAACTGCAGGCTCTTCCGGTCGAGCTTGCCATTGGCAGTCTGCGGCAGCTCGCTTTCAGTCACCCAGAAGCTCGGCACCATATGGCCGGGAAGATTGGCCTTGGCATGTGCGGCAAGATTGGCCGGCGAAAGCTCGATGCCGCTGATCGTGGGTACGACATAGCAGACGAGAGAGCGGTCGCCCTTCTGGTTCTCCGCCGCAACGACGGCGCATTGGCGAACGCCTTCGGCTTTGGAGACGACGGCTTCGATGTCGCCGAGTTCGATGCGGAAGCCGCGAAGCTTGATCTGCTGGTCGCGTCGTCCGAGCAGTTGCAGCGACCCGTCGGCCAGGCGCCGGCCGACATCGCCGGTTTTGTAAAGTCTCTTCGGCCTGCCGGTGGCGAAGCAGAACGGCACGAAGGCTTTCTCGGTCAGGTCAAGCCGGTCGAAATAACCGTTCGCCAAGCCATCGCCGCCGATATGCAGCTCGCCGGTTACGCCAATCGGCGCGATGCTGTTGTTCTGGTCGAGAATATAGAGCTGGGTGTTGGCGATCGGGTGGCCGATGGTGATCGGCTGATCCGCATCGGTGATCCGCTGCAGCGAAGACCAGATCGTCGTCTCCGTCGGGCCATACATGTTCCAGAGCTCGCCCCCGATCGTCAGCAGCGATTTCGCCAGCTCCTTCGGCAACGGTTCGCCGCCGCAGAGCATCTTCAGATTCGGCCGCTCCTTGAGGCCCGCCTCCGTCAGCATCTGCCAGAGCGTCGGGGTTGCCTGCAGCACCGTCGCATTATGCTCATTGATCAGCCGCACCAGCGCGAAGCCATCCTGCACCTGCATCCGGTTGGCGACGACGACCTTTCCGCCCGATATCAACGGCAGGTAGATTTCCAGCCCGGCGATATCGAAGGAGATCGTCGTTACGGCAATCAGCGTGTCATTGGCGGTGAATCCCGGCTCCTTTGCCATGGAAAGGAGGAAGTTCGTCAGCGCCCGGTGGGACACTTCGACGCCCTTCGGCATGCCGGTCGAGCCGGAGGTAAAGATGATATAGGCCGGCGCCGTGGTGTCAGTCGGCAGGCTCTTCAGGGTGGCCCCTGTCATCGAGCCGATCGCCTTGGCATCCTTGTCGGTACGGATGATCGGCGTGCCTGAGGCTGCAAGCCGTGCCATCTCGTCGCTGTCGCAAATCAGGCCGCCGACGCGGGCGATATCCAGAGTCTGACGCAACCGCGGCTCGGGATGGGCCGGGTCCATGGGCACATAGGTGTGCCCGGCTTTCATGACCGCCAAGAGAGCGACGATCATTTCCAGCGAGCGCTCGACGAGAAGCGCGATGCGCTGCCCGGGTTCGGGGATCGCCATCTGCAGATAGAGGGCAAGCTGGTTGGAGCGGGTTTCGAGTTCGCCGTAGGTGATCGTATGGCCGTCATGTTCGGCGGCGACGGCATGCGGATGTTCTGCTGCCTTGCGGGCGAAGAGCGAGAAGGCAAACTCATCATGATTGTAGTCCACTGCCGTATGATTGAGGCTTTCGATCAGCCAGGATTTCTCGTCCGCCGTCAGCAGCGACAGTTCGGAAACCTTGCGCTCCATATCTTTCGCGAGTGCCGCAGCCAGCGTCGAGAAATGGCCTATCCAGCGCTCGATGGTGGCGCGGTCGAAGACGTCGGCATTGTAGTCGACATCGATGCGAATGTGATCCGCGGCCTCGATCATGTTGAAGAACATGTCGAAGTTGGAGAAGGCCTTCGCATTCGGCTCGATCGTCGGCTTCAGGTTGCCGAAGGCGCCGCCGCCGGCCATACGCTCCAGGTTGAACTGGATTTCGGTGAGCGGCAGGCGCCGCGAGTCGCGCTTGATCCCGAGTTTGCGCACCAGCGTGCCGTAGGTGTAGTCCTGATGCTCAAACGCCTGGAAGACTAACTGTTGCGTTGCCTTCAGGTGGGTGACGAAGGATTCTGTTGACGTCACGGTCTGACGCAGCGGCAGGAGGTTGACGCAGTGGCCGACGAGGATCTGGTCACCGACCAGGCTCTGGCCCGCAGAAGGGATGGCGATGACGATGTCCTCCTGGCCGGAAAGCCGCGAGATCGTCACCTGCAGGGCGGCAAGTAGGGTGGAGAACAGCGTTGCACCCGATTTTGCCCCCGCCTTCTTCAGGGTCTTATAGACTTCCTCGCCGATGAAGCCGGTGCAGGTTCCGCCGGCAAAGCTGCGATATTCCGGGCGCGGCCGATCAAGCGGCATTTCCGGCAGATCGGGAACCGTCTTGAACTGGTCGAGCCAGAATTGCTCCGTAGCCCCTGATTTCTCCGGCTTCGGTGCGAAGTCGGTCGAATAGGCGGCGAAGGACAGAGCCGGTTCGAAGTGCGGCATGTCGCCCTGTTGGTAGGCAGCATAGGCGGTCGACAACTCATCGACGAACACGTTGATCGACCAGCCATCGCAGACGATGTGGTGGCCCGTGAAGACGAAGACATGCTTGTCGTGACCGAGCTTCACGATGCTGGCCCGGACCAGAGGACCGTTCACGAGATCAAAGGGTGTCAGCGCCTCATCTTCGATGATCTGACGCAGATGGGCTTCGTTGGCACCATCGACCAGCGGCAGATCGAGTTTGAAATCCGGAATGAAGTGGAAGAACTGGCCGCTGCGATCAAAACGGATATGGAAGGCATCATGACGATCAACGACGGTATCGATGGCTTTGCGGAACGCTTTCTCGTCGAAAGCGCCTTCGAGCTTCAATGAAAAGGATTCGTTGAACGAGCACGAGGCTTCGTCGCCGGCCTGTGCCGCCAGCCAGATTTCCGTCTGCGCCTCCGTCAACGGTGCGGATTGCGGCCGCGGAGCGCGCGCTACCACGGGTACTTTCGTTTCAACCGATGAGGCTGGTCTATCTTCGGCAGGGGCGAGGATTCCCACCGACTGCAGCGCGTCGAGAGTGTCGCGGAAGGCCTTGGCGATGGTCTGGAAATCGTCTTCGCTATGGGCCGTGGTCAGGAAGCATGGATAGCCTTCCTGGATGTGGACGCCGTTCAGGCGCATCTGGGCGTAGAACAGTGACCCCAGCGAATCCTGGCTGCTGAAGTCGGCGGCGAACCAGCTCTTATAGCCGTGAACGACATCGGCAATGCCGCGCCTTGCGAGTTCCGCCTTCATTTCGGCGACGAGTGCCTGCGTTCGTTCGGCGACGCGTCCATAAAGCTCCGCACCCTCACCCTTGATGTGATGCAGGACGGCATGTGCCGCGGCCAGCACCAGCGGGTGACGTACGAATGTGCCGGCAAAAAAAGTCGGGGCGGTCATGGGAACGGAGTCATCGCCGTAATTCCAGTGGCCGCCGTCGAGAGCATCCATGAAACGTGCGCTTCCAACCAAGACTCCGATCGGCATGCCGCCGCCGACAACTTTGCCATAAGTCGCCATATCGCCCTTGATGCCCCAGATCGCCTGCATGCCGCCGGGATCGACGCGGAAGCCGGTGACGACTTCATCGAAGACCAGGGCGAATTCAGACTTAGTGGCGACATCACGCAGCTCACGAACAAATTCGATCGGCTGCAATTCCGGATGGCGGCTTTGGATAGGTTCAATGATAACGGCCGCAATTTCCTCAGCATTGGCGCGGATGAAATCGAGGCTTTCCGGTGCGCCGTAGCGCAGCACGGTCATGTTGGATACCGAGCCCATCGGGATGCCGGAAGCGATCGGCAAGGCGATCGGCCGGTCGGCCCGATTGCGGCCCTTGACCAGCACTTCGTCGAACTGGCCGTGGTAGTCATTGGCGAAGACCACGATGCGGTCACGGCCGGTGACGGCACGGGCGAGACGCATGGCGGCCATGACGGCTTCCGAACCGGTGTTGCAGAAGGTGACGCGCTCATGACCAGTCACTTCGGCGATCATTCCGGCGACCTCGCCGGCGAGCGGCGTTTGCGGGCCAATGGCGAAGCCGATATCGGCCTGGGCCTTGATCGCATCGATGACGAAATCCGGGGCGTGACCGAAGGCGGTCTGCCCGAAGCCGTTGACTAGATCGACGTATTTGTTGCCGTCGACATCCCAAATATGTGCGCCCTTGGAATGGTCGCAGACGATCGGGAAGACCATTTCCTTCCAGTCGGCGCGGAAGCCCGAAGCCGTGCGCGGGTCGGCAAGCCAATGGCGATTGGCCTTGGTGAAGGCCTTGGACTTGGCGTTCTTCGCTTCATAGGCGGCGGTCAGATCGGCGATGAAGGCCCGTTTCGCATTGGTTATCTCCGGCGCAAGGCTCTTTGCGCCGGGACGGTAGAGCTTGATACGCTCCGTGCCGAATTCGGTCTCCGCTGTGTCTGACGCCGGCTTGACGGCTGCTGGAGCGGCAGGCGCGGCAGCAGGAGTGATGACGGGCACAGAAACCGGCGGTGCAACTGCTGGGATCGCCGCAGCGGCGGCCGGGACGAGCGCCGTGCCGCCCTGGAGGATCGCCAACTGCTGGGCAAACAGCGACTGTGCGAGCTGGATCTGCGATTGGAGCACGGCTGCCAAATCCGGCGACGCAGCAGACACCATCGGCATCGGGGCGACGGGAAGTGCCGTCGGAATAGCGATTGGTGAGGATGCTGCAGCCACCGGCGCAGCGGGAGCGACAACCGGCGCCACTACCGGTGCCGCGACTGGTTTCACGGCATCCGGCGGCATCTGCTGGTCGAGATGGAGTGCCAGATCGGCGACCGAGGGAATGTTGCTGAGCAGCTCACGGAAGGAGAGTTTAACCTTGTATTCCTTCTCGATACGCTGCGCGAACTGGCCCACGAACAGTGAGTCGAAACCGAGTTCGAGGAAAGTCACGGCCCGCTCGGTAACCCCCAGCGTCTCCCCTGACATTTCGCTGAGCAAGGTCAACAGGGAGGTTTCAAGAGTGAGGACGCGATCGGAAAGGGAGAGTGGTGTTACGACGTTCATGGCTTTGTTCTCATCGACAAGGTTGACATCGGCTGCGAAAGAGGCAGCGGGCACAGGAACTTGAGCGGGTAGAGCCGGTTGGCTCGCCGCGCGGCGGGAGGATTGCGGAGCGTCGATCCAGTGACGCTGGCGCTGGAACGGATAGGTCGGCAGGCCCAGGCGCTGCTGGGCGCTGGCGGGCAGAGCCGGCCATTCCAGCGGGTAGCCGGCCATCCAGAGTTTGCCATGTGCTTCCGCCAGGGTCTCGGAAGCGGCAAAGGCGCGGTCATGCTCAGGCAAGGACTGCACGATGGCGGCAACACCGTCACGTGCAATCGTCTGCGCGGCAAAGACCGATAGCGTTCGGCCGGGGCCGACTTCAAGCAGTACCGGTTTGCGGCCGCGGCAGAGCGTCATGAGCCCATCGGCGAAGTGAACTGCGTCGCGGCAATGCGTTGCCCAATAGTCCGGCGAGGTTCCGCGTTCACCGGTCTGCCAGTCGCCAGTGACGCAGGAAATATACGGCATGGTGGCAGTGCCATAGGTGGTCTTTGCCGTCTCTTCGCGCAGGGCAATAACGGCTTCATCCATCATCGCCGAGTGGAAGGCATGCGAAGTATGCAGCCGGCTGAAGGCAATGCCGGCGGATTCGAGCACGGTGCAGACTGTATCGATATCTTCGAACGGCCCCGAAATGACGGAGAGTTTCGGCGCATTGATCGCAGCGATCTCGACCTTGCCCCGCAGATGCATGGCGACGGTTTCGGCATCGGCGCGAACCGACACCATTGCACCCTGCGGCTGGTTCTGCATCAGCCGCCCCCGGTTGGCGACCAGCCGCAAGCCGTCTTCGAAGGAGATGACATTGGCGAGCGTTGCGGCGACGAATTCGCCGACGCTATGGCCGATCATCGCATAGGGCTTGACACCACGGCTCAACCACAGCCGCGCCAGCGCGTATTCGACGAGATAGAGGCAGGGCTGAGCGATGCGCGTCTCACGCTGCTCGTCGGCCATAGCCTGCGTCACCGGGCCGGTGTGGCAGATATAGTCGCGCAGATCGACGCCGAGTGTCATCTTCAGCAGCTCGGCGCCGCGGTCGATCCAGCGGGCGAATTCCGGCTCCGCGCTATAGAGACCGGCGCCCATGCCGGCATATTGAGCGCCCTGCCCCGGAAACATGAAGGCGACGGGCGGTTGATCCGAGGCAATGAGCGGCTGATAGCGCTCCGCCGTCAGGCGATCGATCGCCTCCTCCGTAGTGCTGGCGGCAATGGCAAGGCGATAGTTGAACTCACGCCGGCCGGCCTGCAGCGTATGAGCCACCTGCGCCAGAGGCAGCCCGGGATTCTTGGCGAGATGGTCAGCGAGGTTAGTGCGCATGGCCGACAGGGCGGCCGGATTGGATGCCGAAAGCGGCAGAAGATATGGTCCTTCCTGCTCATCGACAGGCTCATCGTGACGAACCGGCGGTTCCTCGACGATAACGTGAATGTTCGTGCCGCCGACACCGAACGCACTGACGCCGGCGCGGCGTGGCCCTTCCGTTTCCGGCCAATCGATCATCTCGGTCGGAATATAGAAGGGGCTGTGATCGAGATCGATGCGCGGATTCGGTTTCTCGTAGTTGGGCATGGGCGGTATCTTCGCCTTGCCCAACGCAAGCGCGGTCTTGATGAGGCCAGTAACGCCGGCGGCGGCGTCCGTATGGCCGATATTGCCTTTCACCGATCCAAGCGCGCAGCTTGCCGGCGCGGGCGGATCCTCCGAAAAAGCACCCTTGAGACCGCTGAATTCGATGGGGTCGCCGAGCGGCGTCGCGGTGCCGTGGCATTCGACATAGCCGATGGTTGCTGGTGAGACGGCGGCATTGGCAAAGGCTGCCGAAATCGCTTCGGCCTGGCCTTCGACGCTCGGTGCGACGAAACCGACCTTGTCGGAGCCATCATTGTTGACGCCATAGCCTCGGATAACCGCATAGATATGGTCGCCATCCCGCAGCGCATCTTCCTGGCGCTTCAGAAGCACGACGCCGGCGCCGCTCGCGAAGACTGTCCCGGCAGCGTTTGCATCGAAGGGACGGCAGGTGCCATCAGGCGAGGCCATGCCGCCTTCCTGATAAATATAGCCACGCCTTTGCGGGATGGTGATCGAGACGCCGCCGGCAAGCGCCATGTCGCAACTATAGGTCAACAGGTTCTGGCAGGCTTGCGACACGGCCAGCAGCGAGGTCGAGCAGGCCGATTGCAGCGTAAAGGCGGGACCACGCAGATTGAATTTATAGGCGATGCGTGTCGCAAGCGTGTCGTTGAGTGCGCCGACAAGATGTTGGAAGCAGCCGATCTGATAGTTGGAGGTAAATTCCTCCGCCTTGGCGCGATCGCCCAGAACGTTGTTGATCAGATAGGTCGGCATCGAGGAGCCGGCGAAGACGCCGATCATTCCCGGGTAACGCTGCGGATCGTAGCCGCCATCTTCGAGCGCTTCCCAGCAGATTTCCAGGAAGACTCTGTGCTGCGGGTCAGTCAGCGCCGCTTCGCGCGGATACATGCCGAAGAAATCAGCATCGAACAGCTCGACATCGCGAAGATGCGGCCGGGCCGGAACAAAATTCGGCTGCGCGCGCTCCTCGTCGGTAAAGGCATCTTCGAGTTCTTCCGGCGAGAATTGCGAGAAGGCATTCCGCCCTTCGCAAATCAACTGCCAAAGCGCCTCCACCGAAGGCGCTCCCGGGAAGCGACCGGACATGCCGATAATTGCGATACCGCCCGAATCCTGATTGTCCCAATCCTGATTGCTATCGAAATCACTCTCATCGCCATTGGCATGACCGGTTTCATAATCTCTCGTCATGAAGAACTCCTGCGGAATTGGGACATGGTCTTTCTCTGAAGAGCTGCGCGCTGGGCGGCGGCGATAGCCCGTGCCGAACCCGAAGCCTTGCCGTCGACGTGGCGCGCCAATTCGCGGATCGTCGGATGCTTGAACAAGGCAACGACGTCGACGGAACGTTCGAGCTCGGCCTCAAGGCCTGCATGGATTTCCATGAGCTGCAGCGAGGTTCCGCCGAGGTCGAAGAAGTTTCTGTCGAGGTCGATTTTTCCCGTGCCCAGCGCGTCCTGCCAAAGCCTTGTCAGAAGTGTCTCCGTCTGGCTCTTGGCGATGGCATCAGGTGCAATCTCGATCTGCTCCATAGGCGGCGGCTGAAGCTTGGAGCGATCGACCTTGCCGGCCGGCGTCAGCGGAAATGCGTCGACGACCACGGCTGCGCTCGGGATCATGTAGGCTGGAAGTGCCGCGCGTAGCGCTGCCATGACGCTTGGCACGAAATCGGGACCTGCGCTCCCCTGACGGGGGCACAGGTAGGCGACGATGCGCTTCAGCGTCGCGCTTTGGACGTGGCAAAGGACGATGCCGTCGGCAAGGCGCGGATCGCGTCTTAGCGTGGCCTCGATTTCATCGAGCTCGATACGTTTGCCATTGATCTTGACCTGCCGGTCGCGACGTCCCTTGAAGGCGACCATGCCGTCCGCATGCAGAACGGCGAGATCGCCGGTCAGATAGTACCGCTTTTGTCCGTTGTTCGTGCCGATCGTCACGAACTTCTCCGCGGTCATCTCCGGACGTTTGAAATAGCCGATCGCAAGCCCGTCGCCCGATATCGCCAACTGCCCCTCGGTCCCGTACGGGACCTCCCGCAATTCCTCGTCGAGAACGGCAATGCCTGTATGCGCGATGGCTCTGCCGATCGGCAATTCCTGCCCGGAAAAATTCGGAGGCACTTCGAATGCTGTCGCGAAAACCGTCGTTTCGGTCGGTCCATAGGCATTTGTGAGCTTGCAGCCTGGAAAGCGGTCGAGAAAACGGCGCGCATGAACCGCCGATCCGACGTCGCCGCCGAACAGGACATGGCGAAGCTGCGGCAAGTCGCCGTCGGCGTGATCAGCAAACACGTTGAAGAGCCCTGTCGTCAGGAACATGATGCTGACGCCGGTTTCACGTATGAGGTTGCAGAGCCGAGCGACGGAGAAGCTAGTGTCCGGCATGCCGACAAGCACGCTGCCGTTGAGCAATGCTCCCCAGATCTCCAGGGTCGCCGCGTCGAAGGCGATCGTTGCCGTGTGCAGGACAACATCATCCGGCCGAAATTCGACATAGGTCTGATCCAGGACGACCCGCGAGATGCTGCGATGCGCGATCGCGGTGCCTTTCGGGCGGCCGGTCGAACCGGAGGTGTACATGACATAGGCCACATCATCGCCGCCGATCTTGACGGAAGGCCGCGGCTGGGGCGGACGGATGGTCATTTCCGCAATGATGGCGCTCGCCTCGATGACGCGGCCACGCATGCTGGGAACGATGCTGATCTTGTCGCCATAGGCCGAATCGACAAAGACGACCTTCGGCTCGCATTCGCCGATGACGTGATCGAGATGCTCGATCGGAAAAGCAGGATCGAGGGGGAGATAGGCGCCGCCGGCCTTGAGAATGGCGAGCTTGCAGACGATGGCATTGAGGCTGCGTGGCAGGAACAGGCCGACGATGTCGGCCTTGCGGATGCCGAGTTTTACGAGATAGGCCGCCAATGAGTCGGAGAGCCGGTCAAGTTCGCGGTAGCTGAGTGCCGAATCGCCGAAAACGACAGCGGTGGCGTGCGGCGCGGCCAGCGCCTGTTCATGCACCATGTCATGAAGGTTGCGGTCTCGGTCGTAATGCATGATTACGGGAGAATTGGCTTTCTCTTCAGAATCGAAATCGATCATCGCTGTGCTCCGGGCTACGTTTGCTGCCTGCGACGGCACGATATCTGTGCCTTATCGTCGCCTGCAGAATTTCACGCTGCCGGAAAATCACCAGTTGATCATTGGGATGACTGCCCTCCTCAACGAAAGTCTTAAGCCTTAGCCGACGTAGACATTTCGTCGGAGGAGGCCGCCGAGGCGGCCGCGAGCTGGCCAAAAGCATTACGGGTGAAGAAGATTGGGCGGGTCGTGCGAACGCACCCCGCCTCAAAAGGAAGTTTCTTTATTTCCGCGCATATCAAGGAGTGCAGACTACGAGGCGACTCTGCAGAGAGAATGCACCAAGGCCAGGCGCCTATTTGAATTGATAGGCCCTGACATAGTCGACAAACATGAAGCAGGGATCCGGGGCGACCATTTTGGTGACGCTGTCGACGATGCCCAGATTCAAAAGAATATACATCGGCTGGCGATGTTCCGGCAGGACTTTGGTCTTCCAAACGAATTTGCCGTCGAAATACATGCGTATGAAATCGGTATCGATCTTTACGCCGTAGGTATGCATGTCCGTCGGGCTTGTCGTTTCATAGACATTGATGCGCGAAAAATCGGACTCATGCTTGCCGCCGCGGTGCCAGACATGCACGGTGGAGGAATAGGCGCCCGGCTTGTCGCCATAGTATTCGATGACATCGATTTCGGCCGTGGATTTCGAGCGGTCCTTGCCGATCAGCCAGAAGGCCGGCCAGACGCCGGGGCCGTCCGGCAAGCGAGCGCGCATTTCGAAATAGCCGTATTCCTGTGAAAAGCCATTGCCCTTCGCATCGACCGAAGCGAGCAGACCGGAGCGCCACTCGCCCTTGCCGTCGCGCGCCGCCGTGATGCGCAACATGCCGTCTTCCGTCTTGAAGGGGAAATCGCCCTTGGGGTCGGTAAAGCGCGCGCCGCCGAAATCGCCGTTCCAGGGTGTGTGCGCGATCCAGCGGGTGCCCGGCCCCCAGGGTGAGACGCTGAGGCTGTCGAAATTATCCTCGAAGGTCAGCGTCATATTGCTGATGTCGAGCGCGTCTCCCGTGTCGCCCGCTTGCGCGGCAAGATCGCTGCCGAGCAATGCAAGCGTGGCGCCAAAGCCTGCACGCAGAAATCCGCGGCGGCCGATCGACCATGGTCGTCTATGTTTGAACAAGTGATCCATACTCTGACGCTAACGCGGCGGCGCCTATCCGGTACAGAACCCATTTCGGTTTATGCGGTACCCCAAAGGGCTTAAGCGCGGCGGAAATACAAGCCAGCCGGCGCCGTGATAGTTTTTGTCCTGATGAAATAGACGATATTTCGGAGCGGACGGCATATGAATTTCATGGGTTTACTAACGTTTGTCGTCGGCGTGGCCATGCTGGCTGCGCCCGTTCGATGGTCGTTTACCGTCATGATCCTGTCTACGGTGTTCGGTGCGGCTGCCGCCTTCAGCGTGCCGGGCCTTGGCGGCGCATCGGTTCTGGTGCCGAGCCTTTTCCTGCTGTTCTTCGGCGTGCGCTTGTTCCTGGCCTATGGCGAAGGACCGCTTTTTGCTGCCTTGGCGCCGCCGCGTCCCGGTTTCTGCCTTCTGGTGCTGACCCTCTTCGGCTTGGCAACAGCCGTCTTTTTCCCGCGGCTGTTCCAGGGCATGACGGAGACGATGACCGTCGAGCGGGCGGTAGGCGGGCGCAACTTCATTTCGCTGGTGCCGCTGAAGTTTTCGTCAAACAATATCACCCAATCCGTCTATGCGATTGGTGGCCTCGTCTGCTTTGCGGCCACTTTCGCCTTCATTCGCAAAGGCGGCACTCCCACCAATCTGATCAATGGAATGCTGGTGGTCGCCAGCGTCAATCTCGGTTTCGCCCTTGCTGACATTATTACGTATTTCAGCCACACGGAATTCCTTCTCGGTTTCGTGCGAACCGCCAACTATGCGCTGCTGACCAACGCCGAGAAAGGTGGACTGAAGCGGATCTCGGGGACATTTCCTGAAGCGTCGGCCTTTGCAGATTTCACGCTCGTGCTTTTTGCGATGACGGCCAGTCTATGGCTAAGCGGCATCAGATCCCGCGCGACCGGCATTATCGCCGGCCTGCTTCTGGTGGCCCTGATCCTCTCGACATCGGCAACAGCCCTCGTCGGCCTTGGCCTGGTCCTGCCGGTGCTTTGCCTGCAATCTTTCCTGGCTTCGCGCAACGAACCAGGCACCGGACGCCCTGTGATGATCGTCGCCATCATGGCTGCAATGCCGCTTGTCATTCTCTTCGTTCTGATCGCCATGCCCGATCTTGCCAACGGCTTGCACGACTTCCTCGACGAGATGCTGTTCTCGAAAGCCGACAGCCAGTCCGGTCGCGAGCGCTTCATGTGGAATTCCATGGCCTATCAGACATTCATCGACACCCAAGGCTTCGGCGCGGGATTGGGCAGCGCGCGTGCATCGAGCTTCGGCCTCGTGCTGCTTTCCAATCTCGGCATTCCCGGCGCGCTGATCTTTGCGCTCTTCGTGCTGCTGATCCTGAAAGCCGATACCCGGGCGAGGAACCTGCCATCCCGGGAAGCCGCGGCCGTTGCCCGGGCCGCGAAGGCCGGGTTCATCACCGTGCTGGTTTCCGCGGCCACGTCGGGCACCGTCTATGATCTCGGATTGATGTTCTACATTCTCGCAGGCAGCGTCTCCGCCCTCACGGTCCCATCTCTGGTTCGCGCGCACGACGCGCCGGCGGCGCGCATGCGGCAAATTGGTGTTGTCGGGAGATTGCCGTGAAGATTGTCGTATTCAACGTCAAATACAGCGAAAATCTTGGAGACGGTCTTTTGGCGCAATGCGTCGAGGCTGGGCTGACCAAGGAAGCCGTCCATATCGAGGTGGAGACGATCGATCTCGCTGGACGGGAAGGTTTCGGGACGAGCGGAGGAAGCGGCCGGCGTCAGCAGGCTCTGAAGGTGCTGCACCGGCTGCCCGCCTTCGCACGGCGTTGGGCCGTAGGCTATGTTCTCGGGCGCTCGCTTCGGAAATTGCGAGGCCGATGGGATGCCAAGATCGCTGCCGCGGATGCGGTGGTGATTGGCGGCGGCAATCTCTTTCAGGATGACGATCTCAATTTTCCCCTGAAAGTCGGCACCGTGCTTGATAGCGTCCGGCGCCACAATCGGCCATTGGCGATCTATGCAGTCGGTGTCAGCGGCCATTGGTCCGCACCGGCAGCGCGCCTCTTTGGTCGGCTGAAGCAGACCAATCTCGTCCACCTCTCGGTGCGCGACAGCTTCGCCCAAGACAGTTGGCGTCGGCACTTTCCTAATGGACCGGAAGCGAAGATCGTTCACGATCCAGGATTGCTCGCACGGACGCTCGTCAGTGATGATTGCAGTCCAGCGTCGCCGAAGCGCCGGCCAATCATCGGCCTGTGCGTGACGGAGCCGGTCATTCTGCAACGGCATGCCAGCCAGAAGGCCTCTGCCATTCCGCTGCAGGACATCGCCGAATATCGGGATCTCATTCGACTGTTGGTTCAGGATGGATATCGCGTGTGCTTGTTCTGCAACGGCGCCAGCGAGGACCAGATCTTCGCCCAACGAATAATGGACGAGGTCCTGATGCACCGTCTCGCCCTATCCGGCGCGCTGCAGCTCGCCCCGCGTCCACGCGCGCCGGAAGAGCTGATTCGGATCCTGCGGTCGGCCAATGTCATCCTTGCCCATCGGCTGCATGCCTGTATCGCCGCCTATTCCCTGGGGATTCCTCATGTCGGGCTGGGCTGGGACAAGAAGGTCGAGGGCTTCTTCCGATCGGTTGGCCGGCAGTCCTACTTCCTCAACGGCAGCGGGACGTCGGTATCTGATATTGCTCGATTGTTAAGGGCGGCTGATTCGGAAGGAATCGAATCGCACCACCATCGGGTGATTATGGCCGAGGCAGAAGCTGGAATTGCCGATATGCGTCGGAATCTCACCCAGAGGGATCAGAATATCGCCGCCGAGATGTCGTCCGTAATACGAAATGATCATCGCGCGGCGGCATCGAATTAATACCAAGAAATTCCGGGGTAATTACCATGTATAATGAGCGATGTTAGATGCTTTAATCATATGACAGGCAAATTAATCGCCGTGTGATTTCGAAGAGAATTCACATAAGCAATATAGACTACGAGCCACGCCGAAAGTTGCGTGCTATATACTTGCCATACGTAACGTGATATACCTTCAAGGGACAGGTTATTGAGAACCTTCCCGATATGGTATTTGGTTCGGGGGCACGTATGACAACGCAGGTTTCCATAGGGCGTCTACAACAGGCCGTGAGTCCTGATCTATATCGTCAGAAATCAGAACTGACGGGCGGCATTCCGCGCACATATGCTCCCGGTGAAACCATCTACGATTATGACGACGATACGCCGCGTCTTCTTTTTCTCGTCAGCGGATGGGCGGTTTCCAGCAAGATGCTGCCAAACGGCACGCGCATCGTCATCGAGTTTGCGCTCCGTGGTGACATGATCTCCACTCCTTCGGTAGAACTGGCGCGCGAGACGGTACAGGCTCTCTCCAAAGTCACCGTCATGGAATTCCCGGATTTCACCTCCCATACAACCCTGGACGTTTCTTCGCGACTCTATCGCATCGTACTCACCGAGATGATGCGGCGGCAGGCGCGCATGTCCGAGCGGCTCGCCAATATCGGCCGCCGTGACGCTCTGGAGCGCACTGGCCACCTGCTGCTCGAGCTGGCGACCCGGCTTGGTCCGTCGCGGCTAAAGCCGAACTTCGATGGTTTCGAATGCCCGCTGACGCAAGCCGATATCGGCGATGCCGTCGGCCTGTCGACGGTACATATCAACCGCGTCCTCAGGGATATGAGGTTGGGCGGACTTTTGTCGTTCCGCAATGGCATCGTCGAATTTCTCGACCGCCACAAGCTCGCGGAACTCGTCGATTTCGACGAATCCTATTTCACGCCGCATATGATTTAAAGTCCGGCGCGAGCGCGCTCGCGTTATTTCAAGTCGATAACAATCGTGAGGCGAATATTTTTAGACTTTATTAACATATGTTAATGTCCGACTAAATAGAATCAGCGATTATCCTTCTTGTGATCAGGTAAGTTACATTTCAAGGACAGGAGGAATGCTATGAGTCAACACGAAATTTATCGGTTTGGTTCGGTATATCTATTCAGTTACTTTGAAATAATACCTACTCATATGGATTCTGAAGAATAGAGGCCAAGTGTGGAGTAAGGAGTAACGGCCATGGACAGGCAGTCTTTAGCGAATGAGAAATTTGGGACAGAAACAGCAACCCGTCTTATTTCAGTCCGCGCGTCGGATTCATTGCGGGCTTTCACCGCGGCAGGCGCGGTAAGCACCGACGAATGCGAGGACTATCTTCTCCTAATCGATGCCCGAGCTTTGGACAGGGAATGCCTGTCCCGGAGCCTGACGGAATATGACGAAAGCATGAATATCGTCACCGTCGGATCATTCGAGGAATGGCAGAAGCGCCGTATGCAGAGCGAACCGTCCGCAATTCTTTTCATGATCGGCGGACGCAAGGTTTCGGATGCAGACGTCTGCGATAAGATCTCCGCCCTTGCGGAGAGGTTCAAGGCAAGCCCCGTTATTGTCGGGGCTGAGAGCGACGAACTTGCGCAACTTCTCAAAGCGCTGGAATGCGGCGCTCGCGGTTACATCCCGACCAGCGTCGGAATCAATGTCGCCGCCGAAGCCGTAGCGCTCGCCCGTGCAGGCGGCGTGTTCGTGCCGGCCAGCAGCATTCTCGCTGCCAAGGAGGTCATCGCCTCTGTAACCAGCGGAACACGCTGCGCCGACAGTCTGTTTACGCCGCGTGAAGTCGTCGTCGCCGAAGCTCTTCGGCGCGGCAAGGCCAACAAGATCATCGCCTATGAAATGGACCTTTGCGAAAGCACGGTCAAAGTACATATCCGCAATATCATGAAGAAACTGAATGCGACGAACCGGACGGAAGTCGCCTACAAGATCAGGGAATTCGTGAGATAGTATCAGCTTCGTGCCAACAAGCTTCGCCGGTGCCGTTTAAACGCGGCGCTGGCGAAATACTTTTTAACCTCGAATATTCGGAACGCTTGAACCTGCAGCCTCGCTTGCATTCTGCGGAATGGATTGCAGCAGCGTCTGTCGCGCCGAGGCAAGATGGGTACGGCAAGCCCTGTCGATCCGCTCCGGATCGCGGGATTGCAACGCCTCGATATAATCGAGATGTTCGGTGATGGCGCGCGCATTGCGCTCTCGGGCGAAGGCCTTGTTCCACTGATAGTGATAGTGAAAAACGATGGCGATCGCGTCGTAGAAATCGGCGATGAAGCGGTTGTTCGAGGCGCGATGGATGAGAAGGTGAAAGCGCTCGTCGAGCTGCGAGAAATCGCGATAACGCGCCTCGAAATCCTCTTGCAAGTCATAGTGTTCCTGCTTGATGGCCGCCAGAGCGGCCCAGGCCGGATGCCCTGCCGGCAGGCGCCCGAACTCGGCAGCCGAATGCAGCTCGAACATTTCGCGCACCTCGGCAAGCTCCAGAGCGAATTCGCTGGTAAACCCCTTCAAGATCCAATGACTGTTCGGCCGCTTTTCGATCAGACCGAAGCGGCTGAAGCGGATGAGGAATTCGCGCACGACAGACGTTCCCGTGCCGATTTCGCGCGCCAGTTCCAATTCGTTGATCTGCATTCCGGGCTGCGCTTCGTCGGAGAGGATGCGCAGCATGAAGCTGCGTTCGATGATGTCGTGCAGCGAATTGGTCTCTTCTTCCGGAAAGAAATCGGCTTCGGTCGGCTGACGCAGCACGGTTTTTTGCCGCTTGTTCCAGCGGATGATGCCAGCGTCACTTAGACGCAGCAGAATGGCGCGCGCCGTGCTGCGGCTAATACCAAGCTCGGCAGCGATTTCAGGCTCGGTCGGCAAGGCGGCGTCCAGCTTCAGTCCGGCGACATAGCGATTATACGCATCCTTGAAGAGCGTGTTTTGTCTCGCCATTTTCCCCCTCTTTTATAGTCGGCGGCCCCACGTCGACGACGATGTCAGACCCATGCTCGAGTGGCAGTCAAATTCGGGAATGCCGCCGGATGCGCCGCGATTGTGTCCTCTCCTGTCGCGCCCGACCTCCTCCCAGGTTGGTGAGCGATTTCCTCGTTGACACCAAAATGTTTATTGTAGATAAAAAACAAAATCAATCGGCAATGGTCCCCAAGCCAATGCCGAAAAACAAGATTGTTCAGGGAGAGGACATTGAACAGCCAACCTTGGATCCTTCTGTCGGAAGGCGACAATGTTGCGGTGGCGACGGCGGCGATTGCGGCTGGCGCTACGGTCGCCAATGGGATTTTGACACGCGACAAGATCGATCCCGGCCATAAGTTCGCCATTCAAGACATCGCCATCGGCATGCCCGTCGTGAAATACGGCCAGGCAATTGGCCGCACGACGGCCGAGGTCAAGGCTGGCGATCATGTCCATAGCCATAACCTGCACTTCGAAAATGATCGCCTTGCGGCGACCGCCAATGCGGCGCCGGAAGCAGCAACTGAGGCCGACAAGGCTCGGACGTTCATGGGCTTTCGCCGTGCCGACGGCCGGGCGGCAACGCGCAACTATATCGGCATCATTGCCAGCGTGAACTGTTCCACAACGGTTTGCCGCGCCATTTCAGAAGAGGCAAACCGGACACTCCTGCCCCATTATGACGGCATCGATGGTTTCGTGCCGATCGTCCACGACCAGGGTTGTGGCATGAGTTCGACCGGCGACGGCATGCAGACGCTGCATCGCACGCTTGCCGGCTACACCCGTCATGTGAATTTCGGCGGCGTGCTGATGATCGGCCTCGGCTGCGAGGTCAACCAGCTCACGCTTTATGGCCAGAGCGGCGCTGGCGCCAGCAAGCGGCATTTCAACATTCAGGATGCCGGCGGCTCGCGCCGCGCCGTGGCGCTTGCCATGGGTGTCCTGAAGGAGATCGCTGAGGAAGTCGGTCAGGCTCGCCGCGAGCCCATCTCGATCAGCGAGATCATCGTCGGCCTGCAATGCGGCGGCTCCGATGGTTTCTCTGGCATCACCGCCAATCCGGCGCTGGGTGCCGCGGCCGATTTGCTGGCGGCTGCGGGCGGCACGGCAATCCTGTCGGAGACCTCGGAAATCTACGGTGCGGAGCATTTACTGCGCAGCCGCGCGGTCAGCGACGCGGTCGCCGCCAAACTCGATGCGAAAATCGACTGGTGGGAAAAATATGTCGCCATGCACGGCGCCTCGCTCGACAACAACCCCTCACCCGGCAACAAGCGCGGCGGGCTTACGACAATTCTGGAAAAGTCGCTCGGCGCTGTCGCCAAAGGCGGGCGCTCGCCGCTAACCGCCGTCTACAGCTACGCCGAACGGGTAACGGACCACGGGCTCGTCTTTATGGACACGCCCGGTTATGATCCAGTTTCGGCAACCGGCCAGGTGGCAGGCGGAGCGAATATGATCGCCTTCACGACAGGTCGCGGCAGTTGTTTTGGCTCTCGCCCAGCGCCTTCGTTCAAGCTGTCGAGCAATTCGGCGCTTTACCGATCTATGGAAGAGGACATGGATATCGATTGCGGTACCATAGCCACTGGCGAGGCGACGATATCGGGCAAAGGCCGCGAGATCTTCGAACTGATCATCGAGATTGCGTCGGGCAAGAAGACGAAAAGCGAAACCTTCGGCTATGGCGACAACGAGTTCGTTCCCTGGCACCTCGGAGCGACGCTTTAAATAGGTAATGCATGCCATCACAAGGGAGAGGTGATGAAGAGGAGAAGAATCGGCAGGACAAGCCTTGAGGTCACCGAATTCAGTTTCGGGGCCGCAGCGCTCGGCGGTCTTTACCGCACCTGCCCACGTGACCAGGCCATGAACACCCTGCAGGCGGCGTGGGATAGCGGTATCCGCTATTTCGATGTTGCGCCTTGGTACGGCTTCGGTCTCGGTGAACGCCGCGTCGGCGATTTCCTGCGCGACCAGCCGGAAGACAGCTATGTCCTTTCGACCAAGGTCGGACGGCTGATGCGGCCGGTTGCGAGCGACAAGGTGCCGAACTATGGCTATGTCGACCCCCTGCCCTTCGATGCGGATTACGATTATTCCTATGACGGTATCATGCGGTCGGTCGACTTCAGCTATGCCCGCCTCGGCCTCAACCGCATCGACATTCTCTACGTCCACGATATTGGCGGCTACACCCACGGCAAGGCGCTGAATGAACATCACCTCGGCCAGCTCCTGGGCTCTGGGCTGAAGGCATTGGAGGAGCTGAAGTCCTCGGGCGCGATCAAGGCTTATGGCCTCGGCGTCAATGAGGTACCGATCTGCCTCGACGTCATGCGTGAGGCGGACATCGACTGTATCCTGCTCGCTGGCCGCTATACCCTACTCGACCGTTCGGCGGTGGCTGAGCTGCTGCCGCTCTGCGAGAGGAAAGGCACGTCGCTTGTGGTTGGCGGCGTCTTCAATTCCGGCATTCTTGCGACCGGCCCCGTGCCCGGCGCGCATTTCGATTATCTTCCGGCGACAACGGACGTTTTGGCCCAGGTCAAGGCGATGGAAGATATCGCCCAGCGCCATGGCCTGCCGCTTGCCGCACCGGCAATCCAGTTTCCGCTTCGCCATCCGTCCGTGGCTTCGGTGCTGATCGGCACAGCGAAACCGGAAAGTCTCATCCGCAATATGCAGCTCGTGGAGCCTGAGCTTCCGGCCAGCCTCTATGCGGAATTCGAAGGATTGACCCTGGTCGCGCCACCCTTGGGAGACGAAGCTGTCCGGGTTTGAAAAAGAATAAGGAGCTATCGGGCCGCCGCGAGAGGCGGCTCCGAGGAGGAGGAAAGCCTGTTTTGGCGTGGATGGTACCGCGTGGTCCCGAAAAATATGAGGATTGCGCAACAAACATCTCCGCGATGCGTGAGCCCGTCAGGGCTCACGATACCGAGCCGCAAGCGTTCAACGGCCGGTGTGCAGGAGCAGAGCGCGTTGAGAGGAGAAATCAATGAACATCGCCAAATCCCTTCTGTCCCGCCGCACTTTTGCCGGTCTTGCCGGCGCGGCGATCATTGCCGTCGCCATGCCGGTGCAATCCTTTGCGGCCGATGTGACCATCCCGATCATCGTCAAGGATACGACATCCTTCTACTGGCAGATCGTTCTTGCCGGCGCTCGCCAGGCGGGCAAGGATCTTGGCGTCAAGGTGCCGGAACTCGGCGCCCAGTCGGAATCCGACATCAACGGTCAGATCAGCATTCTCGAAAACGCCGTTGCCGGCAAACCGGCCGCCGTCGTGATCGCGCCAACCGAACGCAAAGCACTCGGCAAGCCGGTGGATGAGGCCGCGAAGTCCGTGCCAGTGGTCGGTATCGACTCGGCGGCCGATTCCAAAGCCTTCGTATCCTTCCTGACCACCGACAATACGGCCGGCGGACGCATCGCCGCTGACGGTCTTGCCGCAGCGATCAAGGGTATGACCGGCAAGGAAGAAGGCGAAGTCGCCATCATCACCAGCTTGCCGGGTGTCGGCTCACTCGATCAGCGCCGCCAGGGCTTTCTGGACGAGATCAAGAGCAAGTATCCTGGCCTGAAGGTCGTCGCCGATAAATATGCCGACGGTCAGGCCACGACCGGCCTCAACATCATGACCGACCTGATCACGGCCAATCCGAAGCTTGTCGGCGTCTTCGCCTCGAACCTGATCATGGCGCAGGGCGTCGGCCAAGCGATTGCCGAAAACAAGCTCGGCGACAAGATCAAGGTCATCGGCTTCGACAATGACGACAAGACGGTCGGCTTCCTGAAGTCCGGCGTTCTCGCCGGCCTCGTCGTCCAGGACCCCTATCGCATGGGTTATGACGGTATCAAGACGGCGCTCGCCGCCTCCAAGAAGGAAAAGGTCGAGGCTAATGTCGACACCGGCGCAAACCTCGTGACCAAGGCGAATATGAGCGATCCAAAGATCGACGCCCTGATCAATCCGAAGGTCAAGTAACGAGCTGAGGGCCGCGCCTGGGAGGCCGGGCGCGGCCTGTTTTCATTCCAGCTTCGTTTGCGGAGACGAACGGAGCGAGTGATCGGTTAAGGGAGGAGAGCCATGACGAACCTCGAAGAGATCAGTCATCGACACGATGACAATATCCGGACGGAAGCAAACCGCGTTCCGGCGGGTTCGCCCATCCTCGAACTCAGGGGGCTGCAGAAGCGCTATGGCTATGTCGAGGCGCTGAAGCCCGCGACGATCACCTTTCTGGCGGGCGAAATCCACGCCATCGTCGGTGAAAACGGCGCCGGCAAGTCGACACTTATCAAACTCCTGACCGGTGTCATCACCAGGACGGCGGGTGAAATATTCTGGTGCGGTCATCCGGTCGGACTTTCCAATCCGAACGAGGCGATCGCCCGCGGCATCAATGCCGTGCATCAGGAGGTGGTGCTCTGCCCCCATCTGACCGTCGCGGCCAATCTTTTTCTCGGCGACGAGGTCAATCGCTTGGGGCTGATGCGCAAGAAGCAGATGGAGAAGCTGGCGCAGACCGTGCTTGACGATCTTGGCTTTGGCCTGCCGGCAGCCGCGCTGCTAAGCTCGCTCACCATCGGCCAGCAGCAGCTCGTAGCCACCGCCCGCGCCGCAATGCGCGGTACCCAATTCCTGATCTTCGACGAGCCGACGGCTTACCTCACCCGAAAAGAATCCGCGCAGCTCTTCAAGCTGATCCGCCGCCTGCAGGCCGAGGGCGTCACCATTGTCTATATCAGCCACCGCATGGAAGAGGTCTTCGAATTGGCAGACCGTGTCTCGGTCCTGCGTGACGGCACCCATGTCGGCACGCGCGCGGTCGGCGAGACCAACGAGGACGAATTGATCAAGCTGATGATCAACCGCTCGATCGAGCAGATCTATCATAAGGAAGAGATTCCGATCGGCGAGACCATCCTGGAAACCCGCGGTCTCTCCGGCCCCGGCTTTGAAAATGTCTCCCTGAGCGTCCGGGCCGGCGAGATCGTCGGGCTCTATGGCTTGATCGGCGCCGGCCGCAGCGAATTCGCGCTTGGGCTTTACGGCCGTCAGCCACTGTCTGCGGGCGAGATCTACTGGCAGGGCCGGAAGGTCGATATTCGCAGCGAGCGGGATGCCATGGACCTCGGCATTGCGCTCGCGCCGGAAAGCCGCCGCGATCAGGGGCTTTGCCTCAACCTGCCGATCGGACTCAACATCAACCTGCCGGTGTTTAAGCGACTGAGCCAGGGGCCAATCATCAACAATAGCAGCGAAGCGGCCAATGCCGATCGGCAGATACGCGATCTCAGCATCAAGACGCCGAGCCGGCGGGTTCTCGTTTCGGCCATGTCCGGCGGCAACCAGCAGAAGGTCGTCATTGGCAAGTGGCTCAGCCACGGCGCCAAGCTCTTCATTTTCGATGAGCCGACCGTGGGCGTCGATGTCGGCACCAAGGCGGAGATCTACCGGTTGTTCGCCAAGCTCTTGCGGGGTGGCGCGGGCATCATCGTCATCTCGTCCTACCTACCGGAAGTCTACGAGCTCGCCGACCAGCTCCACGTCTTCCGCCGCGGCCAGCTCGTCGCCAGCCATGATTTTCACGCTGCCACGCATGAGGAAGTCCTCGGCGAGGCAATCGGCGTCTGAACGACACATAAGATAAGGATAGAAAGAGGGAGAACAACAATGGCCGCAAATACTACAGAAGGCCCCACCGTCGCACCGCGGCGCAAGATGAATATCCTCTTCAGCTTGACGCTGATCCTTCTTCTACTTGCTCTTTGGGTCGTCCTGGGCTTTTGGACAGACAAATTCTGGACGCCGCTCAACATCACCAACCTGATGCGTCAGGGCTCGATGACGGCGATCCTGGCCCTCGGCCAGACCTTCGTCATCATCACGGCGGGCATCGACCTATCCGTCGGCGCCATTGTCGGCTTCTGCACCGTTATCATCGCCTGGCTGCTGCAGGCCGGATTTCCGGTTTCCGCCGCCATTCTCATTACGCTGGCTTTCGGCGTGCTGATCGGCGCATTCCACGCCTTCGGCATCGTGCGCATGGGCCTGCCGCCGTTCATCATCACGCTGGCGACATTGACGTCCCTGCGCGGCATCGGCCTGCTCATCACCAACGGCTCGACGATCAATATCGTCAACGACGATTTCACCAATTTCGCCGTCGCGGATTTCTTGGGGATTCCGAGCCTGTTCTGGATGGTGATCCTCGTGGCGATACCGGCTTTCATCTTCCTGCATCTCAGCCGCTGGGGCCGCTATCTCTTCGCCGTCGGTTCGAACCGCGAAGCCGCGCGTCTCTCCGGCGTCAACGTCACCTGGATGATCTACCTCGCCTATATTCTGTCAGGCACCTGCGCCGCTTTCGTCGGTGTCCTGCTCGCCTCGCGCATCGCCATCGGCAATGCGACGCAGGCGGATGGCTGGGAATTGCAGGCAATCGCCTCTTCGGTCATCGGCGGCACCAGCCTTTTCGGCGCCGTCGGCTCCGTCTACGGCCCACTGATCGGCGCCTTCATCCTCGCCACCATCAACAACGGCGCCAACCTGCTGAACCTGAATTCCTTCTGGCAGCGCATCATCACCGGCGTGCTGATTATCGTGATCGTCTATTTCGATCAGTTGCGGCGGCGGCGTCTCTAGGGACCATCGAAATCGAATGATGATGTCGGCGGGCCGAAATGGCTCGCCGATTTGCATGGCATCGTATGACCGACCGTTCCGAAGGAACAATGACTGGCCTCACCCGGGCGAGCAACGGATGGGCTGCAGCCTCTTCGGCCCCGCGACATCTAAGGATCTGCACCGCCAGCGAATGACATCCGGCATCAGATCGCAACCAAGGCTTGATGATGTCACGCCGGCGATGGGCGTGACCTTTGCCAGCTCAAGTTCCTCAACAGGTTGCGGAGCGGCTTTTCGACCGCTTCGTAGGCGCAGATGCCGAGTAAGGTACCCGAGATGACGCCGAGGAACGTCGCGACGTCGTAGGGCATCTGCGTGGACGCAACCATTTTGATGACCACCGAGATCGCCAGCGTGTGCCAGAGATAGATCGAATAGGAGCTGTTGCCGAGATAGGTGAGCAGCGGAATATTTGGCAGCTTACCGCTTCTCTCTAGCGATACCACGCCAAGCACGAGCGCCACGGCGAGCGGTGCGCAGGTCACTTCATTGAAGTCGAGGCCGATAAGCTCGATGGCGGCAAAACCCGACAAGGCGGCGATCGCCAAGGCAAGGCCAAGGCCGGCGCCGGGTGTTCTCCCCGCTAGCCACAGCCGCCCAAGGACTGCACCGGCGACGAACTCCAGGATGATTGGCTGCGTATAGGTGATAAACAGGGAGGATTGCGGATTGAAAATGTTGCCGGCGAGGAAGATGGCGAGGAAGATGGCGGCCATGCTGGCAAGCTGCAGACGGCGCGGCAACAGCAAGGTCGCGGCGAAGATGACGTAGAAGAACATCTCGAAATTCAACGTCCATCCCTGCACGAGAACCGGCCAGATCTCTCCATTGCTCGGCGAGCGCACGGGGATGAAGAACAGCGAGCCTAAGACATGCCCGGCCGTCAGCTTCATATTCGGAAACAGGCCGGCAAGCCCACCCGCGATCATGATGCTGGTGACGATCCAGTAAGACGGGGCGATGCGCTGCAAGCGATCGAGCAGGAAACGCAATGGCGTCACCGGCCGGCGCTCGCTCATCGTCCACATGATGAAACCGCTGATGACGAAAAAGACGTCGACGCCAGCCGCTCCAATGCGGAAATGGCTGCCGGTGCGCTCTGCGGCGTGGAACAGGACCACGGCGAGAGCGGCAAAGCCGCGCAGATATTGAATGCCGTAGAGGGTCTTCATCTGCTGATCCGCGGCTCCCAATTCATCGATGGCGTAAACTCCATCCGATCGTCGGGAATGAGCGGGGCGGCCTTCGGCGCCCGCGTCTTCATCGTCAGCTTGCCCGCGGTGAAGTAAAACAGGAATGAGCCGACATGGTATGGATTGAGAATGTCGATCTCGACGAAGGCGCGGATCAGAAGCAGCGTCGCAACGCCGAGCAGAACATAGGATTCATCATTTCTGATGTCGCTCAGGAACCGCTTGATATGGCCGATGACGGCGGTGAGCAGGATCGCGATGAGCAGGCAGACGCCGATCAGGCCGGTCTCTACGGTCGTTTCGATGAAGGTGTTGTGGAAATGGAAGCCAGCGCGAGAGGCGATGTAGAATTCGTCCCACAAGCGCTCCGGCTCTGAAAAGCCCTGTACCCAATAGGCTTGGTAGCCGACGCCGAAGAAGGGATGCTGCCAGATTGCTTCGATGCCCTGTTGCCACAAATAGGTGCGACCCGTCAGCGTCGAGTCCTTGCCGAAGGCACCGAGGACGAGGTCAACGCCACCGAAATTGACACCGGCTACAGCGACCGCCAAACCGGTTACGGCCAAAACGACAAAGAGCCTCTTCCGCTGCCGAGGCGACAGGAACAGGATGCCCCGCATGCCGATACTGAGCACGACGACCAAGCCTGTGGTCAAAACCGAGGTCGCCGATTGCGAGGCGAGCAGGCAATAGGCGGACAGCAGGCCGGCAATGCCACCGCCCAGCAGCCAGATGCGGCGCTCGCCGAGGATGAAGACGGCGGCGAAGGCGAAATAAATGCCGAGCGAGGCGTAGAAGCCGAGCTGGTTCTTCGAGTCGAAGGCGCCGACGAAGCTGTAGGTGCCGTCGAGCGGGTCATAGGCGTAATAGCCGAAGAGGATCGAATAGAGCAGCACGAGGCCCACGCCGGCAATCCCGCCGCGTGTGAGAGTGCGAATATCCAGCGTGCGCATGGCGATCAATGCGCAGATGATGTGCGTCATGTACTGGATCGCAGCGCGTGCCGTAATGGATGGCACGGCAGACCAGAAGATCGACAGGCAGGTAAACACGCCGAAGGCGAAGAGCCAGAGCTGCTTTTGATAGTTGCCGAGCGTGCTGCGATAGCCGATCAGGACCAGCGGAAACCAAAGGCCATAATAGGCAAGAATGGAGGCCTGCCCGAAGCGGGAGGAATAAGCGAAGACGAAGAAAGAGAGCGCAACCGCCACCATACCGTAGGTGGCGTTGCTCCCTGGACGAATAAAGGTCGATTTCGCGATCTGCATCGACCCTCCTTAACGCATGGCAAGACCGGCGCTAACCTTGATGAGGTCGCCAGGCAGGACCTGGGTGTTCTCATCAGCCGGAATTTCCTTCGGCTGCCCGTTATCATCCCGCACGATGGCATAGACGATATTGACGCTATGCCCGTTGGCATCGAGATTGCTGGCATCGGCCGATTGCGCGACCGCTTCCTGCATCAATGCCTGGCTGGTGGAGAGCTTGAGTTGCAGTGTTTCCAATTGGGTATCGGTGTCCTGCAAATCCTGCGCGAGCGAATTTTGCCAGTCGTTGCGCAGCGTATTTTCATCCTGGTCGGCCTTGCTGATGCTCTGCTTGGCATTCAGCGATGCCGTGTCGGTATCCAGCAGGTTGGTCTCCACGTCGGAGGCGCGCTGTTCGGCCGAAATCCTGCGGGAGGCAAGTTCCAACCCTCTTTCGGCCAGACTTTCGACCTTGTCGCGGTCCGCCTTGGCCAGGTCAAGCTGGCGGCTTAGCGTATCGGTCTTCTTCCCCAGCGCCTCGACTTCGCTTTGCAGCAGCACCTTCAAATCAGCCAGCGCCTGCAACTGCGTCTTCATGCGCTCGCCGCGTGTTTTCATGAGAGCTTCTTCGCTGGCGAGCAGGTCGGCCGATTGTGGTAATTTCTGCAGCTCCGGCGGAACATCGATCTGATCTTTGCCGGCGACTTCTGCCAGCAGACGCGCCTTGCGGATCAACAGGCGTCCACGCTCGGCCATGAGGACGACGGCATCGCCCTTGGCATTGATGTAGTCCCGGGCAAAGCGCTGGCCGGCATCAGCGCGGTGCAGGCCGCCGCCAAGACTGACCGCCTTAAGGACAGTGAGGTTGGGCACGAAAGGATATTGGCCCGGATTCTGAACCTCGCCGGTGAGATAGATGGGCCGGAACTGCGAAAGCTCTACGGAAGCCGAGGGGCGATCGCGCAGGCCGAATTGTTTTTGCAGCCCGACGCCGATCGCTTCGGCGATTTCGTCCGTCGTCTTGCCGCTGGCCGGCATATCACCGATGAAGGGGATGGAAACCGAGCCGGAGGGGCCGACGGTGTAATCACCCGATATCATCGACCAATCGCGGACCGAGCCCTCCGCCGTCTGCCATTCGGCAACACGAATGTGCAGCTTGTCCATGACTCCCAGGTGATATCCGGGAAGATTATCGGCACTGGCATTACCCGACAGCATGCAGAGGCTGAGAAGCATAAGAGCTGTGCAACGAAAAGGTGTAGCCGTGCCAACGGACTTACCAGGAGACTGAATTTCAATCATGCAGGATCTTTCCTGTTATTGGATGCAGCCCGCACTTGCGGGAAAACCGCAGGCGCTTCCCTGCGGTATCTGCGTTCGCCATCAGTAGCTGCCACGCGATAGGCAGACCGCGGGAATGGTTTTGGCGATGATGACCACGTCGCTGCTCAGAGACCAGTTCTTGACGTAGTGGGTGTCGAAGGCAACACGGCTGGCATAGGACACGTCGTTACGACCGCTCACCTGCCAGAGGCCTGTCAGGCCCGGGCGGGATTGGAGGTAGTAGATCGCTGCGTGTTCGTAGAGCTCCAGTTCGTCTTCGACGACAGGACGCGGGCCGACGACGCTCATTTCACCGCGAATGATATTGATAAGCTGCGGCAGCTCGTCGAGGCTGAGTTTGCGAAGCACCGCGCCGACAAGGGTGACGCGGGGGTCGTCCTGCAGTTTGCGTGTTGCACGCCATTCTTCCATTGCTCTGGGATTGGCCTGCAGATAGGCCTTCAGAACCTTGTCGCCATCGACGACCATGGTACGGAACTTCAGGCAACGGAAGGTCTTGCCGTTGTGTCCGATGCGGCGATGTCCGTAAAAAACGGGACCCCGATCCGAAAGCTTTACCAGGAGCATAAGCATAAGGAAGATGGGGCTGATGAAAATCAGCGCCGTTAATGCAGTGGTGACGTCGAACGTCCTCTTCAAGAATCCACCTGTTGGCGGAAAGACGTCACGTTCCGGAGCGCTGAAAAAAGCCGATGTGGCCGATCTCGTCGCAGACTTCATAGAGATGACTCCATTCATGTTGGCGAATTGGTCGGAAATGTCTCGGTCGCCTAGTTAGGGCTATGCAGTGAGGAGTGTAGGTGGCGATTATGATTTTTTAAGCCAAATTTTTGTGGCAACGCGGAATCGGGGTCGGGTTTTACCCCCGATGCATTAGATTTCTTAAGTTTAGACATTCCTTATATAATATTTATACTAAAGAATGTATTGTATAGACGGCTAAAAAATGCGCATCTTACGTTACGGATGGCGATGGGAGAGAATGTTAACGGCTATAGCGCGGATTTGTTCATCCGGTCTTGTTGGAATAGGCTTTGCTCACTCTTGAGCGTTCATGCGCAATCTTGATTTTTCACCGAAAATATTGCGTTGCAACACCATATTGCGGCGCACATATTGCCGGTCGCGACGGCCGAACTTTGTAATAAAAGTTGATTGAATTGATTAAATTCTGGCTCGGCCGCGTCCGATCACTAAGGTCATTAAAATTGTATATATTTACAAACTGGACAACTTTAATAAGAAATATGGAGAAAGAGAAAACATATGGGCTGCAATTGCACGTATTATGGAGGAGTAGTTTTAACAGGTGATGCGCTAAAGTCGTATTCGTTCAAAATCGTAAACGGACCGCAGTCATTTAGTTGAATCTAAAAGATTCATTAAATATATTTGGCTTGTGGGTCTTATTAAGGGAGGCAAGGCCTTGATCGCTCTTTTCCTGATGACTGTGTGCGCGAGGTAACGCCATGTATGCGCCACGCGTTTTCATCAGCATGCTCGGCGCCCTGGCGGTATTTGCCATCGCGACCTACTTCCTGACGCATTCTTTTTCGACCACGTTGGTCGAAACGGTAATTTGCGCCGTGCTACTGCAGATCGGTTACTTTATTGGCATCCTCTTCCTCGTATGGAAGGAGCGGACTGCGCGACAGGCATTGCTGCGTCAAAACACGGCTGCCACATCGTTGCGTGATGACGAAAAGGTCACCGGCCTACACGCTTCAAATCTCAATCGCTCCGAACGCTTCAACCCCTGAGGTCGCCGCCAGCGCATCTTTTGACGGTGACGTGCTTGCCTATGGCTGATGTCGTCCTAAGTCTCCCGCGGAATAATGGAGGCTGATGTGACTGACAGTGCCGAAAACAATGTCTGTGTAATTATTGCCGCGAAGAATGCCAGCGACACCATTGGCCTTGCCGTCGCTTCTGCACTTCGCGAGCCCGAAGTGGCAGAAGTCGTTGTTATCGACGATGGCTCGATAGATGGCACCGCCGCCTCCGCCGGCCTCGCTGACGACGGCAGCGGGCGTCTGATCATCCATGAATTCGAGAAAAATCGCGGCCCAGCGGCAGCACGCAACCATGCGATCGAGGTTTCGCGCGCTCCCCTGATCAGCATCCTCGATGCCGATGATTTCTTTTTTCCAGGGCGGTTCAAGCCGTTGCTCGCAAGCGACGATTGGGATTTCGTCGCTGACAACATCGCTTTCGTCAATGCCGATACGGTTCCCGATGCGATTACAATGCTCGATCATTTCGATCCGAAGCCGCGTTTTCTCGATCTTGTCGCCTTTGTCGAAGGCAACATTTCCAAGCGCGGCGTCCGGCGCGGCGAGATCGGCTTCCTGAAGCCGTTGATGCGCCGATCGTTTTTGGATGCTCATGGCCTGCGCTACAACGAAGCCCTGCGTCTCGGTGAGGACTACGATCTCTATGTACGGGCGCTTGCAAAGGCTGCACGCTACAAGGTCATCCATAGCTGCGGCTATGGCGCAGTGGTGCGCAGCAACTCCCTGAGCGGCCAGCATCGCACCGAGGATCTGCATCGGCTTTACCAAGCCGATCGGGCGATCCTGTCAGCCGGCGGGCTTTCCCCGGCCGACGCAGCCGCCATCCGCCGCCATGAGCAGCATGTTCGCAGCCGCTATGAGCTGCGGCGCTTTCTCGATATCAAGGGACAATCGGGCCTGGCAGCGGCCGCCTCTTACGCATTGGGCAAGCCCACCGCCATTCCGGCCATTGCCGGCGGCATTCTTGCCGACAAAACGGAACGTTTCCGGAAGGGCGGCGGGGTGCCGATCGCGCATTCGGGAACGAACGGCCTGCGCTATCTGCTGCAGGCCGCTCCTGAATAATGCTTCTCGCTATCAGAAGTAGTCGCGGCGCACGCCTTCGATAACGTCGAAGAGGCGTTGCTTTCGGCTGGCAAGGGCGGAGTCGGCGCTCAATTGCGGCTTCGCCTTGCTGGCCTGCCAAAGCGCGAGCGCCGAGGGCACAGCAAGTGCCTGCTTCGCCATCACTCTGAGGCGGGTCTGTTCGGGATCGGCAAGGACCACCGTTCCCCCATGCCGGTGCTTCTCCAGCTCTTCTGTGGCGTGCTCGTCCCGTTCGAAACCGACGCCCCAGAACCGGGCACCCTTGGCAATCGCTTCCGCGCGGGTGGAAACCGGAATGTGTTTTGGCGCATAGGTGACGCCGAGCGAGCGAGCCCAGTCGTTCCACTTGAAGCTATTGATCGCCCGTGACGTACTGACGGCGATCCACGGTACCCGGAAGGCATCGGCCAGGATCGCGCCATGCATGGACTCGGCGACAATCAGCTCGGAGGTCGCGATCTCGCGGATCACCGCCTTTGCCTCGCCGCGGGGGTCGAGATAGGAGAGGCCGACGGTCTTGCAGATCTCCGGCCATAGGCCCGCTGCCGCCGACTCCCAATGCGGGACGAAGGTGCGGCGATTACTTTTCGGCAGGTTTTTGAATTCCGGCATTTCGGTCACCATCACGGCCGGATCGATGACGCCCATGTCCTGCGGAAGGCCTACCTTTTCCGCCGTCAGCGGGCCGCGAACGCTGCGGATATCCCACTTGGTCCTGTCGCTCATGTCGGGAAGCGAGCCGTAGCCGAAGCCGCTGCCAATCACGAGCTTGTGGCCGTCGAGCGGCAGGATCAGGGTGTTGAGTACGGTTCCGACACCGACCAGCAGTGTTTCTTTATGAACGTCGCGCAGGCCGGGAAGCAGGAAATCCCAGAGCCAGAGATTGAGATCGTCACCGAAATTACCATGGGTGGATTCCCAGTGGAACGGCTTCATGCAGGTCTCCTTGGTGATTTAGATAATAGCTGAACATACGTTGGCTCTTCAGTAACAGGTATGGACAGCTTTGCTGCAGGTGCGAAAACTAGGGCGCCAACTTGCCCGCGGCAAGCTGCACCGCACTCTGCAATATTGCCGGGTCTTTCCACGCCCATTGCGCCAGTAGCCCAAGTTGCGGCAAACGCTTGCGCCGCAACTGCCGCGCCTGGCTCCACAGCGCCTGTTTGCGGGCGCGGTTTTTATAGGCGCGAATGGCCGCTATATCCTGCGGCCGGCGCAAGAACCGCTGTTCCAGCGTATTAAGCGCGGTCCAGGTGTTGAATTGCTGCCGGAGGAATTGCGGTGAATCATTATCAATGCTGTGAAAGATATTCATGCCTTCGCCACGCAGCGCGCCGGTATCTTCACACAACAACACGCGTTTGGCCGCAAGGATGCAGTCGCAGAAGAACAACACATCCTCTGCCGCCAGCCGCAATGCGGCCTCGAAACGGATTTTCTCGAACAGTGGTCGGCCGATCACCATGCAGGAGAGATGCAGAAAGCTCCAATCTTTCAGCATGACGCTGGCGATATCAGGAACTTCGATAAGCGACGGCGTTTGGGAGAGACGGGTGGCATTCACTGATTTTGCCAGTTCCGCCATGCTGAAATGGTAGGAGAATTCCTCGCCGCCATGGATCGAGTCCCAATAACAATCAGCATCGTACCGCGTCAGGGCCTCGAAGGCGTTGCTGAGATGTTGCGGCGCCCATTCGTCGTCGGAATCCAGGAAGGCGACAAAACGGCTTGAAGCCGGCACGTTGTCGAGGCCGGTATTGCGTGCGCCACCCGGTCCCGCATTGGCCTGACGGATAACCGTAATTCGCGCCCGCTCTTTTTCGCTAAGCGCCTGAAGCTCGTTTTCTGCCGGAAGCGGCGATTCATCGTCGACAATGAGGATATCGAAATCCTGAAACACCTGCTTGGATATCGATGTCAATGCACGCTGCAAAATGCCTGTCTGCCTCTGATAGAAGGGGATAACAATCGTGATCGACGCCATTTTCAAGCCTTTACGGTTTTCAATAAAGAGTTTGTGGCCCCTTTTCACAGGGACCGCCATGCGCTTTTCGACACTCTCCATCGCTGAATTTTCAGCCGGTCCCGAAAGACAGGATGTCGCCGTGGCCTCAACAGTTAGTGCCCGATCTGTTCCGAACAATGACGGAGAGTGCGTTTTATCGAGAACGAGAGCATTTGCCATCGTCGACATCGTAACCTTCGTCGGCTCAAGCAGAAGGTCGAAAACGAAATCGCAACCCATAAGTGAGTGATCTTATTCGCATTTTCTCAATAAGCTTGCATCATCGCCCTATTTTGATCACGATTGATCGTGCGATCTGCGGCAATGCAAAAAAAATCCTCGGCCGGTGGAAAAAAATTTGGTGCTGCCGCAGCGTGTAATTCCACGCTATCGCGTTAACATTATACCACTCTTAAAATCGTTTTAAACCAACCACTTCCATAGGTATTAATCCGATTGAATTAGATGTTTCTTCATCTCTTTCATCGCGCCAGGACACGTCTGCGAGGCCATATATCCCGGTTTTTTGCTGCAGTGCCATATTTCCTTTCGCCAGATCGCCCTAGCTTACGTCTGCGGGCTCTAGTCTGCTCTGGTTGAAACGGCTGCAAGGGGGGAGCGGTCCGAAAAAGGGGTGACAGCTATCGTGAATGTGACTGCCAACGTGTCTTCGCGGATCAATCTCATGCGCATCGTGCTCATCTCGGGCATCGTATTTGTACATATCCCGTTTGATACGGATTCCAGCCCATTCAACGGCGCCTATGGCCTCTTTGATTGGCTTCGGGTCTTCCTGCGCGACAGCCTGTTTCGCGTGGGCGTTCCCTGCTTGAGCGCCATTTCCGGCTATCTGCTTTTCCGCCACGGCGCGGCCTCGCTGGACTACGGCAAGACCGTCCGCCGCAAGACAAGGACCGTTCTCCTGCCATTTCTGCTATGGAACAGCGCCTTTTTTCTTTTTGTGCTGATCCTGCAGGCCAGCGGTATCGGCGATGGCTATCTGCCGGATCTGACGAATGCCAGCCCGCGCACCCTCGCTACACTTCTGTTTGCCACCGAAGGCGCGCCGATTGATTTGCCCCTCTATTTTCTGCGCGATCTCTTCGTTTGCATCCTGCTCTCGCCGTTGCTGGCGATGCTGATCCGCCACTACCCGCTGCCGACGCTGGTATTTCTGCTGATGCTTGCGGCGTTGCCGGTACCGCTTGGCATCGTGCTCAGGAACTCCATCCTCTTCAGCTTCAGTTTCGGCATCTATCTCAGCCTTTATCGCATCGATCTAACCATCATCGACCGATACGCGGCCCCCATCGGCGCAGCCTTTCTCGCACTCGCGATTTTGTGGGCGACAGTGGCTTATTTGACCGCGCCGGAACCGCCAGTGTGGCTGGAATTCAGCCGGGATATGATGGTGCTCGCCGGTATTCCAGGCTTCTGGGCGCTGTCGGCAATCCTGATCAAGAGCAAGGTTGGTCAGCAATTGGCGGAAACCGGCGGCTTGAGCTTCTGGATCTTCTGCGCCCATCACCCGCTGCTGTTGAGCCTCTGGATTCTGTGGAACCGAACCGGCGTGGATCTCTATCCCGTCTTCTACCTGCTGGCCGCCGCCATCACCCTGACGGTGCTGCCTTTGACCAACGGCATGGCGCGCAACGCCCTGCCCTCTTTCTACAATCTACTGACCGGCAGCCGCATGCGGCCGCGTGTCGAAGCCCTGGCCGATGGCCGGCGGGCAACCTCCGAGTAAAGGTGACACATGACGAAACCGATCTTCCATTCCCGGGGACTTAACCTTGTTGCATTCGCAGTCTTGAGCGTCGGTCTCATCCCTTGCGCAGTTTCCGCGCAGGAGGATCAGCCGAACGGCAAGTCTTTCGTCGACAATTTCGACCGGATCGACAGCGGCCGGTGGTTCGTTTCGGATGGCTGGAACAACGGCCCGCACCAGAACTGCACCTGGTCCAAGAAGGAGGTCAGTGTCGAGGGCGGCATGCTGCAGCTTCAATTCACGCAGGCCAAGACCGGCCAACGGGACTATGCCTGCGGCGAGATCCAGACGACCAAGACCTATGGCTACGGCACCTATGAGGCGCGTTATCGCACCGCGACCGGCTCCGGCCTTAATTCGGCTTTCTTCACCTATATAGGTCCGACCGACAAGAAACCGCACGACGAGATCGATTTCGAAGTGCTCGGCAAGAACCTCGGACAGGTTCAGGTCAATCAATATATTGGCGCCAAAGGCGGCAATGAGAAACTCGTCCCGGTCGCCGGCGGCGCCGATCAAGGCTTCAACGATTACGCCTTCGTCTGGGAAAAGGATCGGCTCCGCTACTACCTGAACGGCAAGCTCGTCCAGGAGGTAACCGATCCGTCGAAGATCCCAACGCATGCGCAGAAGATCTTCTTCAGCCTTTGGGGCACAGACACGTTGAGCGGCTGGATGGGCAAGTTCGCCTATGGCGGTGGGCCGGCGACCATGCAGATCGATCGCGTTGCCTTCACGGCAGCGGGCGATAAGTGCCAGTTCCCGGAATCGGTCGCCTGCAAGATCAACTGAAACATTCCGGCTGCGAAGCGGATTTCGCAGCCGGAGCAATGAACGTGGTGCAACACGAACGAAACGAGGCGCCTGGCATCCGGCCGGGTACGAGAGCGGAAGTTTTCATGCTGCATATTCTCTATTTCGTCCACGATCTCGCCGATCCCGCCGTCCGCAGGCGGGTGCTGATGCTGCAGGCGGGTGGGGCGAAAGTAACGCTGGCAGGCTTTCGGCGCGATGACAACGCGTTGGCTGCCGTGCACGGTGTCGAACCGATCGAACTCGGGCGGACGCGTGATGCGCAGTTCGCACAGCGTATCGCTGCCGTTGCCAAGTCTGCTCTGCAACTGCGCGGATTGCTGCGTTCGATTGAAAAGCCAGACGTGATCATCGGCCGCAATCTTGAAATGCTGGCCGTGGCCAATCGCGCCAAGTCGATCTTCGGCGGCGATATGCCCGTTGTCTACGAGTGCCTCGATATTCACCGGCTGCTGCTGCGCAAGGACGTCTTTGGCGGCGCCCTTCGTGGCATCGAGCGCCATTTCGGCGCGGATGCGGCGCTGCTGCTGACCAGTTCGCCGGCCTTTGTCGAGCATTATTTCCGCTCTCGCTCGGGCCTCGACCTGCCGATCCTCCTTCTCGAGAACAAAGTCCTGGCGATCGAGGGTATCGGGGCTGAAATTACCGTTGCGCCGCGATTGCCAGCCGCCAACGAGCCCTGGAAGATCGGCTGGTTCGGTGCGCTTCGGTGTCGCAAATCACTGGAAATGCTTGCTGAATTTTCACGTCAGATGGAAGGCCGCTTCGAGATCGTCTTGCGTGGCCGGCCGGCCTATTCCGAGTTCAGTGATTTCGATGGCTTCGTGCGCGATGCGCCCTTCATGCGCTTCGGTGGCCCATACAAAAATCCCGAGGATCTCGCGGCGATCTATGGCGAGGTGCAATTCTCCTGGGCTATCGACTTCTTCGAAGAAGGACTGAATTCCAGTTGGCTATTGCCGAACCGTCTCTATGAAGGCGGCCTGCATGGCGCCGTGCCGATCGCCTTCAATGGCACTGAAACCGCACGGTTCCTGGCAAACCGAAAAATTGGGCTGACGCTCGAAAAGGCGGATGCTGCGCACCTTGTCGCCCTCCTGGGCGACATAAATAAGGAGCGCTACCTCGCCGCTTTCAACGCCTTGGCCGCGCAGGACCGCAGGCAATGGATGACCGACCGCGCCGAATGCCAAGGATTGGTGCAGCGGCTGGCCTCCCTTACCCGCGCCAGTGGCCAAACCGCCGAATTAAAAGCCCTCCCACAAATGCATCGCAATAGAGGTGGATTGCAATGAAGACCGGAATTCCTATGGATATGCGTTGCTTAATCGTTATTCCCTGCCTCAATGAGGAGAAGCATATCGAGCCGCTGATTGCCAAGCTCGGTAGTGCTCTGGACGAACTTGATGCCCGGATCGTGGTTGCCGATGGTGGTAGCACGGATAGAACGCGCGACATCGTCAAGGAGATCGCCGCGACCGATCCGCGCATTCTCCTGCTCGACAACCCGAAGCGGCTGCAAAGTGCTGCGATCAATCTCGCCATCGAAACCTTTGGCCGCGACTACGACTATTTCATTCGCATCGACGCCCATGGCGATTATCCCAGCGACTACTGCCAGATCCTCGCGCAGGAGGCGCAGGCGACTGGGGCGGATTCGGTTGTCGTCGCCATGCGTACCATGGGCTTTAGCGCTTTCCAGAAGGCGACGGCGGTGGCGCAGAATTCCAAGCTCGGCAATGGCGGCTCCAAGCACCGCGAAGGCGCCAAGGGGCATTGGGCCGATCACGGTCACCATGCGCTGATGCGCATCTCTGCCTTCCGCGCCGTCGGCGGCTATGACGAAGCCTTCAGCCACAATGAGGATGCCGAGCTCGACTATCGCCTACGGAAGGCCGGTTATCGCATCTGGCTCACCGACAAGACGGCAATGACCTATTATCCGCGCTCCAGCGTTCCGACGCTTTTCCGACAGTATCTCGGCTATGGCCGCGGCCGTGCGCGCAATATCCTCAAGCATCGCAGCATGCCGAGCGTCCGCCAGATGCTGCCGCTGGCCGTGGTGCCGATCTTCGTCGGCGCGTTTCTGGCGATCCTCAGTTGGATTGCGGTCGTTCCCATCAGCCTTTGGGCTTTTGCATGCGTAGCCTATGGCTTCTGGATCGCGCTCGGCGAGCGCAATCCGTACGGACCTCTCGCCGCCGTCTCGGCCATGGTCATGCATTTTGCCTGGTCGATGGGTTTCTGGATGGAAGTCTTCAGCTTCCGTGCACGCAAGGTGGTGTCATGACGCGGAACCCGGAGCGCCGATCCGTGAGGATCGATATCGCTGTCTGCACCTATCGCCGCGCCGAACTGGACCAGACGCTGTTGTCGCTGGCGGTCTTGACCGTTCCTGTGGACGTTACTGTCCGTATCATCGTTGCCGACAATGACGTGATGCCAAGTGCGCGCGACCGCGTCGAAGCCATGCGTTCGGCGGTGCCTTTCGAGATTGCCTATGTGCATTGCCCCGCTTCGAACATTTCGATCGCCCGCAACGCCTGCCTCGAGCATGCGACCGGCGATTTCGTGGCCTTCATCGACGACGACGAGACCGCATCAGAGGATTGGCTGGCTGAATTACTGGTGACCGCGGATACCACCGGAGCCGACGCGGTGCTCGGCCCCGTCAGCGCCGTCTATCCGAACGGTGCGCCGGGCTGGATGCGGCGCGGCGATTTCCATTCGACATTGCCGGTCTGGGTCTCCGGCGATATCCGCACGGGCTATACCTGCAATGTCCTGCTGCGGCGCAACGCGCCGTCGCTTGCCGGCCGCCGCTTCAACATCGCGCTGGGGCGCAGCGGTGGCGAGGATACGGAATATTTCGCCCACATGCACAGGGCGGGCGGAAAGATCGCCTTTGCAGAGGACGCCATGGTCTACGAACCCGTGCCGAACGGGCGGGCGACGGTTGCCTGGCTCACGAAGCGGCGGTTCCGTATGGGGCAGACGCATGGGCGGATGCTGCTGGAGACGTCGGCCGGCCTTGGCCGGTGGAAGGCAATTGCGATGGCCGGCGCCAAATCCGGCTATTGCTTTGCCGTCGCCGCGCTTCTCGCCGCTTTTCCCGTGCAGCGCCACCGCTACGGCCTGCGCGGTATCATGCACGCAGGCGTCGTCAGCGGCCTGTTCGGTGTCCGCGAAATCGAACAATACGGAAATTTGGAGAAAGCACCGCAATGACGGATTTCATCCCTGATGTCAGTTTCGTCGTCGCAGCCTACAACGCCGAGGACACCCTGGAGCGCGCCATTGACAGCGCGTTGGCGCAGGGTGCCGTCAGCATGGAGGTGATCGTCGTCGACGATTGTTCCAGCGACAATACCCCGACGATTGCCGGCAACCACCCCGATCCGCGCGTTCGGCTCGTTGCCATGCCCCGTAACGGCGGTCCCGCCGCGGCACGCAATGCCGGCCTTGACGCCGCTCGCGGCCGTTGGGTTGCCGTGCTTGATTCCGACGATGCGCTACGCCCGGACCGCATGGCACGGCTGATTGCACGGGCCGAAAAGGCCGAGGCCCAGATCGTCGTCGACAATCTCGATGTTATCAGGGGAGCGGATGAGGCGGCGGGCACGATGTTTCCGGAAGCCGTACTCGCGCGTCTGCCGGTTCTGACGCTGCAGAAATTCATCATGTCGAACATGATTTTCCGCTCCGAGCATAATTTCGGCTACATGAAGCCCGTCTTCGAGCGCGCCTTTCTCGAGAAGCACCACCTGCGCTTCGACGAGGCCCTCAGGATCGGCGAGGACTATATTTTTCTCGCCTCCGCATTGGCTAAAGGCGGCGTCTGCGCTGTCGAACCGACGGCCGGTTATCTCTATTACATTCGCGAAGGTTCGATCTCGCGCGTGCTGAAGCGGCAAGATGTCGAGGCGATGATTGCCGCCGACCAGAAGTTTTTCTCTACACATCCTTTCGGTGCCGCCGCTCTGGCCGCCCAACGGCGACGGACGCGCAACCTGAAAGAAACACTATCCTTCCTAATGCTTGTCGACAGCATCAAGGACGGTTCCTTACCGAACGCGCTGAAAATTGCCTGCTGCAATCCGGGCGCGGTTCGTCATTTGCGCATGCCGATCGCGGCCCGTCTTCGTCGTCTTGCCGCCCTTCTTCGGGGCAACGGCGAGACAACCGTCCTGCAGGGCGGCGGCGAAGTCGCGTCGGCGTCCCCGATCTCCCCCTCCCTCCCCAGTTTGGGCGCAGGCCCTCACTCTAACAAAGGATAGAGCTATGGACCCTAAGCATCGTGTGAGAAAAGCAATCATCCCAGTTGCTGGCAACGGAACCCGTTTCCTGCCGGCCACCAAGGCGATGCCCAAGGAAATGTTGACAATTGTCGATCGTCCGGTGGTGCAATATGCCGTCGACGAGGCCATCGAGGCCGGCATAGAGCACATCGTCTTCGTCACCAGCCGCAACAAATCGGCAATCGAGGATCATTTCGACGATACGCCGGAGCTGATCTCCTCGCTGCATAGAGCGGGCAAGACAAAGCAGGTTTCCGAACTGGAGCGTCTTCTGCCGCGGGCCGGCTCGGTCAGCTTTACCCGCCAGCAGGCGCCGCTCGGCCTCGGCCATGCCGTATGGTGCGCTCGGGACCTGATCGGCAATGAGCCGTTTGCGCTGCTGCTGCCCGATATGGTCTGCCATGGCCTGCGCGGCTGCATGGCCGGGCTGATGGAACTCTATGACGAAGTCGGCGGCAATATCGTCGCGGTCGAGGAATGTGCGCCGGAAGAGACCTCGAAATACGGCATTATCGGCCGTGGAGCGCCGGTTCGCCACGGCTTCGGTGTGACCAAAATGGTTGAGAAACCGCATCCGTCGGAGGCGCCTTCTAACTTTTACCTCAATGGGCGCTATATTCTCCAGCCTGAGATCTTCGACATCCTGGCGCGGCAGGAACGCGGCGCTGGCAACGAGATCCAGCTAACCGACGGCATGCTGCGCCTGTCTCAAACACAGGACTTCCATGCCCAGGCTTATAGCGGACGGACTTTCGATTGCGGATCGAAGCAAGGCTTTATCGAGGCGAACGTCGCCTTCGCGCTGGCACGCGCGGACATCGGCGGTCTCGTTTACGACTCGATCCGAAGCTTGGTTCTCTCGCACGAAGCGCAGATGACCGCAGCTTAAGCCGCTTCACACTTTCGCCTGCGGCCTCGATGGCCGCAGGCCATTGCCGCTATTCATTTAGGCTTCTCCGACAAGGTGGTCGCCATGCATCAGAAGAATTTCACCTTCCACAGCGCTCTTCCAAAGGAGGAGCAGGATGGTTTCATTGACCTAGACCGGCTGATGGCGGTCATCACCCGTCGCATCCGCACCATCCTCGCCGGTGTGGTCATCTTCGTCGCACTGGCGGTCGCTTATCTGCTGACCGCACCTTCGACCTATACGTCAGCGACACAGATATTGCTCGACGAAACCATGACCAAATATGCGGAGGACCAGCCGCCGCAGGCCAGCAGCCAGCAGGCCGATATGGAGATCGCCAGCGCTGTCGAAATCCTGAAATCCAACGAGATGGCCTTGCGCGTCGTCGATGCGGCAGGCCTCGTCAACAATGACGCGATCCTCAATCCGCCGCAGTCGCCGGTAGCGCTGATCAAATCCGGCGTGAAGCTGATTGCCAGCGCCTTTAAACCGGCGAAGCCGCCGCTAACTGCCGAAGAGGCGCGCGAGGCGCAACGTCAGCAAATCGCCGCGACATTGCAGGACGCTCTCAAGGTGGAGCGCGTCACCCGCAGTTCCGTCGTCTCCGTATCCTTCGGCTCGACCGATCAGCAATTGGCCGCCAAGGTCACTGCGGCCTATGCCGACGCCTATCTGACGGATCAGCTCAACGCCAATTTCGATGCAACCGAGCGGGCATCCGTCTGGCTGCAGGAGCGGCTGAACGACCTGCGCGAGCGTTCGCAACAGGCTTCGCTCGATGTCGAAAAATATAAGGCCGAGAACGGTCTGACCTCGACCGGCGGCGAACTGATGTCGGAACAGCAGATTTCCGATCTCAACAAGCAATTGATCATCGCTCAGGCCGATACTGCCAGCGCCTCGGCGCGCTATTATCAATACAAATCGATCATCGATCAGGGACCGGACAATGCGGTGAAAAACGCGACGATCTCGTCCAGTCAGACCGACAATAGCGTATTGCAGGATCTGAAGACGCGTTATCTCAATGTGCAGAAGCGCGAGCAGGACGTGACGCAGAATTTCGGCGCCAGTCATCCCCAGGCCGTGGCGCTGAAGGCGGAGCGCGAAGACATCACGCGGCAGATTTACCAGGAACTGCAGCAACTGACGGCGAGCTACAAGAATGAATTCGACGTAGCACAATCGCGTGCGGTGTCGCTGCGCAACAGCATCGAAGGCGTGGTCGGCAAGAACTCCGAGGCCAATAAATCCCTCGTGCAATTGAATGCGCTGAACCAGAAAGCGACAGCGCTGAAGACGCTCTACGAATCCTATCTCAGCCGTTATGAGGAGGCATCGCAGCAACGCTCCTTCCCGATCGCCAAGGCCCGCGTCATCTCCGCCGCCGGTGTGCCATCCGCGCCGTCAAGCCCGAAAAAGACGCTCGTCCTGGCACTTTCGATCGTGCTCGGCTTGATGGCCGGCGGTGCCTTTGCCGCGCTGCAGGAATTCCGCGACCGGTACTTCCGGGTCGAAGCCGATGTGCGCGCAGCGCTCGGCCTTAAATTCCTGGGCTATTTGCCGCTGCTCGGCCAACAGACATTCGACAAGAAGAAAAAGAAGGGTCGCAGGCTCAAAGTCGGGCCGGCAACGGCCGAGGATGCCGAGACCGGTGTCGCTTTCGAACGGATCATGCGTGTCTCGGTCGAGGCCCCGCGCTCGATATTCGCCGAAACCCTGCGCAACGCCAAGCTTGCCAGCGATGTCATGCTGCAAGGACGGGCTGACCGCGTGATCGGCGTTGTCTCGGCATTGCCCGGCGAAGGCAAGTCGACGACGGCCGCCAATTTTGCCGCGCTGCTCGCGAGCAGCGGCAAACGCACGCTGCTGATCGATGCCGACTTGCGCAATCCCGGTTTGAGCCGGATGCTGAAATCACCGCCGCAGACCGGCCTCATCGAGGCGGCTCTCGGCGAAATTCCCTGGGCAAGTGCCGTCAGGGTCGATCCACGCACCAAGCTTGCTATTCTGCCGGTGGTTCTACGCGATCATCTGCTGCATACCAGCGAGCTCCTGTCTTCTCAGGGCATGCTGAACCTGATGGAAAGCGCGCGGAAGATGTTCGACTACATCGTCGTCGACCTTGCGCCGCTAGGCCCGGTCATCGACGCCAAGGCGTTCGCGCCGCAGGTGGACGCTTTCCTCTTTGTTGCCGAGTGGGGTGCGACGCCGACCAATCTCGTCAGGGATTTGCTGGAACAGGAGCCGCAGATCAATTCGCGTGTTCTCGGCGTCATCCTCAACAAGACGGATATGTCGGAACTGTCGCGCTACAGCGACTTCGGCGGCACGGAGCGCTACCGGCAGAAATACACCAGCTACTACACCGAGGAACAACCGAAGGCAGAAATCGACGCCTAGAGCAATCCAGGAAAAGTGCGAACCGGTTTTCGGTCCGGAATGCGTAAAAACAAAGTGATAGAGCGGGAAGGCGATTCCGTAAAACGCTGAACCGCTCTCCCCTACGCTTTCAACGTCCTGGCACCGGCGCGTGCCAGGACGTGTTCGCGCCAAATCGTGAAGATGCCCGCAGCCACGACGATGATGGCTCCTATCACAGTATAGACATTGAGCGTCTCGCCGAAGATCGAGACGGCGATGATCGCCGAGAAGACGAGCTGCAGATAAGTGAGCGGCTGGATCACCACCGCGTCGAGAAGGTCATAGGCGCGAATGAGAAAATAGTGGCTCGACATGCCCGTGAGGCAGAGCACACCCAGGAAAGCCCAGTCATACGGCACAACCGGTGCCCAGAAGAACGGTCCGATGCAGCTCATGGCAACGGCGCCGACGACGCCGGTGTAAAGAAAACTCGTCATCGCGGAATCGTCCCGGCTGACATAGCGGGTGAGAACGACATACAGCGAAAACAACAGGGCACCGGCAAGCGGCAGCAGGAAACGAATGTCGAAAAAGCCGCTTTCCGGCTTCAGGATCAGCAGCACGCCGACGAAGCCGATGCAGATTGCCAGCCAGCGCCGCCAACCGACCCTTTCGCCAAGGATCGGCACGGACAATAACGCGACAATCAATGGTCCGGACGAGAAGATCGCCTGCGAACGGGCAAGGCCGACGATGACGAAGGACGAGATGGCGACCACGATCTGCGCGGCTAGCAGCAGCCCTCGGGTGATCTGCAGGCGCGGCCGTTTGGTGCGGATGGCGACACGCAATCCGCCGGGTGAGCGCGATGCCAACGCCACGGCAAAAAGCATGAAGGCCCAGTAGCGGATCATCGCCACGAAGAGCGGCGGATAGGCACTCACCAGATGTTTTGAGATGCCGTCCTGTATGGCGAATATGCTGATCGCCAACAGCGTGAAGACATAACCGGCAGTATTGGATTTCATTTCGGCTCGAAGGAAGGATGGTATGCGGCCCCGGAAGCGCCGGCCAAACCGACGCTGCCGATCACAATAGGCCATTCGATCCTTCGATCATAGGCTCCCGCATCTGCCTTACTACACGAAATGTGTCGATCAGCTTTTTTGCGTGCTTTCGACAAAGGCGGCGAAACCCTCGACGAAGGCGGCGAGGTTCTGCTTCACTTTCTCGTCGACGATTTGACCTTCCGCATCGAACACGCTGCCGGCGCGAGACACCATCAGCCGACCGCCGAACCAGGGATTGGCGCCGAGCGTGCGCAGAACGGGCAGCCAGGCAGTCTGGCTAAGGATCGTGCCGAAATTGCCGGGCGAGGCGCCGAGAACGGCGACGGGTTTTGCCCGGAAGACGCGGGGAATATCGCTGGGCGGCCTGCTCATCCAGTCGATCGCGTTCTTGAAAACGCCGGGAAGCGAATTGTTGTATTCCGGCGTGAACAGGATCAGGCCGTCGGAGGCTGCGGCCAGCTCCTTGAGCTCGCTCACCTTTTCCGGAATACCTTCGGCCTCGACATCGGCGTCATAAAGCGGAATGCCATGGATCGTCCCGGCGATGAGTTCAACGCCCGGCGGCGCGAGCGCGACAGCGGCGTGCAGCAGTGCCGTGTTGAATGAGCCCTTGCGAAGGCTGCCCGATATGCCGAGAATTTTCATCGTGTCCCCCATAAGAATTGGATGGGGAGAGATTTATAGCTCGATACCATTCGTCAAGGACCGATGGTCATGTGAATGCGGATAGCCCAAGTCGAATATCGCCTGCCCCTCAGATATCAATAAAAACGGTGTCGACCTTGACGGGATAGGTTTTGAGGTTGACGCAGACGGGGGCGCCCTTGGCCTCGCCGGTGCGGTAGTCGAAGCGGCCGTTGTGCTTGGGACATTCGATGATGTTGTCCATCACCAGCCCGTCGGCAAGATGGACCTGCTCGTGCGTGCACAGGCCGTCGGTGGCAAAATAGTCGTCTTCCGGACTGCGATAGATCGCGAAGGTCTTGCCGCCATGGTCGAAGCGCATGACGTCCTCCTCGTCGATCGCATCCGCCGCGCAGACCTTAATCCAGTTGCCGCTCATTCCTGCCTCCCTGTTTTCACATTGTCAGTCGGTTATTGTGCCGCTTCGGCCAGCCCGTTGTGGAATTCCTCGCGATAGGGCCTCGCCGTCGGCGGCAGGTCGCGCTTCAGGAAATAATCCTCGTTGCGCAACTGCCGCAGGAAGGCCGGGATCATCTCGCGGTAGCCCGACCAGATCGACGGATTGGGCCGCGGCAGATCGTGTTTGATCATCGCATGCAGCTTCGGCAGCGCATGATAGGGCACCATCGGGAACATGTGGTGTTCGACATGATAGTTCATGTTCCAATAGATGAAGCGGCTTACCGGGTTCATCAGCACCGTGCGGCTGTTCAGCCGGTGGTCGATGACATTGTCGGCAAGCCCGCCATGCTGCAACAGGCCGGTCAGCACATGATGCCAGGCGCCGTAGAGCCTCGGCAGGCCGATCAGCACCAGCGGCAGGAGCGAGCCCATGGCAATAGCGGCGGCGATGGTGGCGATATAGATGAGGCTCCAGATGCGGGCGATGCGGATCGCCTTCGGCTGCTCCATCTCGGGAATGAAGGTTTTCTCCGTGGCGCTGATGATGCCGAAGGCATTGCGGACCATGTCGAGCATCGCATAGAAGACATCGACGATGCCGAAGAAGTTCAGGACCAGGCGCACGAGATCCGGCGGCCGCATGACGGCGATCTCCGGATCGCGGCCGACGATGACGGTGTCGGTGTGATGGCGGGTATGGCTCCAGCGCCAGGTCACCGGATTGCGCATGATCATGAAGCAGGCGATCTCATAGACCGCATCATTCATCCAGCGGGTCTTGAACGCCGTGCCATGGCCGCATTCGTGCCAGCGGCTATCAGAGGCCGAGCCGTAAAGCACGCCGTAAGCCAGGAAGAAGGGCACACAAAGCCAGGAGCCCCAGAAAAAGATGCCGAGGCCGGCGAGGATCGCCATGCTGCCGAGCCAGATGATCGTGTCGCGGATGGCGGCGTCATCGGAGCGCTGCATCAGCGCCTTCATCTCCTTGCGGGCAATCTCGGTATGATACCACTCCGCCGCCGCCAGTCCGGCTTCGACCGCCTGCCGGCCGCTTGGGCCAAGCAGGCTGTAATCACGCTTTCCTGTCTCGCTCATTCCTGCCTCCCGCGTCGCAAACCAGCGCCGCACCTGATGACTGGGATGATAGGTCGAGTTTTTGCTTGCCTCAATGCAACGATGATGGAATCTATCATATTCCATCAACCGCCCATCTCATTCATGATGGAATACCTCAGGACCATCCATGCGCAGACCAACCATCGCTGATCTTGCTAGAGCGTGATGGAGAGCGGCTGCGCCCAATGAGCAGCGGATCAGACATTTTTCCTTTTGAGGCCTCCTACTTGGGAAATATTCGAATGATAGAATTCTATCATTCAGACCGAAAATTCTTCCACGAAGAAGAACCAAAGCGCTCCTTCGCCCAAAAATCACCTGACCCCAAAAAGTCCGCGATTTTTTTGGGAACCTTTTTCTCTCAACTCTATCCAATGGCTAGTTCCGACACGAGACCAACGGACGAAGGACGGCACTGTGTCCAATGTCCGCTCCGGATTAACAACGAACGGGAGACAAATCATGTTCAAGCACATTCTGACCGCGACATTCCTGGTCGGCTTCGCCAGCACCGCAGCAATCGCCGCAGATGCGAAAATCTCCGATCCACAAATCGCCCATATCGCCTACACCGCCGGACAGATCGACGTCACGGCTGCCGAGCAGGCGGTGAAAAAAAGCAAGAATCCGGAGGTGGTCGAATTCGCCAAGACTATGGAGCGCGACCACAAATCCGTTAACGAGCAGGCGCTGGCGCTGGTCAAGAAACTCAAGGTCACGCCTGAGGACAATGACGTCAGCAAGTCGCTGAGTGCCCAAGCCAGCAAGGAACTGGCCAAGCTCGGCAAGTTGGACGGCAAGGCCTTCGACAAGGCCTATATCGACAATGAAGTGGCCTATCACAAGGCGGTCAACGACGCGCTTTCCAAGCAACTGATCCCATCGGCAAAGAATGCCGAACTCAAGTCACTGTTGGAGACCGGCCTTACACTCTTCAAGGAACATCAAACGCATGCGGAACATCTTGCCGCGACGATGAAATGAACCGGCGATGGGCGCGATGAATACAAAGCGTCTATCGGTGATTGTCGTGGGGTTGCTGCTCATGACGGTCAGCACGGAGACGAAGTCGGCCGAATATCAAATCGCCATTGCGAATATGAAATTCGGCCTGCCGCCGGCCACGTTGCATGTCGGCGACGTGATCGTCTGGCGTAACGATGATATATTCCGCCACACGGCCACCGCGCGCGATGCCAGCTTCGACATCGACCTGCCGGCCAAGTCGCAAAAGAAAATGACCATCGAACGCACCGGCGACGTGAAATTTTACTGCCGCTTTCATCCGATGATGATCGGGGAACTGAATGTGCAGCCGTAGGGAGAGAGAGGAGCCACGATGACTGCCGTCTCCGCCGCAGCCAAGCGACAACGGCCGGATCCTTCCACCTATTCGGAAGCCGAACTCATCGCTCGCGCCAAGGCTGGCGATGAGGATGCCATCCGGATCATTGTCCAGCGCAACAACCAGCGCTTGTTTCGAACGGCGCGCGCCATCGTCGGCAACGACGCTGAAGCGGAGGATGTTGTCCAGGCAACCTATATGCAAGCGTTCATCAATCTGGCGACATTCCGCGGCAGTTCAACATTATCAACCTGGCTGACGAGGATTGCGCTCAACGAAGCGCTTGCCCGCATGCAGCGACGACGCGACTTTACCGGGCTTGAGGAGATCGACATGCAGAACAAGGCGTCAGGCGGCGGTTTGTTGCACTTCCCCTCCTCGCTCGCGCCAGCCGATCCCGAGGCTGAATTGGCGCGAAATCAGACGAGGCGTCTGCTGGAACATGCGGTGGATGCCCTGCCCTCAGAGTTCCGCACCGTCTTCATTCTGCGCGACGTGGAAGGCTTCAGCACGGAGGAAACGGCGTTCCTCCTCAACATCAAGCCGGAGACCACCAAGACCCGGCTGCACCGTGCCCGCAAGATGATGCGGCTTTCGATAGAAAAGCAATTTTCCGGGGCATTTTCCGCCCTCTTTCCTTTCGATGGCGCCCGCTGCGCCGATATGGCTGACCGGGTGATTACAGCGCTGCGCACAATACACGCGGGGAAAAGGGATTCCTCGATACCATCGCAGTAGAAGGGGTCGTATCAGGATTTGGGTGTCGCATGCTGCCTGCCGAGAAATGTCATTTCCTCGTGCTTCACCCTGTTCTCGTCATCGAGAATCGCGCGCCACATGCGGTTGCCTAGTCGCAAGGAAAGGCGTTTCGTTCCCGCGTGATCTTCCGTGCCCACCTCCACGGAAGAGGTGACGGAGCCGCGCTGCATGTAGCGGCGAAATTCTGCAAGCGAGAGACCAAACCGAGCGGCGATTTCCGAAGAATCGACAATAAAATCCCCATTTTGCGCGCGCTCGACGAACATTGCTTCACCCCTTCCGCAGATATACACGCTCATATATCAAACCAAAATGGAGAACGACCACCGGCGGGAGAATCGTTCCCGCCTCCGATCAAACGCTTTGGCGTCTACGGCGTTCGCACCTTTGCGGAAAACGCAAATCTCGGCACGATGGAGACAAGCTGGGCCGACAAAAGCGATATCACCGAAATCAGCATCAAAAAGCCTCCGATGTAGATCCACGGCGACATGTGATCGCTGTGGACGAAGTGCTCATATATTTCGGTAAAGCCCCTGTGACACATATAGATCGGATAGGAGAGATAGCCGAGAAATATGCCAATCGGCTGAATCCTCTCGGGAATTTCCAGATATGTGCCGGCAAGGACGATAAGCGGCGAGATGACGATGCAGAAGAACAGGGCGAATTTCAGCGAATAGGTCGGCAGAAACAGCAGAGCGAAAATCAAGGAGATCGGCAGGAGCGCAAAATAGGTGGTGACGGGCCGCCTGTCTTTCTGAAGCCTGAATATGATCATGCCGACGACGAAGGAGAAAAACACGCGAGCCAGTCCACCGTCGACCGATCGCCATTCCCAGCCAAGGTCGAGGGAGCGGTGCAAGGCGACGGATGCGAGCAGACAGCCAAGTGATGCCGCCGCGACAATAGCTAGATATTTCGTTCTCATCCTGAAAAGCATCAGGGCAAATACCAGATTGACGAGCAGCTCCCAGAACAGCGACCACGCAGGCCCGTTCAAAGGGTATAACGGCCACAAATCCGTTGCGGATCTCGTCAGAAAGCTCGGAGACGGCAGCATGAATGCGGTCGAAATCAAGCTTGCGAGCAAATCGCCGACACTGTCGGTCGACCAATTCCAATGGGCCAGCAATTGCACCAGTCCATAGAAGGTTCCGAGTATGAACAACGGATAGAGGCGCGCGTAGCGGGCTTTCATAAAGGCCGCCAGCGGCATACCGCTGGCGAGCTTTTCGCTATATGCCCTTGCAATGACGAAGCCGCTCAGAACGAAAAAGAAGTCGACCGCGACATAGGCCAAAGGCGCATAAGGTCGTTGAAGGTGATAGACAACGACCGCAAATGCCGCGAGCCCCCGCATCGCGTCGAGCGATGCATATCGATGGCTTGTCCGACCCGCCTGAAGCGAGCGTCCCTGCGGTGGAACAGGGATCGACCTAAGGTCTTCTCCCGTCGCTGAACTATCGGATGCTTTCACAACTGATCACCATTTCACGTTGTTGGCGCTGGCAGCACCGAAAAATTCGTTGCGCAGGCCGCGATCGAGCGGACGAACCCGCGTGAGATTGCGAAGAAGTTGGCGAGGGCGCCGAAGCGCGCGGGTATTGAAAAAATAGGTCGACAGCAGACTGGCGGACTTGCTGTGCGCACCGCTATGCCCAACCCGGTAAATGGCGCCGCGAAACGGCAGCGCCTCGAGGGGCGTGCCGCGCTCGGCCAATATGTTTGCGATACGCACATGACTGCCCAGCATCGACTTCACATAGTCGATATCGGCAACCTCAAGTGTCGCCGGAAGGTCGTAGAGACGCGATTGCACGATCAACGATGTGCCGCAGTAATTCGCGAAATCATCGTAATGCATGATCAACCGGCCGCCTTCGTTCCAGAGGTAGCCCTTGTCGATCTTCCAGCCGTTCGTATCCGGGTGCTGCGCAACGTAGCTGACGATATTGGCGCTGACGAAATCGTCATCGTCTACGATCATGAAAAACCGCGAATCCCGGGCTGAAAGCATACCGCTCAGCACGCGGCGGCCCTTGTCCAGGCGGAACGCGTCGTAGACCCTTTCTCTATCCGCGCTATCCAAATCGTGGAGCTGGTTCGGGGGAAACGTAACGCGTTCGACTGAAAATTGCGGCGGCAGATCGGGAAGGTCCGCACCCTCATTCGCGACGATAACGGCGCTCCAATCGGGGTTCGATTGACCGGCAATCGACGCCACGGTTTGGGACAACCGTTCTTTCAGCGCCGGCCAATCCTTGGCATTGTCCTGGTGTCGAACCGGAATGATGAACGTAACGAGTGACATAATTCCCTCTTTTGCGATCGCATCGGCCCTGCATCCGACAGGGACATTGGAATAAACAATCGATTTCGATGCTCGGCCGCTGAGCCGAACGAAAGTTAGCGCCGCCGGAGCATTGTCTTTGCCAGGAAAAGAGCTCTCTCCCGGCAAAGGATGAAGATCAGGCTCGTATAGACGATCGCGCCGACGGATATTTCGATCGCCAGGCGCGAGGCCGGGCTCCAGTCCTGCAGCAATGCCGAAGCGCCGAGCACGGCGGCAAGCATTCCGACATAGGCAGCTATCGGCCTAACGAACTGGGCGAAATAAGCTCCGACGCTGAGTGCAATCAAGCGCGAAACCATCCAGAGCGTTACCGGCCAAAGAAGCAGCACTTCGAGCATCAGCGCGAAGACGATGGTGGTCACGCCATATGGGTAAAGCAGCAGCACGGTGATGATCGTGACGATGTTTCGCACGAGCTGGTAGTAGAACCACCAGTCCGACTTGCCCTGGCTGGTAATCAAGGATGCCTGGACAACGCCGATGCCGCTCATCAATCCGATGACGCAGAAAAACCGCACCGGCCAGATCGCAGCCGCCCAGTGTTGCCCGAAGATCAACGGAATGGCGTCGTCGGCCACGGCGGCAAGACCCATGAAGGCCGGAAATGACACCAGCGAGCAGCCAAACGTTGCCATGAGGAATGCCTCACGGACCTTATTCTGATCATGCTGCAGCGACGACAGGAGAACGTGCGTGACCGAGGTCAGGCCGCCGGCAACGACATTGTTGATCATTTCGAAAAGCCGCCGGGCGAAATTATAGATGCCGAGCGCGGCCGGACTGACGAGCGTGCCTATGATGAGCTGATCGAGGCTCATGGACTGGAGGAAGCGATTGCCGGACGCAAAGACGCCGTAATGCAGGAGCTCGCGAAGACTGCTCCACTTGATCCGCACACCCGGCAGCCATCCCGCGCCCCAGAAGGCGGCTATGCATCCGGCGGCAGGTGCGGCGATCTGCGCGATCGCCAGTGCCCAGAGGCCGAAGCCGGCGAAAATCAAGGCCAGGCATACGAGGCCCGATACGACCGTGGCGATCGCCGTGCGGACGGCGGCGAGATGAAAGGACATCGTGCGGCCGATAAGGGCATTGGGAACGATGATCATCATGTCGAAGAAAATCTTCAAGCCGATAATCATCAGCAAGCCGACGATTTCGTCATGCCCCAGGGCATGGGCAATGTAGGAGGATCCCGCGAAAAGCACGAGGTAAAGGATCGCCGCCGACGCGAACGACAGCCAGAACACGGTATCGAGGTGGCTTTGGCGAATGGTCTTCTGCTGGATCAACGCTTCGCCGAACGCGGTCGGCCCAAGGCCGGCGGCAAAGCTCACGATGCTGAAGGCAAGCGCCACAAGACCAAAGTCCTGCGGCAGCAGATATCTCGACGTGACAATGAAAACGAGGCTGTTCAGCGCCGTCGGTATCAGCGTATCCAACGCCGACCAGAACGCCCCTTTCAGCGCCGCGCCGGATCGGTTCTCGCTCAAGTGTTCGAAGACGATCTCGTCCGACTCGAGAATCGCGCTTCCCGTTTCCCAGGAAGGCGGCGACCTCAAGCTTTCATCCGATTCATTAGCGATGTTACAACTCCATCTGGTTCCCGCCGAAGCAGCCGTGCAAGGTCACGAAATCGAAGGCTGGGGCTCAAATGGCGCCGAAATCGAAATGGTCAAGCGCCCGTCTTGCGCAGCGCAATGCATTTCATATCTTTTTTGCTGCAGCGCACAGTTAGTGACGGCGCTGAGCAATGATATTGCCCTCACGTTTCGTTATTGGCTGATCGCTTGGACATAAATGTGACGGCTATACCCAGAGGCATTGGCAGCCATGACGTGCCTCAAGCGTCGGCCAGCGCCGCCGCGTTGTTGTTTGACAAAAGCCGCGCCATGGCACTCAGAAGATCCGTCTGCGATATCAGGCCAAGGACACGGCGGTCGGTGTCCACGATAATCACCGCATGCGTGCGCCCGTCGGTCAGAACAGGCAACAGCGATAGTGCAAGATCGGCTGCGTCCGCCACGGCCGGCTTCGATATCGCGCCCGCGATGCTATCGATGCTGTCAGACAATTCACGCAGGCCAATCGTACCGATCAAGCGGCCTTCCCGATCCTTTACCGGCAGTGTGCGGATGTTGTGCTTCAACAGAAGATGCCGGGCATGATCCGGCTCGGTGCCCTCGCTGATGGCGATGACGTCGCGTGACATGATGTCGGCGCAGCTTATGTTGCCGTGCGACCGCACCGCTGCCTGCAATTCGACTTGCCGCAGCAGGCGGCTAAGATCGGCCCGATCGATATCGAAGGTCTCATCGAGCGCGGCCAGAGCGGCATCGACGTCTTCTTCGCGGAAGCCTACACGCAGGACCGACGGCAGGTCACGCGTCTGATGGGTGTTCTCCGCCGGCATTGCGACAACATGCGGATAGTTGCGCTTGGAAAACCTGTGAAACAGCAGGCCGAGGCCGACCAGTATGCAGGAATTCAGGGCCACGGGGATGAACGGAAAGAAGAAACCCCAACTTGCAACGACCGGGCCGCCGAGAACGGCGGTCAGAGCTGCCGCGCCGCCGGGTGGATGGAGGCATCGGGTGAAAGACATCGCGCCGATCGCAAGTGAGACGCCGACCCCGATTGCGATAATCGGATCATGAATGAAATAGCCTGCAATGATGCCCATCATGGCGGAAATGGTGTTGCCGCCGATAATCGACCAGGGCTGGGCAAGCGGACTGGACGGGACCGCGAAAAGAAGCACCGCCGATGCGCCCATCGGTGCGACGATGAGCGGTAGATGGGGTCCTTGCCCGAAGAGATAGCCGCTGATGACGCCGGTAAGGCCGATACCGATCAAGGCCCCAAGGCAAGCCATCAATCGTTCATGCAGGGTTGCCCCAGCGAGGATTGGCGAAAACAAGCGGAAACGGCTCGGCCCCACCTTGGGGGAGTCTGGATGCTGCATGATGAAACCAGTTTAGGAAAGATTGTTTGTGAGTGGGTGGAGGCGCCGTTTAGTTTGTTACCAGCCGCGGATCCCGGCTCTTGGCCGCGCTGAGGACTTCGTGAAACGCTTTGAAGGCGGTTGGCCGATCATTCCTGCGATAGATGAGGATCGTGTCGATGGCTCCCAGTTGATGAGTTGGGGAACTCGTCGGCCAGTGCATGAGATCGAGAACCGATTTCGGCATGACACCTGCCGCGCTCCCGGTTGCCACGCTTGCCAGGATCGCGTGGTAGGAGCCAAGCTCTCTCGTCTGCAAGCCACTCGATTTTCGCGCCCAGCTTTCGGCAATCCTTCGATAGGTGCATCCAGGTTCGAGAGCAGCAAGCGATCCGACCCGCAAGTCGGCGGCGGATTGAATGGGCGGATGCCCGGACGGCAATACGAGCAATAGATCCTCGACAAAGACAGGTTCTACTTCAAGGCTCTCAAGCTCGGCATCAAAATCCGCATCTTCGTCAAGCATCGTTTTCGGCGGGCGGGCGATCAGCGCACAGTCCAATACGTCACCAAGAACGTCCCGGGTGAGATCGCGCGATGCACCCAATGTCAGATGAAGCGACACATCGGGCCACATCCGGTTGAATTGGGTCAGCGCTGCCGGCAACCGGCTTGCCGCCGTGCTTTCCATCGTTCCGACACGCAGCGTGCCGGAAGGCTGCAGGGGCCTGACGGCCTGTCTCGCTTCCAGCGCCAAGGCGGCGAGGCGATTGGCATAGACCAGAAATGTCTCGCCTTCTCGCGTCAAAGTCATCTTTTTGCCGTCGCGGCTGAAGAGCAGGACGCCGAGATCATCCTCCAACTGCTGAATTCGGGTCGTCACATTCGACGGCGCGCGGCCGACGGCTTTGGCCGCCTTGGTCACGCTGCGGTCGCAAGCGACGGCGAGGAATATCTCGATCGATGAAAGGTCCAAAAAGATCTCGATTCAGGAATTAAATTACCATATCGTTCCCTATATAAAAATCATTGCCGCTGCTCAAGCGGGTTTTCGCCTCGAACCGTCAAGCGGGAGAGATTCAAAGAGCGGATGACAAAATCAGATCGATCGGAGATGGACGAGGAAACCCATGAATACGCGTCGCCTGCGTGTATGCTGCACGAAGTCGATCCCGCCTATAGTGGTATTTCGCCCGCCTTTGCCACGGACTCAGAGGTCTTTGCCTGGCGAAAGCCGGAACGGCAGAAGTTGATCGATGAGCGCAAGGCCTTACCGGTGGCGCAGCGCAAGGACTATACGCGCGCCATCGCGAGCCATCTTGACCGGATTGTCACTAAGGTCTCCGGTAAACACATAAGCCTGTTTTGGCCGTTCCTCGGAGAACCCGATCTCCGAGGATGGATGGCCGCCTTGACTGCCCGTGGCGCCATTTGCCTGCTGCCCGTGGTCGTCGCCAAAGCCGAACCATTGATATTCCGGTCGTGGAAAATGGGTGACCGGCTTGAACGTGGCGTTTGGAATATCCCGGTGCCTGAGGAAGGTGCGCAAGCCGTTCCGGACATCGTCATAGCGCCCCTCGTCGGCTTCGATGCTGAATGCTTCCGGCTTGGTTATGGCGGCGGCTTTTTCGACAGAACACTGGCTAGTTTCGACCGCAAGCCCTTTACCATCGGCGTCGGCTTCGAGTCCCAGAAGATCGCCACCATTCATCCCCTTGCTCACGACATTCCCATGGATGTGGTCGTCACGCAAACCGAGTTGCGATACCGCTGAGCTCTCAGGCCTTAGCCGCAATGTCCAACTTGAATGCCGAAGAGAACGGCAAATCGACTTCCAAACAGGCAGCCAACCTTGTCGGCGTCCCGACTTGCCCTTGCGAAATCGCAGTTTCTCACCTTTGGCACATGGATTGCTTCTCTATGATCGACATCAGAAGAGACGATATTTCATGTGGCATGTTCTCCCCTCCTTGCTTCTAAGCATTTCTCTCGGGCTGAGCTGGAACAGGTTCCTGCTCACCTTCACAAGCCGAAGCGAGCCTCTTCAAAACCAGATGCCGGTAACGATGGTCGCCGCGGCCGTCTGCCTGTCCGCCCTCGCACTGTCCGTTGCCGACAAAGGGTTGCTGCTAGGGGGAATGATCGTTCTGCTCGGCCTGGCCCTTGCGACCATCAGCAAGGGCCTCGCCCATCCCGTCATCATTGTGGGACTTTCGGCCGCCAGCCTTGCCGCCTATCTGCAGTTCACGGTTCACGCTCTTTAGCGGCCGCCAGTGCTTTCGCGCTGAATGAACAAAGAGCATGAGCTCGCGTTAATGGCGTAAGAGAGTCCGGTACGGAAGCAAAGCGCCGTGGGAAAAACATTCAAAGTTGGCGATCATGTGAGCTGGAACTCCGAAGCGGGCCATGTCAGCGGCACGATCACCAAAATTCACACCCGCGATTTCGATTATAAAGGCCATACGCATCGCGCTTCGGCCGACGATCCGCAGTACGAAATCAAGAGCGACAAGACCGCCCATATTGCAGCGCATAAGGGGAGCGCGCTTCAGAAGATCCAATGAGCCAGCGGAGCTCGCGCCAGCATGGCTTCCTCGTCAGCCTAGAGACCGTGCTGACGTCCCGCTGCCATAAGGCTGAGGATCGTCTTCCGATGCGGCCGCGGTGACTTGCGAGGCGCCTGACGTTATCTGCTGAAGCAATCACCAGAATTTCACGCCGATACCGACGACAACGGCGTTCTGCTTCAGATCGACGTTCACGCCGTTGATATCCTTATCGCCGAAGTCGGTGTAGCGGTATTCCAAGCGTCCGAAGACCCGATTGGTGAAGGCATAATCAACGCCGGCGCCAACCGTCCAGCCGTTGAAGGTTTTGGTGTCTTTGCTGCCCGTGTCGACAAACCCACGCGTCGCTTCCCAGCCGCCTGTCGCATAGATCAGAGCGCGATCGAAAGCATAGCCGAGGCGGGCGCGGACCGAACCATCAATGTCCGTCCCAACATCGATGCCGGGTGCGATAGTATCTTTGTTCCAGTTATAATTGAGGTCGCCTTCGAGGCCGAGCACAACATTATTCTCAAATTGCCAATTGTAGCCGATGAAGCCACCGACGAGGCCGCCGCTCAGATCTTCAGACGCGCGTGCGCCGGGAATGCTGAAATCTCCATTGACCCAATTGCCGCCGCCGCGAATACCGGCATATGCACCCGCCCAAGTGAAACCTGCCGGAGTTTCGACGACAGGCGCTTCCGGCGCCTGGGTTACAACATCCGCGGCCGACGCCGCACTGAATCCAACGATACTGGCAATCGCGGTGGAGATGAGCAGCTTATGCATCGGTGTATCCTCGGTTGTTGTTATGGGTCGGGATATAGGTCGGCACCGTTCAAAGGCTGTCGTAAAACTATCACGTTTTGACCTGGAAGCCTATTTTCGCTTCAGGATTTGACGGATCGCGTCCATTACGAGCGCTCTTCCGCACTGTCCTTTCGGCTTTGCCGCGCCTGTTCATGAAGAGAAGCCAAGCTCCCGTTGCAGCCCAGTCGCCAATCCGTTATACAGCCGACGTCGGAAAAGGCAGACTTGGTCTGGTAAGCCCAAGTCCTTTCGGTAACGAAAGCTCTGGTCTTTGGCTTCGTGCACGAGATCCCCACGACGAACATCGGACGCCGCCCGGGCGCCCAATCGTTCGTCCGTGTGGTACTCAAAATCGAGGAACGCTCCGGTCGAACATCGACACAGGAGTACTTCATGCCCAGCCACCACCCGATCCCCTATGATGTTGTGATTGCCGGAGCCGGCCCTGTCGGCTTGTTCCTCGCCTGCGAGTTGCGGTTGTTCGATCTTTCAGTGCTGGTGCTGGAGCAGGCCGAGGATCCACGCTCCCCCTTGAAGCGCCTGCCGTTCGGCATGCGCGGCCTTTCGGCCCCCATCATCGAAGGCTTCCACCGTCGCGGCCTTTTGGACGCCGTCGTCGCGGCGCAGCGCGAGAACGATATCTTGGGCGCAACGCGATCAGCCGCCCACTGGATGCAACAGCCGCGCCGGCCGGCCGGCCATTTCGCCGGCATCCAGTTCTACTATGACAACATCGACACATCGCAGTGGCCATATCGTCTGCTGAGCCCTGCCGGGACCAGCATGATGGTGGACACGGAGTCGCTCGAAAATGTCCTCGCCGCTCGGGCCGGCGCGATGGGTGTCGAGATCCGGCGCGGCTTCGGCGTCGAGACGTTCGATCAAGTGGACGAAGACGTGACCGTCCGCGCCGGCGGCGAGACCATCCTCGGACGCTGGCTTGTTGGATGTGATGGCGGCCGCAGCACTGTGCGCAAAGCTGGCGGCTTCGACTTTGTCGGTACGGATCCCGAGTTCACCGGCTATTCGGCCGAAGTCGAGTTGGCTGATCCGGACAAGCTTCGACCGGGCCGTACCTACACGCCAACGGGCATGTATAACTACGCGCCGCCAGGAACGATCGCGATGGTCGATTTCGACGGTGGCGCTTTCCATCGAACCCAGCCGATCACGCTTGACCATGTGCAGGCGGTATTGCGCCGTGTCTCCGGCGCCGAGGTCACAGTGACGGCCCTCGGGCTCGCTACGACCTGGACGGACCGCGCCTATCAAGCGACCACCTATCGAAAAGGACGAGTGCTGCTCGCCGGCGACGCCGCGCACATCCACTCGCCATTGGGTGGCCAAGGGCTCAATCTCGGGCTTGGCGACGCGATGAACCTTGGCTGGAAACTTGCTGCCATCATCCGCGGCGATGCCCCGACCGATCTGCTTGACAGCTACTGGCGTGAACGGCATCCAGTCGGAGCTCAGGTCCTCGACTGGTCGCGCGCCCAGGTCGCGCTCATGCGGCCGACCCAGAGTTCGCGCGCGCTCGAAGCCATCATCCGCGACCTCATCGACACGCACGACGGCGCGACATACTTCGCCGAGCGGGTGTGGGGCGTTTCACTCCGCTACGACCTTGCAAGCCTCCACCCGCTGATCGGCCGCAGCGTACCCGATTTCGAGTTGACCGACGGGACAACGCTCGGAGAACTTCTCAGGAAGGGGCAAGGCATCCTGCTGGACTTTGACCTGCGCTCTCCCCTGCGCGCGCTTGCAAGCCGCTGGCGTGGGCGGATAACTTATATCGCAAGTGATGTCAGGGATCGGCTGGGGTTAAGCGCTGTGCTCGTGCGCCCGGACGGCGTCGTCGCCTGGGCGGCTGACGCTGCCCCTAACCTTGAGCAGGCTGCTGAGGCCGCGTCGCGGTGGTTCAGCGAAGTCTCCTCATAGGTACCGCATTAAGTCCGTGATCGTATCAATCAAACGGAGCGGGCGCTCAAAACCGCCGCGCGATGTTGCGACGGCGTCTGCCCAAATGTGCGCTTGAATGTCCTCGTGAACTGCGACGTGTTTTCAAATCCGACATCCAGCGCGATCTCGATGAGAGGCGCCTTCGACCGGGCAAGAATCGACTTCGCCCGCTCCATGCGAACCCGGTTGTATGCCTTGGCAGGAGACATTCCCGTCTTTTCGATGAAAATTCTCTCCAGTTGCCGCCGTGACAGTCCAACCTTGGCAGCCAACTTCGGAATCGGCAGGCTGCCATCGACGAACTGTTCCATTGCGATCATTGCCGCCTTCACGCGGGCATCGTCATAGTCTTCGTACAGCGGACGACGGGGCTGGATGTCCGCGGTGGTTCGGGCCTTCTCGATCTGCAGGACCTCCAGCGCATTTCGCTCCGCGTCACGGCTGATGTATTTCCTGACCAGCAATGCCGCCAAGTCGGCGGCGCTGCTGCCGCCTGCGCACGATCCTCGCTGGCGATCGAGATTGAACAGTCGGTCGGAGCGGACCTTGAGCTCGGGGAAGCGCTCTCGAAACTTCTCGTAATGCAGCCAGCTTACACAGGATTCGTGCCGTTTCATGAGGCCCGCCGCAGCAAGAATGAATGACCCGGTGCACACGCCGATCAGTGGCACCTTCTTGGCGTCCGCCTGCTTGAGATATGCAATTGTCTCCTGGTCGACGGGGTTTTCGACGGTCAGAAGGCCGCCGACGACCGCGATGTAGTCGAACCGCGAGGGATCAACGAGATCCGACGTCGGAGCGACCTGGACGCCACAGCTCGAGGCTATGAGGTGCCTCGTGCTTCCAATCACCTGCCAGTCCGCAAGAACCCTTCCGGAACGATCCTGTTTGTCGCTTGCAAGCCGCAACGTATCCACGAAGAGCGCGAAGGCGGACAAAGTGAACGACCGCGCCAAGATGAACCCCACCTTGAGACGGCTGGCGGACGTGACGACGTCATCTTCCGGCCGATATTTCTCAAGCATCTCTTTATCTCCCTGCCGCTTCCAAAGACCGCAAAGACCTATTTTATCGGATCTGGAAGCCGTGCGCGAGTGGATCGCGTTCATCGACAAAAATCGTGTTGTGGCCGATGACGCGTGCCCAGCCTCCGATGCTCGGAAGGATGCCTTTATAAGCTCCGATACTAACCTCGGCTTCGAGCCGGCCTTCGAAGATGGTTCCGATCAAGCTTTCATGACGGTATGTCGATCCGACAGCCAGACGTCCCTTTGCATGCAATTGCGCCATCCGCGCTGATGTGCCGGTGCCGCCCGGCGACCGATCGATGGCCTTTTCACCATAAAACACCGCGCAACGGCCATCGGAGGCATCGTTGACCGGACGATCGCACCATATCGCATGGTGAACGCCACGAATGCGGGCATCATCCGGATGGATCGGATCACATATGCCGGCGAGAGCGGTCCTGAGCTTCTGACTGCAACCGACGATATCGGCCGCAGTCATGCCGTCGAGACCGCTCCAGTTTTCTTGCGGCTCCACCACCGCGTAGTAGTTGCCGCCATAGGCAATATCGACACGCAGACGTCCCATGCCAGGCACATTCACCTCAACATCCGCTGCGTGGAGATAACTCGGCACATTGAAGAGCCGGACGGAATCGACATGATCTCCGCTCGTCTCGAACGTGACATCCACCCTTCCAGCGGGGGTTTCTATCGAGAGCTTCCCGGGCTCGCGCGGCTGAACCAGACCTTCCTCGATCGCAGCGGTAACAAGCCCGATGGTGCCTGCCCCGCACATCGGCAGGCAACCGCTGACCTCGATGAACAGGACCGCTATGTCGCAATCATCGCGGTAGGCCGGATATATGATCGCGCCGGACATGATGTCGTGCCCCCTCGGCTCGAACATCAGCGCCTTGCGAACCCAATCATGATCCCGAAGAAATATCTCTCGCCGCTCGCCCATCGGTGCGTGCGGCAGAAGCGGACCGCCGCCTGCGACCAGCCGCACGGGATTTCCGCAGGTGTGCGCATCGATGCAGAAAAAGCTGTTTCTCATCGTGGGTGTCCTTGATGTCATTTCGACACTGGAAGCTTGTCACGGTCCAGCAGACCGCGGGACAGCCTGTCGAGGAGCAGCGCGACCGCCACGATTGCCAAACCAGCCCTGAGACCCAGACCCATCTCCATGCGTGTCAGACCGCGCGTGACCTCCGCGCCGAGGCCACCTGCGCCGACCAGACCGGCCAAGACCACCATCGCCAGAGAGAGAAGAATGCACTGATTGAGGCCGACCAGAAGGGTCCGCTTTGCCAAAGGAATTTCAATCTTCCAAAGGATGGCACGGGGATGCGCACCGATGGCACTGCCGAGCTCCTTGAACTCCCTCGGCACCTGGTTGAATGCGAGCGTGGTCAACCGGAGCATCGGCGGAATGCCATAGACAATGGTGGCTATGATTGCCGGCACCCGCCCAAGGCTGAAGATCATCACGGCCGGAATGAGGTAGACCCACGGCGGAACGGTCTGCATCACGTCCAGTATCGGTCGCACCGTCGCTTGCAGGGCCTTATAGCGGGAGCAGAGAACACCGATCGGAAACGCGATGAGAACGGATATCAGGACGGCGACTGTCACCAAGGCAACGGTCTGCATGGACGCCGTCCAGAGTCCGACGAGAAGGCAAAACCCAAGGCAAAGGCCCGACAGGATCGCGGCGCGGAGCCCCACGGCCACAAATGCCAGAACGACAACGATCGCGATCAGCGCATAGGACGGCACGAAGAGCAGAGCCGCCTCGATCCCTGAAAGGACTGCCTCGATGATAGTGCTGATCGCCGCGAACAGCGGATGAAGGTTGGTGTTCAGCCAGTCGACCGCCGGGGCAAGGAAGGCGCCTGGTGAAAACTGCAGGATCGAAGGGCTCATGGCTTCCTCCCCGTACCGAAGCTTGCGGCGCTCTGGGTGATCCGGTCAATCACCATCGTCAGAACCACGATGGCAATCGCACCGTTAATGGATGTTGCGATATCGAGCGTGCGGATCGCACCGTAGATCGTCTCCCCCAGCCCGCCGGAGCCGACGATACCCGCGATGACGACCATCCCGAATGCCATCATAAGGCTCTGGTTGATACCGGCCATGATGCTCGGAAGAGCAAACGGCAAGCGGATCTTGAAGAACATCTGGCTCGGCCTGATGCCGCTCGCCTCGCCGAGTTCGATGAACTCCTTCGGCGTCATCCGGATACCCAGCGACGTCAGTCTGATGGCCGGCGGCATCGCAACTACGATCGTGGCGATCAGCGCCGTCGCCGGCCCGTAGCCGAGCAGCGCGATCGCCGGCAGCAGGTAGATATATGGCGGAAGCGTCTGGATCAAATCGAGGCCGGGCTCCATGAAGCGATCCAGCGCGGTGAAGAACCCGGCGGCGATGCCGATCGGAATTCCAAGCGCTAGCGCGAGTACGGTCGCGGTGAGCACCAGAGCCAGAGTGCTCATCGTTTCCGGCCAAAGCCCCATGGAAAAGCAGAGGGCAAGCGCAACGCCGCTGAGCACGGCAAACCAGATATTGACCAGCCGCCAGCCGATAAGGGCGACGACAAGAGCAACCACATAGAATGGTGGGAGCTCGAGAAGCCATAGGATTGCACCGTAGAGCCCTTCGAGAACCCATCGAACATTGTCGAAAAGGGACTCGCCATTGTCGCTCACCCAGCCGAGGGCGGAGTCCGTCCATTCGTCAAAAACATCGGTAAAGCCTGAACTTTCCATGTCGCTGAACTCCAGTTAGGTGTCACGCCGCGGCGAGATTGCTGGTGGACGTTCCCTTGACGCCCATCAACAAGCTTCGCGGTGTGACGACGCCGATCACCTGACCATTGTCCACGACAGCAATGGCGTCGCGGTTCGACTGCATCGTCAATGTGATGAGCTCGTCGATATCGGCGTCCGGTGTCGTGCGTGCCAACGAAGAAATGTCGGAATTCGGCTGACTCTGCTGGAACTCGGCGACGCTGCGCATGACGGAATGCGCCTTGATCAGATGAAGGCGCGATATCCCGGCAACGAATTCTGCGACGTAGTCGTCAGCGGGATTGAGGATGATCTCCTCGGCGGTGCCGGTCTGGATGATCACGCCATCCTTCATGATTGCGATGCGGTCGCCGATCCGGATGGCCTCGTCGAGATCGTGGGTAATGAAGACAGCGGACTTCCCGAGAGCTTTGGTAAGCTGCCGGAATTCGTCCTGAAGCTGCCGCCGGATCAGAGGATCCAGCGCGCTGAACGGCTCGTCCATGAGAATGATTTCCGGATCGGCAGCTAGCGCGCGAGCAAGGCCGACGCGTTGCTGCATGCCGCCGGAAAGTTCCTGAGGATAGCGGTTCGTCCAATCAGCAAGGCCGACCTTCTCCAAGGCCGCGCGTGCCGTCTCGTTTCGCTCGGACTTTGGAATTCCCTGCACCTCGAGGCCGAAGGCCGCATTCTCCAGGACCGTCTTGTGCGGCAAGAGTGCGACGCTCTGAAAGACCATTCCGATATGCCGGGCGCGCATCTGCCGCAGATCGACGGGAGATAAGGCGGCTAGGTCGCGTCCCTTGACCAGAACCTTTCCGGCGCTGGGCGTGATCAGCTTGTTGAGGAGACGGATCAGCGTCGACTTACCGCTGCCCGACAGGCCCATGATGCAGAAGATTTCGCCGCGCCGAACCTCGATGCTCGCATCGGACACGCCGACGACACAGTTGAACTCCTGCAGGACCTGCTTTTTCCCGAGACCGCGCTCTCCGATGGACTTCATCGCGGCGGCGGACTTGTCTCCGAAGACTTTCCAGACGGATTGGCAGTCAATCAGAACTTCATTGGTATCGACATTTGTTTTCATAGCGATCCCCTTTGAGCCAATTGGTGCTGGCTTCTCTCGTTGGGCTTCAGGATGGCCGCCCGGCGAGCCGGACGGCCAGGATACGATTAGTTTTTCTTGATGTTTTCCCAGCGCTTGATCAGGTCGGCATGGGCCCCGATCCAATCCTGGACGGCCTGATCCATGGTCTTGCCATCGCTGACGGCGCCGTTCATCGCCGTGATATCAGCAAGCGGAACATAGACGCTGGCGATGACTTCGCGAGCATGTGGATTGTCAGCCGAAAAACCCTTCTTGCCGATCCAGTAGTAGCTCTGCGGAGGCGGGAACACGCCCTTCGGATCCTTGAGGAACTTGACCGGATACTTCTGCATCATCCAAGACGGTTCCCAGATCGTAACGGCAATCCATTCCTTGCGATCAATGGCCGATTTCAGAGCAGCGGTCATAGCTGCCGTGCTGCCTTCCACGAGTTGCAGCTTAAGACCGTATTCTTTGACGGCATTGGCCGCGTCACGCATCAGGCCCGAGCCCGGCTCGATGCCGACGATCTTGCCGCCGAACTTGTCGGCATTGTCGTTCAGCTGGTCCGTAGAGTCGATCGGAACGTAGTTGGGGACGGCGATGGCTTGGTAAAGGCCGTGGGAAACCGGCGAGATTTTCTCCAGACGGTTCTTGTTCTTGTCCCAATAGTCCTGAGCAACATAATCGGTCTGAGATGCAAGGATCTGAATGTCACCCTTGCTCAAGGCAGCGTAGGCGATACCCCATTCCGAAAAGGGCAGAACCTTGACCGTATAGCCCGAATCTTCGAGGACCTTTTTGGTGATGCCCGTGATAGGGGTCAGATCCTCCCAGGACATGGTGCCGATGGTGATGGTCTTTTCTTCAGCATGAGCAGGAAACATGCTCATTCCGATCATCGCAGCGGCGCAAAGCGCCTTCCACAAAGCCTTCATTGTTTTTACTCCTAGTTCTCGTTCCCATTCTTCTGAAGATCTGCGCTTGGCTCGATCCTCATTATTGCGCGGCGAGGGATCATCCCTCGCGGCCTGCACGCAACTCCTGCAGCCGGATGACCGAGTTCACGCCGAGCCACGCGATCGGCTCGGGCGGCAACTTGCTCGGCTCCGGTTGATTTCTGTATTGTTCGAGTTCAGGGCTACCCGCCCCTGTCGCCAGATCGGCAGCCATCATCCCCGCGAGTGTGCTCTTGACGGTGCCGAGGCCATTTTCGCAGCAGGCAGAAAAGAGCCCTTCTTCGACCTCACCAAATGCTGGCACATGGTTCCGGCTGAGGCACAGCGCACCGGCCCAGCTATATTCCAGGGGCAAGCCTTTCAGTCCGGGGAAACGGGCATCGAATGACCGGCGCTGCTCGGCAGCTATGCCGGCGACACGCCTATCCGACACCTGGAGGCTTGGATCGTATGTGAACCTCGTCCTTATGACGATACGGGACAGGCCGTTTGTGGTGATCTTGCGTACGGTCGCGCCCATGGGATCTGCGGGCAGAAGCGCCCAGCGGTCCGCTCCGGTAACACCGCCATATTCGTTCTGTGAGAAGGCGGTTGTCATCGATGCGTAGGTAAAGATGTGCATCAAGCGGCGGCGAAAGTGGCCGAAGCTTTCGATGTGGCCGTTCACACCCAGAATGACCTTCGGCGCAGACACGGATCCGCGGTTTGACTTGGCCTTCCAGAACCTGCCTTCGCGCGAAAGCTCCAGCACCGGTGAATGCTCGTAAAGATCGATTTTTGATCGCAGTCCGCGCGCCAAGCCGCGGATATATTCCGCCGGCTGGATCAGCACGGCCCCTGGGGTATAGAGCCCTCCTCGATAATAGTGCGAGCCGGTCATTTCCCGCATCTGATCGGCATCGAGAACGCGATAACCTTCGCCGATCTTCTCGAGGGACTTTCTGTAATTCTCGTTGAGCCCCAGCCCCCTGTCCGACGCAGCGGCGTTCGTCTTGCCCGATGGATCGAATGTTTCCTTGGACAGGCCATACTCGGCCGCAACATCCGCGGCGAACGCGATTGCCAAGCGGTTCTGTCTGATCTCGTCCTTGGTGGACTGCTCGTCGGCAACCGAGTACTCGCCGGACGAGAGATTATGCGGCACATCGATCATGAAGCCGGAATTTCGTCCGGCCGGTCCTTTTGCGAGTTCACGAGCCTCAAGAATGACGATCTTGTCCTGCGGCCGCGATTGCGAGAGGCGCCGGGCCGCGGATAGCCCGGCGAATCCTGCGCCGATGATCAGCCAGTCCGCAGTAATGTCGTGGTCAAGCGCCGTCACGGGATAGGCGCGTTCGCTAATCGCCTCCCATCCCGAAACGCCGGTATCAATCGGTAGGCGCTTGATCACATGCCGGGTCATCGGATGGTCTCGTCGACGGAGCGATCGGAGATGTCGATCCAGATGGTCTTGAGTTCGCAATAGTTGTCGTGTGCGAAGATCGACTTGTCGCGGCCGCCGAAGCCGGATTCCTTGTAGCCGCCGAACGGGGTCGTCGCGTCGCCTTCGCCGAAGCAGTTGACCGTGACGAGGCCGGCCCGGATGTCGCGCGACAGGCGGATCGCATGCTTCAGGCTGCCGGTATAGACCGATGCCGTCAGGCCATAATTGGTGTCGTTGGCAAGGGCGACCGCCTCGGCCAGCGTGTTGAAGGTCGTCACCGACAGGATCGGCCCGAAGATTTCTTCCTTGAACAGCCGGCTGGAGGAGGTGACGCCGTCGACCACCGTCGGCTCGACGAAGATGCCGCCATGTGTTTCGCCGCCATGGGCGATCGTCAGCTTCTCGCTTTTGACGTCGTCGAGGAAGGAGGTGACCTTCTCATAGTGGTTCTTGCTGACGAGAGCACCGACGCGGTTTTCCGGATCGAGCGGATCGCCCGTCTTCCACTCGCGCATATAGGCACCGATGCGCTTCAAGAGCTCGTCCTTGATCTTGGCATGGACGATGAGGCGGGAACTGGCGCTGCAGTTTTCGCCCATGTTCCAGAAGGCGCCATTCACCACCTGCTCGGCGACGAGATCGAGATCCTCTGCATCCTCCAGCACCACGGCCGGGTTCTTGCCGCCGCATTCGAGCACGACCTTCTTCAGGTTGGAATCGGCGGAATAATGCAGGAAGCGCCGGCCGGTCGGCGTCGAGCCGGTGAAGGCCACCATGTCGACATCCATGTGCAGGCCGAGCGGCTCGCCGACCTCCCGGCCGCTGCCGGTGACGACATTGAAGACACCGGCCGGGATGCCGGCTTCATGCGCAAGTTCGGCAACCCGCAGCGTCGTCAGCGTCGTCTCCTGCGCCGGCTTGACGACGACCGAGCAACCGGCCGCCAATGCCGGGCCGATCTTCCAGGCGAGCATCAAAAGCGGGAAGTTCCAGGGCAGGACGCAGCCGACGACACCGATCGGCTCGCGCACCACCATCGCCAGCGCATTCGGGCCGACCGGATTGGTGTTGTCATAGAGCTTGTCGATTGCCTCGGCGTGCCAGCGAAGGGTGTGGATGGTATCGGGCACGTCGACGGTCTGGCATTCGCGAACCGGCTTGCCGCTGTCGAGGCTTTCCATCACCGCCAGTTCATGGCGGTTGTCTTCCAGCAGCTTGGCGAACTTGATCAGCGTCGCCTTGCGCTCGCCAGGCGACAGTTGCCGCCAGCGGCCATCCTCGAACGCCTCTCTTGCCTTGAGGACGGCGTAATCGACATCGCTTGCGTCACAGGCGGCAACGTCCGCCAGAAGTTCGCCGGTCGCCGGGTTCGTCGTCTTGAACGTCTTGCCGGAATTGGCCGGACGGAAGCTGCCATCGATGAAGGCATTGGTCGGGAACTGAAGGCCGGCGGCGATTGCCTTGTATTCGGCTGCGGTCAAGGGTTCATGCATGATTGGCTCCCGAGGTGATCTGGGCGACCGTGCGCTTCAAGGTGGACACAACGGTCTCAAGGGTTCTTTTCTCTTCGGAGTTCAGTCCGCGCAGCGGCGCGCGGACCGGACCGGCTTTCAGGCCGATGATCTCGCAGCCATGCTTGATCGACTGCACGAACTTGCCGGTCTCAAGGAAATCCATCAGCGGCAGCATCGCCGCCATGATCGCCCGGCCCTTGTCGAAGTTCTTTTCGAGCACGCAGGCCTCGTAGAGCGCCACGTGTTCGCGCGGCAGGAAGTTGGAGCCGGCGCAGACCCAGCTCCTGGCGCCCCAGGCGAAGAATTCGAGCGCCTGGTCATCCCAGCCGCAGGACAGCGCGATATGAGGGAACTTCCGGGCGAGCCGATGCAGGTTGCCCATGTCGCCGGAGCTTTCCTTGATCGCCACCACGTTCTTGGATTTGCCGACGCGGGAGAAATACTCCTCGCCCATCATCACACCCATGCGGGCGGGATAGTTGTAGAGCATGATCGGCAGGTTGGCGGCGCGGTCGACGGTCAGCGCATGAACGGCGTTTTCGCGCTCGGTCGGCAGGGCATAAGGAGGCGACGACACCAGGATCGCATCGGCGCCGATGTCCTTCGCCGCCTTGGCATATTCGACCGAATCTTCGGTCCGCGTCGCGCCGGTGCCGATGATCAGCGGCAACCGGTTGCCGATCACCTCCTTGGCATAGGCGCCGAGCTCGAAACGCTCCTGGCTGCTCTGGGCATAATATTCGCCCGTCGATCCGCCGACGATGATGCCATGCACGCCGGCATCGATCAGGGATTCCAGGACCGCAGCAAACCCGGCCCGGTCGATCTGCCCGTCCGAGCTCAGCGGCGTGATCGCAGGCGTGTAGATACCTTCAAACTTCACGGCAGTTTCTCCAATGATTGCACGCTCGGACCGCCGATCATGGCGTCCGACTTAAGTCCTTGTGGCGCGATGAACATTTCCATGTTCTCGCGGGACAGTTCCCAATGCTCGAAGACCAGGTCGACGACGGCGTCTTCGTCGTGAGCGCTCAAGGCCTCGATGAAGCTGTCATGGTGCTCGACCGCCACCTGCAGGCGGCGCCGCATGTCCTGATTTCTCGGACGGAAGAAGGTGTGCCCGATGCGCGCATGGTCGATCAGGAGCCGGCCGAGGCTCGGCTGCAGATAGACGTTGGCCGACATCTCGCCGAAGATTTCGTGGAAACGATTGTTCTCGAGAACCATCGTAAACGCGTCCATGTCCACGCTGGCCTGGCGAAAACGCTCCTGCGTCTCCTTCAGATCGGCAAGCTGGGCCGGCTTGAAGTTCTGTACCGCGAGGCGGCCGATCGCCGCGTAAATCATCGGCGCAACCAGGAAGAAGTTCCTGAGCGTCGCGTGGTTCATCGGAATGACCCGGGCCCCGCGGTTCTCGCGAATATCGATATAGCCCTCCCCCGCAAGCCGCCGGAAGATGTCGCGAACCGGGGTGCGCGAAAGGCCGTAGCGCACGCTGAGGCTCACCTCATCAAGATCGGCATCGGGATCCAGCTCCATCGTCAGGATCTGGCGCTTCAAGTCCTCATAGAGGCTGCTCTTAACGGTCTTCGCCATGGGAAAACTCCGCTTCTCTTTCCTGATGAGGGGATCATTGCACGCCTAGCCGCTCGTGTCAATAATTGTGTACTTGTTGTACACAATGAGTGTTTAGTAAGAATACAATTATGAAAGTGCAAGCCGCCGGGAAGCCATCTTCCCGAGAGTGAAGTCCGATGCGTCAGGCAAATTCATCCAGCAACCGCGTAGCAAAGGCAGGTATTCGGCCACTGCGAAGCCAAGGGAGCCGGATCCAATGATGGGCGAATTGAGGTCACGGAGAGGCCGGCGAGCAAGCCGCCAAAGTCTTCGGTGGCCCTTTGATGTCAGGACCTCTTAAGCGGCGTCGGTCTGGAGCGGCGCAATCGAAGGAACTCCATCTTGAGGGCCGCGTTAACTCGCCAGCATGCCTCTTGAACAAGAAAGAGCCCATGGCGATCAGATATAGCAAGCCACAAATGAGCAGGACATCGGCGCAAGACGTTGAATTCATTGAGAGGTTTCCCAGTCGAAACGACATCTGAGCGCTTCGTCAAGCGAGCTAAATACCCCGCCTGCTAGCCCCTTCACTATCGACACTCGTTCGCGTCAGATTCTCGGCGGTGAGCAAGGCCCTCATGAGATCAATGAACCTCGGAAAGCGATACTCAGGTCCGATTTTGATCGGCCTGCTACTTTATGCAGGCATTGCGACATCGGCTTTCGCCGCGAATGGAGGCCATACCGCCGTGCCCTCCGAAGGACTTTTCCTTATTCAAATTGTTATCCTGGTTATCGTCGGGCGATTGCTCGGGGAACTTATGGTGCGCATCGGGCAACCATCGATCATGGGCCAAATCATCGGTGGGGTATTGCTTGGTCCGTCCGTTCTCGGCGCGATCCTGCCTGATTTTCAGACCATAGTGTTTCCCGCCGACGATGCGCAAAAAAGCATGATCAACTCGGTGGCGCAGCTAGGCATACTTTTTCTACTTCTGTTGGCGGGAATGGAGACCGACCTCGGCTTGGCGCGACGAATGCGGCGCGCGGCATTAGGTGTCTCGTTCACGGGCATCGTCGTCCCCTTCGCGGCGGGTTTTGCGCTTGGCGAATTCCTTCCGGCGGGCTTGCTTCCCGACCCCGAGAAAAGACTTGTGGCCTCGCTGTTCCTGGGCACGGCGCTTTCCATCTCGTCGGTGAAAATCGTCGCCTCCGTCGTTCGCGAGATGGACTTCATGAGGAGAAATATCGGTCAGTTGATCGTTGCCTCCGCCATCATCGACGACACGGTTGGCTGGGTCATCATCTCGGTTACCTTCTCCCTTGCGGAAAAAGGAGGAGTTGAGCTGCCGACGCTCGCAAAGAGCGTGATCGGCACGCTTCTGTTCATGGGAGTGAGTTTTACGATTGGACGACGTGTCGTCTTCGAGATAATCCGTTGGACGAACGACCGCTTCAAAAGCGACCTTCCCGTCCTCAGTGCCATTGTCGCGATCATGGGCGTCATGGCGATCATCACCGATTTAATTGGCGTTCATACGGTCTTGGGCGCGTTTGTGGCAGGCATCCTCGTCGGACAGTCGCCCATCCTGACACGTCAAATAGACACACAGCTTCGAGCGCTGACGACGGCTCTGTTTATGCCGGTGTTCTTTGGTCTCACCGGGCTTCAGACAGATCTAACGGTCCTTCGGGATCCGGCAATCCTGTGGCTGGCAAGCGGCTTGATCGTCATCGCCAGCATAGGAAAGTTCGGTGGCGCATTTCTCGGTGGCCGTTTTGGCGGTTTCTCGAATTCGGAAGCTATTGCGCTCGGCTGCGGCATGAACGCGAGGGGTTCTACCGAGGTGATCGTTGCTTCCATCGGACTTTCCGTCGGCGTCCTGGATCAGCGGTTGTTTTCCATCATTGTAGCAATGGCCGTCGTCACAACAATGCTCATGCCGCCGACTTTGCGATGGGCGCTTGCGCGGTTGCCGGTTCGGGCAGAGGAGCAGAACCGGCTGGAGAGCGAGGAGTTCGAAAAGGCGAGCTACCTCGGCAAATTTGAACGCATATTGCTGGCGGTCGATCTGTCTAAAAATGGCAACCTGGCCTCTAGAATCTCAGGGTTCCTGGCCGCGATCAGGCAGATGCCGGTGACTGTGCTGCGTATTGACGACGAGGCAAAGAGTGAGACGAGCGAGCAGCGGTCGGACGCAGACGGCGTCGCAACATTTGTAGATCGCGTCAAGGCAACCGCAACGAAATCGGTGGCGCAATCCGATGCCGATTCTGCCACACCCTCGGACGTCCACGTCACCGGCAGAAAGAAAGGCGGCGATCTGGAGCAAGCACTTTCCGAAAGCGCTGAGCAAGGACACGACCTGATGATAATCGGGGCCGAACCAGCCATCGCCGACGCCGGGGGGCTGGACGAGCGTTTTACAAAGATGACGTCCTCGTTTCAGGGAACTGTGGCAATTACCTTCAGCAGAGGGCGGCTACCCGAAGAGGATAGTAGACTCCGCATCCTCGTTCCAGTCTCAGGGACGGAGCGCTCCACCCGCGCCGTCGAATTCGCTTCGGCAATCGCAAAAGCTGCCGGTTGTGAAATCGCCGTCGTATACGTCACCGATCCGCAGCAACTCCTTCGGCGGCCCCGCCTCAGCGATATGAGCGATCTTCATGAAGAAGCCTTCAAACGGGTCGACGAAATCGCGGCAAATTATGGCCTCGACATTCAGAAAACCGTTGAACGAGGGACATCGCCGGAGCTGGCTATATTACGAAACGCCAGGCGCCGCCGCGCAAATCTGATAGTGCTGGGCGTCAGCAGGCAAGCGGGCAAAAGGCTTTCCTACGGAGGAATTGCCAATTCACTGATCGACGCCGCTGACAGATCGATCGTCGTTATCGAAGCTGAAAAATAGCATCCGGATGGCCCGCGGGTACCGCGCGTCGTTCCGCACGGCGTCCGGCGCATCTTTTCGTCAGGTTAAGCGTTACCGCAAAGCGATGGGCTGTCTGATGGAGTAACCTGATGAGAAAGCGTGTCCGCCATGGTCGTCCACAAAGTACGGCTTCCCTATTTCAAACAACTAGTATTGCGATCCTCGCCTTGCTCGTGGCTCGTGCATTCGTGAAGCGAGAACATATCGAAGCCGGGCCTGCCAAGGCTGGAGACCACGCGCTCCATCAGGAGCTCGGGCGATTTGCAGCCGTTCCGGAGCAAATACCGGCCCGCGGCTTGCGTGATGTGTTCTGGCGCGTCATCCACGAGGTCAGCGACGATCGCATTACGCTCGTTGCCGCAGGCGTGACCTTTTATCTTCTGCTTGCGCTCTTTCCCGCACTTGCAGCACTCGTTTCGCTCTATGGCTTCGTTGCCGATCCCGCGAGCATCAGTGATCATCTCCGTTCACTTGCCCTTCTCCTTCCCCCCGGCTCCTTTGATATGATCGCCGAGCGGCTGAAGGATCTCGTCGAGCGGCGGAGCGAGACGCTGAGCGTGGCGTTGTTTCTCGGTTTGGGGGTCGCCTTGTGGAGCACGCATAGTGGAACATTGGCGCTCTTCGATGCGATGAATGTTGCTTATGAAGAAGCCGAAAAGCGCGGGCTAGTCCGCCTCAATCTCATCGCGCTCTGTTTTACGCTATGTGCAATATTGGCGGCCATATTGGTCATTGGATCGGTCGCCATCATGCTGCTGGCTCTGTCTTTGCTTTGGCTCGACCAGTGGAAGGAGAACCTCGTGCTGATCCTGCGCTGGCCAATTCTGTTGGTTCTCATGATTATTGCAGTGACGGCAATCTACCGGTTCGGTCCAAGCCGGGAACCGGCGAAGGTGCGATGGCTCACCTGGGGAGCCGCACTGGCGACCGCCGGCTGGATCGCCATGTCCCTGCTGTTCTCTATCTACCTCAAGAACTTTGCCAACTACGATGCCACCTATGGCACGCTTGGCGCTCTGATCGGCTTTCTGATCTGGATCTGGCTGTCCGTGGTGATCTTGCTGGTCGGGGCGGAAGTCAACGCGGAACTGGAGCACCAGACGGCGGTTGACACAACCATCGGCCCCGCCCTTCCCATGGGCAGTCGCGGCGCTCACGTTGCCGATACGATCGGGAAATCCTTCACCTGAGCGGCAGTGAAACATTCGATGATGTTGCGGTCAAAATGTCTGGCCGCTTGCCACTCGACGATCCTGGTCTTATATAGTCATTATAGTCACAATGGTCAGAAAGAAACGAGCAATGCGACCAACACCAAGCGAGCAAAATTGGACTGTCGCCAGCGCAAAGGCGAAACTTTCCGAGGTCATCGAATGCGCGCAATCCGCGCCGCAGACAATTACGCGAAACGGCAAGCCAAGTGTCGTCGTCGTCTCTGCCGAAGAGTGGCATCGGAAGACTGCGCGCAAAGGCACGCTTGCAGAATTTCTGATGGGGTCACCCCTGCGCGGCGCCGATCTGGACCTCGAACGTCAGCGCGACGACCCGCGTGATCTTTCGCTGTGAGACTGCTGCTAGACACCAATGTCCTGTCTGAGGTGACAAGACCGCGCCCTGATGCGCATGTTTTGAAATGGCTAGATGGTCTCGACGAGGATCGCTCCTTCATCAGTGTCGTATCGATCGCGGAGATCCGGCGCGGGGTTGCATTGATGGATAGCGGGCGGAAGCGCGACGCGCTGACTGAATGGCTTGCCCAGGACCTGCCGCAACGCTTCGAGCATCGTGTCCTCCCTGTGAACGAACCGGTTGCCGTGGCCTGGGGCGATCTGATGGGCCTCGCAAAGCGGAACGGCCGCGGCCTGTCGTCCATGGACGGCCTGATCGCTGCCACGGCGATTGCCCATGATCTTACCCTTGCAACGCGCAACATAAGAGATTTCGAAGGCTTTGGGATTGAGCTGGTCGATCCGTGGGTGGTATGACATCCATAGTGGACGGCAACGCTGGAAGCTCGCGCATGCCGGAATATGGCAAGCATGGCCGCCGCCTCGAATGCGCCAATTCAGATCGGCCGCAGAACCGCTAAGCTTCGGGCTTCGAGCTGCAGGCTTTGCTCGGCGATTGCTTCTACGCCCCTCGCCATCGGATCCGATGTGGTGAGTTCCAAAACCCAGCTTTTGTCATCGGGCAGGCTGAAGTCGACATTTTCATCCTGAGGATTGAACAGGAGCAGCACGTCGTCCCACCCTTCCTCGAAGGGGTGCTTGCGTGACAGACGCAGTCCGATGGTCGTGCTTGCCTCATCTTCCCAATGTTCTTCGGCATGCTCGCCACCGCCGGGATTGAGCCAGATGACGATCAAGCCATCGCGCCAATTCTCCCGCCTGAAGATCGAATGATCCTGTCGTAAAACTATCAGACGTTTGGTGAAGGTGCGCAGGGCTTCGGCACTCTCATAGGGTACCTCCCAATGTAGCCAGCTAAGCTCGTTATCCTGGCAATAGCCGTTATTGTTGCCCATCTGGCTGCGGCCGAACTCGTCGCCGGCGAGCAACATCGGCGTCCCATGCGACAGGAACAAGGTCGCCATGAAATTCCGCTTCTGACGATCTCGCGTCGTGTTGATGCCCTCGTCTTCCGTTGGCCCTTCGGCACCGTAGTTGAAACTGCGGTTGTCGTTGTGGCCGTCCTCGTTGTCCTCGCCATTGGCCTCGTTGTGCTTGTCGTTGTAAGAGACGAGATCGTTGAGGGTAAAGCCGTCGTGGGCCGCAAAGAAGTTGACGCTCGCCCATGGTCGGCGCCCGCGCAGATCATAGACGTCGCCCGAGCCGAGGATGCGCGCGGCGAAATCTCTCGTCGTGCCCGGGGTGCCGTTCCAGTAGTCGCGGATCGTATCGCGATATTTGTCGTTCCATTCTGCCCAGCCCGGCGGAAAGCCGCCCACATGATACCCGCCGGGGCCGATATCCCACGGCTCGCCTACAAGCTTGATTTTGGAGAGCACCGGATCTTGGCCAACCGCATCAAAAAAGCCGCTGCGCTGGTCGAAGCCTTGCGGTTCCCGGCCGAGAATTGTGCCGAGATCGAAGCGGAAGCCATCAACCTCCATCTCCTCAGCCCAATAGCGAAGCGAGTCCGTCACCATCTGCAGTACGCGTGGGTGAGACGTATTGATGGTGTTACCGGTGCCCGTGTCGTTGATGTAGTAGCGTGGCGTGTCGGGCAGAGTGCGATAATATGAAAAATTGTCGATGCCTTTGAACGAGAGGGTCGGGCCAAGCTCGTTGCCTTCGGCCGTATGATTGTAGACGACGTCCAGGATTACCTCGATGCCGCCGTCATGGAAGGCGCGCACCATTTCACGGAAGCCCGCGAAGCCTTTCGGACCGTAGTAGCGCGAAGCCGGTGCAAAGAAGGCGAGCGTATTGTAGCCCCAGTAGTTGCTGACGCCATTGTCGAGCAGATGACCGTCATCCGGAAATGAGTGGATCGGAAGCAGCTCGATCGAGGTGACGCCAAGGCTTTTGACATAGTCGACGATCGCTTTCTGGCCGAGCCCGTCAAACGTGCCGCGCAGTTCCCCTGGAATTGCCGGATGCAGCATCGTCAATCCCTTGACGTGAGATTCATAGAAAATCGTTTGCGACCATGGAACGGACGGCTTTGGGTAGGGAGTTTTATCTCTGCCATTGAGATCGATGACGCGGCACTTCGGCATGAAGGGCGCACTATCCGTCTCGTCGAAAGACAGATCTTTCAGCTCGTCGTCCAGAATGTAGCCGAATTGCGCTTGCGACCATTCGACATTGCCCACCAATTCGCGGGCGTAGGGGTCGATCAGCAGCTTGTTCGGGTTGAAGCGATGACCCCCATCCGGATCAAACGGCCCATGAACACGGTAACCGTATAGACCGCCGGGTTTCAGGTCCGGAATATAGCCATGCCAGATCTCATTGGTGAATTCCGGCAAAACAATCCGCTCGATCTCCCGAGTTCCGGTCTCATCGAAGAGACAGAGTTCCACCTTTTCCGCATAGGCGCTGAAGAGCCCGAAGTTGACGCCCTGCCCGTCGTAATTTGCTCCGAGACGCGTGAAATCGCCTGGCTCGATCGAATATCGCTTTCCGTCTTGTGTCATGCAGGCCTCTTCTTTGATGCACCCACAAACCCCGCAACGACACGTTTTGTTCCGGCACACCGACGGCTGTGGATTGGCCGACAAAATAGTTAGTTGGATGTGACAAGGAAGGAGACGGGAAGTTCCTCAAACAATTGCGCCGCGGAAATATTGCCCGCAACCAGTAACTGACCAGTCAGCAGGTCACGCATTTGCCCGCCAAGTCGCGGCGGTATCGACACCGCCGTGTTCTCCCAGAAATCAGCTCCGGTACCGGCAGCATCCACCAGCCTCGGGACGATCGTGATTGCCGCCTCCTGGTGATGAACTCGGGCAAAAGCGACGAGGTTGTCCGACCGCTGTCCCTTGACCTCAAGGGGATGATAGCTACCCTCGAGAAAGAGTTGAGGATGATTGTTGCGATGGCGCAAGACGCTTCGGATGATCTGCCGTTTCAGGGATGTGGCCCACGGCTTTTCGAAGGGAGATAGGACTTGCACCGCGCCGGCTGCACGATAATCGATTGGCCTTCGGTTATCCGGGTCGACCATACTGAAATCGAGACCCTCAGCCCCCTGGTAGATATCGGGGATGCCAGGGGCGGTGAGCTTGATCAGCAACTGAGACAGGCCGTTCAAATAACCAAGCTTAATAAATGGTTGCAGTGTCTTTCTGAAGTCGCTCAGGAAATCGTGGTTTTGAGGCGAAAGCAAAGCGGCGGTGTAATCCAAAACTGCCTTTTCATATTCGGGCTTTTCCTCCATCCAATCCGTTCGCAACTTCGCCTCGCGTATCGCCTTCAACACAAAGGCCGAAAACCGGTCTTTCAGCTCATCCGTATCGCTTTGCCCGATATCGTCAGGCCAGATTCCTGCCAGTGTCTGATACAACATCCATTCGATATTGGGCTCCGGCGCCGGCCCGTCCGCAAGATCGGTGCGAAAGGTTGCATTCAACGCGCGCCACCGCGCGACACCGTCGATCCAGACGTCAGGATGCAGTGAAAGGCTGTAGAGACGCGCACGCGCGTCTTCTCCGCGTTTCGTGTCATGCGTCGACGTCGCGGAAAGCCCATACGGCTGGCGCTGAAGTCGATCCGCCATCGCTTGGTGAAAGGCGGCAACGCCACGCGGCGGCTTTGCGGGTTCGCCACCGACCTCATTCATCGCGATCAGGCGATTGTACCGATAAAACAGCGTATCTTCGACGGCCTTTGCCATGACCGGACCGCTGAGTTGCTGAAATCTGGCTCGAAACTCCACAACCCGGTCATCCGCGTTTTCTCCGCGCAACAGGCTGCCGATCGCGTCCAAAGCGTCCACCGCTGGCAATCTGGCTCGCGCCTTTTCTATCGCCATACAAAGGACCGCATCATCCGCCGCAGACAGAGCTCCCCGGTAACCATAAGTACGATAGACCGGAAAGGCGACCAACAGCTCCCGAAGCGCCGACAACACTTCCGCTCCGCTGACTCTAGGAAAAATCGACTTGCCCAACCTGGTCAGGCGCGCCATCTCGCCGGCGAAATTGCGCTCGACCATCAGCAGCTTCGCGTTGCGCAAACCAGTGGCAAAGTCGGAATGCTCATTGTCGACGGTCGCGTATGCTGCCTCGATTTTTTGTAAGCCCTCGTCTGCAACGAAGAGGTCCGCCATGGCGGAGATGAATTCGTATCCGGTGGTGCCCGACACGGGCCAGCCCGTCGGCAGGTTCTCGCCGCGGCCAAGGATTTTCTCAACCACGATGAACGTGTCGGCACCGACCGCCCGCCGCAAGCGTTCAAGATAGGTTTTCGGATCCGCAAGCCCGTCGATATGATCGATGCGCAAACCCTGTACTTGACCGGACCGGACCAGTTCTATCGTCAGCCGATGCGTGTCTTCAAAGACTCGCTCGTCTTCCACCCTTATGCCGACCAGTCCCGCAACCTCGAAGAAGCGGCGGTAGTTGAGGTGCCGTGCGGCATCTTTCCAAAAGAGCAATTGCCAGTGCTGCTTTTGGATCAGCTCTTTCATTTTCGCGGCATCCCGTGAGAAAGCCTGCAATCGCTCGGTATCCCCGCCTGTCTGCGCCATCATAAATTGGGCGCTGCCTTCGGAGAGCGGAAAGCAATTGTCGAAATGAGCCAATTGCAAAGGACCTACGGTGGGATCGTAACGGAGCTGAAGCTCGCCGGCCGCGAGGGCTTCTTCAAGAGGCTTACCAAGCCACGGCAATGTCAACTTCTCGCTCCAATCGATGTCGAAATGGCCGGCATAAATGCTTTTCGGCCCATGTCGTAGCACGTCGCGCCACCAGCCGTTTTCGAGCGAGGCAGCCATATGGTTCGGAACGATATCGACGATGAGGCCGAGTCCGGCTCTTTGCAAACTTGCCGTCAGCATGTCGAACCCCTTGCGACCGCCTATCGCCGGGTCGATCCCGTTTGGATCGGTGATGTCGTAGCCATGCGTCGACCCTTTCGTAGCCGTGAAGATTGGCGAGAGGTAGAGGTGGCTGATGCCGAGGTCTTGCAGATAAGGAACAAGCTCGCACGCCCGGTCGAAAGTGACGTCGCCGCGACATTGCAGGCGGTAGGTGGAGGTCGGAGCACGCATAGCTTTCCCCTACATAAGAATGGCTTTTATCAACGGAGCCAAACAAGATCTGTTCCGGCTGAGGAACACTCGCCGACAGGATGCGTTGGACGACGTGCAGAATTCAAAGCGACGACACGGGCGGAGAGGACATGCAAAACAGCTTCACATTCGGGCCTGATATCAAGGCGCATTCCGTCACGTTCCGCCTCTGGGCACCGCTGCAGGACCGTGTGAAGGTCAGGATCGAGCAGGACGGGGAATGGGAGATGCGCCGGCAGCAGGACGGATGGCATATCGCTGATGTATCGCAGGCACGCCCGGGAGATCTTTACAAGTTCGTGCTCTCCGACGGTCTGGAAGTGCCGGATCCGGCATCGCGTTTCCAGCCAAACGATGTTCATGGCCCAAGCGAACTAATCGATCAGACGTTCGAGTGGCGCATGGAGCGTTGGAAAGGCCGGCCTTGGGAGGAAATCGTCATCTACGAACTGCATGTCGGAGCGTTTACGGAAACCGGCACCTTCCTGTCCGCCATCGAGAAGCTCGATCATCTGCAACGGCTCGGCATCACGGCGATCCAGCTCATGCCGCTCAGTGATTTTTCGGGGCGATATGGCTGGGGCTATGACGGCGTCCTGCCCTATGCGCCGGACAGCAGCTATGGTCGTCCCGAAGATCTGAAAATGCTTGTCCACGCAGCACATGAGCGTGGCATCTGCGTTTTCCTGGACGTCGTCTATAACCACTTCGGCCCGGACGGAAATTACCTGTCCACTTACGCACCGATCTTCAGCAACCGGCACAAAAGCCCCTGGGGCAATGGTCTCAACTATGATGGCGAGGGCAGCCGCTTCGTACGCGATTTTGTCATCCAGAACGCCATCTACTGGTTAAGCGTGTTTCGCATGGATGGTCTGCGGCTCGATGCCGTTCATGCAATCAAGGACGACAGCGATCCGCATGTCCTGAACGAGCTGGCCGACAGCGTCAGACAGGCGCTCCCCGATCGCCACATCCATCTCATCCTTGAGAATGAGGACAACAATTCAGGTCTTTTGGCTCGCGATCCTCATGGCAAGCCGTCTCACTTCACGGCCCAATGGAACGACGATATCCACCATGCCCTCCACGTGGCAGCGACCGGCGAGACCTTCGGCTACTACCGCGACTATGTCGATTATCGATCGCACATAGGCCGGGCGCTTGCCGAGGGCTTCGTATTTCAAGGGGAACACATGGGGTATCGAGGGCGATCCCGAGGATCGCCCAGCGCCGGTCTGCCGCCAACGGCCTTTATTTCCTTCATGCAGAACCACGACCAGATCGGCAACAGGGCCATGGGCGACCGTATGGTCACTTCCCATTCGATTGAAGCCATAAAAGCAATCGCGGCCGTCTATCTGCTCTCACCGCAAATCCCGATGCTGTTCATGGGCGAGGAATGGGGTGCCATCACACCTTTTCCCTTCTTTTGCGATTTCGACGAGGAACTGAATAGCAAGGTGAGGCTCGGCCGAAAGGAGGAACTATCACGCCTACCTGGCTTCGATGCAGAGGATGCGCCCGATCCGACCTCAGAGGCCACTTTTCGCAGCGCAAAGCTGCGTTGGGACGAGGCGGAGCAGGACAAGGCACTCAACGCCTATTACGAGCGGCTGATAACGCTCCGGCGCGAAAAGATCGTGCCACTTCTCCCACACGCCCAAGGTCACTCGGCCGTCCACGACAAAAGCGGCTCACTGGTGCGCGTCACCTGGCGACTGGGCCAGGCAAAGCTCGGTCTTATTGCCAATTTGTCGGACCAGGCCGTTGCCGCCACAATCCCTGCCGATGCACAGACGCTCTTTACATCGGGCAATATTGCCAGCGCTCAAATCGGCCCTTGGACAGTCGCCTGGGGCCTGTCGTCTTAATATCCCGATTCAGTCGAGCATCGGAGAGGCCACTCACCAGATATGCTTGGCCCCATGGCCGACGTTAGGCCGCTCCGATTTCGCAAGACGGCTACACTTTAAGTGCCCCCGCTGTTATGGTCATCGCGACTTGGTTGAGGAGGAAGAGTGATGTCTCTGCTTGCCTTGCATCATGTATCGATCGTCACCACCGATCTGGAAAAGTCGCTGCCTTTCTATTGCAAGGTGTTCGAGCTTGTTCAAATTCCGCGGCCGAATTTTCCGGTGGATGGAGCTTGGCTTGCCTGTGGCAGCCTGCAGATCCATCTCATCGTCAATCCCGAAGGCACGTTTCGCAAGAATCCCGCGATCGACCGCAATGATTGGCATTTCGCCTTTCGTACGGATGACTTCGAGGGTGTTGTCGAACGGCTGAAAACCCTCGGCTTTCGAGAGGACCTGCCTCAAGGCGATCCAAAGTGCCTGCTGATCTTTCGCACCGGCCATGCTGATTTCCCGCAGCTCTACCTTCGCGATCCTGATTTGAATATTGTGGAGGTCAATGGAGCGCCGTAGGCGGCGCGATCCGAGATAGGGCGGGTTACCGCCGCACGCTCTCCTTCATCGTCGATGGAACAATGTGTTCCGGCCGTGGGTTACATTCACCATGGCGGGATCGAAGAGCGCTGCTCACCTCCCGGCGGTGAGACCGGCGAAATGCCGGAACGCCAGTTCCATAGGAGACCAGCGATGAAACATCAGCAACCACGTGACGGCGCGCCGGGAACGACCGACCAGTCCCCGAGATGGGAAGGCCCGGCAGGCTCCAAGCCCGCAGGTTACCTTCCTGCCAAGGATGGCGGGGAAGCAACGCGTGACGCCAATGACGAGAACGTCAATCATCCACGCAAGCGGAAGGTCTCCGATGCGCTGAAGCAAAAAGGCGATGACTGAGAGCGGCCTGCAATTGGGACAGGAACCAAGTGCCGTCGATACCGGCGCAGCATGCGCCGGAGCCGCGCTAGCATCAGGGCAATTGCCGATCGCTGCTGGCCCTACCCCACCCGAGGCAACCGGTTCGAAAGCCCCATCAACAATGGGAGACGAATCTGAAGTCGTTTACCTCGCGGCGTTGGATAGCGGGATTACCCGCAGGAAGGGCAAAAAAGGCTTTCTCTATTACGATCAGCGGGGAAACCGGATCAACGATGAGGCGGAACTCCAGCGCTTTGCCGCACTCGTCATTCCTCCCGCCTATACCGACGTCATTATTTCGCCCGATCCGAGATCGCATTTGCAAGCCGTCGGCCGCGATGCCAGGGGGCGGAAACAATATCGTTATCATCCGAATTGGATTGCGGATCGCGATCGGGAAAAATTCGCGCAACTGGTGGAGTTCGCTCGGGCATTGCCTGATATCCGCAAACGGATCGATATCGATCTCCGCCGCAGGAAGCCCGGATTGGCGAAGGCGCTCGCCACCGTCGTCTGGCTGATGGACAAGCTTTTCATCCGCATCGGCAACGAGGCCTATGCGATGGAAAATGGCTCCTATGGGCTGACCACCTTGCGCAGCAGGCATGTCAAACTGGTTGGATCGCGCCTGCAGTTTCGCTTCAAGGGCAAATCCGGCAAGGAATGGCGATTGAGCTACACCGACCGCCGCATCATACGCGCCATACGCATGCTGCAGGAACTGCCGGGCCAGCATCTGTTCCAATATGTCGATGAGAACGGTGTTCTCCACCCGATCCGCTCGCAAGACGTCAATGCCTATATTCGCGAGGCCGCGGCTGGCAACTTCAGCTCACGGCAATTCCGGATCTGGGGCGCCACGCGGATGGCAGCTTCGGCACTGGCGATCATCGAACCCGGCAGCAGCGCCGCAGTGCGGGCAAGGCAGATCAACGAAATCATCGATGCAGTGGCAGGGAAGCTTGTGAACACGCGCGCCGTCTGCCGCGGATCCTACATACATCCAGGCGTGTTCGACGGTTTCGAGAATGGCAGCCTGGCGAAAATCGCCGAGACGAAAGTGAGGAAGAATTCCAGCATTCTGAAATGGCTGGATGAAGACGAGGTGGCGGTGCTGCGCTGGCTGGAAGAGCTGGAGTGACTGCAGGGGGGCGGCACCAAGTCGGCGGTAAGCAATATACGGTCATCATGGCGTCAGCCATCACTTCTTGGAAACATCCGTCGGTGACCAGCTTGTCGTCTATTTTCTTGCGAACCAATAAGGCTTCACCGCAGCGCGCCCTTGAGCTGCGTTATCCGGCTCAGGACTTTGAGGCGTGCTCCGGCTTTCCCTTCCGCTTGGTGGACGCCATGTCGTGAAGTTCCTTCTCGCTCATGGAATCGACCATGCTCTTGGAAGCGCCTTTCAATTCGCTCTTTTTCTTTTCGCCGCGTTTGGCAGCGAGGGCCGCACCGGCGGCCTTCTGTTGAGACTTCGATTTTGCAGGCATCGTGGACCTCCTTCGATTAATAGTCCTCCGGCAGCAGAGCATCCCGTCTTCGGATCATCTGAAAACGGATAAGGCGCTTGAGATTCAAGAGACTAAAGCGATCTTTTACACGTTCAAATGAACGCATGGCGCATTAGAAAGCACGGCAAGCGCGCGCCTGAGGCACCGCCTTTGCCCTGCGCTCCGCGTGCGAAGTCTTTCTTCCCTGCACGCGCCATTACCTTTCTCCTCACCCGGCAAATCGCAGCAGGATGACGAGAACCACGGCCACCAGGCCACCGATGAAAACCAGACGCTGCCAACGGCGCTTCAGAATGATCTCGCCCTGCCGGACATCCTGAGCCGCGAATGTCAGAGGTTCCGCTCGCTTCTGGTCTGTCTTCTTATCGTCATTCATTTTTGCCTTACCTGTGTTCCGGCGAAGCCGCGATCTTACGTGCCCGCCATCTGCCGGCAGGTCTCGGCGCACTTACGGCAGGCGTCAGCACACTCCGCCATATCGCCGATCCGTTCACAATCGGCAGCACATTCGCCGCAGATCTCCGCGCATTCGCGGCAAACATGCGGATGGTGCCTTGAAGCGATCAGCATGAAATGTGCCGACGTGCGGCATATCTCCGCACAAGCCATCATCAACCTGAAATGCTGCGGCTCGGTATGCTCGCCACCGGCTTCCAGGCAATGGTTCATCGCCGTGGACAAACAAACGCTGTAGCAGCGCAGGCAGTTTTCGACACATTGCTGCATCTTGCTATCCAAATGCATTGTCGTCTCCTTTGGGCTATTGCGTCTGGTACGTGCCTGTGACGCTCGCTTCCGCGAGCACATGCTTCTTCGCCTCAGCCCACATCGCACCTATGCCGGCAGCATCGGGAATCGAAAGCCTCGGGACGTCGAGGGCGACAAGACGAAAAATGTAGTGATGAGGACGATCGCCGGGCGGCGGTTGCGGGCCGTCGTAGCGAGCATTGCCGAAATCATTCCTGTAGAACCGCGTCGCCCGATCCGGCGCCGTATCGGCGCTTTCGGTGAGATCGGTCCATTGCGCCGGGATGTTGGCGATGCCGCAGTGGTGAAAGGTGCCGCTCGGAGCGTCCGGATCTTCGACGATCAGAGCGAAACTCCTGGTTCCATTTGGAGCGCCGCTCCAGGCAAGCGGCGGAAAAAGGTTCTCGCCCGCTCGCGCATATTTCCGGGGGATCGGCTGATCCTGCACAAACGCTTTGCTGATCAATGTCAAAGCCATGACATTCTCCTTTTACTGTTGGGGATAGCCGTTCTTTCGACAGGCTTTCTTCACCTGCTCATTGCGGCAAAGATCTGCGGCCGCGTCGAATATCGGCTTCATAGTCGAACCCCTGCGCGTTCTCATTGTTCCCCTGCAATTCCGGAGGAGCGTTTCTGCGCGAAGTTCCAATCTTAATGGCATCAATCATATTTCCGCGCGGCCGTGGGAACATTCCGCTTTTGCGAGAGTTGCGTCGCAATAAGCCGAACAAATCCTCCCAATCATTATTATCCGCCGCAGCCGAGGCTGCGGCGACCAATACGCGCCTTATGTGTAAGTGCCGGCTCCCTTCCCCAGACAAAATCCATTCCACCTCGCCTATCAATGGCGGCTGATGAATTTCGTGAACCAGCTTTTGTCGCCGCTTTCCGTCTTCTCCTGGTAGAGAAAGGCGAGTTCGTTCTCGTCGAAGATCCGGAAAAACTCCTCCCAGGAAATCTCTTCGAGCGTCTCTTCAGGCCTGCCGAAATCAATCCGCAAAATTCCGCCCTTCTTCGCACCTTTGACCCGGGCTGGGCGGCCATTCCTGGCTTTCACCCAATTACGGATTTTGTCGTGTTCCGTCGTCGTTTGAGATGCGCTCATCTCAGCCTCCTCTTTGTCGTGACTACCCGGTCTAAGCTGGCAAGCCCGCCATTGTTCCCGCCCCTCGGCATTTTGATTGCGATCCATACAACCGAAGTCGCGGGCCCTATGCCTGCCGCTTCTATAGGCAACAAACGCCCCCCTGACGGGTTTGGTCGAATAGACCGAATAGAACAGGAGTTTCGGTGATGACCGTTATCAAGTTTTCGAAGGCTTGGCGGGAGGAGAGCAATCCGGAGGCCGAGTTTCGCACCGTCGACGACTTCGGGCTGCATATGTTTTGCTTCCTCGCCGACTATGAGTTCGACGGCAGGATCTTCAGCGTCAGCTTTTGGGCATATGACATAGCCGACGCCGAGCGGCGCGTTGCGCGCATGCGAGGCAGCCTCAACCTTCAGGGACAGATTTTTTGTGAGGCATGAAGTGACCGAGGCCGGGCACGATCCAAGAGACGAACTGGCGGGAACAAGACGAGCTGCTGATGGATTTATATTCCTGACGCCTCATGGCTTGATTTTCACCCAGCAACACTGGGCTGCACTTCCACAAGGAGAATTTCCGATGCTCAGGTCTCTGTTCAGAGAATTCGCCGGGGCGGGTGGCAAATTAGATGATCCCTGTCCCAGCCTCGCATCGTTTCGGAACAGGTGCAATGTCCTCGTGATCTTCGAGGACTCCAACGACGACCGGCCGATCAGGCAGGAGGAGGAGCTTCTACATCATGAAAAGAACCTGACCGATCGTAACGTGACCGTGCTGAGGGTCGCCGGCGGCGGAGTCTTTCAGCTCTTCGAGGAACCGTACGAACTCAATGCCGACGATATACGCCGCGATCTGCAAGGTCCGGAAAACGACGAATTCGAAATGGTATTGGTCGGAACGGATGGCATGACCAAACTCAGATCCTATGCACCTCTGCCGACAGTCGTCATTCTGGGCGTCCTCGATGCACTCCCGCCATCGATATCATAGTTCGAAGCGGCGAGAGCCGGCATGGTCCGCGTCCCTGAACAGGACATTTGGCGATCCGAGCATGCGGTTGGAGCATGTATCGAACATCTGCGGAAACCGGTTGTTCCCAAAGCTCTTCCCATCGCTCCGCCAATCACGTGACTGCGATTGCCGAAGGGGTATAATCAGCGGCCGATCGCAGGTGACGCGCCGAATACACGCAGCCTCGATATCAGGACACGGCAACAGCGGCGTTGGACCATAGAGCGGCGACAATATTGGTTGTGGCTACCTTGGCGTGTGGATAGGGTGGGTCCCATGCGACCTCTACCGTCCGGGAGATGATGATGGGGAAAGGAAAGGCGATGGCGGCTGACGAAACGGTTTCTTTGGTCTCCGTGTCAGCATCAGATTCCGAGGGGGCAGCGAACGAAGACGAACCTACTCCGAGTAGAAGCTTGAGCGAGAATCTCACCCAGCAATTTGGACCGCAGGCACCTTCGGCGGATGCCTGGCTGGTCGCCATCGTTGAAAATTCCGATGACGCGATCATCAGCAAGACCCTTGGCGGCATCATCACAAGCTGGAACCGGGGCGCCGAACGCCTGTTCGGATTTACGGCGGCAGAAATGATCGGCCAGCCGATTACCATTCTGATCCCGGATGAGCGACTTCACGAGGAAACAACGATCATCGGCCGAATCCGCCGAGGCGAACGGGTCGATCACTATGAGACGGTGCGCCGACGCAAGGGTGGCAGCCTGGTCGATGTCTCCCTCACCGTGTCGCCGATCCGCAATCAGGACGGCTCGATCATCGGAGCGTCGAAAATCGCGCGGGACATTTCCGAGCGCAAACGTGAACACGAACGCCAGACGCTGCTGCTGCGGGAGATGAACCATCGCATCAAGAATCTGTTCGCAATCACCAATGCATTGATCACGATGAGCCAGCGTTCGGCCACGAGTGCGCAGGATCTCGCCGACAATCTGCGCAAACGGATCGTCTCCTTGGCTCGCGCTCATGATCTGACATTGCCGGATCTTTCCGGAGATGTAGCCGCTCGATCGTCGACGACTCTCTTTTCCCTCTTTGACGCGGTTCTTGCCGTTCATCGGGAGGATGACCGGCAGAGGATACAGATTCATGGATCGGATGCGCCGGTTGGGGGCTCCGCGCTGACATCCTTGGCATTGCTGTTACATGAATTCGCCACCAACGCGATCAAATACGGGGCGCTTTCCCTCCCGGAGGGACAAATCAGAATCGACCTAGCGACGGACGGCGAGCTCAGCCTCATCTGGACTGAAACCGGCGGCCCGGCTGTTACAGCGCCTGGGCCGAGCTCAGGCTTCGGATCCCAACTTGAGCGGGTGACCGTCGAAGGTTCGCTCAACGGATCGATCACACGGGAATGGAGGCCGGAAGGGCTTCGAATTCATTTGCGAGTTCCGATTGAGAACCTGACGCGCTGATCTCGCTCGGCGCACGAAGCGCGCGCCGATTGCCTCGACACGACCGCCAACCGATTGCTGTGTGTCGGCAAAAAATCGGCGGCGGTCCGGCCGGGTCCTGCAAATGGGCTCAGCGCTCCAATTCAATGATGGCGCAGTCATAGCCATCCAGATCGAGCCCGCCGGCGACAGCCTTTCCATTATCGAGAAGGTTCTTGCCGGGCGCCACGGCGGTGAGGCTAGCGGGCTGATCGGTGTAGTTCTGGATGAACAGCAGCCTGCGCTCGTCATTCATGCGCATGGTGACCTCGACGCCATCAGGAAGATCGTCCACCAGCGGCTGCACACCTGCCGCCGGGAACAGCCGTTCGGCCAGTGCAGCCGTCAGCTCGGGCGTGAGATAGGTGCCGACATAGACGACCTGACCTTTGCCAACCTTGCGCGACGTCGCCATGGGCAGACCGTCCGCATAGCGATTGGACCAGGCGGAGACGACCTCGACATCCGGGTCGACCAAGAGGTTTTCGTAGAAGTGTCCGGCGGGCAGTTCCTGGTTGCCGATCTTGAAACGGCGCGTCCTGCGATGGGATTCAGCGGGCTTGTTTGGCGGCACCACCAGGCCCCCGGATCGCTCCATCACGTCGAACAGTCCGTTGGCGCCCGGCGCAGCGAGACGACCGAAGTCTTCGACCCGTACGCCGGTGAGGTTGGAAAGAGACGTGCCCGGGGCCGTCTGCCGGATGACGTGATTGTCCTCATTCCGCGTTCCGGTGCGTGCGCCGATAACGACTGTGCCGCCCTGCTCCGCAAACGCTTTGAGTTTTTCGGTCCATTCATCCTTCCACATCACCCAATGTGGAACATAGAACAGCTTCAGCTTCGACAGATCATCCTCAGGATGGATGAAGCCGCAAGCGATGCCGCGATCGTAACAATACTGGTGCAGCAGAACCGCATCGTCTTGCGGGCTTGGCAGTCCGATCGAGTAGGTCTTATGGGCTTCCTGATTGTCGAAATCCGAACCGGCAATGCCCACATCCATACGCACGTAGGTGCCAAGGATCTTGTCCTTCAGCGCCGTCATTTCGGTCGCAAACTGCTTGGCTTCGTCATAGCGATGGCGGCCGACGTCGTCGTGGTCGATGATGCCCATCCAGTAGATCTCGGCGCCGAAATGGGCCGGACGCCAGCGGAAGAACATCAGCCCGTCAGCACCATGCGCGACCGATGACATGGCCATGCGCCGAAGCTCGCCCGGCTCTGGCGTCAGCGTGCAGAAGCCCGGCTGGCTGCCGAAGCCGGACTGTTGCTCCGGCACGATGTAGTTCCCCGAAAAGCCGCGGCATATATCCAGGTGCAGTGCCTGAACCTTTGCGTGATTTCCGATGCGCTGAAACTCATCGTAGAGCATCGGATAGATGTCGTAGCCGACGAAATCGAGATCCGTGGTGAACTGACCGCGGAAGTCGATATCCCGCAAGCCTCCGAGATTGTGGAAGACGAACCACGACGGGTTCGTGGCCCGCAGAATCTCGACCTGATCGTGCTGAAACCGTGCGGTCGCAAATGCGAGGAAGCGGTGGTAATCCTGCACATGGCCGGGACTGGGGAAGGTCGGGCCGAATTCGATCGGAAGCACGACCTGGTCAAAACTGTCATAGGCAGTTGCCCAGAAGTCACCGCCCCATGCAGCGTTCAGCTTGCCGATATCGCCGTACTTCTCGGCGAGAAAGATTTGAAATTCGCTCAATGTCGCCTTTGAATAGCTCTCCGGCATGCTCGTGTTTAGCTCATTGTCGGTCTGCCAGCCGACAACATACCGATTGTCCCGATAGTGTTCGGCCATCGCCTTGGTGATGCGCCGGCTGTGTTCGCGGAACACAGGGCTTGCCGTATCGCAATGCTGACGCGATCCATGGCTCATCGGACGGCCTTTGCCATCCACGCGCAGGATCTCCGGATGGGCAACGGTCAGCCAGCGCGGCGGCGTGGCCGTCGGCGTGCACATGATGGTATCGATCCCGTATCGCCCGAGCATGGTTATGGCGCGGTCGAACAGATCGAAATCAAAGGTGCCAAGCCTGGGCTCGAGGATATGCCAGGCGAATTCCGCCATTCTCACCACATTGAAGCCCGCCTTCGCCATGCGCTCGGCATCGCGCTCCCAGTAGCTTTCGTCGACATGCTCGGGGTAATGGGGGGCACCGACGAGAAAGCGGTCGGTCTTAACGGTATTCCAAGCGGATGGCGTCGCAGCAATGTTCTTGTCAGACACGGTCTTATTTCCCGAATTCATTTGTCGATGATGGTTTTGCGAGCGCTGATCGTGCGTCCGCCGTTCGATGAGAAGAGATAAAGCTCCCTGGCGTCGAGCTTCAGAGCCACAGCCTGGCCAGATGTGAACGGCGCGACATAGCTAAGCTGGACGGTGATATTTCCGGTGCCGCTTTCCGAGGCGATGGTACGCAGGCTGCCGGCATCGACATAGAGGATGGTCTCGCGACCGAGGTGCTCAACCAGTTGCACCTGCCCTTCGATCGCGCCACCATGCGCGACGTCCGTGACGATCGATATGTTTTCCGGCCGGACACCCAGCGTCAGATCGGCGCCCTTTTGCAGCGCCACTCCATCGGACAATTCGACGGTCAATGGGACGATGCCGGGAGCCGAAACCCGGACCTGTCGGCCGGAGACTTCGTCCACGGTCACGGCAAGGAAGTTCATTCTCGGGGCTCCAAGAAAACCCGCCACGAAGAGATTTTCGGGATTTCTGTAGAGCTCCAGCGGTGAGCCTACCTGTTCAATCACACCCTGGTTCAACACCACGATCCGGCTCGCCATGGTCATGGCCTCCACCTGATCGTGGGTTACGTAGACCATGGTCGCGCCGAGTTCCGTATGCAGACTGCTCAATTCGACGCGCATCTGCGTCCTCAGCGCCGCGTCGAGATTCGAGAGTGGTTCATCGAAGAGGAACACGTCCGGAGAACGGGTAATGGCACGGCCGATGGCAACGCGCTGCCGCTGGCCGCCGGATAATTGCTTGGGCCGCTTCTCAAGCTGATCGGTGATGCGCAGGATCTTCGCGGCGCGCGCGACGGCGGCATCGATTTCTGGCTTCGGCCGCTTGGCCATGCGCAGGCCAAAGCCCATGTTCTCCGCCACGGTCATATGCGGGTAAAGGGCATAGGACTGGAAAACCATGGCGATGCCACGATCCCCCGGCTCTTCCTTGCTGACGTCGCGGCCATTGATCAGGATCTGGCCGGACGAAATCCCTTCCAGACCGGCGATCGTCTTGAGGAGGGTCGACTTGCCGCAACCGGAAGGTCCGACCATGACGATGAACTCGCCCTGCTCGACGGCAAGGTCGATCCCGCGCAATGCATGGTATGCACCATAGTTCTTGTTGATCTGTCGCAGTTCGAGGCTGGTCATGTTTCCTGGCTCTCTGCTGTTGGGTTCTTGAGTTCTGGGAAAGGAAATGCCGTCTCGCTCATCCTTTGACGGCCCCCATGGTCAGACCGGCGATGAAATGGCGCTGCATGAGGAAGAACATGACGACAGGCGGCACCGCGACGACGATCGTGCCTGCCGAGATGAGGTTCCATGCCGAAACCCATTCCCCGCGCAGATTGGCCAGACCGGCAGTCACGGGCTTCACGGAGTCGCTGACCGTCAGCACCACCGCCCAGAAGTAGTCGTTCCAGATGAACGTAAAGATCAGAATGGCCAACGCCGCGAGAGCCGGCCGGACTAGCGGCACGGCAACATGTATCAGCGTCTGGAAAGGTGTCGCGCCTTCAGCGCGGGCAGCCTGAAAGAGTTCATCGGGCAAGGCCGCGATGAAATTCCGCATGAAAAGCGTCGCAAATCCTGTCTGGAAGGCAACGTGGAAGATGATCAGCGCCGCCGTCGTATCGATCAGATTCAGCCGCACCATAAGATCGCGCACGGGGATCATCATGATCTGGTGCGGCAGGAAATTGCCGCCGACGAAGAGCGCAAAGATCAGCATATTGCCCGGAAAGCGGTAGCGGGAGAGAACAAAGCCCGCGAGCGTGCTCAGAACCAGGACGCCGATTACCGAAGGAATGGTAATCGTTAGGCTGTTCAGGAAATACTGGGCCATCGGGGTCTGGGTGAAGACCGCGGTATAATTGTCGATCAGACCAAGCTCGGTCGGCCACCCCCACAGATTGCCACTCATGACATCGGTCGTCGAACGGAACGACGTCAGGATGATCGCAAACAGAGGGCAGAGCCAAAGCAGGAGAACAAGCAGCACCGCCAGCACATAAAACCGTCGCTGCCAGATGGCTGTTTCCGGAATAGGGCGAGGATACATCAGCCACCTCTCTCTTCTGTGCGAATGATGCGTGACAGGTACCAGGCGATGAATGCGGCCATGATCACGAAGAGAACGGATGCGATCGCCGCTCCATAGCCGAAGCGATAGGAGAAGATCGATTGCTCGTACATCTGATAGGCCAGCACGGAAGACGATCCGAACGGGCCGCCGGCCGTCATGACGGAGATCATGTCAAAGGATCGAAGCGCGCCGACCACCGTCACCGCGATGGCGATGAAGGTCACCTGCGTCAGTTGAGGCAGGACGATGTGCCAAAGCATGTTCCATCCCCTCGCCCCGTCCACGCGGCCAGCACCTATGAGCTCCTCGCTCAGATTGTTCAGCCCCGCGAGATAGAGAACCATGCAGAACGTGACCTGCGGCCAAAGTGCTGCGATGACGATCGCAAACGTCACGAAATGCTCGTCTGAAAGAACGGCTGGGGCGGTCGTGCCAAATGCCTTGAAGATCAGGGCAAGAAGTCCGAACTCCGGCGTATAGACCCATGTGAACACGACCCCGACTGTGACTGAAGCCAGCACCAGCGGGATGAAGAACAGTGACTTCAGGAAGCGCATGCCCCTTATTTTCTGATTGACCAGCAATGCTATGGCTAGCCCGAGCGGCGGCGCGGCCATGAACATGATCAGCCAGATGAGATTGTTCTTCAGCGAAACGTAAAATTGCGGATCATTGTAGAGTTCGACGTAGTTCCCGAAACCGATCCAGTTCATCGGGCCGAAGCCGTCCCACTCATGAAAACTGATCCAGACGCTCCGCACGGCCGACAGCAGGATCACCGTGAAAAAGAGCAGGATCGCGGGGGCAATAAGCAAAGTGGGGGTGAGCCACCAACGCTGGCGGCGCCAAATCATCAACATATCCAGAGCCTCATTGGAGTTATGAGGGAGCGGAAGCGCGCTTCCGCTCCCCGGCCGCCGGGAGGAGAACTAGAGTTTGTAGATGCGCTTGCGGGTACCTTCGAGGCGCTGAAGAATAGAGTCGCGCCGATCGGGCTTCGCCATGAACTCCTGGAAGCCGACAAGGCCGGCCTGGGCCATATCGGGGTCGCTGTCGCGATCGTAATACTGAGAAGCTCCCTGCAGCTTCTTCAAGGTCTCTACCGCCACGTTGACGAGTGGGTCCTTGCTGGGCGGAAGATCGTTGCGCGGTGGTACGTTTCCGCCGGGCTCCAGATAGGCCGCGAGATTTTCCGGTTTATAGAAATAGGCAAGGAATTCGCGAGCGCCCTGCTTGTTCTTCGCGTTTGCGGGAATATGGATCGAATTGACCGAGAATTCTTCGAAGTGACCGACCTTCGGGTCCAGAACCGGGAAAGTGGCATAGGACAGTTGCGGCAGATCCTCGGCGGTGAAGGCGGACTTCAAAAAGGCGCCGAGATTCATCATGCCGGCCTTCTTCTGGGCAAGCAGCGCTGCGGCCTCCTGCCAGCCGAACGATGTATGATTGGCGGTGAAGAACTCCTTGTTGATCATCCCTTCCCATTGATCGAAAACCGGCTTCAGGGATGGATCGAGATAGCTCATCTCGCCGTTCATCAGCGCCATATGCTTGTCGAGGCCATTGATGCGCAGGTTCATTTGATCGAACCAGCCGGCAGCCGGCCAAAGCTCCTTGGTTCCCATGGCGATCGGCGTGAGACCGGCGGCCTTGCACTTGTCGCCGTAAGCCACAAATTCCTCGGCCGTCGTCGGCACAGTCAGGCCATGCTGATCGAAGACATCCTTACGGTAGAACATCCCCCAAAGGGTGCCGCCGGTCGGCAGGCCATATTGCTTGCCATCGACCGTGATCGTTCCCGTCGTCGCACCGAGCACATCCTTGTATTTTTCCTTCTCGAACAGATCGGAAATATCGTCGAACAGGCCGCGCTTTACGAAAGCTCGCATGCGATTGCCCGAAAACCACGTGCAAATGTCGGGCGCCCCTGCAACAAGGTAGTTGCGAATGGCCGTCTTATGGGCCTCGTGATCCATGTTGTTGATGACGACGCTGACCCCGGCTTCCTTTCCGAAGGCCTCGGCGATTTTCTTCAGCGCTGCAAGCGCCTCCGCATTGTTCTCCGCCGAGATCACCGTGACCTTCTGCGCCTGGGCAATTGCGGGTGCCGATAGGCCGCCCGCCAAAGCGGCCGCTGATATTGCGCCTGCGCCCTTCAGGAAATTGCGGCGGGTGGACGGAAAGATTTGTTTTGAATGCACCATTGAATTCCTCCCAGTTGATCCATCAACACGTCCTGGCGAGCCCCTCCTCCTCGGGATGCAAGCCAGGCATTCAACGCGCCGATTTGTCGCTATTCTCAGGGCGGAAACCGCTTCCGGAGTTGATCGGCGGGTGAACTTATGCATAGATTGCGGGAGCTTTGCAATAATTAATTTACAAAATTAAGGAACGGAAGTTGAAGCTAAAAGGCGACCAGAGCACTGCAAGGGCGCTAAATCGACGCCTGATCCTCAATCTCCTGCGGAGAGAGGGACCGAGAAGCCGCGCCGATATCGCCACAGTCACAGGGCTAAGCCCTGCGGCTGTGACGTTCGTTGTCGGCGACTTGTGCGAGGAAGGCATCGTTGTCGAAGGCCAAGCCGTAACCGGCCTCACCGGCAGGCGCCCGATCCCGGTACAGATCAATTATGAGCACGGGCTCGTGGTCGGGTTCAAGTTGATGGTGGATTCCGTGGAATGCGTCGCAACAGACCTTGCGACCAATCCCGTGGCGGCCATGCGGATCCCCCTTGCCGGTCACCAGCCGGACTACGTTGCCGACCTGCTGGCCAGCACTGTTCCCGAAATGGTCAAGCTCGCCGGACGACCGCATGCCAAGCTTGCAGGGATCGGCATCTCCATGCCCGGCGTTATCAATGATGAACAGACCGCATGCGTCCGCAGTCATCGCTTCAATTGGGACAATATTCCCCTCGCCTCGCTCGTGGCGAATCGTGCCAACGTGCCGGTCTGGCTGGAAGACGACACCAACGCCTATGCCATCGCCCAGCAACTTTTTGGCTTGGGGAGACAGCATCGCAATATGGCCGTTCTCGCTGTCGGCGTCGGCATAAGCTGCGCGCTCGTCATCGAAGGAAAGCTCTATCGCGGCGCAAATGGTGCGGCCGGCAAGTTCGGGCATACGCTTTATGAAGAAAATGGCCGGATATGCGAATGCGGCAAACGCGGCTGTCTCATGGCATATCATTCCGAAGCGTCGATCTTGCGACGTTGGCGCGAGGCAACCGGACATGGCCAGGATCGAGGCCTTCCTGAACTGCGCAGCGCTTTGGCTGCCGGCGATCCGACGGCAGTCGCGCTTGTCGAACATTCCGGCAAGAGCATAGGAACGGCGCTCGCCAATCTCGTCAACGTCACGGATCCGGAAGTCATCGTTGCCGGCGGCGAAGCCGTCTCGCTTGGCGAACATTTTCTTGGACCACTTCGGGAAGCCCTGGCCGCCAGGACCTTCAGGACAGCACCTCCCCTGCTTCCGGACTGGGAAGATAATTCTTGGGCCCGCGGCGCGGCCGCTCTGGTAACCCAAAGAATGTTTGATTTTGAATCATCGAGCGGCTTTACCGACATTAGCCGGACATATACCGGCAGCACGCAGAAATCCGCCAGGTAGCCGGGCTTGCCGCCCCAAGAAGGAGCGGCTTTGCTCGAACGACAGCCGCCTTCGCGGTCGTCGGTGACCGCGCGCCGCAACAGCCGTAGAATAACCGGGGAAAACATCGCGCAAGGTAACGGTGTTGTAAGCACAATAATCGACGTTATGACTATTGTGACAGAGCTGAAGGGGCGCGGCGCGGAAATTGGAGGGGAATGAATGAGACGCACAAAGGAGGAAGCGGCTGAAACCAGACGTGAGATATTACGCTCGGCGGAGGCGCTGTTTCTCGACAATGGCTATGAAAATGTCACGCTGGACGAAATAGCCTCGGCGGCCGGTGTTACCCGCGGCGCAGTTCATTGGCATTTCAAGAACAAGCAAGGTCTCTTGTTTTCGATCCGCGACAAGGCGCAGCAGCCCTTCCAGGAACTTGCGGAGCGAATTGCCGAAGGACATCCGCCCAATCCGCTTGAGCTGCTCATAGACACGATTTCGGCGACATTCGCAGAGATTCAGCAGGAGCCGCGCAAACGTGGGCTACTGAAAGTCATCATGTATCTCGACATGGCATTTTGTGATGACGCGGCGGACAGCACGGACTCATTCCGGCATGATATGCAGGAGCACTTTGCGAGAATTTTCCACTCCATGGATGCCGACAAGCCGTTGCCTCCGCCATGGTCAGCAGATACCGCCGCTTCCGCTTTGACTGCGGTCATTGGAGGATTGGTCGCCGAATGGGCTCTCGATAAAGGCGATTTTGAATTGGTTCCCTGTGGGCAAGCTCTTATCAAAATGATCCTGACCACATGGTTTCCGACGCATTAGGTAGGCGACAGCGGAGCGCCCAGTGAAAAGGGTTCGGCAGGGAAAGCCGAACCCTTTCCGTATTTGATCGGAGGTCAACCGATCAGTGTGAGAAGCCCGCAGGATTGGAAACCGCAGGCTTCTCTTACCCGGCAAGGGGGGCCGGATAATTTCAGATTAGAAGCTACGCTGGAAGCGCAGGATACCAGCCCACTGGTCCTGATTGACCGAATCCCAATCGGTGTAGGAGACTTCGGGTTCGATCAGCAGGTTCTTAACCGGGTTCCACTTGATGTTCGTCGTAGCGGCGAAGATCTTGGAGTCGGTGTAAGCGAGCTGCAGGTTCCACTTCAGCTTGTCGTTGATCGGAACGCCAACGCCGCCCCAGACAGCCCAGTCACCCCAGCCGCAAAGATCAGGACGGCCTGCCGGGCAAGCGGAACGATCCAGGTTCGTACCGGCGTACTTGTTCAGCTTGTCGCCGTCCGTGTTCCAACCACCCATCAAGAAGGCAGAGAAAGCGCCGAAATCGGCGTCGACGCGAGCCTTGACGGCACCTTCTTCGACGATCGAATCGTAACCGCCGACGACCTTGACACCCCAGATGCCAGACTTGAACCCAGCACCGGCAACGACGTCAGGAGCGTAGTGATCCGCCTTGTCGTCACCCCACCAGCTCGCTCCATAGGATGCATCCGAGCCGCTGGAGTAGCTATCTTCGACCGAGATCACAGCCGTGAAGCCGTTGCCGGCGTCATAGTTGTAGGTCAACTGGTTGAGTTCATACGGGCCGTCGTAGATCACGTCGTCGTTGATGACGTCGCCGGCGTAACCGATGTACGAGTTGTACTGGGAGTCTGCCTTACCGACAGTGAATCCGCCGAGGCTGATATTGGCAAACAGCAGCTTGGTGCTTGTCGAATTGCCTTCACTCCAGTCCCAACGGAGAACCGTGTTGGTCTTCAGAGGGCCGTATTCGGTGTCGGTTGCGGTGTCGAGGCTCAGCTCGGCGCGGGTGTGCCACAACGTTCCGGTCTTGTTCGTCGGGCTGTAGGCATCGTACCATTCACCTTCGGTACGAACTTGGCCGCCGATCTTCAAGCAAGTCTCGGTACCCGGAATGAAGAAGTAGCCAGCACCATAAGCGTCGCAAATGCGAACGTACTGAAGAGGCTCCGGCTCGGCAGCGACAATAGCGTCCGCGGCATGGGCCCCGGAAACTGCTGCGAGCGAAGCAGCAGAGCTGATCAGAAGGCTTTTCAAATTCATTTTAAACTCCTGGTTGCAATATGCATTTCAGAGATTCCGCACGCATGGAGGTTCACTACCAACCCCATGCAGAATTGACCTCGCATCAACGCGATCGAACAGATCTGCGATTGCCCTGCTTGATGCTGGCTTGAGTCCCTCTTGTTCCGCCCAATCAGCCCCGCGACACGGCCCTGAAATACCCTACCGATGCGGCCGATGCTTCGACCGCAAGACATATTCATGTCCTGAGCTTTGTTTACAAACCAACGGTATGTTTGTCAATTATATGAAGGTCCCCTTACTACAAGCTTCGGGCGCTGTGACCAATATGCAACTATCAGCTTCACGCTGCCACCTGGGTCGTCAGGTGCCGCGGCGGGTAGCACATTTTATTCAACGGCATTTGGTGTCGGCGTTTATGAATTTCAAATCGTCGCAGAACGATCCAGACGCGTGATTCGGCGTCTGTCGCATTCTGTCTGCACCATTGTGAAAAACGATCGCCGAGCGGCTGATCGGCGAGATCAAGCAGCTCGAGACATTTCCCGAGCAGGAGCTTTGGAAAACCGAGCTGATCGTGCGTGCCTCGACCGGCGTGGCGCCGGCCGATTGATATGATTTAGGTGGTGTGATCTCAGAACCGCGGCGCCGGCTTGCCGGCGGCACGATGGGCGGCGATCACCGTATTGGCCATCAGCATGGCGATGGTCATCGGCCCGACGCCGCCCGGAACCGGGGTGATGGCGGCGGCCACTTCCGCCGCCTCGGCAAAGGCGACATCGCCGACCAGCCGGCTCTTGCCCTCGCCGCGTTCCGGTGCGGCGATGCGGTTGATGCCGACATCAATCACCGTCGCTCCCGGCTTCACCCAATCCGCCTTCACCATTTCCGGCCGGCCGGCCGCCGCCACCAGAATATCGGCACTGCGGGCAACCGCCGGCAGGTCCTTGGTGCGGGAATGGGCCGTCGTCACCGTCGCATTGGCATTGAGCAGCAATTGCGCCATCGGCTTGCCGAACAGGTTCGAGCGGCCGATGACGACGGCATTCAGACCCGACAGGTCCTCGCCATGGATGCGGCGCACCAGCAGCATGGCGCCGGCCGGCGTGCAGGAGATCAGCCCGGTGGCAAGATCGCCGGTCGCCAGCTTGCCGGCATTGACCACATGCAGGCCATCGACATCCTTGTCCGGCCGGATCGACTGGATGATCGCTTCGGCATTCAGATGCTTCGGCAGCGGCAGTTGCACCAGGATGCCGTGAATGGCGGCATCCCCGTTGAGGGACTGGACAAGCTTTGCCAGCTCGTCCTGCGTCGTCTCGGCCGGCAGCGTGTGCTGGATGGAGGTAAAGCCGCATTCCTTGGCCATGCGGCCCTTGGCGCCGACATAGGTGTGGCTGGCCGGATCATCGCCGACGATGACGACGGCAAGGCCGGTCTTCACACCCGTCTCTTTTTCCAATGCTGCGGTCGCCGTCTTCACCGCATCAATTACCGAAGCAGCCACCTGCTTGCCATCGATGATGTCAGCCATCGCCTACCCCATCCGCTCCGAAGCATAGCTTCCGGGGCTTGCCGGGAAGACGATGGTGCGGTTGCCGTTGAGGAAGGTGCGGTAGTGGATGTGGGCATGGATGGCCCGCGCCAGCACCTGGCTTTCGACATCGCGGCCGATCGAGACATAGTCTTCCGCCGACTGCGCATGCGTGATGCGGGCCGTGTCCTGCTCGATGATCGGACCTTCGTCGAGATCGCCGGTGACGTAATGTGCCGTCGCCCCGATCAGCTTCACGCCGCGCTCATAGGCCTGCTTGTACGGGTTGGCGCCCTTGAAGCTCGGCAGGAAGGAATGGTGGATGTTGATGATCTTGCCCGACATCTTCTTGCACATGGCGTCCGACAGCACCTGCATGTAGCGGGCCAGCACGATGAGTTCGGTGCCGGTCTGCTCGACGAGGTCCAGCAGTTGCGCTTCGGCCTGCGGCTTGTTGTCCTTCGTCACCTTGATGTGGTGGAAGGGGATGTCGTGGTTGACGACCACCTTCTGGTAGTCGAAATGGTTGGAGACGACGCCGACGATGTCGATCGGCAGCGCGCCGATCTTCCAGCGATAGAGCAGGTCGTTGAGGCAATGGCCGAAGCGCGACACCATCAAGAGCACCTTCATGCGCTTCTGGGCATCATAGATCTCGGCATCCATCTCGAATTTCTCGGCGACCGGCTTGAAACCTTCGACCAATGCCTCCTGCTTGACGCCTTCCTCGGAGATGAAGGAGACCCGCATGAAGAACTTGCCGGTATCGAGATCGTCGAACTGGCTGGAGTCGACGATATTGCAGCCCTGGTCGGCCAGATAATTCGCTATCGCCGCAACGATCCCGCGCGTCGATTTGCAGGATACGGTCAGTACGAAATTTTTCATCTTATGTCGTCCGATTGGAAAAAATCATGAAACGCCACCTGTGGCGTTATCGACCGCCTTGGGAAAGCAGCCGGAGAAACGCCTGTAGCTCCCCTTCGTCGATTGCGACGAGATGCCCTTTTGCCGGATAGGCGCCCGAGCGAACGTCCTCGGCAAATTCCTTGAAAGCGGCGGTGCGTTCATTCTGCAGCCTGTCATATTCGGCCGCAAAATCGCGATACACCTTGGCGTGACGCGGCCTATGACCGCGATTACTGCCCAGCACATCGTCGGCAAAGAGATATTGGGCATCGCATCCGCTTCCGGCACCCATGGAAATCATCAGCATCGATGTGTTCGCGCTGATCGCGGAAGCGACATCGCCAGGCACGACTTCAATCTCCGCCGCAAAGGCGCCCGCCTCTTCCAGTGCCTTGGTTTGGCGCCAGATCTCGAAAGCGCTTGCCGCGGTCTTGCCGACGGCGCGAAAGCCACCCGTCCAGGTCGCCTTAGACGGAATGAGGCCGACATGGCCGCAGACCGGAATGCCCTCTTCGCGCATCCGCCGAATCGTTTGCAGCCCGGCGGCGCAATAAACGGCGTCGCCACCGGCCTTCAGCGCCCTGAACGCCTCCCGCATGTACTCTTCCGCCGAGACGTAATCGCCATATTCGAGGCCAGGAACGGCAAAGGGGCTCGGAGCAGCCTCGCGGAATACGGGGCCAAGCAGCGCCGGCGGTACGGAAAGCATATCAATCCCCGCCTTTTCCGCCGCTTCAGCTTCCTCCAGCGAGGTGACGCGCAACATGGTGAGCTGCCGCTGTCCTTTGAGCGCCAGCAGGTCGGCGACCGTTGCACGATTATGTTTCTTCATTGGAAACTCCTGGGGTAAGGGCTCTTCATGCGGCAAGAAGTGATTTGAGTTTGACATGGCTCGCCGTCAGCGCTTCCGGATCGGGATGAGCGCGGGCGGCAATCAGCATTTCGGCGAGACGAATATCGCGGGCGACGGCATTGCCGCGACCGATGCCGCTGGCCGCCAGCAGCCGGCCGGTCTCATCGAGATGGAAGAGGATGAAGGCTCCTTCGCCAAGGTCACGCCTCAGCATCGTCGTCGCGCCATCGGCAAGGCCGGCAATTTGCAGCGTCAGATCATATTGATCGGACCAGAACCACGGCACGGCCGAGATGCTGTCCCCCGCGCCCAGCAAATTGGCCGCAGCCAAAGTTCCCTGTTCCTGTGCGTTGCGCCAGGATTCCAGGCGAACCCGTCGCCCGCCATAAAGTGCCAGCGGAAAGGAGCAGCAATCGCCTGCGGCGTAGATATCCGCAGCAGAGGTTTCCAGCCGCTCGTTGACGGCAATGCCGTTGTCGACCGCAAGACCCGCTTTCTCGGCGAGCGCGACATTCGGTTGAGCACCGATGCCGATGAGCACGAGATCGGCGGAGAGTTCCTGGCCGTCGCCCAAGCGAACAATCGCACCGGTCGCACCTTCCTCCACTGCCGCAGTGGTCTCGCCGCAGCGGATATCGACGCCTTCGTCCCGATGACGTTGCGTTATCACCTCGGCAACCGCTTCCGGCACGCCCCGCTTCAGGACGCGCGGCAGGCCTTCGATCACGGTGACATCGGCGCCAAGCTTGCGCGCCGTCGCCGCCAGCTCGAGACCGATAAAACCGCCGCCGATGATGGCGATATGGCGGCCGGGGAGAAGCGCCGGCCGCAGCCCCGTGGCATCGGCATGGGTGCGGAGCATGCGAATGCGCTCGCCGGTTCCCACAATGCCGGGAAAGCTGCGCGCAGATGCACCGGTCGCCAGCAGCAGTTTGTCGTAGCTAAGTTGCTCTCCGTCCGAGAGTGTGACCACCTTGCCGATCGGATCGATGTCGGTCGCATGCGTGGCGAGCCGAAGGTCGATGCGCTGGTCGGCATAGCGTTCCAAGGTGGCCACGAATTTCGGCTCATGCGCGAGGACAAGTCCCTCCTTCGACAGTGGCGGACGTTCATAGGGCGCAACCGGCTCGGCGCCGATCAGTGTGATGTCACCGTTAAAGCCCTTTTCCCTGAGCGCAAAGGCGGCGCGGGCGCCGCACTCTCCAGCCCCGATAATGACGAAATGCAGCATGGCTTTCCCCTTATAGCGCAATAAAAACGGCACCGTTTTCGACCTTGACGGGATAGGTTTTGAGGTTGACGCAGACGGGGGCGCCCTTGGCCTCGCCGGTGCGGTAGTCGAAGCGGCCGTTGTGCTTGGGACATTCGATGATGTTGTCCATCACCAACCCGTCGGCAAGATGGACCTGCTCGTGCGTGCACAGGCCGTCGGTGGCAAAATAGTCGTCTTCCGGACTGCGATAGATCGCGAAGGTCTTGCCGCCATGGTCGAAGCGCATGACGTCCTCCTCGTCGATCGCATCCGCCGCGCAGACCTTAATCCAGTTGCCGCTCATTCCTGCCTCCCTGTATGTGCCGTTGTATATGCCGTTCTGGCTGCGGTTGTTGCCTGCGGTTATTGTGCCGCTTCGGCCAGCCCGGTGTGGAATTCCTCGCGATAGGGCCTCGCCGTCGGCGGCAGGTCGCGCTTCAGGAAATAATCCTCGTTGCGCAACTGCCGCAGGAAGGCCGGGATCATCTCGCGGTACCCCGACCAGATCGACGGATTGGGCCGCGGCAGATCGTGTTTGATCATCGCATGCAGCTTCGGCAGCGCATGATAGGGCACCATCGGGAACATGTGGTGTTCGACATGATAGTTCATGTTCCAATAGATGAAGCGGCTTACCGGGTTCATCAGCACCGTCCGGCTGTTCAGCCGGTGGTCGATGACATTGTCGGCAAGCCCACCATGCTGCAACAGGCCGGTCAGCACATGATGCCAGGCGCCGTAGAGCCGCGGCAGGCCGATCAGCACCAGCGGCAAGAGCGAGCCCATGGCAATAGCGGCGGCGATGGTGGCGATATAGATGAGGCTCCAGATGCGGGCGATGCGGATCGCCTTCGGCTGCTCCATCTCGGGAATGAAGGTTTTCTCCGTGGCGCTGATGATGCCGAAGGCATTGCGGACCATGTCGAGCATCGCATAGAAGACATCGACGATGCCGAAGAAGTTCAGGACCAGGCGCACGAGATCCGGCGGCCGCATGACGGCGATCTCCGGATCGCGGCCGACGATGACGGTGTCGGTGTGATGGCGGGTATGGCTCCAGCGCCAGGTCACCGGATTGCGCATGATCATGAAGCAGGCGATCTCATAGACCGCATCATTCATCCAGCGGGTCTTGAACGCCGTGCCATGGCCGCATTCGTGCCAGCGGCTATCAGAGGCCGAGCCGTAAAGCACGCCGTAAGCCAGGAAGAAGGGCACACAAAGCCAGGAGCCCCAGAAAAAGATGCCGAGGCCGGCGAGGATCGCCATGCTGCCGAGCCAGATGATCGTGTCGCGGATGGCGGCGTCATCGGAGCGCTGCATCAGCGCCTTCATCTCCTTGCGGGCAATCTCGGTATGATACCACTCCGCCGCCGCCAGTCCGGCTTCGACCGCCTGCCGGCCGCTTGGGCCAAGCAGGCTGTAATCACGCTTTCCTGTCTCGCTCATTCCTGCCTCCCGCGTCGCAAACCAGCGCCGCACCTGATGACTGGGATGATAGGTCGAGTTTTTGCTTGCCTCAATGCAACGATGATGGAATCTATCATATTCCATCAACCGCCCATCTCATTCATGATGGAATACCTCAGGACCATCCATGCGCAGACCAACCATCGCTGATCTTGCTAAGGCTTCCGGCGTCAGCGTCGCAACCATCGACCGCGTGCTGAACGGACGCCATCGCGTCCGGGAGGAGACGGCTAAGCGCGTCTATGAGGCGGCGCAATCGATCGGCTACCATGCCGTGGGTTTGCTGCGGCAGCGTGTCTTTGAGGATCTGCCCCAATATCGATTGGGGTTCTTGCTGCAAAAACCGTCCCAGCCCTTCTACCAGTCGTTTGCCAAGGAGATCGGCGCGGCGGCACAGGCACTCGCAACCGCGCGCGTCCATGCACATATCGATTTCGTCGCCGCATCGACCCCGACGGCAATTGTCGAGAAGCTGAAATCCATGGCAGCGCGGAGCCAGGCGATCGCCCTGGTTGCGCCGGATTATCCTGCAGTGACGACGGCAATAGAGGAGCTGAAGGAAAAAGGCATCCCGGTCTTTTCGCTGCTCTCCGATTTCGCGACAGGCGTTCGCGAAACCTATGTTGGCGTCGATAACCGCAAGGTCGGGCGCACCGCCGCCTGGACGATTGCCCGATCTGCTCGCCATCCAGGCAAGGTCGCCTGCTTCGTCGGAAGCCATCGCTTTCACGGCCATGAACTGCGCGAGATTGGCTTTCGCTCCTATTTTCGCGAGAACGCCCCGGATTTCGAGGTGCTGGATACGCTGATCAATCTGGACACGGCGGAAATCACCCATGAGGCAACGCTCAACCTGCTGCAAAAACATCCCGATCTCATCGGCTTTTACGTCTGTGGCGGCGGCATGGAAGGCGCGATTTCCGCCATTCACGAGGAGGGGCTTGCCGGCAAGCTGATCGTCGTCGTCAACGAGCTGACACCGGAATCGAAGGCGGCACTCGCCGACGATGTCGTCACCATGGTCATCGGCACCCCTCTCCCTTCACTCTGCAAGGAGCTCATCGATTTGATGATCGGCGCCATCGAACGCGGCGAAGCGGCAATGCCGGGGCAGTCCTTCCTGCCCTTCGATATTTTCGTCTCGGAAAATATCTAGCGAATGTGATGGAATCCCATCATCGGGCAGAATATTTCTATCATGGATGATGGAAGAAGCCGGTGCTTGCCTGTGGATCGGCCGCGTGATTGTCGATAGTCATTTGCGGAATACGCACGGCTGATCGACGTCCTGTTGGGCCGGCGACCAAGAGGAGGAATGCCTGCCATGAGTTCCATTCGTTTCGCGCTCAATCATATGTGTGCGCCGTCCCTCAGCCTGGAATCGTTCTTTTCCGGGGCGAAAACACTCGGCATCGATAGCGTCGAAATCCGCAATGATTTGGCCGGCAATGCTATCCTGGACGGAACGCCGGCAGCAGCGGTCAAGGAACTCGCGGCGCGTCATGGACTGACGATCATCTCGATCAACGCGCTGCAGCGTTTCAACGAGTGGAACGAGGCGCGCGCCACGGAAGCGGCGGAACTCATCGGCTATGCGCGGGATTGCGGCGCAAAAGCGCTGGTGCTCGTTCCCGTCAATGACGGTAGCGGCAGGGAGCCCGAGGCGCGCAGGCAGAACCTCGAAACGGCGTTGACGGCGCTGAAGCCGATGCTGGATGCCGCCGGGATCATTGGCCTGGTGGAACCGCTTGGCTTCGAGATCTGCTCATTGCGCTCGAAGACCGAAGCCGCCGCTGCGATCGAAAAGCTCGGCGCGCAATCGATCTTCCGTCTTGTTCACGACACCTTCCATCATCATCTCGCTGGCGAAGCAGCAACTTTCCCCAATCTCACCGGATTGGTTCATATTTCCGGCGTCAGCGATTCCGCCGTCTCGGTTGCCGATATGCGCGATCCGCATCGCGTTCTGGTCGATGCCAGCGATCGTCTCGACAATGTCGGACAAATGCGGGCGCTATTGTCCGCCGGCTATGCCGGCCCCTTCTCCTTCGAGCCCTTTGCGCCGGATGTGCATGCGCTGAAGGAACCCGTCGAAGCTTTGAAGGAAAGCATGGCATATCTGGCCGCACACGTTTGATGGCAGCTTGACCAACGAGACCACTGGGTCTCGTTGGTCAATTGCGCAAGTGCAGCCGACGATTATGCAAGCCATACTCTGACGGAATGATATACAAATTCCCGAAGCCGCCGTTATTCCCTGCCTCGGAAGCGGCGCTGATAGGCGGGCTCATAGAGCGAGCTTTCGCGGAAATCGCTGGCGGCCAGCGATGGGCCGACGAAAATCAGCGCCGTACGTTCGATCGGTTCTGCCGCCACCTGTGCCTCGATCGTGCCTAGCGTGCCGCGAAGGACGCGTTCGTCCGGCCAGGAGGCTTTAACAACGATAGCAACCGGGCAATCCGCGCCATAAAGCGGCGTCAGTTCCTCGACCACCTGCCCGAGTGCGTGGATTGCCAGATGGATGGCGAGCGTCGCGCCCGTGGCGCCGAATTTTTCCAGTGTTTCATTGTTCGGCATCGGCGAAGCGCGGCCGGAAACGCGTGTCAGGACAAGGCTTTGTGCGACGGCAGGTATGGTCAGCTCGCGCCCGAGCGCAGACGCCGCCGCTGCGAAAGCGGGAACGCCGGGGGTCAGTGTATAAGGGATGCCGTGCCTTTCCAGACGGCGGATCTGCTCGGCGACGGCGCTCCACACGGAGAGGTCACCCGAATGCAGGCGGGCGACATCCTCGCCGGACGCGGCAGCCTTTAGATATTCGGCCTCGATCTCATCGAGCGACATCGGCGCCGTATCGATGATACGGGCGCCGGGCGGGCAATATTGCAGGAGTTCCGGCGAGACGATCGAGCCTGCATAGAGACAGACCGGGCACTTGCCGATCAGATCCCTCCCACGCACGGTGATCAGGTCCGCAGCTCCGGGCCCCGCTCCGATGAAATGCACCGTCATTCCGCTACCTCGTTTTTCATTTTTATGGTTTGACCCAGGACCATTGCGTCACCGGCATGGCCGGCCGCCAGCCGGTCATGGCGCCAACGGGTGCGGCGCGGGCGATATCGATACGGATCAGCGAGCCGCCGCGACGGGCGTGTTCGGCAAGCAGGACAGCCTCCATCTCGGTGGTCACCGCGTTGGCGACCAGCCGCCCTCCCCTTTTCAATCCGGCAATGGCCGCATCCATGACGCCGGCTTCACTGCCGCCCCCGCCGATGAAGATCGCATCCGGTGCCGGCAGACCGGCAAGCGCTTGCGGCGCCTGTCCTTCGATGATGGTAAGCCCCGGAACGCCGAAGCTTGCCGCATTACGGCGAATGCGAGCAGCGCGTTCGCTGGAAGATTCGACCGCGACGGCGCGCATCGAAGGATGCGCCAGCATCCATTCAATGCCGATGGAACCGGAGCCAGCGCCAATATCCCACAACAACTCGCCGTGGCGCGGCGCCAGCGCCGACGAGGTTATTGCCCGGATTTCCCGTTTGGTGATCTGGCCATCATGTTCGAACAGGCTGTCATCCAGTCCGGCGCTGAACGGCAGGATGCGAGCGCCATCAACTGCCGCAACTTCGATACCACAAAGGTTCAAATCATTGATGCCGGAAAGCGTGAAATCCGCCGCCCGCCGCGTCGAAACCCGCTCATCGGGTCCACCCAGAGCTTCGAGAACTGTCAGCGTCGATTGGCCAAATCCGCTTTCCTGCAACAGACGCGCCAGATCGGCGGGACCTTCACCATCCGACGTCAGGGCCAGGATCTTGCGGCCGGGATGGAGATGCGGGCGGATGAGGTCGAGCGGCCGGCCATGCAGGGAAAGAACGGTCACGTCCTGCAAAGGCCAGCCGAGGCGCGAGGCGGCAAGGCTGAAGGAAGAGGGTGCCGGAATGACGGTCATCTCAGATGCCGGAACATGCCGCGAGAGCGTGGCGCCGGCGCCATAGAAGAAGGGATCGCCGGAGGCAAGAACGACGGTCGGCATTCCGCGTCGCGCCAGCACGGCTTCAACGGATTTCTCGAAGGGGCTCAGCCAGCTCCGCGCTTCGCCCTTGATCAGCGCCTGCATCAGTTCGATATGCCGCGTGCCGCCGAAGACGACGGGCGCCGCAGCAATCAGACGTTTCGCATCGTCGCCAAGCCCGGCTGGACCGTCCTCGCCGATGCCGATAAGAGTGAGCCAGCGTTGAGTGGAAGGCATCTCAGACATGGGCAAGACCCGCATTCTGATCTTGGGCGGCACGACGGAAGCCCGTCAATTGGCGGAGGCGCTGGCGGCGCGCGCTGATCTCGATGTCGTGTTGTCGCTGGCCGGCAGAACCGTCGATCCGGCTCCGCAGCCGGTTCCCGTGCGCAGCGGCGGGTTCGGCGGTGCTCAGGGTCTTTCCCGCTATTTGGTGGATGAGGCGATCGATCTGCTGATAGACGCGACCCATCCCTTCGCCGCCCGCATTTCCGCCAATGCCGCGGAAGCGGCTACCCTGAGCGGCATCTCCGCCTTCGCACTTCGCAGGCCGGCCTGGCTGCCCGTCGAGGGCGATCGTTGGCGCTCGGTGCAAACTGTTTCGAAGGCAATTGCTGCGCTTGGTCCGACCCCTCGTCACGTCTTCCTGGCGATCGGCCGACAGGAGGCGCATTACGCTAATGCCGCGCCCATCCATCATTATTGGGTGCGCAGCGTCGATCCGGTCGAGCCGCCGCTGACAGCGCCCAACGTCACCTATATCCATTCCAAGGGTCCGTTCCGGCTGGCGGACGAGCTGGTCATGTTGCGGCACCATCGTATCGACGTGATCGTGACGAAGAACAGCGGCGGCAGTGCGACCTACGCGAAGATCGAGGCGGCGCGGCAACTCGGCATCGAAGTGATCATGATCGAGCGCGCACCCGTTGCCGATATGCTGGCGGTCGAGACTGTCGAGGCGGCGCTGCACCATATCGATCATCTTGCCCCGTCCTTGATGAAGCGTGGCGTATAAACCAGATCGGGTTTTGTCTCTCGGGCAATGACACGAGTCTCGGCCGAACCGATGATGACGCAGGTCGCCATATCAGCGCTCGACGCTTGCGCATCCGCCAACCTTGCAACTGTCATGCGTTCATCCGGCCGGCCCGCAGCGCGGCCGAAAATGACAGGAACGTCGGCAGGCAGAACCTCACGCAAGATGTCGAAGGCTTTGCCGAGCTGCCAGGGGCGTGCTTTGCTGATGGGATTGTAGAGGGCGATCACAAGCCCTGCTTCCGCAACCAGGCGCAGTCTATTTTCTATTATATTCCAGGGCTTTAGATTGTCTGATAGCGAGATGGCGCAGAAATCGTGCCCCAAGGGCGCCCCAATGCGAGCCGCGACGGCGAGCATGGCGGTGATACCCGGCACGACGACGAGATCGACATCCCGCCATTCGCTCGGTCCATTGTCGATCGCCTCGCAGACTGCTGCCGCCATGGCAAAAACGCCGGGATCGCCACCCGAAACGACGCAGACATTGGCGCCGGCGACCGCACGCTCCAGCGCCGTCTTGGCGCGATCCAGCTCCTCGCGGTTGTCGGAGGCGTGGCGAAGCTGATCAGGTCGTAGCGACAGGCGATCGAGATACGGGCCATAACCGAAAAATTCCGCCGAGTCGGCCACAGCCGCCAGCGCTTCCGGCGTCATCTGCGCCGGATTGCCGGGACCGGTGCCGATGACATAGAGACGGCCGCTCATGGCTTGTCTTTCCAACCGGGAATAAGGATCAGCGAGAAATAGGGAGCTTCCGCATCCCCCCTCTTCGTGAGGGGTGTGACCGCGCCATTCGCCATCGTTCCGCGCTCGACATAGATTGCCTCGTCAAGGCGTCCTGCAGCTTCAAGGGCACGGCGGATTTTCGGCAAGTTGCGGCCGACCTTCATGATCACCGCCGCCTGGGTGTCGGCGAGCCGGCGGGCAAGTTCGGCTTCCGCCATAGTGCCCGGGAGCACGGAAAGAACATCATCCCCCTGCACCATCGGCATGCCAGCCAGCGACCAGCAGCCGGACATCGCCGTTACGCCAGGAATGACTTCTGTCGGATAGCGGTCGGCAAGCCGCACATGCAGATGCATATAGGAACCGTAGAACAGCGGATCGCCTTCGCTGAGCACGGCTACCGTCTTGCCATCCTTTAGGTAGGCAGCGACCATCTCGGCGGAGGCATCGTAGAAATCGGTGATCTGTCTCTTGTATTCCGCCTCGTTCTTGTCGATTTCCGTCGTCACGGGATAGTAGAGCGGCAGCAGCGTCACGTCGGTTCTGAGCACATCCCCAACGACGCCGCGACCATTGCCATTTTTACCCTGCTTGGCGAAATAAGCGACGACCTCGGCTTTCTCCAGGGCTTTGACTGCCTTGACCGTCAGCAATTCCGGATCGCCAGGCCCGGTGCCAACGCCGATCAGCCGGCCAGTAGACTGCGCGCTCATAGGCCAGACCTCGCCAATGCGTTGATCGCGGCGGCGGTGATGGCGCTGCCGCCAAGACGGCCACGAACGATGGCATAGGGAACGCCATAGGAATTTTCCGCCAACGCGTCCTTGGATTCAGCAGCGCCAACGAATCCGACGGGCATGCCGATGATAGCGGCCGGCTTCGGCGCTCCGTCGCGCAGCATTTCGAGGAGATGGAACAACGCCGTCGGCGCATTGCCGATGGCGACGACAGCGCCTGCCAGACGATCGCCCCAGAGATGCATCGCGGCTGCCGAGCGGGTGTTGCCGGTCGTCTTCGCCAGTTCCGACGTGCGGGGATCATGCAGTGTGCAAATCACCTCATTGGCCGCCGGCAGGCGTGCGCGCGTGACACCATGGGCGACCATTTCGGCATCGCAGAAGATCGGCGCGCCGTTGGCAAGCGCCGCGCGGGCAGTCGCAACGAAATCGGGAGAGAAGACGAAGTGTTCCGAGGCTTCGACGAGGCCGCAGGCATGGATCATGCGTACCGCAACGTCGGCCTCAGCTTCCGAAAAGCGCGACAGATCGGCCTCGCTGCGGATGATCGCGAAGGAGCGCTCGTAGATCGCGTTCCCATCGCGGATATAATCATAGTCCGGCATTCCTACCCCTGTCGTAGCGCTGTAATGATCGCGTCGGTGCCGAGCCGTGTAAGACACTCCTCCGCCGATTCGCCAGCAACTTTGTTATTCCGCACCAGCCTGTTCATCTCTGCCAGAGCGGATTTTAACTCTTCTTTCCCGATGTAGGCCACAGGCTCGCTCGATGCGGACCCATTTACGACAACCCCATAGCCCATTGGCGCACCGACAATGGTGACTGCACTATTGCCCGGATGGGCACAGCCTTTGCGGCAGCCGGACAGATGCACCGAGAGCGAGCCGTCGAGCAGTTCGGGGGCTAGGTCCAGAAGATCCGCCGCCGCGGATTTCGTCGCGTAGAAAGCGGAAGCGCAAGCCCCTGCTCCGGCGCAGACTTCCAGGTGATTTGACGGATCATCGGCACGCGTCCGAAAACCGCAATCGGCTGCGGCCGACTGAACGGCCTTTGCCGCCTCGAGCCCCAGCCCCAGCACCACCATGGCGTGCTCCGGCGCAGTGCGGATTTCGCTTGCTCCAGCGGCCTCGGCGATGGCGAGAAAGCGGAGAATGTCTCTCGCATGGATCTGCCCGAAGGATGGGCGCAGGCCGAGCGCGAGACGATCGCCGCCGAGAGAATGGATGCCGATTGGTGAAACATGCGGGTCGGCTGTGCCGAGTACGCTGGCTACCGGCGACTGATACTCTATGCGCAGGCTGTTTACATCCAGATCGCGGCCGCGTGCGCTCGGTCCGAGAAACGCCAGCGTTTTCAGTAGCTTGATGACAGCCGATATGGATTGTTCGGTGGACAAAGATGCAAGAACCTTCGCCGTTTTTGCCGTACCGCCGATTGCGAGAACCCATGCCGTCGAACCATTGGCGGTTCTCGCCGCCTTCAACCGAATATCCGCGGTGATCGTATCGAGGCTCAGCCGCCCGCCGGCATCGATGATAATGGCCAGCTTGGGTGCCAGTATCGGCTTAGGATCGAGGGCGGCGATCTGTTGACGAAGCCGGCTGGCTAGCTCCCTGGCATCGGCGATCTCCAGTGGGTCCAGTCCGCTGAACGGCGGGATCTCAATCGTGACGCCGGTTTCCGGGACGATGTCGGCTCGTTCGATATCCGCGGCAAGTCCGCTCATGCTTTCGGTAGTCATGCCGCGCAGTTGAAGATTGCCGCGCGCCGTGATTTCCATCAATCCGTTGCCATGTCTCTCCGCCGCCTGGGCAAGCGTCCGGAATTGCCCGATCGTCAGGCCCGGCTTCGTCGGACGCAGCCGCACGAGCAGTCCGTCACCAGTCATCATCGGGGCACTGAGCGACGGGCAGGCGCCGCGGGCCATCGACGACGCGCCCGGAACACAGGCAATGGCATCGATATCCTTCCGCAAGGAAATATCGCGCTCTTCCATCAAGTCGGCCTTCGCCATAGGACCATCCTTCCCGAAGAGCATGTCCTTACATAATCCTCATCGGCGGGCAAACAATTTGGCGGCGGCACAGTGCCTCATGCCTGATCGTCGAAATCTGAGCCTTTTCGCAGCAGATAGATATCCATGATCCACCCATGCTTCGCACGCGCTTCCGACCGGGTCGCCACGATACGGTCAGACACATCGGCAAGGCGGCCTGCAATGGTGATTTCATCCTCGGTGCCAAGGTAGGCGCCCCAATAAATATAGGCATCGGGATCATCGATCTTGCTGAAAGCCAGCTCGCCGTCGAGCATGACGACGGCTGTCTCGACCATACCCGGAAAGCTCTCGGCCAGTCGGCGCCCAGTCGTGATCTGCACCGGCTTTCCGACAAGATTGAGCGGAATGCGATGGCTTGCCGTCAAAGCCTGGATGCTGGTGATTCCGGGTATGACGCTATAGCCCAGGGCAACACGGTCCCGTGCCTTGACCCGCTCGATGATGCGGATCGTGCTGTCGTAGAGACTGGGATCGCCCCAGACCAGGAAGGCAGCGCTTGCGTGTTCCGCCATATGATCCTGGAACAGCGCTTCGTAGGTCGACGAAATCTGGGCGTGCCAGTCATCGACGCTTTGCACGTAGCTGCGGTCCGCCGTCTGGCGTACCGGCACGGCATAGTCGACGAAGCGGACAGCCTCGTTCGTCACATAGCGCTGGCAGATGTCTTTCCGCACATCGGCAAGCTCGGCCTTGGCCGCCCCTTTGCTGGGGATGAAAATGACATCCACCTTATTCAGCGCATTGATCGCCTGCACTGTCAGGTGCTCGGGATTACCCGTTCCGATGCCGACTAAATAGATGTGCCTCATTTCCTCGTCCTCGTTCTTGCGGCTGTTTGCCGGAAGCGGAGGGGCATTTCAAGTGTGGCGGGCGATCAAGTTGGCCACTCGGCATCAATCGGTAGGCCGCCATTTGACAGATATCCTACAAGTGGATATGTAAGCTTCATCTCCATTACGAATATGCGCGGAAGAACCAACGATGGCCTTGAAATCGATGAAGCCCCTGACCCGCGCACCCCTGCTGCATGTTTCCGTGCAGGAGAGTTTGCGCGCCTATATCGATGAAAACGGGTTAGCGCCCGGCACGCTTCTGCCGGCCGAAGGAGAGCTCGCGACGCAGCTCGGCGTCAGCCGGAATTCGCTGCGGGAGGGGATTAAGGCGCTGGAATCGCTCGGTGTGCTGGAGACGCGGCGCGGTGTTGGCATCTTCGTGAAGGCTTTTTCCTTTGAACCGTTGCTCGACAATCTCGCCTATGGCCTCGGTGGCGCGCTGCGGCAAATCGAGGAGGTCCTCGAAATCCGCCGCACGCTGGAAGTGGGATTGATTAGCAAGACCATCGAGATGATCGGCGAGGAAGACATCGCCGAACTGCGCAGCACGGTCAACAGGATGCGCGTCCATGCCGAGCGCGGAGAGACCTTTGCCGAAGACGATCAGCTCTTTCATCGGCTGCTCTTTCGCTGCCAGCACAATGAAACGCTCGTGCGGCTGATCGATGTCTTCTGGCTCGCTTTCTACAAGGCTTCGGATTTCGTGAACCTGGAGAACGTCGATCCGATGGCGACCTGGCGCGATCATGCCGCGATCGTGGATGCAGTGGAAGCAAAGGATCTGAAGGAGGCGCGCAGACGCCTGGATCGGCACTACGAAGGCATTGCCCGGGTGATTGCCAACAACAAGACAAGTTCAAATGTGGGAGGAACACATGAGGAGAGCATATAGACTATCCGTCATCGCCCTTGCAGCCATGCTGTCGACGACCGCAATTCCGGCCCTTGTCGGCCAGGCGCGGGCCGCGACCCTTTCCGGCGGCTTCGATGTCGGCCCGGGCGGCTTCCAAGGCAACTTCAATCCTCTTGCCGCAACGGCGGGATTCACCTGGCTCAGCATCTATTACGAACCGCTCGTCGCCTATGACGAGAAGCTGCAGAAAGTCGTCGGCGAACTCGCTAGCTCCTACGAGGTGAGCCCGGATCAGAAGACCTACACGTTCAAGCTGACGGACGCCAAATGGCATGACGGCCAGGCATTTACGGCCAAGGACGCCAAGTTCACCATCGGCCTCGCCATGAACGCCAAGACCGGTTCGGTACTCGCCGCCCGGCTGCAAAGCATTTCATCCGTCGAAACGCCGGACGAGCACACGGTTGTGGTCAAGCTGAGCGCGCCGACCGGCAGCTTTCTCGATACCATGACCAAGGTCATGATGCTGCCGCAACATGCCCTGTCCGCGATACCGGCCGATCAGTTGGCCAAGAGTACATGGTGGTCCACCACGCCGATCGGCACTGGACCTTTCAAGTTCACGAAATACGTATCCGATCAATATGTCGAGCTCGCCGCCAACACCGAATACCGCGGCGGCAAGCCTGCGCTCGAACGCATCATCAACCGCTATTTCGCCAATCCGGCTGCGGCGATCGCGGCTCTGAGATCCGGTGAAATCCAGTTCACTTACGTCGATTCCAACGACGTGCCGACTTTCAAGGACGATAAGAATTTCAGGGTCATCGAAGGCGATTCTTTCGTCGTCAACTATCTCGGCTTCAACCACGATTCCCCCATCTGGAAGGATCCGCGCGTCCGCAAGGCGGTGATGTACGCGATCAATCGCGATGCCATCATCAAGAGCCTCTATGGCGGCGCGGCCAAGCCTGCCAATTGCGCCTATGTTGCCGAGCAACTGATACCAAAAGGCGTCGACGACTATGCCTACGACCCGGCAAAAGCCAAACAGTTGCTGACGGAAGCGGGATGGGATCAGATCAACGGTAGCAAGCCGATCACGCTGCTGACCTATTACACAACGCCGCTCGCGACCAATGTTCTGGCTGCTGTCCAAGCGATGCTCGCCCAAGTCGGCATCAATGTCGTCCCACGCGCCGTCGATGCGCCGACTTACAACAGCATCGTGCTCAACGCGAAACCGGATGTCGCGCAGTTCCAAATGGTCTACGCCGGACTTCAGAACGGACCGGATGCCGGAAGCATCAATGTCGGGCTGAACGAAAGCCAGATTCCGCCAGCCGGAGCGAATGTCGTTCGAGCGCGCATGCCGGATCTGAGCGCCGCGCTCAACGCCGCACTGACCGAGACCGACGGTTCCAAACGCGACGGCCGCTATCAGGACGTCTGCAAGGTCATGAATACGAACTTGCCCTGGGCAACGCTCTGGGTGGCAAAGCGCTATGGCATCGTCTCGTCCAAGGTGAAGGATTTCGTCTGGACGCCGGCGCCTGGCGGCGGGCCTTATCAGGCCAATCCGCAGAAATGGTCGATCGCCGAATAAGGCGTTTCCTTCCAAAGCCTTGAGGGCGGCCTCGGCCATCCTGACAGGATTTACAATGCTTCGATACAGCCTTCGACGCCTGGCCATAGGGGCTGGCATGCTCATCGCCCTGAGCATGCTGATCTTCCTCCTCTTGCGTCTGACGCCCGGCGATCCGATCGATGCTTATATCGATCCGAATGTCCCGATGTCGCCGACCGACCTTGCGAACCTGCGCAGGAGTTTGGGGCTCGACCAGCCCTTGCCGCTGCAATACCTTGGATGGCTGCAGAACGCGCTGACGGGCAATCTCGGCTATTCGATCAAACGTCTCGACCAGCCGGTTCTCGGTCTTGTGCTGTCACGGATCGGACCGACGGTGCTTCTCATGGGTTCGGCGCTTGTGATCGCCGTTATTGCCGGCATTGCCGTGGGCGTTTTCAGCGCCGTCCGCCGCAATTCGCTCGCCGACCTGTCCTTCTCGGTGTTCGCGCTTGCCGGTATTTCCAGCCCTGCGTTCCTCAGCGCCCTCATTGGCCTCTATGTCTTCTCCGTTCGCCTGCATTGGATGCCCTCCGGCGGCATGCTGACGCCTGGCGAGGAATTTTCGATCGGTGATCTTATTCATCACCTGATCCTGCCCGCCGCGCTGCTGTCCATCGCGCAGGCCGCATTGATCACGCGTTATATGCGCGCTTCGCTGCTCGAAGTCCTCAATCAGGATTACGTGCGCACGGCTCGCGCCAAGGGAGTGAAGGAGTTCTGGGTCATCACCAAGCATGCGCTGCGCAATGCCCTCCTTCCCATCGTAACCCTCATCGGCTCGACCATCGGGCTTGCGATCGGCGGCGCCATCTTCATCGAGAGCGTCTTTAACTGGCCGGGCATGGGCCTGCTTCTCGTCAATGCAGTGGAGACGCGAGACTACCCCGTCATCATGGGCGCGACGCTCGTCATCGGCATCTGCGTCATCGTCGTTAATCTTCTGACCGATATCACCTACGCGGTTGTCGATCCGCGCATCAAGGTGGGCTGACGATGTTTGCTCGCTCCACGTCCCGCCGCAGCCCCGGGCCGCTCGCTCGCGCATTCGAACGCTTTCTATTGAACCACGCCGCCGTCGCCGGCATTTGCGTCGCTATTCCAATGTTGCTGCTGATCCTCTCCTATCCGCTGTGGTGGAAGTTTCAGCCGAACGATATCGATCTGCTGGCCATGAACAGCGGCCCGACGGCAACGCACTGGTTCGGAACCGATGGAGTCGGCCGCGACGTGTTTGCGCGTGTTCTGGAAGGCGGGCGGATTTCGCTGCTCGTTGCCGCCGCATCGACCGCCCTTTCCGCGATCATCGGCTTCCTCTTCGGCGCCGTCTCGGCACTCGCCGGCCGGTGGGCTGATGCCGTCTCCATGCGCTTCGTCGATCTGGTGATGACCCTGCCGCCTGTCATCTTCCTGCTGGTGCTCGCCTCGATCGCCGGCACTGGCATCTGGCCGACGGTGCTGGTCATCTCGCTGCTCTCCTGGCCGCTTCTTGCGCGCATGGTCCGCTCGCGGCTTCTGGAACTGCGCGAGCGCGATTTCGTCATGGCCTCGCGCGGTATGGGCGCCGGCATTGGACACCTGCTTTTTCGCCATGGCCTGCCGAACGCGATCGACATCCTCGTCGTCTACGCAACGCTGCAGATCGCCAATGCCATCCTGCTGGAGGCGGGTCTGTCCTTCCTCGGTCTCGGCATTGCCCCGCCTGCGGCAAGCTGGGGCAACATGCTGAACGCCGCCCGGTCGACCGCCGTGCTCGAACAATATCCCTGGCAATGGCTCTTCCCTGGCGGAGCGCTGATCCTTGCTGTGCTCGCAATCAACTTCATCGGCGATGGCCTCAGAGACGCCTTCGATCCCCGTGCCGAACTGAACTGACAACCGAAAGAAAGCAAACATGACCAAATTCAAGGGTGTCGTCCCCCCTGTCGTAACGCCGCTCAATCCGGATTTCACTGTCGACTATCCGTCCTATACGCGGGTTCTTGAACATCTGATCGATGCCGGCTGCCACGGCGTCTTCGTGCTCGGCTCGACAAGCGAAGTCGTCTTTCACGACGAAAAGAGGCGGCGTGAGATCATCGAGCATTCGGCAAAGGTGGTGAACGGCCGCGTGCCGCTCATCGTCGGCGCCATCGATCCGACGACGGATCGCGTTATCGCCCATTCGAAAATAGCGAAGGCCGCGGGCGCCGACGCGGTGGTGGTCACGGCACCGTTCTATACGGTCACCAGCCAATCCGAGATCCTCGATCATTTCCGCTATATCAGGGATGCGGTGGACGTCCCGCTGGTCGCCTACGACATTCCCGTCTGTGTTCATGTGAAGCTGCAGCGGCAGACTGTCGTGACGCTCGCCAAGGAAGGCACCATCATCGGCCTCAAGGATTCAAGCGGCGACGACGGCAATTTCCGCTATGCGCTGCTCGATCTCGCCGACCACGAGGATGTCTTCCTGATGACCGGCTCCGAGATCGTCGTCGACAATGCCTTGCTGATGGGCGCTCACGGTGTCGTTCCGGGCATCGCCAACGTCGACCCGCATGGCTATGTGCGCCTGTGGGACGCCGCACAGCGCGGCGATTGGGCCGCCGCTCGAAAAGAGCAGGAGCGCCTTTGCCGTCTCTTCGAAATCGTTTGGGTCGCCCAGGGCCGCGTTAGCGGCGGTGCATCCGGTATAGGCGCTTTCAAAGCCGCCATGCGCAGCCTCGGCATCATCGATACCGCCATCATGCCGCGGCCACGCGCAGCGCTGAACGAGGCTGAAACCGCACGGATCGATGAAATCCTGCGCGCAACCGGTCTGCTGAACTGAGGCGCGTAATGGAGCCGGCCGCCGATCCCGTTCTCGATATCAGGGGGCTGCGAACGATCTTCCGTATCCGCGGCAGCGAGATCACGGCCGTCAACGATATCGATCTGACCGTTGCAGCCGGTAAGACCCTGGCGCTCGTCGGCGAATCCGGCTCTGGCAAATCGGTGACCAGCCTTTCCGTCATGCGTTTGCTCACGCGCAACATCGGCAGGATCGCCGCGGGCACTATCCACCTGAAGCGCAAGAATGGCGCGGTCCGCAATCTGGTCTCTCTTGACGATGAGGATATGCGCAGGATCAGGGGCGATGATATTGGCATGGTGTTTCAGGAGCCGATGTCGAGCCTTAATCCCGTCTTCACGATCGGCGACCAGATATCGGAACCGATCCGCATTCATCGCGGCGCGGGTCGGAAAGCCGCGATGAATGCGGCCGTGCAACTCCTCGACAGCGTCGGTATTCCGGATGCGAAGCGACGCGCCGGCCAATATCCGCATGAACTCTCTGGCGGCATGCGGCAGAGGGTGACGATCGCCATGGCGCTGGCGTGTGATCCGACATTGCTGATTGCCGATGAACCGACAACGGCGCTCGATGTGACGATCCAGGCGCAAATTCTCGATCTGCTCCTGAGGCTGCAACGCGAACGCGGCATGGCCATGCTGTTTATCACGCACAATCTCGGCGTTGTTGCGGAGATCGCCCATCGCGTTGCGGTCATGTATGCGGGCCGGATCGTCGAAGAGGGGCCGGTCGGCAAGGTCTTTGGCAATCCGCGCCACCCCTATACAATGGGCCTTCTCGCCTCCATGCCGCGTCTTGGCGATGCGGCGCGGATGAAACAGGCCGGTGAGAAGCTCGCCGCCATTCCGGGTGTGGTCCCCAGCCTGATGAACATGCCGGCCGGCTGCGCATTTTCCCCGCGCTGCAAATACGCGATCGATGCCTGCCGCGCCGCCGTGCCGGCGCTCGAAGAGGTCGGTCCGGGGCACCGCAGCCGCTGCATAAGATGGCAGGAGATCTAGATGAGCGAGCCTTTGCTCTCGGTTCGCGATCTCGGGAAACACTATACGTCCCGAGGCACGAAGCTGAATGTTCTTCAGAATATCTCCTTCGATATCGCCAAAGGCGAGGTCGTCGGGCTTGTTGGCGAATCCGGCAGCGGAAAAACCACGATCGGACGTTCGGTGCTGCGCCTCGTAGAACCCTCGGCAGGCAGCGTCCGCTTCGATGGCGTGGAACTGACCACGCTTTCCGCCTCCGCTCTAAGACGCACGCGGCCGCGCATGCAATATATTTTTCAGGACCCCTTCGCCAGCCTCTCGCCGCGCATGACGATCGGCGAAATCCTGACGGAAGGGCTGAATATCCAGCGCATCGGAACCGGCAAGGAACGGCTCGAGCGGGCGCATTCCGCCCTCGCCCAGGTCGACCTGCCTGGCGATGCGATCAATCGCTATGCACATGAATTTTCAGGCGGCCAGCGCCAGCGCATCGGCATCGCCCGCGCCTTGACCCTGTCGCCGGAATTCATCGTGGCCGACGAGCCGGTCTCGGCACTTGATGTCTCTATTCAGGCGCAGATCATCAATCTGCTGCGCGAATTGCAGACGCGCCTCGGCCTGACCATGCTCTTCATTTCGCATGATCTGGCCGTCGTCGAATATGTCTGCGATCGGGTGATCGTCCTCTATCTCGGCCGCATCATGGAAATCGCGCCGAGTGCCGATCTCTACGCCAACCCACAGCATCCCTATACGCGTGCGCTGCTCTCCGCGATTCCCTCGACCAATCCCAATCTCCGCCGCGACCGCCAGATCCTCAGAGGTGATATACCGAGCCCGGCCAATCCACCCTCCGGCTGTGTCTTCCGCACCCGCTGTCCGCACGCATTGGACGCCTGCGGGAAGACGATACCGGAGCTGAGAGAGGTCGCGCCGGGTCATTTCAAGGCCTGCATTCGCGACGATTTGAATTGAGGGGCAATCAATGACGGCAAAAAGGCGGCATACCATCGCCGGCAATTGGGCGACCCTTCTTCTGCCGATCGGGGTGGATGATGACATCGAATTCGCAAAGCTCGGCGAGGAAATCGATATCCTGATCGCGGCCGGTGTCGACGGCATCTATTCGAATGGTACGGCGGGGGAATTCCACAGCCAGACCGAAGACGAATTCGACCGCATTCAATCGATGTTGGCCGAACGATGCGCTGCGGCCGGCATGAACTTCGTCATCGGCGCTTGCCAACCGGATGCTCGCATCATGCTGGAACGGGTTCGGCGTTCGGCGCTCCTGAAACCGCTGGCGATTCAAGTTATCCTGCCCGACTGGTGGCCTGTAACGGATCGGGAAGCGATCGATTTTTTGAACCGGGCTGTCGATGTCGGAAGCGGCATTCCGCTGATCCTCTATAACCCACCACATGCCAAGCGTGTCCTGACGCCGGAAGAACTGGGCAGGATCTGCGCTGCGGTACCAGGCGTCATCGGCGCCAAGGTGGCTGATGGCGACAAGCAATGGTACGCGGACGCGCGCCAGCACCTTTCGGAACTCTCACTCTTTGTCCCCGGCCATCATCTTGCAACCGGTATTATGGAGGGTATTGCGGCGGGATCCTTTTCCAATGTCGCCTGTCTAAGCCCCCGAGGCGCGCAGATGTGGACCGCATCCATGCAGGACGACATCCATGCCGCACTCGCTTTGGAGCGCCGAATTTGCAAGTTCATGGAAACCCACATCGTCCCCTATCGCCAGCGATTAGGCTATTCGAACGCAGCGCTCGACAAGCTTCTCTGCGCCATCGGCAACTGGGGACCCGTCGGCACGCGCCTGCGCTGGCCGTACCGCTCGATCGACATGAGCGAGGCAGAAAGGCTCCGCGATGTCGCGCGGACGGAGCTGAGCGAACTTTTTGCGTAATTAAAATCACCGCGAATATCCGCAGTATGCAAGTGACACTGCTCATCCGCCCGCTGCGGCGAATCCACGAATTTGCCGGTCTGCCGACTGCAACAGCTCGAAAGCCCGATAACGGTTCCTGTGTAGCGTCTCGATCGTGCCGCCTGCAGGCGAGAAGACTGTCGAGAGGCTCGACATTGCTTTCATCGCCTCCAGCAGCGAAACATAGCGTCCGGCGGAAACGGCTCCCAGCATCGCCGCGCCAAGCAATACCGGCTCCTCGGTATTGGCGATCGCCACCGGGGTGTTCGTCGTATCGGCCAGAAGCTGCCGCACGAGATTGCTTTGCGCGGCGCCGCCGCTCGCAACGATCGTACCAATGTCGATGCCGTCTTTTGACAGCGTCTCCAAAAGCTGCCTGAGGCCATAGCCGATACCGCAGAGACCGGCGACATAGAGCGAAATCAGGTCGGCGATTTCGACCTCAAGTCCAACGCCCGCGATCACCGCGCGGGCATCGGGATCGGCATGGGGTGACCGGTTTCCGAGGAATTCCGGAACCACATGGACAGACTTTGCAAGCTCGACGGCACGCGTCAGGTCAGGGCACAATTCGGTCGCTTGACGGTCAAGCCACGCAACCAGCGAAAGGCTTTCCATTTCCGCCTTGGCGCGCGCCTCGGCAGATGCGGGATGCATCGTAACCAGATGGTCGATCGCCGCTCCCGCTGCCGACTGGCCGCCTTCGGTCAGCCAGAGCCCCGGTATCATTGCCGAGTAATATGGTCCCCATACGCCCCCGACAAAGACGGGATTGTCGCTCGAAGCCATCGAGCAGGCCGATGTGCCGAAGACATAGGCAAGTCTGTTTTGCACTTTCGATTGGCCATCTGCGCCGTCCCCTCCGAGCGTGCCGACGCCGCCCGCATGGGCATCGATCAGCGCCGCTCCGACGGAGGTTCCGATCGGCAATCCTAGATCCAAGGCTGCGATCTCTGTCAGCCCGCTTGCCAGCGCCGCGCCAGGCTCGACGATATCCGTACCGAGTCTCGAAAAGCCTTCGGCTGCCAGCTCTGCCAGGCCGATAGCCTTGAAATAGTCCGCATCCCAACGCTTCTCATGGGCAAGATAGGTCCACTTACAGGTAACGGTGCAGACCGATCGGCTGAGCGAGCCCGTCGCACGCCAGGTCAGATAGTCCGCGAGGTCGAAGAAGTGATCGGCAGCGGCAAAGGATTGCGGCAGATTGCGCTTCAGCCAGAGAAGCTTCGGGGTTTCCATCTCCGGCGAGATAGTGCCTCCAACGTAACGAAGAACCCCGTGATTGCCGCTGTTGATTTCGGCCGCTTCGCCGGCGGCGCGATGGTCCATCCAGACGATGATGTTGCGATCCGGATCGCCAGACGGCCCGACGGCAACCGGCACGCCGTCAGCCTTGACGACGACGAGAGAGCAGGTCGCGTCGAAACCCAGCCCGGCGACGGCCGTGGCCTGGATTCCGGCCGAGGCGACGGCTTCCTTGACGCTGTCGCAAACCGCTCGCCATATCTGTTCGCTGGATTGCTCGACAATGCCGCCGGCCTCATGCCAGATCTTGATCGGGCGTTTTGCCGAAGCTAGGAGATTGCCGTTCTCCGCGAAGACACCCGCCCGGGCGCTGCCTGTACCGACGTCGACACCGACAAAATATTGCGTCATCTTCAGAGGTCCGTGCTGTTCGGAAGGATGACGAGATCGCGGATCGTGACATTGCGCGGCCTGGACAGCATGAACAACACCGCCTCTGCCACCTCCGTCGCTTCCATCAGTCCGCCCGCCGCGATCGTTTCATCAAGCTTTGCTTTCGGCCAGTCGCTGATCAGGGCCGTCACCACCGGGCCGGGAGCAACTGCACCCACACGAATACCATGTTTGGCGACTTGCCTTCGCACTGTATGAACGAAGGCCTGCACCGCATGCTTGGAGGCCGTATAGATCGGCTCCCAGACGACGGGAACCAGGCCGGCGATGGAACTGGTCATGATGATATCGCCGGTTTTCCTTTCGACCATGTGCGGCAATACTGCCTGGACCGATCTGAAGGCCGCGTTGACGTTCAGGTTCAGCATCCGGTCCCAGGCGTCGGGATCCCCATCGACCACCTCGCCGCCGATATAGGAGCCGGCATTGGCATGAAAGATATCGAGCTTTCCGAACCTCTCCAATATCTGCGGCATCATGGTCGCGACGCTGGCGGGATTGGTGAGGTCGATGACCAGAGGAAAAGCCTCCGGACCAAGCTCGGAACATATGTTCTTCAGGGACTCCTCGGCCCTGTCGACGAGGGCAACGCTGACGCCCTCTTGCAATAGCGATTTAGCGCATTCAAGGCCGATCCCCGAGGCTGCCCCGGTGATCGCCGCGACCTTTCCAGAAAGTTCCTGTCTCATATCAATCCTTACCTTGGTCGTTGTATCAGGCCCGGCCGTGGGAGACTCTCGACCGGCGCGCCAGCGAGTCGACGATGACGGCAATGGCGAGGACAGCACCGGTGATCATGTAGCGAAGGGCCGAGGACAGATCGAGCATCGTCAGCCCGCTTGCGATCGACTGGATGACGATGATGCCGAGCAGCGCCGAATATGCGCTACCGCGGCCGCCGAAGAGGCTCGTTCCGCCGATGACGGCAGCGGCGATCGCATTCAGGTTGACATCGCCCGTACCGGCCTGCTGGCTTGCCGAAGCCAGCCGCGCCGCCGCGAGCACGCCGCCGAGCGCCGCAAACATCGCGCAGAGAACGAAGGCGCTCGTATAGATGAACCGGACATTGATGCCCGCGCGCCGCGCCGCCTCACGATTGCCGCCGACAGCCGCCATTGATCGGCCCCATTGGGTCCGCGTCAGCGCATAATTCATGATGATGGCGAGCGCTACGAAGAGCGCGAACATCCACGGGATGCCACGGTCCTGATTGAGGTAGAAGGCGACGAATTCGAGCGCGACGGTGATCGCGACAGCACGCACCACTAGGCCGCCGATGGAACGAGAGGAGAGATTGGCCTCGCGGCGGCGCAGAGCCGCACGATAACCCGAAACCAGCATCACGATGCCGGGAAGCAACGCGAAGACATAAGCGAGCGGACGCGGGATGACCATGAGCTGGCCGAAGTTCACGATCGCCGACCCATAGGGCAGGTTGATCGAACCCGTGGCGCCAAGCAGGTAGAGCTGCATGCCGAGCACCGCTAGCAGGCCCGCCAAGGTCGAAACGAAGCTCGGCATTCCCAGGCGATTGAAAAGCAGGGCATAGAGCGAACCGATTAACCCACCGACGAGAAGTGCGGCGATAACGGCAATAGCTACCGGCCAGCCCTCGTTGACCCAGAGCATGCCGACCATGGCGGAAGCAAAGCCGCTGATCGAGCCGACAGATAGATCGATCTCCCCCACCATCAAAACGCAGACAATTCCGAGCGAGATGACGCCGACCGTCGATGCATCGAACAGGAGGTTCGCAAGGTTGTTGCTCGAAAGGAACGTCGGATTGAGGGTGCCGAAGACAGTCCAGATGATGATGAGACCAACGACCACCGGCAGCGAGCCGAGATCGCCCGAGCGCACCTTGTCGATCGACGCGCGGATCGTGCCACTAAGACCTGCTTCGTGTTTGACACGAATATCGCTGCGGTCGAGGAGCGTTCCCGCCTGTTTGATGTCGCTGGTCATATCTGACCCTCCTGCCCTATTTGCCGCTGTGCCTGACGGCGGCCGGCGCGGCGCGAAACGGCATTTTCCGTGGCGCCGGTAATCGCGCTGACCAGTTCCTGGTTCGATGCGTCAGGGTAGAAAATTCCGTTGTTCCGGCCGAGCCGCAACACGACGATGCGATCCGCCACGGCCCGAACGTCTTCCATGTTGTGGCTGATCATGACCACCCCCAGGCCTCGATCGCGGACGCGCTCGATGAGGTTCAGAACCTCGGCCGTCTGGGCGACCCCGAGGGCTGCCGTCGGCTCATCGAGCAGGATGAGTTTCGGCTCCAGAAGCAGCGAACGGGCGATCGCCACCGTCTGGCGTTGCCCGCCGGAGAGCGATGCGATCGGAATACGGACACTTGGGATGCGGGCCGAAAGTTCGTTCAGCAGCGTCCAGGCACGGACCTCCATCGCGGTCTCGTCCAGTCGCAGCGGACTGAGTTCCCGCCCGAGGAAGATATTGGCGACGACATCCAGATTTTCACAGAGCGCCAGATCCTGGAAGACGGTGGCAATGCCCAGATGCAGGGCGGTGCTGGGGTCGCTCAGCGTCACCTTGGAACCGCGAAAGGTGATCGTGCCGGCACTCGGCTGGTGGACGCCGGCGAGAATCTTGACGAGCGTCGACTTGCCGGCACCGTTGTCGCCCACGAGAGCGACGACTTCGCCCGCATGCACATCCAGATCGATATCGGTCAGCGCCGACACCGCGCCGAAATGTTTGGAGATGCCTCGCAGGCTGAGCACCAACTCGCCTGCCGCGGCTGTCTGGTCGGAAGCGTCAGTCATATGTCGCGAGCCTTTCTATATGAACGGAACAGGATGAGTTCCCGGTCCTCCGGCCGCCCGTAAGCGGCCGGAGGAATTGGCGGGAGGATATGATCACTTCGCGATACCGAGCTTCTTGCAGCCTTCCGCATAGCGATCTCCGCAGAGCTGCTCCGCAGTCTGGATCGGCTTGTCGTTGACCTGCTTGTCGATGATCTCTGACTTCAGGTTCTCCGCGGTAACGAGTGCAGGCACGAAGAGTTGCGTCGGCGTGTCGAAGAGTTTCGTATCGGCCTTCGGCGTTTCGCCCGACAGCAACTGAATTGCGACATTCGCCGCTGCCGCGGCAACGATCTCGCTCGGCTTGGAGATCGTGTTGTACTGGTCGCCGGCGATGATGAGCTGCAGGCCTGCGATCGTCGCGTCATTGCCGGTAACCGGCGGCACGGGATCGACGCCGGCGGCCTTGAAAGCGGCAACAGCCGCGCCGCCGGTGCCGTCATTGGCTGCGACAACACCCAGGATCTTCTTGCCGAAGCGGGTGATCTGGCCGCTTGCCCATTGCTGTGCCTTCGGCGGCGCCCATTCCGGGGTGTCGAACTCGGCAAGCACCGGATAGCCGCCTTCAGCAAGACCGGCATGGATGCCCTTCTTGATCAGGCCTGCCGCCGCATCGGTCGGCGAACCGTTGATTTCCAGAAGGCCGCCATCACCAGCTTTCACGTTTTTCGCCTTCAGATGATCGACCAGCGATTTGGCGATCATCTTGCCGATTTCCTCGTTGTTGAAGGAAACATAATAGTCGGCCACCGCCGATGGGATCGGACGGTCATAGGCAATGACCTTTACGCCCTGGCTCTGCGCCATCTTGACGAGAGACGCTGCCGCCGTCGAGTCGACCGGATCGAGCACGATTGCCTTCGCGCCCTGAGAAATCGCGGAGTTGAACTGCTGCTGTTGACGCGAAGCGTCGCCGTTTGCATTCTGATAGATGACCTTGCAGCCGGCGCAGAGCTTCTTCATCTCTGCCTGGAAACCCGGATAGTCATGCTCCTCGTAGCGCGTCGAGCTCTGATCGGGCATCAGGAAAGCGACCGTCGCGTCCGTCACTTTCGCGGACTGGGCAAATGCGGACGTGCCGCTCAGAAGACCGATGGCGAGTGTTGCAACGCCTGCAAGTTTCAATGCGAATTGGGTCATTGGAATTCCTCCGCTCCAAATGATAGTTGTGTCGATGAAGCCTCGGCTCATGTCTTGAGCGCGATGCTTATGAGCTGATTTCCGGGCAAAGGTTCCCCTTCGGGTCATTCGCATGACCCGGTCCTCCTTGCCCCGATTGTCTGGTCTCTCCTCCCGGTCCTCCTTGTTTTACGCGGCCTCCACCGCTCTTACGTTCTGCGCCAGCAATGTTCTGAAGCGCGAGGGCGCCATGCCCTTCTGATCCAGAAAACGACGATTGAAGTTCGAGATATTGTTGAAACCCGCGGCAAAGCAGATGTCGGTTATCGACATTTCGGCTTTGCTCATCAGCAGGTGGCAGGCGAAGTTGATCCGCAGCCGATTGACGTATTGAACGAGCGCCATGCCGGTATGCCGGCGGAAGCTGCGGGAAAACGAACTCGGGCTCTGGCCGGTCAACTCGGCAAGATCAGCTTCGCTGAACGGCTCCGTCAGATGCGTGTTGATATAGGCCAACGCATGGTTGACCCCGGCCGACATGAATCCAGAAGGATCGGGATGATAACGCGTGCTGGCGAGAGTGCTGGCATTCTGGGCGCTGCTCAATGCATTGAGCACATTCATGAAAAGTTCGATGCGACGAATTCCCTTCGCTTCGACCAATTCACCGAGGATCGGCCCGACAACCGCTGCCGTTTCCGGCGCAAACAGCACGCCACGGCGGCTCATCTCCAGAATGTCGATACATCCGGAAAGCTCGGGAAAAACCCTGTTTGCGTCAGCAAAAAAGGATTCGGAGAACTGAAGGACCCGGCAGCGCAGTGGCAGGCATGTGCCCGGAGGTACATCGCTCACCCAGTTGTGCGGCAGGTTCGGCCCTGTGAGCACGAGATTTCCCGGCTCGAATTCCCCGATGAAATCGCCCACGAAATATTGCCCCGTCGTTGCGACGACATGGTGGATTTCATATTCGGGATGGAAGTGCCAGCGGACCGTGCGATAGGGATAGCCATGTTCCCATGCCTTGAAGGACTCGGCGCTGCCGATCGCGACCACTTCCAAATCTGGATTCATGTCGTCCTCCTGCCTGCACTCGGCTGGGCTTATTCCCCGCCGGCACCTCCTCCCAGAGGCCATTGTTTCTTTTCCGACAATGGGACTTTACGCGCGGATATCCATGGCCGCTACTACGCCATCGACGCAAGACTGATACTTTTTTGACAATTCTTCGGCGTTTTGTTGGCCGATCGCATAGTAGCAGAGATCGGCCCTCCGCAATGGATAGTTGCTTATCCGCGGTGATGGACACAGCTTTGGAGGCACCGATGAGACCAGCTTGGGCGCTAAGCCGGACCTGCGGAATAGGCGCACTTCTCGCGCCAGCCGACAGGCGTCATGTCGGTGACACGGCGGAATTCGCGGTTGAAATTCGATTTCGTCAGGAAACCGGCTTCCAGCATGATCTCGGTTACCGATCGCTCGGTTTCGGCCAGCAGGCGGCATGCCTCGGCGATGCGATAATCGTTGACATATTGCGAGACGTTCTTGGCCATGCTCCGGTTGATGGCGGCCGAAATGCGCCGCGACGGTATCCCTGCCTTACGGGCCAGACGCTCAAGATTGAGATTGGCGTCGCGGTAGAGCTTTTTCTCCTGCATCAGCTCATGGATTTTGGCGATCGTATCCTTGTCTTCGGCGAGGTCATATGGAGGCGCGGCCTCCAAGCTTTCGGTGGGCGTGGAGTTGCGGCTGGCCGCGGCTGCCGCAGTGCCGAGCATGAAGAGGCCGAGAAGATTGGCGATGCTGATAATCATGCCGGCATGCGCGCCACGGGTCGATTCGAAATCGAACAGTACCAGTGCGTCGACGATTGCTGAGAAACACAATGCGCCAGCGGCAAAGACGAGCGCGCGATGGGCCGGCTGCGCCGCTTCGAAGGGCGCAAGGCGCAGCACGTCGGGACCGGACCGGACGAGCCAGAGCAGTGCGAGGGCGTAGGCCACGTAAATCAGGATCATGGCGATATCGATAGCCTCCGGCCAGACGACGACCAGCAAGGCGATGACAACAGCAGGAAAGCCATAGAATATCAAAAGAGCGGGCCAGCGGCGGCGGCTGTCCGCACCCAACCTGCGAACACCGGCATAAACAAGGGGCGGCATGATCGTTGCCAAGGCGAGCGTCAGATGGCCGACCTGCTGCAAGCCATAGCCCCAGCGCAGCCCAACGAAAACCGACTGCAAGGCACAAGCCAGAAGCAGGACGAGGAAAGGGCGGTTTGCCGCCAGCTCGTCATCACGCCGCACCACTGTCAGAAACAGCAGAAGAAGCATGAAGGCGACGACGAACGGCAGCGGCACGAACAGCATGAGACCCTTCCCCGGGGCAACCCTATTTGCGGCCACTATGGCCTGACTCGCGGCTCCCGGCGATCCAGATCGCGATTTGAGACGTGCTGAATCATGATCGAGGTCGCCCCAGACGCTTTAGCGGCGGAGAGTGACGCCATAAACGTCTGGAGACCCCCTCATGAATTCTGACGCGAATATCGCAACTCGGCTTCGGTCGCTATCGATCGAGCGCGTTGAGCCGCCTCCCCGCGCCTCACGCCCCACCGGCCGATTAGGGATGCTCGGTATGATACTGGCAGGCACGGCCGCAACATTCGCGGCCGTCTATTTCACCCCCGTGCCATCCGATGCGCCTTGGAAACCTTTCGCGACGAGAATTGTCACCGAGCCGGCAAAAGGGACCGAAACGTCCTCACAAAGCAAAGCTCCCACCGCCCAGGAGCAAACTGCAAAACCCCTGCCCCAAACGATTGTCGGGTCCGGCTATGTCGTTGCCGGGCGGATGATCACCCTGCGGCCGGAGATAGGCGGCAGAGTGGTCGACCTGCCGCTGGATGTCGGCGATCATTTTCTGGCGGGACAGGTCATTGCCCGTCTGGATAAGACGACGGATGAGATTGAGCTGAGGATTGCCAAATCCCAGGCCGCTGCCGCCGTCGCAGCGGCACGCCGCGTCGAGGTTTCGCTGGAGCAGGCCCGCAAAACCCTCGAACGCACTAAGCTCCTTCTCGAGCGCGGTGTCGTCGCGACCAGCAGCCTCGATGCCGATAGCCTGGCGGTCGTGCAATTGACCAGCGATCTCGACTCTGCGCGGCAGGCAGCCGAGACCGCGCGACTGCAGGTGGAGAAGCAGGAAAGAACCCTGTCGCTCCATCAGATTGTCGCGCCTTTCGACGGGGTGGTCGTCACACGGCTGGTTGGCCTCGGCGATATGGTTGCCTCGGGAACGGATGGCGGCGGACCGCGAGACGGGATCGCAATCCTTCTCGACCCGAACTCCCTGACCGTCGATGCCGACATCGCGCAGTCCAATGCCGCACGGATACAGCCCGGCCAGACGGCGGTGGCCATTCTCGACGCCTTTCCAGACCGGCCATTCAAAATGCGGGTGCGGACCATCGTACCAGCGGCCTCGCTGCAGAAGGGCACCGTGACCGCTCGGCTGGAATTCCTGACGCCACCCTCCCGGGTGCTGCCCAACATGGCCGCAAAGGTCACTTTGGACGCTCCGGACCTTCAAACAAACTTGGACGAAAGAGGATTTTGAGATGGATGAGAGCGCATCGACGCCGGAAGACGGCAGCATTTCGATCAACAATGTGCGCAAGGACTACCGTATCGGAAAGAACACCGTGACGATCTTTTCGGATTTGACCATGACGATCCGAGGAGGCGATTTCGTGGCGATCGTCGGCCCTTCCGGCTCAGGCAAATCCACGCTTCTGAACCTCATCGGCGGTATCGATCGCCCCGATGCCGGCGACATCAATTTCGGCCATGCGCGCATCAGCCGAATGAACGAAAGCGCCCTGACAAAGTGGCGAGGCGCCAATATCGGCTTCGTATTTCAGTTCTATAATCTGATGCCGATGCTGACGGCGGAGCAGAATATCGAGCTTCCGCTGCTGCTGACGAGTCTGACCGGACGCCAGCGTCGCGAGCGGGTCGAGACGATCCTCTCCCTCGTCGGCCTCACCGACAGGCGCAAGCATCTACCGTCGGAGCTTTCAGGCGGCCAACAGCAGCGGGTGGGGATCGCCAGGGCGCTGGCAAGCGATCCGAAACTGCTGCTTTGCGACGAGCCGACCGGCGATCTCGATCGCGAGTCCGCTGAAGACGTGCTCGCCATGCTGCGCATTCTCAACTCGGAGCTCGGCAAGACCATCGTCATGGTCACCCATGACGATGCGGCGGCGCGCTCCGCCAGACGTGTTCTGCGCCTGGACAAAGGCTACTTTGTCGAACGCGAGGCTGTGTGATCATCATGAGCCGCTTCACTCTCATTCGCCGGACCATGGCACGCAAACCGATGCGCAGCGCCCTGCTGATCGCCAGCATCGCCATCGCCTTCTTCATCCACCTCATCCTGACGAGTTTCGAACACGGCTTCCTAGGTGGTGAGGTAGATTCGGAGCGTCTGATCGTGACCAACAAGGTTGGCGACACGCTTCCTCTCCCGATCAGCTATTACGACAAGATCCTGGCCCTGCCCGATGTCGCTGCGGCAACCTACATGGCGCGCAGCCGCGCGACCTACCGGACACCGGCGAGTTTTCTGGGCCTGACGGCGGCGGAGCCCGGCACCTTCGCCGGCTTCATCGGCGATCAATACGATATCCCCGCCGATGCTCTCAGCCGCTTCGCCCAAATCCGGAACGGCGCGATCGCCGGACGGAGCATCGCAACACAAGAGGGTTGGGTGCTCGGGCAGAAGATCACGCTGAATACCTCCAGCTTCTTCAAGCCGGACGGCAGTTCGGACTTCGATTTCGAAATCGTCGGCATATTGGATGGTAAGCAATCCGCCGACACTCATTTCGTGGTGGCGCGGTATGACTACGTCAATTCCGAGCGCGGTACCGACCGCGACACCGTCAGCAGCTTCGGCATCGTGCCGAAGAACGGTGTCCGCGCCGACGACGTCATCAAAGCCGTCGACACCCTCTTTGCCAACTCCGCTTACGAGACACGGACGAGGACGGAAGCCGAGTTCATGCGGGCCTTTATCGCACAGTTTGCCGATATCGCGACCATCGTGCGTCTGGTGATCGGCGTGGCGTTCGTGACCATCCTGATGATCGTCGCCAACACCATGTTCTTCGCCATCCGCGAACGAACACGGGAGATCGGCGTGCTGAAGGTCCTCGGCTTTTCGCGGCGCTTCATCCTCGGCAATATTCTGGCTGAGACCTTCGCCCTGTTTGCGGTAGGCCTGAGCTTCGGCCTCGGTTTTGCCTTTACGGCTGTCATGTTTCTGCGCGAGCCGCTGCGCACGATCGTGCCGGATCTCGTGCTCACCCCCGCGATCATTCTCGAAGCAACCGGCCTCGCCGTCCTGCTGGCGCTCGCAACGGGTGTCGCGCCAGCCTTCAATGCCATTCGAGTGCCGCCCAACGCCGCTTTAAGAGAAAGATGAGACGATGAGCACAATCATCAATCAATCCATGGCCTTGACCATATCCAATCTGAAATCGCTTCGCCGCCGGATATGGATTTCCCTTTCCCTGGTCTTTTCCGTTGCGATGGTCGTTGCGGTTCTGCTCGGCTTCCTGGCGATGTCGAACGGCTTTCGGACTTCCCTGCTGCAAGCTGGCTCCAAGGATATCGTCATTGCTCTGGGAAAAGGGGCGGCGACGGAGCTCGGCAGCCGGATCGAACCGTCCCAGCTTCATTATCTCGACGGCGCTGCCGGTATCGCGACCGATGCCATAGGAGCTTCAGTGATGTCGCCGGAAATGGTCGTCCCGGTGGATGTGCCGCAGAAGACCGGCGGGTTGCTTTCAACACTCTCCTTGCGCGGCATCGGTCCGTTCGGGCTCAGCCTGCGCCCGAATGTCAGGATCGTTGATGGCCGTATGTTTAATCCCGGCGCCAGCGAGATCATCGTCGGGCGTCGGCTGAGCCTTGACTACAAGGGATTGGCGCTTGGCGAACGGCTCACGCTCGGCACATCGAAATGGACCGTCGTCGGTATTTTCGACGCCGGCGGCTCCGTCTTCGAATCCGAAATGCTGGCGGATATCGGCGTGGTGCAGACGTTGTTCAACCGGCCCAATCTGGTTGAGAGCGTCAGGATCAAGCTCACCGCGCAGGAAGCCTTGCCGGCACTACAATCCATGGCGGCAGATACGCTGCAGATCGGGCTAACTCTGCGGTCGGAACAGGATTATTTCGCAGCGCTCGCAGAACGCACGTCGAAGCTGATCCTCCTTCTCGGCTGGCCGCTGGCGGTGATCATGGCCGCGGGCGCGGTGGTCGGTGCGATGACGACCATGTTCAGCTCCGTGTCGGATCGCAGCACCGAGATTGCCACCGTCCGCACAATCGGCTTCAGCCGGCGGGCTGCCTTTGCCGGCACTTGGATCGAGGCAATGATCCTGACCTGCTTCGGATGCCTCATCGGCGTCGGCTTTTCTTATGCCGTCCTCAACGGCTGGACCGCCTCAACGATGAGCGCCGATCATACGCAGATCGGGTTTCAACTGGTCCTGTCTCCCGCCCTGGTAACGAAGGCCGTTTGGCTGTCCTTGATCATCGGCGCCGTCGGCGGCGCATTGCCGGCGGTAGCTGCGACGCGCATTCCGCTGCGGCTGGTGATGAGCGGGCGAACGGAGATTGGCTGAGGACGGACGTGGCGAACGCTATCTCTTTGCTTTCGCCCGCCTAAGCTTTCGGTCAGCCACCAGAAGAAGGCCCTTGAGTTCCGGTTCGCGCACGCGGTTCGCAGCCTCGATGAAGGAGACCCATGCGTTGCGGCGTTGGCCTCTTTCCGGAAAATCCTCGTAGATTTTTTCGACTTCGAGCAAATGCAGTTGCACAATGCAGGGAACGCGGTTGCCGTCGGCGAGCTGCTTCAGATAGGTGAAATAGCCGAAAGGTTTCTTCTTGATCTTGCCGCGAACGCCGGCTTCCTCGAAAGCCTCGATCGCGGCCACCTCATGCGGCTTTTTCCCTTTTATCGGCCAGCCCTTCGGAATAACCCAGCGCCCGCTTTCACGGCTGGTGACGAGAAGCACTTCCGATATACCAAGCTCCTCATTTCTCCGGTAACAGATCGCAGCACATTGCTCATATACGGGGCCGTTAAACAGCTCATCCGCATGGGAGGCGAGATCGGAAAGAAATCTGTCCGTTCCTCTCGAGGATTTTGTCTGCCCTGAGGTCAAAGGTGCCATGTCGTCAGCCACCCCTGATCGAGTTGCGCCACACGAGATCGGCATGAAGACGGATGGCATGTACCCGTCCTTCAGGCTTCGCCGCCTCCTTGCTCTCCAGCCACGCGACCGCCTCCCGCGCCATCGTGGCAAGCGGCTGAGCAAAGGTCGTCAGTTGGTAGGATGCCCAGGAGGCCTGCTCGATATCGTCGAAACCGGCGACGCAGAGCTGGTCGGGAACGGAAATGCGAAACTGGTGGCGGGCGGCATCTATGAAGCCGCAGGCAAGCAGATCGGTCGCGCAGAAGACGGCATCCGGGCGCTCGTGAAGGGTTAGGAGCCTCTGCGCAAGGACCCTGCCGCTCTCATAGCTTGTCCACCCGTAGCGCTCGACGACGACCTCCAGACCATGCGCCCTGGCCGCAGCGACGAAGCCGTGCTCCCTTGCCATGAGGCTTGGTGTGCCGGCCTCCGAATTGGCAAAGGCGAGCCTGCGGCAGCCGGCACGAAGGAAGGCGGTAACGACGCGGGCAGCAGCCTCTTCGTCGTCGAGATTGATCCGCAAGGGCCCGTCCTGCTCGTCATCGCGATTGATCAACACCAATCGCTGGCCACTCTTCAGACAGAGCTGCGTGATCGACTTATCGGGCATCCCAGAGATGATGATCGAGGCATCGGCGCGGTAGCGGATCGCCTGGCGCAGCGCCAGGTCGACACTGCCGTCCAGCAGATCGGTGTTGACGAGCATGGCAATCTTGCCGCTGTGCTGCAGTTCCTGCGTCAGCGCCTTGATCAGGCCGGAGCGATGTGGGGTGGCCATGTCGGACACGATCAGGCAGACGATACCGCTTTCGTTGCGCATCAGCCCGCGGGCGAGATGATTGACGTGATAGCCGAGTGCGTCGGCGGCCTCGAGCACTTTCCGACGCGTCTCCGGCGATACGCTCGCCCCTGGCGTGAACGTGCGCGAAACGGCCGAGCGGGACACCCCCGCGCAGTCCGCGACTTCTTGTGCGCTCACGAACACTTTCTGCGACACGCTTCTCTCCAGCCGGCATGCGGCTTTGCTCGGTTTTGCAATTGCGTGCATCATCCTGTGAGCCGATGTCGTGACAGTTTTATGAAGAAAGCTGTTGATGGGTGCCGTAAGGTCATGCGGCATTTGCACGCGTTTGCAAGATAAACGAATGCCAAGATGGGGGTGCGTGCTTTGCGGCAAAAGCAATGTGATCAATTATAGTCTTCAGTTCCGCCATGCTCGCTGATCAGCGGCACGAAAATCACGGCGCCGAGATTTTGGGTGGTAAAATTATCCGGGCCTTTCCGCACAATTTTCAGAAGCGTCTGCCTGCTCTCTTCCGGCCCTACGGGGATGACCAGCCGGCCGCCTACGGTCAATTGTTCTTTCAGGGCCTGGGGCACCTCCGGCGCGGCGGCTGAAACAAGGATGGCGTCGAAGGGGGCGGCCTTCGGCCACCCCTTTGAACCGTCTCCGCAACGCAAATCGATATTGTCATAGCCAAGACGCTGTAGTCGTTCGGTCGCTCCGGCCGCAAGCGAGGCATGGCGCTCCACGGCAAACACATGAGCCGCCATGCGGCTGAGGATAGCGGTCGCATAGCCAAGCCCCGCGCCGATTTCGAGAACCGTGTCGCTGGACTTGACTTCGGCTGCCTCGATCATCAGCGCAACCATGTAGGGCTGAGAGATCGTCTGCCCCTTGCCGATCGGCAGCGGACAGTCGTTATAAGCAAACATCTCGAAGCCCTTTTCGACGAAGTTTTCCCGTGGAATCAGGCGCATGGCATTCAGCAGCGCCGGGTCGCGAATGCCGCGCCCGGCGATCTGTTTTTCCACCATATGAAGACGCCCGTGCATGGCCGGCTGTCTCCACTCCCGCACAAGCCGCCGTTCACGCCGTCTGGCTATGCTCGCCACCATGGCGGGAAATGCCGCTCAGCGCTTGGCCGGCACTACCGTTGCTTTGCGACAGGGCGATATCGCCGAGCGAGAGGATACCGACCAGCCGTTTGCTGTGATCCAGCACCGGCAAGCGACGGACCTTGATGTTGCCCATGTTCCGGCAGACCTCGTCGATCTCCTGATCATCGAAGCAATATTTGACTTCCGATGTCATCACATCGCGGACCTTCGCGTCCGGCCCCTTGCCATTGGCGATGCCGCGAATGGCGATATCGCGATCGGTGATCATGCCGACTAGGCGGTCATGGTCGCCGACAGGCAGGACACCGGCGTCGAGATCCGCCATCGTCCGTGCAGCCTGCAGGATCGTTTCGTCAGGATTGGTAATGCGCACGTCGTGCGTCATGGCGTCTCGAACTTTCATTGGTTCCTCCATGAGCGGACGCTTCGTCCGGCCTTTAGGCACAGGACAATCTCTCCGGCGACCTTAGATCGGGCGGCGCCCGGCACCCCACTGGTCGCGGTGCCCTCCGCTGAGAGCCCGCTACAACAACAGGCGAAGCGCCGATCTGTTCCCGTCCACAGCGCGGATAATCGAAATTACATCGCGAATTCGTCGTCCTCATCGGCAGAAAGCAGATCGACAAGCGTGGCTACCTTGCCGCTCGGCAGAGTCCTGCCCTCGCCGATCAGAGCCTCGTCATTGTTGACCCAGGCCCAAGCCTCCGCAAGCTCGCCCAGAGTTGCGCCGGTCGCGGAGATATCGGCCATCAGAGTCTCATCGACTGGTCCAAGAACGGAGACGATCTCTTTTGCAGTCATGGTCATATGCATTCTCCTGAGGTTTCATAGGCCCGGAATCGCGGCGAGCCCTTTCATCTCCTTGAAGGCGGAACGAAATCCTTTCAGCTTTGTTCCGGCATTCAAGCCGGCCACGAACGTCAGGAGGGTGCGATGCCGAGTACGATGATCGAGCTCATGCCTTTGAATCCCACTTGGATGGATATCGCGATGCGCGTCCTATTGGTCGTCGCTGCCGGCGGGCTGATTGGCCTCAATCGCGAGGCAGGTGGGCACGCCGCCGGATTTCGGACGACGATCCTGGTCGGATTGGCGGCATGCCTGACCATGATTCAGGCCAATTTGCTGCTCCCCATGACGGGCAAAACATTCCAATCATTCGTCTCCATGGACATACTGCGTTTTCCGCTCGGCGTGCTGACGGGCGTCGGCTTTATCGGCGGTGGTGCCATCCTCAAGCGCGGCGATCTGGTAACAGGCGTGACAACAGCGGCAACGCTTTGGATCATGACGGCAATCGGCCTGTGCATTGGCGGCGGGCAACTTGTGGTCGGGTCCGCCGGAGCTATGGTGGCCTTCATCGTGCTCACACTCTTTAAATGGTTCGATGAGCTGATATCGCATAAGCAAAAGGCGCGCGTGGTGATCGAGCTTGCCGACAGCGCCGATATTGCAAAGATCGAAACGGCCTTCGCTCCACTCGGATATTCCTTCTGCTTTGTCGGCAAATCGATAAATGAGGCCGACGGCGCGGCTCATGCCGCCTATCAGGTGCGATGGAAGCATGGGGGTATCAGCGGCGGCGCGCCAAAACTGCTGGCTGATGTCGAAGAGCGCTACAAAGTAGTCTCTTTCGAGATGACGACGACGACTACATGACCATGAAATGCACAAGAATGCTCACGGGGAACATTCTTGACTGGCGATGGTTTGCCCTTCGAACAAAAGGAGGATGCCATGGCCAAAATGAGAGAGATGGAAACCAACGCCACCCCCTCCGCTGACGCCGATATCCGCACCCAGCAGGCGCTCGATCAGGCTGCCGGCGGCTCCGGAGACATCGATGCCCTTGCGCCTGATATGGAGGGGCTGGAAGTGAACTTCACCTACGCGGAGCCGGGCACGGACGACTTTCGGTCGGCAGATACGCCGGATTGTGACAGGCAACGCAAGCAAGCCCTGGATGCTGCCGCCGGCCGGATTGCGGAGGCGGTCAGAGCCTCGCAGCCACGAGAGCACCGCACGATGCGCAATGTTACCATGCTGGCAATCGGCGGCCTCGCTGGCTTTTTGCTGCACGAGGTCCTCAGGAGTCGATAGGCGGCCCGGGGCTGCGAGATGGAACCTTATGGCGTTTTTCATGTTGCATTTCATGAACCCAACGAAGGGAAAGCGTCATGCGACGTCAGCCCAAGACATATGCGTCGTCGACAAAGCCTGAGAAAAACCCGTTCAAGGCGTCCGAATCGCAGTGGCGGCCGGATGCGGAGATCCGTGCAGAAATCCATAGGAAACTGAGCGAAGACCCGCTGCTGGATATCTCCGGCGTCTTCGTCACCGTCAACAATGGCCGCGTTCTCATCGAAGGATCCGTCGAAAACGACGAGGCCAAGCGACGCGTCGAGACCCATTCGCGGCAGGTAAGCGGCATCAGCGGTCACGACAGCAATCTTTGTGTTCGTAGGCCGCGATAGAAAGCGTAGGCAAGCATGCGCGCACTGTTGATCATCATTATCGGATTGATGGTCGCCTCGATCCTCAGCATCCTCGTCATCAAGCCGTTCGTGACCGGAAAGAACCAGGATTCGACTGTCGCTCAGAAGACCATCGAGCAACCGGAACCCAAGCCGTAGAGTTCCCAAAACGGATTATTTGGCTTCCGGCGTCTGCTGTTCCTGCTGGCCCGGGACCTCGCTAGGCGGAATAACCGGCGTCTTGCCGCCACGCGGCGCAGGCTTTTCCATAGCGCTGTCTCCAGTCACAGGCGGCTTCAGCACACCGCCGCAATCCGAAAGTTTATCGTCGTTATCCTGAGGATCAGCCAATGCGGTTTGGTTTTCACCTTGGGTCTGGCTATTGGCGTCGGGAGCCCGGCAGCGTTCGCTGTTCGGCATCTTGAGCTGTTGCGCGGACATGAGTCCCGGCATTGCAACTGTTAGCGCAGCCGCCAGCAGCAGGAACCGTCCAAGCGATCGATGCTTGGCTTCAGACTTAGGTGAAGTTGATGGCGTGGTCGTTGCTCGTACCGGCGATGACACCACGCTCGTGATGTGACCGGCATCGCGATTGCCAACTGTTGCGATCGGAACCGGCCGACAAAGCTTGAAGCTCTCGTCCATGCTGTTCTCCATCGATGAAAGTGCGGGCTGCAGACCGGATGGATTGGAAGCTCGCCTGCCATTTCGTTGGCCATGGAGAGAAAACGGAAAAATCTCCATGTTCTTCAGCACCATCACGTCCGTTTGGCACGGCCTGCAGTGTCAATGGAAAACGTCTGTTGGCGGCCGATGTTCCGGTTTAATTCAGGGTCCAGAAACTGAAAACGGCCTCCCATGAAGGGAGGCCGTTCGCATTTTCCAGAGATGCCGATAGCGTCGTTATTCCGCTGCCTGCAACGCCGGCGGATCGACGTCACTGGTCAATCGCCCAGCCATGGCGGCGGCAAACTTAGTCTGGTCGAGTTCGTTTTCCCAGCGGGCGACGACGATAGTCGCAACGGCATTGCCGACGAAATTCGTCAGGGCGCGGCATTCCGACATGAAGCGATCGATGCCGAGGATGAGCGCCATGCCGGCGATCGGAACCGACGGCACGACGGCAAGGGTAGCGGCCAGCGTGATGAAGCCGGCACCGGTGATACCGGCAGCCCCCTTGGAGCTCAGCATGGCCACGAGCAGCAGCAAGATCTGGTCAGTGAGCGAGAGCGAAGTATCGGTCGCCTGCGCGATGAACAGCGCCGCCAGGGTCATGTAGATGTTGGTGCCATCGAGGTTGAAGGAATAGCCTGTCGGGATAACGAGACCGACGACCGAGCGCTTGCAGCCTGCGCGTTCCATCTTGTTCATCAGGCCGGGAAGTGCTGCTTCCGACGACGAGGTGCCGAGAACGAGCAGCAATTCTTCCTTGATGTAGCGGATCAGCGCCAGGATCGAGAAGCCGTTGTAGCGCGCGACGGCGCCGAGAACGACGAGCACGAACAGCAGCGATGTAGCGTAGAAGGTGCCGATCAGGAAGGCCAGGTTGGCGATCGTGCCGATGCCGTATTTGCCGATGGTGAAAGCCATGGCGCCGAAAGCACCGATGGGCGCGAACTTCATCAACAGGGCGACCATGCGGAAGATCGGCGTGGTCAGTGCCTGCAGGAAGTCCTGTACAGGGCGGCCGCGTTCGCCGACAGCGCCGAGTGCGATACCGAAGACGACCGAGAAGAACAGCACCTGGAGGATGTCCCCCTTGGCGAAGGCGCCGACGATCGTGTCCGGAATGATGTTCATCAGGAAGCCGACCACCGTCGCGTCATGAGCCTGAGCGGCGTAATTGTTGACGGCCTTCGTATCCAGCGTTGCCGGATCGATGTGCATACCAGCGCCGGGCTGTACGACGTTCGAGATGATGAGGCCGACGATCAGTGCCAGCGTCGAGAAGGTCAGGAAGTAGATGAACGCCTTGCCGACGACGCGGCCGAACTTCTTGAGATCCGACATGCCCGCGATGCCGGTGGTGACCGTCAGGAAGATGACCGGCGCGATGACCATGCGGACCAACTTGATGAAGGCATCGCCGAGCGGCTGCAGAGACGCACCGATCTGCGGATAGAAATGTCCAAGCAGGATGCCGGCGGCGATCGCGGCAAGAACCTGCACATAGAGATGCCTGTAAAAGGGAATTTTGCCGTGTGTCTCGGCAGCGACGGGTGCAATCATGATATCCTCCGTTATGCCCAACCGATCCTTCGGCCCTCCGGGCAACGACTACTGATCTTCAACAGCCTCCGACTGTTTGACGGATCGTTGCAACGGGCGTGCCAAATGAAGGATTTCCTAATAATTTATTGATATAAAAGCAGATTTTATGAAGGTCGGTAGCTAGATCTCCAAATCTGTGCGGCAATCCGCACAGATCGAATTGCGATACGCGCGAAATCATGCACAATGTCATGATGCTGCAGCGGCCAACCATGGAACGATTTTCGACGCCAGAGCAGCTAGGCCGGCGCTCTCGCCGTGTCTGGTTGGTCTTTACGGCTTTCTGCGCGATCCTCATCGCAGCCGCGCTCTATGGCGCCGGCGTTTACGGCCGCATGACCGCAATCGAGGCATTGCAGGTCCAGGGTCGCACCGACGCGAACCTGAAGGTCGCACTGCTGAGAGCCGTCCTCGAACGGCCCCGCGCCTTGCCGCTTCTCCTCGCGGACGACCAGCAGGTGCGCGACGCACTTGCGGCGGCCAAAGGCGATGCCGTTACCACGCTCGACCGTAAGCTCGAAAGCCTCGTCTCCGGTACCAAGGCCTCGGTGCTCTACGTCACCGGCAAGGACGGTGTCGCGATCGCATCGAGCAACTGGCGCGAACCACTGAGCTTCGTCGGCAATGATTATTCCTTCCGTGATTATTTCCGGCGGGCGATGGAGGCGGGAACGGCGGAGCATTTCGCGCTCGGCAATGTCAGCAACCGCCCCGGGCTTTACATTTCCCGCCGCGTCGGCGACGCGGAGAACGCGCTGGGTGTCGTGGTGGTCAAGATGGAATTCGACCAGCTCGAAGCCGATTGGCGGGAAGCCGGCCGTCCGGCCTATGTCACCGACGAGCATGGGGTCGTGCTGATCACCAGCGTTCCCTCCTGGCGCTTCATGACGGCATCGCCGCTGCCTGCTGAAAACCTCGCCGCCATCCGCAAGAGCCTGCAATTCGGCGATGCGTCGCTGACACCTCTGCCGATCGCCCGCCCCGAAGCGATCGGTCCGGATGTCTCGATCGTGCGCGCGGTCCTACCGGGAAGCAGCGCTGCGGAATATCTGCGGCTGAGAACAGCAATCCCCTCGACGCCCTGGCAGTTGGACTATCTCGTCCCGACGGATCAGGCAATTTCTTCCACGGTCCGCGAAACGCGCTTCCTCGTCCTGACTGTGCTGGTGCCGATCCTGGCGATCGCCGCCTTCCTGCTAAGGCGCCGCCACGTATCCGTGATGCAGATCGCCATCAGCAGGGTCGCTCGCGAGGAGCTGGAACGGCGCGTATTGGAGCGCACCGAAGATCTCAGCCGCGCCCGGGATCGGCTCGAAGCGGAAATTGCCGATCACCGCACGACGGAGGCGAAGCTGCAGGTCGTGCAGCAGGATCTGGTACAGGCCAATCGCCTAGCAATCCTCGGCCAGGTCGCCGCCGGCGTCGCCCATGAGATCAACCAGCCGGTCGCGACCATTCGCGCCTATGCCGACAATGCCCATATCTTCCTGGAGCGACAGCAGATCGCGCCGGTAAAGGAAAATCTTACTTCCATAGCGGCCCTGACCGAACGGATCGGCACGATTACCGAAGAGTTGAAGGCATTTGCCCGCAAGGGACGAACCGCGCCGGAACCGGTGGAACTGAGGAGCGTCATCGAAGGCGCCGTGATCCTGCTCAGAAGCCGCTTTGCCGGCCGGCTCGATGCGCTGGCGATCGATCCTCCGCCCGCCGGATTGGCGGTCATCGGCACACGCGTTCGGCTCGAGCAGGTGCTGATCAATCTCTTCCAAAACGCGCTCGAAGCGCTGGAAGGGCGCGAACAGCCGAAAGTCGAGGTTTCGGTGCAGGAAACGACCGACGGCATTGCTGTCATCGTCTCTGACAACGGCCCCGGTATTCCGCCGGCGATCCTCCATTCGCTGTTCACGCCGTTCAATACATCGAAGGAAAAGGGCCTCGGCCTCGGTCTTGTTATCTCCAAGGACATCGTCGCCGACTATGGCGGCCGCATCGAGGTTGAAAGCGGCGAGAACGGCACCCGTTTCACCATTCATTTGCGCAGGGCAATTTCATGAGCGACGTTTCCGCGGTCTTTCTAATCGACGACGACAGGGACCTGCTGAAAGCGACGAAGCAGACGCTAGAACTCGCCGGCTTTTCCGTTTCCGCCTTCTCCACCGCGGCCGATGCGCTCGGCGCGCTGGAGGCCGGTTTTGCCGGCGTGATCGTCTCCGATATCCGCATGCCGCAGATGGATGGACAGCAGCTATTCAGTCGCGTCAAAGAGCAGGATGCCGACCTGCCGGTCATCCTGGTCACCGGCCATGGCGATATTCCGATGGCGGTCAAGGCGATCCAGGACGGCGCCTATGACTTCATCACGAAGCCCTTCGCCACCGACCGGTTGGTACAAAGCGTGCGGCGGGCGGCGGAAAAGCGCCGGCTCGTTCTGGAAAACCGCGCGCTCCGCATTGCGGCCGAACAGGCACAGGGCGATCTGCCGTTGATTGGCCAGACCCCTGCGATGGAGCGGCTGCGTCATACGCTGCGGCAGATCGCGGATACGGATGTCGATGTGCTGGTGACCGGCGAGACCGGCAGCGGCAAGGAGGTGGTCGCAAGCCTCTTGCATCGCTGGAGCCGGCGCGCCAAGGGCAATTTCGTGGCGCTCAATTGCGGCGCGCTGCCGGAGACCGTCATCGAAAGCGAGCTTTTCGGCCACGAGCCCGGCGCCTTTACCGGCGCGCAGAAGAAGCGCATCGGCCGCATCGAGCATTCAAGCGCCGGCACGCTGTTTCTCGATGAGATTGAAAGCATGCCGCCGGCAATACAGGTACAGATGCTGCGTGTGCTGGAAATGCGGGAAGTGACCCCGCTCGGCACCAACGAGGTGCGTCCTGTCGACCTCCGCGTGGTGGCGGCCGCGAAGGTCGATCTCGGCGACCCGCGCCAACGCGGCGACTTCCGTGAGGATCTCTATTACCGCCTCAACGTCGTCACCATATCCATCCCGCCGCTGCGCGACCGGCGCGATGATATCCCCCTGCTCTTCGGCTATTTCGCGGATCGCGCCGCCAGCCGCTTCAAGCGCGAAGTGCCCGCCATGTCCGCCGCTATTCGCCATCATTTGCAGAGCCACGATTGGCCGGGCAATGTTCGAGAGCTTTCGCATTTCGCGGAGCGTTTCGTTCTAGGTCTGGAATCGGCGGCGGAGCCGAAGGCAAGCGAAATCGTCTCCGCAGATAACACATTGCCCCTGCCCGCCCGCATCGAGCGCTATGAGGCCGAGCTGATCCGCGAGACCCTCGCTCAAAACGGCGGCGATGTCCGCCGTACGATCGAGGCCCTCGGCATCCCGCGGAAGACTTTCTACGACAAGCTCCAGCGCCATGGCATTGTTCGGGGAGATTTTGCAGGCTTCGATGGTGACGACCGACGACCACGCGTGGGTGATTAGAGCATGTCTTCGGCCCTGCGACAAAACCGCCATGCCGGGGCGCCGATCAAAGCGATCAGGAACTGATCTTCTACCCAAACGTTACCGACCCTATGGCCAACAGATATGAGAGTTGTGCCGTGGTCGATGATCAGCATCTCGCTCAGAAAGACAACCAGACCGAACCTCGGATTGAACGTGTCCATCCCGGCAACGATCACCAGACTGACCGGGCGGAGAAAAAGCGTCCGTCATTCGTCCGCAGGCATCCCCTTTGGATCCTGCTTGGCCTGATTGTTGTCGCTGCCCTTGCCGCCGCCACGTGGTTCGCCTGGCAGATCTATTTCCAGCCTTATGAATCGACCGACGACGCCTTCATCGACGCTCGCAGCTTCTCGCTTGCCATGAAGGTTTCCGGCTATGTCACCGATGTTCCCGTGACCGACAATCAGCATGTTCAGGCTGGCGATGTCATCCTGAAGATCGATCCGCGCGATTACCAGATCACCCTCGACCAAGCCAACGGACAGGTAAATGTTGCGGCCGCCGCGCTCCAAAGCGCCGGTGCCCAGATCGACGCCGCAGGCGCCGCGATCGATGTCGCAAAGGCCCAGCAGAACTCGGCAGCGGCGGCGCTGCAATATGCACAGCAGGAGGCCGCACGCCAGCAGCAACTGGTCAAAAGCGGTTCCGGCAGCGTGCAGGCAGTGCAGCAGGCGACCTCCAACCTGCAGCAGAGCCAGGCGAGCCTTGCACAGGCCGAGGCAAACATAACCTCGGCGCAGAAGAACAAGGCGGTTGCCGAAGCCCAGAGGGCGAGTTCTGCCGCGAGTTTGAGCCAAGCGCGGGCTCAGGCCGAAGAGGCGCAGCAGAACCTCAAATATACGACGATCGTCGCGGCCCAACGCGGCCGTGTCGTCCGCCTCACTGGTGCCAAAGGGCAATACATCGAAGCCGGACAGGCCATCTCGATGTTCGTTCCCGACGAAATCTGGATCACCGCGAATTTCAAGGAGACGCAGTTGACCGACATGCGGCCGGGGCAGCCGGTGGATGTGACGATCGATGCCTATCCGGATCACAAGCTGCACGGCAAGGTCGCATCGGTTCAGCCCGGCTCCGGCACGGCGTTCTCCCTGCTTCCCGCCGAGAACGCGACCGGCAACTATGTGAAGGTCACACAGCGCGTGCCGGTGAAGATTGTCGTCGACAATTGGCCGGCGGATCTCTCGATCGGCCCTGGCATGTCCGTGGTCCCCACGGTCACCGTCCGGCCGAGGCGCTGACATGAGCGGCGCAAACACAACCGCTGGCAGAGCGACCACCCCCGCCGCGGGCGCCACCAATCCATGGCTGATCGCGGTCGTGGTCTCGCTTGCGACCTTCATGGAAGTCCTGGACACGACGATCGCCAATGTGGCGCTGCGCTATATTTCGGGCGGCCTTGCAGTCAGCGCGGACGAGGCTTCCTGGGTGGTTACGACCTATCTCGTTTCCAACGCAACCATTTTGGTCGCCAGCAGCTTCATCGCCGAACGATATGGCAGACGTCGCTTCTATCTCTCTTGCCTCGCGATCTTCACGATCGCCTCCGTTCTCTGCGGACTGGCGTGGAATCTCCAATCGCTTCTCATCTTCCGCGTCATCCAGGGATTTGCCGGCGGCGGCATGGTGCCGACGTCGCAGGCGATCCTCGCCGATTCATTTCCGCCGGCAAAACGCGGCCAGGCATTTGCGATGTTCGGCGTTGCGGTCGTGGTGGCGCCAGTGATCGGCCCCACGCTCGGCGGCTATCTCTCGGATAATTATTCATGGCACTGGTGTTTCCTGATCAACGGCCCGGTGGGCGTCTTTGCCTTCATCCTCGTCTATTTTCTGGTGGAGCGATCGCAGGAAATGCGCCGAAAACGGCAGGAGCTCCGCAGGCAAGGCATCCGCTTCGATCTTGTCGGCTTCCTGCTTGTGGCAACATTTCTCGGTTCGCTCGAACTCGTTCTCGATCGCGGTCAGACGGAAGATTGGTTCGATTCAAATTTCATCATCGCTATAACGGCGCTTTGTGTGTTGGCCTTTGCACTGGCGATCCCCTGGGTGCTGACGAAATCGAACCCGATCATTGATGGACGGCTGCTTGGAACCCGGCAGTTCGGATCCTGTTTCATCGTCATGATGGCAACCGGCGCGATCCTGATCGCGACGACGCAATTCCTTCCGCAGGTCCTGCAGCAGGATTATGGATACACCGCCACCTGGGCCGGCCTCGCGCTATCGCCGGGCGGTCTCGTCACCATGGTCATGATGTTCGTCGCGGGTCGCCTGACCACGGTGGTCCAGCCGAAATACATGATCGCCACCGGTGCATTGATCATTGCAGGGTCGATGTGGTGGCTGACGCGGCTCAATCCCAACCTCAATTTTGCGTTCTTCGTCTGGTCGCGGCTTTATATCGGATTGGGCCTGCCGTTGATCTTCATCGCGATCACCTCAGCCTCTTATTACGGCCTGCGGCCGGACCAGACCAATCAGGCCTCCGCCATGATCAACGCGGCGCGCAATATCGGCGGCTCGATCGGTGTCTGCATTGCCTTGAACGTTCTGGCACATCGCGAGCAATGGCACCAAAGCCGGCTCGTCGAACACATAGTCCCATCCGCCCCAGCCTACCAGGAGACCCTCCAGACCATGACGCGCTACTTTGCGCAGAAAGGCGCGACCATGGCCGACGCGCAATCGCAGGCGACAGCATGGATCGGACAACAGGTTCAGATGCAATCGAGCTATCTCGCCTATATCGACGTTTTTTACGTGCTGACTCTCATCGCCCTCTCGGCAATCCCACTTGCCCTGATCCTCAGCAATATCGACCTTGGAAAAGGCGGCGGTGGAATGCACTGAAGGCTCAAGGCATCTTGCGTTGAACCGGTTATGAATTACCGAAGGCAGCGGATGTTCGCTTCGGGGCCGAGAATATGGGAGAGAACAGGTAGCTGAGCCTTTTCGAGGTAGTGGCTGTGATGTGGTCGGCATCCTTATAGAGCGGCATGCCGTCTTGTGTCGCGTCGCAATGCCCATCGTGGCAGATCGCAGGCAGCGGGTCGACTATAGCCGCGCCGTATTTGGCCGCTAGACCAGCCAGAATAGCGCGCGACAATGCCTGCCGTTTCGCAACGTAACTCCACGGCGGGGCAACCTCCGTCGATGTCTTGGTCATCACAGCCTTGGCGACGGCTTCCGGCATGTACCGGCCCATTTCCGGCACGTCCATGACCAGCACAACCTTGGTTCCCTGCTGCGTCAGCTCCGCCACCAGCCTGTCGAGGGATGCCGTGACTGGTGCGGACTTGTCCTCTAATGGCGGCGGCACCGATGGGTCGAAGTAGACGCCCTCATGCGGCAACTCGGCATCATGCACATATTTCGGCCAGTAGGCGATCAGGAATACCAGCGGAATATGCTTCGATCTAACGAGATCACGGACGGCTGCATTGAACTCGCCGCACCGCTTCACATCACCGCGAGCCGGAAGCTGCGCATCCGGCAATGGCGGACATGACGCATGTCCCGCAAACAGACCGGAAACGCCAGCCTGTTTCGCCGCCTCGTCAATCGCCGGAGACATAGCTCCGGAATGCGAATCTCCCCAAACAAGGAAGGAAGGAGAGGCCGATCCGTCAGCGCCGAGCGGACAAAGTTTTCCCGCGCGTATGTCTGATAGAGACGGGCCGGTCGTATCGGAGTCGGCAAAACATGGCGGTGCGCCGTAACGGCTGATGTCATATGTTGCGGCGTAGACCTTCTGTACATCGGCCGGGAGGCGGCTCGGCGCACCATTGTCGCGAATGACGTAGCTACCGAATCCGACCACCGCGACCATGACCACTGCTGCGGCCGCGAATAAGGGCCTTCGACCCAAACGACTGCCACGACCGCGAAAAGGCTGCTCGATGAACCGCCACGAAAATGCGGCGAGAGCGAGCGAGACGACGACGATCAAGCCACTCTGGACCGGGGAAAGCTCGCGGCCAAAGATTTCGCGTGTGAAGACGATGATCGGCCAATGCCAGAGATAGAGGGAATAGGAAACCAGGCCGACGAACACTAGCGGCCTCGCCCGCAGCGCTCGTCCGGCCAATCCATGTTCCGCTCCAGCATAGATCACCAGGGCCGCACCGAGGCAGGGCAGCAAAGCGGCAGGGCCGGGAAATAGAGTATGATCGGTGAAACCGAAGACGGCGATGGCGATCAGGATTACGCCGAGGGCCGCAAGGCTCTCCCGCACCACAGGCCGGGCCGGTCTCGGTATCACATGGAAAGCCAGCAAAGCGCCGATCAGCAATTCCCAGGCGCGGAACTGCAAAAGGTAGAATGCCGCCGCAGGCGTGCGGAAGACCGTCCAGGCACTCGCCGCGAACGAGGCGATCAACAGGCCAAGCAGAATGGGCACCGTATAGCGCCGCGCAAATCGGTTGACCGCCAACAGCAGCAGCGGAAACAGGATGTAGAACTGCTCTTCGACTGCCAGCGACCAGGTGTGCAGCAGCGGTTTCAACTGCGCGCCGATGTCGAAATAACCGCTCTCCTTCTCGAACTGAATGTTCGAGGTGAACAATGCGGCGGCCTTTACACTGCGGGCGAAATATTCCAGCTCGACCGGCATCAGAAGCAACCATGCCGCTATGGACGAGGCTGCAAGGACGGCAAAGAGCGCCGGAAAAATTCGCCGTATTCGCCTCTCGTAGAAACGCACGATGCTGAAATCGTCGCGAGCAACCTCACCCGAGATCAGCGAAGCCATCAGGAACCCGGAGATGACGAAGAAAACATCGACGCCGACGAAACCGCCGCTGAACCCCGGAATGCCCGCGTGATACAGCACGACTGGCAGGATCGCCAGCGCGCGAAGCCCGTCGATATCGGCGCGATATTTTAAATGGCCTGGAATAGGCTGGCGCACGAACTCCGGAACAGGAGAATCACGCAGTACTATGAGATTCAATCTTATTCTCCGAAGGCCACGAGGGTTCTGCGTCTGGCGTGGCCAAGCTGTTATCGCGGCGAGCTGACGTTAAACTGAAAACTCACCGCAGCGACTTAGGTTCAGCCCATATTCGTCTTGTTCGGTCGCTTAGCTGAGGTTTGGTGGATTTCAGCGGGTTGTAAGGAAGACCTAATAGCTCTCGATAAGCTGGGGTCGGCGAGGAGTGTGAAGAGCTGATATGACCAACATTACACTCCGCAACGTGGTCAAACGTGTGGCGCTTCTTAACCTCGGCTATTTCTGTGTCGAGTTTGTGGTCGCGCTGTCCATCGGTTCGGTATCGCTCTTTGCCGACAGCGTCGATTTCCTCGAAGACGCGTCGGTTAATCTCCTGATCCTGATGGCACTAGGCTGGAGCGCCCGCAATCGCGCCCGCGTTGGCATGGCTCTTGCCGCGATCCTGCTCGTTCCCGGGCTGGCGACCATCTGGACCGCCTGGAAGAAATTCATGATGCCGGTTGCGCCGGAACCACTGCCCCTATCGCTGGCGGGCCTCGGCGCGCTCGCCATCAATCTTTCCTGCGCCATGATGCTGGCCCGTTTTCGCGCGCATGGCGGCAGCCTAACCCGGGCAGCGTTTTTATCGGCTCGCAACGACACGCTCGCCAATGTCGCCATCATTGCGGCAGGTCTCGTGACCGCATTTCTCTGGAATTCCGCCTGGCCGGACCTGATCGTCGGCATCGCCATCGCCACCATGAACGCCGATGCGGCGCGTGAGGTATGGACGGCGGCCAGGGGCGAACATAGTGCCGCCGCCTGAGATGCCCTGCTGTCGCCGCTTCGGTGGGATGCTAGGCTTGCACGCCTGACGTGCGGGCCATGCTCGGCTGGGATGCCAATTGCGCGGCCATGTCAGCCGTTCGATCTAGGACCGTCATTGCCTGTGAGATGAGCTCATCAAGCGCATCGGCACTCTCACAAGCCCGCACGATCAACGGCGCACTCAGGCATATCCTCAAGGCACTGGCGGGCATATCGCCGAAATCGGCGCAGCGAACGGGCTGACCGAGACGCACCGGTATAAGGCCGTTCTGCTCAACGGCAAGGTTCTTGTATACCGCGGCCATCTCCGTCGCCGTCAGGATGCCGTCCTGATGGGGATTGCGCAGATAGAATGAGAAGATCGAAGGTATTTCATCCCAGCCCGGGGCGTGCGAGTCGCCGCACAGGCTCTTCCGGTCTATCGGTCGGCTATCGAGCAGTTCGAAGGCCCTATCGTGCTTCAGCCGCTCTCCGACCGCCTCTGCAAAAGCGTTCAGCACCGAAATCACCTTTTGCTCAGGCATGCCAACGAAGCGCTCCAGTTCCAACAGCGCCGCCTTCCATCGCAGCAAGAGGCCGAAATTGGCGTGATCTGGCAACGCGTCCCGGGCCACCCAGCCTTCCGGCCAATCCGCTTTCGCGCAATAATCGGCAAAAGCCGGAGACAAAGGCCGCTGTTTCAAGCGATCCGACATCCGAGGCGGACACAGCAGCGCCCCGCTGAAAATCGGACCGGCCAGGAATTTGGAGCCGGTGACGGCCACAAGGAAATCATGGGCCAGATAGGCACGGATCGTTGCCCCGGAGACGCGAAACTGGCAGGCGTCGATCATGATATCGAGCATGGCGCCGAAGCGCGCTTTCAGGCGAAAGACCGTTTCGAGGCCTGGCGCCAGCAGGCTGGTCTTGGAAACATCCGTGACGACCAAAAGGCATCTGAGTTCAGCCGCGCGGGCAAGCTCGATCAACCCCCTCAATTCCAATTCTATCTCTTCTTCGCTCCGCAACGTGCCATCCGGATTGCGCACCGCGACCGTCGTATTTCGCGTGGCATGTCCCGGGCTTAGTTCCTCACCCTTGGCGACGGGCCTATTACTGCTGACGCGGCTCATGAAGTGGCGCCCGGCTGCCGCGGTCATCACCCCGCTCCCGGTCTCGTTGCCCATCAGCGTGATGGTCATCAAGGTTCGATCGTCCTGGCGCGCCAGCAGCTCCGCAGCGAAAAGATGGATATCGGTGCCTGACGTCGCCATGACGGCATCCACCCGCGAAGGCCCTGAGCCTTGATCGAGGCCAAGCAGATGCAGCAGTTTCGTCCGCATCCGCGCGATCTCCCGCGCGTAGATGTCGGCCGCAGGCCGCGTTTCCATCTCCCGCAAAAGATCAGCATAATAAGCGCCGACCGCCGCGAAAGCCGGTGCGGAAATGGTCGATGCCGTCGAGGAGCCGAAGGCCAGATCCTGCGGTCGGGGCGATGGCCCGTAACCATACATGTTGAGACCGGTTGCAGCGTCGCACTCCAATCTCTCGTCCCCACCGGAAATCAGGCAGGTGAGAAGCGCATCCTTGTCCTTGCCGGACGGCTTTAACGGCGCGCCTGCGGTCTCAGCCATTTTGCCGTTCGAGGCAAGGCCGGGGGCGTAGTCGTCAAAGGTCTTCAGCATGCGGAAACATTCCTCTCACAGTCCTGAGATCGAAACGCGTCAAGCGCCGCGATCTGCACGAGGCCCGCAGGATGATTTCGGGCACGGAACATTAGGACAAATAAGATGGAGCGAAGCTGACTTGCCGATGGGACGCAGATGGCGGCACCAACGATTGCTCGATATTTTCCGCACGAATGGGTCATCCGGCAAGCGCAGGCGCGGCCCCTCTACGGCGAAAAGCTCATTGAGCTCATGACAACATCGAGAATCGATCAACTCTCCCTGCTGTTGCCGAAGCTCCAAACGAAAAAGCCTGCCGCGGGAGGAGGTGCGGCAGGCTTTCGAAAAGAACCGAACAGTAGCTGGGAGGAGGAGTGCTACTGTTCCCGCAGACGACCTTGGGAGGAGGATAAGGGCGCCTACATCACGAAGGGATGCGGGAGGAGGTGCATCGCTTCGATAACCAAGATCATATCGCAGATTTGCTCAGTTCATAGGCATTTCTTTGCAGGGCAGGCATGCGTTGTGCGAAAAGCGGGATGCTCCATTAGCATCGACTTACATTGAAAATGCGGAAAACCGCCGACAGCGTGCGCAAAACAAAAGCGCCCGCTCGGGAGGAAGCAGGCGCTGACGAAAAGTCGAAGTTATGGCGTTTATGAGCCGTTAGCGAGCAACCGCACCGCGAGCGATGTTGCGGATGTCGCCGCGGCCGATACCGAGGTCATCCAGTTCGCGCGTGGACATACGGCCCAGTTCGGCGACCGTTTGACGATACTTGCGCCAGTTGTTGAAAGAGCGTGCTACGTTCATGATGATCCCCTTTCTTCGGGCATTCGAAGCCGAGCTGCCGTCCGTGGCGCTCCCCTTTGCTTCGATGAGAGGTATATAATACGGCACCCTCGGTTATTGCAGCGCCAAGGCTTCACTGCACCCATGCAAGTAGCGCATGGGTCTGAAGGCGGCCCATTCTGTCACTTCAAATTCTCTCTCCGGACCAGGCCAACCGAAACATCTTTAGGGTTGACCTTTGTCAGCCCATTAGCATTCTTGCCGGTGAGCAACCGGCAAGAATTGCAGGCGCGCGTTGCTCAGACAATCAATGGCGCAAAAATAATTCGCTGCACGTGTCGTAATCTCACGCGGCCGTTCGTCATAATCGGGAAAGCGCCAAGCGGTTCACCGTTCCAGGCAATTCGATTGCCCTTCTGAATTCAAACTCAAGGCAGCACCATGACGACCGAAAGCCAGACTTTTGCCGATGTGGAACAGGATATTCCCACCGTGGAAGACCATAGTGCCCGCAACAAACTCGTTATAGCCCTGCTGCTGGTGTCGGCTTTTGTCGTCATTCTCAACGAAACCATCATGGGTGTTGCGCTCCCCCATCTGATGGCGGATCTCGATATCACCGCGAGTGCCGCTCAGTGGTTGACCACGGCCTTCATGCTGACCATGGCCGTCGTCATCCCGATCACCGGATACCTGCTGCAACGGCTCAACACCCGGCCAGTATTCATTCTCGCCATGTCGCTCTTCAGCGCCGGTACGCTGATCTCGGCGCTGGCGCCGGGTTTCGCGGCGCTTGTTCTCGGGCGGATCGTGCAAGCCTCGGGCACGGCGATCATGATGCCACTGCTGATGACGACAGTGATGACCTTGGTGCCGCCGGACTCCCGCGGCAGGACCATGGGTAATATCTCGGTCGTCATTTCCGTGGCGCCGGCCATCGGGCCCACCATTTCCGGCCTCATCCTTTCGGCGCTCGAATGGCGCTGGCTGTTCCTCCTGGTCTTGCCGATCGCGTTGGGCGCATTGACGCTTGGCGCCTTGCGGATGAAGAACGTGACGGTTCCAACCACCGCGCCGATCGATATCTTTTCGATCATCCTCTCAGCCATCGGTTTCGGCGGTTTCGTCTACGGCCTCAGCGGGCTCGGCGACGCAGCACTTCGCGCGCCCGTGGTGTCGCCATGGATTCCGCTCCTGACCGGCGCTGTCGTCATCGCGGTTTTCGTATTGCGTCAGTTGCATTTGCAGAAACAGAATAGAGCGCTGCTCGATCTGCGCACCTTGACCACAAAGACCTTCACGATCGCCGCCGCCATGATGGCCATTCTGATGATGTCGATGTTCGGCGTCTTCATCCTGCTGCCCATCTATCTGCAAAACGTGCTGGGATTGTCGACGCTGCAAACCGGACTGCTGTTGCTGCCTGGCGGGCTGATCATGGGCCTTTGCGCACCGACCGTCGGGCGCCTGTTCGATAAATACGGTCCAGCACCGTTGATCATTCCGGGGGCCATCATGCTCAGCATGGTGATGGGCGGACTGGTCTTCATTCAGCAGGATACGCCGTTTTGGATGCTGTTGATCGCCCATATCGTGCTCAGCATCGGTCTTGCGCTGATGTTCACGCCGCTATTCACCGTCAGCCTGGGATCGCTACCGCCGAACCTCTATTCGCATGGCAGCGCCATGCTCGGTGCGACCCAGCAAGTCGCCGGTGCCGCCGGCACCGCGCTGTTCGTCGCGATCATGACGCTCCGGTCCACCAGCCTCTCCGCTAGCGGCGCCAGTATCCTTACGGCAACGACTGGCGGCATTAAGGCGGCATTTCTCTGTGGGACGATCATCTCGCTGGGAGCGATCGCGGCGGCCTTGTTCATCAGAAAGCCAAAACACGGGCCGGAGGTGGGCCACCACCACTAGAGACATTTAACGCTGCGGAAGCTCGGTCATCTCGATACTGCGATTTGCTGGTGACAGGGCGGTCTTTCTCTGCGAAAAAGACGGTGATGAGAGACAGGGGCGCCCGTCGCGTGATGGGCTGAGAAGCACCCTTTGAACCTGAACCAGATAATGCTGGCGGAGGGAGTCGCTCGGGGTCTCGGCGTGCTCTTGTCGTTGTCCCCTTCGCGTCTCGCCCCGCCCGAAAGGGGCGATATGCAAGATAAAACCACTCCCGGCGCGCTGCTGACGGCCATGCGGACAAACCCTCCACTGGTGCTATGCATCACCAACTTGGTCGCGACGGCGTTTGCCGAAACGGAGGTCGGCGAATTCGCCGCAATCTCCGGTGCGTTGTCTATCGGCTGGATCAGAAAGGCACGCCCATGATCCGAAACGTCCTCTCCATCGCCGGCTCCGACCCCTCCGGCGGCGCCGGCATTCAAGCCGACCTGAAGACATTTTCGGCACGCGGCATCTACGGCATGGCGGCGCTGACCGCGTTGACGGCCCAGAACACGCAAGGCGTTTCCGGCGTTCACCCCGTTCCTCCGCAGTTCGTCGCCGATCAGATCAAGGCGATCTTTGCCGATATACGCGTCGATGCCGTCAAGATCGGCATGATTGCCAATGCGGCAATCGCCGAAGCCGTTGCCGATGCGCTCGCTCCCCATCGAGGCGTGCCGATCGTGCTGGACCCCGTCATGATCGCCAAGGGCGGTGCAGCGCTGCTTGCCGCGGATGCTGTCGACGTCCTGACCAACCAGCTTCTTCCCCTGGCCACGCTGCTGACGCCCAATCTGCCGGAAGCGGCGGCGCTTCTGCACGAACCCGTTGCCGAAAATCGCGAGACGATGGCGCGGCAGGCAGAAAGCTTAGCAAAGCTCGGCCCGCTGGCCGTTCTGGTCAAGGGCGGGCATCTTGCCGGCAATGAAAGCCCTGATGTTCTCGCAAGCCCGGAGGGGCTGACCTGGTTCGAAGCCGGTCGCATGCCAACCAAGAATACGCATGGAACCGGCTGCACGCTGTCCAGCGCCTTGGCGGCGGAGATTGCAAAGGGTTCGACACTGACGGAAGCTGTTGCCACCGCCAAGCATTATCTTGCGGGCGCGGTTGCGGCGGCCCAAACGCTCACCGTCGGCACCGGTCATGGGCCGGTCCAGCACTTCTACGAGCTTTGGCCATAAAGCTGAACGGCGACATATGTCGACTAACAGGCGAACATACGTCCTTTGCCACGCAGTTGACGCAAGTTTTAAGTGCGATATAATTAAAAATCACCACCATTAAAAGAGTGAACACATGATCAAGTTCTTATTGATGATGAGTGTCCTCGCTTTTGGAATTGCTGGTTTTGTCGTCGTTGACGAGAACCGAGCAATGGCCGCTGGTCCCTGCAATTCATCAGCTCAAAACTGCCCCTGAGAGATAGACCTCGGACGCTTGGCGATGAACGATTTGATCTACGCGGGCGCCATTGCAGCCGGAGCGGTGACGCTGCTGATCGAGGCATCTCGGAATTTCAACTCGCAAACCGGCGACCATCCATTCTCGCTGCACCCGATTCTCAAAGAAGTCGAGGTGAGGAACCTCTGCACGACCGGCGAGATTATCGCTGGTTTCACCTTCTATGCTGGCTTGTACCTTATCGTCTACGCCGTGGTCTTGGGGTCGGCAGAGGTGTATGACCTGTTATTGAGCGCGAGCAAGGCCAGAAGCGAAATCGGTGCAACCGACAACGTCCTGTTGCCCGCAAGTGACCCGTCGGTACTGTCTGCGACGAGCTACGGCAAACCCATCTTCGTTTCTGCCCTCTTAATTTCATTCCTGTCGATTGGTGCTGTCAAACCCATCGAAGCGACGATGAGAAGTCTTGCTCATCGGATGGCCGGCATCCCCCGGGGCGTCTACAGGGTCATAGAGAGTCTACGCAGCGTGGACTATGAGGAGTTCCTAAGAGATCAACCGGGATTGTTGGTCACAAGTTTTCGCGACGCGACTGAATCAATCAAGAATAGTATCGGTTTAGGCAGGAAAATAGCGGAGATCGAGTCATCGTTGGCCACAATTGACTATCTCTCAGTCGCTACAAACGCGAATAATCGAATGCTATACTTCCCGCTATATCAAATGTCTGAGCTGGAAGCACTGTCGAACAAGCTCGACGGGCAGCTCACCGCCTTGCATGACCTCATAGCTGCTTTACAAAAGAAGCTTCAATCCGGCAGCGAAGACGGAGCCGCAAAGCCCGATATACATGAAATATGGGACGCGCTTTCGAATCTCCAGCGCGAAGCGGCGATCGCGCGATCGAATACGATGGCAGTGTTCGCCGTCTTATTTGTGCGCAATAACCGGTCAGTCTTCAGCCAAAGCGGCTTGCTCCGCAGGCGCCCTCCGAAACTCGGTCAGAAGTCTCAAAGGAAAGAAGAAACAAGACCTCTGAGCCCGATGGAAAAAACCATAAAGCGAATCCAGGAAAAATATAACGCCGAACAAAACTCGTTCGCGATCAGCATGATGGTTGGCTTGGTCCTTGGCGCGATCGCGACTTTTCTCATTTACAACCAGTGGCGTGACTGGAAAGTGCAAAGTGATCCAGGCGTGTATAGCGAACAAACACGCGTCTTAGAGAACGAAATTGCTAATCAAGTGAGAGCAAACAATAATGCAAGCGCGAACAATGATAAATTAAATACAAAGGATACCATCGCCCAGCCTGTTTGTTCTCCAGCTGACGCCGACTGCAAGACGAAGGAAGCCATTCACCGATATAATCTTTCCCAACGGCCCATTTTTATCGAAACGACAGCCTGGGATACTCTTCATTCGGGACTTCTGGTTCTCTTGAGCGTTTTCTTTGTGCTCGTCGCGCGCGAGGTACGCATCGAGCAACAATCATGGCGAACGGACTGGAAATTCTATCAATTTCCGTTCCTGACGCTGCTTGGCATGTCCTTACTGTCGGGGCTTATCGCAGTTTTTGCGTCGGCTGCGGTCAACTTTGCTAAGTTGGCATGGGCCGTAAATTTTCATCTGACACAAACGCAAATCATTTTTTTATTCGAACAATCGGGAGAGTTTTTTGCCCTCCATTTTGGGGCCGGGTTGATCCTCTCATTCGCGGCCCTCGTTATTATGGATAAGCACAGACATCTCAGTGTTTTTTGGACAGTATTAATCAGTATTATTTTCTCTGCAGTATATGCGGGATATATGTGGCTTGCGATTTTCCTGACCTATGGATCTGCACTTCCCTCAGCACCAAAAGCCGCTTTGTTCTCTCAACAAACGAGAGACACGTTTATTTTTTGCTTCGTTCCATTTCTATTTCTTCTGACATTTGCCGTTATGCTTGAGATTACGGAGGCTGGAGACGACGACGCGAAATAGAAACTGAACTAAGGGGGCGATCAATGAATACTGCACTGCTCAGTTCGCTTTTTGCGTGTTTTACCTTTATTGCGGGAGGGGTCGCGGAAGCCGAGCCTCCCCAGCAACCGCCAGTCACGACATGCAACGAGAAGACGCAGCTTTGCATCGGGGTCCGAAGCGATGCCCGGCCCTTTTCCTATAGGTCCAGCCTGCCCGGCGAGAAGGCATCCGATGCGGCACGCGGTCCGTTGGAACGAGCCGGTTATACGGGCTACATGGTGCGAATATGTGATGCCGCCCTCGCCGAGATGATACTGGACGCAAAGCCAGGCGAATTGACCTTCAATGACATCGGCATCTACGACATTGACGAGGCGCGTGAAAAAGAAGCTTCAGCAGGTGCGACCACCGTTGCAGGCAAAGACGCCACCACGAGCAACACTATTTCCCCGATAAACGATTCGCGTTTCCTCGACCTTGGCGTCAAGTTTGACATACTTTGCGATCCGGCAACGATCACCAATGAACGGCGCAACGGCTTCATAGTTTCTGCGCCGCTCTTTTTAACCGGGATAAGCTACATCACACGCAAGGGGGAGGATCCGCCGGATAAAATCTGTTCCTACCCCAAAAAGCCACTAATCGGTCTTGTAGGTGGGACGACAGCTCAGAATGAGGGAATCAACGCGCTTCTGATTGCGCATGAGCTTCCCAAATTCGAAGACGCGCTAATCGATTACTTGCGCGGCGATCCGCTGAATCCGGATTCAAAGCCTTTGTGCGGAGAAGGTACTGAAAACAGGGTCAAGTCCTATAGCGGGTATACAGCCGCGGCAAACGCATTCTGCCATGATGATTTTCACTATTTCGTGGGTGATCTCGAAATCATTACCGAAAACGTCAAGATGATCCCGGGATGCGCATATGACAACGGCACGAGGACTTATACTAACGATCGCTACGCAGTCTTCGGGAAGGCTAGGCCCGAGAATGACAATAGGGGTACCGCGCGTCAGTTGCTGGTCGCCAGTTTTTTTGAGTTTCTTTCACAAAAGGTCGTGTTCAACCCCTCCATCCTCGACAAGGCTTTCGGTGATACGTTCCAAGGCGCAACTCCCAGCCACAAGCTCGACGTATTTTACTGGAGTGTCCGCGGGGAGCGCGAATAAGACGCCCGTCACCACGACAAGATCCCTATCGCCAGTGGGATGACTCGTGTGAGGTCCAAGTCATTATCAATATCGGTCGATCCGGAGGAAAACGTCCGGCTCTACGTCCGCATTTCACTGGTGCGCTTTATTGCTTCAATTCTCGCTCGAACGCTTCGATCTGCCGGAGCACCCATGGATCATCGGCGGAATAGTGAACGGTCTCCTGCTCCGCCCGCTTCCGGCATCGCTCCGAGAGCCAGTCAATCAAAGCGAGAAGCAGCCGCATGCGAGTTATCCGTGCTGTCCAGGGACTTGAGAGGCCCGGCCACCTGCCTCGTGAGCTGTCAGCAGCCGAGCCTCGATCAACCGCAAGGCGTTGCGGCGATTGTTTATTTGCCTTCCGCTAAATGAATGTTAGCTGAACAAATATACAGCTTATAAGAGAATATTTATATTCGTCATGGAGATCGCTGAGGTCATATTGCTCCTCTCGGTCTAGCGTCTGGTTTCAAGCGTGATACCTTCCAGATCTGGTCTTATGGGCATGTTGTTCTAGGCTCTGGGCTGCGCCGGCTCTTCTTGAGATCGATGAACGTGTGCCAGAGGACGGTGGCAAGAATGATGGCGCCGCCGACGAAGGTGGCAAGCGGCGGTTTTTCGGAAAAAAACAGCCAGACCCAGAATGGCGTGAGCACAATCTCCATCGTCCCGATAAGAGCGGCGTCCGCGGGCGGCATGCGCTTCGCGCCGGCGAGAAACAGGACGAGCGCAAAGGAGAAATTGGTTGCTCCAAAGGCGGCAAGCACCAGCCAGTTGTGTAGATCGAGCGAACCGACCGAGCTGAACGGCGCAAAGATGACGAGTGTCAGGAAGGCACCGATGATAGTCGGCGGCAGGCTCGGTACACTGCGGTCGATGCGCGGAATGATGATGACCAGGGCGAATGAGGCCGTCATCCCGAGCGCTAGGAGATCGCCGAGACCGGTGCCGCCGCCGATCGAGGAGGCAACGATGATCGCCACGCCGAGCAGGCAGACGCCGCCTGCAATCAGCGTTCTCCGCGGCACCCGCTCCTTCAAGATCGCCCAGCCGAGGAAGGCGGCGATGAAGGGCGCCGTGGCATAGATCATGGTCACATTCGCGACGGTGGTCATATAAAGCGCGCCGATGAAGCAGGCCTGGCTGAAGGTTTGGCAGGCGATCATCGCAAGCCCCGACGGGTGAAAGACCGAGCTCCATTGGCGGCGCGAGAATCCGCCTTCAAGAAAGAAGCTCGGGATCAGCAGGAACAATCCGCCGAACAGGGACCGCCAGGCGATCGCCGTCCAGAGATCCGTCGTCAGCAGCCGCGCATAGACGCCGCTGGCGCTCCAAGCGAGCGTTGCCGCAACGACGAGGGCGACGCCCTTTTCGTACTCATTGGCAGAGAATGATCTGGCGGGGGCCTGAATGGTCATGTGCGGTATCTCGGAAGCGAAGCACCTGAACGGATCGCCCCTGTGTGCGCCGATATTTGACATCAGACAAACGAATAGTAGAGATATATGCCATCGGAAATTTTTGTGGCTTGCCCATGCGCGAACCCATCGAAAGCGATTTGCTCCGGACGTTTCTCATCATCACCGAGACGTCGAATTTTTCCGTTGCCGCACAGCGCATTGGCCGCACGCAATCGGCCGTCAGCGCCCAAATCAAGCGTCTCGAAGAAATTGTCGGCGAGGCGCTATTCGAAAGAAGCGCACGTGGGGTCGTGCTGACCCGGCCGGGAAATCAGTTGCTGCCCTACGCCCGACGGATCGTCGACCTGTTGAACGAGGCCGCTGCGACGATCCGCACCAAGCCGTTGAATGGACCTGTGCGGATCGGAATTCCAGAAGAATATAGCCAAACCGTCCTGCCCGCGGCGCTTGCCGCCTTCGCTGTCCGGCATCCAGCCGTCGAAGTGACCGTTTCCTGCGACTACACCGCTCGAAATCTCAGCGCGCTGGAGAAGGACGAACTCGATATCGCTGTGGTCTTCGACTGGAGCAATCAGACCACCGGCGAGGTGCTCTGCATCGATCCGACAGTCTGGGTAACATCGTTGGTGCACCGCTTGCATGACGCGACGCCGCTGCCTGTTGCGACATACCGGAACTCGACCTGGGCGCGCGACTTTGCCCTGCGTTCCCTGGAGCAGCAGGCGCGGCCCTATCGCATCGCCTTCGTTGCCGATACCAGTTCCGGCCTGAAAAACGCCGTCTCCGCAGGCCTCGCCGTCACGACGCTATCCCGCAGTAACATTCCGCATGGCTGCCGGGAGCTGACGAGCGACGACGGCTTTCCGCCGGTCGATTCCTCGCGCGTCGTGCTTCGCCGCAATCCCTATCATTCCAGCGAGGCGATCCAGGAGCTCGCGGAAATGGTGCGTGAAGCCTTCCAGCCTATGTCGGCTCTGCTGCAGCCGTAGAGCGCCCGCGCAGGCGCCGCCGCGTGCCGGAGGGACTTTCCGAAAAACTGGCGCGATAGCTTCGGGAAAATGCCGAAGCCGAGTTGAAGCCGGTTGCCGCGGCAATCTCAGCGAAAGAATCCTTGGTCTCGATCACCTTGCGGCGCGCAGCATTGAGCCGAAGGGCGAGATAATGCACATGCGGAGGCGCGCCGATGCTTTCCTGAAAGAGCGCCTGGAGATGGCGAGCGCTGAGGCCGATGCGCCGCGCCAGGCGCGTCAGGACCAGCGGTTGCTCGATGTTTTCCTCCATCAGACGAATGGCCTGTGCAACGCGCGGGTCGCGCATCCGCAAGCCGGCGGTCGAGGGCGAAAGCTCAGCCGCGCTCCGCGTATTGGCCGGCTCGTAGATAAAAAGCCTGCTGACTTCGAGCGCAAGCGAATAGCCCTGCCGCCGCCGGATGATCTCCAGCATCAGGTCGACGGTCGGCAGCGAGCCGGCGGTGGTGATGCGCTTGCCGTCGATCACGAAACGATCCTTGACGGCACGGACCTGCGGATAGGCTAGCGCGAAATCGTCGAAATCCTCCCAATGAACAGCCGCCGAAACATCGTCGAGAAGGCTTGCCTCGGCGAGCAGCCAACTGCCGGATTCGATGCCCGCCATCATCGAACGGTAGCGCGCCGTCTGCGACAACTGCATCTTCAGCGCCTGCGTCGCGCTGCGCCGCCAATTGTAGCTCGCCAGCACGAAGAGCGGAGTGGTGTCGCTTGTGGGGCGGAAGCCGCCCGACGCAGGAACCGGGATATGGCTCGTCGTTTCGACGGGCGCGCCATCAAGTGTAAACAAGCGCCAGCGATAGATCTCGGCTCCGGAGATACGATTGGCCCCACGCAACGGTTCGATCACCGAAGCAATCAGGATCAGGTTCGTTTCCGGAAGCACCAGCAGATCGATGTCGAGTGGTGTGTTGGACGAAGTCAGCACGGGCATTCCCTGATATTTCCGGTAATGTATCGTTCTCTTCCGAAAATGCAAAGCATGGGAACGTCGCATGCCTCGTAATGGGCTCAATACGAGGGAGAACAAAAATGCCTCTTGCGATGAACCGCGATGTCTTCATCACCTGCGCCGTCACCGGCGCCGGCGACACGGTTTCCAAATCCAGCCATGTTCCGATCACTCCCAAGCAGATCGCGGAATCCGCGATCGATGCCGCCAAGGCTGGTGCCGCCGTCGTCCACTGCCATGTCCGCGACCCCGAGACCGGCGCCGCGAGCCGCCGCAACGATCTCTACAGGGAAGTGACGGATCGCATCCGCTCTGCGGATGTCGATGTGGTGCTCAACCTGACCGCCGGCATGGGCGGCGACCTGATCTTCGGCGATGTTGAAAGCCCCCTGCCCCTTAACGCCCGCGGTACTGACATGGCAGGCGCCTCCGAGCGCGTCAGCCACGTCGCCGAATGCCTGCCGGAAATCTGCACGCTCGATTGCGGCACGATGAACTTCAGTCTCGGCGACTATGTCATGACCAACACGCCCTCCATGCTGCGGGCGATGGCAAAGAAGATGACGGATCTCGGCGTGCGTCCCGAGATCGAAGCTTTCGATACCGGTCATCTCTGGTTTGCCAAGCAGCTTGCCGAGGAGGGTCTTATTGAGGACCCGGTCCTCATCCAGCTTTGCATGGGCATCCCCTGGGGGGCGCCCGATGACCTCAACACCTTTATGGCGATGGTCAATAACGTTCCCGAAAGCTGGACCTTCTCGGCCTTTTCGATCGGCCGTAACGCCATGGCCTATCCGGCGGCGGCGATCCTTGCCGGCGGCAACGTTCGCGTTGGGCTCGAGGACAATCTCTATGCCGGAAAGGGCATGCTCGCGACCAATGCGCAGCTCGTCGAAAAGGCGGTGCAGGCGGTCGAAGGCATGGGCGCGCGCATCATCGGCCCCGAGGATGTCCGCAAGAAGCTAAAACTGACGAAGCGCTGAGGCCACCATGACCAGGATCAACAAGGCAGCCTGCATCGGCGGCGGCGTCATCGGCGGCGGATGGATTGCCCGCTTTCTGCTGGCGGGTATCGATGTCGATGTCTTCGACCCGCATCCGGAAGCGACCCGCATCGTCGGCGAAGTTCTGGCGAACGCGGAAAAAGCCTATGCGATGCTGACCGGTGCGCCGCTTCCACCGCGCGGCAAGCTCACTTTCAGGGACACGCTTGAAGCGGCCGTCGGCGATGCCGACTGGATCCAGGAAAGCGTGCCCGAGCGGCTCGACCTCAAACGTAAAGTCCTGACGCAGATCGATGCGGTAGCAAGGCCCGATGCCCTGATTGGCTCATCCACTTCGGGGCTGCTGCCAACCGATCTGCAACGCGATATGCGTCATCCGGAACGCCTCTTCGTCGCCCATCCCTATAACCCCGTCTATCTGCTGCCGCTCGTCGAAATCGTCGGCGGTGAAAAGACTTCGATGGAAACGATCAAGGCCGCCATGGCCCGGCTGCCGCCAATCGGCATGAAGGGCGTGCACATTGCCAAGGAGATCGAAGCTTTCGTCGGCGACCGTCTGCTGGAAGCCCTGTGGCGCGAGGCGCTTTGGCTGATCAAGGACGATATCTGCACGGTAGAGACGCTGGATGACGTCATCCGCTATTCCTTCGGCCTGCGCTGGGCGCAGATGGGTCTGTTCCAGACCTACCGCATTGCCGGCGGCGAAGCGGGTATGCGGCACTTCCTGGCGCAGTTCGGCCCGGCCCTGCAATGGAACTGGACGAAGCTTATGGATGTCGTCGATCTCGACGACGCCCTTGTCGAAAAGATCGGCCAGCAGTCGGACGAACAGGCGGCAGGCCTGTCGATCCGCGAGCTGGAGCGCATTCGCGACGAAAATCTCGTCGGCATCCTGCAGACGCTGAAGGGCGGCCATGGCGGCAAGGGCTGGGGCGCCGGCAAGCTGCTTAAGGAATTCGAGCACGGCCTCTGGGCCTCCGCCGGCGGCGACAAAAAGCTGGCGGATCTCGCGCAGCCTCTGCGTCTGATCGAAACCAAAGTCAGCCCGGCATGGGTGGACTACAACGGCCATATGACGGAACACCGCTATCTGCAGGTCTTCGGCGACACGTCTGACGCGTTGCTGCGTCTGATCGGCGTCGATCTCGATTATGTCGAGCGCGGTCACAGCTACTATACAGTGGAGACTCATATTCGCCATCTTGGCGAAGCCAAGCTCGGCCAAGCTATCCATTCCACCTGCCAACTTCTGTCCGCCGACGAGAAGCGACTGCACGTGTTCCATACGATCTACGACACGATAACCGGCGAAGCGATCGCCACCGCCGAACAGATGCTGCTGCATGTCGACGCCAAGGCCGGCAAAGCCGCTCCCGCACCGGAGGAGGTGCTGAGCAAAATAAGGCCGATTGCCGAGGCCCACGCAAAACTGCCTGTGCCTGAAGGCGTCGGGCGTCATGTCGGACAAAAGCGTTAGGAGGGGAGCGATCATGAATTTCGGGCTCAACGAAGAGCAGGAGATGATCGTCCAGACGGTCCGCGACTTCGTGGAGACGGAGATTTATCCGCATGAAAACGAGGTCGAGCGTACCGGCCTCGTGCCGCCTGAGCTTGGGGACGAGATCCGGCGCAAATGCATCGAGCTCGGCTTCTATGCCTGCAATTTCCCCGAGAAAATCGGTGGCGCCGGGCTTGATCACGTCACCTTCACCCTTGTCGAGCGCGAGCTGGGTCGGGGCTCGATGGGGCTCACCGTCTTTTTCGGCCGTCCTTCCGGCATTCTGATGGCCTGCGAGGGCGAGCAGCGCGAACGCTATCTTCTGCCGGCCGTGCGTGGCGAGAAGATTGACGCGCTCGCCATCACCGAACCCGACGCCGGCTCCGACATGCGCGGCATGAAATGCGCAGCCCGGCAGGATGGCGACGATTTCGTTCTGAACGGCACCAAACATTTCATCTCGCACGCAGACATCGCCGATTTCGTCATCGTCTTTGCCGCAACCGGCGAAGAGGAAACGCCGAGGGGCGTGAAGAAGAAGATCACCGCTTTCCTGGTCGATCGCGGCACGCCGGGGTTCGAGATCCTCAAGGGCTACGATTCAGTTTCCCATCGCGGCTATCACAACGTGATACTGAGCTTCACGGATTGCCGTCTGCCTAAATCCCAAGTGCTGGGTGGGGTACATCGCGGCTTCGATATTGCCAATGAGTGGCTTTACGGAACGCGTCTGACGGTCGCCGCGAGCTGTGTCGGGCGGGCCCGGCGCGTTTTCGATCTGGCGCTGCCCTATGCGGCGGAGCGGAAACAGTTCGGCAAACCGATAGGCGCCAATCAGGGCGTGTCGTTCAAGCTTGCCGACATGATCACGGAGATCGACGCCGCCGACCTGCTGACACTATCCGCCGCGTGGAAACTGGATGCCGGCATCCCGGCCAATCGCGAGATTGCGTCCGCCAAGCTCTACGCCTCCGAAATGCTTGCCCGCGTCACCGACGAGGCGATCCAGATTTTCGGCGGCATGGGCTTGATGGACGACCTGCCGCTTGCCCGTTTCTGGCGCGATGCGCGCGTCGAACGCATCTGGGACGGAACCTCGGAAATTCAGCGTCACATCATCAGCCGCGATCTGCTGCGGCCATTCGGAGCGTGATCGGATGACGCAACGCCCGCTCGATCGCCTGATCAGACCGCAAACGATCGCCGTCTTCGGCGGCCGTGAGGCGCGCCGGGTCATCGAACAATGCGATCGCATGGGTTTTGCCGGGGACATCTGGCCGGTGCATCCGACGCTCGATAACGTACTTGGGCGCCGCTGTTATCGATCGGTGGAAGACCTGCCCGCCGCACCGGATGCCGCCTTCGTCGGTGTTAACCGGATGCTGACTATCGATATCGTGCGCGCGCTTTCAGCCAGAGGCGCCGGCGGCGCCGTCTGCTACGCCTCCGGCTTCAGCGAAGCCGTCGCCGAACTGGCCGATGGTGCCACTTTGCAGGAGGCCTTGGTCGATGCGGCCGGCGACATGCCGATCGTCGGGCCGAATTGTTATGGCGTGATCAACGGTCTCGATGGCGCCCTGCTCTGGCCCGATCAGCACGGAATGGTGCGTGTCGAACGCGGTGTTGCCATTCTCACCCAATCCTCGAACATCGCCATCAATCTCTCCATGCAAAGGCGTGGCCTCCCCATCAGCTATCTGATGACGGCAGGCAACCAGGCGCAGATCGGATTGTGCGATCTCGCCCTCGCCGTCCTGGAAGATCCTCGCGTTACGGCGATCGGCCTGCATATCGAGGGGTTCGGCAACGTCCAGACCCTTCAAAAACTTGCCGTGCGTGCGAGGGAATTGCGCAAACCCGTCATCGCTCTGAAGGTCGGCAAATCCGAACAGGCGCAGCGCGCCGCCGTTTCGCATACGGCATCCCTGGCCGGCAGCGATGCGGTTGCCGATGCGGTTCTCGCTCGCCTCGGCATCGGCCGGGTCGCGACCCTGCCGGAACTCGTCGAAACGCTGAAACTGCTGCACGTGACTGGCCCACTGCAAAGCAATGCGATCTCTTCGATGAGCTGTTCCGGCGGGGAGGCCTCGCTAATGGCCGATGCTGCGACCGGCCGGGCGGTGGATTTTCGCGCTCTGAAACCGGAGCAATTGCCGGCCTTGCGGCACAGCCTCGGCGAGATGGTGACGCTCTCCAATCCTCTCGACTACCACACCTTCGTTTGGGGCGATCTTTCACGCCAGTCGGAGGCCTTCACCGCCATGTTCGAAGGCGACTACGCGCTCAATCTGATCGTCCTCGATTTTCCGCGCGACGATCGTTGCGATGCAGCGGACTGGATGACGACGGTTGCCGCCGTTGCTGCTGCGGCAAAACGCACTGGCGCCCGCGCTGGCATCCTGGCGACGCTGCCGGAAAACATGCCGGAAACGATTGCTTTGCAGCTAATGCGGGATGGCATAGTGCCTCTCTGCGGCATTAGCGAAGCCATCACGGCGGCGGAAGTGGCAAGCCGGATCGGAATGGCCTGGCGTGCTCAATCCCCGCTACCGCTGCTCGATATTCCCGTGATCGCAGGCGAGATCGAAACCTTGAGCGAGGCGGCGGCCAAAGCGGAGTTGTCCGCCGCCGGTCTCGCCATTCCCTTAGGCGAAACGGCATCCAATCCGAGCGAGGCCGCAGAACAGGCGCGCCGTATCGGCTTTCCTGTTGCCCTGAAGGCGTTGGGCGTCGAACACAAGTCCGAGGTCGGAGCCGTCGCACTCAACCTCTGGGATGTGGAGGCGGTGCAAAGAGCGGCGCAGCGGATGGTTCCGATCGCCTCCGGATACCTCGTCGAACGGATGGTCGAGCGCCCCGTCGCCGAGTTGATCGTCGGCGCCGTGCGCGATCCCGTCGTCGGATTGGCATTGACGATCGGCGCGGGTGGAATCCTAGTGGAATTGCTTGAAGACTCCGTTATTTTAGCCCTTCCCGTGACGAAGACAGACGTGTTGGACGCCATATCGCGGCTGAAGGTCAGGAAGTTGATCGAAGGCTATCGTGGCGGGGCGAAGAGCAGTCTCGATGCAGTTGCCGACGCCGTCTTATCAGCGGCAGAATATGTCGTAAAAAACGCCGCACGACTGGAAGAACTGGACATTAATCCATTGATGGTTCTGCCTGAAAATCGTGGCGTCATTGCCGCGGATGCCCTCATCCGGCGAAGGAGGTAGCGGAAGTTGCACAGCCCCATTGGCACAAGGCGCGACAACGGTATCTTGGAGGTCATCATCGACCGACCGAAGGCGAACGCCATCGACCTTGGGACAAGCCGCGAGATGGGGCTGATCTTCCGCGATTTCCGTGACGACCCCGATCTGCGCGTGGCGATCATTTCCGGTGCCGGCGAGAAGTTCTTTTCGGCCGGCTGGGATTTGAAGGCGGCTGCCGCCGGCGATGCGGTCGACGGCGACTATGGCGTCGGCGGTTTCGGGGGTCTGCAGGAGCTTCGCGATCTCAACAAGCCGGTGATTTGCGCCGTCAATGGCATCTGTTGCGGCGGCGGCCTGGAGATTGCCCTTTCCACCGATCTGATCATCGCCGCCGAACACGCGACCTTCGCCCTTCCGGAAATCCGCTCGGGGACCGTCGCAGATGCTGCATCGATCAAATTACCGAAGCGCATTCCCTATCATATCGCCATGGACATGCTCCTGACCGGCCGCTGGCTTGACGTTGCCGAGGCTCATCGTTGGGGCTTCGTCAATGAGATCGTCGCTGCGGATCAATTGATGAGCCGAGCCTGGGAACTTGCCCGGCTTCTCGAAAGCGGCCCGCCGCTCGTCTACGCAGCCATCAAGGAAATTGTCCGCGAAGCGGAGGGAACGACGTTTCAGACTGCCATGAACAAGATCACCAAACGGCAATTTGCGACCGTCGATGCCCTCTATTCGAGCGAGGATCAGTTGGAAGGCGCAAGGGCATTCGCGGAGAAGCGAAGCCCAATCTGGAAAGGAAAGTGAGAAGGCGGCGACAACCGCATTATTTTCCCGCATGATCGCGGGCAATCGAGCTTCCGGCGGAGAGGAAACCGCATCCGAAGCTTTGCCCGAAAGTTCTATCAACGCATCAAGAAGAAGGAACAGGGGAATGAAAGATTACACAAAACACTTGGCAAGCCGTGTGACCTCCGGCGGTCTCAGCCGTCGCGAATTCATGGGGCGCGCCATGGCGGCCGGTATGACATTGGCACTTGCCGATCAGCTTTTCACCGAAAGCGCGATGGCAGCCGAACCAAAACGCGGTGGCCATCTGAAACTCGGCCTCGAAGGCGGTGCCGCAACCGATTCCAAGGACCCGGCAAAATTCCTGTCACAGTTCATGTTCTGCGTCGGCCGTTGCTGGGGCGACATGCTAGTGGAATCTCACCCCCTGACCGGTGCCGCCGTGCCGGCACTTGCCGAATCCTGGGAGCCGTCGAAGGACGCTGCCACATGGACCTTCAAGATCCGCAAGGGCGTCAAGTTCCACAATGGCAAGGAGCTAACCATCGACGACGTCGTCGCCACCCTCAAGCGCCACACCGACAGCAAGTCGGAATCAGGCGCGCTCGGCGTCATGAAATCGATCAAGGAGATCAAGGCCGACGGCGACAATCTCGTCCTGACGCTGACCGAAGGCAACGCCGACATGCCGTTGCTGCTCTCCGACTACCATCTCGTCATCCAGCCGAATGGCGGTAATGACGATCCCCTCGCTTCGATCGGCACCGGTCCTTACAAGCTCGTCAGTTTCGAGCCCGGCGTGCGCGCGACGTTCGAGAAGAACAAGGACGATTGGCGTACTGATCGCGGTTATGTCGACTCGATCGAAATCATCGGCATGAACGATGCGACGGCACGTATCGCCGCGCTGTCGTCCGGTCAGGTGCACTACATCAATCGCGTCGATCCAAAGACCGTGGACCTGTTGAAGCGCGCGCCCAATGTCGAAATCCTGTCGACCGCCGGCCGCGGGCATTACGTGTTTATCATGCATTGCACCACAGCGCCCTTCGACAATAACGACCTTCGCCTGGCGCTGAAATATGCCATGGACCGCGAAACCATGGTGAAGAAGATCCTCGGCGGTTACGGCAAGGTCGGCAACGACTTCCCGATCAATAGCACCTACGCCCTCTTCCCCGAAGGCATCGAGCAGCGTACCTACGATCCCGATAAGGCAGCCTTCCACTACAAGAAGTCCGGCCACAGCGGCTCCGTGCTGCTGCGCACCTCGGAAGTCGCCTTCCCGGGCGCTGTCGACGCCGCGGTCCTCTATCAGGAAAGCTGCAAGAAGGCCGGCATCAACATCGAGGTTAAGCGCGAGCCGGGCGACGGCTACTGGACCAACGTCTGGAACGTCCAGCCCTTCTCCACCTCCTATTGGGGCGGCCGCCCGACGCAGGATCAGATGTATTCCACTGCCTATCTCTCGACGGCGGACTGGAACGACACCCGCTTCAAGCGTCCGGACTTCGACAAGCTTCTCCTGGAAGCCCGCTCCGAACTCGACGAAGCCAAGCGCAAGGAGCTTTATCGCAGCATGGCGATGATGGTCCGCGACGAGGGCGGCGTCATTCTGCCGATGTTCAACGACTTCGTGAACGCCTCCACCAAGCAGGTGAAGGGCTATGTCCACGACATCGGCAACGATATGTCGAACGGCTACGTCGCGACCCGCGTCTGGTTGGAGACCTGATGCCCGAAGCAGGGCGGAAACGCCCTTATCTCTAACGGAACCGGGATCGCGGAAAACCTTCGCGGTCCTCCAGACGTTTCAGCGCGAGGCATCAGTCATGTCCAATCTACAACCCAGCACAGTGCTGCCCGGATTGCGGTTCAAGCAGCGCTTCCCGCTGCTTTCCCTCATCATCGAGCGTTTCCTGCTCAGCCTCGTGCTGCTTTTCGCGGTCTCGGTCCTGATCTTCGGCGGCCTCGAAGCCTTGCCGGGCGATTTCGCGACCACCTATCTCGGCCAGTCGGCAACGCCGCAGGCCGTCGCCAATATCCGCACCGAACTCGGCCTCAATCGGCCGGTGACCACCCGCTACGTCGAATGGCTCGGCAACGCCGTGCAGGGCGATTTCGGTACATCCTGGGCCAGCAAGAACTCCGTCAGCGAACAAATCGGCAAACGTCTCGGCAATTCGCTTTTCCTTGCCGCCTTTGCCGCAGTGATCTCCGTGCCGCTTGCCGTCGGGCTCGGCATGCTGGCCGTGCATTTCCGAAACCGTTTGCCCGACAAGATCATCAACGTGATCTCACTGGCGGCGATTTCATTGCCGGAATTTTTCATCGGTTATCTGCTCATTCTGTTTTTCGCCGTGAAATTCGGGGTCGCGACCTTTCCGGCGACCGTCTATGACGGTATGGGCTTTGTCGACCGATTGAAGGCCATCGCGCTGCCGACGGCAACGCTGGTGCTCGTCGTCCTCGCCCACATGATGCGCATGACACGGGCCGCGATCCTCTCGGTGATGTCGTCCGCCTACATGGAAACCGCGGAATTGAAGGGTCTCAGCGCCTTCCGCGCGATCGTCAAACATGCTGCCCCCAATGCGCTGGCGCCGATCATCAACGTCGTGGCGCTGAACCTTGCCTATCTCATCGTCGGTGTCGTGGTGGTGGAAGTCGTCTTCGTCTATCCCGGCATGGGCCAGTACATGGTCGATGCCGTCACCGTGCGCGACATGCCGGTGGTCCAGGCCTGCGGCCTGATCTTCGCCGCCGTCTACATCCTGCTCAACATGGTTGCCGATACCCTGGCGATCGTCGCCAACCCGCGCCTGAGGCATCCACGATGAGATTGAGAGACATCCCCATCACTGCCTGGGTCGGCATCATCGGCATTCTGCTGGCTTTCATCTGCGCGATCTTTGCCCCCCTGATCGCGCCCTATGGCGAAACCGAAGTCGTCGGCAACGTCTGGCAGCCAGCCGACGCGCAGTATTTCTTCGGCCTTGACAATCTCGGCCGCGATATCCTTTCGCGGCTTATCTACGGCGCCCGCACCACGCTGTTCGTGGCGCTGGCCGCGACGATCATTTCGTTTTCGCTCGGCATCATCCTCAGCTTCACCGCCGCTGTCTCGCGCGGATTGATCGACACGGTCTTCTCGCGTTTCAACGATCTGATGATGTCCATCCCGACCTTGATCTTCGCGCTGGTGGTGCTCGCCGTGCTACCGCAGAATCTCGCCGTGCTCATCCTCGTCATGGCGATCCTCGATTCCACGCGCGTCTATCGCCTCGGCCGCGCCGTCGCGCTGGACGTCGCGGTCATGGAGTTCGTGGAAGCCGCCAAACTGCGCGGCGAAGGCAAGGTCTGGATCATCTTCCGTGAAATCCTGCCGAACACGCTCTCGCCATTGCTGGCGGAGTTCGGCCTGCGTTTTGCCTTTTCGATCCTGTTCCTGTCGACGCTGTCATTCCTCGGGCTCGGCATACAGCCGCCGTCGGCCGATTGGGGCGGCATGGTCAAGGACAATAAGGACGGCATCATCTTCGGCATTTCCGCCGCTCTCGTGCCGGGCTCCGCGATTGCGGCGCTCGCAGTCTGTGTCAATCTGGTGGTCGACTGGCTCTTGAAGCGCACCTCCAGCCTCAAGGGAGGACGTGGCGATGCCTGAGCTTCTTTCCGTTCGCGATCTCAAGATCGAGGCGACCAGCTATCCGCCCGGCGAGCCGCCGAAGCGGGTCACGATCGTCGACGGCGTCTCCTTCGACCTAAAAAAGGGCAAGGTGCTCGGCCTCATCGGCGAGTCCGGCGCCGGCAAATCCACCATCGGCCTCTCGGCGCTCGCCTATGGCCGCGGCGGCGCGGAGATCACCGGCGGCACGGTGCTGCTCGACGGCGTCGATATTCTTCCGCTCGGAAAATCGGGCATTCGCAGGATTCGCGGGGCACGCGTCTGCTACGTCGCGCAATCGGCTGCGGCTGCCTTCAATCCGGCCCACAAGCTCGGCGAACAGGTGATCGAAGCCTCCGTCAAGCATGGCTTGATGACGAAGGACGAGGCGAAGAAGCGCGCGCTTTACCTCTTTCGCGTCCTCGGCCTGCCCAGCCCGGAGACCTTCGGCGATCGTTTTCCGCACCAGGTTTCCGGCGGCCAGCTTCAACGCGCAATGACCGCGATGGCGCTCTGCTCCAACCCCGAGCTGATCGTCTTCGACGAGCCGACGACCGCACTCGACGTGACGACGCAGATCGACGTTCTGGCGGCGATCAAGCACGCCATCGAGGAGACCCATACGGCAGCCCTTTACATCACCCATGACCTTGCCGTCGTCGCGCAGATCTCCGACGACATCATGGTATTGCGGCACGGCAAAAAGGTGGAATACGGGCCCGTGCAGCAGATCATCGAGGCGCCGCGGGAAGACTATACCCGCGCGCTCGTCAACGTTCGCCAGACCGCACGCGAGGAGGCGGTCGATCAATCCGACACGCTTTTGAAAGTCGAACACGTCAGCGCGCAATATTCGAACGGTTTCAAGGTGCTGCACGATGTTTCTCTACATGTACCAAAAGGTCAGACGCTTGCCATTGTCGGTGAATCCGGCTCTGGTAAATCGACGCTTGCCCGTGTCATCACCGGACTGCTGCCGCCAAGCGACGGCGGGATTTCTTTCGATAAGAAGCCGCTGACTCCAGCCCTCAGAAACCGCTCACGCAACGAGCTGCGGCGCATTCAACTGATCTACCAGATGGCCGATACGGCCATGAATCCCCGCCAGACGGTGCGCGACATCATCGGCCGTCCCCTCACCTTCTATTATGGCCTGCGGGGCGCGGCAAAGACGGCGCGGGTGAAAGAGCTGCTCGAAGAGATCGAGATGGGCAATGGTTTCATCGACCGTTATCCGGCCGAGCTTTCCGGAGGCCAGAAACAGCGTGTCGCGATTGCGCGTGCCCTGGCGGCCAAGCCGGAACTCATCCTCTGCGACGAGCCCACCTCGGCGCTCGATCCGCTTGTTGCCGAAGGCATCCTGAAACTGCTGATGCGGCTGCAAGAGGAATCCCAGCTTTCCTACATCTTCATCACCCACGATATCGCCATCGTGCGTGCCATCGCCGATAGTGTCGCGGTCATGCATCGCGGCAAGCTCGTGCGCTTCGGGCCGAAATCGAAGGTGCTTTCGCCGCCTTTCGACGACTATACGGATCTGCTGTTGAAATCGGTGCCCGAAATGGAGATCGGTTGGCTGGAGCGTGTCCTGACGACGAGAAAGATGGAAAGCGCGGGAAATTGATAGCATGACGTTCGCTCCCCATGGCTTTAAAATCATCGCGCCAGCAATATCGGCCAGCAATATCGGAATGAGCCCGTCATGACCGACCGCAGCTTTACCACGATCGAAAACCATTGGATCACGCTGAAGGACGGAACGCGTCTTGCGGCGCGCATCTGGATGCCGGACGGTGCGGAAAGCGATCCGGTGCCGGCCGTGTTCGAATTCCTGCCTTACCGCAAACGCGATGGAACGAGCCCCCGCGATGAATCGACTTACCCGGTGTTTGCCGCAGCCGGCATCGCCGGTGTTCGCGTCGATATTCGCGGCTCCGGCGAATCCGATGGCGTTATCGACGGCGAATATACGGAGCTCGAACTCGCCAATGCCTGCGAACTGATCGCCTGGATCGCAGCACAACCCTGGTCGAACGGCTCCGTCGGCATGATGGGCATTTCCTGGGGCGGGTTTAACAGCTTGCAGGTCGCGGCGCTGCGCCCGCCCGCGCTCAAGGCAGTGATATCGATCGCCTCCACGGTCGACCGCTATAATGACGATATCCACTACAAGAATGGCTGCCATCTCTCGGCGCAGCTCTCCTGGGCTGCGACCATGCTCGGTTATCAGTCCCGCTCTCCCGACCCGGAGATCGTCGGCGATCGCTGGCGGGATATGTGGCTGCAACGCCTGGAGAATGAGCCCTTTTTCATGGAGGAATGGCTCCAGCATCAGCGCCGCGACGATTTCTGGCGGCACGGCTCGATCTGCGAGAATTTCGCCGATGTCGAAATCCCCGCCCTTGTCATTGCCGGTTGGGCGGATGGCTATCGCAACACGCCGCTGATGGCCGTCGAAGGTCTCGGCGATAGGGCGAAAGCGCTGATCGGTCCGTGGGTTCATAAATATCCGCATTTTGCCTGGCCGAAACCCCGCGCCGATTTCCACGGCGAGGCGATCGCCTGGTGGAACCGCTGGCTGCGCGGCGACAAAAATGGTGTAGAGGGCATGCCGCAGGTGCGCGCCTATATTCTCGATGCTGTGAGGCCTGCGCCGCGTCGCGATTTCGATCCCGGCTTCTGGATCGCCAAGCAGGATTGGCAAAAGCCGGAAATGCAATGCTTCTATGTCGAGCAGTTCGGCACGCTGATGGAAGGCATGCCGATCCCGCATGCGCCAGAGCATGCCGTCTATCTGCGCTCGCCCCTCGATACGGGAACGACTTCCGGCGAATATTTCACGCTGAAACCGGATGCCGAAATGGCGCTCGACCAGCGCCTCGACGATGCCGGCTCGCTGACTTTCCAAACCACGCCGCTGGCCGTCGATCATGACTATCTCGGCCGTCCGGTCGTCACCCTCTCCCTACGCTGCGATGCCGAAACGGCCAATCTTTGCGCCAGGCTTATCGATCTCCACCCGGATGGCACAGCGACACGCGTCTCTTTCGGCGTGCTCAATCTTGCTCATCGAGAGGGCAATGCCGAACCGCAGCCCCTGAAGAAGGGCGAACGCACCACCATCAGGCTAACGCTGGATGCCTGCGGTTATCGCTTCCGCAAAGGCCACCGCATCGCTCTTTCGCTCTCCACCGCATACTGGCCAATGATCCTGCCGCCGCCGGAAAATCCGGGTCTGACGATCGACATCGCCTCCATTGGTTTCGGCCTGCCAAAGCTCGGCGAACATGAAGCCATCGACATCAAGCAGCCGGACAATCCCGATCCGCTGCCGAAATATATCGAACATGCCCCGGCCTCAACGAAGCGTCAGGTCGTGCGCGATCTCTCCGCCAACAAGACCCTCTATGAAATCCGGGAGGATACCGGCCTCTTCGAACATCCGGGCACAGGTCTTTCGACGCGCCAGCTCCGCGAAGAGGTCTGGTCTATCGCGCCGGACGATCCGCTGTCGATGAGTGGAACCTCGATCTGGACATGCGACATGCGGCGGCCGGGATGGTATGTCCGCACGGTGGCGACGGCGACGATTTCTTGCACGGCAGCCGAATGGATCATCCGTGCGTCCGTCATCGCCTTTGAAGGCAATACGCAAATTTTCGAAAAAATTTTCGAGGAAAAGCGAATTCCGCGCGATCTGATGTGATCAGTTCGATCCCGCAAAACGGCTCACTGCCTCGCATATGGCGCGAAAACCGGCGCTCGCGCCATCGCTCATGTGCCGGGCACGCAGCCAGGCATGCACCATCTGCGGCTCCTCGCGAAACCAGACCTCGACACCCGCCGCGGCAAGCCTTGCCGCATAATTGCGGCCATCGTCCCGCAACGGATCAAAATGCGCGACCGTTATAAAAGCCGGTGGAAGGCCGGCGAACGACGATGAGGCAAGAGGCTCGGCGACCGGATCGCCGGCGGGTGCCTGCAACACGCTGCGATAATAGCCGACGTCGGTGGTCGTCAGCCCCGGCGCATTCGCCATCTCCTCGTAGGAGCCGGAAACAAGATCCCCGCCGAGCGCCGGATAGATCAATATCTGCCCGACAATGCCGGAGAGCCGCTCACCCTTAGCCCGAACGGCGAGCCCCGCCGCCAGATTACCGCCGGCGCTATCGCCGATCAGCAGGACGGTCTTTCCTTCGGCAAGCAACTGCTTGAGAACAACAAAACAATCGTCCGTCTGCGCCGGCCAGCGATGCTCTGGCGCCAGACGATAATCGACCGACACCAACTCGGCCCCGACATAGTCGGCGATCTCAGCACAGATCGCATGATGGCTCTCGAGCGAACCGACCACGAAGCCGCCGCCGTGAAGGTAGAGCAGGCAGATCGAGGTCCGGATCGTTGCCGGCTGATAATGCCTGACCGGAATTCTGCCCGCCACGACTTCATCCCGTGTGTGCATGCCGTCGGGCAGCGGGCGGTCGAAACGGCTGCAAAGTGCGTCATACCATTGGCGCTGCTGCTCTATGGAGGCCGTCACCGCATCAGGCGGATAGAAGGAATCGCAGATCTCCATGAATTGCAGAATGCCCGCCTCGGTCGGTCGGGGTTGCGGGGAAGAATCCATGGAATATCCTCAAGATAAGGCTCGTCCCGCAACGATAACATCACCGGCGGCTAAATGGTATGTCCAGGCACGGCCTGCAACGCTGCGACGGCGACACGGGCACAAAAGCTCCGGCCGTCAGAGGGCAACCTGATGGCCGGGCGAGATTTCCACATATCTTAGCGGCTGCATCTTGTGGTCCGGAGGCCGGATCGGGCTTTTCAACTCGTCGGCGGCAATGCCATGCTTCAGTCTCCGCCGAGCCGGATCGGGAACGGGCACCGCCGACATCAGCTTCTTTGTATAGGGGTGCTGCGGGTTCTCGAACACCGCCTGGCGCGGCCCGATCTCGACGATTTCGCCGAGATACATTACCGCGACGCGGTGGCTGACGCGCTCCACAACGGCCATGTCATGCGAAATAAACAGGAAGGCGAGGTTCAGGCTTTGCTGCAGGTCGAGCAGCAGGTTGATGACCTGTGCCTTGATCGAAACGTCGAGGGCGGAAACGCTCTCGTCCGCGATGATCACTTTGGGATCGAGGGTGAGCGCGCGGGAGATGCAGATGCGCTGACGCTGCCCGCCGGAAAACTCGTGCGGATAGCGCGTCGCCATGTCCGGCGAGAGCCCGACCTTCACCAGAAGGTCGGCGACCTTGTCGCGTGCCTCTTTCGCCGTTCCCATCTTGTGTTCGAGATAGGGTTCGGCGACGGCGGCGCCGATCGTCATGCGCGGATTGAGGCTGGCAAAGGGGTCCTGGAAGATCATCTGCACCTTGCGGCGCATATCGCGCAGACCCTTGCGATCAAGAGCCAGCATCTCCTCGCCGTCGACAAGCACCGAGCCGCTCTGCGGCTCGATCAAGCGCATGATGGCGCGGCCCGTTGTCGACTTGCCACAACCGGATTCACCGACCAGCGACAGCGTCTCGCCGGCTTGCAGATCGAAGGAGACGTTTTCGACGGCATGCACCCTGCCCTGTAGCCGCCCGAAAAGACCGGAATGAATGTCGAACCGTTTGCAGAGGTTTTTCACCTCCAGCACCGGCCGCTGCGCCGCCGAGACGGTATCGGCCACCTCCGTCAATGGCTCAGCCTGACCGGTCTCGCTGTTGAGTACCGGAAACCGCAGGGGTCGCTCGCGCCCCTTCATGGATCCGAGCACGGGGACAGCCGAAAGCAGCGCCCGCGTGTAGGGATGCTTGGCGTGGAAGAAGACCTCGCTGGTCGCGCCCGTCTCGACCTGCTCGCCGCGATACATGACGATAGTTCGGTCGGCGATCTCAGCGACCACGCCCATGTCGTGGGTGATGAACAGAACGGATGTTCCCTGCTCTTCCTGCAGCATCTTGATGAGGTCGAGAATCTGGCCCTGAATGGTGACATCGAGCGCCGTGGTCGGCTCGTCGGCAATCAGCAGCTTCGGGCGCGAGGCGAGCGCCATGGCGATCATCACGCGCTGGCGCATGCCGCCGGAGAAGCGGTGCGGATATTCGTCGAAGCGCGAGGCGGCCGATGGAATGCGCACGCGCTCCAGAAGGCGGATCGTCTCGGCCTTCGCTTCAGCACTGGACATCTCGCCGTGGCAGAGCAGCGCCTCGGAAATCTGGTCGCCGATGGTGAAGAGCGGATTGAGGCTGGTCATCGGCTCCTGGAAGATCATCGCGACATCCTTGCCGCGGACTTTGCGCATCTCCGCTTCCGACAGCGCCAGAATATCCCTGCCGCCGAGCGTGATGCGGCCGGTGATCCGGCTCATGTCCTGCTGAAGCAGCCGCATGATCGACAGCGACGTGACGCTTTTGCCGGAGCCGGATTCCCCAACAATCGCCACGGTTTCACCTGGCGCCACGGTGAAAGACACGTCACGCACCACCGGCTTCCAAGCCCCCTCTGCCAGGAAGGAGGTCGTCATTCCCTCCACCGAGAGCACTGGCTCGGTGAGCTGTGAAGTCTGGGCGTCGCCGCTGGCCATCACCATCCCCTTATTCACCATCTCAATCCGGCCAGCGCAAAAGACCGTCGAAACGGCGGCGGCTGCGATCTTCCAACGATGTGGCGATGATTTCGTTTGAGGCTTGCGCCTTGTCGAGTTCTTCGCCGATACGGGAGGCCACGATTATCTCCTCGCCCGGATGCAGATTGCAGGGATCAAGGTAGAAATAATGGTGCTCTACCTCGTGGTCGCGAACGATGATCGGCGGGGTTCCCCGGGCCAAGGCGTCGGCGAGGTCCCAAGCGGTGATGTGGGCCTCGCGCGCATCGATGGTGAGACGCAAGCGGTCGAGCGGATTGTTTGTCGGGTCGGGTTCGATCACGGCTTTGATGCCGGGGCGGCCGTCGAAGCGGTCGTGCCAGAGATGGAGATAGCCGGTCTCGCGCTCGCGTATGCCGGCATGGTCGCGCGTCTCCCAGGCTTCGAGCGCCGCCATGACGCCGAAGATGCTTTCCTTGCCAACCTTCATGCCACGGCCGATGCCAAGGTTCTGCAGGAAGGTGTTGCGCACCATGTCCTTGCGTCCCGCGACGATGCCCGAGGTCGGGCCGCCCAGGAATTTGTGGCCGGAATAAAGAACAAGATCCGCTCCCTGCTCCAGAAAGATGCGCAGATCATATTCGGAAGCTGCATCGACGATGACTGGCACGCCCTTGGCATGGGCGATCTCGCAGAATTCCTTGAGGCTCAACATCCCGTAGCCAACGACATGATGCGAAACGACATAAAGGGCGGCCGCGGTCTTCTCCGTGATCGCACCTTCGAGATGATGCCGGTATGTCGAGGTCGCCTGGCCGATCAGCACGACCTTGCCGCCCGCAAGCCGCACCGCCTGGTCGACCGGCGCGCCATAGCTCACCACATGTCCCATCTGAACGATGACTTCGTTCTTATCGCCGCGAACGTCGGGGAGACGCTCGATCGCGGCGAGGTCGTTGCCGGTGATGGCGGCGGCGACCGCCAGGCTGATGCCTGCCGAGCAGGAGGCCGTAACGAACCCCGCTTCGCCGCCGGTCAGCCGCCCGATGACCGCACTCGCCTTGCGCTGCAGGTCGTTGATCTCCACGAACTGCGGCAGAATGGAGCCCATTGCCGCAATCGCTTGGGGAACAACGATCGATGCCCCGAGGCTCGTCATCGTGCCCGAGACATTGATGACGGGGCGAAGTCCGACGGACGGACGAATGTCTTCATTCGGCATGAGAACCTCCAGATTTTTTTGCTGGCGGGGCGGCGCTTGCAGTACCGGACCATCGACAGCTATGCCATAATTATGTAACAAACCACCGATTTGAACGGGAGTTCGGTTTTTGGACGCAAAGACATCACCCATCGGCTACTCCGAGAGCGAGACGGCCAATGAAAACGACGCTGCCGCCGTCAAGGGAGCGCGGCGCTCGCGCGTCAGCGGCATCGACCGGGCGCTGCAGGTCATCGATCATCTCTACGAAACCGGCACGTCCTGCGGTGTCTACGCGGTCGCCAAGGCGATCGGCGCACCGCTCTCGACCGTCTACGTCATCGTCGACGACCTCGTTGAGAAGAACCTGCTTAGCCGCAATGCCGACGGCACGATCTGGCTCGGCTCCCGTCTTTACCACTACGGCCTCGCCTATGCCCGATCGCTCGATTTCATGAGCGTTGCCACCCATGAAATGCACGATCTCTGCCGGCAGGCCGGCGAAACCGTTCAGGTCTGCGGCCGCGACGGCGACCATATGCTCGTTCTCGCCATGGCCGATGGTCCAAGCCACTTCCAAGTCGCCTCGCGCGTCGGCACACGGGTGCCGCTCAATTGGACGGCGTCCGGCCGCCTGCTCGTCGGTCATCTGCCGGAGGAAGAGCGCATCGCGCTTTTCCGGCACTGTGCACGCACCTCTCCGACCGGCCGCGCCGATGTCGACCCGGTGACGCTGTCGACGGCTGCGGCGAAAGCGCTGGAAGCCCGTCTGTCGATCCAGGCCGGAGAATCCGACTATGCCGTGGCCTGCATTGCTTCGCCCGTATGCGACCGCGATGGCCAGTGCGTCGCCACCATCTCCATCGTTCTGCCGGAGCAGAAAGCCTTTTCCGACGAAGGTCACTACGTCGCACAGGTTCGAAGCTCGGCGGAAAAGATCGAGAGATTGATGGGTTGGCGTGGCCATTGACGTTCTGTCCCTTCCTCAGCCGTGCAAAGCCACGATCGCTTCGATCTCGACAGTGATATTGCCCGGCAACGAGCCGAAGCCGACAGCCGAGCGTGCATGTTGGCCGGCCGCTCCGAAAACCTCGATGAAGAGGTCGGAACAGCCGTTGATGACGCTCGGATGATCGGCGAAATCGGGCGTGGCGTTGACCATGCCCAAAAGCTTCACCACGCGCTTGACGCGCTTGAGATCGCCAAGCGCATCCTGCATAACGGCCAGAAGATTGATGCCGGTCAGCCGCGCATCGGCGTAGGCCTGTTCGATGCCGACCTCAGCGCCGACCTTGCCGAAATGCAGAGTGCCGTCGGCCTCGCGCGGCCCCTGGCCGGACAGATAGAGCATGTTGCCCTCGCAAACATGCGTCACGAAGTTGGCTATCGGCGGCGGCGGCGGCGGCAGCACGATGCCGAGGGTGGAGAGACGTTCATAGGGCGAACCCTGTGCGCTCTCGGCGGTGGCGGAAGACTGGTTCACGCAAACTCCTGTCGTACAATCATTAAATTCGGAACTCAGCTATTAATGGCAGTGGCCATGGGGCGTCATTTTTCGCGCCCGCGGGATGTAACGGCTCGCGGCAAAGGCGTCAGCGCCGATGACTGCGTAGCGCGGTTCGAAAAGCTGTTTCAGCACGGCCGCATCCCCCATCGAATCCACCGCTTCGATATCGGACTCCACAAGGTCGAAGATCGTGAATTCGGCCCGCTCCCCGACCGCGAGCCGATCGATAAGCGGCAGCTTGATGGCTGAGGCCGGCGCATGCGTGACCGCTTCGATCACCTTCTCGAAGGGCATGCCGACCGACAGCAGCTTCGACATGGTCGTCGCGAGATCCCAGACCGGGGAATTCAACGACCGGTTATGCAGATCGGTGGAGATCGAGAATGGCAGAAGCCCGCGTTTGATGGCGGCCTCGGCAACACGGAAAGAGAAAGACGCACCGCCATGGCCGATATCGAGGCGGACGCCTTCGCCGGCGCAACGTTCGGCGAGATTGAAGAGATCCTCGTCCTCTATGAGGCTGCTGCCGGCCTTGCCGTTGAAGCAATGCGTAATGATATCGCCGGGTCCGAGGACCTCCAGCACCTCGTCATAGAGCGCCGGCGGCTCGCCGACATGCACCATCATCGGGATCTTCAGTATCTTGGCGATCTTCTTACCAAGCTTGACGGGCGTGATGCCCCAGGAGCCAGTAATCACATGGCTCGCGCGCACCTTGATGCCGACAATATGCTCGCTGTTGTCGGCATAGACCTGAAGCATACGGTCGAAATCGATCGAGCGGATGTCTATCAATTCGCTGACGCGATTGCAGGCGACGAGACCGATCGAACCGAGATTGAGAAACGCCTTGATGCGTTCGCGCGCCGGCTCGATGATATATTCACGGAAGCCATGGAAATTCGCTTCACCCGCCGAGCCGGCGTCAACCAAGGTCGTCACGCCGCGTTCGACGCCGCATTCCGAGGGGCGGAGAGAAATATCGGTCCCGCCATGCCATATATGGACGTGCAGGTCGATCCAGCCCGGCGACATCCAAGCACCCTTGCCATCGATCCTTTCGACATCGGCCGAGACGGCAAGCGATGGTCCAACCTCGGCGATACGCCCATCCGCGCCGACCAGCACGTCAGTGACACCGCCTGACGTCGCCTGCCCGAAAGCCATCGGCTTGACGTTGGCGATCAGCAATGGCCGCTTCGGTTCATATCCGGAAGACATGGGCTACAAGTCCTTTCGAAGTCTGGGATCGAGAATGTCGCGCAATCCGTCGCCGACCATCTGCAACGACAGGACGGAGAGAATGATGGCAAAGCCCGGAAAGAGCGTCATCCAATCGGCCTGATCGAGATATTGCCGGCCGGCGGCGATCATCGTTCCCCAGGTCGGAATATCCGGGCTCACGCCAAGGCCGAGGAAGGAAAGGCCGGCTTCGGCGAGCATGGCGTTGGCAAACAGGAAGGTGCCCTGCACCAGGATCGGCGACAGCAGGTTTCTGAGCACATGTCGCGTCATGATATGCAGGGTCGAGACGCCGAGCGCGCGCGCCGCCTCCACATAGGGCAGTTCGCGGATGACCAGCGTCGAGGCGCGGACGATACGCGCCAGCCGTGGCGCATAGACGATGCTGAGCGCGATGATGACCGTCGTCAGCGACGGCCCCAGGGCAGCGACCAGCGCGATCGCCAGCAGGATATCGGGAAATGCCATCATCGCATCGACCAGCCGGGCGATCGGCGTATCCAATTGCTTGAAAAAGCCGGCGAGGAGGCCGAGCGTAACGCCGATGACAGCTGCCAGCGCGACGACCGCGCCACCGACCAGCAATGACAGACGGCCGGCATAGATGGTGCGGGTGAAGACATCGCGGCCGAACTCATCGGTTCCGAAGAGGTGGATGAAGCTTGGCGGCTTCAGCCGGTTTACGATAGACAGCTTGCCTGGCGCATAGGGCGCAATCAACGGCGCGAAGACGGCGAGCAGCACGAATATCGTCAGCACGGCGACACCGAAGACGACGGTTTTGCGCTTGAAGAGACGTCTGGCGAATTTGCGGCGCTCGGCGCCGGCGCTTGTGTCTGAAATCGCGGCCATCAGTAACGCACCCTCGGATCAACCAGCAGATAGAGCATGTCGATCGCAAAATTGATCAGGACGTAAAGCCCGGCAATGACGAGCAGTGCGCCCTGGATCACCGGGTAGTCGCGTCGGAGCACGGCCGACACCACGAGATTACCAATGCCCGGCAGGCTGAAGATGGTCTCGGTCACCACCGCGCCGGAAATGAGCACCGCCGCGGTCAACCCGATGACAGTGAGGATCGGGATCAGCGCGTTTTTCAGCGCATGCTTCAGGATGACCTTGCGCTCGATAAGCCCCTTGGCGCGGGCGGTGCGGATATAGTCGTCACCGAGCACGTCCAGCATCGAGGCGCGGGTGAAGCGCAGGATCAGCGCCGAGGAGACGACGCCGAGCACGATCGAGGGCAGTGCCAGGTGATACATCCGGTCCACGAATGACGAACCCGGTCCGCCATATCCGGAGACGGGAAAGATACCGTGGCGAACGGCGAAGGACTGAATGAGGATCAGGCCGAGCCAGAAACTCGGAATACTGGCCGCCAGCATGGCAAGCGCCGTCGCAGCCTGATCAAACAGCGAGCCGCGGCGATAGGCGGAATAGATGCCAATCGGCAGGGCGATGATGCTGGCGATGACCAGCGAGAACACCGTCAGAAAGAAGGTGGGCTCGGCGCGCTCGACCAGCGCCGAGGCCACCGGCTCGTTCAGAAAGATCGACTGACCGAGATCGCCCCGCAGAAGCTGACCGAAGTAATAGAGGTATTGCAGGGCTAGCGGCTGATCGAGGCCGAGCCTCGTTCTGAGGCTCGCAATGTCCTGCGCCGTCGCATCCGGACCGAGCATGACGGCAGCCGGATCGCCGGGAGTGACGCGCACGATCACGAAGACGATCGTGACCACGAGGAACATCACGACGATCATGCCGAAAAGGCGCTGGAGGATATAGCGTATCATGTCTTGTCCGATCCTCCGGCCGCTTCCATCGCGGCCGGAATGACGAGCCTATGGGCTGCTACTTCTTGACCGCCGCATTCCAGAAATACGGCCAGGGCGCAGCCTCGACCCCTTCGAGCTTCTGCGATTTGGCAGCCAACGCATTGAAGTCGCCAATCTTGATCAGCGGTACTTCGTCGTACATCACCTTTTGGACATCGGCCCACAGCGCCACGCGCTTGTCAGGATCAACGGCGGAATTGAAAGCATCGACCGCGACCTTTCGGGCCGGGGTGTCCCACCAGCCGGGCGCGCTCGTCGACATCTGCCCCATCAAAGCCGGCTCGGGCAGGAAGGGGCTGTGGGAGATATAGATGTCCCACAGTTTTGGATCGGCACGGCGCTGCGTTAGCGTCGCCCAATCGACAACCTGCAAATCGACCTTGAAGCCGGCCTGCTTCAGATATTCGGCGGCAACCTGCGCCATCTTGTAATGGAATTCGTATTGACGGCTGGTGAGGATACGCAGCGGCTCGCCATTATAGCCCGCCTTCTTCAGCAGAGCGCCGGCGGCCTCGGGATCGGCGACGTTATAGGCGCCGCTTGTGCCGGCATCCGTGTTCCAGGCGTAGGACTTTGGATAAAATGCAGCATCGAGCGCATAGAAATCAGTGCTGCCGAAGGCAGCGGCCAGCATGTCCTCCATGCTGAGCGCTGTGCGTACCGCTTTGCGGATATCGATATTCTTGGTGATGCCGTTCGCCGTGTTGAAGACGAAGACCGGATAGCCGAAGGGCTTCAGCATGACCGGCGCGGAAGCGGTCGAGCCTTTCAGGCGGTCGAAGGATTCGACCGGCAGCGAGTCGACATAATCATATTGACCGGCAACCGCCGCCTCCACGCGAGTATTGGCGTCGGGAACGGGGACGAAACGGATTTCATCGAGATATTGATGCCGGGCGCCGCCATAACCATCGGCCTCGCCGCTGCGGGACTTATAACCATCGAAGCGCACCAACTGAATATATTGGTCAGCCTTGCGCTCTTTCAGCATATAGGGACCGGTGCCGATGAAGGTGGTCATCGGGTCTTCTTGATGCTTGGCCGGAATGATGATCGCGGCCGAATTGTTGAAGGCGAGCAGGGAGAGAAGCGGCGCATAGGGTTGCTTCAACACGATCTTGACCGTCGAGGGATCGACCGCCGAGATGCTGTCGATCATGGCCGCGGTCTGCTTGCCGCGTGAGGCAATCTTGGTCCAGCGATTGAGCGAAGCAACGACATCTTCCGATGTCATCTCGCTATTGTCGTGGAACTTGATGCCGGTGCGAAGCTTGATCGTATAGGTTTTGCCGTCAGCGCTGATGTCGGGCATGCTCTCGGCCAGAAGCGGCGTTACCTTCCAATTCTTGTCGAAGGTAAAAAGCGTTTCGAAAATATGCTGCGAAACGATGCCGACCAGATCGGCCGTCGAAACCATCGGATCCAATGTCGGCGGCTCACCAATTGTCGCGACATTGATCACGCCGCCCTTTTCTTGCGCCAGAAGCGCCGATGGCATGATGAGAAGAGCTGCTCCCAGCAGAAAGGCAAATTTGCTTCGCACGATATCATCCCCTTGTTTATTCCGTTATTACGGAACATTAAATTTTATAATGGAATGATAACGGTGGGACAGGTGATGTCAATATAGCCCGGAACATTGGAATGCGTGATTGAAGTCGTGGCCGGGAGCGAGTGACGCCGACATCGATCGGTGTTCCTCATCACCGCGATCTCGACAGCATCTATGTTGGAAAACCCAAGGCTCGCGGGCGCTACGAATCTCGGCCATGCGGCGGAGGCGAAAGCCATCAAACGTAAGAGATAAAGAAGAGCAATACGCTATGGGGGAACACGTCACCACCGGAGTGCTCGCCAATGGGAATATTAGTGCCCCCGCTGGTCGGCTCTTGCTGGGGGGCAAGGCCGACCAGATTCTTTCAAAATTAAACCGCCAGGAACGCTGACGGCGGAAGCTGAAGTGCATTGGCGATCCGCTTCAGTTTAGCCGGATCAATATCTGCGCCATCTTCGATGCCTATGATTTCCTCATTGGCGAGACCACAGGTCACCGCCAGATCTTCAATGCTGTAGCCCACGGTTTCACGGGCTGCCTTCACACGCGCCGCGACATCGTCCGCATGCACGGCTTGCGGTGGAACCTCATTGAAATTATTGAGTGAAATGGACATTATCGTCTCCTTCTCTACATAGATTCTTGCGAAGTCTTTTTTGAGTCTTGGGACAGGCGCCTGTTAACGCGCCGATAACCTTTTATTTCAGCAATGTAATATGAACAAGCAAAAATCGTCGCGCAGCGCCGGTCGAGCCTATGGCCACGCGCAGACGCTGGTCATGCGTCCATGGACGACATCTGACGAACGATGACCAAGCAACGGATAGTTAACGGATTTTTCACCGCTCACGGAGCGCGCAGTAACGGCAATGGAGAGGTCGGCGCCGGCTTATCGTTCCCGGAAAATCTGTGAATATGGAGGGACGGGAAAACCAATTGATGCGCAAAGCCGCCCGGATGGCTTGCCTTTTCGAACGACATCCACCCTCGATTCGCCTGACGCGAAACACCCGCTCGGCATTCGCTGACAGTCTTGAGGGCGCTAGCCTTTGGCCTTGGGCGCGCGGCTTGGCCGGCGAACGGCTCTCACCTTACCGCTGCCTCCTCCGCCGCAGAAGAACTGATCTCCGCCATCGGACTCCAGTCCCGACACGCCCACTCCAGCCGGCATGTCGAGCCTTTCCAGGACCTTTCCCGTTTCGGGATCGATCCGCCTCACATCACTCTCGTCACCTTCCCAGGTGCCGTGCCAGAGTTCGCCGTCGACCCAGGTGACCCCAGTAACGACGCGGTTGGACTCGATGGTGCGGAGGATCGCCCCCGTTTGCGGATCGATTTGATGGATCTTCCGGCCGCGATGCTGCCCAACCCAGAGCGTCCCCTCGGCCCATGCGAGCCCGGAGTCGCCGCCATGGCCAGGCGCCGGGATCGTGGCGAGCACGCGACCGGTCTTCGGATCGATTTTCTGGATGATATTCTCGGCGATCTGAAACAGATGCTGACCGTCGAAGGCCGTTCCCGCATGAGAGGCGACCTCGATCGAATGCAGCACCTCCTCCCCTTTTGCCGGATCGAAGGCGCTCAACCGGTCTCCGGAGGCAAACCAGACGTGCCGGCCGTCGAAGGTGACGCCGTTCACGCGGTCGGCGCCGGGAAAGGGTCCATATTCACGAAGAATTTCGGCTTGAGATCGTTTCATGCTGTCATCCTATTCATTCGGCAGAGGACCGGGGAGTAACAAGATTGTCGGGAATCCGAGCACGGGCGGGGTCATCCAGCGGCGTGCCCTCCCAAGACCCAATGACTGTACCTTGCCTGCTTCCGCAAGCTGTTCGAGCGCACGCTGTACCGTGCGCGGGCTCGCTCCAAGTGCAATCGCCAGCGCAGAACTCGACCAGGATTCGCCGTCGGCAAGAAAGGCGAGCAGCGCCGCATGCTGTTCTTCGACGGGCGGCGCCAGCACGGCGACCTCGCTTGCGCGGCGCGGCACCAACGCAAAGCCACGTTTCGTGGCCCGAACATCCGCCAGCGTCCTGAGCTCGGCGCGAAGCCGTCCAATTTCGACACGCAGTCTTGCACGATGCGATTCATCGGCATGTTTGGCCCGAAAGGCGCGGGTGAGAAGTGTGCTTCTCGGTACATCTGCGGGCCAGGCTTCGCCCAACGCGCGTGCAAGCGCGAACAGGACCGGGCGCGTCGCAAGCGAAACCACCGCCCCTGCGTTCCGGACGACATTTCGGCATGCGTCCACCACCAGCGTCCCCGACTCCAGAAGCGTTTCCACCTCTTCAAGCAGGAGCGGGCGCTCCTCGCCACGCAGGATCAGGCGCGCGGCAGCCGTGTTCAGCACGAGCGAGGCGCTTTCGACCTCCGCCGTCAGCGCAGGAATATCCGCTGCACTTGCGGCCTGCCCTGCCCGCGTAAGTGCTGCACGCGCTGCCTTCGTCTGCAGGCGGCGAATGGCGATGCCGGCAACGACCAGCTCGTAAGCCGCCCTCGAGGCGGGAGGAAGCGGTGTCGGGTCAAGCTCGGCGAGCACGCGCTCGGCTTCGTCGAGATGGCCGATCAGGAGCAGGCGCCGGACTTCGAGATTGCGGGCATGGGCGGCATTCACGCGGTCGCCATGTGCCTCGAGGGTCGCCCGCGCCGCGGCAAGCGCTCTGGCGGGCCAGGTAAGGTCGCGCGAGACGAGTGCGATCTCCGCTTCGGCGACGACACACCGGGCGCGGGCCATGCCCTCCTTTGGCCCGAAGGCGCGCGCCGCATTCTTGAGGAGCACCTTTGCGCGGCCGAGATCACCGAGTTGCGCCATCGCGATGCCCCTCAGCGCGAGCGCCGGCGCATCATCGCGCAGGGCAACTCGCTTCAACGCGCCGAGAGGATCGCCCGCCGCAAGCGCATAGGCCGCAGCGGTGATCATCGAGTCCATCGAAATCCCGTCAAACTTGTAACTCCCATCAATTCGATAGCCGGGCGTAGTTTACTCGCGACCACCAAACAGCACGTCGCATCTTGAATGATACGGCGGCAGATAGCCAAGGGAGAAAAATGATGACCGCACATATGACAGCGACACGCAAAGAATGGCTGGCTGCACGGTTGGACCTGCTCGCGGAGGAGAAGGAGCTGACGCGGCGAAGCGACGAATTGGCGCTGCGTCGGCAAGCCCTCCCCTGGGTACGGATCGAAAAGGACTATCGTTTCGAGACGGAGAATGGCAGAGCCTCGCTCGCCGATCTCTTTAAGGGACGCTCGCAGCTCCTCGTCTACCACTTCATGTTCGGTCCCGACTATACGGCCGGCTGCCCATCCTGCTCTTCGATCGCGGATGGATTCAACGGCTTCGTCGTCCATCTCGAAAACCACGATGTCGCCTTCTCGGCGATATCGCGCGCACCACTTGCAAAGCTGCAGGCATTCAAGCAGCGAATGGGGTGGACCTTCCCCTGGGCGTCCTCGTTCGGCAGCGATTTCAATGGCGATTTCAGCGTCTGCTTCACCGAGGACCAGCAGCGCGAGGGCGGCATTGAATATAATTTCAGACGCGAGGCGCCTTCACCTCAACCTCGGCAGGAGCGCGGCAGCGAGAAACCGGTCTCGCAAATGGCGGCCATGACCGGAACCGACGCTGCCACATTTACGCGCGAAAGGCCGGGCCTCAGCGCCTTCGCGCTCGATGACGGCGTCGTTTACCACACCTATTCCAGCTACGCGCGCGGGCTGGATGGCCTCTGGGGCATGTACCAGTGGCTCGATCGTGCCCCCAAGGGACGCAACGAGAATGGGATCTGGTGGCGCCATCATGACCAGTACGGCCGGAGCTGACGTGTCGATGTTTGGTGAACCCACCCCTTCGAAAGACGGCTTTCTCGCCGGCGGCGGGTCTGCCGGTGACGCTGTCGCCGTTGGCATCTCTCACTGGCTGTCCCTCGCCGCGGCGCCGACATTCGCGATCATGGCGCTGCTGACCGCCGCTGTCGGCGATCAGGATATGATCTGCTCGGCCATGCCGGGGGCTTTACCACTTGGCGGAATGGTCCCGATGTATTTGCTCATGAGCGTCTTCCATTTGACGCCTTGGCTGAGGCTTCTGTCCCGCCAACAAAACGGTGCACGCCGGCCCTGATCCGGCGTGCACCAGACCAAACACCACGAAACCCGATTATTGACCCGTAAAGATTGGATTCAATCTTTTTTGGTAATTCTCCATTAGCAATTCATGTCGGCGGGTGTCCGGCTACATGGATTCTGCCGTCGACTGTTGTTTTGCGTGCGGGTTCATATGCGTCTAGCGGCTGTGTCAGCAATCTTTCTCACCTCCCTGATCTTGTCGGCATGCGCCGCCAGCTCCGGTCCGGAAGACGTCCCGGTCGCGCCACCGTCGCAGGAGACGACGAATTCCATCACCCGCTCAAGCGGGCCCGTGCCGACCGCTGAGGTCGGCAGCGCCGCTCCGCAGGTCGTCAAACAGCAGCAGCAACAGCAAGCGCTGACATGGACGGAAACGCCTCCGGAGCCGCAGGCGTTCGTGCCAATGGCCAAGACCGACGGCGTACCTGTTCCCGCTGAAAAACCGGTCGCTCTGCTCATGCCGGTGAACCCAGCGATCAGCGTAGCGCCGCAAACGCGAATGCAAATCTACAGCCGTCGCTTCCGGGACGCCAAGCCTATCAATTTCGGCAGTTCCTCCCCCAGAAAACTCGCCGTGCATGGCGTCGACGTTTCACGCTGGCAGGGTGATATCGATTGGGAGAAGTTGCAGGCGCAGGGTGCGAACTTCGTCTATTTGAAGGCGACCGACGGCGGCGATCATCTCGATCCCATGTTCAAGAAGAACTGGCGCAGAGCCAAGGAGGCCGGTCTGAAACGGGGTGCCTATCATTTCTTCTATTGGTGCCGGACGGCCGGCGAGCAAGCCGATTGGTTCATGCGTAACGTTCCGAGGGAGGCCGGCGCTCTGCCGCCGGTGATAGACGTCGAGTGGAACGGGGAGTCGAGCTGCAAGAGAAAACCCTCACGCGAGCATGTCCTCGAAAAAATGCAGGTTTTTATGGATAAGCTGGAGCGGTATTACGGCCAACGCCCGATCATCTACACCGCGCCGGATTTCTACCGCGACAACTTGAGGGGCGAATTCACCGACTATCCCTTCTGGCTGCGCTCGGTGGCCGCACATCCCTCCCAGGTCTATCCGGGACGCAAATGGCTCTTCTGGCAATATTCCGGTTCCGGCCTGACGCATGGGGTCGAAGGGCGGATTGACCTCAATGCTTTCCACGGCAGCGAGGAAGAATGGCATAGCTGGTTGGCATCGCGGTCGAATTGAGCCGAGGGCGGATCAGGACTCGACCATAAGCTTTCAGCCTAGTCGCACCCAATCTACGGCCTCGAGCACATAGGGCGCGAACAAGAAATCGCGGATCTCGATGATCCGGTTTTCCGACCAGCCGACCAGGACAAAATGCGCGGGTCTGTCCATCGGGCCAGTGCTGTCAAAGACCAGCATGGCCGGCTGTCCTTCAATGGCGCCGAGGGCGAAGCGCCATCTCGTCTCTTCCGCATAGCGCGTGAAATAGATGCCAATCTTGTCGCGGCCTTCCAGCCGGAGCCGGTTCACCAGATCCAGCTTCACGTCGTCGGCGAGCATGGCGCGGATCGCGTCGAAATCGCCACTGCGAAACAGATCGACGTAAGCGGTGATCTTCCGCCGATCCGGGTCGGATATCAGCGGCAACCGGAGGTCTTCGGGCTCTTGCGCAAGTTGCCGTAACGCCGCTCGCCCGCGTTGGAGCGCCGATTTGGCGGCGGCCGGAGAACACTCGGCAATGCCAGCTATCTCCTCGACCGAATGACCGAGGACATCCTTGAGGATCACCGCGCAGCGCTGAAGCTCAGGCAGCCGTAGAAACGTCTGGAAGCTGATCGCTACGATGTCGGCCTCGGGTATGGGCGCCGCTTCCATGTCTTCGGTGAGCGCAACGACCGTCTTGCGGGACCTGTCGCGCAGGAAATCGAGGCTCGCATTGTGGGCGATGCGAAACAGCCAGCCCTCGAGATTATCCACCTCGGCGCCCTGGGCCCGCGCGTGAAGAGCCTTGACGAGGGCATCCTGCAATACATCCTCGCCGTTGACCGCCGACCCTGTCATGCGCGCGCAGTAGCGATGAAGGCGTGGCCGCAGCGCTCTCAAACGATCTTCGAATTCGTCGGTGCTCATGTGTCGAAACCTACGGCGCTTCCGCGCGCAACTCTATCCCACGCCGAACGGTTGTGCCAACCATTGCGGATGAGGACCAAAATTACTTTGGTTGCTGGCATCGCTCAGTCCTTTTTGCCTGATTTGCGATCTTTGCGACCTGTATAAGCGGCCACCATCGTTTCCCCTCGCCCGCGGGACGAGGGGGATGGGCTCAAACTTCCCGGTTGTCGAAAAGGAACATTTGAACGCCCGAGTCATCAGGCGCAAAAAGCTGGCGATCCGCCCTGGTCGCCTGTCCCTCCGGGCTGGCAAATGCCCTTTCGATCGCCGCGAGGTCGTCGAAATACAGCGTTCCGATCCGATGAATCGTGGAGCCTCCAACCACCGTTGCGATGGGTCCGTCGCTGACCTCGTATTTCCTGAGACCCGGAATTTTCTTGGCGAGGGGCACGTGGACTTCAAAGTAATGCCGATCAAATTCCTCGATGTTCTTCGGTGTCGGGTAAATAACGACCATCCGAGCCATTGCAGTTCTCCTTAGTTGCTTGTTTGACGCAGATTTACTTGTGCGTTCATCCTTATCGGGTTTCGTTCAAAACCACCGAGCCTACCGTGGAGTCCAAGCTCGCCAACTCAGCAATCTTCGGAAAATAGGCTTGCATGCGCGGATCGCCGCGCATCGCCTCAATGGCGGCGGAGATCTCCCACTCGGAATAGATGACGACACTGGCGCCGTCCTTTGCCGCGATCAGCCGGGTCGTCTTCCAGCCATGGAGCGTGCGGATCACTGTGTCGATGTTCTGCTTCAAGAGCGCGATCAGCGCCTCCTTCTGTTTCGGACACAGCAAAGACGACTCCAGGGACCGAAACGGATCGCCGCGTAAAAGATTTTTTCGGAAAATCGGCGCCACAGACGTGGTTCGACCGACAATCGGATGCTGCCATCCGCAACGAACTTGTCGACCGCGTATTGCCACACCCTCCTGCCGCTACATCTAAAAGGCGAAATAATCAGTCCGCTCATCCTCGAGCGCTCAAGAAATCCCATGAAATTTTAGGAGAAACAGCCATGGTCGACGAAAAACAGCTCGTCTCTAAAATCACTTGGCGTCTGATGACCTTTTTGGGGCTCCTGTATCTGGTCGCCTATATCGACCGGCAGAATGTCAGTTTCGCCAAGCTGCAGATGGTCGATGCGCTTGGGATGAGCGAGTATGCCTATGGCCTTGGCGCATCTCTGTTTTTCATCGGTTACTTCATCTTCGAAGTGCCGAGCAATCTGATGCTGGAACGATTTGGCGCCAGCAGATGGTTCGCCAGAATTCTGATCTCCTGGGGCATCGTAACGACGCTGCTCGCCTATACGCAGAATGCAACGATGTTCTACATCCTGCGCTTCCTTCTCGGCGCTTGCGAGGCAGGCTTCTTCCCCGGCGTTCTCTATCTTCTCACGCTCTGGTTTCCGTCCGCCTATCGCGGCACGATGGTCGGGCTGTTCATGATCTTCAGCGCATTCGCCAACGCCGTCGGCGCGCCGCTCGGCGGTATGCTGCTCGATCTCGACGGGCTCTACGATATCGCTGGCTGGCAGTGGGTGTTCATCGCGACTGGTATTCCGGCCATCATCTTGGGCGTGGTGACGATATTCTATCTGTCGGACCGGCCGGAGCAGGCGCACTTTCTCACCGACCAGGAGAAGCGCTGGCTGCAGGATAAGCTTACCTCGGAAAATGCCGGCATGGACAAGAACGCTGATAACGGCTTCAAAGCCCTCGTCGATCCGCGCGTGCTGCTGATGGCGCTCTGCTATATCGCCTTTCCGCTTGCAGCCTATGGCCTCAGCTACTGGCTGCCGACGATCGTGAAAAGCTTCGGCGTCGGCAACACCGAGAACGGTTTCCTGAACATCATTCCATGGATCCTAGTCGCAATCAGCCTCTATGTCGTTCCCGCCATGGCGGCAAAGGCGAAATCGAAGACGCCCTATATCGTCATCCCGGCCTTCGTCGGAGCGCTGTCGCTCCTGCTTTCCGCACTAATCCCGGACCATACGCTGCAGTTCGCGTTTCTGTGCATCGCTGCCGCCGGTATCTTTTCCGGTCAGCCGGTCTTCTGGAGCCTGCCGTCACGGTTCCTGAGGGGCGCCGGCGCCGCGGCGGGCCTTGCGGCCATCAACTCCGTTGGCAATCTCGGCGGCTTCATTGCCCAGAACGTCGTGCCATGGATCAAAGACGCAACGGGAAGCACGATTGCCCCGATGTTCTTCCTGGCCGGATGCCTGGCCATCGGTGGCCTGCTCGTCTTCGTCGTGGAACAGCAGATATCGCGAAAAGAGCGGGTCGCCAGAGAAAGAGAGATCGGGGCCGCAACATCCCCGAAGATCTGATCAACCCATCATCTGTGATTTGGCCGCAAGCACGAAATCGTGCTCAACATCCCAGAAAGCTCCCTGGAAGCCGTATTCTTTTGCGCGTGAAGGATCATTTGTCCGCTTGAACTGGGCAAGCAGGCTCTCCTTCACGCCGAAGACCGCATCGGAATTGATGTAAGGATCATCCGGATCGAAGATGTGTGTCACCAGGGGCTCGAAACCCCTGGCCTTGATGATGTAGTGCAGATGCGCCGGACGGTAGGGATGGCGGCCGAGCTGGCCGAGAAGCTGGCCGACCGGACCGTCGTCGGGGATCGGATAATATTTCGGCTTCACCGCCCGGAACCAGTAACGGCCGTCGGCACCAGTGCGAAAAACGCCGCGCAGATTGAAATCCGGTTGTACGCCCTGCTGCTGGACATCGTAGAAACCTTCATCATTGGCCTGCCAGACATCGATAACAGCGCTTTCGATCGGCCGGCCGTCCGTGTCGAGGATACGGCCGGAAATGAACATGTCCTCGCCCTTCTGATCGAGGCAGATGTTGGCGCCCATCTCCAGCTCTGGCGCGCCATCGATATGGAATGGCCCCAGCACAGTGCTTTCCGAAGCGCCCGATGGCTTGCGGTTGTTGATCGCGTCGACCAGCATCGAGACGCCAAGCACATCGGAGAGCAGGATGAATTCCTGCCGCCACTCATTGCAGATCTGACCGGTGCGGGTGAGGAACAGAATGGCCTGCAGCCATTCTTCCTGTGTCGGCTCGATCTCCTTCACCGCCTCGTGCACTTTGCGGGTGATGACTTCCATCACCTGTTTCAGCCGTTCGTCCTTGGCATTGCGGTTGCGGCCGGTGACGACCTCGACCGAACTCTCTTCGGTGAAGAATCCCTTTTCATGCGCATCCATGTCCATCATCCTCATTGGTCCAAAATCGATGCGAAGACGCGGCGCAGCTCGGCGACCGGATCGTCAGCATGATGTTACTGCGGTCGCCTGCCCTCCCAGGCATCCTGCAACAGGCAGCGAATGGATTGCCGGTCGATCGGCCGCGGGTTCCAATAGGGGTTCTCGGTCGCGATCTGAGCGGCGCGATCGAGATCCGCTTCGCTGAGCCCCAGATCCCTCAGCGCCATCGGGGCGCCCACAGCCCTAGCGAAATCCCAAAGCCCGCCGCCGACCGAGTCGCCGAAAATCGTCGCGGCCGATGCCAGCAGCTCCGGCACCGCGGCCGCGTTGTACGCCGCCGTATGCGGCAGCATGATCGCATGCGTTTCGGCATGCGGCGTGTCGAACGTACCGCCGAGCGTGTGGCAGATCTTGTGATGCAGCGCCATTCCGACCGTGCCGAGCACGGTGCCGCAGAGCCAGGCGCCGTAAAGCGCATCCGCCCGTCTATCGATATCCCCGGGCGATGCGATGATCTCCGGCAGGCTGGTCTTGAAGGCCCGGAGGCCCTCGACGGCCATCAACGTCGAAATCGGGTTGCGGTCCTGCGCATACAGGGCCTCGATAGCATGCGCCATGGCATTCAGCCCGCTGGTGACGCTCATGCCGACGGGCAGACCGGTGGTGAGCACCGGATCGTAGATCACGACTTCCGGCAGGATGCTGGCATGGCGCACTGTCGTCTTCCGCCCGCCCTCGGTCTGGCCGAGGATCGGGGTCACTTCGGAGCCGGCATAGGTGGTCGGGATGACGATCTGCGGCAGGTCGGTGCGAAAAGCAATCGCCTTGCCGAGGCCGGTCGTGGAGCCGCCGCCAAGTGAAACGACGCAATCGCAACCGGTCTGCCGGACGACCTCCATCGCCTTTTCGGTGACATCGACCGGCGTATGCATGACAGCGCCGGCAAAGACGCCCGCCGCAAGTGGCCCGAGGCGCGCCGCCAAAGCCTCGGCATCCGCCTTCCGCTGGGGCGTGGACAGGACAAGCGCGCGCCGGCATCCGAGCTTCTCCACCCATTCGCCGGCAAGCACGCTTTTGCCCTCGCCGAAAACGATATGGGCGGGACTGCCGCTATAGACGAAATTTCGGCTCATGCTTCGGCCCCCGCTTTGCGCGCGTCATGACAAAGGTGAATTCGAGCCGCCAGGACGGCGCATCGCCGATGCTCACGCGCTCGAAGTCACGGATCAACTCCGGCTTCACGCCGAAAATGGTATCCTCGCCGAGATGTTGGTCGCTGCCGTCAACGTTCGCAATAGCTATCTAGGTATTAGGCGCATGACTCGGACATGGAGTGTCTAAACGTTCTGGAGCTCCGATCGTCAATTGGCCAATAGGCCTGACGGAAGATCTTCAATTTCCGCCCATAAATCATGGAACGATTGTTCCTTCAGCAGCGTGACAGCCTCAATCTTAAAGGCTGGATTTGTCTGAAAAGCTTGGAGAAGGCCGCGGTCGCACCGTCAATCGATAAGCTTTTTCGACCGCAGATGATTGAGATAGACGGGATCGATATCTTTGATCGATTTTGTCTTTGCGAGCCGTCACCGATGACCTCAAATTTGAGCGCTAGTCCGCTTACTAACCTCATCCAAGAAGAAGGCGCCGAAACTATCTGCAAGGCGTTCACCCGGATTTGCCGCGCCGGTAGCCGGAGTCCACTCAACGACAGGGTACTCGTCCTCAGAGTTTACGACAGAACCATCCAGGCAGAAAATAGGACCGTAACCACTACTCATGATGGTGACATGGGTTTTGGGGTAGCCGGCAAGTTTGCGATCCTCCAAAGTCCGCCAAATCATGCTGGGCACCGAACTACCCGGTATTTTATTCGCAACGATCCCATAAAATTCGGCATCATCAAACGAGCCAACTCCCAAAGTCGCGAGAAACCTGCTGTAGCTGGGAGGCATCCGAATACCCAACATCTGTTCTGCCGCTTCGACATTATCGTCTGGTGCCGGGCCGAAAAAATCGGAACTCGACGGATTGGCCTGCACGATCGCAAGTGCATTTTCAAAATCAGTTATCGCTGTCATTCTGCGCTCCTAAAAATCCTTTGCTCTCGTCCGCCAGTAATCGGACTTCCATTGATTGAAAGGGCCCCTGTCCATAGATGGTGGCGCGCTACTGTATCTGTGCCAATTGCCAGCACTATCCCGATACATCTTATCATATTGATTTGAATACATATGTAGTACGCGATCATTCTCAGAATGAAAAGTACTCTTCACTTCAGCCATAGCGCCTGGCTCATCTTGCGTTAGATGATGCAAATTAATTTCTTTTCCATCGTCGCCAAGCGGTGCAAGCCCTTTCTCCATACGCTGCTTATTAGTTCTACCTAAGTCATCAACTTTGTTCGGATCAATTAAATCATCGCGCTGATAGACTCTTCGACCGTTGACATCTTTTCTCACCCACCGACTAAGGCGTGTACTGCGCGCTCCTTCCTCGCCGCTTTCAACCGCCCTCCCGACATTGGCTCCTTCTTCGACAATGTCGTCACCGACTTTGGCCGTCTTTGCGATCGTCCCGGCCTTCCCGATACCGGCGGCGATTGTACCGGCCCCACCGCCAACCGCCTGGGTCATTCCAACGACATTCTCAACGGTCTGCGCCGTCTGAGGCGATCCTCCAAGTGCAGTAGTTATTTGCCCGGCGGCCTGGGCGATCGCAGTTGTTTGAGTTTCCCCGGTCCAAAGCTGCTTTAAGCCGGTTGAGAAATTATCATAGCCGTTGACCGCGAGTGCGGCCCCTCCAATCATGGCTGGAACACCCGGCGCCGCTCCGACGCCGGTTGCAGACGCTGCGCCGCCGACACCAGCTAGACCGGCGCCAGCGACACTCTCCGCAGCACCACCTATGGCCTGCAGCCCTCCCATGCCGCGTGTTATGACGCGACCGTGGCTTTCGTCAAACTCATGGATAGCCTGCCCGGCGTCATGAAGCTTCTCGCCGGTCCAATCCCAAGCCTTTTCGTACCAAGCCTTGTCGCCCTTGTCGTTGCCGTCGGGCGCCTTCTTCGTGTCAGTCGACTGAATATGGACGTATTCGCCTTCGGTATTGCCGTTGTTCAATGTGCAGCGATCGTTGTGGCGCTGGACCCAAATGCCATTTGCACGCACGATTCCCGAGGATGTAACCGGTTCGACAACATCTCCAACCGTGCCGGATTTGCATCCCAATCCCACGCCCGGCTCATCGCCATAACAGCATGAAAACTTGGAATCCTGGCGCTTGATGACCATACCGTTCGAGCGGACATCCGGCGAATAGTTCAGATCGTCTGAGGCTTTGCCCCAAGACATGTAGGGAACCGGCTTGTCCGGTGATTTGCACACGTCCGGCGACAAACAAACCGCAATCGCCTTGCTGTCGTCGGGAATGAGCTCGGGCGGTGGGGGATCGGCAGCGGTGGGACGTGGCTGCTCCACTGCCTTGGTCGCCTCCTTCTTGGGAGGCGGCCAAGGCCCGTCATAGCTGAGCATGGGATTGCTGCCGTCCGGCGTCTTGGTGAGCAAAGTGCCAGACATCGGCGGGCCGATGATTCTCGTATCGGCAGGAAGCCCGTAGAGGGCCGCGAAATCGCCATCATAGATCGGGTCGGGAAATTGCCTCTCGCCCATCAAGCCACTCCTTGAGCGGAACTTACGAAGGCAAGACGCGGCAGCCCGCGGCGCTCCGGCCAAGGGAAGCCAATTCGCCAGGTCAGGAAAACGCGCCCGACACCGGGCCGCATGTCGAAATGGACGCCGTCTAGCACCATGGGACCGCGCGCCGGCCCTGTGCCTCGATCGATCGCGACCTCAAGCCGGACATCGGGCAGGCGGCCGCGAAACACCCCCATTCCTGGCAGGAGGTGATCCAGTTCGAAGGGTTCGTTGCCCTGCAGCCAGGGATTTGCCACCAGGTCAGGATGCGCCGCCTGCCAGAAGGAGAAATCGAAATCGTGGGGAAGCAGCGGATGCCTGTCCTTCAGCCAGGCGTCATCGTAGGTGCCGGCCTTCCGGCTCCGATCCTCCCAGAATGGCGAAAGTGGACCAAGACCCGCCGGCGCCGGCCGGTCGCTGACCGAGCGAATGGGCGCATCAGCATCTTCGATTTGCGGCGCCGGCCACTCCGGTCTTTCGCGAAAGCGGTCCTCGTCGACGAGCCCGATCCCTAGCGGGTTTCGTTCAAATAGCTCGCCGCCCTCGATCCTACCGCCGAAGGCAAACCGCCAGTCGATCGGGACATAGGTCACCGCTTCTCCCGCGGTCAGTTCCCAGCCATCAAGGGCATCCTCTTTGTCCTTATCGACCAGCCCGCGCCAGGTCTTGCGGGTCTTCGCACGCCAGAAACGCGGCCCATGAACGCGCAGACGCTTTTGAACGGGTCCGACTTTCAGACCGCACGTCCACGAAGAAGCTGCCACGCCACCCGGAGCAAAGCCGGCGCCGATAAAGGTTACGTCCGTGCCCGGCTTGAACGGTGCCAGATCCGTGCAAGCCATTTGCGGCGTCTGGTGCGGGTCGCCATCATAAGCATCCGACATGACCAAAGGCCGCTGGACATCATCCATGACCAGCGGGCCGCCATTCGCGAGCTTGAACGTGCCTCTGGCAACAACGACGCCGAGGAGATCGCCCGCCAGGTTGTACTGGCGAAAGGCGAGCGCAGGAAAGGGCGTACGGTTGTCGACCGACATCGGCGCGTCAGCCCTGCGCCGTCGTATCCGACGACGTCGGCGATGCTTCGGCAAAGCCACCACCCGGCTTATTGAGATCGACGACCTTGCCATTGATCTGTGTCGGTCCGGATGCCGTGAAGTTGAAATGCGTCCCCAGAATGATGACCGTGCCGTCTTGACGCATGATGAACTTGGAAGCGCCGCATTCGATGACGAACTCTTCGCCGACGATCACCTTCTTGAATTTGCCGACCTTTTCGAGGGATGTCTGGCCAACATTCGTAACCTTGCTCACCCCGATCTGCTCAGCCCGGGCAATGCCAACAGTGTCCGATTTGAAAGACCCGACAATGGTGTTCATGATCCCCGACAACGGGAAGAGGTCCGATGCGGCGTTTCCGACACCGGTTCCCGATCCCGCTAGCGCCGTACCTGCATCAGCACGGGGACTAGACCCCGAGACAACGCCTTCGCGGCTGCCGAGGCCGCCGGCGCTGAGGAAGCCCAGAGCGGAGGACGCGAGGGTGCCGGCAAATGCGGCAAGGCCCGGTCCGCCACCGCCGGCGATTTGGCCCGCCTGTGAGAGCAAGCCTGCCGTTTGCCCCGAAAGTCCCTGCACTGCGCCCATCAGCGCCATCGCCATCGGCCCCGTGCCGCCGACAACCGTATTCACCGATCCGCCGACCTCGTGCTTCTGGTTGCCGCTCACTTCGACCGCGCGGTTGCCGCCGACGGAGGCGACCTCGTGGCGGTCGACGCGTTTGGTCCGGTCGTTGAGGACACGGGTCGTCTGGTCTTTCTGAGCATGGAAGAACATGTTCTCCCGACCGGCATCATCCTCGAACGTCATTTCATTGAAGCCCGTGCCCTTATGGGTGTTGGACCGCATGACCATTCGGGTCTTGTTGCCTGGCAAATCGTAGGGAACGCCGTTGCTGGGATTGGGCACGACGCCGGTCACCAGCGGCCGATCTGGATCGCCGTCGATAAAGGCGACCATGACCTCCATGCCGATGCGTGGAATGACTTGGCCGCCCCAGGTTCCGCCCGCCCAGTTCTGCGCCACGCGCACCCAGCAGGTGTCCGATCCGTCCTTGCTGGCCCTGCGATCCCAGGGAAACCAGAGCTTGATACGGCCATACTTGTCCGGATGAATCTCTTCGCCCGGCGGCCCGGCGACGATTGCGACCTGGGTGCCGCGGATGCGCGGGCGCTCGGTATGCCGATGCGGCGTCATCGATACGCGCGACGGCACCGCTTCGAATTCATTGCTGTATTCCGGCTGGTCGATATTGGTTTCGTAGGAAGGGTCGACGGCGACATGCTTTGCGCTGATGACCACATGCTCTTCGTAGACATGGTCCGGATGGGCAACCTCGTAAGGTGTGAAACGCCGGCCGGCTTCGAGAATACGTGAGGTGGAGCGGCCGAGAACCCTGTTGTGGTCGGCCTCGCTTGCCTGCATCCTGAGCTTCTGCGCCCTTTCCGCCTCGCCGACGGAGGCGATGCGGGCCGGATATTCATAGAGCTCGCGCTTCATGGCCCCCGGCATCTGCACCAGCGACGGCGTCGTTGCGGCAGGCACCATTTGCGGCGTCTCGAAATTCCAATCCGCGCCGGCTCGTTGCCCCGGCACATAGGCGTAATGTCGCATCCATTCGCTGATGTGGTTGCGGTCGGTGGACCCTTGCGCCAGGCGCACCTGCGATTCACCCAGAGCCGAAGGCGACGGTCCGGCCCATGAACTCGCACCATCGGCAACATGCAGCCGGTGGCTGCCGTTTTCATGCGAGAACCAGTAAAAAAGCCCATCCTCTTCGAAGCGGCGGGTCAGAAAGTCCAGATCCGTTTCATTCCATTGCACGGAGTAATGCTGCGGCGGCGGGGGCGTTACGACACCGGATACGTCAGGTGCGGGTATGCCGTGCTCGGAAAATAGCGTCTCGACGATATCGACGCTCGTCTTGTCCATCCAAATCCGGCAATCGGACCGTTGCGACAGCAGCCACATCTGCGGCTTCAATACCAGCGAATAGGAGCGAAGCCCGCGCGTGATCGGCGGGCCTTCGTGAAGGGCGGTGACCAGCCCGTTGAAGGGGCGGCGCATGCCGTCCCCGCCATCTTCGCCTTGCCGAACCTCGATGGAGACGTCCACCAGACGCCCGATCAATTCTTCGGGCTTCACGACTTCACGCTTGGCGCGCACGGAGAGCTGGATGTCGAACAGCGACGACACCCCCTCTTCGATCGTTACCCGCTCAGGCAGGAGCTGATCCGTTCCAAGCGGCGATATGACCCTGAGATTGCGCGTCGCCTGGATGAAATCGTTGACCGAAGGCTGATCGTTCATCTGCGCCTCATCCTATCCGCGCGATTGCAGCACCCGTCTTGCCGGCACTGCCGAGCGCCTGCCGGCGTCCGCCCACGAGATAGACCATCTGGAACAATGTGCCATTCGGTAGGGTCTCATGGATGCCCGGCCCATACAGGACCTCCGGCGTCAGGATTTTGCCGATATCGGCGCGCGTCGGAACCGTTCCAAGCAGATAGGCGCCGCGCGCCATCAAAGCCCTGGTCTCGCCGTCGGTGACGGAATAATTGAATTGCGCCACGAAGATCGAATGATGGTTGGTGTCCATCTCGCGGATGATGTGGGCCTCGTTGTTGCGCAGCCATCTTTGCAGCCAGTGCGTCAACGACATCTCATTGGCCTTTTCCGCAAACATCCGGAAAAGCGATGCTGCCGCACCCGCAGCCTGATTGCGTGCCGCGAATTCACGCGGACCGCTCGGATAGGAGAAGTAATCATAGGACGGACCGCGGCCTGCGCGCCTGACCGGCGGAAGGTCGGTCTGTCTCACCGGCTCCATTTGCAGCGCCGGCGAGGAAACGGAAAAATCTACCATGGCGACCTCGATGAAGGAACGTTCTTGAAACGGTGGAAATCGCAGCCGTGACTGCGATCTCGCGTCAAACACAGTTCCGGCGCGTCGTCAGAAACGCGCCGGAAGATGGTGCTGTCATCAAGCAGCCTTGGTCGTTGCCAGATCGTAAGAGGCAATCATCGGCGACTGCGGCGACTGCGAGTCGTCGTATGGCGTGTACTTCACTTCCATCTTGGTGAAGTTGAGCTTGATCGTCTCGACCGGGCGGTCACCGTTGGAATCGACCGAGTAGCTGGCGATCAGCGTGTTGGTCAGGGTATATTCGATATAGGTGTCGCCGGGATTGCCGGTCGTCACCAGATGGATAACTGCTTGCTTGCCGGTGCGGCCGGAGCATGCTTCCTGGAACAGCTTGGTGGACGAAGAGTCGCTGACCTTGGTCAGAATGACTTCCGAAACAGTCGGCTCGGAAGCTTCACGGTTCGCTGCAGAACCAGCCGAAGTCTTCATGTTGCGCGAAACATTCCAGTGGATTACTTCGATGTCCATCCACTTCTTGTGTTGTTCGTGGGTGGCATCGCCCTGGATACCGTCGATTTGCAGATAAATCGGCATGCTATCAGCTCTCCTGTTGGGATTTAAATCCGCCTTGTTGCGCCAAGGCGCGGTTGCCTTTCCGTCTAATGCCGCATCCGGACAGCATGTCCGTCCGAGGCTGCTTCATTCGCCGCACCGGTTTTTTCCGGATCGACGAATTCGGTGTCGTCCACCGAGCACTCCTCGATGAGGAAGCGATGGTCGTTGAAATTGATGTCGATGCGGGCAACCCTGCGCCCTGCGGAAATCGCATCGAGGAAAAAGGTCGAAAGCTCGGGAAGGAGATCGCGGGCGATCATGATCTCGATGGCGCGCGCACCCAAATCGCTGGCCTTGGCCCGCGCGACAAGCGCTTCGCGGGCTGCTGACGAGAGGGACACGGCGGTGCCGTAGGCGGCACCCACGCGATCACGAATGCGGCCGATCTGAATATCGACGATCCCGCTCAATGTATCTCCGTCGAGCGGGATGAAAGGTAAAACGATGGTGCGTCCGAGAAAGGCAGGCTTGAAATGCTTCTGCAATTCAGGAAGCAGCAGCGTTTCCAGGGCCTCTCCCTGCGGCATCGTTTCCGGATCTGCGGCAAGCGCCGCCAGAAGCTCCGAGCCGCTATTTGCCGTCATGACGATGGTGGTGTTCTTGAAATCGATGTCGCGGCCTTCGCCATCGCGCAACATGCCCTTGTCGAAGACCTGGTAGAAGACCTCCTGCACACCGGGATGCGCCTTGTCGATCTCATCGAGCAACAGCACGCCATAGGGCCGCCGGCGCACGGCTTCGGTCAGAACGCCGCCCTCGCCATAGCCGATATAGCCGGGCGGAGATCCGAGAAGCATCGAAACCTTATGCTCCTCCTTGAACTCGGACATGTTGATCGTCGTCAGATATTGGCTGCCGCCATAGAGCAGATCGGCAAGCGAAAGCGCCGTTTCCGTCTTTCCCGTTCCCGACATGCCGACAAGCAGGAAGACGGCCGGCGGCCGACGCGGATCGGAAAGTCCCGCGCGAGCAGACCGCATCGCCGCCGAAATCCGGTCGATGGCAGCATCCTGCCCGATGATGCGCTCCTTCAGCCGAGCATCCAGGGTCTTGACCGTTTCGACCTGATCCGAAAGCAATTTTCCGACGGGAATACCTGTCCAACGCGCCACGATTCCGGCGACGACGTCCTTGTCGACGACGCGGGGGACAAGCGGCGTTTCGCCGGCGACCTTCGCGAGATTGCGCTCCGCCAGCACAAGCGCCGAATGCGCTCCTTCGGAAACCATGCCGTGCAGCGGAAAAGGCGCGACATTGCTGTCGTCTACCCGCGATCCACCTGCCGGCGATGCCCCGTCATCAGCCTCGCCGATCGATGCTTCGAGACGGTCGGCCTCCCGCGATAGCCGCATCTCCTCATCGAACTTGAGCTGCAATTTCTCGATCTCGGACGAGACCTCCAACCTTTCGGCATCGATGATGGCAAGGCGAGCGGCGATCTCGGCAGTTGGCGGTTCGGCCAAGAGCGAAGCGGCCTCGAGCTCCAGCATATCCCGCTCGTTTCTAAGCCCTTTCAGGGCCTCGGGGATCGTCTGCCGGGCGAGCGAAACAGCAGCCGCGGCCGTGTCTATCAAGCTGATAGCCTTATCCGGCAATTGCCGAGCCGGAATATAGCGCGCCGAGAGACGGACTGCGGCGGCAAGCGCTTCGTCGCGAATCCTGACCTTGTGGTGGGCCTTGAAGCTGCCGACGATGCCGCGCAGCATACGAATTGCCGTTTCCTCATCGGGTTCGTGGATGTGCACGAGCTGGAAACGACGGGTCAGCGCCGCATCCTTCTCAATGAAGCGCTTGTATTCGCTCCAGGTCGTCGCAGCGATAGTCCGCAACTCCCCTCGCGCCAGCGCCGGCTTGAGGATGTTTGCCGCATCCCCTTGTCCGGATTGTCCACCGGCGCCCATGAGGCCGTGCGCCTCGTCGATGAACAGGATGATCGGCTCTGCCGAGGCCTTTACGGCATCGACCACACCATGCAGGCGACGTTCAAACTCGCCCTTAACGCCCGCCCCGGCCTGCAGCAGACTGAGATCGAGGAGCAAGATACGCACATGCTTCAGCATGTCCGACACGTTGCCCGCCGCAATTTCCAGCGCCAAAGCTTCCGCAACCGCAGTCTTGCCCACGCCAGCCTCGCCGACGAGGATCGGATTGTTCTGCCGGCGTCGCATCAGGATATCGATGACCTGGCGCAATTCTCGATCCCGTCCGATCACCGGGTCGATGCGGCCTTGGCGTGCATCCGCCGTCATGTCGCGGGTGTACAGGCGCAAAAACTCGTTTTCTCCGGCGGACGGAATCGTGCCGGAAAGCGGCGCCACCGAAGCAACGGCGTCCGAGGAAGCCGCGGCGTTCAACAGGTTTTCCAATGCGTTCCGATCGAGATTGCGCAGTGACGGGGCAATGCCGCGCATGACGATGCGCAACGACTGATCCGTCGTCAGAACGGTCAGCAGATCGGCGGCGATGACACTATTGCGGCCACATTGAAGAGATGCGACGATCCACGCCTCCCGCAGAAGCGCAAGCAAATTGGCGGACAACACGAGCGATGTTCCACCGTCACGGGGCAGGTCGGCAATCGCTCCATCAAGCTCTGTCCGCAGCGCGACAGGAGATACGCTAAGTCCTTCAAAAACGGAGCAAACTTCCGGCGCGTCAAGCAGCGATCTTATCCAGTGTGCGACATCCACCATCGCGTGTCTGTGACGTGCCGCAAGCGACGCCGCAGCCTCAAGTCCGACACGTAAATTCGGCTCAAGCGTTCTGATGAGACGATTGAGATCGATGTTGGACACTCAGAAAACCTCCCTCAAAAGTTTAAATCAGCGCGTCCTTTGGAGCCGACGAAACAACTAGGGCGGTTAATCGTCATTGTCTAGGCTCAAATATCAATTTTTCCAACGCGCGAGAATTTGCTCGATGTCACAAATCCGTCGCAGAATATACACGGTTGACAAGGCAATATCTCCCCATCAGTATCGCGAATTCCGATGATGTATTCAAAATTTCGGAGTTAACAACCTGCTGAACATTCGCGACATCGCTGCTCCACTTGATAAAAACGCGCCATGCGGAGAAAATCTTCGCGTTAATACTTCAATGCGCGAAATATACTACAGAATAAAAGATGCCAGAAACCAAGCTCGTACTGCTGAACGAGGTATTTCACCCGGCGATAATATTACGCTTTGCTCAGCTTGGACAGATGTAAGCAATCTGGGATTGCAGATTATTTCTTCAAGAAGTAAGGACCTCGAAGTATTAGCGTGGCTTGCCGAAGCAGAGTTGCGGCTTCGGGGTTTCGAAGGACTTCGCGATATCTACCTCGCGATCACGTCGCTTTTAGACAAGTATTGGGAGCAACTTCATTCGGTCGGCGATGGCGATCTGGAAGAGCGACTGGCGCCTTTGGCGGGCCTCAACGGTGTCGGCGGCGAAGGCACGATCATCCAGGCCATCAGGCTCACGCCGCTCGTTCCCGGCGCCAAATTTGCCCAGTTCTCGCTCTGGGATTTCCAGTTGTCGCAGCGCCCCAACGAGGCGAAGCGGCGGGATGAACTCAATCAGGTGGTCATGGAAGCCGGGGTTTCGGCGATGCGCAGTCACCTCGAGGGAGTGAACGGCTGCATCTCCGCATTTGACGGTCTGGTGGCGCTTCTTGGCGAGCGCTGCGGGAGCGAGGCGCCGCCAAGTTCCAACACGCACAACGTCCTTCGGGAGGCGGCAGCCGCTATTCGCACGCTGGCGGGCATCGACCCAGAGACAGATGCGTCCGCAAGCGAGCCGAAACTTCAAGCCGCGAACGCGAACTCCGTGGCAGAAGCGCAGCCGGTTCAGGCCAGACCGCTGAACGCCGATGCGATCGGATCGCGAGAAGAAGCCTTCGAGCTTCTGACTTCCGTCGCTCGTTATTTCCGCCGAACCGAACCACACTCGCCGATTTCATTGGCAATCGAGACGTTGGTCAGGCGGGGACGCATGGATTTTTCCGAACTTCTGGCGGAGCTCCTGCCGGAGCAGCAGGTTCGAAACGCGGTTCTGACCGCAGCAGGAATTCAACCAAAGTCCAACAAAAGCGGGTGAAAAATCTCGCAAAGCATAAATTTTTGCAACCTGATCTTGCCGAATTCAGAGTTGCGACAATTTTAACGTCCGAAATTTGCCGCTGGCATGAAGGAGAAGCTTAATGGCAAGTGTTCATGAGAAGCTGGAGCGGGTTCGCAAGCCGCGGGTCCACATCAAGTACGAGGTCGAAACCGAAGGCGCGATGGTCGTGAAGGAACTGCCCTTCGTGGTCGGTGTCCTCGGCGATTTCTCCGGCGATCCGACTCAGCCGCTTAAACCATTCGGCGAACGCAAGTTCGTGCAGATCGATCGCGACAATTTCGACGACGTCATGCGCCGCATGACGCCGGGCCTGAACATCACCGTCGAAAACACGATCGAAGGCAACGGCACACACATCCCGGTCTCGTTGAAGTTCGAGAGCATGAATGATTTCGAGCCGGGCTCGATCGTCAATCAGGTACCGGCGCTGAAGGCCCTGCTCGATGCCCGCAACCAGCTTCGCGACCTCATGAGCAAAGCGGACCGCTCGGAGGAACTCGAACGCTTGCTCGAGGATATTCTGCAGAACAAGGCGGATCTTTCGAAACTGGTGTCCGAACTCGGCGCCCTGCAAAAGCCGCCCGTTAATTGATCGCTCCTGACGAGCCCCTAATCGAGATCGTCCCACCCTTGTTTCGCGCAGCCGATGCCGGTCAGACCAATGCTTCTGCCGAGATCGCTGCTCTTCCTGAAGGATCGAAGAATGAGCGCTGAAACCCAATTGAAGGCCCCCGAGGCCGAATTCGCGCCGGATGAAAACCTCCTGACCCGGGTCGTGGCCGCCACGCGCCAGACCGAACCCGACCGTGCCCAGGACCTTCTGCGAACGCTGACGGACCAGGCCCTCAAGGGCACCGTCACCTACGACCGCAACCTGACGATCACCCTTAACAACGCCATTGCCGAACTCGACAGGACGATCTCCCGTCAGCTTGCCGCCATCATGCAAGCGCCCGAATTCAACAAGCTCGAAGGCACCTGGCGCGGGCTGAACTATCTGGTCAAGAACAGCGAGACCAGCGTCAACCTGAAGATCCGCGTGCTGAACGCATCCAAGCGCGACGTATCGAAGGACCTGTCAAAGGCCGTGGAATTCGACCAGTCGCGCCTCTTCAAATCCATCTACGAAGATGAATTCGGCACGCCCGGCGGCGAGCCGATGGGTGCTCTAATCGGCGACTATGAGTTCGACAATTCCTTCGAGGATGTGCAGATGCTCCAAGGCATCTCTTCCATCGCGGCCGCAGCCTTCGCGCCATTCATCTCCGCGGCAAGCCCGCGCATGTTCGGCTTCGACGACTATCGCGAACTGGCCCGTCCGCGCGATCTCGAGAAGATATTCGAGACGGTGGAATATGCAAAATGGCGCAGCCTGCGGGACAGCGACGACTCGCGTTTCGTAACGCTCGCCCTGCCCCGCGTGCTAGCACGCATGCCCTACGGCCCGAAAACGAACCCGATCGACGAATTCGGCTTCGACGAAACCCAGGGGTCAAGCACCGGCGAACTGGACCACGATGCCTATTGCTGGATGAATGCCTCCTACGTCATGGGAACGCGGCTGACCGAAGCTTTTGCGCGCAGCGGCTGGTGCACCGCCATTCGCGGCGCCGAGAACGGCGGCAAGGTCGAAAACCTGCCGATGCACATCTTCTCCAGCGACGATGGCGATCTCGACCTGAAATGCCCGACGGAAGTTGGCATTACTGACCGGCGGGATGCCGAGCTCGGCAAACTCGGCTTTCTGCCGCTTTGCCACTACAAGAACACCGACTACGCCGTGTTCTTCGGTGCGCAAACGACGCACAAGCCCAAGCTCTACGACAAGCCGGAAGCAACGGCCAATGCGGCGGTTTCGGCGCGCCTTCCCTACATGATGGCAACCTCCCGTTTTGCGCACTATCTGAAGGTCATGGGCCGTGACAAGATCGGCTCCTTCATGGAGGCGGAGGACTGCGAAAACTGGCTGAATCGCTGGATCTCCAACTATGTCAACGCCAATGACGATGCCGGCGAGGAATCGCGCGCGAAATACCCCCTGCGCGATGCCAAAGTCACGGTTCAGGAAGTTCCGGGCAAACCAGGCTCCTACAATGCCGTCGCCTGGATGCGCCCGTGGCTTCAGATGGAGGAATTGACCACCTCGCTGCGCATGGTCGCTCGCATTCCGTCCAAAAACTAAGCTGGATACCGCGCGGCGCCCAATCGCCGCGCGGATCCTCGGCAGGCCCATGATCGGAACAGCGATGGATTCCAGCACAGCGCGACCGCGTCAGATAGATCGATTGATCGCCATGATCGACGATACGCTCAATCGGCAGGTCAACGCCATCCTCCACCATCCCGAATTCCAGGCGATGGAGGCGAGATGGCGTGGGTTGGCTCTGCTTGTGGAGCAGGCCGATCGCGCCGATGACGTGAAGATCAAGATGCTGAGCGTCGGCTGGCCGCAGCTATCCCGCAACTTCGAGCGCACCACCGATTTCGACCAGAGCCATTTGTTCGAGCTCGTCTATAGCCGCGAATTCGGCATGCCTGGCGGCGAGCCGTTCGGCCTGCTGATCGGCGACTATGAATTTTCGCCCCAGGAGCCTACGGGCAGCGATGCCATCGGTGCGCTAACGGAAATCGGCATGGCGGCTGCGGCAGCGTTCTGCCCCTTCGTGGCAGCCGCTTCCCCGCGGGCAATCGGCCTTCAGCATTTCAGCGAACTCAACCGCGTGCATGATTTTTCCTGGCTCGCGAACGACCCGCAGCGCATCCGCTGGAACGGGTTGCGGGCGCGCGAGGATTCGCGTTTCCTCGGGCTCGTTGCGCCGCGCATTCTGATGCGATCGCCCTATGAGCCTTTCGCGCGCCGGCGCGACGATCATTTTCCTTTCCGCGAGAGCATCGCAGCCGATGGCAGCACGCTGCTGTGGGGTAACGGCGCCTTTGCCTTTGCCCTGATCGTCATCCGTAACTTTATCGAGTCCGGCTGGTTTGCCGATATCCGCGGCGTAACGCAGGATGCGGTGGATGGCGGCCTCTTGAGCGCGGAAGAACTGGCACCCTACGACATGGGGATCGAAAGCGACGGCCTCTCGGCCCAGGCACCCGTCGAGATACGACTGACCAGCACGCAGGAGCAGCAACTCTGCGAACTCGGCCTGGTGCCGGTCGCAACCACCTATTTGTCGGCCTCGGTCATCTTCAATTCCAATCAGTCCCTGCACGCGCCGCCGCATTATTCCAGCGAGCAGGCTCGGCAGAATGCGCGGATCGCCGCCATGCTGCAATATGTTCTCTGCGCTTCGCGTTTTTCGCACTATCTGAAGGTCATCATGCGTGACGAGATCGGCCGGCTCTCGGACGCCGGCTCGATCGAGCGCAAGCTCAATGAGTGGCTTTCCGGATATACGCTCGGCAATGATGATGCCGATCTTGCGCTGCGCACGCGTTTCCCCCTGCGCTCCGCCGGCATTGCGGTCAGCGAAATTCCGGGCAAGCCAGGGATTTTTTCCTGCACCGTGCGGCTGCAGCCGCATTTCCAGCTCGATGATGTCTCGACGAGCTTCCATCTCATTGCCGAGACCGCGAACACGGCCCAGGCCCTGTCGCGTCCCGCCCTGCCGCAAAGGATGTCCGCATGATGCTATCCGCCAGGATTGCCGAAGCCCTCGGTGAAAATGCACTGGAAGATGCGATGGAACAGGTGAAGGCGCATCTGAAGGTCTCACCGACCGATAAGGAGGCTCGGCACCTCTACATCGATCTGCTGGTGCTCGATGGCGACTACGAGCGCGCTGATGCGCAGTGCAATCTCGCCAACACATTCGCACCGGAAGACACGATGGGATTTACGCTGTTGCGCAACCAGTTGCGGGCGATGGCTGCGCGATCGGCGTGGTTTCGCGATGCGGCAACACCCGATTTTCCGCAGGGACCGAGCGAGCTCGACAAGGCGTCATTGCAGCTCGGCATCGCAAGCCGGCAGGGATCGCCGAAGGAAACGCGGGCAATGCTGGAGGCGCTTGATGATCTGCGCGGCGAGCAGCCGATGATCTGGAACGGCAAGCAGGTTTCTGACCTGCGTGACCTCGACGATCGCGTTCCACACGCCTTGGAAGTCATCATGAACGGCGGCGCCTATCTCTGGGTGGATTTTGCCAAGATCGCGGCCGTCACTATCGAACCCATCGCACGGCCGCGAGACCTCGCATTCCGCCGGGCCGAGCTCGAACTGGTCGATGGCGCAAGTGCGCTCGTTCTCCTTCCGGCGATCTATCACGGAACGCCGGCGGACGGGAAACTGCTGCTTGGCCGCGAGACGGAGTGGATCGACGAACCGACCGGGATCACTACCGGCCGCGGTCAGAGATGTTTTCTGGCAGGCGATGAACTGGTGTCCTTCCACGACACCGTGAAACTCGAGGCATCCGGCTGGACAGAAGAGACGAGGCGCTCGGCCCATGGTTGACCCGCTGGAACGCTACAGGCCACAGGAAAGGACACTTGCGCGATCGATCATCGACCGCTTGGTCGATGCCAATCCGGACCTGTCGCAAGACCCGCCCTTGAGCACGACCGAACAGATCCGCGAGCTGCGCGAAGGGCTTCGCCGCGACCTCGAAGCCCTGCTCAACACCCGACGCCGCCCAACCGCGCCGCCTTCGGCTTGCGAAGAGCTGGGCGACGCACTGGTCTCTTACGGCGTCGATGGCATGGTATCGGCGAACCTCGTTACCGACGCAGCCAAATTGCGCCTTGCCCGCGTCATCGAGCGGCGCATAACCCTGTTCGAAACGCGTCTTTCCGATGTACGCGTGACGATCCTTAAAAGCCGCTCCAACGGAGAGCGGGCCCTTCGCATGCGTATCCAGGCAACCTTCCGGGTGCATGAGGGAATGCCGCCGATCAGCTTTGAATCGATGATCGATCCGTCGACCCAGCGTTTTCTGGTGGAGGCCGCCAATGTCTGACGGCTTCCTGCAGCGCTACAACGACGAGCTTTCCGCTCTCCGGCGGCGCGCGGCGCGTTTTGCTGATGCTTTTCCGAAGATCGCCGGCCGTTTACGCATGACCGGTGAAATCGCCGACGATCCGCATGTCGAGCGGCTCATCCAAAGCTTTGCCTATTCCGCCGCCCGCGTTCGCCAGAAACTGGACGACGAGTTTCCGGAGCTGACGGACGGCCTGCTGGAAACCCTCTATCCTCACTATCTGGCGCCACTGCCCTCCATGGGCATCGTCCGGTTCGCGCCGAGCAATACGCTCGCCTCGGTCCAGACCGTGCCGCGTCACACTGAAATTTTTGCCGAACCGATCGGCGGTGAAGCCTGCCGTTTCCGCACAACGCAGGATACGGATGTCCTGCCGGTCGAAATCGTTTCGGCTTCGCTTTCCAGCCATCCGATCAGCGCCCCGCCATCGCGGCATGCCGGCGCGGCGGGCTGCCTGCGCCTCTCCATCCGTTCGCGCGACGCCAACAAGCCGCTTGGGGACATCGGACTAAAGCGATTGCGGCTGCATATCGCCTCGGCTTGGCAGCAGGCCGTCGCGATCCATGAGCTGCTTGCTAACCACACGCTCGGCTTTGCGCTTGCCTATCACGCCGACGACCGCAATCCCATCCTGTTGCCTGCCACCGAGCTTCGGCCCATCGGCTTCGAGCCGGACCAGTCGATGCTGCCCTACCCTTCTTCAAGCTTCATAGGCTATCGGCTGCTGACCGAGTTCTTCGCACTGCCGCAGAAATTCCTCTTCATCGACATTGGCGGGCTTGATGTCTGGCGTGGAGAAACGCTGGAAATCTTCATCTATCTCGACGAGACGGACACCAAGCTGGAACGGACGGTCTCGGCGCGCGATTTCGTGCTCAATGCCACGCCCGTCGTCAATCTTTTCCGCCAGACCTGCGAACCACTGACCCTCGACGGCACGCGCACGGAATATCGTTTGTTGCCCGATGCCCGGCGGCAGAAGACGCGCGAGATTTATGCGATAGAGCGCGTGCTGGTCTCCGGCCGCGGGGGCGAGGAGGAAGTATGCCCTCCCTTTTTCGGCCGCAGCCAGAAGGGCGGATCCGGATCGCTTTTCTGGCAATGTATCCGCAGTTTCGATGCCGACGACCGCACGTCCGATATGGATATCGCTTTCGTCGACAGGGGGCGGAAGGCACCCGGGCCGCTGGACAGGATTGCCAGCATCGATACGCTCTGCCTGAACCGCGATTTGCCTGAACAGTTGCCGTTCGGCGGCGGTCATCCCTATCTGCAGCTCGCCTCCGGCAGCGAAGCTGTCGGTTCCGTCGAAGCGCTGATGCCGCCGACCCCTTCGGTCCGCATGAACGAACAGCAGGGACGCAACTGGCGGCTCGTGTCGCACCTGCTGCTCAACCATCTTTCCCTCTTCGACAATGAGGGCGCGGCGTTGAAGGATATTCTCTCGCTTTACACCTTCCGGGACAGCCGCGAGACGAAGCAGCTCGTCGATGCGCTGGTGCGCGTGCAAGCCTTGGGTTCGACGGCACGGCTCGGAAGCGGCGGAATGGTGCCGGGCACGGATGTCATGCTCGAATTCGACCCGGCAGCGATCGATAGGGCATCCGCCTATCTGTTCGGCAGCGTTCTCGACCGGTTCCTCGGCCTCTACACATCCATCAACAGCTTCACCCGCCTTTCGATCTCGATGAAGGGACAATCGAAACCGATCGCAGTCTGGCCGGCGCGCGCTGCCGAACGGCCGCTTCTCTAGGAAAGGATCGCCACGCACCGATGACGTTGCCCGCGGAGAACAGGAACGATCCTCTCGCATCGCTGCTCGAACGCGACCCCGGTCGCTTCGAGCCGGCGACGGCTTTCCGCGTGGCTCAGTCGGCGACGGATGGAGACCTGTCGGTCGAGTCTCCGATCGGTGTTTCGCCGGCACCGTTGGCTGTGAGCGGCTTCCGCCGCAAAGAGCGGTCTGCGTCAGTGCGCAGCACGATGGCGGCTCTGCTCGGCCCTCTCGGCTCGATGCCGCCCAGCTACAACGAACTGATCATGCGCGAGGAGCGAAACCGATCGCGCGGCCTTGCCAGTTTCTTCGATCTCTTCAGCGCATGCATGACGGAGCTTTTCGTCGATGCCTGCGAAAAATACCGGATTGCCAGGCGGCTGCGCTGGAGCCGCGAACGCGACGACAATACATTCATCACCACGCTGTTTTCGATCGCGGGTCTCGGTACTGCGCGGTTGAAGGAGCAGGTCTCCGTTGATGATGAACTGATCCTGCGCTTCTCCGGCTTTTTCGCGAGCCGCACGCGTAACGCGGTCAACCTGCGCGCGATGCTCCGCGAATTTACGGGCCTGCCCGTCGAGGTCGAGCTTTTCCGCGGCCGTTGGCTGGAAATTCCGGTCACGGAGCGTAGCCGTCTTGGCCAGCCGCAGGGTGTGCGGCTCGGCGTCAACGCAGCCGCGGGCGCGGCCATCCATGATTTCAGCGGCAGTTTTCGCGTGATCGTCGGACCGCTCGACTACCAGGATTATCTGTCGCTCTCTCCAGGTGGGACGAAGATCGGGGAACTCTTTGCTCTGACCCGGCTCTATGCCGGGCCGGCGCTCGATTTCGATATCCAGGTCGTCCTGAAGAAGGAACATATCCCTTTCTGCCGGCTTGGCGCCGCGGGCGATCCACCGAGGCTCGGCTGGAACAGTTGGGCGCGGGTTGCGAAAGCCGATCGCGACAGCGGCGATGCCATTGTCACCGAAACTCGCTCATCGTCGCAGGTCATGATTAATGGAGGCGGCGATGCGGCTTGAACTGAGGCAAATCGCGGGCACCGAGATCGGCGCCAAATGGTTCTTCGAGCGCGGCAGACGCACGCTCGGCCGCTCGCCGGACTGCGATTGGCAGTTGGCCGATCCGGACCGGCTCGTCTCCAAAATACATTGCACCATTGAACGGGATCGCGAAGGCTTTCTGCTGCGCGACCAAAGCGCCAACGGATCGCGTGTCGACGGTGTCATAGTGCCTGAGGGCGAGACGAAACGGCTGGCGGATAAATCCCGAATTGAAATCGGCGGCCTTGCTTTCATAGCCGTCGTCACTGGCGAAGCGGATCGCGAGATCGGCGATCCGGAAGCCGGACTGGCACTCAGCGACGAGACATTGACGATTTCCTCGATTCTCGCCGATATCGCGCCCGGCGGGCATACCGCCACCGGCATACTTGGCGAGCGTAACGGTGACAACTGGTCGAACGGCTCCGCCGACTGGCGACGGATAGACGCAGCCACAAAATCGATCCGCGACGTCGAGATCGGCTGGGACGGCCCCCCCGATACCAGCGGCATCGAACCAGTGCTTCCCAACGATTGGAACGCGGATTTTGACTACGGCAGCCAACTGGAGCATGGCGCGGCAACGCGCGTCTCCGTGCCGGTTGCACGCAGCCGCAATACTGTCGAAGTGGATGGCGGTGCAAAGACGATCGTCGCGGCAAACGATGCGGACTTTGCCGATCGGCCGCCGCAAAGCCGGCCCTCCGGCGATGCGGAGTCCTACATCCTCCGGCTGGAGACGATGGTCGATCGGCTGGAACAGGCCTTGGCAGACGGCCTCTCGATATTCGAAATCGATACTCTCCCAGCCGAAGACGAGACCGGTCTTTTCGAGCGGAGCCACGAGGAGCGGCTCATTTCGCGCCTTGGCGCCCTGCTATCGCAACAGGCGCAATTCAACGCTGCGCTGGAAAATCTCGCCGATCAAGCCGGCCAGGCCTTGGAACCCCGCATGATCGAAGCGCGGGTCGATGCGGCATCGCGGAAACTGCCGTGGCAGGGCAGCCATCGGTATTGGCAGGCCTATCGCGCCCAGTTCGAGAAGGACGGCAGGCACCTTTCCGTACGCGAGCTATTCGGCGAGGCGATGCGCGCTGGGATAAATAGCCGGCAAGAGCAGGCTTCAGACAGCATGACGAAGAGGACGAACAACGGCCGATGAAAAACGAAAACCGAGTGGCTTGGAGCGAGGGCATGTTCCTTCGCGTACAGCATTTTCAGCAGGCCGATCGATGGACGGAACGGCTCGTGCGAACCACCGCGCGCGGGCTTGCGCCCTATCCCTGGGGTATCGCAGAAATCGGCATCGACCGCAGCGCATTGGCGATCGGACAGTTCGCGCTGTCGAATCTGCGTGGCATCCTGCCGGACGGAACGCCTTTCGAAGCGCCTGTTGACGCCGATCTACCGCCACCGCTCGACCTAGATGAATCGACGAAGAGCGCCGTCGTCTATCTGGCCTTGCCCGCGCGCCAACCCGGCAAGGCCGACGTCGCCTTGAATGGCGGCGCAACCCGCAACAGCGTCCGCATCGTCGCCTCTCCCTACGAAGCGCCGGACTCCAATGTCGAAACGGATTTCATGGCGCCGATCGACGTCGGTCGGCTGAGCCTCAGATATCTGAAGGCAGGCGACGAACTGGCAGGTTATGAGCTGATCGGGCTCGCCCGCATCATTGAGGTGCGTTCCGACAAGGCCGTGATCCTCGATCCGGAATATCTCGCGCCGTCGCTCAATTGCGCCGCCGAACCACGGCTGAACGAGCTCGTGACCGAATTGCTCGGCATCGTCCGTCACCGCGCCGAGGCGATTGCCGAACGCATCGGCGATCCGACTATTCGCGGCACTGCGGAGGTCGGCGACTATTTTCTGCTACACATCCTCAATCGCGCCGATCCGATGCTGCGCCATATCGCAGCGAACGCCACCCGGCTGCATCCGATTGTCTTCTACGAGCAATGCATTCAGCTCGCCGGCGAGCTCGCGACCTTCACCACCGACCGCAAGCGGGCCAGCGACTTTCCGCCCTATCGGCACGACGATCTGAAGGCGACCTTTGCGGCTGTCTTCGACGATCTGCGAACATCGCTGTCAGCCGTCCTCGAGCAGGCGGCCGTTGCGATCGAGCTGGCCGAACGGCGTCATGGCGTGCGTGTCGGGCTGATCAACGACCGCTCGCTGCTCAAGGATGCCGGTTTCGTATTGGCCGTGCGCGCCGAAATGTCGGCGGAAGACGTACGGCGCAAGCTGCCAGCGCAGATCAAGGTAGGCCCGGTGGAAAAGATAGCCGACCTCGTCAATGTGGCTCTGCCCGGCATACCCGTCAGGCCGCTGCCGGTACTGCCGCGGCAACTGCCCTATCGATCGGGAACGATCTACTTCGAGCTCGACACGAAGAATCCGCTTTGGAAACAGCTTGATACGTCCGGTGCAATCGCCTTGCATCTTGCAGGCGACTTCCCGGGTCTGGAGATGGAACTGTGGGCCCTCAGAGAATGAATACGCCACAATCGACGCCCTGGCAGGAGCTGCCGACGATCATCGAGCTGACAGAAGACGGCGCCAGCAAGAATGAATCTGCCCGCAAGATGGCGGCATTGCTGGACGATGTCGCCCCGACGGAACCGCAGGAGCTGCGCTCCGGCGGATGGTCGGTCGACGCATTGGTGCGCGATTTCCGTTTCGGCGGCGAGGAAGTGCCGACGATCGTGCGCTCGGCAGCGCCGCTTCTCAATCTCGCCCACAGCCTGCGGAACACGGATGCACAGCCTGACATCGCCGAGCTTCGTCGGGTGACCGTCGATGCCGTCGGGCGCTACGAACGCGATCTCGCGAGCGCGCGGATCAGTCCGGAGCGCGCGCGTGCCGCCCATTATGTGGTGTGCGCGACGATCGACGACGTGGTTCTCAGTAAGCCGTGGGGCGTGCGCGCTGGCTGGGCTCGGTCCGGGCTCGTCTCGACCTTTCATATGGATGTGACCGGCGGCGACCGGGTGTTCGATCTGCTCGATCACTTCCACCAGAGTCCGGGAGCCAATAAAGACCTGCTTCTTCTCATCTATCTCTGCCTGTCGCTGGCATTCGAGGGACGCACGCGGGTCTCGGCGCGCGGGTCTCTGGAACTCGGCCGCATCCGCGACAGCCTCTACAAAACGCTTCTCGGCCAATACGGCGTTTTCGAGCGCGAGCTCTCCCCCCATTGGCGCGGAGTTTCCGCGCGGCATAAGCCGCTGCGCACGGCCGTTGCCCTTTGGACGGCGCTTTCCGCCCTCGTCCTCCTCTTCGCCCTTGGCTACCTATTTTTCACACTGTCGCTCAACGAAGCCTCCGACGGCACTTTCGAGCGGCTGGCGAACCTGCCGCCGCATGAAACGCCCAGCGTGCTCATCGACGCGCCGAAGCCACCCGTCGTCGTCGCCAAGGTGGAGACGCCGCCCAAACAGCAGCCTCAGCCAGATCCGGTACCCATCAAGCCGACCGTCCCAAGCAGGCTCGACAATCTTCTCGCGTTCCTGCAGCCGGAGGTGGACCGCAAGCTGGTTACGCTTTCAAACGCAAACGGCCGCTTGCTCGTCAGGATCAACAATTCCGGCCTGTTCGATACCGGAAGCGCCGAGGTCAGCAGCCGGTTCCGCGATCTCATCCAGCGGATCGGCGGCGCGCTTGCCTCGGAGAAATATCGCGCCGTGGTCGTTGGCTATACGGACAATGTTCCCATAAGGACGGCGCAATTCCCCTCGAACTGGCATCTCTCCGAAGCTCGCGCGAGGGCTGTCGGCGATATTCTCGCCGCCTATACCGGCAAGGAGGCAATCCTGACGGAAGGCCGTGCCGATAGCGATCCGCTGGCAAGCAATACAACGCCGGAAGGCCGGGAAACGAACCGCCGGACTGAAATCCTGGTGCTGACCGATCCAAAGGAGACGCTCAGCGACGCCAACGTCACCGCGCCTTCGGCCGATGGCACGCAGACGGGTGAAACGAAGGCTCCGACAACGGGGGTTTCACCATGAACCCGCTCAGCCTATTTTATACTCTCCGCTCCTATGTCTCTGTTTATGCCGGTCTTCTCGGCCGGCGGTTCATATCGCTCATCTGGGTTGCGGCGATCTGTGTTAGCATCTGGCTTTACGGCTACATGCTTGGCTATGGCGATTTCAAGCCGCTTGCCAGCGTCAACGCCCGGATGGTCGCCATCGGCCTTGTCATTGCGATATGGTTTGCCTACCTGATCGTCACGGCCTTTCGCGCCCGAAGTCGAGACAAGGCGCTTGTCGAGGGCCTGGAAAAGGACGCGGCTTCCGATGCTGCGAGCCAGCAGGCGGAGGTCGGCGAGATCCATAGCCGCCTCAAGGAAGCCCTCTCGCTGTTGCGCCGCGTTACCAAGAAGCGGTTCGGCTATGTCTATGAGCTCCCCTGGTATGTGATTTTCGGCGCACCGGGCTCCGGCAAAACCACTGCGCTCACCAATTCCGGGCTTAAATTTCCGCTTGGCGATGCACTTGGCAGCAACTCGGTGCAGGGCGCCGGCGGCACCCGCAACTGCAATTGGTGGTTTGCCGATGAGGCAATCCTCATCGACACGGCCGGCCGCTATACGACACAGGACGATCTGAACGGTGCATCCAAGGCGGGATGGGAAGGTTTTCTCGGACTGCTCAGGAAATATCGCCGCTCGCAACCGATCAACGGCGCGCTGGTGACGCTGTCTATCGGCGACCTGCTCACCCGTGATCATGAGGCACAGCTCGAAGAAGTGCGCGCCATCCGCCAGCGGCTCTCCGAACTCGACGAATTCCTGCAGGCGCGCATTCCGGTCTATATCGTTCTAACCAAGGCGGATCTACTGACGGGCTTCGTCGAATTCTTCGACGGCTTCAACAAGACGGATCGCGAGCAGGTCTGGGGCACGACCTTCGGGCTGGAGGAAAGTTACCAGGGCCAGAATTTGCCCGATCGGTTCATGGAGGAGTTCGCGCTTCTGCAGGAGCGTGTCGGCACCATGCTCATCGAGCGTCTCCAGCAGGAGCCGAACGTTGAAGTGCGCGGGAGAATATTCCGTTTTCCGGCGGAACTCGCCTCGCTGAAGGAGCGCCTGCATGAGGTGCTGACCGAACTTTGCTCGGCATCGAACCTCATCGAGGCACCGCTCATGCGCGGCGTCTATTTCGCCTCCGCCACACAGCCACAAGAGCCTTCCGCCCTATCCGCAGTTTCCGCCCGCATGCGGCGCAGCTATTTCCTGTCGCGCTTGTTCAAGGATGTCATTTTCGACGAGGCTTCGCTTGTGGCGCGGGACCGGCGTCTGTCGCGCCGGCAGACGATCATCAAACGCGCCGCCTATGGCCTCGCGGCCGTCGCGCTGGCCATCGTCTTCACCAGTTGGACCGCAACCTATTTCCAGAACTCCCGCGCAATTGCCGCTGCCGACAAACGCATCGACAATTATGAGAAGCTTGCAAGCGGCATTCCCGTTCGCGACGTCTCCGATGTTGATTTCCTGCGTATCCTGCCGGCACTGGACAATCTGCGCGCGGTGACCACCGGCTTTTCCGAAGCCAGGGTCTGGCCGACGAGCTTCGGCCTCGATCAAGAAGACAAGATTGCCAGCCGGCAGCGCAGCGCCTATCGGCGGGCACTTAATTCCCTGCTGTTGCCACGCATACTGGTCCAGTTGCAGAAGAACATGGCCAATACCTCCGATGTTGAAAAGACCTTCGACGCCCTGAAATTCTACGGGATGCTCGGCGGCATGGGGCCAATGGACAAGGATTTTGTTTCGCAGCAGGCCACGGACATGTTCGCCTCGCTTTATCCGGACGAAGGGCGAACGGCGACACGGCAAGCGCTGATCGCCCATGTCGAGGCCATGGTTGAGGGTCAGCTTCCGGCGATCGAACTCGACAACCAGCTCATCGCCAAGGCGCGCGACATCATCCGTGCTCAGAGTCTGGCGGCCCGCGCCTACGATATCCTTGTCTATTCCCGTCAGGCGCGCGCCCTCGATCCGTGGATTCCGGCCGATGCGTTGGGTCCGCTTGGCGAAGAGGCTTTTCAGCGAAAATCCAAAGCGACGCTTCGCGACGGTATTCCCGGACTTTTCACCGGCAAGGGATATCGGACGGTCGTGCTGCCGATGATTACCGAGGCCGCAGCCCAAGCGCTTAGAGAACAATGGGTGCGCGGAAACGAGAGCAATCCCGCGGGAATGACAACCGAGGTCGTCACCCAGGCAGCCTTGCAGCTCTACTTTGATGCTTTCGGGCGGCAATGGTCGACGCTGCTCGCCGACCTGCAGGTCCGCCCGTCGCAGAACCTTGCCGATGCAATGGAAACGACCCGCATTCTCGCGGCCAATCCAAGCCCGATCGAAGCCTTCCTGAAATCGATCGCCGCCGCGACCGACCTTCGGCCATCAGACGGCATCGAGATCGCATCGCTGGGCGATGCGCCCGATTCGGCCCTTTCATCCGCCTTAGCGAGCGCCGCCAATGCGCCGGACCCATACGGGCCGTTGCGGGCAGCGATGGAGGTCTCTCGCGGCACAAAACAGGAAGCCGGCGCGCAGGCTGAAGGCACCAAGGATGCCGCCCGATCGCAAATCCAGTCCTTGTTGCCGATCCTGCAGAACCTCTACAATCAGCTCTCGCGCGCTTCGACTTCGACTGCGGAGGTCGCCCGCGTGTTCGATGCCGGCGGACAGCTCACAAGTGCCAATCAGGACCTCCTCCAGCAGGCGCGCGGGCTTCCCGCGCCTGTAGACACGTGGATGGCCGGAGTCGCTGCGGACATCGGCGCTCTCGCCGTCAAGACCGCCCGCGACCGTATCAACGACCTATGGGCCACAGAGGGTGCGAACCTCTGCTCGCGGATCGTGACGGGGCGATATCCCTTCCAGCGGACGTCTTCGCAGGACGTGGCGATGGCGGATTTCGTGCGCCTTTTTGGGCCGGAGGGCCTTTTCAAAACTTTCTTCAAGAGCAGGCTGGAAGCTTTCGTCGATACCAGCGCCCAGCCATGGGGATGGCGCGGCACTTTTGGTGGCGACAGCATTCCGAGTCAGGCGATCGCCCAGTTCGAGAATGCCGACAAGATCGAGCGCGCGTTCTTCCCCGCCGGCAGCGAAAAACCGGCGATTTCCATCAACATCAAACCGGTATCCCTGACGGATTCGGCCAATGCGGTGATGATGGAAATCGGGGGCGAGCGCGTGGTCTACTTCCACGGCCCGATCCAATCAAAATCCATTGCGTGGCCGTCCACAGGAGCCGAAAACCAATCCCGCATCGCCTTTCTGCCCGGCGGCTGGCAGCAGGCGATGACCGAGAGCGGCGATTGGTCGCCCTTCCGGCTTTTCGACGGGGCAAAAATCACCATGCAAGGACCGGATCTCTTCCGGGCGCAGTTCGACAATGCCGGCCAAGCAGCCGAGTTCGACGTACAATTCGGTTCCGTCCTCAACCCCTTCCGACTGCAGGCGCTATCCGACTTTACCTGCCCAAGCCAGTTCTAGCGGGTGCGGCCGATGAACGAACGCTCCGCTCGCACAGCGCTGCCACAGGAAACCGACATGATCGGCTTCTTCGGTAAACTGCCAACGCATGGCGACTTCGTTTCCACCGCACTGGGGCGGCGCTTCCAGATCGAGCTCGACCGCTGGATCCAAGACGGTCTGGGAGCGATGGAGCCAACACTTGGAAAAGATTGGCGTCGTCTCTTCCATGCCTGCCCACCCTGGCGGTTTGCGATAGCGGGTGGTGTCTGGAGCCCCGCCGCGGTCGCCGGCGTGCTGCTGCCGAGCAAGGATCGCGTCGGGCGAAGTTTTCCGCTGATCATCGCAGCGCAGCTCCATAGATTTACCGGACGTCTGCGCGACATTTGCGAGGATGACATCTGGTTCACTGCAGCCGAAGCGCTTGCCGAGACATCCACGAAATCGGATTTCGACATGCCTCGCTTCATCGAAGGCGTGAGGCGTCTTAGACTGCCGCTTCCCAACATTCGGCCGACGGATGACGCGGTTTCGCCCGATATCGGCGCCCCTGCTTCGCTCTGGTGGCGCATGGTCCCGGATACCAGGCACGGCAAAGGCTTCAAGACGGAGGGTCCGCCCACCATTCGGGACTTCCTGAAGCTTGTCACAGTGGAGGAGCCCCGAGGGCCGCCACCGGCAGTTGCCTCCCAATCAACAGAACCCGCCGATAACGTGACCGCACCCGAAACAGGACGACGGATCGAAAGCAGCTATGCCAGCCATTCGGGAACACGCCTGTCGCTCAATGCCGACGCTTTGCTGGTATCCGAACGCCCGCGCCTTTTCGCCCTCGCGGACGGTGTCGGGGACAGCACGGGCGCTATCGAGGCTGCGAGAACCGCAACAAGCGTGCTCGCAAGCGTTGCCGCTCAAGAGAGCCTTCAGGCCCTCGTTCAGGACATCAAAGGCAAGCTCGGCCATGCCAACAGTATTCTGCAGACGAAAGCGGCATCCGGCGAACAGCAGCCGCCATTCGCCAGCATCGTGGTCGCAGCCATTTTCGATGGAAAGCTAGCGCTCATTTGGGCCGGAGATGCACGCTGCTATCTGCTGCGCGACGGAATGATGCGCTGCCTCACGCGCGATCATGTGGATATCGGCCTTAGACGTACGCTTGCGCGAGGGGTGGGGCTCAAACAGCAGTTCGTACCCGACACGTTTCTCGACGCTCTTCGTCCTGGCGATCGCCTGATCTTATGCAGTGCCCCGTTGTCCCGCATGCTCGCAGATCGCGTGATCGCCGAGATTATGATCGAGACGCCGATAGAGCGCGCTGCCAATGCGCTGGTCCAGGAAGGTCTGATAGCGAATTGCCGTGAGAACCTCAGCGCCATCGTCATCGGTGTCCCATGAGCAGCGGACTGCCCTCGGATGATCTGGAAGAAATAGCCTCCCGGTTTTCCAGCTTGTTGCGCCTATTGACCCACGACGGCAAGGATAATCGTCCACCCGAAACGCAGACCATGTTGATCGACCGCGTACGCGACGCGTTGGATCGGCGGCTACCACATTTCCCCTCCGACGACCCGATCTTCATTGCTGGCAGTTTTCTAATCGAGGAAATCGTCCACCGCCACGAGTGCACGGAAATCGGCAGGCTTCGTCACCGCGACCTTGGAACGCTTCATGCCCTCAAGACCGTCACGCCAAGCCATGCCAATGATGTGGTTGCGCGCAGACTTCTGCTGCGGGAAGCCGACATCGGGATGGCGCTTCATCATCCGCATATTGCGCGGACCCAAATCGCCTTGCGGCTTCCGGATGGCCGGCCGGCAATCGTGATGGAATGGGCTGGAGCGCCTCTGTCCCGAAGGCTTGCCGCCGGTGCTATCTCGGCCCGCGATATTGTGGAGATGATGAGCGGCCTGCTGTCAGGACTTCAGGCAATCCACGAAGCCGGCTATGTCCATTGCGATATAACGCCAGCAAACCTGCTTTTGCCTGACAACGATTTTCGCGGGCTAAAGATTGCCGATTTCGGTGTAGCGCTGAAACAAGGTGGTCGGAACCGCGATCTTGAGATCAAAATGGCGGGCACCCCGCCGTTCATGGCGCCGGAACAGGCCGACGGCGCAGCCGCGGATCTTCGTTCCGACCTCTATTCAGCCGGCCGCGTGCTGCATGTTCTTCTCGATGGATGCGAGGAGACAGGGGATGATGTCGAAAATATCAGGGCTTTTGCCGAACATCTCACTCGACCCGACCCATCCATGAGGCCGGCGAGCGCGGCTGCCGCGCTTGGCCTCCTCGGGACATTAAGCGCGGAACCCCTGCGCTCTTTCTAATTTGCACTCGCCAGCCGGAATATTATGCGGCGAATACCTTAGTTCGCAGCGCTGGCGCCGGGCAAAGGCGCGGCGGCTGTCGGAGCGCTCTTCTGGTAAACGGTCAGCAGCTTTGCCGCGTCGACCATGCCGGCATTGCTTGCATAAAGCGTATCGCCATCCTGCATCTGGAATCGCTGCATCAGCACGAAGTTCGACACATCCTTCAGATTGACGCGGTAGATCTCCGGCTTGACGGACACGACGGCTGGGGCGGCGGCTTTGCCGGCTGCGGCAGCGACCGGCTGTGAGTAGATCTTCTGGTTTCGGAAGACATAGAAATTGCGAGAATCGGCGCGGTCGTCGAGCAGACCGCCGGCGCGGGCAAGGGCCTGCGCCAAGGTCATTTTGCCAGGCTCGAATGGAAATTCGCCGACACTCCGGAAAGCGCCGAGAGCGGTGAAGCTTGGCGAATCGTCGGCCACGAAAAGCTGGTCTCCGGGCAGCAACCGGACATTCTGCCGATCGTCCTGAAGAACACGATCAAGCGGCGCGGTCGCCCGTTTTGAGCCGCGTGTCAGCGTCACAGTCGCCGAGCCGGGTGCGGAAGAAGCGCCGCCTGCGAGCGCGATGGCGTCCAGTACGCGCTCCTTGCGCGCAGTCAGCGGGAAACGTCCCGCCGTACGGACCTTGCCGTCAACAGTGACCGCGCTCGAGGGCTTGTCGACAACGGTCACCACGGCCTGCGGATTGACGGCAGATCCCTTGAGCCCGCTAATGATCTGCGACTGCAAGCCCTCTGGCGTCGAATCGACCACCCGCTGTTTGCCGACGAAAGGCATGGTGACGAAACCCTGGGAATCGACGGTGAAGCGGCCGAGATTGAGCGTCTTGCTCTGGGTCGACGAAAGCAGCCCGTCCTCGCCCGTGTCCAAGATTGTCACATCAATCACGTCACCGCGACGCAAACGAGCATCGGAAAAGCCCGCAGACCGGAAAATGCTCAGCCCCTGATCCGTCGGCGCGTAGGACGGCGCTATCACTGCACCACCCACGGGCGCATCTGCCAGAGGAACGACCGGAATTCTCTCATTCGAATGCGGCAACGTTGCGTTGTAGATATTACCGGCGTCCGGCCCATCCGATGGCCTCGCACATGCGCTCAAGACAACCATGAGTGCAATTGGCGCCAGTTTCCGCATCCCGAATCTCCTATGGGTAATAAAGGCATGGCAGAAATATCAACCATAAGGCGGGAGGCAATATGCGAGAGGATCAAAAAACAAATTATGACAGCTTCGAGCCGGTGGCTGTGACCTATTGGCAACCGCTCGTTTTAAAGATGCAATCTAATATCCTGGAAGTCGCTGGTTCCGCCCCAGGATTCGGGCTTCGTGGCCTGAGACATCTGGATCCGTTGAGCTCCTTAGCTCCTTTAAAAATAATGGAAATCGACAGGGACGGTTTCCACTTACCGTTTGACGACGCTGCCATATATTTATGAAAATGAATGCTCGGCGAACGATAGCGCAGTGTTTGAAGCTTTGGCGACGAATGCCGCCAATCCTCGCCTTGATGCTGGCTCTGGCATCAGCGTTCGGCCTAACCGCCTCACCGACATTCGGAGCAGAGCGCATTGCTATTGTCCTGAAGGTGAACGGCGCCATCGGCCCGGCGACATCAGATTACATACGGCGCGGCCTTCAACGTGCAAGCGCCGATGGCGCAAGCCTCGTCGTTTTGCAGATCGACACTCCAGGCGGTCTCGATACATCGATGCGAGACATTATCAGGGCGATCCTTGCCTCGCCTGTGCCTGTGGCGGGATTCGTGGCGCCAAGTGGCGCCCGGGCCGCCAGCGCCGGTACCTATATTCTCTATGCAAGCCATATCGCGGCGATGGCGCCGGGCACCAATATCGGCGCGGCCACTCCGATCGCCATCGGCGGCAGCCCTTTTGGCGGTACGGAGCCCGATAAGGACACTCCGAAAAAGCCGGATAGCACACAGGGACAAGTCCCCCGCAGCGCCAGCGAAGCGAAAGCGATCAACGATGCCGTCGCCTATATTCGCGGGCTGGCTGAACTGCGCAATCGCAACGCCGATTGGGCGGAACGGGCCGTGCGAGAGGCCGCGAGCCTTTCTTCAACCGCCGCCGTTCACGAGCACGTCGTCGATTTCACGGCGAACACCATCGAAGACCTCCTGACCCAGTCGCAGGGACGCACAGTTCGTGTTGGCCAGACGGATGTCCGTCTCGATACCGCCGGCCTTACCCTTCGCGAATTCGAACCGGACTGGCGCACACGCCTTCTTTCCGTGATTACCGATCCTAACATCGCGCTCATCCTGATGATGGTCGGCATCTACGGCATCATCTTCGAATTTCTCACCCCTGGAACATTTGTCCCCGGCACGATCGGCGGCATATGCCTGCTGCTCGGTCTCTACGCCCTGGCATTGCTGCCGGTGAGCTATGCCGGCGTCGGATTGATCATCATGGGCGTGGGCCTCACCGTTGCCGAAGCGCATTCGCCCTCCTTTGGCGCCCTTGGCATGGGCGGTGGAATTGCACTCGTGCTCGGGGCGGCCATTCTGTTCGATACGGATATTCCAGGCTTTGAAGTGTCCTGGGGCGTACTAGGCGGTATCGCCGTCGCAGCCTTTGCATTCAGCCTCGTCGTCGCCCGCCTCGCGATCCTCTCCCGCTGGCGCAAAGTCGGCACCGGCACGGAACAGATGATCGGCATCCCGGGCAAAGTCGACAGTTGGACGGGCACCGCAGGCTACGTCATCGCCCATGGCGAGCGCTGGAAGGCAGTGTCCTCGGAGCCACTTGCCACCGGTGACGCCGTTACAGTGACCGGCCGCGACGGCCTGACGCTCGAGGTGATCCGCAGCACTTAGAAAAGCGGCAGCTCCGGAAAGCAGGAGGAAAAATCATGGGCATGTTTGCAGATCTCGCCTTCTATCTTGTGGTCATCCTGATCTTGCTGCTCGTCCTTGCGTCCGCGATCAAAATATTGCGGGAATACGAGCGCGGGGTGGTTTTCACGCTTGGCCGCTTCACCGGCGTCAAGGGACCCGGCCTGTTCCTGCTCGTCCCCTATGTCCAGCAGATGATGCGGGTCGACCTGCGCACAAGGGTGCTCGACGTGCCCGGCCAAGATGTCATTTCGCATGACAACGTCTCGGTCCGCGTCAGCGCCGTGATCTATTTCCGCGTCATCGATCCCGAGAGATCGACGATCCAGGTCGAGGACTTCATGATGGCGACAAGCCAGCTCGCCCAGACGACGCTACGCTCGGTGCTCGGCAAGCACGACCTCGATGAGATGCTAGCGGAGCGCGACAAGCTCAACAGCGACATTCAGGAGATCCTCGATGCCCAGACGGATGCCTGGGGCATCAAGGTCGCCAATGTCGAGATCAAACATGTCGATATCAACGAAACCATGATCCGCGCAATCGCCCGCCAGGCGGAGGCGGAACGCGAGCGGCGTGCCAAGATCATCAATGCCGAAGGCGAGCAGCAGGCGGCGGCGAAGCTGCTCGAAGCAGCCGAGGTTTTGGCCAAGCAACCGGAAGCCATGCAGCTTCGCTACTTGAGCACGCTGAATGTCATCGCCGGTGAAAAGACGTCGACGATCCTGTTTCCCTTCCCGATGGAATTAGCCAATCTGCTGCCGCCCAAGACGAACAAGCCACAGCAGTAACACGGCCCGATCCGGCGCCCGCTATTGCTTGGCGCGAGCCTGCATCTTCCGCGGCGCAAGGAAATTCTCCATCGCCTCGAAGGAGAAGGCCGAGATCGGTAGCCTCGTGCCGCCCTCCATCGCGAGATCGGCAAGAATTTCTCCGACGACGCTGGTGAATTTGAAGCCATGGCCGGAACAGGGTGAGGCAACGACGACATTTGGCTCGCCGGGCATGAGATCGATCAGGAAATCCTCGCTCGGCAGCATCGTGTAGCGGCAGGTGATGGCATTGACGCGAAAGCCCGCGGCGGCTGGCAGGCGCTTTGCGATGAAGTTATCCAGGAGCGCCTTGTCCCTGTCATTGACGGGCGGGTTCGGCTGGTTCGGATCGATCGGCTCCATGAAATGCGCATGGCGGCCAATCTTGACGCCGTCGACGCCGATTGCCGGGAAGCCGAAATAGGAACCGTCCTCCCCCTCGTCGCGGAGGAAGGCGGGCATGCGATGCGGCTGCGTCACGAAGCCGTCGCGCGGTTGATACCAGGCAACGACCTGGCGGATCGGATTGGCATACTCCCTCAACTGCGGCACCAGTTCGGCGATCCATGAACCGGTCGAGACGATCACCCGTCTGGCGCGATAGCGGCCTACATCAGATGAAATCGTCACGCCGGCATCATCGGGCTCGATTGCCGTCACCTTCTCGCCGAAATGCAGGACCACGCCATCCTCGGCCGCGAGCTTCAGATAGCCCATGACAGCCGCTTCCGGACGGAGATAGCCACCTTGCGGATCGAGCACCGCAACTTCGTCTTCGTCCAACGCAAAGGCCGGAAAACGCGTCGCCATCGCCTTCCGATCCAGTTCCTCGTGGGGTAGCTGATGCAGCTCGCAGGAAGCCAGGGTGCCGCTGACGATCTTGCTATCCGGCTTGCCGATCTGCAGGACACCGGTGATCGTCAGGATGTCGGTGCGCAGCCGCGCTTCCAGCGCCCGCCAGTTCTCATAGGCGCGCCGCAGCAACGGCACATAGGACGGGTCCTCGAAATAGCCGAGGCGGATCAGCCGGCTGTCGCCATGCGACGAACCCAAGGCATGGGCGGGAAAGTGAGCGTCGATGCCGATCGCCTTGACGCCACGCGCCGAGAGAAAGGAAATTGCCGCGCTTCCCATGGCGCCGAGGCCGATGACGGCGACGTCGAACTGAGCGGTCATAAAGCCATCCTATTTGGCAAAATCGGGCGGCAGCGTCTCGCGAACGAGGTTTCGCAAGGCTTCCATATCGCCGCTCAAGGGCCGGTCGTCGCCATAATGCGGAATACGGTCGCGCACCATCTGGTAGATCACGTCCGTGCCAGCGGCACGGCCTCCCGCGGCACTGAGGAAGTCATGCGCCTGCGCCGCCGCCATCAATTCTATCGCCAGGATATATTCGGCATTGTCGATCACCGCGAGCAGCTTGTTTGCCGCCGCTGTCGGATGCGCCAGGAAATCCTCCTGCAGGCCGGAGGTCAGGCCGCCGTCGGTGCTGGCGGGTGCCGCCAGCCGGCGGTTCTCATTGGCTAGCGCTGCAGCCGTATATTGCGCGATCATGAAACCGGAATTGCTGCCGGCGTCGCTGGCGAGGAAGGGCGGCAGACCGCTGACGAGCGGATTGACCAGCCGATCCGTGCGCCGCTCGCTCATCGCCGCAAGCTGGGCAAGCGCGATCGCGAGGCTGTCGGAGGCCTGTCCGAGTGCCGGAGCAACCGCATGCGCCTCCGACGAGACTATCGGATTCTCCGGCGTGCCGGAAACCGCCGGATTGTCGGTGACGGAAGCAAGCTCTTGGTCGACAACATCTGCGGAATTGTCGAAGACGTCGCGTGCCGCGCCATGGGCATGCGGAATGGCGCGCAGGCTGAGAGCGTCCTGGGTACGCCGGCCCAAAGCCGCGGCAACGAGGCCGCTGCCCTGCAGCCGGGCGCGCAGCGATGCGCCGACCGTGGCAATGCCCTTGGAGGGGCGCAGCGCCAACACGGCGTCATCGAATGCCGCCGCCTGACACCCTGCGGCTTCCAGCGTCAGCGCCGCGACTGCATCGGCCCAGGCGAGCAGGCGCTCGGCGCGCGCCAATGCCACGCTGGAAAGACCAGTGGCGCAGGCCGTGCCGTTGACGAGGCTCAGTCCTTCCTTGGCGCCGAGTACGAGCGGTTCAAGACCGATCGCCGCCAATGCCTCACGACCGGACATGGCTTTACCGGCGACCTTGGCACTGCCCTCCCCGATCAGCACCAGCGCTGTATGGGCATTGTGCGTCAAATACCCGGCCGAACCTTTCGAGGGCACGTCGGGAATGCAATCCTTTTCGAGAAAGGCCGCGAGATGACTGACGACCGCCAGTCTTACGCCGGAATGGCCATGGGAAAAATTGGCGATCTGAGCGGCGATAATGGCGCGCACTTCACGCGGCGCCAGCAGCTCTCCGACGCCGCAGGCGTGGCTGAGGATGATATTACGCGACAGGCGGCTTTGCGATTCACGGTCGACCACCGTATCCGACAGCGCGCCGACGCCGGTATTGACGCCATAGGCGCGCACGCCGGTCTCGACGATGCGTTCGACAATCCGGCTCGCATAGGTGATGCGCTCCCGGACGGCGGGCGCAAGCGACAGAGGCGCGCCCTCCGCCACGCTGGCAATATCCCGCCAACCGAGCACCGTGCGAAGCGTGATCGTCATGTCGGGGTTCCGAAATGACCGATGAACTGGCGGAAGGCCGGCGAGGCGCCGCTGCCGAACATTTCCTGCGGCGGGCCGCTGCTTTCGATCAGGCCCTCGCGCATGAAGACGACACGGTTGGAGACGTTGCGGGCAAAGCTCATCTCGTGCGTGACGACGAGCATGGTCATGCCCTCTTCCGCCAGGGAACGCATGACGCGCAGCACTTCGCCAACCAGCTCGGGATCGAGCGCCGAGGTCGGCTCGTCGAAGAGCATGACCTTCGGCTTCATGGCGAGCGAGCGGGCGATCGCCGCGCGCTGCTGCTGGCCGCCGGAGAGGAGCGCCGGATAGGCATGACGCTTGTCGGCGATGCCGACCTTTTCCAACAACGCTTCAGCTTCGGCGATGCACTCGGCCCGCGGCCGCTTCAGCACATGCACCGGCCCCTCAATGACGTTCTGCAGGATCGTCATGTGGGACCAGAGATTGAAGGACTGGAACACCATGCCTAGCTCGGAGCGGATATGATCCACTTGTTTCTGGCTCGCCGGCTTGGTTTTGCCGCCCTTGTGCACCATGCGGATCTGCTCACCATCGACCCAGATTTCGCCGTCGGTGGCGGTCTCCAAAAGATTGATGCAGCGCAGGAAGGTGGATTTGCCCGAGCCGGAGGCGCCTAGCAGCGAGATGACGTCGCCGTCCTGCGCATCGAGGGAAATGCCGCGCAAAACCTCGTGCGTACCGAAGCTCTTGCGGATATTACGGACCGAAAGTCGGGTGACGCCGGGCATGATCTCTCCAATCCAGATCTAGGCCAGTTGCCTCACGCCTTCAGCGCCGCCGGAACGGCGCGACGATGGCGGGACAGACGATATTCCAGCAGGCCGAGCGCCTGCAGAATGATGAAATTCAAGATGAGGTAGATGGCCGCCGCGCAGAGGAAGACCTCCATCGTGCGGTAGGTATGCGAGATCAATCGCTGGGCAACGCCAGTCACTTCCCAGACGGTGACGAGACTTGCGAGCGCCGTCGACTTCATCATCAGCACGATTTCCGTCGAATAGGCAGGCAATGCGTGACGGAAGGCGATCGGCGCCAGGACACGCCGCACCAGCAGGAAGCCGGACATGCCGATCGAACGCGCCGCCTCGATCTCGCGCGGCGAGACGGCGCGAATGCCGCCCCGGAAGATCTCCGCCGTATAACCGGCGGTGCAAAGCGCCAGCGACAGCACGGCACAGACGAAAGGCTCGCGCAGCAGCGGCCAGAGAGGCCCGTAACGGATGAATCCGAACTGGGCGAGCCCGTAAAAGATGAGGAACATCTGGATGAGCAGCGGCGAGCCGCGGAAGATGAAGATGTAGCCCTTAGCGATGGCGGTGAAGATCGGATTGCCGCCGACCCGCATCCAGACGATCAGGATAGCGAGGACGCCGCCGATGGCGATCGACAAGAAAAACAGCGCCAGCGTCGTCGGCAGAGCTTCGAGCAGGGTGAGCATGGTCTGTCCGAGAAAAGCGAAATCCATGATCGATCCTCAGGCCTGGCCCATTGCGGAGGGCATGCTGCGATTGGCGCGCCGTTCGGCGCCGTTGAAGATACGATCCGACAGGCTCGTCAAAATGAGATAGAGCGCGCCGCCCACGATGAAGAACAGGAAATATTGCCGCGTCGAACCGGCGGCGACCTGGCTGGTGCGCATCAGCTCGGCAAGGCCGGTGACCGAAATCAGCGCCGAATCCTTGAGGCTCAACTGCCAGACATTGCCCATGCCGGGAATAGCGTAGCGCAGCACTTGCGGCATGATGATGCGCCGAAATCTCAAGCCTTTATGCATCCCGATCGCCGAGGCGGCTTCAAGCTCGCCCTTGGAAATAGCGAGATAGGCGCCGCGGAACACTTCCGCCTGATAGGCGCCGGAGATGATGCCGACGGCGAGCGCACCGGCAGCAAAGGACGGCATCCCCAGAAACCCTTCATAGCCGAGGGATTTGCCGATGCTGGTTATGGCGCTCGAGCCGCCGAAATAGATAAGATAGATGATGAGCAGTTCCGGCACGCCGCGGAAAACGGTTGTATAGACGTTTCCAAGCGTCTTCAGGATGAGATTGCCGGAAAGCTTCGCCGCCGCGATGATGGCGCCGAAGACAGCGCCGATCGCCAATGCGACCGCGGTAACGCATAGCGTCATCAGCGCCCCGAGCAGAAGCAGAGCGCCCCATCCGGTCGAGCCGAAACCGATCAATTGCAATATCGCCATCTCGTTCGTTCCCCGTACCGAGCGGTCTGTTTTCTTGATTAGCCAAACATAACATGCGGGAAGCGGCATTGAAGCCGAGAGCCGGCGCCTCCGTCATCCGGAAGCGCCGGCGAACGATCATTCCTGCGGCGAGACGTCCGTCTTGAACCACTTCATGGAGAGGTTCTTCACGGTGCCGTCGGCAAGTGCCGACTTGATTGCCGCGCTGAACATGTCGCGCAGGTCCGTGTCGGACTTGCGGACGCCGAGGCCTTCGCCGACGCCCCAGATCGGGCCGGCGACTTGCGGGCCGGTGAAGGCGAGTGCGCCGTTGGCGGCATCGAAAGCGGTCTGGAAATAGACGGCATCGTCGAAGCCGAGATCGATTCGGCCGTTCTGCAGATCGAGGTCACGGTCGGCGCCGGTCTTGTATTCGCGGATCGTCGCGACGTCGCCGAAATTGTCGTAGATGAACTTGGCATAAACGGTAGCGGCCTGAATGCCGATGGTCTTGCCCTTAAAGGCCGCCTTCAGCGCGTCGATCTCCTTAACGCCGGTCTGGCCGGGCGTCATCTTGACGGTTGCGCCGGTGCCGGCAGCATTGGCCAGCGGGCTATCCTTAGCGGTCGCGAAAGCGGCCGGTGTCGCGGCATAGGGAACGGTGAAGTCGATGACCTGCTTGCGCTCGTCGGTGATCGACAGCGCATCCATGATCACATCGAACTTGCCGGCGTTCAAAGCCGGGATCATGCCGTCCCAATCGGAGGCCACGAGCTTGCATTCAACCTTCGCCCGCTCGCACAGCACCTTGGCCAGCTCCGGTTCGAAGCCGCCGAGCGTGCCGTCGGAGTTGGTCAGGTTCCACGGCGCATAAGCGCCTTCGAGCGTGATGGTAACGGTCTTCCAGTCCTTTGCTTGGGCCGCAGGGCCGGCGAGAACGGTGAGCGCCAGAGCGCTGGAAAGAAGGGCATGTCTAATCTTCATCGATGTTCTCCTCTTGAGATCGAAATAGCCAATTTCTTTTTACGCCAGTCTTCGCCGGCTTGCCGGTCGCGGACCTCATTTGCTGGTCACATCGATCGGATGGTTGTATAGGGTACCATATGTGATATTTTGTGTTATGCAAGTGCCAAGTCGATTTACAATGCGAATTTCGCGACTGCACAAGGATTAGGCAATGAAACGCGCTACCGATCGGAAACGTGAGCTGGCCGAAAACGACTCCGGTCCGCTTTACGCCGGCGTCAAGCAGATGATCCTGGATCGAATCCACAGCGGCGAATGGCCGCCGAAGCATCGCGTACCCTCTGAAAACGAGCTGGTCGTCGAACTAGGCGTCAGCAAGATGACTGCCAACCGGGCGCTGCGGGAGCTTGCCAATGAAGGCGAACTCGTTCGCATCCAGGGCGTGGGCTCCTTCGTCGCCGAGCGCAAAGGGTATTCGGCATTATTCGAGGTGCGCAACATAGCCGATGAGATCGCCGAGCGCGGCCATGTCCACGAGGCCTCCGTCGTCGTTTTGGCCCGGGAAACCGCCTCTCCCGAGGTTGCGGACGCGCTGGAGCTGGAGATCGGCGCAGCGGTTTTCCACTCGCTGATCGTCCACAGCGAAAATGGCGTTCCGGTGCAGATCGAGGACCGTTTCGTTCATCCCGAAGCAGCGCCCGAATATCTCGAGCAGGATTTCACGACGCTGACGCCGAATGCCTATCTGACGGCTGCCGCCCCGCTCAGCGGTTCAGAACACATCGTCGAGGCCGCAATGCCGCAACCCTGGGAATGCAAGCTCCTGACCGTCCTGAAAACCGAGCCGTGCCTGGCGATCCGCCGGCGCACCTGGTCAGCGCGACAGGTCGTCTCCATCGCCCGCCTCGTCTATCCCGGACACCGGTATCGGCTGGAAGCACGCAGCGGCAAGATGTTCGAGGAATAAAAATGCCGATCAACTTGTATATGGAAGATCATGCACTTATGCGATGAGTGCGTTCGAGAACGCACTCAGCCACCGCCCCGCCTCTCCCTGCTCTTCACGGCCGGATCCGGCAGCACCGTGCCAAACACGTGATCCCAGAAAAGCGACGAGACACCATAATTCCCCTCATCGATGGAAGCGTGATGCTGCGCGTGCCAGCGCTTGGCGCGGTAGAGATAGGTGCCATGCGGAATTCGCCAGTGATGCATGGCATGATGCATCGTGCCATAGGTGAGATAGCCAAGCGTCATGCCGACGGTGAAGCCTGACGCCATGCCGAAGCCGAAAGCGCACCACGACGGCAACAACACGCCCGTGGCCATGAAAGACAGGCTTAGCCAGATCGGCGTGTCGATCAGCTCGGTCGGCGCGTGGTGATGTTGGATGTGCATATCGCGCACATAAACGACGTGATGCAGCACGAAACGGTGGATAAGATACTCGACCAGCGTCCATGCGGCTGCGCCGATCACGATCGCGGCGAGCCAGATCAAAGGCCGGCCATCATAGCCCCAAGCAAAATAGGCAGCGATCAGTCCGGCAGTGATGATCGGGTAGACGGCAAAATCCGTATAATAAGCGATCGCATTTGGTTTTCGCGAGAGAGAGCGCCTCATATGGCTTGCTCGCTGCATTGACTGCGAAGATTCGTCATAAGATTCTTCTTCATTCTCTACAGGCAGAAACGATTCACGTGCCTCTGTCGCCGTTTGATTGAGAACGCGCAAAGAAGCGAAAGCACTTTAATATCTGCATATGAGCGGGATTCGCCCTCATGTGCAGGCCGCTTCAAGGCCGAGACAGAGCGGCCAGCCCATGGTTAAACCGCATTCCACTCCATTTCGCTCGCAAGAAGCCGGGCGCTGAAACCCGCCTACCGCGAAGCAGCATAGAAGCATGCCGAACAAGATGTGTCTTAAAAAAATGACAGGCAAGTGACGCACCGCCGAGGTCTGGCGATATAGGCGACATTATATAACGAAAGAGCGACCAACACGATTGGGCGGCGTGTTGGTCGCTCTGCGTAGCGACGGGTACTTCCGGTTGGGGGGCCTTTTCGCACCCGCCGCAGCGGTCGTTCAATCATCCGGATCTGTTACGTCGTCCGATGGCGCCGGTGTCGATGCTTCCAACGCATCGCGAACCTGATCTATCTTTCCGACGGCGGGGCCGACACCCAGGACATCCTTGGCCTCCGCCAGCGTTCTATCTGTCACGACGCCATTTTTCGAAGCCTGAGCAAGCGCCGAACGAAGCGCGTCATCACTGAGGGCTGGGTCTGTCGGTATAGCATCGGTTCCGTTCTGCATTTCGAATTCGGCATAGTCCCTGACATAGGCCGCGATTGCTGCGAATTTCGGATCCTTGGAATTCATGTAGGCATGATAGTTCCGCTTGAGGGAATTGAGGCTACCAAGCTCCGCCGCCTGCGTTTTAACCTTGGTCACGTTATGTTTCTCAAGCTTCTGATTGGCAACAGCCGACTTCGAGACGTGAGGCGCGTGCTTGACGTGGCCCACATTGGTATCCACATCCCCATCCGTGTCGCTTGAATCCGCGTCATCGGACTTAGCATGACTCGAATTGGCGCTGCCGTGGCTCCCGCTATTACCATTACCGCCGCCGTTTCCATGGCCGCCGCCGTTGCCGTTTCCGTTTCCGCCCTTGGCATACGCGAGGCTTGTGAGACCCACAACGGCGCCACCGGCCGGAACAACGGCGAGCGTCACGGCGATAATGGTCGTTCCGAAGACTGATCCGAATTTCATATGCTTCTTCCTTTCATTCCAAACGTGCGCCCTTCCGGTGCTACGCAACGGTGATGAGGGACGAGGGACGAGCAACGGGCAACCACGCCGCTCGCCCCACGCAACCGCGACGCGGGACGAGCAACGAGCAACCGCGTTGATCGCCACAATATTGCTAGAAAAGAAAGTTTCTACATGGGTCAGACCAATGCCATCGGTGATCGGACCTTAGCCTGATCGCCGATATGGCCGAAAGTCTCATCGATTCAACGGGGCTCGGGGGACGTCAATTCCGAGACTTGCCGGTGAGATGAATTTTCGCCATTTGACGCGCTGCCCGGCTACGATAGGTATGCCGTATTGGGTGGTTATCGCTGAAAGTAGCCAGACATGCAGACGAGTCTTAAATCAATGCTGTCGCCGGTTCGTTTACTCGCGAGCTGGAATTCTCAATCGCTGGCGAAACAATTTCTGCTGATCGGCGGTTTCGTTTCCGCCTGCGCGCTGCTTCTCGTCGGCGCTTTCGTCACCAACCTTATCGAGGAGGCTGTCACGCGCAACTCCGCCGCCAGCACCGCTCTCTATGTCGACAGCGTCATAGCGCCTTTGCTCCCCGATATGCAGACGACGGAGGTTCTGGACGATACGGTGACTCACGCTCTCGACGAAACACTCGGCGAGGGTGCGCTTGGCAGCCGCCTCATGTCCTTTCGCCTGTGGCGTAACGACGGCACCATCCTTTATTCCAACGACAAAAACCTCATGGGCAAACAGTTCCCGCTCAGCAATGACCTGAAAACGGCATTTGCCGGCACGATGGTGGCGCAGTTCAACCAGCTTGATGACGTCGAAAGCGTTGCCGAGCGCAACAGTGGCAAGCCGCTTCTGGAGATCTACAATCCGGTCCTCCAGCCCTGGTCGGGCAAAGTCGTGGCCGTTTCCGAATTTTATGAGGTGGCGTACGATTTCGAGCGCAGCCTGAACCAGGCGCGTTTCAGAAGCTGGGTGGCTGTCGCCCTGTTCACGCTGACGTTCTTTCTCATTCTTTCCGTTATCGTCCTTCGCGGAAGCCGAACGATCGAAAGCCAGCGCAGCGCCTTGAAAGCACGCATCGGCGAGCTATCGACGCTTCTGCAGCAGAACGAGATTTTGCACGCCCGCGTTCAAAGAGCCTCACAACGCGCTGCTTCCCTCAATGAAAGCTACCTCAGGCGCATCGGTGCCGATTTGCATGATGGCCCCGCCCAACTCGTTGCCTATGCATCGCTGAGATTGGACAGCGAGGCCCTGATCAATTCACGCACTCCGGCGCGCGAGCGAGAGCGATCGCTTGCCGCAATTAAGTCGAGCCTGGACGATGCGATGGCAGATATTAGAAGCATCTGCAGCGGGCTGGTGCTGCCGCATATCGAATCGGCAAACCTGCCCGAACTATTGCAGCGTGCCGTGCGCTCCCATGAGCAACGAACCGGCATTGCGGTCGGCTTATCCATTTCCGGCACGACGCAAGAGCTTTCGACATCCACCAAGATATGTATATACCGCTTCGTTCAAGAAGCGCTGAATAATGGCTATCGCCATGGTAAGGGCGCAGCACAGCAAGTAAAACAAACAATCGACGGCGGGCAGATCACAATAGCAGTATCGGATGAGGGACCCGGCTTCGATCCGGCCTATATACCGCCAAGCAGTATCGGTTTGGCAGGTCTGAGAGAGCGGGTAGAAAGCCTCGGAGGCACTTTCGAATTAAAGTCTTCCGAAAGTGGCACCGTGGTTCAAATGTCGCTGAACGCAATGGAAATGGAGCAGATATGACGACGGCAATCAGTCTGGCGGTGATCGATGATCATCCGCTGTTCCGGGAAGGGGTCATTCGCAGCCTTGGCGAGATCGACGGCTTTGCGATCGTTGGCGAAGGCAGCACGAAGGAAGATGCGATCCGAATATCCGAGAACGAACGTCCAGACGTTTTGTTGTTGGATATCTCCATGCCTGGCGGGGGCCTGAACGCACTTCCGCTGATCCTCGAGCGGGTGCCGGGTCAGAAGATCGTGATGCTGACGGTTTCTGAAGCAAACGACGATGTGACGACGGCTCTCAAGAGCGGGGCGAAGGGATATGTGCTGAAGGGGGTAGGATCGAGAGCGCTGGCTGACATCCTCCGCACCGTGGCTTCGGGAGAAAGCTATGTCGCCCCCACTCTTTCCGCTCGCCTGATCTCCGGCGACGGCAACGCCTCCTCGAAAAAAGCGGATCTCCTGCGCGACTTGACAGGCCGGGAAAGCGAGGTCCTTCAGCTCGTTGCGGAAGGATTGAGCAATAAGCATATCGGGCTGAAGCTAGACCTCCACGAAAAGACGGTGAAGCATCATATGACCCAGATTTTCGCCAAATTGGGTGTTGCAAACCGAACGGAGGCTGCGATGGCCTTTCGCGATGCGCTTGAAAACCGGGGTTAGAGCAATTCCAGGAAAAGTGCGAAGCGATTTTCCGTCCGGAATGCGTAAAAACAAAGAGATAGAGCGGAAAAGCGCTTCCGTGAAACGCTGAACCGCTCTAGTGAAGGAAGGACTTCAGTCTCCGCTGATCGGCTGCGGTCGCGTTACGATTGATGATGGTGCGACCCTTCGAATCCTTCATGACATAACGTCCATTTTCTATTTCTTCGCTCATGCCGTCATCGTGGCGCACCGTCATCGATGCGTCATCATCGCTTGAGTCGTCCGCGTCGGTTTGGGTCGAGGTAGCGCTTTTTCCGTTGGCTTTGCCATTGCCGTTTCCACCGGCATTTCCATTGCTGCCGCCGTTTCCGCTATTACCGCCGCCGTTACCATTGCCGCCGCCGTTGCCATTACCCCCGCCGTTGCCGCCGCCATTACCATTGCCGCCGCCGTTACCATTGCCTCCGCTTTTTGCATCCGCGGTTTGCGCGACAAGCCCGATGGAGGATCCACGAATCTCGACGGTATAAGGCGTTGCCACAAGCACAAGCGTAAAGGATGCACCGAGAAGAACGGCGATCGACTTTCCGCGTAAAGACATAGCTGGCCTCCCACACGTTTATGAACGCACACTGCGCGAAAAAGATCGTGCAGTCACCAAATTGAAAACAGCCTTCCGCCACGACATCACATCGTTTTTGCGGACGGAGCCGTCAACCTTTGTCTCGGCAAAAACGCCAATCTCGGACTTCTGCAATTTCGACTAAGACCTTGGTCCCAGCTTGCTATCGGACAAAGGTCGGAAGGAAGGCTGGACTGAAGCCTGAATGGGGAACAGCGCGATTGAAAGGGTGCCCGCCCTGCGCTTACTACTGCTTGGAAAGATAGTGACCACACTGACGAAGGGGTGGGGATGAATGTCTTTCGTCACGCTCTGCGGCAGATGGGAAAGGGGCCATCTGTCTGGGGCACGCTCGACAACTCATTTGTTTTGATCGCAGTCGCAGATGCGGCGCGGAGCACGCATGGCGCCCGGACGGGCGCCAGCACAGAAATTCCCGACGGCTTTTCCGGTTTATATCGAAGGGACCGGGTGCGAAAGGCATCAAAATGACAACACAGTGGAAGACGTACCTGGATCAGACGAAACCGCCCGGCGCCATTGTTGATTTCTCAGCCGCTGCTTTCGTCCTCCAGGTCGCGATCAATCTCCGATTCGCCCTGAACTTTGTCGAAGCGACTCCTGAATGTCATTACCTCGCGGAGCGCGTTATGGCATCTGCGGAAATATATGGCCAGGCGAGACAGGCAGGTTCGGCGCCCTCATTTACCGATGCGGAGAAGGCATTGGCAGAAGCCGTAACGCTTCTCGCCATCGAAATGAAACATTGCCCTTCAGCATCGCACCGTGCCGACGTCCCCTTGAACCCGAGCTATCCAGCCGCAACGTCTCAGCCGACAACGATCGACAGAAATCCATTCGGACACGCATCCTTGTAGCCTCCGTCCCGGGAGTGCGTCGGCAATATCTCTCGCAGTCTTCCATGCCGGCAAGGCTGGTCGCTCCGCCAGCGGAATTTGCATGCTTTGGCTTATCGCCGACAGCAGCAAAACCGTTATTCGATGACGCGCGCCCTCAATTCCCTGGATGGCACGAGGCAGGTCTCGTATTTGCCGGAAAGGCGATACCTATGTCTGGCGATCAGATCGTAGGCCGCGTTGGCCAGCCGCCGAGGCATCAGGTTCACCACCGCAAGCAGGCTCCAAGGAAAACCGAGACACCGCATGGCGGTGGCGAAGGCGTCCATCTTCGTGTGCAGGATGCCGTCAACGATCACCAAGTTGGTCGATAAATCCGTCGGATCGAGGCCGTAGTGCCGATAAAGCGCCTGTCCAAGCGGAGACTGCGCGGCCGTGAACAGGAAACGACCGGAAGGGTCGTGAGCGAAGACAAAACGGATGAACGACGAACAGAAAATGCACTCATGGTCGAAAACGATAAGACCCTTTTCATGATCGTGAGGCGGCACGTCCGGGTCGTTCCTGAAACTGTATGAGGCAAGTTCGGTCATCAGCATTATCTCCGAAGTGGAGTGAACGTCGCGCCACCTTTCGCGTCAAGTGAAAGCTGCAGCGGCGCTTCATTTCGGCAAGACCTGACACCTCCAGCCTTACGGCTGACTTTCTCCCGGCGTTGCAGGCAACGTCGTCCGGAACGGCGCGTCAAACCCAAAAACCTTTCCGATGAGATAATCCAAGGACAAACGTCCCGGCCCCCAGGCCATTACGCCGAGCGCCATCGCCGCCCAAGTGATATGAACGGGCCATCCATCAGGAACGGTCAGCTCCACGATGGCGGTCATGGCGAGAAGACCGGTCGCGGCAAAACGTGTGGCAAGGCCGAGCACGAGGAGGGTTGAAAATACGACCTCCCCCGAACCCGATAGGAATGCCATCACCGCCGGTGCGGGATAGGGATATGGTCCACCCGGAAGATGGAGCATGAACTCATCCGAAAAGAGCTCCACGGCCGTATCGCTCAACTGCAGGAATCCGTCCCATTTGAGGATACCGGAACGCCAAAATGGCACGGCCAATCCGACACGCAGGACGAGTTGCACCAGGGATGGCTGCGCGATCGTATGTATCAACCGGCTTGCTTTTTCGACCAATCCGACGATCGGTGCGAACGGCTTGCCGGCAACCGAAGTGTCAAGTGTTTTCGACATCGGAATTCTCCACGTAAATCTCAGTAAAAGCGCCGGCTTCGATCATCTCGGCGATCATGCCGGCGAGATCGAACGCAGGATTGACGTTCAGAGCTGCTGCCGCAGCCGATCCCAGGCTACCACCGTCGGCGAGGCATATGAGGAACGAGGCCCCACCCGGCTGCAGCAGCCGAACCACGACGTCGAGTTCCGGCCGCGTGATCAGCGCGTCCTCGGGAACGACGCACTCGATGCGCTCCACCGGCTCGGAGCCTCGGTTGGCGACGAAGATCGTCACGGCCGGAAATTTGGAAGACAGAATTCTTGTCGCCGGATGGGCGCGAAATCGAAGCTCGGATAACTCGTGCGGCGCGACGGCCGACAAATCATCTGCCGAGATCACCGGGCAATCGGCGGCGTGATAGGCGTCCAGCCAGGCCCGCTCCAGCCGCGCGACATCGCCCAGCCACGGCATCGGCTGTGCGTATTCGTAGGCATCGATGAAAGCGGGAAAGTGGTGACCATATTCGAACAAAAGCGGTGAGGTCGGCGGCGTCTCGCGAATGTGGAAGCGCGCCATCGCACGAAAGAAATCCGATCCCGTTATGCGCTGGGTCGCCGGGAAAATCGCGGCCAGTGCCTCGATTAGGCTCACGGTGACGTTGTTGCGGTAGACGTTGTAGCGCTTGTCGGCAGCTTTCCCATGCGCGCCGACAAGGGAAGCCGGCGTTTGTTGTTCGGGGTTCAACAGCGACTTGGAAAACGTCGAAGCGAATGACGGGTCGCCGCGCCCGATGGACAGGACTTCAGCGGAACGCATGGGATTTGCCCAAGGTTTGAGATTGCCGATCGAGGATCGCTTGCGCTGCGACAGCCTCGGCCCTCAAGACCGGCCAATCGGGAATTTTGCTGTCCCATTCGGCCAGCGAGGGAATCGCACCGCATCGCTCGATGACGATCTCATAGAGACGCCAGACGGCATCCGCGACAGGCCCGTCGTGACTATCGATCAACAGCAGCTCGCCTTCATCATCCGTCTGCTCCGCATGACCTGCGAGATGGATCTCACCGACTTTCGACAGGGGGAAATCGGCAAGATAGTCCAGCGCCGAATAGCCGTGGTTCGTGGCCGAAACAAAGACGTTGTTGACGTCGAGCAAAAGACCGCAGCCGGTCCGCTTTGCAATCGCACCGAGAAAATCCGTTTCGCTCATGGAGGATTCGGCGAAAAGCACGTAAGTCGATGGATTTTCCAGCAGAATGGGACGTCCGATCGCCGTCTGCATTTCGTCGATGTGATCGCAGACATGCATGAGCGTGGCGCTCGTATATGGCAGGGGCAGCAGATCATTCAGATAGGTATTCTCGTGGGTCGACCATGCCAGGTGCTCGGACACGAGGGCTGGCTCATATCTGATCACCAGCTCGCGAAAACGCCGGAGATGGTCCTTGTTCAGGGGTTGTGGCCCACCGAGGGACATGCAGACGCCATGGAGCGAGATCGGGTGGTCTCGACGCACAAGCTCAAGGGCGTGATGGGGCGGGCCGCCGGCGCCCATATAGTTCTCTGCATGAATTTCGAAAAATCCTTGCCGTCCTGTTTCCGCGAGTATGGCAGGCAGATGTTCCGGCTTGAAGCTCGTGCCTGCCAAGTCATGAACAGAATAGGAGGGAAAGCGGAGCTCGGCACCCGCTTCGACGACAGGAGCGACGGTTCGATTGTGGGCGTTCATCATGTCTTCTCCGCTTTCCGATAGCCGGGTCGATCAGAGGTCGCGCTTGAGGGGCATTAGCGAGCCGTGGCGACCGCCGGGAATGTCGAGCGAGGCGCAGGTGCCACCCTGAACAAACTTCCAGGAATTGCCCTGGAAATCGACGGTCGACGTGCCCTGGCAAGTGGTTCCCGGGCCGGCGGCGCAATCGTTTTGGCCCTTCAGCGCAACACCGTAGCACTTCTCCTTGTGAGCCGCGATGGCAGCACTGGCTTCAGCCTTCGTCAGCGGTGCGGCGGCGGCCATGGACGCAAGCGCCGTCGTAACCGCGCCGGCGAGCAGGACAGAACTCACAGTAGCTTTCAGCATGAACTATCTCCATTTGGGTTCGTTAACGCCCCTGTCTTGGGGGCACGTCAGGTACTCGTTCGCAGGAGGAGATTCGTTACAGCCGAGATTGTCACGAAGGCGTGATCGCCGGCACGTCGGCCAATCGGATGGCACGGCGGGCGATTGAGGGATGCTGTTCGGGAAGATTGCCGCGCAATATATTGGCGACCGCGCGCCATGGCGGAGCAGAGGACGACATTGGGCCGCATTGCCTGCAATGGCATAGATGTCGCGAACCGCCGGGCGCGAAACCCGGCGGTTAGGATGTCTCTCTTACAAGCCTACATTCACCCGCTGGCCCATCCCGTGGGCACGCGGCGAACACGTTCCTTGAAGCGTTTATCTGGCAGGACGCAATTGCAGCCTCGACACACCAGCAGCAACGTTAAGTCCCGTACCAGCTTCGCCACTCAGCGGCTGCAGACCGAAATTCTTCGAAGAGCCGCCAACGAGCGCGTTTGCTCCCAAACCGACGCCCACTGCGGCGCCGGCGGATGCGCCGACATAGCTGCCGGCCAAAGCGCCTTCGCCGGCGCGAGTCGGATGGATGCTGTAGACGACCCAGCTCAGATAGGACTTGCCTGTCACGCCGATGTCGACACCGAGCTTGCCGATGGAGCCAACATAGTGTTCTGACGGACCTGAACTTCGCTTGAACCTGCAATCGACGGATTTATTGGAGCCGATAATCATACCGACGCCTCCCGCAACTTGGCAGGAAAGTGTGCCGAGGCGCTCCTTAGGCCCTGCCTCGACCTGTTCCTTGTGGGTGTGTTTTTGCGACCGATGCACCGTCGCTGCGTCGGCGGCAGGAACGGCGAGCCCGAGCGAGACTGCGGTGACAATAAGAGCAAGCTTTTTCATAAGGTTTCCTCCTAGATCATTCGCACCTCCCTCAACGCACCGGACGGAAGTTCGTTCGCAAGATTCATTCCCAATGCGTGATCTTTCGCCACAAACCAGACGGAAGACATCCCGCCATCGTCGTCAGATCAAGCCATACTGCTTGGCCTTATTGCGCAGGAACGGCAGGCCGTTGCCCATGACTTCCTCCTCATCCTTGGCGACGGGGCGCCAGACCGACAGTCCGTAGGCCAACTCCGGCGGCATGTTGATGAAGCTTTCCATCGCAAGCCCGCCCTTGAAACCGATAGCGGCGAGCGTCGCGTAGATCTCATCCCAATCGCAGGTGCCATAGCCGGGCGTGCCCCGGTCGCTTTCCGACAGATGGATGTATTTCAGGTGATCGCGCGCCGCCAGGATGCCGTTGCCGACGCCCTTTTCCTCGATGTTCATGTGGTAGGTATCGAGATGGACGAACACGTTGTCGGCGCCTACCCGCTCGATCATCTCGACCGCCTGGCGGCCGGTATTGATGAGATGGTTCTCGTAGCGATTGACCGCCTCGACACCGAGCTCGATGCCGCGGCCCTTGGCATGCTTGGCTGCGGCTGTCAAAACCCGGGCGATGTTGTCATACTCCCTTTGCGTCGGGGGTACGCCCGTGCGCTCACCGATGCCGCCGTAGATCACGCCGGACAGGGCCTCACCGCCAAGATCAGCCGTCTTGTCGATCGCGATGGCAAGATGGTCGATTGCCGCTTCGGGGCGAACGGACGCCCAGGCGCGTTCGGGAAGTCCGAGCGAACAAACGGCCCGAAGCTTATGTTTTTCCAGCAACGCCTTGGTATGGGCCGTATCGACTGCGGGCGGATTGAGCATGGGGATTTCGATGAAATCCACCTTGTATTTGACGGCGGCGGCGACGGCCCGCTCGGCCCCTGCCCGGTCCCAGTTCATCGTCCACATGCTGGTATGAACACCGAAGCCTTCCATAGCTCTCATCCTTTTCTATTGTTGAGAAATTTGTAGTGGGAGGCGACCCAGCGCAGGAACATTACGCCGACGAGGAGCAGGCCCCAGACAGCAGTCGCCAGATGCTGGTTGGCTCCCATCAGGTTCAGCCCCGAAGACAGAAGCTGCAGAACGACCAGCGCCACGAAGACGGGGATCACGCGGCCGAAGCCGCCAAACGGATTGACGCCGCCCAGGAAGCAGGCGAGCACCGTGATCAGCAGATAGGATTCGCCGTGGCCGACGCGGACGGAATTGAAACGCGCCAGCATGATGATGCCGGCCACCGCGCACATGGCGCCGGAGAGCGTGTAAACGAGTACGACGACCTTGCGCGTGTTGACGCCGGAATAGCGCGCAGCCTCGATATTGGAGCCGATCATATAGGTATTGAAGCCAAGCTTCATGCGCGTCAGCAGCAGATGCCAGACGAGAACGCAGACGATGAAGATGATCAGGGGCACGGGGATGCCGAGCAGCGACCCATGCCCCAACGGCCGGATGAAATCCGGAAAACCGGATACGTCACCGCCCCGGGTGAGAAATTCGCCAAGGCCGCGCAGGAAGATCATCATCGAAAGCGATACGAGAATGGGATGGGCGCGCGTATAGGCGATGACGCAACCCATTATCACGCCGCTCGCCGCGCCGGCTGCGAGCGCCAGCACACATCCGAGGGCGAATGCCAAAGGTCCGGCATCCACCCCGCCATTTGCCTGCAGCACCCAGGCAACCGTCAATCCGGCGATATTCGCCGTGAACGTTATGGCCAGGTTGAGCCCACCCGTTAGAATAGGCAGCAGCATCGCCAGCGTCAGGAGGCCAAGCTCGGGCAGTTGGAAAGCAACCGAACCGAAGGTCGCCTGGCTCAGAAATTGCGGCGAAGCGAGCCCGAAAAAGATCATCACCGCAATGAAGGCGAAGAAGGGACCAGCCATCTCCGGGCCCAGGCGTTTCTGGAAACTTTCGACGAGAATGGTCATCGTGTCTGCCCCTCCCTGCGCAGGAGCGGCACAAGCTTGTCGATCCGCGTATTCGATAGCGTGATGGCGACCAGAATGATGGCGCCGATGATCATCTTGAACGCAAAGGGCGAGACGCCCATCAGATTGAGGCCGTTCTGCGTGATGGAGATCAGTAGCACGCCGAGAACGCAGCCGAGCACCGATCCCTTGCCGCCGCCGAGACGCGCACCGCCGAGAACTACTGCAGCGAGCACGTCAAGTTCGCGACCGTAGAGCGCATTCGGGACCACTTCCTGCGCATAATGCGCCTGCACCAGCCCGCCGATGCCGGCCATCAACCCCAGCCAGCCGAAAGCGATGAATTGCATCGCGCCGATATTGATGCCGAAACGGCGCGCCCCTTCGGGATTGTCGCCAAAGGCATAGAGCTGCCGGCCGATGGTGGTGCGGGTGATGAGTACCCAGGTGGCGACGACGCAAATCACCATGACCAGGACCGGAAGCGTGATCTCGATCCAGGTGCCGTCGGGCATCTCATGCTCGAACAGCACGACCTTGTCCGTGAGCCAGTCGGGCAAGTCGTAGATCGACACGCCCTTGGTGAAGAACATGAGAAGCCCGAAATAGATGTTGAAGGTGGAGATGGTCGCGACGATCGAAATGATCCGGAAGCGATGGATCAGGAAAGCGTTGATCGCTCCGAGCAGGATGCCGATCGATCCGGCGATGATGAGGCCGGAAACCCAGCCTCCCCCGCCGATCCAACCAAGCGCGATCGCCGTCACATATTGCACGACGGACGCACCGACGGCGAAGGAGATATCGATGCCGCCGGCGATCAGAACAACCAGCAGGCCGACGGCGAAGATGATGTTGACGGCGCTGATATTCAGGAGATCGAAGGCATTGCCGAGGGAGAAGAAATTATCCGTGGCGAAAGACAGGAAGGCGCAGATGACGATCATCACTGTCAGCAGGGAACTTTCCGTCGCATGGGTGCTGATGAAATTACGCATAGACGGCAGCCTCGATATCGTGAAGGGAACATTGCCGTGGATCGAACGCGCCGATGATCCTGCCCTGCGCCATGTGCAGCACGCGGTCCGCATTGAAATAGACCTCGGGCACCTCGTCGGAAATCAGGATGATCGCCAGCCCGGTTTCTGCGAGCTTGGCGACGATGTCGAAGATGCCGGCCCGCGCGCCGACGTCAACGCCGACGGTTGGCGCATCGAGGATCAAAAGCTTGGGGTCGGTCGCCAGCCATTTGGCAATGGCGACGCGCTGTTGATTGCCGCCTGACAAGGTCGAAATCGCATCCTCCGGCAACCCGATCTTGATACCGAGTTGGCGGATCCAGCGGGTGACAAGGCTTTCCTTCCTATCCTCCGAGAGGAAGCCGCCGGAGAGGATCTTGCGCAGCGACGAGATCACGAGATTGTCGGCGATCGATTGCGGTTGGATGAGGCCGAGCGACAGGCGATCCTCGGAAAGATAGGCGATGCCTGCCTGGATCGCATCGCGATTGGAGGAGAAACGCACCGTCCTGCCATCAAGCGCGATGGTTCCGGAATCCGGTCTCGTCATACCGAAGAGAGCAAGGGCAAGTTCCGTCCGCCCGGCACCAAGGAGGCCCGTAATGCCAAGCGTTTCGCCACGCCGCACCGTCAGCGAAATATCCTCGAACTGACCGCGCCGGCTGAGCGACCTGACATCGAGGACAACGGGCTGCTGATCCTTCGGCGTCGCCCGAACATGTGTGTCGAAGGTCTTTCCCGTCATCAGTTCGGTGATGCGGGATTGTGTCATGCCCTCGGTCGGATAAACGCCGACAAGCGCACCGTCCCGAAGCACCGTCAACCTGCTCGATATGTCGAGCACTTCCGCAAGCCGGTGGCTGACGAAGACGACAGCGACGCCGGAGGCAGAGAGATTGCGGACGATCTCGAGAAGGTGGTTGGTTTCGGACTGGGTGAGCGAGGCGGTCGGCTCGTCCATGAAGACGATCTTCGCTTCGCCGACCAAGGCGCGGGCAATGGCCACGATCTGCCGTTGGGCGATTGCGAATTCCTTGAGCGGCAGATCGACATCGAGCGCAACGCCCAGCCGTTTCAGCGCGTTCATCGCAAGCTGCCGCATCTGCGCGTAATTGACGAGGCGGGGCCAGCGGCCGAGCACCGTCTGAAACGCGATGTTTTCGGCTACGCTCATCTCTGGAAACAGCGCGAGATCCTGCCAGATGACCTGGATTCCCTTCGCCTGCGCGGTCACGGGCGACATATGGGAATAGGTCTGGCCGTCATATTCGATGATGGCGCCGGGCGCCGGACGATAGACACCGGTGATGATCTTGATCAGCGTGCTTTTGCCCGAGCCGTTCTCGCCGGCAAGGCAGTGAACCTCGCCCGGATGGACCTCGAAGGCCACGTTCTTCAAGGCTTTGACGCCACCGAACGTTATGTTGATGTCGCGAAGAGATAGCAGCGCTCCGCCGCTCGCATTCGCGCTTTCGATCTCAGACATGCGGATCCGCCCGTCATACCTTGGATGGGTGAGGACATGCCGGGCCAGCCGAAGCCGGCCCAGCCTGCCGGGAGAACCGGTCTTGTTTCAGAGGCCCATTGCCGCGAGATCGGCAACCGTCTTCTTGTTGATCGGAACGAGCTGGTCCACGATAATGTTGTGCTTTTCGAAGTCCGGATGGATCGTGCCCAAGCCTTCGATCTGCTCGCCGTCCTTGATCTGCTCACCCTTCATCAGCTTCTGCGAAAGTGTCACGAACACCTCTCCCGCCTGCTTGGGGTTCCACATGAAGCCGCCGGAAATCGCGTCCGATTTCAGGAGTTTCTGTCCTTGTCCGGGGGAGAACGGGCCAAGCACGAAGATCTTGCCGACCTTGCGACGCTCTTCGATCGCGCGGCCTGCGCCGATCGGACCCTGACTGCCGAAGGCGAGGAAGCCTTTGAGATCCGGATGGGCGGAAATGAGATCGAGCGCCGTGCTGCGGCTCTTGTCGACGTCTTCTGCCACGCCGTAACGATCGCCGACGAGCTTCATATCCGGATAATTCTTCTTGAGATAGGCAATCGCCGCATCGGCCCAGGCATTGTGCAGCGGCACCGTCAGCGAACCGACGAAGACTGCATATTCGCCCTTGCCACCCATTTTCTCGGCGAGAAGCTTGGCGTGCGCTTCACCGAAGCCGGTCGAGGAGGCAAGCTCGAAGTCCCAGTCTGCGCCCTTCTGGCCCGGCGATTCATGTGTAATGACGATGATACCCTTTTCTTTCGCCTTGCTGAGAACGGGCTCGAGAACCTTGGCATCGTTGGGAACGACGCCGATGACCTTGACGCCCTGGGCGATCAGATCCTCGATGGCGCGCACCTGAAGCGCCGGATCGGCGCTTGTCGGACCGATCATCGAGGCATCGACGCCGAGTTTCTTTCCCTGCTCCTTGATGCCGGCTTCCATGGCATTGAACCATGGGATGCCGCCGATCTTCACGACGATGCCGACCTTGCCGGTGTCCTGCGCAAAGGCCATTGTGGCGGTCGCAAGCGACAGCGACGCTGCGAGCGCAGCCACGATAAATCTCTTCATGATCTTCTCCTCCACAGTTCCCCTCGGGGAACAAACAGGCGCGCCTAGACCGACGGCCTTCCTCCCGGCGTGGGTGGCGAATAGATGCCCCGCCACCCTTTGGCAGCCGCTTCCTCAAACGGCACCATTGTTGTGCACAATCGATCTTTCTTTTTTGCACAATCGATGGTGCAATGAATATCGATGAGATCTATCCTTTCGTCAAGAGGACTCGGACGCTAAGAGAAACCGAGGAGACGCTGATGAAGAAAGACAGTCGAAAGAAGGCCACGATCTATGACCTATCTGTGCTCTCCGGAATTTCTCCCTCGACCGTCAGCGCGGTCCTGAACGGCACCTGGCGCAAGCGCCGCATCAAGGAAAGTACCGCCGACCTCATTCGCGATCTCGCGGAAAAGCATCAATATACGACAAACCGGCAGGCGCAGGGGTTGCGCAGATCCCGCTCGGGATTGGTGGGGCTGATGCTGCCCGTTTATGACAATCGCTACTTCTCCTCGATGGCTCAGACTTTCGAAGCCCATGTGCGGCAACGCGGCCAATGTCCGATCGTGGTCAGTTCCAGCCGCGACCCTCAGGAAGAGCGCGAGACCGCCGAAAACCTGATCTCCTATTCCATTGACGAGCTGTTCATATGCGGCGCGACGGACCCGGACGGCGTGCACGAAGTCTGCGAAGCCGCAGGGCTGAAGCATATCAACATCGACCTTCCGGGCACGAAGGTCCATTCGGTCATTAGCGACAATTACCAAGGCGGCCGCATCCTGACGGAAGCGATCATCCATCACTTTGCCCCCGACGATCCCTTAAGCCCCGATGAACTCTTCCTGTTCGGCGGGCGAAACGATCACGCCAGCCGCGAACGCATCCGCGGCTTCCGGGAAGTCAAACGCGCGCTTCTTGGAGCCGATCCCGAAGTGTCGATTCAACCGACCGGCTATTCCCCCAACACGGCCCGAATTGCCTTCGAGACGTTTTTCGAGAAGGCTGGCCGTCTGCCGCGCGCACTCTTCATCAACTCGTCGATCAACTTCGAAGGGCTGCTGCGCTTCATGTCGGCCCATCCGCACGAAACCTTCGCGGATCTGGTCGTCGGCTGCTACGATTATGATCCGTTCGGATCCTTCCTCCCCTTCCCGGTTATCATGATGCGCCAGGATGTGGAGGGCATGATTACCAAGGCGTTCGAACTGATCGAGGAAACGCGGACACCACCGAAAATCCATCTTATCCGCCCGGATCTGGTGCCGCCGCGAACGGCCCTGACCGGACCGTTGGATGGGCTCAAGGACATCGTCTAAGCTGCCGTATAGTCGATACCCACAGCTCAAAACCTCGGCGGAACGAAGTTAGAACTTAACCGTTGGGTTTCATCAGCAGCCGCGGAGGAAAAGGCAATGGGTATCGAGCAAGCACCTACAGAAAAAGGTAGGCAAGCCGCGCGTGGATTGAGGAAGAGCGCAGCGAAGGAAGAGAAGAAAGTGGAAGCCAAAAAAGGTTCGAGCCTTGCAAAAGGTCCCGAGCGCTTCGAGGAACGTTCGAAAAGCTCCGATGGCAAAAGCGCCGGAACAAAGCAACGGCTTTAACTGCCGTTCGGCCTGCGATTGTTTGATCCAGGTTTTTCATGCGCCTGATTGTCAAACCGGAAGGCATGGGCGAAAACTAGCCGCATGACGATCGCAAACGGCAAGTTTCTTCTTCAAGGCCCGGAAGATGCTGGAATCACCATTCTCCTCGCGCATGGCGCGGGTGCGCCGATGGATTCCGCTTCGATGAACGCTGCCGCTGGCGCCCTCGCCGAACGCAATATTCGTGTTGCTCGTTTCGAATTCGCCTACATGGCCAGCCGGCGCAGTTCCGGCTTACGAAAACCGCCGCCCCGGGCGGAAACGCTGAAGGACGAATATCTGGCAGCGATCACGGAGTTCGGCGCCACCGGTCCGCTCATTATCGGAGGCAAATCAATGGGCGGCCGCGTAGCAAGCATGATCGCGGACGAACTCTACGCGGCCGGCAAGATCGCCGGTCTGCTCTGCCTGGGTTACCCCTTTCATCCGCCGGGAAAACCCGAAAATCTGCGCACGGCGCACCTTGCCGAATTGAAGACTCCGGCCTTGATCTGCCAGGGCACACGCGATGAATTCGGCACTCGTGAGGAAGTGGCCCGTTATGTGTTGTCGGACGCCATTGAAATAGTCTGGCTCGAAGATGGCGATCATGATCTGAAGCCGCGTAAGGCAGTTTCGGGCTTCACGACCGCCGACCACCTGAGGACGGTGGCCGAGACCGTGCGGGCGTGGGGTGCCGGCCTTGGCAATCGAAAAGCACCCGACTGAGCGCACGCGTGACAGTGAGCTCAGTCAATGGAGCCGTTACGCGGCCATATCGCCCCTTACGCGGCGCGGCGCAACGGATTGCATCGCAGCCGCCTGCAGCTTGAACTGCGAGACGAGATCGCGAAGTTTGGCCGCTTCCTGAGCAAGGCTCGCCGATGCGGCCGTGGACTGTTCGACCATCGCCGCGTTCTGCTGCGTTGTCTGATCCATGGAATTGACGGCGACGTTGACTTCGGCAAGCCCGGTCGATTGCTCCTTGGCGGAGGTGGCGATCGCGTCCATATGCTGATTGATGCCGGCAATTTGCCCGCTGATGGTCTTCAGAGCCTGACCGGTATCGAGCACCAGCTTCACGCCGCTTTCGACCTCGTCCGAGGACTTCTGGATATGTCCTTTGATTTCCTTGGCGGCTTGAGCCGATCTTTGTGCGAGTTCACGCACCTCTTGCGCGACGACGGCAAAACCCTTGCCGGCCTCGCCTGCGCGAGCAGCTTCGACGCCTGCGTTCAGCGCCAGAAGATTTGTCTGGAAGGCGATTTCATCGATAACGCCGATAATGCTGGAGATCTGTTCTGCGGAGGCCTCGATACGGCGCATTGCTTCTTCGGCATGCGACACGACTTCGGCGGATTTTGCGGCGCTATGGTTTGCTTTCGTCGCCTCTGCGCGGGCTTCGTCCGTGCGCTTGCTCGAATTCGACACGTTCACCGTAATCTGATCGAGTGCCGCCGCCGTCTCTTCAAGCGATGCTGCCTGTTGTTCGGTTCGTCTGGAAAGATCATTGGCGCCCGATGCGATCTCCCTGGTGCCGTCGTCGATCGCCGTGATCGCCATTGAGATGGCGCTCAACGTATCTCCAAGTTGCTTCACCGAGCTGTTGAAATCATGGCGAAGGCTCTCGAAGTCCGGGGAGAAGGGCTCATCGAGTTGGAACGCAAGATCGCCGGCAGCGAGCCTCTTCAACCCGGCACCGAGGCCCGATGTGGCGGCACGAAGGCGCGCGCCGGCATCTTCATCGGCCTGCTTTCGCGACGCGATCCGGTCCGCTTCGGCCTCCTCACGAGCTGCTTCGGCGTCGTGTTCGAGCTGCTTGTTGGCAATTGCTGCTCGTCGGAAGACTTCGACGGCCGATGCCATGGCGCCGATTTCATCCGAACGACCGGCACCTGCGGAGGTGATGTTGGTGTCGCCGCTCGCAAGTTTCTTCATGTCGCCGGAAAGAGCGAGCATCGGCTTGGTGACCGTCTTCCGGGTCAGCCAATAGAGACCGACCGAGAACAGCGCGGTCAGCCCGAGAATCACTTTCAAAAGCGTGTCGACAAGAGCTTGCGTATCAGCGCTACGCTTTGTGATCTCTTCGGAGACCGCGTTGATCTGATCTCCAGTCTGTTCCATCAAAGTTTCCAAGGCGGAAAACTGGTTCATGAATTCTGGCAGCGATTTCATGGCCGCGGACTGATCTTTGCCTGCAAGGTCGACCATCTTCTTGGCGCTGTCGATATAGGCAAGGAGCGGCGGCTCAAGACCGGCAAGCACATGTTGCGTGGCCGCATCGGTCGCGAGTGCCTTGTTGGCCGCGATCATTTCCCGGAACGACGCCTCGTGTTCCGCCAGATCAGCCTTCACCGCGTCCGCCGCCAAACCGGCAGCCGGATTGGTTGCCAGCAGAGCGGCAAGCACGTCAGCGCGAAGCGCGTCGTGCATCATGTCGGCCTGCATGTGGTTTCGAAGCACTTGTGCCGAACGAGCAACTTCGGCGTTGTTTCCGGATAGGATGGATGTCGACCATACGCCAACACCCGTCGCGCCCCCTGCCAACGCGAAAATCGCGACGCTTGCGATGATGATTTTATTCTGAATTGACGCCATGGGTGCCTCCCCGTAAAGATAGAATACGAGACTACACAAACATGCTTAATTATTTGTCATTTGCTGATTTACTACAGTAACTTGCATTACAAAAGCACGATATACTATCTTTGCGAGAATCGCTGAGAGGACCTTTGCAAGTGTGCTATCGGGAGACCAGACTAGGCGACCGAGATATGCTTAGGGAGAAGGAATTATACTTGAGCGCGACGGGCGACTTTTCATCCGTCGCGCTTCAGCTTCACGCGATTGCAGAGCCGCTCCATCTTTTCTTCCCTTATGCAAACGTCAGACTAGATTCTTTGATCACCAGAATGATGCAGGCTGATAGACCCCGTAGTTGCTGGGCATAGCTGAAAATAGTTTTTCTCTCAAAGAGCCTTGCAGCCCCTTAAGCTAAGAATCTGTAGCGGACATCATAACGCAACAAGGGCTGAATAGGGAGCCAGTCCGCTGGAATTAAAGGAGAGTTGACCTTAACTTCAAACCCATGGAACCAGGCAATTTTAGAATAAATAACAGCGTAAGTTGAAATCAGGCTCTCTGTATATCCACTTTCGTCGTTAGCCCGGTTCCGCACCGCCCGCGGCTCGGCGACTGCAGCAATCGCCGCCTCCATACGCGGAAGGTCATGATTCGCCAGCGCCAGGAAAAACTGGTGATCGATGATGTATTTCTTCAGCTGCGACGTTTTCGGCGGATCGGCCAAAACCCGTGCGCAGCGATCTCTCAGGCGATCCCAATCGCCCTGAATTGCAACGACGCCCTGATAGGCAAAGAAATCACTAGTTTTCGTATTCTCGATACGATCTTGATAGTAGAGATCCGGGTTATTCGCATACCATTCGATTAGGTCTCTATTGTCTGACAGCAACGGATGCAAAAGTTCCAAAAGCTTCGCCATTGCACTGTTCCTGTCAATTTCGATCTCATAATTTTTTTTTCGCAGGCTCGCTGAGAGAAAGAACCACTCTTTCATCGCGTCCAATTCCTGCAAGCCGAACCATGAATATATCGCATTTGCGAAGGCATAGCTGCGAAGAGTACGCAAACATCCTTCGAAACTGCCTTTGCTATTTTCAATAAAAGATAGGGCCTGTTGGGCGGAAAGAGAGCCTACTTCGACATGTCCTTTCACATGAATTAAGCGCTTCTTAGCGGCTTCACTTGGATCGTCATCAGCCATGCATCACCCTATTTTACGCGGACCATCATCAATTTGCCGGTCGCCTTGTCAACTCCTACCACCGCTTTGTAAAGTGTGCCGTTGTTGATTGCATTTCGAATACTAGTAACCGCTTGCGAAGTCTGATCGAGTGCGTCCAGCACGTTGTCGACCCACAAATCCGACATTTGTTGCGCGTTGCCCGCACCCTTGTTCGATAGTGAAAACGAACCGCTATTCATCTGCTTCGCGTCTACAATAATAGTAACGCTGCCGTCAGGTGCTTCCAGGACATGGTCAAAGCCGTTGTTGCGGCCATTGCCATATTTGCCGCCACTCAATACGGTCAAACCCTGATCGGCAGCGACGGAATCGACGAGTCGCTCGGTCAACTGTCCGGTCTGATCGCCGTATGTGGCTATGGTGCTCGCTTCTACCTCTTGGGCAGGGGTAAGACCAATTATGCCGAGACCATTGCGACCGACGGAACCTGCACTGATGTTTCCGGAAGTTGTTGGCGAAACCGGGGTCAATTCAGTGACATTTCCGATCCCTGAGGGCACGCCTGTCTTCGCACTCGCCTCCACGGACTCGGCGGTAGCTCGCTGAATCTGATCGGCTGCCTGCTCAACCGCACCGATCGACGCCCCGCCCAAGCCGCCCAAGGCAATGGCAGTTACGCCATCCGCCGTCACCACCAGCAGCTTGCCCTTCAATGAGCAGTTGTTGTCGCCCGGGTGTGCTTCACAATAGGACGCAGCAGCTTGAGCGTACCTCAGATCGACGGAGGTTTGGTCCTCAGCGCCACTGACGCTCTGCTGTTGCGTCAAAAGTCTATCGGCAAGCTTCTCCGAATATTTGGAGAGATCTTCCGCGTCCTGTTGAAGGGTCTCAGCGGAATCGGCCAAAGAATCTTTGACGGCCTGGACGCAGGCGCTGGTCCGGCAATCGAGGAGCGCAGCTTCCTGGTCATAATTGAGCTGCAGGTATTTCTTAACGATTGCATTGACGCAAGCCTGATCTCCATCTGCACATTTTTCTTTAATTTCATTGAGCGCAGCGCGACGTTGCGGGTGTGAAAGGTAATTGTAATTGAAGTTATCAAGGCTTGCAGCGGCGCCTGATGTGCCCCCGACTGCGGCGCCGACGAAAGCAGCTGCCCATTCGCCGACGGCTTTCTTCTCCACATCCGTCAGATTGGGATTGGCAGCGAGCACATCCTGCAGAATGCCGTTGACGAGCTCTTCCACGGCTGCCCCTGCGGCGGCCTGACCGGCGTTGCCGCCAGCTAGCTGCGCGACGACGGCGGCTGCTGCCGCATGCAGGGCAATCTTCTCCGGACTGCCTTCGTCCCATTGCATCCTGTTGGCAAGGGAGCCGATCGCCATATTGGCGAGCTGCGACAAGGCCGCCGCGCTCTGCTGCTGCGCCTTAAGCTTGTCGATGTCGAAGGGATCGACCGGGGTGTTGGCCTTAGAGGCGTCGGTATTGAGACTGGCGAGATCCTGCTGCTGGTTCGTCAGGTTCCAGTTTCCGGGCGTGATCGTCGCCAGCGTCTCGCCGTGATCGTCCTGCTTCGCCGGCTGACCGACGACTGGGATAGGAATGCCGGCACCCACAAGGCTGAAGCCGTAGCTGGCCGAGGAGGCCGACATCGAGTTTTCGATGTTGGAATAAAGGATCTGATTGGCGGTCAGATCGTTATTCGTCGGATCGGCGCTCGAGCCGATAAAGCCGCCGACCAGCTCGATGGTGCCGTCTGTTGCGATGTGATAGCCGCCTGAACCGGCAAAGATGCCACTCTGCTGCGATACGTTGGCGTATTCGCCCGCAATTGTGCCCTGGTTGTAGCCGCCGCTGACGCCACCCGAACTGATGCCGAGTTGGGCGCTCTTCGTCTTCTCGTCATAGGATGCGATGTCCTCACGGCTCTCGATATTGATACCATTGGCGGCGCTGGCATTGACCGTGTTGCCGGAGAGAATGCCGCCCGCCAGCGTCAGCGTGTCGCCGGAAACGACGGTCACTGTGTTCGTGCCGGAGACATTCGAATTGACCTGGGTGACCGAATTGCTGGTCTCCTTGCCGGAGCTAAAGCTTGCGTTGGCGGTTGGGCCACCGCCCAAGATATTGCCGCCAGCGTCAATTCCAGCTGCTACACCAACGCTGACGCTACCGGCCTTGCTGCTGCTCTTGCCGTCGCTGGTTGCCTGTACGCTTTCGAGATCGACATTACCGGCCGCGGAGATCAATACATTGCCATTGTTGGGATCGTCGGTCGTCGTCGTAGCTTGGCCGTCTTTGCCGACGCCGGCGCTGATCTGTACGCCACGGCCGACGACATCGCCGGATTGGGCAATGATGGTGACCGAGCTGCCACGGATCTCGGGTGGAACGGGGATCGATGTCGTCGATTCCGACGAGCTTTCGCTAAAGCTGTAGCCGGCGGTCAGCGAGATCGACGCGACCGCGGGGCGGAGACCAGTGTCCGGATCCGGCTTAGCCTTAATTGCGGCCACTGTCTGGGATATCGCCTTGTAGCCATTGACGCCGGCCAACACCGCCGGAGCGATACCGTAGACGCCGCTGTCACCCGAAAGCAAGCTGGCAGCCTGCACCCCGGACTGAGCCGCACTGATCAGTTGCGACGACACCGTGATGCTGACACCGGCAAAGCTCTTTTTTTGCATCTCCGAGGCATTGGTGACGTCGTTGCTTGAGAGCATGTTGACGCTGTCGCCGGCGATCAGATCGACCGCGCCGTTGGCGGCAATCTGGCCGGACTGATCGTTGATGTTACGATTGGCCGTGATGGTGATGCCGCCGTCGCTGTCGAGCGAGCTCACTGCATTGATATTGGCGTCCTTCGAGCGCTTCTCCTCCGACGTGCCAACCCCGATTCCGACGGAGACGCTGCCACTACCGACGGAGAAGTTGATGCCGAAGCCGGAGCGTTTGGTCTGGCTGGAAGAAGACTGTTCCTCTGCACCCGGCGCGATATTGACGTCTCGCGCCGACGAGATGACCGTGCCGTCGCCGGAATGCGACGAGGAGCCGAAGATGTTGACGTCGCCTTGCGTCGAGGTGATGGTTGTCGTGCCGCCAGACGAAAGCGTTGACCCGATATTGTCTATCTCGCTCTCGCTGCTCTTCGACTCCTTCGATCCGTAAATCGAGATAAACCCGCCGCCCGAACCGACGCCGATGCCGGCCTTCTTCGTCTGCTTGTCGCTCTCGTGCTCTTCCTCTGCCGCCATGACGGTGACGGTCGAGCCGGAGAGGGCGAGATTGTCGCCGGCGGCAATGCTGGAACCGGAAACGACCGTCTCACCGCCAGCGGCGACGTTGACGTTGCCGGATGCGGTAATGGAGGAGCCGACGGTGTCCTCGTCATAGGTGTGCGTATGGGTCTTCTTGGAGGAGAGGAAGCCGCTCGACTTGCTGTCGGAGGTCGTCTCTTCCGTATCCTTGCCGGAGGCGACGACGATGTTGCCGGCGGCACTGATCTTGGCATCGGCGGTGTGGTTTGCGTCGCCAGCGGTGACGTCGGAAGCCGAGATCGTGACGTTGCCGCCGGTGGAGGCGATGCTGACGCCGGTCTGGCCGGAGATCGTCGATCCCTCAGCCGTGGTCGTCGTCTCGCTGCTCTTGGTATTTCCGGACTTGCTTGAGGAGGAAGCGCTGTCGGCCGCTTCGCCGATGGTAATGTCACCCTTGGCGACCAGGGTGGCGGTGCCTCCCTTGGCGGCGATATCGGACCCGATGACGCTGAGATTGCCGGCATCAGCCTCGACGGTCACTTTGCCATTCTCGGAGGTGATCGACGAGCCGTTGCTGGTCACCGAAGTCGAGGACGCGCTGCCGCCCTTGTAGCCGGTGGCCAGGCCGGCGATCGTCTTCGACCGGCTGGTAGTCTGATCTTCAGTCGCCGTGATCGCAATGTTGCCGCCCGTCGAGACGATGCCGAGATTGCCCTTGGCATCGAGCGTCGAGCCGGCGATCAAGACGCCCTGATTGCCGGAGACCAGCATGGCGCCGCCGGCGATCAGCGACGAGCCCTGCTGGATCTGGCTGGTGGTCGTGGTGATGGTGCCGCCTTGGGCAAGGCTCAGCCGGTCCTTGGTAAGGACGGTGTTCTCCACACCGGCGGAGATGATGTTGACCGAACCGTTCGAGGAGAGGACGGAAAGGTCGCCGCCGACCTTGGCGGAACTTGCGATAATGTTGACGCCGTTCGTGCCGGCGATAGAGAGATTGCCGCCCGTCGTCACAGTGGTGCCGATGAGCGCCTGCGTGCCGCCATTGTCCTGCTTGACGGCGCCAAGCGTTACGGTCTTGCCGGAAAGCTCGGCCGAGCCGCCGGCGGCGACCTTGGTGCCGGTGAGCGTCAGGCTGCCGGCGCCGGCATCCATCTTCAGATTGCCACCGGCGGTGACCCCGCCATTGGCGGCAACGACGGTCTGGCCGCCGATGTTCATCGTCTGGGCGGCCAGCGTGATGCCGTTGGTGGCATTGAGGTTCATGTTGCCGCCGGCGAGGAAGACGCCGCCATTGGCCTTGATGTCGGTGGCATTGATGGTCATGCCGTCGGCGGCAGCGATCGCGCCGGAATTGTCGACGGAGCCGGCATCGATGCTGACCGTGTTGCCGGCAATGACGGCGGCGCTGTTGTTGACCTTGGCGCGGTCGGCGGCCGAGAGATAGACGACCGGCACCAGCACCTGCGCACCGTCGACGATCTCGGTCTGGTAGATGACGATCGACTGGGTGAGCGAAGCCGCCTGCTCGGGCGTCAGCCCCTGGCCGAGGGCAAGGCCGTTGGCCTCGGCATAGGCGACACCATTGTCGAGAAGCGTCTTCATCTGATCGGTGGCATTGTTGCCGGGGATGAAGGAGCCGGCGCCGAGGCCATCGCCGACCAGTTGCCGCAACTGCTCGTCAATGAGCTGGTTGTCGAAATAGGCGTCGCCGAGGAAGGGAACCTGCGTCTCCGGCGTATAGCCGATCCGGTCGATAAAATAGGCCGAGCCGTAGAACTTCGATACGTCGAGGAAGGCTGCCCGCGTTTCGAACAGGAAGACCTGGCCCGGCACCGTGCCGCCGACGCCGCCGGACTGCGGCTTGGCAAGTGCGGCGAGCTGAGCGCCATTCACCTGCAGCATCTGGGCAAGATTGCCGCTGTTGCCGATGGCGGCGGTGAGCTTGCCCATCAGGCTATTGGGATTGACCGAGGCGCCACCGGTGGTCAAGGCAGTCGAATTGATCGAAGGTCCGCCGGCGGCGGTCACGCCGTTGCCGCTCAGCGAGGCGCTACCATTCGCCGTCAAGCTGCCGCCGCTAATCGAAACGCCGTTAGCGACAGCCACGCTGTTCCCGTCCACTGAGGCGCTGCCATTCGCCGTCAGGCTACCGCCACTGATCGAGGTACTGCCTGCAGTCAGGCTGCTGCCATTGACCGTCGGACCGCTGGCAATCGTTGTGCTGGTGCTTGCAAGCGACGGACCGCTGCCGACGCTGGCACCGCTATTGGCGGCGACGCTGGCGAGTGCGGCATTGACGTTGAACAGGGCGCCGCCGGCCGTCATGTTGTTCAAGGCGCCGAGCGGATTGCTCGCGGTTGCCGGCGCATCGATGGCAACCCCGCCGTTGATCGAGCCATTGGCGGCGACGTTGTTGACCGTGCCGCCGCCATTGATGACGAGCGCGCCCCGCGCCTCGATGACGCCCGAGATGGCGCCGATCGACTGTAGGCTCACTGTTGACCCGGCGGCAAGGTCCCTCGAAGCGTCACGATTGCCATTGGGATTGTCGGAATAGGTGAGCGACGGATCGTTGCTGCCGATGCAGGGATTGTTGGGGCCGCTGCAATCCGGACCGCCCTGCGTCGTATCGGATTTGATGACGTCAGGATAATATTGGCAGGGCGTAGAGCTGTCGCAGGTGGTCGTGGTGGTGCGGTTCAGCGTCGCGCCGTCATTGGTCAACGTGCCGGCGACGGTCAGCAGCATGTTGCTGTCGGACTCGATCGAGCTATAGGCGTTGGTCAGATTGATCGCATTGATGGTCAGGGGACCACCGGCACGGATCTTGGCCGAAGCGCCGGCGCCGGAGATCAGTTGATCCTGCGAGACGATCTGGCTCACCAGATGGTCGACGGTCTCCGTCCAGGCATAGGTCGGCTCATGTTGTCCCGAGCCGGTGCCGCACCGCGTCTCGCACTTGTAGGTCTCGGTGATCAGATCATAAGCGCTGAGGATGGTGTTGGAGATCTGCACATTGCGCTGGATCACCGGTCCGGAGGTCGTGGTGTTGGTCAGACCGTTGGTCAGGATCGACATGCTGCCGCCGGACTGAATGAGGCCGGCGGAGTTGACGACGGCGCCATTGCGACCGCCGCCTGGCCCTGCAATGGCAAGACCATTACCGGACAGCAGAGCCCCCTGGTCGTTGGTGAGCACGCCGCCGACGAAGAAGTTGGCGTTGTTGCCGGCAAAGACGAGGCCGGAGGGGCTGTTGTAGAAATCCCCTGATACGTTGAAGGTGAGATCGTTGCCGGCGGCGAGCTGACCGGCATTACCGAGCGACGGCAGATTAAGCGTCAGGTCGTGCGCGGCAAGCAGCGAGGTGCCGGCCGTCGTGGTAAGGCCTGCGGCGGAAACGGTGATGTCGCCTGAGCCGCCGCCATTGGTGACGGCGCTGACGTCAGCATTGGAGAGGTCGGCATTGCCGGAAAGATTGAGTGTCAGGCCGCCGAAGACGAGATTGCTGCCGGAGAGGTTGGCGGAGGATGCGTTGACGATCAGCGTGCCGGCGCCGGCAATCGCGCTGCCCCGGCTGCCGGAAAGATCGAGGGCGCCGGTGTTGAGGGTGAGATTGCCGCCGACACGGGTGGTGCTGGTATAGCTGATGGAACCGGGTGCGGTGAGCGTGGCATTGCCAAGGCTCTGCAGGCTGGCATAGCCGATGTTCTGCGTTGCCGTGGCGGCAACGCTGCCGCCGGCGAGCAGTACATTGGCGCTGATACTGCCGCTGGAGGCGGCAAGCGTCAGCGCGCCGGTGTGCTGCAGCATCAGGCTGCCGCCTGAGGCCGCACTGGTGGCGGCAAAGTCGACGCCGGACACCAGGCTGTTGATTGTCATCGACCGGGCAGCAAGATTGGCGTTGCGCGCGGCCAGCGACTGGCCGCTAAGCGTGATCGCATTGCCGGCATTTACCGTCAGGTCGCCATGGGCAACGGCATTGGTGCTGACATTGCCCGCCGCATTGGCGGTGATGCTGCCGGCGGCCATCAGGCTGCTGACAGAGATGTCGCCGGACGTCGCCTGCAGCGTCAGATCACCCGCATTGCCGAGAACAATATTGCCGCTGGCCGATTGGCTGGTGGCGGTAAAATCGACGCCGGCGACGATGACATTGCCGCTGATGCTGGATCCGGTGATCGAGACGTCGCTGGCGCCGAGAAGCTGGCCGTTGATCGCAATCGCGCCGGGACTGGTGGACGAACCGATCGCCACCGTGCCGTGGCTGGTGATGTTGCCGCCGGTAAAGGCGCTGGCCGCCACATCGAGGTTGCCGGCGACGATCAGCGTGCCGGCTGTGGCACTGGCTGCAACAATATCGAGATTGCCATTAGATCCAAGAGCAATGGCGCCGTTTGACGATTGCGCGGTGGCGGCAAAGTCGACGCCGGCGACGGCCTGACCGACCTGGACGGTCTGGCCGGAGAGCGAGACGTCATCAGCGCTCAGAAGCTGGCCGGTGACAATGACACTGCTGCTGCCGGCAAGGGTGACATCGCCATGGGCGGTGACGGCGCCGGCTGTAATGGTGGCAGTGCTGGCGTCAATGGTACCGGCCGACAGCATGGTCGACGTTGCAAGACCGGCGGAGGCGTCAAGATCCATGGCGCCGGACGATGCCAGCACGATACTTCCGCCGGCGGCATTGGTCGCGGCAAAATCGATGCCGGAGATCAGGGTGGGGGCGCTGATGCTGCCGCCATTGATGGTGAGGTTGCGGGCGGCAAGCACCTGGTTGCTGACATCGACATTGCCGAGAATACCGACCTTACCGTGGCTGGTGATGCTGTCGGCCTGAAGATTGGCCGCCTGTGCCGTAAAGTCGCCGGCCGACAACATGGTTTGCGAGACGATATCGCCTGTCGCCGTGAGGTTCATGGCGCCCGATGATCCGAGCACGATATTGCCGCCGGCTGTGGTGGTGTTGGCAAAGTCGATGCCGGAGATCAGCACCGGCGCGCTGATGCTGCCGCCGTTGATGGTGAGATCACCGGCTGCCAGGATCTGGCTGGTGACATCGACGTTGCCGTTGATCCCGACCTTACCTTGGCTGGTGATGCTGCCGGCCTGAAGATCGGCAGCCGTCGCAGCAAAGTCGCCAGCAGACAGGATGGTGCCGGCTGTGGCATTGCCGGAGACGGTGAGGTTCATGGCGCCCGATGATCCGAGCACGATATTGCCGCCGGCCGCATCGGTCGCGGCAAAATCGACGCCGGACACCAGAAGGCCGGCACTGAGGCTGCTGCCGTCGATGGTGAGATTGCCGGCCGACAGCACTTGGCCGCTGACAACGACGCGACCGGTTCCGGTCGTCGTGCCGCTGGCCTTCAGATCGACGGTACCATAGCTGGTGATGCTCCCCGCCGTCAGGTCGAGCGCTTGCGCGGTGAGACCACCGGCGGACAACAGCGTGCCGATGGCAAGATCGCCCGTCGACGTCAGTGAGACGTCGCCGCTGGATGTCTGGATGATATTGCCATTGGCAGCGGCCGTGCTTGCGAAATCGACACCGGAGACGATGGCGCCGGCGGTGATGCTGGAACCGGAGATGGTGATATCGCCGCCGCCAAGAACCTGGCCATTCACTGTGGTCGCGCCAGCAAGCGTGATGTCCTGGTGCCCGGTGATCGCGTCGGCAGTGAGAGTGGCCGCGCTGACATCGATGGCGCCGGCAGCCTGCATGGTCGATGCCGCGGCGTTGCCGCTGACCGCAACCGTCAGATCGCCTGCCTGGCCAAGCACGATATCACCGCCGGCAGCATTGGTGGCGTCAAAGTCGATGCCGGCGACAAGGGTTTGGGCACTTAAGCTCTGGCCGGTGATCAGCACATTGCCGGAGCCGAGCACCTGACCATTGACGACGATGGCGCCGCCGAGCGTCACATCGCCATGCGCCGTCATGGCATCGGCAGTGACGGTCGAACCGGCAGCGCTGAGATCGCCCGCCGACAGCAACGTGCCCGTATTGATGTCGCCGGCCGAGGTCAGCGTCAGATCGCCACTGCTGGCAAGGACGATGTTGCCACCGGCGGCCACCGTTGCGTCGAAGTCGATGCCGGAAACGACCGCACTCGCTGTGATGCTGGAACCGGAGATGTCGATGGCGCCGCCGCCAAGGACCTGGCCGCTAACGGCAGTGGCGCCGGAAAGGGTGATGTCCTTATGTCCGGTGATCGCGTCAGAGGTAACGGAAGCTGCACTGATGTCGATTGCCCCGGCGGCCTGAATGGTCGACGCCGCGGCGGCGCCGCTGACCGAAACGGTCAAGTCGCCGGTTTGGCCGAGGACGATAGTGCCATTGGCAGCATTGGTGGCATCGAAGTCGATACCGGCGACAAGGGTCTGAGCGGAAAGGCTCTGGCCTGTGATTGAGACATTACCGGAGCCGAGAATTTGGCCGCTGACGCTGATCGCACCCCCGAGTATCACATCAGCATGCGACGTGACAGCATCGGCGGTGACGGTCGTGCCACTGGCATTGAGATCCCCCGCCGACAGCAGCGTGCCGGCGTCGATATTGCCGGTCGAAGCCAGTGTCAGGTCACCGCTGCTGGCAAGGACGATATTGCCGCCGCCGGCGGATGTGGCAGCGAAGTCGACACCGGAAACGATGGTGCCGGTCTCGATGCTGGAGCCGGAGATGGTGACGTCGCCGCCACCCAGGGCTTGACCGTTAATCCTGGTCGCACCGGAAAGGCTGATGTCCTGATGACCGGTGATCGTGTCGGCGGTGACGGTGGCGCCGCTAACATCGATGACGCCGGCGGCCTGGATCGTCGACGCCACAGCCGCGCCGCTAACGGAGACCGTCAGATCGCCGGTCTGGCCAAGAACGATATCACCGCCGGCAGCATTGGTGGCGTCGAAGTCGATGCCGGCGGCAAGGGTCTGTGCTGACAGGCTTTGGCCGGAGATCGATAGATTGCCAGAGCTCAGAATCTGGCCGCTGACGTCGATCGCGCCGCCGAGCATGATATCGCCATGGGCTGTGACGGAATCCGCGCTGACACTGGTGCCCGTCACGTTGAGATCGCCGGCCGACAGCAGCGTGCCGGCATCAACGATCCCCGTCGAAGCAAGGGTCAGATCGCCGCCGTTGGCAAGGACGATATTGCCGCCGCCAGCAGACGTGGCGGCGAAGTCAACGCCGGAGACGACGGCGCCAGCCTTGATGCTGGAGCCGGAGATGCTGATGTCGTTGCCGCCGAGAACTTGACCACTAATCGTGGTCGTGCCGGCAAGCGTGATGGCCCCGTGGCCGGTGATGGCATCGGCGGTAACGGACGCTGCAGTGACGTCGATCGCACCGGCGGCCTCAATGGTCGAAGCCGCGGCAGTGCCGCTGACCGAAATGGTCAGGTCGCCGGTTTGGCCGAGGACGATATTACCGCCAGCCTCATCGGTCGCGTCGAAGTCAATGCCGGCGACAAGGGTCTGAGCCGCCAGGCTCTGGCCGGTGATCAGCACATTGCCGGAACCGAGGATCTGATCGGTAACACTGATGGCGCCGCCAAGCGTCACGTCGCCATGAGCGGTGATGCTGTCCGCCGCGATCGACGAACCAGCAGCATTGAGATTACCGGCAGAGAGCAGCGTGCCGGCATTGATGATCCCGGTCGAGGTGAGGCTCAGATCGCCACTGCTGGCGAGCACGATGCCGCCGCCAGACGCAGCTGTCGCGGCAAAGTCGACACCGGAGACGATGGTGCTGGCGATGATGCTGGAGCCGGAGACGGTGATGTCGCCGCTACCAAGGACTTGGCCATTAACAGTCGTCGCGCCGGCAAGTGTGATGTCCTTATGGCCGGTGATCGTGTCGGCGGTGACAGTGGCTGCACTGACGTCGATAGCACCAGCAGCCTGGATCGTCGACGCTGCCGCGGCACCACTGACCGCCACCGTCAGATCGCCGGTCTGGCCAAGGACGATAGTGCCGCTAGCGGCATTGGTGGCGTCGAAGTCGATACCGGCGACCAGGGTCTGCGCTGACAGGCTCTGGCCGGAGATCGATACATTGCCGGAGCCCAAGATCTGGCCGCTGACGTCGATCGCACCGCCGAGCATCATGTCGCCATGGGCCGTGACGGCATCCGCGGCGACGGTGGTGCCCGTCGCATTGAGATCGCCGGCCGACAGCAGCGTTCCAACGTCGATATTGCCGGTCGAGGCCAGCGTCAGATCACCGCTTGTCGTTTGGACGATGGCGCCGTTGGCGGCAGCCGTTGCGGCAAAATCAACGCCGGAAACGATGGCGCCAGCCTTGATGCTGGAACCGGAGATATCGATGTTGCTGCCGCCAAGGACTTGGCCGCTTACGTTAGTCGCACCGGCAAGGGTAATGTCCTTGTGGGCGGTGATCGCATCCGCGGTGATCGTCGCGCCGCTGGCATTGAGATTGCCGGCGGCCTGTATGGTCGGGGCTGTAATGGCGCCGCTGACCGCAACCGTCAGATCGCCGCTGGATGTGAGCACGATCGTGCCGCCGGCGGCATTGGTGGCGTCGAAGTCGATGCCGGCGACGAGGGTCTGGGCCGCCAGGCTTTGGCCGGTGATCAGCACATTGCCGGCGCTAAGGATCTGATCGCTCACGCTGATGGCGCCGCCAAGCGTCATGTCGCCATGGGCCGAGATATTGTCGGCGGTGATACTCGCGGCGCTCGCATTAAGATCGCCTGAAGACAGCAGCGTCCCGGCAGTGAGCGCACCAGAGGCGGTCAATGTCAGATTGCCGGTTCCGGCGGCCGTTGTGCCAAGGATAATCGTGCCGCCGGCGGTGTCGGTGGCGGCGATATCGACGCCGGAGACAATGGCATCGGCGGTGATGCCGGAGCCGGTGATGCTGACATTGCCGCCACCAAGGACCTGGCCGCTGACATCGACGCGGCCGCTGCCCGTCGCCGTGCCGCTGGCGCCGGCAAGCGTGATGTCCTTGTGGCCGGTGATCGTGTCGGCGGTGATCGTCTGGCCGACTGCATCGATCGCGCCGGCGGCAAGGATCGTCCCTATCTGGACGGCGCCGGCGCTATCGTCGATGGTCAGATCGCCGTTACTCGCCAGCACGATATTGCCGCCGGCCGCCTTGGTCGCGGCAAAGTCGACGCCGGAGGCAAGAAGATCGGCGCTGACGCCATTGGTATTGCCGTTGATGGTGATCGCGCCGGCACCGAGCAACTGGCTGGCGACATCGACGCCGCCATCGATGTCGATATTGCCGTGGCTGGTGAGATTGTTGGCCTGCAGCAGCGCGGCTTGAGCGGTAAGATCGCCGGCCGATAACAAGGTGCCGACATCGACCGTGCCGGCGGCGGCGGACAGATTAAGCGTGCCGGCAGTCCCAAGAGCAATGTTACCGCCGGCCGCATCGGTGGCGGTGAAATCGACACCGGAGGCGATTGTCGTTGCCTGAATGCCGGCCCCGGAGATGGTGATGTCACTGCCGCCCAGGATCTGGCCGCTGACATTCACGAGACCGTTTGCGGCCGTCGCGCCGGTGGCGTTGATGCCGATGGTACCGTGACTCGTGATGGTCTGGGCCGTCAGCGACGTCGCATCGACCGTGATGTTGCCGGAGGACAGCAGGCTTGCGGCATTGACCGCACCGCCCGTCGCCGTCAGTTGCAGGTCGGCGGCGCTCGCCAGCACGGTTTTGCCGGCCGCATCCGCCTGCGTTGCGGCGATGTCGAGGCCGGAGACGGTGGCACCGCTCGAGATCGAGCGGCCGGTGGCGGCAATCTTGCCCTGGGCAAAGACAGTACCGGCAACGGAAATATCGAGGCCGGCATCAAGGCCGATATTGTTGTAGCTCAACAGCGATGCGGCCGAGATTGATCCGGAGGTGGCGGTAATCGACAGCGCGCCCTTGCTGCTGGCGGCCCCCGTGAGGCTGATATTGCCGGCCGAGGCCGACAACGTCGCGGTTCCACCGGCCGTGACGTTCGCACCAGAGATGCCGCCCGCCGAGGTCATCACAAGATTGGTGGCGCTGTTGACGTCGCCGGTCACACTCAACAGGCCGGCACCGCTCGACAGGGTAATATCGTCGTCGGCAGCGACCGATTGCAGCGTAATGCCGGAATCGGCCTGAACAGCGAGTTTTGCCTTCGAGCTCACCTTGGCGGCCGTCACCTTGGACTTCGAGGTGATGGAGACGCCCTGGCTGCCCGACACATTGCCGATCGAAATCTTGCCGTCGGCCGACAGCGTCAGGTCTCCGGCATTGGCGGCCATGTCGCCGCTCATATTGACGCCGGCGCCCTTCTCGGTGACGACGATCTTGATGCGGTCGGCCTGCATGGCGCCAAGCGCCGTGCCGTCGATGGCATATTCCGGCGTGCCGGAGACGGAGGTTAGCGCCGTCGCCTCACCTGTCGCATAGTCATATTTGTTCGCTCCGGCGGTCAGGCGCAGCGTCTTGCCGTAGACCGGGCCGTTGACGTGAATGCTGCGGGAGACGACGTCGAAGAGATCGACTGCACCGGGGCTGGCCGCAAAATTGCCGCCGGCGCCCTCGAAGGTGACGTCGCCGCCATTGACGGTAAAGCCCGTCAAGCTGCCGTCGGCGCCGATCGTGGGTACACCGGTGGTCAGCGTCGCATGCGGCGTGTTGATGAAGCCGCAGCCGTTGCATGTGATTCCGTTAGGATTCGCTACTATGACATCCGCTTTGGTCCCGAACACTTCCGTCGGGCCATTCAGCGCCGAGCGGTTGCCGCTGGTGACTTCGTTGAGGATCACCGAGGCCGGGTTCGAGGCATTGAGGTTCGGATTGCCCGGCGTCACCCCGCCAAGGTTCGAGGTGCCTTCCTCGCCCTTGAAATTGTTGAGGATGGCACCCTGGGTCCCGACATTCAGGTCGTTGTATTTGTTGTGCGACAGTCCAGCCGCGTTTGGGGTGACGATGTCGACCAGCGGCACGCCGTTCGGAGCCGCTCCGACACTCGGCTGGTTGGCGACAGGGGCCGTCGTGCTTGCCGAGATCGATTGGGCATTGGCAATCGCCGGCTGGAATATCAGCAGGCCGCTCAGCAGCAGCGCCAAAGACTGGTGGGCAAAACGCATGAGAGGCGGCCCAAGGACCTCGCCTGCTTCGATGCCGCATTTTGCTGTCGCAGGCTTACGCCGCACGATCATCCTGCTCATGGCACGCCTTCCGGTGCTTGATTTTTGCGACAGCTCAATACCGTCTTGGTTGTAGTGGCATGCAGAGCGAGACCATGGCTTCGGGATGGGAGTCAACGTCGGCATGGGTTTGAGGTAAACGGATTTAAAACAAAAAATCTGTTATTTGGTGCGATCGCGGCGGCCCCCGATTGTGCCGCGATCGCACAGTTCGCTTTAGTCTCTCTTGGCCGGTGGCGTCTTCACACCGCCGTCGAGCCTCTTGTAAACTTCGCCCAATTGCGACTTGGGCGCCGGGCACTTTCTCGAACGGGCAAGGTCGGTCAGCACCTGGTTGCGATTGCGCAAGGCGTCGATCTCGACCTTCTCCGGTGATTTTGGATCCATGAAGAATAGCGCCGGCCAGAAGAGAAGAACGCCGGTGGCGCCTAGAATGACGTTTTTGCCTTGAGCTTGCGAGCGCTCCTTGACCGTTGCAAGAATCTGGCGTTCGTTGGCTGCGAATTCGCGCGAAACCCCGCCGCAATCAAGCCCACCGTCGCCAACATTGGTCGAGGCGATCGGGTGCGCCTCGCGGCCACCGCAGCTCGAGAGCGCGATTGCACAGCAAAGAAGTGCAGCCGCAGAACGTAACGCCAGAGGCGCTGTCTTGTTGTCTTTTCGAATGACTAAATTCATGATTTTCCTCTTTATGTTGGTTACCACCGTACGGAGGAGCTGACGAAAAGCAGTCCCGTATTCTTTTTATCGACAGTGCCGGCCAGCACGTCGGAATAGCCGATGTCGAGATTGAGATTGCCGCCTGCGAGCTTGGCCCCAACGGTCCAGCCGAGCATGTCGCCGCCCTCGATCTGATAGCGCGTCTGAGAGGCGATCCGGCCGTAGTCTAGCCCGGCATAGGGGCGGAACTCGCCGAGCAATTTAGCAAGGGCGGCATTGTCGACGAAGGGCTGCGTCCGCCAGACGAAATCATTGCGAATGAAAAAGCCATCATTGCCGTAAAGCGTGCTCTCATGCGTGCCGCGGACAGTAGAATTGCTGCCGAGCGAGATCTGTTCGGCTCCAAACAGATTGTCCGGCGAATATTGTCCGGTCAGGATCGAATTGACCTCAAAGCGCTGTTCGCCGAGCTGGAGCGGCCGGGTCATGGTGATGGTGCCGGTGAACTTTGAGAACCGCGGATTGGCATTGCCTGCCCCGGCATCGCCTGGGTCGACGGCATCGAAGAGGTTGAGACCTTGGTTGTAGGAAAGATCGAAGACCCAGAGGCCGCCCAGCATGCGCCGCGAGTGAGAGATGCCGAGGTCCCCGACGGTATATTTGCGGCTGCCGACCTCGATCTTGCTGCCGAGCAGGAAATTATTGGTTTCCTTGTAGGTTAAGCCGCTGTTTAAGGTGGTGATCGAATCCTTGTCGCGGAGGATGACGCGGTCGGCACCGACACCGAGCTGCTTGGAATTGCCCGACGTCTGCAAGGTCCCGAAATTGCCGGGAACCGAACTGTCATAGCCGTACCAGGCGCCGTTTGCCGAGAGCGTCCAATAGCCGTAGGGGACGCTGACATTGCCGGTCAGGCTATCGCTCCGGCCTTGGCCGTCATCCCGCCAAGGATAGTTCGGCCCCGTATGCTCGTAGCCAAAGCTCCACTGATCATTGACGCCGAAGAGGTTGTCGTAACCGAGTGAGGTCGATGTCTTCGAATATCCCGTCTGCTCTTGGCCGAGGTTGCTGTTGCCGAAGGAGACGTGCCAGGGATGGCTGGGCTTGTTCTCGATATTGAGGATGGAAGTGCCGCTAGTCTTGCCTGGCAGCATTGCCGTCTTGGCGTTGTTGGAACTCAGCCGATTGATCTGGTCGAGGCCCTGTTCGATGTCGCGCAGGTTGACGATGTGGTCCTTCATGCCGGGAAAGGCGGTGGCAAGCATGCCGGAGCCCATCACACCGGAAACAGGCGCCGGCTTGCCGTTGATGTAGATGTCGGAGAGATCGCCCTCGACAGCGACCAGATGCAATGTCTTCGTCTTGGCGATGTCTTGCGCCGGCACGTAGGCACGCGAGGTTACGAAACCCCTGTTGAGATAGAGATAGGTCAGATCGCGGAGCAACGTGTTGATATCGCCGACACCGATGCAGCGGTTGCGATAGGGTGCCGTCACCTTGTCGATATCAGCGGCCGGGAATTGCTTAACCCCCTCCACCTCAACATCCGTGATTGCAAAACACGGGCCGCCTTTTTGCGCGCCGGCGGCCTGCCGTTCATCGGTCGGTAGCTCCGAGGGCTTCGGCGTGCTCTTGCGCAGCGCGTCGAGGCGCTTTTCTTCATTCTGCTGTGCATGACGGCGGGCGAAATCGTCATTTGGCGATTGCTGCGCAACCGCCATCGACGCCGTCAAAGCTGCGATAAGCAACGCAAGGATACGCATGATGAGGGAGGACGCCGTGAAGGCAAGACTGCGTGGAGCAGCCGTCGGTTGCCGGGCCGAGGTCATGAATCGTTCAGTCGCGCCGTCAGTTGGAAGCCGGTTTCCGCAACGCGTCCAAAGCCGCGTCCAAACCCTTCAGTGAGAATTTGATATTGACCCTCTGGCCATTCATCATCTGCACGTGACCGATCCCATCCGATGCCTTTGCAAGTGCGGCGACCATCTTCGCATCCAGCTTCTGCTGCGCCCAGCAACCGGCCTGGTTGCAATTGCGATAGGCAAGCTGAACGACGGGCTTATCGCTCGCATCGATGCTGAGCCCCGCCGGCAGGTACATGTTGAGTGGCACAAGCGTCGTCAGCACGAGATCACTCACCGCCTGCTTCCCGCCTTTCTGCGTAGGCGCAGGCGTTGCAGGCGCTTTCGCAATCGCCAAGGTCAGAATGTTGACGTCCTGCTCGCCCTGCTTCACCGTCGCGATCTGCGCCGCTTCGCAATTCGTTGTCGCCGAACCGTCCGCTGCCTTGCCATCGACGCAGCGATAGTACCAGTCGTCAAACTTCTGCACACGGGCTTGCGGCGCCGGCTGGCCCGCCGCAGGGGTACCAGCGGAATTCTGCTGAGCGCCAGCATTGGTCGACCCTGCCGCGCCTGCCGCCGGCTGCTCTTGAGCCATGCCCGAAGACGCACACAGGACGGAGGACACGAGAATTGCGGATGCGAGGCTCTTGGTGGAAAACATGTCATTCAAGACGGCAAACGTCATGCAAACCTTCCTAAGGTCAAAACTACTCGATTGAGCAAGACAGCGCCTTGCCCACCGACAAATTATCGAATTCATGAAACAGCACTTGAGACAGTGCAGCCGCTCATCGGCCTGACCTGCTCCATAGCAGACTTCATTCGGCACACGGATAGTTAGAACTGAGATAGGCGCATATTCGCGCTCGTTTTTGATGAGCAGCGTGCATTTTTGCAACATTTACGTTTGTATTCGTCGAATGCAATTTAATCGCTTAATAAAAGTTAATTCCGCTTTGAAAGCAGGCGACCGGATGAAACTGACAATGGGCATAGCCACCCAGATTGTTCCCGCAGACAGACCCGATGATCTCTGACCAAGGAGGACCCATCCGCCTGGTCCTGACGACGGAGCGAATAGCCTCGTGGAACGTTCTTCTGTCAGAGAGGTTTGAACGGCAGATCAGAAGTTCATGCCGTTCTCCCGCCTAAAAAGGAGAACGAATATGCCGACAAATGCACCGAAATCCGACGAGACGCCTCGTGATCCCAATCCATCGCCTGGAGTGTCTGATCGCACCCAGGAGAAGCCGCCAGTGACGCCAGCAAAGGATCCGGAAGATAGTAAAAATCCGAACGATCCGCCGCTTGATCCAGCACTGTTGCCAACGGGCGATCCGTCCGGAGCGGCGTAAACAGCGCTGGCCGCTTCGCAAAGTCCTTGGGTTGCGCTCTCTGGAGAAATTCAGTCTCTAAGTTCGATCCAGACCGGGGCGTGATCGCTTGCATGAGGCAGAGCGCGGATCGACTTGTCGACACCTGCCCGAATGAGGTCATCTGCCAATACGGGGCTGAGCAGGACATGGTCTATGCGCAAGCCCGCATCTCGTGCAAAGGCGTTGCGGAAATATTTCCAGAAAGTGTAGATGCGCCGATCCGGGTAAAGATGGCGCAATGCATCAGTCCATCCTTGAGCAACAAGATCCCGGTAAGCTGCCCTCACTTCCGGTCGAAACAACGCATCATCGCGCCAGCGCTCAGGCGCATAGACATCGAGATCGGTTGGCATGACGTTGAAGTCGCCGACGAGCGCAACGGGGACCTCCAATGCAAGCAACTCTTCCGCATGGGCAATGAGACGCCGGAACCAGCGCAGCTTGTAATCGAACTTAGGTCCGGGCGCCGGATTGCCGTTCGGAAGATAAAGGCATCCGATGAGCATCCCGTTGACCGCCGCCTCGATATAGCGGCTGTGCGTATCGTCCAAATTGCCTGGAAGCTCACGGCGCGTCTCGATCGGCTCGTGTCCCTTCGCCAAAATCGCAACGCCGTTCCAGCTTTTCTGGCCATTCCAGATCGCCCCATATCCGGCTCTTTCAAGCGCGCGGTGAGGAAACTTTTCATCCGGCGCCTTCAGTTCCTGCAGGCAGACCACATCCGGAGAGGCCTCCGCCAGCCAATGCAGGAGAATGTCGAGGCGGCCGTTGATGCCGTTGACATTGAAACTTGCGAGCTTCACCGACGTCAGCGCTTCGACTTGCGGTCGCCGCGATCGCCTTCACCGGGCTTGGCTTCCTGCTTGGCCTGATGACGGCGATCTGCCGACAGCGATCGACCAACGTCGGCACTCTCCTTGAATTGACCCTTTTCGTTTCGGCGGACGTAACGCTTGTCGGTGCCGGTGTCGATGAGTTCACGCTTGCTCATGAGGTGAGTCCTATTCAGATCGCTGCATCTGCAGAACGCATGCGCTGGGAAAAAGATGCAGGCGCCGGCGTGATCCGTCTCCGACCGGAACAAGACATAGGTCAAAACATGCCCTTGCTCGATGGTCTATAGCTCGAGTGGCAAAGTGATGGGCCTATTCTCGGTCTGGCCTTCTCATTCTTGCCTGTAAGAAATGCTCCGCTATGTGGGTTAGGATGGATGTTGAGGAGAACAAAGTTTCGGTGAGTTCTGACGCGCCCACCCAGATGCCACTCCAGGCGCAAAACCCTAATATCATGGATGAGGTGGAACGCCTTCTGAAGGGGCGTACCCGTGATATTCGCCTAAAGGGCGAGCTTTATCGCCTCTATCAAGAACGCTCCTGGCTTCGAACGGCCAAGATCATTCGCTCCTGGATGATTTGGGTCGCTTTGATCGACGTGCTGACATGGGGCCTCAACGCAATCCTGCTTCCAAAGGCGATAGCGATGGCGATGCTTCCGCCGGCCTGCATCCTTCCTCCGGCCGCGTTGACCACGGCCTTTATCTGGAAAATACCGCGCGCTTTCCAGCTCCAAAGGATTGTCCTGATCGCAGGCATGTTCCTTATCCTCCTGTCAGTAGCGCTGGTGGGCGTGAATGCGGGAGGCGAGTTTTACGAACGACATTTGAACATCATGCTGTTCGTGGCCATTACCGCGATCATCATCTTTGGCATACCGCTGGCGTGGACGACGATGATCGCAGTCATGGCGCTTGGTCTCTATCTGTTTTTCCAAATGCGGAACCCGGGTGTCGAATTGGGAAGCTTGGAGGCGGCCACGCTGTTCTTCGCCAGCGGCATCGTCGCAACGGTCGTAGCCCGGCGCACCATGACGATTTTGGCGCAGAAGACCTTCCTTCTTGAGTTGCGAGACAAGAGCCGAGTGGCGGAATTGGCCGATGCGAATGCTCGGCTCGAACTTCTTGCGAGAACAGATCCCCTCACCGGCATCGCCAACCGACGATGGATGATGGAAATGCTCAATCGTCTCTGGAGTGGGGACAGCCCGCGCGCAGAGGGGATTGCCATGCTGATGTGCGACATCGATCATTTCAAGCTGCTGAACGATAGTCTCGGCCATGGCGAGGGGGACCGCTGCCTAGTAAAGGTTGCCGGCATCATTCAAAGCAGCATGAGAAAAAATCGCGACCGTGTTTCACGTTACGGCGGCGAAGAGTTTCTCATTGTGCTTCCGGGCGTAAATGAGGAAGAGGCAATTGCAGTTGCCGAACGAATTCGGGAAGGGGTCGAAACTGCCTCCCTCCCGAACCCTGCATCCGGAATGTCGCCATGCGTCACCGTCAGCATTGGGGTAGTCCACGTGCCGAACGTCGGCGCCGTCTCACCGGAGCAGCTTCAGAACCAGGCTGATGAGGCTCTTTACCTCGCCAAGCAATCCGGTCGAAACCGAGTGGTGCTTTACAAGCCAAGCTCGCCGAACGCATGAGCTGCAGTTACTTGTGGCAACACGTCCGGCGTGCGGACGATCACCGCTGCTGCGACACTGATGATGCTGCTGTCGATTGTCCTGCTCGTGGTCGCAAACCTGCTGGCAAGACGAGGAGGCAAGGCAAGCAAGCCTCAGAGCTGACAAACCTACCGGATGCGGTACACAAACGTCGCGTCAGTGCAAAGGTTTGACGGATGTCGCAGCGAAGGACTCGATACCTTCGAGTTCGACCGTCTGAAGGAATTGTTCAAACGCCTCCGCGTCGGTGTCGAACACGTCCATCCAAACCGTGATATCGAGTCCTTCATCGACGACCTGGAGGTTCCATCCGCAGTCCTCACCAAACGGTCGAAAAATTTCCACGATCACGCTTGTCCCGTCGACAATAAACGGCCGGGACAGGGGAGAATATTCAAAGTGCGGATTACAATCATTATCCGCACCGGCCAAACTGTCGGTCATACCGTCTCTCCCGGCTAGCTCCATGCCCGCGAATACAGCAGCTCACGGAGCTGGCTTTGCTTTGTCACACCGATCTGAAACCAATAGACCAGCTCTCGCGCCGCCTCCTGAGCTTCGTCGCTCGCGTTTTCGCAACACCGGTCCTCGCAATAATCTCTTAGGAGCGTTTGCATCATCATAACGTCTTCCGGATAAAGCGGCGGCGTCCGGCGGCCAAATGCCTGAACCATCTCATCCTCCTACAAAGGTCACACCGCCTTCAGACAGTAGGCATAAAATCCGGTTCGCCAATTAACTTTGACATAGGGGGCATCATTCCTCGACAAAGGAACGCTCACCCGAGCAGAGCCGCCCGACGCTCACCTCGATTGAATGCACTCCTTGTTGGGGGGGCACGTTCTATCAATAGAAAACGTAGGCGAATGCTTACATGGGGAAAATTCTGCACACTGGGGATGTCATGGAGGATGACGATCGGCTCTTCTTGCCCTTTCAGCGGCCACCTTTTGAAAACTCGAAGGCTTCGAACACGCAGAAGCTGAGCATGGCGCTGGTGCACTGAGCCGGCAACGAAGGCCGGCTCAGTGCCGATGCGACACTAGCTGCGTGGCGAAGACGTATAGGGACGTGTGTCAACGTCCGCGTCGACATAAGGATCGAGCGTATCGTCAAAACGCTGCCATCCCTGCCCTGCATAAAGTGCCCGACGCTCGCTGAGACTAACGCGCGGCAGACGTTCAAGGATCCGGTTTGCGATGGCGATCTCCTCGCCGTCAACACGCGCTACGACGAGCGAAGCGCCGCGTCGAACACTCTCCGCATAGACATTCGCATCCTCCTCCGGCACTCCGGACTTTATCAAAGCACCAACAATGCCACCGGCCGCGCCGCCGACGACGGCACCGCCTGCCGCGCCGGCCAGAGCGGCGACAAGCCAACCTGCGGCCACGACGGGGCCGACACCAGGGATGGCGAGCATTCCAAGCCCAGCCAGCAGGCCGCCCGCTCCACCGGCCACCGCGCCAATACCTGCTCCGGTGCCCGCGCCTTCGGCGGCTCTGTTGCCTTGCTCCTCGACCTTGCGGCCCTCGACGGTCCTGCTGACAATGCTGATATTGTCCGACGAGATGCCGGCGTCTTCCAACTGCTCAACGGCACGTTTGGCATCGTCATGGTGATCAAAAAGTCCAGCTACAGTTGCCATGAGATATTCCTTCCTTCGTGTTCTTGATTGCGACGGCCATTCACTTCGTGACGATGTTGCCCTGGTAATCCAGCGCAACCTGGACTGTCTTCGAGCCCTTCATCGCGGATGCTCGCCACACACCTTGATCATCGAGCTGCAGGTTGGTGATGTTGGTATAGCCGGCCTCTTCCATTCGCGATTTAGCCTGGCCTTCGGTGAAGCTGTTCTTGCCTTGTACCGGCGCCCCGGGGTTCTTTGTGTCTGGTGTCGCGACCGCAGGCGTCTCCTGCGTGGTCGTCGGCTTCTGGCTTTGTGCAAAGCCTGCCGAAGCGGCCATGAGAAGAGCGGTCGACATTAGTAAAATTTTCCTCATTGGATTCCTCGCTGTCGTTCCTCTGAATTGGGGGCGCAGACCTAATCGGTTGAGAGAATGTATGTTCCCGGGGGCGACCGAAGAATCTGCCGGAGGCTCAATCCCTCCCAAAAAGGAAAGGAGCTTAGGAATGATGTCTTTTGCCCTGGTGGATTCAGCGCGTGGTCGGGATTTCATTTCCCGGAACTCGCGTTTCAGCGGGGCGGTATCATAGACCGCCGCTGCGCCCATGATCTCCCCGATCATATCCAAAAGGCCAGGGAACCGCGAGCCGTCAGCCGAGTTGTGTTCTCATGGCAAGGAGCACAAAAATGCATCTCACGGACACCAAGGTCATCCGCGAAGGAAACATGCTGAAGGTCCAGTTCTCCGGCGAGGGAGGCGAAGCCGTTTCCGTTCAGATCAACAGCGGCGGCGTGCAGATGGATGATATTGCAGCGATCGATCAAGCCAAGGTGATGATGGTTCAGCTCACTGCATTCGGCACGCGGGACGGCGGCGGAAGCCTCAACGCCTATGATGCGCTGAGCAATGGCAATTTCGATCCGGGTCAACCGTATCCACCGGTCGATGGGTCGGAGACGAAACACTGACCGCCCACGGCGAGGAGATGATGAATGCAATGTCGTTTGCCCGGCGGGTGCGGGGTCTCTCGGCGGCGTCGTGCTGCTGGCCTCGGCCGTTCTTGAAGGAGAGCAAGTCATGCCAGACAACTCGAAAACATCCCCTGCAGTGGAATCCATGAAGCGGGAACAGGCCGCGCAGCGGCGAAGGGCCAGCAAGGGTCAGCTCCAACAAGGTCTCGAGGATACCTTTCCGGCTTCGGACCCGGTGTCTGTTACCCACAGCGACATTCCATCAGGCCGCGCTGATGCGGAGGAGGCCCAGCGGGTGAAACGTCAAGCCGATTTCTCGGCCAATCCCGACGGTCGGCTGACTGACGACCAAGTTCGCTTCGGCCAGAGGCGAAGTGGCGACGGGCGGCAGGGACTTTTCTCTCACGAGAGGTCCTGGCGCGACCCCGAGGCGGACACCCCGTCAACGGCGGGAAGCATGCTCGACAATTTTCGAGAACGCGTAAGGGAACGACCTCTTCTAGCCATCGGCGCCGCCGCGGTGGTGGCATATATTTATGCGCTCAGCTCTCATCGGGAGTGAAAGCGGCAAAAGCGGATAGGATAGCCGGTGGCGGTGGTTTCCGGCTGGGGGCTGAGTTTCTGAAGCCTACAGTTGCGACAAAACTCCGCATATCGAAAGCGCGAGCGGTGGCAGTTGCTTATGTTCGCGCACAATATTGCAGAACCGCGCGACGCTCCAATCGAGCGCTGTTACGACTTTTCGTCAGGCCAACTCATGATCAGCGGGATCGCAACACCTGCGATCCTTCCGAGCGGCAATCGTTTCAACAAGCGAACGGAGACAAAGGTCATTGCCATCGCACCTGCAAGTTTTGCCCATGGATAGGCGCCGAGCTGGGCGTGGGCGCTCGCATCTGCCCAATCGAGGTTCGTTCTGACAACGGTTGTCGCCTGCTGGGCAACGGCGGCCAAGCGCTCACGCAGATTTTTGATCTCGTCTCTGACATCGGCGATATCGCTTTTGAGGGCATCAAGGCGCTGGCGTTCGGCACCCATATCGTCGATGGAGTCTTGAAACCCCTCTTCCGCCGGCGCATCAGCTTCGAGCGCGGCGAGATGCGCCTGCAACTCGGCATCCGTGCTAAAGCCTTCCGGCTGCCTAGAAGCGTTCATCTCGGGCTCCTTCATAGAAAAGGTATCACAATGGTCGCAAGCATCGCCCTCATACGGCTTTGCTGGATCACAGGAGAACGCGCGACGATTCAAAAGGATGCATAAAAACGCGCTGGGCAGCCCGGCCACTCGCGACGAATAAGGGAGACAATATGTCGATTGTGCCGTCCGCCGAGCGTTGATCGCAGGGAACTTAGCTCACGGATATTCATTTATAAGCTGCGGTCTTCGTGGCCGCAGCTCAAGGTGTTAGCGCGGGTCACCGGAGCTTGAGCCCGCCGCGCTTGTAGCACGCGGCGGGCTCAGATAATTCGCAGTTGTTTTGCCTAAGCGTTAAGACGCCATTGCATAGAGGCGGTGCGTGGATTGAGCCGCACTGCGCGTCCTGAACCGTTGCACGAGATCGGCAAGGTTCTCGGTCTCCTGGGTCAGGCTCTGGGCGGCTGCGGTCGTCTCTTCCACCATGGCTGCGTTTTGCTGGGTGACCTTATCCATTTGATCTCCGGCAGCCGAGACTTCTCTCAAGCTTGCCGCCTGCTCACGAGCCGCAACGGCGATCTGGGCGACGGTTGAGCTCATGGCAATGACCTGCTCGACGATTTGTTCGAGCGAAGTGCCGGATTCCCCGACAAGCTGCACACCGGTCGTGACTTGGGCGGAAGAGGTGGAGATCAGTTCCTTGATCTCTCTCGCTGCACTGGCCGACCGTTGCGCGAGTTCACGCACCTCTTGGGCGACGACAGCAAAGCCCTTACCTGCCTCTCCCGCACGCGCTGCTTCCACGCCGGCATTGAGGGCAAGCAGGTTGGTCTGGAAGGCGATTTCATCGATAACGCCGATAATATTGCCGATCTTGGACGAAGAATTTTGAATCTCCGTCATCGCGTCAATCGCGCGGGCGACGATCGCGCCGCCGTTTTCCGCATTGGCACGGGCGGTCGCAACGGCGCTCTGGGCATGACTTGCCCCTTCCGCCGTGCCGTTGACGCCCCGTGTCACATCGCCCAACGCCGCGACCGTTTCCTCAATCGAAGCGGCTTGCTGTTCCGTACGACGGGCAAGATCGTGGGATGCGGAGGAGATTTCCGTGAGCCCCGACCTGATCGTGCCGACAGCGCGGATGACGGAGTCCACCGCCTCCTCCAGGCTGGAGACGGCGCTGTTGAAATGATCCCGAATGCGGACATAGCGGCGGTCAACCTCACCGACGCGCACTGTAAGGTCACCCTTCGAGAGCGCATCGAGACCGAGAGAGATCTGCTGGAAGGCATGTTCCATCACCTGGGCATCCGAAAGCCGCTCGGCTTCCTGGCGCAGGCGTTCTTCTTCGGCCGCAAGCCGAGCGCGCTCGGCATTGGCTTCCGCGACGACCTTGGCATGTCCGGTCTCTTGGAAGACCTTCAGCGAACGTGCCATGGCGCCGAGCTCGTGACGATGTTCAGTACCTTCGATCGTCATTGTGTCGTCGCCACGGGCAAGGCGCTCCATCGTCCACGCCATCTTGCGGACAGCAGAGGAAATCAGTCGCCCGATGAAATAGGCCAGTACGAGACCGATCACGATCAGAAGCCCGCTGATTACCAGCGTCGAGCGGGTCGCGGACGCAACTGTGGTATCGACCGAACCGTCGAGAGCCTTCTGTGCATCCATGACCGTCGCCTGCAGATCTCGGAAGCCGGTGGCGATTTTCGGCGCCAGAACATTAAGTTCGCTATCGCGGATCTTATTGGTCGCCAGCATCACGTCCCTGACGTCGCCAAGGCGGCCTGTATAGTTCTGCATGAGCCGACCGGCACCGAGAATACGTTTGTGCTGCAGTTCATTTTTTGCAGCCTTGGCGGCGTCGTCGTTCAAAGCCATGGCGTCGTTCAGCGCCGCCTGGGCAATGTCGTAGGACGCCAGATCGCCTGAGTGGATAAAACGCTCGGAGAAATAGAGGCTACGGTTCAAGGCTTCGAGCGTCGCGCCGGTCATATGCAGCAGCGTCACATCGTTCTGCCTCCATGCACTGCGCATCACGTCATTGAGCGCAATGCTGGTCCAAGGACCGAACTCGGTGACCTTGGCGATCAGGGCCTCGCGCCGGGCGTGAAGGGTTACGACCTGCTCGAAAGCCTTGCCATAGGCGTCAACATCCTGGCGGATGGTCGCCATGCCTGTCTCCAGAGAACTGTTGCCGGCAAAGCGTTGGTCTTCAGCGGCAAATGCCTTAACCCCTGCGCGGAAGCGGTCCACGATTTCCTGTGTCGGGTTGGATCTGAAAGCTTCCACCGACATCTGGATTTCGTGGAGCTGGTTGCTGTGATCCGAAATGGCAAGGCTCTGACCCGCAGTACCGCGATAAGAGGAGAAGATGGACGAAAGTCCGCCCATACCGGAAATTGCGTTGACCGACAGCAAGCTCATGAGCAGGATCAGCGGCAGGAAACCGGCCGTAATCTGTGCGCGGATGCCGAGTTTATTCCAAAAGCGCAACATCATAATCCTCTTTTGCTCACTGGCTCTTCGGCTGGTATTGGGCGATATTCTGGGGCGTGACGAGTTCGAACGGCACGTTGTTGACGCGCGGCACTTGCTGGCCATTGATGAGCTTGATTGCCGCATCGACTGCCGTCGCGCCCTGTCCGACCGCACTTTGAAGGATCGTCACATCGAGATCGCCCGCCTCCATCGCGGCGAGGGCGTCGTCGGTTGCATCGACGCCTGCAACAATGACATCTTTCATCGACATGCCATTCCGCTTCATGGCCCGGATCGCGCCGAGCGCCATCTCGTCGTTATTGGCGATAACCGCGTCGAACTTCACCCCGGCCGTTAGCCATTCCTGCATCTGCTGATCGGCATAATCCCGCGACCAATAGGCGGCTTGCCGCTCGACAACCTGCAGGCCTTTGCATTCGGGCGTGGCAATGACGTTGTCGATATCCTGAGTGCGGGCGCGGGCGGCTTGGTGGAAGGGCTCGCCCATCAACACCACGACACGTCCCTTGCCCTGCAGGAGAGAGCAGACCTGCTTGGTTTCCAACGTTCCCGATTCCGCTTCGTCGGACGCGACGACAACCTGATTTTCCGGCAAGTCGGAGAGATTCGAGGGAACGTTATTGATGTAGATCAGCGGAATATGGGCGTCGGCCGCAAGCTTGGTCATCTGCGGTCCGAGGTCGCCGTCGGAGACGGCAATGATGATGGCGTCGACCTTATCGGCGATCATCTGTTGGACCTGCTTCTTCTGAAGCTCGTTGTCGCCCTTGGCATTTTGCGAGACCAGCTTCAGCCCGGAAATCGTTTTTCCATGCGAAAGGACGCCGTTCAGCACCATCGCCCGGAATTTATCCAGATCGGACATTGCTACGCCGATCGTTTGTGCGCTCGCAGTGGAGGCGCACATCGCCATCACGAAAGCAGCAAATATGGTTTTCCTCATTATCCACCCCAGGGCGTTCACCAAACTGAGGACTTGTAATGAGTTTTTAGTTAAATTTTACTTTATGATAACCAATGATTTTAAGAACATCCTCAGGGCAAGCGCGGCTTCTTGAATATATCTCCCTCAAGAAGACCTAATTTCACTATGACTAAATAATATTCCACTCAAAAACGCCACCCATTAGCTCATCCTAGGCGACGTGGACAAATTTGAGCCAGTATCTGGCAGTGGCGAGGTGGACCATGCCGAGGAAGCTGCTGGCCAGTTGGTCGTAGCGGGTTGCGATGGCCCGGTTGATCTCGAGGCGGCCGAACATGCGCTCGATGCGGTTGCGCCCCTTGTAGAGCGTGCGGTCATGCTCAATCTTCACCTGGCGGTTTGAGCGACCGGGGATGACGGGATTGATGTTCCGTTTCGCAAGGTCAGCACGGATAGCGTCAGCATCGTAACCCTTGTCAGCAAGCAGGGCATCCGGTGCCCGCTCTGGCAAGGCAATCAGGGCTTCATACGCCTTGCAGTCTGCGGCTTCGCCGCCCGTCAGGTGGAACGCAAGCGGTCGCCCGAGGGCGTCAGCCAGGCAGTGAAGTTTACTGGTGAACCCACCCCGCGAGCGGCCAAGAGCGCGTCGATGAGCCCCCCTTTTCCGCCTGCTGCCGAAACGTGGGCGCGGACGGTGGTGCTGTCGATGCTGTAGTGACCACTGTCCGCCATGATCTCGGCCAGCGTCACCGCCACGATCTCCCAGACCGCGGCCTCGCTCCATCGCAGGAACCGGCGGTAGATGGTGTTCCAGCTCCCATATTTGGGCGGCACATCGCGCCACGGAGCACCGCACCGCAGCCGCCAGAGTATGCCGTTAATGATCGAACGGTTCTGTTCGGGAGGTCGGCCTGGACCCCGGTTCTTACGTTCGATGGGCAGCAAATCCTTCAGGATGCGCCATTCCGCCCCGGTGAGATCGCCCCGGCTCAAGCCTGCCTCCAAAAAGCAGGCTTGAATCAACCAGTCCGCGCTACGTCAACTGTCAAGCGATGAGGAAAAGATGATCGGAAAAGAGAGCCTTGCCTTCTCGGGCGAGGATTTCCGATAGCCAATCTGATGGTCATGGGCGCATTCTCCCAGGCCCAGGGTGAATTGCCGGCTGGAAAGGATCTGGGGGTTGCCGCCGCGTTGATCGACGCGTTCGAAGGCGCAGTCACGCGTGCCAAGGTCGAACGTAGCCGGTCGCCGTTCGACAGCTTTAAAGGTTTCGTTTTGTCCGCCCTTGTGGCCTGAACGATTCTGACCAGTAAATATACGACCGGTCATATTTATTTCACAAGTTTCTCGCTGGAACGCCGCGCCAGTGAGTGATGACGTCTGTCCGCGGCTGATCTAAAGGAACCGAACAATGTCCACGATCACTACTACAGATGGCGTAAACATCTTCTACAAGGATTGGGGGTCAGGTCAGCCGATCGTTTTCAGCCACGGTTGGCCGCTGACAGCGGACGACTGGGATGCCCAAATGACATTCTTCCTTCGTCACGGGTATCGGGTGATCGCCCACGACCGGCGCGGCCATGGCCGGTCCGACCAGCCCAGCACCGGCAACGACATGGACCACTGGGTTGCCGACCTCGCGGCCCTGACGGAACACCTCAACCTGCGCGACGCGATCCATATCGGGCACTCGACAGGTGGCGGTGAGGTGGCTCGCTATGTCGCTCGCCACCAGGAGCGCGTCTCGAAAGCGGTGCTGGTCGCCTCACTGACGCCGAACATGTACCGGAGCGAGGACAACCCGTCCGGTCAGCCGCCGGAGTGGTTCGAAGCGATCCGGGCAGGCGTGCTGGGCAACCGGTCGGAATTCTACCGTTTCGTCCCTGAGAACCCGTTCTATGGCTACAACCTCGATGGGGCCGAGCCTTCGGAGGCAATCATCGCGAACTGGTGGCGCCAAGGCATGGCCGGCGGTGCTCTCGCTCACTACGCGACCGTCGACTCTTGGCTCGAAGATTATACCGAAGACCTCAAGAAGATCACCGTGCCGGTGCTGGTGATGCATGGCGAGGCGGATCAAGTCGTCCCATTCGCAAGTTCGGTGCCGCGTGCGGTCGACCTGCTTAAGAACGGGTCGCTGAAAACTTATGCCGGCTACCCCCATGGCATGCTAACCACACATGCGGATGTCCTCAACCCCGACCTGCTCTCGTTCATAAGGTCTTGACGACATCTCTTATCCATTATCGTCTATGGTGAACGTTTCGGGTTGTGAATTGAGGAGGGGTCGGTTTTTGGCGTCGTGACGAAGGAACGAACAACAAGCTCAAACCCTCCTCGAAAATTCGTCGGCCAGGGCCCCTGGCGAAGCGGCGGCCCTGGCAGCGTTGCTCGGCCTTGACGGAGTTCCACCCCGCGGTAGGCTTCGCGCCTCGCTCTCTGCCTGCGCGAGGGCGCTTGAAGGGCAATCGTGGCATAAGGAATTTGTCCACACCGCCTAGGTGAGCGCCCTCAGTGCGGAAAAACCCTGCCGTCGAACAGCTTTCGCGCAGTACGGATCGTGCCCGCTCCCTTTATCTCTCCCTGACTGTCCAGATCCAGGAACACCTCCATGCTTCCCGTCGGATGCTCGATCTCGTAGCGACCGTCTGCCGGCGCGTTCACCATTTTTCCCGCCGTGCTATTCTTCAGGCGTGTGGCCGTCGCGACCGTCACCGCCGCAAGCACACCGACGGACGCATGGACGCGGTGTGGGATGAAACTGCGCGTGGAGATGGCGCCGCCATTTTCTGGCAAAGAGACCAGGATCATTTTCGGAACGGATGCGGTGGTGACCTCGCCGAGTTTCATCATCGGCCCGCTCTTGAGGCGGATTGCCTCGATCCGCGATTTGACCTCGGCCTTCGCCTCAAGCTCCTCGCGATTTTCTTGTCCCGTCAGGCCGAAGTCGGACGCCCGCATGATCACACAGGGCATGCCGTTGTCGATGAGAGTTGCTTCGACGCCATCGATGATATCGATCTCGTTGCCTGTCGGCAGCAATGCGCCGCACATCGCTCCCGCAATGTTCGTAAACAGCAGCGGAACGGCGGCATGCTTGCCCGGCACGCCCGCAATCGAGGCGGTCCCCGCGTAGTTCACCCGCCCGTTCGGCGTCTCGATCTTGGCGACCGCGACCTCGCCCGAGTTGAGCATGTGGATGCGAACTTCAGTAATATCCCCAGCCGGCTTCACCAAACCGCGCTCTATGGCGGCGGGACCGACACCCGCAAGGATGTTGCCGCATCCCTGCGCATCGCTCACCAGCGCCTGATCGACGAAGACCTGCAGGAAGAGGTAATCCACATCCGCGTCTTCGCGTGTGGATGCGGAGAGCACGGCGACCTTCGACGTTAGCGGGTCAGCCCCGCCGATGCCGTCGATCTGGCGCGGATCGGGCGAGCCCATGATCCTCAGCAGGAGATCGTCGCGTTCCGCCTTGTCGGTCGGCAGGTGCTCGGCGAGAAAATAGGCGCCCTTCGACGTGCCGCCGCGCATCCACAAGCAGGGGATGCCCTCCTCATACATATTTGAGGCCCTTTGCCGCCAGCGTCTCGCGCATGCCGTAGATGTCGAGGCCCAGTTCACCAGATGCCAGACGCTTGCGTTTGGCTTCTTCGTTGGCAAGCCGCTTCTCCGCCGCTGCCACCACGTCCGCCACTTCGGCCCGCTTGACAACGCAGACGCCGTCATCATCGGCAACGATGACATCGCCGGCCTCGATATGGGCTCCGGCGCAGACGACGGGTACATTCACCGAGCCGACCGTCTCCTTGACGGTCCCCTGGGCGGAGACCGCCTTCGACCAGACGGGAAAGCCCATCTGCGTCAGATCTCGCACATCGCGAACACCTGCATCGATCACAAGACCGCGGCAGCCGCGCGCCATGGCCGAGGTCGCGAGCAGATCGCCAAAATAACCATTGTCGCAAGGCGACGTCGGCGCAAGGACAAGAATGTCTCCTTCCCCGAGCTGCTCGATCGCCACATGGACCATCCAATTATCGCCGGGAGGCGCTGAAATCGTCACCGCCGATCCCGCAACCTGCGCGCCGGAATAGATCGGCCGCATGTAGCTTGCCAGCATTCCCTTTCGGCCCTGCGCCTCGTGGACCGTCGCGACCCCTGCCCTGGCAAGCCTTCCGATCAGGTCAGGTTCAGCGCGCGAGATGTTCTGAACGACGACTCCCATCAATGGTCTCCTTGCTTCTTTGCGGGTGGTGTCCCGTGCGTATGGAAAGTTTCGATTGTTTTCAGACCCCAGGCCTGGCCCTTCTTTCGCTCGGCCTCGGTCCAGACGACGGGTTGCCAGTCGGGTGCGAGGATCAGCCGTGCGCCCGAATTGGCGAGCTCGACCCGGTTGCCCGCCGGTTCCCAGACATAGAGGAAGAAAGTCCCCTGGATCGCGTGCTTGTGAGGCCCGGTCTCGATGTGGATGCCGTTTTCGAGGAAAATGTCGGCCGCACGCAGGATTTCTTCGCGCGTGTCGGTCGCATAAGTTACGTGGTGCAGGCGCCCATCGCCGCCGCCGTGTTCTTCTGTGCAGGCAAGGTCATAGGTTTTGTTGTTGACCGTGAACCAGCACCCGCCAAGGCGGCCATTGTCGAGCTGGATCATTTCCGTCACGCGCGATCCGAGACAGGTCTCCATGAACTTGCGGAACTCGAACACGTCCGCCGCGAGCAGGTTCAGGTGATCGAGACGGCGCGGATGGCAGCCCCGCGCATGATAGCGCTGGGCGAGATTCTTGAGCTTCGGCCGCTCCTCCGGCGGCGGATCGTAGCGGACCGTCTCCCAATAGATTTCGAAGATATGACCGAAAGGATCCCTGAATCGGAACGCCCTGCCATGGCCCATATCGCCGTCCACCCAGCCGAGCACATCGTAACCGCTTGCCTCGATTGCCCTGACGCGCCGTTCAAGCGCTTCCGGCGACGAGACCCTGTAGGCAACGTGCCCGATCCCGGTCGTCTCATGGCGCGTCAGTTTCAGCGTATGGAACTCGTAATCGTCCCAGCCACGCAGATAGGCGGAACTCTCGTCCTCGCCCGCCAAGGTCAATCCATAGACATTGACGAAGAAATCGAGGCTCTCGTCGTATTTGTCGGTGAACATCTCGACGTGACCGAGGTGGGCGATGTCGAAACAGGGTTCCATTTTCAGGCTCCTCCCGAGAGTGTCATTAGAGCTCGTCGACCGTGCGCGGGAACACCGACTGAAAGCCTTCCGCATATTGGGCCGCACGGCCGCCGGATTGGCCGCCGGAATTGCGCTGGAAATGGTTGGCACGGTTCTGGGCGACGCGGGTATAGAACTCCCACAGATGCTCCTGCCCTTCCATGCATTCGATGGCGGCCCGCTTCTTATCCCAGACGGAGGTGATGTCGAGGAACACGTCCGGCTTCCAACCCATCTGCTCCGTCTGATGCGGCTCGAACAGATAGAGCTGCGGCGCACCGAGGACGCTTTCGCCGGGATTGTGACCCCAGGCCTGCGCGATCATGCGGGTTTCGAGCGCGATCTGCGTCGCATACATATGGTCGGTATTGTAGGGATCATATTGCGAGTGGCTCAGCATGAAGGAGGGCTGCACCTTGCGGATCACGTCGACGAGGCGGTACTTGTCCTCGTCCGTCATGCGCAGGGGATAGTCGCCGAGGTCGAAGCAGATCAGGTCATTGACGCCGAGCGCCTGCGCGGCCTTTTCCGACTCGGCACGCCGCGCAGCCTTGACGCGATCGAGCGTCATATCCTTCTGTTTCCAGAGCTTGGCGGACTCGCCTCGCTCGCCGAAGGACAAGCAGACGACGGTGACCTCATAACCCTTGTCGGCATGCAGGGCGATCGCCCCTCCACAGCGCCAGACGAAATCTGCAGCATGGGCACTGATCACCAACGCGGTCTTCTTGTCGGACATGGAAACCTCCTGTTTTTCGAAACCGTATGTCGCTCCGAACCGGCTGCTTGCCAATTTTCTTTCGAAGCCTTGCCCATAAGTTTTTGCTATAACGAATAGCGACGCGATCTTTCTTGATCTAAAGCCAGCACTGACAGAATGGTCGTGGGATGGATGGATGATGAACCACTTCAAGATCGGCATGATCGGATTCGGCGAAGCGGCACGCGCATTCGCATCGGGCTGGACGCGACCTGACGGCGCGATGCTTGCCGCCTATGACGTCAAGATCGCTGATCCGCATCGTGCCGACCAAATCGTAGCGGCCTGCGCCGAACTGAACGTCCGGCATGCAGATGAAGCCCGGCAATCACTCTCTGACGCCGAGATTATCTTCAGCCTCGTCACCGCCGATCAGGCTTTGCCTGCCGCAAGAGAGGCGGCAAAATGGCTCAAGGCCGGGGCGCTCTATTTCGACTGCAATTCCTGCTCACCCTCCGCCAAGATCATCGCAGCCGAGGCGATCGAAGCGGCAGGCGGCCGTTATGTCGATGTCGCCATCATGTCACCCGTGCATCCGGCCCGCCATCTGACGCCACTTTTGGTTTCCGGTCCCCATGCCGAAGCGGCTATCGAGGCACTTGAGCATCTCGGGATGAAACCGAAACCTGCGGGCGAGAAGGTGGGGCAAGCGTCCTCGATCAAGATGCTGCGTTCCGTCATCATCAAGGGCCTGGAGGCTCTGACGGCTGAAGCGATGCTCGCGGCTCGTCGTGCCGGCGTGGAAAACGCCGTCATCGCTTCATTGCAGGCCTCCGATCCCGGCATAGATTGGGCCAAGCGCAGTTCCTACAACCTCGAACGAATGATGGTGCATGGCGCACGCCGGGCAGCCGAAATGCGGGAAGTTGCCGCGACGGTCCGTGATCTCGGGCTTCCGGACAGGATGTCGGCAGCCATCGCTGATTGGCAGGATGAGATCGCAGCACTCTCCGTCCCAGCAGATATCGACGACCTTGCAAGCCGAGCCGACAGCATCCTCAAACGGATGGATGAGGAAAGGGACAAGGAGGCTGCGGCGATCCGATGAGGCACAATCTGCGGCACCTGCGCGTTTTCCTGGCCGTCGTCGAAACGGGCTCCGTCACACGCGCGGCCGAGATCTGCTACGTATCCCAGCCGGCGGTCACGCAGGCCATATCCAAGATCGAAAAGACGCTCGGATATGCGTTGTTCACGCGCTCGCCGCATGGCCTCTTCATCAACGAGGAGGGCAAGCTCCTGGTTCTACGCGTACGGCGCGCCTTCTCCTATCTCGATCCGGCGCTGACCGAGCTTGCCTCCAGGCTCAAGGTCACGGCCACTTCGGCGCAACTCGAAGCCCTGGTCGCCGTCAGAGAGCTGGAGAATTTCACGCTTGCGGCGCGGCGGCTTGGGGTGGCGCAGCCGACGGTGCATCGCGCCGTGAGCCAACTCGAAAAGGAGGCCGCGCGTCCCCTGTTCGAGAGAACGTCCTACGGGATGGTTGCCACGCGCCTGGCGCAGAACCTGGCGCAGGCAACCCGCCTCGCCTTCGCCGAATTGCATCAGGCAGAGGCGGATCTCGCCGAAGCCCGGGCGCAGGAGTCCGGGCTGATCGTCGTGGGCGGCATGCCTCTGTCGCGCTCCTTCATCCTCCCGTCGGCGATCGCCCGGTTTCGCAAGAAGCGGCCGAAGCTACCGATCAAGATTGTCGAGGGCGTCTACGCCGAACTGCTCGGCGGGCTGCGGCGCGGCGAGATTGATTTCCTGATCGGAGCGATGCGCAATCCCCTTCCCATCGACGATGTCGAGCAGGAAACGCTGTTCAATGACATCGTGGTGATCGTCGCAGGCAAAAGCCATCCGCTCGTCGGCAAATCCTCGATATGCATAGGCGACCTGGCATCCTATTCTTGGGTCGTCGCAACCAGCGGCACGCCGATAAGAGCCCATTTCGACGCCCTGTTCCAAGGGCAATCGCAGGGACCGAGAAGCGTGGTCGAGTCCAGCTCGCTGATCCTCATGCGCGAGCTGCTCGACCAGAGCGACCATCTCGGCTTCATCTCCGGCGGCCAGGCGGCGGCGGAAATCGAGCGCGGCCTTATGGCATCCCTGCCCTTCGATCTCGCCCATACCGAACGGCCGATCGGCATCACCATACGCAAAGGATGGCTGCCCACGGCCGCTCAGGCAGCCTTTCTCGACGACATCCGTGAGGAAGCGGGAGCGAGACAAAGCCGGCTATAGCCTTCCCTTAAGACGCTTTCCTCCAAGACATGCCGCGCGGCATGTGAACCTCTTTGATGCTCGCGCGCCTGCGCGTTACCAGCCACCTCAAGAGGTGGGACCATCCCTTTAGCCGCGTGACGCCGCGACGCGGCATTGCGAAGGTTTGGACGTTTGCGATTTCCGGGACCACCTCGCTTGGGGCGCTGGCACTCTATAGCCGCTGCTTATACCCCGGCCCTCTGATTGGATTGGAGGTGATGGTGCAAGACGCGTACTGCTTGGCCCGTCAACGAAGCGCGAGGGGCAGAGGAGGTTGACGGCAAGCGTCGATCAAGCGCTTTCGCAAAGCCATTCCTCGAGCGGATCGATGCCTGGATGATCCAAGCACAACGCCGTTCGAGAGCGCCCAGCCATCAGCCTCGTGCGGACACGCGCAACCATCATGTCGGAGGAGTACATGACACAGCCAGCCGTCCTGGAGATCAGGTCTTACATCAACAGCCGCCCGATGTCGCGAATGCAATGGACACTGACTGTTCTCTGCTTCCTCATCGTCTTCTGCGACGGCATGGACGTCGCGATCATGGGCTTTCTTGCTCCGGCCATCACGGGCGACTGGGGCATCTCCAAGCCTGCCTTTGGACTTGTTATGGCTGCGGCGCCGGTTGGCCTGGCCATCGGCGCGATCTTTGCAGGTTCCTCTTCCGATTGGTTCGGACGTCGCCGCGTATTACTCGGCTCGGTCTTCGCCTTCGGCATCTTGAGCCTGCTAACGGCGCTTACTCAAAGTCCCACTGAGATGGCGGTACTCCGTTTTCTGACCGGCCTTGGCCTCGGCGCCGCAATGCCCAATACGACAACGCTGCTGTCGGAATACGTGCCAGAGCAAAAGCGCTCCGTTATTCTGGCGATCATGTTCACCGGCTTCAACTTCGGCTCGGCGATCATCGGCTTTGTCGCGGCATACCTGCTGCCGACGTTCGGCTGGCATTCGGTGCTCGTCTTCGGCGGCATCGTGCCGCTCGCGCTTTCCGTGATCTTGTTTTTCGTGCTGCCGGAATCGGCCCGCTTCATGGTCGTCCGCGGAGCTCCCACCGATCGCATCCGCAATCAGCTCGCCGGCGTGACCGGTCAGGACCTGAAAGCCGTATCCGAATTTACGCTGGATGACGAACGGGTGACCGCGGCGCAGCCTGTTGCGCTCCTCTTCACACCCACGTTCATCATACGCACGCTGACGCTCTGGCTGTGCTACTTCATGGGTCTGCTGGTCATCTACCTGACGACAAGCTGGTTGCCGACCATGATCAAGGATGCCGGAATGCCGATCGAAACCGCGGCCAGCGTCACCGCCATGTTCCAGCTCGGCGGCACGATCGGTGCGGTTGTCGTGGGCTTTGCCATGCACCGGATCGGGTCGAAGAGCGCGATCTCCCTATCCTATCTGCTCGGCGCCGTCGCTCTGATCGTGCTCGCATTCACCGGCCTGACCTCCGTTGCCCTCGCGCTGATTGTCGGCATAGTCGGCTTCTTCATGAGCGGCGGCCAAACGGGTCTCAACGCCTATGCTCCGGGCCGCTATCCCACCTTTGCCCGTGCGACCGGTGTGAGCTGGATGCTGGGCGTCGGCCGGCTGGGCAGCATTCTGGGGTCGTCGATCGGCGGTCTGTTGCTCGGCTTCGGCTGGGATTTCCGTGGCATCTTCTGCGCGCTCGCCGTTCCGGCGGCAATCGGGGCCGCCGCCATCCTGCTGAACGAACTCCATGCCGCCCCGCGAACCCAGGAAGCCACGCGATGAAATTGTGCCGGCTCGATCATCGCGATCGAGCCGGCGAAAAATGATTTTTTCTATAATGCCAGACACGGCAGGGGACAGTGGGAAGGGCGCATGGCGTGTTCCCTGCCGTGCTTTATAGAAGGCTGCATTGACAGCGGAAGCGTTCCGTAGACAGTCTTCTGATGGCCGCACTGGGAGCGGCACGTTGGAGAGCTAAGGGAGAAGCTCGCCGCGCATCGAACATTTGGTAGCGCGCTTTGTTCCCGGAAAGCGGACCTGACGGCAAATTTAGAATAATCCAACTATGCGGCCGTTGCCTGCTCGCCAGCCGCTGCGATGCAGTCACGGCCCTTCGTCTTGGCACCATAGAGTGCTTGGTCCGCGGCCCGCACCAAATCGGCGACACTTGCGAACGTCGATCCATCGGACATGTTTGCCACTCCGATGCTGGTCGTCACGATCGATTTGCTGCTTGCGCTGTGTGGTATTGCGAGTTGATTGAGGGTCGAGCGCAGAACCTCGGCGAGGTTCAAGGCGCCGTCTCTGTCCGTTCCAGGCAGAACGATCGCAAATTCTTCGCCCCCAAAGCGCGCCGCAAGGTCGGACGGTCGTGTGACAACCGAACGGAGAATGTCGCCGATGGCCTTGAGGCATTTGTCGCCCTCAAGATGACCGTAAGTGTCGTTGAAGCTCTTGAAATGATCGATGTCTATGAGCAGCAGACTAAGGGGAGAGCTGTTTCGGCGTGCGCGGGCAAACTCCGTTAGGATCACTTCGTCGAATACCCGGCGATTGGCAATACCGGTCAATGCATCGGTATAGGCAAGCCCGGTCATCTTCTGAGCAAGCTGCTTCAATTGTTCCTCAGAATGCTTCATCGACGTGATGTCCGAGACCACCACCAGAGCGGATCCATCGGACGCCAACCGGGTGCGCAGGCTGAGCCAGCGTCCGTCGAACAGAGGAATTTCAGTGTCGCGCGTCAGGAAAAGCTGCGCGGCGGAAGCCTGTATCCATTCTTCGCTGACGTCAGGGCTGACATCGATCCTCTCCGCATTTCGCACCACGGCTCGGACAATATCCGAAATGTGCGCACCCGGCTTTCTGGCATATCCCGAGCGAGGAAATGCGGCGCGGTACTGATCATTGCAGAACACCAGCTTGCCGTCCGGATTGAACATGGCGAGCCCGTCAGACATTTCCGCCATCGCCTGCGAAAGCACATTCTTGCTTTCGACGGCTTCTTGTATCAGGCGCTTTTCCTCGGTGATGTCACGCGTCACTCCGGCAAGCCCGATCAAATTGCCATAGCGATCTCGCAAAGGCACCTTTGACGTCAGAAACCAGCGCTTTCGGCCGTCTTCGACGACATAGGGCTCCTCGAAATCCACCATCGGATCTCCCGTCGACATGATCTCCTGTTCGCGATCGAAAAACGCCTGCGCCATTTCGCTAGGATAGAGATCGAAATCGGTCAGACCGGCCATGTCAGACGATTTCGTGCGACCGTGGTTTCGTGCGACGTTCAGGTTGGCTACCAGGAAACGGCTCTTGCGATCTTTGACATAATAGAGGTCGGGCGCTTGAGTAAGTGCAGCCCGCAAGATGTCTCGCTCGACGGTGAAGGCGTGGAAGTAGGTGATAACAGAGGCCGCGACCAAGGTTGCAACGAACCCCATAGCGATGAATCCGAGAGCTGTGATCGGGGAGCCATTGCCGCGATATGCAAGGCTCATTGCCACGGAAACCGAAGCTACAGTGAAGGCGGAGGCGGCAATTCTCTTGAAATTCATCGGCTGCCGGCGAAACAAGAAATGCATCGACGTCCCGAGGAGCGACACGACCGCGATCGAGATCAGGCCCGGTTGAAGGCCCGCGCCGCCCATGGAGATCCGATAGGCTGCCGTAAGCATGCCGGTGACCAAGATAGCCAGCGGCCCGCCGTAAACAGCCGACACGGCAAGCAAGGTGGAGCGTAGATCGACATAGTAGCCACTATCGATTTCGACGGACAACGCCATGGAAACGATCGCTCCCAGTCCCATCATCAGACCGAAGGCGATTTTGGCCTGGACCTCAGAAAGACGATAGAGCCGGTAGTGGAGGTGCATCCACACCGAAATGAGAAGCGAGACGGCTGCAACATTGCCGATCAGAACTTGCCAGGCCACAATCATTTATCCAAAATTTTAAAAGAACTTAGCTTGGATTCTTTGATGAAGTCTGAATCTTCGCGGTTGCACGAATTCCTCCAGAACTATCCGTCAAGGCACGTAGCGACAAATCGCAGGTTGCTCCATCCGTCATTCCGTCCATATCAAAGCCTGGACGAACAAACGAAGAAAAATTTTGTAATGAATTTTTGCTGAGAGGGTTACAGCAAACTTCGTTCGCAACAATCCCCCGCGAAGAAATACTTGGAAACATAAAGACGCATGCCGTTTATATGCTCCGACTAGCTTTGCATCAGTGAATTGAAGCGAATTCGAAGGCACTGATCATGAGGCACTTGCGTATTGTCGCAATCTTAATGTCAACAACCATCGGCGGCATGATTGTTCCGGCTCTTGCCCAGGAGTCTCCAATCCCGAGCATCGAACAGGGACCTGTCGGTGCTGAGAGGATGGGACCTCCGCCGGTGTGGATGGGGCCGGAACGAGGGCCATGCCCCGGCTTTCGCGGCGACCCTCGGTTGGGCGGCCCTATGATGGCATTTGACAACGGTTTGCCCTTCCCGCCGCCTCACGCGCCGCCTCCCGATTTCCCGCCTCGGCCGGATCACGCATTGGAGCTTGCAAGCAGGCTATCGGCGATGGAAACGCTGATCGGTATCCATGTCGCCCAGCTTGATGCCTGGAGGGACTATACCGCCGCATTGACAGACCTTCTCGATGTTCCGGAGCAAATGCCACCGAAGCCCGTTTCGGAGACCGAAACGAAACCATCGGCGCCTGATGCCGGTTCGAGTAAATCGTCCGAATTGTTCGGCGAAGAGATTGCCGATCACATGCTGGACCGTGCTGCCAAGGCCCGCGTGCTGAAAGATAAAGCGGCGGCACTTCGCTCCGTTTTGACCACTTATCAGCTCAAGAAGCTTGAGGATGCTGAACGGTCGCTCGATCCAGGTCCTGGCCGGTTCCACTAGGAGCCGGAAGCTTCCGCCTTTATGGACAAGCCATTCTATCTCCACCCGACAGGGATTGACCCCCCGGACGTAATTTGTCCGATCTCTGTCAGTTGGAAGGAGCGACGACCCCAGAAAAGGCGGCATGGTCCGGGGAGCCCCGCCCCGGCATCCCCGGACCAATCCCTTATCAAGAATACCCGCCGAATGCTCGCTTTACAGTGCGGAAGAAGCCCTGATAGAGAGCCAGGCGTTGATCGCCACCGATTATGTCGCCCTCAACAAGGTTCTGGGCGGAGGCTGGGAGGCGAGGTCGATACCTTCGGACCCGCCATGGCCGACGCCAACAGCGGTCCGCACCATGCTGAACTCCCTAAGCCCGATGACGATACGAACCGAACTGAAAGAAGCTGACCGAGCCTTATTGCGCGCGCGACCGTTGGGCACCCCGCGAAAAAACCGGTTTCGGCGGCCAGGCTTGGCTTTCGCCATATTCGCTCTGCTTGCCGCCGCTGCATTCCTGTTTCACGACGATATCTTCGCCCAAAAGAGCTCGTCCGCCATCACCGCCACGGTTGCGCGAGGGGATGTCGAGGAAGCGGTGCTTGCGTCGGGGACGTTCAAACCGGTCAAGCTGGTCGCGGTCGGCGCGCAGGTCTCGGGGCGGATTACCGCGCTGAATGTCAAGCTCGGCGATGAGATCAAGAAGGATACGCTAATTGCCGAGATCGACTCCACGACGCAAAACAACGATCTGAAAACCGCTCAGGCCTCGCTCGCCAATGTCAAGGCGCAGCGCGAGGAAAGCGAAGCCGACCTTACCAATGCGCAACAGACGCTGACGCGGCAGCAGACGATTTTTCGCAATCAAGCCGGCTCCAAGGCGGATCTCGATAGTGCGGAGGCCAGCGTCAAGAAGATCACCGCCCAGATCGCTGCGCTCGATGCGCAGATCGTTGCAGCAGAAGTCGCGGTGGAGACGGCGCGGGCCAATCTATCCTACACGCGCATCACCGCACCGATGGACGGGACCGTGCTTGCCATCGTCAACCAGCAAGGCCAGACGGTCAATGCGGCCCAATCAGCGCCGACGATCGTCATTCTCGGCCAGCTCGACACGATGATCGTTCGCACCGAGATATCGGAGGCCGACGTCGTCAGGACCAAGGTGGGCCAGCCGGTCTATTTCACCATCCTCGGAGATCCCGCCACCCGCTACGATGCCGTGCTGCAATCGATTGAGCCGGCGCCGGAATCGATCACCAGCGACAGCAGCGTCACCTCTTCCAGCACGACCTCATCCAGCAGCACGTCGACCTCCTCCTCATCGTCGTCTGCGATTTACTACAACGGCATCTTCGCCGTATCGAACCAGGACAACCGTTTCCGCACCTATATGTCGGCTGAAGTCCATATCGTGCTTGGCGCGGCGAAAAATGCGCTGGTCATTCCATCATCGGCGCTTGGAGCGAAAGCCGCTGACGGATCCTACAATGTGCAGGTGGTCGCAGCGGACGGACAGCAGACCTCCAGAAAAATCATCATCGGCCTCAACAACAACGTCACCGCCGAGGTGCGGTCGGGCCTCTCGGAAGGCGAGCGCGTCGTTATCGGCGAAGCAAGCACAAGCACGACGACCAGCAGCAGTGTCGGCGGGCCACCGCCGCCCATGGGGTTCTGAGCGATGGCTGTCCCACTCATAGAACTGAAGGGAGTGAGCCGGGAATACCAATCCGGCGACCGTACCATTGCCGTGCTGAAGGACATCGATCTGTCGATCGCCGAAGGAGAGATGGTCGCCATCGTCGGCCCTTCCGGTTCCGGCAAATCGACGCTCATGAACATCATCGGCCTGCTCGATCGCCCCACCGACGGCGCCTATGCGATCGCCGGCACCGATACGCATCGGCTCGACAGCGATGCGCTTTCAACGCTGAGGCGGGAGCATTTCGGCTTTATCTTCCAGCGCTATCATCTGCTTTCCGAGCTGAGCGCGCTTGGCAATGTCGAAGTCCCGGCGATCTATGCCGACCAGCCAAATCAGGCGCGGCATGCCCGCGCCATCGCGCTACTCGACCGTCTTGGCATGGGCGACAGGACCGGGCACAAGCCGGGTCAGCTTTCCGGCGGCCAGCAGCAGCGTGTTTCCATTGCGCGTGCCTTGATGAACAACGGCAATGTCATCCTCGCCGATGAGCCGACCGGCGCGCTCGATCAGCAAAGCGGCGATGAAGTGCTTGGCATCCTTTCTGAGCTGCATGCCGAAGGCCATACCGTAGTGATCGTCACCCACGACATGAAGGTCGCGGCCCGCGCGCAGCGCGTCATCGAGATTTCCGACGGCCACATCGTCGCCGACAGGCGCTCATCCGACAAAAATACGCGGGTTTCTAGCAATCACGGCTCCATGTCCGAGAAGGAGCGCGGTAGCGCTGGCTGGCGTGAGCTGGGCAACCGGTTGCGCGAGGCCTTTCTCATGGCGATCCTCGCCTTGAAGGCGCATCGGCTGCGCACATTCCTCACCATGCTCGGCATCATCATCGGCATCGCCTCGGTCGTTTGCGTCGTTGCGCTTGGGGAAGGATCGCAGCGCAAGGTCTTGGCCAATATCAACAATCTCGGCACCAATACGCTGGAGATTTTTCCAGGCAAAAGTTTCGGAGATATCCGTTCAGGGCGCATAAAGACCCTGGTGGTCGCCGATGCCGATGCCCTGGCCAAACTGACCTATGTCGCCGCCGTCACGCCGACCGTTTCGACCAGCAAGACGGTCCGGTTCGGCTCGACGGAGGCCAATGCGCTGATCAATGGCGTGGGCGACGCTTATTTTTCGGTCAAGGGTTCGAAACTTGTGGCCGGACGGCTGTTCGACGCAGACGGCGTGCGACGGATGGTGCAGGATGCCGTGATCGATCAGAATACGGCAACAACGCTCTTTGCAAGCAAGGGCCTCGATCCCACCGGGCAGGTGATATTCGTCGGCCAGTTGCCTGTCCGCGTCATCGGCGTCATCGCCTCGCAGCAGGGTGGTTTCGGCTCCAGCGACAATCTGTCGATCTATCTTCCTTATACCAGCGTGCAGGCCCGGTTCCTCGGCGATATGTCGCTGCGCAGCGTCACCGTGCGCGTCAAAGACGATACCGAAAGCACGCTCGCCGAGGCCGCGGTGACGCAATTCCTGGAGCGCCGGCACGGCACCAAGGATTTTTTCGTTCTCAATACCGACGACATCCGTCAGACGATTGCAAGCACAACGCGGACGCTGACCCTGCTTGTCTCCGCAATTGCCGTCATCTCGCTGCTTGTCGGGGGTATCGGCGTCATGAACATCATGCTCGTCTCTGTGTCCGAGCGTATCGCCGAGATCGGCGTTCGCATGGCAGTCGGTGCCCGCCGACAGGATATATTGCAGCAATTCCTGATCGAGGCCGTGCTGGTCTGCCTCCTGGGCGGCGCGCTAGGGATTGCCCTTGCGCTTGGCTTCGGCCTTGCCTTCAACCGGTTGGGGTCAAACTTCGCCATGGTCTATTCGGGAAGTACCATCGCACTCGCATTTACCTGTTCCTGTGCGATCGGGCTTACCTTCGGCTACCTGCCGGCGCGCAATGCGTCAAGGCTCGATCCCGTGGCAGCTCTTTCACGAGACTGATCGTGGCTGACTAGAGCAAATCCTGTTCAATCTGGGTCATATCCAGCGGCCTTAAAGTAGTTTGCGCATTCTGCCGCAGTGAAGCGAGGCATCAAGGCCCCGACCGCATCCCATAGAGCATCGATCTTTCGCTCGGCTCGGCCTCGCAACATGGCTTTCAGCTTCGAGAATGCGTTCTCGATTGGATTGAAGTCCGGGCTATAGGGCGGAAGGAACATGAGCTTGGCGCCGGCACGTTCGATGGCATCGCGGACACCGGCTATCTTGTGTGCAGGCAGGTTATCCATAATGACCACGTCGCCGATCTCCAGGGTCGGCACCAGCACCTGTTCGACATAAGCAAGGAAGACGTTGCCGTTCATCGCGCCATCGTAGACGAATGGTGCGGTCATTCCGCTGAGCCGCAACGCACCGGTGAAAGTCGTTGTTTTCCAATGGCCGTGCGGCACGCCGGCACGGCAACGCTCACCTCGCAATGCACGTCCGCGCAGACGTGACATCTTGGTCGAGAGGCCGGTTTCGTCGATGAAGATCAGTTTCTCCGGATCGAGGTCCAATTGACCATCGAACCAGGCGCGCCGGCGCTTCAGGACGTCCGGTCGGTCCTGCTCCAGTGCGTGTGCGGTCTTTTTTTAAAGGTCCACCCACGGCCTCGGAGCCAGGCGCCAAGTGCGCTGCGGCTGATCTTCACCTGCCGCTCGAAGGACAAGCGCTCAACCATCTCATCGAGCGTCACATCCCTACGCTCGTCGATCAACGCGACAACGAATTCCTCGTGTGCATCCACTGCCGAAGGTCGTCTCCAGCCCTGTGGCCGAGCAGTTAACTCACCCTCTTTCGCTCTTGCGATCCAGCGGATCGCTGTCGAAATCCCAACACCGAAACGAGCCGCAGCCTGCCGAGCCGACATGCCCGACGCAGACGCTTTCAAAACTCGTATTCGGAGATCATCGCTCAGGGCCTGTCCCATCATCCACCTCTCCGCTGTGGATGTTGAATCAGCTTCGACCGGCCCCGTCACCTCACAATCGATTCATCAATCGCAGGACATGCTCTAGAATCTCAGTATGTAAAGATTGATCATTCGTCTCATAGAAAGAAAAACCGGCTTCGCCATTCATGTTGGGGGCGTCTGACGAAGCCGGCATGCGGGTGACCAGAGCATTTGAAGGCTCAGGACCGCATATGAATTTACAGCAACTATCGTCGAAAGTGTTTCCGAACGTTGCGGAAACAAGGCATTTTTAGGAAATTTCTTGTCCGGACGTTTCCAATATAACCGAAGCCCCTTGTATTTATCCAGTACATCTTTCGATGCATCCATATATCACTCTGGATTTATTGATATGTTTTGCAGATTGCTGGAATACATCATTCGCGACAAGCAAAATTACATTCGATTTCGCGCGTTCGACTATTTACGCTCAATTAATGCACTACGCATCATGGTCTGGCTTCCGAATAACGAAGCAACGATCAGGACGTAAAATGGTCAGTGCAATCTCTGCAGCGACAACGGGATCTCAGTTGAGCTCCACCTCCACAACTTCCTCAACCTCGGACGATGCCGCGAAGATTGAGGCACAGATCGCCGCGAAGAAGGCGCAGCTTGCCAATACAAAAGACCCTGACGAGGCTGAAACGCTGCAAAAGGCCCTCGCCGCCTTGGAGGCAAAACTGGCCAAGCTGGAAAAATCCGCCGGCGAGCAGTCGAGCACCGCCGGTCAATCTACCAAAACTGGCACTGCTTCGAATACCAGCTCCGAGTCCACCTCTTCGAACAGCAAGCAGCAATCATCGCTTTCGGGCGAAAGCGATCGCATAGGATCAACGAATTTCGACAAGGATAGCGAATTTGGAGACCGGACGGCCTATGTTTGATAATAGGCGCCCACGCTGAAACGGGACTCCGCCATTGAACAAAGGCGGCCTCTCAACCAGCGGCGGGTCTATCGCTGCGGTTCTTGAATGCAACCATCTGCTCCAGACCTCTCGGGTGCCGATTGCGCACGGTGATCTCACCTTCGAACCTGGAAATGATTTCCTTGGCGATGGCCATACCAAGGCCCGCTCCCGGGAAAGACCGCTGCCGTGCGATATCGATCCGAAAAAATGGTTCGAACACTTGGCTCAAGCGTTCTTCCGGAATGCCGGGTCCTGTATCGACTATTGTGACGATTGCCTTGTCGCCGGAGCGAGTGACGGTAACGATTGCCGATTGACCATGCGTTGCGGCGTTGATCAAAAGGTTGCGCAGAGCCCTTGTGACCGCCAGAGAGCCCGCGCAAATCGTCGCGGGCTGCAGTTCGCCGGCTTTGACAGCCATGCCCATCGCCGTCAGCTCCGACACGATGTTTGCCACGATCGTATCGAGCCTTACGCACTGCAGGCTGTCCTTGGAGATTTCCTCGCGTACCAATCCGATGGCGCTATCGGCGATCGTGTCGAGCTCTTCGAGGTCGGCGAGCCATTTCAGCCGATCCTCATCATCCTTGATAAATTCAGCGCGCAATCGCATGCGCGTCATGGGTGTTCTGAGATCATGCCCGGCGGCTGCGACCAGCCGCATCCGGCTCTCGGTTGCAGCCTTCACCCTTGCCGATAGTTCGTTGAGTGCGCGTGCCGTGACGCGAATTTCGCCCGGACCGGTTTCCGGAACATGCGGGAGCGTCCCGTCCGGACCAATTTCGGCTGAAGCGCGCTCAAGCAGGCGAAGCGGCTTCATTATCTTCGATGCGGCAAATATTGAAATCAGGACACTGCCTGCAATGATGAGGCCGAGCCATCCCGCCAGTATCTTCCACCCCCCAGGCGGCGGGCCTAGTTCCGGCAACGGCATCACCATCCACTTGCCATCGGGAAGGTAGAGAGAGGCAATCATAGTACCGGTCGGTTGGCGAGATACGGTCGCCACCCGAACGTCGCCGGTTCGGCGCAGGCTTTCCATCAGAAATCCGGAAAGCGGTTCATCGGGTTGCCCGTCTGCGGGAGCAGCAGCTATGACTACGCCAGCAGCAATCGCCGCAGCCCTGTCTTTTTCCGCGAGCTTTGCAAGTATGGAGAGCTGATGGGCCATCGGCTCCATGGTTGCTTCCGGCCGCGGCCCTCGCATGACCAGGTTTGCCGCAAAAGACGAGGTGATGACCACCAGAACGATAGCCGTCAGCAAGAGTATCGCCAGCCGGGCGCCTAGAGACCTCATGGATCGCCCTTAACGGCCGTCACCGGGACAACGAGCTGATATCCGCCGTTTCGGATCGTTCTGAACACTGGCTCCTCGGCCGTCTCCCCCAGCTTGCGGCGCAATCGGCTCATCAGCACGTCGATCGAACGATCGGCCGGGTCGCGATCACGCCCCTGCGTCAAGTCGAGCAGCTGGTCTCGCGACAGCAGCCGGCCGGCTCGTTCGATAAAGGCCTTGAGCAGATCGAATTCGGCTCCGGTCAATGAAATAACTTCGCCGTTGTCCCTGGTGACGCGGCGAAGCTGCGGATCGAGGGTCATCCCGGCAAAAAGAAAGCGACGCTGCTCCGGCTCGGAAGAGGGATCCTCGTTTACCCGGCGCAGGACCGCCCGAATACGCGCTGCCAGCTCTCGCGGGTTGAACGGTTTGCCGAGATAGTCGTCCGCGCCGATCTCAAGCCCCAAGATCCGATCGATGTCTTCCTTGAGAGCGGTCAGGAGAATGATCGGGACACGAGGACGGCGGTTTCGCAGATCGCGGCAAAGATCAAGGCCCGATCCATCGGGCAGCATGACGTCCAAAACGAGGAGATCCGGGGGGCGCCGATTAAGGGCATCGTTGCAGCCGCGGAGATCGCTTGCCGTCGAGACACGAAAGCCCTGCTCCTCGAGATATCGGCTCAGAAGCGCACGAATTTCGTGGTCGTCGTCGACAATCAAGATGTCAGGCGCGGTGGTCACAGTCATAGGCAATATTCCGTTTCTTCAGACTTTTATACAAACTCCTCTCCAAAAGAAGGTTTTTCGCTGGCGAAACCAGCGAAAATTCTTGCCGGAAACATTGGTTTACAAAATTCCTCACCGTGGAAACGTTGAGCAAAAAATCGGGCCGCTTAAGCGCGCTCAGGGAGGTCGCGTAGGCGGCGATGATCGCGGCCGAGCGAAGGCCTGGTCGGGAACTGCCTCAAGTGCGATTCCACCGTTTGACAAAGGACGACTGTTGCCGGATCGTGAATGCGAGATATCTGAAATAACAGACGTCTCGTAGCCGGCCACAGGAACGCGGCCCGGGAGTTCGAAGCCAAACATAGTCTGCACGAATCTGGGAGGATAACGTGAACGATCATGTCTATAAGAAAGTGGAACTAATCGGCAGTTCCAGAACCTCGGTGACCGACGCGATCGAAACGGCGATTTCGCGCGCCTCGAAGACTATGAGGAACCTCGAATGGTTCGAGGTGGATCAAATCAGGGGACACATCAAGGATGGCGCGGTCGCGCATTATCAGGTGGTGATGAAGGTCGGGTTTCGGATCGACGATTGATCCTTGAGCGATCCGTTCTTCGCAAATACGAGCTAGCCGCCGGGGCGAGCGCTTGCCCCGGACAGGTGCGCGTTTGTAGATTTTAGACGCTACGATTTCACAACCAACGAATGACATCAGCGCCAAGGCTAGGGCATATTCCCGCCTGCCGGCCGTGGACAGCGTTGTCGACGACCATCGGCAAGCACGGTAGAAGCGCTCTGAATGGCAATAAGGTATTAGGAAATGTCCTCACCCAGATCAGTTTATCATTTCAACTCCGCCATCGTTCGCGAGCCATCGCGCTCGGTCGTTGATGGCCTGCGTGCCGGGGAGCATGCCGGCCCGACTTATGAAGGCGTAAAAGCGGAGCATGACGACTATATTGCCGCTATGCGCGACGCTGGTGTGAAAGTGACCATCCTGCCCGCGCTGGAGGCCTTTCCCGACTCCATCTTCGTCGAGGATCCCGCTCTCGTGTTCACCGAGGGTGCGATCCTGCTTCGTCCGGGCGCAGCAAGCCGCGCGGGCGAGTCAGCGGCCATCGCATCCGCCTTGCGTGAGAGGTTCGACATCGTCCTCGATCTCCCGGGTCACGGGTTCGTCGACGGCGGCGATGTTCTGACGACACCAAAGGGTGTCATGATCGGCCTTTCGGCGCGAACCGACAAAGCGGGCGCCGAGGCTCTCGCCGGCTGCTTAGATAAGCTCGGCCGCAAAGCCGAACTGGTTGCCACGCCAGAAGGCGTGCTTCATTTCAAGACCGATTGCTCGCTGCTGGACGAGGAAACCGTGCTCTCGACCGCCCGCCTTGCACGCTCCGGCGTCTTCAAGGATTTCAAGCAGATCATCATTCCGGAAGGCGAAGAGCCGGCGGCGAATGCTCTGCGTGTCAATGACGTCCTGATGGTCCCTTCCGACTATCCGCGCACGCTGGAGATGCTCGATAAGCTCGGTTACAGGATTGCACCGATGAAGACCACCGAAATCGGCAGGATCGATGCAGGTCTCTCCTGCCTGTCGCTGCGCTGGTATCGCGATGGCAAATAGTCTCGATGTGCCCATTTTCGTCCAACGGCGCGAGGCTTAGCCGGGTTCCTGATCGTCGGATTTTGACGCAATCTCGCTCAAAGCCTTCTGAACCGCGCTGATCAGGGACGGCATCGAATAGGGTTTCTGCAGCCACGCAAGCGGGCACGCCGGGCCGGCGCGCTGGATGATGTCGTGGTCGGCGTGAGCCGTCGCGAAAATGCAGCGAATACCGTGGTCTCTGAAGAGCTCCAGCGCCGCATCCACGCCGTCGCGTTTGCCCGAAAGCCTTATGTCCATGATCGCCAGAGCCGGTCGACGCGCAACGGCGAGCCGGATCGCCTCCTCCGCCGAGGAGGCGATGCCCGCGAGCGAATATCCCGCAGCGGTCAGTGTCGCCTCAACGTCCATGGCGATAAAAAAATCATCTTCGACGATCAGAATGGTATCGTTACTCAAGATCAGCCCTGCCTCTCAGCCATTCGCGAAAACGCGACACTGCAGCGCGTCGGCGAACCTGAGCTTACGGTGAAAGTGGCGCCGAGCTGGCGGGCAAGGCCTTCAACCAGCCGAAGGCCGGATGATCTGTGACGCACCGAACTCAGTTCGAAACCCGGTCCGTCATCCTCAACGGAGAGAACGTCGGCCTCCCCTTCCTGAAGCAGCGAGACCCGAACGTTAAAATCAGCATCGGCGGCACCGCCGTGCTTGAAGGCGTTGGTGACCAGCTCGTTGATAATCAGCGCAAGTGGCATGGCGGCGTCATTGGGAAGCTCGCCGGCATCGGCCTTGCGGGTAATTGTTGCGTATGATGGCAGGGTCTGTTGCACGGCAAAGCAGACGGCATCCAGAAACTGCGGCAGACTGAATTTGGTCGCATCGATCGTATCGTACAAGACGCGTTGGGCAGCCGCCATCGCGCTGATCCGGCCTGTCGCATCCTCGAGGATTTGCCGCGCCTCTTCGCTCTGGCTCCGCCTTGCGGCGCTTGAAAGCAAAGACTGCAGCATTTGCATGTTGTTCTTGACCCGATGGTTGAGTTCGTTGAGCAGCATTCTCTGCTGTGTTTCGGCTTGCTTGCGCTCGCTGATGTCCACCAGCATGTTGATGCCGCCGACAATATTGCCATCCGCGTCGTATATCGGCGTCGGGTGGGGAATGAACGGAACACGCGTGCCGTCGGGCCGTTCCGACACGGCTTCGACACCGCGCACCGCCCGCTTCTCCTGGAGGGCGATCGCCATGGGGCACTTTTCATGCGGCAGCGGCTTTCCGTCCGGCCAATAGAGCTTCCAACTGATAGCCCACGCATCGCTGCCGAGCGTCGGAGTGCGGCCGGCGAACTCCACCGCCGCCTGATTGAAATATGTGATCTTACCCCGTGCGTCCGTCGTATAGATCGCCGCCGGAATGGCTGCCAGGAGATCCTGAAGCTGCCGTTCGCTCGCTCGAATCCTGGTCTCCGCTTCCTTGCGCTCGGTAATGTCGCGGGCGATCTTGGAGGCTCCCACAATCCGCCCTTTGGCGTCGCGGACCGGGGATATGGTCAGCGAAATATCCACAAGGCTGCCGTCCTTGCGCCGTCGCACGGTTTCGAGGTGATCGATCATTTCGCCGGTGCGGATGCACCTTAGAATTTCCGTCTCTTCATCCATCCGGTCCGGCGGAATGATAATGGTGATCGATTTGCCGATCACCTCATTGGCGGCATAGCCGAACAGCCGTTCCGCGCTGCGGTTCCAGGTGGTGATTATGCCATCAAGATTCTTGCTCACGATCGCATCGTGCGAGGATTCGACGATCGAGACCAAATGCTGCGCCGCCTTCTGAGCCCGCATTCGCTCGATGCCGAAAGCAAGCTGACGCGCGAGCGCCAACCCTATGTCGATCTCCCCGTTCGTGAAGACATGCGGTTTATCGAAATATGCCATGAACTTCCCGACAAGCTTTCCACTATCCAGCAGGGGAATGAAGGCCATAGCCCGTATCTCTTCAGCGAGTATGGTTTTCTTCAAAGATTCCGGGAGCGCTGCCCGCCTGATGTCCGCAATGTAGATGGGCTGCGGATTTTCCTCATTCGCTTTCCAAGGCGAATGGCCTTCAACAGCCGCACGATAGGCGTCGGACAACCCCCTCCAAGCCACGAATTGCAAAATCGAGGCGCTGTCGTACAAAAGGATCGATGAGCGTTGGCACCGCAACGCCTCTTGAATGGCATCCAGAGCCAGTTCGTAGACATCACCAAGGGATCGCGCATGCTGCAACCTGTCTGTGAGCCGGTAGAGTGCCGCCTGCTCCTGGATGCGGGCGGCGAGCTCCTCCTGCACCTGCTTGCGCTCGGTTATGTCGTGCTGGACGCGCACCGCATAGAGAAAGCGTCCGTCCGCGTCGCGAACGCTCGATGAGGTAACCGAGGTCCAGAAGGAGCTGCCATCCTTTCGTAAAATCCGCTTCTCGACGGAGTATCGATCGATGTTGCCGGCGACCTGACGCTGAAACTGCTCACGATCATGCTCGACATTCTCAGAAAACGTCTCGTCAAAGATCGACCGGCCGATGAGCTGGTCGGCGGTCAAATCCATCAATTCACAAAGCCGCAAGTTGACGCGCAATAGTCGCCCGCCGGCATCGATCTCTGCGATGCCGCTACCGGCATGCTCGTAAGTGGTTGCAAGCCTGCGCTCCTGCTCGTGGAGAAGAGCCTCGGCCTCGGCCCGATCGGTGACGTCGATCATAAAGCAGCGTGTGCCGGTTGCTCTCCGATCGCGGGCGCGGCCGTTCGACGTTATCAATACATGGCGGACCGAGCCATCCTTTGCCTGCAACTTGGCGGGATACTGGCTGATCGGCCGGTGATTGCGCAGGCAATCGAGAATGTCACCGATGACTGACGGATCGAGATGATAGTCCTTGATATTGTGGCCAACATATTCGCCTTCGGCATAGCCAAGCATGGCGAGTTCGGCCTGGTTGGCGCGGAGTATCACTCCGTCATCGGCTACGACATGCAGACCGACGGCGCTGTTCTCAAAAAATTCGGAGAGATCTTCGTTCGCGTTATGAAGGGCTGTGGTTTCGTGGAAACAGTTGATGGCGCCGATCAATTTGCCTGTTTCGTCTTCCACCGGGTCGATGTGAACCATGGCCCAGATGGAGGAGCCGTCAGGCCGCTCGACTCTTGCTTCGACACCATGCACCGGAGCGCGGGTGCGCAACACGGTTGCCATCGGTGTTTCGTCCCGACGAATTCGCCGGCCGCCAGTGTAAAGGCGGTATGAGCCGCAATATTTCTCACTGTCATCGCCGATGAGAGGCGAGCGGCCCCATAAAGTAGCGGCAAGTGAATTGAACCAGAGGATACGACCGTCGGCATCGCAGGCGTAAATTGCCACGGGCAGCCTTTCGATGAAGTCCTGGCTGACCTGCAATGCCGTTGGATTTCCAACAAAGGAGAGGAAATTTGCCGAGGCTGGCGCTGAATTTGATTCCATGCTCATCGCCATCCCCCCATATAGGCAGAATAACGACGATAATGCCGGTACCGTTGAAAGGTTCCATTGACGCCACCGGTCACCGCGGAAGCAAATTCCCAAATACAGTCATCAGGTTCAGGCGACATCAGCGGAGCGACCTTCGACCATCTTTCTGATCGTCGAAGCACCTGGTCAAACCAATCGTCCTCCGTTCAGCTTCATGCCCCGTGAGGCGTGATTTGATTTTCTCCCCTCATCCGCATGTCGCGGGCACGACCCAGGGCGTCGGCAACTTGCTTATCGCTGAACGGCTTTGGAATAATCGCAAAGGCGCCGCCGAATCCCTGCCGGATCGCCTCGGGTATTCCGGTTACGAAAATAACCGTTGTATGAAAGCGATCGATCAGTCGGCGGGCGAGCTGGGGGCCGCTTTTTCCCTCCGAAAGGCCGACATCGACCAAGGCAATATCGGCGCGTCTGGCATAGGCCAACGCCTGCTCAACGCCGGATGCCGGGCCGAGAACCGAAAACCCGGCATCGGCCGCTATTTTCTTAAGTTGGAGGGCGACGAGTCCCTCGTCTTCGACAATCAACACGTTCATAGTGCATACTCCTCCTCCATAATTATCTAGGTGCTGACCGCCGCTTTTCCATTTGTGGAAGCATTTCATCGGTCGGGGCAGCTCCCTTGCGTCGGTTTCACGCAGGAACGGCGCTGTTGCAGATATGACTGCCGGCTGACGTAAATCTTTGTGCTGCGCTTTCGGACGGCGGTGATGCCGAACTGCCGGTCGACCAGACGCACGTCCTCCACAATGCCACCTTTATATCGCCACGGGGAAGCATGGTTTTGGGACGGCTTCAGTCTATCGCAACGGTGCAGGCAGCAATGTTGCTTCCGGTCTATTGCCGTCCCTGCGGCAGCGGACAGCTCAGACCGCATCCGCCGATATCCGGAAGGCAGTAGCGCAAGCAACAGACTTTGCGGCGTTTGAATGGAAGGCCACTCTCGTCCTGCATGCTGCGCAGGGTACCACATAACGGGTTCTTCTCGCCATCAGGAAACGTGGGATCGGAAAACAGCGGCGCCCCTTCCTCAGCCAATGCGGGAGCGCTTTGACGGCCCGTTTCATCGATGATCCAATCGAGATAGCCAGCCGCATTTCCCCAGAGCAGCTTGCCGCTTAGATGGGCATGATGGGAAATCGCATTGGCCAAGGGTTCTATGTGCTGCCGCACAAGGGGTCTTATTGCGGCGTGTATGTCGAGTTCCCGCACCTGTCCGAGATTGGGCAGAAGAAACGATACCGGCGTTGCCGTTTCCCGGTCGAGGCATAGCGAGACCTCGTCAAGCGAGACCGGCAGACAGCGTCGCAGCTCGAGCCATGCGAGCGCCGTGTTGATGGTCAAGATGCTGAAGTAATAAAGGGTCCAGAGCGACACGATGGCGCGGCGATCGGCCGGCAAAAATTTCGCCCCGTATCGGTCGATGATGCTGTTGAAGCAATCTGCTTCGCAAAGCGCCGAGCACGCGATGACATCGCAGCCTGCCGGCGCGTCCAGCAAGAATTTCCCGCGGCAGAAACCGTATTTCTCTCCGCCATGGTGGACCAACAGCGCACCGAGATCGCGCTCGCCGTCCGCATCCTTTGATGCGGACGGTATCGGTTGCTTCGATGAGGCTTGGGCGGAATTCAATCGCTCGCTCAATGTCTCACCAAGTATATTTCAGTGTTCCAATGACCTTGCGTCGATCGCCGTAGTACTCGGTCCCATAGTAGCTGGTCGCGACATACTTGCGGTCGAAGAGATTTGTGGCGTTGACCGCAAGCCTGACGTTCTTGGTCACGTTGTAGGTGACCGCCGCGTCAAACACGGTATATCCCCCGACGGAGACCGTGTTGGCGTCGTCGCCATAGGTCTGCCCGATATAGCGGACACCGCCGCCGAGGGTCAGATCGCCGCGCTGCCCTTCGCCGGGGATGGTGTAGTCGAGCCAGGCCGAGGCAAGATGTTTCGGGACGCGCTGTGGCCTGTTGCCGATATTTCCGCCCGTTCCATCTTCACGGATCTCGGCGTCCCAGTAGGAATAAGCCAGCGTAAGGTTGACACGATCGTTCAGGGCCGCCTTGCCCTCCAGCTCGATGCCGCGCACGCCCACTTTGCCGATCTGCTCCTGAATGAGCGGCGTCACGTAGGTCGGCACATTGGTCTGCGTCAGATCGAACAGGGCGGCGCTGAACAGTCCATCGAAATTGTCGGGCTGATATTTCAGGCCGACTTCATACTGCTCGCCCCGCTGAGGCTTGAGCGAACCGCTCAATGCATAGCCATTGGCGGATGGCGTCACGAGAGGCTGGAAGCTTTCAGAATAATTCACATAGGCGGCAAGATTGGAATTGATCTTGTAGGTCAGTCCGGCGCGCTTAGTGAATGCGGATTCGGTATTGTCGTCCCTAGTGCCGAGGTCAACGTAATCCGCGGTCGTGTGGACATGGTCCCAGCGCCCGCCAAGCGTGGCGATCCAGCGATCGTCGAAGGTCAGTTGCTCCTGCGCATAGAGCCCGACGGCCTGCTGCTTGACGCGCCAGTTTACGAAGGGATTGGGATTAATGCAGGAGAGACCGCAGTAGACCGGATTGTAGATGTCGATCGGCCCGGCTGTGCCATATTGGATGTTTTCGCGGGTGTTGTCGTTGGCATAGTCGATGCCGACAAGCGTCTTGCTGTCGAAAGCATTCCAACCCGTATCGTATTGAAGCTGGTTGTCGATCACGTAGCGGTTCGACAAGCCATCCACCGAGAAGGCCTGACGGTCGGCAGTCGGATCGAGGGAGGCTCCATAAACCTCGGCATAGTCGAGGCTGAGATGCGTGTAGCGGGCATTGGAGCGGAAGGTCAGGCCGTCGCTGATTTCATGCTCGAACTGGTAGCCGATATCGCTTTGGCGGGTGTTGAAGCGGTTGAAATCCGGTTCGCCCAGGAAGGTATTGATGTTGAGGTTGGCACCGGCCGGAAAACCGCGCGCGCCGGTTCCATTCCGCTTGTAGTAGTCGGTCAGAATGGTGAGCGACGTTCCTTCCTCGGGTTTGATGGTCAGAGCCGGCGCGATATAGAGACGATCGTCCTTGGAATAATCCCAGCCAAGGTCTCCATCCTTGGCGAGCGCCGTAAACCGATAACTCCAAACGCCGTCGGCATCGAGCGGCCCGCCGAAGTCGGTCCCGACCTCCTTGGTTCCGTCGCCGAAGGATGTGTAGACTTCACCCTGCTTTTCCTCTGGCGGCCGCTTCGTGATCGCATTGATGAGACCACCCGGAGCGTTGAGACCAAAAAGCGTCGAGGTCGATCCCTTCAGTACTTCCACGCGCTGCAGGCCATAGGGCTCCAGGCGGCTCGCCGTATACCAGGCGGGAACGCGGGCCGCGAGACCGTCGCGATAGGTGCCGAGCGCCGTCTGGTCGAAGCCGCGAATACGGAAATAATCATAACGGTCGTCATTGCCGAACTCGTCGGAGAGGACGCCTGCCGTGTAGGCCACGGCCTGTTGCAGGTTATCGACGTGGCGCTCTTCAAGTTCCTTTCCCGTTACGACCGAAACGGCCGCCGGGACATCGATGATCGGCGTGTCCGTCTTGGTGCCGGTGGTCGTCTCCTTGGCAACGATGGTGGCATCAGGACCGATTGCGCGGTTGGACTTGCCGACCACGACGATCTTCGGAAGTTCGGTTGCGGAATCCTGCGCCCAAGCCGCCGGCGCCAAGGCCAAGGAAACGGCTGTCAAAGCACTGCTGGCAATCAGATGTTTCGTTACACGACGCCCATCCGCGCAGTTTAAGGACGCGCGAAATCCTGCCTGCCGGATGATCACCATGCAAAGCCACTCCTGTCTGTCATTTTCTGGTCACGCAGCGGAGCAGCGGTCCCCGGCGATCCACCTGCGTTGCGCGCAAAATATAAACATAACCAAAAGAGTCAACTTAAAAATCCAATGCCCCACGCTTCGCTGAAAAGGCAGGCGAGACGTGTTAAGCAGGGATCGCAGAGGCAGAAAATAATACTTGATAACACAAGTCATCTTTAGTACCGACAGCACCTTGCCGCGAGGGACGACACGTGGAAAATCACAACGACATAGCTGGCGCAACTGCCTCGACCGAGGCGTTCGCAGCGCATCGCATTCGGCTTTCGATCGACGGAAACGACATTCTAAGCGATGTTGATCTGTCGTTTCCAAAAGGTGAGTTCGTCGCGCTTGTCGGGCATAACGGTTCGGGAAAATCCAGCCTGCTGAAAATCCTCGGCCGGCAGATCCTGCCGACGGCGGGTTCGGCGAGTTATGCCGGGCGGGACGTCCGCCTATTTCCGGAACGCGCCTTTGCGCAGTCCGTCGCCTATCTGCCGCAGGATGTGAGCGCCAGCGCCGACATGACGGTTCGGGAGTTGGTGCGCTGTGGGCGTTATCCTTGGCATGGCCCTCTTGGGCGCTTCTCTAGGACAGATGGGGAAAAGGTGGAGCAAGCGCTTGCCCTGACGCATCTCGAACCTCTGGCCGACCGCACCGTGGCAACGCTTTCCGGCGGCGAACGGCAGCGAGCATGGCTCGCCATGCTGGTCGCGCAGGATACCGAGTGCCTGCTGCTGGATGAACCGACCGCGGCTCTCGACATTGCCCATCAGATCGAGGTTCTGTCGCTGGTGCGCAGGCTCTCCCATGAAAAAGGCCTCAGCGTGATCATCGTCCTTCATGACATCAACATGGCTGCTCGCTTCTGCGATCGCATCTGCGCACTAAAACGTGGTCGCGTCGTCGCCAGCGGAAAGCCGGACGAGATCCTGATGCGTGAGCGACTGCAGGAAATCTACGGCATCGACATGGATGTCATCGCCGCGCCGAAGACCGGCTATCCGCTCGCCTATGCCTGCTGATTCCATTTCTCTTTCCGCGTTCTCACGTCGGGCCCTGCTGCGAGCAATGGCGGCCGCGGCGGTCGCGGGCAACGCGCCGGTTCTTGCGCAATCCGCGCCGCGAATCGTCAGCCTCGACTACGGTCTCGCATCGACGCTTCTGTCGCTTGGCGTCGTTCCGCTGGCAGTTTCCGATCTTGCCGATTGGGATAAATGGGTGGTCGAGCCGGCAATGCCTCCGTCCGTCGTGAACCTCGGCAGCTCGTGGGAGGTCAACTTCGAACTCCTTGTTGCCCTCAAGCCGGATATCATTCTGACGACACCCTATCTCGACGAACTCCTGCCGAAGCTAAAGCAGGTCGCAAAGGTCGTCCGCCTCGAGATCTACGCGCCCGGTATTGGCCCGATACTGCCGGCGGCCATCGCGGCGACAAGAAAACTCGGGACTGCGATCGACCGGAAAGCGGAGGCAGAAGGTTTTCTCGCGCATGCGGATGCTTTCTTCGCCGAATGCCACGCCCGTCTTGCCGCGAAATCCCCTCCTCCCGTAGCGCTCGTCAACTTCATGGACGCGCGCCATGCTCGAATCTATGCGAGCCCGGGTCTCTATCATAACGTTCTCGAGCGCATCGGCGTGCGAAACGCCTGGACCGAGGAATCGAACTATTGGGGCTTCCAGACGATCGCGATCGAGAACCTTTCCCGCATTGCCGATCCCGATGCGCGTCTAGTCGCCTTCGAGCCGATACCTGCTGATGTCCTGCCTAAAATCATGCAAAGCCCCCTTTGGCAAAGCCTGCCGTTTGCCCGGCCAGGACATCTCTCAATCCTTCCCCCTGCGTTGATGTTCGGCATGGTCAATGAGGCGATGCGGTTCGCCCGCCTGTTGACCGACCTTTTGGATCCCAAGGAATGAACAGGATTTTTGGAAGGTTCGCATTCGGACCCGCAATCGTGGCGCTGGTGCTTCTCGGCGCAGGCGCTCTCCTGTCGTGGCTCCTCGTCATCCATTCGCTCGAAGTGAAAAGCCAGGCTGGCTATGACGTGCCGAGAATGGTCCTTTTCTATTCGACGCTCCCTCGCCTTGCGACGGCGCTGCTCGCCGGCGCGGCGCTTTCGCTGGCCGGCGCTCTCCTCCAGCAGGTTCTGCGCAATCCCCTTGCCGATCCGACAACGCTCGGAATTTCCGCCGGTGCCAATCTGGCGCTGGTCGTCACGACCTTGTTCTTTCCGGGCTTGCTAGGGCTAGGCCGGGATCTGGTCGCGCTCGGGGGAAGCGCGGTCGTCGCCTGCATCGTCATGAGCCTTGGGGCGCGGCGCGGCTTCTCACCCTTTTCGCTGGTGTTGTCGGGTCTCGTCATCAGTCTTTGGTGCGGCGCCCTGTCGGCGATCCTCACCCTTCTGAACGAGCGCTATCTCGTCAGCCTCTTCATCTGGGGCGCGGGATCGCTTGCGCAGCAGAGTTGGGTCATTCCAGTGTCGCTTCTCTGGAAGACGGCGATCATCGCCATTATCTGCGCGCTCGTCATGCGGCCGCTCTCTCTTCTCGATCTCGGCGAAGGCACGGCATCGGCCCTCGGGGTTCGCCTTGTCCGGCTGCGCTTTATCGTCGTTGGTGGTGCGGTCGCGCTTGCCGCAATTGTAACCAGCGCGGTCGGGGTTATCGGCTTCATTGGTCTGGTCGCGCCGACGATTGCCCGGCTTTCCGGGGCGCGGCGACCGCAGCAATTGCTGTTGTGGTCGCCTTTGATCGGCGCCGGGCTGTTGCTGATTGCCGACGCCTCCATCCAGCTCGTTGCTGGTGAATTGGGAGAATTCTTGCCCACAGGCGCGGTGACGGCGATCTTCGGCTCGCCGCTGCTTTTACTGCTGCTTCCCCGGCTGAAGGTCCGGCATCGGGCGTTGCAGATGAAAGAACGCGCGCGTTCATGGGCACCGGCCGGAACGAACACGCTTGCCGTCGCACTCTGCCTGTTATTCGTGGCGCTCGTCGTCGCTGTGTTCGTCGGACGCGGCATCGATGGAAGCTGGGGCCTCCCGCATGCGGCGCTCTTTGGCGAGATTATCCCGATGCGGCTGCCTAAGGTTTTTGCGGCGCTGTCCTCGGGCGCAATGCTCGCCGTCGCGGGCGTCATTCTGCAGAGAATCACCGGCAACGAGATGGCGAGCCCGGAAGTGTTGGGCATCAGCGCAGGCGCGACCTTTGGCGTCGCCATTGCTGTCTTCATCTTCGTTCCGGGACTTGCAGGACAATTGACCTTCGCGGCCATTGGCGCGCTTGTCGTTCTGGCCGTGATTCTCCTCAGCTCCATGCGCACGGGACTGGCGCCGGAGCGTGTCCTCCTTGCCGGCATCTCCCTGAGCGCCATGGTCGATGCCATTGTCGGTGTCCTGAGCTCTACGGGCGATCCGCGCGCCGTCCTCCTGATGCGCTGGATGAGCGGTTCGACCTACGGCGTCGACGGCCGTTCCGCCGCGACCGTTACCATCGCGGCCGCAATTCTGACCGCGGCGGCTTTCCTTGCCCGACGCTGGCTGGATATCCTACCGCTCGGTCCATCGCCAGCGCTCGCCGTCGGCATTCCGGTCCGCAAGTCCCGTTTCCTGCTCTTTGGTCTTGCCGGGCTGATGAGCGCAGCGGCAACATTGAGCGTCGGTCCCCTGACATTCGTCGGCCTTATGGGGCCTCATCTGGCACGGGAAGCGGGGCTTGTCCGCGCGCTCCCACAAATGGCGGGGGCGGCTGCCATCGGCGGCGCGCTGATGGTCCTTGCCGACTTCATCGGCCGTACCATCGTCTGGCCATACCAGATACCCGCCGGCCTCGTCTCGGCCCTCGTCGGCGCGCCTTTTCTTATGATGATGCTGCGAAGAAAGAGCTGACCGACCTCATTGCCGGCCAGACATGGGGTTAGTCGACAGATCATTCAGCGATTTATCGCAAGTCCTGCTTCTTCAGGCCTTTAGGGTTTCGTAGCGCGGCTGAGGATTGCCGGCGAAACGATGGGCGCCGGTGTGGCTGAGCTTGCTGCCAGTATCGAGCCAGATCTCTCCGCCAAGAGCACGCCAGCGATGACAGAAGGCAAAGTCCTCGCTCAAATAGATGCCGGTTTCTTCCTCGATAAGGCATTCAAACAGCGCATATTGCGTGGTCGGCGAGCGTTTGGTGCCGGGATAGGCGTGGATCGCGTCGTAGCGCAGGCCGGGATAGGCGGCGATCATTTTTTCGATGACGGCGCGCTTGATGAGAAGCATGCCGGTGCCGGCATAGATCGCGGTGACGAAATCGCCGTCCCATTCAGCGTAGGGACCGGTCAGCGGGGTGCCCACATAATGCAATGCCGCTTCCGCCAGAGTTTCAGCGTTCCGCAAGGGCGCCTTGGCGGCATTGCCCCAGTCGTAGTCCTTGATCGGATACATGGCGGCGACCACATCCTTGTCGGCATCCAGCAGCCGCATTACCTGCTCCGGTTCGAAGCTGATGTCCGCATCGATGAACAGCATATGAGTCGCCGCAGTATCATTGAGAAAATGCGAGACGAGCGTGTTGCGGCTGCGGGTGATCAGCGCATCGTTGCCGAGCAGCGCCAGCGTCAATTGCACGCCAAACTGCCCGCCAACCTGCATCAGGGAAATGATGGATTGCATATAGTCCTTGGCGACCATGCCCCCGAAACAAGGGGTGGCTATGAAGACAAGCCGATTTTCCGTCATTCGCCAAATATCCCTTTTCCGCCGCGCATGCCGCACGGAATCTAGGGAGATTCGATGTTTCTGTGTGTACCGAATTATTGAAATTTGTTTCCCGAAAACTCGGCTTGGCAATCTGATGTGGTGCTCGCTCTCGTGGCGGTGGAAACGGGCGTGCCGGCGGGACTTTACAAGGTTCGCGCAAGTTTTCCTGTGCAGGTTCAGGCCGTTGGGGAGTACCAGACGAGAACGTGGACTGCCAAAGACGCCATGATGGCGGCAACTGTCGTGGCTTATCTTTTCATCCGTCTTCCGGTCGCGCAGTCGCGCAAACGAGGACCCTGAACAAGTTTAGCCTCCAGTATTTGGTATCCGTCTGCATTGATCTCGAAAGATGCGCTACCGCGTTCATCGAACGCAGCACGGCGCCAAGAGTAGCATCAGTAAGCGTAAAAACCAGGAGTCTATGTCAACGCTCGCATCTGGAGGCCCCCTTGACGAGCATTACATCCGTCTTATCAAATAGTTATTACCAATATCAAAAATCCGGCTCGACATCGTCCTCGTCGGACGATTCGATCGCGTCGATTCTGGGCAGCAGTTCGTCCAGCAAAAGCTCGTCGTCCTCTTCTTCTTCGACGGATGATCAGTCCCTGACATCGTCGGCCGAGCAACTGGTTGCGCAGCTCATGAACATGATGCTCAACCTGCAGTCGGGCGCTTCCGGCGACGATTCCTCGTCGGACTCGGATGACAGCTCCAGCAGCACCTCCTCGGCTACTCAACAGTCTGCCGGCCCGAATGGCAGCCAGAACGACATGATCAGCGCGATGGATACGGATGGTGACGGCAGCATCAGCGAAGCCGAATTCGTCGCCGCAAGACCATCCGATGTAAGCGAGGATCAGGCGACGACACTGTTTAAAAGCTTTGATACCAGCAACACCGGATCGTTGACGGAAGACCAGTTGGCAAGCGCAATGCAGTCCAATGAACCGCCGCCGCCACCGCCTTCCGGGGAAACGCCTGATGACAGCGAGATCTCCAGCATGTTCACCTCAATGGATACGGATGGTGACGGCAGCGTCAGCGAAGCGGAATTCGTCGCCGCACGTCCGTCCGACGTGAGCGAAGAGCAAGCGACGACCCTGTTCGATAGTCTGGATACGACAAGCTCGGGGTCGCTGACGGAGAGCCAGCTTGAGAGCTCGATGAAGGCGCAGCCACCGCAGCTTCCCGATTTCGGCTCGCTGTTTGGCTCAAACTACCAGGATGATACGACGAGCGACCTGCTTACCGTCTGATCAAAAATGACGGCAGCGGTTTAAACTCGGTCGTTTCTATCTGTCGGCAACTTGAGCAGTGAGGTTATCACCTTCGCGCTCAAGTTTGCCGGCCGTTCTTTTATGAACGCTTGCGGGCCTTTAACCGGCAGCTTGATTTCTACCGTCTTCGCCCACGGCAAATGGGCGAAGCAGCGGCTAGAAAGTGTTCCGAGCAGTTCTCTCAGAACTTGTAGCTTGCACCGAAGGTAATCTTTTGCTGGTCGGCGCTGACTTTTCCGATTTCAGAGCCAAAATCCTTGTTCCCGAAATCAGAATAACGGTATTCGGCGCGGACGAGGATATTGTCGGTGAACGCGTGCTCGATGCCGCCACCTGCCGTCCAGCCGATCAGGATATCATCCTTTTTGCCGGCTCCGGGGACGTCGACCTTGCCGCCCGCAGCCGCAAGACCAGCCGTCGCGAAAACCAGATTTTGATCCAGCGCGTAGCCCACACGGGCACGGCCGGAGGCATCCCATTCGAGATTTGCTTCCTTGCCTTTTTCGAAGTTGTAGTTGAAGTCGTTCTCGATGCCGTAAACTATGTTTCCGTGCTGAAAATTATAGCCGGCATGAGCTCCAGCCGATCCGCTGTTGATATTCTGGTCCAAGCCCAAATAGGTCGCTTTATTCCAAGTATATCCTCCCTGGGCGCCAATATAGAAACCGGACCAGTTAAAGGTCGAATAGTTCTGCTGCTCCGGCTGCGGCGCAGACTGCTGCAAGGTCATATCGGCAGCCATGGCCGGCGTGGCCAGGGAGAGAACGACGGCGCCGAAAGCGAATATTCTGAAATGCATGGAGATGCCCCATCTTATTTTGCAAGAGAGAGGGCGATGCGAAACGCTCGACCCGCTCGTGACGATGCACCATGCTCCAGGCCGATATTGCGGAGTGTCTTTTGATGTTAAGTTATGTTGCGAGGCCGCATCCAGAGGCTATCCGATCGCTTCTCGACCATGTGGAACCGGATCGCGATTTCGCACGGATTGGCACCGAGATCAGCAAGCTCCGTAACATATCTCAATATTTCCACACACAGCTCCATAAATTCCTTTGCTATCTTTATGAACTTCCGGTCATCGGAACTCGGTGAGCTGTATCAATATTGCGATTGACGGTGCCGTCATCGCGGCAGTCCACGAGAGGGCAATGTTTAGTTGGAGTGTTGGCGTGACCCACGCAGACAGAATGATTGCTGAAACGGAAATGACTCGAGGCACTCACTCGAATCCGTGGGAAGGTATCTGAAATGGCGCCTTCCGAGCAATCCAATATCCTGATCGTTGAAGACGATGCCGATATCGCAGCTATGCTGGTCGAGCTGATCAAAGACAACGGCTTCAATGCCTTAGCGGTGGCAAATGGCGCCGAGATGGATCAAATGCTCCGTCAATACAGGTTCGATCTGATCGTTCTTGACGGCATGCTGCCGGGCGAGGATGGATTTAGCATTTGCATGCGTCTGCGGGCAACGAGGTCTATCCCCATTTTGATGTTAACCGCACGGCGGGAGGATATCGATCGCGTCCTTGGACTTGAATTGGGTGCTGACGACTACGTCACCAAGCCCTTCAACTCCCGAGAACTAATCGCCCGCATCAAAAGCATTTTGCGCCGAGCATCGTTTTCCCGGCGAGAGGAAGAGATGTCCGGGCCGCTAACTTTTGCCGGCTGGCGCATCGATCCCAACAGCCGGCAGCTCTTCGACGCTGAAGGCGATGAAGTGTCGATGACAACGGCCGAGTTCGACCTTCTCTGGGCGTTCTGCACCAATCCCAACAAGGTGCTGACCCGCGACCAGCTTCTGTCCATGACGCACGCAGGATCGGCCGGTCCGGTCGAACGCAGCATCGATGTCCATATCAGCCGGATACGACAGAAGATCGAACCGAACCTCAAGGACCCGGCTTTCATCAAGACGGTGCGGCTGGGAGGCTACCTGTTCGCAGCAATGGTGGAGAAATTGCCGTGAAAAGTCTCCGCATGGCTTCCATCCGCAGTCAGATTCTCGTGCTGGCGCTCTTGCTGATCGTTCTCGTCTCGGTGGTTGCTGCGACGACCGAGCCGTTCATCTACGGCCGTCATGACAAGGGCATCGCGATTGGTTTGCTGGCGGGGCGAATCGAGCGTGTGGTCGACCAATTCCGAGACGCACGATCTCCTGCAGAGGAAGAGGCAGCCTTGAGCTTGGCTGCGAGATTGCAGATCCCGGTGGAAAAACTGCCGGTAAGCCAGATCTCTCCGCGTGATGAGACAGAAGCGACATCGGCCGACATTCTGCAGAGGACGCGCCGCGCTCTGGAAGATGATTTCCTCGGAAGTCTGCGCCACCTCTTTGACAAGGAAAAATCCGTTCCTCTCATCGTGATGGTCGATAAGGAGCGGGCTCTTGTTTTCCATATGCCGGTCTTCCCAAGATCCTTGTGGTTCTTTCCCGCGGTCGCAAGCGGAGTTCTGAAAATTGTCATTCCCTTGATCGTGCTTGCCTATGTCAGCAGTTGGCTGATCACCAGGCCCATGGGCCGCTTCACGGCGGCGGCGGAACGCGCAAGTACCGATGATAGCCTGGAAAAGCCGTTCGTAGCGGAAGGCAGCGCTGAAATTCGAAGCCTTGCCGCATCGCTGAACATTATGCGAAGCCGGATCTTGCAGATGGCGGAAAGTCGAACGCGAATGCTCACATCGATCAGCCATGATCTGAGGACACCACTGACGCGATTGCGAATGCGCGTGGAGCGCTGCGAGCAGCCCGAGCTTCAGCACAAGATGCTCCATGATCTGACGGTCCTGGATGGCATGATAGATGAGAGTCTGGCGTTTCTCACAAACGCGATCCACAACGTACCGTCTCGAAAAGTGGACCTGTCCAGCCTGCTGCAAACGATTGCAACGGATTTCTCGGAAACCGGCATCGATGTCCGGTTCTCCGGGCCACGGCGGCTAAAATATATGTGCAGACCCTCGTTTACGAGAGCAATATCCAATCTGGTTGAAAACGCTTCCCGCTATGCGACGCAAATCGACATCGAATTGCAGGATGCCGGCGATGACGGGATATTTATAAGGGTGAGCGACAATGGTCCGGGCTTGACGGATGAGCTCAAGACCCGGGTGCTGGAGCCCTTTTTCAAAGCGGACGAGGCTCGCACGACCGGAGCGGGAGGCGGTTTTGGCCTCGGCCTCCCGACAGCGGAAGGCATCATCAGGAAAGGACATGGCGGGAAACTAACCTTGCTGGATCGAGTGCCGAATGGTCTGGTGGCGGAAATCGTTCTTCCTCTTGTCCCCGAAAGTGGCTCCGGCGGCCTTTCGGTAACCTCCGGCCCCACATTTTCGATCACCTGAAGTCTGCCTGACGCCCCTCAGGTGAGCGACATTTCATCCCTCCAATATTGCAGGGAGCCGTTCGCGAAGCTCCTTAACCAGCACACGCTCATTTTCCGAGTAGTCGACCGGGACGTTCACCAGATGAACGCCAGATCCAGAGAATGCATCTTCGAGAGCCTGTTTGAACTGGTCGATGTCATCTACCCTGATTCCCTTGGCACCGTAGGATTCGGCATATTTCACGAAGTCCGGATTGCCGAACGTCATTCCGAAATCCGGGAACTCGTCCACGGCCTGCTTCCAGCGGATCATTCCGTAGGCATTGTCCTCGATCACGAGGATGACGAGGTTGAGCTTCAACCGGACGGCAGTCTCCAGTTCCTGGGAGTTCATCATGAAGCCGCCGTCGCCACAGATCGCCATGACGCGCCGCTCGGGATAAAGCATCGAGGCAACCATCGCCGATGGAAGTCCAGCCCCCATGGTTGCAAGAGCGTTGTCCAGCAACAGCGTGTTCGCCATCCGCGTCCGGTAGTTGCGGGCAAACCATATCTTGTACATGCCGTTGTCGAGCGCAAGGATACCATCATGCGGCATCACTTCCCGGATATCATGGACCAAGCGCTGGGGCGTAAAACGATCTTCCGTCGCCCGCGCCGCGATGCGTTCGAGAATGCGCTCCCGCAGATGAAGAAGAGCCTCTGCGTTCGGCAGTTTGCCCTCGAGGCGATCCGCCAGCGCCTTGAGCGATGGGCCGATATCTCCGATAACTTCTGCTTGCGGGAAATAGACCTGTTCGACGGTGGCGGGCTGATATCCGACATGGACCACATGCGGACCGTCCTTGCCCATGATGAACGGCGGTTTTTCGATTGTGTCATGGCCGATGGTGATGATGAGATCGGCCTGTTCGATCGCCTCGTGCACATAATCGCGTTCAGAAAGCGCGGCGGTGCCCATGTAGAGCTCGGTACCGCCCGGAACCGTTCCCTTCCCCATCTGCGTCGTGAAGAAGGGGATGCGGGTTCGTATCACAAATTGCGCGATGTCTGACGTCGAGCGGGGGCGCGAGGCTGCAGCTCCAAACATCAGAAGCGGACGCTTGGCTGCAGTGATGAGAGCGGCGGCGCGGTCCAGCGCCGCGTCGCTTGCGGTCGGCAGTTCGAGCTGATGCGGCGCGATGAGTGCCATTTCCGGGCATTCTTCGGCTGCGATGTCTTCTGGAAGCTCGAGATGAACGGGTCCTGGTCTTTCTTCCTGCGCGATCCTGAACGCTTCCCTGACCATCGTGGGGATCATCTGCGGTGACACGATCTGCCGCGCCAGCTTGGTAAGCGGTTTCATCGACGCAACGACGTCGACCACCTGGAATCGCGCCTGACGAGACGAGAGGACACCCTTCTGACCCGTGATCATCACCATCGGCATCGCACCGAGCAACGCATATGCCGCCCCCGTCGAAAGGTTCAGGGCACCCGGTCCAAGCGTCGTCAGGCACACTCCCGGCTTTCCCGTCAGGCGGCCGTAGGTCGCTGCCATGAAGGCGGCTGCCTGTTCATGCCGGGTGAGTACCAACTGGATTGACGATTTGCGGATGGACTCGACAACGTCAAGGTTCTCTTCGCCGGGAATGCCAAAAATGCGGTCGACACCTTCATTCTCAAGTGCGGCCACTAAGAGATCAGAGCCTTTGGTCATGGATGAACGTCCGTGCTGGTTGGCGGATCGACCGGTCGGGGCTTACCGAATTGGAAGAAGACCTTGAAGATAGCTTCTTTTGGGAAGCTGTCCAATCGTAGTTTGACGCCAGGCTTGAAGGGCAATGCCAGACACCGCTGCCTGCCACAATGACGACAATTTGCCGGTAGACTTGCTGACGGCGCCGCACGCACCCCCGTCTCCACCGTCATTTCCAAAGCGAAGTTTGGTATGCAAGAAAATACTTCAGCCAAGGACACGCATGATCCAGTCGACGCCGCAATGCAGGCGGGCGGGCTGGCGGAAATCCTTGCGCCTTGCCTCTCCGTGGTTTTCTGCGGGTTGAATCCAGCCCTTTCCGCTGCTCGGGACGGCCATAACTTCTCGAACCGAAGCAACCGCTTTTGGCGTGTATTGCATCTCGCCGGATTTACACCCCGCCTGCTGCGGGCGGACGAAGAGCGCGAGATGCTGACATATGGCCTGGGCCTGACATCGGCGGTCTCACGGCCCACCAAAAGCGCCAGTGAGCTTAAGAACCACGATTACGTCAACGCGGCTCCTGCACTGGAAAGCAAGATAAGAAACTTCGCACCGGCAAATCTCGCCTTTCTGGGAAAGGCAGCATACGCGGCGATCAGCCTCCGAACGCATGTCGAATGGGGCAGGCAGCCGGACGAATTTGCGGGCGTTTCAATCTGGGTGCTTCCAAATCCAAGCGGGCTCAACAGGGCCTTCAACCTGGCGAGATTGACGGAACACTACCGCGAGCTGAAATTGACGCTTTAGCTGGCATGACAATCAATTCCATCGAGCCGCCGTAGTGCAACGCTGAGGAACCTTCCCTGTGGAACAGGGGCCTCCGCTTCCTGCAAAAGAGACTATATGCCGCCCAAACAGACGTATTTCAGCTCGGTATATTCGTCGATGCCGTGGCGTGAGCCCTCCCGACCCAAACCGGACATTTTCACGCCGCCAAAAGGCGCCTCAGCGGTGGAAATCAGACCGGTGTTGACGCCGACCATCCCGTATTCCAACGCTTCCGCCACCCGGAATACGCGCGACAAATCTCGTGCATAGAAATAGGAGGCGAGCCCGAACTCGGTGTCATTTGCCAGTTCGATGACGTCGCTCTCGTCGCGGAAGCGGAAGAGCGGCGCGACTGGCCCAAAGGTCTCCTCGCTGGCAAGCTGCATGCTGCCGTCGACGTTGCGAAGGACTGTCGGCTCAAAGAAATTGCCGCCAAGAGTATGACGATTGCCGCCTGAGAGGACCTCAGCACCCTTATCCAACGCGTCGCGAATATGCGCCTCAACCTTGAGGACGGCGTTCCGGTCGATCAGCGGGCCAAGGACGACACCTTGATCCAGCCCGTTGCCAACCTTCAGTTTTTCAACCGCGTCGGCGAGCTTGGCTGCAAAAGCTTCATAGACACCATCCTGCACATACAGCCGGTTGGCGCAAACGCAGGTTTGCCCATTGTTGCGGAACTTGGCGATGATCGCGCCCTCGACCGCTGCGTCGAGATCCGCGTCGTCAAACACGATGAAAGGTGCATTACCGCCAAGCTCGAGACCGAGCTTCTTGATCGTCGGCGCGCATTGCCGGTAAAGCAGTTCACCCGTGCGCGTGGAACCGGTGAAGGTCAGAACCCTGATGGCTGGGCTTGCAGTCAACGTCCCGCCAATTGCGGCGGCATCACCGGTGACGATGTTGAGGAGGCCCGACGGCAGACCCGCGCGCTCAGCAAGAACGGCAAGCGCGATCGCGGAAAAAGGCGTCTGCGGCGCCGGCTTGAGCACGACCGCGCAGCCAGCGGCAAGCGCCGGGCCGACCTTGCGGGTCACCATGGCATTTGGAAAGTTCCAGGGCGTGATGGCAGCGACAACACCTGCAGGCTGGCGTAGGACAAGGATCCGCTTGTCCTGCTGATGGCCGGGTATGGTCTCGCCGTTGATGCGCCTCGCCTCTTCGGCGAACCATTCGATGAAGCTCGCGCCATAGGCGATTTCCCCCTTGGCCTCGGCCAGGGGTTTTCCCTGCTCCAATGTCAGGATCATCGCCAGGTCATCGAGATTTTCGATCATCAGGCGGTACCACGCCTTCAATATGGTGGCGCGCTCCCCCGCGGTCTTCTTTGCCCAGAGCTTCTGAGCGATGACGGCGGCGCGGATGGCGTCCTCGGTTTCGGCAGCACCCAGATCCGGAACCAAGCCGAGTGCCTCGCCCGTGGCCGGATTGCGGATGGTTGTCGCCTGATGGTCCTTCGCCTCTATCCAATTGCCCGCAACCGGACAGGCCTGACGAAACAGTGACAAATCATGGAGCTTCATGTGACGACTTTCAGCAAAATACGTGAGCGGCATCCGGATCGAAATCCAGATGCACCTGTTCGCCACGGCTGAGCCCGGTAATTGCTTCATGGCCGAAGGGAAGGCGCACGGCCAGGGCCTCGCCTGCGGCGGTTTCGGTGGCAACATGAACGTTATTGCCGAGGAAAGTGATATCGCTGACAGTCGCCGCAAGGCTGCCTTTCTGCACTCGGTTTCGCGACAAGCGAATGCGTTCGGGCCTCAGCATCAACGCTCCCCTCTTTCCGGAGATGGCCTGGCCATGCACCGGAATTCTGAAGACCGCGTCGCCACCAAGCGAGATCGTCGCGTGTCCATCCGTCGATGACAGCAGATCGCAGGAAATGAAGTCGCTGTCGCCGATGAATTCGGCAACAAAGCGGGTGCGTGGATTGGCGTAGAGTTCCGGTCCGGTTCCGATCTGGTCGATGACGCCCTTGGAGAACACCGCAATGCGATCGGAGAGACGCAGGGCCTCCTCCTGATCGTGCGTGACGTAGAGGATCGTCACCTCGGTCTGTTGGTGAATCCGGCGTATCTCGTGCTGGATTTCTTCGCGAAGCTTCTTGTCGAGTGCCGAAAGCGGCTCGTCCATCAAAAGCACCGGCGGATCATAGGCGAGAGCCCTGGCGAGCGCGACGCGCTGCTGCTGGCCGCCCGACATCTGCGCGGGCTTGCGATCCTCAAATCCCTCAAGCCTGACAAGCCGCAGCATTTCCTTGACCTTGCTATCGACTTCCGCCTTGGACTTGCGCCGTACCTTGAGCGGAAAAGCGATGTTTTCACCGACCGTCAAATGCGGAAACAAGGTGTACCGCTGGAAGACCATGCCGATATTGCGCTTATGCGACGGGGTCGAAAGCAGCGTTTGCCCGTTGAGGCTTATGTCGCCTTTCGTCGGGTTTTCGAAGCCCGCCAATATGTAGAGGGTCGTGCTTTTGCCCGAACCGGACGGCCCGAGAAAGGTCAGGAACTCGCCACGCTGGACCTCGAGATTGACATCTTGCACCGCGACGACAGGACCGTATTCCTTGCGGATGCCTCTGATCTGTAGGAAAGATTCGTTCATGATTTCAGTACCTTGCGTGCGATCGCGACAAGCGCCATCAAAGTGATCGTCAAGAGGATGAGAAGGGACGATGCCGCAGCGATGACCGGCGTCAGATCTTGCCTGAGGGTGGACCATACCTTCACCGGCAGCGTCTGCAGTGTGGGGCTCGCCATGAAGATCGCCACCACCACTTCATCCCAGGATGTCAGGAACGAGAAGACAGCCGCGGAAAACAGTCCATGGCTGATGGCCGGCAGGGTCACCCTGATCTTCGCCTCAAGAGGCGACGCACCGCACAGCACCGCGGCATCCTCGATGGATTTGTCGAACCCTTCGAGCGCATTGGATATCGAAAGGATGGAGAAGGGCAGTGCCAGCACGAGATGCGAAATGACAAAGCCAATCATGGTGCCGCCGAGACCCATCCTCAGGAAGAAGGCATAGAGAGCAACGGCGAGGACGACGACAGGCAGGATCATCGGCGTCAGGAAAAGCGCCTTCAGCGCGTCGCGGAACAAGAAAGTTCCACGCACCAGACCGAATGAAGTAATCAGCCCAAGCAGCACGGAAAGAACCGTGACGATCGAGGCGATCCTGAAGCTCGTCCAGGCGGATCCCAGCCATTGCGGATCGGCGAAAAGCTGGCTGTACCATTGTAGCGTCCAGCCCGGAGGCGGAAAGATCAGCCACTGCGAAGATCCGAAGGAAAGCGCCGCGATGAAGAGGATCGGCAGCAGCAAGAAGGCTGCCGTCAAGACGGTCACCGCCACAAGCACATATTTCCACCAGCCGAGGCGATCGAAATTGAGCAGCATGTCAGCGCCCTCCCGTGTTCTGCACGCCGAACAGCCGCAATTGGACCGCATAGAGCGAAAGCGTGACGACGAGGAGAACCAGGGCCGCGGCACCGCCCATTCCCCAGTTGACCAGGGACTGCACGAACTGGGCGATCAGTTCGGCCAGCATCATGTTCGCCGTGCCGCCGAGAAGCGACGGGGTAACGTAATAGCCGAGGGACATGACGAAGACCATCAAGGCACCCGCGACCATGCCTCGCGCAGCCAAAGGCAGAAGGACGCGCGTAAGACATTGCCAGCGGTTCGCGCCGCAAAGTGCCGCCGCCTGCAGGATGGCCGGGTCGATCTTCTTGATGACGCCATAGAGGGGCAGGATGATGAAAGGCAGCATGATATAGGTCATGCCGATCGTTACACCGGTCAGATTGTTGACGAGCGGCAGCGGCCGGTCGATCAGTCCCATTCCAATCAACATCTTGTTGATCAGCCCGGTACGCTGAAGCAGGACCATCCAGGCATAGGTTCGTGCTAGCAGATTGGTCCACATCGACAGCAGCAAGACTGCGAAAATCACCGAAGCCAGCCTTGTCGGCATGATTGCCAGCGTCCAGGCGACGGGAAAGCCGATCAGCAGCGAAATTGCCGTCACAAGGCCGGAGACAATGAAGGTGTTGGCGAATATCTTCAGATACGTCGCCGAACCCAGGAGTTCAGCATAGTTGCCGAAGCCCACAACCGGTTCCAGCACGCTTCGCAGCAAAAGGGCGACGACCGGTACAATGAAGAAGATCCCAACAAAAATCAGCGCCGGCATAATTTCGCCTAAGCCCGCAGGCCTGACGGCCTTGGACGTAGTCGCAGTTTCACTGGCGACGTCAATGTAAGTCGACATGGCAATCCTTTCCCGCCGTAGGATCAGACAACGGCGCCAGCTCCGAGGAAGATTTCGAACCTGCGTCAGACACCGCGGGCGGAACGACGCCCGCGGTGAAGCCTCGGAGTTTCTTCAACTTATTTGGCCTGCCAAGCATACCACCGCTTGCCGATTTCATCGCGATTTTCGGCCCAATACTTCATGCTTGCATTGACTTGGCTGGCGGTCTGCTGGTCCGGCAAGGTCTTGGCTATTGCCGGGTCCATCAGCTTGGCCGAGTCGATGTTGATGGGTGCGTAGCCGGTCGCCTTGGCAAGATCGGCCTGCGGCTGGGCCGACGTTGCAAGCGCAATGAACTTCATCGCGGTTTCAAGGTTCGGTGCACCCTTCGGAATGACCAGCGAGTCGGCCGCCGTGATGTTCTGCTCCCAAGAGGTTTCCGTCTTGATGCCGCTGGCGGCGAGCGCGGTCATGCGGCCATTCCACAGGCTGCCGAACGGGGCCTCGGCGGATGCGAGAAGCTGCTGCGACTGGGCGCCGCTGGACCACCAGATGATGTCAGATTTGATCGTATCCAGCTTCTTGAATGCCCGATCGAGATCCAGCGGGTAGAGCTTGTCGGCAGGAACGCCATCGGCCAGCAACGCCGCCTCGATCACGCCCGGGGCCGACCATTTGTAGAAGGTACGCTTACCGGGAAATTTCGCCGTGTCGAAGAGATCGGCCCAGGTCTTGGGGCAGGCGCTCACGGCGTCCGCATTGCAGCCGATCACGAAGGAATAGTAGAAGCTGCCGACCGAATAGTCCGTGACGAAACGAGGGTCGAGCTTGGACTTGTCGATAACGGAGAAATCCAGTTTTTCCAGCAGCCCGTCCTTGCCCGCCTGGGCGGCATAGTCGCCCTCGACGTCGACGACATCCCAACTGACCTGGCCCGCTTCGACCATGGCTTTCAGCTTGCCGTAATCGGTAGGTCCATCCTGTGCGACGACGGTGCCGGTCTTGTCTGCAAACGGATTGGCCCAGGCGACCTTCTGTGCGTCCTGCGTGGTTCCTCCCCAGCTCGTGAAGACCATCGTTTCGGCCTTTGCGGCCCCGGACACAGCCATTATTGCGGCGAAAGCCGCCAGTGCGATTGTACGTTTCATGTTCCCTTGTCCTTATACTTGGTGTCTTACAGGCATGCCTTATGCGGCTGGCGGGCTCTTCCCCAGAGGGGAGAAACCTGCCGGCTTCATAATCTTGTTCTCGGCCACTTCGATCAGGTCGCGTATCTTCGGCAGGAAGGCCTGCCATTGCGGGTCGGTCGCCAATCTCTGGCGCCTTGCCTCGCGATCATCGAGGCTTTCATAGGCCCAGATGTGAACGATCTCGTTGATGGTCCCGATCTCCGAAAAGAAATAGCCGACCAGATTGCCGAGATGAGCTTTCTGAATGGCGATCCCTTCTTCCTCGACGACCTTCAGATATTGCGGGATTGCACCGTTCTTCAGCCGATAAGTCCGGATTTCATAGAACATCGGCGTCACCTCATGACGAAAGGATCGGGGATCGGATCGTCCGACGTCCTGAGCCAGATTGTCTTCGTGCGGGTAAAATCGAGGGCCGCGGCCAAGCCGCCTTCCCGGCCATGGCCGGAAAGGCCAAAGCCGCCGAAAGGTGCAATCGGCGATACGGCGCGATAGGTATTGACCCAGACGATACCCGCCCGGATGCCCTTCATCAGGCGGTGGGCTCGCGTGAGATTCTGGGTGAAAACGCCCGAGGCAAGACCATAGCGCGTATCGTTGGCGATCTTCAGCGCTTCTGCTTCAGTTTCGAACGATACCACCGACAGAACCGGGCCGAAGAACTCCTCGGCAAGCGATGGCGAGGCGACATCGTCGCAATCGAGGATCGTCGGCCGGAAATAATAACCCGCGCCGTCAGGCCGTTCGCCGCCGGTGACAAGGCGGGCGCCGCTCTGCACGGATCGTTCGACGAGCGCCGCAACATGATCCTGCTGACGTTTCGTTGCCAGCGGCCCCACTTCCGTCGCCATGTCCAGCGGCGAGCCGATGCGGATCGCCTCCGCCTTGGCCTTCAGCATCGCCAGGAAGCGTTCCTTGACGCTTCGCTCGACGATTAGCCGCGAGCCGGCGACGCAGCTTTGTCCGGTTGCCGCGAAGATACCGGCAACCTGCGCATTAGCGGCACTTTCGAGATCGGCATCGGCAAAGACGATGAAGGGCGACTTGCCGCCGAGCTCAAGCGAGGTGGAGGCGAGATTTTCCGCCGAATTGCGCACGATATGACGCGCCGTTTCCGGCCCGCCGGTGAATGCGATATGGGCGACCTTCGGGTGCCGGCTGAGAGCGGAGCCGCAGGCGGGGCCGAAACCGGTAATGATATTGACGACGCCGGCGGGAAAGCCTGCCTCGTCGACGAGGCGCGCAAACTCCAGAAGCGGCGCCGGTCCGTCCTCCGATGCCTTGACGACCATGGTGCAGCCGGCGGCCAGCGCCGGGCCGATTTTGACGGCCGACAGGAAGAGCTGGCTGTTCCAGGGCACGACCATGGCGACGACGCCGATCGGTTCGCGGCGCAGCCAGACATCCATGTCAGGCTTGTCGATCGGAAGATAGGAACCCTCGATCTTGTCGGCGATCCCGGCATAATAGCGATAATAATCGGCAACATAGGCGATCTGCGCCGAAGTCTCGCGAATGATCTTGCCGGTATCGCGGGTCTCCAGCTCGGCCAGCTTCTGCGCATTGGCTGCAACCAGATCAGCAAGCTTGTAAAGGAGCTTGCCGCGCTGGGTGGCCGTCAATTTCGACCAGGGTCCGTCATAGAGCGCCTTCTCCGCCGCATCTACGGCACGATCGACATCCTTCTCGCGCGCCTCCGGCATCTCGGCCCAGATTTCGCCGGTCGCCGGATCGACGCTTGCAAACCGGGCCTCTCCGTCTACGAATTCGCCGTCGATGTAGGACTGGAAGCGTTGCATGGGGGTTTACTCCGCAAATGCCGGCATGACCTCGGCAATGAAGCGTTCGAGCGAAGCCTTCTTGCGCTCGAAGGACATGCCCGTGTCGATCCAGAAGGAATATTCGTCATAGCCCATGGATTCGTAGGTCTTCAGGCGGGCGATAACGGTCTCGGCATTGCCGACGACGTTGTTGGTGCGCATGACCGCATCGGAAAGCATCGGGTTCGCGCTGATCTCCTCCTCCGGGATCCGCTCGATCAGGCCCTGCTTGACAGGCTTCTCGTTTTTGAACCAGGCGAAGAAGTAGTTGTAATAAACGCTCAGTTCGTGGGCTGCCTGCGCGATGTCCTCCTCGGATGAGCCGACATAGGTATGGCGCAGCAGCATGATCTTGGGTCGGTCGATATCGGGATTCTTGGCGCAGGCATCGTTGAAGCGGCCCATCAGCGCCACGACTTCGTCATCGCCCTGCCAGAGCGGCGTCACCTGGACGTTGCAGCCATTGGCAACGGCGAACTCATGCGAATTCGGGTCGCGCGCAGCAACCCAGATCGGCGGGTTCGGCTGCTGCAGCGGTTTCGGCGCCGAAGTGGTCGAAGGGAATTTGAAAAACTCCCCGTCATGGGCATAGTCGCCGTTCCATATGCCCTTGACCGCTGGAATGAGCTCGCGCATCCGCTGGCCGGCGCCCCAGGCGTCGAGGCCGGGAAGCAGGCGCTCGTATTCGAAGGAATAGGCGCCGCGCGCAATGCCGATATCGAGCCGCCCGTCACAGATGATGTCGGTCATGGCCGCCTCGCCGGCGAGCTTGATCGGATGCCAGAACGGCGCGATCACCGTTCCCGTCCCAAGCCTTGCCCGCGATGTGCGGCGCGCCAGATCGGCGATGGTCACGAAAGGATTGGGCGCGATGGTGAAATCCATGCCGTGATGTTCGCCCGTCCATATGGCATGCATGCCACCCTTATCGGCGATTTCACAGAGAGCCACGAACTCGTCATAGAGGCTCTTGTGGCTCTGGCCGGCGTCGAGACGCTCCATATGAACAAAGAGAGAGAATTTCATGGCTGTGCTGCCTTTGCTGGAACCGAACGGACCGTGCCGACGGTCTCGTCGCCGAAATAAACGCCAAAATTGCCGAGCTGGCTCTCAACCGCGAAGCGCGCAACGATGTCGGCGGTCGAACTTGTCTTGAAATGGGCCTTGGCCAACGTGTCGGGTTTCAGGAACCTGCCATTGCGCGGCTCGCCTTCCGAGGCGAAGGCGCGGTAGACGATGTGTTGCTTTCCATCGCTCTTGCCTTCGTAAACCGAGTAGAGGAAGCCGATCGTCACCGAAAGCCCCGTGAGTTCTTCCAGATAATCGCGAAGTATGTCGGCAGGGCTTCCCTCCTTGCCATCACAGCTCGGCAGCGAAAGGATCTCATCGCCGATGAGAAGAACCTCGCCATGATGCTCCAGAACGGCTGCGAGTTCGATATTCCCTTCGGCTGCAGCCGAAACGGCCTTGCTGGCGAGGATCGGCGTAAAGTAGCCGCCGCGGGCATAACCCAATCCGTTCAGCCCGCTGTTTTCGAAGGCTTCGATCCGCCCCATCAGGATGACGTGGTCACCGGCTTCGACCAATTTTTCCAGGGCGCACTCGAACCACGCCGCAACGTTCGCCAAGATTGGGCAGCCTGCGGCGCCCGCCTGCCAATCGACCAGCGCGAACCGATCTTCGACCGGGCGCGCGAAGGTATTGGACACATCCTTCTGGCTTTCCGACAGAACATTGATGGCGAAATGCTTCGCGCTCGTCATGGTCGCGTAGTTACGGGAGGTCTTAGCCAGGCAAACAAGCAAAAGAGGTGGATCGAGCGACACCGACGTAAAGGAATTTGCCGTGAAGCCGATAGGCTTTCCGTCCGCATCCTGGGCGGTCACGACCGTTACCCCTGTCGCGAAGGCGCCGAAAGCATCGCGAAGCGCTCTTGGGTCCGCAAGCTGTAGGGTCATTTCACATCCTCCCCCTCTGAAAGCCATTCGGCGAGCAGCGCATTTACGGTGTCGGGTGCGGTCAGATTGACCATATGGCGATGGCCTTCGACGATCCGCGCCCAACCATGGGGCGCAAGTGCCGCCATTTGGGTCGCCATCAGCGGCGTCGAATTGGGGTCATCCGATCCCGTCAGAAACAACGCCGGTCCCTTGACGTCCTTCCAGCGATCCGCATAGGTCTCGTCCCCTTCGGCAAATGCCGAATAAGCGACGGCATAGCCCTGCGGATCGACAAGGCTCAGCCATTGCCGCGTCAGGTCGCGCGCAACGACACTGTCGGGATCGTCGCCGAACCATCGAAGTAGCGGGCCTTCCTTGTCCACACCCGTCAGGGGAATGGCAGCCGCGCGCGCGAGCACCGCCGCCTTTGCCTCCGGGTCACGCCGGTAGACGCCGTTGAGATATGCCACACGCTTGATACGGCTGCCGAACGTTGCAGCCGCCCCTCCGGACACCAATGCACCCATCGAGTGGCCGGCAACATTTGCGGTCTCAATCGCCATCTCGTCTAGGAAATGCCCAAACCAGGCGACGAATTCCTCAAGGTGGCTTCCGACCGGCAATCCGGCACTTTCACCATGCCCGGGCATGTCGACGGCGATTACGCGATGGCTTCCAGCAAAGGCTGATATCTGCGGCGCCCACGCTTCAAGCCGCATGCCGACACCGTGGATCAGGACAAGCGGCTCACCGCTTCCGGCTTCGTAATAAGCCGTTCCGCGGGCAGTCTTGTTCCTCGCGAAGACCCAGTCGATCTTTCGGGAGGCGCCTTGCGTGTTTGATCCAACGGTCAGCATATCAGCGCCCAGCCTTTCAAACGCCGGCGGGGTTGGCGACGTCTTGGCCCAGATCCTTGAGATCCTGGTAGCGATCGCCAATGCGATGATGCGGACGCCCGCCCACGGACGCACCAAGCGCGACGACAATTTCGTCGGCGGCCGGTGCATCTGGAATTGCGGTCTGGATCGTCAGGTAATGCGAGCGGCGCCCTTCATCGTTCTTGTCCATCAGCGGGATCATGATCGGAGAATTGGCGGGGCCGCGCGTATTGCAGAAGGCGAGATAGGATTTGGCGCCGACCGCATGGCGATAATGATTGCCGAAGCGAAGCGTGTGAATCAGTGCCGATGCATGCTCGAGCTCGCCATCCAGGCCGACCACCGCTGATTTTCCGTATGCTTCGACGGCATCGCCGGAGCCAACGGCCTCGATGATCATCTTCGTCAGCAGCTCGCCAAGGATCGGAGCGACCGCGTGAATTTCGGGCTTCAAGTCTTCGACGAAGCCACGTCCGGCCCAGGGATTTTTCACAACGGCGTAGGCGGAAAACAGCTTCAGGGGAACCTGCGCCGGCTTACCGCCCTCGATCAGCGTCGTCTCGATCTGCAGCCCGGTCTTACGAATTTGGATAGTCATCGAACACCTCAATTCTGACGTTGTGTATTATGGTATGCCATAATATTAAAGTGTCAAGCCGATTTCTCCCGGCTAAGAAGATTCAAGGTGAATGTCGGAAAAAATTATGTGAAAACAAATAATTAGATTAGCGCTCGCGCTATGCCATCTACAACGAACTTCCCAGATCGCTCAGAGTCGGCCACTTGGGCCTTCGAACGAGTAGTGGCTAGGCTAGGTTCGTCGCGACAGGCCTGCAGCGCTTCAGCGGTGTCGATGAATGTTAGACGAGCGTTGGGCAGGCACGGCAATGCATTTCATATGACGCTCCACCTTATTACTTATTATGGCATACCATCACATTGAGCAAAGTTGGGTGTCAAGCTTGCAATGTGGGGTTTGCCGTATTTTGCGGAGTCGCGGGAGCGCCCGCGAGGAGACTCGCGGGCCCAATCAGATCGAAATTGAAGATCGAAAGAGGTTCCAATCGCTCCCGGACTGCATGCAGGGAGCGTTTACAGGCCTAATCGGCGGATTCCTTAGCGGAGAGAACCGCTTCCGCAATGGCGCTGGCGGCGGCAACATGGTCCATGGCGGCCTTGTAGGCACCCTCCCCGTCACCACGGCGGATCGCGTCCACGATCTTCGCCATTTGGCGCGGGCCCTCGATGTCGCGATTTTCCGTCTTGATCGTCATCGACCGAAGATGATTTATGCGCACGGTGAGGAGATTGACGACGCCCCAGGCGACATGCCTGTCGACCATCGTGAACAGCGTCTGATAGAAAGAAGATGTGTGCGCGAGCACTCCGGGCATGTCCTTGTCGCGGTAGCTATCGCGGATACCCTGCAGCGACGCCTCCAGCGCTGCGACGATCTCCGGACTTCCGCGCTGCGCGCACAGTCGCGCCGCCATACCTTCGAGCACACCGCGGATCTCGTAGATCTGCTTGGCCTCGTCGAGATCGAGCTGGGCGACGATCGGGCCCTTGTTTGGCAGATTGGCGACCAGCCCTTCCGATTCCAGATGCCGCAGAACCTCGCGCACAATCGTCCGGCTCACGCCGAGCTGAGCACACATGTCGCGTTCGACAAGTCGATCTCCCGGGCGAAAATATCCGCTCACGATGGCTTCGCGGACCTTATCGAGCGCGAGCTCTCGCAGCGTTTTTGCGGGACGCTCCACTCTGATCGCCGCGTCCTTTAGAGCACCGCTCATTCTTGCACCTCAGTATTGGACGTGTTTCGCACGCTCGACTTCCGTTCGGCAATCGACTTTATTAGAATCGTATTATGGCGTACCACACACTGTCGGCGGTTGGCAATTCAACCAGTGTGCAAGACTGTCCGCCCATGCGTTCGGATGCTTAGGCTTCCTGCCGGCCAATCCGCCTCTATCGAGCAGACCGAGCAAATTGCGCTGCGCCTAGCCGATTCGCGCAGGATTTTTCGTGAAGACTACGCTGCGCTACGCGTTGTTAATAATGGTTTATGGCTTCAGACGGTAGAATTCAAAGGCAGCGCATAGCGGACATGATGTCTCCTGCCGTCCCCCAAGGCATGACCTGTCAATCTGAGTTTGCGTATCCTCATGTCTTCCAATCCGACGCCCCGCCATTTCCGTGCCCAAACTTCTTCCGTGATCGCGATAACGGTGTGCTTCATCGCCGTCGCGTTGGTGTTGACCGGCCTCGTGGCGCATGTGGTCGCGACGATGACACGGTCAGCGAACGAAATCGACGATGCGCGGGCAGACCGCGCTGCGCGTGCCGCGATCATTTCGTTCATGGCCAAGCTCAGCGGCACGATGAAAGACAATGCCGTCTGGGATGATGCCTATGCTGCTATTGGCTCGGCTGCCGCTGCGGATTGGGCCTTTGAGAATTGGGGCAAAACTAGCGCGGATTATTCACTCTATGATGGTGCCGTTGTAATCGGGCCCGATGGCAATGCGGTTTCCGCCTATCTGAAGGGCAAACCCTTTCAGCCGCGCGACTATTTCGGAGCCGGCTTCGACCGCCAGATTGAAGCTGCCGCCACCCCGCAGCCAGCACCCTTGCTCAATTTCTTCAAGACTGAGGCGGGAATCCTGCTTGTGGCATCACAGGCAATACAACCCTTCGAAGCGAAGGGCGAGCTTCCGAAGCTCAGCGTTTTGACTTTCTTTAAAGAGCTGACCCCAGAGGTCATCGATGCACTCTCGGATGAGCACGAGCTTGACGGTCTGCGGCTCCAGGCGACGCCCGAACCGAACCAGTTGAATTCCCCGATCAAGGACATGGGTGGCACGGTCATCGGCTATCTCGTTTGGCCTAGCAAGGCTCCGGGGAACGCCATTTTTGACAAGGTCTATCCCTATGTGACTGCCGCCGCCAGCATCCTCGCCCTTTTTCTGGCAGCCGTCCTGCTTGCAGGCGCGTCCGAAGCCGGGCGTCTCCGCCGTTTGGCCGAGGCGGCCAGATTTGAAGCAGGTCATGACAGTTTGAGCGGCCTGCTGAACAGACACGGCCTTCTTGGGATGCTGGATCAACTGGACAATACCAGCTTGCCAGCATCGCTCTACATGATCGATCTCGACGGTTTCAAAGCTGTCAACGATGCGTGGGGACATGCAGTCGGAGACGAACTGATCCGGATTGTCGCAAAAGCGCTGCAGGGCTGTCATCCCGAAATCCATGATTCTGCAAGGTTAGGCGGTGACGAGTTCGCGTTGGTGCAGGTCGGATCCGCTCCACATCGAGATATAGAAGAATCCATTCTCAAACTTTTTCGCAATCCCTTCAAAATTGGCGGGCGCACGATCGAAGTCGGGACGAGCATTGGCGTGGCGGGCCGCATCGGCAATATCGCGCCACTGGAGCTTCTGCGCAGAGCCGATATCGCTCTTTACCGCGCCAAAGAAAATGGCAAGGGCCAGGCCGTTACCTACGATCTCGAACTGGATCGCGAGCGCCAGCGTATCGCCGAACTGGAAGGCGAGCTGAGAAACGCTATCAATAGCGGCGCGATCGAACCGGTTTTCCAGCCGCTCGTGTCGGCATCAACGGGTGCAATCATTGGTCTTGAGGCTCTCGCACGCTGGCGAAGTGCGGCTGGAAGCATCAGCCCGGAAGTTTTTATTCCGCTTGCCGAAAAGTCCGGCCTTATCGATGCATTGGGCGTTCATATGCTACGGACGTCGATCCAGCATGCGAAGGCCTGGCCGTACCTGGCGCTTTCGGTCAATGTCTCGCCCATCCAGCTCTGCAATCCGGACTTTGCCGCACAAGTCACGGCAGTCCTTGATGAATCCGCTTTCGATCCCACTCGCCTGACGCTGGAAATAACCGAGGGCGTCCTGATGACCAATCCTGACCAGGCGCGCCGATCAATCGATGTGCTCCGGCGCATCGGCATCAAATTCGCGCTCGATGACTTCGGCTGCGGCTATGCAAGTATCGGCGCCTTGCGGCAATTCGGATTCGATCGCATGAAGATCGACCGGTCGCTGGTGTTGGGCCTGGAAGAGAACGCCAACGGCATCGATATTCTGCGCGCCACGGTCGCTTTGGCAACGGCGCTTGAAATTCCGGTGACGGCCGAGGGGATCGAGAATCTTCGCCAGGCGGAAATACTGCGAGCCTCCGGCTGCGACCAATTGCAGGGCTACCTAGTCGGCAAGCCTATGTCGTCCAGTGAAATCGGCGAAAAGCTCCGTCAGCGCAACTCAGCCGCGTGATCTATCAGCCTCTGAGCTAATCGAGCCGTCGAGATACAGGCTGCGGCATTGGACCTATGCCGGTTGATCGATCAGCCGCTGCGCGGTGAATTTGTCGGTCACCAAGGTATCAATCACACCTATACGCAGTGCGCCGGCGATAGCGGCGGTCTTCTTTTCGCCTCCCGCAAGCGCAATCACCCGGTCAACCTTGGCAAGCTCATCAAGCGAGATACCGATCACCCTCTCGTCCAGGGGCGTTTTGACCGGTTTTCCCTTGCCGTCGAAGAAACGCAAGGAAATATCGCCGACCGCTCCAGCATCGGCCAAGTCCGCTAATTCGCGCGACGAGAAGATATTGCCGGACCGGGCCAGAAGCTCGGACGGTTCGACCGCGCCGATGCCGACGATTGCGACGCTGATCGCCCCGAAAAGCTCGATCGTTTCCCGCACGAACGGATCGGCCATCATAAGCAGCTTGGCCTCCCTTGAACTTGTCACGCCTTGGACCGGAAGGAGTTTGGGTTCGGCGCCAGTCAAACGGGCGAGCCTTGTGGTTAGCTGCGTCGCATGGGTCTGAACGGAAGGGTCGCCCATGCCACCGAGGGTCTGAACGATATATTTTGCCTGGGCGCTTTTTTGCGGGTGGATATTCTCCACCATCTTGAAAATCGTCTGGCTCCAGCTTGAAACGCCGATAATTTCGCCCTCGGAAAGGGTGACTTCGAGAAGGTGAGCGGCGGCTTCGCCGATCCGCGCCATGATGGCGCCTTCCCGGTCTTCGGAACATTCCACGACGATCGCTTCGGGAAGATTGAAACGTTCCCGGAGCGCGGTTTCGAGTTCGGTATAGGTTCCGACAGGTGGGATAACGGTGGTCCGCACGATGTCTTCGGCTTCCGCCCGCTTGAGCATTCGAGAGACGGTCGCCTGCGACAGCCTCAGGTGCTGGGCAATATCAGCCTGTCTCTTGTGCTCGATGTGATACATCTGTGCGACACGAGAAATCAGGCGAAGCTCGTTGATCCGTCCCATGCTTGTTCCATCAGTGAATTTTTATTCACCAATAGCGGGCGGCGGTTCGAACGTCGAGCGTGCAATCGCATCATTCCACGTTTTAAACCTTTCCGCGTTGTCGTTTGCCCGCGGCTTGATGATTGTGTTCTGTCGAGGAAGGCGACCGATAGCGTCAAGATCCGCCCACATGCCCAACGACAGGCCGGCCAGATAGGCGGCACCCAGCGCCGACGCCTCCGGCGCTGCGCATTGAATAACAGCGTGCTCCAATAGATCCGCGACACACTGCATGAGAAACGTATTCTGACTGGGTCCACCGTCGACATAGAGCGAGCCGATGTTTCCTCCATTCTGCTTCTGCATCGCCTGGAAGACATCATGCACCTGCAGCGCAATGGAATCGGTAACGGCCCTCGCCAACTGCGCGCGGGTGGTGCTGAAGTTGATTTGGGAAAACAGCGCGCGAGCATCCGAATTCCAATGGGGCGCCCCGAGGCCGACAAACGCGGGAACGAAGCCGGGCCCACCCGGCTCGGCGGTCGCCGCCAGCTCGACGAGTGCGGTGACGTCGGAAAGCCCGAGAATTTCTGTCATCCACGGCAGGCTTGCCGCTGAGACGAGGATATTGCCTTCGAAAGCGAAGGTCGGTTTTCCCGCAATGCGCCAGGCAACGGTCGTCGTGATCCCATGTTGCGGTGCGATAAAGTGCGGCAGTGTCGTCATGACCGACGAACCCGTGCCGAACGTCACTTTGCCGTCTCCCGCCTTATGGGCCCCATGCCCGAAGAGAGCGGCGTGGCTATCGCCGATGGCAGCGCAAATGGACGTTCCGTCCGGCACGCCCGGGAGGCTCGTGGTCGTTCCGAATTGCCCGGCGCTGTCAAGAACTTCGGGAAGCAGGCCTTTGTCTACGCCAAACAATGTGCAAAGCTCGTCGCTCCAACGCTGGGCTTTCAGGTCGAAGAGTTGGCTGCGGGCTGCATTCGATGCGTCGCAGACATGCTTCTTACCACCCGTCAGGCAGTGGATAAGCCAGCTATCCACGGTGCCGATTCGCACTGCGCGCCCGGCCGGGGCGCGATCCAGCAACCATTTCATCTTCGAGCCGGGAAACATCGGGTCGATCGGCAGGCCAGTAGTCTCCTCGACCCACTGCGAATGCCCGAGCCCAATCAGCTTTTCGCAATCGCCGGCCGTACGGCGGCACTGCCAGCTCACGACGGGACCGAGCGCCTCGCCGGTATCGCCATCCCACATCGTTACCGATTCCCGCTGGTTGGAAATCGCAACCGCTTCGATCGCAACCTTTTCCGGCGCAGCTTCGATACAAGCACGTATCGCCTCGCATACCGATTGCCAGATGCGATTTGGATCCTGCTCGACCCAGCCTGGTTGCGGATAGCTAATGCCAACGGGCGCAGCACCGCGAGAAATCAGCTCGCCCTTTTCCGATACCAGAATGGCCTTGGAATTCGTCGTGCCCTGATCGATTGCCAGGATGGCTCGCATAAAATGTTTCCTCCCAAAATGGACCGGGGCATTCAGAGCAATGCCCCAGCGAACGCGCTGTCAGCGTCAGATCACTTCCTCTTGAGAAGCGCCGACGCCGCCTGCGCAATGGCGTCCGGAGCCATTCCGAATTCATCCAGAAGGAATTCCGCCGAGCCTGTCGGAGCATAGATACCAGGAACGCCCAGACGCTTCATCGGAACAGGCGCATTATCGACGACCACTTCGGCGACCGCAGAGCCGAGACCGCCGTAAATCGAATGCTCTTCGGCTGTCACGATGGCGCCCGTTTCCTTTGCGGCGGCAATGATAGCCTGCTCATCGATCGGCCGCACGGTTGCCATGTTGAGAACACGGGCGTCGATCCCCTGGCTTGCGAGGATTTCTGCGGCCTTGACGATGCGATGCGTCAGCGTGCCGTTGGCAATCAGCGTCACGTCCCTGCCCTCGCGCAGCACGTTGGCTTTGCCGAGCTCGAACTTATGATCGTCCGGCAGCAGGTCCGGAACGCCGACGCGCGACAGGCGCAGGAAGCAGGGTCCGGCATAGCTTGCCGCCCATTTTACAGCAGCAGCCGTTTCAATGCGGTCGCATGGCGCAATAACCGGAAGATTTGGCAGGACACGCGTCCAAGCGAAATCCTCGATGGAATGATGCGTCGGGCCGAGTTCGCCATAGGCCATGCCGGAGGAAATGCCGATCAGTTTGACGTTCGCATTCGAATAGGAAATATCGGCCTTGATCTGCTCCAGAGCACGGCCGGTCAGGAAGCACGCGGCCCCACAGACGAATGGGATCTGTCCGCCGTTCGCCAGCCCCGCTCCGACGCCGACCATGTTTTGTTCGGCAATGCCGACATTGACCAGTCGTTCCGGGAATTTGAATTTGAACCCGCCGAGCTTGGATGAGCCGACGGAATCGTTGCAGACCGCAATGATCGTCTGCTCGCTACCCGCCAACGCCTCCAAAGTCGCAGCGAAAGCATCACGGCAATCGTGAAGATTGATGTTCGAGTTGGGCGCGTCCATTAGAGTGCCTCCGACAGTTCTGCGACTGCTTGTTCGTATTGTTCCTTGTTCGGCACCTTATGATGCCACTCCACCCGGTCCTGCATGAAGGAGATGCCATGGCCCTTGTTGGTGTGGGCGATGATGCAGTGCGGACGCGGGCCGCGATGTTCCAATGCGGGAACGATTTGCGTCATTTCGTTGCCGTTGATTTCGCTGACTTCCCAGCCGAATGCTTCGAGTTTCGGTCTGAGCGGGGCGACATTATTGGTATCGGCGAGTGCCGCGCCTTGCTGGAAGCGATTGTGATCGATGATCAGGGTCAGATTGTCCAGATTGAACTGCGATGCCGCCATGATGGCCTCCCAGTTCGATCCCTCTTGCATCTCGCCGTCCCCGGTCATGACATAGGTGTGATAGCCGGCGCCATTCATCTTGCCGGCCTTGGCAATGCCGACGGACACAGGCAATCCGTGCCCCAACGGACCGGTGTTGGTTTCGACACCCGGCACCTTGTTGCAATTGGGATGGCCGTTGAGCCGTGAATGCGGCTGCAAAAACGTCGAGATCTCCTCTTCCGAAATGAACCCGCGCTTTGCCAAGGTAACGTACAGCGCGCAGGCCGTGTGGCCCTTTGACAGAATGAACCGATCACGATCGGGCCGCTTCGGTTCGCTGGGATAGATTTTCAGAACGCGAAAATAGAGAGCCGTCAGGATGTCGATCGCCGACATCTCACCGCCAATATGTCCCGCACCTGCGTCATAGACCGCTTGCAGGTCACGCAGGCGTATCTGACGCGCGACGCGCTCAAGTTCCTTAACTTGCATGATGCTCCCTCGTTGCATAAATATTCAATCACAGATATTTTTGCACAAAAGACCATTCAGTCAAGCCCATTTATTGATTGCATGCCGCTTTGGCAGAAAGCTATGCGCCTTTTTCAGCGCTTGACAGGCCAAATATGAGTTGATAATGAATTTTCCAACATGAATGCATAAATATGCAAGCTTGAAGGAAAATCACCTGAAGCAAGCATAAGGAGTGGAGGAGCCATGTCAGCCTTGGGCGTTAACGAGCAAAGCCGCCAGCCGCGAACCTCACTTGCATGGCTTAGCGGGGCCACGGGTCCGCTGATCGGCTTGCTGATACTCTGCGTTTTCCTGAGCGTTGCGACGGACCGGTTTCTTTCGGTGCGCAACGCGCTCAACATCCTCGATCAAATCACCGTGCTCGGCGTCATGTCCGTGGGTATGACCTTCGTCATTCTGATCGGCGGCATTGATCTTTCCGTCGGCTCGGTCCTTGCGCTGTCGATGATGGTGATGGGCTGGGTTGCCAATGTTGCGGGCTTGCCGATGGCCGTCGCAATCCCCTTGGCGCTCCTGGCTTCAGCTTTCAGCGGCCTGATTGTCGGCTTGATGGTCACGAGCTTCCGTGTGCCCGCCTTCATCGCTACCCTTGCGATGATGTCGGTCGCCCGTGGCATTGCCAATATGATTACCGATGGCCAGCAGATTGTCGGCTTTCCCGACTGGTTTACGATGCTGGCGATCGACCGTCACTTCGGCGTCCTGACCGCGACGGTCTTCCTGATGCTGGCGATCGTCATCGTCTCGTGGCTCTTTCTCAAATACCGCTCCGAAGGCCGCATGCTATACGCAATCGGTGGCAATCCCGAAGTCGCCCGCCTGGCCGGTATCAATGTGCCGGTGGTCACGATCGGCGTTTACGTCGTGTGCGCCATATTGGCGGGCGTTGCCGGGATCGTCCTTGCTGCGCGCCTGGATGCCGTCCAACCTTCAAGCGGCTTTGGCTACGAGCTCGACACCATTGCGGCCGTCGTCATCGGGGGAACGTCTCTATCGGGCGGTGCTGGCGGCATCGGTGGAACGCTGATCGGCGTGCTCATCATCGGCGTTTTGCGCAACGGCCTGAACCTGCTCAACGTCTCCCCATTCCTGCAACAAGTGATCATCGGCGTCGTCATCGTTCTTGCGGTCGGCGCTGAAACGCTGCGCCGGAGGAAGGCATAAGACGAGCCACTAAGGCCGATAGCCAGAATTCCCCTTCCGCTGCACGGACGGGGATTGTGAAAGCCCGAGGGCGGAGGACGTATCCAAGGGCGGATTGAAACCAAAGGAGGAACTCATGAAACTTTCCCGTACTCTCTTGACCACGGCAGCCATACTCGCACTGTCGCTGGGCTCGGTTCAGGCCAAGGAAGTCAAGAAACTCGGCCTCGCGGTCGCCAACCTTCAGGCAAACTTCTTCAACCAGATCAAGCAGGCTGTCGAAGCTGAGGCCAAGACCCGCGGCATCGAAGTCATCACCGTTGACGCGAAGGGCGACGGTCCGACGCAGGTCAACCAGGTCCAGGATCTTCTCACGCAGAACATCGACGCGCTCATCTACATTCCCGCCGGTGCCGCCGCCGCAACCATTCCGGTGAAGCTCGCCCATCAGTCGAACGTGCCGGTCATCAACGTCGACCGCAACGCCGACGGTGCACCTGGCGACACCTTCCTGGCTACGGATTCCGTCGCATCGGCAAACGCCGTCTGCAAGTACATCATCGAGAAGGCCGGCGGTAAGGGCAACATGGTGATCATCCATGGCCAGAAGGGCACGACGCCGGAAGTCGATCGCACGAAGGGCTGCATGGATGCCGTCAAGGCAAATCCCGGCGTGAAGATCGTCTCGGAGCAGTGGTCGAACATCTGGAGCCAGGATGAAGGCTTCCAGATCATGCAGAACATGCTCCAGGCCAATCCGGACGTTTCGATCGTCTTCGCGCAGGCTGATGCGCTCGCCCTCGGCGCTGCACAGGCCATCAAGGTCGCAAACCCCTCGCAAAAGATTGCTCTCGGCGGCTTCGATGGCGACACCGCGGCGCTCGAAGCGCTGAAAAACGGCGTCTTCGACGTGACCGCGACGCAGCAGACCCAGAAAATGGGCCGCGATGCCGTTGCCAATGCTGTAAAAATCGTCGGCGGCGAGAAAGCGCCGCCGGTCCAGCTTATGGATGCGACCCTGACCACAAAGGATAACGTGGCCGGCTTTATCGCCAACCATCCGTAAGCATAACCAAGGGAGCGGTGCGATGACTGATCCGGTGCTCACACTCAGAGGTATTTCCAAGCGCTACGGCCCTCTGGAAGTCCTGAAGAACGTCAGTCTCGATGTCTTCCCGGGCGAGGTCGTCGCCTTGCTCGGCGAAAACGGCGCGGGCAAATCGACCCTATCGGGCATCATCGCCGGATCACGCACGCCTTCCGAAGGTACCATGACATGGCAGGGGCAGCCCTATGCCCCTGCCAATCCGAGAGAGGCGATCGACAAGGGCGTGGTCCTGATCCACCAGGAGCTTCAACTGCTTCCCGAGCTGACGATCGCCGAAAATGTCTTCATCGGTCGCTGGCCGATGAAGAACGGCGTCGTCGACCGGACACAAATGGTCAAACGCGCTCAAGAACAGCTCTCGCGCCTGAACCTGCATATTCCTGCGACGCGCAAGGTGGCGGGACTGTCGACCGCCAACCAACAGCTCATTGAAATTGCCAAGGCCCTGGCGCTCGATGCGAAGCTGCTGATCCTCGACGAACCGACGGCCGCACTCGGCGGTGCGGAAACCGAGGCGCTCTTCGAGCAGGTCAGGAAATTGCGCTCCGAAGGCGTCGGGATCATCTACATTTCGCACCGGATGGAAGAGATCAAGCAGATCACCGACCGCATTGTCGTTCTTCGCGACGGCGAACGTGTTCAGGAATTTGCCGATAGCTCGACCCCTGTGCGCACGATCGTTGAAAGCATGGTCGGCCGTTCGCTCGATAGAATGTTCCCGACATTGCCGGTGCCGCAGGATCGTCCGGTGTTGCAGGTCGACGCTCTGACCTCGGTGGACGATTCATTCCGCGATATTAGCTTCGAGGTCAGGGCCGGAGAAATTCTGGGTATAGCCGGCCTGGTCGGCGCGGGGCGAACGGAATTGGTGCGGGCCATCTCCGGAGCGGATCCCGTAAGGTCCGGCGCTGTGCGCCTCAATGGCGAAGCGTTAAAACTGCATAGTCCGGCTGACGCGGTAGCGAGAGGCATCGTTATGGTGCCGGAAGACCGCAAGCTTCAGGGATTGGTCGTCAACCACCGCATCGCGGAAAATATCGTTTACCCAAACCTCGATCGGTTCGAAAGCCGCTGGATTACGTCCTCGATGAAGCGGGATTTCGCAAAAAGAGCCATTTCGACATTTGGTATCAAGGGCCGTGCTGATCAACTGGCCTCCGATCTCTCCGGCGGCAACCAGCAGAAGATCGTCATCGCAAAATGGCTGATGCGCGATCCCAAAGTGGTCGTGCTCGATGAACCGACCCGAGGCATCGATGTCGGGGCTCGCGCCGGCATCTACGACATCATTGTCGGCCTCGCGAACAGGGGCGTGGCCGTCATCGTGGTCAGCTCTGATCTGGAAGAGGTTCTCGGTGTATCAAACCGCATCCTTGTCCTTGCGCAAGGCAAACAAGCGGGAATTCTGGAGCGCGACCAGGCGAACGACGTCTCCGTCATGGAATTGGCTACAATCTAAAATGACATCAAGAAAGGAAGAGCGATGCCCGACATCACTCTGAATGCTCCCAAGCTTTTCGACCTCTCCGGCCAGGTTGCCTTTGTGACCGGCGCCGGTAGCGGTATCGGCCAGCGCATCGCGATCGGTCTGGCTCAATGCGGCGCAGATGTCGCATTGCTTGACCGCCGCAACGACGATGGCCTGTCGCAGACCGCCGAATTCGTTCGCAAGGCTGGACGCCATTCGATCCAGATTGCCGCCGATGTGACCAACAAGGCAGCGCTTGCCGAAGCGGTGGAACGGGCGGATGTCGAACTTGGTCCCCTCTCCCTCGCCCTCAATGCCGCAGGCATCGCGAATGCCAACCCTGCCGAGGAGATGGAAGAAGAGCAATATCAGACGCTGATGGACATCAACCTCAAGGGGGTTTTTCTGTCCTGCCAGGCCGAAGCGCGCTCGATGCTGAAGAGGGGCAAGGGATCGATCGTGAACATCGCGTCCATGTCGGGCGTCATCGTCAATCGCGGCCTGAACCAATGCCATTACAACGCGTCCAAGGCCGGCGTCATCCACATGTCGAAGTCCCTGGCAATGGAATGGGTCGGCCGCGGAATTCGCGTCAATACGATCTCCCCCGGCTATACGGCGACACCGATGAACACCCGGCCGGAGATGGTCCACCAGACGAAGCTGTTTGAAGAGCAGACACCGATGCAGCGCATGGCGACGGTCGATGAGATGGTTGGTCCCGCCGTATTTCTGCTTTCCAACGCGGCAAGCTTTGTCACGGGTGTCGACCTGCTGGTCGATGGCGGTTTCTGCTGCTGGTGATGACGATGCCGCACAAGTTGATCGCCGGAAACTGGAAAATGAACGGGCTGCTCTCGGACCTAAACGAGATTGTCGCCATCGCGGCCGCCGCCGATGACGCCAAGGCCGAAGCCATCATTTGCCCACCCGCCACCCTTATCGACCGCGCCGCGTCGATAGCGCGCGGCTCAAAATTGCGGATCGGCGGGCAGGATTGTAACGCCTCGCCGTCGGGCGCCCACACGGGCGATGTTTCCGCGAACATGCTGGCCGATCTCGGAGCAACCCGTGTGATCCTCGGCCATTCGGAGCGTCGGGCAAACCATGGTGAGACCAGCGCTCTCGTCGCCGCAAAAGCGGCGGCGGCTTACCGCGCCGGACTGACGGCCATCGTCTGCGTCGGCGAAACGGGCGATGAGAGGACCAGCGGCATGACGCTTGCGGTCGTCGAAAGCCAGCTTTCGGCGTCCGTTCCGGACAGTGCTTGCGCTGCCAACACCGTTATCGCCTACGAGCCGGTATGGGCGATTGGAACCGGCCGCGTTCCGACGGAGGCCGAGATCGCCGAAGTTCACGCCGCCCTGCACGGAGCCCTGATCAAGCGATTTGGCGCTGACGGCAATGAGATACGGCTCCTTTACGGTGGTTCCGTGAAGCCATCGAACGCGGCCTCGCTATTTGCCATTGCCGGTGTCGACGGCGCGCTTATCGGGGGAGCCTCGCTGAAGGCAGCGGATTTTTCAGCGATACTTCGCGCTGTTCCTTGAAGGCCAGGCCGATGGTTGTTGGACCGCCGACGGGACGGCCTTGAAGATTTATTTTGCTAAGCGCCGTTTGCCAGGAAGCACGGCGGTGGACCGGGAGAAATCCGAATGAACCGCTTCGAAAACAAGACCGTCGTCATCACTGGAGCCAGCCGGGGTATTGGTGCCGCCATCGCACGGCGCTTTGCGAAAGAGGGCGCAAATCTCGTCGTTTCCGCCAATGAGGAGTCGGTGCACTCCGTCGCTGAAGAGATCAAGAAGAATGGCGGCAAAGCGATCTCCTTCGTCGGCGACGTCACGGATAAGGCAAGCGTGAAGGCCCTTTACGATGCTGCGGAAGATGCCTTCGATACTGTCGATGTCTCGATCCAGAATGCCGGCGTCATTACAATCGCGCGGATTGAAGACATGACCGAAGGCGAGTGGGACAAGGTCATGGCAGTCAACACCAAGGGTGTTTTCCTGTGCGCACAGGAAGCGATCCTGCGCATGCGCAAACACGGCCGCGGCGGACGCATCATCAATACCGCATCGGGACAGGCACGAGACGGCTTCATTTATACGCCGCACTATGCCGCCTCGAAGATGGGAGTGGTCGGGATCACTCAGAGCCTCGCAAAGGAAGTCGCCACCGAAAATATAACCGTCAATGCGTTCTGCCCGGGCATCATCGAGACGGACATGTGGGCCTATAATGATCAGGCCTGGGGTAAGCTCCTTGGCAACTACGGTCCGGGCGAGTTGATGAAGGAGTGGGTCGCAGGCATTCCGATGAAGCGCGCCGGTTCCGGCGAAGACGTCGCCGGTCTCGTCACCTTCCTCGCGAGCGATGATGCGGCCTACATCACAGGTCAGACGATCAATGTCGACGGCGGTCTCATCATGTCCTGAGTTCCGTCAGGCATGAGAAAACAATCTGTTCACCGGTTGTGTCGCAGAAAAGACAGTGAGAGGAAAACTGCCCTCTTGCGGGAGGCCATATCGATCGCCTATCTTATCAGCGTTCTCAGGGCGGGGTGAAACTCCCCACCGGCGGTATCGAGGAAACTCGGAGCCCGCGAGCGCTTCCGCAAATTGCGGAGGGTCAGCAGACCCGGTGAGAGGCCGGGGCCGACGGTTAAAGTCCGGATGGAAGAGAGCAACCGTGCGAGCACCACCAGTGTTGTGGTGTGTCCGCAGGCTTGTTCGCCCAAGGGATAAACAGTGACTTCGAAAGAGGTCTTGGATGCCGCAAAAGCGGCTAACCCTTGAAAGGCAAAGTGCATGGCAATTTCCAAAATCGAAGACGCAATCGCGGCGATTTCACGCGGCGAGATCGTTGTTGTTGTTGATGACCAGGATAGAGAAAACGAGGGCGACCTTGTGATTGCGTCCGATGCTGTGACGCCTGCGGCAATTACCTTCATGATGAATCATGCGCGCGGTCTGATCTGTGTGGCCGTGGAAGGTGAAAGGCTGGATGAGCTCGACATTCCCCTGATGGTTCCACGCAATACCGAGGTTCTGAAGACCGCCTTCACGGTGTCCGTCGACTATATTCCCGAAACGACGACAGGGATTTCTGCAGCCGATCGCGCCGCGACGGTTCGTGCCCTCGTTACCAAGGGCACGCGGCCAGACGACTTTGCCCGCCCAGGGCACATTTTTCCACTGCGCGCTCACCCGGCTGGCGTGCTTGGACGTCCCGGCCATACCGAGGCAGCCGTCGATCTCGCAAAGCTTGCGGGGCGCTCCGGATCTGGCGTGATTTGCGAAGTCGCCAATGATGACGGCACCATGGCTCGCCTTCCCGATCTTGAGAAGTTTGCCGAGCGGCACGGCCTGCTCCTGGTGACGATTGAAGATCTGATCGCTTATCTGGCGCATCAGCGCGATCTGGCGACACCGGAAATGTCGGCAGCCTGACAGTAGGCGCGCGCCCGGTGGCCGGCGCCTGCCCACAGTTCCAAATCCACGCCGAGCTGCAGAGATTGGAGCGCGAGGAGTCTTTGACACCCCTCGCGCTCGCTTGTGCACTCCGGTCCATCACCAAGCCTTGAAATTCCAAACCGGAAGTTTGGACACATCCTCACCGTCCGGAAGGCCGATATCCTGGCGCATGCGATTGGACAGATGAGAGGTTTGGTTTGCCTCTTGATGGCGCCGCCAGACGGCGAGAAACAACGCAAACGCGGTCTTCCGAGCGCCGAATTTCAGGCAGAGTTCATTAACCGTTGCCGAAAGGGTATCAGCAACCAAAGATTGTGCTTCGCGCATAGTGTCTTTCCCGGCGCAACGACGCAACCAGGTCCTTTCGAAGGTCAAAAGACGCGGGGATAACGGACGCGAAAATACGAACGTTCGTCCGGTAGCCGGTCACGTCAAGATAACAGGGAAAATGCTAAACGGCAGAGAATCCGAGGGCTTAGAAAGCCAGGTGCCAATGTCGGCTTGGGCTCGAAGCGCAGCGCATCGACACCACCACGGCCATTCCGCCAGAGAAGCGTCTAAACATGACAATTGATTTCATTTCACGCCTCCTCTGATTTGATTGCGGATGCGCGTATGGTACACGAGATCGGTCAATCGGCAAGCATGCAATTTCACATTGCAGGAAATGGAGCGAGATTCGTTGCGGAAATGCAACACTGCGCCGACCCGCTCGCCTCTCTGCTCGCTATTATTCGGTCATTCATCGAGTGACATGTCGCCCCCGTTTGGCAGGCGTCACACTTGACCGCGCATTGCCCTTGCCGCTTTAGTGAAAAATGTTTCGGCGGTCCGTGAAGGGAGAGACACGGACGCAATTGGCCGCGAAACCTTCGGAGGACCATCTCTTGTCGCTAAGACATCAGATCATTGCGCTGGCGATCATTCCGCTCGTGGTCGCGATTCTGGCGATCACGAGTTTCATCACTTGGCAGTCGGCGAACCTTACTCAAGTCAATATCGCGACATTCGAGCAGAACATGCTGAAAGCCAAGGAAACCGAAATCCTCAACCTGACCAATCTTGCCCTTTCGGCGATCCAGGCGACCTACGGAGATGCGGCCGCGGACGATCAGGCGGCCAAGGAAAAGGTAGCGGCGATCCTGACTTCGCTCGACTACGGCAAGGACGGATATTTCTTTGTCTATGACTATGACGGCAACAATATCGTCCATCCGCGCCAAATCTTCCGGCATGGCCGCAATTGGCTCGATCTGACTGATCCCAACGGCGACAAGGTCATCGCCGAGCTGATCGCGACTGCAAAGGCGGGCGGCGGCCTGCACCAATACAAGTGGCAAAAGCCATCCAGCGGCCAGGTGGCCGACAAGCTGTCCTTCGTCGTCGGGCTCGACAAGTGGCGCTGGGTCGTCGGAACTGGCGTCTATCTCGACGACGTTTACGCGCAGACGGCGGCGGCAAATGCGAGCATGCGCGCCAGTATCAAAAGCACCTTTGTGATCGTGGCGCTGATTGCCGTTCCCGCTGTTATCGTCGTCTTCACGACCTGCATGCTGCTTACTTTTCACGAGCGGCGCATGGCCGACGGCAGGCTCAAGGCACTGACCCAGCGGGTGATCGACACGCAGGAGGAAGAACGCGCCCGGCTTGCCCGAGAACTGCATGACGGCATTTCGCAAAATCTACTCGGCGTCCGCTACGCCATGGATCTTGCCGGCCGCAAAGTCAGGACCGACGTCAACGATGCGGCGCGCACTATCGAGCGCGGCGTGGAGGCGCTGAATGGCGCGATCAAGGAGATCCGGCGGCTGTCCCACGATCTGCGCCCGCGTGTGCTCGACGACATGGGTCTCACCGCAGCGCTCGAGGCTTTGTGCCATAACTTCGAGGAGCGGAGCGGGATCACGACCGAAATCGAAGCGACCGGTTTCGTCGATCGGCTAAAACCCGAGGCCAGCACGGCTCTCTATCGCGTTGCTCAGGAGGCATTCAACAATGTCGAGCGGCATTCCGGTGCGAGCCGCCTCGCGGTAAAACTTTGGAGCGACGGTGGGCGGGCGCGCATGACCATCTCCGACAACGGCACGGGCTTCGGCGACGCCAGAACGGCAGCCGTCGGCGGGCACGGTCTAGGTCTGCGCAACATGCAGGAGCGAATGGCGCATTTCCGCGGCCTGCTTCTGATCGACAGCACGGCCGCTGGCACGACATTGACAGCGATGATGCCGAAATCAGCCAATACGCAGCCCCGCGATCAGGTCAAAGCCGCATGACAGCGCGTCCCAAGATCAAGGTACTGCTGATCGACAACCACCCGCTGGTGATCGATGGGCTGAAAGCCGTGCTCGAAACCTACGATCATATAGAGGTCGTAGGAACGGCAGGGCTGGCACAGTCCGGCCTGGACATCGGCCGCGACACGCGGCCCGAGGTCGTGCTGATGGATATCAACATGCCGAAGCTAAATGGGATCGACGCCATCGAACTCTTTCGAAACGAATTGCCCGAGGCGCGCGTCGTCATGCTCTCCATGCATGACAGCCGGGAATACATCTCCTCCTCCGTGATGCGCGGTGCCGCCGGCTATATCCTCAAGGATGTCTCGACCGACGAAATCGTTTTGGCCATCGAGACGGTGGCTGAGGGTGGAACATATTTCTCGTCCGGTGTTGTTGACGTGCTGATGGAGCGGAAGAGCGGAAACGACACGGATTCCCTGACACCGCGCGAGCGCGACATCCTCGGCCTCATTGTTTCCGGAAGGAGCAACAAGGAGATGGCCGAGGCCCTTGGCATTACGCCCGCCACGGCCGAGACGCACCGCAAGAACGTCAAGAAGAAGCTCAACATTGCAACGACCGCAGGCCTCATCCGCTATGCGCTCGATCACGGCATCAGCGTCAAAACGCGATGAATCGACGTTCTACCCACTTCTGGGTAGGCCCGACCATTTCACTCCGTAGCCATCTTGTCTGACGAAAATCGTCACCATAGGACTTTACTGCGGCTGGCTTCAGGGCGAGCCGTTGGGAGGAATTCAAATGCATTGCGTCTGCTGCCGTTCAACCGGGGAACCTGTTGCAACGGCACGAGCCAAGCTGGCCTCGGCTGGCGACTGACAGGCTCGCCTTCCACGCTGACAACCGCAACTTGCCGCCACGTGTGGCGCCCGGAAGGTATCTGACATGGAAAAATCACGGAGCAAGGCAGCGCTTTGGCTGCTCGTCATTCCCTACATCGGCCTGCTCTGGCCATCCCTCTATAACATGCGCGAGCCGGCCTTGTTCGGTTTTCCCTTCTTCTATTGGTACCAGCTTCTCTGGGTGCCGATTACCGCGGCGCTGACCTTTATCGCCTATCGGAGCACGCGCCATGACGACTGAGATCGACAGCACGGCGCTCGCCGTCTTCCTCTTCTTTTTCGCGCTCGTAACAATCTTGGGCTTCGTCGCCTCCCGCTGGCGCAAACCAGCCACGCTTGCCCATATCGACGAATGGGGCCTCGGCGGCCGGAGCTTCGGCACCTGGATCACCTGGTTCCTGGTTGGTGGCGATTTCTATACGGCCTATACGGTGATTGCCGTTCCGGCGCTTGTCTACACGGTCGGCGCTTATGGCTTCTTCGCTCTGCCCTATACGATCGTCGTTTATCCCTTCGTCTTCATGGTGATGCCGGTTCTCTGGAAGCGGGCAAGGGATTTCGGCTACGTGACCGCCGGTGACGTCGTGCATGGCCAGTACGGTTCGCGCCCACTCGAACTCGCCGTGGCGGCGACCGGCGTCATCGCCACCATGCCCTATATCGCGCTGCAGCTCGTCGGCATGACGACCGTTCTGAAGGCTCTCGGCCTGCATGGCGAACTGCCGCTGGCGATCGCCTTCATTGTGCTGGCGCTCTACACCTATTCGGCGGGTCTGCGCGCTCCAGCTTTGATCGCCTTCGTCAAGGACATCATGATCTACATCGTGGTGATCACTGCTGTGGCACTCATTCCCTCAAAGCTCGGCGGCTATGCCAACGTATTCGCTGCAGCCGATGCCGCATTCCAGGCCAAGGGATCCGGCAACCTACTCCTCGGCGGCAACCAGTATGTCGCCTATGCGACGCTCGCCTTGGGCTCGGCGCTCGCGGCCTTCATGTATCCGCATACTTTGACGGGCATCTTCGCCTCCAATAGCGGCAAGACGATCCGCAAGAATGCCGTCTTGCTGCCAGCCTATACGCTGCTGCTGGGTCTTCTTGCCCTGCTCGGCTATATGGGCCACGCCGCTGGCCTGAAGCTCGAAAGCCCCAATGATGTGGTGCCGGCGCTTTTCAAGACGCTGTTTTCAGGCTGGTTCTCCGGCTTTGCCTTCGCGGCGATTGCGATCGGCGCCCTGGTTCCGGCGGCGGTGATGAGCATTGGCGCGGCAAACCTTTTCACCCGCAATTTCTGGAAGGCCTATGTCAATCCGGAGGTAAGCAGCGCGGGCGAAGCCAAGGTCGCCAAACTGACCTCGCTCGTGGTTAAGGTGGGTGCCCTGCTCGTCATCATCTTCCTGCCGACGCAGTTTGCGCTCGACCTGCAATTGCTGGGCGGCATCTGGATCCTGCAGACGCTTCCTGCCCTGGTCTTCGGCCTCTACACCAATTGGTTCCGTGCGCCGGGCCTGCTTGCTGGCTGGTTCGTCGGCTTCATCGGCGGCACCTTCCTCGTCTGGGATGCCGGCTGGAAGCCGCTGCACCTGATCAGCCTCGGCGGAGAACCGTTCACCATCTATACCGGCCTGCTTGCTCTTGCGGCAAACATCGCCGTAGCGGTGGTGATCAACGCCGTCGTGCCGGCAAGGACCGCGGCGCGGGCTTGAAGCAAAAAGCCGAAGGACCGCAACAATGCGGTCCTTCGGATGAACACCATCTAGGGAGGGCATGCGATCGGAACCCCTATCCTGCTCCTAGAAAAGCGGCACAAAACGACCGTTTCACCACTTCCCGCACCTCACTTTAGGACGCGCGGAATTATCATACTAATATCCAGAATACGCAGACTTATACAATAAGCGAAAGGAATATCCGATTGACGGCGGCGCTTGCCTCCGGAACACGTAAGAATGCACAGAGGGTTAACCTTCTTCGACACGTTATCGTCATCACTATTTTTATGAAATAAGTGATGGTGGTTTTTGAGCTCGGATTTTTCATATTCACTTAGTCGGCTCTTTAAAATCCTTCGCCGTCTGCGAAAGGACAGAGGCGGCAACGTCGCCATCGTCACTGCCCTCGCCATGGTGCCCATGCTCCTCGCTGTCGGAGCGAGTTTCGACTATATCCGGGCCTACAATGTCAGGCAGAGCATGCAAAGCGATCTTGACGCGGCCTTGATCGCCGCCGTCAAACAGATCGACACCGAAGACACCGACGCTCTCAAGGAAAAGGTTTCCGACTGGTTCCATGCGCAGGTGGAAAGCAGCTATACGCTTGGCGACATCGAAATCGATACGAGCAACCATCGCATAACGGCAACGGCAAGCGGCACCGTTCCGACGACTTTGATGCAGCTCGCGAATATCACTACCGTTCCCGTCAGCGTGGCAAGTGCCGTCAAAGGGCCGGCCACGTCCTATCTCAACGTGTACGTCGTCATCGACAAATCCCCTTCGATGCTTCTGGCGGCAACGACTGCGGGACAGCAGACCATGTACTCCGGCATCGGATGCCAGTTCGCCTGCCACACGGGCGATGCACATACGGTCAGCGGTAAATCTTACGCCAACAACTACGAATATAGCACCGCGAAAAGTATAAAGTTGCGCGCCGACGTCGCCGTAGACGCCGTCAGCGAAGTGCTCGATATGATCGATGAGTCCGACAGCAATCATGAACGTATCAAAGTCGGACTATACAGCTTGGGTGACACGGCCACGGAAGTTCTGGCTCCGACCCTCGATACCACGACCGCGCGCAAACGCCTTTCAGACAACAGCTACGGTCTCACAAGCGCAACGTCGACGACCTATACTTATTTTGACGTCTCCTTGACGGCGCTGAAGAAGATGGTCGGTACCGGTGGGGACGGCACCTCTTCGGCAAAACCACTCAAACTGGTTCTCCTGCTGACGGACGGCGTCCAGTCGCAGCGCGAATGGGTAATCAACGGGGTGACATGGAGCGGTAACAAGGCTGTTTCAGGGCTATACTGGAAAAAGGTAGCGCCGCTGAATCCGGATTGGTGCGGCTACGTCAAGAACCAGTCCGCCACCATGGCGGTTCTCTATACCGAATATCTGCCGATCACCACGGACTGGGGTTATAACGCAACCGTCGGTTCGACCATGGCGAGCGCCAGCTGGAAGAGCACCTGGGGCGGCACCATGGATAGCGGCGTATCGACAAGCATCACGAGACGCGACTACATCCCCTATGCGCTTGCCGACTGCGCATCTTCCAAGAGCCTGTTCATTTCTGCCTCGTCGTCGACGGACATCACGACGGGTTTGTCAGCGCTCTTTACGCAATATCTCTCATCCGTGCGGCTGACCCAATGAGGCGAGCGAAACCGTTTGCACTCCTGTGCCGCTTCCTCGCTGATCGCCACGGCGTCGCCGCGATCGAATTCGCGATCCTGGCCATACCGCTGTTTATGTTCATATTTGCGACCATCGAAGTGTCGCTGATGTTTTTCGTGAACTCCGCACTGGACGCTTCGGTGCAAAAGATCTCGCGAATGATCCGTACCGGCGAGGTCGCATCCTCCAACCTCACATTGGCCGATTTCAAGGCAAAAATTTGTGCCGACATGCTCCTGTCGTTCGAATGCTCCGATAGTCTTTTGGTAAAGGTCGACGTACTTTCCGACATATCGACCGTCGCTAGCACCGATCCCATCGACAGCAGCGGCAATCTCACCGTCACCGAGACTTATAATATCGGCAAGGGCAGCGATTACATCCTCGTCCAGGCGTTTCTGCCCTGGACCGCCGTCGTCAATTTTCTCACCTTGTCGAGCGCTGAGCTTTCCGATGGCCGCTATCTGCTCGGATCTTCCGTTCTGTTCCGCAACGAGCCTTTCTAACATGATCCCGAAACGGAACCTGTCCTTTTGCCGGCTGACCAAATTCTCCGTTCGTTATCTGGCGCGCGATCGGTCGGGTGCTTCGGGCGTGGAATTCGCTCTCCTGTTGCCGCTCCTGACAGCTCTCCTGTTTGGCGCCGTCGATCTCGGCCATGCGCTCACGGTCAGCCGGAAAATAGACGAGATCGCCTCCACCACGGGCGATATGATTTCGCAGCAGGGCACCTGGACACAGTCCGACGTCGCAAAGCTTCTTACCGGCGCGAGCTTCATCCTGCAGCCTTATAACACCACAGGGCTGACGATCACGGTCTCGGTGAACGATATCAGCAGCACTGGCAGTGCGACGGTCAACTGGTCTGCCGCGTTCAATACATCCGCCCTCAGCTCCGGCGTGGCAAGCTCAGTCACGATACCATCGCAGATACAGGAAGACGGCGTGCAGGTCGTGCTGACGCGGGTGAAATATACATTTACAACCCCCGTCTCGGCCTTTTTTGCAACCTTTACCGGCACGGATGGCTATAGCTTCGACCGCTATTTCTTCAATCGTCCAAGAGCCAGCGACAAGATTACTTACAAATAGGCCGGAAGGTCAGCTCTAAGCATTTCGGGCACCGCTGAGATCATCTCGTCCCCGGTCCGCCATCCTCCGCTTTAAGCCACTCAATGAATTGCAAGAGCCGCATCGTGAGCTCTCACGGCGACGTTCCGCCGGCTACTTTTGGCATTACTATAAGTTATGCGAAAGCAGCAAATTTATGCCGTTGAAGGGTCGGCCAGTTGGGCGAAGAATTGGACATCCAATTCATGAGGTCAGTTCATGCTACAGACATTCGCTTCGTCGATTTCCTCGCTGCTCGACAGCCGCGCCGACGGTCATTCGCTTCCCGCCGGACTCTACATTAGAGACGATGTCTTCGAGGCTGACCTCGATGTCTTTTTCAGGAAGCATTGGATCTGCATCGGCCTCGACTGCGACGTTCCGGAACCGGGCGACGCTACGGTCGTCGACATCGGCAACAGCAGCCTGATCATTCTGCGTGACGACGACAACCAGATCCGCGTCGTCCACAACGTCTGCCGCCATCGCGGCGCCCGTATCCTGGACGCAGGATCGACGGTCATTTCGAAGCTGGTCTGTCCCTACCATCAATGGACCTATGAGCTCGACGGCACGCTAGCGCACGCGCCCCATATGGGCATCGACTTCGACAAGAGCTGCAAGAGCCTCCGACCGGTGAACTTCAAGTCGATCGGCGGACTGATCTACGCCTGCCTTTCCGACAATCCTCCCGAAGACATCGACCGGCTCGAGCAGGTTATGACCGAGCGCTTGGCTCCATACGATATCCGCAATGCGAAGGTCGCCTACCAGACCGACGTCATTGAGAACGGCAACTGGAAGCTCACGATGGAAAACAATCGCGAGTGCTATCACTGCTCCGCCAACCATCCGGAGCTGTGCGTGTCGTTCGTCGATCTCGATTTCGGCTTCGATCCGGAGGCGCTGAGCCCGGAAGATCTGGAGGAGGCCAGGCAGCACGAAGCGCTCTATGCCGAACGCACCAAAAGCTGGGAAGCAGACGGTTTTCCGTCCGCCGCCGTTGAACAGCTCGTGGACTGCGCCACCAACTTCAGAACCCAGCGCCTCATCATCGCCGGCGCCGGCGAATCCCAGACGCCTGACGCGACGGCTGCGTGCTCGAAGCTGCTCGGCAGCATGACGCGAAAGGATCTCGGCGACACCCATCTTTGGGGTCACAATAGCTGGAACCACTTCATGGGCGACCACGCCGTTGTGTCTATCGTCATTCCGCTTTCGGCCGGAAAGACGCTGGTTCGCACCAAATGGCTGGTTCACAAGGATGCCGTCGAGGGTGTGGACTACGATCTGCAAAAGCTGACCGACGTCTGGGTCGCAACGACCGATCAGGACTCCGAACTCGTAGGCAGGGCGCATGCAGGCGCTCTTGATCCGGCCTATCTTCCCGGCCCCTACTCGCGCTTCTCGGAGACCACCCTCGACAAATTCGCAACCTGGTACATCGATCGGATGCGCGCAAATGGATACTAACGCGATGCAGACTTCGTTGGCTCCGCAGAGGGCGGAGTTCTGGGATATCGAGCGCGATGACACACTCGTGTGCCTGGACGTTCATCAGGAGACGCATGACGTGAAAAGTTTCACGTTCGCGTCTCCCGAGGGAAAGCATTTCGCCTTCCAGGCGGGTCAGTACTTTCTCTTCGACTTTGCCATGGGTGCGGAGACCGAAAGCCGCTGTTACAGCATCTCGTCCTCGCCGCAGCGGACAAACGCTTTCACCGTGACAGTGAAGCGGGTTGCGAACGGCAAGGTTTCGAACTGGCTTCACGACAACATGGCCGTCGGAACCACCGTCAAGGCACAAGGGCCGCTGGGGCACTTCGTCCGCCCCGGCACAGCCAGGAAGTTCCTGCTGCTATCCGGCGGCTCGGGCATCACCCCGGTCATGTCCATCCTCCGGGATTTCGGCGACACATGCCGCCCCACCGATATCGTCTTCATGCACGCGGCCCGCACCCCACGGGATCTCATCTTTCGTGAAGAGCTTTCGAACCTTGCCATAAGGATGAAGAACGTCAGGCTGCATTTCCTTCCTGAGGTCGTGACCGGAGAGCCATCCTGGTCCGGCCTGACGGGCCGGATCTCCGCCGAATTCATGAAGCTTGCCGTTCCGGACATTGCCGAACGGACCGTGATGTGCTGCGGCCCGGCGCCCTTCATGGCCGCAGCCCGCACGATCGCCGGGGGTCTCGGAGTACCGTCGTCGGGCTATATCGAGGAGAGCTTCGACGCCGCGGTAATCGACGAAAACGAGATCGCCGCGCCGGAAGTGCCGGTTGGAAAGGTATATCAGGTCGAATTCTCGAAGCAGGCTCGCAAGATCGAGGTAGCCGACGAGCAGACGGTGCTGAGCTGCGCTAAGAAAGCCGGCATAAGGATTCCCTCCTCCTGCGCCAACGGCGTCTGCGGCACCTGCAAGTCGAAGCTGGTGTCGGGCTCCGTGGATATGAAACACAATGGTGGTATCCGCCAGCGCGAGATCGACGCGGGGCTGTTTCTTCCCTGCTGCTCCAAGCCTCTGAGTGATCTCGTCATAGAGCGGTAAATCAGTCGCTTTAGGTGACGCCGGCATCGCTACCTCTGTCGTTCGGTTGCCAGAGGATCCGTCTGAAGCGTGGGGGCGCGCCTTCTTACGCACACCAAGGCATCAATTATGGGGCGGCCATGGACGTCGGCTGCCAAAGCACCTTCCGTTCCCGAAGATGCTTTGGCGGGCCGCGGCCGACTGCCCGGCCGGATGTGGGCAGCGATCCAAGTCCACACTTTCTAATCCTGAAATCTCGCGTGTCAGGCGGCACAGACCGCTGCGAAAGACGCCGCAATTTCCATGAAAGACTTGACGTCTATCTTATGTCTACTTAATGTCTTCTAAAAGGATAATGACATGAGCGACGATGATATGACGACCGACATCGCGAGCCCCGACCGCAAGGCCAGCCTTAGTCTTGCCCTGCGCAGACGGATCCTCACCATGGAATTGCCGCCTGGCTCAGTTCTGGACGAAGTGGCGCTGAGCGAGGAGTTCGGCCTATCCCGCCCGCCGGTTCGGGAGCTGATGCGCCAGATGGCTGGCGAAGGTTACATCGAGCTGGAAGCGAACCGAGCCGCTCGGGTCAGCTCGATGAGCTACCAGTCGCTACGGGACTACTTTCTGATGGCGCCGATGATCTACATCACCGCGAATAGACTGGCGGCCGAGAACCGTACTCGGGCAGAACTCGACGCTCTGAAGCAGATTCAGCGGACCTTTCAGAAGGCGGTCGACAATTGCGACGCCGAGGGTCGCGTCTTCTATAACGACCAGTTCCACCGACAGATAGGCGAGATGGCGCACAACGTCTATCTCGTTCCCAGTCTCCGGCGCCTGCAGATCGACCACGCCCGTATCGGGAAGATCTTCTACAAGCATCCGAACACGCCGCGCATGCAGGAAGAACTGGAGCTTGCATCCCGGCAGCATGACGAAATGATCGAGGCCATCGAACGACACGACGCCGATGCCTCGGCCGAGCTGGCGCGCCTGCACATCGAACTCTCTCGTCGAAACATGGCCATGTATGCGGCCCCCGAGGGTATGGAAACGCCGACCCTCTAGGACGGCATCTCGAAGAACAAACCAAAACCATCGCTGGAGAGGCCGATGAGCGAACTTCCAAGCAAGCAGGAACATAGCCGGGTAAAGAAGAGCCCTTTGTTGCCTGCCAAATGCCTCGACCTTTCACCTAACCTCGGGGGACATGACAAGAATGTCTAACTTTCAATTTCCAGGCCTAAACCTTGCCATCGCCACTCCCTTCGACGATGCCGGCCGCATCGACTACGGGCGTCTCGAACACAATGTCGAGCGCTACCTTGCAGCCGGCGTCAGGAGCTTCCTGTTCAGCTCCGGCACCGGGATGCATGTCTATCTTTCCAAGGAGGAATCGGAGGAGCTCGTCAGGCGCGGTGCGCGCATCGTCAACGGTCGGGCGAAGGTGATCGCTCAGACATCGGCTCTCCTGGTGGAGGACGTGGTCGAGCGCACGGTGCGCGCCCGCGATGCCGGCGCCGAAGGCGTTATGATTCTTCCACCTTTCTTCGAAGGACCGACGGACGATCAGGGAATCCTTGATTTCTACAGCGAGGTTGCGAAGGCGGGTCTGCCGGTCATCGGTTACAACGTACCGCAGGCGGTCGGTGTTGCGATCACGCCCGAACTTCTGGAGAAGCTGAACGAAATTCCCGGATTCTGTGCCGTCAAGGACAGCAGCGGCGATCTTGGAAAGCAGGCGGCACTCATTCGTACCGGCCGGTTCGTGATGAACGGCGCCGACCCTCTCGTTCCCTATGCGCTTTATGCGGGATGTGACGGTTTGATCTGGGGTGGTGCGAACTTCGCTCCACGAACCTCGGTCGCGCTCGTCGAGGCAGCATCGAAGCGCAGGTGGGACGAGGTCCGTGAGCTCTGGAAGATTCTGGAGCCGTCCATGGGGCTGATCTGGGAAGGAGACTACGTGCAGTCCGTCTATGCGGCCGCCGAACTGACCGGTTACGGGGCGGGAGTGCCGCGTAAGCCGCTGCGCGCGCTTGCTCCGGAAAAGCTTCCCGCTCTCCGCCGCTCCCTCGAAGCGCTTATGGAACGGGAAGCGATTTGACCGTGACCCAGGCCGCAAAGAACGTCTTCGTCGCATCGAAGCTTCCCAAGCGCGCGGGCGTGTCGGGATGGGTGGCGACACTTCCGCCGCGCACGCCGCGCCCGGCCTTGGGCGAAGCGATCAACGTCGACGTCGCGATCATCGGCGGCGGTTTTGCCGGTCTCTCCGCGGCGCATCGTCTCTCGCAGCTCGACCCGACCGTCCGGGTGGCTGTTCTCGAAGCGGGTATCGTCGGCGAAGGTCCGGCCGGCGCCAATTCCGGCTTCATCATCGATCTTCCGCACGAGGTCTCCTCGAACGATTTCAGCGGCGAGTCGGAGGGCAAGTTCCGCGACTCCGTGCTCCTGCAGCGTTCGGCAATCGCGCTCGCGACCAAACTCGCTGCAGAGAACGGCTGGGGACAGGAGCTGTTCGATCCCTGCGGCCGCTACAGCGTCGCGATGAGCGCCGAAGGCGACAAGCATCTCGAAGCCTATTCGCTGCAGCTTTCGAAAATGGGCGAAGCCCATCGGCTCCTCAAAGCCAGCGAGATCGAAGCGGTGACGGGATCGAAGGCCTTCACCTCCGGCCTGTTCTCGCCCGGCACGATCATCATCCAGCCGGCCGCTTATATCCGCGGAGTGGCCGACTGTCTGAAGGAGCCGGTGAGGCTTTTCGAGCAGACACCTGCTCTTTCCTTCGAGCGCTTCGGCGGCGGCTGGCTGGTGAAAACGCCGAAGGGCTCGGTGCAGGCGGGCAGGATCATCATGGCCAATAACGGCCATGCGGAAAGCTTCGGCTTTTTCCGCGGACGCCTCCTTCACGTCTTCACCTATGCATCGCTGACGGAGGAATTCGATCCGGCAAGGCTAGGCGGAGAAAGAAAGTGGGCGGCGACACCTGCGCTGCCGATGGGAACGACGGTGCGGCGCATCAATACCCGCGGCGGCGACCGCATTCTGATACGTTCGCGCTACAGCTACAATCCGAGCATTGAGATCAGCGATGCCGCGATCCGCAGCGCCGGCCGCCTGCATGACGGCAAGTTCTCACATCGTTTCCCCACGCTTGCCGGCGTCGGCATGCAGTACCGCTGGGGAGGCGCGATGGCGCTGACGCGGAACCATGTGCCGGCCTTCGGAGAAATCGAACGAGGTGTCTTCGCAGCCTGCGGCTGCAACGGACTAGGCGCGTCGAATTCGACCGCTGCCGGCATAGCCGCGGCCGAGCGCGTGCTCGGGCACGAGTCCGAACTCGGCCGTGTCTATAATCGCCTGGCAGCACCGGTTGCGCTGCCGCCGCAGCCGCTGACCACGATCGGAGCGAAGCTCCATCTGGCCTACCGGGAATGGAGTGCCGGGGCCGAATGAGACGCGAATTTTATCTGCGCCGCCGGCGAAGATGATAGTGGCGAGGCGAGCCCATACCGCCGAAGCGACCTCTCGCGCAGGCATCCGCAAACCCATGTCGCAGGCTGACATCATTATTGTTTCATAGGGGGTGATTGGACCGAACCATCAGACCCTTGAGGCGTTATAATGTCTTATGGGGTAGTCTAATACGCGTACGCGCCGGAGGTCTTCGATGTCACCCGAAGTCGAACTGAAGCTTGAGCTTTCCACGGAGGCCGCAAAACGGCTGTCGCGGTTCACCCCCCTTACCAACCCTGAAAAGGTCCTGAAACAAACTTCAACCTATTTTGATACCGACGATCACAAGCTTTTTCAGAACGGGTTCACCCTCCGTGTCCGTCAGACCGGCGATGTTCATGTCCAGACCGTGAAAGCGGTGGGCCAGAGCCAATCTCTTTTTGCCCGTTCGGAATGGGAGACGCCCATCGAAGGGGACAAGCCGGTCGTCGACGATTCCAATCCGCTCAAAACCGAGTTCGGTGAGGAACTTGCCGTGTCGCCCGCCTTCAACGTGGAAATCGAGAGGCGCGTTTGGACCGTGAAGGAAAACGGTTCCCTGATTGAGGTGGTCATCGACCAGGGATCGGTCGTCTCTGGTGACCGGAACACCGCCGTGCGGGAAGCCGAGCTTGAGCTGAAGGATGGCAATCAGAAGGACCTATTCGTATTCGCACGCAAGATCGAAGCGGTCGCGCCCATTCGTTTTGGCGTTCGCTCCAAGGCGGAAAGGGGCTTCGCGCTGATCGAGCAGCAGAAGTCCGTTTTCAAGGCGGAGGATATTCGCCTCGATCAGAATATGCACGCATCCGATGCCTTTCAAACAATTGCCGCCTCGTGCTTCCGGCAGTTTCGTTTGAACGAGGATGTCCTGCTGCGGCAGCGAAATGCTGAAACGCTGCACCAGGCCCGCGTAGGGCTGCGTCGCCTGCGCTCCGACTTCTCGCTGTTCAAGCGAATGCTTCCGGGCGATGAGCCGCAACGACTGAAGGACGAGCTGCGCTGGCTGGCCGGGGTCCTCGGAGAGGCGCGCAATCTGGATGTGCTGCTGACAAAGGCGACGGACTCAGACCTGCGGAGCCGGCTGACGGATGCCCGGGAGGCTGCATACGACGACGTGGTTGAGGGATTGAACTCCAGTCGTGCCCGCGCGCTCATGCTGGATTTTAACGAATGGCTTCGGTGCGGCGAATATCTTTCGCTTCCCGAGACTGAGGACGTGCGGGGCCTGTCGGCGTTGGAGTTTGCCGAAATGGCGCTCAACCGAATGCGCAAGAAGCTGAAGAAGCACGGGCAGGCGCTCGCCAAGGTCGACGATCGTCAACGCCACGAGGCTCGCAAGGACGCGAAGAAGCTGCGTTATGCGGCCGAGTTCTTCGGGTCACTGTTCGACAACAAGCGCGGCGTGCGCCTTCACCGGCGTTTTATCGGCGCAATGGGGAGGCTTCAGGACCATCTTGGATTGCTGAACGATCTTGCAACCGGGCCCAACGTACTGAGCAAGCATGGTCTGACCAACCATCCGGCTGCCGACAGCGTTATTTCCCATGCGGACAAGGATGCGCTGATAGACGACGCGCAGGTTTCGCTTGACGAGGTGCTGGACGCGAAGAAGTTCTGGCGCTGAATATTATTTTACAGCAGGGATGCCCGAGGATCATGGCGATCTCCCCGGGGGCTTCGTCGTGAGCGTTTCGGTCAGGTTCTGTCCGAACCGGCCGCAGCGGCGGCTGGCAAATTATACAGCACGGAATCGCCGAATTCATGCGTGCGATATCGCCCTGCGGTAAGCGCTGCGGAAGCCTTGGCGAGCAGGGCATCATCCGCAAAGGCGCGCAGAAGCTCGAAATGGCTTTCTCCGGGCTGGTGGACGCCCGTCAAAATCGTATCGACCACGCGGAGCGGCGTGCCCTGGGCGATGCGCCCCGTCGCAACGCCATTTCCGGCGCGAACGCTGCCGTCGGGATTGGCCGCCGCCTCGAGGGCGCGCACGACGCTCGTGCCGATCGCGATGATGCGCCTGCCCTGGAGCTTCGCCCGCGCGATCTGCTCTGCGGTGCGCTCGGGGATGCTGTAAGGCTCGTCGAAGGGAAGACGTGAGTCGAGTGCGGGATCGCCGGTCGAGGAAATGCCCGCAGCATGCGTGAGCGACGCGAAGCCAATGTCGCGCCGGCGCCATGCCTGAAGCGTGCGCCAGTCGAGCGCAAAGCCTGCCGACGGCGCCTCGAAGGCGAACGGTCGGGCTGCAATCTTCGTCCATACATCCCACAGCGCCAACGGTTCGGGAACATGCGCATATTGGATCGGCCGGCCATATTGCGCCAGACCGGCAAACACCGCCGCTTGGTTGCTGAGGAAACGCAGTTCAAGAAGGCGAGGATGGTCGAAAAGGCGCTCTATGACGACCTCGAGCGGGCCGAGCCGAAGCTGATCGCCCGGCGACAGCGGTGGCGGTGCCGGCCGGTCTTCCGTGCGTGCCCGATGATCGCCCGAGCCGAAGGCGATTGCCACGAAGCGAGTAGGATCGGGAGGTGATAGCCAGCCGGCGAGGCGGATCTCGACCGCCTTCCCGCTTGGCGCATGGATTCCGTGCAAGCTGGCAGGCAAGGTCGCGGCATCATTGGCGACAACAAGATCGCCGGGATTGAACAGCGCCGCGAGCTTGCTGCGCGGCATGTCGCGCATCGTGCCATCCGCCTCGATGACAAGCAGCTTGGCGGAGTGGCGGTCGGATTGGTCATCGGCGATCATGCCTGTCCTCCGGCTATAAGCGCGGCACGGACCGGCAACGCGGTGAGCATCTTCTCGATGATCTCGGCAGCGGCGAGCTCGGGAGCCTTCAAGGTCGACGGATCGGCGTCGGGAAGTGCCAGTGCGTGAAGCGGGGTGTCCATATCGCCAGGGTCAAGCGCGAGGAACCTTATACCGTCGGGCTTCGCTTCCTCGTCCCAAATCGCCGTCAGATGGGCAAGAGCGGCCTTGCTCGCGCCATACACTCCCCAGCCGGGATAGGCATTGACCGCCGCATCGCTGGAGATGTTGATCACCAGTGAGCCGCGGCCCTCGCGTGCAGACGCGGCAAGCGCGCCGAACAGCGCCTTCGTCAGCCGGAACGCACCAAGGAGATTGACCGCAAGCGCCGCCTCCAGCTCCTCGCACTCGGTATCGGCCAGAAGCGCCAGTGGGACAGGGCCGAGGCTCGACGCATTGTTGATCAGGACATCGACCCCGTCCAGGCTGGCGGTGACCTGCATCGCGGCCGGATAGATATCGCCCTTCTTGCCGATGTCGGCCACGATGCCGTGCGCGCCCGTCTCGGCTGCGATGCGTTCGACATTCGCTGCCGTGCGAGCGACGAAGGCGACACGCGCCCCCTTCGCCGCAAGCTGGCGCACGAGGGCCAGTCCCAACCCCGACGTGCCGCCCGTGATCGCCACGCGAAGTCCCTGAAGATCGATATTCATCTGCATTGCTGGTGCTCCTTCAATGGGTACCAACAACTGCTACAAGTTCAAGTTAACTTGAAGTCAAGCGGGAATCGTGCTCTTGTTTACGCATGGATCCGATGCTCACCATCACGGACGTATCGCGGCGCAGCGGCGTTGCCTCATCTGCCTTGCGTTTCTACGAGGAGCGCGGGCTGATCGCCTCAGAGCGCGCCGGCTCGGGGCACCGGCGCTATCACCGATCCATATTGCGCCGGATCGCCTTCATCATCTTTGCGCAGCGGATCGGGCTGACGCTTGAGGAGATCGGCGCGGAACTCGACAAGCTGCCGGCCGACCGTATGCCATCGCGTCGGGATTGGTCGGAGTTATCGGGCGAATGGGCAAAGCGCATCGATGAGCGCATTGCCGAGCTGCAGCGGCTGCGGTCGGGGCTTACCGAATGCATCGGCTGCGGCTGCCTGTCGATCGACCGATGCAGCCTCGCCAACCCTGCCGATGTGGCGGGACGCAAGGGGCCAGGGCCGAGATATTGGCTGGGGTGAATAGGCGGCCGCATCCCCGGAGCGATGCGTGACGGCATTCGGCTGCAGGCCTACATCGTGAGAGCCTGGATCACACCGAGCAGGCCTTTCATATCGGTCGGCTTTCCCACGTTGACAGCATTGGCAAGGATTGCATTCTGGGCCAGTTCGGACTTTTCGCATGCGCTCGCGAGGACGAAGGGCACGCCCAGCGACTTCAATAGAATTGCGACTGGTGTCACCTTTTCATCGTCAAGATTGACATCCAGGACTGCTGCATCCGGACGTTCGTCTTGCAGGAGATCGAGGGCATCCTCGACCGAGCCGACCGGTCCGAGCACGCGAAAACCTCCCTCGATCAACGCTTCCCTCAGTTCCATCGCTATGAAGAACTCGTCTTCGACTATGAGGACGAGGTTCCCGCGTACATCCTCTCTCTCTCTCTCTCTCTCTCTCTCTCGCATGTCCGCTCATCACATCCTCACACAGGGAGTTTGATCGTTGCAGTCAAACCACGGCCGCCATAGGCAAGCTCCACCTCGCCGCCCAAATGGGCAGCAGTACCCTCGATCAATTCCGTTCCATAGCCTTTGCGTGTCGGCGGTGCCAAGCCCGGGCCTTTCTCTTCCCGCCACTCGCATTTCAGGTATTTTCGTTCTTTTGGCCCGGCTTCCAGCGACCACTTCACATGGATTTCGCCTTCAGGAACGGACAAGGCGCCGTATTTTACCGCGTTGGTGGCCAGCTCATGGATCATCATGCTGATCGGAAGGACCTTTGAACTCGATAGTTGCACTGTCGGCCCCTCAAAATGAAGCCGATCCACGCCAATTTCGCTGATTGTAGTTTTCAGCAAAACGGCAAGATCAGCCGTTCCCTTGTTTGAAACGAGCTCCTGGGCACGTAGAGTGACCTCCAACCGTCCAAGGAAGGCGTCGCGATACTCCTCTGCGGTCCGGCCTTCGGTCCCCGTTTGCATCGCGATCGCGCGCACGACCGCAAACAGGTTCTTCATCCGATGCCGGGTTTCGGAGATGATGAAGTTTTGCTCGGCCTCGTGGCGCTGGCGCTCGGTAACATCGTCGAAAAGAACGAGGACGTTGGTGCTGTTGTCGTCGGGATGAACGAGGCGCCGGGCATCGACGAGAAAAGTCCGCCGACCGATCGCAGGAAAGTCGTGCGTCACCTCAAATCCGATCACGGCAGATGCCTTGGGAATTACCGAAGCTATGAGTTGCCGAAGCTCTTCGATGTCCCACTGGCCATTGCCTAGATCAAAGAAACTGCGCCCCAAGATGTCATCCCGCTCGACTTTAAAGGTGCGGATGAAAGCGTTGTTGGCAGTCACCACGCAAAACCCCTGATCCAGGACGACCACCGGCTGGGTCATCGTATCGACGACACCTTGGGCTTGGACGTGGCTGCTTCTCAGTAAGCGATACAGGTCTTCCAACATCATCGAGGAAATCTTTCCCTGGTTAGAAGTATTCGCATGTTGACGTTCTCGTCCTCAGATAAACGTCGGATTGCTTAACCAGATTTCACCAGCCTGAAAGGCGAGCGAGACTGGCGATGGGCACTAAAATAAAGATGGCGGCTTCATATTATTTGACAAGCCGCTCTCGACACACATTCCGCCAGATGCGGCGTGTCGGCGAGCAGCAAAGCCGCTACGTGTCCATCAATACATGGATTTCCATAAGTTGCAGCGCTGTTGTCACGAGACTAGGGTGCTGCATGGGCTCGCCAGTCCCGATATCGAGAAGAAGCCGCTCGAAGCACTGACGATCCCAGGCTTTCTTTGCCCCGCAGGAGCAGCCCATGATGCGCGTCTGGTCGTACCGCCCTCAATTCCTGCACTTAGGGCTTTTTATCGCGGCTTATGTCTTGGGCTGCGGATTCGCTCAATCGCTCGCAATCGTCCCTGGAACCGGTATTTCCATTTGGCCTCCGAGCGGGCTTTTCATCGCCACGCTTGTCCTCGCCCCCAGGCAAAGTTGGCCGTGGTGGATAGTGGCGGGGTGTCTGGCTGAATTGTTCAGCAACCTTTGGTTCCAAAGTCCGCTGCCCGCGGCCTTCCTGATCTATGCCGGCAACGCTCTTGAGGCGGTGGTCGGCGCATGGCTTGTGAATCGGACCTGTGGCCGTCCGGTTCGGCTGGAAACCTTGCAGGAAGTTCTCTCATTCGTCGTCTTTGCCGCTGTCATCGCGCCGATCGTAAGTGCCACGATCGGAAGTGCGACGCTTGCCTGGCTCGACATGCAATCGCAATCCTTCACGACGGCGTGGCCCTTATGGTGGATCGGGGATGCCACCGGGGTCTTGATCGTAGCGCCGCTGGCGTTGGTCGTGTTCCAGAACTGGCGCGGTGAGGCCCAGCTCTCGCCCGCGCGATGGCTGGAAGCCTGCCTCCTGGGGCTGATCTTTCTCGGTGTCGCCGCCCTTTCCTTGAGCGGCGCCTTGCCCTTCAGCTACATTGTCATGCCCCCTCTTCTTTGGGCCGCGGTGCGTTTCGAATTCAAAGGCGCCGCCGTGACCCTGACACTTCTTGCCCTGATCACGGCGCTATTCACGATATCCGGCGCCGGCCAATTTGTCGGTGATCCCGGGTCTCAGAAGCACAACCAGATCATGCTGCAGCTTTTTCTGGCAATCTCGGCATGTTCAGCGCTCATCGTGGCCGCCATATCGCGACAGCACCAGCTTGCGGTGGCCACATTACGCCAAAGCGTTGAGGCATTGCGTGAGCGCGAAAACGAGCTTTCGCAGCTCGTGAACATGGTGCCCGTCCAGATCAGACGTCTGACACCTGAAGGCGAGCCGACCTTCTTCAACAAGCGCTTGCTCGATTTCTTCGGTTTGGACGACATAGCGCAATTGGACAAGCCTAACATGAGCCGGCTGGCGGCAGCCATTACGACTCTCGTCCATCCCGAAGATTCGGCCCGCCTATTGGAGACGGTCCGCCACTCCCTCGCCACCGGTGAGCCCTACTCGATGAAATATCGCATGCGCCGCGCGGACGGCGCTTACCGATGGGTGGACGGCCGCTGGGAGCCGCTGCGGGATCAAAGCGGAGCGATTGTGCAGTGGTTCGCAATCTCCATCGACATCGACGATGAAGTGCGTGCGCAGAACGCATTGCGCGAAAGTGAACGGCAGTTGCGGCAGCTCATCGACGCCGTACCCGCTCTGATCTGGAGCGCGACGCCTGAAGGAGTGCCGTCCTACATCAACAAGCGGCTCATGGATACGGTTGGGGTCACTCTGGAAGACTTGGTCGCGCCGGACGGATCGCTGTCGCTGGCCGATGTCTACCCGGAAGACAGACAGGCGGTGAAGCAGGCACTCGCACACTCGTTCGAGATGGGTACCCCTTTTGCAATGAAGTATCGTCAGCATCGCTCCGACGGAGCCTATCGCTGGACCGAGGGGCGCGCAGAGCCGCTACGCGATCCGGAGGGGCGGATCGTGGAATGGTATGGCGTCTGCCTCGATATCGATGACCTCGTGACCGCGCAGGAGGCCTTGCGGCAAAGCGAGCGCCGCTACCGAGACCTGTTCCACTATATGCCGATCGGGCTGGCCCAGGTGGATGCCGGCAAGTTGATACCCCTGTTCAAGGAGTTGCGGGCGCAGGGCGTGACGGAACTCAGAACCTATATAGACGAGCACCCCGAATTCCTGCCGCGCGCCTTGGAAGCGCTGGAGGTTGAAGAAGTCAACCGGCATATCATCGAGATGTTCGGCGCAAAGGATACCGGGGAGATGCGGGGGCCGATTACCCGGTACTGGCAGCCGGGGATTGCCACCATACGCCGTTCCATCGAGGCGCGTTATCGCGGTGAGGAGATCTTTCAGGAAGAGACCAAGGTGGCCCGAATGGACGGCAGCGTCATCGACGTCCTTTTCACAACCGCCCGCCCCGGCGCCGTGGCCGACAAGAGCCTGGTTGGCTTTATCGATATCACTGAGCGCAAGAAGGCCGAGGAGGCGTTGCGCAACCGGGAGCGGGAGTTCTCGCAGCTCGCCGACATGGTTCCGAGCCTGCTCTGGCGGTTAAGTCCAACCGGCGAGCCGGTTTACTTCAGCAAACGCACCATCGAGTTTTTCGGTTTGGACAGCGAGGCTTATGAGGGGCTGACAATGAGTGGCCTCGCCGCCGCGATAGCGTCTCTCGTCCATCCGGATGATGCGGCGCGACTGTCGGAGGCGCTCGACCGCTCGCTCGCCACCGGCGAGACCTTTTCCCTGAACTATCGCCTGCGTCGTGCCGACGGGGTTTATCGCTGGATGTCGGGCCGCGCGGAGCCGCTGCGCGATCAAAGCGGAAAAATCATCCAATGGTACGGTCTCTCGCATGATATTGATGATCAACTGCGCATCGAGGAGGAATTGCGCACGCGGGAGCGCTCGCTCTGGCAGCTCGTCGAAACGCTGCCCGCGATGATCGATTGTGCGGCACCCGATGGGGAGCCGGTCTATCGCAATCCCCAGCTCCGTGATTTCCTTGGTTATAAGCTTGAAGACCTGGACGGAACTGGAAAATCCCGGCTGGCCGGCACACTCGACGCCGGCGTTCATCCCGATGACCTCCAGGGCGTCAAGGAGAATTATGCCCATTCCTTATCCACCGGCGAGCCGTATGCGCGCAGGCATCGCCTGCGGCGGTTCGATGGCGAATATCGCTGGATCGAGACACGCGCCGCACCGATGCGCAATCCCGAAGGCGCCATCGTGCAGTGGAATGTCATCTGCATCGATATCGACGGCGAGGTTCGCGCACAGGAAGAGCTGCAGCGGGCACGAGAGGGCCTCGCGCGCGCGAGCCAGGCGGCAAGCCTTGCCGAGCTTTCGGCTTCCATTGCGCACGAGGTAAACCAGCCCTTGGCGGCTGTCGTGGCAAACTCGCACGCCTGCCAGCGCTGGCTCATGGCCGAACCGCCCAATATCGAGCGGGCGGAAAAAACGGTAGAGCGCATCATCCGGGACGCCAACTCGGCTGCTGACGTCGTCAGCCGTATACGCGCCTTGTTCAAGCAATCCATAGATACGAGGATTTATACGGCATTCGCGAGCGTCATCAACGAAGCGCGCAACCTCATGGCCGACGAAGCGTTGCGGCATCGCGTTCGGATGGACGTGAAGATTGACGGCAGCCTTCCGCTCATCGCAATCGATCGCGTTCAGATCCAGCAGGTTCTGATCAATCTCATTCGCAACGGCATGGATGCGATGGACTCCATGGCAGGCGAGCGAGTGGTCGGGATGCGCGTGCGCCATATGGGCGATGTCGTCCGGACCGAAATCAGCGATCACGGCCAGGGCATCGAATTTCCCGAGAGAATATTCGAACCTTTCTTCACGACAAAAGCAAACGGCATGGGCATGGGGCTGGCGATCTGCCGCTCGATCGTCGAGTTACACGGCGGACGATTGTGGACCGAAAAGAATGAACCGAGTGGGGCGACATTCATCTTCACCCTGCCGGTTGAAATGAAGGCAGCGCAATGACGACGGACGATCATATTGTCTTCATCGTGGACGATGATGAACGCATTCGGGAGGCGCTCGGCGATCTGCTGGACTCGCACGGCATGCGCGCCATCGCGTTCGGATCGGCCGGCGATTATGTGAGCGCGGACAAACCGGATTTCCCGGCCTGCCTCATCCTCGATATCGAGCTGCCTGATATCAACGGCCTCGATCTGCAGGGGCAGATCGCAGAGGGAGATCATCCGCCGATCGTCTTCATTACGGGGCACGGCGACATTCCGTCGTCGGTACGTGCGATCAAACACGGCGCCGTGGATTTCCTGACCAAGCCTTTCAGCGACGCCGATCTGATGGCAGCGATCCACGCCGCGATCGCCCAGGATCGGGAAAAGAGATCGGAACGCGCCGAACTCGGCATGCTGAGGCAACGCTACCTCGACCTGACGCCACGAGAGCGCGAGGTCTTGCCGCTCGTCGTGAGTGGCCTTCTCAACAAACAGGCGGCGGCTGAACTGGGGATTAGCGAAGTCACGCTGCAAATCCATAGAAGGAACGTCATGCAGAAAATGGCGGCGGCATCGCTCGCCGATCTCGTGCGTATTGCGGAGAGATTGGAAATCCCGATTACCCACTCGCGCCGCGTGGGAGGAAATTGAATATGAACAAGACAAGACATGTAGTGGCAATCGTTGATGACGATCCAAGGCTACTGGAATCGGTGGGCGATCTTCTGGAATCCGCTGGCTATGCGGCCCGCAGCTTCCCGTCGGCGGGATCATTGCTCGTCGACGGGCTATCGGACCTAGACGTGCTCATCACCGACATCGGGATGCCCGGCATGGATGGCTTTGAGCTTCGTGACCTGGTGAGGAAGCTGCGTCCGGAGCTGCCGGTCTTCCTGATCACAGGCCGCCACGAGATAGCGGATCAGGGCCGCGCTCAAGGCATCAGCGGATTTTTCCGGAAACCATTCGATGCCCAGGCCCTGCTCGCGGCCATCGCCAATGCTTTGCATCAGTCAAGAGATGGAGGGTAAGATGAAAGTTGAACAATCTTTCCCGCGGAGATCGGCACCGCCATCACCGCGGCGGAGAAGCGAAGAAGATCAGCCGCTCGTCATCATTGTCGATGATGACGCATCCGTTCGGGAGGCACTCTCGGAGTTGATCCTGTCGGCGGGCTTCCGGCCCATCAGTTTTGCCTCGACCCGCGAAGTGCTTGATGCCGATATCCTGGACAATCCCGGCTGCTTGATCCTCGATGTGCGCATGCCGGGGACGAGTGGTCTCCATCTGCAGCGTCATCTGGCCGAAAACGGCAATCCCAAACCGATCATCTTCCTGACCGGGCATGGCGACATTCCGATGACCGTCGAGGCGATGAAGGCCGGCGCCGTGGATTTTCTCACCAAACCGGTGCGGGACCAAACATTGCTCGACGCCGTGACGGCGGGCATTGCCATGGATGCCGAACGACGGGCGCAAGCCGCGATCGCCAATCGGAACATCGAACGCCTCGAGACGCTGACACAGCGCGAGCGCGAGGTTCTCTATGAAGTGGCGCACGGACGCCTCAACAAGCAGATCGCCTTCGATCTCGGCATTAGCGAAGTGACGGTCAAGCTGCATCGCAGCAATGTCATGCACAAGATGGAGGCAGCCTCTATCGGCGAACTGATCCGGGCATGGGAAACACTGCCGGCACCGATGCGCGAGGCTGGCGCACATCGGGCTGTAACATGATTGAGCCGAGTTGATACAAAGGGCTTGTCTCGAAAGGAATCCAAGCGCAGTTTCCGGAAATGGCGTCGACAAGTTCGCGGACTTGCGAGATTCTTCAAAACTGACAATGACATGCGGGGGAATAAATGACGGATAGGCTCAAGAACAAGATTGCCATCATTTCCGGCGGAGCCACCGGAATGGGCGGGGCGGCTTCACGCTTGTTTGCGGCGGAAGGCGCAACGGTTGCGATTATCGACCGAAATGGCGACGCGGCTGAGGAGACAGTGCGGGCGATCCGGGATGCCGGCGGCGTTGCTGACTATTGGGTTGCCGACGTATCGGACGAAGCAGCCGTCAATGCGGCAGTGAAGGGCATCGAGGACCGTTTCGGCGCCGTGACCGTCCTTTTCAATCACGCCGGCACCATCGTCATCAAACCGTTTCTCGAAACGACACTGCAGGAATGGGAATGGCTGCACGGCGTCAACGTGCGCTCGATGTTCCTGATGACCAAAGCCGTGCTTCCGGGCATGATCGCAGCCGGCGGCGGCTCCATCGTCTGCACGTCGTCGATCTCGGCGGTCGCGGCGACGCCGATGGAAGTGCTCTACGATACGACGAAGGGCGCTGTGCACATGTTCGCCCGCGCCATTGCCGTCGAGTTCCGCGATCGCAATATTCGCTGCAACGCCGTTTGCCCCGGCTTCATCCGCACGCCGCACGGTCTGCGCGAGGTGGCTGAGCTGCAGGCCCTCGGCGTTGATGTTTCGGATGAAGCAATCGCGGCGCAGCAAGGCCGGATCGGAGAGCCGGAAGATGTGGCGCGCGCCGCCCTCTATCTCGCCTCGGACGAATCCAACTTCGTCAACGGTATCCATCTCTTCGTCGACAATGGCTTTACCGCGATCTGATCGTCGATAGCTGACTAAACAGCATTCTTCTCACGACAAGGCCGCAAGCAAGCGTGCAACGGCAACGCATACCCAAAGATCGGCCTGGACACTATTATGGACACATGTTCTAAAAAGTGGACAGATTAGCGGGAGCACGCCATGCATTTTTCCATGTGGACCTACCCCTGGGACATTCAGGATCAGGGGCTTGAAGCGCTTGCCGCCGACCTTCGCGGCCGCGCAGGCCTCACCACGATCAGCATGGCCACCTCCTATCATGCCGGCCGGTTCTTTCAGCCGAGAAGTCCGCAACAGAAGGCCTATTTTCCCGAAGACGGGACGGTCTACTTCCGGCCGGACGAAAGACTGTGGCAGGACAAGGTGATCCGGCCGCTGATGGCCAGGAATGTAGCCGAGCGCGGCGACATGCTGGAAGCGCTCGTCAAAGGGCGCGACGCGACAGGCCTCAAGGTCTCGTGCTGGACGGTCTGCCTCCATAATACCCGCCTCGGCATGCTGCATCCCGATCACGTCACTCGGAACGCCTTTGGCAATCCCAACTATTATAATCTTTGCCCCTCAAGCCCCGCGGCGCGGGCCTATGTGGTCACTCTGATCCGCGACATCACGACAAACTACCGGCCAGACATGCTGGAGCTCGAGAGCCCGAATTTCATGGGGTTCGCGCACGAATATCACCACGAGAAAGACGGCGTCGGCCTTAACGCCGAAGACGATTTCCTGCTGTCGCTCTGCTTTTGCGATCATTGTACGGCGCGCGCCATGAAGGCCGGCGTGCCGGTGGAAGGCGCGCGCCAATCGGTCACGCGCTTCATCGCGGAACTCTGCGAACGGGCCGTCCCGGAGCGGCAATTCCCGGACTTTCCCGCGGCCGGGATTGATGCATTTCGCGACCATCCGGATCTGTACGCCTATCTCGTCTGGCGCACCGAACCGGTGACCAGCCTGATTGGCGAGATCAAAGCTGCGGCTGATCCGGAGACACGCATCGTGCTTATCGACCTGAAGGACGGCTGGCTCGGCGGCGTTGATCTCGTTGCAGCCGGCAAGCTTTGCGATGGGGCGATCCTCTGCTGCTACGACATGGAGCCGGAGGCTGTCGGCGAGGTCATCCGGAGCGGGCGGGCGGCGATCGGACCGGGAAAGTTCCTCGGCGTGGGTCTGCGCGTCTTCTATCCTGAAGTCGACGGACCGGCGATCCTCGCAGAGCGCGCCAAAGCCGCTGTTGATGCCGGCGCTGACGGCGTGAACTTCTACAATTACGGCCTCATACCGGCCAAGCGCCTTGACTGGGTCAAGGCGGCGGTCGACGCAATCACCTGACCCCTCGTCAGCAGGCGATGGGTTCGGCGACCTGGATCAGGCAGTCGCCGGCCTGGCTGTCGCAATGCAGCCTATGGGAAATGACGATGCCGCCCTCCGCAAAGCGCAGCTCTTCCTCCGGCTGATCCAGACGTTCCAGATCATGGTACCAACCGGCAAGATCGCCGGCAGAAACGGTTGCGCCGAGTGCGACGGCTGGCTCGAACCAGCCTCTGTGGTTCGCATAGATGCCCTGGCTGTGCCGAGACAACGAGAGAAGCAGCGATGGTCCCGGCTCGGAGAGCGGTGCGCGGGAGAGAACCGGACGCTCGACAATGCCGAGCGCGATAAGCAGCCGGTCGATCGCCGCCGCCGTGAAAGCCATTGTCTCCGGCGTCACGGTTCCGCCGCCGCCGAATTCGCCGGAAAGACCCACGGTCCCCGCCCGTCCGGCAGCACCCATCGATGTCGGCGCGGTCGGCCCATTGTCGGCGATGAAGGCATGTGACGCGCCCATGGCGCGCATCAGCGAGACCGACCGCTGGAAGCGGGCCGTATCGGCCTGCCGCTCGATCAGCGTGCAGGGCAGGTGCGCCATGGACGTGCCGCCCGAATGCAGATCGAGCACGACGTCATGGCGCGGAAAGAGTTCATGTTCGAGAAAATGGGCGAGGCGCGCCGTCGGCGATCCCGTCGGATCGCCGGGAAACGCCCGGTTGAGATTGCCGCCATCGAACGGCGAGCAGCGCCTCGCCGCCATCACCGCCGGCAGGTTCGCCATTGGCAGGATGGTGACGGCGCCGCGGATTTCCGCAACATCCAACCGGCGCATCAGCCGCCCGAGTTGGAGTTCGCCCTCATATTCGTCGCCATGGTTGCCCGCCATCAGAAGCAGGGACGGCCCCTCGCCATTCTTCAGGCGAAGAACTGGAATGCGGATCTGATAATAAGGCGAACGGTCGATCGAATAGGGAATGGCGAGATGACCGGCCTGCCGGCCCTCGCGCGAAAAGTCGATCGGATTGACGAGGCCGCTATGCATGATGTCTCCAGTCCGGGCTGTTGCCTTGCCGTCAGAGGGCGGCGACCGCAGTCATTTCGACGCGCAGGTCCGGATCGGCGAGGCGTGCCTCGACGCAGGCGCGGGCCGGCGGGTTTTCGATGTCGATCCAGCCATCATAGACGCCGTTCATCGCCTCGAAATCGGTGATCGCCGGCAGGAAGACGTTGACGGCGAGCAGGCGCGAGCGGTCCGTACCGGCTTCTTTCAAAAGGGTGTCGATCTTGCCGAGCACATCGAGGGTCTGCTCCTCGATGCCCGCCTTGCGATTTTCCGCGACCTGGCCGGCAATATAGACGAGCCCGCCATAGCTGACGGCTTGGCTCATACGCGAACCCTTCTGGTAACGTTGGATCATGGAAGGTTTTTCCTTTTCTTGCTTTGGGAGGGAGGTTCAGCCGAAGCTGGTGAGATAGGCCGCCGTCACCGAATGATCCGGGTCGAGGCCATAGAGGATTGCGTGGCGGTCAAGGCAGGTGCAGGGATGCGAAATACCGCATTCGACCACGTCGCCAACGGAAACGTCGCTGCCGTCTGCAAGTGCCACGAAAGCGTGCTGATCATTGAGGCGGAGAACTTCGGCGCCCCTGAGATCGGCAAGACGCGCACCGTTACGATAGAGCGCCAGCGGCCGCGGCATGCCCTGATCCATGGCCACGTCACGCATGCCCAAGCCGCAGATCGCCAGCCTTGGCTCCGGCCGGGACAGGACCTCGGCCCAGACCCGCAGCGCCGGACGAAAGCCGGACGCGGCGGAAGCTAATTCGGCACCAATGCGGAAGCCACCGCGCGCATCGAGACCAGCAAGACCGCGCTCGTAAATGCCGTGATCGTGAAAGAAGATGGCACCGCTGCGCAGCACGAGACGGCAAGCGGGATCGGCAGCAACGGCGGACGAAAGCCCCACAACAACCATGTCGAAAAAGACCGAACCGCCGGCCGTGACGAGGAGCGGCCGCTCGGTGCCTATGCGAGAACGCACCTTCGGCAGGAACTCGGCCGTCATCGCCATCAGCGCCGTGATGCGAAGCATCGTCTCTTCCGCATCGCTGGTCGCGGCGGCGCCTTCATAAGCGGCAATGCCGGTCAGCCGGAAGGTCGGCGTTTCGGCAGCAACGATCGCATCGAGAATTGCTGCCGCAGCGTCGGAGCTGCGCACACCGGCCCGACCGGCGCCGAACTCCACCATCAGCCCCAGCGGCGGCAGATCTCCACGTTCGCGCCACGCCGACCGCAGAGCATCGACGAGCGCCGTCGAATCCACGAAAACATGGACTTCCGCATCAGGATAACCGGCAAGCAGCGCGGCAAGCCGACGTGCGGCGGCGGCTCCGCCGATCTCATTGGCAAGGATCAGACGGCGCTGTCCTGCCTTGAGCAGAACCGCAGTCTGGCGGATATCGGCAACCGTCGTGCCCCAGGCGCCCGCTGCAATAAGTGCATCTGCCAATGCCGTCGACATCGGCGTCTTGGCGTGCGGCGCGATTTCGGCGCCATGGCTCTTCACATAGGCCATCATCAGCTCGACATTGCTGGAGAAAGCCTGCCGATCGAGCGAAATCAGCGGCAGGGCCATCCTGCCGTCATAAGGTTTCCATCCCTGCTTGCCGATTGCCGCAAGCGGGAGCGGTGGGTTGCCCGGCGGAAAGCCGCGCACCCGGTCATCGATCAGCACGGTTTCGGATGCGGCATGAAGGTCAGACATCGCAGCCTCCCTGGGGCTCGACCGGATCGGCTATGCCGAGGCGATAGGTGTCGTTGGCCGTGGCGAAGAACAGGGCGCGTTGCTCGTCGAGAGAGAATTGCGAGGCGACGGTGCGAAAGGCCCGATAGACCTCGTCGAAGGAGGCGTATAACCCCGCCACCGGGAAATCGCTCGCGAACATCGAGCGCGTCGGGCCGAAACAATCGAGGCAATGCTCGATCACCGGTCGCAGGCTTTCGAGTGTCCACCCGCTGTCGTAGGCCACGAGGTCGGAAATCTTCAGGCGCACATTCGGCTCGTTGCCAAACGCCCGCAGGCCTTCGCGCCAGAGCGCCATGCCATCATCCGTGCGGTCGACAGGGCTTCCGCCGTGGTTGAGCACGAAAAGCGTTTGCGGGAAAGCGCGCACCAGCGCAAGCGCGTCCTTCATCTGCCATGGATAAAGCATCAGGTCGAAGATAAGCCCGAGCCGCGTAGCGTGGGCAAGCCCCGCCCGCCAGGCAGGATCACCCATGAGATCCGCGCGCCGGGCAAAACGCTTCGCCGGTTCCGGATGCCAGCTAACGATATCGCGGATGCCGACGACGTTCGGGTTTGCCGCTTCCATCTCGAGCAGGCGCATGGCGCCCGGCGCGTCGAGAGGAACCCGCGCAACATAACGGCGTGCCACGCCGGAGCTACGGTTGAGGCTATCCAGCCAGCGGCTCTCTTCCAGCGGATGTGCATCGGACCAGCCGGCCTCCACATGGACGGTTGCAACCACGTTCTGGCGTGCGGCATCGGCGCGATAATCTTCGATGCCGTAGTTGCGCAGGATCGGTGCGAGACTCCCGAAAGCCGTCTCCCCGCCGGTCGCCTGCGCTTTTTTAAGCCAAGGGTGTCGCTCCAGCTTGAGATCCCAGAGGTGATGATGCGGGTCGATCAACGGCCCGTCATAGCGCTCGGTCATCTGCGCCCCTCACGACCGGATACGAGCAAGAGGGCAAGGATCAGCGTGCCGAACATGATGGAGCGCCAACCGGGCGAGGCATTGACGACGGTGATCAGTGCCGTCGTCGTCACGAGCAGGATCGCGCCGGGAATAGTACCTGCATAGGTGCCGCGGCCGCCGAGGATGGACGTACCGCCGAGCACGACGGCTGCGATCGAGGTCAGCAGATAAGGATCGCCGATGCCGACATAGCCTTGCCGGTTCATGCCCAGCACGAGAATACCCGCAAGCCCCGCGAAAAAGCCCGAGAGCGTATGGACAATCAGCGTGTTGCGACCGACGCGGACACCGGAGAGCCGGGCAGCCAGCGGGTTTGCCCCAAGCGCAAGGAAACGCGCGCCGATCGGCATGCGGTGGATGAGCAGCAGGACGACAACCGAGACCACAATCCAAAGGACGATACCAGCCGGGATGCCGAGCGGCCGCGCCTGGCCAAGCAGAATGACCGCCGGATTGCTGACGGTAACCGCACTGCCGCCGGCAACGATGACGAGCAAGCCTTGCAAGAAGGTCGCCATGGCAAGCGTCATGATGATTGGCGGTACGCGAAGATAGGCCGCACCCGCACCGTTCATGAGGCCAATGCCGGCGGCGATGGCAAGTGCTGCAGCGATACCGATGACGCCGCTCGCATCCCAAGCAGGCGAGAGGAGCGGCAGCAGGATCGCGGTCACGGTGATAACCGCGCCGACGGAAAGATCGATGCCGCCCATCAGGATGACGAGCGTCTGGCCGGCGGCCACAATGCCGATCACCGCTGAGAGCTCCAGCAGATAGCGCAGGTGACCATAGGCACCGAACCCGCGCAACATGAAGCTTGCGACGATCCAGACGAGCGAGACCAGAAGGAAGGTCAGGAGCGGCGGGTTGCGGAATGCTGTCCTGATGACGTTCATCGCCTTACCTTCCATTGTGCGAGAAGTTCCGGAACCGCGACCGCGCCCACGATGATCAGGCCCTGCGCGACATATTGCGCGACCGGCGGAAAGCCGAGGAAGAACATGACGTTGATCATGACCGAAAGCAGCAGGCTGCCGCAGATCGCGCCGCGCATGGTGCCCTTGCCGCCAAGAAAGCCGACGCCGCCAAGCACGGAGGCAGCAATCGAGTTCAGCGTAAAGGGCGTGCCTATCACCGGATCACCCGAGCCGGTCTGCGCAGCGACGAAGAGACCGGTCAACGCCGCCAGAAGACCGGAGAGCGCAAAGGCGACAACCTTCACCCGCTCAACCGGGACACCGGAACGGAATGCGCCGATCGGGTTGTCGCCGGCCGCATAGATGCCGAGGCCGAGCGGCGTTGCGAGAAAGGCTTTCCAGAACACGAGGGTCACGACGAGCAACAGGAAGGCGACGGGCGTATCGCCGGCCAGCGTTACCGACAGCCAGTCGGGAATGAACCCGCCCGGCCGCGGCAGCAGGATGAGCGCGACCCCGGTTATGATGAAGGAGCCGGCGAGCGTGACGATGATCGCCGGAAGCCGCAGATGCGTCACGATAGCCCCAATGACAGCGCCGATCGACAGGCCAGCGAGCACGACCGCAATAATGCCCCCCGGCACGCCGAGCGTCCCTTCCATGGTCGTTGCCGCTATGACTGCGCCGAGACTCACGAGCGGACCGATCGCCAGCGTGATGCCGCCGTTCAACATGAGCACCGCCTGCGCCATGGTGACGAGCGCGAGCGGGAACCAGTTCTGCGTGAACTTCGAAAAGCCACTGATGGAAAGGATACCCGGAAAGAGCACGACATAGAGGATAAGAAAAGCGCCAACGACCAGATAAAGGCCGCCGAGACCGCGATTGCGGCGGAGCTGGATCGCGCCATAAAGCCAGGCGGAAGAGGAAACGGTGCTCATGCTGCTGCCTCCTGTGTCGTGACGCCCATGGCCGCGCCGACGATCGCCCCTTCGCTGATCGCAGCGCCTGATAGCGTCGCCGCGATGCGCCCCTCGCGCAGCACCACGACGCGGTCGCAAAGATGCACCAGTTCCGGCGTGTCGGAACTGGCCAGGATGACGAGCCGCCCCTCGGCGGCGAAAGCACGGAGCATAAGGTAGATTTCCCGCTTGGTTTCGATGTCGACGCCGCGCGTGGGATCGTTGAGGAGCAGAACGGACGGATCGAGCGGCAGCCATTTGGCGAGCGCCACCTTCTGCTGGTTACCGCCGGAAAGTGCCTGCACCGGGCGGGCCGTGTCGCCCTTGATCGTCAGACGGCGCGCAAGATCGGCGACAAGACCGCTTTCTGCCTGCAGGTCGCGCAGCCCTTTGCTGGCGAGCCGTCCGAGCGAGGGCAGGATGAGGTTTGACGCAATGGAATGAGGCAATACCAGCCCCTCATGTTTGCGGTCGGCCGGGACATAGACGATACCAGCCGCATTCGCCTCGCCGACATGGGCAGGCAGACCGGGTTTCCCGGAAACCTCGGCCCGGGCAGCCGCGGCAGGAATCGCGCCATAAAGGCCGAGCAACAAGTCTTCCTGCCCCTGCCCCACGAGCCCGCCGATGCCGACGATCTCGCCGGCACGGGCGGAGAAGCCGATGTTGCGCACCATGCCGGCGGAAAAATCTTCGACGCTGATGCGCGTCGCACCGGGCGTCGCGGCTCGGCGCGGCGGGAAGAGGTCGCCGGTCTCGCGGCCGACCATGAGACGCACCAGCCCCTCGCCGTCGATGCCGGATAGCGACTGGTCCGCCGTGACCCCGCCATCCTTCAGCACCGTGACGTGCGAACAAAGCGCCTGCACCTCATGGAGGCGGTGAGAAATATAGAGAAGTGCTATGCCGCGATCCCTCAGCGTCTCGATCAGGCTGGCAAGAATGCCGGCTTCATGGGCCGAGAGCGAGGAGGTAGGCTCATCCAGAATGAGCACGCGCGGCTTGCGGAACAGCGCCTTGGCGATCTCCACCATCTGACGGCGACCAAGCGCAAGATCGGCGACCGGCATGTCGATCGGCTCGGTAAGCCCCACCATGTCGCAAACTTCCCGCACACCGCGATGAAGAGCTTCATAGTCGATGAGACCGAACCGGCGCGGAAATGCGCCGAGCCCGATATTTTCGGCAATCGAGAGATTCGCCGTGAGGCTCAGCTCCTGCTGGACCACGGCGATGCCCGCCGCACGCGCGGCCGCCGGGCTAAAGCGCCCAACGGGCTTGCCGTCGACGGCGATGGAACCGCCGTCGGGCTGGAGGGCACCGGACAGCAGATTGATCAGCGTGGACTTGCCGGCACCGTTCTCACCGAGCAGGGCGTGAACCCTGCCCGGAAGAAGGGCGATATCGACGCCCTTCAAAACGGGATTGCCGAAAAATCCTTTGAACACCTGCCGGGCTTCCAGCAGGGGCCTTTCTTCCTTCATGACGGCTTCCTTCAAGACGGATTACTTGGCAAGCAGCTTGTCGAAGAGCGCCTTGTCGTAGTCCGAGTAGATATAGCCGTCAGCCGGGAACTTGTCGGCCCTTGCGAGATAGCCACCGATCGTGCTGTCGTCGATAACGGGCAGCGGCACCTTGACGAAGGCCGGAACGTCCCGGCCTTGCAACGCCTGTACGGCTGCATAGACGGAGAGCGCACCGAGCCAGTTTGGCTGCATGGTCGCCCAGCCCTTCAGGCCCTTCTCCTTCCAGAGTTCCAGGAATTGCCGGGCGTTTTCGCCTGTCGTCGGAACCTGTTCGCGGCCCTGGCGGTCGAAAGCCATGACGGACCCCGCCGACAGTGCGCCACCGAGCGACAGAACGCCATCGATTTGCTGGTTGGCGAACAGCAGGCTCGTCATCGCTTCCTGGGCGGGCGCGACGTTATATTCCGTATTGGTTTCGGTGATGACTTGGATGCCCTTGTTCGCATCGAGCACCGGCTGCGCACCCTTGCGGCGGTCGTCGCTGACGGAAACGCCGGCGGGACCGTTCATGATGATGATCTTCCCCTTACCGTGAAGCTGATCGACCATCCACTGCGCAGCCCTCTGGCCCCATTCGTTGGAGTCCGTGTTGATCTTCGCCGTGAGATTGTTGGTGTCCACGAGGCTGTCGAAGTTGACGACGGCAATGCCCTTGGAGCAGGCATCGGAGATGACGCGGTCGAGCGCGGTGGACGAACCGGCTTCGACGATGATGGCATCGAGGTTCGCGTCGATCATCGATTGTATCTGCTGGATCTGCGTCTGGGCATTGCCCTGCGCATCGGTGATCTTCAGGTCCTTGACGAGCCCGTCCTTCTTCAGAGCCGCCACCTCATCGGTGATCGTGCCTTCGGTCTGCTTCATCCAGGTCGGGACAGAATAGATGTTCGCCCAGCCGATCGTATAGGGCGCCTTGCGATCACCCTTGATGCAGTTGGCTGCCGCCGACGCCGTGCCGGCCGAAAAGGCGAGGAGGACCGCAGCGGCGGCAGCGCCCGCGAGAAGGCGGCTGCGCAGCGAGGCTGAGGCTGTGTCTTCAAGTTTCGTCATGTCGTTCCCCTTTTTGTGCGTGGCAGCCTTAAGGCTTGCCATTTGTGTGATGTCCGCTATAATGTACATATGATCTATATACCGGACGTCGGCGATCTTATGCCGATTTTTTCCCCTCGCAAGGGGGGTGAAAAAAATTCGTTCACGGCGAATGGTAGGAGCGATTGACAGATGCGGGAGACGACTTGAAAAATTTGACACGACTAGAATCGGGATTCGGCAACATGGATGCAGTTCAGGACGAAGCAATCGGCAAACGCGCCCGAGGGCTCGACCGCGCCTTCGAGATCCTCGAATTCCTGCGCCACAAGCGGCAGGCCTTGAAGCCGAACGAAATCGCCGCGCAGATCGGCGCGCCGCGCTCATCGGTCTACGAGCTCGTCAACCTGCTGCTGCACAACGGTATTCTTGAATTTACGGGTGGCGAGGGCCGCGTCTACCTCGGCCGCAAGCTCTATTTCCTGGGTGCGGCCTATGAGAACCATTTCGATTTCACCCGCGAATGTGAGACGGCGCTGGAGCAGCTTGCCGACGAGACGCGGGAGACGGCGCAGTTCTGCATGTTGGATGGTAACAAATATACGGTCGTTCGCATGCGCGAAGGCGCCCGGCCATTCCGCATCTCGACGGATATCGGCCAGTCGGTTCCGATCCCGTGGACGGCCTCCGGCCGCCTGCTTATTGCGCATCTTTCGGATCAGGAAATCCTGAACTTCATTCCGCCGGAGGATTTTCGTCTGCCCAGCGGCGAATGGCTCGACCCCAAGACCTTCATCGCCGAGGTGCGTCAGGCCGAGCGCGAAGGCTTCTTCACCTTCAACAGCATCGTCGACAGCTTCACGCACTGTTTTGCCGTACCGGTACACGGCGAGGACGGTCATACAGCCGGAACGCTCTGCCTCGTTACGCCGCGCGACGATGGCCTTGCGAACCGGGACCGCTATCTCGCCTGCTTGAAAAAGGCAGCCCTCGGCCTGTACCAGACCCCAGCACGGCCGAAGCGAGCTTCATAGTTCTTGCAAGGCTGAGCGACAAAGCCGAAACGCGCTTTGCTTTCCGCGAACGCCCTGCGGACTTTAGGCCAGGGGACGGCGACAATCCGAACCTGAGATCGGCCAGCAGCTCTCAAGGAGATGCTGGCTGGCCTGCGCATGGGCGCAAATGCGCAGTGCGTGTCGTGCGACAGGGAAGTGAATATAGATTCGTGCGCCGCTCGGATCGGAGAAGCCGCCGATGAATCCAGCGAGGGGCACAAAACAAGCCGCTGGACCGGTCAGCCGACAGTTCAAGTCTTTGTCAAAGACACAACAAAAGACGCTGAACCTATCCATTTGACGAATATTTCCGGAAAATTAAACCATTATTAAACACAATTTAAGCAAGTTACTCGAATACAAATTTTATTTTTATTAGGGCGAACATTATGAGCATTAGTATTGCAAAAAGCCTTATTGCTTTCGGTGTCGTGATGACCATAGGGCTTGCCGGCTCGACAGGGCTGCAGCAGGTCGCCTTGAACCGGCTCAAAGTGAACGGACCGATCTATGAGCAGGTCGTCAACGGAAAAGATCTCGTTGCCGATATTCTGCCCCCGCCGCTTTTCGTGGTGGAATCCTACATGCTGGCTTTGGAAGCCAGTGATTTTCCGGAGGTCGCCGAGGCGAATGCGGCCAAAATCGCCAAACTCCACCTCGACTACAATGAGCGCCGCGCTTACTGGCAAACCTCCAGCTTGCCACAGAATCTGAAGGATCAGCTGGCCAATACGGTGCTGACCAAATCCGATGTCTTCTGGCAGGAAATGGACCGGGAGATTCTCCCTGCTTTGGCGGCTAAGGATACGGCAAAGGTCAAGGATCTGCTCGTTCATCTCAAGGGCACGTTTCACCTGCATCAGGATGCCGTCGAGGAACTGGTGACCAGCTCGAACGAGTTTCTGTCGGGCCAGGAGAAGGGCGCCCGAGAAGAGATAAATCGTTGGACAATCTTCTCGCTCTCCGCTGCTGGCGGATCCATATTGTTGCTGCTTGCCGGAACATTGCTATTGCGGCGCCGGGCCATCGTGCCACTGGAAAGCATGAGGGCCTATATGGGTGTGCTTGCCGGTGGCGACTACACCAAGGAAGTGCCCCATTCCGAACGCTCCGATGAAATCGGCGCGATGGCGAAGTCCGTTGCCGTGTTCAAGGCGAAGGCTCAAGAACATCAGCGGCTCGAGGCTGAGGCAGAGGTCAATCGCACACTTTCCGAACAGGGACGCGCGGAGCAGGAACATGTCCGTGCGCGGGAGGCGGCAGATATCAAGCTCGCGGTCGATGCGATCGCCAGCGGGTTGGGCCAGCTCGCCAGCGGCAATCTCACACACCGGATAGACGTTGCCTTCGCGCCGCCGCTCGACCTTGTGCGCCGAGACTTCAACGCTGCGGTGGAGCAGCTTGAGGATGCCTTGCGCAAGGTCGGCCAGAACGCACAGGCGATCGCAACCGGTTCCAATCGTGTCCGGTCGGCAACCGGCGATCTATCCAAACGAACGGAACAGCAAGCTGCCTCGGTCGAGGAGACCGCGGCAGCCCTCGAGCAGATCACCACGACCGTCACGGATTCCAGCCGCCGCGCCGACGAGGCCGGCCGGCTGGTCGTCACGGCTCGGGAAAATGCGGAAAAATCGGGTGATATCGTTCGCCGGGCAATCACTGCGATGGGTGAGATCGAGGCATCCTCGAACGAGATTTCGAACATTATCGGTGTCATCGACGATATTGCTTTCCAGACGAACCTTCTGGCACTGAATGCGGGTGTCGAAGCTGCGCGCGCCGGAGAAGCCGGCAAGGGTTTTGCCGTCGTTGCTCAGGAAGTCCGCGAGCTTGCGCAACGCTCGGCCGGCGCCGCCAAGGAGATCAAGACCTTGATCAACACCTCCGGCGAGCAGGTGAAAAACGGCGTGACACTTGTGGGGGAAACCGGCCAGGCGCTCGATCTGATCGGCCAACAGGTGGAGGCCATAAATGTCAACGTGGCGGCAATCGTCGACGCGTCGCGAGAACAGGCAACCGGCCTCAAGGAAATCAACCAGGCGGTCAACACCATAGATCAAGGCACGCAGCAGAATACGTCCATGGTCGTGGAATCGAACGCTGCCAGCCATAGCCTTGCGAACGAAGCTGAAGCTCTCTTCAATCTTCTCGGCCGCTTCCGGATCGGCGCAGCCAGCCAAACGGCCGCGACCCCTGCCCCGAAAGCACAGCAGCGTCACGAGCCTGTGGCGCCGGCGCGTAGAATGACTGCATAGCCGGCAGATGCTCTCGAAAGGCGGAGAGCCATGGCAAACACCAGTGTATCCTGGGAGGAGTTCCATCAGCCCCGCGGCGCTCGCCGGAACGGCGGTCGCCGCTTACCGACCTGCCACCCGCAGCGGTTGGAACGCCGAGAAAACTATTCTAGGAAAGCGAAGAGCAAATCGCTGTCGGTCGGCTTTGCGGACCGAAACAGCACCTCACCCTCCTTGCTGACCAGCGCGACGCAAAAATCGACCACCGAATTGGCGTCGAGTTGCGCACGAACTATCTTGGGCCGCAATCCACTCCCAGCAGCGAATAGAGGCGTCACCTTGCCGTCATGCACGCGCACCACCGCCAGATTGGCCTCTTCAAGACGTCGGCGATCCCTAAGAATGAGCCGCTCTTGTTCGCGACCTGCCTCTCGTGCCAGATCACTGACAATGACGACGACCGGCTTCTTTCCACGAAATGTTTCCAGCCCCTCTGCAGAATTGCGCGGCTGCCGCTTCAACGCCCGATATTCCTCCACGATTGTCATTGGTTCATCCTCCATCGCAGTTCTTGACTTACTCAGATTTGAATCCCCTCCGACTGGTATTGTTCCCATTCGCGACAGCGTCGACCGTCAATAATTTAGGCAAGCGGTAGCAAATAGTGATGAAACTCCCTCGGACCCGAGTTTCGAAGAAATCTAGACATGATTTGGAAAAATTTAATCCGCTGGGCACAGAGTAGCACAATCACAGCGACACCGGCGCTCATGATTGCACGCTAATGTAACATCATCTTTCATAATGCCGGATAGCTTGCGGGGAAGAGGATGCGTGAATTTTTCGAAAGCAAAGCGGGAAAGCAACTTGCTGTCCTCGCCTCTGGTTCATCCCTGTTGTGGATCATTGGCTTGCTTTGGCATGGAACATTTTTTGGTTGGTTGAGACCCCTTGGCGACGGCACGATCGCTGTTCTGTTCCTGACATTCATCATCCCCGGCGCCGCGAGCTTTATCTATTCGCTTCTGCGAATCCTCGATCTGCGCAAAGAGATGCTGCGTCAGGAAGAACAGGGAAAGCGGGCACACTGGATTGCCACCCACGATCACCTCACGCGCCTTCCGAACAGATATGCTTTCGAGAAATTCGAGATCGTGAAGCCCGCGACCGAAGATGACGACAATTTGGTGCCGACGGCGACGATTTTTTCCGTTGACCTGGACAGCTTCAAGAAGGTCAATGATCTGGTCGGCCATCAGGGAGGCGACAGGCTTCTGCAGGAAGTCGCAAAAAGACTATCGGCATTTGCCGAGGAATCATGCGTTTTTCGTCTCGGAGGCGATGAATTCATCGTCATAGCCAGGGGACTGGTCCCAGAGAAAGACGAAAAGTTCGCAAATCTGCTGATCCATGCGCTCAGCCGGCCCATCCACATCGGGCCGATATCCTGCCAGGTCGGAGCGAGCGTTGGTTACGCTCGCTGGCCGGAGCATGGCCATGAACTGCAGGATGTTTGCCATCGTTCTGATATCGCACTCTACGAAGCCAAGAGCGCGGGCGCCAACATCGCGCTGCGATTCTCCGAGGAAATGCGGCTTAAAGTCACCGCACGTGCAAAGCTTGAGGGCGAACTTCGAACGGCGATCACAGAAGGTCGCATCGAGCCATTTTATCAGCCGCTCATCGATCTGCGGTCTGGAAAGGTGTGCGGTTTCGAGGCGCTTGCCCGGTGGACGCTCGACGACGGCACGGGCGTTTCGCCGCAATTGTTCATTCCCATAGCGGAAGAAACCGGCTTGATGACGCCGCTTTTTCTGCAGCTCCTCAAGACAGCGTGCGAGAACGCCAGATCATGGCCGGAGGACGTATCGCTTTCGTTCAACGTCTCGGCTGTTCAAATGGATGACCGGCTTCTTGTGTCTCGAATTCTGGAAATTCTTGATGACGCAGGCTTGCCGTCGTCCCGGCTGGAAGTCGAGATCACCGAGAATGCGTTGATCCGCGATCCGGATCTCGCTGCCGCAATTATTGGGGATCTTCACAACGCGGGCATACAAATCGCACTGGACGATTTCGGCACCGGCTATTCCAGCTTGGCGCAGCTCGCACGATACCAGTTCGACAAGATCAAAATTGACAAAAGCTTCGTCAGATCCGCCCGCGAGCACGACGACCGCCATGAGAAAATTGTTCAAGCGCTGCTCATGATGAGCCAAGGCCTGGATGTGAAGACGACCGTCGAAGGCATCGAGGACAATACCCAATTGGCATATTTCCTACGCGCAGGATGCGATATCGGACAGGGCTACCTCTTCGGCAAAGCCATGCCATTTTCCGACACGATGACATATCTGAGGGATCGCGCGGAGATCCTCAAAACGGCTTAGGCTGCTCCTGTACCACATCTTCCATCAAAATGTCCGATCGTAGCCGGCTTCCTTGCAATAAAGGACGCGTCAACGTTCAACTGATGCACGCGCGCCGCACCCGCTTTTCGTTATCCATATTTTGCGACCGTCACTTGCCTGCTAATTTTCGTTACGCTAAATTACGCAAGATTTAGTTGTAATTGTTGTCGAAAATGATTCGGCGACGCGCAGGGCTCTCAACGCGGTTTCTTCGTTTGGCAACATGATCTTAAATCATCGCATTACACGTATCAGTGTCGGACTGCTGCTGCTGGCGATCGCTGTTATCGTCTCGCTACCGGCAATCACCGGCTTTACGAGCCGTGACGGCACGGTCAATGCCCGCTTCGCTGTCGTCAATTCCCCTATTGACGGTGTGATTGAAGGAGAGCCTGCGAAGGTTGGTACCCCTGTCAAAGAGGGTCAGACACTTGCAGATATCAAAAACCCACGCGTCAATCGTGCAATCCTTGCTTCGCTGGAAGCAGACCGCAACACGGCGCGCGACCGTGTAGTGGCGCTGAAGAAGGAGCGGGACGAGCTTTCCGGACTTCGCGAGCAGCTATCCAAACGGTTGGAAATTTTCAAGCAGGCCACAATTTCCAATCTGGAACGGGAAGTGGAGATCCTGAGAAAGAAAGTCGAGGTCTCCCAGGCCCAGGATCTTGCCGCGCAGGTCGACCTAAGCCGCCGGATGGACCTGGAGTCAAAAGGTATTCTCACGCAGAGGATGGTCGATGCCGCGCGTGCCGCCGGAGCTGCGACCGGCGGTGAGGTCGAAATCAGCAATTTGACCGTCGATCAGTTGGAGCAGAGGCTCGATGCCATTCGCCAGGGCATCTTCGTGTTCGGCGACGGGCAGAATGATGTGCCCTATTCGCGACAACGCCAGGACGACGTTATTGTTCGCATCGGTGACTTGGACTCACGCATAGCGGAAAACGAGACACGCGCCGCCGAAGTCGAAAAGCAGTTGATCGAAGAACGCAACCGCGTGGGCAACCTTGAATCCGCAACCGCAACAGCACCATTCGATGGTGTGATTTGGAGCAGGACCATCGTCAACGGCTCCAATGTCGTGCTCAACAACGAATTGATGCGCCTACTCGACTGCCGAGAGCTATTTGTCGATATCCTTGTTCCCGAGGTCGACTATGACGAGATTTATCCTGGACTTACCGCGCAGGTGCGACTGTTCGGCCGCACCGATGTCTTCGATGGCACGGTCGTTTCCGTAAAAGGCAGTTCGGCGGCTGTCGAGAGCGATTCCTTTGCGGCCAGTCTGCCAGCATCGTCACAGCGTAATGCCCGCATTCGGGTTCGCCTCGAGCCGTCCTTTATGAACGACGACTTCGCGAATTTCTGTCAGGTCGGGCGAACGGTGCAGGTACGGTTTCCCAAACACGGGATTGGCTTGACGAATTGGGTTAAAAACCTGTGGTTCAGTATCTTCTAGCGCTGGCTCCGACCTTTCTGGTTCTGGCCCTCTTTCTCTTAGGGCCATTCAATTGGTCGCGTCACCATACCTGGACGCGGGCAGTTACCTGCGCGCTCGTTGCAGCCATCGCATTGCGCTACATCCTTTGGCGGCTGACGGAAACCGTTCTTCCCTACCCCTATGACGGCCTCAATTTCTATTGGGTATGGTTTGTCTTCCTCGTGGAGATGTTGGCCTTTACCGAGGTTGTACTTTTTCTCGTGCTGATGAGCCGTTATGTCGATCGGAGTGCCGAAGCAGACAAGCTGGCGCGTGTCTTCTTTGCCCGTGACCAGCGAGAGCTGCCGACGGTGGACGTCTTCATTCCCACCTATAACGAACCGCTCGACGTGCTCGAAAGAACCATCGTCGGTGCGTTGTCGCTCGATTACCCGGCCGACAAGCTCAGGGTATACGTGCTCGACGACCAGCGCCGAGACTGGCTCAAGAGGTTTTGCGAAGAAAAGAACGCAATTCATGTCACGCGTGGCGATAATTCGCACGCCAAAGCGGGCAATATGAACAACGGGCTGAAGGTCAGTTCGGGCGATTTCGTCGCGGTTTTCGACGCGGATTTTGTGCCTTACCGGCATTTTCTGCGTCGAACGCTGCCTTTCTTTTCCGATGAAAGCATCGGCATCGTTCAAACGCCGCAACATTTTTTCAATGCCGATCCGGTGCAGTCGAACCTCGGGCTGGAGAATATCTGGCCGGATGAGCAGCGCCTGTTTTTCGACGAGATCGCTCCTAGCAGAGACGTGTGGGATGTCAGTTTTTGCTGCGGCTCGTGTTCAATCGCCCGCCGCAAAGCGATTGACGCAATTGGTGGCTTTCCAACGGAGTCCATCACGGAGGATTTGCTGACCACGCTGTCTATGCTCAACGTGGGCTACAAGACACGCTACTTGAACGAGCGGCTGTCGATGGGTCTGGCGGCCGAGAATCTAACCGGCTATTTCGTACAGCGCGAGCGGTGGTGCCAGGGCGGCATTCAGACGCTGTATCTGCATAACGGTCCGCTGCGCGGCCCGGGATTGTCGCTCTTTCAACGGATCATGTTCCTGCCGGCGTCGTGGCTGGTGCAATATCTGGTTCGCTTCATGATATTGATCGTCCCGATCGTCTATCTCTGGTTCGGGCTGCTGCCGCTTTATTTCACCGATATTGCCGACTACGTTTCCTATCAGATACCGCTGCTGACGGCCTATTTCCTGCTCATGCTATGGATAACGCCGACGCGCTACCTGCCTATAATTTCAAGTGCGGTCGGTACATTTGCAACGTTCCGAATGCTGCCGACTGTCGTTTCCAGCGTGATCCGCCCGTTCGGCAAGCCGTTCAGGGTGACGCCGAAGGGAAGCGGCAATGAGGAAAACCAGTTCGATAGATACACTTTTATCTGTATCGCCAGCCTGGTCGCGATCACCGCCGCCGGCCTGCTGATCAACATTGTGCCGGAGACGACCAATGTTCAAGGACTGTTTTCGCCGATCGCAGCCTTGTGGGCAGGTATCAATATTATCGTTATGATCATCGCCTCCCTCATCTGCTTTGAAAAACCCCGGCGATTGTTTCACGCGTTCAAACTTGAAGAGACTGCTACGGTCGACGGTATTCCTGGCCAGGTCGTCAGCCTCGCACTGGACAAGGCAGTCGTCGCAGTGCCGGTTGAAACCCAGTTTCAGTCTCGATCCGTCATGCTGAAGTTTGATGGCTTTACGCCATTCAGATCGGAACTCAAACAGGTCACTCAGCGGCGAAGAAGCATAGCCCGCGGCGGCGATCGGCAAGCTTACTATCTTCATCTGCATTTCGAACTCAGCGAATCCGATCGCGACAAAATGATCGTGAAGCTCTACACCGGTCAATATTCACAGGACATCCGCGACATCGACAAGGTCGCCGTCTCCGTCAATCTTCTGCTTCGTTCCTTCGGGCGAACGCGCACGTTGTAGCCAAAAATTCGAACGCGAAGGGAGCCACCGGCTCCCTTCGCAGAACGGCTTCTACCTGAACAATTCCCTCAAGCCGCGAGCAGCTCGTCGGCCGGACCGAAGAACTCATAGTGAATGCGGCTCGACGGCACACCTGCAAGCGATAGCGCCGTAACCGCTGCGCGCAAGAAAAGGCGAGGCCCGCAGATATAATAGTCCGCCTCGGCGACGGGCGTATTCGAGATCAGCCAGTCGTCGGTAATAATGCCTGCCACATCATAATCCCGGTCCTCGGTTTCATCGGCAAGCGGCGTCTGATGGAAATCGGTAACGCGTACCGCCTTGTCCGCAGCCGCAAGCGTGCGGACATGGTCGCGCATCGCATGCGTCTCGCGATCATGCGTGCCGTGGATATAGTGGACCGGCACCTGGTTGCCGCGGGCGACCAATGCCTCCAGCATTGCCACCATCGGCGTAAGACCCACGCCGCCCGAAAGCAGCACCACCGGGCGTTCGGGATGATCGGCGAGGAAGAATTCGCCCGCGGGCGCGGCAACCCTAAGGATCGTTCCCGCCACGGCCTCGTCATGGAGCCATCCCGACGCGAGACCAAGAGGCTCCCGCTTCACCGAGATGCGATAGGTTTCGCCATTCGGTGCCGCCGAAATCGAATAATTACGTTTGACCGGAGGATGGCCGGGGATATCAAACCAAAAGGTGAGGTATTGCCCGGGCTTGTGGTTCATGACGCTGCCGCCGTCGACCGGCCGCAAGATGAACGACTTGATGACGCTGCTTTCGCGGATCACCTTCTCGACACGGAAATCCCGCCAACCGTTCCAGCCGCCGGCAATTTCCTTCTGTTCAGTGTAGATGCGCTCCTCACGCGCAATCAGAATATGAGCAAGGAACCAGTAGGCTTCTCCCCATGCGGCGAGGATATCATCGGTCGCGGCATCGCCCAGGACGGCCTTGATGGCGCCGAGCAGGGCGTCCGCGACATAGGGGTAATGTTGGGGAAGAATTTGAAGCCCGACATGCTTCTGCGCGATCCTCTCGACGGCAGGCGCAAGCGCGCCCAGATTGTCGATATTGCTGGCATAGGCGAGGATTGCTCCGGTCAGGGCGCGCGGCTGCGACCCGGCATCACCGTGATGCGACTGGTTGAACAGATCCCGAATTTCCGGGTTCTGGAACATGCGTGCGTACATCTCCCGCACGATCTCGAGACCGTGGGCTTCGAGCGCGGGAACGGTGGCCTTGACCAGCGCAATGGTCTGCGTGCTGAGGGGTTGTTTCATCGATATCTCCTAATGAATCGAATAATTTCGGGGGAAGCTGAAGACGTGCGATCGGCCGCCATCGGCGGCTGAGCATCGATCGGCGACATTTCCTTGAAGATCGGGCCAAACCTCGTGTCGACCGGGGACACGGGCGTAAAACGCGTCAATGAGGTGACTTTGCCCCCAGCCATCAAGCGTTAACCCCGCCATTGCCCAACTCCAATCATGCATCCAGAATGCATCTATACCTTGGCAGGAAAACATGCAACAAGAATACATCATTTGGAGATATGCAGATGCGAATGACGCGCTACACTGACTACGCCATGCGCGTGATGCTTTATCTTGGCAGGGAACCGGAGAGGTTATCCTCGATCGCCGATATCGCCCGGGCCTATGCCATCTCGCAGAACCACCTGATGAAAGTCGTCAACGATCTGGTGAATGCCGGCTATCTTGAGAGCGTGCGCGGACGTCATGGCGGCATACGTCTGGCGAAGCCGCCCGCCGAAATCAATGTCGGCGCACTAGTCCGCCACACGGAAGACGACTTTGATCTGGTCGGCTGCGGCTCGTGCATCATCGCGCCCGCCTGCGGTCTGACCAGCGTGTTGGACGAGGCATTGCAATCTTTTCTGACAACCCTCGATCGCTATTCCCTGGCTGATGTCCTTGCACGCAAGGGCGATTTCACGCATCTGCTGAAAGCGTCTTGAAAACAAGCTTCCGCAAGCATCGGCGGCGATGCCATGGATGGCCCGCCAACTCAGTTCTTCGTTATCAATCCGCGAAGAATGAGATCGACATGCGCTTCGAAAAACGCCTCGACGTCCTGCGGTTTGCGATCTGCGAAGATCATCTGCGAGACGCATAACATCACGGCGGCTCCTATCACCGTATCCGGAATCTTGATCGCCGGCGCATCTCGCAGTTCACCGGCAGCAACCCCCTCTTCAAAGAGCTTCTGCGTCGCGTCCATAAGCGGGACGATGAATTCCTCATGATGGCGATCCACGACCTGCGGAAACCGTGACCCTTCCGCGATGACAAAGCGCATGAGTTCCCTCGTATTCCGGTCCGTCACGAGGCGATCATAAACCAGCCGGAGGAAGGTCCTGATCCTTTGCGAGTAAGGCCCGCTCAGCGTCTTTGCTTTGGCGCTGACATCGACGAATGAAACGGAGATGCGGCGGATCACCTCCTCGAACAGCCGTTCCTTCGTCTCGAAATAGAAATAAATCGTCCCCTTCGTCACGCCAACGCGACTGGCGATGTCCTCGACGCGTGTCGCCACATAGCCGCGTTCGACGAATTCCTCGAAGGCCGCATCGAGGATTTCCCCGGGCCGTTGCGCTTTGCGCTGCGCCCGCAGCCCCGCTTGTTTTGCTACCGACATCTCACGTCCTCCTTGTCTCGGGATATTCCGACACAATCAGCTTCACAGTCATCATTTATTTCATTGACTAATCAGTCAGTCAATATTATTTGGCGGAAACATCATCATGAATTCCGCCATCGAGGGGATGAAATGGATAAGTTAGCAATCATTATGGGGCTCGCGCTGACGCTTGCGCTGTCCTCGTGCGATCAGAACGAAAAGCACGCGACACAAGCGCCGCAGAGTGTCAGAACCGTTGAGGCAATGCTCAGCAAACCGACGGCAAGGACGACCGTTACCGGCGAAGTAAAGGCCCGGATTGAATCGGAGCTTTCGTTCCGCGTCAGCGGAAGGATCATCGAGCGAAACGTCGATGTCGGAGCGAAGGTCAAAGCGGGCGATCTGCTAGCAAAGATAGATCCCGAAGAGCAGCGGGCAGACGTCGACGTGGCGACGGCCAGCCTTCAGGCAGCGGAAGCACAGCTCACGCAAGCACAGTTGGCGGCCGCGCGCCAGGAAAGCCTCTTCAAAAACCAAGTCACGACCCGTGCCGCCTACGACTCCGCCCGTGAGACGCTTCTGACGGCTCAGGGGACCGAGGAGGTCGCCAAGGCCCAGCTTGAAACCGCCAAGGATGCCCTTTCCTACACGGAACTTCGCGCCGACGCGGACGGGGTCATCACGGAGCGCAATGCCGAGGTCGGCCAAGTGGCGCAGGCTGTGCAGTCGGTATTCACGCTCGCCCATGACGGGCCCCGCGATGCCGTCTTCAATGTCTTTGAGTCCCTGTTTCTCAAGGACCAGCCCGACAAGCAGGTTGAGGTCGCTCTGATCTCCAACGCTTCCAAGCGGGTATCCGCCGCAGTGCGGGAAATATCGCCGACGATCGATGCCGCCACCGGCACGATAAAGGTCAAGGTCGGGCTGGAAGATGGCGCCAGCATGCCGCTCGGAGCGGCTGTCACCGGGACATTCAGCATGCCCTCGGCAGAGGCAATCGTCCTTCCGTGGGGCGCCATGGCGTCGGCGGGTGGACAGCCGGCGGTATGGGTCGTCGACCCCACCACGAGCGAAGTCTCCTTACGCAAAGTTCAAGTCGCAGAATATGACACCGGACAGTTCGCGGTCAGCGCCGGCCTCAAGCCACATGAAATCGTGGTTGCCGAAGGCGGCAAATTCCTGCGCCCCGGTCAGCATGTCGACCATTCCCAAGAGGCCGCGAAATGAGAAACTCTTTAATTGCAGCATCGCTGCTGCTGGCCACATCGATGCTGACGTCCTGCGAGGTGAAGTCCGCAGACACCGAAGAGAAGGTGCGGCCGGTTTTGTCGACCGTTATCAAACCAGAGCCGGTGGTCAGCCTGCACCTGCCCGGCACGATCGAACCCAGAATCGAAACCCAACTGGGCTTTCGTGTCCTGGGCCGGGTCGTAGCGCGCGACGTCAATGTCGGCGACCTCGTTACAAAGGGGCAGGTGGTCGCCGCCATCGATCCCCTTTCTCTCGAACTTGCAGTCCGAAGCAGCCGCGCCGATCTTTCAAACAGCCAGGCGCAATTGACCAACGCGTCGGCGTCGGAAGAGCGCCAGCGCGCGCTTGCCGAATCCCGATCTGGCAGTGAAGCCGCCCTCGAAAGCGCCGAGCAGGCGCAAAAATCGGCCATTGCCTCCGTCGCCAAGGCGCAAGCCAATCTGGCGAAGGCAGAAGAACAGCTAGGCTACGCTCAATTGAAAGCGGAGTTCGATGGCGTCGTCACCGCGACGTCGGCGGAAGTCGGCCAGGTCGTCTCGGCGGGGCAGACCGTAGCGACCATCGCGCGCCCGGATGTTCGCGAAGCTGTCATCGACATTCCGGAAGCAAGCCTTGACGGTCCGAAGCCGGGTTCGCCGTTCGAGATCGCCCTGCAGCTTGATCCGACCATAAGGGTCACGGGCATCGTGCGTGAGATCGCGCCTGAAGCAGAGGCGACCACACGGACCAGGCGAACGAAGATAACGCTTACCAACCCGCCGGACGCTTTTCGCCTGGGCTCGATCATCACGGCAAGTGCTGTCGTCGACAGCGCGCCGACCACGTCTCTCCCATCAACCGCCATTTTGGACAAAGACGGCCAGCCGGGCGTCTGGGTGATCGATCCCGAGAAAGCGACGGTATTCCGCAAGCCGGTAACTCTGGATAGCGCCTTCAGCGATCCGGACAGGGTGCGGATCGTCGGCGGCCTCAATATAGGCGATCGCGTCGCGATAGCCGGCGTCCATCACCTGACCGAAGGCCAGAGGGTCAAACTCACGCAGGAGAATCAACTTTGAAGACCTTCAACCTCTCCGACTGGGCGCTCGAACACCGTTCGATGGTCTGGTATTTCATGATCGTCTTCATTCTCGCCGGCGTGTTTTCCTATATGGGACTCGGCCGCGAAGAAGACCCGTCCTTCACCATCAAGACCATGGTCATCCAGGCGCAATGGCCGGGTGCCTCCGCTGAGGAAGTCACCAAGCAGGTGACCGACCGTATCGAGAAGAAGCTCGAAGAACTCGAGTCCCTTGACTATACCCGCAGCCAAACCGTTGCCGGGCAGACGACCATTTTTGTCAATCTGCTTCCGACGACAAAAGCCAAGAATGTGGAAAGCACCTGGGTTCGCGTCCGTAACATGATCGCAGACATCAAGGGCGATTTCCCGTCGGGCGTGGTGGGTCCGTTCTTCAACGACCGCTTCGGCGACGTCTACGGAAACATCTTTGCCTTTACCAGCGACGGTCTCTCCCAGAGACAGCTTCGCGATCTCGTGGAGGATGCGCGCGCCAGAATTCTCACGGTTCCGAACGTCGGCAAGGTCGATATCATCGGCGCGCAGGACGAAGCGGTTTATCTCGAATTCTCCACCCGCAAGATCGCAGCACTCGGCATCGATCGCCAGTCCATCATCTCCACGCTGCAGGCACAAAACGCCGTCACGCAATCCGGCTTCGTGGAAGCCGGGCCCGAGCGCATCGCGCTTCGAGTAGGCGGCCAGTTCAGATCGGAGGATAGCCTGCGGTCGATCAATCTCAGGGTCAACGACCGCTTCTTTCCGCTGACCGACGTCGCGACGATCAAGCGCGGCTATGTCGATCCTCCATCAGCGCTTTTCCGCTTCAATGGCCAGCCGGCCATTGGCGTCGCGATCGGCATGAAGCAGGGCGCCAATCTGCTGGAGTTCGGAAAGGCTCTGGAAAAGAAGGTTGACGAGATCGTCGGCGTTCTGCCGGTGGGTGTCGATGTTCATCAGGTTTCCGATCAGCCGGCCGTGGTCGACGAGGCTGTTTCCGGCTTCACGCGCGCTCTTTTCGAAGCGATCGCTATCGTGCTTGCGATCAGCTTCATCAGCCTCGGCCTGAGAGCAGGCCTGGTCGTTGCAATCTCCATTCCGCTCGTCCTTGCCATTACATTCGTGGTGATGAGCTATTCGGGCATCTCGCTGCAGCGCATCTCGCTCGGCGCCCTGATTATCGCGCTCGGCCTGCTGGTCGACGACGCCATGATCGCCGTCGAAATGATGGTGGCGCGCCTGGAGGTCGGCGACGATCTGCGCAAGGCGGCGACCTATGTTTACACCTCGACCGCCTTCCCCATGCTGACCGGCACGCTCGTCACCGTCGCGGGCTTCATTCCGATCGGCCTTAACGACAGTGCCGCCGGCGAGTTCACCTTTACCCTCTTCGTCGTGATCGCTGTATCGCTGCTCGTCTCCTGGATCGTCGCGGTTCTTTTCACCCCGCTGCTCGGGGTGACGATCCTGCCGAAAAGCATGAAGAAACATCACGAGAAGAAGGGCTGGTTCGGTTCGCTGTTCTCGCGCGTTCTCGGGGTCGCGATGCGGTTCCGCTGGGCGACCATCGCTCTCACCATCGTTGCCTTTGGGTCTTCCCTCTTCGGCATGGGCTATGTTCAGCAGCAGTTCTTCCCGTCTTCGGACCGTCCGGAACTGATCGTCGACTGGAACCTGCCGCACAACAGCTCGATCACCGAAACGAACCGGCAGATGGCTCAGTTCGAACGGGAGATGCTCGCAAACAATCCGAGCGTTGATCACTGGTCCAGCTATATCGGCCAGGGTGCGCCCCGCTTCATCCTCTCCTTCGACGTGCAGACGCCCGACGTGACCTTCGGTCAGACAGTTATCGTCACGAAGGGAATGGATGTGCGCGACAAGGTGCGGGACGAGCTTCAAGACTATCTCAAGAAGACCTTCCCCGGAACGGACGCTTTCGTAAAGCTGCTGGATATCGGTCCGCCGGTCGGCAAGCCTGTTCAATACAGGATCAGCGGCCCAGACATCCAAAAGGTCCGCAGCATAGCGCAGGACTTTGCGGGCATCATGGGTGACAACCCGTCGCTCAACGGCATCAACTTCGATTGGAACGAGCCGGCCCGCGTCGTCAAGGTTGACGTCCTGCAAGACAAGGCACGCCAACTCGGCGTCTCCTCCGAAGACATCGCCACTGCACTCAACGGCATTGTCGAAGGATCGAGCAGCACCCAAATCCGCGATGACATCTACCTGATCGATGTGATCGGACGAGCCCAGACGGCAGAACGCGGCTCCATCGAAACGCTCCAGAACCTGCAATTGCCGGCCTCGAACGGCAAGGCGGTTCCTCTGTCAGCCGTTGCGACCTTCCGCTACGAGTTGGAGCAGCCGACCATCTGGCGCCGCGCGCGTATCCCGACGATCACGATCAAGGCTGGCGTGACCGGCGACATCCAGCCGGCGACCGTCGTCCAGCAACTCGACGAGAAGGTCGAGCAATTCAAGAAGACGCTGCCAGTCGGTTACTCGGTCGTCGTCGGCGGTGCCGTCGAGGAAAGCGCCAAGGCACAGGGCCCGATCGCCGCTGTCGCACCGATGATGATTTTCGTCATGGCGACAATCCTGATGATCCAGTTGCAGAGCTTCAGCCGCCTGTTCCTGGTCTTTGCGGTCGCCCCCACCGCCCTCATCGGCGTGGTCGCCGCTCTACTGATGAGCAATGCGCCGCTCGGCTTCGTGGCGATATTGGGCGTGCTGGCGCTAATTGGCATCCTGATCCGAAACTCCGTCATTCTCGTCGTACAGATCGAGGATCTCAGAAAATCGGGAGTGAGTGCCTGGCATGCGGTGATGGAGGCAACCGAACACCGTATGCGGCCGATCATGCTGACAGCGGCCGCCGCCACCCTGGCCTTGATCCCCATCTCGCGGGAAGTGTTCTGGGGACCGATGGCCTACGCCATGATGGGCGGCATCGTGGTCGGTACTGTCTTGACGCTGCTGTTCCTGCCCGCCCTTTACGTGACGTGGTTCCGGATACCGAGAGAAGCCGCCGAAAAAGCATCTGCATAATACGAAACAGCGAACCCGCGCCGGCTCCTTCGGACGGCGCGGGTTCGCCATGAGACGGTTTATCGGGGAGACATAACATTCAAGACCACGTCGAATGGCTGATCGAACAGGGCATGGCCGGCAACGACATCGGTCAGCTCGTCGCCGGACTATGCCGGCGGCTGATCGCAGACGGCTTGCCGATATGGCAGGCGAGCATCGCAATGCCTTCCATCCATCCGGTTTACCGTGGAGTTTCGGCGAGATTTACCAGAGGTGCGGAGGCCGTCACTGAGAATGCCGAATATGAGAGCGTCAGTGAGGAGAGCTTCACGCATACGCCGATCTTTTATCTGCTGGAAAACGGCCTGCTCTTCGGCAGATGGCAAATCGCGCGGGGAGACGGTGTTGATCTCTACCCTGACTTGGCCGAGCTCCAGCAAAAAGGCGGGACCGACCACGTCGTCAACCTTGTGTCCTTTCCGACAGAAGTTGCTCTGCGCGGCATGGCCCTCTCCGTGACCACCGATTGTCCCACCGGCTTCTCCGATGCACATCTTGAAACTTTGAAGGCGCTGCTGCCAAGCCTCGGACTGGCATGCTACCGCATGGCCGCGACCAAGACGGCGACCGACATGCTGGCCGTCTATACCGGCGCAAGAACGAGCGTGCATATCCTGGGCGGCGAGACGCAAAGGGGCGCTGGCGGCGCGCTTTACGCCGCAATCCTCTTGGCTGATCTCAGCAACTTCACCGCCCTGACGGAATCGCATTCGCGCGACGAGATCGTCGCCATGCTCAACCAACGTTTCGAACTGGTCGGGCGGAATGTCGAGGAACACAATGGCGAGATCCTGAAGTTCATGGGAGACAGCGTCCTTGCGATCTTCCCGGCCGATATCGATTGCCCGAAGGAAGCCTGCCGGAACGCTGTCGCGTCCGCCCGGCACATGCTTATGGCGAATGCCGCTCTGAACAATGACGATCTCCGCCGATCCGGCCCGCCTGTCGACATCGATATCGTCTTGCATCTCGGCGAGGTTTTTTACGGCAATATCGGAGCGCGTGGACGGCTGGATTTCACGGTGATTGGGCCAGCGGTCAATGAGACATCCAGGCTCGAAAAACTCTGCGATGAACTGCAGGAACATCTCCTACTGTCCGAAAGCTTCGCAACTGCCTGCGGCCTTGCATGCGATCAATTGGGAGACTTCAAGTTGCGCGGGGTTTCAAAACCCGCGGGCGTGTTCAAACTTGCCTGACGAGCGTCACGCATCGCTACCTCGACGGGCGCATGGGAATCGACGTCAATTGGCGAAGTGGACGACGACGCCGGGCTTGACCATGCCGGCCAGTTCCTCGGCGTCCCAGTTGGTAAGGCGCACGCATCCGTGCGACTGCCCCTTGTCGATGAACTCCGGATCGGGCGTTCCATGAATTCCGTATGTGGGCTTGTCGAGATCGATCCATACGCTGCCGACCGGCCCATTCGGGCCCTTGGGTATGGTCAGAATCTTCGTATTCCTGCCCTGCTTGAAGTTGAGTTTCGGATTGTACCGATAGACCGGCATCCTTGCGACGCCCTTTACCTTATGGGTCCCTGACGGCGAAGGATTATCCTGGCTGCCGATGGTCGCTGGATAGACCGCAAGCAGCGCGCCGCTTTGATCATAGGCCAGGACTTGGCTGGTCTTTTTGTTGATCTCGATGCGCTTGACGCGGCCTTCCCTTGGCGAACCCGGCGCCATGACCAAAACCGTCTTGCCAGGAGCAAAGTCCGAGCCCGGATTGAGCTTGTTCAGCAGGTCGATATCCATATGGAACCGCTCCGACAGCCGCTCCGCCACGCTGGTATACCCCATGCTCTCCATCTTCGCTTTTTCACCGTAGTCATCGGGAATGTGGTCGACAAGTCCAGTGGCATCCTCTGGCGTGACGAGATAACTTTGGGTGATCGATGCGTCGGTCTCAAGACGTGCGATCACGTCGGGATCAAGCTTTCCGTCGATGGGAAGATGGTTCATCGCCTCGAAGCCCGCTATGGCGTGGCTGACATTCTTTCCATAGAAGCCGTCGATCACGCCGGGAGACGACCCCGCTCGGTCGAGCAGCACCTGGAGGCGGATGATCGCGGGATCCGGCTCCTTGGACGCCTTGGCGGTATGCTTTGGCGCGACAGAGGTAAGGGACGCTGTGTTGATCGTTTCAGGACCGAGGGCTTGCACGGCTGCGCCGCCGAATGAAGGCGTGAGCGTGAGAACGGCGATCACAGCATAGACTTTCATGGAACATCAAATGGTCAGAAGCGGATCTTGTTCCAACCGCATGCCGCAGCGTGCCCCGAAGGCTTCGGTTGCGCCGATCTTCGGCGTCACGGCAGCAAACCTCCCGTTACTTACACCCATCAGAATTTCTAATTGAGATTGCATCCGGAAGGTGGTCCTATGCGGTCCGCGTAGCTGACTCCCTCGCCCTCCTTCCGATTTTTGACCCGAGTGGCCCATGTCGATTTCAGATGCGATCTACCGTCCCTTCGAAAAACTGATCCGGCCGCTCGACATCCCCTACCGGCCTCTGCCCTCCAAAGGGCCTGTGGCCGTGCTTCCGCATTTCATCTCGATGTTCCGCGGGGTTCTGATCGGCCTGGCGCTCGCCTCCATAGCGGTCGAGGCTATCAACCTGACGATTGTCTGGGGGCTTTCGGTCATCGTTGACGGTGTGACGCATATGGGCGCTGTCGCGTTTCTGCACGGCGAATGGCCACTGCTTACCGTCCTCGGCCTGCTCATCTTTCCGGGCATGCCTGTCGCTTCCTTCCTTTTGAACACGCTTAACTCGCATACGCTCAATGTCGCCATGCCTGCCGCCATTCAATGGCAGGGTCACAAGGCGGTGGAGCGGCAGGATCTTGCCTTTTTTCACGACCTTTTTGCCGGCCAGGTCGCCTCGCGACTGTCGCAGGTGGCGTCGGCGGTCCAGCAGCAGATCATTGCCGCCTTCCAAACGGTGCCGCGCTTCCTTTTTCAAATGGTCGGCTCGACGATCTTGCTGAGTGCCCTGTCCTGGCAGCTCGCGCTACCGGTCCTCATATGGATTGCACTGAACGTTGTGTTCGCTGTCAGACTGGTGCCAACCTTTGCGGAACGCTCGCGTCGATCGGCCAAGCAGCGTAGCCTCGTCTCCGGCGCCATCACCGATCTCTACAGCAACATGCAGATGATCAAACAGTTCGCGGCCGAAGACAGTGAGGCTGGCGCCATCCGCCGCATCCTTCAAAAGGCCGTCTGGACGCAACACAAGGAACAACGCATCTACCGAACAGCGGAACTCACCGTTGTGGCACTCAACATGGCCCTCTGGTTGACCATGATTTCGATCGGTTTTTCCGGCCTCGTCAACGGCTTTCTAACGGTCGGGCAGTTCGTCGCGGCGGTCTACATCCTCCAACGGCTGTCCGGGCATACCTTCACCTTTTTGCAGATGGGCCAGCAGATCTTCCAGGCGATAGGCACCATCAAGGACGCCATGCCGGTGATGACGACGCCGCCGACCATAATCGATCGACCAGACGCTACCGAGCTGAACGTCAGCCGCGGGGAAATCCGTTTCGAAGACGTTCGCTTCGCGTATAAGTCCGGCAAGCAAGTGATCAATGAGCTGTCGCTGACGGTCCGGGCCGGCGAGAAGGTTGGCCTGGTCGGCCTTTCCGGAGCCGGCAAGACGACGCTCGTAAGTCTACTATTGCGCTTCTACGACATCGCGGACGGTACGATCCTGATCGACGGACAGGACACCCGCATGGTGACGCAGGCAAGCCTTCGCCGCAACATCGGGGTCATCGCGCAGGACGTCGCGCTGCTGCATCGTTCGGTCGGCGACAATATCCGTTACGGCCGGCCGGAGGCGACGCAGGACGAGATTGAACACGTCGCAACGATGGCAAGTGCCGATGCCTTCATTGCCGATCTCGCCGACGGCGAAGGCCGCAAGGGTTACGATGCCTTCGTCGGCGACCGCGGCATCAAGCTTTCTGGCGGCCAGCGCCAACGTGTCGCCATCGCGCGCGTTCTGCTGAAGGACGCGCCGATCCTGGTGCTGGATGAGGCGACCTCCGCCCTCGATAGCGAATCCGAAGCCGCCATCCAGGAAAAGCTCAACCTGGTGATGGAGGGAAAGACGGTGATCGCCATCGCACACCGCCTCTCAACCATTGCTAGGATGGATCGCATCGTCGTGCTCGATCAGGGAAGCATTATAGAAGAAGGCAGGCCGGACGAACTGGTCGCACAGGACGGGCTGTTTGCCCGTTTGTGGAAACGCCAGACCGGCGGCTTTATTCCTGACGACATCAATTGATCCTTGTCGGGATCGCTTACGTCGGAAACGCCGGACCGTTTGGATTCCAAAGCGGACATCTTAGGCGCGTAAAATGCCTCATGTGGGCTGGAGAAACACGGTTCGCCTCTTATTTCAGCTCTCAGCGGGAATGAAAAACGAACAGCGAAAGGAGTTACGCAATGGCAACGGCAAAGAACACGATCTGCCTTTGGTACGACAAAGACGCGGAGGCTGCCGCCCGCTTCTATGCTGAGACTTTTCCCGACAGTTCAGTGGGTGCCATCATTCGTGCCCCTGGAAACTATCCGGAGGGTAAGCAGGGAGACGTCCTGGTGGTTGAATTCACCGTTGCGGGTGTCCCTTGCATCGGCCTGAACGGCGGCTCCACGTTCAAACACAACGAAGCCTTCTCATTTCAGATCGCAACGGACGATCAGGAAGAAACCGACCGCTATTGGAACGCCATCGTCGGCAATGGCGGCCAGGAAAGTGAGTGTGGCTGGTGCAAAGACAAGTGGGGAGTGTCCTGGCAGATCACGCCGCGCGTCTTGATGGAAGCGCTCGTGATAGGCGGTGATGAAGCAAAGCGTGCTTTCGATGCGATGATGACCATGAAGAAGATCGACGTCGCAGCGATCGAGGCGGCGCGGCGCGGCTGACACACCGGCGCACCGAGCGAGATTTTGCTGGAGCTTCCACCCCTGATCAAACAGCGGACTTGCCTGCGGCAGCATTCCGAAAAAATTTTCAGCTCGGACAAAAAAATGCAGAAATCGGCGTTACGGTGACATTCCGGGCGCAAGGAGCGTTTCGGAGGAGATTAGAGGAAGACATTATGAAAAAGTTACTTGTCATTGCCCTGACTTCCACAGCAGCGTTAACACTAACCGCACTCGTTTCTACGGCCAACGCAGCTCAAGGATGCGGCGCGGGGTATCATCGAGGCCCCTATGGCCATTGCCGTCCGAACGTCGCGACCGGCGGCACGGTTGTTGTCGTGCCCCCCGGAGGCCCGAGGGTCGGTGTTTATTACCATGGACGCGGCTACTGGGATGGCCGCCGTTATTGGGTGCATCGTGAGCGCTGGCACGGTGGCTGGCGCTACTATTGATCGAAACTTTGCTGGGTCGGTCAATCGACCGGCCCAGCCGCTCACACGGAGCGGCTTGAGCGGGATTGCCCCAGAAGCGGGCGACCGCATGTCTTAGCAAAACGCCAAATCGATAGCGTTCAGCCAGAGCCCGCACCGGGGCTTGACATTAGGCTTCATCGAGTGCTTGGCCCAGATCGGCGATGAGATCGTCGGGATGCTCGATGCCGATCGAAAGGCGGATGGTCGATTCCAATACGCCGATGCGTTGGCGCACGTCGGCCGGCACGCCCGAATGCGTCATCGTCGCAGGATGGGAAGCCAGCGATTCCGTTCCGCCGAGGCTGACCGCGAGTTTGAAGACCTGCAACGCGTTCAGAAACCGGAACGAGGCAGGCTGACCGCCCTTGATATCGAAGGAGAACGTCGAGCCGGCGCCGCTGCACTGGGCTGCGAACGTGCGGCCTGTGGCCGAGCTCGCATCGGCATAGGCCAAGTAGTGAATCTGCTCGACCTTTGCATGGTTCCGCAGGAAGTCCGCCACGGCCATTGCATTGCTATTTGCGCGTTCCATGCGGATCTGCAGCGTCTCCAAAGATCGCCCCAGCATCCAGCACGAATGGGGATCGAGCTGGGTGCCGATCGAACCCCTGAGCGCCTTTACTTGGGCGATGATCGCTTTCCTGCCGAGTACGGCGCCCGCAATGAGGTCGGAATGGCCTCCGACATACTTCGTCAGCGAGTAAAGCGAGAGGTCCGCACCATGTTCGATCGGACGCTGGAAGACCGGCCCGAGAAGCGTGTTGTCGCACACGACGATCGGTTTGTGCCCCTGCTTCTCACCGATCGCGTCCGCGATACGTCGGATCATTGCGACATCGACGAGGCTGTTGGTCGGATTGGCCGGCGTCTCGATCAGAATAATGGAAACGCGTCCCTTGGCCATCGCTTGCTCCGCGGCAGCCCTGATGGAAACTTCCTCGACACCGTCAGCGAATCCGACGGCTGAGACGCCAAGGTTGAAAAACGTCTTGGCGAGCAAGGTTTCCGTACCGCCGTAGAGAGGCTGCGAATGGAGAATGGCGTCACCCGGACGGACGAATGTAAGCAGAGTGGTGGAGATGGCCGACATGCCGGAAGAGAACACCGCGCCGCTTTCCGTGCCTTCATAAACCGCGAGACGATCCTCGACGATCTCGCTGTTGGGATGATTGAAGCGCGAGTAGACGAGGCCCGCGCCCTTTCCTTCCGGCGGCACCTTCCGACCTGAAACATAGTCGAAGAAGTCGCGGCCGTCCTCGGCGGACTGGAAAACGAAGGTCGACGTCAGGAAGACAGGCGGCTTCACGGCCCCCTCGGAGAGTTCGGGATCATAGCCGTAGTTGAGCATCAGGGTTTCCGGATGCAGAATCTGGTTTCCGACACGGGTTTTCGACGGGTGCGGCGCAGTCATGGGGTGCCTCCTTGATCAAGGTCACAGGCTCGGATCGTCGTCCGAGCGAACAACCAGTGGATATTTGGAGCGGCGACGCGCAGTGAAAAGAGCCGCACCTCTACGCCAAGAGGATGACGTGGCACGGGAATATCAGTCGGATGTCGAATGGCGAAGTTTCAGCTCGCCCTCAGATCCTTTTCAGATCTTGTGGAACACCGATTTGTGACATGCTCAAAAGAGTCGGGTAGGATGCACTGACATTCTCGCTCAAGGGGGAACTGGCATGACGGATCGCAAAATTTCAGCAAAATTGCTGGCAGTAGCTGCTCTGGTGTTCGCGAGCCAAGGACTTGCCTTCGCGCAGATGCCGCAACAACAACCCGATGCGAAGGCCTTCAAATTGGGCAAGCTCGACATCGTCGCCCTGCACGACGCCCAGTTTGTCCAACCGAATGACGGGAAGATATTTGGTCTCGACCATAGCCCAACCGAGGTCGCGGATTTGCTGAAAGCGGCGGGTGCACCGACCGATACGGTCACGCTTAGCGTCGACACCCTGCTGGTCAAATCGGACAAGCACCTCATCCTGATCGATACCGGTGTCGGAGGCGCACTTCAGGGCAGCCTGGCAAAAGCCGGTTATCACGCGGATGCAGTCGACGAAATCCTGATTACCCATTCTCATCCGGATCACGTTGGCGGACTGGTTCACGATGGAAAACTTGCTTTTCCAAAGGCCACCATCCGCATGTCGGAAGCGGAGTGGTCCTATGCCAAGGCCAATGAAAAACTGGCCGACGTGGTTAAGGTCATCGCGGACCATGTGAAGACGTTCAAACCTGGCGGTGAGGTTCTCCCCGGTATCGCATCCGTGGCCATGAGCGGGCACACTCCGGGCCATGTCGGCTACCAGATCACCTCGGGAAAGGAGAGGCTGTTCGATATTGGCGACACCGTTCACAGCTCCATCATTTCGCTCGCCAAGCCAACTTGGGCGATATCGTTCGACGGTGACAAGCCGGAAGCGGAGCAGAACCGTGTGAAAACGCTGAACACGCTAGCCAAGAGTCATGAGAGGATTTTCGCGCCGCATTTTCCGTTCCCTGGCGTGGGATATATCACGGCGGAAGGCGACCATTTCAAATGGACTGCGGATGACAAGTCCGAATAGGACTATGTTCGGAGGCTGCTGAAGCATCGATTGACGATCCTGTTGGTTCGCCGGACCGTCTCTGCTGATCGGCGGCAGAAAGCCCTTGATTGACTCGTCTTATGCTTGATGCCGTGCCCTGCTGATGATTAAGTCAATGACGACGTGGGGTGAATTTCCGCAGCTCGTCTCATGACTGTCCGAAGCCCCGGGAAAGAATACGAGCACGTGACGACCAGCATCAGACATATCGCCAAACTCGCCGGAACATCGGTCTCGTCAGTATCGCGCGTGCTCAACAATAGCGGTTATGCCTCGCCCGAGCTCAGGGAGCGTGTGGAGGCGGCCATTCGCGCGCTGAACTATACGCCGAGCAAGGGCGCGCGCATGCTGCGGGGAGCGCCGAGCCGGATGATCGGGCTGATGCTGCCGTCGATCGACGTGCCGTTCTTCGGCATCCTGGCCCATACGATCGAACAGGAATTATTCCAACGCGGCTACCAGACGCTGATCTGCAGCACAGCGGAGAACATGGATCACGAGGCGCGCTACATGTCCATGCTGCTTGCCCAGCGCGTCGATGGCGTCATCGTAGCAAGTGCCTTTGGCAGCATCGAGCACTTCGAGACCCTGCGGGATGCCCATATTCCGATCGTCGCTATCGATCGCGAGCTGAGCGGCATCGCCGACGACGCAATCATGGCCGATCATGAGGAAGGCGGCCGCCTGATGGCGCGTCACCTGATCGACCTCGGCCACCGGTCGATCGGCATCGTCGGCGCGCCGGCCCATAGCCAGCCAGTTCAGCTTCGCCTCCGGGGTATTTCGGAGGAAATGGCGAAACACAGGATCGCGCCGGCCGCCGTGACGATGGCCGAGGAACACAGCTTCGCGGCAACCTACCCACTGGCGCGGGATCTGCTGACGGCGCACCCGGAGATCACGGCGATCATCGGCACGACCGATATTTCGGCGATTGCGGCAATCCACGCCGTTCTGGATCGTGGTTGTTCCGTGCCAGGCGATTATTCGGTAATCGGTTTCGACGACCTGCCGGAGGCAGCCTACATCTTTCCCCGGCTGACGACCGTCGCACAGCCGATCCGCGATGTCGGGCAGCGGGCGGCACAGCGCCTGGAAACGCTGATCGCGGAACACCACGCGGGGCACGAACCGCGCGCGGGTGCTGTCGTGAAAGTGCCGGTCACCCTAATCCATAGGGACTCGACCGGCCCCGCCCGCGGCTGAGGCGGAATGGTCACGGCATGATCCAAGCTAGGGTCGGACAATGACCTTGATCTCGCCCGGCAATGGCGCGCTACCCACCACCTCCGCGACCTCTTCGAGACCTATGGTCTTGGTCACCAGTATATCCAGCTCCAACGCCCCGCTCGCGACCAATGCGGCCGCCCGCGAATGGGTGAACGGATTGAGATAGGCCGGCCTTATATCGACTTCGTTGACGAGCAGATCGAACGGCAGGACAGGCACCTCGACCCCTCTAGGCGTTACTCCGAAAAGCACGAAGTTACCGCCGCGCCGCGCCATCCGCAGACCGGTCTGCAAGGTCTCGGGGACGCCTGCGCACTCGATGACGACATCCGCGCCGCCATGGGTGACGTCTCGAACGGCGGCGACCGCGTCCGAAGCTGTCGGGTCGAATGCATGCGTCGCGCCCAATTGCAGCGCAGTCTGCCGTCTCGAGAGCTGCCGCGTGATCAAAATCACCTGGCTTGCTCCAGCCAAGCGGGCCAATTGCACCATGAGCAGGCCGATGACGCCTCCGCCCAAGATAGCGACGCTCTCGCCCGCACGGATCTCGGCCTTGTCGATGGCATGAAGGCAGCAGGCAAGCGGCTCGCAGAAAGCGCCGTGCACGGGATTGAGATCGGCAGGCAGCGTGAATGCCTGACGGTACGGCACCGCCACATATTCGGCAAAACCACCATCTCGCGTCACGCCGATCGCGGTCAAACCCTCGCACAGGTTCACCCGCCCGCGCGCGCAGGCATGACAACGGCCGCAGGCGATATTCGGGTCTGCGGTCACCAGCTCACCGCCGGTAAAACCGATGACCTCCTCGCCGACCACTTCGACGATGCCGCAGAATTCATGGCCCATCGTGACCGGAATCGCTGTCGGATACTCGCCCTTGTACATGTGGCGATCAGAGCCGCAGATGCCGGCGGCAAGGACCCTGACGAGTAATTCGCCCGGCCGCGCAACTGGTTTCTCGACGCTGCGCATGGTCATGGATGCGATCGACTCCAAGCGGACGGCTTTCATTCCTCTCCTCCTCGCTGATGATCCCACATTGCAAGAATGGCGCACCCGGCACCGGTCCGGCGCGCACTGCCTAAATGATCAGCTCATGACGTTGCCGCCATCGACATTGTAGCACTGCGCGACGATGTATGCCGCATCCGGCCCGGCCAGAAAGGCAGCCATGGCCGCCTGTTCTTCCGCCGCCCCAAATCGTCCGGCGGGAACGGCGGCGGCCACACGGCGCTTCACCTCGCCGGGCTGCAATCCTTCGCGACTCCCAAGTTTCGCATCGACGACGTCCCACATCGGCGTATCGACCACGCCGGGGGCGATGGCGTTCACATTGATCCCGTATGGGATCAGTTCCAGAGCGCAGCTTTGGGTGATGCTGATGACGGCCGCTTTGGAGGCGCAGTAAGCGACGGCCGGTCCCTCGCCGCGGCGGCCGGCCTGAGACGAGAAATTGATGATGCGCCCGCCTTCGCCTCTCTCCACCATATGCCGGGCAACCGCCTGCGTCATGAAAATCACGCCTTCGATATTGACCTGGAAAACCCTGGCGGTGCGCTCGCGCGATATCTCCAGGATGGATTGGACATCGTAGATGCCTGCGGCGTTCACCAGTATGTCTATCCTGCCGGCGGTCTTTATCGAAAAGTCCACCGCGGCGTCGATGCTCTCCTGGCTGGTCACGTCGAGCGCCACGCCCCAGCTATCGGGGCCGATCGCCTTCGCGACCCCCGCGCATCGTTCACCATCCAGATCGGCCACGACGACCTTCGCGCCTTCCGCTGCAAAGCGTTCGCAAACGGCCTTGCCGATACCGCTCGCGCCTCCCGTGACCAATGCCACCTTTCCGGACAGTCGAGATGTCTGCACCAAGGTCATCGTGTCAACTCCTCGTTCGCCGCTGCTGTTGCGCTTGGCTTCATGCCTGCTTCCTCCTTGCTTGGTCCCGATGCGAGTTCAACAGGTTAATCGGATACCGGATTCATCTCCTCCATATCCTCCAGAAGAACCCTCATGCTGGGGATGCCATCGGTGGCCGTCGCGCCCGCAAGGCAACGCGCAGCCGCAGCGTGGGCGACGGCGCAGATACGCTCGACAGGCCAGTTTTCATGCAGGCCGTAGAGCACGGCAGCGCAGAAAGCGTCTCCCGCGCCGACGGTGCTGACGATATCGTGCGGATCGACGGGCCGCGAGCGCGTTACGACCGGTAAAGTGTCCGGCGCAAACCAGAAACAGATTTCCGGCGCATGGATGACGACACCTTTGGTGACGCCGGCAGCCAGCAGGCGCTTGCCTGCGCTTAAAAGCCCAGCCTCACTCAGATCTCCCTTTTCATCGCGAACGGTAACGCCAGTTGCCCGACCCGCCTCCATCTCGTTGATGATCAGAAAATCGCAGAAAGGCAGAGCGACGCCCACCTTGGCGGCGAATTCCGGATCTTCGCTCGACACGAAATCCACACAGGTCGTGAGCCCCGCGCTGCGAGCGGCTTCCAGCAGGCGTGATGCCCCCGAACGACCGTCTGGGCCGATCTGGTCGAGCCCGGGCAATAGCATCAGATAGCCGAGATAGAACAGCCGATAGCCGGCGTTAGCAAAGGTCGCAGACGAGATGAGCGTATCTGTGAGCGCATCGTTGGCGCCGCCATGATAGAAGAAGGTGCGGTTCTGACCCGGCACGTTCATGACATGCGTGTGAGCCGTCACCCGATCTGCGAGCGCCAGAAGTCCCTCGACATTGATGCCGGCATTCGCAAGGCGGGCCTTGACGATCTCTCCGTCCTGATCAGCACCGATGCATCCCGCCGCCGCCAGCCTTCCGGAAAACCCGAGCGAGGCGAGGTCGGTGACGACATTGGCCGCCCCACCGCCGACACCCAAATCCTGATGCACGATGTAGGCAAGATTACCCTGTTCGGGCCAATAAGACAGGGTGTGGACGCGATCGACGATGAAGTTTCCCGCGCAGACGATGCCGCCCTGCTGACTGTCGCCACCGTGAGCCTCCTCCCCCGATCGCATCAGCCTCCTCCCTCGTTCCACAGGGGCCTGAGCGGCGGCTCATCTTCCTCGATCGCGGCAAAGCGCCCGATCGGCTCAAGAAAGAAGTTGTCGCTATGGTCGTCGTTGACCTGGCTGACCTCGCCGACAAGCACAGGCCCGCCCCCTTTCCTGCCGTAAAAGCGATGATAAAGCCCGGTGCGGATCGTCACGCTCTGGCCGGACGCAAGAACCAACGGTTCCCATGCGGCGAGCCGGCGCGGCAGCCCATCCACCGGAACCATCACATCATCCTGCAGCGCATTGCCATCAGCATCGGCAGCGGCGAATTTGATGACGAGATCGCCGCCAGCGCGATTGATGATGTCTTCCATCTTCGCCGCGTGCCGATGCGTCGGCGTCACCTGACCCTCCTCGACGAAAAGCAGCTTTTCGGCATAGGTGCGCTCGCCCTCGGCACCAACAATGCCGTTGCGCAGGCAGAACAACACGAGACCGCATTCGGCGAAGCGGTTGGAGCCGAAATCGGTGACATCCCAACCAAGCTGATGGGCGCGCAGATAGGCCGATGCCTCCGGATGGGAGGCAAATTCCGACGCCGACCAAAAGCCCCACTCCGGCAGAGACCAATGCCAGCGTTCAAGGGTCTCGCTTGCGCGCCGCAGCGCGGCGTTGATTTCGGAGCGCTTCATCAGACTGCCGCTCCGTCATAGTTGACCGAAACGACGGCATCCTCGCGGCCGGATTTGAGAGCGGCCGTCAGCACCGCATGATGTGCCTGCGCCTCCGCCGGCGTGGCGCAGCCAAAACCGTTGGCATTTCCTCCGGCAAGCTCATCGACGAAGGCCGCCCACATCTGCTGTATGGCATCGGCAAAGCCGAATTCGAAGATTTTGCCGGTGATTGCCGGAAACAGCGAACCATATCCGAGATCCTCGGTGCTCCAGGCCTGCGCGCCGCCATTATAGTCCATCCACTGCCACTGGCGCGGCGACTTTGTGCTGAAGAATGCGCTCTTCCTCATGCCGAGAATGCGAATGTACCAGGTATTCGATTCACCCGGCGCTATGCGCCAGGTTTTCAACACCATGGGGAAATCCTGATCCCCGGTGCGCACGCGGGAGCTGATCGTGGCATTGTCCCAGGTAGTGCAAGGCAGCATCCCGCCCTTGCCGTCGGGACGTTCGGTGACCTTCTTGACCAATTGCGCATGCAGGGTTTGCGGACGCCAGCCAAGGCGCAGCGGCACATGCAGCACATGCATGCCGAGATCGCCCATGCAGCCGTAATCACCGTTGATATCCGCCATGCGCTTCCAGTTGATCGGCTTCTGCCGGTCGATATCCGAGGAATGCAGGAAGCCCGCCTCGACTTCGAGGATATCCCCCATCTCACCGCTTTTAGCGAGCGCGATGACCTTCTGTGCGCCGGGGAAGAAAGGCATTTCCGACGAGCAGCGGACCAGGAGTTCGGGATGCTCGGCGAGAACCGCCATGATCGCTCGGTTCTGGGCGGCATCCATGCCGAACGGCTTTTCGCCGAGAAGATGCTTTCCGGCCTTCAGGACATCGATATAGAAGTCCTGGTGCAGCACATGCGGGACGGCGCAATAGACCGCATCGACTTCGGGATTGGCCAGAAGCTCCTTATAGTCGGCGGTGAATTGCCGAACCGTCGGCACATTGTCCCTGAACCAGTCGAGCAGCGTCGTATTGGTGTCGCAGACGGCGATGATTTCTGGCCGCGCCTTCATATCGGCCAAATGCAGCCAGCGCGCCGCAGCGCTCGCGAACTCGCGCCCCATCAGACCACAGCCGATGACGCCGAAGCGGAATATTTTTGTCATGCCTCCTCCTCCCAAGATGCGTCAGGCGAGATGCCGGGAGGCATCTTCGACCGAAGCCCCGTCATGGACGATCGCCATCAGCGCCCGTGTCATGCCTGCGGGGTTGTTGTGCTGAATGACGTTGCGGCCATAGACGATGCCCCGGGCGCCCTGTTCCATCAACTGCTTTGTCCGGGTCAGGATTTCCTGATCCGAAACGCGGCCGCCGCCGCGCACCAGCACCGGAAGACCCTGAGCGATTTCGACGACGCGATGATATTCCGCGACATTGTCGCATGGGTCGGCCTTGATGATGTCAGCGCCGAGTTCGGCTGCCTGACGCACCAGCGGCAGGATCTTGTCGATCGCGCCGTCGACCATGTAGGCACCCTTTGAATTGTCCTGCATGACCAGCGGTTCGACCATCAGCGGCATGCCGTAGATCTCGCATTCACGCTTCAGACTATTCACGTTGCGCACGCAGGCACGATAGACTTCGGGCTGGTCCGGCAGCATCAGAAGATTGACGACGACGCAGGCGGCATCCAGCGCCACGGCCTGCTCGACGCCCCGGTCGATCATTTCGGAAAACAGCGCCGAAGGCAGCGGATTGCCGTAGATATTGGCAATGTCAGTGCGCAGCACCAATGCTGGGCGCTGCTTGCCGGGGATTGCCTGCAGCAGAGGCGCCGTGCCGGGCGGAAGCTGAATGGCATCGGGCGCGGCATCGGCGATCACCTTGATGGCCGTCTTCATGTCCTCGATCCCAGCGAGAAAAGTCCGCTCGTTGAACATGCCGTGATCGATGGCGACGTCGAAGCAATTTCCAGACACGCCAAAAAGGCGGTTGAGCCGCGCGGATTTCATTCGCTTCCTCCCATATGGTAACGTTTCCATACGGGAGGATATGCGGGTCAGGACTGCGAGTCAATAAATGTGGTATCGTTTCCATATATCGTTATGCATTGAACGGCTGGCAATCCCTACCAATTCAATCAAAGCAAGGGACTGAGCCGCGTTATCGCGGCAAAGCGCTCCCAGTCTTTCTGAGGCTTGGGAGTCCAGGCCGCTTCCGCAATCGCATTCAAACGAGGAAAGACGAGATGGTTGAAATAGGCCTTGGAGATGAAATTCTCACTCCAGATGCAGGCCTGAATGCCTTTGAGCTTATGTTTAAGCTCATCCGGGAAATCGCCTTCCGCCTCATAGGTGTAGGTATAATGAGGAGGCACGGTGCCCGCCCAGCTCGCGCCGGGCTCCTGCCAATCCTCGGCCTGGACCATGTCCAGATAATAGGCTTGGCCGGGCGTGATCACCACGTCATAGCCTTCATGGGCAAGCTCGATGCCGACCTTCTGGTTCTCCCATGCCATGAGCAGCGTGTTTTCCGCATTGACGCCGCCGCCATGGGCGACCTCGTTCCAGCCGGCGAGCTTTCGGCCGCGCGCATCGAGCATCGCCTTGACCTTGCCCAGAAAATAGGACTGGAGGCCGAACGTTCCTTCTATGCCTTCCTGATCCATCAATTTGCGGCAGAGCGGCGAAGCGAGCCATGAGCCATTAGCGACCTCGTCGCCGCCAACATGGACGTAGTCGGAGGGAAAAAGCTCGATCAGTTCGTCGAAGACTTTGCCGAGAAACTCATATGTGGCGGGAATTGCCGGGTTAAGCGCATTGTTGGGATAGCCTTGAACCGAGCGGTAGCTGTCGGGCGCCTCCTGGCCATCGGCCAGTTCGGGAATGGACATGAGGGCTGCCGTGCAATGGCCCGGAATATCGATTTCCGGGATGATCTCGATATGGAGCGCAGCGGCATGCGCAACGATCTCCCGGACGGTCTCCTGCGAATAGTGCCCCTCGCGAACCTCGGCGCCATCGCCCAGTTGCGGCACCAGGATTTCATTCGGGCCGCGCCGCGCGCCGATCGTGGTCAGCGCCGGATAGGCCTTGATCTCGATGCGCCAGGCCTCGTCGTCGGTCAGGTGCCAATGGAAGATATTGAGCTTGTTCCAGGCCAGGATATCGAGAAGGCGGGAGATATCGGCCGCGGGATAGAATTGCCTGGAGACATCGAGATGGCAGCCGCGCCAGGCATAGCGCGGCTGGTCGGAAATTCGCCCGGCGACCGGAAATTTGAATCTTGCAGGCTCGGTCCGGGCGCCATGCAGCATCTGCGCAAGCGTGGTCAGCCCATATTGCAGGCCGGCTGCATCCCAGCTTGTCAGGCGGATGCCGCCCGGCGAGAAATCAAGCGCGTAGCCTTCCTTGGAAAGCGATGACGACGCGAATATCACCGGCACGCCGCCTTCGACGGCGGTGAGGCTGAAGGGCACGTTCGCGGCGGGAAAGAGCCGCTGGAAAAGCCGGAGCACGGCCACCATCGTCTTGCGATGCACAGGTCCGCTCCCCGGTGCGGGATAGAGCGCCACCGGCACCTCACCGCCTGCCGTCAGACGGCATTCGGCTGGCCAGGGCAAGAGCGAGAAAGGCTGGTCGAGCCGTCCTTCCGGAAGAAGCGCCGGTGCGGCCGTGCTCTTTCGGCCTTTGAGCATCAGATCGCCGAATGTGACCGGCAGGGCGCGTCCATCGCTCAAGGTCATATAGGCGGATTTCACACCGTCGGTGCAATGTTTCGCCGGACGGGTCAGGCCGGACACACGAAAGGTCCATTGCTCGCCCGGTGCGAGCGCAAGCTCGGCCGGCGGCGCATATTCGTGAAAATTGGCATTGCGGCGCAGCAGCGTCGCGCCCTGACACACATGAGTGTCGGCCGTGCGGGTGAGCGACGTATAGGCAAGGCGGAAACCGGTGAGGGTCTCATCGGTAAAATTGAAGAGCGTGAATTCGAAACGGCCGGTCGTGCCTTCGATAGGTTCCCAGCAGGCTTCGAGATGACATGGTGCTGACGTCATGGTGGTGCTTTCAGATTTCGGTGAGGGCGAAACAATGCTTGCGGAATGTCAGGAGGAAGTGCGGAGCATGCCGCGATAGATACCGGGCCATGATCCGGGGATTTCGAGGATGTCGAGGCGCTTGCAGTAGAATTCGACAGGGCCCGGATCGCCGATAATGGCATAGGCATACCCGGCCTCGCGCAGGCCATAGAGCACGGCAAACAACAGCGCTTCGCCGACGCCCTTGCCGCGCTGGTCCTCCGCGACCCCAGTCGGCCCGAAAAAGCCCTTGGCAATCGCGTCGCCGCAGGCAAAGCCCAACATCTCGCCATCCTTGACCGCAATCCAGGTCGTGATCGGATGGCTGCCGAAGCCCGTTTCGCTTTCGGCGGCCCATTTCAAGCCAAAATGCTTTTCGATCCAGCCGAGCACCAGGCTGCGCTCCGGCGTCAGCGCCCGGCGTATCTCGATGCCATGCGCGCGCACTTTCGCGTCGTCATAGGCCGGCAGGTCGTAAAGACGGACCAGAAGATCAGACATGCTACGCGGCCTCCCCTGTCGATGGGTTCATGTCGATATGATGAAAGACGAAATGGCCGGGCGTAACCTCCACCGATTGCCCGACCGGCCTGCGAGATGCGTCGCGCACCGTCTCGGCATGCGTGGAGAATGATTGCCCCTGTTCGCCGCTACGGCCCGCGATCCTGACGGCCGGATCGGGCACGGCCGAGAGCAGCAGCCGCGTATAGGGATGCTGCGGATTGCGGATCACGCTGGCCGACGGGCCATATTCGACGATCTGACCGGCAAACATCACGGCCGTATCCTCGGCAATATAATGCGCCGTCGCGATATCGTGGGTGATGTAAAGGAAGCCGATGCCACGTTCGAGCTTCAGCCGGCGCATGAGGTCCAGCACGGAGCGGCGGATCGAGACGTCGAGCATGGATGTCGGCTCGTCCGCAACGATCAACCGTGCATCGACTGCAAGCGCGCGGGCGAGATTGACACGCTGGCGCTGTCCTCCCGAAAGCTCATGCGGATATTTATCGAGCGTCACGTTGGGATCGAGTTCGACATCGGCGAGCGTCTGACGCGCAGCCGCCTTCAACGCATCGCCCTTTAAGCCTTGATGCAAGATGAGAGGGCGGAAGAGGTGATGGCGGATCCTGTGTGCCGGATTGAGCGCCGCGAAGGGGTCCTGGAACACCATCTGCACCATGCGAAGGTAACTCATCTGGTCGGCTGCCGTGGTGAGGCCGCCGATATCCCGACCCGCAAACAGGATGTTGCCCGATGTCGGCTGGAAGAGCCGGGTGACTGCTCGTCCCACGGTCGATTTTCCGGACCCGGATTCGCCGACGATCGCCAGCGCCCTTCCCGCTTCCAGTTTCAAAGACACGTTCCGAAGCGCATCGACCCGCTTTTCCTGCCCGAACAACGGCTTCAGCAAGAAGGTTTTGCTGACGTTCTTGAGTTCGAGCAGCGGTGAGAAATTATCGTCCGTCATACCACCTCCATCGCGTGCCCGAGCCGCGGCATCGCCTCCCAAAGGCGACGCGTATACTCATGCCGGGGTGCGGCAACGATATCCGCGACGGGCGCGGTTTCGACGATTTCCCCCTTCAGCATGATGGCAATCCGATCGGCAAACTGTGCCATCAACGCCAGATCATGGGTGATGAAGAGGATGGAAAAGCCGAGCGTTTCCTTGAGCGTGACGATCTCCTGCAGGATCTCCCGCTGAACGACCACGTCAAGTGCAGTCGTCGGCTCATCCATGATCACGAGCTGCGGTTCGAGCGCGAGCGCGATGGCGAGCACGACACGCTGGCGCATGCCGCCGGACAATTGATGCGGATAGTCGTCAAGTCGGTCAGAGGAGATGGAGACGAGCCGCATCAGCGTCTCGGCGCGCGCCCGTGCCTCGTCCTTCCCCATTCCGTCGTGCCTGGACAGCACGTCCCTGAACTGCTCGAAGATCGTCAGCACCGGATTGAGAGAGCTCATGGCGCTCTGGAACACCATGGACGCCTTGCGCCAGCGCCACTGCTCCAGGGCGCGGGTGGAAAGCGCGAGCACATCGGTCCCGTCGATACGGATATCGCCCTTCGAGATGATCGCCGGCGGGCGATGCAGCCGCATCAGGGCGAAGGCTATGGTCGATTTTCCACAGCCGCTTTCGCCGGCAAGCCCCATCACTTCGCCGCGCTTTATGTCGAAATCCACACCCTTGACGGCGGTGAAGAGACCGTTTTGGGTCAGGAAATCCACCTGCAGCCCACGCACTTCCACGAGATTGGAGGAGAGGTTCATTTCAAGCCTCCTGTCCGTGTGCTACGGTCCGGGCGCGATCGAGCTTGCGCTGTTTTCTGACAGCCGCGTTGACTGTCCCGAGCGTGCGCAGCCGGGGATTGGAAATCTCGTCGACGGCAAAATTGATCAGCGAGAGACCGATGCCGATAACGGCGATCGCGGTTGCCGGCGCGAACACCTCCCACCAGGCGCCGACGCTCATCGCCGATGCGGTCTGGGCGTTATAGAGCATGGTGCCCCAGGAAACGGCGAGCGGATCGCCGAGCCCCAGAAACTCCAGCGTTGCCTCGGTGATGATCGTATAGATGACCGAGCCGATGAAATTGAAGCCGATGATCGAAAGCAGATTGGGCATGAGCTCGACGACGATCATCCGCCATTTCGGCTCGCCGATCAGCTCCGAGGCGAGGATGAAATCGCGTTGCCGGAGCGTCATGGTCTGCGCCCGCGTGACCCTTGCACCCCAGGCCCAGGAGGTCAGCCCGATGATAAGCACGATCACCAAGGGGCTCGCCTCGCCGACGAAAGCGGCGATGACGAGCAGCAAGGGCAATTGCGGAATGACGAGAGCGATATTGGTGATGAAGTTGATCGCCTCATCGATCCAGCCGCCGAAATAGCCGGCGGTGACGCCCAGGATCACGCCGATCACGGTGACGATCGAACCGGCCAGAAGCCCGATGAACAGCGACGTACGCGTGCCCCAGATCAACTGGGTGAAGACGTCGCGACCCATCCGGGTGGTGCCGAGGATGTGGTCCAATGAAGGCGCCTCATGCGGCCGGCCGACCCGTTTGATCGGCTCATGACCGGTCAGCACGGGAGCCAGCAAGGCGACAGCGACGTAAAGGAGGACGATGGCAAGGCCGATGAGCGCCTTGCGGTTGCTGAGAATGGGAAGGAGGGTCCTCTGCATGGATCAGGCCTTCCTCAATCTTGGGTCAAGCAGCACGTAGATGAGGTCCACAATGAGATTGGCCGAGAGCATGGCAAGCGTCATGATCAGCAACTGGCCCTGGATCAACGGATAGTCACGCGCGACGATGCCGAGATAGAGGAGATGGCCGAGACCCGGATAGTTGAACACCACCTCGGTCACCAGCGAGCCGCCCATCACGGCGCCGAGGGTGATGGCAAAAGCCGTCACGCTCGGAAGCAAGGCATTGCGCGCTGCGTAGTTGAACATCACGCGTCGATCGGAAAGGCCCTTGGCCATGCCCATGACGACATAATCCTCGCCGAGCTGGCCGATCATGTTGTTGCGCATGGTGACGAGATAGCCGCCGATATGAACGAAGGCGAGGGACACCACCGGCATGACGGCGTGGTAAAGCGCGCTGGAGAGAAAGCTCGGCGTCAGCCCGGGATCGAGTTGCGGGTCGAAGGCAAAACTCGTCGGAAACCAGGCGAGGATCAAACCAAAAACATAGAGCCCGGTCAGGGCCACCACGACCGCGGGGATGGACTGGAGCGCAAGCGCGCCGGGAGAAGCAATCGTATCGAGGACGCCGCCGCGCCGCCAGGCCGCGGAAACCCCGAGCCATGAACCCGTTGCGAAGGCGAGGACCGAGGCCGTGCCGGCGAGCGTCAGCGTCCAGGGAAGCGCATGACCGAGCACCTGCCCCACGGTCAGCGGATAGAATTTGATAGATGGCCCCAGATCCCAGGTGAAGACGCTTTTCATGTAGTCGAGAAACTGCAGATAAAGCGGCCCCGAGGCGAAGCCGAAGGTTTCGATCAAGGCGGCCTTGGCCTCGGGCGGCAGCGAGGAATTCATCTTGGCGAACATCACGTCCACCGGATTGCCCGGCATCTGCCGCGGTATGAAGAAATTTATCGTGGCCGCGGTGAAGAAGGCGGCAATATAGAAGATCACTCTTCGCAAGATGAAGGTCATCGGTTTGTCTCCGGCAGCGACCGAGCAGGGCGGATGTCCGCGATCAATTCGGTTCAGGCTGAGCGCCTGAACCGAATGCGTGCGTCCAAACAGAGAGGGAGAGTCGGACGCGCGATTACTGCGTGACTGGCCGCAATGCCAGAAGCTGCAGGAGCCGTTCCGGCACGCCGCCATAGACGACCGGGCGGGCGACCGGGTTGTCGGCGCTGAACCAACCGGTGAAGCGCTTGGTGTTGTATTCGTACCAGAGCGGGTTGTTGTAAACCGCAACGAAAGGCAGGTTCGCGCCGATAATGTCCTGGATCTTGTTCATGATCTCGACCTGCTTGCCGTGATCATTGGTGGTGTAGAATTCGTTCAGCAATGCATCGAGTTCTGGGTTGCTGTAGTGGGCCGACGCAAAGCGTGTCTTGCCCTTGTTGCTGGAGTTGAGCGCCTCGTCATACATGAACTGCGGCGTGATGCCGGTTCGGAAAGAGTTGATCGCCACGTCGTATTTGCCGGTGATCAGCGCATCGGTCCAGCCGGGGACATCCGGGGTTGCGAGCTTTGCCTGGATGCCGACCTCCGTCAGTCCTTCGATCGCAAGCTGGCAGGTGTTCACCCAGTCCGTCCAGCCATTCGGCACGATGATGTCGAAGCTGATCTTGCTGCCATCCGGATTTTCGACGAAGCCGTCGCCATCGACATCCTTGAAGCCGGCCTTCGCCAGCTCAGCCTTGGCGGCCTCGACATTATATTTCGAGAAGGCCCCGTATTTCTCATCCACCTTCGGATCATTCCAGGAATGGAAAGCCCGTCCGAGGCCGGAGGGATATTCGTTGAGCGTCGGATAGCCATAGCCGGCAATGTCGACCATCGCCTGGCGATCCAGCGCCATTGAGAAGGCGCGGCGGAAGGCGAGGTTGTTGAATGCCTCGTGATTGCCAGGATTCGTCGTTTCGAAATTCATGGTGAAGGCGACCATGGAACCGGCCGGGAACCAGTAGCCATGATGTTTGGGGTCCGTACCGACATAAGTCTTCTCAATGTCCGGAAGGAAGGAGCCGAACCAGTCGAGTTCGCCCTTGGCGGCAAGCGCGATCGTTTGATCATTGCCCGCGACCTGCGGGAAACGCATGCAATCGACCTTCAGCGTGGCGTTGTCCCAATAATTGGGGTTGCGGCACTGGACATATTCCTGCGGCGTGAAGCGGCGGATTTCTGTGAGCGGGCCGCTGCCGACCGGATTGGGATTGGTGAACGTGACCGGATCCTTGACGGACGCCCAGATATGTTCCGGAACGATGTAAATCTGCACGATCTTGAAGATCAGGCCGCTGTTCGGGCTTTTGTAGTTGATCTTCACCGTATGATCGTCAGGTGCCTCGATTCCATCGATCTGATCCCAGATCGCCTGCAGATCGAGCGCCTTGTGCTCCTTGATCAGATTGAATGTGAAGACCACGTCCTTCGCGGTAAACGGCTTGCCGTCAGACCACTTCGCGTTCCTGAGCTTGAAGGTGACGCTTTTCAGATCGTCCGAATAGGCAAAGGATTCCGCCAGCCGATAATTCGGTTCGCCATCCTTGAGCGCATTGAAGACAATCAGCGGCTCATACATGAAGTCTTCCACCGATGGCACGCGGGTCGTGGTGTTGAAAGGATTGAAATTCTCCACCCACGCCGTCGATTCGTCCGGCAGTGCAGTCAACGTCACCTCTGCACGCGCTGATGCCGGCACCATGACACTGGCAACCAGCGCGGCCTTCAAAATAGTCTTGATGTTCATTTCCGTTCCCCATTTATCACGGCGCAGGTTCTAGCCCGGCCCGGTTGGCAACGTCATATCAGCGCGAGGCGAACGGCAAAGTCACCCGACAATTCCGGCAGGAGTTGCGGCAAAATCGTCAAAACCGGAAATTCCGATCATATCGAAAAAACCCACTCCCCTTTTTCCGCAATTGTATAGATTGGCCGGAATTATCCGCCATGGGGAGAGCGGGAGGAGCGGGTGCCAGAGATGATGCGGAAATGCTGCCGATGCTGAGAGTGTTATCGCCATCCGGATTTCGCGGCCGCCTTCTGCTCATCCTTCTGGCGATCAGCCTCCTGCCGCTGCTGGCCACCGCCTCCGCCTTCTTCTACATCCTCAATCGCAGCGTCACGGCAGAAACCTTCGCGAAGCTCGCTTTCGTTCGCGACGCCAAGCGCAGCGAGATCGAACAATATCTGACCTTTGCCACAAGGCAGGCGGAAAGCCTCAGCCAGTCGAATGCCGTGCGCTATTCGATCGGCGATTTCTATGGCTTTGCCTATGCGTTCCGGAAGATCGACCCGTCCCCGGAGCGGGCGACCGCTATCCTGCATCAAATGTTCGGAATCGATCGCGATGGCGGCGGTGAAGCGCTGCTGCCGAAGGACAATGACGCCATGCTGCGCTCGGCGCTGGAATATGCCAACGCCCATCAGCAGTTTCACGATGATTTCGTCAGCTTCGTCACCACGTCCGAATTCGAGAACCTCTACCTCATCACGCCGGACCAGCGTGTCGTCTATTCGGTCGAGAAGGACCGCTATCTCGGTACGGACCTGAAGACGCTGGTTGCGGCGACGCCCCTCTCCCGCCTGTCGCGCGCCATGACGGAAGCGTCGCCGGACCAGACCATGTTGGTGGGCGATTTCACCACCGATCCGGTCACCGGCAAGTTCGCCGCCTACGTCGCCGTCCGCGTCGCCTTCTACAACAAGGTGCGCGGCATGGTCATCTTCCGCCTCGGTCCCAAAGGGCTCAACCGGATCGTTCAATCGCAGCAGGGCGGGACCAGCAGCCTCTATCTCCTCAATTCCGATAGTCTCTACATTTCGGCGCCGGAAGGCGGCAAACCGGGCATGCCCAGCAATTCCGCGGCTACCGGCGCCGACGGCGCGCCTTCTAGCGCAGCGCTCGTAGAGGATGGGCTTGGCGGCGTTCCTGCGCTCGCGGCAGGCACACAATTGCATTTTGGCGCCGTTCCCTGGAGCCTCGTTGCCGAAGTGCCGGACTCGGTCGCCTTCGCAAACAGCAATTCGCTTCGGCAAATCGTCATCACGCTGGCTCTGGTTCTGCTGCCAGTGCTCACCGCCCTGGTCTTCTATCTCTCCGGCACGATGACCCGGCCCGTGCAGCGCCTGACCGACGCGGCAGGCGCGATTGCCGATGGCAATCTCGATCACGCCATGCCGACAATCAAGAACCCGTCCGAACTCGGCAGGCTGACGGCGAGTTTCACGCGCATGCGCGATGCTGTCAGCGAGCAGCTCAACCTCATCAATCAGAAGAATGCCGAGCTGGAAAAGCATGTCGGCCTGATTGAGGAGAAGAACAAGGCGCTCGAAGAGGCGGACCGGATGAAGGATGCCTTCGTCGCCAACACGTCGCATGAACTGCGCACCCCGCTCAACGGCATCATCGGCATTTCCGAAACATTGGTGGCGGGCGTTGCCGGGGAATTGACGACAGCCCAGCGCAACCAGCTTCAGCTCATCAGCTTCAGCGCCCGGCGGCTTTCGCGCCTCGTGGACGATCTCCTCGATCTCTACCGCATCCGCCAGGGCCGCATGCGGCTCGACATCCATCCTGTGCACATTGCAACCAGCGTGAGCAGCGTGCTGAAAATGTGCGAACCGCTCTTGCGCGGCGAGCCGGTGGCCCTCGAGGTCGACATTCCCGAGGACATCCCCTTCGTGATGGCCGACCCCGTGCGCTTCGAGCAGATCCTCTATAATCTCCTCGGAAACGCCATCAAATATGCCGGCCAGAGCACGATCCGCGTCGTGACCACGCCAGCCGGGATGAATGTTGCGATCAGCGTCGAGGACACGGGCGTCGGCATTGCCAGCGATAGCCTCGAACGCATCTTCCAACCTTTGGAGCAGGCGGGTTTCGGGGATGGCACGCGGCCGCCTGCCGGCACCGGTCTGGGGCTGACGATCGCCCGTCAGCTCGCAACCTTCCTCAATGGCAAACTCACTGCTCATTCCGTGCTGGGCGAAGGATCGCGCTTCACGCTCGTCCTGCCCGCTGCGGCAGTCGAGCCGTCCTATGTCGATTATTTCGGCGAGGAACTCGATCAGAAACGGCTGCACGAGACGGTAGACATGATCGCTCGCAGCCAGATCGCCACCGATGCGCCGATGGCGCCCGGCGTACCGCTGATCCTTGTGGTCGACGACGAGCCGATCAACATCCAGGTGCTGCGCAATGTCCTGCAGCCGGTCGGCTATGTCGTGCGCGCGGTCGAAAACGGGGCGGATGCACTGGCTTTCATCGATCGACTGAAACCCGATCTGGTCGTGCTCGACGTGATGATGCCGGGCATGAGCGGGCTAGAAGTCGCCAAAGCCATCCGCGAGCGCTACGACTTGCTCGATGTGCCGATCATCATGGTGACGGCGCGCAGCCGGACGCGCGATGTGATCGCTGGCTTCGAACATGGCGCAAATGATTATGTCGTCAAACCCTTCGTCAAGGACGAGCTTTTGGCCCGCGTGGCGACGCTGCTGGAGGCTGCGCGTGCACGCGGCCAGCTCCGTGAGAATAGCTCGCTCAGGGCGGAAATCGAGCGGCGGGTCGAAGTCGAGGATGCGCTTCGGCTGTCGCAGCAACGTATGGCGAGGCTTCTCGATATTTTCGAGGTGGCAATTCTCTGCACCGATCGCCAGCACCGCATCATCTACACAAACCAGGCTGCCCTTGGCATGTTAAGCATGCCAATCATCGCGCATGAAACAGCGCTTTCATCGTTGACGGGCACCGAGCTCGCGGAACGCATGTATCAGGCCGTGAAGCGGGACGGAGAGTTTTACCTGTCAAGCGTTCGCCTCGGCGGCCACGCGTTTGCTCTCAACGTCTTCGAGTTCGACATCGGAACCGGCGGAGGGCTTGCTCTTGTTATTCAACCAGTCTCGGCAGTTTCGGCTGGCGACATGCCCCGCAGGGACCGAATGGTCCACCACGTATTGGGAGCGATCGACAGCGCCGGCGCCAACCTGGCCCTTTTGGCACCTGAGCCGGAACGCGCTGATACCTCACCCATCGAACCACAGGGCGAGCCCGAACAGCAACGCGCCTTTCGTTTGATCGTCATCGACGTCATGAAACAGAGCCTGGAGCTCTGGAAACGGATGACCGGCAAAGGCAAAATCGACTTCGCGGAGAGCAGCGGTATCTGGCGCGTGAACTTCGACCGCTCTTCGTTGCAGGCGCGAACGCTGGAAAAATATCTGCTGCTCGAAACCTTGCCGCTCCAACCCCGCTGGCGTGACGTTATACGCTCCGGCGAATTCGCACTGGCCTGCGCCATGAAAACCGGCTTCGATGCCGACCTCGGCGATCTCGTCGAGACGTTGCGCCGGGATCTCGATCAGTTGCGCGCCATGGTCCGCGATGGCCGCAATAATAGCTGACGGGACCAAGTACCTCGTCGAGGCGTCGATGAGAGTCTCATCGCCGTCTGCATCTTGAAAGGCCGGGCGCTTAACAACCGTCCAGATCTACCGTTAAGATTGCACCAGCAGTCTGCACTGCGACCGTCCGTTCGTTACAACATCACGATTATGCAAGGGAACCAACATGTCACCTGTTACCGTCTCCATTCTCGACAATCCATCGGACGACGATCGCCAGGCGATACTTAACCCTCTGCTGGCTTTCAACGACGCGAAAACGGGCGACGACAGATATGAGCCGATAGGCATTATGCTGCGCGATGAGGCGGGCGACGCCGTCGGCGGGCTATGGGCGAAGCTCTATTACGATTGGCTGTTTGTCGAATTGCTCTTCGTACCGGAAAGTCTTCGGGGTGAAAATTTGGGATCTACACTCCTTACGCAAGCCGAGCAAATCGCCAGGGAAAAGGGTTGCGTCGGCGTCTGGCTGGATACGTTCAGTTTCCAGGCTCCGGGGTTCTACGAGAAGCAGGGGTATGAGCGCTTCGGCAGTCTGCAAGATTATCCAAGGGGCAAGGAACGCGTCTTTTTCCGAAAGGTCTTTTGAAGCATGGAAATACGAGACGCTACACCGGAGGATGCCGTGGCTGGCTGCATTGTTTTGAGGCGGTCAATTTCAGAGCTGTGCGAGGCGGACCACAAGAACGATCCGGCAATTCTGGCAGGTTGGCTCGGCAACAAGACGGTCGACAATTTTGTGGCTTGGATCAACCGACCCGACAATTCGCTGCTCGTTGCTGTCGAGAACGGCGAGATTCTCGCGGTGGGCGCTGTGACAGATGCTGGAACCATCAGCTTGAACTACGTTTCACCGGACGCCCGGTTTCGAGGGGTTAGTCGCACCTTGCTCAGCGCCCTTGAAAAGAGAGCGGGCGAGCGCGGAAATACCCGGTGCAATTTGACCAGCACCGAAACCGCTCGTCAATTCTATCGGTCGAATGGGTATCTTGAAGTGGGTGCATCAAGCGGCGCTTTTGGGACGAGTTCGGGTTATCCGATGACCAAGACACTAAAGTGAGAGCCTTGGCGCATCCACCAAAGCTAATTGCTGCCGTTGACCTTCCCGTCTTCTCAACGCCGTCGGCTGATAAAAATCATCAAAGCCAAAAGCAGAATAGCCGGAATGCCGATGAAGCTGAAGACGAACGGCCCCATCCAGATATCACCGTCTGGACCACTGCATTTTGGAATTGGGCAACCTGCCTGCGCCACCACAATCAAGATAAAGAACACAAAAACAATGAGGCTTGTGATAAGCGCCACAGCAGCCTTCATAAAATCCATGACTGTTTGCATGCTCAGGCTCTCTTTCGCCGACGGGTTTTCGAGGCGAACCTACTGTAGCAAAACGGAGCTTCGAAGCAGTTAATCTACTACCCCAATAGCAATGTTCGCTCGCTGTCCAAGATCATCGAAGCATGATCTGTTAGCGTTGCTGAGCGGGAATCTTTGGAACATGCCAGGCCGATATTTGTTCGACGTCGGCAAACAGAGAACATCCAAGGAGAAAATCATGTTCTTGAAAATCCTGGCAGTCTCAGCTCTTTCCCTCGGCCTTGCAACGTCGGTACTGGCCCAACAGTCCGGCACCAGCGGTAGCGGATCCGGAGCGGGTTCTGGGACCTCGACACCTTCAGGCTCCGGATCTGACAACGGCATGAACAGCAACAAGGGCTCCGGTGCCAATACAACCAGCGGCACCAACAGCGGCGACGCGGCTGGCAACGGCGCCAGCAACGACAAAGGAAAGGCCAGCGACTGCAACGGAATGTCGACATCGAAGAACACGACAACGATGAAGCAGGACCAGGCAGCAAACCCCGCAACGTCGTCAAACTGCCCATAGCCGATGTAGGCAGTAGCTGATGTCTGCTGCCTCACTCGTCTCCCGAAATCGAGATTGGGGCGTCCGGCGGCCGGATCGAAGACGACGTAATGAGCGCCGCAGGACTTAACTGGCCTTTGACATCTCGCCGGGCCGCGATGCGACCTGAACATTGTTGCGACCGTTTCTCTTTGCGCTGTAGAGGGCGCCGTCAGCCGCCGCAACAATTTCCGCCGGCGCATCGCTGGCATGGCTTGCCACTGCGAGGCCAAAACTAGCGGTCAGTCGTAAAGACGTCCCCCCATGCGTCTCGATCGAAAGTTCCTGAATGGAACGCCTCAGGCTTTCTGCGCGCTCGACCGCCTGATGCTGCGAACAGTCTTCCAGGACGATAACGAACTCCTCCCCGCCATATCGTGCGACGAGACTGTTGGCGTGCCAGGTCAGGCTGCTCAGCACATCGGCGACGGCTGCGAGAGCTCTGTCGCCAACCAGATGGCCGAATGTGTCATTGACGGATTTGAAGTGATCGACGTCGACCATAATAATCGAAAGATCAGGAGAGACGGTGGATCGCCGGCTCAAGGCCGATGTGAGATGGTTCTCGAAGGTCCGGCGGTTTGCCAGTCCGGTCAACGGATCCTGTTCCGCCAAGCCATGCAGAATGGCATTGGTGCGGTGCAGATCGTCTGAGACCTGTCCATAAGCCACGATCGCAGCATCGATCATTGCCAGTTCCGCGATGCGCGGAGCGCGCTTTAGACTGACGACCCGCTCGTTCTTTCCAATGCGCTCCAGATTATCGATCGCGGCCACAATAGGCGCCGTGAGGTGACGTCTTGCGGCGATCAGCAAGACGGTGGCGAAAAGGCTTGGAACGAGCAGGATCAAAATCCACCCGACCTGCATATGACCTGCGCTTCGCTGGATTTCGCTTGCGAGATCGTCGGCCACGACCGCAGCATCGCCGCTTAACTGTGCGGCCATCGCATCGATCGTGTGCATGGCGCGGTCATAGGATTGCGTCGTCAGCTTATCGACATCGTCGGCATCCGATGCGGCTGTGGCAGACGACGTCTCGCCCTCGCGCAGGTCGCGGGCCTGCTGACGAAGTTTTGCGATGATCTTGGTTTCATCGGCGATTTGCCGCGACCCTTCGATGAGACGGGCATTTTGATCGAACGAGAATCCCTGCGTGAGGGCCTGAATCTGCAATTGGATTTGCCGCTCCAATCTGCGATCTTTCGCCAGATAGATGGAGCGCAGGAGAGAGGAGAGACGTTCGATTTTTACCGCATTCCGCGTCTGTGTCAGGATGAGCGGGATTTGGGTATCACGGGTAAAGTTTGCTTGGGTCTCGATTCTATTCAGCAGGACGAGCGAAATCCCGGCGGCGATCAGCGAGTAGCTGACAACACCCAGGAGAACAAGCCGACCGACAAAGCTGAGCGAGAGCTGGCGCCTACTCGACCCTTTGATATCATCCATGCCAGTCGCTCAATAAATGCTGAAGGGGAAGTAGGCATCGTTGATGCGATCATAGACGCCATTGAGCTTGATTTGCTTCAAAGCGTCGTTCACCTTCTGAATGAGAGCTGCATTTCCCTTTTTTGCAGTGATATGCGCCGAGCTTTGGAGAAACTCGGTGGAAATCGGATCACCGACATAACCAAAGCGCGCGCCTTCCGGCGTCTGCAGGAAGCTGAGAAGCTCAATGGCATCGCCGATCAAAAGGTCAGCCTTATTATCCAGTAGCAGGTGTTGGGCCGCCGGCTGATCTTTCGCCAGCACGGCCTTGCTCGCACCATAGGCCTTCTGCAAATATTCAGCCTGAATGGTTCCCGTTGCCGCCGCGATGCGAACGCCAGTGAGGGCCGCCGGCGCGCTATCCTGGAACTTGTCCGAGTCGCCAATCAGCACCGAATGCGAACGGTAGTATGGCGCGGAGAACTCCATCTTCTGGGCTCGCTCGTCGGTAAAGGCCATGCTGGCGACGATAAGATCGTATTTATCGTCCGCCAAACCCTGAATGATCTCCGTCCACGGCACGGCGACGAGCGAACATTCGGTTTGCATCTGCCGGCAGAGCGCTTTGGCGATATCGACATCGAATCCGGCGAGCTGCCCGGACGTGTCCTTGAAGTTGAAGGGCGGATACGCACCTTCGGTGGCAATGCGAAGCTGATCGCCCGCCATTGCCAGGCCAAGGGAGCCTGCAAAGAATAAGGCAACGAGTAGAAGCCGAGCAATCATCTGTTTCCCCACCATAGTATTGTGAAGATATTAGGAGGAAACCGATAACAAAGAGTGATAGCGCCTGCTCAATTTCGATGCTTTCGCCGGCGAGTGCAACAAGGATGCTAATCCTCTCCCCATTGCTTTGGTAATATTGGTGATTGAGCGATATTCCGCATGATTGTCAGCTTATGACAGAACGCATGCAGGGGCGGAAAAGCTTCAGTTCGAACGATGGGATTGCCAATTCCACAGGAATACGGCTTGGAGTTGCCTTCTTCAAACGCCGTTTCACAAGGCCTTCGGTAGATAGCCGTCCAGCAGAAGTCTCTCGAACCGGCCACTCTCGCTTGCGGAGCGCATATCTTTGAACAGCCGCGAGATGAGGCGCGGACGCGATCCTGGCCTTTCGTCGATCAGTACGACCGACAACCGCTTTATCTCGATGGTGATCGTGCGCGCCTCGTCATGCCAACGAAAATTCGACGAATCCAGTGAATGAAATCCATTCTGCGCCGCCCATGCGGCTATCATGTCCGCGTTCATGAGTATCCTGTTTAGGGAGATTCGGGCGGACGCCCTCAGCCACTGTCCTGCCGATGCGAATCGCCTCTTATTCTGACGAATACCGCGACTGAATCGCTGGAATCCAGCGCAAACCGTTCAAGCCGCGAATTGCCCGCCGGGTGTTGCGAGAAAGACTCATACGATTGATAGACGATTGCGTTTCGACGAAAGGCGCTTTGTAATAAAACCCACCGCGATAGTTGTATCAGGGCGCAGGCGCATGGACCCCACACATTTGTTTGAACTTGTTATCGGAATGTTTGTGGCGATCATCGCGCTGCATTACGCCGCCCACAGGTTCGGGCTGCCGCCATCTGTGGCGCTGCTTGCCGGGGGCGCGTTGCTTGCCTTCCTGCCGGGTCTGCCCACAATTACGGTCGATCCTGGCCTGGTGCTCGTCATCTTTCTTCCGCCACTACTCATGGACGGAGCCTGGTTTATTGCGCTTCGTCCATTGCGCCGCCACTTGATCGGCATTGCCTCGCTCGCCATTGGCGCGGTGTTTTTTACATGCGCCGTCCTGGCCGTGGTGACCCATCTGCTGTTTCCATCGCTGCCCTGGGCCGCATGCGCGGCACTAGGCGCGATCGTTTCGCCACCGGACGCGATTTCCGCTCGCGCTATCCTGCAACGGGTAAAGTTGCCCCGGCGCCTGCAAATCCTGCTCGAAGGCGAAAGCCTGCTCAATGATGCCAGCGGCTTGGTGCTCTTCCGTTTCGCCGTCGCTGCCGGTGTCACCGGTGCTTTCAGCACAGTCGATGCGGCAGGAAGTTTTTTGCTTTTGGCGGCAGGCGGCGCCTTCGTCGGCATCGTCGTCGGAACGGTCTGGGTCCTGTTCGTGAAGCAATTGCACGATGAATATCTGATGATCGCCGCCACAACGCTATTGGCTTGGACCTCTTATCTGCTTGGCGAACAAATCCATGTTTCCGGCGTCATCGCAACGGTGACCACCGGCCTGATCGCGAGCTGGCACCAGCATACGGTTCTCTCGGCGTCGACACGCATGCGCGGCACGTCATTCTGGACGGTGATCATCTTTTTGATGGAAGCCGCGGTTTTCATCTTGATCGGATTGTCGCTGCGGGGCGTTGTCGAACGCGGGGGCGGCTTCGGCGTTGTCACTGCGACGATGGGATTGCCGATACTGGTCATCCTGATTGCACTCACCCTGGCGCGCTTCGGCTGGGTCTTCGGATCCGACCTTGTGATCAAACTTTGCAATGTTTTGGGGCTTGATCGACATACGCCGCTCGGCGTCCGGGGTGTAACCGTCCTAAGCTGGGCCGGCGTTCGTGGTGTCGTCACGTTGGCCCTGGCGCTGAGCGTGCCCGAGGGTTTTCCCGGCAGGGACTTCATCCTGGTCACGTCGTTCGCCGTCATTGTCGGAACTGTGCTTGTCCAAGGGACAACGCTTGGGCGCGTGATCACCTGGGCAAGGCTGAGCGAGCCGGAGTCAGAGAAGGCGCGCCTCACCATGAGCCAAGCCGAAGCTGCCATGGTCCAAGCGCAATTTGCGACCGTCAAAAGCCTGGCCTATGACAGTGAAGGGAAGCTCATTCATCCGCAATTGCTGGAGCGATATCAGCGCAGGGCTGTGGCAATTGTCGATTATGCAGCGCGCACGGAACAATATTCGCCTATGCTCCAGGCCCATTTCGATGTGGTTCTCGAAGCGGTTGCCACAGGGCGTCGCGAACTCATACGGCTTCATCGCGCCGGCGATATCGATGACGAGACGTTGCGCGAACTGGAGCGAGACCTGGATCTCGAGGAGCTAAGCGCGATCTCCGCAAAGTCATGACCGCGGGCGCTCCTGCTCTCGTCAGTGCCAGTCCTGGCTATGGGAACGGTGGGCGTCCGTGAGCCCGTTTCTGAAGAACCGGTCGTAATAGTCGATCTCGATGTGATGCGCCTGCAGCCAGACGCCCGGCACATGGATCGCATCGCAATGCGCGGGGAACCGGCCATGCGTCTCGTAAATATAGGTGCAGATGTCGCGCGCGCAGCCGATCACGTCGTCGTTGTAGACCGCAGCCTCCGCGAGATAGCGTTTGCCGTAATCGTCCTTGTAGATCTCAGCAAAGAGTGCCTGATCATTGAAGAGGCCGTTCTTGCCGAATTTCTCCTCCACGACGGCGGTAACGGCGTCGGCCATGCTGTCGTAGTAGGGCGGCGACATGCCCTTGATCAGGTGTTCCCCCTTGAAACGCAGTCCGATCGGATTGCTGCGCAAGTTGGCGTAACGTGGCAAGGGCACCTGCCAGCGCAGAATGTCCATCAGTCGCCAGCGTGGCGTGACGACGTCAAACCCCAGCAGGGGACCGTAAGTCTTCACAAATTTCGGATCGCCGACGAGGACGGGCGGGCTTATGGAGCCATGGATCCAGGCACCGAGCCCCATGGCATCGGCGGTCAGGAATATGTTCTGCAACAGCAGGTCGGCCTCGATCTGCGTCCGTAGCGAACCAATGACGCCCAGCGGGATCTTGATATCCTTGTTCAGAAAGCCCTTGTCCACCCAGCGCTTCACACCGGCGAGCCGATAGAAATTGCGGTCGTCGACGATTGCCGGCCGGGCGCCGTCCGGCTGGGTCAGAAGATACATCATGCCGTTGATATATTGCCGGGAGAGATCGACGACCGGCAGAAAGATCGTGGTGCCCGGCAGGTTCGACAGGAAGCGATTGGAATCGAGATAGGCGGGAAAGGCGCGCTTGCCGTCAGGAACATCGAGGCGGTGATCGAGAATGCGCACCTTTGCCTCTGCCGCCCGGGCGATCAGCCGTTCCGCCGTCAGCGCTTTTTCGCCGTCCGGCGGCGGCGGCAATTTGCGGATGAAATAGGTGCCGCTGTCGTTGATCATGAAGAAATGGGTGCCCTGAGCGTTGTCGGGGCTGCCGGCGGTGCGCCCCTCCATGACAAGGTTCGGCTTGGCCATGATCGGCTGATGCGTGGCCGGGTCCTCGAAAGGCCGGTCGGGCATGGTGAGCCCCGTCGAACCGGTGATGGCGATCAGCATCGCCTCTTCAAGCTCTGAAAGGGGTTCACGCGGCTGCTGGGACTCATAGCTCATCGTGCCGGCCAGCACCGAGCTTCCCTGGCTCACGCGATGGGTCCGCCGGCGCCATATCGTCTCGATGAGCGGCCTGCGGAACAGCGCGTCGAGACCGCGGTTGCCGGTCGAGGTTCTGGCCGCGACCGCATCTGTTGGCGAAAGATCATCTGCTCCGGGTCGGTCGGTCATGATGCCCTCTTTTCCAGATCCTGCTTTTCGCCGCCGAAAAGGACCGGCCGCCAGGGCACGAAGGCGCTGGCATTGCGCGGCAGCATCGACGCGAGATCCGGGCAATGCCGCAGGATCAAGCTCGTCATGCCGTTGTTGGCGATCCAGTCGATCCCGAAGGGCGAATAGACCTCCGGACGGAAATCCACCGTCAGGAAGCGATCGCTCTGCAGCCGGCGCGACGCCATGAGAATGAAGATGCGGAAAGCGGTGTCGCTGAAGCCGAAGCCGGCAGGCGGTGGTTCGGCAAAGAGGCCAACCACGGTGTCGACGCGGTCGATGTTGCCATAAATCTCCTTGAGCAGCCGCACGTCTTCCGGGTTGGTCGACAGTTCCTCCCAATGCTTGATCCGCGGCCGATGCAGACCGGCCCTGAAATCATTGTAGCGCGGCACGCCACGGCGTCGCGTCCGCACGAGGTCGACGACGGAAAGGTCGATGATCTCCTTGTCGCGCGTGAAGGCTTGAAGTGCGCGCGGGAAATTATGCAGCGTGATGGCGCCTGGATGCGCCGTTCCGAAGGAATAGAGCGTATTGCGAAGGCCATATTGCCGCATGATCTCGTCAGCGCCCGGGCCTTGTATGTCCATGAAGCTCTTTTCGGCGATCTTGGCGCCCGTCATGTGGTTATAGAAGCAGTAGTCGTCGGGCAGTAGCGGATGCATGCGGTAGACGGTGACGAAATCCTCGGTCAGCGAATAGGGCGTGCCATGATGATCCGGCATCGTCTTCGGAATGCCGGTAGAGGCATGCGCGTCGATTAGCCAGAGGCCGGCCTTCGTCAGCCAGTCATTGGCGGGCGGGCCGTTCCAGTTGCTGGAAAGGCCGACTTCAATCGCCTTGGTAGCAAGGATCGCCGGCGTCCATTCGACCGTGTGGATCTTGGCGATCAGCGCCGAGACGATCAGCCTGGCGGTCTGGTAGACGCGTTCGTCGTCCCAATTGCCATATTGGCGCCGAAGCTCGTCGCAGAGCAGATTGTGTTCACGCGCAAAAAGCGTGTGCATGGCGCTCAAGCCGAGCCACCAGCTCTCATTGAAGCCTGTCACTTCGAAGCCGTGGACATCGACCGGCAAGTGCCCGTTGACCAGGCGTATCTTCGGGCCCTCGCGCAGGTCCTTGGCCTTCTTGCTATCGGGACCGTAAACCTCCGATCCGTCCCACCAGTGCGAGGCGGCATTGCCGAAATAGATGGGCGGCTTGCCGTCATAGCCGCTGATCTCCATGTTGCCGGCAATTCGCATCACGTCTTCCGGCTTGCCGCCGACCTCACTGGTCCATTTCATGCCGGCGGGAAGACCGACGACGACGTCCTTTTCCCCCAGGGGATGGCGGGCATGGTTGACCCAATCATGGACCTGAAACTGGATCCACGCGGCGGCGAGGATGTTGAGCGAGCGCGCCGGAATGAACGAGTCGCGATGCAGCAGTTGCTGCGCAACCACCACCGGATTGGGCGTGTCGAACAGTTCGGGCGCAAAAGCCGGTGTCAGGTTGCGTCCGAAGGTCGAACCGATGGCGCCCATCTTCGGCGCCGATAGATCGTTGAACGTGCCGTCATAGGTTCGCATCTGCCGCTCGCCTTCGGCAATCGCCGGTAGTGGCGTCGGGCGGGCGACCGGCGGCGCCTCGAGGGGATCGGTTCCGATCAGGTTCTTTTCACGCAAGACATAGCGGAAAGCATCGAGATTGAGCAGGCTCAACCGCAGCGGCAGTCGGTGCCAGGCAATGTACCGGTTGATGACCAGAAAAGCGCTACGCGTAATGCTTCCCGCCAGCCGGTTGCGGAACGGCACCGGGCTTGTCCAACGGAAACTGTGGCGATAGGCGGAGCTGGCGTCGTAGACCACTTTGCGCGCCCGGTTTAGATTGCCGAGCGGCCTGAAGGCATCGGTCGTGTTCCAGGGGTTGAAAGCCAGTTCGTCGACAAGGCGCGCATTGGCGATGGTTTCGGCGTCACCGGTCTTCGGTTTGCTGACCTTGAGCTCTGCCACCTTGATCGGAGGCGAGGCCGTCTCCATCCATTCGATGGACGTGTCCTCGATGGGCGTCGACTTCCGATCGACGAAAAGCTGGAGACAGAGTTCATAGCGGATATCGCCCACCTCCAGCCGCCGTGCGAGTTCGGTGGAGAGATAGCTAGGATCCGTCTCGGAAGGGTCGGGGGCATGCGATGCGTTCGGTGCGGGACGGAAGAGATAGCGCACCGCCCGCCTTTCGCCCCAACAGATGGCACCGCGGCTCCAGAAGGTCTCGAGCGCCAGGCTGCGGATTTTCCGGTTGCGGCCTGTAGTGACGTTGCGGATCATCCGTATGGTTTCGGAGGGTCCGAAAGTCAGGGCGAGGCCGATCACGCCGAAGAGCCGGCTCAAGCCTCCGCCCGCCGTCGCCTTGGCGAAGGCGACGAACTGCCTGGCATCGCGTGCGTGGGAAACCGGAAAATTGGTCGCTAAGAGATCGTGGCTCTCCTGATCCGAGACATTGATCCGCACGGCCAAGCCTCGCAGGTCGGGCTTGTAGTCCGGCTGACCATAACCACTGGCATTGGACAGGCGCAGGATCGCCGGATAGCTCTTGCCAGGCTCGGCAAACCCAACCCTCAGATCTTCGGGCAAGTCATCGACGAATGTCAGCTCGGCGTCGATGGCCGCAAAGACCGCCTTGCTGTGAAACGCGCGCTGAATATCGGCGGCCTTGGCATAGCTGCGCGTCTTATATTGGACACGCATCATATCCTGAGCGAGGCGCTCGAACATCAAGCGCTCGGCTTCCACGCCCCCTTGATAGGATTCACTCCACTCCATTCTCGTTCGCCCTCCGTGAACGCATCGAACAATGGGCTTCCGGCACATCGCATCGATGGGAATGCATGGGATTGAAAAGCGACGGACGATGATCCCCCGTTTCCCGGCGCCGTCCGCGATGCGACAGGAAACGCCTTCCGATTTCGGCGCATTGCGCCGACCAACAAAGTGGCTATTGCGTACCCCGACCGGGGAAAATCCGGTCCTCGACCATTTTTGCGATACCGGACAGAAGCCCTTTCGGCGAAGGGCTGTAATGCGGCAGCGCAAGTCGTGTGATGTGGGCGTCTATGATCGCCGGCTTGCCGAGTGCGAGCGCCTCGTCGAAGGCTCTTTCGAACTCGTCGATCGTCTCCACCCTGTATCCCTCAGCACCGCAGGCCCTGGCATAGGCGACATAGTCCGGATTGCCGAATTCGACCAAACCCGATTCCGCATAGGCTTCGAGCTGATAAAGCTTGATGAGCTTGAATTCGCCGTCGTTGAAAATGATCCAGATCACAGGGATGTCGTATTGAACGGCGGTCAGCAGCTCGAAGCCCGACAGCAGATAACATCCGTCGCCGCAGCCGACGATGACGGGACGATCGGGATTGGCGCATTTGGCGCCGAGCGCGCCATTGACATGTCCCGCCATCGGCCCGAATCCGCCAGGCTTGCGGAAGAGCTGTCCCGGCGAAAGTTCCAGATAGTAGCCGAGCCAGGCAAGGTGTGCGCCCGCGTCTGCAAGCACGATGGCATTCTTCGGCAGGCGCTTGGAGACGGCTTGGGCAAGCTGTCCGGGATGGATGTCATCCAGGAGATGCACGATGCGCTCCGCGTCATAGTCGCGCCCTTCGGTGGGTCTCGATGGCATAGCTGCAGCCTTCGGCCATATTTCTCCGTTGAGTGCCGCAACCGCACGTTTTGCATCGCCGATGATGGCGGCATCGGCCTTGTAGACCTTGTCTATCTCGCCGCTATCGATGTTGATGTGGATGAGCGTCTTGCCGATCAGCAGATCATCGCGAAAATTGAAGGTGGCATGCTGCGCGAAGGAATTGCCCACCGCGAGGATCACATCGGCCTCAAGGAAAGCCTTCCAGGCTGCGCTGTGGCCGCTATCGCAGAACACGCCGACAGAGAGCGGATGACGCTCGGAAATGATGCCTTTTCCATCGAGCGTCGTCGCGAAGGGGATCTGGTAGCGCACAAGAAGTTCCGTCAACTCCGGCCCGGCGCCACTGCGAACGGCACCGAAGCCGATCAATGCCAATATCTTCCTATCCTTGGCAATAGCATCCGCCAGAAGCTCGGCCACCTCGCTTACCCGCTTGGAATCCGGAACCACCGGACGCCGCTGGAGATTGATATCGCGGTAGTTGTCAACGGAGACGCCATGATGCGTCAGGTTTTCCGGGACATGGATGTGAACCGGGCCGGGTCGGCCCTCGAAGGCTAGGTTGACGGCCTCTTCGACGACATCGTAGGTCTTGGCGGCATCTGTCAGCAGAAACGACTTTTTCGTGGTGGCTGCAAACATCGCCTGGGAATCCGGAGTGCGACTGACACCCGAGGTTTCATTCAATGCGCCCTTTCCCTTCCAGTCGAGGGAGGCATAGCCGGAAACGGCCAGGACCGGATAGGAATCCGACATGGCAACGGCCAGTCCGGAAAACAGATTGAAGGCGCCTGGCCCCGCGGTCGCAAAGCAAAAGCCCAAATGATCCGAATGCATGGCATATCCACAGGCCATGAACGAAGCTGCCTGTTCGTGCCGGGCGATGATGGGCTTGATTGAGGAATGTTTGAGGGCAAGCATCAGACCGGCGGCATTTTCGCCCGCTCCGCCGAAAGCGGCGCCGACCCCTACTCCCTCAAGTGCCTTCACGATCGCTTCGTAGACTCTCATCGAGAATGCCCTCCAAACGCACAGATAAACCGGCGCGTCCAATTCCCAACTACATTGTCAATGCGGAAAGACACTGCTCCTGCATTTCAAGTCCAGAATATTCGGAAGTACCTATTAAGAGCCAAACCCGCTTGGTGAGACCCGTCGCGTTCCGCGCGTGAAATCCAAGCAACCGAAGCTGAAATATGCTGTCGAACGAAACTGCCATCAGGCGGAATGTTGGCGCATTCCCTTATCGTTGCGGCCATCTTTGCGCATTTTGAAATAAACTTCAACCTCAGATTACCGCAAGGAAATAGTCCTGAATGGTTGTCCCCGTTTTCCCGGTCATAACAATACGTAACGCAAATTCCTAAAGCAATTTATGATCGTATATCTATTCTCCCATGCCTTCTAAAGTCGCGCATTGAAGGCCGCGCGCATCTGCGGCGGGACATTGAGCAATGCGAGAGCCGCGGCAAGCTCGTCGCTCCAGCCGGCCGGCAAGGTCGATGGCTGCGCGAAATCATCGGTCCCGCTGAGAAAGTGCTGAACGGCGTGAAAGCCGAGTGCGCGATAGACCTCGAACTGCTCCTCGCTGAAAAATTGATCCAGCGTCGTCTCGTGCGGAAACGTCGGGTTCCGCCTCTTATAGTCCATGACGTAGTCGTTCTCATCGCCGGTCAGCGATGATTTGATGTAGAGCAATATGCCCTTTTCATCCTCACCATATTCTATGATTCCGACGGCCGCATGGGGTCCTCTGAATTTTGCCGGCTCACCACTGTTCGAGGCCATCTCCCTCGTCACTTCCAGGCTTCTCCTCTGGATATCCTGCCAAGGAAGCTCGATGCGAATGCCGAGGTCGATACGCGCCATGACCTGGAGCTTCACGAAGGCTTCAAACGTCATGCTCGGATCGGCTTCCGCGTCGACGGCCAGAATGACCTTACAGCGGCGGCGCAGCAATTCGTATATGCCGAGATTTTCAATATGACCGCCGTCGGTCAGATAGACGTTCAGCTTCTTCTCGTCCAAACGGCCGGCGGTCTCATTGGCAAAATACCATGTGCCGAAATTCGACCACCACCGGTTCCACCAGCGGCGCAACGCGTCGAGCTTTGCCGGATTGGCCAGCCAATAGCCGAGGCGGACGTTCAGCAAGGAAAGGCTGAAGGTCAATATTCTGACGGTGTGGTTTCCCATATTCGCCGACGCCGCCGCACCGGACGTCGCCATCGCCGTCGCAAGGCTGAGCGATGGAACGGCATCCTCCATCTCCTTAGTCGCCACATAGCGCGTTGCCTGGCTACCGATATGCAACGGGCTAAAGATGAAATTGTCGGCGTTGCGACCGCGCTTGTTGAGGGCCTTCGACCCGATCAAATTGATCGTCGTATTGACGAGAAGATAGGGCGAATAGGCCGCGCCCTGGTTCCAATGATCCCTCTTGGCATCGAACGGCTTCAACGACGAGAATTTCCACCGGTCGACATCAACCGACGGCTTGTTGCTTCCAAGACGCACACGCTCAAACAGGAAGGCCCGGCTGAGACGATCCCTGTAGAGCTGGTTGAGCGAGTTGGAATTGGGACCAATGAACAGGCAGACAAAGGCGAGCACCAAGGCGGCCCATAAATAAAGGAAGCCGACCATGCCGAGCCGTCCGCTCCCGGGAATGTAGTTCATGATGCCGACAAATACACCCGAGAGCCATGAGGAAGCGACAGGAGCCGACGGAGAAACCGTGGCCGGACCGACTTCAGGTGCAATCGCCCAGTAGCAGAGATAAAGATACGAGACCCACAACAGCAACGGCACAACGAGTGCCGCCAGATAGAGGGCCATGCGGCTCGCATATTTTTGCAGCGTTGCCGTCCAGGTCGCCTCTCCAAGCGTCGACCTTGCGATGTTTGCCAGCTTCTGTGCGGCACCGATCAGCACCACGGCTACGGGAAGCAAAGCATTAGCAAGTGCAGGCACAACGTGGACAATTGCCTGAAGGGCACTCTTTATACTCCCGTCCTCCAAGCCAGCGATGTCCACCTTGCCGTTCTTGGCATACGCAAACATGCCGCTGAGGATGAGTGGCTGCAGTTCGATGAGAAAGGCGCCGGCAATCGCCACCACGAGCCAGCCGAGAATCCACGCAAGTCGCTCTCGCGTCATCAGCCGGCTGGTCTGAAATGTCACGGAGGTTGCGATCGCGCTGACGAACATCAGGAAGAGGACGACGGCGGTAACATTGATCGTCAATGTAAAGGCTTCCAGGCCCTTGATGGTGATGAAAGGAAGCCAGCCGCCGCTCAGTGGAAAGCCGAAAATATCCGGCTGCCCCAAATCAGTGGAATGGGGATTGCAGGCGACGGTGAACACGGCAAGGAGAAGCAGGGCAGGCAGGACGATCAGCGCGTTTACCAGCAATCCACGCATCAGGAGCGCTACGCTCGTCAAATAATCGATGGTTCCGTTCGGAACGAGGAAATTCGAATAGTTCCGCAGATGTTGGATTTCCGGCGTCTCCTGGGAATCGAGCTTGCTGGCGAAGGGAAACGTGTAGGGCTCCTGCATCATACCCGAGACGATGGATGTACCGATGTAGCAGCCGCCAGAAACCGTGGAGAAATAATCGAAGGCGTCGAAGACCCGTGGCTCGCCATCATGCGTGATTGCATCCAGCGCCTGCGAGACCCCCAAGCAAAAGGCGGCCGAGCGGATGCCGCCACCGGAAAAAGAAAGCCCGGTCAGGTTGCTGCCCGTCTCCATTCGGACCGTGCCGCGTTTGCCAGTCTCCGCATGATCCTGCGACAGTTTCGCCGGATGACGAGGGATGTGGAACCTCGCCCTCTCCGCGCCTTCCGTTGGGGGATGGCGCTCAGCCTGTTTTTCTTCCACGCCGCCATTTTGAAGTGACTGGCGCCGGAAGTTGATGACATCCAGCTCGCGTTTGAAGATCGCTTCGAAATCCAGGGTCATGCGTCCCACCAATCGCCAAGAATGGTTGTCGTTCAAATGCGCGCTGCAACTGTAGCAGAAATGTTTCGCGACATATGAAGCATTTTACCTGTCTGGAACGGGTGCAATGCCCGGCCACTCCCGGGCGCAAACAAAATATGACTTAAAAGGTCTTGTTTTTGATGCAGCGAAGAGGCTATACCGCCGGCATTTGCGCCCGGCCTGTAAGGCTACAGAACAATCAGGACCTTTCTTGTGACCCTATTGAAATCACTTCTCACCGTTTCCGGTCTCTGCGCCGTGCTTGGCCTTACCGCAGCCCCGGCATTCGCCACATCGAAATATCCGCTGACCATCGAAAACTGCGGCAGGCAGGTTACCTTCCAAAAGGCGCCGGAGCGGGCGATCGGCCTTGGCCAGAACAGCGCGGAAATCATGCTGCTATTGGGCCTTCAGGATAAGATGGTCGGTACCGCTTTCTGGCCGAGCAAGGTCTTGCCGCAGCTTGCCGAAGCCAATTCCAAAGTAAAACTGCTGACAGTCGAATTCCCAACCTTCGAATCGATCCTGGCGGAAAATCCCGATTTCGTGGCGGCTGCCTTGCCGAGCCTGATCGGACCGAGCAGCAAGGTCGCCAAGCGCGAAGACTTCGACAAGGTCGGCATCCCGACCTATCTCTCACCCAGCACCTGCCTCAGCACCAAGGATGCCAAGGACGCATACGGCAGCCGCGCTCAGCTCTGGAACACGGACCTTCTCTTCAAGGAAATCGACGAGCTTTCGCAAATCTTCGACGTCGCCGATCGTGGCCAGGCCCTGATTGCCGATTTCAAGGCGCGTGAGGCCGCACTTCGCTCCAGCGTTTCGAAGGACGGCAAGAACCTCTCCTATGTCTTTTGGTTCTCGAGCCCCAGCCCGTCGGCCGACGCCTATCTCGGCGGCAAGAATGGCGCCTCCGGCTTTATCGCCGACCTGCTCGGCGGGCACAATGCCATCACCGCGGAAGCGGAATGGCCGACACTCGGATGGGAAAGCATCATCGCGGCCAATCCGGATGTCATCGTCGTCGCCAATCTCGACCGCAACCGTTGGGAACTCGACAAGTCCGAAGCTAAGATCAAGTTCCTGACCACTGATCCAGCCGTAAGCCAAATCGCGGCGGTCAAGAACAAGGCGATAGTGATCATGGACGGCCAGGCCATGAATCCGACCGTCCGGACGGTTTATGGCGCCGAACAGGTGGCGGAGCAGTTGAAGGCGCTTGGTCTTCTGAAGTGACCGAAACGCGTCGCTCTCTTCAGCAGTTTTTTGCCTTCGGCATTCTGCTGCTGATTTCATTTGCCGTCATCGGTCTCGTCGTCGGCATCAGCGTCGGGATTGGCGATCTGCCGATCCCGCTCGCCACGACCTTTTCCGCCGTTACCAATCGCATGGGATGGACGGCGGTGGAACTCAATAAGATCCATGAGGCTGTGATCTGGGACTATCGCCTCAGCCGGGCGCTGGTGGCCGTCTTCTGCGGCGCCGGCCTCGCACTCTCAGGAGCGATCATGCAATCGCTGCTGCGCAATCCGCTTGCCGAACCCTACGTTCTCGGCATCTCGGCCGGCGCATCGACAGGCGCCGTTGCGATTGTCATCCTCGGCGTCGGCGCCGGCGCGGTTTCCCTGTCCGCCGGGGCTTTTGCCGGCGCCTTCGCGGCCTTCCTCTTGGTCGCATTGCTATCGAACGGCACGCGCGGCGGGGCGGACCGCACCATCCTCGCCGGTGTTGCCGCATCGCAACTCTTCAATGCCTTGACCTCCTATATCGTCACGACGTCGGGCAATGCCCAGCAAGCCCGCGATGTGATGTTCTGGCTGCTCGGCAGTTTCGGCGGCGTGCGGTGGCCGGAATTTACGCTGGTTTCGATCGTCGTCGGTATCGGGCTCGTTGCCTGTCTGTTTTATGCCCGCGTATTGGACGCCTTCGCCTTCGGCGACGAGGCGGCCGCCTCGCTCGGCGTCAATGTCGCGAGAGCGCGGATCGCGCTATTCGTTCTGACGGCAATGATGACGGCGACGATCGTCAGCATAGTTGGCTCGATCGGCTTCTTCGGCCTCGTTGTGCCGCACGCGGCGCGCTTTCTCGTCGGGCCGCTGCATATCCGTCTTCTCCCGACCTGCGCCGTGGCGGGCGCGATCTTCATGGTGCTCGCCGACATTGCGTCGCGTGTCCTCGTTCCGCATCAGGTCCTGCCGATCGGCGTTGTCACGGCGCTGGTTGGCGTGCCCATCTTCTCGATCATTCTCTACCGGTTCCAGCGTGCGTCATGACTATTAAGGCAGATAACGTCGTCTGGAGAATCGGTAAGAAGACCGTTCTCGACGGCGTTTCATTTGAGGCACAGCCAGGCAAGATGCTCGGGCTGCTCGGACCCAATGGCTCCGGCAAGACCTCGCTTCTGCGTCTTCTCGCCGGTCTGAAGCGGCCACACTCCGGTCGCATCACGCTCGACCAGAAGGACATCGCGACGATCGGCCGACGCTCGATCGCTCGGCGCGTCGCCTTCGTCGAACAGCACGCCACGACCAATGCCAATCTGCGGGTTATCGACGTCGTAAAGCTCGGCCGTTTTCCGCACCTGCCCATGTTTTCTGGCTGGACTGCGGCCGACGAAAAAGCCGTCGAAGGCGCGCTCGAACGCGCCGGTATGACGGCGAAACGCAATGATCGCTGGCAAAGCCTGTCGGGGGGCGAAAAACAGCGCACGCATCTGGCGAGAGCCTTAGCGCAGTCCCCGAAGGAACTCATCCTCGACGAACCCACCAATCATCTCGATATCCAATATCAAATCAGCCTGATGCGGCTCGTCTGCGCTCTTCCGGTTACCAGCATCATCGCTTTGCATGATCTGAACCATGCGGCCATGTTCTGCGACCAACTGATCATCATGCAACAAGGTAGGGTCGTCGCTTCCGGTGCGCCGGAGGTCGTGTTGACCGAGGACCTTCTGAAAGACGTCTTTTCGGTCGAAGCCCGCGTAGAGATGTCGCCTCATCACTTACGACCGCATATCCACTATCTTCGGTGAGGACTGCTTCCGTGCGCATCCGGATCTCGCCGTGCAGATGTAGGCGGTGGGCCTCTCAAGAATTCTCCGGCCTCGCTTCGTTATCGCCACAAAATCTCCCTTGGTGGCGTGACCTCAAGGCATAGCGGCGTACACGATAATCGCGGTGGAGATTGCCGGACCATCAATCGGAAACTGTAATATCCAGCCTATCGCCGATGTTGCCATCGCCATAAATACTGACGTTAATCCAAATATCGCCCTGAACGATCATGCTCGCAGCCGATGGCGAGATGGAACCGCTGGCAAGCATCGCTTCAAGCGTTTCACGGTTACGCTTGTCGGCGAAAAACTTGTCCGCTTCGTCTCCACGATCGCGGCGACCATAGACATAGAAGTTTGCTCGGTCTTGGCGGATGATCTGCCACGGTTCCCTGAGGCGAGCGCCACTGGAATTGTAAAGGTCGTCGCGGCCGATATAAGCGCGGTATGTTTCGATCAGATGATCCGATTTCGCGCGCGTAATCGTCGATTGAGCCGACGCCGGCGGAACAAAAACACCGGCAGCGATGAGTGCGATGAAAAGCGCCTTCATAAAGATCCTTTCAAACTAGAAGTGGCAACTCAGAACCTCCATACGACCGGCGCGTTAATAATGGATGACAATTTGAGGGCTGTAGTCCTCCTCGGTGGGAGCGAAGATCGTCTCGCCCAGTTGACGGAGTGAAGCATTAAACTCTTCGCGCAGCGCCTCGTATTCGACCGTAAATTGCTCCGAAAGCGGGAATGATATGTCGTCTGCCGTCAGCCGCTGGAAATCTCCGCCCAATCTGGTGATCGCCAAGCACAACTGCTCGACCTTCCTTTCGGCGCGCTGCTGGGTTGCCGCGCGTGCCGCCTCGGTTCTTACTACTGGATGCAGCCGCTTCAGAAGACGCACTCGCCAGCTAATTCTGCCTAGCCACCGCAAAGCTTCGTCATATATTGGAGCGGTGGGGAATCAGACGGGCTGGAGGAACCTTGTCATCGAATTCGTCAACGCTTGCGCCGCTTAAGCACGAGACCTTTCGCAGGATCTGGGTCGCGAGCCTTGCGTCGAATTTCGGCGGGCTGGTCCAAGCCGTCGGCGCCGCCTGGATGATGACGACCATCACTTCATCGGAAGACATGGTGGCGCTGGTCCAAACCTCGACCGCATTGCCGATCATGCTGTTTTCGCTGGTTTCCGGCGCCCTTGCCGACAATTTCGACCGCCGCCGCGTGATGCTGACAGCGCAGTGTCTGATGCTCACCGTTTCCGTAATCCTGACTTTATGTGCCCTGCTTGGCTGGATCACCCCCTGGCTGCTTCTGCTCTTTACCTTCCTGATCGGTTGCGGAACGGCGCTCAACAATCCGTCCTGGCAGGCGTCGGTCGGAGACATGGTGCCCCGAGAGGATCTGCCGAATGCCGTGACGCTGAACAGCATGGGCTTCAACATGACCCGAAGCGTCGGCCCAGCGATTGGTGGCATCATCGTTGCGGCTGCCGGCGCTGCCGCCGCCTTTGCCGTCAATGCCGTCAGTTATTTTCCGCTCATTTACGCGCTGATGCGCTGGAAGCCCGCTCTCCCCACATCGACGCTGCCGCGCGAAAATCTGGGCAGCGCGATCTTTGCCGGGCTCCGTTACATCTCGATGTCGCCGAATCTCGAAAAAGTGCTTGTCCGCGGCTTCATCTTCGGTGTCGGAGCAAGCTCCGTGCTCGCCCTTCTCCCGATCGTCGCGATCGATCTGGTTTCCGGGGGACCGCTCACCTACGGCTTCATGCTTGGCTCCTTCGGCATCGGAGCGATCGGCGGTGGCGCGCTCAATGCCCGGCTTCGCGAGGCGCTGAGCAGCGAGACGATCATCCGTTATGCCTTCGCCGGATTTGCGGGCAGTATGGCGCTGACGGCGTCGAGTCCCTTCGTCGTCCTTACCTGCGCCGGCCTGCTCGTTTCCGGCGCCTGCTGGGTGCTGGCACTTTCGCTGTTCAATACGATCGTCCAACTATCAACACCGCGCTGGGTCGTCGGCCGCGCGTTGTCGCTTTATCAGACAGTGACATTTGGCGGCATTGCTGGCGGCAGTTGGCTCTGGGGTATTGCAGCCGATCGATATGGTGTCTCGAATGCGCTTTACGGCTCGGCCGCGGTCATGCTGGTCGGCATTGCCATCGGTCTGCGTTTCTCCATGCCGGCCTTTGCCTCGCTAAATCTTGATCCGTTGAATCGCTTCATCGAACCTTCCCTTGGCCTGGACATCAAACCGCGCAGCGGCCCGATCGTCATCCTTGTCGATTATCAGATCAGCGACGACGACCTGCCGGAATTTCTGACATTGATGGCCGAACGGCGGCGGATTCGTATCCGCGACGGTGCCAGAAACTGGGCACTGATGCGCGATCTGGAAAAACCCGGCATCTGGACGGAAACCTACCACACACCGACCTGGGTGGAATATATCCGCCACAACCAGCGGCGCACGCAGGCGGATGCGGAAAATACCGATCGGCTGCGGGCTCTCCACGGCGGCAATGACCCGCCGCATGTGCATCGCATGATCGAGCGCCAGGCCATTCCACCCTCGGACGACGTCTTCCACAAGACGCCGATCGACCTACATCATTGAAGGCGACATCCCTGCTCTATCGCTATGACGCTGAGGCAAAACTCGCTGGTCTTGCTGTGAGCATCGATGGCATAATCGCCGCCGCCCAAAAACGGCGGGAAGTAGAGCGGGAGGGAAGACATGGTGGACTGGCGAACCGATGAAATGCCGGAGGACGGAACCGTCATCTACCGGCGCATAATCCAACCATATCGCTTTTTACCTTATAAGCCGAACAGCGATGAGGCCAAGCGCGGCAAGAGGGGCCGATGGCAGGTCATGGACGAGGCCGGTGGTTGGGACAATTGCGGCGAACCGCTGGGTACCGAATGGACCGCCGAGAACCCCTTCAAGACTGCCGAAGGTTAGGCATTTGCGCCGCAACCACAAAAAATCCCTCCACCGGGCGCCGGCAGAGGGAAGTCAGGTCATAGTGCTCGTCCGGGCATTACCCGGAACTGCACTTTGCGATGCCGAACCGACGCATGTCATTTAAGTATTTTAATCGCTTACTGGATCGCCGTTCGGGCGAGCAAGGGCAAGCAGCGATGAAAGGTGATTACCATGAGCCGTGTTTTCGTTACAGGATCCACCGATGGTCTCGGCTTGGCGGCCGCGCGTGCCCTCATGGATGACGGCCATGAAGTCGTATTGCATGCACGGTCACGCGACAGAGCTTCGGCTGTCGCCCACTTGAAATCCAGGGCTTTGGCAGTCGTCATCGGCGATCTAAGCAGCGATGCGGAGACGCGGTCCATTGCGGATCATGTCAACGAGATCGGGCGTATGAACGCTATCATCCACAATGCCGGCATCTACCTCGAGAGAAGCCGCGGAGAGACGGCCGAAGGCCATGCGAAAATCTTGGCGGTCAATACGCTCGCGCCTTACCTACTCACGGCCCTGATCGAACGACCCGATCGCTTGGTCTACCTCAGCAGCGGCATGCACCAGAGCGGCGGCGGGTCCATCGATGATATCGACTGGAAACAACGCTCATGGAATGCAAGCCAGGCCTATTCGGAAAGCAAGCTACATGTCGCCACGCTCGCAGCCGCCGTTGCACGCCACTGGCCGGAGGTCCTCAGCAATGCGGTAGACCCCGGCTGGGTACCGACGAAGATGGGCGGGGTCGGAGCGCCCGATAACCTTCAGATGGGCCATCAGACCCAGACCTGGCTCGCGACAAGCGACGATGAAGCCGCCAAGGTTAGCGGCGCCTATTGGTACCATCGCCAACGACGCCAGCCCGCCGCAGGGGTCACGGACCCGGCGTATCAGGACAGGCTCATGGACAAGCTGGCGGATATGACCGGGGTAAGGCTGTTCAAGGCGTAGCGCATGAATCCCGGAAAAAGGCGCCTCGATGACCGAGGCGAACTTTCTCAGGATGAGAGAGAGACTGGCCGGTGTATAAAAGGAACGCGCCGCGGCTCAACTGACCGTCACGCTTGGCCATATCAGTCTCCTTCTCAAAGGCTACGTAGCCAAACTTCAGTGCAGCCCAAAGGCGTTCAACAGTTGTTCGCGAAACCTGACGAAGCGCGCCTCGCTGCGGTTCCGCGGCCGCGGAAGGTCGATCTCGATCTCGCGGGTGCGGCCACCCTTTTCCTTGGAGAGGATGAGGACCCGGTCGGCGAGGTACACCGCCTCCTCAAGATCGTGCGTGACGAGGATCATCGTCACTTTCTCCTCCCGCCAGATGCGAGCGAGCTCTTCCTGCATGGTGATCTTGGTCATGGCGTCGAGCGCGCCGAAAGGCTCGTCGAGCAGCAGGATTTCAGGCTTCACGGCGAGCGCCCTGGCAATACCGACGCGTTGAGCCATGCCACCCGAAAGCTGCGACGGCAGGGCGTCGGCGAATTCGCCGAGGCCGACGAGCTGGACATAGTGGCGTGCACGCGCACGCGCCTCGGCCTTCTTAAGACCTTGATTTTCGAGCGGGAAAGCGACGTTGTCGAGCACTGTGAGCCAGGGCAGAAGCCTTGGCTCCTGAAAGATCACGGCGCGATCTGTGCCTACGCCGTGAACGGGCTGGCCATCGATCAGCACATCGCCTCTATCCGCATTCTCGAGCCCGGCAAGAACCCTGAGCAGGGTCGTCTTGCCCGAACCCGAAGCGCCCACGATCGCCAGGCTTTCGCCGGCGCGAATGTGGTTGCTGACCCCCTGCAGCACATTAAGATGGCGGCCGTTGATCGAGTAGGATTTGGAGAGGTTCTTGATCGTCACCTCTCCGCGCAAGGTTAGTTCAGCGACAGCCATCGGCCCGCTCCTCAGTTGCCGGCGACGGCGAAGTTCGCCGGATCGTAGAGAATGTCTTCCGCCTTGAGCTGGCCAGGCTTCAGAACGCCGCCGCGAGCGAGAATGTCGATCCAGAATTGCAGGTCGCGCGGCACGGCCTTGCCGCCTTCGCGCACGCCATAACCTGTGAAATATTGCGCAATATCCGCATTCTCGCCGCGCGAGGCCAAGACCTTGGCGATCACGGCCTTGGTCTCTTCAGGATGAAGACGCGCGTATTCGAGCGCGGCCTGCGACTTTTCAACGAAGATCTTGGCCGCTTGCGGGTGTTGTTTGATCCAATCGCGGCGCAGCACCGTAAAGCCGCCGGCGATTTCACCGAGCACGTCCGTGTCGCCAAAGATCTTCTGAAGCCCACCGTTTTTCAGCGCCACGCCTTCATAGGTCTTCTGCCAGTAGCCGAAAGCCGTCACATCGACCTGCTTGGAACGCAGGACCTGTTCGAGCTGCGGACCCGGAACGACGACGAGCTTCGCCGCATTTTCCGGCAGGCCGACAGAATGCAGCGCTTCCCGCACGGTATAATCGAGATGGGCGCCAAGCGTATTGACGGCAATCGTCTTGCCGGCCAGATCCTTGATCGATTTGATCGGGCTGCCGTCAAGCGAATAGAAGATGCTCTCGGTTACCTTGTCGATGCCATTCGAGGGATAGGCTGCGACGAAATCATTGCCGCCGGCGATCGAGTTCAGCACCGCGGCGGTCGCAGCACCGCCGACCTCAACGTTGCCCGACGCCAGCGCGAAGAGGGAGGCCGGACCGCCCTGGGCATAACCGACATCCTTTACCGTCACGCCGGTGTCCTTGAAATAACCGAGCGCATCGGCAAGTTCATGAGCGGCAAGACCGCCCTGGCTTGCGAGGTAGCGGATGGTGACCTGATCTGTCTCGGCAGCGAAGGTAGCACTTGCCGGGACGGCCAGAAGCATGCCGGCTGTGACTGCGGCGATACCGAAAGAACGACGCGAAATCTGCATGTGAACTCCATAGATCGGATGAGATGGAAAATGGTGGCGCGTTTCAGGCTTCAGTCTCGAGGATTGGACCAACGGCAGAGCCGAGCCTGCAATGCCTCGAGGATGAAATTCGCCGACAGCCCGAGAAGTGCGAGCAATAGAATCGCCGCGAACATCAACGGGATCTGGAAATTGTACTGGGCATTCATCACCTGAAATCCGACACCGGAATTGGCGCCGATCATTTCTGCGGCAATGAGCAGCAGAAGCGAGGTCGTGGCACTCAGCCGCAATCCAACAAAGATCTGCGGCAGGGAAGCCGGCAGGACGACGCGGCGAAACACGGTGAGCGGCTTGGCGCCGTAGACACGTGCCATTTCCACCAGCTTTGGGTCCACCTGCTTGACGCCCCCAATCGTGGCGAGAAGTGTCGGGAACAGCGTCGCCCAAAAGATCACAAAGATTTTCGATGCCTCGCCAAGGCCAAGCAACAGGATGAACACGGGATAGAGCGCGAGTGCGGATGTCTGCCGAAACAATTGCAGGATCGGATCAAGACTGCGCTCGATGGTTCGGACCTGCCCCATGAACAGCCCGAGCGGGATGCCGACGCCGACCGCTGCGCCAAATGCAATACCGGCACGCTGGAGACTGATGGCGATGTCGCCCAGCAGCGGGCCGCCGCTGATCCCGTTCCAGAGCGCTCGCAGGATCGCATCCGGCGGCGGCAAGACCGCTGGATTGCTCCAGCCAAGCGACGGAGAAATCTGCCAGAGAGCAACAAAAGCGATAATCATGCCATAGCGCGAGATGAAACCGCGCAACAGCGCCCCTGTTTCCCGTACCAGCCTGCTCTGCGAGAAATATGGTGCGCGATAGCTCTCAAAAATAGCCTGTTGTTCAGTTTCAAGCGCCATGAGCTTTTCCCCTATCCTGTCTCGGTTATTCGGCAGCTTCCGTATAGGCGGTGGTCCAACGGCTCTGCGGGAAAGGCAGGCCCAGATTTTCGCGGAGGGTCTTGCCTTCATACGCAGTGCGGAACAGACCGCGGCGCTGCAGCTCGGGAATGACGAGTTCCACGAAATCATTGAGACCGGTGGGCAGCCACGGCGGCAGGATGTTGAAGCCATCCGCGCCTTCGTTTTCGAACCATTCCTGCAGAGTATCCGCGACCTGGACCGCAGAGCCGACGATGGTGAAGTGGCCACGCGCGGAAGCGATCCACTGGTAAAGCTGCCGGATGGAGAAATTGTTCTCGTCCGCAATGCGGCGGATCAGTTCCTGGCGGCTTTTCATGCCCTCTGTCGGCGGCGCCGGAGGCAGCGGGCCGTCAAGATCGACGCCCCGAAGATCCAGCTCGCCGCCGCTCAGAGCATTAATCAACGCCAGCCCATCCTCTTCGATGATCAGGCTCGTGAGCTGCTCGTATTTTTCGCGCGCCTCTGACTCCGTGCGGCCGATGAACGGCGAGACGCCTGGCATGATCAGCACATGCGAGGGATCGCGACCAAAGCTGCGCGCACGCGTCTTGATATCGCGATAGAATTCCTGAGCGGTCTCGAGCTTCTGATGCGCCGTGAAGATAACTTCCGCGCTGGCCGCTGCCAGTCCGCGCCCGTCTTCCGACTGGCCAGCCTGCACGATGACGGGATGCCCCTGGGGCGAACGCGGGACATTCAATGGCCCCTCGACCTTGAAATGCTCGCCGCGGTGATCGGTGCGGTGCACCTTGTTGATGTCAAAATAAACGCCGCTTGCGCTATCGCGAATGAAGGCGTCGTCGTCAAAGCTTTCCCAAAGCTTCTTGACGACCTCGACATGTTCGGCCGCCCGCTTGTAGCGGGCCGCATGGGGCGGCTGCCGGTCGAGACTGAAATTTTTTGCGGCGGCTTCCGTGGCGGTGGTGACAACGTTCCAGCCGGCACGGCCAGCGGAGATCAAATCGAGCGAGGCGAACTTGCGCGCAACGGAGTAAGGCTCTTCATAGGTTGTGGATGACGTCGCGATGAAGCCGATGTTCTTCGTAAACGGCGCCAGCGCCGAAAACAGCGTGACCGGCTCGAAACCGACTACCCTCGCATTTCCGCCCTCAATGCCGGCGCCGAAGGCGATCGCAAGGCCGTCTGCCAGGAAATAGGCATCAAAGAGGCCGCGTTCGGCTGCCTGCGCGAGTTCGATGTGGAACTTGAGATTGACCGCCCCGTCGACCGGCTGGTCCGGATGGCGCCAGGACGCGATATGCTGGCCGCCGCCGGGAAGAAATGCACCAAGCTTGATCTGTCTCGTCATGAGTTCCTCTCCGCATTTTGAGTTTTAGCCGGGCCAAAAGCCGTATGTTAAGTATTGCGGTATAATCGATGGATTTAATAGGCTATCTGTTTTGCAGCCATCGGTCTGACGGAGAAAGTTTTTCCAGAAGCTGGAGAAATAGGGAATTTGTCACCCACCGATGAGGCAGCCGACTATGCCAGTCGGTCATGGCAACATACACGCCTTAGGTCGCGCTAAATAACTTCTCGCCACGTCTGCGCGCTCGCGTCTTGGCTTTCATAATTGGCCGACTATATCATCCTGTTACAGGATCGTTTGCCTTGCGGAGTTTGTTTTGGCTGTTGCGTTTACAAAAGAGGAAAGTGCGGAAACGGCGGCGGAGACGCAGCTTCCCGACCGCGCTATCTCGCCCTATCAAAACCTCGTCACCGAAGCAGGATTGAGGGCGCTCAACGCCGCGCTGCAGGAGGCCCGCGAACAGTACGAAGCCGCAAGCGCTGTCGAGGATGTAAACGAGCGGCGGCGCCAAACGGCAGTACCACTTCGCGATCTGCGGTATTTCAACGAGCGGGTTCGCACTGCTGAGGTGATAGCGGCCCCAACATCCAACGAGACCGTCGCTTTCGGCAGCACTGTCACCTTCAGCCGCGATGACGGGCGCGTGCAGACCTATCGCATCGTCGGGGAAGACGAAGCCGAGCCCAAACAAGGGACGATCTCTTATGTTTCACCGGTCGCCCGGTCCCTGATGGGAAAATCTGTCGGCGACCCAGTCATGGTCGGCGACCATGAACTGGAGATCGTATCGATCGCCTGAGGGTATCCTTTGCGGGAGCACCGCAATAGCCCGGTGCTCCCGCCTCAGGCCGCTTAACCCGCGTGCTTCTCTGGCATAGCCGAGGAGTGATGCGAGGAGATCAGCCACTTCCCGTTCTTGAATTCGTAGGTGAATGTATAGCGCGCCGGTACCTTGGCCCCGCCCTTCAAGGTAAAGGTGTAGATGCCGGTATCAAGCGCGTCGTTGCAGCCGATTTTGATCGTACGGCTGTTGATCTTCCCCTGCGGGTGCTTCTTCAGGAAGTCCACGAAGTACTCCTTGCGCTCCTGCTGCGTCAGCCGCGGCTTATTCGACAGGGTCGGCAGGAGGACGGCGTCCGGCGCATAGTTTTCGACGACCTTTTCAGGATCCAGCGTCGCCAGCGAGGCGTTCCAGCGATCAAACAACTGTTCCACCTGGGGTTTGGTGATCGGCGCGCATTCTTCGGCAAGGGCCGGCGTCGCCATAAGAGCAATCACGGAAGCGGCAAGCAGATATTTTTTCATTTCAATCTCCCTCAAATGATTTGTCTTTTCCGGCGATATTCACGCCGACTATCCAGAGATGCTTTGCCGCCCGCCGCGTCGCGTCTGCCGCATGGCCAAAGTCGCATATGCCGAATTGCCCATGACGGATGGCATGCGATCCAAGGCACGTCGAAGTTTAAACAACAAGAATTCGTGGAAGGCGCAGGTTACGATAGCATATCATCACCCATTCGCGAATTGCGCGCCTCTATCGCGATGCAAGCTTTGCCGGGGCAAACAGTCCCGTGTCCTCCGCACGTTGCCTGCCGCGCTATTCTCAGCCGGCGCCGCAGGCCGCGTGATAGTCCGCGAGGCTTCTCGTCACCCGCCAAATCAAAACCTCTTCCGGATCGAGTGGCGCTTCGGCAAATTGCTGAGCGGCCGGCATGTGCTGCCAGAACAGCGGAATGGGTACTGCCCGCCCCCGCAGCGCGTCATAAAGACGTTCGACTGCAGACTGGGCGTCCGGCGACGTCCAGTAATATCGGATCCGGTCGGAAAGCGAGTAGTGCCTCAGCCATCGCTTCTCCCCTTCCGTTCCGTGGTAATGACGGTTCCAATTGTCCGGGTGCGCTGACATCAAGGCTTCCATCGCCGCATGGAGCGGGCGCTCACCGTAGCCCGGCACGAGATCGGAGGCGATTAAATCCAGTCCGTAAAGGGCCTCGCGCAATACAAATGTCAGTTCAGGACCAACCTTCAGAATAGGAAAGCCATCCTCTACCAGCGCACCGAGCGACCGCGTGCCCTGGTAGTCGGTCGAATGCGCTTCGAACACGAATTGCGGCTCGTCGGTCAGAACCTGCTGGAGGGCTTCGATCTTGCTGCGATCGTAAAGGATGACATTGTGATTTCCGAACTCGACACCCGGCTGGACGACCAAGCCGATGGCGCGTGCAAATGCTTCCTGCAGACCCGCCTTTTCAAAGACTTGACGATGCACATCGATCGTCTGCCTGGCGGCAGACGCCGCGGTCGGCTCGATGGCGGTAAGGGCATGATCCGCACCGCCGGGCGGCGGAACTTCGGTGCCGAGGACATAGACGGGCATCGCGCCGCCGCTCCGCTTCGCCGAGGCTTCGGCGACCGCCGCAAGACGCGCCGCGCGATGCGCCGTGGTTTCGTCGTCGAGCGCCTGGGGTTCGCCCAAGCAGCCCATCGACGCATCAAGGTGAATCTTGCGAAATCCGGCCTCAACATATGCGGCGACCATTTTCTCCGCTTCGGCCATAGCCTCTTCGGCTGGACGGTCTCGCCACGGGTTCGGACCGAGATGGTCACCACAGAGCACCACGAGATGACCGGGGCAACCCTCTTCTTTTGCGAGCTTCTGAACAAGCGCGGCAAAATCCTTGGGCGTCATTCCGGTATAGCCGCCGCGGTGATTGACCTGATTGCACGTGGCCTCGATCAAGACGGTACTGGCATGCTGGCGTCCATGGCGAAGTGCCGCACGCAACACGACGGGATGGGCGGAACATACGGATGTGATCCCCCTCGGACGGCCTGCGATCCTGAGTGCGGCCAGTTCGCTAAGATGGATCTGCATCAGGAACGCCTTTCCGTTGCGGAGATGAATGCATCGAGTTCTTCACGAGTGCCGGCTCCTTCCATCGGGCCGCGCACGGTCACGTTTCGCGCGCCAGCCGCCGCAGCATAAGTGAGAGCGTCTTGCGCCGGCATGCCGAGCCGGCGGCAGGTGAGATAAGCGCCACCGAAACAATCTCCAGCACCCGTAGGATCGATCTCTTCGACGGCGAAAGCCGGTATATCGATGCGCTCTCCTTGCCCGTTGAAATAGGTCGCGCCGGCAGCTCCGCGCTTGAGTACGATTTCCTTCACACCAAGTTCGAGCAGGCGTCGGACCGCATTGTCTTCGCCTTCCACGCCGGCTGCTCGTTCCAGTTCCTCGCCGGAAGGCAGAAGCAGATCAGCAGCCGCAACGAGCTTCGCAAATCGACGCTCGGTGTCTTCGTCGAGCCTCAGTTCTTTCCGAATGTTCGGATCGACCGAAAGCGTGCCGCCGAGGGACTTGATGACGTCGACCGCCTTGTCGATGACCTCTCGGGCGCTCGGCATGGAGAGTGCGGAACCCATGACGTGCAGATGTCCGCTGCGATTGATGAGATCGCTGACGTGCCGGGTCCAGCCGAAGCGCGCGGCGGCGGATTTTGCGATGTTGTAAACGAAATCTCGCGATCCGTCCTTGCGGTAACGGACGAAGGCGCTGCCCGTAGGGTATTCGGGATCGATCGATATGGCCGAGACATCGACGCCGTCGCGCTTGAGCCGATCGGTATTCACCCGCCCGAAATCGTCGTCGCCGACGGCGCCGACCATGGCCGCGCGACCTCCGAGGCGCCCGCACTGTGATATGAAGATTGCCGGCGCGCCGCTGGCGAACGGTCCGATTAGGGGCTGCGCATCGCGGAATCCATCGCCGACCGTCGTGGCCACGATCTCCACAAGGATTTCTCCTACGCACACGGTAGGACCCAGTTCGTCGGGAGCCAGTATTGAAGCCATTGCAATCCTGCTTTCGATAGCTGTTGTCATTACCAAGCCGCAATTAGCCCAATCTCGAGAGACGCCGCAGTCTCTTGAGGGATTCGACCAATAGCCGTTCATTTGCCAGCATTCCTTTCAGATGGGTTCTTGCCAAGCGCTCGACCAACTCTTCTCCTTTCGGAGTGAGGCCGATGAGCACGCTTCGCTTGTCTTCTTCCGAGGGAATGCGGACGGCGAACCCTGCCGTCGCGAGCCTGTCCACGAGCTGCACCGCGCCGTGGTGCTGCAGGAGCATTTGATCGGCAAGTTCACGCACCATGATCTGACTTCCAGGCGCGACCTTGATCACCAACAGCGCCTGATATTGCTGTGATGTCACTCCCGCCTCGGAAACCGCGGCTTCGCTGAAAGAAAGAAATAGCCGCATGGCGAGCCTGACGCCCGCAAGGCCTTCGTAGATACCCGGATCCAGGGGCTGGGTCTCAAGTTCGTTTTTGTGTGACCGACCGGACCGCTTTCCCGAGGGCATGCACATTTTTCCTTTATTTATATCATGACATGATATATTTTTATGACGTCCGCTTTGGGAGGACGTTCGCGGGCGCGCCACACTGAGCGCTTAGGCTAGGTCCATATGCGCCGCGTGCCACCACACGCAGCGCTCGCGAACCTTATCCCAAAACTTCGTGACTGAAAGGGGCATCGCTTGGACGATCTCAATGTCAATATCGATGGATCAATCGTATTGGATCGCGACGTACGGTTCTTTGGGTCTATCGCCGGCACGGTAACGGTTCCCGCCGGCCGACGGTTCGAACTCCATGGAAGCATCGGGCACGATCTCATTGTTGAGAAGGGTGCGTTCGTGATCATTCGCGGAACGATCCACGGCAAGCTGATCAACAAGGGGGGAGATGTCGTGTTGAGCGGATCTGCAGGGCATATCCAAGATCTGGATCCCGCCAGGCCAATCCAGAAGGAAGCCTGATTCCGCTTTCGGTTCCTGAATCTCGGATAATCGAGGCTGCGGAATCTTTGGCGGATATTTGCAATCACTCGTCAGCAACGGCACACTGCAAAGAGGATCTATGTGACCGTTTATCTCTGGGCGCTCTATCGGCCGCACATTGAACCCAAAAAGGGCTTCGGCGACTTAGGATATCTCATTCGGTGGCTGGAGAAACAGAAGCTTCCCGGAGAGGCGCCTTCAGATTGGGTGGTGATGCTGCTCAAAATCGCCGAAAACGATGGCCGATCTGTTTATGTCCACGACAAGGGAGGCCCGGACGAGTGGACGCTGACACTCAACCGTGTTGACGCTCTGCCAAGATGCTGAGCAGAGCAGAAGCGGGAATTATGCTGTCGAGATTACGAATGGATCAATCCAGCCCGTTTCGCAGCTTATCTCCGATAAGCTGCCGGGATGGCATGAATTCGTTTTGGAGCGCTTTGGCGGTGGTTTCGGTTCTGGCCATCTCGGCGCATGCACAAGCGCTGCGGCCAAATCCTGCACCGAATCGCTTGAACGATTGCACCGACGTGGTGGAAGACGTCCTGTCGAAGACAAGGGGTCGGCTGCTATCGTTTCGCCAAGGCGACGAAAAATGCACTGTGATCATTCTCTTGCAAAAGGATGGCGAGCGTCCGGAGAAGATCATCCTGCATATCGATCGCAGTCAGGCATCCGCAGACGCTGAATAATGTTTCGGTTCCGCGCTGTGCCATCGGCAGTGTCTTTTTACCGGCCAGAAATTTCCAAGGAAGAGCCGAGCGCACTGCAGCGCCTTGCGCTCGGCTCGCGCTCATTTTCCAGGCAACGCCTCGATCGCGTCGAACACGCGGGCCGTATAGGTGAGCGCAGCGCCTGCGTTGAGCGCGATGGCCACTCCCAACGCTTCGGCGATCTCGCCCTTTGAAGCCCCGAGTTCGACCGCCTTCTTCGTGTGAACGGCGATGCACCCATCGCAGCGCGTCGTGACCGCAACTGCCAGAGCGATGATCTCGTGCATCTTCGGCTCCAGTATAGCAGTCTTGTTGCTGCTGCCTTCGATCACATGCAAACCGTTTAAGACGTCCGGGCTCAGCTTGGCGAACTCGCCGACACGGACGATCAAGGCGTCACGGTAGGCATTCCAATCCTGCATATTGCTCATTTCGGCTCCTCACTGGCGGCCGGCGGTGACGCCGCCATCGACGGGAAGGACCGTCCCGGTGATCCACGACGCCTGCTCGGAAGCGAGGAACAGAATAGCTTCGGCCACATCGCGCGGCTGACCATTGCGGCCGAGCGGATGGAACGAGTTGAAGGTAGGCAGAACCTGCTTGACCTGATCGTCCGACAGGAAAGTGTTGTACACGGGCGTCTCGACGACGGCCGGCGCGACGGCGTTGATGCGGATGTTGTAGGGAGCAAGCTCGATAGCGAGGTTGCGGACCATGGCGTGCACGCCGGCGTTAGCGGCGGAATAAGCGGCCGACGGGGTCGCCCCGATCGCCTGGATGGCCCACATGGAGCCGGTCTGCACGATAGCGCCGCCCTTCTCCTTCATCGCCTTGGCGGCGGCTTGGGCGGTAAAGAACTTACCCTTGAGGATAGTATCCAGATACCAGTCGTAGTCCGCTTCCGTCAGATCGAGGAATGGCGTCGGGTTAAAGACGCCGGCATTGTTGACGAGAACGTCGAGCTTGCCGAAACGTGAAACGGCGGCGTCAACGAGTGCCGCTCCGGTTTCGGGCAAGGCGATGTCGCCTGCGGAGACGACGACTTTAGTGCCGCTTGGATCGATTTCTCGCGCCGCGGCTTCAAGCTTACCGAGATCGCGCCCGTTGAGGGCCACTCTCGCGCCTTCCCCGATAAAACGAGCTGCCGCTTCCTTGCCGATGCCGGACCCACCGCCGGTAATGGCGACGACTTTATCTTTAAATCTCATTGCCTATCTCCAATTTGCCTATCTAACGTTAGATAGATATGAGGCATATAGTTGTTGCGTCTCCCATGCGCAAGCCCTATCTAACACTAGATAGAGAGGACGTGCGTAATGAACGATACAGCAAGTGCAATCCTGGACGCGGCCGAAGAAAGGATTCGCAGTGCAGGGTATAGTGGTTTCAGCTTCCGCGATGTCGCCGCCGACGTCGGCGTGAAGGCTTCCTCCGTGCATTACCATTTCCCGGCTAAGGAGAAGCTGGCTGCAGCGGTCGCTCGCCGCTACACGGATCGCTTTCTGGAAGCGGTGGAGAATGAGTTGGCTCAGGGCACGGACGTCGTCCAAGCTTGGCGGCAGGTTTTCCGTGCAGCCTTGCACCGCGACGGCAGAATGTGCCTCTGCGGTGCCTTGGCGGTGACGTCATACGATCTGGCGGACGAGGTCAGGGAGGAAGTGAAAAGATTCTTTGTCCTCGGAATCGAGAAGCTGATGAAGGATGGCCTCACCAAAGACGCCGCCGTGCAGGTTCTCGCCACCCTTGAGGGGGCTATGCTTGCCGCGAACATCCTCGACGATCAGTCCATATTCGAGAGCGGCAGCGCCGCCCTCGCGTAGTTTCTAGGCGAGCGCCCCCTAGCGAAACACGGGTTTGTCCTTCCACAGAGTCCCCGCGGTGAATTCGGCGTATCCGAGGCTATAAACCGCCCGCATATAGTTGGTGTTGAACGGATCGAACATCGAATATTGAACCGGCGCGTCAATCGAGGCGAGATGGAAACCGGCGCCCGTCAGCCGCGAATAGTTATAGAGAGCCGTCAACGCGCTCTGCGTCTGCGATTTGATGAAGATCGAATAGGCCCTTACGATCACAGGAAGCGTTCTGTCAGGCGTGATGGCGAATTCGGGCATGAGTGCATTGTTGACGATCACGTAGAAGTCGATGCCCTGCCCTTTGACGGGCAGAAGGCGATTGGAACTCGTCAGAAAAGCTTGCGGCATCATGAGGACTTGCGACGCCGACCCGCCATCCGAATGCATCTCCTCGAATTGCCGCCCGCCCGACTCGGCCTTGATCATGACCGCCGGGTAAACGCCGGGAATGCTCGCCGATGCCGTCAATACATCCTGAAACAGCTTCAGGGCGTCGGGGCGCCCGCTATTGGCGATCGCGCCCATGTTCCATACGACGGCACGCTGGCTGTCGAGATTGGTGGTCAGTACAAAGAGGCGGCGACCCTTGCGATGCTCAGCGGCAACCTGCTGCAGAATCGCGGGCGTGATGTAGCGTTCGATCATTCCTCTCAATGGTCCGGCTCGCAGCAGGCTCGACCCGAACAGTCCGACGAAGCCCTTGGTCCGGACCAACTCTTGCGCAACGCCGCTGGTGTAGAGGTCCACCAGGGTATCGTCATAGGCCGATCCGAGAAATGCGTAAGGAGCGATCAAGGCGCCGGTGCTGACGCCCGTTACGATGTCGAACTGCGGACGGTTCCCGGCGGCGCTCCATGCCGAAAGTACGCCGACGCTGAACGCGCCACCCGCACCGCCGCCCGAAATCATCAGGGCGGCGGCTTTTTTGTGTGTTGTCATCGGTGCCCAGTCATGGAGATCGCGCGGGACTTCATCGAACCGGTCATCGAGATAGGCCCGGATTTCGCCAAAGCCAGCAATGGCGGCCTTGTCCGCCTCCTTCGCATCCAGAGCCCTGTCCAGGGTCTGCATGCATCCGGAGAGGGCAAGCAGAAGCGGGAGTCCGATAAGAAGCGCCCGCATCGGGCTGTTGCGGGAAAACGCGAACGACCGGAGGTTCATCGGCCTATGACCTTTGGAGAGCAGGACGGCAGGCGGCATGACGCCGCCTGCGGGGGGTACACGTCCCGCGGCCTCGTTCCCGGGGGAGGAACGCGACCGAAGAGGTTGCGATAAGCATCGGCAAGCATTGCTTCTGTTTGGTGCAGATGCATCGGAGCCAGGCCTGCCGAGAGGAGATCATCTGTGGCCGCGTGCTTGCTTCTGATCGGGTTTGAAGGCGATCGCCTCCCGGTCATTGGATGCATGCGGCGCCGCGTCGTCATCACTTTCATGGCTCAGCCCGAGCCAACGCAGGAGCCGTTTGAGGACGTTTTCCAGATCGTCGACGAAGGTGAAGATGACCGGGATGACGATGAGGCTGAGCAGCGTCGACATCATCACGCCACCAATCACCACAATCGCCATTGGCTGCCGGAAACTCGAATCTCCACCCATCAGGCTGAGCGCGGCCGGCAGCATGCCCGAGGCCATGGCAATGGTGGTCATGACGATCGGCCGCGCGCGCTTGTGGCAGGCATCGACGAGCGCATCGAACCGGGACATGCCTTGGCGACGCGACATGATCGCGTATTCGATGAGCAGAATGGAGTTCTTCGTCACCACGCCCATGAGCATGAGAAGGCCGATGACGGCGGGCATCGAGAAACTGGTGCCGGTTACCACAAGTGGCACCAGCGCACCGCCGAGCGAGAGCGGCAGGGCCATCAGAAGTGTCAACGGCTGCAGGAAATCGTGGAACAGCAGGACGAGCACCGCATAGATGCAGAACACACCGATCGCCATTGCGAGGGCAAAGCTCTGGAACAGCTCGGAGCTGCGCTGAAGTTCGCCCTGTTCCACCAGCGTGACGCCCGGCGGCAGGTGCTGGAGCGCCGACAGCGCTTTCGCCTCGCGGTTGACGTCGCCCAGAATGCGGCCGTTGAGTTCGACGGAAACGGTGACATTGCGCATACGGTCGATGCGGTCGATTTCCGAAGGGCTGCCGCCGATGCGGATATCGGCGATCGATCCGAGATCGACATTGCCGTTGGTGCCGGCGACGCGCATGTTCTTGATGTCATCGAGATTGGTTCGCGTCTCAGGCGAGAAGCGGACGACGATCGGGATTTGCCGCTGCGGCAGGTTGAGCTTCGGCAGATCGGAAGAATATTCTCCGTTCGTCGCCACGCGCACGGCGCTGGCGATCGCATTCGACGTCACGCCGAGCGCTGCGGCGCGGGCAAAATCGGGCGTGATCTGAATTTCCGGCGCCTGCCTGGCCGCTGTCGATGTGACCGCGCCGATGCCCTGCAGCGTGCGCAGTTGCTCCTCCAGTGCCGTGCTTGCGCTGTCGAGCGCATTGGCGTCGTCGCTGGCAAGAGTGATATCGAGCTTGGTGCCGTTGCCGCCGCTACCGACCGCCACACGCACGCCGGGGAGGACGGAGAGCGCCTGTCGGATATCGTTTTCGATTTCCGACTGCTTGCGGTCGCGCTCATCAATGGGCGTCAGCACGACGACGATCGTTGCGGAGCCAACATCGCTCGTGGTGCTGGTGTCCGGGCCGCCGCCGGAGGATGTCGAGCCGACCGAGGAGAAGACATGCGTGACGTCGCGCAGCTTGCCGGCGATATCGGCGGCTTTTCTGGTCATCGCATCCGTCTGCTCGATGGTGGCGCCGGGTTGCATGGTGAGCGTGATCTGGGCGCGCGCATCGTCGGAAGCAGGCAGGAAGCCGGACTTCAGCAAGGGAATGGTGGCGAGTGAAAGCGCAACAACGACAGCGGTCACGACCACCGTGGTCTTCCTGTGATTGAGGGCAGCCTTCGCGACGGCCATATAGACGCGCATGATGCGGCCATCCTTCTGCTCCGACGGATGGGCCTTCATGAAATAGGCCGCCATCATGGGAGTGAGCAGACGGGCAACGACAAGCGATGCGACAACGGCAACAGCGGCGGTGATGCCGAACTGGCGAAATATGAGGCCCGGTATGCCACTCATGAATGCCGTTGGCAGGAAGACGGCGACCAGCGTGAAGGTGGTCGCGATGACCGCAAGGCCGATTTCGTTGGCAGCCTCCATTGCAGCATCGAGCGGCCGCTTGCCCATTTGAAGGTGGCGGGCAATGTTTTCGATCTCGACAATCGCGTCGTCGACGAGGATTCCGACCACCAGCGACAGTGCGAGCAAGGTGACGATATTCAGGCTGAAGCCCGCCAGATACATGACGAGGAAGGTCGGGATGACCGACAAGGGCAGCGCCAGGGCCGACAGGATCGTTGCGCGCCAGTCCCGAAGGAAGAGCCAGACGACCACGATCGCCAGGATCGCCCCCTCATACAGCATGTGCATCGAACCGTCATAGTTATCGATAATCGGTCCGATCGTGCTGTAGGCTTCATCGATCTGCGCATTGGCATGGGCGGCTGCGAACGTCTTGATCGCAGCGTCGACGCCGGCTGCGACCCCGCTGTCCGAAAACCCGTTCGAACGCTTGATCTCGACCGCGATCACCGGCTTGCCATCGAGATAGGCCATCGAGGAGCGCTCCGCGAAGCTGTCGGTGACGGATGCGACATCGTCAAGTCGGACTTGCTGCCCATTGGCCAGGGGAATCCTGAGTCCCTTCAGCGCCTCGACAGAGGGCAGCGCGCCCAGCGTACGCAATGTCTGACGAGAGCCGCCGACCTCGCCGAGGCCGCCGGACGTGTCGGCTTGCACGGCCTTCAACTGCGCCGATACGGTCGCCGCCGTCACTCCGAACGACGCCATCGTCGATGGATCGAGATCGACATGAACCTCGCGGTCGATCCCGCCGATGCGGTTGACCTGCCCCACGCCCGGCACCGACAGCAGCGCCTTGGTCAGATCATTGTCGACAAACCAGGACAGTTCGGTCTCATTGAGAGCGGTTGAGCGGACAGCATAGGTGACCAGTGCGGAACTCTGTACCGTGACCTTGGTGACGCTCGGCGTTTCCATCTGCGACGGCAGATCAGCCTTGACGCTGTCGACGGCATTGCGGACCTCGTTGAGGGCGGCTTCGCTGTCTTTCTCCAGCTTGAAGGAAACCTTGATCGAGACGGTGCCGTCGGTGATCGTCGTGGTGATATGGTCGAGATAGCTCAGCGCGGCGAGACTGTCCTCGATGGTACGGGCAACCTCCGTCTCAAGCTGCGTCGGCGCAGCACCATCGAGCGTGGCGGTGACGCTGATGGTCGGAAGGTCCATATCAGGAAAATTCTGGATCGGCAGATGCTTGAAGGCCAGCAGCCCACCGGCGGCAAGCATGATGAACAGCAGGATCGCCGGGACAGGGTTGCGGATCGAGAAGGCGGAGAAATTCATCAGTTTTTCCCCGCAATCTTCACGAGGTCATTGTCCGACAGAAAGGCTCCGCCCGAGGTCACGACCTTCGACGAGGCATCTATGCCGGAGATGATTTCCACCTCGCCATCATTGCGACGGCCGGTTTCCACCCGAACCCTGCGCACCCGGTTGTCCTCGCCTGCCGCGAAGACGTAGCTGATGCCGTCCCGGAACACGATCGCCGTTTCGGGTACGGTCAGGGCCGGCGTGGTCTGCAATTCGATGTTGCCCGTGACGTAAAGGCCGGTGCGCGGACGGGCATCGGCTGGAAGCGCGACATAGACGATTGTCCGGCTCGTGTCGGTACTGACCGAAGGCCCGACAAGCCTCACCTTGCCTTCGATGGCATGCCCATCCGGCCCGTTGATCGCAACGCTCAAGCCTTCGGAAATCCGCGGCAGATAGCGCGCCGATACTTCGGCCTGCCATTCGACACGCTGCTGACGGACCATGCGAAACAGCTCGGTGCCGGTTGAGACGACGGCGCCGAGGTTGGCCGAACGCGAGGTTATGAGGCCATCGTCGACGGCGGTGATGGTCGTCTGCCCGAGCTTGATCTTTTCGCTGTCGAGCGCGGCTTCCTCGGATGCCAAGCTTGCCGTCGCCGTCTGCTCGTCGGCGAAATATTCAGTGATTTTCTCGTCGGAGAGAGCCCCGGACGAACTGAGCTGCCGTGCCCGATCCGCATTCGCCTTGGCCTTCGTCAGATTTGCCTTGGCGGTCACGACAGCCGCCTCCTGCTTACGAAGGTCTGCCAGCACACTCTCCTGCGAAAGCCGGGCCAGCGTCTGCCCCTTCGTAACCACGGACCCGACATCGACCAGGACGTCAGTGATGCGCAGGCCGCTCGTCTCGGAGGCGATGATCGCTTCCTGCCACGGCTTCAGCCAGCCGCTCGCGGGAACGGTTTCCGGCCAGTCCCGTTGCGACGGTATCGTCAGAGAGACGGTGAGAGCGGGCGCGGCGGCCTGTTCGGCTGCGACATTGCTGCTGTGAAACAGAAGCGCCGCCGCAACGAGCGCGGTGGCAAATGTTATGGACGGCTTTTTCAACGATGCATTCCTTGGCAAGTCTGGCATGGGCACGGCTATTCCTGCCGCGCGACCAATGCCCCACGTCGATCAGTAGCCGGACGAACGTTAAGTGCGGTCAAGTTAGTGTTAAGCTGGGTAAAACTTGGCCCCGCGTTCGCATTTGTATTGTATGGATGACAGATAGGAATGACGGACGACGTGAATGAACAAGGTTCTCCTCATCGACGACGATGTCGAGCTGACGACGCTTCTGCAGGAATATCTGGCCGAGGAAGGATATGACGTCGCAACAGACACGGATGGTCGAGCGGCTATTGCCGCCGCCGCCGGCAATACGGTCGACATCATCGTGCTCGATATCATGATGCCGCGCATGAACGGGATAGAAGTTCTACAACGCATCAGAAAATTGAGCCGGGTTCCCGTGTTGATGCTGACGGCAAGAGGCGATGACATCGATCGCATATCCGGTCTGAACCTCGGCGCCGACGATTATGTGCCGAAGCCCTGCTCGCCGGGCGAACTTGCGGCCAGGCTGCGGGCGATCCTGCGCCGGGCGGGACAGCCGGCGGCCGGCGCATCGACCGATACGCTGAGGGCTGGCCAGCTCGTGATCCATCCGGGCAGCCGCACCGCTGAATGGCGCGGCGAGACGTTGGAACTGACCGGCACCGAATTCAGCCTGCTCGAAGTCCTTGCCCGCAGCGCTGGCCAACTCGTGTCGAAGCAGGACATCTCGAAGCGCGCCTTCGGAAAGCCGCTCACGCCGTTCGATCGCCGCATCGACGTCCATATCAGCAGCGTTCGTCAGAAACTCGGGCTCAGAGAGGACGGGCAATCCTGGATACAGTCCGTCCGGGGCCAGGGCTATCAACTTCTCGTGGACTGACCATGCCCCGGCTTTTCTGGAAGTTCTTCACAATCATCTGGCTGACCCTGGCGACAACCGTCGCGGTCATCATCATTATCGTCAAGCTGCTTCAGGCGGTGCCCTTCGCCAAGGAACTTGAGGAGGAACGCCGGACGCTGGTGCTGAACCTGACTGAGAACGTTCTGGTTCAGGACGGCGAAGACGCGGCCGCGCATTTCGTGCGCATGAGTGAAAAGACGCGACCGCTCGGCCTGACCCTTTCCAAGGTCGCCGACGCCAACGCCTGCAAACAGGAGAAAACGGCCGATACGAGATCCGTCTTGAGGGACGGAGTTTGCTATCGCATTTCGTTGTCAACTCCGATCAGTTTCAGCTTGGAGACCTTGGCTCCATTGATGCCGTGGATCACGATCCTGATTTCGGCCACGATATCGGCGGGCGCGCTCGCCCGATATCTCATTCGCCCGGTCGTTCATCTGCGTGACGGCCTGAGTGCGCTCGCCCATGGCCGTTTCGACTTCCGCATCGGAGACAAGATGGCCGGCCGAAAGGACGAGGTCACCGCGCTCGCGCATGATTTCGATTCCAGCGCCGCGCGGCTGCAGGAGCTCCAGGATGCGCAGCAGCGACTGTTTCATGACGTATCCCATGAGCTGCGTTCGCCCCTGTCCCGCCTGCAGGCCGCCGTGGGCGTGCTTCGTCAGAACCCGGCGAAACTCGACCTCATGCTGGACCGCATGGATCGCGAGGTCGAACGACTCGATGTGCTGGTGGGGGAGATCCTGACGCTTGCCCGCCTGAACGCCGGAGCCAGCCTGCCTTTGAAAACGCAATCCCTTGATGTCATCGAGCTGTTGAACGAGATCCTCGGCGATGCGGCATTCGAAGCTCAGGCACGGGAGGTCTCGATTACCTCCAATGTCGGCGGCATATTCCTGGCCGAAGTCGAAGGCGAGCTGATCTATCGGGCGCTTGAAAACGTCATTCGCAATGCCGTCAAATATACCGCCCCGCATTCGAGCATATCGGTCTCCTGCGAGACGACGACTGATCTCCTCAAGATCCGCGTGACGGATCAAGGGCCGGGTGTTGGGCGAGATGAGCTCGAACGCATTTTCCAGCCGTTCTCCCGTGGCGACGACGCCGTGCCGGAAGGTGGATATGGCCTCGGCCTCGCAATCACCAGGCAGGCGGTCGAGCGTCACGGCGGGCGGGTCGCCGCATCGCTGCCGGCAGCCGGCGGCCTGGCTCTCACTCTTGAAATCCCGCGGCGGCCGGCGATGTTTGGCCCGACAAGCGATCGCGCCTGATCCGGCTCGACCTTCAGGACGCATGGCGCCACAGCCGCGCGTGTCTTTACCCAATTTTACACTGTCTTAACGGCCATTAACGCTGGCGTGGCTACACCTGGGCCGCGATCCCTGTTCCGGGGATTCCATCAAATGCCCTCCTTCGACGAAGCGCTCTTTCGTCTGCCACACAGGAAGAAATTGAATGATATCCCTGCGTTATTCCTCACTGGCGTTGCTGCTTATGCTGGCAGGATGCGTGAGCGGTCCGGATCATGTCCCCCCGCAGATGCCGCTTCCGGCAAAGTTCACGGAAGGGGGAGCCAAGAGCAATAACGATGTTTCAACGACCCGGTGGTGGACAGCCTATCGCGACAAGCAGCTCGACAGTCTGGTGGCACGCGGCTTGTCCCGCAACCTCGATGTGCAGCAAGCATTGGAGGAAATCAATCAGGCCTCCGCAAATGTCGTCACCGCCGGCGCTGGCGGATTACCGAGCCTCGATCTCAGCGCATCGCATACGGTTTCGGGTGAAAAAGGTTCGCTGCGCACGACCACAGGCACCACCAACACAACCACCGGCGAGGCCAGCGCCTCATGGCTGCTCGATCTATTCGGCCGGTACCGTCGCGCGACGGAGAGCGCGCGCGCCGCTTTGGATGCAGCCTACGCTTCGGCTGATGACGAGAAACTCTCCGTGATGAAGGATATTGTGTCGAGCTACATCGATGCACGCTATTACCAAGAGCGCATCGCGCTTTCCAACGCGAACCTGAAATCCCGGCTCGAGACATATGATCTTACCAAGCAACAATCGAGTGCCGGCGCCGCTTCTCGTCTCGATGTCGTCCAGGCCGAAGGTTTGGTGCAATCGACGCGTTCGGAAATCCCCGGCCTTGAAAACAGCTTCAATAGCGAAGTTCATCATATAGCGACATTGCTTAACATGCCGGCATCGACGATGAAGGCGGAGCTGCGCAAGGATGCTGCACAGCCAGTGTTCAACGGCACGATACAAGCCGGCGTTCCGGCCGATCTGATCCGCAATCGTCCCGATATACGAAAGGCCGAGCGCGAATTGGCGGAGGCCGTTGCCAATATCGGCGTTGCCGAGGCTAAGCTTTATCCGTCCATCTCCCTGTCCGGCTCGATCTCTCCAAGCCGGGTCGGCTCGACGGCAAGCAATGCCGGAAGCCTGACCAGCTGGTCCTTCGGCCCCACCCTTGACCTGCCGATCTTCGATGGTGGAAGTCTGCGTGCCGATGTCGATAGCGCAAGATCCAAGGCCAAAACAGCGTATCTAGCCTGGAAGGATACGGTGAACAGTGCGGCGGAAGACGTGGAAAACGCTCTTTCTGCCATTCATCGCGATGCAGAGGCTGAGGCAGCGCTGCGCAATCAGGTCAAGACGGCGCAGGAATCTCTGCGGCTTTCGACCATGAGTTACAAAGATGGGGCATCCTCATTGCTCGACGTCCTGACTTCGCAGCGTGACGTTTCCGATGCGCAGGCAAGTCTTGCCGAAGCCATTCAGACGCTTGCCAAGGACTATGTTGACCTCCACGTCGCAATAGGTGCGGGTTATCGTTCTCAAGAAGCGACGTTGAACTCAGCGGCACCGGCAGCGACACCATGAGCCGCAATGGTAATTGAAGCGAGCGCTTGAGTATTGAGCTGTCGTACCGACGCTATCCCATAGCGGGGCGATCTGCCGTGCTCAGTCGGCAATAGATCGGTCTCCATCCTGCCTCCGGAAAGACCGCTCTTCTCCAGTTTTACCCAACTTTACACTGCCTTTACGGCCATTAACGCCGGCATTGCTAAAGCACAGCTACGATCCCTGTTCAGAAGATTTGCCACATGAGTTTTTGCCTTAGGCTTGCTGACGTCCGCCGACAAACCTTAGCCGCCGCTGCTCTTGCAATACTTCCCTCTTGTGCGAGCGTGCCCCTGCACCAGGGTACTTCTCTCAGTTCTTATACGGATATGGCGGCATCGGGAGGTTCGCTGACCAAGGCGAAGCTGCGGGTGGACCCAGCGTCAGTTCTCAATGCACGCACGGTACGCATCATGCCGACATCGGCACAGCTCGGCAACAGCGGTGCATTGGACCCGAAGGGTCTTGCGCTTGTCACCAACGCCATAGACCGAGCTCTTTGCGTTGGCCTCAGCGACCGTTTTCAGATCGTGGCTGCCAACCATCCGGCGGATCTCGTCGTCCATGCCACGGTCACCGATATCGTTCCAACAAATAGGACGGCCGCCGCAACATCCGCCGTCGCATCGCTCGGCGCATCGGTCGCACTCGCCGTTCCAATTCCAAGGCTTCCAATTGGCCTCGGCGGGCTGTCCGTCGAAGCGGAAGCGGTCAGTCAGGATGGGACGCAGAAAGCGGCGATGCTTTGGTCGCGCGGGGCGAATATGCTGACGACAAGGGCGCGGATCTCCACAGTCGGGGATGCCTACTCCCTCTCCTCCGCATTCGGCGGTGACTTCAGCCGCATGCTGGTCAAAGGTCGCGATCCATTCAAGGGAACGCCGACCATGCCGTCGATGCAAAAGATAAAGGCATCGCTCGGTGGCGCTCCGAAATACGACGCCTGCAAGGCGTTCGGATCTTCCCCCGGCATCACGGGAGCGGTCGCCGGCCAGTTGGGCCTACCGCCGGGCTGGAGCGACAAAGGAGCGGCCGCTTCGCAGTAGACGTTGCCACTGCCCCTCAGCATGAGCCTACAAGGCTCCAAACGAATAGAACAAGGAAAGGATATCGACCATGAAGATGCATCTGAAGCTTGCGGCAATCGCCGTAATTCTTGCTTCAAACCCCGCATTCGCGACGGAAGGGCAGGCTTATCTTCCGGCCCAAAAGGCCGCTGCCATGCTTGCCGACGGAGCTCCCTGGATGGCCGACGCGCCCGATGGCAAGACGCTCAAAGTCACGCTCAACAAGGATGGCACTGGAAGCATACGCGGCCCCCTGCCGTTTGCGCTCTCCGTCACCTGGACGGTTAAGGGCGATGCGATGTGCCTCTCCGGCAAGATGGGGACGAAGTGTCTAAGATTCCGCGAGGTTTCGGGCGGGCTCCAGTCTTGGGACGGCGACAAGCCGGATCTGAAGTTCAGCCGCTAGGGGTTGTCGGTCGCGTTTGCCGCCCGGAAGTCACCAATCAACGGAATGAACCTCCCCGGCCGACTGTTCTTCGGCTGCCGCTGAGCAGAGGTTCTTTCGCGCAGCGATAAAGTCGATGAAGGTGCGAACCTTGGCTGAAAGGTATTTTTTGCTGGGATAAACGGCATGAAGAGTGGCGTTGAATGTCACGGCCTTGGGAAGCACCAACTCCAGGCGCCCTTCGGCAATGTCATTCTGCGTCATCCATATCGGCAAAAAGACGAGGCCCATATCCTCGAGCGCGGCCAGGTGCAGCATGATCTCGTTTTCGCTTTGCATGACGGGTCGGAAATTCACCGTTTCCGGTCCCTCTGTTCCCTTGATCGCCAAGCCGCCGTTCATGTTCATGCCGCTATAGGCCAGCAGCGCGTGACCATTGAGATCAGCCACCTCGGTAGGACGCCCTGTTCGTGACAGATAGCCGGGAGATCCGACGAGATGAAAGGCAACCTGCATCAAAGGGCGCGCAACAAGGCTCGGATCGAGCCGCTCGGGTGCGGTCGCCCGCAAAGCGAGATCGAAGCCCTCATCCACCAGATTGACGATCCGGCCACTGAGATCCATGTCGAAGCGCACGTCGGGATAGCGCTGCTGATATTCGGCAAGCACGCGGGCGATGAGCGAATTTGCGGCCCATACCGGGGCACTGAACTTTAGTGTTCCGCGGGGCATGACCGTGACGTTGCTCACGGCGGCTTCCACCTCATCCAGTCCGTCGAGCATCTGCCTGGTCTGGTTGAAATAGAGCATGCCGCTCTCGGTCATGCTGACGTGCCGGCTGGTTCGGTTCAGCAGCCGCGTTCCCAGCCGGCTTTCCAAGTGCATCACATGTTTGCTCGCCATGGCGGGCGAGAGGCCAAGGCGATCTGCAGCCACTGTGAAGCTCTTAAGTTCAGCCACCGCGCAAAAGACGCGCAAACTCGTCAAGGTGTCCATTGATCATCAACTCTGAGGAAATAGTTCTTCAATGTAAGGCACATTGATCAACATTGGCGAAAAGTTCAAGGTCTGACCATCAAGCCGGGATGCCATGCGGCATCCGCACAGTTCGACAAGGGCAGATCCTATGAATGAGCTTAGTCTTCCGACCTATTTCGTCAGCCATGGCGGCGGTCCCTGGCCTTATATCACCGATGGATTCCGCCGTAACTTCGACAAGCTCGAGCAATCTCTAGTCGAAATGCGCGCGGAACTCGGCAATGCAGTCCGGGCGATCTTGGTCGTTTCCGGCCATTGGGAAGAACAGCGCTTCGCCATATCTTCAGGCGCCCAGCCGGGGATGGTCTACGACTATCACGGCTTCCCCGAATATCTTTATCACATCAAATATGGTGCGCCGGGCCAGCCTGAGCTTGCCAAGCGCGTGCAGGCTCTGCTGCAGGGACGCGGCATTGAGGCTGCGCTCGATCCGACCCGTGGTTTCGACCATGGTACTTTCAGTATCCTGAAGCCGCTCTATCCCGAGGAAAACGTGCCTGTCGTTCAGCTCTCGCTGGACGTGAGCTACGATCCGGCATTGCATCTTGAAGCCGGGCGCGCGCTGGCGCCGCTGCGCGATGAAGGCGTGCTGATCATCGGAAGCGGCCTCAGCTATCACAATCTGAGGGCCATGCGGGGCAATGAAGGCCACGAGCCATCCCGCCAGTTCGATGCGTGGCTCCAGCAGACGCTGGTCCACTCTTCTCCCTATGAGCGAGCGAAGCTGTTGCTCGAATGGGAGCAGGCACCATCTGCCCGTGCTGCGCATCCACGCGAGGATCATCTCATCCCGCTGATGGTGGCAGTCGGGGCCGCAAGAGATGAACCCGGCGCCGTCACCTACCATCAGAATGACTTCGCAGGCGGGCTCACGGCTTCCAGCTTCCGCTTCGGCAATGCGCCCATCGCCGCGTCAGGCCAATGATGAAGCGCTGAAAAGAAAATCGAAATCAACACCACCGCCGCTTGACGATCTCAACGGCCATTCAGGAGAAATATCATGTTGAACACCACGAAATGGACGCCTCATGTCCTCGCGATTTTGCGGATCGTGACCGCACTGCTGTTCCTCGAACACGCGACGATGAAATTCTTCCAGTTCCCGGCGGCAATTCCGGGCGTGCCTTATCCATTGCCGGCCATCATGCTCATCGCCGGCGCAATCGAGATCGTCACTGGATTGCTGATTACCGCCGGTCTTTTCACGCGCGTCGCCGCCTTTGTCGCCTCGGGCGAAATGGCCGCCGCCTACTGGATGGCGCATGCGCCGCAAGGTTTCTGGCCCGCGCTCAACATGGGCGAGCCAGCCATCATGTTCTGCTTCATCTTCCTCTTCATCGCCTTTGCCGGCGCCGGTAGCTGGGCATTGGACAACATCCGACGCTCGTCTTCGAACCAGATCTCAGCCACCAAGAACGCATAAGCCAACGTACTTCCGTCGGACGGCAGGGGCGTATCGCGCTCATGCGATCTGATCAAACGTCCGGCGGAAGACCGGAATTTTGTGAAAGCAACACCAGACATCTGGAGACAAGCAATGAAGGCTGCTCTTCTGAAATCCTATGGCGGTATCGAGCAATTTGAGATCGGTGATATTCCGACACCGAAGCCGGGAGCCGGTGAAGTCCTGATCAAAATCGAAGCTTCGGCCGTTAACCCCTTCGATCTCATCCTGCGCCAAGGTTTTATGGCTCAGTACATACCGCTTCCGCTGCCGGCAGTACTGGGCGGGGACGCCGCTGGCACGGTATCGGAAATCGGTGAAGGCGTTACGGGCTTTGCGGTCGGCGACAGGGTCGTTGCCGACTTCTCAGCGAATGGCAAAGGCGCCCATGCCGAATTCGGACTCGTGCCCGCAACCTCCGTTGCCAAGCTGCCCACCGCACTGACGTTCGAACAGGGAGCGGCCTTGGTTAAGGCTGGCCTTACCGGGCGGCAGACGGTGGACGCCTTGGGTATCAAGGCAGGCGACCGTGTATTGATCTCGGGTGCGCTCGGCTCTGTCGGACGCGCCGCAATCCAATACATCCACCAGATAGGTGCCAAACCTGTCGCCGGCGTTCGGCCAGAGCGGTTGAATGAGGCGCAGGAGCTAGCGGGAGAAGCCTTGGATATCACGGTGCCGGCCGAGAGCCCAACCTTTGATTACGCGATCAGCGCCGCGGCGCCTGTGGCAGCAAACCTCATTGGACATGTGAAAGACGGCGGCCAAATCGCCAGCATCGTTCCGGTGCCCGAGGGCGCCAACACGGACAAGCGCGTGATCATCCACGAACTCTACCATCGAACCGATGCTGCCACGCTCGACGCGGTGCTGGACGCAGCCGCGCGGGGAGCGCTCGTGATACCCATATCGCACAGCTTCCAGCTGGAAGAGATCGGTGCGGCCCAAAACGCGGTCGCCGCGGGAGCTCAAGGGAAGGTCGTTTTGAAACACTAATGGGAAAAATCCTCCCGCGATGAGGTTTCGTCCCAGCCGTTCCGGCCGGCATTGCGGGGAGAGAACGATAATATCACGGGGAGCCGGTTCTGGTCGCAGAACCGGCTCCAACCGCATAGCGGCACTTCGCCAAACCAGCCTAAAATGCTTTGATCAATGTTCCGACCGTGACGTGCGGAAAGCTCTTGCCTTTGAAATTCAGCAAGCCGGTTTGCGAATATTGCAGTTGCAGAAACTCGTTACCCAGAGCGTCCACGACAGTTTCGATGGCAAAGACGGAGTCGAGATCGAGCGTATTGGCATTAGTTGTGATGAACGGGATATTTGCGATGCCGCCGGCCGTGGAGGTTATCAACCGTGTGATCTTCTTGAGCGTCTGCCCCTGCTCGAAGACCTGACGGTTCAAGGTATCCCGCAGCACCTGGTTGGGGTCATCGATCATCGCCTGAACAATGCCTGCCGGGACAGGATTGGTTCGGAATTGGCTCGGAATGGCGAGATCATATTCCGGATACGGATTCTTGCTGCCGGGTTCCGGCGGCTTGCCGTCTATGGGGAAGGGTATCGTATTGGCCGGCGGAATCTCCGGCACTTTGTTAAACTCCGCATGCTGTACGAAACCAACCGTACAGAAGGCGTTGCCGTGGGGGATCGTGCCCAACCTCGCAATGCTCGCATCGGCCTTTGGCGCAGTGGTTGCCGGGATAGTCAGCCACATGCCGGGTTCGATATGAAGCGCGCCGCCATTGGTGCCGTCCGTGACGCGATGCAGATAGGTGACGCCATAAATGGCGATATCGCCTTGCTCGCTGCCACGATTGAAGACGGGGGAGCCGATCGAAGTGAATTCGATCGTTTCATGCAACAGATTGAGTTGAAGGTAGAAGCCGTTTTCGCTGCGCCCGGAATAATCGGGACGAGCAATAAGGCTGAAACCCGTCCCCTCCCAGAAGCCCGGAAGATCCGCCAGGGCGCCGAGTCGATCGGCGGTGACCCGCTGAGACGGTGCCACGCGCCGCAATGTGGTCAGGCCCCGCATGTGAAGAGGTGAAGGCTGTATTTCGTTCATCGTCGTCACCAGTCCTTTTTGTGATATTGGTCGGTGTCAAGCGGATCGATTAAAGCGCTGAAAGTTACTCAAGCTTTGCGAATTCCTCCCGGAGGGTTTCCAAACCGTCGCGGGCGACGTCGTAGGCACTGGATTGGTCCGCCACCGGCTGATCCTCGCCGGGAATCCAGAACTTGCGACGGGTTAGACGCAGGCCGCCGAGAAAAGCCGGCACCGCGTTGAAGACTTCAATCAGGAACGGGCCGTCATAGACCGGCAGGATCGGCGCAAGGAAGCTTTCCCAGGGGATCCAGCAGTCCTTCAACGCGCCTCGATCGGGCGCAGAAATATGTATGTAGTTCAGCCGACGCTGCGCCACGGTGTTACGCAAGTCGTTCTGGAAAGCCGCAGGCCCGCTGCTTCCAAGCACCACATGGGCGCTATCGATGGTCAAGCCCGCCTGAGAACTGCCGACCCCTTCCAGAAAATCGAGCACGTCCGAGACCATGTTCGGCGCCGGTGTTTCCCAATGGTCCACCGGCTCGATCGCGAGCTTGACCGCCCTCTTCTCCGCATAATTGGCGAGTTCCTCGATAATCGGCCGCGCGAGCCTGTAGCGAGGTTCAAGCCGATCCTGCAGCGCGTCGCTCCATAGCGGCGTGCCGGAATCGAGCGTCGGAAAGACGCCATAAGGAAAGACGATCGGCCCCGCCATGACGGTCTTGCCACCCAGGATCGACGTGATGTCGACGCGGGACTTCAAATAGGCCAAGGCGCCTTCCCGCTGTTCGCGGAAAGGCGACGTGGGATCGAAGGTCCGGGTTGTCCCGACATTGGTCGTGAAGCGTATCGTTTCCAAGCCGGCGGCGTCCAAGGCTTGCTTGAAGCGGGCGTAGCTGTCGATCTCGGCCTGATGGTCGCTCGTCTGCTGGGCGGCGATCGGCAAATCGAAGCCGTCGTAACCCATGGCGAGAAGGGCCTTGATGTGATCGATCAGGATTTGAGTATAGGCCCGATCATTCGGCCGCAGGTCCGCCGTAAACATGAACAGGCTCAGCAAAATCTCTCTTTTTGCGCCCTTGTCCATGGCTACCACCCAAGCGTCTCGTGCAGATAGGCACGCGCCATCTTGGCATAACGGAGCGGATTGGCCTTTGCCGGATCTTGCTCTGCCTCGATCACCAGCCAACCGGCAAAATTGGCCTCAGCGAGCGTCGCAAGAATTTGCGGGAAGGTCTTTATCGAGCCGTCGCCGGGAACGGTGAATATGCCGGCCTCAATGGCCGCCTCGAAGGAGAGCCCTTCTGCATGAACGCGGCTTACGACATCGGCGCGGATATCCTTCAGGTGGATATGCTTGATGCGGGAGGCGTATTTCTTGGTGACAGCCAGGGGATCGACGCCGGCGGCGGCAAGATGGGCGGTATCCAGCAACAGATGGACGATATCCGGATCGGTCCTTTCCATCAGCCGATCGACGGCCGAAGCGATCATCACACCGGTGCCGAGATGCGGATGGTAGCAAAGGCGTCGACCTTCTTCCCGGGCAATCCTGCCGATCTGATGCAGTCCATCCACCAATCGATCCCACTGTTCGTCCGTCAACGTCGGGCAATTCGGAAACAGCGCGAATGGCAGCGGATTGACGGCATGGCCGAACTCGGCCACGACAAGATCTGCTCTCCTCGGATCCGTGCTGCCGCGCTCCATCTCCTCCAGAAAGGCGAGTTGCTCGCGAACCTTTGCGATTGTCTGCTCTTTCATGGCTTTAATCGTGAAATAGGTGCTGACCCATGGTTCAGAGACGCGCAGACCACGCAGGTCGAGTGCCGCCTTCAGGACCTTGGGGTTCGTCGGATATTTGTGGCCGATGCTGCAGCCGACATAGCCGGCAAGAGCCATTTCACTGATGCATTGCTCGAAGGGAATTCCGATGTCGATATTGATGAAATCGTCGTTCCACCAAAGCGTCGGCGTGATTCCGAGCCAAACTTTTTCGGGGGAGAGTCGAGGTGTTTGCGTGCTCATTTTGCCAATCCTTCGTTGCGGTTGACTTGAACTTCCTTGACTTGCGCATTCGCATGCCCGCCCGCGAATGCCGGAATCCGTGGCGGGGACGCCCATGACCCGTAACCCGGGGCCTTCGCGCCCGCGGGATGGGCTCCGATCGCCTTCCACATCAGGCCCTCGGCATAGGCCGCCGGCGATACGACAAAGGTCACGTCCTTTGACCTCACACCGAACGCCTCGAACCAGGCCGTCGGCAGTTCGTACCAAGTGCCGACGTACCAGAGCTTGATGATGTTTCGCGCGACCGGGCCAAGTTTCTCGCTTCCAAAAACCTCCCGGCGCAGACGTGCCTTCCGCTTGGACGAAGGCTGGCCTTCCGTCTCCAGACAGATCTTTTCGTAGGTGAAAAGCAGTTCGTTCAAGATCTCGTCGCCAACTGCGGCGGTAACGGTCGCAAGGTAGGCTTCTACCTGGCCTGTGGCCCACAATTCGAAGGTGGCAAAGGCGCTCACCTCCGTCGAGAAGGCAAGAAAGTGGTGCGAATGATCTTTGGTACTCATACCCGCGCCTCCTCGACCGCCACGCCGCGCGCCAGTTCTTTGTCGCCAATCTCAAACGTCGCCATCGCATATTGGCCGGGGTGGTTGGGCAGGGGATTGCGGATCAGGTCTCCCATCAGATTCCTGAATTCGAACATTCTGGGCACTGCCTGCAGCAGCAACTGCGGCTGGCCGTTGAAAGCCAGCGTCAATTGCTCGAGGAATTCCGCATAGGTTTGATTGAACGAGAGCGCCGCCTCGTAGAGTTCGGGGCTCTTATTACCGTCAATGTCGCCGAGTTTCAGATCGGGTTTGACCGGATAAACCGCCTGCCAATCGACGCTGAAGGTCGGGCCGGTCGGATGGCCGGGCCTGTCCTCGGGCTGGTAGTAGCGCTCTCTGTCCAGCTCGTCGAAGCGGTAGTAATGCGCGAGTTCTCTCTCATGGTCATAGATGCCGCCACCGGCACCTTCACCCTGTTCCATCACCAGGCGAATCGCCGATCTTGCGCTTTCGATATCAATGACGGGAAAGAGCTCGCCGCCGCCGGAGTAGTAATATTCCGATGTGACCTGGCGCTTCCGATCCCCGATGAAAATCGTCTTACCGGCGGCATTCGCTTCCTTCTCAAGACGCTCGAATCCGTCTTCGATGGCAGCGTAGAAATCCCCAATGCTGTAATATTGCATGTCGCTGGCGCCCGGATAGCTTGCAAGCACCGACACGCTTCCACGGTACAGGCGTTTCACGAGCTTCTGTGATCCCGGGGCGAGACGCGGACGCTCGATCTTCTTGAAGATCGCAAGCGTCTCCTTGCTGAATGACGCCAGACTCACTTTGAAATCTGTTTCACCGTCGGGAAGATGAGCGGGGTAGGAAGGCACGAATCCTGGCCTGGTCAGATCAGGGGTTCCGCCGATGGCGTTCAGAAGGTTTGCCGCAACCGTCAAGTGCAGCATTTCCTCAACCGCGACCACCCGAATGACTTGGACAGCATCCACGTTGGTGCCGGGCTTGATCGAATAAAGCGCCGTCAGATAGGGCGGAATGGTTGCATGTTCCAGTTGCATTGCTGCGTACAGATGCTCCTTGAGAGCATGAAGCGTTGTAATAGTGTCAGACATGCTGGCTTCTCCGATTGTTGTGCGCGCGGAAGCGGTCCGAGGCTTATCGTTGCAACTGTTTCAGCATTGCTCGAGCGCTGCGGTAGCACAGTGCGGCGAGGGTCAAGGTGACGTTGGCGGTACCGATGGTGGGCATGCTCCCGCCCCCGACTAGGTAGAGGTTGTCGTGCTCCCATGAGCGCTGGTCGATGTTTACCGCCGACCTCTGCTTGTCCGATCCCATGATGTGGGTGCCGGCCAGGTGGTTGCCGCCACGGATGGCATAGCCTTGGCCCTCGTAGTTCACGTAGCCGTAATCGCTGGGGTCGTAGCGGGTGTGGTCGGCTGCACCGAGCCGGGCAAACATGGTCTTTGCGAACTCCCGCGCATAGGCGGCACCACGCATCGTGTATTCAGGAACCGTGAACGAGACGACCGGCCGCATATTGCCGAGCAGATCGGTATATTTCGGATCGACCGTGACGCGATTGCTCTCGACCGGCATCACTTCGATCATGAAGGCGAGCAGCAATTGGCTCGAAATGCGGTCTATCAGGCCCTGCCTTAGATCGCCGCCGAAGCGGTTATGCTGGTCTACGAGCTCAGTGACGTCGGAATAGGGCGAGCCGACAGCCCAGCCCCAGCCATCATTGTGGATATCGACGCTGAAGGCCGCCTGATGCCGCCTGAAAGCCCCGCCGCGCAAATCCACGATGCCGCCGGTGCAACTCGTGCCACGCATGGTGCCGCAAACCTCCGGCATCAGCGCCCAGCTCAGCAAATAGGCGTGATCCATCAGGTTGCGGCCGATCAGCCCGCTCGAACTCTGCAGGCCCGATGCCAACATCAGCCGCGGCGTTTCGATGGCGCCTGCGGCCAGCACGAAGATCTTGCCCCTGACGGCGATCGTTTCATATTCAGCCGAGGCCTCATTCTTGTAGACCTTGACCTCGAGTGCAGTCACCCGGCCCGAGTCACTGTCGATCAGAACGCGCGAGGCGACAGCCTGTGCGAGGAGATCGACGCGGCCGGTCTGGAATGCTTTCGCCAGCGTTTTCCCGGAATGATAGCGCGCCTGCACGGGACAGATCGGAACGCAGTTCGTGTTGCCCTGACAGCGTCCCCCCTCCTCGACCTCGTGCGTATTGACCGCACCGACCGGCACATATCCCTTGCCACCGTCATAGGCTGGATTGGGGATGCCGTTGCGTCCCTGGGGATAGGGCCGCACCTTGACGGGATAGGTCTCGCCGCGGAGCTCGACCGTGGTTCCGTCGATGCCCTCTGCCACCTTCTGGTCCAGGTAGGAAAGCGGCAGACCCCGCATGGGATAGACGTAACCGGGGGGAAAGGTGATATCGAGATAGCTCTGGTCCTCGACATCGGCCGACACGCCGATCTCGCGCTCGGCAGTCTGATAGTCCGCTTCGATATCGCGATAGTCCAGGGGCCAATCGAGCCCCTGACCGTACAGTGCGTTCGACTTGAAGTCCTCCTGCAACAGTCGCGGCGTTTTGGCTTCCCAGTGCATGGTCGTGCCGCCAAAAATCCGCGTATAGGTCGTGTCGGTCACGTAGGGGCCGGATTGCACCATATAGGTCGAGGCGTCGGTTTCGCCCGGCTGGAGCTTGCGCAGCTCCCCGCTACGCGGCATCGGAACATTGGGATTGACCGGATAGGGCGACTGGTTGTCCTTGCTTGCTGCACTATAAAAGTTGGTTACTAGGGCATCATATCCGGCTAAGGTCCGGTTCGTTCCGGACGCAGCTTCCAGGACGAGGACACGCTTGCCCTCCTTGCTGAGCTCATTGGCGATGATGGCGCCCGAGATGCCGGTGCCGACGACCACCGCATCATAATTTCCGTCCGCAGCGACGGCTCCGGCGTCGGTCCTTCGCGCAGAGTCAATAGCAAACAGCATGGCGCACCTCCATTCTATGCGGTGAAAAACGGGTGCTGCTCTCTCGCCCTTCTTTCCGGTTGGCGCGCAGCCGACATGATAGATGCATTCCGCTTGCTCCCTTTTGCGTGGCGCGATCAAAGGACCGCTCCGGATAGATGAATTCGTCGGCCGGCTTTTGCCGGCACGCGCAAATGCGATCAGTGTGCGAAGGTCGCGATCAACCGATCCGCCGTCCGCAACGCCAAAGCCGATAGGGTCAACGTGGGATTGGATGTGCCAAGCGTTGGAAAGCTGCCGGAACCGACGACAAAAAGGTTCCGATGCTCCCAGGCCCGCTGGTCCATATCGAGGACAGAGCCGCCGGGATCCGCGCCCATGGCATGCGTGCCGGCAAAATGCCCCATGCCGTGGTAGCTAAAAGTGCGCCCCTCATATTGGACAGTGGGGAACCAGCTTCCCTTATCCGGATCGGTACAATCCTTTATTCCGGCTCGATGAAACACGGCTTCGGCGACGCCGGAGGCGGCCGCCATTCCGGCCAGCGTGTAGTCATCGATCCTGTAATCGATCACGGGGCGCGGATTGCCGAGGGGGTCGCGATAGCGCGGATCGATACTGACGCTGTTGGCAGCATCGGGAAGCTGTTCGACCGCAAGGGAGAAGCGGATTTGGCGCGGCAGCGTCGCTTCCAGTTCCCCACGCAGCGCCGAGCCGTAGAGCCCGCCGTTCATCACCGCCTGCAAAACCGCTGTATCGGGAGCTCCGGTGCTCGCCCGCCAGCCGTCATTGCCGATGTCGAAGCGGAATGCCGCGTGTTTTGAGCGAAACGCGCCGCCCCTCAAATCCTCAATGCCGGCCGTCGACTGCGGGCCTCTATAGGCACCGATCGAAGAGGGCGCGAGCCCCCAGGCATAGAGCGTCGGATGATCCATGAGGGTCTTGCCGACCTGACCGCGCGGACCGTCGATACCCGAAGCCAACATGAGCTTGGCATTTTCCACGGCATGGGCCGCCAAAACGTAGACCCGGGCCTTTGCGACGAAGGTCTTTGCCTCCGTCGAGGTCTGATCCTCGTAGCGCTGATATTCGATCCCCTTCACTTCGCCGCTTGCCGGATCGATACGGATCTTCGAGGCCACTGCCTGTGTCATGACAGTCAGCCGGTTCGAAGCCGCCTGAGCGAGGGTTTTGCTGGCGTTATATTTCGCCTGCACCGGACAGATCGGCGTACAGGATGTATTGCCTTCGCAGCGCTCTCCGAGATAGCCGGTGCCCACCGGCCGGTAGGACTTTCGCGGCAGCGAATTGCGAGCCGCCGGATAGCCTCGGACCTTGAGCCGGAACGACTCGTCCTGAAGCTGAACCTCCATACCGTCAACCGCCGCCCCGAGTACCCGATCCGAAAAACTGGGCGGGACGCGCTGCATTGGATAGTCGTAGCCGTCGGAGAAGCGAAGCCCGAGATAGTGCTGTTCGGAGACGTCGGCGGAAACGCCGATTTCGTGTTCGGCCTGCTCGTAATAGGGTGCGATGGTGTCGTAATCGATGGGCCAGTCCCGCCCGACCCCGTGAAGCGATCGCATGCGGAAGTCTTCCGGCAGCATGCGCAGCGACACGCCAAGCCAGTGGAGGGTCGATCCACCCCATAGCCGCGTGTAGCTGCTGCCATAGAGATTCGGCCCACGTTGGACGAAATAGCCGTTGTTCGAACGCAAATCGGCCGTGTCCGGTTGCGGGGCGGCGACCGCCGGCGGCCACGGCGATTCCGGGCCTTTGCTGTTTGCGGCGTAAAAGTGCTCCAGATGCTGCGTGTACTCGTTGTAGCTGCGCGTCGTGCCGGGTCCTGCCTCAAGCAGCAGAACCCGCATATCGGCCTTGGTCAGACGCTTGGCGATCAGGGCGCCGGCAACACCGGCGCCAACGATCACCACGTCAAAGGACATCTCGGTCGTCATGTCATCCCCCCGCGGGCGCCAAGGCCCATGCGCCGAAACCTTGCTGCTTGGCTCCCGGCGGATGGGCACCCGCCGCAAGCCATTGCAGGCCGGCCTGATAGGCCGCACCGGAGACCAGATGGGTTTTGTCGAGCGGCGATGCTCCAAAGGCGGTACGCCATCCCGCAGGCAATTGTTGCCAGGTGCCGCAGTACCAAAGCATGATCACGTTGCGCGCGATCGGCCCAAGTTGCGGATCCCTAAGAATTGCCGCTGATCGCTCACCATCCCGGTTCGCCGGCAGTTCTCGAAGGCTTTCGAGCAGATCGTTCACGATATCGACGGGAACGATCTGATCCAGCAGGCCGAGATAGGTTTCCGCCAGGCCGGTGGCGTGAAGCTGCATCGCGTTGAAACCGGTCAGCACGCTTGAGAGAGCAATGAAGCTTGCAAAGCGCTCGCTCATTTCTTGCCTCCGGACGTCCGCGCGGACTTGCTGGCGGCCTTACCGGACAATTTGCTTCCGCCGGTTTTGGCGCGCACCGCAGACAGAAATGATGCGTAGCTCCATGTCAGATTGTGCACGCTCTTTTCGTAGCCGGACGTGCCGTCGAACTGCTCGCTCAACTCATAACGATCGCTGTGATAGACAACCGCGCGCAGCATAGCGTCACCCGCGTTTCGCAGCGCGGCGGACGCATCGGCAATGGAGGTCGTGCTCGTCACCCCAACCTGTGCGAAGAAATCCTCGGACAGACTGTCCAAGGGAACCTTGCCTGCGTGATCGACGTCGTTTGCGAGACGATAGTAAAGCTCCGCAAAGTTGCATGTGCACAGGGCCCAGGGATGCCCGCCGGCGACGGGATGGGCGACATCGCCGTCATAGGTGTCGCCCGGATAGCGACCGAGGAGAGGACCAATCCCGCGTGCCTGATCCGTACCATTGATCGGGTAGAACGAATTGGAATTGGGGTCCGCCCACTGGCTGCGCAGGCGGGCTGCCGTCGCAAGCAACCTCGTGTCGGTTGTCGGCACCGCTCCATAGACACAGGCTGAAATGATGTCGATGTTTGGATCGTAGCCAAGGTCGCCGGAAACAATGGAAACGCCGGGACCGGCGCCCGGCGCCAGCATCGTCACATAGTACGAGCCGTTCCAATGATCCTGGAGGGCGTTTTCAAGCCAGGCAATTGCCGTTGGGACATTGGCGGCAACGCCGATGCCGTAGCTATTGGCGGCAACCTCCCGGAAACAGCGGAGCTGAACCGAGCGCGCAAAGAAGGACAGACCTTCGTGCTCCTCCCACAGATTGGTGGTGGGCTGCTGGTAGGCGCTGAGGAGATAAGAGATATTTGTTTCGATGACCTGTCTGGCGATGGCTTGTGTCGCTGCGTCCAACTGTGGATAGGCCTGCAGGAGGGCGAGGCTCTGAATGGCGGGGCCATCATTCTGTTCGGTCCAGGGACGCGGCTGCCCGGCCACGGTAAAGCATGCATGCCCCAGCGTCGGATGTGCATTGCTCTGACAGAGCCTGGCGAAGCTGACGTAATCCGTGAGACTCGGCACGCCTCCGCCTGGGGTTGCAGGCAAGTCGGCAGCCGCGATCTCGATGGCGGTGATGGCAGCGTCGCGCACCCAATTATAGACATAGTCTTGATCGACGCCGGGTGTGTTGGAAGGAAAGGAAGGCGCGGCGATAATGCATCCCGGCACCGAATATTGCCCGGGATTGGCGGGATCCTCGATGACATAGCCGTCGCTCGTGACATTGCGCAGCATCAGCAGAATGAAATATTTGGCGAGAGCTGCCAGATCGGTTTGTTGATAGGCCGCTTTCGGGTGCTGCCTTCCCAAAGCAAGCGGCACTCCCGCCCGAGCACGGGCCGTATGATGGATGGTGCTGGTGATGTTCATCTATTCCTCCCTCGAATGCATGAATGAGGCGCAGCCGCGCCCAAGTGAGTCAGGCGTCGGCTGGTCCCTTGACGCGGATCCAGGACATCTCGTTTACGGTGGTTATTCCGCCGCTCTCAGAAGGGGGCGTGCGTAAGATCAGTTCGTCGCCCTTAAGCTCGTAGGGGCGAACCTGTTCGGTTTCCGACCAATTGGGAAAGGAGCTGCCTTCGATCCGGTGCGTGACCTTGCCTTCGGCAACCCTGTAGCTGCCGAAATAAGCGAGGCACGTTGAGTATGCGGCCGCCCGCTCCTCTGCACTCCCCCCGAGAGGATCGCTGGTTTCGAAAGCCGGACGGTTTGCGGCCGTCATTTGCACCATCATCGTGCCGCTCGACGTGTAGACAAGCAAACCCGATGCTTCCTCACCAAGCGGATAGGAAACATCCCCCTTGCTGGTCGTCCTGCGCCATCCTGATAGTTTCCAAGATCCTTTAAGGCTGTTCATGGGCCCCTCTCTGCTTGCCGGAAACGTAATCGCTGCGCCCCGCACGGTCGTCTACGACCGTGACGCAAGGCTTTGAATTTGGTTCGACTTTCGGAATTCAAGCATTGGCGCTTCGGCACGAGATCGCGAAGACCTCGGCGCAAACGTCCCATCATTAGGCCTGAAGACTGATCGATGAGGCAGGACAAGTGCCCCTCCATCAGTCACACGTCATAATTTCCCGAAACAGGCCGCACATGCTGCGTGCCCGTGCCGGTCTCTCCTGGCCGCGGCCAAGCCGTAGCTTCACCGCCTCATCGACCCAGTAATGTTGAGGATCGATTCTGAAAGCTGACGATTTTTATTGGTGCCGACGGAAGTCGGCGCTTCCGTCGGTATCGGAGGTTTAAGCGGCGGGTTCGATCCCGCCTGCACAGCTCTTTGGAATTTCTTTCCCAGATGCCGAAAGATCGGCCAGGCAATGCCATTCTGCACGGCATTGCCTCCAACGAAAGATCATCGTTGGCCTCCGGTAAGCCCGCACCCGTTTGTCTGTTATTTCCTTCCCTTAATGTCGGATTTAACAGCTACCTTACGCAACGGTAAATAAGCAATTTTGCCTACCTTTAAGTGCATTTTCGATTGGACAAGGGGACCTGTGGCGAAGCTGCCAGCGCTGACCAGGAGCATGAAAGCGAAGCGAAGCCGTGCAATTCATGGCATGTGGTATGTCCATCAGATCATGCGGACCGCCCTGCTCTCGCCAATGACCTTCCCTTCCGTATTCAAGTTTATTATAAAAATATCATATACACACAGCATTCGGCGGGATGCGGTCATGAAAATAATACTTCCTTGAGCTAATATGCCCTACATTGTCCGAAATCCTGGGGAGGGGCGAGTGAACAGCGAAGCAGTGGCAACCGCAAATCTAATGTTCGACTTTTTGTCGGAAACAACAGCCGCAAAAAGCAAGGAAGACATACTCGGATCCCTGGACAGATCCGCACGCCACTTCGGTTTCAACTGTTTTGCAATTTCCGGCATACCCTTGCCCACAGAACGCATCGATTCCTACTTCATGTTGAATGCCTGGCCGACGGAATGGTTTGAACACTATTTGTCGAACAATTACGTGCACGCTGATCCCATTATCCAGCTCTGTAAGATGCAGGACGGCGCTTTCGTTTGGTCGGAGGCGCTGCGAGATCAAGAGCTTGGCCGTCACGGGCGACGCGTCATGAACGAAGCCAGGGAATTCAAAATGAAAGACGGCTACAGCGTGCCGTTGCACACAGCGAGCGGCTTCCAGGCGGTTGTTACATTTGGTGCCGAAAAGGTGGACCTCTCCAACGCCGCCAGAGGGGCGTTGCATATTCTGTCGATCTACGCCCACAACGCCCTGCGTGGCCTCATGGCAAAAGAGGCGAGATCGCGAGATCGAAGCTTGTTGCGGATCACGGCGCGGGAACGCGAGATCATTCAATGGTGCGCGGCGGGCAAGACAGCCATCGAGATCGCCGAAATTCTGGGACGTTCGCACCGCACCATTCAGAATGAGATCCTGAATGTTCAGCGCAAACTGAATGTCGTGAATTCGGCGCAGATGATAGCGGAAAGTTTTCGTTTCGGAATACTTCGCTAAAGGGTCTTAGAAGTCGGCTAACGACTGAAAGCTGGGTATTTTTACTCATTTAAATGACAGGGACTATCATGCATTCTTGCCGTAAAATCAGGGGCAAGGATGATAAAAGTCTACGTCGGTTGCTCGGCAACGAACGAGCAAACAATGGAGAAAATTTGGCGCTTTCGGCACGAGCAATTTGTGGAAAGGCTCGGTTGGGAAGCCATTCGCAGAAGCGACGGATTGGAAATTGACCAGTTCGATCGCGACCGCGCCGTGCATCTCGCCCTCTTTCACGAAGATGCCGTTGTCGGATATACGCGATTGCTCCCGACGACAGAACCGCATTTGTTGTCGGACGTATACCCTCAGATAATGAACGGCGGAACATGGCCACGCTCGCCAGACATTTTCGAGTGGACCCGATGTGTCGCGGAAGGTGACATACTGATCAATCAGGTGCCGGCCTCCCATGTCTTGATGACCGGCGTCATGGAGTTTTGCCTTGTCGCTGGCATTACTTCGGTGATTGTCGAAACGCATCCAAAGTTGGTGGATCTGCTGATTTCGACGGGTTGGCAGGTAACCAAACTCGGATTGCCATCACTGCTGGAGGGCGGCTTGATTGTGCCGATCCAAGCAAAGCCTTCGATGGCCGGTTTGATGAAGCATCATCAACTCTACTCCATCCAGGGAACAACCCTCTTGCTGGAACCAGAGCTTCGCAACCCGCTGAAGCCCGAGACTATTTTGAGCCACCTTCCCTATTTGGCTCATGCAAGAGCTCGTTCAAACCACAATGAAAGCGCCTATTTGGCTAAGTGAAAGCAATGGCCAAATCCGCAAGCGCGAGCCGGCTTGAAGCAGGCGACATTATGCGATCGGAAGGCGCTGCAAGCGCCGATTGTCGAACGCGGCCGACGGATTTCAAACGAGATGCGCCAGGTCGCTCCGTTCCGGAAACGAGCTGAAATGAGGGGGTTATGTCACTGCTGCGAGCATTGGTCGAGCAGATTAGATCCGTCCAAGAACGCGATCGCCGTCCGGACGGCGACGACGTTTACAATGAGCCATGGGTGCAACGCATGATCGATCAGTTCGATCGAGAATTGAGGGCTGCAGAATGCCGGACAAACCGGAAAGACGCTTCAGGACCAGTTGGTGTGAGATGACAAGCGATAAACAGAACGAAAATGCAATTTTTGCGGAATCCGAAATCTATATTAAGGAGCTGGTGCACGACCAGGCCAATAATTTGAGAGCGATCATCACTCAGGTATTTGAAAACCAGACGTCCACCGAGGACGTCACATTGATACGATATCTGCTTCAAATGCTCAGCGTAGCAACTGAAACTGAGGTCGAAAGAAAGGTCCACTAGCTTGCAAGAAAAAGCGCCGTGAAACGCGGCGGCGCCGATCGGCCCAGGATCTCGGGCATGAGGCCTGCCGATCGATAAATCGGCAGGCGATATGACGCTACCATTGACCTCCGCACGCCTTCTGCCTAGGCAGTTCTCGTATCTGCTGCCCAAATGATAGCTGGGCGATCAGTCAGCTCGCCAAGGCGAAGTTCGTTTCCCTTGTGTGCTCAACGGAGCCGCGCGCTTTGCTCAGTTTGAACCGTGCGACGAAATTGGCCAAAGAATTTGTTTCGTCGGCAAGGCTTCTTGCGGCAGCCGTCGTCTCTTCAACCATCGCCGCGTTTTGCTGCGTAACCTTATCCATCAAGTCCGCAGCCGCCGAAACCTCTCGCAAACTTACCGCTTGCTCCGCAGCGCTGGCTGCAATTGCGTTTACGGTCTCGGTTAGATCGCTGACCTTGGTGACGATGTGCGACAGAGATGTTCCCGTCTCCTCGACGAGATCGACACCTGCTCCTACCTGTGACGACGACAGCGAAATCAGCGCGGCAATTTCCTTGGCAGCCTGGGCCGATCTTTGCGCAAGTTCCCGAACTTCCTGAGCCACAACTGCAAAGCCCTTGCCTGCCTCCCCGGCCCGCGCAGCTTCGACGCCGGCATTCAGAGCAAGCAGATTTGTCTGGAAGGCAATCTCGTCGATCACCCGCAGGATATTGCCGACCTTGTTGGAGGAGGTTTGAATCTCCATCATCGCCGAGATTGCGCGGGAAACGACCTCGCTACCCATCTTGGCATCGCCTCGCGCGTTCGAAACAACATCTTGCGCTTTGCGGGAGCCGTCTGCGGTCTCATTCACGCCACGGGTGACTTCACCAAGCGCCGCGACCGTTTCTTCAAGAGAGGCTGCCTGCTGCTCGGTGCGCCGCGCGAGATCGTTGGATGCATTGGAAATCTCGTTGAGCCCGCCCCTGATCGTGTAGACGGACTGGACGACATTGAGGATCGTTTCCTCGAGAGCCGCGATGGCGGTGTTGAAATTTTGCCGGATCATCTCGAATTCCGGGGCGACTGGTTCGTTCATGCGCACCGTGAGATCGCCGGAAGCAAGGCGTTCAAATCGCGTTTGCACGGTCTCAACAAACTGGCGGAGGTCCTCGGCCTTGGCAACTTCGTGATTCCGCTGCGTCTTTCGATCCAATTCGATCTGGCCTTGCAGGATTTCCTGGTCGGCCTTCATCTTGTCGCCGTTGGCGAGTTCCTGGCGAAACATCTCCAGAGCCGAGATGAGGCTTCCGAGCTCATCGCTCCTCTTGCCGACCGCGATCGCGTCACGATAGTTCCCATTCGCCATGCGATGGACATGGGCCAGCACATTCGTCAGCGGCTTGCCGATCAGGCTTCGGCTCGCGATCAGGATGACGCCGAGCGTCACGACCAGAATAGCGAAGCCGCCAAGGATGGCGCTATACATCTGCTGGCGAACAGGTGTCGCGAAAGCCGAAGCGGGAACGTCAAGAATTGCGGCCCAGGTCGTATTCATTCCGGGCGCGCTAAACGGATAGACGAGGCGAACTACGCCGTCTGGCATTCCGGGGACGACGCGCATTTTGCCATCCGCCAGCGCTTGTTTGACCAGATCGGCGCCGACGTCGCCATAGTCCTTCATGAGATTATCCTGGCTCGGATGCGCGAGCCATTTTCCATCATTGGCTACAAGCATGACGCGCCCGTCTCCGAACGGATGCATGGTGTTGAGCGCCGCTGTCAGATCATCGAGTTTTATGTCAACACCCGCCAATCCGACGATATGCCCATCCAACGTCATCGGGACGGAAACCGACGTGACCAGCTTCTTCATGTTGGTGAGATAGGGAGAGGTGATGACCGGCTTTCCGGTTTCCAGCGGAACGCGATAATATTCCTGCTTGGGATCGATTTTCCAAGTCGAGAACTCCATCTGGCCGCTGTCGCCCTTGGTCCAATAAGGCGTGAAAATACCTTCCTTGTTCAATCCCTCATCGCCGGAGGTCGGCTTTGGGGACTTCCCGTCGATAAGTTCGCACATCCAGGCGCCGAATACATTGGAGTATTGCGGCGGCACCGTCTTTAGCATGGCAACAATATCCGCCCGCTTTCTTGATCCGCCATCGACAAAACCTACCAGCGATGACGCTAGCGCCTTGCCTGCCGAAGTCGCTTCGGTGATTTGAACAGCAACACTCTGGCTGACAGAAGCTGCCTGCTCCGTCGCCCGGAGCATGACTTCCTGTTCGGTCCTGACCTTGGCGGAAATTGTGTTGATTGCTGTATATCCAAGCAAAATCGTCGCAACTGCAATACCGGTTGCAATTACGAGCTTCCCCGAAAGCGTCTTCATTGGTATCCGCGTGCTCCATTTCGCATCTTTCGAATTTTTTTCAAAAGAAAATAAATTTCTCATGAAGAATCGCAGGGTGACTTTTCAAAAAGTGCGGAGCTATGCGCATAGGCTCTCATTCTGATAGCGGATCGGGCGAACGCATCAGTCGAGAAGGATTTCGTCAAACACGGACCGGTCGACGGTTCATGCGACCGCGTTCGCGATGGGCGAAATCTGAACATCAAAGAGATGATCGTGAGGGCGCAAGCAACGCGCCCACACGATATGATCTACAACGGGCTATCCGATCGTCATCAGACTTGCATTCCCGCCCGCTGCCGCGGTGTTGATCGAGGTCGACACCTCTTCCAGCAGCCAGTTGAGGCAATATGCGTCGGGGTCGCTCTCTACTTCATCCGTGGTCGCCGCCTGCACCAGGAGGAGCGGGCCGGGAAGAGCCGCAATCTTCTGATTGATGGACTGGACCCTAGCCCGATCCCCTTCCACCAGCGCACCCGAAAACGGCCCGTCCTTCTCCCAGTTCGACGTCCAGGAAATGCGGCTCGAAACGGATGATGGCAAGTCCGGCAAAACGGATTCCAAACCGGATCCCGCATCTATAGCGATCTGGTTTCCTGTCGACAGAGCAGCGGCAATCTGGCGGAAAAGACCGGTCTTTGTCTCCGGCACCAGGAGGATTCGGCCGCGAGGATGAAGCGCGTAGAGATTGCGTTCGCCAACAGGCCCGACCAACTCGCGTTCCAGTCCCAGCGCCGATCGGCTTGCATAGCCACGGGCCGCTTCGCCTTCCGCTGACAATCCCCGACGATCCAGCCAGATGATGTAGTCCCGCAATGCCGGGTCGGTATGAACCGAATCCTGCTGCGGCGGAACAGGCGCTTTCTGAACCAGGCGGCCGATATAGAGCGGGCCACCAGCCTTCGGACCGGTACCGGAGAGGCCACGTCCACCGAATGGTTGAACGCCAACGACCGCTCCAATGATATTCCGGTTCACATAAAGGTTGCCGGCCTTGATGCGGCTCGTCACATGCGCGATCGTTTCATCGAGCCGGGTATGAAGGCCGAAGGTGAGACCGTAGCCGGAAGCGTTGATATCATCGATCAGGCGATCGAGCCCGTTTCTGCGGTAGCGAATGACGTGCAGAACCGGCCCGAACACCTCTCTGGTGAGGTCGGAAAGGGATCGGATCTCGACGATCGTCGGCGGCACAAACGTCCCGGCCACGGCGCCCTCGTGGAGCGGCAACTGATGCACCTTGCAGCCAAGACCGCGCATATGTTCGATATGCTGATCGATCTCGGTCTTGGCACTGTCATTGATGACCGGACCAACGTCGATGTTCAACCGATCGGTGCGGCCGATCGTCAGCTCCTTGAAGGCGCCCTTGAGCATATTAAGAGTTCGGTCTGCAATATCATCCTGAAGGCACAGGACGCGCAATGCCGAGCAGCGCTGGCCGGCGCTATCGAAGGCAGAGGCGATCACATCGGCGACGACCTGCTCGGCAAGTGCGGACGAGTCGACGATCATGCCGTTCTGGCCGCCCGTTTCGGCAATCAGCGGAATGGGCTTGCCCGTGGTGGCCGATAGGCGCTCGACCAACTGCGCCTGAATGAGGCGGGCGACTTCCGTCGACCCCGTGAACATGACGCCTGCCGTTTCGGGAGCGCCGACAAGAGCAGCACCAAGGCGACCGCTACCGGGTACGAATTGCAGCGCCCCCTGTGGCACTCCCGCCTCGTGCAGGATTTTGACGCTTTCCGATGCGATGATCGGCGTCACGCCAGCGGGCTTCGCAAGCACTGGGTTACCTGCCACGAGGGCTGCCGCCACCTGTCCGGTGAAGATCGCAAGCGGGAAGTTCCACGGGCTGATGCAGACGATCGGTCCAAGCGGCGCATGCGCCGGACCGAGCGTCTTGCGGGCCTGGTCGGCATAGTAGCGCAGGAAATCAATGGCTTCCCGAACCTCGCCAACGGCATTGGCCGCCGACTTCCCTGCCTCGCGCATGACTATCCCCATCAACGTCTCGATACGGGACTGCATGATGTCGGCGGCCCGCTCCAGGCATGCCGCGCGCTCTGCCGGGGGAACAGCAGCCCATTGTGGGGCGTGTTCGGCAGCCATGCGAGCAATGCGGGCTGCTTCTTCGACCTTGAGCTCAGTGACCGTCCCGACGACGTCGCGGTGATCGGCTGGATTGAGAACCTGCCGTGTCACCCCATCAGTCGAACCGTCTGCGAGGATGGGAAGCGCGTGCCATGGCGTCTGGACCGTCGCGGCCAGCGATTGCGACAACTCGAAGAGGGTCTTCTCACTCGACAGGTCGAGACCGGAGGAATTGGCACGAGCTCTGCCATATAGGTCGCCAGGAAGAGCGATCAGTTCATGGGGTGCGCCGACCACGGGCATTGCCGCGACGACTTCAGCGGGATCGGCGACCAGTGCGTCGATCGAAACATTCGGATCGGAGATACGGTTTACGAAGGAGGAATTGGCGCCGTTTTCCAGGAGACGTCGGACCAGATAGGCGAGCAGCGTTTCATGCGTGCCGACGGGCGCATAAATCCGGCAGGGGCGATCGAGCTTCTGCTTGCCGACGACCTCGTCATAAAGCGGCTCGCCCATGCCATGCAAGCACTGAAACTCATACTTGCCGACTTCGAAATCCGGACCCGCCAGATGATAGATCGTAGCAAGCGTCTGCGCATTGTGGGTGGCAAACTGCGGGAACACCGCATCCGGCGCGGCAAGCAGCTTGCGTGCGCAGGCGACATAGGCGACGTCGGTATAGATCTTGCGGGTATAGACCGGAAAATCCTCAAGGCCATCAAGCTGGGCGCGCTTGATTTCGGCGTCCCAATAGGCACCCTTGACGAGGCGCACCATTATCCGACGCTCAGAGCGACGAGCCAGATCGATAATGTAATCGAGCACGAACGGGCAGCGTTTGCCGTATGCCTGCACCACGAAGCCGAGGCCGTTCCAACCCTTGAGAGCGGGATCGAAGCAAAGCTCCTCGAGAAGATCAAGCGAAAGCTCCAGCCGGTCGGCTTCCTCGGCGTCGATATTGAGGCCGATATCATATCCCTTTGCGAGCGCAGCCAATGACTTCACTTTCGGCAGCAGCTCGCTCATCACCCGACCGGACTGCGAGCGGCTGTAGCGTGGATGTAGTGCCGAGAGCTTGATGGAGATGCCGGGCCCATTATAGATGCCCCGCCCTGCCGCGGCTTTCCCGATCGCGTGGATCGCATTTTCATAATCGCGGAAATAGCGCTCGGCATCAGCCGCCGTTGTCGCCGCCTCGCCGAGCATATCGTAGGAATAGCGGAAGCCGCGGGCCTCCAGCGGTTGGGCGCGCTTCAGCGCCTCCTCGATTGTTTCGCCGGTGACGAACTGCTCGCCCATCATGCGCATTGCCATGTCGACACCGCGGCGGATCACTGGCTCGCCGGCGCGCGCGATCAGCCGCGTCAGCGCTGCCGAAAGGCTGCGGTCGTTGACGGTGGAGGTCAGCTTGCCGGTGACTACAAGCCCCCAGGTAGCAGCGTTGACGAACAGCGATTTGCCGCCGCCAATGTGAGACGACCAGTCGCCCTCGGCAATCTTGTCTCGAATGAGTGCGTCACGGGTATCGGTGTCGGGAATGCGCAAGAGCGCTTCGGCAAGGCACATCAGAGCCACGCCTTCCTGGCTCGACAGCGAGTACTCGTGCACAAGCCCTTCAACACCGGTGCCCTTATGCTTGGCGCGCAGCGCTTCGATCAGGGTGCGGGCAGTGCTGCGAATGTCATAGCGCTTTGCTTCGGAGACACGGGCCGCAGCGACAAGCGGTGGCAGACATTCGGTTTCCGGCCGGCGATAGGCAGCGGTAATTGCTTGCCGAAGTTCGGATTGCGGTCGAATGGGCGGCGCGAAGTCAGCAAAGGGTGACACGCCGTCGTGGGAAGAGGTGGAATTGGGTACCGCGTCTAGCATGGGAATACCTGTGAACGATGTGTCGATTAGCGAATGAATGAAACGCCGGCTTCGCCGTCGTCGGGATGGTCCAGCCAGGCCGGACCTGAATACTCGGTGTCTCGAAGCGGCACCGCATCCGGCTTGCTCGCCTTAACAGCGAGCGCAGCCGCCACCGCTCTGATCGCCACCGGCCGATAGTGAGCCAGCAGATCCGGCTCCTGACTGACTTCGCGTTTCTTATTGTAGTTATACATCCGTGATCCCCTTTTGACGCGAGCGAAATAGGCAAAATCAGATGCCGACCGCCTCATAGGCCTCTGCAATCTGATTGAGATGCAAAGCGCATCGTTTGATCCGCCGAACGGTATGTCGATGAGCGCGTTTTTGAAGGAATCCTTCGACCTTCTTGGCTGCGGAATTCATCTGGACTTCTTCCTCCACCGGCTTCGCTTCATCATAACCGAGGAGATAAAGTCATTCAGACTTGATTAAGGCCGAATGATTGATGTATTCACTTATTTGAACGGCAATAGGATTGCAAAATGTCTACAGAAAAGGCTCAAACTAGTGAATTGGACCAGTTTGATTTGAAGATCCTCGAAGTCGTTACCGAGGACGGCCGAATCTCGATTACGGATCTGGCCAGCCGGATCGGATTATCGAAAACCCCTTGTCAGCTTCGCCTTAAGAGACTCGTGGACGAAGGATACATCGTGGGATTCTCGGCTATCTTGAATCCCGCCAAACTTGGGCTCGATCACGTCGCCTTCGCGGAAGTGAAGCTGACGAGTACCAAGGAAGACGCGTTGAAAAGCTTCAATGCAGCAGTGAGGAAGATCAAGGAGGTGGAAGAATGCCACATGATCGCAGGGCGTTTTGATTATCTGATCAAGATAAGAACACGGGACATCCGCCGATACCGCCACGTCCTCGGAGAAAAAATATCGACCCTCCCCTACGTGGCGAGCACATCCACAAGTGTGGCGATGGAAACAGTCAAGGAAGGCGGCCGAATAAAGACAAGCGGCTTGTAGCGGCCATCATCGGACAGCAACGTCATTGCTGCATGGCATGCGCTGTCTCTTTCAACCACGCGGTAAACTGAGCGACATGCGGATTTTTTGCGCTTCGCCGCGGAACAACAATGAAATAACCGTTCCTCGTCGCGATCGACTGCTCGGTCAGCCGAACAAGCGCTTTCCTGTTCAAGAGATCCTGAACGAGGCGCCGCCAGCCGAGTGCGATCCCCTGCCCGTTCAATGCAGCGTAAACCGCTTCGGTATAAAAACTGCAGCGCATGCCGAGGGAGCGCTTGGGTGCTTCCACCGAGAACGCAGCGAGCCACTCGTTCCAGCCTGTCCAACTTGGGTCGTCGGTGTCGGAGCTGATGAGCGGATAGCGCACCAACTCGGCAAGATCTCCGATTTTTCCGAGGTTCTCAGCATATTCCTGGCTGCAGACCGGAAAGATCTCATCATCGAAAAGCAGTTCAGCCTGTCCATCCGGCCACATGCCATTGCCATAACGGATGGCGAGGTCCACGTCGCTGCTCCCAAGGCTGGTCGCGTTGTCCTGTGTAATGATGCGAAGCGCGCTGTCTGGGCAGACTTTCGAGAAGGAAGAGATCTTCGGCAGCAGCCAGAAATGTGAGAATGCGACGGTGGCGGAAATCGTCAGCCCTTCGGCTGCCTCTTCCTTGGTGATTTCAGAGATCGTTTCGGCAAGAAGGTTGAAGGCGGTGGTTGCGGCCGTCGACAGGGTTCTTCCTTTTTCAGTCAGCTCTATCCTGCGGTGCAAGCGCCGAAAAAGATCGAAACCCAGCATTTCTTCGAGCAGATGAATCTGCCGGCTGACGGCGGCTTGCGTAACGCCGAGCTCGCTTGCCGCACGCGTGAAGCTGCCATTGCGAGCCACGGCTTCAAATGCAGTCAATCCGGTCAAAGGAGGCAATCGTCGCCGCAGACTTACCATGGAAAACCTTATTGATGAGGGGTGCAGCCGCACCAGCCTCAGCAGTTTTTTGCATTACATTCCATTATGTCAAGGCGGCTTATTTTTGCCGTTGAGAAAAAGGGCCTCTTCCTCCCATCCTGCCCAAAGTCGCGGTCCGACACAGCGCCAACCGTTTACCTCATCTTTGGTTCCCGTTGCTCCGCCGAAGATCCGTCCTCCGGCAAATCCACTGCATCCACAGACCTATAGGAACGCCTCGAATGCAAAATGCCTCTGCACTTATCGGCAGTCATGATCACACAACCGTTTTCAAAGACGAACGAAAGAAAGCATATCTCAATCCAGAAGGCGCCGATCGGCCGCTCCGCAGTTCCATTCCGGCGCATGTTCTCGATACGGCGCGGCATTATCGGCTCGGTCGTTTGCGTATGAAGATGGAGGAAGCCAACTGTTCCGCCCTGCTTCTCTATGATCCCGTGAACATAAGATATGCTTTCGACTCGTCGAATATGAGCATCTGGACGATGCATAATCCAGCCCGCTACGCTTTGATCCTGGCCGACGGACCAGCGATCATGTTTGAGTTCGAGGGCTCGGAACACCTCAACCAAGGTCTTCCCTGTGTCGATGAAATCCGGCCGGCAAAATCCTGGATCTTCTTCACCGCAGGCAATTTGGTTGAAGAACGACTAGAAGGATGGGCTGACGAGATCGCCGACATCCTGAGGGAAAAAGGTCGGAATCACCGCCTGGCCGTGGACCGGCTCGACCCTCCAGGCGCTTTTGCGCTGCAAAAGAGAGGCATAGAACTGCTCGACGGCCAGGAGTTGGCGGAGCGGGCGCGGTCCATAAAAAGTGCCGAGGAAATCGAACTGATGCGCTGGACCATCCGCGTTTGCGAGGCCGGCATGGCGCGGATGTATGAGGCCTCAGAACCCGGCCGGACGGAACGCGAGATCTGGGCGGAACTCCATTTCGAGAACGCGCGCAGCGGCGGCGAGTGGCTTGAAACGAAGCTGCTGACCGCGGGGGCCAGAACGAACCCGTGGTACCAGGAATGCTCGGACTACATGGTGAAATCCGGAGAAATGATCTCCTTCGACACGGATATGATTGGCCCCTACGGATATTGTGCCGACTTGTCTCGCTCGTGAACTTGCGGCCATGTGGCGATGACACCCAAGCAGCGCGAGCTCTATTCGGCGGCAAGGGAGCAGATCGAACATAATCTTTCCCTGCTGAAGCCCGGACTGAGCTTCCTGGAATTCAATGAAAGATCCTGGCGCATTCCGGAAAAATACATACCCTATCGCTATACATTGGCGCTGCATGGAACAGGCATGTGCGACGAGTGGCCGGGCGTGTTGCTGCATCCGGATTATGACGAGAATTTCGCCGGCGTCGTGGAAGAGAACATGGTGTTGAACGTCGAAAGTCTCATCGCCGAAGACGGATCAGAGAGTATCAAACTGGAAACCCAGGTGCTCATTACCGCGAACGGTGCGGAAAGGCTGGATACCTTCCCTTGGGAGGAGAATTGATGCACGGGACTGCGGACAGGTATCTGATACCGCAGTGTCCAATTCGCTGATGGTAATGGCCGCCTGGTGGTTTGCCAGGCGGCCTTTGCATGATTTGATCTATTCTCAGGCGGCCAGCACGCCGTTTTTCTTGGCTGTCCAGGTGGCGATATAGTCCATCAGCGCCGGGTTCAGGCAATCATAGGGCTCAAGCCCCTGTTCCTTCAGACGGGCTCGCACGGCATCCATTTTGGCTGGGTCGTATCCGCTTTCGATAATCGACGAAACGAACGCGGCAAAGCCAGGCGCGGCCCAACCCTTCCCTTCGAAACGCTCGGGATGAACGAAAGACAGTCCCTTGAAGGGATGATCGCGCTCGACAGGTCCGTACATATGGACGCCGCATTCCTTGCAGGCATGGCGCTGGATCAGCGCCGACGGGTCGACGACCGCGAGTTTGTCGCCGTTCTCCAGAACTTCGACATTCTCCGTCGGCGCGACGGCGACGACAGAGAATACCGCATCTTCGGGCTTCCAGCATTTCGTGCAGCCGCAGGCGTGATTGTGCGCAATGTCGCCCTTGATGCGGACCTTCACCGGGTTGCTTGCGCAATTGCAGATGAGGGTGCCTCCGGAAAAGGATGCGTCGGTCGCCCGATATCCGGAGTCGACCGTCGGATGTATTGATATGCTCGTCATTGAGGTTTCTCCCTTCCTCCTGGGTCACGGCAGAATGCCGCGACCGAGCTGTAGTTCTCTCTTGAGCCTTCTACGCTAGCCTCTCGGCGTGCCAGCGCAGATGATCGTCCATGAAAGTCGAGATGAAGCTGTAGGAGTGGCCGTAGCCCTCCTGCATCCTGAGGCGAAGCGAGATGCCGGCGGTGTCGCACGCGGCCTTCAGCTCGTTCGGGCGGAGCCCATCTTCCAGAAAGCTGTCAGCAGTCCCCTGATCGACGAGCATTTCCGGAAATCTGCGTCCGTCCTCTATCAGCGCGCAGGCGTCGTACTCGCGCCAGCTTTGCTGGTCGGGTCCGAGATATTTCTCCAATGCCGGCTTCGACCATCCGGAGACGCTCGGGCGGCTGATCGGTGCGAAGGCCGAGCAGCTTCGGTAACGATCCGGATTCTTGAGGGCGATGGTTATCGCCCCGTGCCCGCCCATCGAATGGCCAAAAATCCCTTGCCGCTCCATGTCGGCGTGGAACTCCTCAGCAACCAGAGCCGGCAGCTCCTGGGTGATGTAGGTGTACATCCGATATTTCTCGGCCCATGGCTTTTGCGCGGCGTCGAGATAGAAGCCGGCGCCCTTGCCCATCTGCCAGTTTTCCGGCTCGTCCGGCACCGCATCCCCTCTGGGACTTGTGTCCGGGCAGACGACGATGATCCCGAGATGTGCAGCAAGCCGCCTGTACTCCCCCTTGTCCATGACGTTTGCATGCGTGCAGGTGAGACCGGAGAGATACCAGAGGACCGGACATGGGCGTTCGGCGGCCTGCGGTGGGACGTAGACGGCGAACGTCATCTCGCACCCGCATGCCTGCGACGCGTGCGAGTAGACGCCCTGCGTTCCGCCGAACGACCTCTCTTTCGATATGGTCTTCATGGCTTTAATAGACCACGACGCCGCGGATGCTTTCGCCCTTGTGCATCATGTCGAAGCCCTTGTTGATGTCCTCGAGCGGCATGGTGTGGGTGATCATCGGGTCGATCTGGATCTTGCCCTGCATGTACCAGTCGACAATCTTTGGCACGTCGGTGCGGCCACGGGCGCCGCCGAAGGCCGTGCCCATCCAGTTGCGGCCGGTCACAAGCTGGAAGGGACGGGTCGAGATTTCCTGGCCGGCGCCGGCAACGCCGATGATGACCGACTTGCCCCAGCCGCGATGCGACGATTCCAGCGCCTGGCGCATCACCTTGGTGTTGCCGGTGCAGTCGAAGGTATAGTCGGCCCCGCCGATGAGGTCGCCATTGCGCTTCGTCAGGTTGACGAGATAAGGCACGATGTCGTCGCCGACCTCCTTCGGATTGACGAAATGCGTCATGCCGAATTTCTCGCCCCAGGCCTTGCGGTCGTTGTTGATGTCGACACCGATGATCATGTCGGCGCCGGCAAGCTTCAGGCCCTGCAGGACGTTGAGGCCGATGCCGCCGAGACCGAAGACGATCGCCGTCGAGCCGATCTCCACCTTGGCGGTGTTGATGACCGCACCGATGCCGGTGGTGACGCCGCAGCCGATATAGCAGATCTTGTCGAAGGGAGCGTCCGGGTTGACCTTGGCAACGGCAATCTCCGGCAGCACGGTGAAATTGGCGAAGGTCGAGCAGCCCATATAGTGATGGATCTTGTCCTTGCCGATCGAAAAGCGCGAGGTGCCGTCCGGCATCAGGCCTTGGCCTTGCGTCGAACGGATCGCGGTGCAGAGATTGGTCTTGCGGCTGAGGCAGGAATAACATTCGCGGCATTCGGGCGTATAAAGCGGAATGACATGATCGCCCTTCTTGACCGAGGTCACCCCCGGGCCGACATCGACGACGATGCCGGCGCCCTCATGGCCGAGGATCGCCGGAAACAGGCCCTCCGGATCGGCGCCCGACAGGGTGAAATCGTCGGTATGGCAGATGCCGGTCGCCTTGACCTCGATCAGCACCTCGCCGGCCTTCGGGCCATCGAGCTGAACGGTCATGACTTCCAGCGGTTTACCGGCGGCAACGGCTACGGCGGCGCGTACGTCCATGGATGTGGTTCCCTTCTCGTTTCGTTCGTGGTTTACATATTCGGATAGACCGGCCCCTCGCCGCCCTGCGGCGGCACCCAGTTGATGTTCTGGTTGGGGTCCTTGATGTCGCAGGTCTTGCAGTGCACGCAGTTCTGGGCGTTGATGACGAAGATGTCCTTGCCGTCCTTTTCCACCCATTCATAGACGCCAGCCGGACAGTAGCGCGTCGACGGGCCGGCATAGATGTCGTGCTCCGAGCGCTTCTGCAGGTCCATGTCCTTGACCTTGAGATGCACCGGCTGGTCTTCCTCATGATTGGTGTTCGACAGGAACACCGACGAGAGACGATCGAAGGTCAGAACGCCATCCGGCTTTGGATAGGCGATCGGCTTGTGCTGGGCGGCCGGCTCCAGTGACTGCGCATCGGTCTTGCCGTGTTTCAGCGTGCCGAAGAAGGAAAAGCCGAACAGCGTGTTCGTCCACATGTCGAGACCGCCAAGCGCCACGCCTATCGCCGTGCCGAACTTCGACCACAGCGGCTTGACGTTGCGGACCTTCTTCAGGTCGCGGCCGATGTCGGTGCTGCGCCATTCGTTCTCGATCTCGATCACTTCGTCATTGGCGCGGCCGGCGGCGATCGCCGCGGCGATCTTGTCGGCCGCCAGCATGCCCGACAGCACCGCATTGTGGCTGCCCTTGATGCGCGGCACGTTGACGAAACCGGCCGAACAGCCGATCAGCGCCCCCCCGGGGAAGGAAAGCTTCGGCACCGACTGGTAACCGCCTTCGGTGATGGCGCGCGCCCCATAGGAGAGGCGTTTGCCGCCCTCGAAGGTGGAGCGGATCGCCGGGTGCGTCTTGAAGCGCTGGAATTCCTCGAAGGGATAGAGATAGGGGTTCTTGTAATTGAGGTGCACGACGAAGCCGACGGCGACGAGATTGTCTTCGAGGTGATAGAGGAACGAGCCGCCGCCGGTCTTCATGCCCAAAGGCCAGCCGAAGGAGTGCTGCACCAGGCCCTGTTTGTGGTGCTCGGGCTTAACCTGCCAGAGTTCCTTGAGGCCGATGCCGAACTTCGGTACGTCACGTCCCTCATCGAGCTTGAACCTGGCAATGAGCTGCTTGGCAAGCGAACCGCGCACGCCTTCGCCGATCAGCACGTATTTGCCGAGCAGCGCCATGCCGCGGGTATAGTTCGGGCCGGGCTCGCCGTTCTTTTCGATACCCATGTCGCCAGTGGCAACACCGATGACGGCACCTTCGTCATTGTAAAGCACTTCGGTGGCGGCAAAGCCGGGATAGATCTCGACACCGAGGGCCTCCGCCTTTTCGGCGAGCCAGCGACAGACGTTGCCGAGCGAGACGATATAATTGCCGTGATTGTTCATCAGCGGCGGCATCAGCGCGTTCGGCAGGCGGACGGAGCCGGCCGGTCCGAGCACCAGGAAATGATCGTCCGTCACCTTGGTCTTGAAAGGATGGCCGTCTTCTTGGCGCCAGCCGGGCAGCAGGCGGTCGATGCCGATGGGATCGACAACGGCACCCGACAGGATATGGGCGCCGACTTCCGCGCCCTTCTCGAGCACGACGACGGTCAGATCGGGATTGACCTGCTTCAGACGGATCGCCGCCGCAAGACCAGCCGGCCCCGCTCCGACGATCACCACGTCGAATTCCATGCTTTCCCGTTCTGGCAGCTCGCTAGCGTCGGTCATTGCGATATCACAGCGCCTTTTCGAGTTCCGGCAGGGCCTCGAAGAGATCGGCGACGAGGCCATAGTCGGCAATCTGGAAGATCGGGGCCTCTTCGTCCTTGTTGATGGCGACGATGACCTTACTATCCTTCATGCCGGCGAGATGCTGGATGGCACCGGAGATGCCGCAGGCGATATAGAGCTGTGGCGCCACCACCTTGCCGGTCTGGCCGACCTGCCAGTCGTTCGGGGCATAACCGGCATCGACGGCAGCGCGGGATGCGCCGACGGCCGCCCCGAGCTTGTCGGCGACGGGAAGGATGACTTCCTTGAACTTCTCCGCCGAACCGAGCGCGCGGCCACCGGAGATGATGATCTTTGCAGACGTCAGTTCCGGACGGTCCGAGGTCGACAATGCATCGGCGACGAAGCTGGACAGGCCGGGATTGGCGACCGCCGGGATTGCTTCGATGCTGGCCGAACCACCGTCTGCGGCAGAGGCGAAGGAAGCGGTGCGCACGGTGATCACGCGTCTGGCATCAGTCGACTGCACCGTCTGAATGGCATTGCCGGCATAGATCGGCCGCTTGAAGGTATCGGCGGAGACGACTTCGATGATTTCCGAGACCTGGGCGACATCGAGCAAAGCGGCAACCCGCGGCAGCACATTCTTGCCGACCGAGGTGGCCGCCGTCAGGATGGTGTCATAGCTGCCAGCCAGGGACACGATGAGGGCTGCGAGCGGTTCGGCGAGATTGTTGGCGAGGCTGGCATCGTCGGCAACCAGCACCTTGGAGACGCCGGCAAGCTTGGCTGCCTGTTCGGCCGCAGTGTTGGCGCCCGCGCCGGCGACGAGGATGTGCACGTCGCTTCCCGTTCCCTGGGCAATCTGTGTCGCCGCCGTCAGCGCCTTGGCGGTCTGGTCGGATAGGTGGTTGCTGTCATGATCAGCCAGAAGAAGAATGGCCATGGGTCTTATCCTTTACATTTGCTGAGTCCATGCTCTTGACCGAAAACCGGTACCCACTTTTCGGGAGCATGAACGGCCTCAGAGCACGCCGGCTTCGGTCTTGAGTTTTTCGACGAGCTCGGCCACCGACTTGACCTTGACGCCCGCCTTGCGGCCCGACGGCTCCTCGGTCTTCAGCACCTTCAGGCGCGGCTCGGTGGAGACGCCGAAGTCGGCAGGTGCCTTCTTGTCGAGCGGCTTCTTCTTCGCCTTCATGATGTTCGGCAGCGAGGCATAACGCGGCTCGTTGAGGCGCAGGTCCGTGGTCACCACCGCCGGCAGCTTGACCTCGATCGTCTGCAGGCCGCCATCGACCTCGCGGGTGACAGTCGCCTTGCCATCGCCGATCTCGATCTTCGAGGCAAACGTCGCCTGCGCCGAGCCCAGCAATGCCGCCAGCATCTGGCCGGTCTGGTTGCTATCATCATCGATCGCCTGCTTGCCGACGATGATCAGGCCGGGCTGTTCGGCCTCGGCGACCCCTTTCAGGATCTTCGCCACCGCCAGCGGCTCGACTTGATCGTCGGTCTCGACCAGGATGGCGCGATCCGCCCCCATGGCCAGCGCCGTCCGCAGCGTCTCCTCGGCCTTGGCCGGACCGATCGATACCACCACCACCTCTTCGGCCTTGCCGGCCTCCTTCAGCCGCAGCGCTTCCTCGACCGAGATCTCGTCGAACGGGTTCATCGACATCTTCACATTCGCAAGCTCGACACCCGTGCCATCCGCCTTCACACGGATCTTCACGTTGTAATCAACCACCCGCTTCACCGGGACGAGAATCTTCATGGCGAACCCCTTTCATTGTTCCGTATGCGGTCGTTCGGCAAGCAACACCCAGAAGGCGAAGACAGGCGTGTCGACCGATCTCATGGCATGTTTGATACCGGGGATATTATAGAACGACCCGCCGATACCGGGCGAAAACCAATCCCCGTCCTCTTGCCGGAACTCGCCATCAGACAGCACGAGATAGGTTTCTTCAGGAGGGTGATTGTGATCCGGATAGCGAACTCTGGGCGCCAAGAGGGTCACTCCGAACCAGAGGTCGTTGCGAACTTCCAAACCGCCCGGGCCAATGATCATCGCATTGGCGTGGCCATCAAGGAAATTCTCGCTGGCCGTGGCGGCATCATACTTGGTTCGCTGTCTCCACTCGAGCAGAGGTTCAACTCGCCGAAAAAGCTCCATTATGCGCCGAAGAGCAGGATCGGACGTGTGGACGGACAAGGCGTCGGCAAGGAACGCGCAGACCGGAAGACGGCTGCCATTCCCTTCCCTTTGCATGCCTGGACGTTCCAGCGCCGAAAAGATTTCCGCGATCGAGCGGCGACCCTGCGGATCCTTCACACATTTGTCGAAGGCTACGAAAGCAGCGTCGATGAAGTGCTGCAGGTCCTCATTTCTTTGGCTCATTCCATCCCCTCCCGCCGGATCGACCAACCGTCCGCCCGCGCTAGATGTCCTTCGCGATCCGAAGGCCATCGTAGATCGCTGCATGCGTGTTGCGAGCCGCGACGGCGTCACCGATCCGGAACAACTGGAACTTTCCTTCCGGATTGCGAACGACGGACTGGGGTTTTCCTGCGAGAAGCTCATCGTGCGATATTTCGCCGAAGTTGCTGGAGAGCGGCTTCAGCTCGAAATATAGTTCGTCCAGTGGAATGGTGCCGTGATTGACGACGATCTGGTCGACGACACGCTGCTTGGAGACACCACCATAGTCGCTTCCGACATGGGCGACGATCTGGTTGCCATTCTTCTCAGCCGACTCCAATCGGAACGTCACGGTAAAGGTGACATCGAGCTTCTGCAGCGAGCGCATGTAAGGAACGAGGTTCATCGCCATGACTTCCGGCGCGAAGGAGCGGTCGGGCGTCATGATCTCGACCTTCGCGCCAGCCTTTGCCAGGAATTCGGCAGCCTGCAATCCCGCATGATCGCCGGCGTCATCGAAGATCAAAACGTTCGTGCCGGGTTTCACGTCGCCGGAGATGATGTCCCACGAGGACACGACGAGTTCGTTGCCCTTCGACAATACCTCCGTATGCGGCAAGCCGCCCGTCGCGATGATGACGACGTCCGGATTCTCCGCAGCAACCGTTTCCGCTTCCGCCCAGGTATTGAAGTGGAACTTGACATCATACTTCTCGCACTGGCTCATGCGCCAGTCGATAATGCTGATCATCTCTCGTCGGCGTTCGCTCTGCGCGGTAAGCCGGATCTGGCCGCCCGGATTGTTCGCCGCCTCGAAAACGACGACGTCATGGCCGCGTTCCCCGGCGACGCGGGCGGCCTCGAGACCGGCAGGACCGGCACCGACGATGACAACCTTCTTCCGGGTGTCAGCCTTCGACGCGATATGAGGCATTGTCTGCTCGCGGCCGGTCGCGGCGTTGTGGATACAGAATGCCATGCCGCCCTGGTAGATGCGGTCGAGACAGTAGTTTGCGCCGACGCACGGCCGAATGTCTTCCTCGCGCTTTTCGATGATCTTCCGCACGATATGCGGATCGGTCATATGAGCGCGGGTCATTCCGACCATGTCCACTTTTCCGGCCGCGATGGCATGGCGGGCGGTGGCAACGTCCGGAATTTTTGCGGCGTGGAATGTCGGGAAGTTCGTCGCGGCGCGTATCTCACCGGCAAAATCGAGATGCGGCGAATTGGCCATGCCCTGAATTGGAATGACATCGGTCAGGCCCGGATCGGTGTCGATGTGACCACGGATGACGTTCAGGTAGTCGACCAGACCGCTATCGCGCAGCCGCTTGGAAATTTCGATACCCTCTGCCTTACCGGTCCCGCCGGGAAGACATTCGTCGGCGGTGTAGCGAATGCCGAGAATGAAGTCGTCACCAACGCGTTCACGCATCGCCTTGAAGACATCGAAACAGAAGCGCATCCGATTTTCCAGCGGGCCGCCATAGGGAGCGTCGAGTTCGTTGGTGAGCGGAGACGCGAACTGATCGATCAGATGGCCATAGGCCTCCAGCTCCACCCCGTCCATGCCGCCCGCTTTCATGCGTTCGGCGGCATCCGCAAAGTCCTTGATGATGCGCTCGATGTCCCAGTCTTCCATCTTCTTGGGAAAGGCGCGGTGGGACGCCTCGCGGTGATGCGATGGAGCCACGACCGGCAGCCAATCGCCCTTGTCCCAACGGGTGCGGCGCCCGAGATGGGTGAGCTGAATCATGATCGCCGCGCCCTCTTCGTGAACGGCATCGGTCATTTCGCGGATCCAGGGAACGATCTCGTCCTTATAGGCGAGCAGGTTGTTGAAGACCGGCGGACTGTCGCGCGAAACGGCCGCAGATCCCGCCGTCATCGTCAAGGCCACTCCGCCCTTCGCCCGCTCCACCGTGTAAGCCCGATACCGTTCCTTCGGCATTCCGTCTTCGGGATAAGCCGGCTCGTGGGATGTCACGATGATGCGGTTTCGCAGCGTCAGATGCTTTAATTTATAGGGCTGAAGAAGAGGATCGTTCGACATATGTCGGGCTCCGGATTAGAAACATCACAATGACGCTATGCGCAAATGTACATACGTGTCAATGCGGAAAACATTTTAGTCTCTAATTTCGACACTGATGTACATTTTTCTTGTGTCGGCCTTCGCAATTTGATAGGAGATAGGTCATGGACCAGAGTTTGAACGACAGTGGTTGGCGCGGATCGCAGGAAGGCTGGCTGGAGGCGGCATACAGCTCGCTGATCGACGCCGGAGTTGATGCGGTCAAAATCCTGCCGCTGGCAAAGAAGCTCAAGCTTTCCCGCACCAGCTTCTACTGGTTCTTCAAGGATCGGGAGGAGCTGCTGGGCGCTTTGCTTGCAAGATGGAGAGACAAGAACACCGGCAACATTATCAAGCAGTCGGAGGCATATGCAGAATCCTTGGCGGAAGCCATGCTCAATGTTTTCGATTGCTGGCTGAATAAGGACCTTTTTGACTCGCAGTTCGAGTTCGCAGTGCGCAGTTGGGCACTGCAATCGTCGGAAATTCTCGAAGAGGTTCAGCGCGCGGACCAGGCAAGAGTAGAGGCGCTTACGCGGATGTTCATGCGGTTCGGCTATGAAGCCGCCGCCGCAGACGTGCGCGCGAGAACAACCTATCTGGTGCAGATCGGCTACATCTCGATGCAGTCCAACGAGGATATCGGTCTGCGTATGAAGCGCATACCTGAATATATCGCAATCTATACTGGCCAGGTGCCTCAGCAGAGAGAGCTGGACCGCTTCTTTGCGCGGCACGGTTACAAGCCAGACTAACGGCGGGCAAGAATGAGCGGTTTAGGAAAGATCGGTATCGTTGGAGGTGCGGGCTGGCTTGGCGGGGCGATCGCAGAGTCCTTGGTGAACGCTGGCGTCGTCATCGAAGAAGATCTTGCCCTCTCCTACCGAAGCACGCGGCCGGACAGGTTTTTGCAAGCTTTCTGGACCGTCGACAATCAAGAGTTGGCAGACCGTTCCGATATCATTTTTCTTTCCGTGCGACCTGCCGACTGGAGGCAATTGCGTATCGATGCCAAAGGCAAGTTGGTGATCTCTGTTATGGCCGGTGTCTCCCTCGCCGCGCTTTGCCATCACCACAATACTCCGCGCGTTGTCCGTGCACTTCCCAACGCAGCCGCGGAAGTGGCGCTTTCCTATACACCATGGATCGCCACGCAGCATGCGACAGGTGAAGACAAGGCCGCTATTCGAGCCATATTCGACGCCTGCGGAATGCAGGACGAGGTCGCAAGCGAAGGCGACATCGACTATCTGACCGGTCTTTCGGGCGCGGGGCCGGCATTCCCCGCCCTGCTCGCCACTGCCATGCTGAAGGATGCGATCGCGCGCGGGCTGGAACCAAAAGTCGCGCACCGCGCCGTTAACGCGGTTCTGGTCGGCACGGGCGGCTTGCTGCAAAAGCGGGATGAAAATCCCGACGACATCGTTCGCACCTTTCTCGATTATCGCGGCACAACTGCAGCAGCGATCGAGGAAATGCGCGCTTCCGGCTTCGATACCGCGGTACAAAATGGTTTGTCCGCAGCATTCGCAAAATCAATAAAAATGGGACAGATTTCCTGATAGCCTGAATGCGGGTTTGCGGCGCCCCGCCCCTAAGACAAGCCGCTAAACTGAGGGAACGATAATGAAAAAGCTATTGGCATCGACCTGCATGTTGTTTGGACTGGTAGGCGGAGCTTCCATTGCGAGTGCCGCCGAATGTGGCAACATCACGATCGCCAGCATGAACTGGCAAAGCGCGGAAGTCCTCTCCAATCTCGATAAGATCATCCTGAACGAAGGCTATGGATGCGAAGCGGATATCACCGTTGGTGACACCGTTCCGACGATCACCTCCATGGCGGAGAAGGGTGAACCCGATATTGCGCCGGAAGCCTGGATCGACCTGCTGCCAGACGTCGTCAAGAAGGGTACCGACGAAGGGAGGATCGTTCAGGTCGGATCCCCGCTTCCCGATGGCGGCGTGCAGGGATGGTGGATCCCGAAGTATGTTGCCGACGCACATCCGGACATCAAGACCATTCCTGATATGCTGAAGCACCCCGAATTGTTCCCAGATCCTGAAGACGCCAAGAAGGGCGCTATCTTCAACGGCCCCCAGGGTTGGGGCGGCACGATCGTCACATCGCAATATTACAAGGCCTTCAATGCGGACAAGGCAGGCTTCACTCTGGTCGATACCGGCTCTGCGGCAGGCCTCGATGGTTCGATTGCAAAAGCCTATGAGCGCAAAGAAGGCTGGGTAGGTTATTACTGGGCGCCAACGGCATTGCTCGGCAAATACGCGATGGTGAAGCTCGATGCAGGCGTGCCGAACGATCCTGCGGAGTGGAAGCGCTGCAATACAGTGGCTGACTGCGCCGATCCCAAGCCGAATGCCTGGCCGACCGACCATGTCGTCACGCTGGTTGCCAAGACCTTTTCCGAGAAGGTCAGCCCCGAAGTCATGGACTATCTCAAGAAGCGCTCCTGGAGCAACCAGACCGTCAACGGTCTGATGGCCTGGATGACGGACAACCAGGCAAGCGGCGAAGATGGCGCCAAGCACTTCCTGAAGGAAAACAAAGACGTCTGGACGAAGTGGGTCACTCCGGACGCCGCCAAGAAGATCGAGGCCGCTCTCTAGCCGCCCCTAAACAAGCGGCGCGCACGGCGCGCCGCTCCTCACCGCCGCACAACATAAAAAGACTGGCACGGCTTCTTTAAGAAAAGGGGAACCGCATGGACTGGTTTTACACCTTCCCTCATATGAACGACGATGCGCTTCGTGATCTCAAGAAGCTCATCGACGACAATTTTCGCGCATTCACGAGAGCCTACGGAGACACGATCGAGGGCTTTTTCACGCCGCTGCAGCATTTCTTGATGGCGGCCGAGAAATTCATGACCCAAACCCCGTGGCCGATCATCACGCTCTTGATCCTGGCGGTCGCGTGGCTTGCGAGCCGCAATTTCAAGATCGTCCTGGGCTGTCTCGTCACGCTGTTGCTGATCGGTTATTTCGACATGTGGCAGGACACGATGCGCACGATCTCGATGATTTTCGTCTGCACCGTACTCTCGATCGCCATAGGTCTGCCTATCGGCATTCTGATGTCGCGCTCCGACCGCATTCAGAAGCTGGTCAGCCCGATCCTCGATATCATGCAGACCATGCCGAGTTTCGTGTATCTCATCCCCGTGGTCATGCTTCTTGGCATCGGACGCGTACCCGGCCTCATCGCAGTCGTCATCTACGCTATTCCGCCGATGATCAGGCTCACCGACCTTGGTATCCGGCTTGTCGATAAGGATGTCCTGGAAGCTGCAGACGCGTTTGGAACCAACCGATCACAGAAGCTCTTCAAGGTGCAGTTGCCGCTTGCCTTGCCGACAATCATGGCCGGGATCAACCAGACCATCATGATGGCACTGGCGATGGTCGTCATCGCCTCGATGATCGGCGTGCAAGGCCTCGGCCAACCCGTGCTCAAGGCAATCGCAAATCAATACTTCACCTTGGGCATCTTCAACGGACTTGCCATCGTTGGCATCGCCATCATTTTTGACCGGGTCAGCCAGGCATACGGCAAAAGACTCCAGAAGCACCGGGAGACCGTTCATGGCTGATCATCATTTCGGCGGTATCAGGATCCGACACCTTTACAAGATCTTCGGTCCCAATGCGGCAGCCCATATCGAGGCTGCTCAGAAGGGCATGACCAAGGCCGAGCTCAACCGAACGCACGGGCATATATTGGGTCTGAAAGACATCAATATCGAGATCCCATCGGGCTGTATCCAAGTCATCATGGGCCTCTCCGGCTCAGGCAAGTCAACACTCATTCGCCACATAAACCGTCTGATCGATCCGACAGCGGGCGAAGTGCTGGTCGATGGTGTCGACGTTGTCAAAATGGACGAGACCCAGCTTCGCGAGTTCCGCCGGCACCAGACGGCAATGGTGTTTCAGAAGTTTGCACTTCTGCCGCACCGTAGCGTCCTCGACAACACCGTTTTCGGGTTGGAAGTCCAAGGAATTGCTCGTGCGAAAGCCGTCGATGTCGCCATGCGATGGCTGGAGCGAGTGGGACTGAAGGGATTTGAAGACAAGTATCCCAATCAGCTCTCGGGCGGGATGCAGCAACGCGTCGGGCTCGCACGCGCTCTTTCGAACGATGCGCCGGTGCTGCTCATGGACGAGGCTTATTCGGCTCTTGATCCATTGATCCGAACGGACATGCAGACTGTCCTTCTCGACATCCAGAAGGAGATCAAGAAAACGATCGTCTTCATCACCCACGACCTCGACGAGGCTCTGCGTCTCGGTGATCAAATCGCAATTCTGCGCGACGGCGAGATCATTCAGCAAGGGACCAGCCAGGACATCGTCCTGCGCCCGGCAGACGACTATGTTGCCAACTTCGTCAAGGAGGTAAACCGCGGGCGCGTCGTCCAGGTGGAGGCGATCATGTCACCTCTTCGTGGCGCGACAGCATCCAGCGGCCTTACGGTGCACGCGGGGACGACGGTGGAAGAAGCCGTGCGCTTACTCGCATCCGTTCCGGACGGTGATGTGACGGTGCTAGGCGCCTCTTCCGAGCCTGTCGGCGTCGTGACACTGCGCCAGCTCGCTTGCGCAATGGTCAGTTCACAAGGTCAAGAACGACAAAGGGACGTGGTCGCCATGGCGCGCTGATCCATTGTTTGAAAAGGGTCAACCAGATGCTTGTCGGCGCCGAACATCCATTGCGCAGGGAACTCCATCAGGAACTCCACGCAAGACCTTCACTTTATTTCGATGGCGACACCGATGTCTGGCACGTCGCCATCGTTTCGGAGAACGCAGCTCCTCCAATCCCATCGGAACTGCTGGAACTCGATGATGTCGCAATCACAGGCCAGGGAAGCCACGGCATAGGAAAATGTGGCGACGGACGGCTGAAATGGGAGGCGCATACCGAGTTTGTGACGTTGACCTACGTCTCACCGGCATCGATCGACCAGCCGACTGCATTGCCGAAGCCGTTTTACGACTGCATTCGCTTCGTAGAAGGCAAGGTGATCGCTGCCGTGCGTGTCCTGGTGCGAGACGAAAAGGAGGCGCCGCGTCCAAAACCCGGAGTCGACTACGTCGCATCGAAAGTGGGCGGCGGCGACGCGGAGGTCTATTCGAGCTTCCGTCTCGATGATGACGGATTCGTGGAATTTCGCGTCTATAACCGCAACCTCAATGCCTACCGTACGGGTCGCATGGTGAGGCGGCTGCTGGAAATTGAAACCTACCGGATGATGGCGCTGCTCGGCATGCCGGTGGCGCGTGAAACGGTCAAACAACTTTCGGATTTTGACAGGCGCCTCACCGTTCTGATTGAGCACATGCAGAGCGAAATAAAGGTGGACAAGGCGCTTCTGTCAGAAGTGACGAAGCTATCTTCCGACGTCTTGAAGCTGACGGCAAAGGCAAAACAACGATTTGGAGCCACAAAGGCATACGCCGAAATTGTCGCAAGCAGGATGATTGAGCTGCGCGAAGAACGAGTGGAGGAAAGACAGCGCATCTGTACCTTCATCGACCGCCGCTTTCAGCCCGCCGTTCGCTTCGTCCATGCAACGGAGCGGCGTCTTTCCGAAGTGGGTGAGCGTGTCAGCCTTGCAGGCGATCTCCTGCGGACGACCGTCCAGGTACAGCTTGAGGACCAGAACGCATCGCTCCTAAGCTCGATGGAAGAGCGTGCACGCGTGCAGGTTCACATTCAGCAGGCAGTCGAGGGCTTTTCGGTCATCGCGATCACCTACTATGCCATCAGCCTGACAAAGGTGTGCCTGGAGGCGGCCGGCGAACTTGGCTTCGACGTCCATCTGGCAAAGGCCGGCCTGCTGTTTACCGTTCCCGTGGCAGTTTTCGCGATCTGGGCGGGCATTCGGCATGTCCGAAAGGGCATCGCAGCGCATAGCGCATCGTAACCAACGACACTCATCTTGGCAGCCAACACCATGTCCCAGACGTTTCCTCGCCTGTTCGCGCCTCTAAAGATTGGTTCCCGCACCCTTCGAAACCGAATTGTCTTCGGCGCGCACACCTCAAACCTCGCCTTGGAGGGTCTGCCGACCGAACGCCATGCGGCATATTATGCCGAGCGGGCGATCGGCGGCGCTGCCATGATTGTCGTCGAGCCGATGCCGGTGCATGCGTCCGCGGTCCTGACGCATCACAACTTCCGGCATTCGGACGACGCCGTTATACCGCATTTCGCCAAGGTCGTCCGGGCGATCAAAGACAACGGCGCCGTTGCCATTCAGCAGCTCTACCATGTCGGCGCGCACGGCGACTCCGACAACTCCTTCCATCCTCATTGGTCGCCTTCCGGCTTGCCGAGCTATCACGATAGCGACGGCTCACATCCGATGACCGAAAACGAGATATGGGAAACCATCGATGGCTTCGTTCAGGCCGCACGGCGATGTCGCGAGGCGGGCTTTGATGGAGTGGAGGTCTGGGCGGCCTATCTCGGGATGGTCGATCAGTTCTGGACGCCCTGGAGCAACCGCCGGGACGACCAATGGGGAGGGTCGCTGGAAAATCGCACACGGATGTCTCGGGAAATACTCTCCAGGATTCGTGAGACCTGCGGGCCTGACTTCATCGTCGGCATCGCCGTCAGCGACGAGCCTGACGTAAAGGCAGCTCTTTCACGCGAGGAGCTCGCCGAGATCGTCAAACTCCATGACGAGCTCGGCCTGATAGACTACGTCACCTGCGGATCGGGCGGCTATCTCGACTTCTACAAGCTGATGCCGACTTTCATCTATCCTGAAAAGCTCGGGGCCGATCTGGCATCGACTTTGAAAAAGGTCGTGAAGAAAGCGGTCGTCACGGCAGAAAGTCACATCCGGACACCCGAGAATGCCGAGACGGTGCTGGGAGAGGGCGCCTGCGACCTGGTCTCGATCGTGCGAGGCCAAATCGCCGATCCTCATCTGGCACGGAAAGCCGGCGAAGGTCGCCCTGAGGACATTCGCGGCTGCATTTCGTGCAATCAGATGTGTTGGGGCCGCCGCTCACGTGACTACTGGATAAGCTGTCTGATCAATCCCTCTGCCGGCCGCGAGTCCGAGTGGAACGGCGATCGCTTCACAAAAACAGACGCCCCCAAACGGGTTCTTGTCATCGGCGGAGGCCCGGCTGGGCTGGAGGCGGCGAGAGTGGCCGCAGAGCGAGGCCATAAAGTCATACTCGCCGAGGCGTCCAGCCGCCTGGGCGGCAATTTCCTGCTGGCAGGGCTGCAGCCGCGCCGGGCGCAGATATTGGATCTCCTGGCATGGTACGAGCGCCAGCTCGAAAGCCTCGGCGTCGAAGTCCGGCTTAATACCTACGTGGAAGCTGAGGAAATCAATGCGGCCGAGTTGGATGTGGTCGTTGTGGCCACGGGATCCTATTCGCCGGAAACTGGCTTCCAGAAGGCGCTGCCGACTGTTGAGACCTTGCCCGGTATCGAGAAGGGCGGCGTCTTTACCGTCGAAGGCGTGATGGCAAAGCAGGTCAGACCCGGAAAACACGTTCTTCTTCTGGACGAGGGCGGCGGCTGGAGGGCATGCGGCACGGCCTGGAAGCTGGCCGAAGAAGGTCATTTGGTCACTATTGTCACCCCAGACCCTTTCGTCGGCAAAGAGCTTCAGCGGACCGCAGCCGACGTCCCCATGCGGCAGGCCCTGCGCAAACTCGGCGTCCAGTGGATCGTCGAATCGAGCGTGGTCGAGTGGAAGGGGGGCGGCGCAACGCTCGTGGATCACAATACCGGCGAACATCGCTTTCTCGAGGCGGATACGCTGGTCATGGCGACGACAAATCTTCCCGCGGATTGGCTGATGCCAGGTCTGTCGGCTTTGGGTGTCACCATTCGTCAGATCGGCGATTGCGCGGCCCCGCGACAAGCTCCCTACGCATTTTACGAAGGTCGAAAGACAGGATTGGAGATTTGATATGGCAGAAGAGGTCTCGCTCCGTAGGTCGGAAGCAGAAGAACTCGCAATGCGCGCCTGCGTAGCGGCCGGTGCGTCGCAGGCGAGCGCCCGTTCCCTCGTCGACGCAACATTGTCGGCTGCGCTTTTTGGTCCTGCAACGCTGGGCTTCCCGCATTTCGTGGATTACCTCAATGCCTTCGCCGAAGGCCGGATCAAGGGCGACTCGCAACCTAGTCTGCAACGGAGTTTCCCTGCATTCATGGTTTCGGATGCCGACGGCGGAATTGCCCAGCTCGGCTTTGACCTTGCCTTTGCGGATCTGGTTGAAACCACCCGCACATTAGGCGTCGCGGTGTTTACGCAGACCAACAGCTACACCGCGGGAGAGCTCGGATACTACGTTCGAAGGCTGGCCGGGGAAGGTCTTATCGGGCTAGCTGCAACAAACGCGAACGCAATGGTCGTACCCAAGCCTGGCGGTGTGGCCGTCTACAGCACGAACCCCATGGCATTCGGTTTTCCACTTGGCGACCAGACCCTTCCCTTGGTCATCGACCAGGCTTCCAGCGCAACCGCCTTCGTCAACATCGTTCAGGCGGCCGAACAGGGTCAGCCGATCCCCGACGGTTGGGCGGTCGACGAAAACGGCGAGCCGACACAAGACGCCACCAAGGCACTGACAGGAGCATTGCTGCCGTTCGGCGGCCGCAAGGGAGGGAACGTGGCATTGTTCGTCGAGATGCTTTCCGCGGGCCTGTCCGGAGGGCCATGGTCGCTGGACACTCCCGATTTCAGATCAGGGAATGCGTCTCCCGCTGTCGGCCTTAGCATTATTGCGATCATGCCAGGTCTCGGAGACGAGCGCATTCGTCGTGCTCACGCGCAGACCATTCGTCTTCACGATCACGGCGTCTTCATTCCCGGTGTCACTGGAATTCCTTTCCCGCCCTCCCCGACGGCGGAGCTTAAGATTCCGCGCACCGTCTTTGAGTCCATCAGTCGATTTGCGTCGCTGCAGGCAGAGCGCAACTAGCAAAAAAGAGATCGGAGCTCCCTGGCTGAGACTTCCGTCCAATCGTCGCGAACCATCGAACCACGAGAGTACAGGAACAAGAAAATGGCATTCAAACGCACCATCCAGGCGATCGATACGCATGCCGGCACGCCCATGCGTGTTGTCACCGGAGGCATACCCCATATCCCCGGCAATTCGGTCTACGAAAAGATGAAGTGGCTCGAGAGCAATGACGATCAATTGCGCAAACTGTTGTTGCGCGAGCCGCGTGGATATTCTGCCCATTGCTGCAACATCATCGTGCCGCCGACCCATCCGGAGGCTCAGGCCGGCTACATCATCATGGAGCAGATCGAATATCCCGTCATGTCGGGCGGAAACACGATTTCGGTTGTGACCGTGCTTCTGGAAATGGGGATGCTGCCGATGAAGGAGCCGGTCACGGAGCTGGTTCTCGAGGCACCCGCAGGTCTTATCCGGGTGAGCGCGCAATGCGAGAACGGCAAGGTGAAGAGCGTCACGTTCAAAAACGTGCCCGCCTTTGCCGCGCATCTGGACGCAGTCATCGACGTGCCGCACCTTGGCAAGGTGACCGTGGACGTCGGATGGGGCGGGATGTTCTATGCCATTGCGGATGTTCGCCAGTTCCGCGGGCTGGAGCTCAAGCCGGAGCACGGCAGGGAAATCGCAAGAATTTCGGCCATGATCAGGGAAGCCGCCATCGAACAATTGCCGGTGTCGCATCCGGATTATCCTGGCGTCGGCATCACCATTTCGCAACTCTCCGGCCCAACAGACGATCCGCGTGCGGACTGGAAGAACACCGTCACCATGGCGTCCGGGGAATTCTCATGGGACAATCCGGCTACTTGGACGGGTGCGCTGGATCGTTGCCCGTGCGGCACTGGTACATGCGCAAAGATGGCGGTGCTTCATGCCAAGGGCGAACTGCCGCTCAACCAGGATTTCCGCCATCAGGGAATTCTCGGAAACATCTATACCGGCAGGCTCGTCGAAGAGGCCAAGATCGGCGACCGGAACGCTGTGGTGCCGACAGTCAGCGGAACGAGCTGGATCTATGGCATCAACACGATCGTCCTGGACAATGACGATCCCTTCGTCGAGGGCTTCACCGTGGGAGATACCTGGGCCTGATATGCCGGTGAAAGAAAAGAGGCAAAGGCTACAGCTATTGTGCCTTGGGATCAGGGGCGACGGCATGCAAATGCCGTCGCCCAAAGACGCCGTTCTACTCTAACAATAGCTCGCTATCGGCTCACCCAGGATCTCAAGGCGCGGCGTTATTCCGAGTCCCGGAAGGCTCGGCGCTCTCACGCGGCCGTCTACGACTTCGAAGGGGCCGTCAGCAGTTTTGATCGATACGATATCGCGGCATTCAAGCACGCATCTTAAGTTCTTCTCAGGGACCGTCTGGCCCATATGCACGATGGCAGCAAAGGCGATGTCGGAGCCTGTCGTTTCCTGAACACTTACCGTAAGACCGGCCGCTACGCAGATGTCTCGGTGACGCCTGCCCCGGGTCAGTCCGCCATTCTTCGAGATTTTCAGCCCGATCCCTTCTGCCGCATCGTCGCCGACGATATGTGCAATCGTAGCATCGTCCGTAGCGAGTTCGTCGAAGATGATGGGAACATCGGTTCGACGCCTGAGTGAAATGCATTCGCGCCAGGTAGTGCATGGTGCCTCGAGGACGAAATCGAGGCCATCGGGCAGCAATCTCAGCATCCGAAGCGCCGTCTCGACGGTCATGCCGCCGTTCGCATCCACGATAAAGAATTCGCCCGGCTTCTTGTCCGCAAGCGATGCCGCAATGCGCGCGGCGTCCATCGCCGGCTCGTCTCCGATTTTTACCGAGTGGGCGATATAGCCCATCGCGCGGTGCTGTGCGACCCGATGGCGCATGTCCTCTGGATCGCCCATATAGATCGAAGAGATCACAGGCATGGCGACATCGGTGCGGCCACCAAGGAGATCGCATACCGGCAGGTCCACCGCCTTTCCAAACACGTCCCAGCACGCCACATCGATCGCCGTCTTCGCGTGAAGATGACCGACAAGTGCTCCATCCATCGCGTCGTTGATCCGATCGACACGTCTCGGATCGAGCCCGATGAGGCTGGGCGCGATTTCCGCGATCCCCGCTCGCACGCCGAGCGCATGGGAGGCAATCCAGGTCGATCCGAATGGCGTGCTCTCGCCCCATCCTTCGAGGCCATTGTTGGCCGTAATGCGGACGAGCGTCGCATCGAAACTTCGATATTCCCGCCCTCCGGACAGGCGGTAAACTCCGCCCGCATACGGCAGGTCCACCTTAAAAACATCGATCTTGGCAATCTTCAAATCTTTCATGGTCCATCCTTCAATCACGGAATGACGAGCACGAGCTTTCCGACGAGACTTTTCGACAGAAAGTCCTGTTGAGCCCGAACGATGTCTTTGAGCGGATATGTCTTTGCGATAACTGGCTTTATCTCGCCACGCTCGATGTAACCGACGAGGTTCTTGAACACGACGTCGTCCTGAAATGTGCATCCGAAGAACGACAGATCCTTGAGGTAAAGGGTCCTGACGTCGAGCTCGACAATGGGGCCGGCAATAGCTCCTGCAACGACGTATCGCCCGCCTCTTTTGAGGACCTCCAGAAGCTCGCCGAAAGACGGACCAGCCGTGACGTCGAGAGCGACATCCACCGAATCCTTCCCGAGCTTCTCGACGATATTCTCGCCGCGGGGAAGAACCTCGTCGGCCCCCAGCGCGAGCAATTGATCGGCCTTATCGCGCCCGGCAACCGCAGTGACAAAGGCGCCACGTCGCTTTGCCAGTTGGATCGCCGCGGATCCAACACCACCCGAAGCGCCCGTGATCAGAATACGTTCGCCATAGCTTACGTTAGCGCGATGAAGCATGCCCTCCGCCGTGGAATAGGCACAGGGTATGGACGCGAGCTCGACATCGCTCCAATCGCAGTCGACCTTGTAGCTTTCCGCAGACGGCGCCTTCGCATATTGAGCGAACCCGCCGTCGCATTCGGAACCGAAGGTCCAACATTCGTAGGGCCGGTATCCAACATAGGTCCGCAGCATATTGCGAACGAGAACGCGCTCGCCCAGGCGTTCCGCGTTCACTCCCTCGCCAACGGCAACGATGCGGCCGCAGCAATCCGCACCCTGAATTCGCGGAAATGTCATTGGCGTGCCGGACCAACTGGCATCGAGATCTTTCGCAGACTGGAAACCTTCTGTCGCGCCGGTTTCCGTTCCTGCGCTTACCGCCTTCGAATACCATCCGATCCGTGTGTTGATATCGGTATTGTTGACGCCAGCGGCGGCAACACGGATCAGTACTTCGCTAGGCCCTGGCCTCGGAACCGGAATATCTTCCCGGTATTGAAGCTTATCAAATCCACCGTGGCCAACTAGCTCGACGCCGCTCATGCGATCCGGCAAAGACGCCGAAATCTGATTTGTGGCTGCAGGTTCGTTCAGGCTCATCTTCACCCACTATTGCTTGTTTGAGGCTTTGGGCGACGCCGACCATTGGCGTGCTCTTCAGCCATGAGAACGGCATCTGCGGGTTGAAGACAACGCACTTAAAACTCAGCAATGCTTTGAGTTAATCTCAATCCGGCCGTGGCATCTTCCGATGGAAACCTAACCCCACCAATGATTTGGAGAAGCAACCTTTCCCATCGCTCTCGGGGTATCGATGGCGTATCGTGTCGGCTCCACAGTGGAGAAAAACAATTGGTTCGTCGCTTTTACGGCCTTCCTTCCCTTACGGCGCTGGCAGCTTTCGAAGCCGCTGCACGACATGGAAGTTTCACGCTGGCTGCCGCCGAGTTGAACGTCACGCCTGGGGCGGTGAGCAGGCAGATCAAGGCCATGGAGGACGATGTCGGCGTATTGCTGTTTGCCCGCAAGGCGAGAGGAGTGACGCTGACAGCGCCTGCCGAAGAACTATACAGCGCCCTAGCGACCGGATTTGCCCGCGCCTCAGATGTCATCAATTCCATTCGACGTGGAGACAAGGCTCGAAACGTGACGATCGCCTGCAGCGACGTCTTCGCTACGATGTGGCTCGTACCGCGAATGCCGGACTTCTGGCGGACCTTTGAAGAAATAACCGTCGATCACCTGATCTCCGATAACGTCAAGAATTTTCGCCGGGCAGAGGTGGAGCTCAGAATTCGTTATGGCCTTGGTGCATGGATCGACGAGACGGCGGAGTTTTTGTTTGACGATTGCCTCTATCCTGTGTGCAGCGCAGCATTTGCGGAACGGCATCAAGGCGCAACGACTGCCGATCTGAGTGACCTTCCGTTGTTGAACGTCGAATGGGTCGAACCTGATTGGATGGGCTGGGAGGAGGTATTGGTGCGCGCAGGCGTCGCCTCAAGCTCTGCGAATGTGAGACGCTTCGGCAAATTCAGCGTGGCGCTGCAGGCTGCCATGGCAGACCAGGGGCTGGTGGTCGGCTGGCATCGGTTGGTCGGGCCGCTCGTGGAAAAGGGCGAACTCGTCCGCTTCACAAATCTCGTCATACCGGCGCCCGGCGGCTACTACCTTACCTGGAACAGTAACCGTGAACTTTCGGTGGCGGCGGAGACAGTTCGAGACTGGATAAGGAAACTCGCCGCGCAAGAGCGGGATGCACCAATGCCTCGGAAAGGCAAATAGGCTTTAAGCCGGTGGGCGATAAGTTAGGGCGCGCGAAGCGTCGCGCGCCCTCGCTTAAGACTTACAAAGCAGCTTCAACCTTCTTTGCTACGTCGGCAGGAACCCACTTGGTCCAGATATCCTTGTTTTCCTTGAGGAAATGCTTGGAACCTTCGTCGCCGGTTGCCTGGTTTTCCGTCTCCCAGGCCATCACCTTGCCGACGGTCGCATTGCTCCAACCGCGCGTCTTGAAGTATTCGAGGACTTCCGGCGGGGCGCTGTCGGCAAACTTCTTCGTCAGAACGGTGTAGACGTTGTCGACGGGCCAAGCGGCCGGCTTGGGATCCGGGCACTGAAGATTGGTGATGCAACGCTTCCACTCGGCAGCATCCTGCGGAACGGTGAACTTCAACATCACCATATCGTACTTTCCGAGCAACGCAGTCGGAGCCCAGTAATAGGTGATGAAACCTTCTTTGCGTTCGTAAGCCTTGGCTATCGCACCATCGAGACCGGCCGCAGAGCCGGGGTCGAGGAGGTTGAACCCCTTGTCGGTTGCGTTGTAAGCCTTGAAGAGTTGTGCGGTAACGACGGTTGCGCCCCAGCCCTGGGCTCCGTTGAAGATCACACCCTTGCTCGAGTCTTCAGGATCGGGAAAGAGTTCGGGATGCTTGAGCGCATCGTCGATCGTCTTGATATCCGGATGCGCCTCGGCAACGTATTTCGGAATCCACCAGCCCTGAACACCACCGTCCGGCAGCGCCTTTGCCGCCTCGATGATCTTCTGCTCCTTCAGGCCGCGAGGAACGATTTCCGGCAGAAGATCAACCCAGGTCTCCGACGAAACGTCAGGTTCGCTCTTTTCAACCATGGACGTCGTCGACGGCACGGTGTCGCCGGGCATCGTTTCCACGCTGCAACCGTAACCGTTCTCCAAGATGAACTTATCGACATACGTCAGGACTTCCGCGCTTTGAACATTGTGCAAAGCAAGGGTGACGGTGCCACAGCCGGCGGCAGAGGCAGGCAGTGACAGGCCCAAATAGCCGACGGCGAGACATGTAGATGCAAGCAAATACTTCATTGAGTTCCCTCTATTCTTAGCGGCAGTCGATAGGAACAGGGTGCCGCAGAACCTGTCCCGAAGGTTAACCCATCTGTCTATCGATCGATTGAAAGCCGCGTGACGCCGGCCCTGAGCCGATGGAGATTGCGTCATTCTCCTCGCCGACGATTTGGCATCGGCAGATCATTTGAAGCGTCGTCGGACAACGCGCCGCTTCCGGTGATTTTCATGGGCATCGCATCACGTCTCCTCTTTTGGAAACTCACAGCGGTCGTGCATCGATGGACGAGGGCCTTCCCCAGCGGCGTTCTCACGCGTCCCGTCATCCCATCGAGCGGATTGGGAGAGCTTCTAGCAAAAGCGGATCGGCGTAACAAGCAAAATGTACATATATGTCTATTAAATTTTCATCTATGGTTGTTTTGTGTACTCTAATGTACATTCCAAGCTATTGCCAGAACAACGAATTTCGCCAAAGATCCAGAATTTCTCAGCCGTTGCACCGACGCGGAGGGAATCTGCAGCCGGGCGGGAACGCCGGAGCGATTTTCGAGAGATGCTCGCTGAGATGGCTGAACACACGTGATCGCGAGGCGAACGCCGTCCGCCGCGGAGAAGTCCGCCTTAGGGTCGCTTAGTTGCGGGAGCCAACGCGGTGCCCTTGGGAAGGTGCTCCATCAGAGATTGGCACGCCCGCATAATGTGGGCGTAGACAAGACTGCCGGCACCCTCGACGTCCCGCTTGCGGCAAAGTTCGAGGATCTGACGATGCTCATCGTCGGCGACCTGATGCCCGTTCGAAAGCGTGAGCTGAATCCGCAAGTAGCGTTCGATCCGATCATTCACCGACCGTATCATGTTCACCATGTACGGCCTGTGGGCATCCTCATAGAGCCGTGAATGAAAACGCCAATTGAGCTCGGCCCATCGTCCGATGTCCGTTTCCTGAGCAAACGCGTCGCAATAGGCTTGCGCCTGTGCGTAAGTCTCCTCTGTCATTTGAGGAATTGAAAGTTTTATCGCGCTGGATTCCAGGATCGCGCGTACCTCAAAAATCTGGACGAGCTCCGGCTCGGAGGTCGGCGTCACCACCGCTCCGCGATTTCTCTGGAAAGCGACGAGACCTTCGGCCTCCAGGCGCTTCAACGCTTCCCGAACAGGGATTTTGGAGACGTTGAACATGCGGGCGACTTCGTCCTGGCGGATCGGCTCACCCTCGTCGAGCGTCCCATCAATGATGGAATCGCGGATGAACTTGACGATTACGTCCGAAGCCGTTGGGACGCTTCCCAAATTCGTAGCCTGCTCTGAGTTAAACGGCATTCCCGGTTCGCGTCCTTGGTTCTCGATAGGCGAGCAATATCGTAGGCCACTTTTGTTCTCAAGGCTTCCGCATTTGTCGGGACGTCCAACGTCGCAGATGCTTCCGTACGCCATCTTCCATAAGCCAGCCTTGACTCACCTTTCGTAGATCGTATACGTTATCCGAAATTGATGCGAATGTGACATAATCCATGGGGAACGAAGATGCGAACGTCAAAGGTTGTGCACGTTGTTAGCTGCCACGCCGAAGGCGAGGTCGGCGATGTTATCGTCGGCGGCGTCGCCCCACCGCCGGGCGCAACCGTCTGGGATCAGGCTCGTTGGATCGCTGAGGACGAAACGCTGCGGAACTTCGTCCTGAACGAGCCTCGCGGGGGAGTCTTCAGACATGTGAACCTTCTTGTCCCACCAAAGAACCCGAAGGCGCAGATGGGCTGGATCATCATGGAGCCGGCCGATACCCCACCCATGTCGGGCTCAAACTCCATGTGCGTCTCAACCGTCCTTCTCGATACCGGCATTATCCCGATGCAGGAACCGATCACGCGCATGGTGCTGGAACCGCCAGGCGGCTTGATCGAGGTTGAGGCAGAGTGCCGCAATGGCAAGGCCGAGCGTATCCGTGTGCGGAATGTTCCTTCCTTCGCCGATAAGCTCGATGCCAAGCTCGAAGTCGAAGGAATTGGCACCTTGACTGTCGACACCGCCTATGGCGGCGACAGCTTCGTCGTCGTCGACGCGGCGTCGCTGGGATTGCAGCTCCAGCCCGACCAGGCTCGAGATATCGCCCGGTTTGGCGTAAAGATCACAGAAGCCGCGAACGAACAGCTTGGCTTCAAGCATCCAGCGAACGACTGGGGCCACATCTCATTCTGCCAAATCACCGATCCTGTGGTCATGAGGGACGGCGTGCTTTGGGGCAAGAATGCCGTCGCCATACGTCCGGGTAAGATCGACCGTTCCCCTTGCGGGACCGGATGCTCGGCGCGAATGGCAATTCTCCATGCGAAGGGCCAGATGAAGCCGGGCGACAAGTTCGTGGGCACCTCGTTGCTCGATACGGAATTCCATTGCAGCATCGACAGTGAAGTTGACATCAACGGCAAGCTCGGCATCAATCCGATCATTTCAGGCCGGGCATGGGTGATCGGCACGAAACAGCTAATGGTCGATCCTAGCGACCCATTTCAAGCGGGTTATCGCCTCTCGGACACTTGGCCCATGGATATTTAGGAGGCAAATCTTGCCATTGATATATGTCGAGCCATACGCCAGTCTCGAAGGATTAATCGGATGATCGAAAATCCAGAAGACTCCATCCGTATCAGCTTTGGCGATCTGAAATTGCTGTTGGTCAAGATCTTCGTTCGCTTCGGCGTCTCCGAGGCGAATGCGGCGATCCTGGCTGAAAACTGTGCCGGATGTGAACGCGACGGCAGCATGAGCCATGGCGTGTTTCGTATCCCTGGCTATGTTGCTACGCTTGGGAGCGGCTGGGTGGATGGTAAGGCATTGCCTACCATCGAAAATGGCGGCGAGGCCTTCATTCGCGTCGACGCCAGGAACGGCTTTGCTCAACCGGCACTGGCGGCTGCCACGCCGCTGTTGATCGAAAAGGCTTCAAGATACGGCGCGGCAGTCCTCGCGATCCGGAACTCGCATCATTTCAGTGCGCTTTGGCAAGATCTTGAACCGTTTGCCAGAAAGGGTTTCGTCGCACTTTCGATGGTGTCCGGACTGGCATGCGTTGCGCCTCCGGGAAGTGCGAAGCCGATCATGGGAACCAACCCCATTGCTTTTGCAACACCGGTTGCGGGCGCTGATCCCTTCGTTTTCGACTTCGCGACCAGCGCAATGTCGAATGGCGATCTGCGGATCGCGGCGCGTGAGGGCCATAACGTTCCGCCGGGCACCGGAGTCGATGCCGAGGGCCTCTTGAGCGAAGACCCGAAAAGAATTCTTGCGGGCGGTTCTCTTCTTCCGTTCGGCGGCCACAAGGGCTTCGCCCTTTCACTCATGGTGGAGGTTCTGGCATCTGGGCTAACGGGTGGTCAATTTTCAACGGAGGTCGATTTCTCGACTCATCCCGGTGCAGAAACCCCGAAAACCGGGCAGGCTCTGATCCTTATTGATCCGACGTGCGGAAACAATAACGCATTTGCAAGCCGGGTTGCCCATCTGATTGAATTGGTCCGGCAGTCCGGCGGAACACGACTGCCGTCAGACCGAAGGTATAGGACACGAGCAGCGTCAGAGCGCGATGGCATCCGACTGAGCGCCAGCACTTACGAACACCTACGTTCATTCGCGCAATAAAACGGCGTTCTTCCGGCGCTCTGCAGGGAAGACGAAGGTTAGTCTACCTCATAGCCATGAAAGTCCGGGTGCCGTGGAAAATCATCTTCTGCCGTGTTGGTCTTTTCAGCTTTTGGCATCTTCACGCTGAAGGCGGCAAGCACCGCCTTGATGGCAATTGGCCCATAATTGTCGGCAAGGTCTGAGACTTCGTTCGGCTGATTTTCGATCTTGCGGCGCATGATGTGACCCTCAGCGAGTGCTGTAATTGTGAGAATTGCTGGATGAATGGAAGTGTTTCGTGCGCTGGCGGATGAGGGTCGCCACGAAGATGACAGCTATCGGGCTTGCCAAGCCCATTGCCAGTTCCGCATCGAATGCATGGACTCCATGCGCCAGACCTTTAAGGAAATAGCCAAGCAGCCCAACGACGTAATAGCTGACAGCCGCAATCGAAAGCCCCTCCACCGTCTGCTGGAGACGTAGCTGAAGCTGAGCGCGTTCGCTCATCGTCTGCAGAATGTCCCTGTTCTGTCGCTCCATCGCCACATCGACTTTCGCTCGCAACAATTGGGTCGCGCGCGCCAGCTTCCGCGAAAGGTTGACCTGCCTTTCCTCAAGCGAAAAGCATGTTTGAAGCGCCGGCGCCATGCGCCGATTGAGGAATGCCTGAAAGGTTTCGCGATCCGGCACCGGTTCGAAACCGATTGCGGTGATCCTTCCGAGAACAATATTCTGATAGGCGCGGCTTGCTCCAAAGCGGAACAGGGATTTCGCCGCACCTGCTTCAAGGCGTGCTGCAAGCACGACGAGCTTATCCAGCAAGCTTTCGTTGTCTTCCAGCGAGACGGTTTGCGTCATTTCCTGCGTTGCATCGACCAGTGAACGCTCGATCTGGCGCACGGACGGCTCCAGACGTTGAGCTTCGGGCAGACATAATAGAGCGAGGACTCGATAGGTTTCGAGTTCAAGCAGTCTCTGGGCAAGCGCACCAATCCGCATGGCGGGCACGCCATTGTTGACCACGAGAATTTTGACGAAGCCGCCGGCGTCCGGCTTGAAATCCGTGGCAACTATTACGCCCCCTTTTTCGGCGGTCATGACGCAAAGGGACTCCTTTGCGAACATTGCATCGATATCGGGCGCCGAAGACACATCAACTATGTGCAGGTCGATGGCGACGAGGTGCGGGCCTGGCTGGAGAATGGCATACATCTGCGGAGCAAGAGTTGCCGGTTCCGCAGCAAAATCTGCCTGGGCGGGATGCTTGTAATACCAGCAATAGGTCGCAAATTCGCTGTGCCGTTCCCAACGAAGATGAATATCGCCAAACGACACGCGATGATGTCTGGCATTGGCCGGAATGGCGTCGTGGCCGTTTTCCTGGCAGTAAAGCGAAAGCGCTTCGCGCTCAGTGTCCCGTTCGGCTCCCGCTGAAAGAAACGCGAAATGCAAAAGACGTGCCGGCGTTTCGATCGGCCTGAACGGCCGGGCATGTACCTCCTCAAGCACAAACGCCCGGTCCTCATGGGGCGAAAGCATGGGCGCCGCCCTTTCAATTGCAGTGTTGTCTGCCATCGGTTCCCCTCCAGATACCGAACAGAAATCAAGGAGATACGTCTGCTCTCACTGCTGGAATTTGACCATGGTTCCCCCGCCCGCTGCTTGATCCGTCGGATAGACCTCGACACGCGAGACGTCGACGAAGATCGGCAGATCGATGATATTTTCGACCACGCGAGCAATGTTTTCAGGCTGAATGGAGCGATAGCCGTCATAGAGCACGGCATTCGCCTGACCATCCGGAATAGAGGTGCGGTAAAGCGAGGTCTCGACACGTCCGGGGACGATCTCGCTGACGCGCACCGATGTCCCGAGCAAATCAAGACGAAGATTGTCGCAGAACAGGCTCAAGCCGGCTTTGGAGGCGCCATAGGCCGATGAATTCGGGAAAGCGGCCCGCCCCGCGATCGAGCCGATGAAAATCAAATGACCGCGCCTGCGTTCCACCATGCCAGACACAACCGCCCTTGTGAGACGCATCGGCGCCTTCAGGTTAACATCGATCATCGCGTCGATCTCGTCGGGATCGATCTCTTGGAAGGATGCGCGGGTCGACAGGATGCCGGCATTGTTGATGAGGATATCGACCTCTATACCATTCAGCGCTTCGGCGATCCTCTGCGTATCGCGCACATCCGCCTTGATCGGGATCGCACCGCTGGTCTCGGAGAGTTGCTTGAGCACATCTTCGTTGCGGCCGACGGCATAGACCGTGAATCCGCGTTGCCTAAGAGCGACGACAATCGCCTTGCCGATACCGCTGGTCGCTCCGGTTACGACCACGGTGCGATAGACATCAGACATAGATGTAGCCTCCGCTGATGACGACGTTTTCACCGGTGGCATAGGTGTTGCGGCTTGATGCCATCATGACGATCCACTCCGCCATTTCGACCGGCTCGGCTGCGCGGCCAAGCGCGCTGGCCTTGGCCAGTTCCGGCAGGAAGCCAAGTTCCTTGGCGCGATCGGTCGCAAAGCCGGCCGGCGCAACCGAATTGACGAGAATCTGATCCTTGGCGCATTCCTGAGCGAAAGATTTGGTCAGGCTGACCACGGCTGCCTTGGTCGCGGCATAGTGGGCATTCTGGGGATGTGCCTTGAAGGCGTCGACCGAGGTGACGTTGACGATGCGTCCCGTCACTTCCGGAGCATTCACATGCTGGCGCATATGAAGTACGGCAGCTACCATCATGTGATAGGTGCCCTTGACGTTGATGGCGTTTTCGAGATCCCACTCCTCATCGGTGATTTCGAGAATCGGCCGACGCGGATAAATCGCGGCACTGTTGACGAGGACATGGATGCGACCAAGCTGCCCGACGATTTCGTTGAAACCCCGATGCGCCGTTTCGGCGCGGGAGATGTCGGCGACCGCCGTCGCCACCTCTGCGCCGAGAGCACGCAGCACCTGCGCGGACGAAGCCAGCAATTGTTCATTGCGGTCGATCAGGCCGATTTTGGTTGCACCATGAGAGATCATAAGCTTCGCTGTCGTCAGCCCGAGACCAGATGCGCCACCGACGATGATTGCGGTTTGGTTCTTCAAGTTCCACCTCGTTGTTTTGCGTTGCGTCACCTAATTTGTATGTTATCACTTATATGCCAACTTTGACAAAGCTCAAGCGCTTTATAAAGGTTTTCCGATGATTCCACGTCTGCGGGCGAATTTCGTCACGCCCCTGCCCCCGGCCAGTTTCTTCGAACGGCTCATTGAAGCAGGCTTCAACGGTGACATAGAAACCGGCGCCGCGGCGCGGACGGTTTTTGCGACCGACAATTCCATCTATCAGGTCGAGCCCGCAGCCATTCTTTTTCCGAAGGGCGCCGAAGATCTGAAAATTGTCGCAACCGTCCTCTCGGAACCGGCCTTCCGCACGATCGCGATTGCACCGCGAGGCGGCGGCACCGGCACCAACGGACAATCGCTGACATCGGGCGTTGTGGTCGACTGTTCGCGGCATATGAACAGCATACTGGACATAGATCCGGTCCGAAGGGTTGCTCGCGTCCAGGCCGGCGTCGTCAAGGATCAGTTGAATCGCGCCTTAAAGCCATACGGCCTCTTCTTTGCGCCTGAGCTTTCCACCTCCAACCGCGCCACCATCGGCGGCATGGTCTCCACCGATGCCTGCGGCCAGGGCTCCTGCCTCTATGGAAAGACCAGCAACCATGTGCTCGGCCTGCGTATCGTACTCGTCGACGGCTCCGAATGGTGGTCGCGCCCACTGGATGCGGCCGCGCTCGCCGAGGCTGCAGCGCGCCAGGACCGGATCGGGGAGATCCACAGGACGGTCGACCGGATCGCTAGAGAAAAGCACGACCGGATCGCCGAGGTCTTTCCGAACCTCAATCGCTATATGACCGGTTACGATCTCGCCCACATACGGCATCCCGACGGGCGTTTCGACCTCAACGCCATTCTCTGCGGCTCGGAGGGAACATTGGCGATGATCGCCGAGGCGGAGCTCAATCTTTTGCCGCTTCCGGCCCACGCCGCGCTGATCAACATCAGATATGGCGATTTCAATACGGCGCTGGAGGATGCCCGGACCCTGGCGGCGCTCAAAGTCGCTTCGGTAGAAACGATCGACGAGACGGTCTTGAAGCTCGCCAAGAGCGACATTGTCTGGAACAGCATTGCCCGGTTTTTCCCCGATGATGCAATCGGACCGGCAAACGGGATCAATATCGCGGAAGTTCTCGCCGATGATGAGGACGAGCTTGAACGCAAGTTATCCGAGATAACCGCAGCCATCGACACCGGTGCAAATGCACGCCGAAGAGGTTACACGGTGGTGCGGAACCACGCCGAGATCGAAGCGACATGGTCGATGCGCAAGCGCGCCGTCGGCCTGCTCGGCAATGTGGAAGGGCCGGTCCGGCCCGTGCCCTTCGTCGAAGATACGGCTGTTCCCCCTGAAAACCTCGCGGCCTATATCCGCGAGTTCCGCGCATTGCTGGACGGTGCGGGCCTTTCATACGGCATGTTCGGCCATGTCGACGCCGGCGTTTTGCATGTGCGACCGGCGCTCGACCTAACCCGCGCAGATCATGTCCCGTTGGTGCGCAACATCAGCGACGCAGTGGTGGCGCTCACCCGCAAATATGGCGGCGTCCTTTGGGGCGAACACGGCAAGGGCGTGCGTTCGGAATATGTGCCGGAATTCTTTGGCGACCTCTATCCCTGCCTGCAGGAGATCAAGCGGGCATTCGATCCGGAGAACCGGCTTAATCCCGGCAAGATCGCGGCGCCTTCAAACGAACCGCTTCTGAAAATAGACGAGGTGCCGCTACGCGGCAGCGTCGACCGCGTTCTCGGCAACGAGATCCGCGCTGCCTTCGACAATGCCGCCTATTGCAACGGCAACGGCGCCTGTTTCGACTTCGACGAAGCAAGCCCGATGTGCCCTTCCTATAAGGCGACGGGCGACCGGCGCTTCTCTCCGAAAGGCCGTGCCGCACTGATGCGGGAATGGCTGAGGCTCCTTGTCGAGAAGGGCGTCGATCCGCGCAAGGAAGCAGAGCGGGCGCGCGGCGCCAATCCCGTTTTTGATCTTGCCCGGCGCGCCTTGAACTCACTCAATCCCAAAAACCGGGATGACTTCTCGCATGAGGTGCGCGCTGCGATGGATACGTGCCTGGCCTGCAAGGCCTGCGCCGGCCAATGCCCCGTCAAGGTCAGCGTCCCATCGTTTCGTTCCAAGTTTTTGGAGCTTTATTACGGACGCTACCTGCGCCCCATGAAGGATCTGCTCGTCGCGACCATCGAGACCACTCTGCCCTTGATGGTTCGGATGCGCCCCGCATACAACCTATTCGTGGGAACGCACGTGGGCGAGAAGCTGATGCATGCCGCCGGGCTGACGGCGCTGCCGCTGCTTCCACGCCTCTCCCTGGCACGAGAGGCCGCCCGCCTGGGCGTGCCGGTCGCGACCCCCAGCCGGATCGAAGCCTTGTCGCCTGACGAACGGAAACGGAGCGTCATTTTCGTTCCCGACAGCTTCACGGAGCATTTCGACCCCCAAGTTGCTGTGGCTGCGATAAAATTGGCTCGGAAAATGGGCCTGTCGCCCTTTCTCGCCGCCCGTCACACCAACGGCAAGGCGTTGCATGTCCATGGCTATCTCGGCCGCTTTGAGAGGACTGCAGGGCAATCCGCCGCTTATTTCAACCGCCTGTCCGATAGCGGTGTGCCTCTCGTCGGCCTCGATCCGTCGATGACACTTGCCTATCGCAGCGAATACAAAAGCGCGGCCGGTGCGAAGCTGAAGGCAACCGTCCTCTTGCCACAGGAATGGCTAACGGCCAATGTCGACAGGCTCGGCGCCCTGCCATCGACCGCCGAAGGCAAGAGGTTCCGATTGCTGGCCCATTGTACGGAACGCACGAACGCGCCCGCTTCACTGGGGCAATGGAAAGCGGTGTTCGGAAGGTTAGGCATCGAACTTCGGACGGCTGACGTCGGCTGCTGTGGCATGGCAGGCACCTTCGGCCATGAAGCGCGCAACCGCGCCATCTCGGAGCGGCTTTATGCAATGAGCTGGAAACGCGAGATTGAAGCCGAGGATAAAACCAACATGCTGATGGCCACAGGTTATTCATGCCGGTCTCAAGTCAAGCAGATAGATCACAAAAGAATCTCGCATCCGTTTGAAGTGCTGAATGAAATAATTGCAGATTAGCACGACCATGCCGCGATCAAATGTGGCATGATATGTGATATGTGCTAAATTCGGCCCAGGAAAATCGGAGCAAAATCAGGTGTCGATCATCACGCAACGGGGAAATCTCGCGGAAATCGTTGTTGCGAAACTCAGTGAGCGCATCGATTCCGGTCTTTATGCGCCCGGCGAGAAGATTCCGTCAAGCGCGCAGCTTTGCGAAGAGTTCGGCGTTTCCCGGACCGTCATTCGCGAGGCGCTCACCTCCCTGAAAGTGGGAGGCCGGGTCACCGCGCGTCAGGGCGCTGGCGTCTATGTGAGCGAAAAGGATGCCAAGGCCCTCAATTTCGAGATAGGCCGCATCGAGGACATCCGCTCGGCCATGCAGATCCTCGAACTCCGGCTTGGTGTGGAGATGCAGTCCGTCGCGCTTGCCGCTACGCGGCGTACGCCGGAAGCTCTTGCTGAGATCGCACGCGCCTACGATCGGCTGGAAACGCTTGCAACGGAAGATGCGGAAGTCGAAGCGCGCGCTGATTTCGAATTTCACCTCGCCATTGCCCGCGCCACCCGCAATCCACATTTCCCAAACTTTCTGGAAGCGGTGATCGAGAGGATCAATTTCGATCTGCTACTGAAGCATCGGCAATCCGCACGCAATTACGGCACCTATCTGAAGAAGATCAACAAGGAACACGCCGCCATTTTATCCGCCATTACTCAAGGCGATCCTAAGGCGGCAAAAAGCGCGCTGGCAACCCATCTGGAAGAAAGCCTCAATCGCTATCGCGCGCTGCTCGATGAGCCTGTGAGCAGCGAAACGGAGCAGTAGCGGAGAAAAAGTGGCCTGCGCCGCCCGTTTGCCGGGCGGCGCATCGTCTTTTTATTTGCCCTGTGCGATTGCCTGATCGCGAATTTGCGTAAGGCTCATCTTCGGCGTCAGCGCTTCCGGATCGATCCGGATTTCGATCAGGCTCGGCTTGCCCGATGCTTCGCAGCGTTCGAAGGCGCCGGCGAAATCCTCCGTCACCTCCACGGTTTCGCCGTGCAGCCCATAGGACCGGGCCAGCGAGGCAAAATCCGGGTTCGTCAGCCGGGTGCCTGACACACGGCCGGGATAGTTGCGCTCCTGATGCATGCGAATTGTTCCGTACATGCCGTTGTTGATGACGAGGAAGATGACGCGTGCGTCATATTGCATGGCGGTCGCCAGCTCCTGTCCGTTCATCAAGAAACATCCGTCGCCGGCGAAGGCCACGACAGTTCGCGAAGGATCAGTGATCTTCGCGGCGACCGCAGCCGGGACACCGTAACCCATCGAGCCATTGGTCGGACCAAGCTGGGTTCGGAAGGTACGGTACTGATAGAAGCGGTGCGCCCAGGCGGTATAATTGCCTGCCCCCATCGTCAGGATCGCGTCCGGTTTCAGGTGGCCGCGCAGCCATTCCATGACGGCGCCCATCTGGACAGGACCCGGAACCTGCGGATGCTTGAGGTTTTCCAGATAGTCGGCATGCGCCGCCGCCGTCCAATCGGTCCAGGCGGGTGCCGCTGCAGGCTTGAGCTTCACCGCCTGGGCCAAGAAGCCCGCGACACTGGCGTTGATCGGCAATGTCGCGTGGTAGACGCGACCCAGTTCTTCCGCACCGGGGTGAATATGGACAAGCGTCTGCTTCGGAACCGGAATGTCGATCAAACTATAGGCGCCGGTGGTCATTTCGCCGAGGCGGGCCCCGATCGAGATCAGCAGGTCACAGTCTTTAACATGTTGAATCAGCTTCGGTCCCGCCGCCAGCCCGAGGTCGCCGGCATAATTCGGATGCGTGTTGTCGAAGAGGTCCTGGCAGCGGAAGGAGGCTGCGATCGGCAGGCTGAAAGTTTCCGAGAAGCTTTTCAGATCCGCCACCGCCTGTTGCGTCCAGCCACCGCCACCGACGACGGCCATCGGACGCTTGGCCTTGGACAGGAGTGCCTGCAATTCCTGCAATTGCGGCTCGCCGGCATAGGCCTCGACGCGCCGGTAGGCCGGCGTGTCCGCAACGTCGACCATGTCGGTCAGCATGTCTTCCGGCAGGGCCACAACCACCGGGCCCGGGCGCCCGTTGACTGCGCGGTGGAACGCCTGGCTGATCAGTTCGGGAATGCGGGCCGCATCCTCGATCTCGACCACCCACTTCGCCATCTGACCGAACATGCGCCGGTAATCGATCTCCTGGAAGGCTTCACGTTCCATCTGGTCACGCGCCACCTGGCCGATGAACAGGATCATCGGCGTGGAGTCCTGGAAGGCAGTGTGCACGCCGATGGAAGCATTCGTTGCCCCCGGACCGCGGGTGACAAAGCAGATGCCAGGCTTGCCGGTCATCTTGCCATAGGCTTCCGCCATATAGGACGCCCCGCCCTCCTGACGGCAGATAACGAATTCGATGGCATCCTCTGCGTCATGAAAAGCATCGAGCGCGGCAAGATAGCTTTCGCCCGGCACACCGAACACGCGATCGACGCCGTGGATCCGCAGGGCATCGACCAGGACCTGACCGCCGCTGCGCTTTGAAGTTTCGTACCTCATGGGGTTCCCTTATTCTGTTCGTTAAATGACGGCGTCTTCGAGGAAGGGTCGGTTCGCTACCACCCGTTCGTAGCCGAAAGGCGCAAGATCGAGCGTCTTGAACCCCCCATAGGTGATGAGCTCCGACAGGCCCCGGCCCATCGCGGGCGACTGTTGCAAACCGTGGCCCGAAAAACCGTTGGCGAAGAGAAAGTTTTTGACTTCGATGTGGGGGCCGAGAACGACGTTGTGATCGAGGGTGCAATAGTCGTAGTGACCGGCCCAGGAGTTGACCACCTTGATCGCTTCGAAGGCAGGCACGCGGTTTGCAAGGATCGGCCAGATTTCCTCGTCGAACTCGTCATGCATGACGTCGAAATCGTTCGGGTCCACTTCCGGATCGTGTTTCGGATAGGTGCCCATCAGATAGAACTTGCCTTCCGGGCGGAAGAAAACGCCGGTCGGATCGATGGTCAGGCCAACTTTACCCTCCAAGGGCGTGCGGCAGTCGACAACGAAGAGAGAGCGACGGCGTGGCTCCACGGGGACGTCGAGCCCGGCCATCCGCGCGACCTTCTTGCCGTTGGTACCGGACGTATTGACCATCATGCCGCAGGCGATCGTCTGGCCGCTCTTCGTCGATACGGAAACGACGCGGTCTCCTTCCCTGTCAACAGCAACGACTTCGTCTTCGATGTACTCGACGCCGAGCGAGCGCGCTTTCTTTCGAAAGCCCTGCAGCAGACCGACGCTGTCGAACCAGCCTTCGCCGCGCTCGCCGGTGCTGCCGAGCGTCAATCCTTCGAGATTAAGCCAGGGAAATCGCCGGCCCAAGCCTTCCGGATCGAGAAGCGTTACTTCCGCCCCGCAAGAGACTTGTGTTTCATGATTGCGGCGCAGGACCTGCTCGCCACGCTCATCCTCGGCCAGGAAGAGATAGCCCGCTTCGTGGAAGCCGATTTCGGGGGTGTCGTCATCGACGGCGACATTTTCCTTGAAATTGCGGATGAATTCCGTGCCGAACTGCGAGACCTTCACGTTGATCGCGTTCGAGAACTGGTGGCGGATGGAGCTGGAAGACAGCGCCGTTGCCGAGCGCTGATAGGTCCAGTCCTTTTCAATCACGAGGACCGATCCTTTGAAGTCGGGATTAGTCGCGAGAAAATAAGCTGCGGAGCTGCCGACGACTGCGCCCCCGACAATGATCACGTCATATGCAGATCTGGAAGCTTGCATCGGCTCGCCTCACTTGTGTTCGTCTTCATAGTGACCAGCCGCCGCGAAGCTGCCGCCCTGGAAGCGAACCGCGGGATCGTTCGGATCACCCTGCTTGGTCTTTGCGAACACTTTTTCCGCGTAGTCGTCGGCGCTGTCTTCCGGCCTGTAACCAAGGGATGCCGCCGTGCGGTTATCCCAGAACGCTCGGCTATTGTTGGACATTCCATAGGCAACCATGAAACCGACGCGCTCGGCCGACAGGCTCTTTTCGACGAGCTGGCGGCAATCGCGATAGGAAAGCCAGGTGATGAGATGGCGTCGGTCGGTCGGCTCCGGGAAGGACGAGCCGATGCGCAGGCTCACGGTTTCGATGCCGAACTTGTCGAAATAATACCGGCCGAGATTCTCGACGAACGTCTTCGACACGCCATAAAGGCTATCGGGGCGGGTCGGCACGTTGCCGTCGATGGTTTCCGTCCGATCGTAAAAGCCGATGGCGTGAACGGAGCTGGCATAGACGATGCGCTTGACGCCGTGCTGCCGCGCCGCCTCGTAGATGTTGTAGCTGCCGACGATATTGGCATCGAGAATGGTCTTCCAGGGTGCTTCCAGGCCCTGGCCGCCCATGTGGATGATGGCTTCACAGCCCTCGACGGCCCTGGAAACTGCATCGAAATCAGCGAGGTCCGCTGGAAAATCCTCTTCATGCGGCTCGAGGTTTTCGCAGGAGTTGCGCGCGGAAAGCCGAACGATCTTGCCGAGCTTCGTTCCGGATTTGCGGAGCTGGGTTCCAAGAGCGCCGGCGGCGCCGGTCAGAAGCGTGCGTTTGTAGTCGGTCATGAGAATTCGTCCTGATTAGCGAAGCTTGGCCAGCGCGTCCGCTGTCCGTTCGATGGCAAGGGAGAGGTTTTCGCGAGACGTTGCGAAAGACAGGCGAATATAGGGTTCGACGCCGAAAGCAGCGCCCGGCACGGTGGCGACTTTGCCCTCCGTGAGGAGGTAGGATGCCAACGCCGTGTCGTTGGTGATTTTCGTCCCGTCAGGCGCCGTCTTGCCGATATAGGGAGCACATTTGGGGAAGAGATAAAATGCTCCCTCCGGCGCGCGCACTTCAAGTCCGGGAATGGCGCCGAAGCCCCGCGCAACGAGATCGCCCCGCGCCTTGTATTCCTCGACAGCCTTCCTCACGAAATCCTGCGGTCCGTTCAGCGCGGCCGCGGCTGCATATTGCGTGACCGAAGAGGGACATGTTGTGCTCTGGGACTGAAGCTTGTTCAGCACCTTGGTGAGATCCTTCGGACCCGCGGCGTAACCGAGCCGCCAGCCCGTCATGGCATAGGCCTTGGATACCCCATTGATGATCAAGGTACGGTCCTTGAGATCCGGACGCGCCACGGCGAAGGACGTAAACGGCACGTCGCCGCAGACGATATGCTCGTAGATTTCGTCGGACATGATCGCAACGCGCGGATGGCGCGCCAATACGTCGCCGAGCGCTTTCAGTTCCTCCGCCGTGTAGATTGCGCCTGTAGGATTGGACGGCGAGTTGAATAGGAACCAACGCGTCTTGGGGGTGATTGCCGCCTCCAGCCGTTCCGGCGTGATCTTGAAGGCGTCTTCCACTCCGCAAGGGACAACCTTGGGCGTCCCGCCATGCAGAATGACGATGTCGGTGTAGGAAACCCAATAGGGTGCGGGAACGACCACTTCATCGCCCGGCTCGAGCGTGCCGAGGAAGGCGTTAAAGAGGATCTGTTTGGCTCCGTTGCCGATGGAAATCTCGTCCATTGCGTAGTCCAGGCCGTTCTCGCGCTTGAACTTGGCAACGATTGCTTGGCGCAGCTCCGGCAGGCCGTCCGGGGCCGTATAGCGGGTGATCCCTTTGCGCATAGCCTCGATCGCGGCTTCGACTACGTGGGCGGGAGTATCGAAATCCGGTTCTCCGAGCGAGAGATCGACGACATGCTCGCCCCTTGCCCGCATCGCCTTGGCGGCGAGGGAAACCGCCATAGACGGCGACGACTTGATGGTGGCCGTGCGGCTGCTTTCGAATGCAATCATGTTCATGCCTGCCCTCCCCGGGTGCCGCCCTTGCCATAGGCTGCGGCCTGTTCTTTGGTGATATAGCCGTGCTTGAGATCGTGCTCGACGGCCTCGGCCGGGCGCTCGGCAGGATCGCCATAGCCGCCACCGCCCGGAAGGGACAGAACGAGGCGCCGGCCTTCCGGCACGAATTGCAGGCCCTTGCCCTTCAGCATCGTGCCGTCGTCAAGCGAAACGCCGCCCGATGCGCCATCAAGTCCGCCGTCGCGGCCGCGAGCCGGATGATTGAGCCGGTCGAACATCGCCGAGAAACGGAAGCTGTAACCTTCGGCCGCTTCGATCTCGATCATCTGACCGAGACCGCCGCGCTGAGCGCCTGCGCCACCGGACCCCTCGCGCAGCTCCTTGCGCCAGACGATGACCGGGCCGACATTTTCGGTCGCCTCGATCGGCATGGTATGGACGCCGCTCGGGAAGGCCGTTGCGTTGAGCCCGTCCAGCGAGGCGCGTGCGCCGGACCCGCCGGAATTGAACATCAGGATTTCGGCACCCTTGCCGCCGATCTGATCGGAAACAGGTCGCACGCTCATATGCAAGTTCCAGAGGGCGCTTGCACCTTCGGCAGGCACTTGTCCGGGAAGCGCCTGATGAAGCGCCCCCAGAACGAGATCGGGGACGAAATGCCCGAGCACGTGACGGACGGCGACCGGGGCAGGACGCTTGGCGTTGAGGATGCAGCCTTCCGGCGCGACGACGTCAAACGGAGCGAGGGAGGCCGCGTTGTTCGGAATTTCCGGAGCGACGACGCATTTGATGCCGTAGCAGGCATAGGCCTTCGCATAGACCAGCGGCACGTTGATGCCGAACTTGCTCATGCCCGATGTGCCATCGAAATCCACTACGACGCCATCCGGGCCGATGGTCAATTTTGCGGCCAGATGCACCGGCTCGTCATAGCCGTCGAGATCGAGGCTGTAGTTCCATGAACCGTGCGGAAGGTTTCTCAACCGCTCCAGCGTGGCCTCGCGGCTGTGCTTGAGGATGAAGCCGCCGATCATCGACAGGTCTTCCAGATTGAATTCCGTCAGCATGTCGATGAGCCGGCGATGGCCGGTCTCGTTGCAGGCGGCAAGTGCGTGAAAGTCGCCGACCACTTTGTCGCTTTCACGGACATTGTTGCGGACAATGTGGATCAGCGTCCGGTTCAGCTCTCCGCGCTCGAAGAACTTCATGATCGGGATGAAGATACCCTCTTCATAGACCTCGCGCGCATCCGGCCCGAAGCCGCGTCCGCCGACGTCGACAACGTGGGCAGTGGAGGCAAAATATCCGACCAGTTTGCCATGGTGAAAGGAAGGCGTCACGACGGTGATGTCGTGCAGATGACCGGTTCCCTTCCACGGGTCGTTGGTGATGTAGACATCACCTTCAAAGATATTCTCCGGGCCGATGTCACGGATGAAATGGGCGACTGATTCCGCCATTGCGTTGACATGGCCCGGCGTGCCGGTGACGGCCTGCGCGAGCATGCGACCATCCAGGTCAAAGACGCCGGCGGACAGGTCGCCCGCTTCGCGGACGGAGGTGGAGAAGGCCGTGCGGATCAGCGTCTGCGCCTGTTCCTCGACGACGGAGATCAAGCGGTTCCACATGACCTGCATATGGATATCGATCATGGATTGGTTCATGTAGCTATCCTCAAAGCCGCGTTACGAGGAGGCAGCCATCGTTCTGGACGATTGCCTTGAAGGAAGAGGTGAGAACTGCGGAGGTTTCGCGCTCCACGATGACTGCGGGGCCTTTGACCACGTCGCCGGGCTTCAAGCTCGTGCGCTCGTGAATGCCAGCTTCGAGATAAGAGCCCTGCGAAGCTTCGAACAGGCGGCGGGTTTGGCTCGACTTGACGACGCTGCCTTCAGCGATCGGCGGTACGCGGTCAACCGGCGGAAGCGGCGAGCTTGCCTTGACCGACCAACTGACGATCTCGATATCGAGGCCTTCGATTGCACGGCCGAAGAAGCGCTCGTACTCCCTTTCGAACAGAGCGGTGATCTTTTCGGCGCTGGCCGCATCAAACCGGTCGTCTTCAAGCGCCACCGGAATGTCCCAGCCCTGCCCCGCATAACGCATGAACAGGGTGCGCTCGATGGTCGGTGCGCCCTTGTCGAGACCACCTTCAACGAAGCCGAGGGCTTCGGCCTTCATGGATTCCAGCAACCGGTTGGCTTCGGCGAAATCGAAGCTCGAAAGATTGAAGACGGCGCTGCGCACGGACTCGTAGCCGAACGGCGCTTTGAGAAAGCCGATGGCGGAGCCCACGCCAGCGCCGGGAGGCACAAGGAAAGTGGAAATGCCCATCTTCTCGCACAGGCGCGCCGCATGCAGCGGCCCCGCGCCGCCGAAGGTGATCATCGTAAAATCGGAAATGTCCTTGCCGTTCTCGACGGTGTGAACACGGCCGGCATTGGCCATGTTCTCATCCACCATCTCGCAGGTTCCGTAAGCCGCCGCTTCCGGATCGAGCGCGATGACCGATCCGATATCGTCGCTCATCGCCCTGCGGCTCGCATCGATGGAAAGACGGATGGCGCCGCCGGCGAAATTTTCCGGATCGAGCTTGCCGAGGATAAGGTCGGCATCTGTCACCGTGGGGTTCTTGCCGCCGCGCTGATAGCAGGCAGGGCCAGGTTCGGACGCTGCCGAATGCGGTCCGACGCGGATTTGCCGCATGCCGTCAACGGAGGCGATAGAACCGCCACCCGCACCGATCTCCACCATTTCGACGACCGGGATGGAAATCGGCATGCCCGAACCCTTGCGGAAACGATAGGTGCGCGCGACCTCGAAAGTCTTGGCCGTCTTGGGAACCTGGTTCTCGATCAGGCAAATCTTGGCGGTGGTGCCGCCCATGTCGAAGGAAAGAACCGCGTCGAGACCGTGATGACGGGCGATATCAGCCGCGAAGATCGCGCCGCCGGCCGGGCCGGATTCGACCAGCCGCACTGGAAATTCCGAGGCGCTTTCGACGGACACGATGCCGCCGCCGGAATGGATCATGAAGACCGGGCAACCGACGCCGATGTCCTTCAGCGAGACGACGAGGCGATCGAGGTAGGATTTGATCGCCGGCTTTACATAAGCATTGGCACAAACCGTATTGAAGCGCTCGAACTCGCGCATCTGCGGCGAGACCTCGGATGAGATCGACACCGAGACATTCGGAAGACGCTTCAGGATGGCGTCGCGGACGGCAACCTCATGCGCACCATTCACATAAGCGTGGATGAAGCCGATGGCGACGCTCTCATAGCCGCCCTCCGCGATCTTTTCGACCACAGCCGCCACCGATGCCTCGTCCAGCACCAGGAGAACCTTGCCCGACGCATCGATGCGCTCACGCACCACGAAGCGATCGGCGCGTGCAATGAGGGCCGGCGGCAGGGAAATATTGAGGTCATATTGCTCGAAACGGTTCTCGGTGCGCATTTCCAGCACATCACGAAAACCCTCCGTCGTCACGAAGGCGGTCTTCGCGCCGCGCCGCTCGATCAGCGCATTGGTGGCAAGGGTCGTGCCGTGAATGAGAATGTCTATCTCTGAAAGCGCAATGCCGGCCATGTCGGCGACAGCCCTCACACCCTTCAGGATCGCGCGCTCGGGCGCCGTGTAATCCGTCAAAACCTTTGTCGAGTGAAGCGCGCCACCCAGATCGAGCGCGATATCGGTAAAGGTGCCGCCGATGTCGACGCCGACCCGGCAGTTTCGTGGTGCGTTGTTCACCAGCTTGTTCCCCACTTTTGTCTTCCGCCCGAAGCGTCAGATCCGGTTGAGACCGCAACCATGCGGCCGTGCGTCTGCGCATTCTCCTCCACGACAAGCGGTGCCGCAACATTTCCGCTTGACGTTCTTCGTATATGTCACTTATCATATAACTGTCAACTGGGAAGAGGGCTAAAAACGCTGCGAAAAGCGCCAAGCCCCGAACTCCAAAAAGCGAGAATTACCTAATGAAATTAGGCAGTTCCTCGAATCAATAACATGCGAATGCGGGCTGAACCCGCATCTGATCAACCTGAACGAAGTAGCTTCAACCAGAGGGAAAATTCCATGAAATCGATTTCCAGGCTCTTGACGGCGACCATGCTCACGTCCGCCCTGCTCTTCTCCAACGCCTTGGCGGCAGACACGATCAAGATCGGCGTCGCCGGACCATTCACGGGCGCAAACGCCACCTTCGGCGAACAGGTGTTCAACGGGGTGTCGGCCTATATCAATGACGTAAATGCTGCCGGCGGCATCAACGGCAAAAAGATCGAGCTGGTGAAGGGCGATGACGCCTGCGAACCCAAGCAGGCCGTCGCGGTTGCCAACCGCTTCGTCGATCAGGACAAAGTAAACGCCGTGATCGGACATTTCTGCTCGTCCAGCACAATCCCGGCATCCGAGGTCTATAACGAAGCCGGCATTCTGGAAATGACGCCGTCCTCGACCAACCCGACGGTCACCGATCGCGGTTTTGACAATCTGTTCCGTGGCTGCGGTCGTGACGACCAGCAGGCGGTCGTCGCCGGCAGCTTCATTCTGGATACGCTGAAGCGTGACAAGATCGCTCTCATCCACGACAAGGACACCTACGGCCAGGGCCTGGTGGATGCAGTCAAGAAGACCATCGAAGCACGCGGCATCAAGCCGGTCCTTTATGAAGGCTTGACGCGCGGGGAGCGCGACTTCAACGCGCTTGTCACCAAGATCAAGAGCTCCGGCGCAAACGCGGTCTACTTTGGCGGCCTCATCCCGGAAGGCGGGCCGCTTGTTCGCCAGCTTAAGGAACAGGGCGTCGATGTCGTATTCGTCACCGGTGACGCCTTCGCGCAGGCGGAACTTGTCTCCGCCGCCGGCGGCCCGGCGAACCTGAAGAATGTCTACTACTCGGCGACACCCGATCCGCTGGAAGACCCCTCCACGAAGGGCGTTCAGGATGCGCTGAAGAAGGCGAACATCACCCCGGCAAACTATGTCCTCTATGGCTACGCGAACGCTCAGGCAATCGTTGCCGCACTCAAGGCCGGCGAAGACCTGAAGGCTCAGGCCGCTTGGCTGCGCACGAACACCGTTGATTCCGCAATCGGCAAGGTCACGTGGGATAAGAAGGGCGACATCAAGGACTTCAAGTTCGTCTTCTACAACTTCGACGACAAGGGAACCCCCGTTCTCGTGAAGTAAGGCAGCTTTGCCTGCGCGCCGGGTCATCGGTCCGGCGCGCTCATCCATGCCCTAAAAAACATAAGAGGGGTTCGCCATGGACTTTTACATCCTGGTTCAACAGTTGTTCAACGGCGTTACGCTGGGGACGATCTACGGCCTGATCGCCGTGGGATACACCATGGTCTATGGTGTCATCCGCATGATCAACTTCGCCCATGGCGACGTCTACATGGTCTCTGCCTACATTGCCGCTATCGTCCTGGCGGTGCTCAGCTTCTTCGGCGTTCAATCCGTTCCGTTCGCGCTGATCACGGTGCTCGTCATTAGCTGCGCCATCACCGCCGTCTATGGCTGGACGATTGAACGTGTCGCCTATCGGCCGCTGCGCGGCTCGACCAAGCTCGCGCCACTCATCTCGGCGATCGGAATTTCGCTCATGCTGCAGAGCTACGTCCAGATCGCTCAGGGTGCGCGAGACCAGGGAGTGCCGACCCTCATTCAAGGCGCGTTCCGCTTCGGCGATGACACCCATTTTGCTCAGATCACCTATATGCAGACCGTGATCCTGTTCGCCTCATTGATCGCCATGGGGATTCTGACCTACGTGATCAACTACACGCGAATTGGGCGCGAATGCCGTGCGACCCAGCAGAATATCCGCATCTCGGCCGTTCTGGGCGTCAATACCGACCGCATCATCTCGACGATCTTCGTTATCGGTGCGGCTACCGCCGCAGTCGGCGGAACGCTCGTCACCTTCAATTACGGATCGTTCAATTTCTTCATCGGCTTCGTCATGGGTATCAAGGCATTCACCGCCGCCGTTCTCGGCGGGATCGGATCGCTGCCGGGTGCCGTGCTGGGCGGAGTGCTGCTTGGATTAACAGAAGCCCTTTTCGCCGGTTACGTCAGTACCGACTACAAGGACGTCTTTGCCTTCGCGCTGCTCATCATCCTGCTGTTTTTCCGTCCCTCCGGCCTTCTGGGCCGCCCGGAAATCCAGAAAGTCTAAATGAGGAGCCAGGCAACATGAAACCCCACAGGCTAGTTGCGCTTGCCAAGGAAGCGCTTCTCACATTTACCGTTTGCATCGTTCTGTTCGGCCCGATCTCCGGACTGGTTCTGGAGGGCTTCTCCTTCCAAAACCAACTGATGCGGGCGGTCACATTGGCGGCAATCGTCACGCTTGGACGTCTTGCGATCTCGGTTTTCCAGTCCAGCAGATTGGGCAACGGATTCAGGCAACGCTTTGCCGGAAATAATGCCGGCGTCACGGTCATGACCGGCAAGGAAAAATCGCCGGTGCTGCTTCTAGCTGTCCTGTTCCTTGCAGGACTGAGCCTCCCCTTCGTCGCGGACAAGTACTTTCTCGGCGTCGCCATACTGGCGCTGATCTACTGCCTGCTCGGCCTGGGATTGAATATCGTCGTAGGTCTCGCAGGTCTGCTCGATCTTGGATTTGTGGCCTTTTACGCAGTCGGCGCTTACCTGCTTGCGCTTGGCTCGCAATATGTCGGCTTCGGATTCTGGACGGCTTTGATCATAGCCCCGTTCCTTGCCGGCCTCTGCGGGATGATCCTTGCGTTTCCCGTGCTGAAGATGCACGGCGACTATCTTGCCATCGTGACGCTGGGGTTTGGCGAGATCATCCGTCTCATATTGAACAATTGGGGCGATTTCACCGGAGGTCCAAACGGCGCTCCCGTTCCGCCGCCGACAATCCTCGGCCTGGAATTCACCCGCACCGCAAAACAAGGCGGCGTTCCGCTGCATGAATATTTGGGCATTCCTTACAGCGCGGACTACAAATTCTGGTTCATCTACCTCGTACTTTTCCTTGCCGTCTGCATGGTCATCTATGTAGTCGAGCGGCTTCGCGTCATGCCGCTTGGGCGCATGTGGGAAGCGCTGCGCGAAGATGAGATCGCCTGCCGCTCGCTTGGGGTAAACCACGTCTTCACGAAGCTCACCGCCTTCATGCTCGGCGCATCGACTGGCGGGCTTGCCGGTGTCTTCTTCGCCGTCCACCAAGGCTTCGTCAATCCGACGTCCTTCACCTTCTTCGAATCGGCCCTCATCCTTGCCATCGTTGTCCTTGGCGGCCTTGGATCAACCATCGGCGTCATCCTTGCCGCTCTCGTGCTGACCGTCCTGCCGGAAATGCTGCGAGAGTTCGCGGAATATCGCGTTCTGGTGTTCGGCGTCCTCATGGTCGTGATGATGATTTGGAAGCCGCGCGGCCTGGTTCGGATCAAACGCCCGGCATTCTTCCCGAGCACCAGGATGGAAGCGAGCAGCGCCGAAATGCCCCTCCAGACCCAATTGGAGGCGAGACGATGAGTGAGCCCATACTGGACGTCCAAAATGTCACGATGCGTTTTGGCGGCATCATCGCCAACCGCAATGTCAGCTTCCGCGTCGAACGAGGTTCGATTACGGCGCTGATCGGCCCCAACGGAGCCGGCAAAACGACGATGTTCAACTGCATTACCGGGTTCTATCGCGCAAGCGAGGGCCGGATCGTCCTGAACGGAACTAATGGTGCAGAGGACGTCGGCGAGCTGGTTACAAAACCGATTTCCGGCGGCTCGCATCTCGTAACGCGCGCCGGCATCGCGAGGACATTTCAGAACATCCGTCTGTTCAAGGAGATGTCGGTCGTCGAAAACCTCCTCGTCGCTCAGCACCTTGCGACACGCAACAATCTTCTGAGCGGCGTCTTTTTCACCCCGGGGTTCCGGAGAGCCGAACGCGAAGCGGTGGATCGCGCCTACTATTGGCTCGAGCAGATGAGCCTAGTCGAGGATGCCAATCGCCTCGCGGCCGAACTTCCTTACGGTCGCCAGCGGCGCCTTGAGATCGCTCGGGCGATGTGCACTGCGCCGAGGCTGATCTGCCTCGACGAGCCCGCCGCCGGCCTCAATCCCTCCGAAACACGGGATCTGTCCGAGGTCATCCAACGGCTCTGCAACGAACACGGCCAAACAGTTCTCGTCATCGAGCACGACATGAGCCTGGTCATGCGCATTTCCAACCATATCGTCGTACTCGACCACGGAGAGGTCATCTCCGACGGCACGCCCGCGCATGTCGCCAACGATCCCGCTGTGGTTGCGGCCTATCTGGGTGTCAGTGAAGAGGAGGTGCAAGCATGAGCCAGCCTTCCGGTATAAAGATACCGCTTCTGGAATTTGTCGCCGTCCATGCTCATTACGGCCCGGTCGAAGCCCTGAAAGCGGTTGACGTCAACATCTTCGAGGGCGAGATCGTCAGCCTGATCGGCGCAAACGGCGCAGGCAAAACGACATTGCTGTCATCGATTTTCGGCGCGCCGCGGGCCTCTTCCGGCAGGATTTTACATCGCGGCGAGGACATCTCGCGCATACCGACGAACAGGATTTCCCGCCGCGGCATCGCGCTCGTTCCGGAAGGTCGCCAGATCTATCAGGAAATGACCGTGGAAGAGAACATGATGATGGGCACGACACCCATCGGAATGACCTATTTCGAGGACGATCGAACGACCATGTTCGAACTCTTTCCTCGCCTCAAGGAACGTCGCAACCAGACGGCCGGTACGATGTCGGGCGGTGAACAACAGATGCTGGCGATTGCCCGGGCAATGATGGCCCGGCCCGAATTGATCCTGTTCGACGAGCCCTCGCTCGGACTGGCGCCTCTCGTGGTCAAGCGCGTATTCGAGGTGCTGCGCGAGATCGCATCCATGGGCAAGACGATCTTTCTGGTCGAGCAAAATGCCAATCATGCGCTCAAACTCTCGCAGCGAGCCTATGTCATGGTGAACGGGAAGATCCATCTTTCCGGCGAGAGCGCCTCCCTTCTCGACAACCAGGAAGTCCGCAAGGCTTATCTCGGACTGCATTGAACGGAACCATCTCCATGCTGCACAAAAATCTGATTGCCGGTGAATGGGTTGCGGGCGACGCGTCTGCGAACATCAACCCATCCAACACCAACGAGAGTGTCGGGGAATACGCACGCGCGAGCGCTGATGATACCAGGGCCGCGATCGCTGCGGCAAAGACGGCGTTCCCAGCCTGGTCGCGTTCGCCGATCCTGGAGCGTCACGCCGTCTTGAAGAGGACGGGCGACGAAATCGTGGCCCGGAAGGAAGAACTTGGCCGGCTCCTCGCCCAAGAGGAAGGCAAGACTCTTCCCGAGGCGATTGGAGAGGTGACCCGCGCGGGACAGATCTTCGATTTCTTTGCCGGTGAAGTGCTGCGGCTTTCAGGCGAAATCCTTCCTTCGGTTCGGCCCGGCATCGGTGTCGAGATCACCCGTGAACCGGTTGGTGTCGTCGGGGTGATTACACCCTGGAACTTTCCAATTGCGATTCCCGCTTGGAAAATCGCTCCGGCACTAGCTTACGGCAACACCGTCGTCTTGAAACCGGCCGACCTGGTGCCGGGTTGCGCCTGGGCGCTCGTCGACATCATTCATCGTGCCGGCGCGCCAGCCGGTGTCATCAATCTGGTCATGGGCCGCGGCAGCGTGGTTGGGCAAACCATGCTCGACAGCCCCGACGTGAACGCTCTGACATTCACCGGATCGGTAGGGACCGGCAAACGCGTCGCATTGTCGTCCATCGAGCATAACAGGAAGTTCCAGCTCGAGATGGGCGGCAAAAATCCGTTTGTGGTTTTGGACGATGCAGACCTTTCCGTCGCCGTCGAAGCAGCCGCCAACTCTTCCTTTTTCTCGACAGGCCAGCGATGCACCGCGTCCTCCCGCCTGATCGTGACGGAAGGCATCCATGACCGCTTTGTCGCCGCGTTGACGGAACGCATGAAGGGACTCGTTATTGATGATGCCCTCAAGGGCGGCACTCATATCGGCCCGGTCGTCGACGAAAGCCAATTGAAGCAGGATGTGGAATATATCGATATCGGGCGTCGGGAAGGCGCAAAGCTTGCATTCGGTGGCGAGCAACTGGAACGAAGCACGCCCGGCTTCTATCTGCAGCCGGCCTTGTTCACCGAAGCCACCAATCAGATGCGGATTGCGCGCGAAGAAATATTTGGCCCTGTCGCTGCAGTCATCAGGGTGAAGGACTACGAGGAGGCACTTGCGGTCGCAAATGACACCAATTTCGGCCTGTCCTCCGGCATTGCGACGACCAGCCTGAAATATGCGACCCATTTCAAACGAAACTCGGAGGCCGGAATGGTGATGGTCAACCTTCCAACCGCCGGTGTCGACTTCCACGTACCATTCGGCGGACGAAAAGGCTCGTCCTATGGGCCGCGTGAACAGGGCCGATACGCGGCGGAATTCTATACCTCGGTCAAGACCGCCTACACGCTCGCATAAGGAAATATGTGATGAAGATTCTCGTCCCGGTGAAGCGGGTGGTTGATTACAACGTGAAGATCCGTGTGAAGGCGGATGGCACGGGTGTCGAGCTTGCGAATGTGAAAATGTCGATGAACCCGTTCGACGAGATCTCGGTCGAGGAAGCGCTGCGGCTGAAGGAGGCCGGCAAGGCCGAAGAGGTGGTGGTGGTGTCGATTGGCCCGGCCAAGGCCGAGGAGACGCTGCGGACGGCGCTCGCCATGGGGGCCGATCGCGCCATCCTGGTCGAGACCGAGGATCAAGTCGAGCCGCTGGCGGTGGCGAAGATCCTCAAGGGTGTCGCCGAGGCCGAACAGCCCGGCCTGATCATCGTCGGCAAGCAGGCGATCGATGATGACAGCAATCAGACCGGCCAGATGCTGGCGGCATTGCTGGGCTCGGCGCAGGCGACGTTTGCCTCGAAGATCGAGATCGGTGAGGGAAGCGCCAAGGTCACCCGCGAAGTCGATGGTGGCCTGCAGACGATCGAGGTCAAGCTGCCGGCGGTGGTCACGACGGACCTGCGCCTCAACGAGCCGCGTTATGCCTCGCTGCCGAACATCATGAAGGCAAAGAAGAAGCCGCTCGACAAGAAGGCACCTGCCGACTTCGGCGTCTCCACCGAACCGCGCCTGAAGGTGCTGAAGACCGAGGAGCCGTCGGGCCGCAAGGCGGGTGTCAAGGTCAAGTCGGTGGCCGAGCTGGTCGAAAAACTCAAGACCGAAGCCGGCGTCCTGTAATCCAGTCCGAACGAGGAGTTAGACACCATGGCCATTCTTCTTCTGGCTGATCATGACAGCAACCATCTATCCGACCAGACCGCCAAGGCGCTGACGGCGGCGACACAGATTGCCCAGGGAACGGGAAGCGACGTGCATATCCTCGTCGCCGGCAAGGACGCCAACACTGCGGCCGAGCAGGCAGCGAAACTCTCCGGCGTCTCCAAGGTGCTGGTTGCCGACGATGCCAGCCTTGCCAACAATCTCGCCGAGCCGCTCGCAGCCCTCATCGTGTCCCTGGCTGGCTCCTATGACACCATCCTGACGGCGGCCACCTCGGTCGGCAAAAACGTCATGCCGCGCGTTGCCGCCCTGCTCGATGTCGCTCAGGTCTCGGAGATCATCGAGGTGGTCTCCGCCGATACCTTCAAGCGGCCGATCTATGCCGGCAACGCCATTCAGACGGTGCAGTCGACCGATGCCAAGAAGGTCATCACCGTGCGCACCGCTTCCTTCGCCTCTGCCGCAGACGGTGGTTCGGCCAGCATCGAAGCAATCCCGGCGGTCGCCAATCCCGGCCTGTCCAGCTTCGTCGCCGATGCGCTGTCGGCGTCCGACCGTCCGGAACTCACGTCTGCCAAGATCATCATCTCCGGTGGCCGCGCGCTCGGTTCGGCGGAGAAGTTCAAGGAGGTCATCCTTCCCGTCGCCGACAAGCTCGGGGCTGCCGTCGGCGCATCCCGCGCTGCCGTCGATGCCGGTTATGCTCCGAACGACTGGCAGGTCGGCCAGACCGGCAAGGTCGTGGCACCACAGCTCTATATCGCCTGCGGCATCTCCGGTGCCATCCAGCATCTCGCCGGCATGAAGGATAGTAAGGTCATCGTCGCCATCAACAAGGACGAAGAGGCCCCGATCTTCCAGATTGCCGACTACGGCCTCGTCGCCGATCTTTTCGAGGCATTGCCTGAGCTTTTGCGCTCGGTCTGAGATAGCCTGCTCCACCAGCTAGGCGGCCGGAGCAGGCTTCGCGCTCACCAGACCGAAGCCGCTCCGATATCTGGCCGGGGTTGTCGAAAAACGCTCTTCGAAGGCCTCATAGAAGCGCGACAGCGAGCCAAATCCCGATTCGAACGCGACGGCGGCCACCGGAAGGTCGCTTGAGATCAGCAGGGATTGGGCCGTATCCAGCCGATGGCGCGTTATGGCCTGATTGACGGTAAGACCGACCGTCTTCTTGAATATCGACATGGCGTAGTTTGGATGCAGCCCTGCCGCCAATCCGACATCGACAGCCGATATTTCGCCCAATGCATGTTCGGCAATGAAGCGGATCATTTTCTCGACCTTTGGCAGCCGGTCAGGGTCCTGATTGCGCGATACAGCGATTGCCGACCCCTGCTCGCGCAAGTCCAGCCAGCCCTCACGCGCAATCCGCCGTATGCGAGCGACCAGCTCGTCGCGGACAATCTGTTCCAGCTCCGGATCGCCCGACAGCAACTCATCGCGCCATCTGAGAAGGACTTCGCGGTCATGCGGCCTGACGCTTTGCGCCTCTATCAGGCCGCCGCGGAAGACAGCATCCCGAAAGCTTCCCATGCTGCGCATGTTGACGAGCACGGACATAGGGACATAGAGGCAGACGAAGTTCGCAGGCTCCGTCACCTCGACGACCTGGTGCGGGATCATTCCCCAGAAAAGGCAGAGCTGCCCCTGCGAAATCTGGAGCCTGCGGCCGTCGAACCAGTATGTGATGCGTCCATCGAGGACGTAGTTGAGCTCCACCTGGCTGTGCATGTGCGGACCGCTCATGCGCCGCACCTCCAGCCTTTCTCCAGCGCAAAAGCGATGATCGCCGAAAACGACAAGCGGATGGCGCGTCGGGCCATCGTGAACTGGAACTGACTCGTCTTCGATCAACATTGGAAGATGCTCTGGCGGGGTCTCGATCTTAGAAAACCGGAAGCGATCTTCCGTATGGCGGTAGAGCTCTACGAATTTGGATGATGAATATCAACCACCGTACACGGGAGTGACGTGTGCGCGGGCGGCCAACGCCCATGAGGTCTGTGGAGGATCAATTGACCCTATTGAAGAATATCGGCTCTATAGCATTCAGCTACATGCTCGTCGCATCGGCGGCATGCGCTGGCGAAATCGTTCTCAATTCCGACCAGTCGGATCCGGCGCCGAAGAAGGCGATGGAACAACTGATTGCGGATTTTCAGGCGAAGAATCCGGACATCAAGGTTAAGTGGAACAATTTCGACCACGAAGGCTACAAGTCCGCGATCCGCAACTTCCTGACCGCCGACGCGCCTGACGTCGTGGCATGGTATGCTGGCAACCGCATGGCGCCCTTCGTCAAAGCGGGTCTCTTTGCCGATGTCAGCGACGTTTGGGCAGCGAACGGCCTGAACGACCAGTTGAAGTCTGCTGCCGCATCGATGACGATCGACGGAAAGCAGTGGGGCGTCCCCTACACCAACTATCAGTGGGGCATCTATTACCGCGCCGATATCTTCAAGGACAAAGGCATTACCCCGCCAAAGACCTGGGACGAGCTGGTGGCCGCATGCGCCAAGCTGAAAAGCGCAGGCATCACACCGTTTACGATCGGCACGAAGGCCCTGTGGCCGACCGCCGGCTGGTTCGACTATCTCGACCTGCGCGTCAACGGCTATGAATTCCACATGGATCTGACCGCAGGCAAGGTGCCTTACACCGATCCGAGGGTCAAAGCCGTATTCGCCAAGTGGGCAGAACTGGTAAAGCCGGGCTATTTCATCGAGAACCACGCAGCTCTCGACTGGCAGGACGCCATGCCGCAATTCGTTCAAGGCAAGGCGGCCATGTATCTGATGGGCAATTTCGCCGTCGCCCCGATGAAGGATGGCGGACTGAAGCAAGACCAGATCGGCTTCCTTCCGTTCCCGCAGATTACCGCAGGGGTGCCGGTCTCTGAAGAGGCTCCGACCGACACGTTCCACATTCCGTCGGGTGCGAAGAACAAGGAAGACGCCAAGAAGTTCCTCGCCTATCTCGCCTCGCCTGAAGCCCAGACGAAAATCAACGAGACGCTCGGTCAGCTACCGATCAACAACAAGTCGACCGTGCCGGACGATAAGTTCCTGAAGGCTGGTTTCGAGATGCTGGCGAACGCCCACGCTCTCGCGCAGTTCTACGACCGCGACGCCCCGGCCGATATGGCGAAGGCCGGCATGGAAGGCTTCCAGGAATTCATGGTCAAGCCTGACAAACTCGATGCGATCCTGGCTCGCCTCGATAAGATCCGGGCTCACGCTTACAAATAACTCGTTCTGAAGATACCGCGCTGCCGGATGTTAATTCCGTCCGGCAGCGTTTTTCGTCGCATTTGTATAGGAGCAGACGATGGGCACGAGCAGTCCCGCTCTACCGGGGTTCTGGAAACGCAATCAGCGGACATTTGCACCTTGGCTTTTTCTTGCGCCAGGCGCCCTGATGTTTCTGGTCTATGTGATCGTCCCGGTATTCCAATCCGTATGGATCAGTTTCCATGACTGGGATGGTCTGGGACCCAAAACCTGGATCGGACTAGGGAACTATGTCGAACTCCTCTCCGACGACGCCTTCTATACGTCGCTGGAGAACAACGTCATATGGCTCGTTCTTTATCTGCTGGCGGTTCCGGCTGGCTTGGCTGCGGCATTGTTCCTGAACCAGACCGTCACCGGCATTCGCCTTTACAAATCACTGTTCTTCTTTCCATTCGTGATCAGCCAGGTGGTCGTCGGCCTGATTTTCACGTGGTTTTACGCTCCTAATTTCGGGCTATTCTCTGCGCTGATCCAGGCCCTGACGGGGACGCAGGTCGCCATTCTCGCAGACGAGCGCCTGGTGACCTACGGCATCATCGCCGCCGGCCTCTGGCCGCAGATCGCCTATTGCATGATCCTCTACCTGACGGGCCTCAACAACATCAATCCGGAGCAGATCGAAGCAGGACGCATGGATGGCGCCAAGGGCTGGCATCTGTTCTGGAACATCGTCCTGCCGCAGCTTCGGCCGGCCACCTTCATCGCGGTGGTGGTGACCGTCATCGGCGCACTTCGATCCTTTGACCTCGTTTCGGTCATGACGGCCGGCGGACCTTACGGTTCGAGCCGCGTCCTTTCCTATTACATGTACGAAGAAGCGCTTTCCGAATACGGATTCCGGATGGGTTATGGCGCTGCCATCGCGGTCGTGCTCTTCCTGATCATGATGGTCTTCATCACATTCTTCCTTATTCGCATGCTGAGACAGGAAAGGAATTCCTGATGTTTCCAACTCCTGTCCAGAAATCGGGCCCATGGGTGTCGGCCGCCTATCAGGTTCTTCTGCCGATCGCCCTCATCATTTGGCTTCTTCCCCTGATCGGCGTTGCGGTCACGTCGATCCGCCCATCGGGCGATCTGGCGGCCGGCAATTATTTCGGCATTCCCTCGGGCTTTGCCGGTGTCGAGAACTATACCGCCGTCTTTCGGGATTCGCCGATCGGCCACTACATCCTCAATTCCTTCAAGATCACCATCCCGACGGTGATCGGTGCGGTCGGGCTGTCATGCCTCTGTGGCTTTGCGCTGGCCGTCTACAGGTTCAAGGGAAGCCTGTTCCTGTTCTTCGTCTTCGTTGCCGGCAACTTCATTCCGTTCCAGATCCTGATGGTCCCTGTTCGCGACTTGACGCTCAAGATGGGTCTCTACGACACCGTAACCGGGCTTGTGCTGTTCCACGTCGCTTTCCAGACCGGCTTCTGCACCTTGTTCATGCGCAACTTCATAAAGGGCTTGCCCTTTTCGCTGATCGAATCGGCGCGGGTCGAGGGCGTCTCCGAATGGCGGATATTCATCCACATCGTACTGCCTTTGATGCGCCCGGCCATTGCGGCGCTGTCAGTCTTGATCTTTACCTTCGTCTGGAACGACTATTTCTGGGCGACCGTGCTTGTCCAGGGCCAGGCCGCAATGCCCGTTACCGCCGGACTGAACGCGTTGAACGGACAATGGGTTGCAGCATGGCATCTGGTGTCGGCGGGTTCGATCGTCGCCGCGATGCCGCCAGTTCTGATGTTCTTCTTCATGCAGAGGCACTTCATTGCGGGCCTCACTCTCGGAGCGACCAAGGGATGAACAAGACAATTGTTGTAAAAGCGGGGGCCATTTGCCTCGCTCTCGGCCTGCCGGAGCGTGGCATGCCCGAGATCCTGGGCTTCGGCCGCGGGGCGCTTGCCCCGGAATTCTGGCCCGATGTGCCGCGTTCGAGCCGTGTCAACGGCATGGACGTGGACGTGCCTTCGAATGTGTTGCTGCCAGTCGGCGGACTCGGATTCTTCGGATGGCCGGCGATTTGCGGGCACCGCGATGGGCGTATGTTCACGCTGGAATTCCAGAACTGGCAGACCGAAGAGATCGACGCCGGCATAATCCTGAAGACTGAAGATCCCGTCGCGGAAATCGGCCTGCAGATATGCCTGAACGGCGGCGCGACTGGGGTTTTGTCGATTTCGACATCACTGATCAACCGCGGCTCCAGCGATTATACGCTGGATCGCTGCATGGCGGCGAGTTTCCTGATGCCGGCCGGCGCGTCAGAGCTGACCAGCTTTACGGGAATGTGGGGCCGGGAGTTCCAGACGCGCCAATCGCAACTCCCCAACGGGCTCTGGATGCAGGAAAGCCGGAGGGGGCGAACCTCGCATGACCGCTTTCCTATCATCTTCCTCGAGTGCGGCGGCGAGCGGATGGGATTCCATCTCGGCTGGAGCGGCAATCACCAGATGGCGATCGACACGCTCGACGATGGACGCCGGCTGGTGCATCTCGGCGAACTCTTCGAATCGGGTGAAATGCGCCTCGCACCGGGCGAAGCCTATGACAGCCCGACAGCTTTTGCCGGTCCTGACAGCGAGGCTTTCCATGCCTTCGTCAGAGAGAGCGTGATTGCCTGGCCGGGCGGCGAGATGAAGCCCCGGCCGGTGACGCTGAACACCTGGGAAGGCAACTACTTCGATCACCGCATAGAGTCCTTGAAAGCCCAGGCGAATGCAGCGGCGGCTGTCGGCATCGAGCGTTTCGTCCTCGATGACGGATGGTTCGGCAAGCGGGACGACGATACGACCAGCCTTGGTGACTGGTTCATAGACGAGCGAAAATACCCGAACGGGCTGAAGCCACTCGTCGACCACGTGACGTCCCTCGGCATGGAGTTCGGCCTCTGGTTCGAACCCGAGAACGTGAACCCGGAGTCCGAACTGTTTCGCGCCCATCCCGATTGGGCTCTGCAAGTCGAAGGACGCCCGCTTCTGCTGTCGCGAAACCAGCTTGTGCTGGATCTGACGCGCCCGGAGGTCAGCGACTATCTCTTCCAACGCATGGAAGCGGTGCTTTCGCAGCACGCAATCGCCTACATCAAGTGGGACATGAATCGCGATCTGACCCATGCCGGCGGCACAGATGGGCGCGCGCGCACCGCGAGGCAGACGCGAGCCGTCTACGCCCTGATGAACAGGGTCCGGCAAGCCTTTCCCGCAGTCGAGATAGAAAGCTGCGCCTCGGGCGGCGGGCGTATCGACTATGGCGTCCTCAGATACACGCACCGCGTTTGGACATCGGATTGCACCGACGCCTTCGAGCGGCTTGAAATACAGCATGGGGCGTCGCAATTCGTTCCCCCGGAGCTTCTCGGCGCACATATCGCCGCATCTCCGAACCACCAGACCGCCCGCAAGTTGAGCCTTGCTTTCCGCGCGCTGGTCGCGCTCGCCTATCACCTGGGCGTGGAACTCAATCCACTGACGCTCGACGCTGAAGAGAAGCAGGAACTGGAACGCTGGATCGCGCTTCATAAGAGCCTGCGGCCGCTTCTGCATGCAGCCGGCAAGCAATTTCGTCTGCCGCCGCTCGACGGGCGTTATGTTTGGGGAGCGGCAGATACCGACCGCATCGTCGCTTTCGTCGTCCAGGGCCCGCAAATGGCGGGCGAGCAGCCCGCACCCGTCCGCTTGCCTGTGAGCGGTGATAGCGATGTGCTGTGGCGCGTGGCAGCGGTGCATCCCGTAGAGCCGGAATTCATCCGGATCTCGGAAGGCCAGCAAAAGCTTCTAAACGGAGAACTGACCTTCAGTCTCGATACGCTGAGACATGTCGGATTGCCGCTGCCGATGCTCAAGCCCGAGAGCGGGCTCCTTCTTGAATTCCAGCCCGTGAAGGGAGGTTAAGCCTCATGGGAAATGTAACGCTCAACCGCGTGACGAAGCAGTTCGGCGCCGCCAGTGTCATCAAGGGCGTCGACCTTACCATCGAAGATGGCGAGTTCTGTGTCTTCGTCGGGCCGTCCGGCTGCGGCAAGTCCACGCTTCTGCGCATGATTGCCGGGCTGGAAGATATTTCCTCCGGTGGGCTCAGGATCAGCGGCAACGACATGACCAAGGTTGGTCCCTCGGAGCGTGGGGTTGCCATGGTCTTCCAGAGCTATGCCCTTTATCCGCATATGACCGTGGCCGAGAATATCGGCTTTGGCCTGCGTATGACCGGCCACTCCAAGGAAGAGGTCTCGCGCCGAACGAGCGCTGCCGCCGAGATGCTGCAATTGAAACCGATGCTCAGCAGGAAGCCTTCCCAGCTATCCGGCGGCCAGCGTCAGCGCGTCGCCATCGGCCGCGCCATCGTGCGCAATCCGCAAGTGTTTCTCTTCGATGAGCCGCTGTCCAATCTCGACGCATCGCTCAGGGTCCAGATGCGCACGGAAATCAGCAAGCTGCATCAGGATCTCAAGACGACGATGATCTACGTCACCCACGATCAGGTCGAGGCCATGACCATGGCCGACAAGATCGTCGTTCTGCAGGGCGGGTTGATCGAACAGGTCGGATCGCCGCTGGAGCTCTATCACCGGCCGAAGAACATCTTTGTCGCCGGCTTCATCGGGTCGCCGAAAATGAACTTCATCAAGACCAAGGCATCGCCCGCAGAAGGCGGCGCTAAAGTCGATCTCCCCGGTGGTCAGTCGATCACGCTAGAGGGCGGTTCGGTGAAGGAAGGGCAATCGATCACTCTCGGGGTCCGTCCCGAACATCTCGATCGCAGCGAAGGCGGAGACGCAACGCTTCAGGGCAAGGTGCGTCTTGCCGAATATCTGGGATCGGAAACGATGTTCTATATCACCCTTGCCGACGGCGCCGAGATTGCCGTGAAGGCGGACGGGCTGGCGAAGGCCAAGCCGGGCGACGAATTCTCCATCCATATTCCGGCGGCTGCCTGCCATCTGTTCGATGATGCCGGCAACGCTATCCTCAACGGGGACCTGACGAAATAATGCTCGGCGTTTGCTATTACCCAGAACACTGGCCCGAAAGCTGGTGGGAAAAAGACGCGCGCCGTATGCGGGCGCTTGGAATCTCCTATGTGCGCATCGGCGAATTCGCCTGGTCGCGCCTCGAGCCCTCACGCGGCTCCTTCGACTTCGGCTGGCTCGACCGGGCGATGGACACGCTGGCTGCGGCCGGCCTGAAAATTGTGCTTGGCACGCCGACCGCCACGCCGCCGAAATGGCTGATGGACGAATATCCCGAGATCGCTCCGGTGGACGAAGAGGGTAGAGTGCGGGGCTTCGGCTCTCGTCGTCACTACAGCTTCTCGTCGGAAGTCTGGTGGAAGGAATCGGCGCGTATCGTCGAAGCGGTCGCGCAGCGATACGGTTCGCACCCTGGTCTCGCCGGCTGGCAGACCGACAATGAATATGGCTGCCACGATACGAGCTTTTCCTGGGGCGCCCAAGACCTGAAGGCGTTTCGCCGCTGGCTTCGCCTTCGCTATCAGTCACCGCAGCAACTGAACGAGGCCTGGGGTTCCGTCTTCTGGTCGATGGAAGTTCAAAGCTTCGACGACGTCGCGCTGCCCAATCTGACAGTGACGGAGGCGAACCCTGCCGTCCGGCTCGATTTCTGGCGCTTCCAGTCCGATCAGATCGCCGCCTATGACCGAATGCAGTGCGATATCATCAGAAAGCACTCCCCGGATCGCTGGATAACCCATAACTTCATGGGCTTCGTCAACGATTTCGATCATTGGAAGGTTGGCGAAAACCTGGACCTCGCTTCCTGGGATTCCTATCCAATCGGCTTCGTGGAGAAATTTCCGTTCAGCGAGGAAGAGCGCGTGCGCTGGGCGGAAACATCCCACCCCGACATCGCCGCCTTCCATCACGATCTGTACCGCGGCGTCGGCAATGGCCGGTTCTGGATCATGGAACAGCAACCGGGGCCTGTGAACTGGGCACCATGGAACCCTGTCCCCAAACCGGGGATGGTTCGTCTTTGGACCTGGGAGGGCCTTGCCCACGGGGCCGAGGTTGTCAGCTACTTCCGTTGGCGTCAGGCGCCGTTCGCGCAGGAGCAGATGCATGCCGGCCTGAACCTTCCTGGCCTCGACGAGCTCTCGCCCGGAGGCAAGGAAGCCGCAATCGCCGGCCATGAGATCGATACCGTTGGCCCCTTGCAGAAGCCGGCGCGGGCGCCCGTCGCCATCGTCTATGATTATGAGACCTATTGGTCCACGGTCATTCAGCCGCAGGGCAAGGATTTTCGCTACGAAGAACTTGCCTTCCGCTGGTACGAGGCGGTCAGGAAGCTTGGCCTCAACGTCGATTTCGTCCGCCCCGGCGCGTCCCTCACGGGCTACAAGCTGGTTCTCGTTCCCTGCCTCATGCACGTCTCCGACGCGGCATTGGCGGCATTCGAGCAGGCGGATGGAACAGTGCTTTTCGGTCCGCGGACCGGATCGCGGGACCGCAACTTCCAGATTCCCGCCAATCTCCCGCCCGGGCCGATCGGCGAGCTTACCGGCATCAGGATCACGCAGGTGGCTTCCTTACGGCCGGGGCTTAGCGCCTCTTTGTCGGGCGCGATCAGCGGCCGGGCGACAAGATGGCGCGAATATCTTGAGACAGCGGCGGGAGCGGATGTCGTGGCAGCGTTCGACGATGGCAGCCCAGCGCTGGTGTCGAAGGGGAGATACGTCTATTTGGCCTGCTGGGCCGACGGCGAACTCCTCGACAATCTGATGTCGCACCTTGCCGCCGGGCTCGATCTGCCGACCGCTACCCTGCCCGATTTCATCCGCCTTCGTCGTGCAGGCAATCTCACATTCGCCTTCAATTACGGGCCGGACGCCTGGACGATCCCGGAAAAGCACGACTTCGTGCTCGGCGGCCAGGAAATCGCTCCATTCTCCCTCTCGGCGTGGAGATGACTACCGGACGTCCGCGGATGAAATGAAGGAAAGCGAATCCCCTTACCTCTTTGGTGAGGGGATTGCATATTGCTACCAGCGCTGCGCCAGATGGCAAAGACTTGCGGTGGGGAGGGATCAAGCGGGCCTAGAGGTGCCTTGCCGGTTGAGCTTTGCCCCGAACGCCCGCCTTTGAGGGTTGTTTGACGAGCTCGTGGGAAATGCCGGTCTGGGCAGACCACACGCTGCCGCTTAGCCGGTCGCCACTGCCTCTTTTATCGATAAGGCAATTTCATCTTCGCTGCGGCCGCCATTGATCGCGATACGTCCGGCGAAGACGAAGTGGGGTACTGACCGAACGCCCGCGGCCACTGATCTCGCCGCCTCCTGTTCGACGCGCCTGCACCAGGCGGGGTCGCAAGCGATCGCGTGGACTTCGGCGCGCTCGAACCCGTGGTCCACCGCGATATCGGCGAGCACGTCGGCATCGGCGATATTCCGCGCGCCGAGGAAATAAGCGCTGGAGATCGCTAATGCGAGCCTATGCTGTGTGCCGCGTTCGCGGGCAGCAAGGATGAGCGCATGTGCCGATTGCGTCGGATAGGCCCAAAGCTGCCGGCAGAGGTCGAGCGCCAGCCCGGAGGCCTGCGCCTCGGCCTCGGGCCGCGCGAACGCGGCCTTTGGATCGGTGACGCCGTAGCGTGCGCGCAGCAGGTCGGGAATGTAAAGCCCGGACGCCGGTGCATCCGGCATGAGCATCACCGGATGATGCCTGATATCGACGGCAAGGCCGGGGAAGCGCTCGGCCAGCACCTTGTCGAGTCGGTGTTGCCCGATGATGCACCAGGGGCAGGTGATTTCGGTAAAAAGGTCGATCTGCAGCATGGCGCCTTCCCATCAACCCTGCGGCAGCGGCGGGAGGATGATCTCGGCCCGGTCGCGTCTGGTGACGAGACCCCAGATCTCCTCGGCGACATCGTCGGGATCGAGCACCAGATATTTCGGATCGAGCGGCACGCCATTGGATGTCATGGCGCGAAGGCCGGTCGAGCGATCGAGGAACGCACCGATATTCACCGTACCGGCATAGACGCCCCTCTCCGCGACCTCAGCATTGAGGGTGAAGACGTAGTTGCGCGCCGCCGCCATCAGCGGTCCGACGCCGCTCATGCCCGGCATCGTGACCACTGCCGTCAGCCCGCCGACGATGACGACCGCGCCGTCGCCGCGCGCGAGCATGCCGGGCAGCACTGCATGCGACACCTCGACCGGCGCGAAGGTGAAGATATCGGCCATCGACCGCAGCCTTGCCGCGTCGAGTTCCGCCGCCGGCACAAAAGCCGCATCGGAGGGCACGGGCGCGTAGACGGCGACATCGATCGAGCCGAACCGATCCTCGATGGAGCGCACCAGCGTTGCGATGCCATCGACATCGGTGAGATCGGCCGGAAATGCCGCGGCCTCGATGCCGGCCTGGGCGAGCTCGGCCACACGCTCATCGAGCGGGCCGGCGCGGCGAGCGACAAGTGCTACGCGATAGCCTTCGCGACCGAACCGCATGGCCAGCGAGCTTCCGAGCCCGGTGCCGGCGCCGAAGAGGGCAATCGTTTTTCTGTCAGTCATAACTTACTCCTTGATGGCGGTATGTTTTACTGACCAGATATGATATGATGACTGCAATGTCGCAAGAACGCATATTTTCGAGGCCTAGTCACATGCATATGCCCACCCCGCCAACTATGCCCGGCACGGACCCCAGTTGCCGGAAAGTCAATGAGATCCTCGGCCGCATGGGCGACAAGTGGACGATCATGGCAATCACCATGCTGGCCGATCAGCCGCGCCGCTTCAACGAACTGAAACGGCTGATCGGCGGCATTTCCCAGCAGATGCTCACCCGCACTTTGAAGGCGCTGGAGCGCGATGGCATGGTGACGCGCAAGGTCTATCCGACCATACCGCCGCAGGTCGAATACAGCCTGACGGATCTCGGCCGCTCGCTTTCAGCGCCCCTGTTGCAGCTCGCTATGTGGGTGCTGGATCACCTGGGGGAAATCGAGGCGCATCGCGCCTTGCATGATGAAGGGGCAAGCTAGCCAAGGTAGCTAGCTAGCTCCTGCCCCTCATTGCGAGTGGTCTCAGTTGGCGGCCGTTTATGCAGCGCGACATAGCGAGAGGCAAAAACGGCTGCCGAGTTACTTTACCCTCGTAATTTCGCAATAGATGATGTTGCGGTTCTTTCCAAACCAGATGGATACATCTGTCTCTGCCTTGCTAGCGCTTGCATCGGCAATCATTTGCATGTCGTTTTCCGAACGCAGGAGCAGAGGCCAACTCATGAATGCTTCCATGTAGCCGTCGACTTCGATTTCCTGCGAGAAGTTCGCGAACAGGAAGGAGCCGCCGGGCTTGAGCATTTCAACACATTTGCGCGTCAGTTTGGCGGCAACCGGAAGCGTGAGGTAATCGTAGAGACCCGCAGCGTAGATGTAATCGAAATGTCCGAAAGCGTGCTTGTTGGAAAGCAGGCTCTTGACCGTGCCGTCCACCGCTTCGACGCATGTTCCGGCAAAATCGCGCGCAACCGTCCCCACGCTCAGCGGGTCCTGATCGAGCGCAATCCAGCGCCTGATTTTTCCTTCCCTAAGCGCAGTCGACAGCGTCGCTTCGCGAAGATGGCCCGATGCCATCGCCAAGACTTCGGCCGAGCCGGGTCGATCCTTGGCGTGCTCATCCACCCGTTGTGCGAGGATGTCGCGGCGTTCTCTCACCGCGACGGATGAGGACGCGTTTTTGGTGTATTCATATATCGCTCTGCCCAGCGCGGTGGATGCTGCGATTTCCGCCTCCACGATGGCATGACCATAAATGAAGTCGAGCAGATGCGCGTCACCGGAATAGCCCCGCGGTTTATCGAATGACCATTTCGTGAACGGATCCTGAAGCAGAAACTGTGCAACGGGATGGTTCTGCGCAAGGAAGACGATTTCGCTCCATATGCTGGCGTGAAACCGCCGGCGGATCTGATGCAACGCCTGCGATAGCCGGCTGACAATCGCATGAGGATCCACTTCGGATCGGAATTGTTGAAGCGATAAGTCGAGCGTGAGAGCAAGTTCCGCCTTGGCGATTACCATCTGGTCTGATGACGGAAGGTCGTCTGGCTTAGTCGGGCGAAAAATTTGTCCAGGTGCAATGAGACTCTCGCCGTCGAACTTAAAGCCTTGTGCCATTATGAACTCCGTTGACGCAATGTTAAGCATAAATATGTGGACGACAGAACGCGATTGGATTCTGCACGTCAAGAGGGTATTTCTAGCAGTACGAGCTAAATTTCGTGATTGACACGGACGGAACTTTTGGAAGCGGTGAACGCAGGTTTATCGGCAGCAATGCTCGGGAGGCATCGCCGCATGTTCTATGAGCAGTTATCTACAGAGCAGACCGCATCCGAAATTTCCGCAAAGGCTCCATTTGTAGACGGCGCTGTCCCGACAGAAAAACACCGTGGCTTTGCTTTGGAGATGAGGGCCGCCTACGCATCGGAAAACGATGCCGTCCGCCGGGAAGGCACGCGCAAGGGATTGTGGATGGCAGTCGTCGTCTATTTGGTCTTTGCCGCTCCCGATAGCTGGCTTATTCCCGATGTTGCGCCGCTGACAATCCTCATGCGGTTTGTCGTGGCGGCTATTGCGCTGCTGGCCTTTGAGACTTTGCGGTTGGCGAAGGCAAAGACCGTCTGGTTGGACAGCACTTGCGCATTGGCGCTGATCTTCGGCTATGCCGGCTGGCTTTATCCGGCTATCGCCACAGAATATGCGACGAGCATGTCATACTACATGATCTTCGGCGCGATTTTCATGATGGGCGCGAACCTGTTCTTCAGCTTCTCGTTTCGCCTGTCCGTCCTGACGTCCGGCACTGTATTGGCCGTGTTTTTTGCGGCTCTCTACAGTTCGTTTCCATCGACGCCGGCTTACCAGCTCGCTTTCGGACTATTTTACGTCTCGTGCTTCGTGTTCACGTCTTTCGTGAACTGGCGCCTGAATGTCGAGCGCTACAACGTTTTCCTGAATGCGGTGGAAGCGCGCCACCAGCATTGGGAGGCGGCAGAGCGCGGAAAGGCATTGCTGCGTCTTTCACACACGGATTACCTCACCGGCATCGAGAACAGACGCGCGATCGATCGGCGGCTGGATGAGTGCTGGAGCGCCTGGAAAGATAAGGGCCGCGAATTTTCCGTCATCCTGATCGACGTCGACTTCTTCAAGCGTTTCAACGACCGGTACGGCCATCAGGAAGGCGACCGCTGCCTGACGGTCATTGCCACGACGCTTCAGAAGCTGGTTGAGCGCCACGGAGGCATTATTGGTCGTTATGGCGGCGAGGAGTTCATCGTCGTCATGCCTTTGAAAGCGCAGGATGAAGCGATCTATATAGCGGGCAAAATTCGGCACCAAGTCGAGGCGCTCGCAATCCGACATGAAGAGCGGCCGGACGACACGCAGTTCGTAACGGTAAGTGTCGGCGTTGCTTTTATCAGCGAGCGATCCGCGGCAAAGGTGGAATGGCTTGTGCGTGAGGCCGACCTTGCGCTCTACAGTGCAAAAGCCTCCGGCCGCAATTGCGTTCGAATCTTTGATCCGGTGCTGCGGCGTCCGAACGAGGATGCCGGAAAATTGGTGCCGCTGCTGGCCGCAGCCATCGATCGGAGACTGGTATCGCTGGTCTATCAACCGATATTCGATCTCAGGGACGGGCAGATGAAAGCCGCCGAGGCTTTGATGCGGCTGCGCATGCCCGATGGAACCTCCGTGCCGCCAAGCGTCTTTATTCCGATCGCTGAGCGGACCGGATCTATTGTCGAATTGGGTCGCTGGGCGATCAAAACGGCATGTCAGGATATCCTGGCGTCCGACCGCATGGCCACGGTGAGCGTGAATGTCTCTCCGGTGCAGCTAAGATCTCCCGGCTTCGCCTCGAGCGTTGCAGCGATCCTCGAAGAAACTGGCGTCTCGGGGTCCCGGCTTGCATTGGAAGTCACCGAGGGCTTGGATATGGAGATGCAACCCGAGGTGCTGCAGTGTGTCGCCGATCTCCAGGCGCTCGGCGTCGAGATTTGGTTGGATGACTTCGGCTCCGGCTACGCCGGATTGTCATGGCTCCGGGCGATCGAGTTCGACACCGTCAAGGTTGACCGAACCTTCCTGCATGATTGTTCGGACGAGCGCGGGCTGACGATGTTACAAGACATGGTCGCCCTGATACGCAACCGGGGAAACACCATTCTGGTGGAAGGTGTGGAGACCGAGGCGCAGATGTCTGTCCTTCAGAGCCTCAGCATTGACCGGGTTCAAGGGTTTCATCTCGGCAAACCGGTGAGTGTCGATCTATTGCGGGCAAGTGCCTAGTACCTCTGAGCGAGCGGTCGACGAAGACTTCCTCGAAGTGTTATCGAAGATCGCAGCAGAGCGTCGATCGTATTTGCCGAAACTGTTCATTCTTTCTTAGTACTATACTTTAAACGCAGCTTTATAAGTTAGCGATATACGGATTTGAAACTGCCATGATGGCGGGTCGAACGCGAATGAACTGCGTCGTCTAGCCTGGGGTAGTTATTAGATGCTTCATACACTCCTTCGCTTCGCGCGGAGCAAATCCGGCAATTTCGGCACGATAACAGCACTCCTCGCCGTACCTTTGATCGGTGCGGCGGGCTTGGCGGTCGATATCTCGAACGCGCTCAGCTTGCGCAGCCAGCTCTATGCGGCTGCCGATGCGGCGGCGCTCGGAGCGATCGCGGAATCCTCAAGCGGCGTAGCGGCGGCCATGGCCATGTCTGGAGACGGCGTCGTGACAATCGGGCAGGACGACGCACGCAAGCTCTTCTTCGGCCAGCTCGCGAGCGATTGGAAGGGTGTTCCGGTGGATGTCGACGTCTCCGTAACGAAGGCAGCCAATATCGTAACGTCAAACGTCACGTTCCATGCGACTGTTCCAACGTCGTTTCTGCAGATCCTTGGCGACACGACCATTCCGATCGCCGGGGCAGCCACCGCGCAATACCAGACCGCCACCTTCATCGATTTTTACATGCTGCTCGACAATACCCCGTCCATGGGCGTGGGAGCGACCCCGACCGACGTCGCGACGATGCAAAAGAATACCAGCGACAAGTGCGCCTTTGCCTGCCACAACATGGATACGACGAACAACTACTACAATCTGGCGAAGAAGCTTGGGGTGAGCATGCGCATCGACGTGGTGCGCCAGGCAACGCAGAAGCTGACGGAGACGGCGACCACCAGCCGCTCGACGCCCGATCAATACAGGATGGCAGTCTATACGTTCGGCACACAGGCAGAGAAAGCACAGCTAACGACAGTGTCCGGCCTGTCGTCCGACATGGCGCAGGTCAAAAGCTATACCGACAATGTCGATCTCATGACCATTCCCTATCAAGGCTATAACAACGATCAGACGACCAGCTTCGACAACGCGCTCACCCAGATGAAGAGCAATATGGGCACGGGCGGCGGCGGCACAAGCAGCACCGATCGCGAAAAGGTTCTCTTCTTCGTAACGGACGGGGTTGGTGACAGCCAAAAGCCATACACCTGCACGAAGCCCTTGACCGGCAACCGGTGCCAGGAACCGATCGACACCTCCTTCTGTCAGCCGCTGAAGGATCAGAACGTCAAGATTGCCATTCTATACACGACCTATCTGCCGCTGCCGGCAAACAATTGGTACAATACCTGGATCGCCCCGTTTCAATCGCAAATCCCGACGCGCCTGCAAAGTTGCGCTTCGCCGGGCCTCTATTTCGAAGTCAATCCGACGCAGGGCATCGCCGACGCAATGAACGCGCTCTTCCTGAAAATCATCAGAAGCCCTCGCCTGACGAGCTGAGGTTTCACGCGATTTTTACCGATTTACAAAATCGCGATTCGCGGCGGGAACAATAGTCAGACTAGCGAGTTTGGTCAGCCGCCAGGGACACGCCTGGCCACTACCGTGCCCAAGGTGGTGTCATTTCCTATTGCCGTTGGCAGAGCCCTGTCCCTGCTAACGGCTTTTTTTGCTCCTCTTAGATTTTGACCAATCATTCAGCAGCAAAGCGTAGTCCGGCGTTCTCGACTGCCGTCGTGAAGGCGGCGCGCGCAGCGCCAATCGGCAGCTTTCCGTCATGGGCATCGAAGAGGGCTTGCACCGTCGCCTGAAAAGCCATCGTGCTGCGGTCGCCGGGCCACTCCTCGAACATGTACTGAGCTGCACTTTCGGTGCTGTTGATAATGAGATACCTGCCCGGAACGGAGGTTCCGACCTTTACTGTATCATCCCACCACTGGCGCTTCATCTTCTTCAATCCCGGGTCCCCGAACTGCGCCAGAAGACAATTGTTCCACGCTCGCAAGCAAACACCGACGATGACCCGCTTTTTCTTGCCCTGGCCGATCACACAATGACGACCCAGAGAGTGTCTGCAGCCCGGTGTAAGGACCAGCGAGGCTGGTGGGACTGAAAAAATCGCTATGCAGTTGTGAAGCATGATCGTGCGTTCCAATCCTTGCGCCCGCACGACAGAAAAGCTGCGCGGTCTCAACCTCAAGCTTTGGTAGTTGGTGACTTTCAGACCCTAGAGGTTTATTTATTATGGAGTAGCGGGATCGCTAAATTGAGGGAGGGCGGCATGTATAATCTGATCGTCTCCAGCAGAGAAGAACCGTGGGACGGAACGCCATTTGAAATCGATTTAAGCAGATGCATCAGCATCTTTGAGTACACAGAAAAAGCGATAGCCGATAGATTTGACGTAACGACAGAGGCGTCGCAGCTACAGCTCATGAGGCTGCCGACCATATTTGCTCACGAAACTTTCCGTGAGCGCGCTCCACATTTTGGCATTATCCGAGACATTGCCATTCGCCAGAAGCTGGTTCACATCGACTATGAGATTCAACCTCTTCCAAAGTTTCTGAGCTGGCAGGACATGACGGATAAGCATTTTATCCTCGACCTTGGCGATTGGGAAATGAACCGCACGCATTGGGCGGTTAAGGACACGAATTTACCCAAAGAACTGCAGCGACTGGGAATTACCCTGCCCTCCTGGACGAACCCCGTGGGGCGCGCGATAAACATAAACTCGCATCGCTTCGATGTCGGTTTGTCGTTTCCCGCTGAAGCAACGGGCCTGGTTGCAAAAGTTGCAACTCAGCTTGAAAAGAACATTGGGCCCCACTCTTACTTTTATGACTACAATTACCAGGGACAACTGGCGAGGCCGACAACCGACCTTCTGCTGCGGGACATCTACCAGAACCGTTCCAAGCTGATCGTCATATTCATCGGCTCCGACCATCAGTCCAAGACTTGGTGCGGTATCGAATGGAACACTATTCAGCAAATTGCTGCTCAAAGAGCGCATGACCGCGTTATGTATGTTCGCCTCGACCATGGCGACGCGGAGAGCGATCTTGGAACTGACGGGTACCTGGATGCGTGGGAATTCAGCCCGAGCGAAATAGCGGATGCAATTGCCCAGAGAGTTCAGTTTCTCTAGAGCGGTTCAGCGTTTCACGGAGTAGCTTTCCCGCTCTATCTCTTTGTTCTTACGCATTCCTGACGGAAAACCGCTGCACAGTTTTCCTGGAATTGCTCTAGCCGGCAGATCCGCCGCCCTCGATTTGTCCATCATGAGGAGCCGCGAACACGCGCCGATATCGAACCGGTATCGACGTGTGCTTTATGACGCCGCACGCCGATTCTTCTCATAACTGCGTCCGAGATCGTATTTCGGCAGGACGCCAAAAGCAGCACGATACTCCTGAGAGAAGCGGCCCTGATGTATAAACCCCCAGCGGCGCGCGATTTCACTGACCGTCGCGGATGGCATGGCCGTCAACAGATCTTGGCGTGCGCCATCAAGGCGGAGCTGTCGTAGGTAAGCCATTGGGGTGACATTCAAAAATCGTCGAAAATTGATCTGCAGCGCCCGCACGCTGACACCCGCTGCCGCTGCCATGTCCGTGATCGTGATCGGCATTGCGATATGCGCTCTGGCGAACTCCAGCGCTCTTCGAAGCTGGCGAGGGGCAATTGTCTGCACCCGCGATCCGGTGTCCGAAAGCGTATGGGGCAGATTCTGCACCATCAGCAGACAGAACATCTCTTGGAAGCTAGTCAGGGCAATAGGAGAAATCTCGAGATTTTGATCGGCGCAAATCTCATCTCGGAAGAACCGCATGAGCTTGAAAAGATGCGCCGCCGGTCCCGCCGTCAGGTCCTGCAGGGGAACGAATTCGAAATCGACAGGCGGCAGACGTTCGAAGGTGCTGGTCAGGGCCGCGTGTACCGCGCTCCTCGGGACGCAAAATCCTTCGGCAACGGAGCCTGCGTGAATATTCACCGCGGAATAGCGGTCGGCCGTCGTCAGCAGTCCCGTGCAGGGCGTGATAGCATGCCTTATGCCGCCTGTTGCCAGATCGTAGCAGGTTCCATGCTCGAGAAAAAACATGAAGTCATCATTCTCGATCGTGACGGAAAAGGCGCGGTCCGTTGAGCTCGCCCCCACCCAGCCCACCAGCTCGCCAGCGCCATGAACACCGAATGAGAAGAGACCGCGGCTGTCGGTACTGAGAGGCCGATAGAAATTGTCCTGCTTTTCGCCAGTAAGCCATTCGGAGACTTCACTCGTTGTGAGTGACGTCGCCTCGAGTTTAAGCGTCAAAATTTCGGTCAACTTGCCCTACCCAATTCTCTGATTTTGTCGCGGTTAGGCCCCCATCTGCGTCTAACGAGAAATTGATTTGACATCAAACAGGCTTTTCAATGTCGACGACGTTTGGGGCAATAGGGTTTTGTAATGACGGCCTCGCATAAGCACGCATAACGTTTAGTTTATGACCTATTGCCACATTTTGCGGTTGCTCTATGTATCGCTTAAAGGTCAATGCATAGTTCAATGGCGCAGACATATTCCACGCTGATGTTCAGTTTCTCGACGCTCGACTTTCCTGAAAAAGATCGGTTTCACGCTTGGGTCAGAGACAATCACTGCGATTGCATCTTGCGGAGCGATGATTCCATTGCGTTCAACGCCGAAGCAACCGGCGCTGCTCTCGGTCCTCTTATCTTGTCCGGGAGACGGTGGCTCAATCGGACCCGGTCTTCGGCTTATGAAATCAATCGAAGCGGGCGGCACATACGGACCGACGGTCAGGATTTTTTTCGGTTCACCTTGATGGTGAGTGGCCGATTTTTGTGTCGATGGAACACGCCTCAACCCATAAAAGCGGCGGGGGATCTGTTCGTCCTTGACGCCGCTCAGGTGAACGAAGGCCTGGTCGAGGCTGGCGACGTGATCTCTTTGGTGGTGCCGAGAGATCTCCTGCCGCACCGGACCGCGCTTTTGCACGGGCAGACGCTGCAGGGTGGCGTCGCTCGTCTTCTTGGCGACCATCTGCTTTCGCTGTTGCGAAACCTCGCAAGCCTTACCGAGCATGAGATTCCCTATGTCGTTCAATCGACCCTGCAGCTTCTGACCGCCGCAGTCTCCCCGACACCGGATGCTTTGGTTGAGGCGAACGGTCCGATCCGAAATGCGCTGCGTGAGCGGATCCTGCGCTACATCGATACGCATTTGCTGGATGTCGATCTGACGCCCGATCGGATCTGCCGGGAGGTCGGCCTGTCGCGGGCAAAACTCTACCAATTGTTCGAAGGCAGCGGCGGTGTCATGCGGCAAATACAGCGCCGCAGGCTGCGTCGCGCCCACCAAGTGCTGGCAGACCCCAGCCGGCCGCAGGCGCATATCGCCGAGATCGCCTGGAGGCACGGCTTCTCGAACGAGAAATACTTCTATCGTCTGTTCACGACCGAATTCGGCCACACCCCCGGCGAGACGCTGGAGAACATTCGCGCCGGCGCCGCGCTGAAACACGCCGCTCCCCATCGTCAAGACCATGTCAATCGGCTTTCGGGTTGGACATTGCCGTTCGGTGTGCCGGGCAATTGAAAATAGCCGATCGCATGCGGTGCAGGATCGTCCATAACAAGTGCACTTGCGTTTAGATTTCGGAAATCCACTGTAATCGGCCACGGCGCCACGTTATGCGAATATCCCGACTCCAATAGAGGTCCCATCATTGCTGGACAGCATGCCGCAAACGACGGCCAGGCCGCGTCGGATTATCAACAGAGGACGTTTCGCTTTGCATAAGACAATTCTGTACGCTTTCGCCTTTGCCACTATCTCCCTCAGCTCCGCCCATGCCAGTCCATGCTCGCAGCATTATCAAAGCAGCGGCGTTCCCCTCGTAACCGCTGTGACCTACAAGACCTGGATGGAATTCCCATCGGTCAACCCCACTGTTGCCTTTGACAAGGTATCGCGAGCGGTCCTGGCGGAAGGCTTTGTCGATGTGAATGCCGAGAAACAACTCGGCACGCTGACGGCCCAACAGGAAACGACCGGATCCGGACGTCCACAGACTTTGCGAGTCGTCGTCAGGAAAAGCGGCAAGGGCAGCCGCGTCGATGCTCTTTTCATGGTGCCGCAAGGACAAGTTGCTCCCAGCATGAGCGACAACCTTTGCCGCGTCGTCAACTCTGTGGCCGATTGAGCGCCTTTTCTCGACGGTCATCGTTCCAGGAACGGCCGGCGTACATCTCCGGCGGCCCTTCTGAACGGGCCGCCATCGCCTCAGTAGAAGCTTACGCAACTGCCTGTGCGCCTGTTATCTCCACCAATGAGCCGCACATAAACTCCGCTTCGTTCGAGGCGAGGAAGGCGACGAGCGCCGCCACTTCTTCCGGCTTGCCGATCCGGCCGAAGGGAACCAGCCTGTCCAGGTCGGCGATGGTGCGGCCCGAACGAATGACGCCGGCCTCCAGCATCGGGGTGTGAATTTCACCCGGGCAGACGGCGTTGACCCGGATTTTGTGGGGCGCGTAGTCGCGTGCGAGATTCTGGGTGAAGGAGGCGACAGCGGCTTTGGTAACGTTATAGGCAATATGGTTCGGCGCGGGATGGAGACCCCATTGCGAGGCCGTGTTGACGATTGCTCCGCCGCCTGTCTCGATCATATGTGGAATGACCGCTTTGCAGAGATGGAACATGGAATCGATGTTCACCGCGAAGCTCAGCCGCCAATCCTCCTCCGTAACGGAAAGCAGATTGCCGCGGCGGTTGATCCCGGCATTGTTGCAAAGAATGTCGATATGCCCCTTCCTGCCGATAACCTCCGCGATGAGTTCGCGGCAGGACTCGCCGTTGGCGATGTCCGCCACGATGGCTACCGCCTCTCCATGGGCTGCCTCAATTTCCGCGACGACAGTGCTGGCGGCATCACCGTTCATGTCGGTGACCACGACATAGGCGCCCTCGCTTGCCAGCCGCTTGGCGATCGCCGAGCCGATGCCTCCACCTGCACCCGTTACGATCGCAACCTTGTTTTCAAATCGCTGCATTTTCTATCCCCCTATCGAATGTAGCTGCCGCCATTGACGTCGAGCGTTGCGCCGTTGAGCGAGCGCTGGGACGGCCGGAGAACAAAGGCAGTCAGTTCCGCGACTTCCTCCGGCAACGCCATAGCGCCGATGGGAATGTCGGCGACGGCGGCCGCCTCGCCATTCTTGGCGATGAAGTCCTCGGCCATGTCGGTCCGTATCCAGCCGGGAGCTATCGCGATGGCCGTCACGCCGTCCCCGCCGAAACTCCGCGCGATGGACTTGGTGAGATTGATCAGCGCCGCCTTCGATGCGCCATAGGCCATCGCGTCGGCAGAATAGCCGCGCTGACCCGCGCGGCTGGCGATATTGACGATCCGTCCGCCGCCATTTTGCTTGAAATGCAATATGGCGTTGCGGCTGAGGTCGGCAGCAGCGAACAGGTTGACCTGGAATTCGCCTTGCCAGGCGGAATGCCAAGTCTCCAGGCTGTCGGTCAGGGCGACCTCCGTGCGGATGCCCGCGGCATTCACCACGGCATGAATACGTCGCGCGGCATGCACTGCCTTGCTCCATAGTTCTTCCGGACCTTCTCGCGAGGAGAGATCTCCCTGAACCACGTGTCCTTTGCCACCGATCCTTTCGAGCAGCGCATGGGCGGCTGCCTCATTCCGAGCGAAATGGATGATCGGCGTCGCGCCTTCAGCCGCCAAGCGTTCGACGATGGCTTGGCCCAAGCCGCCGGATGCTCCGGTGACCAGGACATTCATGCGATCTAGCGGATTGTCCATAACCATGCCTTCTCCCAATTCACTTGATGTACCAGCCCCATGGCTCTTCGCTGACGAAACGGGTGATCTGCTTGGTTTCGAGATAGTTTTCGAGGCCCCAGCGACCCAGCTCGCGGCCAATGCCCGACTGTTTGTAGCCGCCCCATGGCGCCTCGGTGAACGTCGGTTGCGAGCAATTGATCCAGACAATGCCGGCACGCAGGGCCGCCGCGACGCGGTCGGCGCGGGCGTCGTCCTTCGACATGACGGCAGCGGCGAGACCAAACCTGCTGTCATTGGCAAGCGCCACGGCTTCATCTTCCGACTTGAACGGTCTTACGCAGACGACCGGGCCGAAGATTTCCTCCTTCCAGGCATCGCTGTCGAGAGGCACGTCGGTGAGGACGGTCGGCTCGACATAGTATCCCTTGTTGAAACCCGCGGGACGCCCGCCGCCAACCGTGACCTTCGCACCATCAGTACGAGCGTTCTCGATTGCGGCCAGCACCTGGTTCATCTGCTTCTCCGACACCATCGGCCCGAGCAGCACGCCCGGTTCCTGGCCATCGCCGATCTTGATCTTCTTCGTCTCCTCGACAAGGCGGTCCATGAACCGGTCATAGATGCCTTCCTGGACGAGCACACGCGACGTCGCCGAGCAGACCTCGCCCTGATTCCAGAAGATGCCGAACATGACCCATTCGACCGCCGCGTCGATGTCGGAATCATCAAAGACGATGAAGGGCGACTTGCCGCCAAGCTCAAGGCTGACGCGCTTGATGTCGCGCGCCGCCGCCTGCATGATCCGTGAGCCGACAGGCCCCGAACCGGTGAAGGCGAGCTTGTCGACATCGGGGTGGTCGACCATCGCCTGGCCGGCCACCGAGCCTGCACCCGTCACGATGTTGAGGACGCCCGGCGGCAGGTCGGCAGCTTGTGCGATCGCGCCGAGTTCGAGCGCCGTCAGCGAGGTCAGTTCGGCAGGCTTGAGGACCATGGTGCAGCCCGCAGCCAGCGCCGGCGCGACCTTCCAGGCGGCCATCAGCAATGGGAAGTTCCAGGGAATGATGGCGGCGGCGACGCCGACGGGCTCCTTGACCGCCTTGGAGACGAAACGGCCGTCGGCGAGCGTGATTGCTTCCTCCGGCTTTTTGTCGAGACCCTCTGCGAGGTCGGCATAGAAATCAAAGCAACCGGCAGCATCGGCGATGTCCCACTCGGCTTCCGGCAAAGGCTTGCCGTTGTCTATGGTTTCCAGCCGTGCCAGTTCCTGCAACCGATCGCGGATACCGGCGCCGATCGCCCGAAGGTATTTTGCCCGTTCGGTGCCGGGCATCTTTGGCCAGGGACCCTGATCGAATGCGTGCCGCGCCGCCCGGACGGCAAGCTCGACATCTTCCGCCGTGCCCAGCGGGCCATGATGAACGACCTCTTCGGTCGCGGGATTGACGATCGGGAAGGTGCCGCCTTTGAGGGGGCGCGTCCATTGCCCGTCGATATAGAGTTCCGTGCGCATTGGTGTTTCTCCCGTGTTGAACGTGTCAGAAGCGGTCGACGCGATAAGGCCTGATGTCGAGCGGCGGCGGCGCGCCCGTGGCAAGATCGCCGATGATGCGGGCCGTGGTCGCCGCATAGGTCAAGCCAAGATGCCCGTGGCCGGTGGCGTAGAGGAGGTTGGTGATCTTGGCAGAGCGACCAATGATCGGAACCGTGTCGGGCAGTGCGGGTCGGTGTCCCATCCACTCACTGGTGCCTTCCACTTTCAGGCCGGGGAGAGCTTCGCGAGCGCGCTTAACCAGTACTTTGGCACGCTGGTAGTCCGGCAAAGCATCCAGCCCTGCCATCTCGACGGTCCCGCCGACACGCAGGCCACCGGCGGTCGGGGTCACCATGAAGGCTTTTGCAGGCCAGATGATCGAATGACGAAGACCAAGTCCGGGGGACATGATTTGCGTATGGTATCCGCGCTCGGTCTCAAGCGGGATCGGCTCTCCGAACTGTTTCGATATGCGCGCCGTGAAGGCTCCGGCGCAGAGCGCGAGCTGGTCCGTGCCGATGGCACGGCCATCTCCGAGCCTGACGGCATCCACACCCGAAGCCGAACGGTCGAATCCAGCGACATCGCCCTTGATGAATTTCCCGCCAAGTTCCTTGAACTTGTCGAATATGCCGACCACCAGCTTGTAAGGATCGCGAATGGAACGGTTGTCAGGGAACAGGACCGCCCTGGCAATCCGGTCACTGATCTCCGGCTCCAGTGCGTGGATATCATCTCGTCCGAGATGCCTGTGCGCAAAGCCGAAGCGTTCGAGGATTTCGATATGGTCGCGGTCGGCGGCAAGTTCGGCATCGTTGGCGTAGAGCGCGAGGCACCCTTCCTCCGTCAGCATGTCAGACAGGCCCGTGTCTCGAAGGAGCGGAAGCAAATCCTCGTAGACACGCTTGCATAGTGCGGCTCCCTGCCCTTCGAGCTGCCTCAGCTTGGATTGCCTGCTGGCGGCCAGGAAGCGCGCGAACCAAGGCGTGAGTTTCGGCATGTAGGACGGCCGTACCCTCACCGGCCCTTCCGGATCGAGCAGCCATTTCGGCATCTGTTTCCAGATGGCGGGGCGCGACGCAGGCATGAACTCGGTGACGGCGATGGAGGCCATGTTGCCGAACGAAGCACCCCGGCCCGGCTCGTCCCGGTCGACAATGATCACTGACTTGCCGCGGCGCTGAAGCTCATAGGCGATGGCAACGCCGATGATACCCGCTCCGACCACCACAAGGTTCCGTTCCGACTTCATATTCTCAACTCTCTCCGGGAGGCTTTCTTAGACGGTGGTCATCCAGGTGTCGGCCACCGTGAAACCCTGCTGATAGGGGTCCGTCGGATCCATGCCCATCTGGTAGAAGCCGGTGATCCAAGCCTGTCCTGCGATGGCGGGAACGACGGCATCGTAGCGGCCGACCTTCGCCAGCCCATCAATGGTGCAGGTAAACCTGCTGCCCGTGATCGATTCATGGATGAGGGTTTCTCCCTCCTTCATAAGACCCTTGGCATGCAGCAATGCGAGCCTTGCCGACGAGCCCGTGCCGCAGGGCGAGCGGTCGCAGCGGCCCGGCGAAACGACGACGCAATTTCTTGAGACGAGTTGCCCGTTCTCGCGCCGCAATGGCCCCATGAATTCGGTATTGGTGATCCCCGGAATGGCGGGGTTTTCGGGATGCTCGACGGCGAGCTGTTCGGCGGCCGCGAACTTCAGCTTCTGGCCAACTTCGCAGAGATCGCGCGCTTCGGATGGATCAATCGCAAAGCCGAGATCGGCGGCATCGACCATGGTGTAGGTCATCCCGCCATAGACGATGTCGACGCGCACGCTACCAAGCCCGGCGACCTCGATGTAACGGTCGATGTGGTAGCAGAACGCCGGCTGGTTCACGAGGCGGACGCTCGTCACCTTACCGTCCGAGCATTCGCACCGAACGCGGATCAGGCCTGCCGGCGACTCCAATGTCAGGTTGGTGACGGGTTCTTGCATCGGCAGGATCCCCGTTTCCAGAAGAACCGTCGCCACGCACATCGTATTCGACCCGGACATGGCAGGGTACTCGGTCGTCTCGAGGATGACGTAGCCCATATCCGCATCCGGGTGGTTCGACGGCAGGACGATGTTGGCGTTGTGCCAGACGGCGCCGCGCGGTTCGAACAGGACCATCTTGCGGATGTCGTCCATCTGAGCTTCGAGATGGAGCTTCTTGTCGAACATCGTCTTGCCCGGCACCTGGCCGACTCCGCCGACGATGACTTTGCCGCTTTCGCCCTCGGCATGGCAATCGACCACGGACAGGACTTTCTTGAAGCGCATCTCAAATCTCCCCCGAATACCAATGAAATCGCGGAGCGGCAGCACGCCACTCCGCAACGTCGGTTACCAATTCAGGATCGGTTGCATCGCCGCCTTGAATTCCGCCTTCTCGGCATCGGTGAGCGGGCCGAGCGGCGCGCGGCATTCGCCGACGGGCATGCCCTGCAATTCGCAGCCATATTTGATCTTCTGCACGAACTTGCCTGACTCGAGGATGTTCATGGCGCGGTAGAGCGTCTTCATCATCTCGCGGGCCTTGCCGAGGTCTCCCGCCTTATAGGTGCGGTCGAGATCGCAGCATGCCTTGGCCATGCAGTTGGACGGGCCGCAAATCCAGGATTCGGCGCCCCAGAACATAAAGTCGAGCGCAATGTCGTCCGAGCCGCTGACGAGCTGGATCTTGCCCTCGTAGCGGCTGGCGATGTCGACGGCGCGCTGCAACACGCCGGAGCTTTCCTTGATGCCAATGACGCGCGGATTGTCAGCGAAATGGTCCATCAGTTCGAAGCTGATGTCGGAACCGTCCTTTGCCGGATAGCTGTAGAGGACCAGATTGACATCGACCGCATCGAGCACCGTTTCGTAATGCTTGATAAGCTCTTCCTGGGTCGGGCGGGTGTAGAAGGGCGGTGCGAGCAGGACCGTGTCGTAGCCGATATCCTTGGCCATCGCCGTCTGCTCGATCACCTCGCGGGTGGCAGGCGCATTGGTCCCGGCAATCAGGATTTCACCTGGCTTGGCAAAATCGCGGACGAACTTCAGAACATCGCGCCGCTCTTCGTTGGACTGGCTGAAATATTCCCCGGTCGAGCCATTCGGAACCCAACCGGTTACCCCCGCTTCGCGCAAATGGGCGAGAAGCTTCTCGAAGGCCTTGAAGTCGATCCTGTTGTTCTTGTCGAACGGCGTGACGAGAGCGGGCATGACGCCTGAAAGTTTCATTGGGTGTCTCCGGTTTCAATAATTGGGCACGTGCGACTAGTACGCGCTCCCGGCGCGGTGTCGTACTCGACAGGAAGCGGCCGAAGACATCGGACCTTACGGACCAGCGAGCGGCTGAATTCTGTCGTCTCGATGTCGACTGAATATTTATGTCGTCTTGATGTCGACAAAGTCAAGCATAAAAATTAGCATGCCGAACGCTATCCAACGCGTCTGCGGTGATGGACTACGACAAGAAGCGTCCGGCCGCGAAAACAAGGGAAGGAAGGTGTAGGATGTTGGGAGAATGTCTCGTGCCGGGGGCGCAAGCTGGCGAGGTTCTGTTCGCGAATATCGGCCTCAGCTTCATGGGAGGGGTGAACCCGAAAACGGGAGAGGTCATCGACACCCATCATCCCCTCTATGGCAAAAACGTATGCGGAAAGGTACTGGCCATTCCCAGCGGACGGGGATCATGTGCCGGGAGCCTTGCGATATTCGAACTCGTGATGAACGGGCACGCCCCGAAAGCCCTCATTTTCCAGCACAGGGAGACGATCCTCACCCTTGGCGTCATCATAGCCAAGGAGCTTTTCGACAAGGGGATTCCGGTGGTGTGCCTCAAGCCCGCGGATTTCGCGTCGCTGGCAAGTGCGTCCCACGCAGTCGTGCGGGACGGTTCAGTCGAGATCCTCGACACTCCTCCGTCTTCAGTGTCCGGCGGGGATGACTTGCCACACCTCGACCTAGATGGCTTCGATCTCACGGAAAACGATCGCCGTTTCCTTGCCGGGGAGTATGGGGAGGCTGGAAAGGTTGCGATGCGGATCATCATACGCACCGCCCAGCTCGAAGGTGCCAACAACCTCATCGATATCGACATGGCGCATATCGACGGATGTTTCTATCACGGCCCGGCAGGGTTGGAATTCGCCAAAAGGCTCCTCGATTTGGGAGGCCGCGTCAGGGTGCCTTCGTCCATGAACGCCCTTTGCGTCGACCGCCGCCAATGGAAACACCTCGGAGTCGACGACAAAATGGGCCTCCCATCCGACGAGCTGGCGGAAACCTATGTGAAGATGGGCGTCAAGCCGACCTACACCTGCGCTCCCTATCTCCTCGACGGTGCGCCGGTATTCGGCCAGCAGATCGCGTGGGCGGAGTCAAACGCGGTCGTCTTCGCAAATTCCGTCCTGGGCGCGCGGACGATGAAATATCCCGACTACCTCGACATTCCGGTCGCCATCACGGGACGCGCGCCGAACGCCGACTGCCATGTCGGATCCCACCGCCTAGCGACGCTCAGGATCGATGTCCCACGGCCGCTGGAACCGGACGATTCCTATTACCCCGCGCTGGGATACCATATCGGAAAGATTGCCACGAACGACATACCCGTGATTTGCGGACTGGAAGACCTGGCGATTTCGCGCGATGACCTCAAGGCGTTCGGCGCGGCTTTTGCGACCACCTCCGCAGCGGCGATGTTCCATATCGTAAGCATTACTCCGGAAGCCGGGACTGTCGAGGAAGCAACGGGAGCTTCCGATTGCAGAAGCCATGTCGTCAGTGTCGAGGAATTGACGGAAACCTGGCACGAGTTGAACAACGCCGTCACACCAGACGTGGACCTCGTTTCCCTCGGCAATCCCCACTTTTCGCTGACGGAATGCGAGCGACTTTCCAAACTATGCGCCGACAGAAAAAAGGCTGACGGCGTCAGTCTCATCATCACCTGCGGACGCGACGTGTTCGAAAAGGCAAAGGCTGCAGGTTATGTGAAGACAATCTCCGACTTCGGCGGCAAGTTCATGAATGATACCTGCTGGTGTCTGATCGGCGAACCTGTTGTGGCGCGTGAAGTCAGAAATATCCTGACGAACTCGGGAAAATATGCCCACTACGGCCCGGCCGTGGTCAACAAGGGCTTCCATTTCGGAAGCTTGGAGCGGTGTGTGGATGCCGCATGCAAGGGTTATGTCGATCCCGCCCTTCCCGCTTGGCTGTCCGTCTGACAAAAGTCTCCGCTTGATTTCCTGTTCCAATGCCGAAATTTGTTGACCGCAAGAATTGTAGTTTTAATGTCGACAAATAACTCAGCCTGCTTCGGCAGGCAAAAAACGTTGCGTGCGGCGCAGAGTCAGGTCATTGACAACAGGTGACCACCGCGAAACGCGAGGCAGCGATTTAGGAGTACAGGATGCGAGAACAGCGCACCGATCAAAAAGCCGAAACGCCCAAGGAGACGGGCAGCTCTCGTGTCTACCAAAAGCTCCGCGATGATATCCTGCGCGTTCATATCGCTCCTGGCGCTCCTCTGGATGAAATAAGTCTCAGCGAGCGCTTTGACCTGTCGAGATCGCCCATTCGGGAAGCCCTGGTCCGGCTTTCAGGCGAAGGACTGGTTCAAATTCTGCCGAACCGCAGCACGATCGTAACGCCGATGGAGTTCGACAAAATGCCGGAATTCCTGGATGCCCTGGATCTTTTGCAGCGCGTGGTAACGCGCCTTGCTGCACTACATCGCACGAGTGCGGACTTCACAAAGATCCGTGCCGCCCAGAAAAACTACGAGGTCGAGGCTCAGAAGGCGTTGATCTCCGGTGATTGCATCGGAATGATCGAGAAGAACTTCGAATTTCATATGTCCATTGCCTACGCCTGCAGAAACTCCTACTTCGCCGATTCATATCGCCGCCTCCTGCAGGAGGGGCGACGCCTCTTGTTCTTTCATTTCAAATATCAATCGCTGGATCCGAACCTCTCCGTCGAAGAGCTGGCGGAAGGCCATACGGCAATGGTTGCCGCCATCGAGGAACAAAATGCCGACGCCGCGGAACATCAGGCGCATTTGCATGCTGTTCAGTTCAGAGGCCGGTTCATGGAGTTCCTGAACCAGAATCTGACGGCCAAGCTCTCACTCGATTATGGGAAATAGACCGCCGCTCCGATGCGTTTCTAATATCCAAAATAGCTGACCATTAGGTCAATCTGCGAGTCGAGCATGCCTGCGCCATAGCGGATTTCGCAACCGGCCGCTTGGGCGGCTTTCAGCAGCGGCGTTTCGCGCGGCTTCATAATGATGTCGGCGACCATGATGTCCGGCCGCAGTTCCGAGACGTCGACCGGCAACGGGTCCTTGTCTGGATATAGGCCGCATGGCGTGGCGTTGATCAGCAAATCGATATCAGCGAGATGGTTGCCCGAGGCGGTGACATCGAAATCGGGATAACGCCTGCTGATCTCGTGGACCAGCGCCTGAGCGCGCGCGCCATCGACGTCGCTTACCCGAAGGGAACGGCAACCGGTTTTTGCCAGACTGAATGCAATCGCTTTCCCGGCACCACCGGCCCCGACCAACAATACTCTTCGATCGCGGGCATCAACCCCTTCATTCAGCACGCCGCGAAGGAAGCCTCGCCCATCCAAATTTGTCGCGATCATCCGGCCGTCGTCGGTTCTCCTGATCACGTTGGCGGCCCCCAGCTCGCTGGCAACATCATCGGCTTCGTCAGCAAGCTCAAGCGCCTGCTCTTTTAGCGGTACGCTGACGACAATCCCCCCGAGGTTCTTTGTCCGCTTCATCGCCGACCAGCCGAGCACGAAATCCTCCGGCGTATAGTGAATTGGCACCATCACAGCATCGATGCCCCGCGAAGCAAAGACCGGATTGATCACCTCGGGCGTCCTGACGTGCCCGATCGGATCCGCCAGCATGTAGAAAATCTTCGTCTTTCCGGAAATCATGCGTGCAAGCCTTTCTGCAGATTTGAGCGTCCTGTGTGACGCGCAATTTTCAAATCCTTGCATATTGCCTATAGAATGTCGACATTAGATATGCAATATCTTTTTCTGCAGTCAAGCGCGGTCCTGGACAAGTGCCAGCGGCGGCGGAAGCGGTGTGATGAGAGCCGTTCGACTGCTTGAGCAAAACCGGAGATCCCCATGCCCGTCGTCAGAGTTGAAATGTTAAGTGGCCGTAGCCAGCAGCAAAAGAATGAAATTGCCGAGGTCTTCACGAAGGAACTTGCCAGGATCGCGGGCTGCGGGATCAAGGACGTCCAGATCGTTTTCAGTGAAGTCGAAAGAGGCAACTGGGCGGTCGGCGGCGTCATATCAACTCCCCATGCGGCAGCCTCCAAAGCAAGTTGAAGAGGCATAGCCCGTGAGCGATGTGACGATCATTGGCGGTGGTATCATAGGCGTATGTACGGCCATTGCTTTGCAAAATGAGGGTTTTTCGGTCGAACTCGTCGATCGTGGAATTGCAACCGAAGGCGCAAGCTACGGCAATTGCGGCCTTCTTGCCGTGGGAGAGGTGGTTCCCATTTCCAAGCCCGGGGTCATCACCAAAATACCGAAATGGCTGCTCGATCCGGAAAGCCCGCTGTTCGTGCGCCCAAAGGAGATGATTACGCAGATGCCCTGGCTGCTGCGTTTCCTTTGGTCCGGACGGCGAAAGCGCGTTCTTGAGATTGCCAAAGCTATGGCGCCTCTGACGCACCGGGCCGAGGACGACTATAAGGCATTGTTTGCGCAAGTCGGCATATCCGACAATCTTGTGCCGGCAGAGAACATCATGGCCTTCAACTCCAAGGCCGATTACGAAGCCGATCAGTTTTCGTGGGACCTTCGTCGGCAGCATGGCTTCAATCACAGGTTCCTCACAGGTGAGGAATTGCGATCACTCGAACCGGCTCTCGACGGCCCGATTTCATGCGGGGTGCTGCTGGAAGGGTGGTTGCAGTTCTCCGATCCAGGGCTTGTGCAACAGCGGCTTACCAAGTTCTACGTCTCGCGTGGCGGAAAGCTTCGTACTGCCTCCGTCGAGCGCATCGAGACGGATGGCAAAAAGGCGGTGGCGGTTCATCTCGCAGGTGGAGAAAGGCTGCAGGTTCGCCGTCTGGCAATCTGTGCCGGCGCCTGGAGCGGCAAGCTCGCGCGCAATCTGGGCATCAAGGTACCCATTGCGGCGCTTCAGGGATATCACCATCACCTGCCGAAACCGAGGGTAAAGCTTAACCGCGCTGTGCTTTACGCCAATGGCGGCTTCGTGCTGACGCCGATGGAAAGCGGTTTGCGAATTGGAGGAACCATAGAGGTTGCCGGCCTCGACCCGCGTCCGAACTTCGAGCGCGCCAACATCATTGCGCGCAAGGCTGTCGGTATTTTGCCGGGGCTCGACATCTCGGGTGGACAACAATGGATGGGGCCGAGGCCATTCATGCCCGACACTCTGCCCATTATCGACCGCGCGCCGGGCCATGACAACGTCGTTCTGGCATTCGGCCACGGACAGGTGGGAATGACCCTTGGCGCAACGACGGGCAGGATCGTATCCGATCTCATCGCCGGCCGCACTCCGGGGCTGGATCTGTCCCCCTATCGTTCCACCCGCTTCTGATGCCGAGCGCTGTTACAGGAACTCGATCAGACATGATGCATGCCTGAAAAGCCGGCCACGACGGTCTGTCGCGGCCGGCGCGTCTTCATCAAGACAGGCTTGGTTTGTCCCAGAGATTGAGCGATTGGCCGATGCCTTTTTCCTTGGCGCTCTGATACATTTCGAAGCCCCAGCTAATGTCGAAAACCGCCATACCGCAGGCGATAAAAATCACCCGCTCGGTCGCGCTCTCACGACCCGGCTTCTTGCGGTTGACGACATCGCCAAGGCCGGTCGACTCTTTCAGCGGAGGCAGTTTGCCAGCATCGATCAGCCGATAAAACGGGCCGCCGATGACGCCGCTGTAATAGGCATCCTTGTTGCCCGACGCGATTGCATCCTCGACATAGGCTTCTTGTAACGGCGTATGGTCGTAGACGATCTTGCATCCGGTGAGGAAGGATTCGTCGGTATTGACCGGGCCTGACACGAGAATGGTTGCGCCGTCCTTGATCCATTCGTCCTTGAAATGAAGCGGCTTCAGGCGCGAGGCGGCGACGGTGATCACATCGGCGTCGCGAAAACCGGCCTCGGTTTCGTCCACGCCAACGGCTGTGACGCCGTATTTTCCTTCGGCCCAGCGGGCAAACTCGTTTGCCTTGTCCAGGAAGAGGTCGAAGCAGACAACCTTCTCGACCGCCTTGAGCTGAGTCATGATCGCCGTGAAACAGGCCTTGTTGATCGGACCACAGCCGACGACCGACACGATCTTCGCATCGGCGTTAGCAAGGTGCTTCGCCGCCACGCCAGGCACGGCGCCCGTGCGCGCCGCGCTCAGAAGGTTCGCTGACATCAGCGCCAGCGGCGCACCGGTATCCTTGTCATTGATCATCACCGTCAGGATGGAACGCGGCAATCCCTTTTCGGCATTGGCGTGGTTGGAGCCATACCATTTGTTGCCGCATACATCGAAGCGTCCACCGAGGTAGCCGGGCATCGCGGCGAAACGACGGTCCGGCCCTGCGACCGGCATATTCGGAAACTTCGTCTCCTTCGGGAAAACGATGTTCATGCCGTGATTGTTGTGATTGGCGCCGCCCATCAAATAGTCACCCTCGCCAAGCAGGCTGAAGGTCTCTTCACAGACGGTCACGCAACGTTCGGCATCAAGCACGCCGGCGGCGATCATGTCCGGTTCTGAAAGATAGAGAAAGTCGATCTTAGGATACATTGGGGCAACCTTTTCTGAGAGGCGTTGAGCATTTCATGCAGTTTGCTGCCGCGGGCGCGAACGCCGCGTCAGAATTTGAGAAGTGGCGATATGTCGTAGAGGCGGCAGCCGGGGCTTCTCGCATTTGCGCGCATCAGGAAGTTCAGCTTTTCAATGCGCTCGCCCGAGCGGGGCGCACCGTTCTTCTGGAATGGGACTTGCAGGCCGACCGAGAAATCCATCACGACATCATCGACCACTCCGCCGGAGCGTCCGGACGGCACGGCGATCATCCCGTGCTCCTCGGCGAAGCGGTAGGCATCCATTGCTTCCGTGACCGTGCCGACCTGATTTGGCTTGAGGACAAAACCGTCCACGGCCCGCGTCTCATGAGCCCGTCGAAGCAGCGCCAGGTTGGTCACCGTCAGGTCATCACCCAGGACGATGGTGCGGTCCAATGCCCGAACAGCCTTGCTGTAGCCCGCCCAATCATTTTCATCGAGCAGGTCCTCGATGAAAACCAGGTTGAATTTCTCGGTCAGCGACTTCGCATAGGCAATCAGATCGTCCGATGAAACCCGCTTGCCTTTCAGGAGGTAAGTGCCGGTTTCCCGGTCGAACATCTCGCTTGAGGCACAATCGAGCGCGAAGGCGATCCGGCCGGCCAGTCCGCATTGGTCGATGGCCTTCTGCATAAGCCCGAGCACCACCTCAGGGTCGTCCGAGGGTGCCGCATAGCCGTAGGAGCTCGCTACCTGCGGCTTATGCCCCAGATGATCCTTCAATATGTCGGCAAGCTTCTCGAAAACGCTCACTGCCATTTCGATCGAATAGTCGACGCTGTCAGTGCCATAGGGGACGATCAGGAATTCGTTGAACGCCTGAGTGAACCCATCGTATCGCCCGCCATTGATCACGTTGAAACAGGGCACAGGCACGGTCTTGATCCCGCTGCCTGCAATGTGGTCGTAAAGCGGTATCCGGCGCGCATCCGCCGCCGCACGGAAAGCGGCGATGGACACCGAGTAAATGGTATTGCCGCCGAGATTCCTCTTGTCTGGAGTACCATCGAGCGCGGTCATCTTCTCATCGATGGCGCGCTGGTCGAATACGTTCATTCCGATCAGCGCGGGACCGATGAGGTTCACCGCATTGTCGACCGCCTTATGGACGCTCAGTCCCTTGTAGGTCCTGGAGTCGCCGTCGCGCAGGACAAATGCTTCATACATGCCCACGGAAGTACCGGTCGGCGCGGCGCCCCGGCCGATCGCCCCGCTTTCGGTGCGTATCTCCACCTCCACGGCAGGGCGGCATTTGCAGTCGATGATCTGCTGTGCCCGGATGGATGCGATCCTGTCTTCCATCTTACGCACCCTTCAGCTCAGGAACGTAGACGATATTCAGGTCGCACAGATTGGTGCCCGTATTGCCGGTAAAGACAGTCGAGCCGACGGCGTTGAGCGCCTCGAAGCAACTGTGCTCGCGCAGCGCTTGATAGAGGCTGATCCCCTTGTCTGCCGCGCTCCGGAAGCTGGTGGAATCGGTGATACCGCCGGCGACTTTGGCGGTGCCGTCGGTGCCTTCGCTGTCAATCGACAGCAGGCAGGCGCCTTTGGTCTTGGCAGCGGTAATGGCAAAACTCACAGCCATTTCCTGGCCGGGGCCGCCGTGCCCCCTGATCACGCTATTATCCAGAATCTGCGTCGTCACTTCGCCCGAACTGAGAAGCACGCAGGGCGCCTTGACCGGATTGCCATAGGTCTGGATCTCGCGCGCCATCGAGGCAAAGAAGGTGCCGGCATCGCGACTTTCGCCTTCGAGGAAGGACGATACGATGATCGCCGGAATGCCCATCTCTTCGCAGACTTCCTTGGCGTAGATGCAGGAATCCGGCAGCGTGTTGAGCAGGAAGTAGGTGTTGTCGGGGAATGCTTTGGGCGTTTCCTTTTCGGGGCCTGCATTCATCAAGTAATCGACAACGCTTTTGGGCAGGCGATCCGCCACATCGAAGTTGACAATGGTGGCGCGCGCATCGTCCAGGGTCGTCGCATCGGGGCCGATCGGCGTACTCTTGTAGGCGGCATAGGGAACGGCAATATCGCCCGTGGCCGGGGAACCGACGGCATCGCTAATGCCGAAACCGATGAGTTCGGCGCCGACATCCTGAATGCGCTTTGCCAGCATTCCACCGTTCAGCGCCGAGATATGACGACGCACCGCATTGATTTCGTAAATTCCCGCGCCGGATTTCAGAAGAACGTCGGTGGTATCGATCTCGTCCTGCAGGGAGATGCCCTCGATCGGGCAAGACATGAGCGCCGAGCTGCCACCGCTGATCACAGCGATGAAGAGATCGTCGGGGCCGGCCTGATCGACGATCTCGATAATCTTCCTCGATGCCCGGTGTCCCTCTTCATTCGGCAGAGGATGGCCGCCGACAAACACCTCGGTTTTGTTGAACCGATCCGTTTCCTCATGGATCTTCACGATGGCGATGCCGCACGTCAGGTAATCGCCCAGCACATGATCGACCGCCATCGCCATATGATTGCAGGCCTTGCCGGCACCGAAGAGGTAGACGTTGCGCTTCCGGGACAAGTCCCATGACCGGGTGCCGATGTGAAGGACGCTGCCTTCCATGCGCATGATGCTTCTGATCCGCCGATAGCTGTCCAGCCTGTCAAGCGTGCGGTCGGCTATCTCGATCACGACTCGTCTGGAGGCTATGTCGCCTTGCGACAGGATTTCCTCTGAATTGCGTATTTTCTTCATTGTGCGGAACCCGACTTGATTGAGCCATTGCGGACGAGCGGCCCCACAAACGGACCGCAACGCTCGACCGCGATCCGAACGGTCTCGTCCGGGTCGCGCTGCCACCAGTCGAGTTCGGAGAAGATCTCCAGCTCGAAGGGTCCCTCATAGCCGATGTCATCGAGCCAGCCGCGGATGCGCGGGATGTCGATGACGCCATCGCCGACCATGCCGCGGTCGCGCAGATTTCTCGTCGGCACCAGCCAATCGCAGAGATGGAACGTGTTGATCCGGTCTTTCCCGGCGCGCCGCAGTTCGCGTTCGAATGCCGGATCCCACCAGCAGTGATAGACATCCGCGACGAGGCTGGTGGCATCGGTGCCGAACTCGTCGATCATGTCATTCACATCGGTGATGAGATTCATGGCGCTGCGGTCGCCGCAATACATCGGATGCAACGGCTCAAGTCCGAGCTTAACGCCCGAGGACGCAGCATAGGGCGCCAGCTCGGCAAGTGCATCGTGGATGCGGCGGCGCTGCGCGCCAAGATCCTTGTCGCCCTTGGGAAGACCGCCCATGACCATGACGACACAGGGCGCGCCAATAGCGGCCGCCTGGTCGATGATACGGCGGTTTTCCTCGATCGTCTTCCTGTAGAGGGCCGGGTCACTTTCGTTGACCCAGGCGCTGGTGCATAGCGACGCAACCCACATCCCCGCGTCGCGGAGATGTTTGACGGTCGCCTCGACGCCATAGTCATCCAGAAAATTGCGCCAGACCGCAATTCCGCTTACGCCATGGCGGGAATAGCCCTCGATCGCCTGAGGCATCGACCATTTCGGTGTGGTGATCTGATTGATGGCGAAGCGGGTAAGATCGTATTGCGTCATCACGCAGCCTCCCCGGCTCGGCGCACCTGCGTCGCCGTTATGTCGATGGTGATACCGTCAGCGGCGAAAACGACGCCGTGATGCTCCGCTGCGAAAGCGGGGGTAATCTTCCCATTCCAGAGGTCGTCGCGGATGAGATCGAGCGATCGCTTAAGTGGATTACCATAGCCGCCACCACCGGCCTGTTCGTGCCGAACCACCACGTTGCGCCCGATCGTCCGGGTGATCTTTGCCGGCAGCCTGGTATTCTCGCCCTCGGGGTCGAGAATATTGACACATGGCGCCGCCGGCTTGCCGCCGAACAGGCCATAGGGCGGATGATCGTGGCGGTCGGCGCGGATCTGCAGGACCGCTTCCTCGGCAAGAAGGCGATATTGCCGAATAAGACCGAGACCGCCGCGATATTCTCCTGCTCCGCAGGAATTCGGGCGCAGGCTGTATTCGTCCATCATCATGGGATAGCGGACTTCGAGTGTTTCGACCGGCAGGTTCGACATGTTCTGCGAGGGGTTGGTCACGCCCTCGACGCCATCCTTGTTCCAACGGCCGCCCCAGGCGCCGTTGATCATGTCGACCAGAACGAAGGGTTCGCGCGTCGTCTTGTCCCAGCCGCCGAAAGCCAGCACCGTGTTGCCGCCTTCGCCGGCGGCCATGATCTTGCGCGGCGCGATTTGCGAGAGAGCACCGAGGACGGTATCAACGACGCGATATCCCGTGAGAGCACGGGCCGCCACCGCAGCCGGCATCAAGGGATTGAGAATGGATCCCTCCGGCGCCGAAATCGTGATGCAACGGTAGACGCCTGCATTGTTGGGCACTTCCTCGTCGAGCGCGCAGCGGACCGAAAGATAGGTCGCCGACTTGACGAAGGAGAGCGTCGAATTGATCGCCCCCTTGACCTGGGGAGAGGAGCCGGCGAAATCAACGTTCAGATGATCACCACTCACCGTCAGCTTCACCCTTATCGGGATAGCATCGGTCGAGAACCCGTCACCGTCGATGAAGTCTTCGAAGAAATAATCGCCATCCGGCCATGCCCGGATTGCCGCCCTTGTAAGCTGCTCGCCATAATCGATCAGGTCGTCGAAATAACCATCGAGTTCGTCGGCGCCGTAACGCTCGATCAGGCGCAGAAGCTCGCGTTCACCGAGGTTGCAGGTCGCAAATTGCGCTTCGAGGTCGCCGAGAACGAGCTCGGGCAGGCGCACATTCTTGGTGATGATACGCATGAGCGTATCGTTGAGAACGCCCCTATCGTAGAGCTTCATGGGGGCAATCCGGAGCCCCTCCTGGAAGATCTCGGTGGAGTCGGCGGCATTGGATCCCGGCACGCGTCCGCCGACATCGCAGTGATGCGCGATCACGACCGAGAAGCCCCGCAGCGTATCCCGGTGAAAGATCGGCCTGATCATGAAGATGTCAGGCAGATGCATTCCGCCTTCATAGGGATCGTTGAAGATGATCACATCCCCCGGCGCCATGTCGTCGGCGTAGCGCGCCATGATAACCGCCATGGCATCCGGCACGGCACCGAGGTGAAGCGCAACGGTCTTGGCTTGCGACAGGATGCGGCCTTGGCGGTCGCAAAGCGTGACGGAATAATCGAGAACGTCGCGCACGATCGGCGAGCGTGCCGTGCGCATCACGGCAAAGGCCATGTCGTCGACAATCGTATCGAGCGCGTTCTTGATGACGGCAAAAGTGATGGGATCGTTGTGTTTCTGAGCCATGAAGCGGTTCCTTCCCAGGGACTCAAGAGAGCGTTGCGACGACATTGCCGAACGCATCGAGATCGGCCTTTGCGCGCGGCGGGATGACGATGGTTGTGTCCGGGCTCTGGATGATGAGCGGGCCGCTGACGCCGCCTTTGAAAGTGCTACGCTGATAGATCGGCGTGTCGATCCAGCCATCGGTCCGCGAAAAGTAGATCCTGCGAGTCGCCACTTCAGCTACGGCGTCATCCGGCGCATGTGGCTTGAAGGTCAGACGATTGCCGGTGTTGCCGCTCGCATTGAGACGGATATTGACGATTTCCACGCCGTCATCGGACGCATAGCCATAGATCGCCCTATAGGCATCCCGGAACGCAGCCCGAAGCGAATCGCGATGCGCATCCGTAACGGTTTCCGGCAAGGCGATCGGCAGTTCGAAATCCTGGCCTTTGAAACGGAGGTCGGCCTCGAATCCGCACTCGACCTGAGCTTCGCTGTAGCCCTCCTCCCTGAGGGAGGCGATCGCTTCGGCGCGCATGTCCCGGAGGAGCTCGTTGACCCGAGCAACCGGCAACTGATCCAGCATGCCGTTGAGGCTGCGCAGGAAATAGCGTTCGACCTTGGCGGCCAGCATGCCCGTCGCGGTGAAGACGCCCGGCGACTTCGGAAAAATCACGCGGGAGATGCCGAGGGTCCTCGCAAGATCGCAGGCGTGAACCGGGCCGGAGCCGCCAAAGGCCAGGATTGCAAAATCGCGCGGGTCGACACCGCGTTCGACCGTAACCGCCTTGATCGTACGAGCCATGTTGATATTCACGACTTCGCGAATGCCGAACGCGGCGTCTTCGACGGAGAGCTTCAGAGGGTCGGCGAGATCACGCTTGATCGCGGCACGGGCGCCATCGACGTCGAGCTTCATCGTACCGCCGGCCAATGCCGGGGGCAGGAAACCGAGGATCACATTCGCATCCGTGACCGTGGCTGCGTTTCCGCCAATTCCATAGCAAACCGGCCCGGGGTCGGCGCCGGCCGAGATCGGCCCCACATGCAGCAGTCCGCCCTCGTCGATGCGGGCGATGGAACCTGCGCCGCTGCCGACTTCGGCAACATCCACCGTCGGGACGCGCATCAGATAGCCGCCTGCCTTGATAAAGCGGCTGGGCGTCGAAATGCCGGCGCGAAACTCATATTCATTGGCCCGCGAGAGCTCGCCTTTGTGAATGAGCGATGCAGAAGCGGTCGTTCCGCCCATATCGAAGACGACGAGATCCTTTTCCGCCATCACCTCGCCCAGCCGGCCGGCGCCGACGACGCCGGCGGAGCGGCCGGAGGAGATGAAGAAAACGGGCTTTTCCTGCGCCATTTTCGCGCTCGAAAGGCCGCCATTCGAATTGCTGATCAGGAGCGGAGCGGATACGCCGATTTCACGAAGGCCATTCTCGAGCCGTTCGAAATAGGCCCGCAGCGACGGCAGAACATAGGCGTTTACCGCCGTCGTGGAGGTCCGCTCATATTCGCGAATTTCGGGCAGAACGGAGACCGAAGCCGTGACCCACATATCGGGGAAATTGGCGCGCATGATCTCCAGCGCCCGGGTCTCGTTCTCGGGATTGCGGTAGGAATTGATGAAGCAGATCGCGACGGATTCGACGCCTTCACTTTCGAAGAACTGACCGATTTCGATAATCTCGCTCTCGTTGAGCGGCTTTAAGATGCGTCCGTCTGCGGTCGAGCGCTCATCGACCTCCATGCGATAGCGGCGGGCGATCAGCGGAACGGCCTTCTCCCAGCTCAGGTCGAACATGGTCGGCGTGCGGACGCGGCCGATCTCCAGGACATCCCGAAAACCCTTGGTGGTAATCAACCCGGTCTTGGCGCCGACCTTCTGCAGAAGCGTGTTCGAACCGACCGTGGTGCCGTGGACGACCTCCACGACCCTGTCGACGTTCAATCCCGCCGACGCGGTAATCTGGCGGATGCCTGTCAGAACCGCTTCCTCGGGTTTTGCAGGGGTCGACGGCACTTTGGTGAAAAAGGTCTCTCCGCCATCACCGAAAAGAACCAAGTCGGTGAAGGTGCCGCCGATATCCACGCCTATGCGTGCATTGTTCATTGCTGTCTCCTGCGTTCTCGCGCCTTGAGGCGATTGGGAGCGATTGGACATGCGAGGTCGTTCGCCAGCAGCCGTGCCGCTGCTACCGATTGACTGGCCGATCGCCATTCGCTATAGAACTATTTAGTTTATTAAGGAGACAGCTAGCCCGTTTTAAGAGGCCAGTCAATGGTCAATTGCGGGACTGACGCAGAAAATTGCCAATCAATATCAATGGCTTGATGGCCCCGCTCCGTCGGCGCGGGAACGCGGATTTATGCGATTTGCGAAGTGGGTCTCTTTGGGCTACGAAAGGTCCTTGCCCCGCGGCAGGCGTGAACGAGTACGCAACGGCGATTGTTCAGTTCGGGCCAGTCAGAATATCGAGCGGATATCACAATGCACATGCCAGCAAACGAAGCGCCCAAGAAAAAAAGAATCCGCAACCCACTCGTGACCAGGCAGCGAATTATCGATACTGCCATCGACGAGTTCACGGAGCGCGGCTTTGATGGCGCCCGCATCGATGCGATCGCAGAGCAATCGCAAACCAACAAAAGCCTGATCTATAAGTATTTCAACAGCAAGGAAGAGCTTTATATCGCCAGCCTCTCGGACACCTACGAGAAGCTCAGGGCGTCACAGCACGAAATCGAGCTCGATGATCTCGATCCGATCGAGTCGGTGCGGAGGCTTACCGAGTCGACATTTGACACCTTCGCCAAGAATCCCCGGATCGTGCGCATGCTGACCCATGAGAATGTGCAAAACGCGCGCTTCCTGAAGCAGGCGGTGAGCATCAAATCGCTCTATACGCCCCTACTAAACAAACTGGACCAGATCATTCGCAAGGGGCAGGAAAAGGGTCTGTTTCGATCGAACGTCAACTTGAAGCACCTCTATATTTCGATCTCGGCGCTCGGTTATTTTTACTTCTCGAACATCCACACGCTCTCGATCGTGCTTGAGGAGGACTTAAGCAGCGACCAAACCGTTGCGCGCCAGCGTAAGCAGGCGGTTGAAATGGTGCTTTCCTACCTTCGAAAATAGCGCTCCGAAACAATACGCCGGATACTCCCGTCGGTAGACGGAAATGTCCGGCGCACGGATGGATCTGACGAGCGGGCTCAGCCTAGCAGGCCGACTTGAGGCCCCCATGTGTCGGAAAGCGCGAACCCCTTCGCAATAGGATCGTCTTCGGACAGGCGCAGAATTTGGCTCCCGTAGACGAAACCCCGCCCGGAAATCCGCGGCACGACGGCCCTCTTCCCGCCAATCTCTGTCTCGCCGATCGCTTCGACACGGAATTCACCGCCGATGATCGAGCGGGAAATCCGCGTCTCGCCAACGGAAACCAGTCCACGGGCGTGAAGGGTTGCGAGATTCGCCGAACTGCCCGTGCCGCAGGGCGATCGGTCGACGCGGCCCGGCTTGAGCGTTGTGCATGTACGAATTGCGCCGTCCGGCTCACGACTGCGGAACATGACGTAGGCGATCTCATCGATCCCTGGCAACGTCGGATGCTTGACACTCACCTGCTCGGCCAACAATGCCTTGAGCTCGATACCGGCCTCCGCTAGTGCGCGCGCGTTTTCGGGCGCAATGGTCAAGCCGATCTGCTCCACATCGACCAGGCCGTAATAGACGCCCCCAAACGAAATATCGATTTTGATACGCCCCCATTTCGGCGTGTCGATTTCCTGATCCAGCTTTTCGGCAAAGCTCGGGACATTATCGATGCTGACCGACACGCATCGGCCCTTCTCGCACCTTGCTCTTGCAGTGATCAGTCCTGCGGGCGTGTCGAGCCTGACAATGGTCTCCGGCTCCACCATCGGCACACGACCGCTTTCGAGAAGCGCGGTGACGACACATATGCTGTTGCTCCCCGACATCGGATGGGCGCGGTCGGCCTGGAGCACGATAAAGCCGGCATCGGCGTCCGGACGGGTTGGCGGGAAGAGAAGATTGACCGTCATTGCGACATTGGCGCGGGGCTCGAATGTCACGAAACGGCGAAGGCTGTCATCCACCGAGTTGATGTAATTCATTTTATCGAGCATGGTCGCCCCGGGAATATCCGGCGCGCCCGCGACCAGGACATTTCCAATCTCCCCCTGGCAATGAACCAGGAGGAGTTCAAGTTTCCGATCAAATTTCATTTCTGCCTCTCTGCTGTGGGCGAACGTCGTCCGCCCCTTTTGGTATGGTCGGGCTGGTGCTGGCGCATGCGGTCCCACAAGCCGCGCGCTTCCGAAACGGCAAGCGCCGAGCAACTGGTCGAGTTCATGGGCTCGGCGAACATGTCAGTAGTCGCCATAGGGCAAATAGGAGCGCCGCTCGACATCGGGGAAGCGTTCGCCCGTGCGAACGAATTTGGTGTGTTCCCGGATGGGCTCCGGATAATGCTCCCATTCCCGCGCTTTGCCCTTCTGCATCGCCCGGTTCACGAACTGACGGACGCGTTGGCTTCGCATGACGTCCTCGCGCAAGCGGCCGAGGTCCCATGTCTGTCGGACTATGTCCATGAGCCGGGCCACATCGGCTTGCCTTGAAGGCTCGTCCGCCAGATTGCGCATTTCGCAGGGATCGGCAGACAAGTCATAGAACTGCGTCGGATAGGCTTCGGACACGACAATCTTCTGCGCCCCACGCCTCAGCATGACGCGCGGCGCTTTCGTGCCGCCATCGATATGTTCGGCCATGGCGATGCGATCCGGCTGATCCCGGTCGAGCAACGGCAGCAGGCTGCTTCCCTCATGTTCGGTGATGATGGCCTCGGTCGAGCCTGTCGCGATGTCCACGAATGTCGGCAGAAGATCGATCAGCGACACTGGCGCCGAGATCCGCGAAAGCTGGTTGGCGCCCGGACGGAGGATGATCAGGGGCACCCGGATCGCCGGTTCGAACAGGTTCTTCTTGAACCAGAGCCCACGCTCGCCGATCATGTCGCCATGGTCGGACGTGAAGATGATCACGGTGTCGTCGGCCATGCCGGCATCATCAAGCGTCTGACGCAGCTCGCCGAGCTTGCGGTCGACATAGCCGATCATGCCGTAGTAGCCCCGCCGCGCCCGGCGATAGACCTCATCCGTCACATCGAATTTGTCGAGGCTGTAGTGGAAGTAAAGAGATCGGCTATGGGGGTCCATATCCTCCAGCGCAATCTTCGGCGTTCGTGGCGGATCAATACCCTCGTCCGAATAGAGGTCCCAGAATTCCCTCGTGATGACATAGGGGTCGTGCGGCTGGGTAAAGGAAACCGTCATGAACAGCGGACGGCCATCGCCATATCGCCGCCAGTCGTAAATATGTTGGGTGGCCCGCCGCGCCACCTCGTCATCGTAGTCGATCTGCTGTGAGCGCGCGAGTGGCGCTGCGTCGGCAATGGTTTCGACACTGGAAACCCCGAATGGCACCTTACCCTTCGCGACTGTCTCCTCGTCCTCAAGCTCGTCGTAGGTTTTTGGCGGCACCCAACTGAAATCGGCGGGATAGATTTCCGTGGTCAGACGATCTTCATAGCCGTGATGCTGATCTGGCCCAACGAAATGCATCTTCCCCGAAATGCAGGTGTAGTAGCCGGCGTCCCGCAGGTAATGCGCGACGGTGGGAACCGCGGCGGGGAACTCGGCGGCATTATCGTACGCACCGATCCGCGATGGTAGCCTTCCGCTCATCAGCGCAAAACGCGAAGGCGCACAAAGCGGATAGTTGCAATAGGCGTTCTCGAACACCGAGCCCTGCGCGGCAAGGGCGTCGAGGTTGGGCGTCTTGCAGACGGTATTGCCATAGGTGGAGAGCGCGATCGCCGTCAATTGATCGCACATCACCAGGAGGATGTTCGGTTTCATGCTGGCTGCGCTCCTTCGTATCTCCTCAATGCCCCAGAATCTGGCTGAGAAAGGCTTTCGAACGCTCGTGCTTCGGATTGTCGAAGAACTCGGAGGGCGACGCCTCTTCGACGATGCTGCCCTTGTCCATGAAGACCACGCGGTCCGCGACCTTGCGGGCAAAGCCCATTTCGTGCGTGACGCACAACATGGTCATGCCGCCTTGGGCGAGCTCGGCCATCACGTCGAGCACTTCGGAAATCATCTCAGGATCGAGTGCCGATGTCGGCTCATCGAACAACATGATCTCCGGCTTCATGCAGAGCGCCCGCGCAATCGCGACGCGCTGCTGCTGGCCACCGGACAATTCGCCCGGATAGGCGCCGGCCTTTTGCGGAATCTTGACCCGCTCGAGATAGGTCATCGCCTGCGCTTCCGCCGTCTTGCGGTCCTGCTTGCGGACCAGCATGGGTGCAAGGATGCAGTTCTCGAGCACAGTCAGGTGGGGAAACAGGTTGAAGTGCTGGAAGACCATGCCGACCTCGCGGCGGATCTCATTGATGTTCTCGATATCGTCGTTCAATTCGGTGCCGAGAACACGGATGGTACCGGACTGATGATCCTCCAGCTTGTTCAAGCACCGGATCAAGGTCGACTTGCCGGAACCGGAAGGCCCGCAGATGACGATCTTCTCCCCCCTCGCCACCTTGAGGTTCACATCGAAAAGCACTTGGTAGCTTCCATAGGATTTCCCAAGATTGACGACCTCAACGGCCGTCGACGGCTGCTTGCTGTTCATATTTGCTCCCTTTCTCTGCTTGATGGCGAGGTGTGGAGTCGCCAGCTCCATGATTTCGGTTCGTCACTTCAGCCCTTCCGTCTCGACCCACTTTGCGGCGTTGTCGAGCGTTCTCGAAAAGGCGTCCAGAAGCACATCGAGCTGTTCGTCCGTCGTGATCAGCGGCGGACAGAAAGCAATGGTGTCGTAGATGCTTCTAATGATCAGCCCGTGCTCGTGGGCACGTCGGAAAACATAAGCGCCGAGATCGCCGCGGCGCTCAAAAGCTGCCTTTGTGTGCTTGTCGGCGACCAGCTCGACACCGCCGACAAGGCCGGCTCCGCGAACATCCCCTACCAATGGGTGAGAGGAGAATTGCCGTAACCCGGCCTGCAGCCGCTCGCCGAGATCGCGCGCATGGGCGACAAGGCCGCGCTCCTCGATGATGGCAATATTTTCCAGCGCGACCGCCGTGGCGACGGGATGTCCCGTCGTCGTGAAGCCGTGGGCGAAAGTGCCAATCTTGCCGCTGTTTTCGACAAGCACCTCGTTCAGCGCATCGGAGATTACGATTGCCGCCAGTGGCTGGTAGGAGGACGTCAATTGTTTGGATAGCACCATTATGTCCGGCTGGAAGCCATAATATTCCGAACCGAACATGGTCCCGAGGCGACCGAAAGCCGTGATGATCTCATCCGCGACGAGGAGGATGTCGTAACGCCGGCAGATATCTTGAACATAGCTCCAATAACCTGTCGGTGCGGGAATGACCCCGCCGGCAGCGATCAGAGGTTCGCCAATGAAAGCGGCGATCGTCTCCGGCCCCTCGGCGAGGATCGTATCCTCGAGTTGCCGCGCCAACCGCGCGGAGAACTCCATTTCGGTTTCGCCAGGAAGCCCGAAGCGATAAAAGTAAGGCGCGGTGAGATGCCGAACAGGTATTGCCGGGAGATCGAAATCCCGGTGGCTTGCCGGTAGACCCGTCAGGCTCGCGGAGGCCACCGTCGATCCGTGATAGCCATGCTGGCGCGCCAGGAATTTCTTTTTCTGGGGCCGCCCGAGAGCATTGTTGATGTACCAGACCATCTTGACGACGGTGTCATTCGCTTCCGAACCGGAATTGGTGAAATGCACATGGTTGAGATCGCCAGGGGCAAGCTCCGCAAGTTTTGACGCCAATTCGATGGCAGGTGCGTGCGCCTTGTGTGTGAAGCTGTGATAGTAGGGCAATTTCTCCAATTGCCGTGTCGCAGCATGAACCAGCCGCTTCTCGCCGAACCCCAGACCGGCACTCCACAGCCCCGACATGGCTTCGATGTATCGGCGCCCCTGATCGTCGAACACGTAGATGCCTTCGCCCCGCTCGATCATGAAAGGCCCGACGTCCTGATGGCGGGCCAGATTGGTGAACGGATGCAGGTGGGACGCGAGGTCCTTGTCCTTGATCGAATTTGAAAGGCTCATCATATCCTCATTTTTGCCGAACTTTCGAGCGGCTTCGGACGAGTACGGGGTGAGACCGGCGGTTCGTCAAACGGCCGTCGGCATCGTGCCGACGAATACGAGGCGGATCACGCCTCGAAACTGGCTACAGACAACGTCGCACGAGATTCTCCAGAAGCCGTGAGACGTTGTTGTCGTATCCGTTCGCGGGCAGGCTTCCGCAGAACATGATCGACCCGGTTGAAAACACGAAGTTTCCCCCTTTCATCGGCACGAAACAAAGATCTGCCCTGATCTGCTCCGCCTGCCATTCGCGCGTATGGACGTCCGGGTTCCAGATCCTTTCCGGCACACAACTATATTCGGCCGAGTGTCCCTCGGACGATGCGAGCACGACGGTTTCGGCCGGTGTGCCGAGGGAGGGATCGATGCAATCCAGTTCGAAGCCCGCCGCGCCGCCGCCGGAAAAACCGAAGTCGCCGATAATCTCCTCCTCGATGCCCTCGAACAGCCAGGCGAAGTTCGGGGTGCGGGAGGCAGCCGTGCGGCGATAATATGAGGCGTCGAACGGACCCTGTGCCGACATTCCGATGCCGACGAGCCTCTGGGGCGGGCGGTCGTTCTTCAGCCAGAGGCCGCCATACTGCCCGTCGAAGGCATGGTAAAATTCTCCGGTCTCGGCTTGCCACATTCTGACGCCGCTTTCGCAGCGGCGCATTTCGATCGCGCCGGGAAACGCCGCGCTCGTTGCGACGCGCCAATAGAAGCCGTTGCCGCCGAGATAGCCGAAATTGCCGCCATCCCGGATGAAATCCTGGATCGCGTCGAGCGAGCGGCCGGTATGGTATTCCGGATGGCTCACCGTCAGCACCAGATCGTAACCGGCCAGTGCTGCGACGCCCTCCGCGTCGAGATCGTGATCCGTCACGACATCGACCGCGATGTCTTTTGCCGCGCACCACGCAATGAGGTGCATATCGGCCGGAAAATGCCGCAGCCCCGATCCTTTGTCGTCCAGATAGGCGAAGAAGCCGGGCCGCATCAAAAGCTGTGGCCGCAGGGCTGAACTGAACATCACCCCACTATCGTCGGGATGCACGTCATAGAGCGAACGCCCGAACTGGGGAAATTGGGCCGGATGATGCGGATAGCCGCCCCAGGCCTCGCGCCGAGCGATATAGGCCGGGCCGTAATTCGTCCTCGGATAGTTGCAATAGGCTTGGTAGGTGAATGTAGAAAAGAGAACGGCGATCTTCGCATTTTTGCCGCCAGCAGCGGGACGGACAAAAAACGGAATGATGTCTTCAGCCCCTTCGCAGCGGAGCCTTATCCCGTAGACGCCGCTTTGGAGATCAGAGGGAATATCGAAGCGGAAATCTGTTTCCCAGCCGCAATCATGCAGGTCGTCTTCATGGAAATGAATGGCGGCATATTCGTCCGGCGCATGCCGCCAGCACATCTCCGCGCCGGTCCACCGCGATCCTCGCACTGCACGGGCGGGCAGATTTACCAGCTTGCCGTCGAGCGATTTCGGCCCCCGATCCCGGATCGTGTCGGTGGGGATGCCCTGCGCGAAATCCCAGGAGGCGAGGACCGCGCCGTCATCCGCCGGAAGCGGCCCGAGGGCGTCCGGCAAATGAAGACCACGGGTGATCGCAGGGTTTTCGAGCCGCCCATTGAAGAAGTGCGCCATAAAGGAGGCGTCATCCCCTCTCCTCCGGGCCGCGAGCGACAGCTCGACGAATATCCCGTCATTGTCGGGCCGGGCCACAGAGGCATGAGCAATCCGCTCTCCCGTGGCGACCACATAAAAGGCCAGCCTGACGTCGGCAGCCGTCAAACCGAGCCGTAATTCATACCAGACGCCGAGTTCGAGCCGACAGGCGACGGGTGTAACAGTGCCGTCGAAATCGACGGTCGGACCATCCGCTTCGATGCTGACGGAAACCGCTCGACCATTGGCGGCCTTCAGCGAAAGCATCGTTTGCGGGCGATCCTTCTCCAGCCGCGGCTGGAACCGGATCGAGACCGTGGCGCCGCGAATATCGTCCAGCCCGGCAAGCGGTATCAGGGCGTAGGAGCCCGGGTAAGCGGATTTCTCAACGGAGGGATATGTTCCCTCGAAGGCTGCGGGTACAGGACGTGCATCCATGCCCGGCCCTTTTGGGTTCGGATCCGCCGAATAGAGGCGGACCAGATCGGCCCGATAATCGCAGCGGAAGCTGCTCGAAACCTTGACCTCAATGGTCTCGCCAGCCCGCGCCGAATATCTGTCCGTATAGCCGATCAGCATCGCGCGTGCTCCATGCTCCTATGCACCATCAACGCGACGATGTCTTGAGCGATCGCTCCAGATAGGCGCCATATCGCGAGAGCGAGAAAGTGAAGGTGAAGTAAATCAGCGCGACGAAGAAATAGACCTCCGCATAGAACGTGTTCCAGCCGCCCGCCGAAAAGGATGCATTGCCCGATGCCGTGACCTCGAAGAAGCCGAGGATAACGATGAGCGACGTTTCCATGAACGCGATAACGACTTGGTTGATCGTCGGCGGCAATGCAAGACGGAATGCCTGCGGCAGGATAATCCGCGAGATTGTCTGCCAATAGTTCAGGCCAAGCGCGACGGCTGCTTCCTCCTGGCCCGCCGGCAGGGACTGAATGCCGCTCCGGATGATTTCCGCCTGATAGACAGCAAAGAAAACCGCTGCGCCGAGAATGACCCGGTAAAGCTTATCCCCAACCAGGAAGCTCGGCAGCGCAAAGGGAAGGATAATGGCAGCCGTGAAAAGAATGGACAGCAGCGGCAGCGAACGCACGCCATCGATGAAGAGTGCGGTTACCGACGAAATCACGGGCAATTTCGATCTGCGGAGCAATGCCAGGATGATTGCCAGCGGCATGCCGATCACGACGGTGGAAGAGAAGACGAATGTCGTAAGTGCCAGGCCGCCCCACTGCGTCTCAAGGACGACTGGCAAGCCGAAGATCCCGCCTCTCATCAAATAATAGAAGGTCCCGTATCCAACGAGCCAGATGACAGGCAGCACCTTTGCCGACCAGAACAGGGGAATACAGGAGAGAATGACGGTTGCCAGGATCGCAAGACAAGCCAAGGCAGAGCGCCATTGCTCCTCATATGGGTAGAGGCCGAACAGGATGAGGCGATAACGGTCGGTGACAACAGCCCAACATGCGCCGCTGGCCTTGTGGCAGTCCTCGGGCGTTCCAGTCCAAACGGAATGAAGGAAGGCCCAACTGACGAATGACCAGACCAAAATTCCAACCAGCGTCAGGCAAACGAGTGTCACCAAGGCCTGGCCCGGTGTCGAAAAATAGTCGCGTCGAAGGTCGGCAATCCACCTGGCCGACGGTGTTGACGACAGATCGATGGCGGTCAATGTGGTTTCCGCTTTCATTTCTAACGCCCCGGCAGTGCGATTGCACGATTGATGGTGTTCATGACAAAGGCGATGGACATGTTGATTGCCCAGAACCCGATGATGAGCAGGAAGATCAGCGTCAGGGTCTGCCCGGAGTGATTGATCGAATTGGCGATGACACCGAAGTAATCCGAGAAGCCGATCGCTATGCCGATCGTTGTGGCTTTCATCAGCCAGATGATCTGGTTGGTCATGGTCGGCAGTATTTTGCGGATCATCAGAGGCAGCCGGATGCGCCAGAAAATATGCCAGTTGCGCAGGCCAAGGGCCTGCCCGGCTTCCGTCAGTCCGATTGGAATTGCCAGAAAGCCGGCACGGACGATTTCCGCGACATAGGATGCGCCAAACAGCGAAATGGCAACGATGGCGGCGCTGAGCTCCGGTACCATCATGACACCTCCCGCAAGACGAAGTCCCTGGACGTGCGGTACATCGACCAACGGCAAACCGTCGAGCCGGCCGAAGATTATGGCAACGGCGGCACAAGCCACGCCGCCTGCAAGCCAAAGAAAAGCGGCTGAACGTGCCGAACGCCGGAGGGAGCGGACAGTCAGCATGAGTCCAGCCGCCAAAGCAGCCGCCGCGAAGACCACATGCCAGGGCTCCACGTTCAGCCAGGGGAAGGAAATGCCGCGATTGGCAATATAAATACCGCCGGGCAAAGCGATCGCCGAACGGGGCGAAGGCAGATGGGTGATCAGGGAATACCAGAAAAATGCCTGCAATATCAGCGGAATATTCCGGAAGACCTGAACATAGGACGCTGCTATCAAATTGACGAGCTTATGCCTGGACAGGCGCGCCGTGCCGATGATCGTGCCGAGTATCACCGCCAGGGAAACGGAAATGACGCCCAGAAAAATCGTATTGACGAAACCGACCAGAAGCGCCCGCGCGAACGTCGAGTTGATGTCGTAATCAATCAGGCTGAAAGAGATGGTCGATCCCGTGGTATAGTTCAGGAAGTCCCATCCCATGGAGACCCCCTGCACCTGCAGGTTATGCCGCGTCGTCACGACACCCACAATCACGATTGCAGCGATTGTCGTGACAAATGCTAGCTGCAAGGCGACATTGCGGTATCTGCGGTTTCCGATCAATGTGGTCATCACTGCGATCCCCCCAAGGGCATGTTGGGATTTTGTCATAGGCCTATGTCCCGCCGACCTTGGCCGGCGGGACATTCGTGCGATCAGTCGAGAACCGGAGCGAAGAACACGCCGCCCTTGTTCCAGGGCGAGTTCAAAGCGCGCGGCAACTTGTAGCGGGATTCCGTGCCGAAGTTGCGGTTGTACATTTCCTCGGCATTGCCGAGCTTCTGGATGACATTGTAGGCCCAGTCATCCTTGAGGCCGAGACGGGTGCCAATGCCAGGCGTGGCGCCGAGCAGTTTGCCGACGACCGTATTCGGAGGATTGGCCTTCATCTGGTCGACGTTGGTGCTGTTGACGCCGTTTTCTTCGGCGATGCGCTGAACGGCGATGACCCAGTTGACGAGGTCCACCCAAGAGTCATCCCCCTGGCGCATCACGACAGCTTCCGGCTCCAGCGAAATGGAATCGGACAGAATGACGTGATTGTCAGGGTCGGCCGAAGTCGCACGAGTAGCGGCGACGATAGGGCCCCATTCGGCATAGGAGTCGCAACGGTTCGCAAAATAAGCGGCCGCTGCCTCTGTGTTCTTTTCGAACGTTACGATTTTGACGTCGTATTTGTTCTGCTTGATGTAGTCGCTGATGAGCTTTTCCGTGCTCGTGCCGCCAGCGAGACATACGGTCCCACCCTGCAGGTCAGCCATCGACTTTGCGTTCAGGTCCTTGTGGGCCAGGAACGTTGTGACGCCAATGAAGTAGGGCATGCTGAATTGAAGGCCAAGTTCGGTGTCGCGGCTCATCAACCAGCCGCTCGCCTTGATGACGAGATCGAGATCGCCGGACTGAAGCGCCGGAAAGCGCTGGGCCCAGCTCACGGGGATGAGTTTGAGTTTGTCATCAGAACCAAAGATCGCGGTCGCGACAGCGCGGCAATAATCGATATCCAGGCCATGCCATTTGCCTTGGGCATCGACTTCCGCGAAGCCTTCGAAGTTGCCATCGCTCGACGTGCAATTGACATAGCCGCGCCCCTGAACGGCCTTCAACGTATCGCCAGGGGCTGCAGCAGCGATCTGAGTACCCGCTGCAGTCAATGACGCCAAGGCGACGGCTAGTTTCAAGATATTCTTCATTACCTTCAGTCCTCTGTTGGATGTGACCTTGATTTTCAATTGCCCGGGACGCGTCGCGGGGGCTTAAGCCCGTAAGCGACCCATTCATTCAGTTCGAAGCCGTCAGATGGCACGGTCGAACGAAAGTCGTCAGCTTTAAGAAAGTGGCCACACGGCTCGTCTGCGACGCAAAAACAAGGTCATCACAGAGCTAAAGAAAGCGTCGCCTTTCGACTTTTGATCGACAGGCATTGGCAGCGGGAAACGCATTCCCCCAGTGCTCGATTTCATCGCCTCACCCTATTTTTAGCGCGCTAAGCGCAGTTCCCACCCGTTGGCATCTTCGGCCAATCAATTGTCGTTCTAATGTCGACTTTATAATTAGTCGTTCTAATGTCGACAAAGTCAAGCAAAAAGTTGAACCCGTCCTCGGTCTGCTGGATCCCGTTCAATTTCTGTCGGCTGCATGTCGACTGGATTATATTGTCGACTACCCGTCGACATAGTCAAGTTTTATTTTTAATTTTCGCCGCTGCAGCGGCGTTTTTCGACGCGCAGCCGCATCCAAACAGGCGAAGGCTTGGCCTCAGACCATAGCTTCCGCCGGCGGGACCCGAATAAAAGTTGGGTATGGGTGCAGCTTGCACGGGCGCAGCCCGATGTTCGACGAGCCCGTTAAATGGACGCAAAATACTGTCGACCTCGGAACGGCTGCAAAGGCGAGATCAAAGTGTTGCCCGAGCTACCGCAATGGTGCCCGGGCACCTTTTAGGCCGAGCTTGTCCTCGGCCTATTCGGTTATGTCCGGCTATCTTCGGCGCATGCACATCCTCAGAGATAGCAATTAAGCGACCTTGGCACGAGCGCCTTGCTCGGCCTGCACGGCATTCTCATCGAGATCGAACTGGCTGATAAGATGCAGCAGATGGGTCGCTTCCTCCGCCAAGGACCTGCAAGCCGCCGTCGATTCCTCCGCCATTGCCGCCGTCTGTTGCGTCGACATGTCGATTTCCTTGATCGTCGCACCGAATGCGCCGAGATGCGTCGCCTGATTGGATGCAGTCGAGGCGATATTCGAGACGACCGACTTGATGAGATCGATTTGGCCGGCGATTGTCTTCAGCAGTTCGCCGGTGGAACTGACAAGCTGAGTTCCCCGCTCGACACGCCGCGACGAGGTATTGATCAATTCCTTGATCTCCTTCGCGGCGTCGGCGGAGCGCTGCGCCAGCGCGCGAACTTCTGAAGCGACGACGGCAAAACCCTTTCCGGCGTCACCGGCGCGCGAGGCCTCCACACCGGCATTCAATGCCAGAAGGTTGGTCTGGAAAGCAATTTCGTCGATGACGTTGACGATGCTGGCGATCTGCCGCGAGGAATCCTCGATTTGGCCCATGCCGGCAATCGCCTGGGACACGATCTCGTCGGAAGAGGAGGCGGCCGAGTGCGCCTCGGCAACGATTGTATTGGCCTTGTTAGCCGCCTCGGCGGTTCGATTGACGTCCGTGGAGACCGCATGCAGCGTGTTGACGGCGCCTTCGAGAACGATGGCTTGATGCTCCGTTCGCGTGGCAAGCGTGTCCATCGCGCCGCTCATCTCATCGGCAATCGAAGAAATCGACTTTGCTTGGGTAGAAACGGTCAGCACGGTATGACTGAGCTGCGTCACCGCTTCATTGAAGTCATCCTTCAGTTGCTGATAGTCCGCCGGGAATTTCATAGCGATCTTGTGGGATAAGGTGCCGTTGGCAAGGGCGGACAGGCTGCTGCCAATTTCAGCGACGACCCCGGCTTGAATACGAGACCTGTCAAGCCGATCAGCTTCCATGACCTTGCGTTCGCTTTCCGCCACAGCTTCGGTCCTTCGCGCATCCTCTTCCGCAACCCTCTTGGCAACGGCATTGTCCTTGAAGACGAGAACCGCTCGGGACATGTCCCCGACCTCGTCAGTGCGGGTCGTTCCTTCCACATCACCGCTGGTGTCCCCGGAGGCCAGCCTTTTCATTTCCGCCACCAGCCGGACGATCGGCCCGGAAATGGAGCGGGATGCGACAACGGCCAGCAACAGCGTGAAAAGCGCTGTCGCCGCAGTGATGGCGAGGATTTTCCACAGCATGTCTACCGCCGGCGCAAAGACCGCCGTCGTCGGCTCGACCGCAATGATCGACCAGTTCTGTCCGCCCCATGACAGCGGCTCGGACGCTGCGAGGACTTCCTGATCGCGATAGACGCTGAACGAGGCTTTCGGGGCGAGGAGGCTCTTGTCGATCGCCAACGATGCGTTGCTGCTGCCGGAGAAACGCGATGTCGAGCGCGCCAGGCCGTCGCTTCCCGCAAAAAGCGCTTCGCCCTGCGCACTGAAGCCGGCGCTGTCATGCATGATCGCATCGATGACATTCGTGCTGACGGCGACGACTAGCGTGCCCCCACGCTCGTCGGGGATCATCGCGTTGGCGACCCCGATCGCAAAAAAGGCCAAGCCCGGTCCTTCTTTCGACGGCGGGGAGAAATCCGTCATCACCGCCCGCCGCTGGCCCTGAGATAGTCGTACGGCTTGAGCGATCGGGCTATCGGGCGCAACCGCGCCGAGCGGATCCGTCCCGGTGCTGTATATGAGTTCCCCTTTTGCGTTGATGAGCAGAATGTTGGAGTAGCCATGCTCGGAACCCAGGGATTTCAGCCAGACGTCGATCTGCTTGTAGGCATCCAGATAGAATTGCGCCTTCGGCGTCGCGCCGCCCTTGAGATCTTCGCCTGAGGCCTTGAGTTTGGACAAGGCGGCTGCCTGTTCCTGCGGCAGGATCTTGTAGCCGGTAATCATGTTGTCGAATGATTTCACCAGCGCCGGATTGACGGCCAGACCCTCGATATCGAGCTTGGACATATCCAGCTTGGTTGCCAGTATATTCCGCTTGGTACTGGCAACATATTCCAGGTGAGTTCCGATCAGGCTTCTAGCGGTGGAGAATGACGTCAGGCCCGCGTAACCGGCCACGGTGCCGCAGGCTAGCACGGTAACCCCGACCATCAACACCGGGATCTTTCTACTGATCGTCCAATTGAATTTCGCCGCTAAAACAGCCCACATTTTTGTAACCCCAGCAAGCAATGCCAAATACTGCTACCAATGAGGTTAAATTTGCATAAATGTCGACATAATGTCGTTAGATATCGCGAGGCGCCGTCGTGACCTCCCGGCACTATGGCTTTCACTTGGAAATGCCAGTTATCTCCCATCCGGTGCTGATGCCGCCTTCACGCCAGAGCCAGTGTTGTTGCTGGGCCCGCAGCGCAGCCGGAGACAGGCGCCGCCGGTCATAGGGCCGCATGGCGATAACCCTTTGCTGGATATGATTCATCACTGCCTTGCGATCGCGGATGGCGGCAAGCTCGCTCCAGGGCATCAGGCAATCGACGCGAGCGGTGATGGATCGCTGCGACAGGCGGTGGAATTCGTTGAACAGCAGTGCCAGGCGCACCGTCGGCGATACGCGGCTCATCATTTGAAAAAGCAGGCTGTTCTGCCCTTCGATAAAGATCGACAGCACATTCGCCTTGCCCATCTGAATGAGTTTCGCCAGGAACATCTTCCACGGTAGTTCCTCGGCCGGCCCGAAGCCGCGCGGCGCTGTTGCCACGCCGCCGGAGGGGAAAATGCCGATCGTGACGCCGTCGCGCAGCAGCCTGATCGCCTCATTGCGGGTGGAGAGATTAACCTCCATCGCCTCGGCGGTCTCATCGAAAGAGATCGGCAGGATATAGGGCCGAAATTCCGGCACCTTCATCATGCGCTCGTTGACGATCACCCGATAGGGCCGGCCGAAATGTTCGGCAATGGCGCCGAGCGCCATGCCATCGGCCACGCCGAACGGATGATTGGCGACCATCACGATCGGGCCATCGGGTATCTCTCGCATCGGCCACTCGCCCTTGATGCGGAAGTCGATGCCGTACATTTCCAGTATGCGACCGAACGGATGTTGAGAAACACCGTGAACATCGACGCGCCAGCGTTCAAAGACTTTTTCCACCGCGCGGCGGCCAAGTGCATTTTCGATGCCACGAATGGCCATGCGCTTAGCGAAATGATCCTTGTCGTTGGCGTAGGAAAGCAGGCATGCGGTCATGTGTTCAACCCATGTCAAATGCCCCGCAGCTTCGCAGAGGGCGGTGATATCAGTTTCTCGATTGATGCTTGGACTTATCGCGTGTGGCAGTTGGTCGATCGACCGGGCGCTTCCAGTTGCGCGTCTCTGCCCTTGATCCAGAAAACCACGCTGCCATCCGTGTAGCGCGCGCCTGAACCGGATCTCGCCTGCGGCAAGCGGTAGCTGCGCCCGCCTGTCGTGATGAGGGCCTCGTTGCTTGAATTCAGGAAGCTTGCCGTCAAGGCCGTGCCGTCGTCGCAACGATAAAACAGACCGACCTGGTCCTCCGCGAAAGCAGGGGCCGCGCTCAGCAAAAACATTGCGCCTAGCGCTCCAAAAATAGCCATGCCGATCCCGTTCACGCTGATCTCCTTGCGTTGGAAAGCATGGACGCTAGCGGAAGATGGGAACGGCGGCTTTGCCGTATGTCCCATCGCGCCTTGCGCACCGTCTCATTCCTCTAGGCGAACGGCTAATGTTTCCGTTCGCCGCGAAGCGCCGAGGGAAGGCGGCTCAGCCCGACGATATTAAAACCTTCTTGGGTAAATACGCGCATCGCCGGCCTTCGGTTGAGCGATAATACATCAAGTATTTGCCAAGCGTCTCAGCGAAGTTTTCTGAGCGTATCAATTTCATTGCTGGCCTCACAAATATGCGCTCCAGTGATTGCCCTTCATTACCGCCCACGTATCTTGCGCGACGTAAGTGATTGATCTCTCGCCACGAAATTTAGATTTAATGGAGTCCTTGATGAAATCTTTGTCTTTATTGCCGCGCCGTACGGCGATCGCCTTTTGCCTTGGAATGGCCTTTGCTTCGAGCGCGGTGATCGTCCTGCAACCGAGCCATGCCGAAGCCCAATGGGGCGCCAATCAGCCCTATATGCAGTCGGCACTCAGCTCGCTGCTTGCGGCGAAATCATCGCTGCAGAAGGGCGCGACCAACAAGGGGGGCCACCGCCTCAACGCGATCGATCTGGTCAATCAGGCGATCGTCGAGGTGCAGGCCGGCATGGGTGCCGCCAACTGATCGCGCGCGCCGGAAACCACCTTTTGAAGGCGCCCGCTCGGGCGCCTTTTTTGTTGGCTTCAAGCTTCGAATTATTGCGGAGGCAATTGGCCCGTCTACCGGCCCACTACGGCTTGCGGTCGCCGCGAAGCGCCGAAAGTTGCGGCATGGCGCCCGTGAGCTGAGCCACCCAGCGCGCCGATTCGGCATCGGGATGCGGCTCGGCCGGGTGATCGTCGCGAGGCGCGTTGGAGGTCCGCAGCGAGCGCTCTCGCGCCTCGCCGGGCGTGATGCCAAACTCGCGACGAAAGGCGCGGATGAAGGTCGCGTCCGAGCTGAACTGGCATTCGATGGCGACGTCGATGACCCGCCAAGGGCGGAACGCTGGCGTAACGAGGATGGCGAAGGCGCGATGCAGCCGGCGCTGCTGAATGTAGCTCGCCGGGCTCTGCGGTGCGAACAGGCGATAGAGGCTTGCGCGCGACAAGGCGAAGCGGCGGCAAAGGTTCGGCACGTCAAGCGAGTCCGTGCCGAGATTTTCCTCGATGTGCCGTTTGATCCGGGTTCGCAGCGCTTCTTGCGATAAGCGTGGCAGAGGGTCGGCGTTGTCAGCGCGCCACTCCATGCCGCCGGCGGCGAGTTGCGCCAGCGATTGTGCTGCTGCTTGGCGCTCCGCCTGCGTGAGCTGCGTCGCGCAACGCCGCAGCGTCAGCATATGTTCGCCGAGCAACGTTCCAAAAGCGGCATCGCGCCTCGCGACGACGATCGTCGGAACGTTTTCGATCGCAGCGAACAGAGGCGCAAGCAGGGGCCGAGGAAGCATGAAGCTCAAAACCTGGACGACGCCGTCATCCCCCGGAATCTCCCGCGTCAGGAGGGGTTTGCTCATATTGATCAGCGAGACATCGCCCGCTCGCTGCAGAAAGGTGTGTTCGCCAGCGATGAATTCAGCGCCACCGCCGAGATACATGACGAGCTGAAAATGGTCGAGGCCCCGCGCGACGTGCTCAGGCGTCCTGTTATAGCGCAAGGCGCTCGACCGACTTTCCAGCAACAACGCGCTGCCAAGATGCAACGTACTGGCGGCGAAGCGGAAATTCTCCGGCTCGCCCAGCATCGTTGCGTCGCAGATGTCGACAATCAGCTCACATAACCGCTCGAATCCCTGCCGCGGTGAGGCAAAAGCGGCGATATCAAACAACAATGGCTGCCCGTCTGTATCGGGCGCGGCTTCAACACTCATTTCGCCTCTCGGGGGCTGAATAGCAATGGAATAAAAAACCCAGCGGGAACAAGGATGGTCAGCATCCTGAGCCCATTCGAATATCGATAATTCAATGCGGCCGGCCGGAACCAATACTGCTGTCAGGCTTAAGCCGGCGAATGTCAGTCAGAAATCGAACGTATAACGCCATAAGAAACAGTTGCGATGACAGCAGGCAACGCATGTCCGAACCTTATCTGATCGCCGATCGTCGCAAATAATTGGAGCCCAGCCATTTGATTTACGGATAGGCGAAAGCTGCCGAAGCATCGCGATTGCCTAGAACTTTAAGCCGTGCGATGCAGAGCGTCCCATCAGCTCGCATTGGTCCTCATGGCTCGCCCTCATTTAAAAGCTCTGCTTCCCTTTCTGCTCCTATTGTTCGTGGGAACAGTCTGCAACGCGATGATCGCGCCATTCATGGGCTTCTTCATCGTCGAAGGTCTGAAACAGCCCCCGTGGACGATCAGCATCTATGCGGGCGCCCTGTCATGTTTGGCGATTGCTATCAATCGTCAGTTTGCCGGTCGTATCGACCGTGGAAAAAATGCCTTTCCGCTGATCGGGATCGCCTTGGCCGGCTACCTCTCGGCGAACCTTTCTTTGTCAATCATTCCGTCTCTCTGGACGGTGCTGACCTTCGGCGTGATCGGGTTCGGGGTGAGCACCAGCGCCGTATCGACGATGTTCAGCCTTGGCGGCGGTTTGGCCGCGAAGCACCAGATCGAAAATCGCCGGCTTAACGCCTTCATGCGTGCCACGACATCCACGGCCTGGATGGTCGGACCGGCGGTCTCCTTTCTCGTCGCAGATCAATTCGGCAAGGCCGCGGTCTTCCGATGCTGCGTCTTGCTCGGACTCGTCTGGTTGGCGCTTTGGTGGTGTGTGAAGCCACAAAATGCTACGGCCAAGCCCAAGGAAAGCGTCCCGGAAAACCGTGAGGGCGGTAACGCAAATCCCGGACTTTGGCTGGCTGCAACATTTGTGTTCTGCCTGTCGTCCGCGCACTCCCTGACGTTTTCGACCTTGCCTCTTTTCTACGTGCAGGAGGTCGGGCTGCCCGGCTATGCGCCGGGGACGGCCTTCACCGTAAAAACCTTCGTCGAAGTATTCGCGATTTTTTCAACCCCGCTTCTGATGGCCCGGTTTGGAATTCGGAAGCCCTTGATGGCCACGACGCTGCTAGCCGTTGTCGCCATCCAGGTTCTGGCGTCGGTCCAGACTTTTCCGCAGATGGTGGCCGGTGCGGCAATGGAGGGGCTCTACTATGGGCTCTATGCAAGTCTTGGCATCAGTTTTGTGCAGTCCTACGCCGAAGGCCGTCCGGCGCGTGCCACCGCAATTTACTGGAATACGCTGATGATTAGCGGCGTGCTCGCAGGCCCGGCGGTGGGGATCATCGCACAGGCCTACGGCTTTCGAACCGTGCTCCACGTTGCTTCCTTGGTCGCTCTCTTTGCCGCTGTCGTCCTGTTGTTCGGCGCTCGCCAGTCAAGAGTGTTGACAGCATCCGAGCCTTGAAGGCGCCAATGTGCGATGTGGTTGTCGAACCCCAGAAGCACACTTGCGATCACCGATAGGAAAATTCTATCAAGCCATTAGGTAAGTAATCTTGACCTTTGCTGCGCCGCAGCAAATAGATGCGTCATGAGCACTGATTTTATTGGAAAAAAGTCATCGGCGGCCGGCGGTTGGGGCGCGCTGAAGAGCTGCGGCAAGCGACTGTTGCAAAGCGGAGCGCCGCTTTCGGGTGCACGCGCGATGCTGCGTGCCAATCAGCCTGATGGTTTCGATTGCCCGGGCTGCGCCTGGGGCGATCCAGAACATGGTTCTTCGTTCGAATTTTGCGAGAACGGCGTCAAGGCCGTTGCATGGGAGGCGACGGAAAAGCGTGCCAACCCCGCTTTCTTCGCCGCCCACACCGTTTCGGAGCTGCGGCGCCTCAGCGACTATGAGCTTGAACTGAACGGCCGCCTGACTCATCCAATGCGGTACGACGCGGCAAGCGACCGCTATCTGCCGGTGGCCTGGGAGGAAGCCTTTGCCGAAATCGGCTCGGTGCTGAGGGGCCTCGACAATCCCAATCGCGCCGAATTCTATACGTCGGGGCGTGCGAGCAACGAGGCAGCCTTCCTCTATCAGCTCTTCGTGCGGCTCTACGGCACCAACAATTTTCCCGATTGCTCCAACATGTGCCACGAGGCGAGCGGCGTCGCCTTGAAGCAGGCAGTCGGCGTCGGCAAGGGAACCGTGCTCCTCGAAGATTTCGAGGAAGCGGACGCAATCTTCGTGATCGGGCAGAATCCGGGCACCAACCATCCGCGCATGCTCGGCGATCTCCGACGCGCCGCAATGCGCGGCGCTCGGGTCGTCGTGTTCAACCCGGTCCGCGAGAAGGGCTTGGAGCGCTTTTCCGATCCGCAGGACAAGGTGGAGATGTTGCGCGGCGGATCGACCGAGATCGCCAGCCATTATTTTCAACCGCAGCTCGGCGGCGATATGGCTGCCGTGCGCGGCATGAGCAAGGCCGTGTTTGCGGCCGATGATGCGGCAATCGCCGCCGGCCTACCGTCGATACTGGATCAGGCCTTTCTGGCCGAGCATGCCGCCGGCTTCGCAGACTATCGCGCCGCGGTGGAGGCAACGAGCTGGGCCGACATCGAGGACCAATCCGGTCTGAGCCGCGCAGAGATCGAGCAGGCCGCGGCCGTCTACATCAATGCCGAACGCGTCATTTGCACCTGGGCGATGGGTGTGACGCAACATGTGCATTCCGTCGCGACGATCCGCGAAATCGCCAATTTCATGTTCCTGCGCGGCAATATCGGCAAACCCGGTGCCGGTCTTTGCCCGGTGCGCGGCCATTCCAATGTTCAAGGCGACCGCACCGTCGGCATCAACGAAAAGCCGTCGGAGGATTTTCTTGCTGCCCTGGAGAAGGAGTTCGGCTTCGCGGTACCGCGGGAACACGGACACAATGTCCTGGCGGCGATCGGCGCAATGCTCGACGGATCGGCCCAGGCGTTCATCGGCCTCGGCGGCAATTTCGCCCGGGCGACGCCCGATAGCGCGCTCGTGGAGAAGGCACTCCGTCACCTGAAGCTTACGGTTCATATCGCGACCAAACCGAACCATTCGCATCTGATGCCGGGCGAAATCGCTTTCATTCTGCCCTGCCTGGGGCGCACGGAAATGGATCTGAATGTGAACGGGCAGTCCCAGCTCATAAGCGTCGAGGATTCCATGAGCATGGTTCATGGCTCGGCCGGCATCAATCGCCCTGCGTCGCCGCACCTGCTCTCGGAAGTCGCCATCATCGCCGGCATTGCGGCCACCACCGTCGGCAATACCCATGTGGATTGGGGGCGGCTCGCCAACGATTACGATCGTATCCGCGACCACATCGAGGCGACGATTCCCGGTTTTGAGCGCTATAACGAGCGTCTGCGCAAGCCGCGCGGCTTTCATCTGCGCAACAGTGCGGCGCATCGCGAGTGGAATACGACAGCCGGCAAGGCGACCTTTTCTTCCGGCAGCCTGCCGGAGGAAACGGTCCATCAACGGGCGCGCAAGGGCGGTGGACGCTTCGCACTTCAGACATTCCGCTCGCACGACCAGTACAACACGACGGTCTATGGTCTCGACGACCGCTATCGCGGCGTCTACGGCGAACGGCAGGTAATTTTCATCAACCCCGACGACCTGGCTGCGCTGGGCGCCGGGAGTGGCGAGCGCGTGGATGTCATCGGCGAATACAACGACGGCGTGGAGCGGAAAGCAGCGGATTTCCGGCTCGTCCCCTACGATATTCCGCGTGGCAGCATCGCCGGCTATTATCCGGAGCTGAACGTTCTGGTACCGCTCGCCAGCGCCGGCGAGGAAAGCGACACGCCAACATCGAAATCGATCATGGTGTCGTTGCGGACCCGCGAGGCATCTTGAACGACATCGCGACCGAGCCGCAGATATTTTTCGATCTGGTCGAAAATCTCGTTCAGGTGAACAAACACCTCACCGGACTGCAGGGCGCACTGCTCGTCGCTTGTGCGCTCGACATCGCCTCGGACAGTCGAACGTTTTCGAAGCGACTTGGTGTCGAGCATGCTCTCGTGCTGCGCGAGCTCAATGTCTTGGACGCAGTCGGCGAGTTTTTGGTGATTGCCAAACGGGACCCCCGCACCCTTCGCAGTCATTTTCATCTGACAGCGAATGGCCGCGCGATGCTATCATCGGCGTGCCGCATCCGGATCTCGGAGAAGGCCTGACGGCCGTCGTCGTGCGGTAGCCGGAAGGACCGGAGACCTGTCTGAAGGTTCGGTATGGAGTTACCGGCCTTCAGGTCGAAGTTTCGCGACGGCAGCGCCAATTCGTTTGCAAGCGTCTTCGAGTTCCGCAAGCGAGGTCGCATAGGATATGCGGAAATATGGGGCGAGACCGAATGCCGAACCCGGAACGACCGCCACCTCTGCGCTTCGAAGGAGGTAGTCAGCGAAAACGGAATCGCTTTCGACCACTCGTCCCTCCGGCGTCTTTCGACCGACAAGCCCGGCGATGCTCGAGAATGTATAGAATGCGCCTTCCGGAACCCGGCAGGTGATGCCTTCGATATTGTTTAGAGCCTTCACGACCAGGTCACGGCGCTCCTCGAAGGACTTGCGACGCTGAAGGAGGATGTCCTGCGGCCCGGTCAAAGCTTCAACGGCAGCGGCTTGACTGATCGAGGATGGGCAGGACGTCGACTGGCTCTGGACCACCGCCATGGACTTGATGAGCGCCGCGGGGCCGCCTGCATATCCGATCCGCCAGCCGGTCATTGCATAGGCCTTGGAGACACCGTTGATAGTGAGCGTGCGGTTTCTAAGCTCTGGCTTGATCGCCGCCGGCGTAACGAACCGAAAGTCGCCGTAAACAATGTGCTCATACATATCGTCGACCATCAGCCACACCTGCGGATGCTTCAACAAAACGTCGAGGATCGGACGATATTGGGCCTCGGAGTAGGCCGCACCAGATGGGTTTGACGGCGAGTTGAGCATCAGCCAGCGGGTCTTCGGCGTGATGGCTGCTTCGAGGTCTTCCGGAGAAAGGCGAAACCCGTTCTCTTCCTTGCATGGAACAAGAACTGGCTTGCCGCCGGCAATGATCACTATATCAGCGTAGGTCACCCAAAACGGCGTAGGAATGATCACCTCATCGCCCGGATCGAGCGTGGCCATCATCGCGTTATAGATCACTTGTTTCGCACCGGCCGCGACCGTGATCTCGCTCTGCTCAAATTCCAGGCCATTCTCGGTCTTGAATTTGTGACGTATCGCAGCTTTGAGTTCGGCTGTCCCGTCGAGAGCCGTATATTTGGTCTGGCCGGCGGCGATCGCCCGGACCGCCGCCTCCTTGATGTTTTCCGGCGTGTCGAAGTCGGGCTCGCCGGCGCCAAGGACGATCACGTCGCGGCCTTGGCGCTTAAGTTCGTTCGCGAGCCCCGTTATTTTGAGGATTTCCGACACACCGATCTGCGACAGCCGGTCCGCGGGCCTGAAGCTTGTGGTCTGAGCTACACTGTTCATCGCGGCCCCTCACTCGACGTCGAACTTGACACCCTGGGCGAGCGGCAAGGTGCGGCCATAATTAATGGTGTTGGTAGCCCTACGCATGTAGGCCTTCCACGCGTCCGATCCGGATTCGCGGCCGCCACCGGTTTCCTTTTCGCCACCGAAAGCACCACCGATTTCGGCGCCGGAAGGACCGATGTTGACGTTGGCGATACCGCAGTCCGATCCGCGTGCCGAGATGAAGAGTTCCGCCTCGCGCATGTCATTGGTGAAAATCGACGAGGAAAGTCCTTGTGGGACGGCGTTGTGAAGCTTCAAGACCTCATCGAAGTCGCGGTACTTCATGACGTAGAGGATGGGTGCGAAGGTCTCGTTCTCGACCGGCCCTTCCTGCCGGGGCATTTCGACGAGGGCAGGCCGAACGTAATAGGCGTTTTCCTGGCCGACATCGTGCCGCGTTCCGCCCGATACCTCGCCGCCCAGATTCTTGGCGGATTGAAGCGCGGCCTGCATGGCATCGAAGGCGGCCTTGTCGATGAGCGGTCCCACGAGATTGCCATCCAGCGGGTTGCCGACGGTGACGGAGGAGTATGCCTTCTTCAGCCGATCGACGAGCTGGTCGTACACGTTCTCGTGCACAAAAAGCCGCCGGAGGCTCGTGCAACGCTGCCCCGCCGTTCCCATTGCCGCAAACGCGGCGCCGCGCAGCGTCAGATCCAAATCGGCGGTGGGAGTAACGATGGCAGCATTGTTGCCGCCGAGTTCGAGAATTGCCCGCGCGAAGCGATTGGCAAGCTTGGGGCCGACGGCCCGCCCCATGGCGGTGGAGCCCGTCGCGGACACCAGCGGAACCCGGTGATCGTCCACGAGTATCTCGCCGACCTCGCGGTTACCGACGAGAAGCTGCGCGAGTCCTTCGGGGGCTTCTCCCCCTTCAGCCTTGAAGCGTTCCAGCGCCCGGTTGAAGATTGCCTCGGTCGCGAGCGCAGTCAGCATGGTCTTTTCGGAGGGCTTCCAGACGACGCTATTGCCGCAGACGAGCGCGAGTGCCGCGTTCCACGCCCAGACGGCAACGGGAAAGTTGAAGGCGGTAATGATACCGATCACCCCGAGCGGATGCCAGGTTTCCATCATCCGGTGATCGGCGCGTTCCGTGGCGATCGTCAGGCCGTATAGCTGACGGGAGAGACCGACGGCAAAGTCGCAGATATCGATCATCTCCTGGACTTCGCCCAAACCTTCGGATGTGATCTTACCGACCTCAATGGAAACCAGGCGTCCGAGTGCCTGCTTGTTGGCCCGCAGCTCCTCGCCGAGAAGTCGAACGAGTTCGCCCCTCTTGGGAGCCGGCACATTCCGCCAAGCGAGGAAGGCCTCATGGGCTTTGGCGACGCGGGCGGATGCTTCGCTGGCCGGGATATACTTGACATTGCCAACGGTCTCGCCGGTGATGGGCGTGCGAGCACGGATCTCGCCATCCGCATAGGCTTGGGGGGTGACGCCGAGTTCACTCAAGAGCTGGTGTGTTTCGGCCTGCAGCGACTGAATGGATGTGCCGGCTGTCTGGTGAGCGAGAGCTGTCGACATTTGCTTCCCTTTTTCTCTTTTACATTGAAACTGTATTGTTGCGCATCGATTGCGTGGCTTTGCTGCCGCCCTACGCGATAAGGCGTTGGGCCGGCTGCCCAAGCCCCAGGACTTCGTAGGCTAGGTCGAGCGAGCGTCGTTCGGCATCGGCGTAAAGATCCAGTTCGTTTTGGACGGCGGCACCCAGACTTTGTTCGAACGCTACCCGGTTCGAGCTCTCCGAATAGTTCTGTTGCACATCGGTGCCGAGGTTGGACTGGAAGATCCCCGCAGCGCTGACCGGCAGGAAATCCTCGTAGACGATCGGATCGAATCTGACGTATCCGGCGTCGATCAGCGCATCCAAGTTCGACGGAAGGCGACCACCGGCGACGTTGTTCAATCCGGTTTCGGTCGCGGAATACCGGAAGAACGCCAAGCCCTTCGTGCGCAACTCACGCCACTCGTCGGGAAACTGCCTGAACGTTTCGACGAGCTGGCTGTTGTAATCTCCCGAGTTGCCACCGGTCGACGCCACTTGAACGTCACTACGAACAGACGCAAGAAGCTCGTCATACAGCTTCCTGCCCTTGGCCGTCAGGGCTACGCCTCGCTGCTCGATCTCGCCGAACCGCGCCGTGTGCGTTCCGGACGAACCACCATCTGCGGCTGGTTTGAATTTGATGTTCTCCTCAAGTGCCTTGAAGCTCGTCTGGCGGAGAAGAATGGCGCACCGTCGACGCGGCGGACCCTCGATGACTGCTTTCGGACTGATGCCGCGCTTGGGCATGCCTTCCTGAACAGCATCGATATCAAGCGTCCGAGGCGTGAGGTGGTTGATATGCGGCCCTTTGAAGCTGACGACATCCGCGATCAACCGATGAGCATCATGCAGGCGCTTGTAGGTGGCGAGGGTGACGGTGGCATCGCTGTGCCAACGGAACGTTTCCAAGACCTCCCGGACGAACTCATCCGCATCTTCGCTGGCAAGTCCGCCGTCCATTTCCGCCTTATCGACCAGGAAAAGGGCACGGTCGGTAAAGATCTTGCGGCGAGAAAGGATTTCCGCTGCCTCAGCACGCAATACTTCGTCGGCTATCAGTTCCAGGCGCAGCAGGGAGGTGAAGACTCGGAACGGATTGCGGCGAAGAGCCTCGTCGTCTACAGGCCGAAAAGCGGTCGAATGAACGGGTATGCCCGCCACCGACAAATCATAATAGCCGACCGGATACATGCCCATGACGGCGAACACCCGGCGAATATTGAAAAGCTCGTCCGCCGTGCCAAGGCGAATAGCTCCATGGCGTTCGACGCTCAGGCGATCGAGCTCGTCATTGCGAACAAGCGCGTCGTGGAGCCCCGGATCGTTCGCGAGCGTGTCTTCGTTCACGTCAGCGACCAGATCCATGAGAGTTCCGTATTGCGGCACCTCCGTGCGGTACATCTCCGACATGGCCCGCGAAAAACGGGTCCGAACATCATCTGGGTGCACGTGGTCGATCGCCATGATGGCCTCCTCTAGTCTGCTACGAGCTCGGTCATTCTCCGAGATCATGATTGTTGAGGAGTATTCGCTTCGATGTGCTTGTATTTCTATCAAGCAATAGGTCAGATGTTATTCCAACGAGGAATGAACTTTCATCGATCGGCGGCGGTCTGCGCCAATATCCACTTCTTGAAGGCAAGCAGCGGCGGGTGCGAGGCGCGGTCGGTAGGCCATACCAGATAGTACGCCTCGGCGCTCTTCATCTGGAGATCGAGAGCATAGACCAGCTTGCCTTGAGAGAGTTCCTCTTCAATGAGGAACTTTGGCAGCAACGCCACCCCCACGCCTGCTATTGCGGCTTGGGTTGCCGTTGCGAACTGATCGAACAGCATGCCGTGAACCGAATCCGGCGTAACCCCGTTCATCATCATCCAGCGTTCCCAAGCATCAGGGCGGCTGGTCAGATGGAGCAATGGCGCTGCTCGGATGTCCGAGGGCTCCGTGAAATTGTATTGTTCACGCAGCTTCGGACTGCATGCTGGAACGACGATTTCTTGGCGAAGCAACGCAAGCTCGCCGCTTGGCCATTCCGCGGCGCCGAAATGAATCGCAGCGTCCACCGGCTCCAACCGAAAATCGAACGCCGTGATCTTTGTGACGAGATTGACGGTAATTCCAGGATTTTCAGCGAGAAAGTCCGGTAGTCTGGGCGCCAACCATCGGGTGCCGAATGTTGGCAATATTGCAAGGTTCAGCGTCCCTCCATACGGGTTTGCCCGCAGGTTCAACGATGCGCTGCTGATCTTACGCAGCGCGTCCCGGATCTCGCGCGCATAGCCCTCACCTCCGACGGTGAGCTTGATCGTCTGGCGCTCTCGATGAAAGAGCTCCACACCGAGTTGCTCCTCCAGAGCGCGAATCTGCCGGCTAACGGCACTCTGGGTGAGATTGAGCTCCTTGGCTGCCGCGGTTACGCTCCCGGTACGAGCCGCCGCTTCAAAAGCAGCGAGCAGTGGCAGTGAAGGCAAAAATCTTCGCGGTACTTGCACCCATGCCCTCCTACAAGCGCGCTCCTGCCAGATGTGCTACCTGCGCGCCCATTTCGTAGTACGCCTCCTTCGCCATGCGCAAGGGATCGGACTTTGGTTCGGTAATCGGCAGTGGCAAGCCTGCATCATCGATATTGCCGGCAATGTAAGACGCCAAGACCTTTCCGAAGGTCGTTCCAGGCGCAATGCCTCGTCCGTTATATCCGCTGAAGCCCACCACATTGTTTTCAAACTTATGGAACCGCGGAACTGCGTCCGAGGTCATGCCAATTTTCCCGTACCAGGCACTTTCGAATTCGACATCGCCAAGCTGGGGAAAAACCCGTTTCAATGACCGCTTTGCCCAGGACTCGTGAATTGCACGTCCCGTGTTACGAAGCGCTCCGACGCTGCCGAAAACAAGCCGGCCACGCTGGTCCATTCTAAAAGACGAGAGAATTTCCTTCGTATCCCAGCATCCTTCCCTATTCGGAAGGATCGTTTTACGCACATTGTCGGAAAGCGGCTTCGTGGCGAAATTAAAATAGGGAAGATGAACCTGTTCCTCGCGCACGATTTTCCACGGCCCGGTCGAATAAGCGTCGGTCGCTACGACGATCCATTTGCAAGTCACGGAACCCCGACGCGTCGCCACCCGCCAATCATCTGCCCGGCGCTCTACCGCCAAGACAGGGCTCTTCGTATAGACTTTGACGCCTGACGCGATCGCCGCGCGTGCCAGGCCACGCACATAAGCAAGAGGTTGAAGCGTACCGGCCCTCGGATCGAAAAGTGCGCCGGAATACACGGCCGAGCCGGTACGGCGCCGTGTCTCATCGCTATCGAGAAGTTGAAGCGGCGCTCCTCTCGCGGTCCATTGGCGGTGACGGGTCTCGAGCTCTTCCAGACCCTTGCGCCCGACGCCGAGGTGAAGCGTCCCATTCTTTTCCAACTGGCATGAGATTTCATGCTCTTCAATAACCTGGCGAACGAGTACAGGCGCATCCGATAGGAGCTTAAGACATCTCTCTCCATATTCTGGACCGAGGACGCCGGGTATGTCGTCGGGCATCACCCACATGCCGCCATTGATGAGCCCGACATTTCTTCCGGAGCCACCAAACCCGACCTCCACCGCTTCAAGCAGAACTGATTTTATCCCGAGTTTTGCAAGATGGATCGCCGCCGAAAATCCTGTGTAGCCTCCGCCGACAATAACAACGTCTGCGTGAGCATCATCGTTCAGCTCTTCCGTGATCGGGGCGGGCGGCGCTGATGTTTCCCACAGTCCATGCGATTTCGGATCATTCAACATCGGCGCCGATCTTCCTAAAGTTAGCAGTTTTTCAGCACGATATCGCTGCGTCGGTGAACGGACTATCTCATTATGTACAAGAGATCATTCCCTGCAGGAATGAGTTCGACACCTCGCCGGCAGAGCGATAGACGGTCGGTGCGCCCTGAGGGGAGCCGGTTCGCGCGTCCAGCGTCTCGCCCCGCGAAGGCGAGGTGATGACTGGCCCTATCGATGCTGCATGGCCGGGCCTTCGAGAAATTCTATCCGTTTTCGGCATAATTATCCGCATCGCGCCGGCAATGGTGCGGCGCAGCAGAAACAAAGGGTTTTGTTAAGAAATACCCGACAGTTAGTCAGCGCAAGCGAAAATCTCCACCGCTCAACACCTGCGATTGTACCTCCTGCCCGACTTTTTGAAGCTCATCGTTCAAACGGAGACGAGTCAATGAAAATCGCGCTGCATCAACTGCGGTCGCTTTGCCGGAACCGGGACGGCGGTATCGCGATCATGGCAGCCTTATGCCTGCCGATTGTTATCGGCTTTGCTGCTCTCTCCGTGGAGTACGGATACGGGCTTCTGGTGCGCAACGAAAACCAGCGCACGGCGGATCTTGCCTCCTATGCCGGCGCGCTCGCCTATAGTGATACGAGTTCGGAAGACGAGATGAAAGCGGCAGCGCTTGCCGTGGCGAAGCTCAACGGTGTCGATGCCGGCAGCGTTTCCGTTTCGCTGACAACCTCTCCGAAGGACGCGCGCGTTCAGGCGGTGCATGCCACCATCTCCACCGCGAACACACTTTTTCTCGCACCCGTTCTCGGCGTCAGTTCAAAGCTCGAAATCGGGGCTGAAGCTTATTCATCTATAGGTTCGGCGGAGAGCGGCTGCATCATCGCCTTGGACAAATCCGGATCGGGCGTCACTCTCTCGGGCGGCGTGCAGGTCAGCGCAAGCAAGTGCTACGTGAACTCCAACAGTGATGTCGTCGCCCCCTGCGGAACGAAGATCACCAATAAGGGTACGACCTATTACGGCGGTACGTCGCAGCCTTGCCCTTGGTCTACCAACCTCGTGCAGGCAGATGGAAGTGCGGCGCCCGTCACCAAGCAATACACAGAGGATCCTCTCTCGGGAAATTCCGGAGTAGCCGAACTTACCGCACGCTTCGATACCATCCGCAAGGCGTCGTGGCCAAAGAAGGTCTCCGTGAGCACGGGTACCAACATTGAGTTTGGCGGCAACGCGACCCCAAAGCAAACCGCAGACGCCATAACATCCATCGACTGCAGCTACGATCCTGCGAACTACAATCAATATTGGACAACCAAATGGGACATCACCTGCTCCGGGTCTGAGGTGAATATCGGCTCCCTGCTGGTTCACGGCAACGTTCAGGTAAAATTCAATATTTCGGGCAGCAAAAACACGACCTACAACTTCTCGGGCAAGATCCAGAATGATTTCGGCACGAAGCTGGTATTCGGGGACGGCACCTACAATGTTGCAGGAGGCGTTTACGGCGCCGATCTGACATTCGGCGCCGGTTCCTTTCACTTCGGAATGGGCGACACCAATTGCGGCGATGCGCGCTACAGCCTGTGCAGTTCGGGAAAAACCGTCATCGACGGACCCAGCACCTTCATATTGGACGCCGGCTTCTACACGGGCGATGGCGCTAGCCTGAAGCTCGGAGCCGGAACGGCCAACAGCTATACCATCGGCCAGTCCAGCGGCGACAACGCGATGGGCGTGGGTGGCGGCTCGACCACCTATATGGCGGATGCCAGTACGGGCAAGGGTGTTTTCCGCGCCGACGGCGACATCAATGGCGGCGGCGGTGGTAGCTGCATCACGTTTCCCGCAAGCGCACAGCACGACATATCGGGCAGCGTCAACCTCGCGGGCGGCGCCAGGCTGGGTGCCGGGGTCTACACGGTCGACGGATATTTCTCGGTCAATACCGGGGGCGCTAGCTGCAGCGATTCCATCGCCGTTTCCGGGACAAATGTCACGATCGTCATTTCGGGGACCGAAACGCCCTCCGATTGGGAATGCAAAGGAAAGGCATTCTGTTTGACTGGCGGCAATGCCATCACACTTTCTGCCCCGCAGAGCGGCACCTACGCCAATCTTGCGGTTATCGGCCCGCAATCATCGAAATCTTATGCAGACGCGGAAATCACCTCCGGCGGCAGAGGTAAGATTTCCGGCGCGTTCTATTTTCCAAAAGGGCTGATCGATTTCGGCGGCGGCGGCCAGATCGGTGATGCCGCAACCGGCTGCCTGCAATTGATTGGCGCAAGTATTTCATTGTCCGGTGGTTCACAAACGATGTCGGAATGCACTCTGTCGGCCACCAGTAGCGAGGTGGAATTGGTTCAATGATTTTCATCCATGTAGCCGGGAAAAAAGCTCTCCAGCTTCGAGCCGGCCTAAGACATTTTCTGCGAGATATCTCGGGTAATGCAGCAGTCGAATTTGCACTGATTGCGCCAGTTTTCATCCTCATCTTGGCTGGCAGCCTTGATCTCGGCATGCTCATATTCTCGCGCTTTCAGCTAGAAGCTACGGTTTCCGACAGTGCCAGCTATGCGATGGTCAATGCTGATCTGGTCGATGGCAAGGATGGCAGCGATCTGGCAACGAAAATCGCCACCATGATCGCCAGCGAATACGCGGCGGGCGATACGCAGGCATCAGTAAATGTGAATAACGGCGCAGTCGCCAACTACAATGGTGCGAAAATTGTGATCAGCGGCAACGTCAGCCAAGCCGATGCTTGTTACTGTCCGAGCGGCAGCGCGTCGTCGCTTGATTGGGGCTCGCAGCAATCCTGTGGTTCGTCCTGCCCCGATGGCGGGCGGGCGGGCCGGTTTGTCTCCGTCATGGTAAAACAGGCCTATACGCCGTTGTTCTCCGGCTACGGCCTTGTGAAAGGCGACTTTATTGACGCCAGCGCGATCGTGCGGACACAATGAAGCGCGCTATCCGAAAAATTTGGCAGTCGCGTTCCGGCGCTAGTGCGGTGGAGTTCGCGCTGGTTGCGCCAGTCTTTTTCCTCATGCTGTTCGGCATGATCGAGCTCGGCCGATTGCTCTGGACGAGCCATGCCCTCCATGACACGGCGATTGCAACGGCGCGATGCATGGGCATTCCGCAGACGGAATGCGAAGATGGCGGGACTTACAGTGCGTCGAAGGCGGCAGCCTTCGCACGCAGTACGGCTACCGGCTGGTTCGTAGGGCTGGACGACGCATCGGTCACGCTCGATCACGACGCCACTTGCCATGGCTTGGCAGGCTTCTCGCAAGTAAAAATCACCTATCAATTCATCACCGTCGTGCCAGATTTACTGATGTCCTTGTCCGGCGGCACAAATCTCACGGCCGATGCGTGTTACACAAATCACTGACGGCAGGCGTGCGACCCCAGGTCAAACGTCGCAGCATCGACCTAGCTCAACCAAATGAGGATGTAGTCGACTGCTTTGAATAGAAGCTCAGACTAGGCCTGAGCTTCCATATCATCGTGCCACGCAAAGCCTGCTTCCTGGCTCATATCGCAGACGGACAATGTTCCGCCGTGGCAATCTGTTTTACTTCAGGCAGCCCTCAGCAGGTCTCCATGCGGGTCGAGGACGAATTTGGTCGCCGCGCCCTGGTCAAAACTCTCGTAACCCTGAGCGGCATCGTCGAGTGCAATGATCTTCGCATTGACGATATCGGCGATCGGCAGCCGGTCGTGCAGAATCGCCTGCATGAGCTGACGGTTGTACTTCAACACCGGCGTCTGACCAGTGTGGAAGGACTGCGCTTTCGCCCAACCGAGACCAAAGCGCAATGACAGGTTGCCGTGTTTTGCCGCGTTGTCGACAGCGCCAGGATCTTCCGTCACATAGAGCCCTGGAATGCCAATCGAGCCTGCTGCGCGTGTGATCTCCATCATCTGGTTGAGCACGATCGCTGGCTGCTCGCCGCCCGCATGGCCGCGCGCCTCGAAGCCGACCGCATCAATCGCACTGTCCACTTCGTTCGTGCCGACCACTTGGGCGATCATGTCACCTAGCTTGTCGCTTTTGGAGAGATCGATGGGTTCGAAGCCGACATTGGCAGCATGCTGCAGGCGATCCTTGTTGAAGTCGCCAATCATGACAACGGCCGCCCCCAGGATGCGCGCCGAAGCGGCAGCGGCAAGGCCGACTGGACCGGCGCCCGCCACATAGACCGTAGAGCCGACACCGACGCCCGCGCGCACCGCGCCATGGAAACCTGTCGGCAGGATGTCGGACAGCATAGTAAGATCGCGGATCTTAGCCATCGCCTTGTCGCGATCGGGGAACTTCAGCAAATTGAAATCCGCATAGGGCACCATGACGTAGCGCGCCTGCCCGCCGATCCAGCCGCCCATGTCGACATAACCGTAGGCGCCACCAGCGCGCGAAGGGTTAACAGTAAGGCAGACACCGGTGTCCTGTGACTTGCAGCAGCGGCAGCGCCCGCAGGCCACGTTGAACGGCACGGAGACGATGTCGCCGATCTCCAGCATTTCGACATCGATACCCTTTTCAATGATCTCCCCCGTGATCTCGTGGCCGAGCACCAAACCAGGCATTGCCGTCGTGCGGCCGCGCACCATGTGCTGGTCTGAGCCGCAGATGTTCGTGGAAATCACTTTGAGGATCACGCCATGCTCGATACGGCGACCGTCCGGCGCCTCCAGCTTGGGGTCGTCGATGTCGCGGACCTCGACCTTGCCGGGCCGCATGTAGACGACGCCTCTGTTCCTGCTCATAGTCTGTCTCCTCCTGGGTTAAGTCTCTCTTGCCCATTCCTCCGCGGGCAGGATTCCAATTGCGCCGCAGTTCCCGCATAAGAGCGCGGTTATTCTCAAGACGACATAGCCTCTATCTAAGTCGCCTATTCATCTCTCTATTTTTAATTACCAAGCTGGCGAATTCGCCTTTAAAAGCGATGATGCTATACTGTCTACCATCGATATAGCGATCGCGACTGTGCAAAAAAATTCACTACGGCTTGAGTTTATTGCACATCAGCAAAAGTGCCTGACTGGCTCGGACATTCAATGGCGTTGGGCACAACGTATTCGAATAAGGGATGTTCAGGACATTCCCCCTCTGCACGACGAATATGATCTGCGGCGCAGCGGCGGAACAAGTTCCAGGATGAAGCGGGCGGAACTGGCGATCTTGCTTACCAGATAATCAACCGGCCGATCTGCCAGATGGGATCAACGTCGCCCCCTGGTCCGGGTAGCCAGGACGTTTCGAATTGAAAAGCTGGAATGAATTCTCAGGACGCCGGGCAACGTCGAGAGAATTTCCTTATGAATTCTCTCGAACTCACCCGCGCCTGCCACCTCCACCCTGAGCAAATAGTCCGAGCCGCCGGTCATCAGGAAACATTCACGAATCTCGGGATGCTTTCGCACCGCTGCCTCGAAGCGGTCGAGATGTTCCTCGGTCTGCCGCTCCAATGTGATGTTTATGATCACCGCGATCGTATCCTCGGAACTGCCGCTGTTCACCAGGGCCGTATAGCCGCGGATGATGCCAGCCTCCTCGAGCAATTTGATCCGCCGCAGGCAGGCCGAAGGGGACAAGCCGACTTCCTGCGCCAGGTGCGCATTGCTCATGCGTGCGTTCAACCGCAGCAGGCGGAGGAGATTGCGGTCGATCGCGTCAATCGCTGCCATGCAGAATATTCCATTTTTTCGCAGATTATTCGACTGAATATCATGCATTGAAACAAACGATCAGCAATAGGCGGGATATTCAAAGAATATTTCAATATCTTCTCGCATGTCCGAGGGGGTGCATATGGATCATCAGACTCTGCATGTAGACTATCAGCAGACCGAAGCCGGTATCGGGGCTTCCGGCTATCTGACCATCGACCTTCCCGCATTGTGCCGAAATTACCGGAAGCTTTCGGCGACGGTCGCGCCCGCAAAAGCCGCAGCCGTCGTCAAGGCTGATGCGTATGGTCTTGGCGCCGAACAGGTCTCCAAGGCCCTTTATGCGCAAGGCTGCCGGCATTTCTTTGTTGCACACTTTTCGGAGGCGATCCAACTCAGGCCCTTTGTCCCAAACGATACGCGAATATTCGTGCTGAACGGACTGCAGCCGGGATCGGAGATTGGCTGTGCCGAGGCCGACATCGTTCCGGTTCTCAACTCGCTTGAGCAGTTCCGGCGGTGGTCGTCTACGGCTCAGAAGCTCGGACGCGTTCTTCCCGCCGTTTTGCAGTTCGACACCGGCATGTCGCGCTTGGGCATCTCGCCGGAAGAAAGAAGCGCACTCGCAACCGATCTCAAGAGCTGCAGCAACATCGAAGTCCTTTTCATCATGAGCCATCTCGCCTGCGCCGACGAGGCGGACAACAGGCAGAATGCCGATCAGCTCGCGGAAATGCGTCTTGTCGCGACCGAATTTCCCGGCCTTGATGTCTGCTTCGCCAATTCGGGAGGCGTTTTTCTAGGCAGCGAGTATCACGGGGTTCTGGCCCGTCTCGGCATCGCGCTTTACGGCGGAGCGCCCACTCGTGGCAAAGCCAATCCAATGGAGCCGATCGTCAGGCTCGATGTCGCCGTGATCCAGACGAGAACAGTTCCGGCGGGCACGCGCGTCGGATATGGCGGCGCCCGCGTGACTTCTGCCGAGAGCAGGCTCGCCACGATCGCCGCAGGTTATGCCGATGGGCTGCCGCGCAGTCTCAGTGATCGAGGAGCCGTTTTCTATGGTGGCGTTCGTCTGCCGATTGTCGGCCGTGTCTCGATGGACAGCATTACCGTGGATATCACCGCCCTCCCCTCCGGCACGCTTTCGCTTGGCAGCCTCGTCGAAGTCCTCGGCCCTCACCAGACGCTTGAGGACGTCGCCGAAGCCGCCGGCACCATCTCCTATGAACTCCTGACCAGCCTCGGCCGTCGCTACGAACGTCGGTATCGCTGAGCAACAGACCACCATCGAGGAAACTATGAAAGTCATCGTACTCGGCGCCGGCGTTATCGGCGTAACCAGCGCCTACCAACTCGCCAAGGCAGGACACGAGGTCACCGTCGTCGACCGTCAGGAAGGACCCGCCCTGGAAACGAGCTTCGCAAACGCAGGTGAAGTCTCGTTCGGTTACTGCTCGCCCTGGGCCGCACCAGGCATCCCGATGAAAGCGATGAAGTGGCTGTTCATGGAACATGCTCCGCTCATCCTGCGTCCACGGCTCGATCGCGCCATGCTGTCCTGGCTCGTCAAGATGCTGTCCAATTGCACGTCGGAACGCTATGCGATCAACAAGAGCCGGATGCTGCGCCTTGCCGACTACAGCCGCATCTCGCTGGCCGAGGTCCGCAAGGAGACCGGCATCGCCTATGACGAGCGCATGCAGGGCACGCTGCAGTTGTTCCGAACGCAGCAACAGCTCGATGCATCGGCAAAGGACGTCAAGGCTCTTGCAGCCGACGGCATTCCCTATGAGGTACTCGACCGCGACGGATGCATTCGCGTGGAGCCGGCGCTCCGCCATGTCCGCGAAAAGATCGTCGGCGGTCTGCTGACGCCTAAGGACGAGACCGGCGATTGCTTCAAGTTCACCAATGCCCTCGCCGCAAGGGCAAGCGAACTCGGCGTCCGGTTCCAATACGGAACGACGATCAAGGGGCTCGATGTCCAGAGCGGCAAGGTTCGCGGCGTCATGACCGACCGCGGGCATATGAGCGCCGATGCGATCGTCGTCGCACTTGGCAGCTATTCGCCACTGCTGCTGAGGCCCTTTGGCATCCGGCTTTCCGTCTATCCGGTCAAGGGCTACTCACTGACGATCCCGATCATCGATGCATCACGGGCACCGGAATCGACCGTGATGGACGAAACCTACAAAATTGCGATTACCCGCCTCGGCGATCGTATCCGCGTCGGCGGCATGGCTGAAATCTCGGGCTATACCAACGATCTTGGCGATGCCCGCCGGCGGACGCTCGACCATTCGGTAACCGACCTTTTCCCAGGCGGCAATCTGCGGAAGGCGTCATTCTGGTCCGGGCTGAGGCCCATGACGCCGGACGGTACGCCGGTGATCGGCCCGACGAAGATTGCCGGCCTTTTCCTCAACACTGGCCACGGCACGCTCGGCTGGACCATGAGCTGCGGCTCTGCGCGTCTGATCAGCGATTTGGTCAGTGGGCGCAAGCCGGAAATCGACGCGGCCGATCTGGCAATCAGCCGTTACCGCTGAGCCATTATTCAACGCAAGACAGGATGGAGGCATCATTGATCGAGGCAATAACGACGTCTGAAGCTCCGGGCGCAATCGGCCCGTTTTCGCAGGCAATCAAGGTGGGCGATCTGCTCTTCGTCTCGGGGCAGCTCCCGATCAATCCGGCCACCGGAGAGTTCGTTTCCGACGATCCTGTCGAACAAGCAGAACAATGCTTGAAAAACATTGCGGCGATCGCGAAAGCGGCGGGATCGAGCATCGAGAAGACGGTCAAGACGACCGTCCTGCTCACGGACCTTTCCCGGTTCGCTGACATCAACAAGATATACGCAACCTTCTTCCGAAATCCTTTTCCAGCCCGAGCCTGCTATGAGGTCAGCTCGCTGCCCAAAGGGGCACAAGTCGAGATCGAGGCAATCATTTCGCTTGCCTGAGCCGCACCATGAATGATCGCGCGCCCTGATGTCGCAATCATTTCGCGCCGGTGGCGTGGAATATAACGCGGCACGGCACATGAAGCCATAGTCTCCGAGACGAACTGCTTGCCGGCAAAGGGAGGACAAACCATCGCCGGCCCCGGTAACCACACTCTCATGAATTGTTGAACGACCGACAACCTTCGCCGTATGCGTGCTTGCAGTAGTTCGCATCGAGAAATTATAGATAATCAGGAACGCTCTATCGATAACTATTCTGCAGGGAGAAGGAATTTGCCGGAGATGCCGCACGAAATCGCTACAAACGATCCAAAACTGGTTGCATCAACGGAGAAATGGAGTTTTTTCGAAGCAGAAAAAATCTATAATTTTCCTTTCAATGATCTTTTGTTCCGTGCGCATAGCGTGCATCGGGAGAATTTCGATCCCAATGCCGTGCAGATGAGCCGGCTTCTTTCGATCAAGACCGGCGGCTGCGCCGAGGACTGCGGCTACTGCAGCCAGTCGGCACATTATCCAACAGGGCTCAAAGCGTCGAAGCTCATGGAGGTCGAGCGGGTTGTCGCCGAGGCGGCCAAGGCCAAAGAGGGTGGTGCAACGCGTTATTGCATGGGCGCTGCGTGGCGCAGCCCGAAAGAACGCGACATGGAGGCGATCGTTGCGATGGTTCGCGGCGTCAAGGCGCTCGGCATGGAGACCTGCATGACACTGGGCATGCTGTCGCCCGGGCAGAGCGCGGAACTCGCAGATGCCGGCCTCGACTATTACAACCACAATATCGATACTTCCGAGCGCTTTTACAGCGAGATCATCACCACCCGCACCTTCGCCGACCGTCTGGAAACGCTTTCGAACGTGCGCGACGCCGGGATCAAGGTCTGCGCCGGCGGCATCCTTGGCATGGGGGAAACGGCTGACGACCGCATTTCCATGCTGGTGACGCTCGCCGACCTCCCCTCGCCGCCGGAAAGCGTGCCGATCAACATGCTCATTCCGATCCCTGGGTCAAAACTCGCCGATGCCGCGCCGATCGATCCCATCGCATTCATCCGCACCATTGCGCTTGCGCGAATTCTGATGCCGCAATCCCATGTGCGCCTGTCAGCCGGTCGGACGGAAATGAGCGATGAGACGCAGGCGCTCTGTTTCTTCGCCGGAGCCAATTCCATCTTCGTCGGCGATACGTTGCTGACCACTGATAATCCGGGGGAGGACCACGACACCGGCCTTTTCCGCCGCCTCGGCTTGAAGCCCATGGAACTGGAGCCGAATGCATGACAGGCGCGGGCCTCGCGCGCTATGGCCGGACATTGAACGGGCTCGAGCGCAAGGGACGGTATCGGACCTTGCTGCCGCAAGGGGGCGTCGACTTCACCTCGAACGACTATCTGGCACTCGCCAATTCTCCGCGCCTCAAGGCTGCCATCACCGCAGCGATCGAACGGGGCGTGCCGGTCGGTGCCGGCGGCTCGCGGTTGCTACGCGGCAACCATCCGGAACATGAAGCACTCGAAGCGGAAGCCGCCGCCTATTTCGGCGTGGAACGCTGCCTCTACTTTGGCAGCGGCTATGCCGCCAATGTCGCGCTCTTTTCGACCCTACCGCAGCGGGATGACCTGATTGTTCATGACGCGTTGGTACATGCGAGCGTGCACGAAGGGATTTCGGCAAGCAAGGCACCATCGGTCTCCGTGCAGCACAATGACGTCCAGGCCTTTGCCGAGGCCATTCAGAAATGGCGCGCTGCGGGCGGCGCCGGCCATCCATGGATTGCCGTCGAGAGCCTCTATTCGATGGATGGCGATCGGGCTCCGCTGACCGAGCTCGCCGAACTGGCCGACCGGCATGACGGCCTTCTGGTGATTGACGAGGCCCATGCGACGGGCGTTTTCGGACCCGGCGGGCGTGGATTCGCTTCCGGTCTTGAAAGCCGCGAGAACATCGTCGTTCTCCATACTTGCGGCAAGGCGCTTGGTAGTAGCGGCGCGCTGATCGGCGGCCGTGCGGTGCTATGCGACTATCTCGTCAACCGGGCACGCGGTTTCATCTACTCGACCGCGCCATCGCCGCTGATGGCTGCCGGCGTACGCGAGGCGTTGAAGGTTCTTGCCGACGAACCCGAGCGCCGGGCCTCTCTGGAAGCATTGCAGACATTCGCCAACGCAGAACTTGCTGCCGCACTTGGCGCCGACGGTAGCGGCTCGCAGATCCTGCCGGTTCCAATTGGCGATAACGCCCTATCGATGCGGATCGCAGCGCGGATGCGCGACGAAGGCTTCGACATCCGCGCGATCCGGCCGCCGACCGTACCCGAAGGCACGGCGAGGCTCAGAATTGCCATCACCTTGAACGTAGACAAGGCGACGATATCGCACATGTTCGCGCGCCTCGCCGCCGTCATCGCGGAGGAAAAGCCGTGACGCTAAGGTTTGTGATCACAGGAACCGACACGGGCATCGGCAAGACGGTTTTCTCGGCGGCCCTGACCGATGCGCTCGGCGCTTATTATTGGAAGCCGATCCAAGCCGGTCTCGAAGACGAAACGGACAGTGAGACGGTGCAGCGGCTCGGTCGGATCCCGCCTGCGCGCATCATGCCGGAAGCCTACCGGCTGCGGACACCGGCTTCGCCGCATCTTGCGGCCAGGATCGACGGAGTCCGGATGGAGGCCGAAGCCCTTATTCCGCCCAGCACCGATGCGCCGCTGATCATCGAAGGCGCAGGTGGATTGCTGGTGCCGCTCACCGAAGAGGCCGTGTTTGCAGAGGTCTTTGCCCGCTGGAAAATACCTGTTGTCCTTTGCGCCCGCACGGGCCTCGGAACCATCAATCACACATTGCTGTCGCTGGAGGCGCTGCGCGCCCGGTCCATTCCAGTTTTCGGCGTCGCTTTCATCGGCGATAAACAGGCGGAAACGGAAAGCATCATCGCAAAGCTGGGGCGAGTCCGTTCACTCGGACGGCTTCCAAAACTCGATACGCTCACGCCGGAGCTTCTGCGCCAGGCCTTTGGCGAAAATTTCGACATCGATCTCTTCCGCAAGGAGCCGGTATGACGTCGTCGCCCGTATGGCATCCCTTTACGCAGCACGCGCTCGAGCCGGCGATGAAGCGTATTGCAAAAACCGAAGGTGCCCATCTTGTAGACGAAGATGGCACCGCCATTCTGGATGCGATCTCCTCGTGGTGGGTGATTACCCACGGCCACCGTCATCCCGTGATCATGGATGCGATCCGACGAGCCTGCGAAACCTACGACCAGATCATCTTCGCCGAATATTCCCATGAACCGGCCGAAGAGCTGGCCAGAGGCTTGATCGAGATCGCACCCGCTGGGCTCAAGCACGTCTTCTATTCCGACAGCGGCTCCACCGCGGTCGAGGTGGCGTTGAAGATGGCGCTCGGCTTTTTCCATAACACGCAAAAGCCGCGCAGCCGCATCGTGGTGATGGAGCACAGCTATCACGGCGATACGATCGGTACGATGTCCGTCGGAGAGCGCGGCGTGTTCAACGCCGCTTACGAGCCGCTGCTTTTCGAGGTCAACAGACTGCCCTTTCCGACGATCGGCGAGGAGCAGGCCACGCTCGATGCGTTCGAGGATGCCTGCCGGTCAGGCGAGGTGGCGGCGCTTCTCATCGAACCGCTCATTCTCGGAGCGGGTGGGATGAAAATCTATCGAGCCTCACTGCTCAGCGAGCTGAAGCGCATCGCCGAGCGATACGGCGCTCTGATGATCGCCGACGAGGTGATGACCGGCTGGGGCCGGACGGGCAGTCTGTTTGCCTGCGAGCAGGCATCTATAACCCCTGATATACTCTGCACATCCAAGGGCTTGACGGGCGGCGCGCTGCCGTTGGCGGCAACGCTCTGCACCCGCGAGATATTCGATGCGCATCTCTCGGCGGACCGGCGCAAGACCTTCTTCCATTCCAGTTCCTATACCGCCAACCCTATCGCCTGCGCGGCAGCGGTTGCCAACCTGAAGATCTGGAAAACGGAACCCGTCGGCGAGCGCATCGCCAAGCTCGCAGAGCGCCAAAGCGCGGGGCTTTCCCGCTTTCAAGGTGATCCGCGGTTTGACAATATTCGCCAATGCGGCACGATCGCCGCGCTCGATCTCGTCGTGCCGGAAGGCGGATACCTCTCGGAGGTCGGGCCTCGCCTTCGCGCCTTCTTCCGCGAGCGACGTCTGTTGATCCGTCCGCTCGGCAACGTCATCTATCTGATGCCACCTTACTGCATTACCGCCGCTGACCTTGACCGGTCCTATGACGCCATCGATGAAGCGGCAGGCCTTCTTGCGGCTGGGCGGCTATGAGGGAGGCGCGCTCATCTTCTCTCGCGGGCGTCGGCCATGCCGTGCCCGATCGGCGCGTCGAAAATGCCGAGATTGAAGCGAGACTCGGCCTGGAACCCGGCTGGATCGAGCGCCGGACCGGCATCCGCGCGCGCCACTGGGTTGACGATGCTGAGACGCTGAGCGGACTTGCCGCAAAGGCCGGCGAAGCTGCCCTCGGCGACTGCGGCATCGCGCGTGACGACATTGCTTTGACCCTGCTCGCCACGTCGACACCCGATCATCTGCTGCCACCCTCTGCCCCCCTGCTGGCACATCGCCTCGGCCTTCGAAATAGCGGCGCGATCGATCTGGCCGGCGCATGTTCCGGCTTCCTCTACGCGCTGACGCTTGCCGACGGCTTTGTCCGCACGCAGGGGCGGCCGGTCCTGGTGGTGGCGGCCAATATTCTCAGCCGGCGGATCAACCCGGCCGAACGGGCTAGCGCCGTTCTCTTCGCGGATGCTGCCGGCGCCGTCGTCTTGGCGCCGTCAGGCGATACGGAGAAGGGCATTCTTGGTGTGGATCTCGCCTCAGACGGAAGCCGCTACGATCTGATCTCCATTCCGGCCGGCGGCAGCAACAGGCCCTTCGCACCGGGCATGGCGACGGAGGATTTCCTGATGACGATGCGTGACGGCCGCGAAATGTTTACCCAAGCGGTGGACATGATGGCGACCAGCAGCGCCCGCGCGCTTGCTGCTTCCGATCTGGATGCGGCAGCGATCGACCGCTTCGTGCCACATCAGGCGAATGCCCGCATTTTCGATGCCGTTACCGACAGGCTCGGCATCGATCCGGCAAAAACTGTGCGGACGATCGAAACCTACGGAAATTCGTCGGCGGCGACGATCGCTCTTTCCCTGTCGGTCTCACATCGAGCCAGGCCGTTCGTTTCGGGGGAAAAGCTGCTACTGACAGCCGCGGGCGCAGGCCTGACGGGAGGTGCCGTCGTTTTCGGCATATAATCCAGCGGCGGCGAGCAGCCTATTTGGGCGTAGATCCCCGACGCCGCTCGGCGGCCTGCATCATCTCGATGAACCGCCGTACCTTGGCGGGACGGAAACGAGCCATCGGCAGCACGGCATGGATCCCGCCGGCGGGCAAGGTCCAGTCAGGCAGCAACCGGCTCAAACGCCCGGCCGCGATATCGTCGACGACCATGTAGTCAGGAAAGACGGAAACACCAATACCAGCCTTCACGCAGGCATAGGCCGATGGCGTCTTGTCGGTGCGCACGGCCGAATTCGTCTCGACGATCTCGGAGGAATGGCCCTCGCGAGAAAACATCCAACGTAAAGGCTGGCGCAGGACCGCGTTCTCGATCCAGGGAAGCGCCGCTACATCGGCCGGCTTCGAGACCTTGGGAAAACTCGCCACCAACTTTGGCGTTGCCACCAGATACTGCTGGAACGTGCCCAAGCGCCGGGCCTTGTTGCTCATATCCGTCAGCCAGCCAACCCTGATTGCCAGGTCCAACTGCCCATTGGCGAGATCGATGACATTGTCATCGAATATGAGATCGACGCGCATCTGCGGAAACCGCTCCCTGTAGGTGGCGACCACCGGCGCAACGACTGCTTCACCGTAGTCCAAGGGTGCCGTCAGCGTCAGCGTGCCGGTGGGTTCGATGGCGTGAAGCGACATCTCTCCATAAGCGGCTTCTGCTTCCCGCAGAATGATGGCGCACCGGTCATAAAACACCCGCCCCTCTTCCGTAGCATGCAGCCGCCGGGTCGTTCGCATCAGCAACGACACGCCAAGCTCATCCTCCAGACGTGCCACCTGATGGCTGACCACGGCCTTGGCGACGCCAAGCCGTTCAGCGGCGGCGGTGAATGATCCGGTTTCCACCACGGATGTGAAGAAGATCAACCTGTTGAGATTGAGGAGTTCGCTCATGCCATTGTCTGATTTGTTCGTACAGTCTGTATGATTGACCGATATTTCCTTACATCGCAACCGCTGAGATGATCGGCCCCACCAACGGAGGACTACGATCCATGCAGGAATTCTCGGCCGTCTATCTCTTCGATCCCCTATGCGGCTGGTGCTATGGAGCCAGCCCAGTGATTGAGCGGTTGCATCTGGCAGGTGTCGAGCTCGAGCTCCTGCCGACGGGCTTGTTCACGGGTGGGGGTGCCCGTGAGATGGATGCGTCGTTGGCAACCTATGCCTGGTCCAACGATCAACGGATCGAACGCTTGAGCGGCCAGCCCTTTTCTGAGGATTATCGATCGAAGGTCTTGAATAGGCCGGGCTCGCTGTTCGACTCGGGTCCGGCAACACTGGCAATCACGGCGGCTGGCCTTGCGGACCACCGCAGACGCCTCGATGCGCTGCGTCTCATCCAGCATGCCCGCTATGTGAAGGGATTGGACATTACCAGCGTGCCGGTTCTGGCAGGCTTGTTCGAATCCGAAGGATTGAGCGAAGCCGCCCGTCTCTTGACCGAAGGCTCGGTCGAATTGCTCGACGCCAATCGGCAACTCATTGCTCAAGGCCAGGGCCTCTTCCGCCAACATGGCGCCAACGGCGTCCCAGCCCTCGTCGTCGAAGGAAACGGACACCAGCGTCTGCTGAACGCCAGTGCCCTCTTCGGCAGCTATGACAACCTCATGGCGCATCTCCAAGCCGCTTGATCTTACTAACCACAAAGGAACCTGTATGTTTACCAGACGCGATGCACTCAAACTTTCCTTGGCCGCCGGCGCCATTTCGCTTGTCCCCCTCAGCGTTTCCCGGGCCGCAAGCTCGAAGATCAAGTGGCAATATTTTCAGGCGTCCGAGACCGGGTTCCGCCGCACGCCGGTGTTGCTAACCGGCAAGAAGGAAGCCATTCTCATCGACGGCGGCTTCACGCTTTCGGATGGCCGCGCCGTCGCGGACGCCATCAAGGCGACCGGCAAGCATCTGAGCACCATCTATGTGAGTTGCAACGATCCCGATTACTATTTCAGCCTCCGGCCAATCGTCGAAGCCTTCCCGGATGCCAAGGTCATCGCGAAGCCCGTCACCGTCGCGGCCATCCATGCCAATGTCGAAGGCAAGCTCGCGGTTTGGGGACCGCAACTGAAGGAAAATGGTCCGCAAAAGCTCTCGGACGTCGTCATTCCCACTGCGTCGGATCTGAGTACGCTCGAACTTGACGGCGAGAAGATCGAAATCATCGAAGTCCCTGACATGCACGATCGCCGCTATCTCTGGGTCCCTTCCATCAAGGCTGTGTTCGGCGGCGTGCTGATTTCCTCCGGGATCCACGTCTGGGTCGCCGACGAGGCCACGCCTGAAAAGCGGGAAGCCTGGATCAAGGCGCTCGACGCATTGGCGGCTCGTAAGCCGAAGATCGTGGTCCCCGCTCATCAGGCCGAGGGTGCTCCGCAAGGTCTCGATGCCGTCAAGTTTACGCGCGACTATCTTGTCGCCTTCCATGAAGAGGAAGTGAAGGCCACGGACAGTGCGGCTTTGATCGCCGCAATGACCAAGCGTTATCCCCATCTGGGCGACGCCAGCTCGCTCGAATTGGGCGCCAAGGTCGCAAAGGGCGAGATGAAGTGGGGGTAGGCCTCGCTGTGTAACCTTGCCCCGATCAGTCCGGGTTTTTTCTTAGGAAAACTTCCGGGCTGACTTTGGTCAAAGTCCTTTGTCATTCACTTCTCAGGAGTCGAGGAATGACGGTGGACTCCAATCTGTTGCGCGCTGTCGGGCACCAACCCAATGCCCGACAGCATCTTTCCTGCGTGAACCTTAGAGTTTGATCCAAGCAGTCTTGAGATCGACGTACTTATCGAGCGCATGCAAAGACTTATCGTGACCGTTGCCTGACTGCTTGACGCCACCGAGGGGTACGGTGTTGTCAGCCCCGCCGTAGGTATTCACATGCACCACGCCGGCGCGGATGTTGCGGATCATGCGGTGCGCTCGCGAAAGGTTCGAGGTCCATACCGCCGAGGCGAGACCATAATCGGTGGCGTTGGCAATCTCCAAAGCTTCGGCCTCGCTCTCAAAGGGTATGATCGACAGAATGGGGCCGAAGACCTCCTCCCTCGCCAGCGTCATGTCGGGCCTGATATCGAAGACAGTGGGCTGCATGTAGAAGCCCCCCATCGCCCCCAGAATGCGCTTGCCGCCCGTGCGCAAAAAAGCTCCTTCGAAGAGAGCTTGCTCGACATAGCCAAGATCTTTGCCGAGCTGCGCTTCGCTGGAAACCGCGCCGATCTCGGTAGAGAACTGCAGAGGATCGCCGACCTTCATCGTCTCCGCGACCCCTACGAGTTTCTCCGCAAACGCCTGATGGATCGATTTCTCCACAAGCAGCCGCGATCCTGCGACGCAAACCTGCCCCGCATTTCGGAATATCCCATAGGCCGAGACCTTGGCCGCTTCATCCATATCCGGCACATCCGCAAAGACGATGTTCGGAGATTTGCCGCCGAGTTCGAGATAGACCCTCTTCAGGTTTGAACGCGCGGAATACTCCAAGAGACGCCTCCCGATCGAGCCGGAACCGGTGAAGGCGAGCACGTCGATATCCATGTGCAGCCCCAGGGCCTCGCCGCAGACCGCGCCGCGCCCGGTGACGACATTGAACACGCCTTCTGGCAATCCAGCTTCGGCGCAAATTTCGGCAAGCTTGAGAAGCGTCAGCGATGCGCCTTCGGCGGGCTTCAGCACGACGGAATTGCCGGCAGCGAGTGCGGGGGCGATCTTCCAGGCGCCGATCATCATCGGGAAATTCCACGGCACGATGGCAGCGACGACGCCGATCGGCTCGCGATGAACGAGACCCAGAATATTCTCCGCCGTCGGAGCGATTTCGCCATAAACCTTGTCGATCGCCTCGGCATAATAACGGAAGGTGCCTGCGGCACTGCCGGGCTCGGCCTTCAGCGCCATCGAGATTTCCGTGCCGTTATCGCGTACGCCGAGCACGGCGAGGTCAAGCGCATTCTTTTCGATCAGCTCGGCAATCTTCAGCAGCACCTTCTTGCGTTCCGCCGGCGCCGCCTTCGACCAGCTACCCTTTTCAAAAGCATGCCGTGCAGCCTTGACCGCAAGATCGACATCCTCCTTACCGGCATCGGCGATGGTGGTCAGCCTCGTTCCATCGATCGGGGAAATGACATCCATCGTGGTGCTGCTGACCGGCTGGCGCCATGCGCCGCCGATGAACAATGCCTGCGGGGAAACGGATAGTGTCCGGAGCTGGTCGATCTTGTCTTGCATCTCATTGTCTCACAAAGAGGGTGGCGGGTTTCCCCGCCACCGCGATTGGAACTGCTTCAGGCTTCCTGACCGGCACCAAGGCGGGCATAGCCTGCCGCATCCGAAGACTTCAGACGCGCCGCGGCGATGAATCCGATGATCGCCGCGATCAGCACCAGACCTGGCAGCAACACGGCAAGTACGCCGTTGGCACCGGCGATCGCACCGAAATTCGCCGAGATGTAGTAGACGAGCGCCAGAAGGATCAGCCCCGTCACGATCGGCAGCACCTTGATGACAAGCACATTGCGCTCAAGCCCCGGATTACGGCTGAAGAACACCACGATCGAGAAGGCCGTGAACGCCATCAGCAGGATGATTGCAAGCGTGGCGACATTGGTGAGCCAGGAGAAGAGTGCCAGCACCGGATCCTGACCCGTCGCTGCAAAGAGTGCGACGACGAGCACGGCAATGACGGTCTGGATGATCGAGCCGACATGCGGGCTCTGGAAGACCGGATGCGTGACCCCGACCGACTTCGGCAGCAGACCCTCGCGACCGGCGACATACATGTAACGCGCCACGCCATTGTGGAAGGCGAGAATGCCGGCAAACAGGCTGGTGATGAAGAGAACGCTCATCACGACGGTGATCCAGTGACCGACATAGCGCTCGGCAAGGCCGAAGAGGAACGTGGTCGGATCGGCAAGACCCTGTAACGCCGGAACCAGCTTGTCGACGCCTGCGCCATCCACCATCAGCCATGAAGTCAGCATATAGAAGAGACCGATAATGAGAACGGAGATATAGGTTGCGCGCGGCACGGTCTTTTCCGGCTCACGGGCCTCTTCGCTGTAAATAGTCGTCGCTTCAAAGCCGATGAAGGCGGCAAAGCAGAACAAGAGGCCGATGGCCGGAGTTCCGCTCCAGAAGGCCGTCGGCGTAAACGACGCAGCGGAAAGGCCGGCGTCGCCGCCCTTGACGAAGATCGCGGCGTCGATGACGAGGACGACCAGATATTCGAGAATGACGAGCACCGTCAGCACCTTGGCCGATAGATCGACGCGGCGGTAGCCAAAAACGGCGACGAAGGCGATACCGACGAAGCTCCAGACCCACCAGGGAAGGTCAAGGCCGAGCTGCTCGGCAAAGAAACCCTTGGTCGCTGCGCCGAAAAGGCCGAGAACGCCGACCTGCATGGCATTATAAGCGAGAATGGCGATCAGCGCGGCCGCGCCGCCCATGAGGCCGCCAAGACCCTGGGCCGTATAGGCATAAAAGGCGCCGGCATTGCGGATATGGCGCGCCATGGCGACGTAACCAACAGCAAACAGCAGCAGAATGCCTGTCACCAGCAGGAAGGTGAGCGGTATCCCCGGCCCGTTGCCAAGCATCATCGAAAGCGGCACGCCGCCAGCAACGGCGGTCAGCGGCGCTGCGGCCGAAACCACCAGAAAGGTGACGGCACCTACGCCGAGACTGTTTTTGCGCAACTGGTTTTCAGCCGCGCCCTGCGAATTTTGCGTATTCATCTTCGTTCGTTCCCCTTGTTGAGAATATCCGATCATCGCTGCGATTGCGCGCAGGCGACCTCCACCAGAACCGGACTGACGAGCGGGGTTTGGGCTTTTGTTGATTTTGCCGCCGTCAGCGCTTATGGTTCATTATTTGAACCGCAGCTTCAAATATAGACTTGCAAACATTCCCGGCCTCTGTCAAGTTATTTCGCATGTTAAGTATCTTGGGTCGCTGCTATCGTGCCGCGGCGCAAGGTCGGCGACCTGATTTGAGGGGAAGCTTCGGCCGGACACAGGAAATCAGAACCCGACCACCCAAGAGGAGGAACGATGAGCACGATCGGAAAGGCGCTTTCATTGCTGGATACCCTGTCACGGCTGGACAAGGAGGCGGGCCTGACCGACATCGCCCGCCTGTGCGCGCTGGACAAGGCAACAGCGCGACGCTTTCTGGTGGAGCTGGAAAGGCACGGCTTCGTGGAGCAGGATCAGGATACGCGCCGCTATCGCATCGGCTCGGCGCCGGTTCGCCTCGCACGCATTCGCGAAGCACGCTTTCCTTTTCTGCGGGTCGCCATCCCGTTCATCAAGTCGCTCGCCGAAACATCGACGGAGACGGTACACCTTTCGGAATTTTCGGGAGGGCGGCTTTCGACCATCCATGTGGAGGATTCGCCCCGCGCCCACCGCATCATCATCGATGTCGGCAGCCTCCTGCCCTTTCATGCCACGGCGTCCGGTCTTGCCTTTCTGGCCTTCTCTCCACGCTCAGAGATCGACGCGGCTCTCCAAAAGCCGCTCGAGAAATTTACGGACCATACCATCGTCGATCCCCTGCTGGTGCGTGCGATGCTCGATGAGACGGCAGCACGCGGCTTTTCCATCAGTCATCAGGGTTTAGAGGCCGGCGTCATCAGCGCGGCCGCGCCGGTCCGCACGCCCAATGGCCATCCCATCGGCTGCGTGGCGGTCGCCGCCCCGCTCTCACGCACGACGAAGGTAGCCATCCACGAATTTGGCGCGCAGGCAGTCGCTGCGGCCAATGCGATCTCAGAAAAATATTACGGGTCGGAAAGACCCATGGGAACCATTGCAAAAATCAGGAGGACAGATTGATGAGCCCGGAGGCTCCCTCGCCAAAGATACTTGTCATCGGAACCGGTGACACCAAATGTGACGAACTGCAATTCATGGCATCCGTCATCGCGGAAGCCGGCGGCCAGCCAACCTTGATGGATGTCAGCATTCTCGGCGATCCACCCTATAGTCCTGATTATTCCAAGCATGACGTTGCCAAGGCCGCTGAAACTACAATCGCGGCAATCGCCGAAAGCGGCGATGAAAACAGCGCCATGGCCGCCATGGCAAGGGGCGCGGCAGCACTGACCCGGCGCCTCTATGAAGACGGACTTGTCGACGGCGTCATCGTGCTCGGCGGCTCCATGGGGACAGATCTGGCGCTGGATGTCGCCGCTTTCCTGCCGCTCGGCGTCCCGAAATTCGTGGTTTCGACCATCGCCTATTCTCACCTTATCCCGCCCGAACGCATTGCGCCCGACCTGATGATGATCCTGTGGGCCGGTGGTCTCTACGGCCTCAACAGCATCTGCCGCTCTGTCCTCTCGCAAGCCTGCGGCGCGGTCGTCGGTGCGGCAAAACACGGAAGCAGACCCGATCGCAAACGGCCGCTCGTCGGCATGACCTCGCTCGGCTCGTCCTGCCTGAAATATATGAAATATCTGCGGCCTGAGCTGGAAAAGCGCGGCTATGACGTCGCCGTATTCCATGCCACCGGCATGGGTGGACGCGCCTATGAAGCCATCGCTTCCCAGGGCGACTTTGCCGCCGTTTTCGATTTCTGCATTCAGGAAGTCAGCAACCATCACTACGGCACTGTCGTCACCTCCGGGCCGGACAGGCTGGAAAATGCCGGACGCGCCGGCATTCCGCAGATCGTCGCCCCCGGCGCTGTCGACATGGTCGATCTTCAGGCGTGGCAGGCCCTGCCGGAGATTTTTGCCGATCGTCCCTATCACGCCCACAACCGGCTGATCGGATCGGTGACCACGTCGCCAGAGGGTAGACGGGAAGTCGCCCGATTGATCGGGGAAAAACTGAAACGCGCCGAAGCAAAGGTCGCCTTCCTCCTGCCGACCGAAGGGCTGCAGGAATGGGACAAGCCGGATGAGCCGCTGCATGATCCGGAGGGCTTGGACGCCTTCCTCGATGAGATGCGCCGCGCCGTACCGTCTTCTGTCACCTTGCAGGAGGTCGATGCCCATATCAACGCGCCGGCCTTCTCGGCTGCGGCACTCGCCATCTTCGACCAATGGGTCGCCGAGGGCGTCATTCCCGAGGGACGGCCATGACACAAGACCGCGCGCTTATCCTCGACTTCGGCGGCGTCGTTACCCGCACCCTTTTCGAAACGCATGATATTACCGAACGCACGCTCGACCTTCCCAAGGGATCGCTGACCTGGCTCGGGCCATTCGATACGACCACGGACCCGCTCTGGGTTGCGATGCAGAACCGCGAGATCACCGAACGCGACTATTGGCTCAGGCGCGCCGGCGAAGTCGGCAAGCTTGTCGGCGAAAACTGGACCGACATGCAGACCTTCGTACGCCGGGCGCGCGGCGCCGAGCCGGAGCTTGTTCTGCGCCCGGAAGCGCGCGACGCCATCCTGCGTGCGAAGGAGGCAGGTCTCAAGCTGGCAATCCTGTCAAACGAGCTCGACCTCTTCTACGGCGTCGAATTCCGCCAGCGCTTTCCGCTGATTGAGCTCTTCGACGTCATTGTCGATGCCACTTACACCAAGATCCTCAAGCCCGATCCGCGCGCCTATGAGCTCGTTCTTGCCGAGCTCGATTTGCCGCGCGAGGCCTGCGTCTTCGTCGACGATCAGAGGAAAAACATCGAAGGCGCCGAAGCCGTGAACCTGCCTCACGTGCATTTCGACGTGACCCGGCCCGCTGAAAGCTATGCCCGCGCACTTGCCATGCTGGGGCTCTGAACCAAGAGGAATCGACATGCGTGAAACCAATTTCATCATCGAAAACAACGCCCGCCACCTCTGGCATCCGATGGCCCACCCTGCGGAAATGCAGGCCAACCCGCCGCGTATCATCAATGCCGGCGAAGGCGTCGAAATCGTCGATATTCAGGGCAGGAAGGTGCTGGACGCAGTCGGCGGCCTCTGGAACGTCAATCTCGGCTATTCCTGCGAGCCGGTGAAGAAGGCAATCCGCGACCAGCTTGACGAGCTGCCCTATTATTCGACCTTCCGCGGCACGACGAACTCGCCGCTGATCGAACTCTCCTATGAGCTTGCCGAATGGTTCAAGCAGGATGGCCTGAGCCGCTCCTTCTTCACCTCGGGCGGCTCGGATTCGGTCGAGACCTGCCTGCGGCTGGCGCGCCAGTACCACAAGATCAACGGCGAGCCGGAGCGCACCAAGTTCGTTGCGCTGAAGAAGGGTTATCACGGCACGCATTTCGGCGGTGCCTCCGTCAACGGCAACCAGAATTTCCGCCGCAATTACGAGCCGCTGCTTCCAGGCGTCATTCACCTGCCCGCTCCCTTTACCTATCGCAACCCGTTCAACACCACCGACGGTGCGGAGATTGCGGCTGCGATCGGCAGGCTCTTCGAGGATGAAATCGCCTTCCAGGGCGCCGATACCATCGCGGCGCTGGTCGTTGAACCGGTGCTTGGCGCCGGCGGCGTCATCGTTCCGCACGAGACTTTCCTGCCGCTGATGCGCGAGATCTGCGATCGACACGGCATCCTGCTGATCGCCGACGAAGTCATCACCGCTTTCGGCCGCACAGGCGCCTGGACCGGATCGCGTCTCTGGGGCGTGCAGCCGGATCTGATGTCGACGGCAAAGGCCATCACCAACGGCTATTTCCCCTTCGGCGCCGTGATGATCGCGGACAAGGTGGTACAGGTCTTCGAAAGCAATAAGAGCCCGGTCGGCAGCATCGGCCACGGCTACACCTATTCCGGCCACCCGGTCGGTGCCGCCGCAGCCCTTGCCACATTGAAGGAAACCAGGCGCCTCAACGTCGCCGCCAATGCCGCGGCACGTGGCGAAGAGCTGCTGGCCGGGCTAAAGAGGCTGCAGGACAAGCATGAGCTAGTGGGCGACGTGCGCGGCAAGGGCCTGATGTGCGCCCTCGAGCTCGTCAGCGACCGGAAGAAGAAGAGCAGTGCCGCCAAAGACGTCATCCAGAAGGTTCAGGACGCAACCTATGACGCTGGCGTCTTGATCCGCACATCGGGCGCCAACGTCATCATGTCGCCGCCGCTCATCGTGACGGCCGATAATGTTCAGACCATCCTGACCGCGCTCGACGCAGGTCTTGCCGCGGCGAGGGGCTGATCATGTCCGACAATGCAGCCCTGATCGCGCGTCGCGAACGGCTTTTAGGCCGGAACATGTCGCTCTTCTACGACGACCCTGTGCATCTGGTGCGCGGGGAAGGCGTCTGGCTTTGGGACGCCGATGGCCGCAAGTATCTCGATTGCTACAACAATGTGCCGCATGTCGGCCATTGCCATCCCCACGTAGTCGAGGCGATCACGCGGCAGGCCTCGATGCTGAACACGCATACGCGCTACCTGCATGAAGGCATTCTCGATTATGTCGAGCGGCTGACCGCCACCTTCGACAAGAGCCTGAATGCTGCGATCCTGACCTGCACGGGCAGCGAAGCGAACGATGTGGCGCTGCGCATGGCACAGGCCGTAACCGGCAAGACGGGCGTCATCGCCACGAACCATACTTATCACGGCAACACGACTGCCGTGTCGCAGCTATCGACCCGCATGCCGCCGGTCGGCGGCTTCGGAGGTCATGTCCGACATGTGCCGGCGCCGGACAGCTATCGCCCCCTCGGCGGCGAAGGCGGCGATGCCTTCGCGACGGCCTTCGCGGCCGAGGTCGAGAAGGCGATCGCCTCGCTTCAGGACAGCCCACACGGCTTTTCGGCCATCATCATCGATCCGTTCTTCGCCAATGAAGGTTTTCCGGATCTGCCGCCAGGCTTTCTGGACAAGACGGTCTCAGCCGTGCGCAAGGCCGGCGGTCTCGTCATGACCGACGAGGTGCAGCCCGGTTTCGGCCGCACCGGCTCGCATATGTGGGGCCATCAGCACGCCGGCATCGTTCCCGACATCGTGACGCTCGGCAAGCCGATGGCCAACGGCCATCCGGTCGGCGGCGTCATTGCCAATGTCGATACGATAAATGCCTTCCGCAAAGCGTTCCGCTACTTCAACACCTTCGGCGGCAATCCAGTCTCCTGTGCGGCGGCAATGGCCGTGCTTGATGTCATCGAGGACGAGAACCTCATCGAGAATGCCCGCAATGTCGGCGAATATACGCGCGATGCCTTCAAGCAGCTCGCGCAGAAGTATTCGATCATCGGCGACGTGCGCGGCAGCGGTCTCTTCATGGGCACGGAATTCGTGCTGGACAGGCAGACGAAGGAGCCGGCCGCCGCTGAGGCGACCCGGATCGTCAACGCCATGCGTGAACGCGGTGTGCTGATGGGCAAAATCGGCATTCACCAATGCGCCACGAAGATCCGCCCGCCCATGCCGTTTTCGAAGGACAATGCCGACTTCATGTTGTCGATCTTCGATGACGTGCTGGCAGGCCTGTGAGCTGCCCATGGCCGAACCCAACATTGCCGCGCCTGCGGATGATCTCTGTGCAAGAGCCAAGGAAGCGCTCGTCCATTGGGGACTGGCGGACCAAACGCCGGAACTGCTGAAATTCCGCGAGAATGCGGTATTCAGGATCCGGATGGCCGATGGCACACCCGCGGTCTTGCGGCTACATCGTCCCGGTTATCATGACGACCGCGCTCTCGCCTCCGAACTGCAATGGATGGCGGCTTTGAAGGCTGGCGGACTACGCGTGCCAGCCCCGATCCCGACCATTGACGGGCGCAATCTGGTGACCCTGGCCGCTACGCCGTACTTTTTCACCCAGCAGGCCGATATCGTAAGCTGGATGGATGGCGAAGAGCTGGGCCGTTCCGGCACGCCGCTTCACCACGCGCGTCTGCGCCTTGAAGCGATCTTCGGCCATCTCGGCGAGGCAATGGCTGAGCTTCACAATATCTCCGACCGCTGGACACCACCGCCGTCGTTTGTGCGGCCTGCATGGGATTTCGACGGTTTACTCGGGGAAAGCCCCCTCTGGGGGCGTTTCTGGGATTGTCCCGGGCTGGCGCCAGAGGCGGCAAATCGGCTTGCCACACTCCGGCCGCTGCTCATCGACAGCCTGAGATCGGCGGCAAGATCCGGGCTCGATTATGGGCTTATCCATGCGGATCTCGTCCGCGAAAATGTTCTTGTGGGTCCCGATCATGTCGAGCTGATCGATTTCGATGATGCCGGCTACGGCTGGCGCATGTTCGATATCGCCACGGCACTCCTCAGAAATCGGCGGGAGCCGGATTTCGAGCTGATCAGCGCATCGCTTATCGAGGGATATTGCAGACGACGGCCGCTATCGGATACGGCGCTCGAAACCCTTCCCCTCTTTCTACTGCTGCGCAGCCTTACCTATATTGGCTGGGCCAGCAGCCGCGTGACCGCATCGGAAGCGAAGGAGCGTTTGGCGCGCTATGTTGCGGAGTCCCTGGAGCTTGCGGAGGGGCTCTCCCAGCGGTGACAGGCTCGATCATCAGGTAACGGGCTGAAGGGCTGCGACCCTGAGGTCCCCCGACGGGCCGGCCTCCGGCTGCAGATGTCGCCGGCGCCAGGCGGCCGGCGCTTCACCGGTGCGTTTGCGGAAGAAACGGGAGAAATAGGCGGGATCCTCGAATCCGACCTCGCGGCCGATGTCCTCGACCGGACGGATGGTAAATTTCAACAACCGCTTGGCCTCAAGCAGTCTTCGATCAAGCAGCGTTTCCTTGACGGTATGCCCAAAGACTTCACGCGCCGCCTTGTCGAGCAAATGTGGCGTCGTCGCCAGCAGATCGACATAGCGCCCGACCGGCCAATCCTTCTTGTAGTGCTGGTCAATAGCCCGGCGCAGTGCTATTCCCAAGGCCACGGTCGGTGACGCCGTATCGAGGCCGCCCGCTCCGCCGAGGCGTGCCATCAGCGACAGCACGACCGACACTAAACTGACAAGCACCTTCTCGCTGGCACTTGCATCGGCGCGGTATTCATCAGCAATCATCGTGAGAAGCAAACCCAGCCTTGTCCACGTGGGATCGGCGCTCTCCCCCTTGAGCAGCATCGGCACGTCGAGGCTGAGATCCACCTGGGGAGCCATAGCTCGCAGAAGATCGTCGGAGACCGAGACGACAATAGCGTCCGACTGTTCGCCGACATCGAAGCCGTGCACCACACGGCTCGGCACAAAACTGATGGCCGGAGCCGAAAAATTCCAAGTCTCCTCCTCGATCCGGTAGGTGCCTCCACCCTCGAACCAATAGGTTATTTGTCCCATCAGTGGGTGCTGATGTGGAGCGACATGGCCGAAATGCTCGCTTTTTCGGTCCATGACCGTCTCGACGTGGAGGAAACCGACGTCGAGTTCACGGGCGGGCTCGCCGTAGACGAAGAAGGATGGAATATCATTTCTCGCAACCATGCCGCAAAAAGTACAAGCGAATTGCCCTCTTTGTCCATGGTCCCGACGGCTCTCCCGATCTAGCTTTTATCAACATTTCAGGGGAGGAACGCGACATGCGAGCTGAAGACCACCGCGGGGACAGCACCCGTCCATTTACCGGCGCCGAATATCTCGCCAGCCTGCGCGACGGGCGTGAGGTCTATATCAACGGCGAGCGAATTGCCGATGTCACCGCTCATCCGTCGATGCGCAATTCCGCTCGCTCCATCGCGCGGATGTACGACGCCCTGCATGACGAAAAGACGAAGGAGCGTCTGACCTCACCGACCGATACCGGCTCGGGCGGCTACACCCACAAATATTTCCGGGTCGCGAAATCCTCTGCGGAACTCGTCGCCCAGCAGGGCGCCATCGCCGACTGGGCGCGCATGTCCTATGGCTGGATGGGCCGCACCGCCGATTACAAGGCGGCCCTCATGAACACGCTCGGTGCCAATGCCGACTGGTACGGGCCATTCAAGGACAATGCGCGTTCCTGGCATAAGCGGGCGCAGGAATCCGTTCTTTTCATGAACCACGCGATCGTCAATCCGCCGATCGATCGCCACAAGCCCGCCGATGCCGTCAAGGACGTCTTCGTCCATATCACCAAGGAAACCGATGCCGGCATATATGTTTCCGGTGCCAAGGTGGTGGCAACCTCCTCGGCGCTCACCCACTATAATTTTCTCGCCCAAAGCTCGGCGACGGTGACGGAAGACCCTTCATTGTCGGTGATGTTCATCGTGCCGATGAATGCGCCTGGCATAAAGATGTTCTGCCGCGTCTCCTACGAGCAGACTGCCAACACCGTCGGTCAGCCCTTCGACTATCCCCTGTCCTCGCGCTTCGACGAGAACGATGCAATCCTGGTGCTCGACAATGTGTTCGTGCCCTGGGAGGACGTGCTCGTCCTTCGCGATGCCGCCAAGATCCTGTCGTTCCATCCGGCCTCCGGCTTCATGCACGGCTACTGCTTCCAGGGTTGCACGCGCTTTGCCGTCAAGCTCGACTTCCTGGCCGGCCTGCTCGCCAAGGCATTGCGCGCCACCGGCGGCGATGCCTTCCGCGGCAACCAGGCGGCGCTTGGCGAAGTCATCGCGCTTCGCCACATGTTCTGGTCCTTCTCCAATGCTATGGCCTACAATCCGCAGTCCTGGGCGAACGGCGCGGTGCTGCCGAACATGGAAGCCGCCCTTTCCTACCGCACCTTCATGTCGGAGGCCTATCCACGCGTCATCGAAACAGTGCGCAAGGTTGTCGCCTCTGGTCTGATCTATCTTCCCTCCTCGGCCAAGGACTTCGGCAATCCGGAGATCGACCGCTATCTCGCGCAATATGTCCGCGGCTCGAACGATATGGGCCATATCGAACGCATCAAGATCATGAAACTGCTTTGGGACGCGACCGGCACCGAATTCGGTGGACGCCACGCTCTTTACGAACTCAACTACGCCGGCGCGCCGGAGGAGGTCCGGCTGCAGGTGCTGAAGGGCGCGGAGCGCGGCGGGCGTCTCAAGGAGATGGAAGCGCTCGTCGATCGCTGCATGAGCGACTACGACGAAAACGGCTGGACCGGCGATACGTGGTTGCCGCCGATCGACAGAACAATCCTCACCCGCAACGCGGCTGAATGAGGCACGGCCATGGAGGAGCAAGTCTCGAAAATCGAGTTCCGCAATGCGATGGCCAGGGTCTGCGCCCCGGTCAACGTCATCACCACCAACGGACCTGCCGGGCGGGGCGGGTTTACCGCCACGGCGATGTGCAGCGTCACGGATGAACCGCCGACGCTTCTGATCTGCATGAACAGCCGCTCGGCGCAGAGCGGGCTCTTCGTTGAGAACCGTCGTTTCTGCGTCAACGTGCTGACCGGCGAGCACAAGGAACTCGCCGGCTATTTTGCGGGCCAGCAATCCGACATGGAGGCTCGCTATGCGGCCGCCGAGTGGACGGACCTGCGCTCCGGCAACCAGGCGCTCGCCGACGCGATCGTCTCCTTCGACTGCCGGCTGGTCGAGTCGCGCCTCATCGGCACGCACAATATCTTCATTGGCGAAGTGGTTGACATTCGCTCGCGCAAGGATGGTCACGCCTTGCTCTACTTTGATCGTAACTACGTACACGTACCGACGCAGACCGGCAGCTTCGGGGGCTAAGAGCCGCCGAAGTCTATGCGTCATCCACTCCCGCAATCGTAATCGTCGAAAGCCGCTTGACAGCCGCCCGTATATTTAACATGTTAATTATGAGACGACGACAGGGAGGACCCATGCCACATCTCGCCATAGAATATTCGGCCAATCTAGAGGGGCGCGCCGACATTGGTGCGCTCTGCGAGCTGCTGTTGAAGACGGTTCTGGAAACCGGCCTCTTCGAGGTCGGTGCCGTGCGGGTGCGCGCCTTTCGCGCCGATCACTACGCAATTGCCGACAAGCTGCCCGAGAACGCCTTCGTCGATCTGAACTTCCGCATCGGGAAAGGCCGCACGGACGACGAAAAGAAGCGGGCCGGCGAAGCGATCTTTGCCGCGGCAATCGACGTTCTCGCCCCTCTCTTCGAGACGCCGCATTTCGCCCTCTCGCTGGAAATCCGCGAGATCGACGCGGAGCTGAGTTGGAAGAAGAACGCCATCCATCCGCGGTTACGCGGCAAGTGACACCCCTTCGCGGGACGACGTAACACCAAAGGAATAGACGATGTCCAAACTGCAGGAAAACATCGCGAAGGCCGAAAGCTTTCTCGCCCGGTTCAAGGATCGCGGCGTACTCAACCGCATCAATGGCGAGGATGTGCCGGGTGATGACGGTTCTACCTTCGAGACCATCTCGCCCGTCGATCTGAAGCCGCTCGCCACCGTTGCCCGCGGCAAGGCCGCCGACATCGACCGCGCCGCAAAGGCCGCGAGATCTGCCTTCGCCGAATGGGCTGCCCTGCCGGGCGATGCGCGCAAGAAGCTCCTGCACAAGATTGCCGACGCGATCGTCGCCCGTGCTGAGGAGATCGCCTTCGTCGAATGCATGGATACCGGGCAGTCCCTGAAATTCATGGCCAAGGCCGCCTTGCGCGGCGCGGAGAACTTCCGCTTTTTCGCCGACCGCGCACCAGAAGCCCGGGATGGCAAGTCACTGCGTACCGATAGTCAGGTCAACCTGACGACTAGGACGCCGATCGGCCCGGTCGGCATCATCACGCCCTGGAATACACCTTTTATGCTGTCAACCTGGAAGATCGCGCCGGCGCTCGCCGCCGGCTGCACCATCGTCCATAAGCCGGCCGAATTCTCGCCGCTGACGGCCCGCCTGCTCGTCGAAATCGCCGAAGAGGCCGGCCTGCCGAAGGGTGTCTGGAATCTCGTCAACGGCTTCGGCGAGGATGCCGGTCGCGCACTGACGGAGCATCCGCTGATCAAGGCGATCGGCTTCGTCGGCGAAAGCCGCACCGGCTCGATGATCATGAAGCAGGGCGCCGACACGCTGAAGCGCGTGCATTTCGAGCTCGGCGGCAAGAACCCGGTCATCGTCTTTGCTGATGCCGATCTGGAGCGCGCAGCCGATGCCGCCGTTTTCATGATCTATTCGCTGAACGGCGAGCGCTGCACCTCCTCCTCACGCCTGCTGGTCGAAGACAGCGTCTACGACAAGTTCACCGCGATCGTCGCCGAGAAGGCCAAGCGCATCAAGGTCGGCCATCCGCTGGACCCAGAAACGGTCGTTGGCCCGCTCATCCATCCCGTGCATGAACAGAAGGTGCTGGAATATATCCAGATCGGCAGATCGGAAGGCGCAACACTTGCGGCCGGCGGCGAGAAACTCAACGGCCCGGGCGGCGGTTGCTACGTCTCGCCCACCCTGTTCACCGGTGCCAACAACCAGATGCGTATCGCCCAGGAAGAGATCTTCGGGCCGGTGCTGACCGCCATCCCCTTCAAGGATGAGTCCGATGCGCTCGCCCTTGCCAACGACGTCCAATATGGCCTGACCGGCTATCTCTGGACGTCGGACGTCACTCGCGCCTTCCGTTTCACCGACCATCTCGAAGCCGGCATGATCTGGGTGAATTCGGAAAATGTGCGCCACCTGCCGACCCCCTTCGGTGGGGTCAAGAGCTCCGGCATCGGCCGCGACGGCGGCGACTGGTCTTTCGATTTCTACATGGAAACCAAGAACATCGCCTTCGCCACCAAGCCGCACGCCATCCAGAAACTCGGCGGCTGAGCCGCCAACACGCATAAAGAGGAGGAACAAATGCCCCTGCCGAAACCCAATCTCTATCCGCCCTTCAACATCGTGCGCCTCAGCCATGTTGAATTCGGTGTCACCAATCTTGCCAAGTCCCGTGCCTTCTATGTCGACACGCTCGGCCTGCAAGTGACGGACGAGACCTCCGACACGATTTACCTGCGGGCAATGGAGGAACGCGGCCACCACTGCATCGTGCTCAAGAAATCCGACAAGGCCGAAGCCCGCGATCTCGGCTTCAAGGTCTTCGGCGACGAGGACCTCGACAAGGCGGCGCATTTCTTCAAGGGCAAGGACCTGCCGGTCGAATGGGTCGAGCGTCCCTACCAGGCGCGGACCTTCCGCACCCGCGACCCCCACGGCATCCCGCTCGAATTCTATTCGAAGATGGATCGCCTGCCGCCGATCCATCAGAAATATGCCCTCTACAAGGGCGTGAAGCCGCTGCGCATCGACCACTTCAACTGCTTTTCGACCAATGTCGACGAGAGCGTCGCCTTCTATAACGAACTCGGCTTCCGTGTGACCGAATATACCGAGGATGAGGAAACCGGCCGCCTCTGGGCGGCCTGGACGCATCGCAAGGGCGGCGTCCATGATATCGCTTTCACCAACGGCCGTGGCCCGCGCCTGCACCACACCGCCTTCTGGGTGCCGACGCCGCTGAACATCATCGACCTGCTCGACCTGATGGCGACCACCGGCTGGGTTGCCAATATCGAGCGCGGTCCGGGACGTCACGGCATTTCCAACGCCTTCTTCCTCTACATCCTCGATCCGGACGGCCATCGCATCGAGATCTATTGCTCGGACTATCAGACCGTCGATCCCGATCTGGAGCCGATCAAGTGGGACCTCAAGGATCCGCAGCGCCAGACGCTGTGGGGCGCACCCGCTCCCAAATCCTGGTTCGAACATGGCAGTCTGTTCGCCGGTGCTGAAGTAACCGAGCCTGACTTGAAGGCACAGCCGATTATCGCGCCCTAAGCGTTACCTTTGAGAGCGGGCGAAAACGTCCGTTTCTCATCAACCTTCGCGATGCGAGGAGGCCGTCATGCATTTGAAAGACGCAACATTGTTCCGGCAGGCCGCATTGGTTGGTGGCGACTGGATCGAGGCAGGGGACAACGCAATCAAGGTCGACAATCCGGCGACCGGCGAGATCATCGGCCGCGTTCCCAATCTGGGCGCTGCCGAGACCAAAAAGGCGATTGCCGCGGCCGAAGCTGCCCAGAAGGAATGGGCCGCCCGCACCGCCAAGGAACGCTCCAGCATCCTCAAGCGCTGGTTCGAGCTGATGATGGAAAACCAGGATGATCTCGGCCGCATCCTGACGGCCGAACAGGGCAAGCCGCTCCCCGAGGCCAAGGGCGAGATCGCCTATGGCGCCAGCTTCATCGAATGGTTTGCCGAAGAAGCCCGCCGCGTCTATGGCGACATCATTCCCGGCCACCAGAAGGACAAGCGCATTCTGGTGATGAAGCAGCCGATCGGCGTCGTTGCCGCGATCACCCCCTGGAACTTCCCGAATGCGATGATCACCCGCAAGGCCGGTCCTGCCTTTGCCGCCGGCTGCGCCATGGTGTTGAAGCCCGCCTCGCAGACGCCGTTTTCGGCGATTGCGATTGCGGTCCTTGCCGAACGCGCCGGTCTGCCCAAGGGCTTGTTCAGTGTATTGACCGGCTCGGCCCGCGCCATCGGCGGCGAGATGACCGCAAGCCCGGTCGTGCGCAAGCTCACCTTCACCGGCTCGACCGAAGTCGGCGCCGAGCTCTACAGGCAGAGCGCGCCGACCATCAAGAAACTCGGGCTGGAACTCGGCGGCAATGCGCCCTTCATCGTGTTTGACGATGCCGATCTCGATGCGGCCGTCGAAGGCGCGTTGATCGCCAAGTTCCGCAACAACGGCCAGACCTGCGTCTGCGCCAACCGTCTTTATGTGCAGGACGGCGTCTACGATGCCTTTGCCGAAAAGCTCTCCAAAGCGGTCGGCGCGCTGAAGACCGGCAATGGTTTCGACGAAGGCATCAATCTCGGCCCGCTGATCGACGAAGCAGCCCTTGCCAAGGTCGAGGAACATGTTGCCGATGCGCTTTCCAAGGGCGGCCGCGTCGTTGCCGGCGGTCATCGCCATCCGCTCGGCGGACGCTTTTATGAGGCAACCGTACTTGCCAATGTCACACCGGCGATGGCTGTCGCCAAGGAAGAGACCTTCGGACCGGTGGCTCCGCTCTTCCGCTTCAAGGATGAGGCCGATGTCATTGCCCAGGCCAACGACACCGAATTCGGTCTTGCCTCCTATTTCTATGCCAAGGACCTCGCCCGCGTCTTCCGCGTCGCAGAAGCGCTCGAATACGGCATGGTCGGCGTCAATACCGGCCTGATCTCGACGGCCGAAGCGCCATTCGGCGGCGTCAAACTCTCCGGTCTCGGCCGCGAGGGATCGCGCTACGGCATCGAGGAGTTCACCGAAATCAAATATGTCTGCCTCGGCGGCGTCGTCTGAGGCCAAGGAAGGCCCGAGATAAGCATGACCCATCCCAGCTTTAGTCTCAAGGCGAGGCTGCAGCAATTTGAAAGAGCCGGCTGTTCGCCGTGGAACATTGCGCAGGGGATGGCACAGCGCCGAGACAACGCAGTACCAAATAGGGAATGATATATGGACAGCGAAGAATTCCGTCATTGGTCTCGAAAAGTCGCCGACTGGGGCACCGATTATCGCGCGGGCCTGCGCGAGCGGCCTGTACGGGCGCGGACGAAGCCTGGCGACATCGCGCGGCAAATCGCTGATGCGGCACCGGAAGCGGGCGAGGCCATGGAGGCGATCTTTGCCGATTTCGAGCGCATCATTCCGGATGGCCTGACGCACTGGCAGCATCCTCGCTTCTTCGCCTATTTCCCGGCAAATGCCGCACCAGTCTCGGTAATCGCAGACTATCTCGTCACCTCCATCGCCGCGCAGTGCATGCTGTGGCAGACATCGCCGGCGGCGACGGAGCTTGAAACTCGCGTGGTCGACTGGCTGCGACAAGCTATGGGACTTCCGGATGGTTTTGCCGGTGTCATCCAGGATTCCGCCTCAACTGCGACGCTCGCAGCCGTACTGGTGATGCGCGAAAAAGCTCTCGGCTGGAAGGGCAACAGCGACGGGCTTTCAGCGCACAAGGCCGTACGCGTCTATGCCTCCAAACAGGTGCACACCTCCATTGACCGGGCGATCTGGATAGCGGGCATCGGCGAGGCAAATCTCGTGCGCATCCCCACCAAAGGCCTGCTCAATGGCATGGACCCTGAAGCGCTCGATGCCGCGATTAAGGCCGACCTTGCCGCCGGCCATATTCCGGCCGGCGTCATCGCCTGCACGGGCGGTACCTCTATCGGCGCCTGCGACCCGATCCGCGCCGTTGCGGAAGTCGTGAAGGCGCACGGGCTCTACCTGCATGTCGACGCCGCCTGGGCCGGCTCCGCGATGATTTGCCCGGAGTTCCGTCGGCTTTGGGATGGTGTCGAGGCTGCGGACTCCATCGTCTTCAACCCTCACAAATGGCTCGGTGCCAATTTCGATTGCTCGGTACAGTTCATCCGCAGCCCGGAAGACCAGGTACGCACGCTCGCCATTCAGCCGGAATACCTGAAGACGCATGGTCATGACGGCATCATCGACTACTCCGAATGGTCCGTGCCGCTCGGCCGTCGTTTTCGCGCGCTGAAACTCTGGTTTCTCATGCGCTATCACGGGCTTGAAGGGCTGCGCACAATGATCCGCAACCATGTGGCCTGGTCGGAAGAACTGGCAAAACGACTTGCCGCCGAACCGGATTTCGAACTCGTTAGCGAACCGGTGCTCTCGCTCTTCTCCTTCCGCCACAAAGGCGGTGAGGACGTCGACCGGCACAATATTGCGCTGGTCAACGCCATCAACGACGATGGCCGCATCTATCTCACGCAAACACGCGTCGACGGGCGTATCGCTATTCGCTTCCAGGCAGGCCAGTTCGAGATGACCCGCGATGACGCCGACATGGCCTTCACGGTGATCACCGAGATTGCCCGCAGTTTGACATAGGAGACCATTTTGACCGAACGGCCCCGCCTCGCCAGCTTTTCTCACCACGGCACCTTGAAATATGGTCTCGTCAAGACCGATGGTGTCGTCGACCTCTCTGCCCGCCATGGCGCAACATGGCCGACGCTCCGCGAAGTTATCGAGGCCGGTCGCCTCGCTCAACTCGCCGAGGAAGCCAAAGCGCTGAAGCCGGATTTCGCGTTCGACGACATCCGCTTCGAAATTCCCATTCCGTCGCCGGAAAAGATCATTTGCGTCGGGGTCAACTTCCCCGACCGCAACGAGGAATACAAGGATGGGCAGGCAGCCCCTTCCAACCCTTCCCTCTTCATCCGCTTTCCGCGGTCGTTCACTGGGCACGATCAGCCCTTGATCCGACCGCCGGAAAGCCCGCAGCTAGACTATGAAGGCGAGATCGTCATCGTCATCGGCAAGGGTGGTCGCCGGATCGCCGAAGCCGACGCCTTCTCCCATATCGCGGCCCTGTCGCTCTGCAATGAGGGCACGATCCGCGACTGGGTGCGCCATGCGAAATTCAACGTCACCCAGGGCAAGAACTTCGATCGCACCGGCGCGATCGGGCCTTGGCTGATCCCCTTCACCGATGCAGCACAGCTTGAAGACATCGAGCTTAAGACCCGCGTCAATGGCGAAGTGCGCCAGAGCGACCGCACGAGCCGGATGATCTTCTCCTTCCGCAAGATCATCAACTACATCTCCACCTTCACCACGCTCGTCCCCGGCGACGTCATCGTCACGGGCACGCCGACGGGCGCCGGCGCCCGCTTCGATCCGCCGATCTGGCTGAAACCCGGCGATGTCGTCGAAGTCGAAGCCGATGGCATTGGCATCCTGAAAAACACCATCGCCGACGAGGTGCTCTGATGCTGTCGCATGAAGAAATCCAGGCAGCCGCCGAAAGCCTCGATCAGGCAGAGCGGACCCGTGTCCAGACCGGACTTCTCTCGCTGAAACACCCAGAGATGACTATGGACGACTCCTATGCCGTCCAGAGCGCCTGGGTGCAGAAGAAGATTGCGAGCGGCCGCAAGCCGATCGGCTGGAAGATCGGGCTGACATCGAAGGCGATGCAATATGCCCTCAACATCAACATTCCCGATTCTGGCGTGCTCTTCGACGACATGGTGTTCGAGGATGGTGCGACCGTACCGGCCGATCGCTTCATCCAGCCGCGCATCGAGGCCGAGATCGCCTTCGTGATGAAGGCGCCGCTCAAGGGGCCTGATATCTCGATCTTCGATGTGCTCAACGCTACCGACTACGTGACGCCTGCCCTCGAAATCCTGGATACCCGTATCCTCCGGGTCGATCCGGAGACGAAGAAAGCGCGCACCATCGTCGACACCATCTCCGACAATGCTGCCAATGCCGGCATCGTCACCGGCGGCCGCGCCGTGCGGCCTGGCGAGATCGACATGCGCTGGATGGGCGCGATCGTCAGCCGCAATGCCGAGGTCGAAGAGACCGGCCTTGGCGCCGGCGTGCTTAACCAGCCTGCACGCGGCATCGCTTGGCTTGCCAATCGACTGTCGCAATATGGCGATGGCATCGAGGCCGGCCAGATCGTGCTTGCCGGCTCTTTCATTCGCCCGATCGAGGCGCGGCACGGCGACACGATCAATGCCGATTTCGGTCCCTACGGGTCGGTCAGCCTGTTCTTTGCGTGAAGGAGTGAAGCATGCCGGCGCCCAAGAATCTTTTTAAACAGGCCCTGAAGGAAGGGCGGGCGCAGATCGGTCTCTGGCAGGCGCTTGCCAATGCCTACACCGTCGAGATCTGCGCCGGCGCCGGATACGACTGGCTGCTGCTCGACGCCGAGCATGCGCCGAATGATGTGCCGCTTCTCGTCTCGCAATTGCAGGCGATGAAGGGCACTGCCAGCCATGCGGTGATCCGCCCGCCGATCGGCGAGACCTGGATCATCAAGCAGATGCTCGATATCGGCGCTCAGACCCTGCTGATCCCGATGGTCGACAGCAAGGAGATGGCCGAGACCATGGTCAGGGCAGTGCGATATCCGCCGCATGGCGTGCGCGGCGTCGGTGCAGCGCTTGCCCGTGCCTCCGCCTTTAACCGTATTCCGGACTATCTGCCGACGGCGAATGACGAGATCTGTCTGCTCCTGCAGGTGGAAAACCGCGCCGGGCTTGCCGCGCTCGATGACATCGCCTCGACCGAGGGCGTCGATGGAATCTTCATCGGCCCCGCCGATCTCGCCGCTGATATGGGCTATCTCGGCAAGCCGGGCGCACCTGAAGTGCAGGCAGAAGTCGAAAAGGCGCTTGCGAAGATCCAGTCGCACGGCAAGGCGGCCGGCATTCTGATCGGCGACCTCTCGCTTGCGAAACGCTATCTCGAACTTGGCGCGACCTTCGTCGCGATCGGCAACGACGTCACCCTGCTTGCCAACGCAACCACCAAGCTCCTCGACGACTTCAAGAAGGCGGATGCCGCCAAGCCGCCGGCGGACGCAAAAGTCTACTGATTTCCCGAACCTCCTCGGACATTGCACGTTTGGCTGCTTCCAATCGTGGGAATTCCCCGCGCGGGCTGCATTGTGCACGCTCAGTCAAAACGGACTGCAGAGATGGACGCGACGCCTCCAGACACATCGGTCATCATGATCCGGAAAGCCAGGAGGAGGAAACATGCGTTTCAAGAACAAGACCGCCTTGATCACCGGCGGCGGTACGGGCATCGGAGCGGCGGTCGCGCGCCGCATCCGGCAGGAAGGCGGCAACGTCGCGCTCGTCGGGCGCCGCCCTGAACCGCTTCGCGCCGTTGCCGAAGAGATCGGCGCTGCCGTCGTCACGGCCGATGCGGCCGATAGCGCCGCCATGCAAGCCGCTGTCGAAAAGGTCGTAGAAACCTTCGGAGGCCTCGATATCCTCATTGCCAATGCCGGCGGTCACGGCGTTGGGCCGACGGTCAGCATGTCGGACGAAACATGGGACCTCGCCGTCCGCCTCAATCTCAACACCGCCTTCGTCAGTGCCCGTGAATCCCTGCCGCATCTCATCAGGAGGCGAGGCAACATCGTCGTTCTCGCCTCGATTGCGGGGCTCTTCGCCGGGCCGGATGCGGCGGGCTACGTCACCATGAAGCATGGCTGCATCGGCCTCGCGAAATCTCTGGCCCGCGACTATGGCCGCAAGGGCGTGCGCACCAACAGCGTGTGCCCCGGCTGGGTCACGACAGCCATGGCCGACGAGCAGATGGAATTCATCGTCGAGAAATACAAGCTGAGCAGCATCGAGGAGGCCTACGCGCTCGTCACCAAGGACGTACCGCTTGGCCGACCGGCAACGGCAGAAGACGTCGCCAATGCCGTCTGCTTCCTGGCTTCGTGCGAAGCATCGATGATCAATGGGGCGGTCCTGACCGTCGACGGCGGCGCCGGCACGGTCGACCTGCCGACCTTGGCATTTGCAAAATAACAGGGAGGAGACACTGATGAACCAGAATCCCAAGGACTGGAAAACCTACGACGAATTCGCCTATGGCATCGATACGAACCGTCTGCCTGCAACGGAAGCTCTGACCGGCTCGTCGCACAGGATCTCGTTCGACGACGGCCGCACGCTGGAGCTTGCCTTCGCCAAGAGTGAAGTCAAATGGTCCGACGGCAAGGACGGTGGCACCGATCTATCTGAGGTGATCGAAGTCGCGCCGAAGACCTATTTCGTCGAGATCATCTTTGCCGGTCGCCCCAAGGAGGCCGAGACGCTGATCCTCAACACTGAAACGCGCCGCGCGCTTTCCATCTACTCCATCGTTCGCGATCTCCAGGATTCTGTCGGCGAGCCGCAGGTCGCGCAGATCTTCCGACCCGGTGTCATCGAGGGCGGTGCGGCGAGCGGGCCGGTGCCGCATGAGAGCCGCGATCTGATCGGGCTGAGGGCACATTTCACCTACAGTCCCAACCACGTCTACGAGCACACCTATCTCTCGTCTCAGCGCTATGCCTGGCAATGCCTCGTCGGCGTGCAGCGCGGCCACGGCGATGTCGACCTGACCACCACCTACAAGTTCGACGACAACCTCTACATCTTCACTTTCCGCGAATTCAAGATCGCGGTCGCATCCACTTTCTTCTATAATTTCAATGATATGCGTTCCACAGGCAAATTCCTTGGCATTACCGGCGACGGCCGCATCCAGAACAGCCCGGCCGGCGCCTTCATTCGCAAGGCGTCGATGACCTATTACCTGCCCGGCCAAGAACCTGTGTGAGGACGCCATGCGCAAAGCATTCGATATCGTAAAGGCGCATTACGACGCCAACGACCGCCGCGACGTGGATGGCATGCTCGCCGACATCGCCTCCGATTGCCGCTGGACGGAGATGGATGGCTTTCCCTGCGCCGGCACCTATGTCGGCCCACAGGAAATCTTCAAGAACGTCTTTCAGGCGCTCGGGCAGACCTTCGACGGATACACCTTCACGCTCGAACGTCTTCTCGACGCCGGTGACGAGGTCGTTGCCGTCGGAGGTTATAGCGGCACGAACAAGCAGACCGGAAAGGCCTTCAAAGCCCGTGTCGTGCATGTCTGGGGCGTGGTGGGAGGCAAGATCCGGCGTTTCGAGCAGTTCACGGATACGCTGAGAGTGGCCGAATCCATGCGATGAGGAACAAGGTGGCTCGGCTTTGGCCGGGCCACCTTATCCGTCTAGGACATCCTGGCCTTGCGCCATTGTGACGGCGAAACACCGTAGCGATGGCGGAACGCGCGCGAAAAATGCGCGCTGGAGGAAAAGCCGAGAGCAAAGGCAATCTCGGATATTTCTCCGGCATAGCCGTCGGCGTCCTGCAACTGTGCCGCAGCTTTCTGCACGCGCAGATCCCAGATGTAATCCGAAGGAGTCAGGCACTCGACCTCGAATGCACGGTAGACGTAACGTACCGAGCAGCCCATGCGGCGCGCGATCATCGTTACCGTCAGATCCGGCCATTCGAGATTGATATCGATGAAATCCTTGATCCGCTGCAGCAGCACACCCAGCGGATTGGCAACCGGCCTAGCCTGTTGCTGATCGGCGCCAATCATGGTGCGCACGAGCTCGATCATGGTCTGGCCGACACTCGAACGCCGAGCCTCGTCAAGATGATCGATCTCATGGAAGGTCGAGTCCATGAGCGCGAGCAAAATTCGGCACATGCCGTCTTGCTCGGCATGGACAGTGAAAGGCTGTGCCAATCGTTCCACGGCCGCATGGGGCAGCGCGTGGCGCGGCAATTGCAACAGCAATTGGCGAACCGGCGTGCTGTTCGTCAGCATATAGGGGCGGCTGGGGTCGTAGATGACAAGCGCATTCCGCGAGACCGGGGCATGCAATCCGCCCTGTGCGAGCGAGGCGCTGCCTTCCGTCTGCACGATCAGCTTGATCGCGTCAGGATTATCAGGTGCCGCCATCACACAATCGCCGAACACGACATGCCGATCCGCCTCCAGCCGTGTCAGCCGGCAAGTGCCCAACATGGCCGAGATCAGCCGGCTCTTTTCTTCATCTGCGGTGCCGAAATCGAGCCGGACATTGCCGAAGAGATTGCGTGCCAGCCCCGCAAACGCTCGACCGCTGGCGCTGTCGACATGCCGATGAAGTGCTGCGGCCATGATTGCTGTCCTCAAAAAGGCGAAATATTTTCGTCGCTTCAGCTTGCCAGATAAGCGCCATGCAGAATGTCCGGCTGGGCCTTGAGCGTCGCGGCGGTGCCCGAAAAGACGAGGCGCCCGCGCTCCAAAACAAGAGCCTGATCGGCCAGATCGAGCGCGAGATTGGCAAACTGCTCGATCAGCAGGACGCCGATGCCGCGGTGGGCGGCGATTTTCAGCGCCTCGGCCAGCCGCTTGACGACGGCCGGCGCCAGGCCGAGCGATAGTTCGTCGACGATCATGAAACGCGGCTTGGCAATAAAGGCCTGCGCCATGGCCACCATCTGCTTCTGACCGCCGGAAAGATCCGACGCCGACTGGCGCCGCCGCTCCGAAAGTTCCGGAAAAATCTCATAGGCATGCGCCAGACCTTCCCGCCGCGCAGCAGCTGATCCCTCAAGCGCCGCGACGAGAATATTATCTTCGACGGAAAGCTGCCCGAGCACGCGATGCCCTTCCGGCACGAGCGCAAGACCAGCCCGGCGAATGCGGTCGGGCGAAAACCCTTCGAACGCTGTGATGCCCAGGCGCACGGAACCGCCACGCGGCAGGACGCCCGCCATGGCCATGACCGTGCTCGACTTGCCGGACCCGTTGGCGCCGAGCAACGTCGTGATCTTCCCGGCCGCGACCGAAAAGGAAACGTCATGAATGACGCGCTTGCCGCCGCGCTCGACGACGAGATTTTCGACGCTGACTTCGGATGCGATGCCCATGTCAGAATTCCCCCAGATAGGCGCGCCGCACGTTCGGATCGGCCAGCACGGCCTGCGTTGGGCCGAGCGCCAGGAGCTTGCCGTAATCGAGCACCATGGTTTCGCCGCACATGGACCGGATGAGATCGACGTCATGGTCGATGATCAGCACCTGCGCCCGGAACTCCGCCGGAATGCGCAGCACCATTTCGCGAAAGGCCTTGCCTTCCTCTTCTGTCAGACCCGCGGCCGGTTCATCGAGCAGAATGAGTTTCGGCTCGCCGACCACGCATTTTGCCAGCTCGACGAGGCGGCGCTGGAAAAGATTGAGGGATTGGCCGAGCCGATCGGCAACATCCGTTAGGCCGACAAAGGTAAGAGCCTGGTCGATCGCACGGGCATGATACCCGGTGCTAACGACATGATCGGCGATTGCGGCGATGTTACCGGCAACTGTCAGATCCTCAACCACCTGCTCCGTCTGGAATGAACGGCGCAAGCCGGCACGCACCCGCTGCAGTGGCGTCAGCGGCAGCAACGCCCGCTCGCCAAGCGAGACTGTGCCGTGGATGGGTTTCACGAACCCGGAGAGTACGTTGAGCAACGTCGTCTTGCCCGCACCATTCGGGCCGATGAGGCCGGCGACAGGGGCCGTCAGCATGGCGCTGAGTTCATTGATCGGCCTGATACCACCGAATTGGACGATGAGATTGTCGATCTTGATCATCCTGCCCTCCCCCGGAAAAGAGCGGCATTCAGCCGGGCAATGAGAACCGATATCTGACCGGCAATGCCTGTCGGCGCGGTCGCCAGCGCATGGAACAGGGCGACGCCGAAGATCCCGATCGTGACATAGCCGTCAATGCCGAGATCGGTGAGCAACGCCGGCACGGCACGCAGCAGCAGGCCCGCAATGACGGCGCCGTACCAATTGAAGACACCGCCGACGATGGCAAGGGCGAAGAGATTGAGGCTTTCGAAGGCGCCGAAGGCGCGCCCGTCGAGCTGACCGACATTGCCCGCCAGCAAACCGCCAGCAAGGCCGGCGAGAAAGCCGCCCAATGCGAATGCCCAGGCCTTGTAGATCAGCACATTGACGCCGCTTGCAACAGCAACCGTCTCGCCCTTGCGGATAAGCGCCCAAGCGCGGCCGGGACGGGCGAGCTTATGCCACTGCGCGATCAAAAGGCCGATTGCCGCTACCGCACAGACATAGAGGAAATAGGAGACTTCTCCATCGGCGATTGCCGGCCTTGCCAGCATCGCGCGGCCAGAACCATCCGCCCGGCCCAGGAAACCGAGGCCGCCATCGGGGAAGCCCCAGGCACTGATGACGATCTGGAAGGCGCCGGCCAGCATCAGCGTCACGAGCGCGAGATAGAGGCCACGCAGGCGCAGTGCCGGCACACCGAATGCCAGTCCCACCACCGAAGCGACGACACCGCCCGCAAGCAGGCTCAATTCGAAGGGCGGATGAAAAGCGTGCCCGACGCGAAGCGTCACCCAGCCGCCGACACCGACAAGCGCGAATTGGCAAAGGGAGACAAGACCAAGCTGACCATAAAGAATAGCGAGCCCGGCAACCGAGAGCGAGAGTGCGATGGCAGAGGTTGCGGCGGACAGCCAGAAGGAATTGGCAAGGCAGGCGACGAGGATCGAAAGGGCCAACATCGTCAAGGGCACATGAAGAAGCTGCTTGGGCAGGCGCACCATCGATATGCCTTCGGCGGTTGGGTCGATTGTTTGCTGCTGAATGCTCATCGGTCCTTCAACGCGACTTTCGCGGTGCCTCCCAGGATGGTGACTGCGATAAGCGCGATGACAAACGGTGCCGCTGCGCGATAGGGCGATATCCAGGCGATCGGCGTCAGCACGGCTTCGGCGATGCCGATCAGAATGCCAGCAACGGCCGTTTGCCACAGCGACTGCAACTGGCCGAGGATCGCAGCCGCGATTGCAGGTATGACCAGCAAAGTCAGAAAGGTTCCCTGCAGCCGGACGAGATCGGCCAGCAACAGGCCAGCAAAGCCCGAGAAGATGCCGGTCATGATCCAGGCCGCGGTCTCCGTGTAAAGGATGCGCACGCCGAGAATGGCGCTGAGATCGCGATCATTGGCAAGCGCGCGCATATCGAGGCCCAAGCGCGTGCGGGTCAAAAGCAGCGTAATGGCAACGACCATGACGACGGCGAGGATGATGGCGATGATGCGCGTGAAGGTGAGGCGCACAGCGAAAAGCGACACGAACATCTGGTCGGTCGGAAACTGCAGGCGACGCGGCAACTCTCCCCAGATGACGCCCATAATCGCGATCAGGATCAGCGCGGGCGCCAAGGTGCCGACGGCGCGCACGACGATATCGCGATGCGACAGCATGGGCGCGAATATCCGGCCATAGAGAAAGCTGATCGCCGTCGAGACGGCAACGGCGGCGAGGATGGCAATGGCGAGCGGCATCTTCCACTCCAGCAATTGCCAGGCGCAATGCGCACCGATTGCGCCGACGGCACCGAATGCGAAGTTGAGTACGCCGGTCGCTCGAAACAGGACGACAAGCCCGACGCCGGACAGCGCATAGACAGCGCCAATGCCCAGCCCGGAAATGACGAAGGGTAGAAGGTTCATTGAATCGATCCTTTCGGGTCGTTCGGCCCCGCGGTTTTGCCGCGGAACCGATGGCAAGCGTCAGGGCTCAGTTGATGCCGGCGGACTTTTCGAAGGCGCGGATGTCCTTCAGCTCCGGATCAGGCGACGGAGCGCAATCGGAGACGACCTTCCACTTTCCGCCCTCGGCGACGGCCATGCGCGTCGTCGAATTGGCGTTGTGGCGCGGCTGGCCATCACCGAAGTACCAGAGAGCGCAGAAGATATCGCTCTTGAAGTCCTTGATCCGGCGCACGGCGGCAGAGGCGGTCTCGCGATCGATCTTGCCTGGATCGAGCGTCATCAGCGCCGTTTCGGCGATGCGCGCCGCCAGATAACCGGCCTGGGCAAAGGTGTCGCGTGGGTCCGACTTCTGGCCGTACTGGTCCATGACGGCGAGCCAGTTCTGATTGTCCGGCGTCGTTGCCTCGAGATCATTGAATTCCATGTTGACATAAAACTTGCCGTCCCAACCCGAGCCGATGGTCGATGGAACCGAAAGATCATAGGCAGAGGCGGCGCTGAGGAAGGTGATCGTCTGGTTGAGGCCCTGCTCTTCGGCAGCCGTCAGCAGCGGCACGGTCACGCCCTTCGACAGGCCGAGCACGATGACATCAGGCTTGCTCGAAGCCGCCTGCAGGATGATCGACGTGGCGTCGGCCGAGCCCGGATCCATCAGGATCGTCTGCGCGGCAAAACCCTTTTCCTTGGCGAGCAGCATCACGCCGTCGCAGGACCAGGTGCCGACATTCGGAATGTTCGGGCCGATGCAGACGACCGACTTGGCATTCAGCTTGTCGAGCGCATAGCCCATCGCGCCGAGCATCGAGACGCGCGGTCCGGCATTGGTCGGCGCATAATTTTCAGCAAAATAGCACTCACGCGGCACACCGACGCCGGCGACGACAAGAATGCCCGACTTCTTGTAGAAATCGGCGTTCGCACCGCACTCGACATAGCTGGAATTGCCGACCATCAGCACGGCCTTCTGGTCGTTGACGAGCTTTGCCGCCAGTTGCGCGGAGATCTCCGGGTTCCACTGATCGTCCTCGACCAGATATTTAACCGGTCGGCCCTTGATGCCGCCATTGGCGTTCAGGCAATCGAAATAGGCCTTTGCCGCCTTGGTGGAATTGGAAAAATCGTCGGGTCCGGTCTTGCCGGTAATGGCACCGATGACGATCGGCTCGCCCGTTGCCGGCTTGCCGCTATTATCGCCGCAGGATGCGGCCGCATGTGCGCTGAACGCAGAAACCAGCGTCAGCAAAAGGCCGATTGCCAGCCCTCTCAGATTGATACGCATTGTCTCCTCCAGTTTGTTGTCCCGCTCCCCACGGGCTCTTTGCTTCCCCAATTTCCGGCTCAGCCGGAAATCGCCTTTCCTGTCATGAAGGCAGCAGCCTTTGCCGCGATCATCATCGTCGGGGCATTGGTGTTGCCCGACACAAGGGTCGGCATGACCGAGGCATCACAGACGCGCAGCCCCTCGATCCCACGCACCTTTAGGTCCGGCCCGACAACGGCCATGCGATCGTCCGCCCGGCCCATGCGCGCCGTTCCAGCCGGATGGAACACGGTCTTGCAGGATTGACGGATGTAACCGCGCAGTGCTTCGGGATCCTTCTCGACCCCCGGCTTCGGCAGCACCCGGCGCTTGACCAGCTTGGCTAGGGCCGGCGCATCGAGAATGCGGATCGCCGTTTCGACACCGCGCACCAAAGTTTCAAGATCGGCGGGATCGGAAAGCAGATTGGCGTTGAAATCCGTCTGCTCGTTCGGATTGACGCTCTTCAGCCGTATCCAACCGCGCGAGCGCGGCCGCAGATAACATGGTCCGATGCTGAGGCCGTGACCTGGCTCCGGATCGCGGTCGACGAAGCCGATCAGGACCGGCAGAACGTGGAACTGCACATCCGGCTGCCCCGTGCCGGCGGTGTCGACGAAACCGCCGCACTCGACGACGTTCGACGACAACAGCCCACGATGCGAGGTCAGATAGCGCAGCATGTGACCGGCAGCCCGAAGGCCCTTGTCATGACCGAGGATCGAAATCGGCTCCCGCGTCTCACCCTGCACCGGAACTTCCAGATGATCCTGATAATTGCTCCCTACACCGGGCAGGTCCGCCACGACCTTGATGCCGAGTGAGGAGAGATGCCCGCCATCGCCGATGCCGGACAATTGCAGGATCTTCGGCGTTGCGATGGCGCCGGCGGTGAGCGCGATCTCGCAGGATGCCTTGAATATCGTACCGTCGAGCAGCTCGACGCCGACGGCCTTCTGCCCCTCGAACAGGATGCGGGCGACCTTGCGCTCCGTCAGCACGGTCAGGTTCGGCCGCTTCTCCGCCTCGCGTAGGAAGGCTTGGGCCGAACTCCAGCGTCGGCCGCCATAGGTCGTGCTTTGGTAGAAGCCGACGCCGGCCTGATCCGCGCCGTTGAAATCGTTATTATGAGGAATGCCGATCTCAGTCGCCGCCTTGACGAAGGCCTCGCTTAGCGGATGGCGGTGGCGAGGATCGGAGACGCGCAGCGACCCCTTTCTGCCATGGAACTCGCCGTTCAGCCGCTCGTTGTTTTCCAGCGAGCGGAAGGCCGGAAGCACATCCTCGTAGGACCAGCCCTGGCAGCCCATCTGCGACCAGGTATCGTAGTCGTTGCGATGGCCGCGAATATAGATCATCGCATTCACCGAGCTGCCGCCACCCAGCACATTGCCTTGCGGCACGATGCTCGGCCGGCCATTCAAACCCTTGTCAGGGTTCGAGGCATAGGGATGAATATCGATGCCCTTGCCCAGCACCTTGAAGAAGGTCGCGGGGATATGGATCCAGGGATCGGAATCCCTACGCCCGGACTCGATCAGCAGCACCTTATGCGCCGGATTTTCCGAAAGCCGATTTGCCAGCACGCAGCCCGAAGAGCCGCCACCGACGATGATATAATCGTAAGTCGTCATGGCTCAGCTCAACACCGTCTGGATTGTCGTGAATTCCTTCAGTCCTTCCACGCCGAACTCGACGCCGATGCCGGACTGCTTCACGCCGCCGAAAGGCGCATTGGGCTGGATCGTGCCGTGCTTGTTGATCCAGACCGAACCGCATTCGAGCTGCACCGCATAGCGTTTCGCCTTCTCCGCATCGGAGGACCAGACGGAACCGCCGAGACCGGCGGGATTCTGGTTGGCACGGGCGACCACTTCGTCGATGTCGCTATAGCGGATGATCGGCAGGGCCGGACCGAATTGCTCCTCATCGACCAGCCGAACGCCATGATCGACATCGGCAACGAGCGTGATCGGATAGAAATAGCCCGGGCGATCCATTGGCGCACCACCGGTCAGGATGCGGCCGCCATGGGCACGCGCATCCTCGACCAGTTCGCGCACCTTGTTGAATTGCATCTCGTTCTGCATCGGCCCAAGGATGCTCGCCTCGTCCAGGCCATCACCGACAACGATCTTGGACGCATAATCAGCAAGGCCGTGGCAGACCTCTTCATAGATGCTGTCGTGCACATAGAGACGCTTCAGCGCCGCGCAGGTCTGACCGTTATTGATGAAGGCGCCCCAGAAGAGACCTTCGACGATAGCCTTCGGATCGGCATCGGGCAGGACGATGCCGGCATCATTGCCGCCGAGCTCCAGCGTCAGCCGCTTCAGGGTCGCGACCGCCGATGCCATGACCTTCTTGCCGGTTTCCGTCGAGCCGGTGAAGATCATCTTGGCGACGCCCGGATGGGCGGAGAGTGCTGCGCCGATGCTGTTTTCGCCGGTGATGACGTTGACGACACCACGCGGCAGGACCTCATTCATGATCTCGACGAGGCGGATCGTCGAAAGCGGCGTCAAAGGCGACGGCTTGATGACGACGGTATTGCCGGCACGCACGGCCGGAACGATATGCCAGCAGGCGATCATCACTGGCCAGTTCCAGGGCGTGATCGAACCGACGACGCCGATCGGCTTGCGATGCAGCTCGACACGGCCTTCATTATCGTCCTGCAGGACCTCAACGGGCAGGTCGAGTTCGGCGGTATGGCGGGTCCAGGCGAGCGCGGCGCCGATCTCAAAGCGTGAGCCGAGGCCATTGAGCGGCTTGCCCTGCTCCCGCGTCAGGATCTGGGCAAGTTCCTCGGCATGTTCGTTGATCTTCTCCGCCATGTCGCGGCAAGCCTTGGCGCGCTCTTCGCTCGAAACTTGCGACCACGTCTTGAAGGCGGTGGCGGCGGCCGCAACGGCTTGGTCAAGGTCTGCTTCGCCGGCAAGCGGCATATGACCGACCACCTCGCCATTCGACGGATTTGCGACCGGTGCATGATGGGACGTGGCAACAGGTTCGCCACCGATAAGCAGGGTATACTGCTTCACGACATTCTCCTCCCGTGACTTTCGGGAGGACTATGGCCGTTGCCGCAAAACCCGTCTTGGGGAGAAACGCGCCTCGTCTTGGACTGGAGCGCAGAGTATGCCTCAGTCCAATTTATGGGCGGGTTCGGCAGAGCGAAGCAATTCGCTCGGCGCGCAATCGAACAGCTCTTTGAAGCTGCGATTGAAGTAGGAAATGTCGTTGAATCCGGCCGAATAGGCGACTTCGGCGATGGTCGTCTGGTTGCGCTGCTCCTTGAGCTGCTCGATCTTTTCGCGTGCGAAGCGCAGCCGCTTGTCGCGGATGACGGTCGTGCAGGTCATGCCCATGCCCTGGAAATCCTGTTGCAGGGTGCGGATCGACACGCCAAGCCTCGTCGCGAGCCACTTGGCATTCAGGTCGCTGTCGGTCAGATGCTTGTCGATGAGAATATCGACCATTTGCATACGTTTGCTGGCGCTATCGTGCAGCAAATTCAGGCTCGCCGTCTGAATACCCGTCGACAGAAACGCCTGGCGTGTCGTGTCGAACATGAGTTGGCGAAGGAACGGCGAGGCTGCCTCGTTGTCCGGCGTCGTCATCATCTTGGCGATCAGCGCGCGCAGCATCATCGCCATCGGATCGGAAGCAATCAGTTTCCGCGCCACATCGAAATCGATCCTGCTGTCCGAATACATCAATTGCCGCGGCAGGTGCAGGGACAGATGATTGGAGAAATGGCCCCGGAAATAGAAAGTGGTCGGTCGCGTGGAGTCCACGAGAATACATTCGCCGACATCGAGGATATTCTGCTGGCCGGAATGTTCCACGCCGCAGGCACCCTCGAGCTGCAGGATCAGGAACAGATGCTCATTGGCATCGCGGCGAATATCGTCCCAATCGCGGTGAACATAGTCGAGATCATTTGAAACATGGGCGAACTCCATGCCGCACACGTCGATCCGGCTCGCCGTGCCGACCACCCTGTCGCCGCGGCTCATCGTATGCGCGTTGAAATTCCCACAGATGCTTTGAAGCTCATCCACCCATTGATCGTAAGGCGTCGGTGACCAAGCCCGATCCACGAGGCTGCGGTTCTGCAACAGGTCCAACTCTGCCTCCCAACAGTGTCAGCATGGTTTGAGACTGCAGCAGCCCAGGCAGATCGTCAACTATTTATTTAACACATTAATTAAGGGAGCCTATGCGATGCTTGAAGCACTCACTCTTCGCCGCCCGCATCTCCTTCGAGCTTCAGCGCCGCCAGCTCGTCCAGCATATCCAACAATTGTTCAACGCGCTGCGGACCGAAGCGCTCGCCTATATCGGCATAGACCTTCAAACTCTCCGGCATGACCGCATCGATCAATGCCCGCCCTGCGGGCGTGATCCGCATCAAAACCCGTCGACCGTCAGCCTTGTCCTTATGCTTCGTGATGAAACCGCGCTCCTCCAACGAGCGAATCATACGCGTCAGGCTCGGCGCCAGGATAGAAGCCTTGTCCGCCACTTCGCTTGCATCGAGTGTACCCGCTTCAAACAGCACGCGGATGACCCGCCACTGCTGCTCGGTTACGTCATGCGCCGCCAAGATCGGCCGGAAGTGACTCATCACCGCTTCGCGCGCGCGCAACAGCCCGATCGTCAAGGATCTCCGCCGCTCTTGCAGCGGCCGGCCCACCGATGACGAGGGTGTTTGGGATTCATCCTGCTGCCCATTCTTCATGCGGGTTCTATCTTGCATTTCGGCCGATCGCGCCATTGTGGAATTTCGATCCTTCCCGAGCTTCGTGAAGCCGTTGGAAATCATACGGATAAGTTCATCAACATAGAAAGGAGTGACCACAAGCTCAACTCAGAAACAAGCAGGCCATGTTGAAAGGCTGCGTTTTCGATCGCATCGAGACCAGCCGTAAACGGAAACAGTTCTTGAGTAGCCATCAGGATGATCGTTGGGAGTACGAGCCAGACCCACCTCCACATCTTGCGACCCATAGGAACAAAAATCCCTTTGTTGCCGTTTTAGCGCAGAGGTAGATCATGTTAACGCATGAAACATGGCAGGAGCCGGTAAGCCTGGAACTACACCGGATCGGCGAGTTTCGAACGATCAGGAGCAGTTTGGAAGCACTCGATTGTCTGTCGACGGATTGGCCCGCCGAAGAAGATCAGGCTTATGAGGATGCGTTGATGATCTGTCGCGCCGCAGTCGAAGGCAAATCCACTCCTGAGCTTGCGAGAGACGCCTTCATCGTCGCGGCGTACGAAGCCCGCATCTACATGAAGCTCGGTTGTTTCATCCCAGATTTTGTCACTATCGAGCCACCGAAAGCGCTATTCTGAAATCGCGATCGGCGCCCGCCCTGCATATCGTCCTTGATCGGCGCTGCGAAAGTGGTCTTGCCCGTCCTCGAACGAACCTCATATTTTGCCTACAAGCGAAAGTCAGAGCGAGGAAACATGATCATGGCCAGCCTGCCCGTTACCACACGCATCGTCCTTGCATCACGCCCATCCGGAAAGCCCGTAGCGGCGAATTTCCGGGTCGAGCAAGAAACGCTCCGGGATCTCGCCGAGGGCGAAGTGCTTCTCCAAATTCTTTATCTTTCCCTCGACCCCTATATGCGGGGCCGCATGGACGATGCAAAGTCCTATGCCAAGCCGGTCGAAATCGGCGACGTGATGGAAGGTGGAACGGTTGCCCGGGTCGTCAGCAGCCGCAATGCAACATTCAAGCCAGGGGATATCGTCCTTTCGCATTCCGGCTGGCAGAGCTATGCGATTTCAGACGGTACCGCATTGCGCAAGCTCGATCCCGAGGCGGCGCCGATCACGACCGCACTCGGCATTCTCGGAATGCCTGGCTTCACAGCCTATGCAGGGCTCCGCAATATCGGCAAACCGAAAGCCGGCGAAACACTTGTCGTCGCTGCGGCGAGTGGTGCTGTTGGCTCCGCCGTCGGCCAGATCGCCAGGATTTTCGGGGCGCGGGCTGTCGGAATAGCAGGCGGACGCGAGAAGTGCGAATATGTGCGCGAAGAACTCGGCTTCGACGCGGTGGTAGACCATCGTTCTGATGATTTTGCGGCAGAACTCGCCGCCGCCTGTCCGAAGGGGATCGATGTCTACTTCGAGAATGTCGGCGGCCACGTCTGGAGCGCGGTCTTTCCTCTGCTCAACGACTTTGCGCGCGTTCCGGTCTGCGGGCTGATCGCACACTACAACGAAACCGCTTCCGCCTCGAGCGGACATGATCAACTCCCCGTCGTGATGCGAGCCATTCTGCGCAAAAGCCTCACCATACGAGGCTTCATCCAGCGCGAATTCGCCGACCAGCGCCCTGACTTCTATCGCGAGGCCGGAACATGGATCGCCGACGGCCGGCTCAAATATAAGGAAGACATCGTGGACGGGCTCGAAAACGCTCCCTCGGCTTTTTTCGGTCTTCTGGAAGGAAGGAATTTTGGCAAGCTGATCGTCCGTGTCGCGTCGTGAGCATCAAGGTTTCTCCCTGAAGCGCAACAAGCCCCGCATCTCTTGGCCGCTCTGCGGATCGCACGAGCGGCAGAATCACGCAAACAATTGTCCCTATAGTCTATAAATATAGTTTGTTATTTCTCCCGATAGCCCGCTTTTTACCGTTACCCTTTTGACGGTGATATCAAGGGCCGTGCGGCCCTGAACAAAGGGGCTCAAAATGAATTTCAGGAACTTGATTGCGGCGATCGCTGTCGGCGTCGGCACTCTTACAACGGCGATCGTTGCCGATGCGGCGGACAAGAAGGTCGTCGTCGGCTATCAGACCGATGCCTTGCCCTCTTCCGTTGCGATCGCAAACGGCGAATTCGCCAAGGATACGGGATACGACATCGACTTCCGCAGGTTCAATTCGGGCGCCGAGATCTTCGCCGCCATTGCCTCCGGCGACGTTCAGGTCGGTTATGTCGGCTCCAGCCCGTTTGCGGCTGCGGTATCGCGCGGCCTCGAGGTCAAGGCCTTCTATCTCGCATCCATCTCGGGCATCGACGAGGCTCTTGTCGTGCGCAACGGTTCCGGGATCGAAAGCCTGAACGACCTGAAAGGCAAGAAGCTTGCCGCCGCGCCTGTCTCCACCGACCACTATCAGCTCCTGGCGCTCATCAAATCGCTGGGCCTGACCGAGAAGGACGTCCAGGTTTTCGCAATCCCTCAGCCCGAGATCGTCGCCAGCTATAACCGCGGCGACATCGATGGCGGCTTCGTCTGGGATCCGGCTCTGACCGAACTCAAGAAGAACGGAAAGGTCCTCGTGACCTCCAAGGATGTGGCGGACAAAGGCGCGCCGACCTTCTCAGCATGGGTCGCGACTTCGAAATTTGCCGCCGACAACCCGCAATTCCTGAAGGGTTTCGCTGCGGTCATCAACAAATATTACGCGTCCTTCGCCTCAGATAAGGCCGCCTGGGGTCCCGACAGTGATAACGCCAAGTCGCTCGCCAAACTCCTCGGCGGAACGCCCGAGCAGCAGGCCTCGGCCTTGAAGAACCTGACGCTGCTCACGCCTGAGGTCCAGGCATCGGATGCTTGGCTCGGCGGCGGGGAAAAGGCGGGGGCCGGCAAGATCCTCAAGGACACGGCATCGTTCCTGAAGGAGCAGGGCAAGGTGTCCGACGTGCTGGCGAATTATGGAGCCTTCGTAACCGCAGACGCACTCGCCAGCGTCAGCAACTGATCCTCCCTGACGCCGGCGCGACAGTCGCGCCGGCGTCGAACCCGCGAGCGCCAACATGCTTAAAGTCGATCACGCCAGCGTTTTCTTCGCAGCCCGTGACGGGCGGACCGTCCACGCGCTCGATCGCGTTTCCTTCGATATTCCCGAACGCGGCTTCGTCGTCGCACTCGGAGCCTCGGGATGCGGCAAATCCACCCTTCTCAACGCGATTGCCGGTTTCCTTCCGCTTTCCGATGGCCGGATAACACTCGATGGCCGCGCAGTCGCACGGCCGGGTGCCGATCGCGGCGTCGTCTTTCAGAAAGACTCGCTGCTGCCATGGAAGTCCGTTGTCGACAATGTCGCGCTCGGCCTGAAATTCGCCGGCGTCAACCGGAAGGAACGGCAAGCGCGTGCCTTGGAACTGCTGCGGCTCGTCGGTCTCGACGAATTCGCCGGCGCCTTTCCCTATGAGCTGTCGGGCGGCATGCGGCAGCGGGTCGGTATCGCACGCGCGCTCGCGACCAATCCCGACATCCTGCTGATGGACGAACCATTCGGCGCGCTCGACAGCCTGACACGCGAGCAGATGCAAGAGCTGCTGGTTTCCGTCTGGAATAAGACGGCAAAGAAGGTTTTCTTCATCACGCATTCGATCGAAGAGGCCTTGTTCCTGGGCACGCAGGTCCTGGTCATGTCACCTCGGCCGGGGCGCGTCGTTGCGCGCTTCGATCTCGATTTCGTCCGCCGCTTCGCCGAAACCGGCGATGCCCGCGCCATCAAGGCGTCGCCGGAATTTGCCGAGCTGCGCGAGGAGATCCGCGCCATCCTCCATAGCAGCGAAGATTTCAGGAGTGCCGCATGAGCGATATAGTCCAAGCCTCGCCGGTTGCGGCGTACAGAGAGGATCGCCAGGTCAAGCTGGTGAAGATGGCGAGCTTCGGTGCCGGGGAGAGGCCCACAGTCTTGATCAGCACTGTTACCGCCCTGGCCATATTGCTGTTGTGGTGGCTCGTATCCGCGCTCGGTGTTGTTTCCCACCTCTTCCTGCCGCGTCCGGGCGAAGTGCTGACGCAAATCGGTGTCATCTATCGCGACGGTTATGCCGGAGCGTCGCTTTCCGAGCATGTCTTTGCAAGCCTGTTCCGCATCGTGGTCGCAGCCTTCATCGCCATCTCCGCCGGCATTCCGCTCGGATTGCTCATGGGTTTGAACCGCTGGGCAAAGGGGGTGCTGGATGCGCCGATCGAGTTCTACTGGCCGCTGCCGCCCCTCTCTTACCTGCCGCTGATGATCATCTGGCTCGGCATCGGCGAAACGTCGAAGATCACGCTGCTTGTGCTTGCGATGTTCGCGCCGATCTGTCTCTCGGCCCAGGCGGGCGTTCGTTCGCTCCCGATCGAGCGCGTCAATGCAGCGCGTTCGCTGGGCGCAAGCCGGCTGCAGCTCTTCATCGACATCGTGCTGCCGTCCGCCCTGCCCGAGATTCTCACCGGCATCCGAATTGCGCTTGGCGTCGGCTGGGGCACGCTGGTCGCCGCCGAATTGATCGCTTCCACACGCGGGATCGGCTTCATGATCATGTCAGCGTCGCAGTTCCTGGCGACCGACGTCGTCTTCGTGGGCATTGGCATCATCGCAATCTGCGCCTTCGCCTTCTCGGCCGCCATTCGCTTTCTGGAAGCTTTCCTCGTGCCCTGGAAGGGCAAACTGTAACCAGGGGCGGTTTTCCGTCGCTCTATTGAGTGGCCTCGACCGGGCGACTGATGGCTCCGGAATAACCCAGAGCCACCATTTCAGTGCGTTCGCTCCGGCCGGACGCCGATGATCCTTATTTCACCCTTACAATCTTGCCACAGGCGATCGGCAGGGTGACATGCGAGGGGACGGTGCCGAGCGAGCCGACGCTTGCCGGCAAGGCATGGCCCTCGGGAACGCCATGTACAATGGGCCTTTCGGCGATGGCTGAGAAAAGCAGCCACCACTTTTGCCTCGACCGCCGTCGTCGTCACCCCATGCGCTCGGAGGCATAGGAGCCGGGGCTTGCCGGGAAGACGACCGTGCGGTTGCCGTTGATGAAGATGCGGTGGTGGATATGGGCATGGATGGCCCGTGCCAGCACCTGGCTTTCCACGTCACGGCCGATCGAAACATAGTCCTCCGCCGACTGCGCATGGGTGATGCGGGCGACGTCCTGCTCGATGATAGGACCCTCGTCGAGATCGGCGGTGACGTAGTGCGCCGTTGCGCCGATCAGCTTCACGCCACGCTCGTAGGCCTGCTTGTAAGGGTTGGCGCCCTTGAAGCTCGGCAGGAAGGAGTGGTGGATATTGATGATCCGACCGGACATCTCCCGGCAGAGCGCATTCGACAGGACCTGCATGTAGCGGGCAAGCACTACCAGATCGGCCTTTGTGTCTTGGACGATCTGCAGCAACCGAGCTTCCGCATCCGGCTTGTTGGCCTTGGTGACCGGCACATGGAAAAAAGGAATGTCGTGGTTGACCACCAGTTTCTGATAGTCGAGATGGTTCGACACGACCGCGACGATGTCGATCGGCAGGGCGCCGATGCGCCAGCGATAGAGCAGGTCGTTCAGGCAGTGGCCGAAGCGCGAGACCATAAGGACGACCTTCATGCGCTCCTCGGCGTCATGAATGTCGAAGGTCATGCTGAACTTGTCGGCGATCGCGGCAAAGCCGTCGGCAAGCTCCGGCCGGTCCCTGCCTTCTTCGGACAGGAAGGAAATGCGCATGAAAAATAGGCCGTTCTCCAGGTCGTCAAACTGCGAGCTGTCGATGATGTAGCACCCCTGGCTCGCGAGATAACCGGAGATCGCCGCGACGATGCCACGGGTGGTTGGGCAGGCAACGGTCAGCACGAATTTCATCGGAGGAGGTCCTTCATATCACGGGAAAAAGAAAGTCCCGGAGCGATCCGGGACCAGTTGCGCCCTGGGAGGGACGGATCAGACGTCGAGCGTGGTCTGGTGTTCCCAGCTCGTGAACTGCGAGCAATAGGCGTTCCATTCGCCATGCTTGAGCTTGAGATAGGCCGCGGAAAACTCCTTGCCGAGCGCGGTCTGGAGCCCTTCGTCTTCTTCATAGGCGCGCAGCGCATCGAGGAGATTGAGCGGCAGCTTGGGCGCATCCGTGACCGTGTGACCATCCTTGTACATGTCGATGTCGTAGTGGGCGCCCGGATCGGCGTTGCTCTTGAGACCGCTCAGGCCGGCCGCGATGATGATGGCCTGCAGCAGATAGGGGTTGACGGCGCCATCGGGCAAGCGAAGCTCGAAGCGGCCGGGGCCAGGTACGCGAACCATGTGGGTGCGGTTGTTGCCGGTCCAGGTCACGGTGTTCGGCGCCCAAGTCGCACCGGAAATCGTCCGTGGCGCGTTGATCCGCTTATAGGAATTTACCGTCGGATTGGTGACGGCGGCAAGCGCCGAGGCGTGTTTCATGATGCCGCCGAGGAAGGTCTTGCCCTTGGCGGAAAGGCCGAACGGCATTTCCTTGTCGGCAAAGGCATTGACCTTGCCGTCGAGGTCCCAGACCGAGATATGGGCATGGCAGCCATTGCCGGTCAGGCCCTTGAACGGCTTGGGCATGAAGGTGGCGCGCAGGCCATGCTTTTCCGCAACCGACTTGACCATGAATTTGAAGAAGGAATGCTTGTCGGCCGTCTTCAGGGCGTCGTCGTATTCCCAGTTCATCTCGAACTGGCCGTTGGCGTCTTCATGGTCGTTCTGGTACGGCTTCCAGCCGAGCGCCAGCATATGGTCGCAGATTTCGGCGATGACGTCATAGCGGCGCATCAGGGCCTGCTGGTCGTAACAGGGCTTTTCCGCATTGTCGAATTCGTCGGAGATCTTCTCGCCGTCCGCCGAGATCAGGAAAAATTCCGGCTCGACGCCGGTCTTCACGCGAAGCCCCATTTCCGCTGCTTCCGCGACCAGTTTCTTCAGCACCACTCGCGGCGCCTGGGCGACCGGCTGGTCTTCCATGACGCAATCGGCCGCGACCCAGGCAACATCCTTCTTCCACGGAAGCTGGATGACGGAGGATGCGTCGGGGATCGCGAAGAGATCCGGATGCGCCGGCGTCAGGTCGAGCCAGGTGGCGAAACCGGCAAAGCCGGCACCATCCTTCTGCATGTCGGCGATCGCTTCGGCCGGCACGAGCTTGGCGCGCTGGGCGCCGAACAGGTCGGTGTAGCTGATCATAAAATATTTTATGCCGCGCTCGGCGGCAAAGTTTGAAAGATCCTGTGTCACGTAGTTCCCCTGTTTTTATGGATTGAGACACATGTTGAAAGGAAAATGGCCGCATCCCTGGGAGCAGGACGCGGCCATTCGGTGTTAGAACCCGCCCTTACCCGGGTACCAGTTGGTGCCGGCGAGCGGCACCTGGGCCATGGCCGCTGCTTCCATGGTCAGCGCGCAGAGGTCTTCCGGCTCAAGGTTGTGAAGCTTGTTCTTGCCGCAGGCGCGGGCAATCGTCTGCGCCTCGAGGGTCATGACCTTGAGGTAGTTGGCGAGGCGCCGGCCGGCCGCGACCGGGTCGAGACGGGCGGCAAGTTCCGGATCCTGGGTCGTGATCCCGGCCGGATCCTTGCCTTCGTGCCAGTCGTCATAGGCTCCTGCGGTCGTGCCGAGCTTGCGATATTCCTCCTCCCACTTCGGGTCGTTGTCGCCGATAGCGACGAGGGCTGCCGTGCCGATGGCGACAGCGTCCGCACCAAGCGCCAGGGCCTTGGCGACATCGGCGCCGGAGCGGATGCCGCCGGAGACGATCAGTTGCACCTTGCGGTGCATGCCGAGGTCCTGCAGAGCCTGCACGGCCGGACGAATACAGGCGAGCGTCGGCATCCCGACATTTTCGATGAAGACATCCTGGGTCGCCGCCGTGCCGCCCTGCATGCCGTCCAGCACCACCACGTCGGCGCCAGCCTTCACGGCCAGCGCCGTATCGTAATAGGGGCGGGCGCCGCCGACCTTCACATAGATCGGCTTTTCCCAGTCGGTGATCTCGCGCAGTTCGAGGATTTTGATTTCCAGATCATCGGGACCGGTCCAGTCCGGGTGGCGGCAGGCCGAGCGCTGGTCGATGCCCTTGGGCAGGTTGCGCATGTTCGCGACGCGATCCGAAATCTTCTGGCCGAGCAGCATGCCGCCGCCGCCCGGCTTGGCGCCCTGGCCTACGACCACTTCGATCGCATCGGCCCGGCGCAGGTCCTTCGGGTTCATGCCATAGCGCGACGGCAGGTACTGGTAGACTAGCGTCTGGCTGTGGCCGCGCTCCTCGTCTGTCATGCCGCCGTCGCCCGTAGTGGTCGATGTGCCGGCAATCGTTGCGCCGCGGCCGAGGGCTTCCTTAGCATTGCCCGACAGAGCGCCAAAACTCATGCCGGCGATCGTGATTGGTGTCTTGAGGTGGATCGGCTTCTTGGCAAACCGCGTGCCAAGCACCACGGAAGTATCGCACTTCTCGCGATAGCCTTCCAGCGGGTAACGCGAGATCGAGGCGCCGAGAAACAGCAGGTCGTCGAAATGCGGAACCTTGCGCTTGGTGCCGGCGCCGCGGATATCGTAGATGCCGGTCGCCGCCGCGCGGCGAATTTCAGCAAGCGTGTAGTCGTCGAAGGTTGCGGACTTACGCGGCGGGGTGAACGGGTTGTGATAGCTCATGATTTTTCCTCGCCTCAGTACGCGTCAGCGTTGTCGATATTGAAGTTGTAGAGCTTGCGGGCGGAGCCGTAGCGCTTGAATTCTTCCGGTCGGACGCCGCTGACGCCTGCCTTGTCGAGAAGCTCAGAAAGCTTTTCGAGATGCTCGGGCCGCATCTCCTTTTCGATGCAGTCGGTTCCCAGGCTCTTGACGGACCCGCGCACGAAAAGCTTGGCTTCGTAGAGGCTGTCGCCGAGCGCCTCTCCGGCATCGCCGAGAACGACGAGATGGCCAGACTGGCCCATGAAGGCGGACATGTGACCGATGGAACCGTGAACGACGATGTCGATGCCCTTCATCGAGATGCCGCAGCGCGAGGCGGCGTTGCCCTTGATGACGAGCAAACCGCCGCGGCCGGTGGCGCCCGCATACTGGCTGGCATCGCCTTCGATCACGACGGTACCGGACATCATGTTTTCGGCAACGCCCGGACCGGCCGAGCCATGGACCGTGACCGCGCCGCCATCATTCATGCCGGCGCAGTAATAGCCGACCGAGCCCCTGACCTCGACGGTGACGGGAGCATCGATGCCGACGGCAACCGCATGGCTGCCGCGCGGATTGACCACCTCGAAGGCGGTGTCGTTGGCGCCGGCACCGAGATTGTGCAGGGCGCTGTTGAGTTCGCGCAGCGGCGTGTGAGAAAGATCGAAGACAGGCATGGAGCTAAAACTTTCTTGTCGTGAAGGGCGGGCTTCAGGCGGCCTTTTCGTGATCCCAGAAATAGACGGTGGCCGGTTCCGGCTCCCAGACGCGTGCGCTCTCGATGCCTGGCAAATTGACCAGCGCGCGGTACTCCGATCCGAAGGCGACGTATTGATCTGTCTCGGCCATGACTGCGGGCTTGCAAGCGATCGGATCACGGACGACGCCGAAGCCGGACTTCGTGCCGACGACGAACGTAAAAAAGCCGTCGAGGTCGTCGAGCGCGCCGGTCAGGGCCTCGCCGAGGTCTTTGCCCTTCGCCATTTCCGCTGTCAGGTAGGCAGCCGCCACTTCGGAGTCATTCTGCGTTTCGAAGGTCATGCCTTCCCGAATGAGTTCGCGGCGAAGATTGTTGTGATTGGAGAGCGAGCCGTTGTGCACGAGGCATTGGTCAGCCCCGGTCGAAAAGGGATGAGCGCCCAGTGTGGTTACAGCCGATTCCGTGGCCATGCGGGTATGGCCGATGCCGTGCGAACCGCTCATGGCGCGAACGTTGAAGCGCTCCACCACTTCCTTCGGAAGGCCAGTTTCCTTGTAGATTTCGACGCTGTCGCCGGAGCCCATGACGCGGATATCCGGGTGACTGGCCGCCAGAAACGCACGCAGCTCGCCAGCGCTGCCATTGGTTTCGACGACCGCGTGCGTGCTTTTGACGGTGACGGTCGCGGACAGGCCGGCGCTCTCCAATTCGCCCCGAAGCCCGGCGAAGGCAGTCTCCGGCGATGCCGACTGCAGCGTAAGCTTCGTCCTTCCTTCGGATGGGGCGCCGTAGATCGCAATGCCGGCGGAATCAGGCCCGCGGTCGGTCATTGTTATCAGCATATCGGACAGCATCTCGCCGAGTTTCGGCTCGAGCGTCCGGTCTTTCAAAAACAATCCAACAATGCCGCACATAACTTCCAACACCCTCCATTCGTTTGCCAATGGAGGGCTATCATACGGTATGCCGTATTTCAACTTAAAAGAATAAATTTTTCTTTTTAAGCAAAATTACTCATGGTTCGCTTTTTGCGGATAGGAGATGATCGAAAGATAACGGGCCGGCAATTTGACCAATTCCTCCGGCCCATGCGGCGCGTCAGCATCGAAGAAAAGGCTGTCACCCGGCTGCATGGAGTAGAGCGTGTCCGCGTGCCGATAAACGACCTCGCCCGCCAGCATATAGAGGAACTCCATTCCCTCATGCTGAAAGGTTGGAAAGACGTCTGATTCCGTGGTGAGCGTGATCAGATAGGGCTCGACCGTAACGCCGCTGCTATTGTTGTCGATATGGCCGAGAAGACTGTATTGATGGCCAGCGCGCGTACCGCGGCGCTCGATGTTGACGCCCTCACCTGCCTTGACGAAAATCGCGGTACGCGGCTCCTCAAAGCGTCGGAAGAATGCCGTGAGCGGTACGCCGAGTGCCTTGGAAAGCGCCTGCAAAGTTGATAGCGAAGGCGAAATATTGCCATTTTCGATTTTTGACAGCATCCCCACCGACATATCGGTTGCCGCCGCAAGATCGGTCACGGTGATGCCGAGCTTCTTGCGGTAGGCGCGGACCTCATGACCGATCGCCATCTCGAGATTGTTTTCGCGCGGCTCGCGGACAGCATGCGGATTTTGTGCAAGAGCTGCCTTGCTTGCTGCCGCTTCTTTTTGGGTGTTCTTGGCCATCATTTCTCTTCCCTGTCTGCCTGCGGATCGCTTTCTACGGCGTCCGGCGGATTGCTCTAGCGGATTTTGGCGTCAGCCCAAAATGTTGTCTGAAGGCTCTCGAAAAATGCGAAGCGCTGGAGAAACCAGTGGCGAAAGCCAGTTCGGAGATCGATAGAGGGCTTTGTTCAAGCAGCCGACGGGCATGATCGAGCCGAATCCGATGATAGCTGTCATGGAAGCTGACACCAAGCTGTTCGGCAAACAGGCGGTCGAGATGACGGGGGCTCAGTCCGACGAGCTTTGCCATCGTCCGGCGATCCATCGGCTGTTCTATGGTGGCTTCCATCTTTTCCAGAACCGTGATCAGGGCCGGATGATGCGTGCCGAACCGCTCGCTCGAAGAGCCGCGCTGCGGTGCTGTCGGCTCCGCTACAGCCGTATGGAGATACCAGTCGCTGACCCGTCTCGCAAAGGCCGTTCCCAGCCTGCCTTCGATCAGGGCATGCATCATGTCTAGCGGAGCCACGCCGCCGCCGCAGGTGATGCGGTCGCCATCCAGCACATAGCGCGCCTGCCGCGGGGAGAGATGGGGAAAGGCCTCGCGCATGGCCGGGGCATGCTCCCAATGGATGGTGAAATCGCGCCCATCCATCAGGCCGGCGGCGGCAAGAAGATAGGAGCCGCTGGAAATTCCGCCGATGCGCACGCCCTGGCGAGCCAGTCTGCGAAGCACGGGATGCAGGCCTGCGGCATCCTTCCAGTCGCCGGGATTGCCGCCGGCAACGACAAAGATCGTGTGGCAGCTCGCACCGATGACCGAAATGTCTTCGCAGGGAATTGCAAACCCGGAGGAGGACGCGACAGCCCTGCCGTCGACCGAAAGCGGGATGACCTCATAGAGGCCGGTCTGGGCAATCAGGTTTGCAGCACGCAAGGGCTCGGTCGCCGATGCGTAGGACATCAGCGCGAAATTCGGGGTCAGCGCGAAGCCGTAGCGTTGGGTGGAGGACGAGCTGTTATCACGCATGTCTTCAATTTATCCTGAAATGGCCTAATTCTGCAATTGTTGATCGCATTCCTGGCCTAGCCTTCCTTCAGTCTCACAAATCGAGCGGACACGGATGCGGTATTCGGCACTTTCGATCTTCCTCAATGGTCTTCGTGGCAACAGGAATTGGGCCGCTCACTGGCGGCAGCCAGAGCCGAAACCCCATTATGACGTGATCATCGTCGGTGGCGGCGGACATGGCCTGGCGACGGCCTACTACCTGTCGAAGACCTTCGGAATCAGAAATGTCGCCGTGCTGGAAAAGGGCTATATCGGCTCGGGCAATGTCGGGCGAAACACCACGATCATCCGCTCCAACTATCTGCTGCCCGGCAACAATCCCTTCTATGAGTTCTCGCTGAAGCTATGGGAAGGTCTGGAGCAGGACTTCAACTTTAACGCCATGGTCTCGCAGCGCGGCGTTCTCAATCTCTTTCATTCCGACGCCCAGCGCGATGCCTATACGCGGCGCGGCAACGCCATGCGCCTGCATGGCGTCGATGCCGAGCTGCTGGACCGCGCGGCAGTTCGCACCATGCTGCCCTTTCTCGACTACGAGAATGCCCGCTTCCCGGTCCAGGGCGGCTTGCTGCAGCGGCGTGGCGGCACGGTACGCCATGACGCTGTCGCCTGGGGTTACGCCCGCGGCGCCGACAGCCATGGCGTCGATATTATCCAGAATTGCGAGGTGACGGATATCCGCCTTGAAAACGGTAGGGCGGTCGGGGTGGAAACCAGCCGCGGCTTCATCGCCTGCAGCAGGCTCGCGCTTGCTGCTGCCGGCAATTCGTCACGCGTGGCGGAGATGGCCGGACTGAAGCTGCCGATCGAGAGCCACGTGCTGCAGGCCTTCGTTTCCGAGGGCCTGAAACCATTCATCGACGGCGTTGTCACCTTCGGCGCCGGACATTTCTATGTCTCGCAATCCGACAAGGGCGGCCTGGTGTTCGGCGGCGATATCGACGGCTACAACTCCTATGCTCAACGCGGTAATCTGGCCACGGTCGAGCATGTCGCGGAAGCCGGCAAGGCCATGATCCCGGCGCTCTCGCGCATCCGTGTGCTGCGGTCCTGGGGCGGCATCATGGACATGTCGATGGATGGCTCGCCGATCATCGACAAGGTGCATCTCGATAATCTCTATCTGAACTCAGGCTGGTGTTATGGCGGTTTCAAAGCGACGCCCGCGTCGGGCTATTGCTTTGCCCACCTGATTGCCCGCGGCGAGCCGCATGAAACGGCGAGAGCGTTCCGCCTCGACCGCTTCCAGCGCGGCTACATGATCGATGAAAAGGGCCAGGGCGCCCAGCCGAACCTTCACTGATTTTTCCGAAAGCGACATGACATGGCCAGCCGTATTCCCTGCCCTCATTGCGGGCTTCGCCCGAAGGAAGAATTCACTGTGAAAGGCGCCGCCCTGCCGCGCCCCGCCGCCGACGCCGGAGCGGACCTATGGTTCGATTATGTCTATCTGCGCGACAATCCGCGTGGCGCTTACCAGGAATATTGGCACCACACGTCCGGGTGCCGCCGCTGGCTTGTGGTTTCGCGCGATACGGCCACGCATGAGATCCATGATTGCCGTGATGCTGCTGAACGAAAGGAGGTGCTTGCATGACCTCCTATCGTCTTCCGAAAGGCGGCCTGATCAAACGGGAGAAGGCGCTATCCTTTACCTTCGATGGTAAGCCGATGACGGGTCTGGCGGGTGATACGCTTGCTTCGGCCTTGCTGGCCAACGGTCAGCAACTGGTTGGACGCAGTTTCAAATATCACCGCCCGCGCGGCATCCTGACGGCTGGAGCGGCCGAACCCAATGCGCTGATGACCATCGGCCGCGGCGGGCGAACCGAGCCCAATACACGCGCCACCATGCAGGATCTCTATGAGGGCCTGGAAGCGAAGAGCCAAAACCGCTGGCCCTCGCTGGAGCATGATATCGGTGCGGTCAATGGCCTGCTTTCACCCTTTTTGTCTGCCGGCTTCTACTACAAGACCTTCATGTGGCCGGGCAAATTCTGGGAGAAGGTCTACGAACCCTTCATCCGCAAGGCGGCAGGTCTCGGCAGGGCATCCCATGAAACGGATCCGGATGCCTATGAGAAATGCTGGGCGCATTGCGATCTGCTGGTGATCGGCGCTGGGGCCGCGGGCCTGATGGCGGCGCTTGCCGCGGGCCGGGCCGGAGCGCGGGTAATCCTGGTCGATGAAAATGCGGCGCTTGGTGGCTACGCCTTGAGCGAAACGGCGCTGATCGGCGGACTGCCGGCATCCTCCTTTGCCGCAGGCGTGATTGCGGAACTGGAGAGCCTTTCCAATGTCCAGCTTTTGACACGCACGACGGTATTCGGCTGGTATGACGGCCAGGTTTTCGGGGCCGTGGAGCGTGTGCAGAAACATGTTGCCGCACCTCTGGCAAATCTGCCGGTCGAGCGCCTGTGGCGCATTGCGGCAAAAAAGGCCATTCTGGCAACGGGTGCCGAAGAGCGGCCGCTGGTCTTCGGCGGCAACGACATTCCCGGCGTCATGATGGCCGGCGCCATGCGCAGCTATCTCAATCACTATGGCGTTGCGCCGGGCAGGAAGACGGCGGTTTTCACCAGCAACGACAGCGGCTATGCGCTCGCCGCCGATCTGGAGGCTGCCGGCATGGAGGTGGCGGCGGTCATCGACAGCCGCCGTGATGCGCATATCGCCTATACCGGCAAGGCCCGGCTGGTGCGGGGCGGCTTTGTCTCGAACGTGCATGGCGGCAAGGCAGTCGAAGCGATCGACATCTGGCGCGAGGGGCAGTCGGAGCGGCTCGCGGTCGACAGTCTCGCCATGTCAGGCGGCTTCTCGCCGATCATCCACCTTGCCTGCCATCGCGGCGGCAAGCCGCGTTGGTCCGATGAACATTCCGCCCTCCTCGCGCCCGAGGGCTTGGCGGATCTGGAGCTTGCGGGCTCGGCCGCAGGTGTCTTTGGGCTGCATGCCTCCATGGCGTCCGGGCAGAAGGCTGCGGCCGCAGCACTGTCGGACCTCGGCTTTTCCCATTCTGTCAGCGAGAACCCGGTCGTCGAGCGGGAAACCGTGCCGGCCCCGACCAGGCCGCTCTGGTCCATTCCCGGCATCACCGGCAAGGCTTTCGTCGACTACCAGAACGACGTGCATCTGAAGGATCTCGGCCTTGCGGTGCAGGAAGGCTATGGTCACGTGGAGCTTGCCAAGCGCTATACGACCAACGGCATGGCGACCGATCAGGGCAAGCTTTCCAACATCAACGCCATCGGCCTCCTCTCCGAGGCGCGGCGTGTTTCGCCGGCCGAGGTCGGCACCACGACCTTCCGTCCCTTCTATACGCCCGTTTCCTTCGGCGCCCTGGCAGGAGCCTCGCACGGGAAGCATTTCCAGCCGGTGCGCAAGTCGCCACTGCACGATTGGGCGGCGAAAAACGGCGCGACCTTCGTCGAAACGGGCCTTTGGTATCGCTCCGCCTGGTTCCCGCGGGCGGGGGAAAATGGCTGGCGCGAAAGCGTCGACCGCGAGGTGAAGAATATCCGGCTGAATGTCGGCATCTGCGATGTCTCCATGCTCGGCAAGATCGAAGTGTGCGGGCCGGACGCTGCGGAGTTCCTCAATCGCGTCTATTGCAACGGTTTTCTGACGCTGCCGGTCGGTAAGGCTCGGTACGGGCTGATGCTGCGCGAAGACGGCTTTATATATGATGACGGAACGACCAGCCGACTTGCCGAGGACCGCTATTTCATGACGACGACCACGGCCTATGCCGCAGGTGTCATGAACCATCTCGAATTCTGCGCCCAGGCGCTTTGGCCGGAACTCGACGTGCGGCTGGCGTCGGTCACCGACCAATGGGCGCAGATGGCGGTTGCCGGGCCAAAGTCGCGAGCCGTGCTGCAGCAACTCGTCGATGACGACATTTCCAATGAAGTCTTTCCATACCTGGCGGCAAAAGAGGTTTCGCTGCTTGGCGGACGACTGAAAGGCCGGCTGTTCCGCATCTCGTTTTCCGGAGAGCTGGCCTTTGAACTGGCCGTGCCGGCAGATTTCGGCGAGAGCGTTGCCGATCTCGTCATGCAGGCAGGCGCTGCCCGTGGAATTTGCGCCTATGGTATCGAGGCGCTGGCTGTCCTGCGCATCGAGAAAGGGCACGTCACCCATAACGAGATCAACGGTACCGTCGTCCCAGCCGACCTCGGCTTCGGCAGGATGGTGTCCATGGCCAAGCAGGATTTCATCGGCAAGCACATGGTCGCGCGCGAGGGGCTAGTCAATCCGGATCGTCCGCAACTGGTCGGCGTCGTGCCGCTCGATCCGGCCGTCAGCTTCAGGACGGGTGCACATATTCTGAAGAAGGACGCAGCGGCCACGCTCGAAAACGACCAAGGTTATGTGTCTTCGAGCTGCTTCTCGCCCCATGTCGGTTCCACCATCGGCCTGGCCCTCGTCAAGGGCGGCGCATCCCGCCATGGTGAAGAGGTGCAGATCTGGAACGGCCTGCGTAACGAATTTACCGCCGGACGCCTCGTCAGTCCCGTCTTTGTCGATCCTGCAAACGAGAAGCTCCATGTCTGAACGCGCGGCATCTGAGGCAGCCATGACCAAATTTGAACTCATCCGCCGCCCGGCACTTCGCGTCGGGGAACCAAAGGTGCTCGGGAATCTGGCGCTGGAGGCGGTCACCGACGGTGTGATCCTGCAGCTATTGGCCCGCCCCGGCGCTGTTACCGAGGCCGGCATTCTGGCAGCGATCGGGCAAACAGAAGGTCTCAGCCTCAGAAACTCCGGTCCCGGACAATGGTTCTTGGTTGCCGGCAGCGCTCTTGACGTTGATGTCGTCGCCGATCGTCTGGCGACAGTCGCCTATCTGGTGGACCAAACGCACGGACGCAGCCGGATCCGCATCAGGGGTCCGCAGGTGCGTCAGCTCCTGGCAAAGGGTACGGGCGTGGACCTGCATGACAATCAATTCCCCATCAACCATGCCGTGATGACGCTGATCGGCCATATCGGCGCCAACCTCGCCCGCACCAGCGAGGATTGCTACGAACTCCTCGTCCTGCGCGGATTTGCCGACAGTCTGTGGCATGAACTTGAGATCATGGCCGCTGAATTTACGTAAGAGACGTTCGTGATCGGCGATCTGGGCAGCGCCTAAACTTGCAAACTTTAACATGACATTAACTTCTCGACGTCAAAATTGGGCAGCGCGCAAAAGACGAGATGACGATGGGTTGTGTTGCAATAAAATACCTGGGCGATTTCAAGGATCTCTCCGAGGTTCCCGCCCATAGACAGCTACGCGACAGCGAACTGCTGGAACAGCTCAGGAAGGCGGTCGATTTCCGCCACATCGCTGTCGGCGGGCTGGATCTCGCCGGGTATCGGATTGGACGGGGCCGTTCCATCGATACCGATATGCCGCCTGCTTATATCGATACTTACTTCGGAGAAAAGCTCGGTCTATCGGACCCGCTCGTCATCCAGTCGCTGAACCGAACGACGCCGCTGAGCGACGAAGAAGCTTTTGACATCTCGCCCCCCTCGCAACGCCTTCAATATTTGCTGCGGGCTTACAGGATCGGGCAACGCTTGCAGGTGCCATTGGCGAGAGATGGCGTCGTCTACGGCGGCGTCTGCTTCACAAGAGAAAAACAATTCACAGCAAGCGAGCGGGATTTGCTCCTCTTCTTTGCCGAACCGCTGCATCGGGTAATCACGAAGCCTTTGATGGATCGCTTCGCCGCCGGCGTCCTTCGTCTGACGAACGGTGAGTTGCGAAGCCTTGAACTCGCCAGCAAAGGGTTGACGAGTGAGGAAATCGCCGATGCTTCGGATTATCGACCGGAAACCATCAATAGCTATCTGAAAAGCGCGACGAAAAAACTCGGTGCGGCCAATCGCGCCCATGCGGTCGCCGAAGCGATTCGCCGGAACCTCATAAACTGAGGCGACGGACCTTCCCGATCCCGCCTCCTCTTCGGAGTGCGCTTAGCGCCGCATAGACATATGCCGCTGCGCCCCTGCATTCGCCAAATCATCGCATCCGAAAAGCGCAGAAAATATCCGATATACGAAGACTTTAGCGATGTGCCTTGAGGATCTGACTTTGGTTAACGCCAAATAAAGGAAATCGCCCAAATTTGGGGCTTATCGAAAGGGCGGATGGACGCCAGCGCCGACATGACGACGGGTTTCGATGTGATTGAGGTATGTGCCCAATCGCGGTTTAAGCCCATTGTTTTCGAGGTCGAGAATGTCGAGTCGCTCCATGCATGCCAACAACAGCTCCAATTCCGCAGGCAACGGTGACGCCGCCGGCGCAAAGACCCGGCGTCAGAACGTCGAACGCCGCCTCGACTTCATGCAGCTCGATCAGGACGGTCGCGCTGGCATCCGATCCCTAAAAACTTTGATCGAACGCGAACTGCCCCATGGTCTGGACAAGTTCTATGCGCAATTGCGCAAGAGCCCAGAGGTCAGCCGCTTTTTCTCCACGGAGGAGAACATCGCCCGGGCGAAGGGTGCGCAGATGGGCCATTGGCACAATATCGCCGATGGCAATTTCAATGAGGAATATGTCGGCAAGGTTCGTACGATCGGCACTGTGCATGCCCGCATCGGCCTGGAGCCACAATGGTACATTGGCGGCTACGCCATCATTATCGACCATCTGATCAAGAGCGCCGTCGAGGAAATCTTCCCCAAAGGCGGGATATTCTCACGAAAAACAATGAAGAGTGCGGACTTCGGCAAGGCACTTGCCAGTCTCGTCAAGGCTGTGATGTTGGACATGGACTTGGCGATCTCGGTCTATATCGATGAAGCTGAAATCGCAAAGCAGAAGGCTCAGGCCGAGGCGATCGACGCGGAACGCCAGCTCGTCTGCGACAGCTTCGGCAAAGCGATGGCGGCAATCGCCGCCAAGGATATCAGCTACCGGATCGATGACGAGCTGCCGGCGGCGTATCACGCTCTGCGTGACAACTTCAACAACGCTCTTGACCAGTTGTCGGCGACGATCGAGCAAATCAATGGTGCCGCTTCACAGATCAACTCTGGCTCACAGGAAATTCGGTCCGCTGCGGATGATCTTTCCAAGCGTACCGAACAGCAGGCAGCCTCCATCGAGGAGACCGCTGCTGCACTTGAGGAAATCACCACCACGGTCAAGGATTCCAGCCGGCGTGCCGAGGAAGCTGGACAACTGGTTGCAAAGGCTCGTATCGGCGCCGAAAAATCCGGTGACATCGTGAGGCAAGCGGTCGCCGCAATGGGTGCAATCGACGGCTCTTCGCGGGAAATCTCGAATATTATCGGAGTGATTGACGAAATCGCCTTCCAGACGAACTTGCTGGCGCTGAATGCCGGTGTCGAAGCGGCTCGAGCCGGCGACGCAGGTAAGGGTTTTGCCGTCGTCGCGCAGGAGGTTCGCGAACTCGCCCAGCGCTCGGCCAAGGCCGCAAAGGAGATCAAAGAACTGATCAACAATTCGGGCGAGCAGGTAAAGGCGGGCGTGACTCTTGTTGGAGAAACCGGAGAAGCGCTTACGGTCATCGCTGACGAGGTCAAGGAGATTGATCGGCATATCGGCGCGATCGTTCGAGCATCCACAGAGCAAGCAACCGCCCTGCAGGAAATTAATACAGCCGTCAACTCGATGGATCAGGGCACGCAGCAGAATGCCGCGATGGTAGAGGAATCCACCGCCGCCAGCCATGCACTCACGCTGGAGGTCGGTCGCATCGCTGCAATGCTCAGTGAATTCAACATCGGCAAGGCATCGGTATCCCGGGCTCGCTCAGCTAAGCAAAGCGACATGCCCACGGCATCTCCTGCACGGGCGCTGGGAGCCAAACTCGCCAAGGCCTACGCGACGCAAGGCAACCTGGCGGTCGCGGCTACCAATTGGGAGGAATTCTAATCCGGTGCGGCTTTGGCGGGATTTGAATAGTTAGCCGAGCAAAGAAACTGCCCCGTACGCCTTTGGTTACGGGGCAGCAACACAGCTAGATGCTTGCAGCGTTTACCAGACAGAGACGTCGCTGGACGGCACGCTCGCTACGAAACAACCCGGTTGCGACCGCCCTTTTTCGCCGCATAGAGATTCTGATCGGCGATCTCCAAAATCTCGTTCGGAGAATTGGCGGACAGGCTACCGGCGACGCCTATGCTGACCGTGACGCACAGCCCGTTGCAGATCTGCGACCAGTCCCAGCGTTCAATCGTCGAACGCAGCCTCTCGCAGACATCGGCCGCCCCTCCGGGAGGGCCCGCCAGCAGGACAACGAACTCCTCGCCGCCAAAGCGGATCGCCTGATCGGTGATCCGCAACTGGTTGCGCAATATGGTTCCAATGGCGCTAAGCACCTGGTCCCCGATCATATGGGAAAAGTTGTCATTGATCGACTTGAAGTGGTCTACATCCAGCATCGCGATGGAATATGGGCGCGTCTCGGACGCTAGCTCCTTGAAGCGGCTGTCGAGATATTTGCGGTTATAGAGCCCAGTCAGCCCATCCAGATAAACGGCGCTGGCAAGGATATCAGTTTCCTCCTGCAATTTCTGATAGGAGGCTTCCAGCGTTTCGGCGCGCTTCGACTCTGTCTCCGCGACTTCCTTAAGCCGTTTGGTTTCATAGTAGATTTCGGCGAGACGCGCACGCTGCTGGGTTCTCTCGGCGCTGTTTTGCAAATATGCCTGGTGGAACTTCTTATGCGTCTCCAGCGCCAGGTCAAACTGCCCCAGCCCTTCATAAGCCTGCGACAGATAAAGATAGATCTGGATATAGGAATCGAAACTGCCGCCGTCGCCGATCAGATCCAGCGCCTCGAGCAACAGCGATCGCGCGTCTACAAAGTTCCCGCAATTGATATGGACCTGGCCTAAAGTGTAGAGATATTGCTGCCTGTCGCGAACATAGCTGTTCTCCTGAAACGCCTCATAGCGGACCATGCACTGAAGCGCTTTGTCATGCTCGCCCAGATGACTGTAGTAGTCCGCTTCGTTGCCGAGACAAATGCGAGCGGCCCAGCTATCCCCGATCTCGATTGAGATGTCGAGCGCCTCTTCCGTCAGCTCCAGCGCTCTCATCAGCATCTGGTGTCCCACTTCCGGCTCGCCGCGCGCTTGCGCGATATATCCGCCTTCCGAATGGGCACCGCCAAGATTGATAAGCCACCAGCATTCATAGGTCTTGTCGCCGATCGATCTGGCGAGCTCGACGGATCTCTCGCTCATCAGAATGGCCCGGTCAGGCTGCTTGTTGTACCAGAAGATAATTCCAATGACGTTGGTGGCCAGGCTTTGCACCTTTAGGTCTTCAGTCCTGTCGGCCAAATCCAACGCGCGGGTAGCCTCTTCGATCGCTTCCTCCGGCAGGCCCAATTCCAGGAATAACCATCCGAGATACGCCCGGGCATAGGCTTCCTGGATGGGCTCCCCATTCAATTTCCAGAAGTCTACCGCCCTGCGGACATGCGTTATCCCGAGTTCGGCCTTGCCAATCTGCAAACAATACCAGGCTATATCCGTGTCGCATTGGGCGGCAATGCGATCGTCGCCCCGCGACTTGGCATCGGCATGAATTTGGCTGGCAAGTGTAAGTGCCTCAACCGAGCGGCCCGTACATCCAAGATGCCACGCTTCCTGTAGGCTGGAATTTGCTTTTTGAGTAATTGCCTCGATATCAATAGTTTGCATATTGAACGCCAACATTTGTCTTCTGGATAGCGGTAGCACCAGAAGCTTAACAATGATGCTATAGCCAACAAAACATGCGACAGGCCCATTTTCATCATGGCATGTAAGTTAACGCCGTCTCAATGTTCCCAGTTAACCTTGATTTGAGGATTGCCCGGGAAGATGGCGCCCCATATCCTTGCGCCTAACCAGCCGCGGCGCGGTATCGCCGGATTGGGCGCAGGCGAATGATTGAAAAATGAGCATGATTTCTAATTGACTATAAAGTGAGCTTGTCATAGCGTTAAAGCAAGAAATGGCATTGATCGCCAACGGCAAATGAGCCCCGCTTTCCGCACACCCTGCGGACGGGGCTTTTTTCGTGCCGTTTGGTCGGTCGTGCCAAGCGTTCAAACCGAGATTTTGGCGTGATCAAGAATACCCCCAACGAGGATAGTCCATTGTCTTTCGAGCGGCGCGCAATCGGCCGCTGCCCATTCGGTGGGTTGCGGGACATCCTATGACCCGAAAGCCCGTCCCTCTCTCACTTCTTTATTCGACGACGGGCACTTATGCGACACTTGGCCGTGATGCCGTGGACGGAGCCTTGGCGGCAATCGCCGAACTCAACGGTGATTCCAGCTATTTCTTCCAATTCGACCCGCGTGTCGATGATCCAGCCGGGAGTGCGGAACGCTATGCCGAACTCGCCGAGGTCGCCATCCGGCAAAGGGGATGTCGGCACATCGTCGGCGCGATCACGTCTTGGAGCCGGAAGGAAGTGCTTCCAGTCGTCGAACGCCATGGCACGCTGCTCTGGTACGCCTTTCCGCACGAGGGCTATGAGACGAGTGACAGCGTCATCTATCTGGGCGCCTGTCCGAACCAGCATCTGTTGCCGCTGTTCGACTACGTCTTGCCGCGTTACGGCCGGCGGCCGTTCATCGTCGGCTCGAACTATATCTGGGGCTGGGAAATTGGCCGCATCGCCCGCGAGCTGACCGAGGCGGCGGGTGGCGAGGTGCTGGCAGAGCGCTTCGTGCCGCTTGGTTCGGAAGAGGTCGATCACCTGATTGCCGAAATCCGCCTGAAGCGGCCGGATTTCATCCTCTCCAACCTTGTTGGCCGTTCCGCCCATGCGTTCATCCGGGCCTATGCGGAACTGCGTGAGGAGAACGTCGATTTTAGCGCCGAACGCCGGCCGCTCGTGGCCTGCAACCTTTCGGAAATCGATCTCACCGACCTGAGTTCGCAAGCCAAGGCTGGGCACATCGTCACCAACATCTATCTGGACAGGCTCGACACTCAGGAAAATCGGCATTTCAAGACGCGATTGGCAGCTCGCCGTGGCGACGGCCGGCCGGTCACAGGGCCATTTGCCTTCGCCTATATGGCGGTTTCCGTCCTGGCCCAGGCGATCGCCGATGCCGGCACGGACGATCCGGATTTGATCCGCAAAGTGGTCACGCAACGGCGGTTCGATACGCCCATCGGGCCGATTTCGTTTGATCCGCGCACCCATTACGCCGGTTTGCGGCCATATATCGGCAGGTCCGACAGCGAGGGCGGTTTCGAGATTTTCGACACCGAAACCCCTGTTGTCGAAGCAGATCCCTATCTGGTGCGTTCGATTTTTCCCGGTAAGCCGAGCGTTTATGGGCCGGGCGCGGGATTGAAGGTGGTCAAATGAGCCGCTTCGAACGACCGATGTTTTCGAGGTGGCGCGCAGTGATCCTGCATCGGCCGCATCCGTCCGTCGAGGCGCTGACGCGCCAGTTGGAGTCGCTGCACATCCAGGTCAAAGCCGTCTGGCCGCAGCTCGATGAGCAGGATGCTCAGGCCGATGTGGTGTTCTTCGATGCCGACATGGGACACGACCAGCAATTTCCCTGGCCATCTGGCTTTTCGCCGATGCCGCTCGTCGCGTTGATCGGCTCGGAAGCGCCGGGGCGGATCGAATGGGTGCTCTCCCAGGGCTCGAACGCGCATATGCTGAAGCCGATCGGCTCGACAGGCGCCTATAGCGCGCTGCTGATCGCATCGCATGCCTACCAGAAAGCCCGCAGCCATGCCGATGATATCCGTGCGCTTGAGGACCGATTGCGTCAGCGACCGATCGTGGTGCGCGCCGTATTGCAATTGATGCAGCAGGGATATGCCGGCGAAGCCGCCGCTTTCAAACGCTTGAGACGCATCTCGATGGATTGGGGCATGACGGTCGAAGAGGCCGCGGACGCCATCTGCAAGAACGACAGGCGTACCCACGGCGGACATTAGGAAGACGAACAAGAAGGAGACGAAATATGGAGGTAATCGAAGGCTATGCGCCCTATGGCAGTTACAGGAGCTGGTACCGGATCACTGGAGACCTCGCATCCGGCAAGCCGCCGCTGATCGTCGCGCATGGCGGGCCTGGCTGCACGCATGATTATGTCGACAGTTTCAAGGATATCGCCGCCACCGGCCGCGCCGTCATCCACTATGACCAGGTGGGCAATGGCAAGTCCACGCACCTGCCGGAAAAGGGCGGTGATTTCTGGACGGTCGCCTTCTTCAAGGCGGAGCTCCATAACTTGATCGACCATCTGGGCATCCGGGACGCCTATTGCCTGCTCGGACAATCCTGGGGCGGCATGTTGTCGGCTGAATTCTCCGTCGATCGGCCGGCCGGTCTCAAGGCGCTCGTGATCGCCAATTCGCCCGCGGCAATGAAAACCTGGATTTCCGAGGCCAATCGCCTTCGCGAAGCCTTGCCGGCCGACGTGCAGGCCACGCTGCTCAAGCATGAACTGGCCGGCACCACGGGCAGCCCAGAATACGTCAAGGCAACAGACGTTTTCAACGAGCGCCATGTCTGCCGCGTCGTCCCCATGCCGCCGGAGGTAAAGCGCACCTTCGATGCCATAGCCGAGGACCCGACCGTCTACTACACGATGAACGGCCCCAACGAATTCCATGTCATTGGCACGATGAAGGATTGGTCGATCGTCGGTCGTCTTTCGACCATCGATGTCCCGACGCTGTTGATCTCTGGTCGCTACGACGAGGCGACGGAGGCCTGCGTGCAACCCTATGCCGATGAAATCCCGGATGTGCGCTGGCGGATCTTTGAACAGTCCAGCCACATGCCGCATGTCGAGGAACGCGCGGCCTGCATGGCCGAGGTTGGCGCATTTCTGAATGAGAAAGCGCCCTGAAAGCAAGAGACTGTCAACGGACCGGTCGTAAATAGCAGCCGTATCGAACCAGCTACAATGAGGGGAACAGACAATCATGATGACACGGACAACAACATTTTTCCGCGCGGGGGCAGCTTTCGCCGGCCTTCTGCTCGCCCAGACCATGCTTTCGGGGGTGGCTCACGCCGAGGACCGGGCCGCGCTCATGGCTCAGCATCGCGGTGGCACGATGACGCTCTCGGCCGTTTCGGCGGCCGGCACCATCGATCCGATGCTCAACTATACGGCCCAGTATTGGCAGATCTACCAGATGAGCTATGACGGCCTCGTCAAGTTCAAGCAGGCGGGTGGTACGGAAGGCTTCAAGATCGTGCCCGCGATCGCCGAGGAAATGCCGGAGATCAAGAATGACGGGAAAACCTATGTCTTCAAGATCCGCAAGGGCATCAAGTTCTGGAACGGCAAGGACGTCACGCCGGCCGATGTCGTGGCCTCGTTTCAGCGGATCTTCAAGGTCAAGGGTCCAACCATGGGCAGTTTCTACAATGGCATCGTCGGCGCCGATAAATGCATGGCTGATGGTGATACCTGCACGCTTGATGGCGGTGTGATTGCCGACGAGAAGGCTGGCACAGTCACCATCAATCTCACCGCGGCGGATTCGGAGTTCTTCGCCAAGCTTGCGGTACCGCATGCGAGTATCGTCCCAGCCGATACGCCCGCCAAGGATGCCGGCACGAGCCCCATACCGGGAACCGGTGCCTACATGATCGAAAGCTACAACCCAAATGAAAAGATGGTGTTGAAGCGCAATCCCTATTTCAAGGAATGGAGCGTCGATGCGCAGCCGGACGGCTATGCCGACGAAATCGACTATAAGTTCGGCATGACCGAGGAAGCCGGTATCAATGCCGTGATCAATGGTCAGGTGGACTGGATGTTCGACACGCCGCCGACGGATCGCCTGCCTGAGATCGGCTCGAAATACGCCAAGCAGGTTCGCATCGATCCGCTCGCGGCCTTTTGGTACGCGCCGATGAACGTCAATCTACCGCCCTTTAATAACATCAAAGCGCGACAGGCCCTGAACTATGCGCTCGATCGTGACGCACTCGTCGGGCTCTTCGGGGGTGAAGTGCTGGCACAGCCGACTTGCCAGATCCTGCCGCCCGATTTCCCCGGCCATGTCGATGATTGCATCTATACCAAGGACCCCGGCCCGAAGTGGTCGGAGGCAGATATGGACAAGGCCAAGCAACTGGTCGAGGAATCGGGCACGAAGGGTCAAAAGGTGACCGTGATCGCCGAAGACAACGCGGTTGCACGCGGCATCGGCACCTATATTCAGAGCGTCCTCAACGAGCTCGGCTATGATGCCTCAATGAAGGCGATCTCACCCAATATCGAGTTTGCCTACATTCAGAATACCAACAACAACGTCCAGATCAGCGTTACCCAGTGGTATATGGACTATCCGGCCGCGTCGGACTTTCTGAATGTGCTGCTCTCCTGCAGCAGCTTCAACAAAGGCAGCGATTCCTCGATCAATATCGCCGGCTATTGCAATAAGGACCTCGACGCCAAGATGAAGGCGGCCATGACCCTTTCGCTGACCGATGAGAAAGCCGCCAATGCCGAATGGGCCAAGATCGACAAGGCCTATATGGCTGAAGCGCCGCTGGCGCCGCTGTTCACGCCGAAGAGCGTGAATTTCACCTCCGCCCGCCTCGGAAATTATGCCTTCAACAAGCAGAACCGCTGGGTCATCTCCCAATCCTGGGTGAAGTAACCATCAGGCGGCGGCGCGATCAGCGCCGCCGCCTGCATGCGTGCCTGTTGTATATGACCCGTGCGGGAAAGCGAGATGAACGCCTTGGCCGATACCCCATCTTCCGAGATCGAAAGGCTCGACGCCGTTGCGACGCGTAGCGGCGCCGGTCCCTGGCGGCGGGCCTGGGTGCTCCTGAAACGCGACAAGCCGACGATCGCCGCCGTTTTCCTGCTCCTCGTGATCGTGTTGTCGAGCCTTGCGGCGCCATTCTACGCCGCCGATATCGCCGGCACGGATCCGTTCCGCTCCAACCTGAGCGGCAAGGTCACGGTCGACGGCAAAAAGGTGAAGATCATGCAGGCCTCTACCGAGGGGCTGGGCCTCGGCGTGACTCCGATCGGGCCGACCTGGGGAGCGCAATATTTCCTCGGTGCCGATACGCAGGGTCGCGACGTTGCCGCCCGCCTCCTCTATGGCGGAAGGAATTCCCTGCTGATCGCGTCGGCTGCGACGGCCGTCTGTCTCGTGCTGGCCGCAGCCATCGGCATATCTGCGGGTTTTTTCGGCGGCCTCGCAGATATCGTGCTGTCGCGCATTCTCGACATTCTCTGGGCGTTTCCCGTCTATCTGCTGGCGATCTCGCTTTCGATCGTGATGATTTCGAAGGGCGTTGTGATCGGCCCGATTGAAATCACTGCCGACAGTCTGCTCCTGCCGATCGGCATCATCGGCATCATCTACGTGCCCTATGTCGCAAGACCCGTCCGCGGCCGGGTGCTCGCGCTCAAGGAGAGCGAATTCGTGCTCGCGGCGGTCGGGCTCGGTATTCCAGCCTGGCGCATTCTGCTCAAGGACATTTTGCCGAACGTGTCGACCATGCTCATCGTCTTCATACCGCTGATGATGGCGCTCAACATCGTCACCGAGTCGTCGCTTTCGTTTCTTTCGATCGGCGTACAGGCGCCGGATGCGAGCTGGGGAACAATCATTCAGGATGGGCAGACGCTGCTCTATACGCGCCCGGCCGTGGCGCTCGCGCCCGGCATCGTCATCGCGCTCACCGTTCTCTCCCTTAACGTGGTCGGCGACAGCATCCGTGACGTGCTCGACCCACGCACCAAGATTGTCTGAGGGCGCGGGATGTTTGTCGCAATCTTCCAGCGTCTCGCCCAGATGATCTTCGTGATGTTCGGCATCTCGGCGCTCGTCTTCCTAATCTTCTTTGCGACGCCCGGCTCCGATCCGGCTGCCCGCATCGCCGGCCGCAATGCCTCTCAGGAAACTATCCAGGCCATCCGATCCGAATTCGGCTTCGATCGGCCGCTGCCCGTGCAATATGCGATCATGATGAAGCGGCTTTTCGTGACGCAGGATCTCGCCTCTTACGTCAATCGCGGCATGCGCGTGGTGCCGGAAGTCGCCGTCGCGGCGCCGGTGACCTTGTCGCTCGTCTTCGGCGCGGCAGTTCTCTGGATCCTGGGCGGCGTGGTGACCGGCGTCGTAGCCACCATGACACGGGGCAGCCTACTCGATCGCGGGCTGATGATGCTTGCGCTCGTCGGCGTTTCCATGCCGGTCTACTGGCTTGGCGAGGTAATGAATCTGATCTCCCAGAGCCGCCTTCACGATACCTGGCTTTTTTCCTGGGTGCCCGCACTCGGCTACAAGCCGCTTTTCGAAGATCCGCTGGGCTGGTTCAAGACGCTGATCATTCCGTGGATCACATTGGCGACGCTCTATATCGGGATTTACGGCCGCGTCCTGCGCGCCAACTTGGTGGAAGCCTATCACGAAGATTATATCCGCACCGCTCGTGCCAAGGGGCTGAGCCCGGCGCGGGTAATGCTCAGGCACGCGCTCCGGACGTCGCTGATCCCGTTCGTTACCATGTTCGGCCTCGATTTCGGCGCACTGGTTGGCGGCGCCGCATTGCTTACCGAAGTCGTCTTCGGCCTCAACGGTGTCGGACGGCTGACTTATCAGGCGCTGCTCAATCTGGATCTGCCGATGATTCTTGGCACGGTGATGTATGCCTCCTTTTTCGTCGTCCTCGCCAATGCGTGCGTGGACATCATCTACGTGCTGATCGATCCGCGCGTGAGAGGGAGTTGACGATGACCGGTTCCAACAAGCCTCTGCTTCTGGACGTCAAGGGTCTTACCGTGTCATTTGCGACCGACAAGGGCCTCGTCAAGGCTGTAGACGACGTCTCCTTTTCGGTTCGCCAGGGCGAAATTCTCTCCATTGTCGGCGAGTCCGGCTCTGGAAAATCGGTAACGCTTCTGTCGCTCCTCGGCCTTCACGATGCGAAGACCACCAGGGTCGACGGTGCGGTTGCCTTTCAAGGCGAGCGCATTCTCGAACTGCCGGCCAGCCGGATGCGAAGCATTCGCGGCAAGGGCATCGGCCTGATCTCGCAGGATCCGATGACCGCGCTGACCCCGGTCTATACGATCGGCTGGCAGATAGAAGAGCAGATCCGCGCTCATGAAAAACTCTCCGCTCGGGCAGCACGCAAACGCGCGATCGAACTTTTGGCGGAGGTGGGCTTCGCAAATCCGGCGGAGGCCGTCGGGCGCTATCCGCACCAGCTTTCCGGCGGCATGCGCCAGCGCGCCGTCATTGCGATGGCGATCTCCTGCAATCCGGCGCTCATCGTCGCCGATGAACCGACCACGGCGCTCGACGTGACCGTCCAGGCGCAGGTGCTCGATCTTCTGCTGCGGTTGCGCAAGGATTTTGGATCGGCGATCATCCTGATTACCCACGATATGGGTGTCGTTGCCGAAGTGGCCGATCAGGTCGCGGTCATGTATGCCGGCCGTATTGTGGAAAGCGGTCCGGCGAAAGCTATCTTTTCCCATCCCCTTCACCCCTATACCTGGGGCCTGATGGCCTCGATCCCGCCATTGACCGGCCCAAGACCCGAGCGGCTGATCTCGATCGGCGGCATGCCGCCCACACCCGAAAACATACCCGAGGGCTGCGGTTTTGCGCCGCGCTGTCGATTTGCCCGCGCTGAGTGCAACGCGCGTCCGCCGCTCAGACGGCTTGAGGATCAGGCCGGGCTCTGTGTGCTCGACGGCGACGAGCGGGAAACCCTGCGCCGGACCGTTCTTTGCCTGGAGGTGGCGGCGTGAGCACCGAGCAAATGCGAAAGCCTCTCCTTTCGGCTCACCAACTGACCAAGAATTTCGTCGTCGGTAAGACCATGATGCCGGGCTCGGGCCGGATATTGCATGCCGTAGACCAGATCAGCCTCGACGTGTTTCCGGGCGAGACGCTCGGCCTGGTCGGCGAATCCGGCTCCGGCAAGTCCACCTTGGGTCGTTGCATGACCCGGCTTTACGACGTGACTTCCGGCAGCCTCGCCTTCGAGGGCATCGAGATCGGCAAGGCGAATGCGCGGGCGCTGAAGCCAGTGCGGCGCAAAATGCAGATGATCTTCCAGGATCCTTCCTCCTCGCTTAATCCGCGCCGCAGGGTCCGCGATATCCTCGGCGAAGTGCTGAAGGTCCACGCGATCCGCACTGGTTCCGAAGTCGAGGATCGCCTTGCCGAACTCATGACTTTGGTGGGTCTGAGGCCTGAATATCTCGATCGTTATCCGCATGAATTTTCAGGCGGACAGCGCCAGCGGATCGGCATTGCGCGGGCGCTGGCGGTCGAACCGCAATTGATCGTCGCCGATGAACCGGTCTCCGCACTCGATGTTTCGGTACAGGCGCAGATCATCAATCTGTTCGCTGACCTCCGTGAGCGGCTGAACCTCACCTATTTGTTCATCGCTCACGATCTTCCCGTGGTTCGCCAGGTTTCGACCCGCGTGGCCGTCATGTATCTCGGTTCCATCGTGGAAATCGGCGAGACCGACACGCTCTACGCCGCCCCGCGCCATCCTTATACCCAGGCGCTGCTTTCAGCCATTCCGCAGCCGCATAAAGGGGGCAGACGCGAGCGCATCCTGCTCAAGGGCGAAATTCCAAGCCCGCTCAACCCTCCCAAGGGCTGCAAATTCTCGACCCGCTGTGCCTTTGCCCGAGATATCTGCCATGAAAGCCGCCCGCTTTTGACTGAAACCTCGACGAGCCATGGGGTTGCCTGCCACTTTCCCCTGGAGTGAACCAGCCCGGAGATCGGGTCTAAAGACGTTTGTGGATTGTCATATGCTTACTCAGCCTTCAGCTCCTGAGCGCTTCCTCGTCTCCGATGGAGTTTCTCCAAATGTCTGCCGATAGGTCACCGCGAATCTTCCGAAATGGAAGAAGCCCCACTTCAAGCATATTTCTTTGATCGACGTGCGGTTGGACTGATCCAGAAGATCTGCCCGGGCGGCTTGCAGACGAATCCCCCGCAGATAAGCCATTGGGGTTGTTTCCCTGAAAGCCCGAAAGCCCCCTTCCAGCGCGCGAATGGAAACACCAACAGCCTCGGCGACCATTTGCATCGTTATTGGCCGGTCAATGTTTGCGTGCATGAAGTCGATGGCACGTCGAACATGCCGGGGAGCAACCAGGTGGGGCTTCTTGGCTAATAGGTGAGATAGCTGATGTGGCGTCGTCCGCAATATCAAATCGGCGAGCGCGTTGACCATATACGACATCGCCATCGGAGATTGAATGAGCGGTCCGTTGTAGCGCATACCCGCAATGATCGTTTGCACGAGATTTCCGACCAATTGACCGGCTGACGTGGACAGATCCAGGATCGGCGTCAGATCAAGTGAGCCATTCAATGGCATCTCAAACATTGCTGCAACCGTTTGCTTCATGACCGCCCAGTCCAGTCGGAGCACATCGGACATATTCGGCGCACCTTGCAGAAAGAAACGTTCCGGCTGCTTGTTATTGACAAGCAGCACCTGGCCCGGCTTGACGTCAATCACTCGGCGACCAAGCGCTACGCCCCAGCCTCCGATGCGAGGTACCGCAATCGATAGCCACTCAGGCATTTCGGCCAGAGGACGTGCTTGCCATTCAACCTGGTAGTGACTGGTGACCAAGGTTGCTGCCCCTCCGGTATGGAAGTCGGCCTGCCAAAGGAAATCTGCCCCCCGGCCCAACTGGCTGGCCTCAAAGGGACCGAAGTTTTTCGTGTATATTTCGACCATATCGTCGAAGGTTGAGCCATGAAATCGCAGCGAGGATTTCACCAGGATATTGTCTGACATATGATTATTCGTTTGTGCGTGGACCGCTTGAAAGGCAATGGCAGGTCAAATGGCAACTTCGTCCAGATGGTCGGCGTCGAGATTTGGAAGTCTGCGAGCGCGCAAACAGACCCCGCCCAATAGCGAATGACACGCGGACAAACGATATCTGACGGCCGCCAAAGGCGACACGTACCTGTACCCGGCCAACTCTCTGGAACACCAAGAATCTGCACCGCGAGTACCAGTAGCGCCCCTCGAGAGAACGGAATTTTAAGGCCGGTCTCTAAGCGGTTCTTCCTGGCGACAGTTCGGACTGAATCTCGTCACGCCATAGCGATCCTTTAGTTTTTACTGCCGCGAAATGCGGCACTACTTCATGATCGCTCTTACCATCATGGGATCGCGCCATCGTGTCCAGTTTCCGCCAACATATCCAGAATGAGCAGCAAAGTTCACTTGAGGTTGTGAGAACCGAGGCGCATCCACGAAAATCCAATCTTTGTTAAGGGTTCGCGTCAATTCGTGAGTGCATAGGCGCAGTTGCTGAGACGCGGTTGTCTTCCAAGGACAATCTCCTGCTCTCCGGCATAATCGAAAGCCTATTCGCGCTGCGCAAATGATTTGTGGCGGCTTTTCTCCACTACCTTCAGAGGGCCGATGACGGCACCCCTGTCTCCTTCGTTCCCGGAGAACGTCGTGCCTAACCTCATTCCATTTCCAGCCCAGAACCGCGCTCGACCAGACGTCCAAACCTCGGATACCTTTTCCACGGCGCCCGAAGCACCTGACCTCTTACAATTGCTGGCGCGCAAACGTGAGATGCTGAGCAACGCGGCATATTATTTGGAGGCTCTTTGCGCGTCTCTGAAGGGCGATGTGACTGATGCGCCGCATCTTTCAATTAACGCTGACATGCGGCCCACGCAGAACGCGTGAAGGCTCACTTCTTCTTTCGTCTCTAACTGAAAATCATTCAATACGCCCGGCTTCAAGGGAGGAGGCTGCCGGCGGTGACAACACAAAGGATTCATATGTCTTTCTTGGCAAACCTTAAGATCGGTACGAAGCTTGCGCTTTCGTCGGGTATCGGAATTGTACTGATCATCGGTATTCTCATAAATCAGCAGATCGCCAGCGGTGAAATCAGTTCGGCGAATGCGGCCGTTTCTCGTGAACAAACGATTCTCAACGGCATTCAGACTGCCGCGGTATCTCTCGCCGAAATGCGGACAGCCGCTCATGAAATCGGCTCTGCTACGACGGCAAAGGAAGTTGAAGCTTCGCTCAGTCAAGCCAAAATCAGCGACCAACAAGCATGGGATGGCCTTGAGCAGCCCATCAGTATCGCTCTGAAGCCTGATGTCTTGAAGGACATCCGCAATGGTTTGCGCGAGTATGATGGCCTCATAACAAAACGTGCCTCCGCTTTGACCGCAGCCATGTCCAAGAAGAATGGCTCGCCATTGAGCCCGGCAGAAGTCGAAGCGGCGTTGGGCGTCGTCTCCGAGGTGGATATCAACCAGGTTATGGAGCGCACGCACACGGCAACGGACGCCTCGATCCAGAACGCTCGCCACTTTACGCAGGAAGCAAGAGCTGCGCTGGCGGCCTCGGTTTCAACGGCGGAAACGATCTCTTTGATCGTCGGCGCAAGCGTTGTTCTTGTCTTGTTTGCATCAGCGATCGCGTTGATGATCGGCGTTGCCAAGCCCATCAAGCTGATGACCTCAGCAATGCGCCGGCTCGCTGATGGCGACATGAATGTCGATATCGCCTCCGTGACGCGTCGAGACGAAATAGGCGCCATGTATGAAGCCGTTAAGGTCTTCCAACAGAATGCAGTCGCCAACAGGCGCCTCGAAGAAGAGGCTACCGCCTCTCGCGGCCATCAGGAAGCCGAACGCGCCGAACTCCAGCGCCGCACGGAGCGTGAAGCCGAACAATTGCGCTTTGCCTCTGACAATCTCGCCTCAGGTCTGAAACGGCTTGCCGCCGGCGATCTGGCCTTCCAGATCAATGAGGCCTTCGCACCGGATTTCGAGCCGCTGCGCCGGGACTTCAATCAGTCGGTCCAGCAGCTTGGCGCCGCACTTTCGACGATCGCGGACAGCATTGGCGCCATGAACAATGGCACGCGCGAAATCTCGTCGGGTGCGCAGGATCTCTCCAGACGGACGGAACAACAGGCCGCCTCACTCGAAGAAACCGCCGCCGCACTCGACGAGATCGTCGTCAACGTTGGTTCGTCGACAAAGCTGACGGAAGAGGCCCGCGCTGTCGCGAGCCAGGCCAATCAGAGCGCGCAGAAATCCGCCGAAGTGGTTTCTCATGCCGAGGAGGCGATGCGGCGGATCGAGGAGAGCTCGCAGCAAATCTCCAACATCATAGGCGTTATCGACGAGATTGCTTTCCAGACCAATCTTCTGGCGCTCAACGCCGGAGTGGAGGCAGCCCGAGCAGGCGAAGCAGGCAAGGGCTTTGCGGTCGTCGCACAGGAAGTGCGCGAGCTTGCTCAGCGCTCGGCGCAGGCGGCAAAGGAGATCAAGGGCCTGATCCAAACGTCGACCACCGAAGTGCAAAGCGGCGTCAAGCTGGTGCGCGATACCGGCGAGGCGCTAAACGTCATCGGCGGCTTCATTGGCCAGATCAACAATCACATGAATGCGATCGCCGTGTCCGCAAAGGAGCAGTCGACGGGTCTTGCCGAGATTAACACGGCGATCAATTCGATGGATCAGACGACGCAGCAGAATGCCGCCATGGTGGAGCAATCGACCGCCGCGGCTTCCAATCTTACGCAGGAGGCCGCGAAGCTACGGGATCTCATTGGCAACTTTAGGCTTGAAGACGCCGTCGGCCCGCGTGCCATCCGCGAAACGACCAAGCCTGTTGCCTCTCCGGCCCGCGCCCTTAGCAACAAGCTCTCCCGCGTCTTCGGCGGAAAGACGGCAACTGCCGCCGCTGTAAAGGAATGGGAAGACTTCTGATCGAAGCAACACCTTCAGCCGCCAGTCAGGCCACGACGCTGGAAATCATCGCCTTCCGTCTCAGTGGCTAGCGGTTCTGCATTGAGACAACTTCGGTCTGGGAAATCCGGGATGGGCAGCGGTCACGCCGCTGCCCATCCCATGTTCTCGGCGTGATGAACTTGCAAGGCTCCGAACAATTGGTCTCTTTGCGTCAAGTCTACCATTCCGCCCTTTAAAGCAAATTCATAGGCAATTGCGAAAGCGAAATGCGGGACAAGGAGCCGGTCGATTACGAGGTCGATCAGGTAAGGCTTTCAGAACGAGCGGGCCGACTAGGCACCGCTCCATCATCTGCCTGGCAAGCGTCAGCCGGTCATGCCGACTTCAGCCTCCGTCACCGCCAGCTCGGCCATGGCGAGTGCAGCCTCGCGGGTCCTGGCGGCGGCGATGAACCGGCCGCTGTGGCAAAAGCTCGCGCCCTCTATGCCGCAAGCCACTTCCAGATCGCGGTCGGTCAAGCCCGCCCAAGAGGCAGGCAGGTCTGCCCTCAGCTCGAAACCCTCATCCGCACGGCGGATGCCGGTCAGACACCAATCATTTTCGCGCGGGTGAACGACAAACAGCAGGTGATCGGCGCCTGCCTTCACGATGGCGGGGCGGAAGGGCATTCCCATTGGGAGTTCCAGAATGCGCCCCTTGCCTGCATCCATGATTGCCTGGTGCACGAGCGCTTCGGCCCGCAACTTTGCGGCGCTTTGGGCTATCCTCGCCTCGACGAAACTTCGGGCAATGGCAAGAGCGTTTTGGAAACCGCGATCTTCGGCCTCGGGGTTTGCCTCGTCAAAAACGGGCTTTAAGGTTTCCAGCAGCGCCGGCAACGTGAGCCCAGCCAGCGCTCCCGCAACGGAGGGGCTGAGCGCACCATTGTCAACGAGATCGACCGGCAGCACAAAACTAGCATCGAAGGAGGCATGTACCGCCTCGATATGCGCTTCGGGAAGACCCGAGGCGGCGAGGTAATCACGGCCATAATGCTTCCAGATCAAACCGAACGAACTGTATGGTTGGCCACTCTCCCGCAGCGGCGCGCCGCGCTGATGGTGATCGAAGATCCGCGCGGCGGCGTCATATCTGCCGCCCACATCGTAGATGATACGGTCTGGGCCGGGGGTGGTCCATTCCGGCATCCGGCTGCGGATGAGACGCGCCTGCGGAAAAAGCCGGGTCAGGATGACGCTGGACAACAGTTCGTCGGCATGGAAACCGCCGGAATGGGTGACGAGGAAATCTGGGATCATGCGGGGGCTATGCCTTGTTGTTCGCGGAGTATCCGCTGGGGGTCTAGCAGCAGATAGCCGTTGCTGCATCCCATCTCAACGGGCCATTTGCTTATTTGGGCGGGCTGGTCCGGCCTCCTTCGGGGGATTCGCTCGCGAGCAAACTTTTGTACGCCTCGAAGTTTTGATCCTGAAACCCCTCGATCTCCGACCAAAGGCGTTCCCGATCCGTCACTGCTATGTCTGCCGCATCGAGAACATGCGACAGAATCGTGCAGAGTCGATTGATACGAACTAGCTGATTTCCCAGCTCTTCAGCGGTAACCGGTCGCGACAGCTTGTCAGCGTCAAGGACAACGCTGTCCGGGCCGAAATCTTTAGCTTGCCATTTCACCATCCAGCTCACCTTCTGTCAGATTTTTACTTCACCCCTGCTAGCAGACACAATGAGATCGGCGAGCCAAAGAGCGCTATATCGCGGATGCAAATTTTCCAAGCTCCCGATCCTTTACGATCCCGCTCATCCCGACCAAGCGCAGGCGGACTCGCTTTTCGGCATCTGGCTCCTGCCAGTCGTCCTTTTGCCACCGGCATTCCTCATCATCCTGATCGGAGCCACTATCCTGCGCCTCTAGCGGGCGCCTGTGAACGTCAGCAGTCTATCAAGCAACAGATTTCCAATGGATAATCGTCGATTGAGCTTCTGAAGATGCTGCCCCTATAGTTGGAAAAAATAAAAGCCGGCGGCACTGACACTGAAGTCAATTTTAGCCAGTCAGTCTTGATACATCGAGATTTCAGATATAAAACGTAATTTCAAGAATACTGGGGAGCGTAATGGAACACTCGTTCTTGACCATCGACGCCAGCGAGAACGAGAATGCTATAAGAGCGCTCTCGGCGCCTGTACGCATACAACTCCTCAAGTTGCTTTGCTCAAAAGGGCCGATGAACGTTAATGACATGGCGCGAACGCTCTCTTTGCCTCAGTCAACGGTCGCCACCGGCATTCAGATCTTGGAAGAGGCGGGACTGGTTGAATCCCGTCTTGCCAAGGCACGCAAGGGCAATCAAAAAATTTGCTCCGCGATTTATAATGAAATTCTGATCAGTTTCCAGGACACGACCGTTCAGAAGGACGACTTCATCGAGGTTGCGATGCCGGTCGGTCTCTATACGAGCTGTGACATTCATGCGCCCTGTGGTCTCTGCTCCACCGAAACTGTGCTCGGCCTTCTCGACGTGCCCGACTATTTCTTGGATCCACAACGCATGCAGGCGGGTCTCATCTGGTTTGGCAGAGGGCATGTCGAGTATAAATTCCCCAATAATGCCAAGGTCTTGAACAAGACCGTGCGCGCCATCGAATTTTCGATGGAATTGTCTTCTGAAGTGCCAGGCACCAATCCCGATTGGCCCTCCGACATCACGCTCTGGGTTAACGGAATGGCGATTGGAACCTGGACCTCGCCGGGCGACTATGGCGACAAGCGTGGCGCCTTCACGCCGGCATGGTGGAAGCTCGAGGGTTCGCAATACGGGAAGCTGAAGACCTGGCGCATTTCCACACGCGGAACCTTCATCGACGGCATGGCCGCCTCCAATGTCACGGTCAGCGACCTCGCCCTTGCCCAACATTCCTCCATCCGGCTCCGCATCGGCATCGCCGAAAATGCCAGCAACACCGGCGGGGTCAATATTTTCGGCCGCGGCTTTGGAAATTATGGCCGAGACATCGTCATGCGGCTGTATGTTTGAAGATAAATATCGGAAATCCTGATTATTAAATCGCGTTCCGTTCCCGTTCCAAGCCACCCATCCGCAAGGAGAACTACTTGTAATTAAATAGCTTTTTCAGGAATTTGCACGGGAAAAATCAAAAACGCGGCACAATTGACACTGCCATTTATCGCTATCAAGATAGATACAAGAAAACAAGAAATCTGATGCATAAATGGGAGGGTTCGTTGAAGGCGAACGTCATTGTCCATCGCGATTTCCAGGTCGCGACCATCGATTCCAGACTTTACAGCTCGTTCCTCGAACATCTCGGCAGGGCGATTTACGGCGGCATTTACGAGCCCGGACATCCGACTGCCGATGAGCACGGGTTCCGGCGCGATGTCATCGATCTCGTTCGCCAGCTCGATACGCCCTATTGCCGTTATCCCGGCGGCAACTTCGTATCGGCCTATAATTGGGAAGATGGAGTAGGCCCGCGCTCGGAGCGCCCGGTCCGTCTCGACCTTGCCTGGCGCACCCGCGAAAGCAACCAGATCGGCGTGAACGAATTCGTCGACTGGTGCAAGAAGGCAAATACCAAGCCGATGCTTGCCGTCAATCTCGGCTCGCGCGGCCTGGATGCAGCTCGCAATTTCCTCGAATATTGCAATCATCCCGGCGGCACCTATTGGTCGGACCTGCGCCGCAAGCATGGCTGGACAAATCCCCATGATGTCAAATTGTGGTGCCTCGGCAACGAGATGGACGGCCCTTGGCAAGTCGGCCACAAATCAGCCTATGAATATGGCCGGCTGGCCGATGAGACGGCGAAGGCCATGCGCGGCTTCGACAAATCTCTGGAACTGGTCGTCTGTGGCTCGTCGAATTCTGACATGAAGACCTATCCCGATTGGGAAGCGCAGGTTCTGGACCAGTGCTATGACAGCGCCGATCATATCTCATTGCACATGTATTTCGCCAATCGCGAAAAGAACACGCTCAACTATCTGGCCAAGGCCGAAAAGCTCGACCGCTACATCGTCACCATCGGTGGCGTCATCGATTATATCAAGGCGAAGAAGCGGTCGAAGAAGACGATCGGCATTTCCTTCGATGAGTGGAATGTCTGGTACCATTCCAACCAGCAGGACAAGGAGATCCTTGCTCGTGATGAATGGCCGGATGCGCCGCATTTGCTGGAAGACGTCTATAATTTCGAAGACGTTCTGCAGGTGGGCGGCATTCTCAACACCTTCATTCGCCGCTCGGATCGCGTGCGCATCGCCTGCATCGCCCAGCTCGTCAACGTCATTGCCCCGATCATGACCGAGGATGGCGGCCCGGCCTGGCGTCAGACGATTTACTATCCCTTCTATTTCGCCTCGAAATATGGGCGTGGATCGGCGCTACAATTGATCACCGACGGTCCGACCTACGATTGCGACGAGGCAAACGACGTTCCGTATCTCGATGCGTCAGCCGTTCTTTCCGACGACGGCAAGACCCTGACCTTCTTCGCCGTCAACCGCCACACGCAGACCGCGCTCGATTTCGACGCCCGCCTGGACGGCTTTGCAAATGCCCGCATTGTCGAGCAGGTGGAGATGACCCACGGCGACCTGCAGGCGGTCAACACCGCCACGCGGCCGGAAACGGTCGTCCCGGTCCATGTCGAAACCGCAAAAATCGAGGATGGCAGGCTGCGGGCGGCGCTGAAGCCGCTGTCCTACAGCGTCATCCGGCTGTCGGTGTGACGACCATTTGCCGGCAGGGCTACCGGCCCTGACCGAGGCATATCCGGCGCGCGTTGCGAGGAGGCAACCGAGCCGGAGGAATGGTTCGCAGAAGCCCAGGACCTGACTTGCTCGGTCCTGACGCGGCTGCGAACCGACAAACTGCGACGTGCCAGGCGTCCCTGCGGCCGCTCTCTCGTCGCTCTCAAAGGGAGGAGATCATGCAGCATTGGAAGAAGCTTGCATTCGGCGTCGCCCTGGCCACACTTGGCCTGATGGCGGCAGCGAAGGCCGATGACTATACCTCCTTGCCGCGCAAGGAGACGCTCATCGTCGAGAATCCGGAAGGGACGATCAAGAATCCCGGCTGGTTCAATATCTGGGTCAATGGCGGCGGCGGCGTTTCGACCGGCCTGCAGCAACTGACCATGGATACGCTCTGGTATATCGATCCCGAACAGGGACTTGGCGGCTCGACCTGGGACAATTCCCTGGCTGCCGACAAGCCGCAATATAATGCCGACTTCACCGAGATGACCGTGAAGCTGCGCAAGGGGCTTTATTGGAGCGACGGCGTGGAATTCACCGCCGACGACGTGGTCTATACCGTCAAGACGCAGATGGACCATCCCGGCATGGTTTGGAGTGCGGCCTTCTCTGTGCAGGTGGCAAGCGTCGAGGCGACCGATCCCTATACCGTCGTCTTCAAACTCAAGAAGCCCAATTCCCGCTTTCACGCGCTCTTCACCGTTCGTTGGAACGGCGCCTGGATCATGCCGAAGCATATTTTCGAGAAAGTGGCCGATCCGGTTCGGTATGATTTCGCCAATCCCATCTCGCTCGGGGCCTATAAGCTGAAGGCCTATGATCCCCAAGGCAAATGGTACACCTGGGAGAAGCGCGACGACTGGCAGCGCACCTCGCTTGCCCGCTTCGGCGAGCCGGCGCCGAAATATGTCACCTATGTCGATCCAGGCCCGCCGGATAAACGCACCATCGCTCAGATCGAGCACAATCTGGATATTATCCATGACAACACGCCCGAGGGCATGTTCACGCTCAAGGAGAAATCCAAGACAGTCGATAGCTGGTTCCCCGGCTTCCCCTTCGCTCATCCCGACCCGACGCTTCCTGCCGTGATCTTCAACACGCAGGATCCCACCTTCCAGAATCCGGATGTGCGCTGGGCGCTCGCGCTGCTTATCGACATCAAGGCCGTGGATATGGCGAGCTACCGTGGCGCCGCCACTCTTTCGGCGCTTGGCGTTCCGCCGACGGCCATCGCCATGAAGGATTACCAGGCGCCATTGCAGGACTGGCTCAAGACGTTCGAGATCGATACCGGCAAGCGTAAGATCAAGCCCTATGACCCGACGGTCGGCCAACAGATCGCCGATATCCTGCGCAAGCAGCCGAAATTCAAGGACCAGATCCCGACCGATCCGGCAGCCATCAACACCGCGTTCGGCTACGGCTGGTGGAAGCCGGATCCCCAGGCTGCAGCCGAGCTTCTGGAAAAGGCAGGCTTCAAGAAGACTGGCGGCAAATGGATGACGCCAGATGGCCAGCCGTTCAAGATCCGCATGAGTGTCGAAGGCGACACCCGCTCGGTCTTCACCCGCGCCGGCACGCTGATTGCCCAGCAATGGGCCGCTTTCGGCATCGATTCCAAAGCCGTTCCGTCCACCAGCCTGTGGCAGACGTCACTCCAGCCGGGTGACTTCCAGGTGGCGATCGCCTGGAGCGTCGAAACCTGGGGCGGCGATCCCGACCTCTCTTTCTTCCTCGATAGCTGGCATTCGGAATTCGTTGCCAAGAAGGGTGAAAACCAGCCGCCGCGCAATTGGCAGCGCTGGTCCAATCCCGAGCTCGATAAGATCATCGAGAGCATTCGCAAGGTCAGCGCCGACGATCCCAAGGGCATCGAACTGGGCAACGACTATCTGAAACTGGTGGCCCGTGAAATGCCGACCATTCCGCTGATGTCCTACAACGTCTTCACGTCGATGGATACCACCTACTGGAAAGGCTATCCGACCATTGCTGATCCTTATACCGATCCGGTTCCCAATTGGGCGAACTCCCGGTTGATGATGGTCAAGCTGAAGCCGGCGCAGCCATAATCCTCCCGACCCTGACGCGGTGTCCGCCGCGTCAGGTACCTGTCGCCGGACACTAGGCAGGTCCGGCGAACTTTCTTGAAGCAAGTGCCAGCAGCAAGGAACACCGCGGTATGGCGTCTTATCCTGTTTTCTTATTGAGGCGGTTCGGCCAGTTCCTGCTCGTGGTCTTCATCGGCATTTCCGCGACCTTCTTCGTTACGCATCTGACACCGATCGATCCTGTCGAGGAAAGCATCGGCTCGATTCAGCAGATGGGTCAGTCCGACCCGCGCGCCGTCGAATTGATGCGACAGTCCCTTCGTGCGCTTTACGGTCTCGAAGGGTCCATATGGCAGCAATACCTGCATTTCTGGGGCCGTCTTGCGACCGGCGATCTCGGCCCCTCGCTCTCGGCCTTCCCGACGCCCGTCTCCACAATCATCCTGCGCTCCCTGCCCTGGACGATTGGGCTCATGACAGTTTCGACGCTGATCACATTCATTCTTGGCAATATAGTCGGAGCGCTGGCTGGGTATTATCGGAAAAACATGGCGCTCAAGGCCGTGAGCCTCATCTTCATCGCCATGCAACCGATCCCCTACTATATCTTCGCTTTCGTGCTGATCATCCTCTTCGGTTACGTGTGGCCGATCCTGCCGATCAACGGCGGTTATGAGATGAACACCAATCTCAACCTGTCTCTGGCTCTGATCCTGGACATTCTGAAGCATTCGATCCTGCCGGCGCTTTCGCTGATTCTCGTCGGCACCGGCAGTTGGCTGATCGGCATGCGTGCCTTGGTCTCCAACATCATCACCGAGGATTACGTAGTCTTTGCCGAACTCGGCGGCGTCCAGAAAAGGCGCATTCTCCGCTCCTATATCGCTCGCAATGCCATGGTGCCGCAATTCACTGGCCTTGCGATGTCGCTCGGCGCCATCTTCAACGGCACGGTGATCACGGAGATCGTCTTCGGCTATCCCGGCATCGGCAACCTGCTGATTTCAGCGGTGCATGCCGGTGATTACAGCCTCGTCCTCGGCCTCAGCGCATTGTCGATCGTCGGTGTCGCGGCGGCCGTCTTCATTATCGACGTCCTTAGCCCGCTTATCGATCCGCGCATCAAGGTGGAATAGAGCATGTTTACGATCATCCGCGACCTCGCGCGGCAAAACGTGGAGTTCTTGAGCGGCCTGCTGCTTTTCGCCGTCATCGTCGGCCTGATAGTCGTATCCTATTTCTCGCCATACGGCCCCACGGACATCTATCTTCTGCCGCCAGACATGCCGCCCGATAGCCAATATTGGCTCGGCACGACGTCGCGCGGCCAGGACGTCTTCTGGCAGCTCGCCACTGCGCTGCGCAACACGCTTTATTTCGGCATCGGCGTCGCCTTTCTCTCGCGCATCATATCGCTGGTGGTCGGTCTCGTTGCCGGCTATGCTGGCGGCGCGGTCGACCGGGTGCTGATGGCGATCAACGACAGCGTCATGGTCATCCCGCAATTTCCGTTGCTGATCCTGTTCTACTTCGTGCTAAAGGACAGCATGACCTGGAGCGTTCTCATCGTGGTGATGGCCTCGCTCGGCTGGTCCTACGATGCAAGGCTCATTCGCTCCGTCGCAATCAGCCTCAAGACAAGACCATTTACCACCCAGAGCGTCTATTCCGGCATGAGCATGCGGAAAATCCTCGTGGAGGAGCACCTTCCCTATGTGCTTCCGATCGTCTTCGCCACGACGATGAACAATATGATCTGGTCGATCGGCATGGAAATCACGCTCTCGGTGCTCGGCTTCACCGATATCGAGACGCCGACCATGGGCATGATGATCTATTGGGCCAATGCCCATTCGGCGCTTATCGCCGGGACATGGTGGTGGGTAGCGGCGCCCGTTGCCGTCATCGTGCTCCTCTTCCTGGCGCTGTTCCTGCTGTCCATGTCGATGAACGAATACAACGATCCGCGCAGCCGGCTCAATCGGATGGGAGGTTAGCCATGGATGCCCTGGTCGAAATCGAGAATCTGAAAGCCTACTACCGCGCCTTCCTCTACGGCGTCGACCGCGAGGTGCGCGCCGTCGACGATATCAGCCTGACGATCGGCCGCGGCGAGATCTATGGCGTTGCCGGGGAGTCGAGCAGCGGCAAGACGACCCTGATCAAGACCATCGCCGGCGCCATCCGGCCGCCGCTCAGGGTCGTCTCAGGCAAGGTGACGTTCCATTTCGCCGGCGGCACGCAGGATATCTATGCCATGAAGCCGGAGCAGCGCATGGCGCTGCGCTGGCTGCATCTGTCCTATATCATGCAAGGCTCGATGAACGTGCTCAACCCGGTGCGTCGCATCCGTCATTCCTTCACGGATTTCGCACTTCGGCATATGAAAGTCGGCAGGGACCAGTTTTTCGACAAAGTCGCCACCCATCTGCAGCGGCTGAAGCTCGATCCAAATCTGCTCGACGCCTATCCCCATGAACTCTCCGGCGGCATGCGCCAGCGTATGACCATCGCGCTCGCCACGATCCTGACCCCGGAGTTTATCATCGCGGACGAGCCGACGACCGCGCTCGACGTCATCGTCCAGCGCGATGTCCTCTCGATGATCCGCGAAATCCAGCACGAGATGGGCTCGTCCTTCCTGTTCGTCACGCATGATATGGGTGTGCATGCGACCGTCTCCGACCGCATCGGAATCGTCTATGCCGGCCGCCTGGTCGAGGAAGCGCCGACCCGCAAGCTCTTCAACATGCCGCTTCATCCCTACACGCAGCATCTGGTTGGGAGCCTGCCGCGCATCGGCGACGTCCAGACGCGGCCGTCACTGGAGGGACGTCCTCCCAATCTTGCCATGCCGCCGGAGGGTTGCCGGTTTCATCCGCGCTGTCCGAAGCGAATGGATATCTGCACGCAGAAAGTTCCGCCGCTAGTTACAGTGGAGCCCGGCCGGCGCGTGGCTTGTTTTGCCGTTACGGGAGACCAGGTTTGAGCGCTCTTCTTACCCTCTCGCATGTCACAAAGATCTTCCGGCAAGGCGGCATCCTCGGCCGGCGCCAGATCACGGCGGTCAAGGATGTCAGCTTCGAGCTCAGCGAAGAGCCGGAAATCCTGTCGATCGTCGGAGAGTCGGGCTCGGGGAAATCGACGATCGCGGCGATGATCCTCGGACAGACGACACCGTCCGCAGGCGAGCTGGATTTCCGCGGCAAAGCCGTCGCCATCCATGGCGCAGCCGAGCGCCGAGCCTTCATGAGAGAGGTGCAGCCTGTTCTGCAGAATCCTTTCGAGGCATTCAATCCGCTGAAACGGGTCGACCGCTATCTCTTCGAAACGGCCCGCAACTTTTCGGCAGGCTCGCAGCGACCGGATCGTCAAGAGATCGAGCGGATAGCCGATGCCGCATTGGCGCATGTCGGCCTTAGCCTTGCGGAGGTGAAAGGCCGTTTCCCGCACGAACTGTCCGGCGGCCAGCTACAGCGCACCGCCATTGCGCGTGCCCTCATCCCCCAGCCGCGCCTTCTCGTCGCCGATGAACCCGTTTCCATGGTGGACGCATCGCTGCGCATGTCGATCGTCAATTTGTTCGGGCAGTTGAAAAGCGAGCTGGGGCTTTCGATCATCTACATCACCCATGATCTCGCGACGGCCTACTACATCAGCGACAAGATCATCATCATGCGCAAAGGCGAAATCGTCGAGCAGGGCCAGGCGCGCGCCGTCCTCGACAATCCGCAGCATCCCTATTCCCGCGCACTGAAAGACGCGGTCCTTTCCGCCGACTTCGGATCGACCACGTTGGAGGCCCGGCGAAGGTCCTAGCCGTGGTCTCTCGTTCGACCAGAATCGCTACGCAGCCGTCACCCCATCTTCAAGATTTTTGACTTCAGTTCCGCCAAGTTCAAAACGCGCAAACTGGTCATGCAGCCGTTCGGCTTCCCCTGACAAAGCTGCCGTGCTGGCCGAGGCTTCTTCCACCATAGCGGCATTTTGCTGGGTCATATGATCCATGGAACGCACAGCGGAATTTACCGATGAGATGCTGGCAAATTGCTCCTGAGAGGAATTGGCGATTGCCTTGACGCGTTGGTGCATGTCGTTGACGTAGCGATCGATCTCCTGGAGTGTCCCACCACTTTCCGTAACAAGGCTGACGCCGGCAGTGACATCCGCGTTGGATGTGTTGATCAGGGAGGTGATCTCCTTGGCCGCCGTGGCCGATCTTGCCGCCAGTTCGCGGACCTCCTGCGCCACAACCGCGAAGCCGTTTCCAGCCTCGCCTGCGCGCGCCGCTTCTACGCCGGCATTGAGCGCGAGCAGGTTCGTCTGGAACGCAATATCGTCCATGACGGAGATGATCTGTCGGATTTTTTCCGACGATTGCTCGATCTTGGCCATGGCAGAAACCGCGTTTCGCACGACATCCTGCGCATGCGACGTCGCGTCGGATGTTTTCGCGGCAATCTGCCCGGCTTCGTTGGCGCGGTCGGCGGAGGCACTTACGGTGGCCGTGATCTCTTCCAAGGCGGCGGCTGTCTCCTCAAGAGACGTCGCCTGCTTTTCCGTCCGGCGAGAAAGGTCATTCACCGCCAAATCGAGTTCGCGCGTGTTGGAGCGAATGGAAGTGGCGCTTCGTTCGACATCAGACAAGGCGACGCGAAGATGGGCCTGCGCCGAATTGAAGTCTGTGCGCAACCGATCCAGTTCATCACTGAATTTTTCATCAATGTCGATGGAGATATCGCCGGAAGCAAGGCGTCTAAGACCGGCAGCCAAGGCATTGACGGCCTTTTGAAGCTTCATGGCCTCCAGTAATTTTTCACGCTCGCGGTTGTTACGCTCGATCTCGCTTTCGCGTCGATTTTGTTCGGCCCTATCCTCGAGGGAGAGTTTTTCGATTGCGGTCGCTCGCAGAACCTGGACGGCTTTTGCCATGATGCCGATCTCGTCCCCACGATTAATGCCGGGGATGAGGACGTCGTTTTCGCCGCTTGCGAGCTTTCGGATGACGTCTGTCATGGATTGGATCGGGCGGCTAATGGCGAAGTTGAGCAGGACGGCAAGGCAGATGCCGCCGGCAATTGCAACCAGAACGGTGACCCCGATTTTGAATGTGGCAGAACCGGCTGCCGTATGAGCGGTATTAATTTGCTCGGCATTGAGCGTATCGATTTTCAAACTGACCTCAGTCGTCAGCTTCGCAAGCTGTTCCCGCTCCCTTGCCAGATCGGCCTGCGCAACAAGCATTTCCCTGAACGCCTTGTCAAAGATCGTAATCGAGACAGGGATTTGCTTTACGTCGTCGGCAATGGAGGGAAGTGCGGTTGCTGCAGTCGCAATGGTCTTTTCCAGCGCAACGAGGTCCTTGAGCTGTTCCTCGACGGGCGCCGGATCGGTATCGCCGAACCCCCCGAACAGTTTGAGCATTTCGGCGCGGGCAGCGAGCGCCAATCTGCCGAGCGTTTCGGCCTGGACTGCGAGCTCCCTGAATTTGGAAAGCTCCGCCGACGATGCGGATGCCTTGTTCATGGCGGCGTCCACCAGCGGAAAGGTCTGCGCCTGGATGCTTTGGGTCAAAGCGAGGATTTCGTTGACCGTTTTTCCGACGATCGTTTGCGCGTCGAATTTCCTCTTGAAATCCTCGGTGCTGCCAATGTCGTCCAGCGACTGTTCAAGCAGTTTGCCTGCCTGGGCGAGTTTCGGAAGCACCGCCGGGTCCAAACCGTCTATTTGCTGTCCATTGAGTTTTTCCGTCTCGACGACGATGCTTTCAGCGACAGTTTTCGCCTGCTGAAGAAAATCGCCCAGGAACGCACCGCCGCTTTCCTGCTGGATGCTTTTGATCGAGTTCGCACCCTGCTGGAGTTTGACCGCGCTGCCGAGCAGCCCATTGGCAGCGCTCAACTCCTTGTTCGCCGCGTCTGCTGCGACCCGGATTCGGCTCTCTTCCTTGCCCACGGCATCATTGATCGAGGCCGCCAGCGCTTCCAGATCCGAAATACTCCGCTGAAGCGTGGCAAGGCGCTGTTGCTGCTGATCTGTCTGTGCAATCACTCCGTCAAATGTGGAAGCGAACTCATCGACCGTCGCCTTGACTTCCGCGACCTTGGCCGTGACCAACGGATCGTTCTTTACCGCTTCAGAAAGCGTTACGAGCGCCGCGTTGAGATCCTGGATCCGCTGGCGCGTGGCGCTGGCACTCTCGATGCCAGGATCGAACAAATATCGCTCTCGCTGAAGCGATGTCGACTGCATCTCGTTGGTGACCTCTGCAGAACGACCAACGATGCTGAAGCGCGATGACAGGTCGACAATTGCGGAATATCCAACCGAGCCGACAATTGCAGCCAAAATCAATATGACAAGAAAGCCGCCTGCAACCTTGAATCTGAATTTAAGTCCGGAAAACCATTTTAAAAATAATTTCATTGCGCCCTGCTCCCGCTCTAGCAATAAAATTGGCTGATCTCATGAAATGAAGGTTCCTGTGTCAGAGCTCACCCGTCAGGAACTGCGCACGGCCATAACCGAACGACCAATCCTCATCGGAATTCTCGATGAATGAGACCATCACGTCGGAGGCTGGCACATCGCATTTGTCCGCGAGTGCCGAACATAGGTTCTGATAGAAGGCGACTTTCGCTTCTCGGCCGCGGGGTCGCGAGATGACCTCCACGAGCACAAATTTTTCAGTCCGCGGGATTCCCAGCCCGGTGTCGCAGGCCTGCATATAAGGATGCTGGTATTCCGACACGACCTGGTAACGGTCGTCCCGCGGCACGCCGAATGACTGGACCATCGCGTCATGGGCAGCGTCCAGCAGCAAGGCTACTTCGTCAGCCGTACGCCCTTTAAGGAGATGAAACTTCAGCAGCGGCATGAGACGAATCTCCATGACACGACGGCTGGAAGTGCACGCTTGATCATTTTGCATCCCGCTCCATGATCCACTCGACCTCCGGCGCGCAGGCGATACAGCGAGAGGCCGACGAACCGCCAGCCTGCCGATTGAGGCGTAATCTCATGGACTTGGCCATGACTGCCAAAGGGTTTGCGCAAAAGATCGGCCATGCTCGATCGCCCTCAGTCGAAGGTCCGCTGGTCGCGGGCGTTTCGATTATAGTGTTCGCGGGCGCGCTCAAGCCGCTCGGGGCCGCCGGCCTGCGGGACGGCAACGTCCCACCAATGTCCGCCCGCTCCCGTGCCGGGGACCGCATCCGTATCGATGACGATGACCGTCGGTATCGAGCGCAAGCGTGCGTCGGCGATCTTCTTTTCCAAATCGGCGATGTCAGCGGCTTTTTCCGCTTGGGCACCCATCGAGCGCGCATGACCGACGAAATCGAGCTCAGGCATGACCTCAATATTGGTGTCCTTGTACATATTGTTGAATTCGGCCCCGCCGCACTCGATTTGCAGGCGGTTGATGCAGCCATAGCCACGGTTGTCGGTAAGAACGACGGTGAAGGGAACGCGTCGCATCACTGCGGTCGCCAGTTCGGAATTGGCCATCATGTAGGAGCCGTCTCCGACAAAGCAGATGACCTCCTTATCGGGCGCCGCAAGCTTGATGCCCATGGCGCCTGCCACCTCATAGCCCATGCAGGAATAGCCGTACTCCATGTGATAACCACCCTTGACGGACTGCCACAGAACCTGCAGCGCACCCGGCATGGTGCCGGCGGCGCACATCACCACGGTCTTGTCGGTGGCCACGCGTTGAACGGCACCGATGACCTGCGCATCCGTGGGAAGATGGTTGACAAGATCGGCCTGCGGCGCAGCCGTGACGGCTTTCACCGTCTCGTGCCATTGAACCCTGCTTTCCGCATCGAACGACGGAGCCCGATAGTTGCCCAGCAGGACGGAAAGCTTCTCGAGCGTCACACGTGCGTCGCCGACGACCGGCGCCGCACCATGTTTAGTGGCGTCGTAGCCATGCAGGTTGATGGAGATGAGCTTTCGCCCCTCGTTCTTGAACAGCGCCCATGATCCGGTGGTGAAATCCTGAAAGCGGGTACCGACCCCGATCACGAGGTCCGCCTTCTCCGACAGGCGATTGGCGCATTCGGATCCGGTAACGCCGGGCGAGCCGAAATTGAAGGCGTTATCCCATGCGTTCGCCCCCTTGCCTGCCTGGGTCTCCACGAACGGGATGTTGTGGCGTTTCGCGAATGCGGCGAGCGTATCTTCCGCGTCGGAATAAAGCACGCCGCCGCCCGAAATGATCACCGGGTTCTTGGCAGCGCCGATCAAGACAGCAACTTCTTCCAATTCCCGCGGATCAGGCTCCGGCCGCCGGATACGCCAAACCTTGGGCTCAAAGAAGCTTTCGGGATAATCATAGGCATCCGCCTGCACATCCTGGCAGAAAGCAAGGCATACCGGCCCGCAATTGGCCGGATCCGTCATGACCGAGAAGGCGCGCGGCAGCGCGGTCAACAAATGTTCGGGCCGGGCAATGCGGTCGAAATAGCGCACGACAGGCCGAAAGGCATCGTTGGCGCTAACCGTGCCGTCATCGAAGTCCTCGATCTGCTGAAGAACGGGATCGGGCCGCCGGTTAGCAAAGATGTCACCCGGGATGAATAGCACCGGCAGGCGGTTGACATGCGCCAATGCTGCCGCCGTCACCATGTTGGTGGCTCCCGGCCCGATGGAGGAAGTCACGGCATGAGCGCGCTTGCGCCTTTTTGTCTTGGCATAGGCGATCGCCGCATGGGCCATGGTCTGTTCATTCTGGCCACGCCACGTCGGCAATGCATCGCCGATGCCGTGCAGGGCTTCGCCGAGCCCCGCAACATTGCCGTGGCCGAAGATCGCCCAGACACCCTCGATGAAGCGCTCGCCATCCTCGGTCATCTGGACCGAGAGCCATTTGACCAGAGCCTGTGCGGCTGTAAGCTTGATTGTCTTTGTCATGCTGCCTTCTCCCGTGCGGCCGTCCGTGCTTCGTCCCAGATCGAGGACAAGCGTCGATAGCGCCTTGCCATCTCTTCAACGGCGGCGGCGTCTTTGATTTCACCATTCATCCAGGCGCGTGCGACGTCGCCGAAGATGGTTCGGCCAACGGCAAAGCCCCTGACCAGACTAAATCCAGCAGCGACCTCGAAGCTCGCGGCCAGCTCCGCCTCCGGCGCATCGAGGCCGAGCACGACGATGCCGCGTGTATGCCGGTCGTTCTCCTCGATGGCAGCGATGGCGTTGGACCAGCCGGTGGCGGTTTTCATCGGCTCGAGCTTCCACCAATCGGGGAAGACGCCGATCTCGTAGAATTGCCGGATCAGGATCGCGGTCGTCTCGTCGTTGACCGGCCCGACCTTCGACGGAATGATCTCGAGCAGGAACTCCAGATTGTTGCGGCGCGATGCCTCGAACAGGCGCTTCACGGTTGCTTCCTGATCGGCGCGCGTTGCGGCGTCGTCATCGGAATGGCAGAAGCAGAGCACCTTGACGACGTTGTCGCGCCCCCATTCGGCCAGGCCGCCATAGTCGCTGCCCAGTTCGGGTTCCAGTGTCAGAGGCCGCGAACCCGGCCATTCGCAGGGCCGCCCGATCCACAGACCGGCGCCGGAGGCTGCGTGCAGCGCCTTTCTGCCGATCCGGTTGTCGCAGAGAATGCCGTAACCGGAACGGCCGGCTTGGACCTGCACCGCCGCCTGCAGGCAAAGCTCCTTGAAGGCGCCGCCTTTTTCGAGTGTATAGCCCGGCATCTGCTCAAGCTGAATGCGATGGTCGAAGGCGAAGATCCGATAGTCCGACCAATCTTGCCCATGATTGCGATGGCGATTGGTCGACCAATGGATCTGTTCGACGGCTTGGTCGTTTCGCAAATCGCTGCGCTTGACCCCGCGTTTCAGAAAGAATTCCAACTCCTCAAGCGAGGGGTAGGCCGGCGTGCAGCCGTGGCGGGATACGGCGAATGCGCCGCAGGCATTGGCGTATTTGAGCGACGTCGGCCAATCTTCGCCATCCAGCCAGCCCTTGAGAAGACCGGAGAAGAAGCCGTCTCCGGCGCCGAGCACATTGAAGACCTCGATCGGGAAGCCTTCGCCCGAAATGCCGGCATCGAGATTGTCCGGAATGGCGCCCTCGAAAGCCACGGCGCCCTTGGCGCCGCGCTTGCAGACGAGTGTTGCAGACAAGACGGCACGAACGGCCTTCAGTGCCGCGACGGTATCCGCGGTTCCGCCGGCGATATGGAATTCTTCCTCCGTCCCCACGATCAGATCGAAAAGATGTAGCGTCGACTGAAGTTTCTGCGTGACCTCCCGGCTTGCGACAAACCGGCTCTCCCCTTCGCCATGACCGGCGACACCCCAGAGGTTCGGCCGATAGTCGATATCGAGGGCAGCCCTGGCGCCACTTTCACGCGCAAAGCCGAGCGCCTTGAGGACGGCCGCTTCGGTCCGGGGATTGGAAAGATGCGTGCCGGTTACGACAACTGCGCGCGCCGAGGCGATGTAATCCCGACGTATGTCGTCTTCGCAAAGCGCCATGTCGGCGCAGTTCTCGCGGTAGAAGATCAGCGGGAACGTGTCCTCGTCGCGGATGCCGAGCAGTACGAGCGCCGTCAGACGCTCCGGATCGGTGACGACACCGCCGACATCCACGCCTTCGCGGGTCAACTGTTCACGGATGAAGCGACCCATATGCTCATCGCCAACCCGGGTGATGAGGCCGGATTTGAGGCCAAGCCGGGCGGCACCGCAGGCGATATTGGTGGGCGAGCCGCCAATGTATTTGTTGAACGAGCCCATGTCCTCGAGCCGGCCGCCGACCTGCAGACCGTAGAGGTCGACCGAGGATCGGCCGATCGTGATGACGTCGAGTGATTTCATGTCGAAACGCCCCGCTGTTTAGAAACCAACTTGTGTTAGAAACGTCCGGCTGGCCGCCAGATCATCGAGGATGCTGCCGGCGTTGCGCGGGTCGCGCTCCTGCTCGATGGTGATGTAGCCGCCGTAACCGAGTTCGGTGAGAAGAGCCCGCACCGCGGTGTAATCGATGGATCCGCGTCCAATTGGGCACATGACACCTTCGGCGCAGGCATCGAAGAACCGGATGCGCTTGCCCATCACGTCCTGATAGATTTTGGCGTCGATATCCTTGAAATGGATGTAGTCGACGCGATCCCAGTAGCGGCGCAAGGTGGCTACCGGATCCATGCCGGAATAGACCATGTGCCCTGTATCAAGGCAAAGACCGGCCAGGTCGGCGGGGATGTCATTGACGACACGCTCCAGCTCGTCGGCAAACTCTATGTAGCCACCGGCGTGTGGATGAATGGTCGCGCGCATGCCATATCGGTCACGGGCGAGCGTGGCGATGGCGCGGATATTTTCGACCATTCCGTTCCATGCAGCCTCTTTGAGGCGAGGAGCCCGATCGCTGTGACCTGCAGCATAGTCGCGCTCGTCATGGCCCCAATCCATGACGGTGAGGTAAGGCGCGGCGTAACGTTGGCCCGTATGGTTCTGAGGCCCCGGCAAATGGGTGATCAGCGCGCAGATTTCATCGGTCTGCCGCAAAAGGTTCTCGCGATTTCCAGTCGAAACAAGGTCATCGAATATGGTACCCGCGACGACCGTTAGCTCGCGCTTGTTCAGCGCCTCGGAGACCAGGCCGAGATCGAGGGGCAGATAGCCATAGGGCCCGAGCTCCAGCCCGCCGAAGCCGGCCTGCTGCGCCTCGTCCAGCACCTTTTCCCAGTGCGGCAGATGCGGATTTTTCACATCATCGACACCCCAGCAGCAGGGCGCGGTGGTTATGGTGGTGGAGTTGCGCATTCAGGTTTCAGCCGTGATTGTCTCGAAGGTAAAGGAGCGGTGAAAGGGTTCGTAGAATTCCAGGAAGCGTTGCGTGTGCTCCTGCAAAAGATGCTCCGCATAGGCGGTTTCGTCTCTCCAGGCCTCGACGAAAACCAAGCGGTTGGGGTCATCGGTGCAGGTGAAGTAGTCGTAGGAGAGACAACCGGTTTCCGCCCTCGTCCTCGCCTGTACGTCCGGGGCGCGGGCGAGGATTTCGTCCCGCGTCCCCGGAACAAGCTCAATCGTGACGATGAACTTGTACGGTCGTTTCATCGGCTGATCGTGGCCCGGAGCGCGTCGATCGAGGATTGGATGCCAGCGTCCGTCGACATGGTGAAATCTTCCATTTCGAGGCTGACCCAACCATTGTAGCCAACCATGCGAACGACGGAGAAGAACTCCTTCCACCATTGCAGATCGTGGCCGGCGCCGACGGCGACATAGTTCCAGCTACGGTTCGCGACGTCGGTGACGTCCTTGAGCTCAAGTAGCCCATTCACGTCAGCCAAACCGCGTTCGATGCGTGTATCCTTGCCGTGGCAATGATGGATCGCGCCGCCGAGCGCGCGCGCCGAAGCAATCGGGTCCGCACCCATCCACATCAGGTGGGACGGATCGAGATTCATCCCGACCGTCGGGCCGACTTCGTTGCGAAGGCGGAAAAGGGTCTCGGGATTCCACACCAGCATAGCCGAGAAGTTTTCGAGCGCGTATTTTTCGACGCCAACTTCTTTGGCCAGCTTCACCAGATCATGCCAGAGCGGGAAGGCCCGGTCTTCCCACTGATAGCGGTCACGCTCGGGCATCTCGTCAGGCCAGCTCTTGGTATAGACGAGCCAATTGGGAACGCTGTCGCCGGGAGCCGCTTCCGGCAGGCCCGACATGGTGACGATGGTCTTCACGCCGATCTCGCCGGCAAGGCGGATGGTCTGCTCCATTTCCCTGCGATGGCGCTTGCCCATGTCGCCTGGATCAAGCGGGTTTGCCGAGCAGTTGAGCGCGGCGATTTCGAGGCCACGCGCCTCGATCTCCTTCAGCTTTGTCTTGAGAAGCTGCCTGTCCTCGAGGAGCTCGTCGGCGCGGAAATGCGGTGCGCGCGACCAGCCGCCGCCGGTCATCTCGATACCCTCGACACCGAGTTTGACGCATTTGTCGAGCATCTCCGTGAAGGAAAGGTTCCCCATCACATCGGTGCAAATGGAAAGTTTCATGGCCTTGTCTTTCTTGTTGCGAGAGGGTTGGGGGCGCACTTGGGAGGAGTTGGGAGGGATCAGCGCGCCCCCGGTTGATCACTTGAAATCGATCCAGGCAGAGCCAGCGTCAGCCGAACGCACGCAATTCTCCAGCCAGCGGACACCTTCGGTGCCGGCCTTGATGCCCGGATAATGATGATCTCTGAGAAACGCTTCGTCGCCGCGTCGCTTGGCGTCGATGGCCTGGGCAATCCAAAGGTAGATATTCGACCAACTGTCCCCGAGACCTTCGGTATGCAGCGCGCCCATGCGGTCAACTGCCAGGCTTTCCTTTTCGAGATAAGGCATGCCGTGATGCAGGATGCGGTTCGGCTCGCCCTGCACGTCATAGAGCAACTGGTCGGGATGGCTGTCGGACCATTCCACGGAAGCCTTGGAACCGACGAAGCGGTAACGCTGCGATCCCATGTTGCCAGCGTTGACGGAGGACACCCATAGCCGGCCGCGCGCGCCGTTGTCATAGTGCATGAGCACGGTGGCATGGTCTTCGAGCGGCGCGCGGCTCGGGATGAACGCCTTGCGGTCACACAGAAGCTTTTCGATCTTCAGGTGCGGCAGCACGACCTCGGACAGGTAATAGAGATGCGTGCCGATATCGCCGAGAACGAAGGTCGGGCCGGCGGTTACGGGATTGGTGCGCCACTTCACGGCTTCGGGCGCATTCACATCATCGCCCGCGTTGAAGCCGTGCGTGTATTGCAGATCGACGATGCGGATCTCACCCAGCATGCCCTTGGCAACCATCGCCGCCATCTGGTGCACCAGCGGGTGGCCGGTGAAGCCATAGGTCACGCCGACGATCAGGCCCTTTTCCTCGGCAAGCCTCTCGATCTCCTCGCATTCGGCGACGCTGAAGAACAACGGCTTTTCGCAGATCACGTGGAGGCCGGCTTCGAGGCAGGCCTTGGTGATCTCATAATGCGTGAAGTTCGGCGTGGCGATCGAGACGACGTCGACGCCGTCCTCCCGTGCCGTCTCCTTGGCGATCAGCTCCTTGTAATCGGCATAGCAGCGCTCGGCATCGACCCCGAGGTTCACGCCGAAATCGCGACCGCGTTCGGCGTCGAGGTCGAAGGCACCGCACACCAGCCGATAGGTGCCGTCGCGCAGCGCGCCGGTTCGGTGCTTGTATCCCACCTGCCCGGTGCGGCCGCCGCCTACCATCCCCCAACGCAAGGGGCGTTCGATAAGTCTTTCTCCGTTCAGCATGTATGAACCTTTCAGGACGCTGATTTCATTCGCTGTTGCGAAAATTGCCCGTGATCGGGCCGATCGTTTTCGGAAGCGTAGAGAGCCGGTCGGGTGACCATATCCACCTTTTTAAGAGCACCACTTTCCACGGCTCGAAGAGCGGCGTCGGCAACCAGCGTCGCGGCATAGCCGTCCCACGTGGAAGGACCGGTCGCAGTGCCCTGCCCCGCCGCGACGATCCACTCGCGGAATTCCTGATCGTAGGCCTCTATGAAGCGCTCGCGCCAATCTATCGGCACGCCCTGGCGAACGCCGTGGATGTCCCGGATAACGCTTGCGGGGCGAAGCGGCAGGCTCACCGTACCGGCTTCGCAACTGACCTCTCCGCGGATGTCATAGCCATAGGCAATGTTCACGGAGATCTCGACGTCGACAAGCGCGCCGGAGGCCATGTGCAGTAGCACCACGACGGGATCGCGAAGCTCGTTTCCGCGGCTTGAACGCCGAGGCACGCGGACCTCAACGCCCGCGACCTCATCATCGAGCAGCCAACGCGAAATGTCGGCGTCGTGGACGAGCGTGTCGTTGAGCGGCATCTCCGACGTATATAGTCCCTCCGGCACAGAGGCGTTTCGATGCGTCGAATGGAACATCAATGGGGCGCCGAGCGCGCCGTCGTCCAGGGTCGCTTTCAAGCGGCGATAATCGGCATCGAACCGCCGCATGAAACCGACTTGAACAAGGCGCCGACCGAAGGCGACTTCGGCATCCATCACACGGCGGGCCGCCGCCGTCGTCGTCACCAACGGCTTTTCGCAGAAAACGGGCTTTCCGGCAGCGATGCATTCCAGAAGCTGTTCTTCGTGTGCCGGACCCCAGGAGCAGACGACAACCGCTTCGACGCTTTCGGACCGAATGAGTTCACGCGCTGTATCGAATACCGTTGCTCCATCCGGCGCGACCGAGGCGGCACGCGCGGCATCAATATCGTTCACTGCGACGACATTGACGCCGGAGAGCACCTTCGTCAGGCGGCGGATGTGATCCTGCCCAATCATGCCGGTGCCGATCACTCCAACGTTGAGGCTCATTTCGCGCTCCAATACTTGTCGACGTAACGCTGCATTTCGGAACGCATGAACTTGCCGGAGTGATCGGCCTTGTCTTCCCAGGCAAAGACGCAGGCCGTCATGATGCCGTCGAAACCGATGTCGGCGAGTGTGCTGAAGAAATCATCCCAAGGGACTTCTCCCTGGCCGATATTCAGATGCTGATGCACACGCGCTTGCGTGCCGGGCGGATTGAGGATGTAGCGCAGGCCGGAAGACGCCTTATGGTTGAACGTGTCGCCGACATGGACATGCGCGAGCACATCCTTGGCTTCGCGCAGCATCGCCTTGGTGTCGTCCCCGAAATAGAAGGTGTGAGGCGCGCAATAGAGGAACTTGACGTTCTTGGAATTGACCGTGCGGATGATGTCGAGCGCCGGCTGAAGGGTTTCGCACCAATCCTCCGGATGCGGCTCGACGTGGAGATTGATCCCCTCCTTTTCGAAAATCGGCACAAGCTCTTCCATCGAGCGCCACCAGGCGTCTTCGCAGGCTTCGATCATCGAACCGGTATGGCAGCAATAGCAGGAGCCCTTGTCGGGATGCGGGCCGCGCCCGAATTCCGAGTTCATGACATCCACTTCCAGCTCGACCGCAATCTGGATGGCGCGCTTCCAGTGCTTGACCGCGGCTTGGCGCTCGACCTCATCATTCGAGGCCCAGCGGTACATCGGCAGGAGCGATGCAATGCCGACGTCCGCGTCTTTCAACGCGCGTTTGAACGATTTGATGCGTTCGGGAAACACGCGCGGCGCCTTGAACCATTCAAGGAAATCGCCGCGCGGAGAAAGTTCAATCCAATCGTAGCCGAGTTCCTTCACCTTCGAGGGCAGGTCCTCGAGTGAGAGATGGCGGTGCATAAAGGGGTCGATAGCGATTTTCATGAATGGTCACCCGAAAAAGGTTGCACTTGGAGATCCCACCCGCGAGGGCGGGTGAGCCGGTTTCGTGTTTGTCGTCGTGTCTCGTGTCGGTAGCGGTTCAGGCTACCGAGGCGTGCCCGCTGTTTGCATGGGCTTCGATCTCGGCCTCCAGCTCGGCCATCGCCTCGCCGCCCGCCATGAGATCGGTAATTTCTTCGCGGCTTTTCTCACCCTTGCGGAAGTCGGCCGCCTTTTCGCCCTTGATCAGGACCGCGAAATGATCGCCAACCGTCATCGCGTGGATGACATTGTGGGTAATGAAGATGACGGCCAGGCCGCGCTTTCGTGCCTCAAGTACGATGCGCAGCACGTGCGCTGCTTCCTTGACCCCGAGCGCGGCCGTGGGCTCATCCAGGATCAGCACGCGGGCGCCAAAATGGACCGCGCGGGCGATGGCGAGCGATTGGCGCTCACCGCCGGAAAGGCCGCCGATGAGGCGATCGCCATCGTCAATCCGGGTAATGCCGAATTCACGAACCGCTTTGACGGCAATCTCATTGGCGGTCTTGCGATCGTAGATCTTGAAGGGACCGAGCCCTTTCGTCGGTTCCCGCCCCACAAAGAAGGATCGACCGATACTCATCAGCGGAAACGTGCCGCCAAATTGATGAACGGTGGCGATGCCCATATCGGCGGCTTCACGCGGGTTATTGAACGACAAGGGCTGGCCTTCGAATTTCACGGTACCGCTGGTCGGCTTGTAGACGCCGGCAAAGGTCTTGATGAGCGTCGACTTGCCCGCACCATTGTCCCCGAGAAGGCAAAGGACTTCGCCGGAGTGAACTTGCAGATTGATGTTATGGAGGACATCGATAGGACCGAACGACTTGTTGACGTTCTCGAGTTCCATGATCGGCGTTTTCATTGGCCCGACCTCACTTCTTTTTCGGCGCGTAGGTAAGCGCCATGTTACGGAAAGTGTTGTTCATCAGCACAGCAACGAGCAGCATGATGCCGATGATGAGGCTCGACCAATTGCGGTCGATGCTGGTGAAGTAGATGCCCTGGTTGACGATGGCGAAAGTGATCGTTCCAAAGAAGATCCCGATGGCCGAACCAAATCCGCCCGTCAGAAGCACGCCGCCCACCACGACCGAGACGACCGCGTTGAATATGTAGTTCATCCCGCCGGAGACCTGGGCCGAATTGAACAGGATGGCGCCGCACATGCCGACGAACGATGCGCTGGTCGAGGAGAGCACGAAGAGCCAGACCGTCAGGCGGCGTGTCGGAATACCGGCGTTGCGCGCGCTTTCCTTGTCGCCGCCCATGGCAAAGATCCAGTTGCCGAAGCGGGTTTGATGGAGAACCACTGCATAAATCGCAGTCACCGCCAGCCACCAGAGAATGATGATCTGATAGTTGCCGCCGAGCAGTTGGCCGAAGATCATCTTGGCCCAATCAGGAGCATTCAAAGGAACGCTGGCGTTGCCCGTGATCAGCACGGAGGCCGTCAGCACAATGCCTTGCATGGCCACGAGGGTACCGAGGGTGATGATGAGCGAAGGCACCGAGGTGCGAACGGCGAGAATACCGTTCAGCAGGCCGACCAGAATGCCGATCCCCAGCGCTGCCCCGATGCCGACGACGATTGGCAATCCATAGTAGCCGGAGATGACCGCAATGCTCATGGACCCTGCCGGGATCATCGCACCGATCGAGATGTCCAGTTCGCCGGCGATCATGAGCAAGCCGACGGGAAGCGCAACGATGCCGAGATTGGCCGCAAAGTTCACCCAGCTTGCCGCGCCGAAGAGATTGCCGAGCTGGACACCTCCGAAGATCACATAGAAGGCGATGACGACGATAAGGCTGAGAATCGATCCGGCCTCGGGACGCCGCACCAGATTTCTGAAATCGGGTCTGTACATAGCTTCCCCCTCAGTTCTTTTTCTTTGCGGAGTAAGACAACGCCATCTTGCGGAAGGTGTCGTTCATCAGAACAGCAACCAGCAAAAGTGCACCGATGATCACGCTGCCCATGTTGGGGTCGAAGCTCGTGAAAAAGATGCCCTGGTTGACCATCGCGAAAGTGATGGTGCCCAAAACCACGCCGATGATCGATCCGAAGCCGCCGGTCAGGAGAACGCCGCCGATCACCACGCACATGATGGAGTTGAATATGAAGGATTGGCCCGCCGCGACTTGGGCGCTCTGGTAGACCATTGCCTGGCTTACACCGACAAAGGCTGCGCAGAAGCTGCTGATCATGAAGAGCGAGATCGTCAGGCGCTCGGTCGGAATGCCGGCATTGCGGGCGCTGACCCTGTCGCCGCCCATGGCAAAAATCCAATTGCCGTAGGGCGAAATGTGCAGGAGATAGGCCAGAAGGGCCGCGAAGAGAATCCACCAGAAGATCGTGACCTGGAACATGCCCGCGATGAACTGCCCGAACAAGGCCTTCGACAACTCATGGGGCACGATAGCCGTGCTGGTGGAGCCGGTCAGCAAGACCGCGAAACCCAAGGTCAGCCCCATCACGGCGAACATGACGCCGATCGTGACGATCAGCGAGGGGACCCCGGTGCGCAACACGAGATAGCCGTTCACGAAACCGACGAGAAGGCCCATGATCAGCGCCGCAGCGATACCAACGCTGTCCGGTGCGCCATAGTAGCCGGAGATGATTGCCACGGTCAGAGACGAGGCCGGAATGACGGCGCCGACGGACAGGTCGAGTTCACCGGCAATCATCAAAAGTCCGATCGGAAGCGCAACGATGCCGATTTCGGCTGCAACGTTCAACCAGCTCGCAAAGCCCGCCGCCGAAACAAAGACTTCTCCTGCGAAAATCGCAAAGAAAACAAACACGGCGATCATGCCGAGAAAGGAGCCGACTTCGGGCCGACGCGACAGTCGTCCAATTGAAGCCCGGAACCCTACGCTGGCGGGCATCGTGGTGGCGACCTTATTCTGGGTGGCTAAAGCCATTACTTCCTCCCCGAAGGTTAAGGGTGAACTCGACCGGCGCCGCACCGCCCGGCGCTTATGGCCGGGCAATGCAGTCGTCGATTGTCCGCGACGCGCTTAGCGAGCGCCGCCCTTCACTCCCGCAAGCGTGGCTTCGACGTTTGACGCGTCGACAATCCCAGGACCGGTCAGGATTTCCCGGGTCGGCACGGTCAGGCCATAATTCACATTGCCGTTCAGGATCGACACGGCCAGATAGCCCTGCAGATAGCCTTGCTGGTCGATCGTGAACATCTGCGTGCCGCTCTTGATATTGTTGAGGATGGTCTCGTCCATGTTGACGCCGCCGACCTTGACCTTGCCGACTTTGCCGGACTGCATGATGCCGTTGATCGCGGAATTCGCGTCGACGTTTCCGATCGTGTAGACGCCGCCGACATCCGGATGCTGGAGCAGATAGGCTTTCACGGCCTGGGCAACCGCTGTGGAATTGCCGAAGGAGGTTGCCGGCAGCGGCAATGTATCTCCCTTGCCGCCCGCTTCCTTGACGCCATCGGTCATGCCCTTGCAGTGCGCTTCGATGTTGGCGGCACCCGGAAGCGTGTTGATGCAGACCAGGCTTTTGATGTCGTTCTTCGCAAAATACTTACCGGCGGCAACGCCAGCCTTGTAGTCGTCGCTGCCAATGTAATTCATGGCGCCCAGACGATCCGCGGCGGCGACACCGCCTGCATTATAGATGATCAGAGGGATCTTCTTGTCGACGACGGCCTTGAATGCAGGGTCCATCGCTTCCGGGACCCAGTCGGGGCCGACGATGGCGTCCGCGCCCTGGGAGATGGCTTGGCGGATCAGTTCAGCCGCATCGACACCGAGATTGTCGTAGTTCTGCGGGCCGAGCCAAGTGACGGAACCGCCCTGTGCCTTCACAACAGCACCGGCATCCTCTGCACCGCGCTTTACGATCGACCAGAACGGGTCGTCAGGCTTTCCGCCGACGACAAAGATTTTTGCGGCGAACGCTGTCGTAGCACCCATGGACAGGGCAACAGTCGTCAGCAACGCTGCACCGATAAGCTTCATGCGTTTCATATCTTCCTCCCGAGCCCCATCAATTGGGGACCACAATGCGACATGATGTTTAATCCTTGAGATGCCATTGCGAAACTGTAATACTGACACGTAGGTGATTTTGTTTCATAACGTGTCTTTCAAAAATGACACTTTTCGGGAGCTGTCATGAATAGACCAACCATCGCCGATCTGGCGCGAGCATCGGATGTGAGCCTTTCGACAGTGAACAGGCTTCTCCACGGGACGGGCTCTGTCAGGCAAGACACAGTTGAGCGCATTCTGAAAGCCGCAGACGAAATCGGCTTCTACGGCCTGGGCGCGCTACGCGAACGAAAGCGGGACAACCTGCCCCATCGAACGCTTGCCTTTCTGATGCAGCAGTCTCACAGACCGCTGTATCAAATGTGGGCCGAGGCGCTGACGAATTCGGCCTTGCGTCACCGCGATGTGGTCATTGAGCCCAATGTCGTATTCGAGGACGATCTTTCGCCCGAGGCGGTTTCTGCCAATCTCCTGAAAATGGGAGAAACCGCGGACGCCGTCGCGATGATTACGGCCGATCATCCGCTGGTCAGCCAGGCGATAGACGAATTGCGGAGCAAGGGGGTGCCGGCGGTCGCATTCGTGACCGACATCTCCGCAGCGAGCCGTGCGGGGTTCGTCGGCACGGACAACTGGAAAATCGGCCGCACCGCGGCGTGGTTTATAAACCAGGCGGCACATGAGCCCGGGAAAGTATTCCCCTTGATCGGAAGCAACCGCTATCAGTGCCAGGACATAGCGGATGCAAGCTTTCGGTCCTATATGCGCGAGCACGCACCGCAGCTCCATGTCAGCGAGCCTTTGCTGACCTATGAAGAGCCCAACAATGCCTATGAAATCGTGCGGAACCTCTTGGCAGTTGAAAACGAGCTTTGCGGCCTGTTCGTCAATGGCGGGGGGATTTCCGGCGTATTACGCGCCGTACGGGAATTATCGCCGGACAGGCAGCATAAGGTGAAGATCGTATCCCGTGATGTCGGACCGGAGACGAGGAAGGGATTGAGCGAGAGGCTCATCACGGCGTCGCTCTGCCATCCCTCGGAAAAGATGGCAGAGGAACTGATCGACGTCATGTTACGGCGCGTCGAATCGAGAGACACGCCCTCGATCGAGCAGCGGATTGTTCCCTTCGATATCCTGACGCCGGAAAGCATGTGGACTTGATCCAACTCTACGCAGCAAGGGCGTCACGCCTCGCTGCGTACATGCTTATCCGTCGCGAACGCTTCAGTGCTCGACCCGTTGTGTCTCGTGCGCCTTGATGACCGCGTCCGCCTCCTTGCCGTAAAGCTCCTCGAAGTGATCGAAGGCCTTGGAAAAATAACCGATGCCTTGCGTCGCCGAGCGCAGCGCCCGCGCCAGATCGTCAAGGGCGCTGCCCGGAACGAGCGCGCGGAAAATATCCCATCCCTTGGCGGCTTCATCCCGGTCGAAGCCAAGTACCTGACCTTTGAGAGCGGAGACGATCTGGACGAGATTGCCCGAATAGACCGACGGAATGTGGATTTCGCTGCGGAAGATCGGCTGCATTAGGACAGTCGATCCTTCGGAAAGCGCCTGTCGCACTCCCATCCTCGACGCGGTCCGGAAGGCGTGTTCCGAACTGTCGACGGCATGATGCTGGCCATCCGATAGGGTCACGCCGACATCGATGACCTGAAAACCGAGCGGCCCTTTCTCCATCGCTTCGCGTGCGCCTGCTTCGACCGCCGGGATATAGTTGCGCGGAACGACGCCGCCCTTGACTGTTTCATTGAAGGTGAAGCCCTGACCGCGGGCGTTGGGGTGAATGTTCAGCTTCACATCCGCGAATTGCCCTGCACCGCCCGTCTGTTTGCGATGGCGGTAGTGAACATCCGAAGATTTCGCGATCGTCTCGCGGTAGATCGGGCTGGGCGTCCGGTCGGTCACGTCGATATGAAAGACATCGGCCAGGGTTCGGCAGAGATCGCGCAGATGCACCGGTCCCTGGGCGCGAACGAGCTGGGCGCCGGTGCCCTCCTCTTGCAAGACGATCAGGCCCCGATCCGTTTCGGAAAGTTTTGCCAGCGTCTCGGAGAGCTTGTTTTCATCGCGCTCGCTGCCCGGAACCAGGATTCTTTCAAGCATCGGCGTCGGTGGCTCCGTCCACTCGGGCGGGGCGACCGTCGCGTCCGATGTCAAAAGCGAAGGAACGGGCAGGTGATCGGATTTGACCGCCGCGAAGACATCCCCCGGCGCAGGTACGACAGCCGAATTGGACTTTCCGTTTGCGGGACCCTGCACGGCGCCGAGGCTGGAGCCGCCCAGCGATGCGCCCTGCCGCAGCCCCTCGCCCAGCGCACGCACCAACACCGTCTTGCCGATATTCTGACGATGATAGGCATGGAAGCTGACCGCTGACAGCCTTCCTTCCTCGACGGAGGCCGCACGAGCAAGACGCTGGCGAAGAGCCGTGACCTGCGGCGCCTCATGACGCAACGCCTTCATCAGCCTCATCATGCCGTTTCCGTGACTTGCGGCACCGATCAGCACCGGAATAACCCTGTTTTCCCTCAAGACCCGCGATGAGATGGCATAAAGTGCGTCGCTCGCCGGTTCCCGGTCCTCGATCAGTTCCTCGAGAAGCCAGTCGTCGAATTCGGACAGATGCTCCAGGAGCTCGGTGCGTGCTTCCTGCTCGCGTTCGGCGGCACTTTCGGGGATTGCGATCAGCGCCGAAGTCTGGCCTTCCCGGTACTGCCATGCCCGCTCCGAAATCAGATCGCAGCTCCCGACGATCCTGTCCCCCTCGCGGATCGGGACCTGGCGAAGCAAAAGAGCGTGATTGGCGTAATCCTGAAGCGCTGCAATCACATCCCTCAGCCGCCCCCTCGGTTCATCCATCCGGTTGACAAAGAGGATGCAAGGCGTCCCCGAGGACTCGATCACGCGCAGATAGGGCGCGGCAAGCACAGCCTCCTCGGGAGCCGGTGAAATGCACAGGATGCATGCGTCGCTGGCAAGAAGCGCATGCTGCACATGCGCCAGCGCTTCATTGGGTCCCGGCGCATCCAGCGCACACCAGGCTTCGTTCGCAAAGGTAAATTCCGTCAGGTTCAGCCCGTAGGGGGAGCTGGATTTTCTCGGCGGCCCTTCCAGGGAGCTGAGCTTTTCAACGACCGTCGATTTTCCGGTCTGCGAGGGTCCAAGTACGGTAAAACAGCGCATCGGTATTCCTCCAACTGCCATAAAGTACAATTTTCGGCCATCACAGGATGCCCCGAACCGCGGCAAGGCGCCAGAGGCACATTTTTCTTATTAAGATGTAGGCGAGATTAGCTTGTGTTCGCTGTGATCGTGGTGAGATCGATTTGATCGGACCGGTAAGGTCGGAAGCAAGAACCTCCGTTGCGCCTCGCCTGCGGGCGACCGTGTCGGCGGCCCGCCCTCCCCTCATCGGGTTGCCAATCAGAATGAATTGACGATGTCGCCGCCGGACCGCATTTGCTGGACCATTTTATGCGCATGATAATGCATGGCGCATTTGATGGCATAGATCTGCAGGATCACGGGAGAACGACGGCGCAAAAGGAGCTTCCAGAGGCGTTGGCGATAGATATTGCGCAGCTCCGGATCCTGGACCCGGCGCATCAATCTCGTGAAAATGCCCGCAGCTTCAAAAGCCCATGTGAGATTTAAGGCGATGAGGCGGATGGGATGGCGGCGCAGATGGCGCAGGCGCGAGCGTTCCGGCTGAATACGGGCATCGAGATAAAGCGCATCAAGCCTGTCGAAATAGGCGGCGGGCTGGTGAAGATCGCTCAACACGGAGAGATAGCCGTCGCGCAGGGTTTCCCGGCTGAGATTGAGGGGAATGACATTGGTGCCAAAGGCTGGAGGATCATCGTGATCCAGCCGTCCTTCCTTCTCGAGGCGTGTATAAAGCGGCGTCTTGGGTATGGCGGCCAGCATGCCGATCATGGCGTTGACGATCCGCGCATCCTTGATAAAGACGCGTTGGGCTTCGAAAATCGTCGTGTCGTCGCTGTCGAAACCCAAGATCATGCCGCACCACACTTCCATGCCGGTCTGCTGGATGATGTGGATTTTCTCCAGCATCGTGCCGCCTTTTCTGAGATTCTGAAGCTTCTTGGTTTCGCGCAGCGCTGCTTCGTTCGGCGTCTCGACGCCGATGAAGACGACACGGATATTGGCATCGACCATGAGCTGCATCAGCTCGTCATCGTCAGCAAGATCGATCGAGGCTTCGGTGAGGAACGTCATCGGATAGTGGTTGCATTCCTGCCAGGCAACGACGTCGCGCAGAACCTCCTTGATCGCCTTCTTGTTGCCGATGAGATTGTCGTCGACGATGAATGCCGTATCCATTCCGGCAGACAACAATGCCTCCATCTCGGCAATGATCTGTGCGCTGGCCTTGATCCGCGGCTTGCGCCCGAACACGACGATAATATCGCAGAAGTCACAGGTGAACGGACAGCCTCGCGAGAACTGGATGCTGCCGACCGCATATTCATCCATTTTCAGCAGATCGAAACGCGGGATCGGCACCTTGCTCATGTCGGTCTTGTCGGATTGCGCGTAACGCCCGGCATGACGACCCTCCGCCCATTCGAGCAAGAACTGCGGCCAGGTCTCCTCGGCCTCGCCGATGAAAGTGACGTCGACAAGTCCCTCGAAATAGTCCTCCTTGACCGTGACCCACGGTCCTCCGACCACGGTGAAACAATTGCGTTCTCGAAGCTCGGTCAGGATTTCCTTCATCCGAAACCGCTGGACGATCATGCCCGTGAGCGCGACGATATCCGCTTGCGCGCACAGATCGTAATCGATCGGCTCGACATTCTCGTCCACAAGCGTGACGGTGTGTTCGGCAGGCGTGAGCGCCGCCAGCAGAGGCAAGCAGGCGACTGGAAGGTTCGCCTTTACGTCAAACAATGGAAGCGCGTGTTCCATGCCCCAATAAGAGGTTTCGAAACGCGGATTGATGATGATGATATGAGCCATTGAATCCACCGCTCCATGACTTGGAGGATCTAGTACGGTATTCTGCTAAGGCTATTTTCGGTTGGATTGGGCTTGATGCTTGTTCCGCTATCCCAACCCGAACGGGAGCCATATCTCTGGCGGCAGCACAGAATGCAGTATTAGCAGCCGTAAATGAGCTCAAAATTAAATTTCGATGAGCTAACGAAAGGCGGTAGCTTATCGAGCGTCGGCAATTTCAATTCATCAGAACAGACCGTTGGTACACCGAGAACCGCTTGATCCGCTTTCCTGACACGGAGGACTATCCAATGGCAGAACCCGTGAACATCGCGCGGCGCTTCCTGGAACTTGCAAGCCGGGCAGGCGTTGACGAAGATTCGACATTGAGGTGGTCTGCCGTGTCTTTTCTCGCGCGGCTCGCCCTGACCTTATCCATTGGCCTCTTCCCAAGCTTGGCCGCGGCGGACGACAGCGGTTTCCTTCAATCTCTGCAGGGAAAATGGAGTGGCAAGGGAACCATCATCAGGCGGCTGGGAACCTCGCCAATCGACGTCACATGTACATTTGCAGTGACGGCGAGCGCGCCGTCGCTTTCCATGCGCGGCAATTGTCGGGCTTTACTCGTGGTAAGCCGTGCGATCTCGGCGGATCTTCGAGTGAACGGCCAGCGCTACAACGGCGTTTACGTCGGCCCCTCGGGGGGACGCTCCGGCCTGTCTGGAGTGCGTCAGGGCAATACCATCGATCTCGTCGTTCATTGGGCAAAAGAGGTCAACGGCGACCGGTCCGCGAACATGCTAATACAAAAAATCGGCGGCAATAGCCTCAATCTGCGAACGATAGACCGTGATCCGAAAACCGGAAAATCGGCGATAACCAGCGATATCGCGCTTCGACGGATCTAGAACAGTGAGCGGATCGGGGTCGTTTCGCCAACGAAAAGCGGTCTAACCAAGCATCTTCTGACTGCTGATGCCAAGAATGTCGTTTGCAAGAGCGATTGCGATCCCAGCCGCCACGATGAGCACCCCGATTAGAAAAAGACGGCGGGCGCGGTCGTATTTGACGACCAGCAGCGAATCCCTTGCGAGCAAATCGGCGAAGACTTTCACCTGCACGGCAATGCCGACGACCATGACCGCCATCGGCAGAATATCGACGCGGCTCCAGTCGTTCGGACCGGAAACCCAGCGATTGATGAAACTCAACGAGAAACCGACAATAATCCCAACGGCGGTCAAGGATCCGTTGCGAAAGGTCGAATCGATTTTTTCCTGATCGTCCGTTTCCGGCGCCATGTCGTTTCGTGATCCCGTCAAATGACGACCAGGTCGTCGAGATAGTTGGTTCAGCCAAGCACCCCTGCTGCTTTCTGTCCAGACCTACCGAGCCTCCCGCTTACTCTGGCTCTCTGCCTTCTGGGATTTCCCGAGATACTCTTCGTGCAATCCCTCGATGCGGCTCAGCAGATATTGCACGAAATCGTCCGGCACGGCTTTCGTGAACGTAAGCTTGGTTCCCGACTTGGCGTAGTTGACCACGGCAAGGGTCAATCCCTTGGAAACGACGTCTTGAACGCGATCCGCAGGGGCTGGGGCAACCCTTTTTGTAGGAGAGACCGCATTCAATACGGCGGCAAATTTATTATCGCTGGAAAGAGGCTGAATGTCCGGTTCCGCGAGAACACGCTCCGCAACCCCTGCGGCATCGGCATTTGCGCTCCAACGCTCTGCCAATTGCGCCCAGCGCCGCCGGCCAGTTTCCGGAGCAGCGCCAATGCCCGCCAGGACGGTTTTCGGGAAGCTTCTTGCGACCTGCAGCATCTCGGAGACGTGCGACTTTCCGGTCGCCAGCGAGGCACAGATCACTTCGCGCTTAAACCCTGCCTCTTCCTGGCTGAGGGCGAAAACGCACTTCTCGATAAAGGACAGGTCATCACGGTTGGCATTTTCTTCGCCCTGGATGACGATCGCCTGTTCGTCCGAAAGATCACGGACGATCGCTCTGAACTTAATGCCGAGAAGCTTTGCCGCCGCAAGACGGCGCCGGCCGAAGACGATCTGAAATTTACCGCCCTCCCCGTCGACTGGCCGAACCAGACCGGGGGTGGTCTGTCCGTGCTCACGCATCGACTGTACAAGGTCCTGGAGCCGGTCGGCTTCGTAAGCACCGTCGAACCGATCCCGTATCTGCGACGGCAAAACCACGTCCACGTCAAGTTCGATAATATGATCCGCATTCCGCAATAGCTTATCGGCAAGTTCGCCGCGCTCCTGAAGCTGGCGAACGCCGGCTGCGACCTTGAGGAGATGCGGCGACGGCGATGTCGCCAGCGGCGGCGTGGATGCCTCCTGGCCGAGCCCGACCAAGAGGTTGGCGAACATGCCTTTGGAATCTTTTCTGCTCATTCGCGCCCCCATGCTCTCCAAAAAAGCTCTTCGATTTCGGCGTTCGCGGCATTGATTGATTCAATTGCGCGGTCATAGGTCTTCGGAGCGGAGAATCTGGCGCGCTGCACTTCGTAAAGGCTCTGCTTCCAAGTCAGGGCATCGGCGACAGCGGTTGACTTGATCACCGAATTCAAAAGAAGATCGTCGCCAAACACCTGCCGCATCAGCGCCGTCATATTCGCCTGCGGATGATCGTTCGGCTCGAATTTGGTGATCAGGAACTTGGCGAAATCCCATTGCGCCGAGGTGCCCACCTGCTCAAGGATCTGCATGTAGGATCCGGCAAGCTCGAGGAATTTTGCCGTCGAGTCGACATCGAGCATATGGGCGGGAACAGGGATCAGAACGCCCGTCGCCGCCGTGAGGGACGACAGGGTGAGGAAGTTCAGCGACGGCGCCGAATCCATCAGGATGATGTCGTAGCGATCCGCGATCTGCTCCAATGCCTGCGAAACGCGTAGCAGGAAGCTCGTGCCGGCGGATTTGCGCATTTCCAGAGCGACGGCCGTTTCGAATTCCGTCAACTCGAGACCGGCGCAGATAACATCGAAGCCGGCAATATGCGTCTGATGAATCACCTGCTCGGTGGGCACGGGATCTTCGAAACGAATGGCCGAATAGAGCGTGTCGCCATCGCGGTAATCGAAATCGGGCAGGCTTCCGTGAAGGCTGGTCAACGACGCCTGCGGATCGAGATCCACCGCAAGCACGCGATAACCTTTCAAGGCCAGATAATGGCCGAGATGAATCGTGGTCGATGTTTTGCTGGAACCGCCCTTGAAATTCGTGACGGCCAGGATCTGGCATTGTTCGGCGCCTATCCGGCGCGGGTTCATCCGCTTCTTCCGGCCATTTTGCGCGAGGTGCATCCTAAGCTCGAGGATCTGCTCCATCGTGTAGAGACGCCGACCATTTGCGACTTCCGGTGACGGCCCCTGCTCTTTCAGCGAAATCTGCCTGATATAAGCCTCTGTAACGTTGAGCAGCTCAGCGACCTCGGAGGAGCTGAATTTGCGCATCATGCGGCGGGCATTCGGGGGAAATTGCGCGAGGCTAAGATTGCCCAGCGCAACGTCGAGTTTCGCAGAGAATGTCTGCATGAAGGCGAGGCTGCTCAGATGTCGTGTCAAGGCACTCTCCCATTTTGGCCGGCTTACTAAGCGCCTCGATGGTAAATGTTTAATGAAAGATCTCGTAGTTACGCAGAATGCCAATATTACTCACATTTTGCGTAGATAAAGAGGTAGCGCGATTCTATCGGCGGGAGCAACCGCGCGGGTTCCCCGCGGGGAACTTTTACCCTGATATGTCAAAATAAGGGAGTTCCCCACGGGGAACATTGCGGTGCGGCAGGCGAGCTTGGTAGCGTAGTGCTGTTAAACGGCGCGCGCGCACCATCCTTTGTAACCAATTGTATCCGGAGCGGTAAAAGTTACATCCCCATTCAAACCCGAGGGGATCGCGACACATCGCGGATACATGGAAGCGGTTTCTTCATGACGACCCAAGGCCCTACTGGAGAGAGATCAATGTCCGAAGACATCAACCATCACCGCCGCCGCTTTTTTGGTACCGCGGCCATGACCATCGCCGCCGCTCAGCTTGGCATGTTCGGAATCGCACAAGCACAGTCCGCTGAGACCAAGCCCACGGCCCTGCCCGCGGTTAAGCCGGGGACGAATACATCCTTCGGCCCTCTCAAGCAGATTGATGCTGGCCTGCTGAATATCGGATATGCCGAAGCCGGCCCCGCCGATGGTCCGCCGGTCATTCTTCTGCATGGCTGGCCTTATGACATCCACAGCTTTGTCGACGTTGCTCCCTTGCTGGCGCAGCAAGGCTATCGTGTGATCATTCCCTATCTGCGCGGCTACGGCACGACGCGCTTTCTTTCAAAGGATACGGTCCGCAATGGCCAGCAAGCGGTCGTCGCTGTCGATATCCTTGCCTTGATGGATGCCCTGAAAATCCAGAAGGCGATCCTTGGCGGCTTCGATTGGGGTGCGCGAACGGTCAACATTCTCGCGGCGCTGTGGCCGGAGCGCTGCAAGGCCATGGTTTCCGTCAGCGGTTATCTGATCGGCAACCAGGAAGCCGGCAAGACTCCGCTGCCGCCGAAGGCCGAGCTTCAATGGTGGTACCAGTACTATTTTGCCACGGAGCGCGGGCAGGCGGGTTACGCAAAATATCGGAGCGACTTTGCCAGGCTTATCTGGCAGATCGCTTCGCCAAAGTGGAACTTCGACGACGCGACCTTCGAACGCAGCGCCGCATCCTTCGACAATTCGGATCACGTTGCCATCGTCATTCACAATTATCGCTGGCGACTGGGCCTCGCGGAAGGCGAGGCGCAATATGACGATCTGGAAAAGCGGCTGGCAAAGGCTCCGATGATCAGTGCGCCCACCATCACAATGGAAGGCGATGCGAACGGTGCGCCGCATCCCGAACCCGCCGCGTATCGCAATAAGTTTACGGGCAAGTATGAGCATCGGACCATCGATGGCGGCATCGGCCACAACCTGCCGCAGGAGGCCCCGCAAGCTTTCGCCCAGGCGGTCATCGACGTCGACAGATTCTGATCTTCCGAGCAGGGGGCCGGCACTGGTATAGAATACCGCTGCCGGCAATATTCTGTTCAGGGGCATCGAGCTACCGTTCAAAAATTGCTGCTGCGCCGTTGCGGACAGAAGAGGGCACCCAATGATGGATCACATCGACCACATCCTGATCGTTGATGACGATCGCGAAATCCGTGAGCTGGTGTCGAGCTATCTAAAAAAGAACGGGCTACGCGTCACCGTCGCCGCGGACGGCCGGCATATGCGGGCGTTTCTGGAAACAAGCTCCGTCGATCTCATCGTCCTCGATGTGATGATGCCGGGCGATGACGGCCTGGTTCTCTGTCGCGAGTTGCGCGCCGGCAAGCACAAGTCGACACCGATCCTGATGCTGACCGCACGCAACGATGAAACGGACCGTATCATCGGCCTGGAGATGGGCGCGGACGACTATCTGGTAAAGCCGTTTGCTGCACGCGAGCTCCTGGCCCGCATCAAGGCAATCCTGCGCCGCACCCGCATGCTTCCGCCCAATCTTCAGGTGACGGAAGTCGGTCAGCTCCTGTCCTTTGGCGATTGGCAGCTCGACACGACCGGCCGGCATCTGCTCGATCGCGAAGGAACGGCGATCGCGCTCAGCGGCGCGGAATATCGTCTGCTCCGTGTCTTCATCGACCATCCGCAACGCGTCCTTAACCGGGATCAGCTCCTGAACCTGACGCAGGGGCGGGACGCCGAATTGTTCGACCGGTCCATCGACCTGCTGGTGAGCCGGCTTCGCCAGCGCCTGGGCGATGATGCGCGCGAGCCTGCCTATATCAAAACCGTCCGCAGCGAAGGCTATGTTTTCGCAATGCCGGTCGAAATATCCGAGCTGCGCCGATGAGCGCCGTCGCGCGGTTTCGAGGATTCCGGCCCTGGCCTCGTACCTTGGGATCAAGGCTGTTTCTGATCCTTCTCGCCGGGCTGCTGCTGGCGCAGGGGCTTACCTTCAGCGTCCAGTTCCTCGAACGCTACATATCGGCCAAGACGGTGATGCTCAACACACTAGAGAACGATGTGGGGACCTCGATCGCCGTTCTCGACCGTCTGCCGGCCGCCGAGCGGGCCGATTGGCTGGACCGCCTCGATCGCGGAACCTACCGTTTTGTCCTCGGGCCAGGTCTTCCCGGCGTGCCCGATATGACGGAGCAGGGCAGGCAGATCGCCGGAAAAATACAGGATGCCGTCGGCAAGCGTTTCCCCATCCGCTTCGAATCGATACCGGGTGACGGCAAACGCCTCCAGGCCCATCTGACCCTAAGCGACGGCAATCCGCTGACGATCGACGTCAATCCCGCACCCATCATGCCGCTGGCCCAGTGGCTGCCTTTCGTTCTTCTCCTGCAACTCGGTCTTCTCATTTTCTGCACCTGGCTCGTCGTCCGGCAGGCGATCCGGCCGCTAGTGAACCTCGCCCATGCCGCCGACGCTCTTGATCCGAACAAGAAGACGCCGCGCCTGGCGGAAGCGGGGCCAACCGAGGTCGCCCATGCCGCCCGCGCCTTCAATGCGATGCGGGATCGCATCGCCCACTATCTTGAGGAGAGGGTGCAGATTCTCGCCGCGATCTCGCACGATCTTCAAACGCCCATCACGCGCATGAAGCTCCGCGCCGAAATCGCGGAAGATTCCGCAGAGAAGGAAAAGCTGGTTCAAGATCTCGCCGAAATCGAACGACTTGTCCACGAAGGGGTGGCCTATGCCCGCAGCGCCCATGGAAATAACGAGAAACCCTCCCGCATAGACATCGGCTCCTTCGTCGAGAGCCTTGCCTATGACTACCAGGACACCGGCAAAGGCGTGATGGTCGCCGACAAGATCGATGGCGCGATCGTCACGCGGCCTCATGCGCTCCGGCGGATCCTTACAAACCTCATCGACAACGCGCTCAAGTTCGCGGGCACCGCGGAGATTTCGGTGCAGAAGGACAGTACCGGGGCGGTCCTTATCAAAGTGCTCGACCGCGGTCCCGGCATTCCCGAGGATCAGCTCGACGCCGTAATGCAGCCCTTCTTCCGGCTCGAACAATCCCGCAGTCGCGGAACCGGCGGAACGGGCTTGGGATTAGCGATTGCCGGCCAACTCGCCCTTGCGATTGGCGGTTCGCTCACCTTGCGCAACCGCGTGGGCGGCGGGTTATCGGCGGAAATCTCCATCCGCTGAGAAGCGGAAGATTGCGATCGGTTTGTATCCGAACGTAGCGGCTCCCCCTCGTCAAACACTTCGTTACATTTTCGCCCGATCGGGACACATGCGGGATACGTCCGCTCCCCCTTATGCGGCCAATGGCTGCTCGTCGGCCATTGCGCCTCGGCGCCCGATCAATCCCTTCAAAGGAAACGAAGATGACGCTACTTGTCATTGCCTATCTCGGGGGCGTGCTGACAATCCTCAGCCCGTGTATTCTCCCCGTTCTTCCCTTTGTCTTTGCCCGTGCCGGACAGCCCTTCGTCAAAAGCGGCCTGCCGATGCTTGCCGGCATGGCGATGACCTTTGCCGCAGTCGCAACCCTTGCGGCCGTCGGCGGCGGCTGGGCCGTCCGCGCCAACGAGTATGGCCGCTACGCCGCTATCGTCTTGCTCGCCGTCTTCGGCGTGGCGCTTGTCTCGCCGCAAGCAGCGAGCATTCTGACCCGGCCGATCGTCGCCTTGGGAAACAGGCTGATGAATTCGCCCGGCCAACGCTCCGGCTCGACAGTTGGGAGTTCTCTGGTTCTCGGCATCGCAACCGGGTTGCTGTGGGCGCCCTGTGCCGGCCCTATCTTTGGCTTGATCCTGACAGGCGCCGCCCTTCAGGGGGCGAATGCCCGCACGACATTGCTGCTGCTAGCCTATGCAGCGGGTGCGGCAACCTCGCTCGCCGCCGCGCTTCTGATCGGCGGCCGAGTCTTCACCGCCATGAAAAGCTCGGTTGGTTCCGGCGAAAGAATTCGCCAGGCGCTCGGCGCGGCGGTCCTCGCCGGAGTCGCGGCGATTGCGCTTGGCTTCGACACGGGATTTCTGGCCCGCCTGTCCTATGCCAGTACCTCGACATTCGAGCAGGCCGTTCTCGATAATTTCAACGCAGATCACCGGGAGCCGGCAGCGACGATGGTGGCCAGCAACACACCGATGATGGCCGCGGCAAAGCCTCGCTTCAAGAGCAAGCTTCCCGTCGAAGGCCGGCTTCCCTCGCTGGACGGCGCCGTCGAGTGGCTGAACTCGCCGCCGCTTACCGCCGAGCAATTGCGCGGCAAGGTCGTCCTGGTGGATTTCTGGACCTATTCCTGCATCAACTGCATCCGCACCATCCCCTACATCAAAGCCTGGGCGGAAAAATACCGGGATCAGGGGCTGGTCGTGATCGGCGTGCATGCGCCAGAATTCGCCTTCGAGAAGAAGATCGAGAACGTCAAGGGAGCCCTCAAGGACTTCCAGATCGACTATCCCGTCGCCATCGATAACAATTACCGGATCTGGCAGGCGTTCCAGAACAGCTATTGGCCGGCTCTCTATTTCGTCGATGCCAGGGGGCAGATCAGGCACCATGTTTTCGGGGAGGGGGAATACGACACCTCCGAAAAGATCATTCAGGAACTGCTGGCCGATGCCGGCAGCCAGGTCTCCGAAAACAATATGGTCAGGCCGAACGCGCCCGGCGCCGAGGCAGCGCCCGATCTCGGCAATATCAAATCCGGCGAGACCTATATCGGCTATAAGGAGGCTTCGAACTTCGTATCGCCGGAAGGCCTGAGCGGGAATGCCGCCCAGGACTACACGACAGGCGAACCCGGTCTCAACGAATGGGGCCTCTCCGGCAACTGGACGATCGGTCCCGAACAGGGGACGCTTAACAAGGCCGGCGGCAGTATCACCTATCGATTCAGTGCCCGTGACCTGCACTTCGTTCTGGGCCCCGGCGCCGACGGCAAGCCCGTGCGGTTTCAGGTGACGATCGATGGCAAGGTGCCTGGTGCAAGCCACGGCGCCGACACCGACGCCGAAGGCAACGGTACCGTTACTGAAACACGCCTTTATCAGCTCGTGCGCCAAGCCGGCGATGTCGGGGAACGGACCTTCACGGTCCGCTTCCTCGATCCCGGCGTCGAAGCCTACGTATTCACCTTTGGATGAGGAGCGGAATGATGCAGATGAAAACGCGTTCGAAGTCTATCACCCGTTTTGGGATCGTCCGTCCCTTTCTGATTACCGGAGGTCTGCTCGGCTTTCTCAGTGCGGCGCTTCTCGCCAATTCATCGGCCGCCGAAGAACCGCGGCTGGTTCCACCCGCGATTCATGACGTGGCGGACACAACCAGCCAGCAAACCGCCGTGTTCGCCGGCGGATGTTTCTGGGGCATGCAAGGTGTGTTCCAGCATGTCGACGGCGTCATCAGCGCAACGTCCGGTTATGCCGGCGGCAGTGCGGAGACCGCGAACTACGAGCAGACGGAAACCGGAACCACGGGCCATGCCGAAGCCGTGCAAATCGTCTTCGATCCCAAGAAGATCAGCTATGGCAAGCTGCTGCAAATCTACTTCTCGGTCGCGCACGATCCCACACAGATCGACCGGCAAGGACCTGACAGCGGCACGCAGTATCGCTCCGCTATCTTTCCGGCCGACGCGGAGCAGGGGAAAGTCGCCTCGGATTATATCGCTCAGTTGGAAACGGCCCATGTCTTCAAGGCGAAGATTGCAACGGCCGTCGAGCCCGGCAACCCCTTCTACAAGGCCGAGGTCTACCATCAGAACTATATGACCAACAATCCTGGCCAGCTCTATATCGTGATCAACGAGCAGCCGAAGGTCGACAATCTGAAGAACCTCTTTCCCCAAACCTATCGGGAGAAACCGGTTCTGGTCTCAGACAACCAGGGCTGACGGAGGCCTCGAAGCGCCTACTCTGCCTTATAAGCTTCTGACTGTCTGCCGAAACAAAACTCCTCTGACGCCAGGCCGGAGGAGTTTTTCATTTCAAGAAGTGCCAGCCGGCTTGCCTTGTACGGCAATGTACACAGCCGCTGCTATCCCACACTCCGGTACACTTCGGCTCAATCAGGACACATGCCGGATACGTCACCAGCGCTTTATGCGGGCAATGGCTGGTCAGCAGTCATTGCGTCCCAAGAGGACGCTATCAACCGCTTCAAAGGAACCGACATCATGACCCAGACCGATAAGGTACTCTACACTGGCAAGACCCACACCACCGGCGGCCGCGACGGCGCGTCGCGCAGCTCCGATGGCCGTCTCGACGTCAAGCTTTCCTCTCCTGGCATCTCCGGCAGCGGCACCAATCCGGAGCAGCTCTTCGCTGCCGGCTGGTCAGCCTGCTTCGAAGGTGCGATTGGACTTGCTGCCCGCAAGATGAAGGTCGCCGTCCCGGCCGACGCGGCCATCGACGCCGAGGTAGATCTGTGCCTCATCGACGGCGCCTATTTCCTTCAGGCCCGTCTCAACGTCAGCCTGCCAGGCGTCGAGCGCGACGTCGCAGAGGCCCTCGTGGACGCTGCGCACCAGACCTGCCCCTATTCCAAAGCCACCCGCGGCAATATCGATGTCGTAATCAACGTGGTCTGAGCGAATCCGCCTTACAGACGCTGCGCCTCCTTCATGGGATCATCATCGCACGCCGGCACGAGAGCCGGCGTGCGATTGAATAAGTCGTCCTGACATCGAAGCTCTCTGCAGCCAGAGCCTCGCATCCCGACTTGAACACAAGCCGACGCCCATCCATCTAATCTTAATGACAGCGTCATGGCGAACCAGGCATCCCTGTGATCGCCGACGGCAGCGGCGATAGGCGCCGCTGTTTGAGGATCAAACGATGGGTTTCATAGATAAGGACATAGTGCCCGCGGACGACGGGGCACTGATAGATGCATATTCTCAATCGATAGCTGGGGCAGTGGATACGGTCGGCCCGGCGGTCAGCCGGATCGAGCGGGTTGGCGGCAGGGGCGGGCATGGTTCCGGCTTTGCCGTCTCGCCGGACGGGCTGATCGTCACCAACAACCATGTTGTCGACGATGCCAAGATTGTCCGCATCACCACACCTGACGGTTCCATCACGGAAGGGCGCGTCCTTGGACGCGACGTGGACACCGACATCGCTCTCATCCGAGCGAATTCCGGCGTTGGCGCCTGGGCCCGGCTCGGGGACTCCAAGCGTCTGCGCAGGGGCCACGTCGCGATCGCCATCGGCAATCCGCTCGGCTTCGAGTGGACGGTGACCGCCGGCATCGTATCGGCACTCGGTCGCTCGATGCGGTCCGCGAGCGGGCGGCTGATGGACGACGTCATTCAGACCGACGCCGCGCTCAATCCCGGTAATTCCGGAGGCCCGCTGGTGTCGTCGAGCGGCGAGGTCATCGGGGTCAATACGGCCGTCATCCAGGGCGCGCAGAGCATCGCATTCGCGGTGGCCTCCAATACGGCGAACTTCGTGGTTTCGGAAATACTGCGGTATGGCCAGGTCCGGCGCGCTTTCATCGGGATCGCCGGCGATACGATCGAGCTGCCTCGCAGGATCGCCCTTGAAGCCGGCACCGGCCAGACAACCTCGGTGCGCATCAGACGGGTGGAACCCGGCGGTCCTGCCGACCGCGCAGGCTTGCGGGACGGCGACTACATTCTGGCGATCGACGGTACCCCGGTCGGCGGTGTCGACGATATCGTCAGATTGATGAGCGGCGAGAGAATCGGCCGAAACACCGATCTGCTCGTCTTCTCTGTCGCAGGCCGAATTGAGAAACGAAACTTGCTGCCGGTTGCCCGGTCGTAAATATCCGGCGAAAGCGGCCGTTCGAATTGGCGGCTCAGGTGCGAGCGGCACCGCGACGCGCGGGTGACGAGGGGCTCCGCGCTTCTCATAGCGACCTCGACGGGGAACCGTGACGTGTCGCCGTCGTTATGACACAAGTATAGCGATGGAGAAACACCATGGAAATCGCAGGAAGACCGGGCTCGCATGCGCTCAGCGCATTTTTTGACGACGAGTCCGACGCCGAAAAGGCGTCCGAAGAGCTCATAGAGGCCGGCATCCCGAAAGACGCCATCACCATGACACCGGGAAACCGGCCCGACATACCGCCGATCGACCATATCGGCTTCCTCGACGCGCTGACCGGGTTCTTCTTCACGGAAGAGCAGCGCAAGAACTATGCGGAGGCGCTCCGGCGCGGGGGCGTCCTGCTGACCGTGCAGGAAGTGAGCAAGGCGCAGCACGACGCCGCGCTGAACATCCTGACGGAAAGAGGAAGCATCGATATGGATGAGCGCGTGGAGGAGTGGCGGCGCGAGAATTGGAAATAGGTGGATCCGCTAGCCGGACATCCCTTCACCATCGCCCAACGCGGCGTCTGCCGCGCGAAAGCAGGCGACGTCATCTTTGTAGCTATCCGCGAGCTTTCATCCACCTGTTCGATGAGACCGGATCCGCCGTAACCTTCATCGCACGTCCAAGAATAAAAATGATAGGACATGTCGAAATCACGCTGGCTCGAGCGTCTTAGGGAATGGATGGCGCTGCGGAACGGGGCCGTCCATGCCGTATCAAGATCGATCGTGCAAAATGGGGTTAAGCGGATATGGGCAATTCCTATCGTTGGGTCATCGTGGCCGCCGGCGCGCTGATGACCTGTGTTGCGCTGGGCGCAATGTTTTCACTGGCTATTTTTCAGGTGCCGATCGCTACCGCCACCAATTGGTCGCATGCCGGCATTGCGAGCGCGATGACGCTCAATTTCCTGGTCATGGGTCTCGGCGGTTTCCTGTGGGGCGCGGCAAGCGATCGCTTCGGTCCTCGTATTGTCGTACTGACGGGCGCAGTCCTGCTAGGCCTCGCGCTTGTCCTGGCGAGTCGGGCGGGATCGCTTCTCGAATTTCAATTGACCTACGGCATTCTCGTCGGCCTCGCCGCCAGCGCATTCTTCGCGCCGATGATCGCGGCTACGACCGCATGGTTCGATGAAAACCGCAGCCTCGCCGTTTCACTGGTCTCCGCCGGCATGGGGGTTGCGCCGATGACGATTTCACCATTCGCCCGCTGGCTCATTTCGGCTTACGAATGGCAGACGGCCATGATGCTCATCGGTTTTCTCGCCTGGATACTGCTGGTGCCGGCGGCACTGCTCGTGCGACGCCCCCCTGCGGCTGCGGCGGGCCCGGATACCGATCCCGCGGCCGAAGGCCCCAACGTACCGCTCGGACAGATATTCCGATCGCCGCAATTTCTCGTTCTCGGCGGAACCTTCTTTGCCTGCTGCGCGGCGCATTCAGGACCGATCTTCCACATGGTAAGCTATGCGACGATCTGCGGCGTGGCGCCGATGGCGGCGGTGAGCATCTACAGCGTCGAAGGGCTTGCGGGGCTCGGCGGCCGGCTTCTATATGGCACGCTTGCAGACAGGCTCGGCGTCAAGCCAGTCTTGGTCGCGGGCCTGCTGGTGCAGGCGGCGGCGCTCGCGATCTATCTCCTCGTCAGCCAGCTTAGCGAATTCTACGCCCTCGCGGTCATCTTCGGCAGCGCCTATGGCGGGGTTATGCCGCTCTATGCGGTGCTTGCACGGGAGTATTTCGGACCGCGCGTCATCGGCACAGTTTTCGGCGCGGCAACCATGCTGTCGAGTATCGGAATGGCATTCGGCCCACTGGCGGGCGGCTGGATCTTCGATACGTTCGGGAATTATTCCTGGCTCTTCATCGGATCGTCCATGGTAGGCCTCGGCGCAGTCGCCATCGCACTCGCCTTTCCACCATTGCAGCGCGTCAGGCTTCAACCGGCATAACCCAGGCTTGCAAGAAGACGCATTTACAGCGGATCTCCTGAGCCGGAGACAATGGCGTCAGGGGATCTTAGTTTCTGCGTTTCACCGCCTTACACACAGTTTTAGGCAGCGGACGCAAGTTGCTGGCATTGCATTTTTCAATTTTTGGTCAACACTTCTCCTGGGCATCAGGTGCGTGACCTCAGGGGGGAGGAAATCCGGAGGCGTTCACCAGCGCAGGTTTGCCGCGCCGATCGGCCGGAAAATCAAGCGCTATGCCAACATGGGAGGGTATGGCATGGCTCCCGCCGTCCATGTCCTTGGTGCAACTGGGAGGAATAAAAATGGTAAGCACCTCTGTAGGTGAAACTTCTGGTCGGGGTATGACCAGGGAAGAGAAGAAGGTGATCTTTGCATCTTCGCTCGGAACTGTTTTCGAATGGTATGATTTCTATCTCTATGGTTCCTTGGCCACATTCATCGGTGCGGCCTTTTTCAGTGATTATCCGGAGGCGACCCGCAATATTTTCGCGCTGCTCGCTTTTGCAGCCGGCTTTCTTGTCCGGCCGTTCGGCGCGCTGGTCTTCGGACGGATCGGCGATCTCGTCGGCCGCAAATATACGTTTCTAGTCACGATCACGATCATGGGTCTGTCGACCTTCCTGGTCGGCGTCCTGCCGGGTTCGGCCAGTTGGGGCATCATCGCCCCGGTCATTCTAATCGGATTGCGCCTGTTGCAAGGCCTTGCGCTCGGCGGGGAGTATGGCGGCGCGGCGACCTATGTTGCGGAACATGCGCCCAACAACCGGCGCGGCTATTACACATCCTGGATCCAGACGACGGCAACGCTCGGGCTCTTCCTGTCGCTCATCGTCATTCTGGTCGTGCAGAATTGGCTTGGCAAAACCGCCTTTGCCGATTGGGGCTGGCGTATCCCCTTCATCCTGTCCTGCGTCCTTCTGGGCATTTCCGTTTGGATTCGACTGTCGCTCAGTGAATCCCCGGCCTTCCAAAGGATGAAGGAAGAGGGCAAGGGCTCCAAAGCACCCCTATCTGAGGCTTTTGGCCAGTGGAAGAACGCCAGGATCGCTCTGCTCGCGCTGCTCGGCCTCACCGCCGGCCAGGCGGTCGTCTGGTATGCGGGCCAGTTCTATTCGCTGTTCTTCCTGCAGAACGTGCTGAAGGTCGATGGCCAAACCGTCAATATCATGATCGCCATAGCGCTCTTGATTGGCAGCGGCTTCTTCGTCGTGTTCGGTTGGCTGTCCGACAAGATCGGCCGCAAGCCGATTATCATGGCCGGTCTCGCCTTGGCGATCCTGACCTATTTCCCGCTGTTCAACGCATTGACCCGCGCGGCAAACCCGGCTCTCGCCCAGGCGGAACAGACGATCCGCGCCACCGTCACCGCAGCACCCCACGATTGCACCTTCCAGTTCAACCCGGTCGGCACAGCGAAATTCAACAACTCCTGCGACATTGCGACTTCATTCCTGTCGAAGAGCTCCGTCCCCTATGCCATCGTCGATGGCCCCGCCGGCCAGCCGGCAACGGTAACGGTCGGCGATACGACCGTCACCTCGTACAATGCCGTCACCGCCGGCGCGGACGCTGCCGCAAAGAGCGCAGTATTCACGCATGATCTGAATCTTGCCTTGCAGAAGGCCGGCTTCCCGCTCGCGCGGGATCCCGCCAAGGTGCCTGAGGTCAAGCTGGATGGCTTCATTGCCGCAAACCCTGAACTCGGCCTCAATGCAACGACGATCCGCGCCGGCGACAAGACGGTCACGCCGGTGGCTGACCTCGTCAAGGCGAAGCTGCTCACGGCTGACCAAGCTGCGGGGGCGACGGAAATGCCGGTTTACACCATAGCGAACGGCGGCGCATTCAAGATGGTCGCCGATCCCAATGCGGTAAACTGGCCGCTCACCATCGCCATTCTCACCATTCTCGTTATCTATGTGACCATGGTCTATGGTCCCATCGCCGCGATATTGGTTGAGATGTTTCCGACCCGCATCCGCTATACCGGCATGTCCTTGCCCTATCATATCGGCAATGGTTGGTTCGGCGGCCTGCTTCCGGCAACGGTCTTTGCAATGAGTGCTGCCACAGGCGATATCTATTATGGTCTCTGGTATCCGATCGCGGTTGCCGCGATGAGCCTTGTCATCGGCCTCATCTTTATCCGCGACACCAAGGGCATTGATCTCAACGCCATCAAGTAGCAACCGAAGAAAGGCCCGGCGCGAAACGATATCGCGCCGGGCTTTTTGTGCCGGACGTCCGGCACTTTCACGATTGGCAATGTTTGGGCAAGTCCTGTTCCACCCGCCATCCGTCTTGCCCGCCGAAGACGAAAATGAAGAGGGAAAGATGATCAAGCCGCATCCGCTGAAAGGCCCGAACCGGCTGAAGCTTGGCGTATTCTCCGCCAATGCCGATGGCGGGCTGGCGATCACCGATGTGCCGGAACGCTGGGCCGCTGGCTGGCAGGACAATCTGACCGCTGCGCAGATCGCCGATCGCGCCGGGCTGGAATTCTTTCTGCCGATTGCCCGCTGGCGAGGCTTCGGCGGTAAGAACCGGGTGCGCGAATGGTCGTTCGAGACTTTCACCTGGGCGGCGGCGCTGGCGGCCGCGACCGAGAAGATCGGCCTATTCATGACGGTGCATGTGCCGTTGGTGCATCCGCTTTATGCCGCCAAATCGCTGGCGACGGTCGATCATGTCAGCCAGGGGCGAGCAGGCCTCAACATCGTCTGCGGCTGGAACCCGAAGGAATTCGGCATGTTCGGCATTCCCCTGGTCGAGAAGGGCTACGACCAGGCGGCGGAATGGCTGGAGATCCTTGAAAAGGTCTACGCCTCCGACGATCCAGTCGACTATGCCGGCACCTATTACACGCTGAAGGAAGCCGTGAGCCGGCCGGCAAGTCTGCAGACGCCGCGGCCGGTGACGATGAACGCCGCTTTCGGCGGTCCGGGCCGCGATTTTGCGGCGGCGAGCTGCGACTATCTCTTCACCACCTTCACCGAGATCGCGGATGCAGGAAAACATGTCATCGATATCCGCGAAAGGGCGGAGAGAAAGGGCAGGGATGTCGGCGTCTACACCGTCTGCCACGTCGTCTGCCGCCAGACGCAGCAGGAGGCGGAGGACTATTACACCCGCTACGCCGTCACCATGGCCGACCACGCCGCCGTCGATCAGCATATGGCCGGCAAGAAGGAATTCTCGCAATCGCACGACCGCGATGCCTATGACCGATACCGCCAGCGCTTCGCCGGCGGCGCGGGCAGCTATCCGTTGATCGGCACGCCGGAAAAGATCGTCGAGGATATGATCGCCATATCTGCCCAGGGCTATGCCGGCATAGCTCTGTCCTTCGTCAACTATACGCAGGAACTGCCCTATTTTTGCGATCGGGTCATCCCGCTTCTGAAAAAGGCGGGACTTCGAGTCGAATGAAGGAAAGGCGTCAATCTATTTCAGACGACGCTATCATCGCATGCGTTAGGCGCGCTCCGCCCAGAGTTTTGCCAGTTCGACAAGCGTCTTGACGCCCTTCTCCATGTCTTGCCGGCTGACCCATTCGAGCGGCGAGTGAAAGGCATGGCCTCCGGCGAAGATGTTGGCGCAGGGCAGGCCCATGAACGACAGTCGCGAACCGTCGGTGCCGCCTCGGATGCTGCCGCGCACGGGCGTCATGCCAGCGCGCCGGACGGCCTCGATGGCGTTGTCGGCGATCTCCGGATGGCGGTCGAGGATGGTCTTCATGTTGCGGTACTGCTGCCTGACCTTGAAGGAATAGGTGGAGCCGGGATATTCCGCCATCACCTCCTTTACGGTCGCCTCGAGCATAGCCTCCTTGGCAGCGAGACCATCATCGTTGAAATCGCGAATGATAAAGCTGAGGGCTGCCTTTTCCATCGAACCGGTCACACCGGTTGGATGGACAAAACCATCCCTGCCGTCTGTCGTCTCCGGCGCCATGTCTTCCGGAAGCCGGCTAATGATCGCGCCGGCGATTTTGATGGCGTTCTCCATCTTACTCTTGGCAAAACCTGGGTGGATGGCAACGCCTTGAATGGTGATTTCGACGCCGTCGGCGGAAAAGGTTTCATCCTCGATATGGCCGGCCGTTTCGCCATCGACGGTGTAGGCGAACTCTGCGCCGAGCTTCGTCAGATCGACCTTGTCGACCCCACGTCCGATTTCCTCATCCGTCGTGAACAGAAGCTTGATCGTTCCGTGTTCGATCTCCGGATTGTCGACCAAAAACTGGGCGGCCGTCATGATTTCCGCAAGGCCAGCCTTATCATCGGCACCGAGCAGCGTCGTGCCGTCGGAGGTGATGATGTCGTTGCCGATCTGGTCGCGCAGAACCGGATTGTCGCTGACGCGAATGACCTGTTGCGGATCGCCCGGAAGCTGGATGTCGCCGCCACCATAGTTTCGCAGGATTTGCGGCTTGACATTGGTGCCGGTGAAATCGGGCGCCGTATCCATATGCGAACAGAAGCAGATGACCGGCACTGGCCTGTCGACATTGGACGGGACGGTTGCATAGACGTAACCGTGCTCATCGAGATGCGCATCGGAAAGGCCGATCGCCAGCAATTCCTCCACCAGGAGTCGGCCAAGATTCCTCTGTTTTTCCGTAGACGGCTGCGTCGATGACGTGGGATCCGATTGGGTGTCGATAACGACATAGCGAAGGAAGCGATCGATAACGGTATCAGTCATGAGTTCAGGTCCACGTATTCATCGACGATGGACAGCTATAGCCCTCGCGGACGCGGCCGTGAATGCATTTTCGTTTTGCCGAAGCGTTTTGTCGGTATAGCAAGAGATAACCTTAGCTGGTATAAAATACCACAAACACGCTTAGGGTGTGCCCATGCCACCGAGACCGCCGGCGGCACGCGTTGTCTGGGGCTGAAAATGCGTCAGCCAGGTAGTTGAGTAACCCACCAAAGACAATCATTTGCACGATGACCACGTTTTAAAAGTGTCCCATCATGCATCCGTAGTCGCACCCTATGCGTACCCTCCCTAGAGAAGATACGCACGGGGCGGAACTGGCAAATGAAGATATGCTTAGTCTATCGTGGTCAGCGTCACCGACGTACCGGTAGCGGCGACGTTGAGCCCGAGCTGGCCGGTTACACTGATTAGCTGCAGATGCACGGAGCCGGAGCTGCCACCGAGAAGAACGTTGGCACCAACGCCGGCACCAAGGGTCGCCTCCGCGGTAACGCCCGTATAAAGGCCGCTTAACGCACCATGATGATAGCCGGCTGTCGGAGCAAAAACGAGCCAGACAAGACGGCTGCGGGTGGTGAAGCCGAGATCGACGCCCAGTTTTCTGATCGCACCGCTATAATGGTCAATGCGCTCCTTTCCGACGGTCGAGCGGAAAACGCAGTCGGCCTCTTTTGCAGAGCCAAGCACATAGCCGACACCGCCGCCGACGTCGCACGTAAGATAGCCGATCTTTACCCCATTGCGCTCGTCCGGCTCCTGGTAGGTGGTCTGTAGGTCGGCCGCGCGTACCCCCGTCCCGCCGATGACGATCAATGCTGCTACTGAAAATGCCGTGGCGAGTAATTTATTCATCTTTCTCTCCTTGTCAGAGTATTCAGGGTGCAGGGCACCCGGTCGCCGAGCCGTTGAGTCGGCCCAAACTAACGTCCGTGATCGCAGAACGATCCCACGAAATTGAGGCGGCTATCGTCTTTCCACTCATCCTAATATACAAGAGACAACAGCCCTCGACACTTCACGTTTTGCGATCAGCTTTTTCGCTCCGCGAGGTCCAGAAAATGGACCGGGCATGATCTCGGAAACATATCAGGATCGCGCTTTGTGGCGCGCTACGCTATTTCCATTCGTCGCAAAGGCGAAGACATCGACCGGTTCACCAAGACCCTTGAGTGGGAAGGCACCAAGGCTTTCCATTTCGATCTCACAGCCTGCCATATCGACGAAGGCCTTGGACAACAAGACGGGCCGTTTGACCTCCTTGGTCAATGTCTCCAGTCGCGAAGCGACATTGACGGCCGGCCCGATGACGGTGAAATCAAGGCGGGTACGCGAACCGATATTGCCATACATCACATCGCCGACATGCACGCCGACGCCGTAACGCAAGACCTCGCGGCCATTCCGACTATTTTCCTCATTCAACGCGCCGACCGCAGCCTCCGCCTCGCTGATCGCCTGAAGAAGGTTAGCGCAGGCCATGGGATCGCTCAGCGGAAAAATGGCCAGTAATCCATCCCCCATGAATTTGAGAATCTCGCCGCCATGTTTCTCGATCGGCTCCGACATCGCGTCGAAATAGCCGTTCAGAAGGTCGATCACGTCGTCGCGCGGCCACATGTCCGAAATCGTCGTGAAGTCGCGCAGGTCGCAGATGAGGATGGCCGCGCCGACGGTCGTGCCGCTGCCGCGGGTGGTAGCACCCGCAAGGATTTTCTCGCTGGCATGCGGCCCTACATAGGTGCGCAGAAGCGTCCGGGCCAGGATGTTCTTCAGCCGGATCTCGCTCACCAGCGTCAGGGCCGGCAGTAGGTCCTTCAGGAAGGTGACATGCTCTTCGGTAAAGCCGCCCGGTATGTCGGCGGCAAAGGTGACGATATGGCGCTTGCCGAGCGTATGGTAGATCGGCCAGGCGATATAGTCGGTCAATCCTTCGGCATGCATTTCCTCGTAGAGCGGATAGGCGGGCCGATCGGCCGTATCCAGCTTTTCGAGGTTCTGGCGAACCTCGGCGGCTCCATTGAAGATCTCGTTGATCGGGCTAGCCAGAAACTGCGGTGTCGTCTCCACCCCGTAGCTGAAGGTGCTGATGTTTGCCTCCTCCATCCCTATACGCCAGAGGATTCGTGCACCGAGCCATTGCGGATGAAGCGTTCTGAAATGCAACGTCGCCCGTGCGACCGGGATACCCGCTGCCCGCAGTCTCCCGCACAAGTCCACGAGGATATTGTCGATGAAGCGTTCGTCGCGGGTATCATGCATCAGCCAATCGAGGATATTACTCCGTCTTGCCGGCCATATACCCTGGCTCTCGACATGCGAGCGGGACGCCGCTTCCGATGACAATTGCATTACCCGTACCCCACAAATACCTGGTCTCTGTCGTCGCGCAACGATCCACGCCGAAGTGCGAATATACGCCGATTGTCATTTACCTGGAACGACAATCGGCTTCAGCCCATGATTTTATAAACCGAAGCGCGAACCTATACCGCGCCTCGTGCTACCTGGCCAAAGATAGATAGGTCGAATTCCGTATTCTTTAAACGTGAGGCGAACCGTCGCAGGCCGTCAAACGCATGGCAGACGATGAGCAATGTCCCCGGGTCACAAATCAATTGACAGGCGGCCCATATCTTGGGCCGTCTGCAAAGGTGACTATACTCGTATGCTGCTCGTCGTTATCTCTGGTACAGATCCGCTCCCGCCGGCATCGCGGCGATTTGTAAGACTTTCTGAAGGAGACTGTTCATGAACCCGTCCGAAGCATCGCGCATCATTGCGGATGAGGCCAAGAACTGGCGTCGCGAGATACATCAATATCCGGAACTTCTATTCGATCTGCCACGCACGTCGGCGATGGTGGCGGAGAAGCTGAGGGCGTTCGGCTGCGACGAGGTAGTGACCGGGATGGCCAAGTCCGGGGTCGTGGCGGTGATCTCAGGTAACAGAGGCAATGGCAAGACGATCGCGCTTCGCTGCGACATGGACGCGCTGCCGATGTCCGAACAGACGAACCTGCCTTACGCCTCGAAGATACCAAACATGATGCATGCCTGCGGCCATGACGGTCACACCGCCATGCTCCTGGGTGCCGCCAAACGGTTTGCCGCCGATCGCAATTTTGCGGGCAAGATCGTTCTGATCTTCCAGCCGGCGGAAGAAGGCGGCGGCGGCGGGCGCGTGATGCTGGAGGAAGGTTTGCTCGATCGTTTCGGCATCGAGGAAGTCTATGGCATGCATAATCAGCCGGGCCTCGCCGTCGGCTCGTTCGCCATCCGCAGCGGCCCGATGATGGCTGCTGGGGACCGTTTCGTCATCACCATCCACGGACGCGGTGGCCACGCGGCTTCGCCGCATCTTGCCCGCGACCCCGTGCTTGTCGCTTCGCATGTCATCGTCGCGCTCCAGTCGATCGCATCGCGCTTTACCGATCCGTTCGATCCCGTCGTCGTTTCCGTTACCTTCATCAGCGGCGGCGACCGGAAGGCGCTGAACGTCATCCCTCCCGCCGTCGAAATCGGCGGCACGGTCCGCACGATGCTGCCGGCGACACGCCGCGCCGTAGAGCAACGGTTTCGCGATGTGGTGACTGGGACGGCGAAGCTCCATGACACGCAGGCCGAAATCGATTGGCGCCCGGGATATCCCGTGACCGTCAACAATGCCGAGAAGACCGCGGTTGCGATCGCCGCCGCGAAGAACGTTGTCGGCGCAGAGCGCGTCAACGGCAACTGGCCAATGACGATGGGTTCGGAAGACTTTTCCTATATGCTCGAAAAGCGGCCCGGCGCGCTCATCTGGGTCGGCAATGGCGACAGCGCCGATCTGCATAATCCGGCTTATGACTTCAATGACAATGCCATCGCCTACGGCATCGACTACTGGGCCGCCCTGGTTGCGCAGCGATTGTCATAGCTGAACGGAGAGGCATTCGTTCGCGGGTTTACCATTCGATCGCCGCGGATTGACGCCTCGCAGGGCAAGGCTGCCTCATTTCCGGGCGGTCTCGATCCTGATCCAATCCAGCTCCAACGTGTCCGAGGACGGTATATAGTCGCGGTATTGGCCGATCTTAAACTTGGTCATCGGTGGAGATGATGGATCAGGCTCATACCCGATCTTGCCGGTTACCCTGGCGATGAACCGGCCATCCTGATGAATCTCGATGAAAGCGCTGCCGTCACGACCGGCCTGCACGCGATAACGCATCTCGACCCATTTCCCCGCCGGCGTCGACAGGATGGGATTGCGGCCATACTCCACCTTCAAATTGGGCGTGCAGGCTTTGCCGTCGCTGTCCTCCGGCCGGATAGACTGGCAATAATGCGGCGTTCCGTTTTTCCAGGCGAGCTTGCTTCCCTTGGCTGGCGCCGAGGCGATCAAGCACCTGCACATATCGTCCTGAACCGTGACATGCAGGATGCCGTCATCATAGCGCTGGGCGAGAAACGGGCTTGGTGACCAGCCCGCAAACTCCTGCGCGTACTTGCTATTTATAGGCTCCTGTTTCCATTGCGCCGTTATCCAGCGAATGGAATCCTTATCGTTCAAAACCTCTTTCGGCATGCGGAAGCGGAAGGAATAGACGAGCGGCACATCGGACCTTCGAAAGAAGGTCTTTTGCAGGCGAAGCTCTTCACGCTGAATGCATTCGTCCTCCTGGTGAGCTGCCTTGGCCCGGCTCCAGGCGTTGTCGTCGCAATAAGGATCAGGTTGGTTCGCCGTCGGCGCCCACGTCGGCTTCACTTTCGCAAAGAAGTTCGTGCCGAGAAACTCCGGTCTGCTGACTTCGGTCACCAAGAAGTGTTGCGCAGTCAGGACCTCCTGCGGCGCCTTGCAAGCAGGTTCGCACTTCTTGCCGCCGAGTGAGGATTCGTTGACGGTAATCCCGGCTATGTAATCCCTCCTTTCGGCTGGATCGGCCGAGAATGTTACCGGTGTATTTTTGTTATCGATCTGGCAGGAACACCATTGGCTCTGATCTAGCGTCGGCGACCTGAAATCATTGTAGAGAAGCTCGGCTGCCGACGCGCTGGATGTGACCGCGACAAAAAGCAAAAGAAACATAGTAGCAGGCGTCAAACGCCACATCTTCGTCTCCCAATAGGCGCGCATCGCACCCTGGAAGAACGTTTAAACATAGAATCTCGTGGATTGAAATCCAGCGAAAAGGACGAGGACCCTGTCCTTCGCGTTGCATCGCCGTCGTGTTGCCTGGCGTTTCAATCTGTCGCCAAATGACTGGAATTGTCAGGATGCAGGTTACTGCAAATAACGGTAGGAGGGATCATGTCCATAGAGTTGCTGCCGGGGTCTCCCGCTCCAAAACCTAGCCATTTTCTGTAAGTGGGGCATTTTGGTTGGCAGATTTTCGCCAACGACCCTAGAGAAGTGTGCATAAGTGCTTGCTCGGCGAACTGGTTGCCGGCGTGGGGATTCCTTGGCCGGGGCAAATCATGATTCAGTCCCGGGATGGCAAAGAGACGGCTCCCCTCGCCTGAGCATGCCGATACGCTATCGCTGAAGGCGTTGCGTAGTTTGGTGACTGGTCTGTTGGAAAGGGCGGAGCGGGCTGAAGTTCGCCTTGAGAAACTCGAGGCCGAGAACGCAGCCCTTCGTGAAGAAAACGCGGCGCTTCGCCTGGAAAACACCCGTTTGAAGGTCGAGAACCAGCTGCTGCGCGACGAGATCGCGCGGCTGAAGAACCTGCCGCCGCGCCCGCCGTTTCGACCATCGGGCATGGAGAAAGCGACCGATGGCCCGAGCGATAAGCCGGCGGGCAAGAAGAAGCCACGCGGCCCGAAGCTCGATGTGAAGCGGGTCAGCCGGGAGGAGGTTTTACGTGCAAACGTTCCGGCCGGCTCGCGCTTCAAAGGCTACAAAAGCTGCTTCGTGCGGGAACTGGTTCTCACGGCCGAGCTTGTGCACTACCGGCGGGAATGCTGGATCATGCCGGATGGGAAGACAGTGATCGCACCGTTGCCCGTGGGGATCATGGGTGGCTACGGCCCGAACATCCGGCGGCTTTGCCTGATGCTGCATGCGCAAGGACAGGTGACGACTGGGCGGCTGACGACGTTGTTGAATGATGTCGGTATCGACATCTCTAAGCGTCAGGTCGTGCGCCTTCTGACCAAAGAGCTGGATGGGTTTGTCGCCGAGGATGCGGCGGTGCTGCATGCCGGCCTGGTGTCGTCCTCCTATGTCACTGTGGATGACACCGGCGCCCGCCACGCTCATGGTAACTTTTATACGACGCAGATCGGCGGCGACCACTTTACGGTCTTCCGCACCATGAAATCGAAATCGCGACTGAACTTCCTGTCGCTGCTGCGCGGCAACTACCGGGATTATGTCCTCAACGACGCGGCATTCGACTATCTGGAAGAGCGCCGCGGCGATCCGGGCCTTGTTGCCAGACTGCGCACTTTCGAGCCGCAAGGCTTCTGCAATCAGGTGCCGTTCCTGGAATATCTAGCCGGCAAGGGCATCGATATTTTCGACAGGCAAGGGATCGGGGTCCTGGCCGAAGCTGGTCTGTGGGGTTCCCTGCGCCATCACGGCCTGCTGGGCGACATGGTGATCGTCTCTGACGATGCCGGCCAGTTTCGTGTCGGCAATCATGCCCTGTGCTGGGTCCATAGCGAGCGCCTTCTGCAAAAGCTGATGCCGGCCAAGCCAAAGGAGGCGCGAGCGGTCGCGCTGGTGCGCGATCTTATCTGGCGATTTTACAAGGCGCTGAAGATCTGGAAGCAAAAGCCTTTACCACAGGCAATCCCAGGCTTCCGACGACGGTTCGACAGGATCTTTACCCTGCACACTGGCTATGACGCCCTCGATCAACTGCTGACGCGCCTGCATCGTCGAAAAGACGAGTTGCTGAAGGTGCTCGAGTGTCCACATATTCCATTGCACACGAACGCGTCGGAGAACGACTTGCGGGCCTTTGTCACCAAACGCAAAATCTCGGGCGGCACCTTGAGCCGGGACGGCCGCATTGCGCGCGACACGATGCTCGGTCTGATGAAGACCTGCAAAAAGCTCGGGCTGTCCTTTTATCACTATCTCGGCGACCGGCTCGGCATCGCCGGCCAGATCATCCCGCCACTGGCAGGCCTTGTCGCGGCGAAAGCTTGAGCGCTGCTACCTAGTGCCGGGTTTTGCAAACGGCACGACACGGCCGTCTTTGGACACCTCTCCGTCCAGACCATGCCGGCCCACAAGCGTCAGCAAGGACGGCGAGACGTTCCAGTGCTTCTCGTCGTCGGTGTGAACCGTCACGGTTTTGCGATTGCGGCGGATGACGATACCCCGGATCGTTCTCCCATCCGGCCCTTCGAACATGACGCCGCTGCCGATCTTGATCTCTCGCAGAGCAGCGGCGGTCTTTTGCTGATGCAGAAAATGCAGCCGTTCGACGATACGTCCATGCAGTGCCATCAGGGTGGCTTCGTCGAGCCCCTCGATATCGATCTCGTGCATCTTCCCGCTACCCACGCCTCTGGTCCCAATGCCGTCTTATGCTCCGCCGCCCATTATGGTAGAAGAGCATCGACGGCACAATTGCCCAGCGCTGCAGCAGCGCCTCCAAATCAGCCCCTTTTACCCATTTTCTCCTTTTGCGGATGCAAATTATCCTATGTCTAAATGGCTGTTAAATCTAAGCTAAGCTGCCAAACGGAAGTAATTTCGGCTTTAACTTCCGTCACTCCCTATACCCTTTGGAAGGGCTCAATTTCGATCAAAAGAGTGTCTGGGAGGGGATAATCCGTCGCAGGCAAAACTGCTGAATGCGGATCGATTTGACGAGTAGGAGGTTACTACAATAACGCCGGAACGCAAAGTGAAATAGGTGACATGATTGATCTTTTGGCGCCCGCGTCGTCTCCAACAGGATCCTAACGACGGTCGCTGGAAATTTTCCTCCGAGAGCTCGCAGTTGTTCACGTAGGCATCCTTCCCATGTTCAAGTTCCGGCTCTTTTCTTGAGACAAAGTGTACGGGGTCTCGGCCTAAAGCTTGAGCAAGCGTACAAACTCGAGACCGTTCGCAAGGATCTTGTTCAACACCATTTCCTCCGGTCTTGCGCAGGGGACATGTTTCATGCCGCATCTCGTCCTGGCAGCCTGTGTGACCGCGCCAAAGCCATCAACATTGGGCCAATAGCGAATTCACCACATTGCGCTCTTCGCGTCAGATTGCGCAGATAACCTCCTGCCGAATTGATATGCTCTGCCCTCTGCAGCATGCAGGCGATGACGGTTGCTGCATTTTCAGGTCCCATGACGTTGCAAGCGTCCTGGTAAGCGGATGGGCTGATGCCCAACATGGTACGAATGACGATTGCCGCCGTCATGAGGTCTCGCCAGCTCTCGACCTTACCGGCGTGGCCGTATGATGCGACTTCAGGGCAAGCCTGGATCACAAGATCAAGCGGGAAAGACTTCAGCGGCTGAATAGAAGGATTACTTGGTCTTTGGGCTGTGGCCACTCGATATACGTTGCCTGTGGGTATGGAAAGGTGATGCGAACTCTCCTGGCTGTCGCACGCACCAACGGTGTCGTCCTGGGTTGCGTCTCGAGCTGGTTGCGTGCTGGAGGCCGGTTCAGATTCAAGAATGTTTTTTAAATCTGTATTCTGTATATGGCGCTCAGTTTGGGATTCGGTGGCGCTTTGTTTTTGTGTTTCTAGCTGCTTTTCCAATCGGATAAGGATTTCACCCCGCAGCATCTCCAGCTCGTCGAGCACTCCGCTTAAGTCGCCGACATGCGGCGCGCGCGGGATGGCTGCGAGGATCGACTGGAATGTCTTTTGGATCATCATCCAGTCGCCCGGGGCTTGTTCCTGCAGGGCGATCTCGATCAGCTTTGCGATGTCACGGCGGCAAATCGACAGACGTTCCTTGGTGACGCGCAGGCGCAGGCGATCGGCGACGATCCTTGCCGCATGGGCAAAGATTTCATCGGCGCGGGCGATGAGAGACGCCACGCTGAAGCCGAAGGCCTCGTCGATTTCGCCTTTCCGGTCCCGCCTTGCATAGCGTTTGCCGTTCGGGCTGTCTTTGCGGATCAGCAGACCTGCCGCCACCAGAGCAGCGAGATGGCGTCTCAATGTCGCCGGAGCAATGCCATGCGCCCGCAACGACAATTGCGCATTGGACGGAAAAACCACCAGGCCGTTTTCCTCCGACAAGGCATTTTCCGGATAAAAGCTCAAGAGTGCGTTCAATACGGCAAGGGCGCGGTCGGAAATTCCGAAAACGCTTCTGGCCTCGCAGAGAGCGCGAAACAGCTTCCACTTGTCGACGGATTTCCCGGGTTCGATATCCTTGGCGTCATACTGATTTGACAACATGCCAAGCGTCATCGACCGCCGCCCAAACGGCGTCGTTATGAAATTCGAATTGTGCATATCTTCGCCTCTGATCTCAGGCAAAGCGAATACGGCCACCGAAACGACTTCGATGCATTGACAACTGATTCGGGGGGAGCTATTGATATCTTCGCTACAAGAATGCAAAGGCTCTCGAATGGTTCGCCGTTTGGGGGCCTTTTCTTTTTGCCGTCGCTTACCTTTCTCTCTTCGTTTCAATCATGGTTTCTCGGTGTTTGACCGAGCGATTTCCGCTGATTAGCGGATACCAAACAGATCGAAGGTCGCGGCAAAAGAGCAATGATATCTTCGCTACAAGAATACAAAGGCTCTCGAATGGCTCGCCGTGAGGGCTTCATCCGTTGATAAGTTTATTCCAAATCCGCGCGGGGGCGCGGCGATAAAACCCTGTCAACTGACAGGGTTTATGAATCATCCTGTTTATCTGCGGCATCGAACTTCGCGATCAGCGCCGGTATTTCGCCTTCCAGGAAGGCTGCAAACCGGACACCTCGGTCGGTCTCTGGCATAAGCTTCAGTTCTTTCTTCGAAATCTGAAGCCTCGCCAGGGATTTGCCGCGTCCATCACGAATATCTCGACCGGGCAGGCGAGCCGCAGGAGTTTTCAACATTCCCATGGCCTGACTGAACCGCTCATTCGACATCAAGCGCAAAACCCTGTCAGATGACAGGGTCTCTCTGATCGCCCTAAGTGCATCAGGTTTCGCTTTTAACGATCCGCCGAATTCGACCCATCGCGGGCGCCCAATTTTAGGCGCCCTGCCAATGGCCTCGATGACGTCGAGAGGGACGACGCGATAGACGGAACGCATACGTGCAAGCTCTGCGTCGTCGATCCCAAGCGCTGCATAAATATCTCTCGGGCGGATGCCGGCTTCGTCCATACGCCATGCAAACAGCGCCCGTTCGATCCAGCTCAAATCCTGACGCGCAGCATTCTCGATCCCCTGAACGACAACAAGATCTCGATCAGACATGTCCAAGGTCAACGCCTTGATGGGGCGCTGAAGCTCACGGGCGGCGCGCAGGCGGCGATGGCCGTAGATCACCTGATATCGGCCTGCCAACGTCGGATGAAGGCGGACCTGGATGGGGATCTTCTGCCCATCTTCCTCGATGCTCTTCTTGAACTCCGCAAAAGACTCGTCGTTGTCGTCAGGAAGCCGGTCAGGAAAGGGCGACGGATCGATCAGATCGGTGTCGATTTCGGTCGAGCCGCCGGAGCCCGCCTCCAGCATGGCAAGAAGCCGGTCGCGTTCGTCCCTGATGTCACTGATCGCCTTATGGGTCGCGCCAATGACGCCGGCGCCCACACGGACAGGCGCCGAAGCGGACACCTGCTGCTCAACGCTGTTCTTCGTATCGGCATTGATATCGGCTGCCAGCAATCCGAAGCTTGCGGCAAGCGATGATCTTTTTGGGGACTTCGTCATCGCCTCCCCCAACTGCTTTTGATCAAATCCAGGATGGCATCGTTTACGGCATCCATTGCATCGCGGGCACGGCGATGGGTATCGCGGCCGACCTGACCCATCTCCAATTCGTACAGGCTGCGCTTGGCAAGACCTGCGGCCTCGACTGCCGTGCTTTCGATCGCCGTCGGCAAGATGACGTCGTCGCCAAAAAGATGGCGAAGCATGGCCACCACCTGCGACTGCGGCTGATCGTTCGGATCGTGGCGGGTGATGAGGTAGCGGAAAAAATCCTGCTTCAACACGGCACCGCTCTCGCCCAAAACCTGGATGAGATCTCCCATCATCAACAGGAACTGGCTCATCGACGAGACGTCCAGCATTGCCGGGTGGACAGTTACAATCATCCCCGTCGAAGCGTGAATGGCGCCAAGCGTCAGGAAACCCAGGGATGGCGGAGTGTCCAAGATCACCACATCGTAACGATGTCTGACTTCGTCCAATGCGAGCTTCAGCCGTTCGAAAAACATCCCCTCGCGACTGCCCAATCGCTGCGCCAGAATGCGAGGCGTCTCATGCTCGTATTCCATAACCTCGAGATTGCTCGGAATGAGATCGATGCCATCGAAGTAGGTTCGATGGATGATCTCTTTCATCGGCCGGCGTTCGTCGTCATACCGCAAAGCGGCATAGATGGTCTCGTTGGCTTGCACGTCGATCTCGGGCTGGAAACCGAACATCGCAGAAAGCGAGGCCTGCGGGTCGAGATCGATCGCCAGAACACGATAGCCGTGGAGCGCGAGATATTGTGCAAGGTGGACGCTGGTTGTCGTCTTGGCGCTGCCGCCTTTGAAGTTTGCGACCGCGAGCACCTGAAGATGCTCCCTGCCCTGCCGATAAGGAAGAAACCGCAATGCGTCCGAAGGCTTCTGCTCGGCAAACATGGCACGCAACTGATTGATCTGCTGCAGCGTATAGGCGCGATGGTTATTCTCTAGCCGGCTAGGAACCGGGCCGCGGCCCTCATTGGACAGCAGCTTCAGGGTCGAGTCGGGAATGGAGGTCAATTTCGAGACCTCATTCGTCATGAAATATCGCAGGCTCTTTTCCGCCTTCGGCGGATACATGCGGGTTCGCAGAGCCTGGAGCTGGTTCGAAAGCATGCCAGCATGCCGGACGATCTTCGTCGCAGCATCCTCGGAAAAAGCATTCTCCTGCTCGATTTGTTCTGTTAGCGCCAT